>CAVPCT010000004.1:0-501100 GCA_963702475.1 uncultured Thermoleophilia bacterium | reverse complement strand
AGCTCGGGTCGAAGTCGTAGTCCCAGACGTTGCTGAGGATCTGCTCACGGCTCAGCACCTGACCTGGGTGGCGGAAGAACAGCTCGGCGAGGGCGAACTCGCGGGCGCTCAGCTCGACGTCCCTCTGCCCGACCAGCGCGCGGCGCGTGAGCAGATCGAGCGCCGAGTCCCCGACGCGCAGCACGGTCTCTTCAGGAGGTCGTTCGCCCTCCCGCAGGCGGACGCGCACGCGCGCGAGGAGCTCGTCGAACTTGAACGGCTTGGTGACGTAATCGTTGGCGCCTTCATCGAAGCCGACGACCTTGTCCTCCACGTCGTCGCGGGCAGTGAGGATCACCACCGGGAGCCGCCGGTCATGCTGACGCAGTTCCCTGAGGACCGAGAAGCCGTCCCGGTCGGGCAGACCGATGTCGAGGATCATGAGGCCGACGTCGCCGCTCAGCGCGCGCGCCAGCCCTTCGCCGCCGGTCGTCGCGACGTCGGTGGCGTAGCCTTGCGCGCGGAGGCCCTTCACGAGAAAGGACGCGATGCGCTCCTCATCTTCGACTATCAGGATGCGGCTCACCGCTCCTCCTTCTTCACACGGCGTGGCCCGTCGACGGGCACCACGATCGAGAACAGCGCGCCCGCGCCGAGGCCGCTGAGCAACTCTACCCGGCCGCCGTGCGCCTCGGCGATCGCGCGCACGATCGACAGACCCAGTCCGGAACCGCCGCTGGGCTTTCTGGCTCCGCCGCGCTCGAAGCGCTCGAAGATCCTCTCCTGGTCGGCCGGCGCGATGCCGGGTCCGTCGTCGCGCACCCAGAAGCGCGCTTCACCATCCTCGACTGCCGACCCGAACGAGACCCTATCCCCTTCCTGCGTGTGTTCGACGGCGTTCTGCGCGAGCTGCATAAGCGCCTGAGAGAGGCGCTGGCGGTCCACCGTGACGACACCGTCGCCGTGAGCATCGAGCCGCCAGTCCCGTGCTCCCAGCGCGCTCGCTTTGGTCAGGACCTCATCCGTCAGCCCCGCCACCTCGACGGCTTCGGGCTTGAGGAAGTCGGGGCGCTCCGACTTTGAGAGCACGATGAGATCGTTGACCATGCGGCTCATGCGATCGAGTTCATCCATTACGAGCGCCAACGTCGCCTGCCGTTCCTCAGGGTCGTCCTCGAGCAGCTCGAGATGCCCACGGATGATCGTGATCGGAGTACGCAGCTCGTGCCCCGCGTCGTCAAGGAAGCGTCGCTGGCTCGACAGGGTCCGTTCAAGCCGGTCGAGCATGGCGTTGAGGGTAGCGGCGAGGCCGGCGAGCTCGTCGTGGCCGCGCACCTCGATCCGCTGCGCGAGGTCTGTCTCGGAGATGCTTTGCGCCATCTGCGTCAGCGAGCTGACTGGCCGCAGGACGCTCTCGGCCATGCGCCAGGCGAGCAGGGAGCCGATGAGGAGCACCGCCACGCCGACGACCCCGGCCGCGACGAACGCATCGTTGTAGGGGTGCTGAAGCACGTCGGTGAAAGCGGCGACGACGAAGGTACCGAGCACCCGGCTGTCGCCCCTCAGGGGAACGGCAAGGTACTCAACCCGCCCGGCGGGCGTGTCGACGCTGTCGCGTTCTGGCGCCGCGAGGCGCTTCCAGTGAGAGACGAGCTGCGCATCGGCATCGAGCCGGTAGGAGGAGGAGAGTGAGCGGCTGCGCAAGAACGGGCTTCCCTTGACGAACGTGAGCACGACCTCGCCCGTCGACGGCGAGTTCTGGTCGAAGTAGACCCTGAAGATCCTGTCCGCGTTCTGGCCAAAACGCCGGCCGGTGGCGGGATCCTTGCCGGCCGCGATCCTCCGCAGCTCCTTGGCCTCCTGGGCGAGGTCTTTGTCGATGCGCTCGTGAAGCCTGGACTGGAGCACCTCGCGGGCGACGACGACCGACGCCACGGTAGCGATCGCGAGCATCACGATGAAGCCCAAGAGGATGCGCGTGCGGATGCCGGTCAGGGCTAGACGAGAGGGCTGGCGCAGGAGCGGCTTACGTTCGGAGTCCCCCGTAGCGACTCCCCCCGACGCACCTCCGCGATCTGTGGCGTCCCTGCTCGTGCCCATCGCCCCCTTCCGCGAGACTCCCACCACGCGCGTCGTCGTTCGACTGCGTCTAAGTCGCGCATGCGACGCCTTGTCGTCCAGTCGGTCGTCGTCCGTCGTCGTCCGGCTGTGTCGATTGTAGCCTCCGGCCGCTACAGTCTGGGGAACCGGCGCGACGACGTGACGATGGCCTGCTCGCTCTCCCCACTTCCCAGAGTGAGCGTCCAGTTCCTCCAGCGTACATGGCCCCGGGAGCGCGTCGTGGAGAACACGAGCGGGTCGCGCCACCGCGAGTACTCCCCAGTGGTGAGGAAGCCCCGCGTGTATGCGTTCCAGTCACTACCCATGCAGTCCCAGGCGATGTAGCGGCCATCGGGCACGCTGCCGACGGTGGCGCTGCTGCGTTTCCGCACATAGACCGCCAGAACGGAAGTCCTCGGCGACTTGGTCCTGGATAGGATGAACATGGCATCGATCCCGTTCGAGTTCTTGATGGTCAGGTGCGCCCTCCCGCCGTGGATCCGGCGACGGAGCACCTGGCCGTTTCGCGGCCGCACCGGTCGCACCACCATGACGGTCCTGCGTGCGTTGCCGAGCCGCAAACGGCAGGGACCTCGGGAGCTCTGCGAAACGGTGAACGCAAGCGTTGTGCTCTGTCCGGGTCCGATCTCCGCGGGTCGCGCGTCTACCTCTCGGCCGTTGGCCAGCATGACTCCCGGAAAGGTGCCTGTGATGCGGCCAATGTTCTTGACGGAGGCGATCACCTTCACGGCCTGGCGGACCTTGACGACCGAAGGATCGACCTCGAGCGGCCCGACGCGGAACTCGGCCGGCCTGACCACCTCCACCGGGATCTCCGCTGAGCCCAGCTCGAGCAGATAGGGGGCGCGTGGACTGTTTGGAGGCAGTGCCAGCGCGACTGGCTGCTCTTCCCCGGGATTGAGCGGCACTTGGACTGTGGACACCGCTTGACCTGCGAGCTTGTAGACGGCCCTGTAAGTGCCCGGGAAGAGGCCGCGGTTCTTCACCGTGACGGTCATCGCCGGTGCCTCATCGAGCGCCACGCGCCTGTCGGCGGGAACGATGACCTGGTAGTGCGGCAGCCACCAGAGTACAGCGGCGAGCGCCAGGAACGCCGCGCACAGGCAGGCGAGGATCACCGGAAGCCGACTTGATGAGCGACCAGAGGGGGAAGGGGCAGATGCGCCCCGGCTGAGCATCGACGGCCTGACCACGCTCAGGATGCCAAGGACAGCCAAGGCGCCGGCCATCAGCGCACAGGCGATGCCGACGCCGTCGCGGATGTAGCCGCCCTTGACGACCGTCGCGGCCACGGCGGCGAGACCGAAGGCGGCCAGGAGGATGGTCGGCAGGGCGACGACCTCACGCCGTACCCCCGATCCGGCTGCCTCCGTGGCCCCATCATCCGTCGCCGAGGGCCGGGTGTCTGCACCGTTCTCGACCGGTCGGCCTGCAGGGACTGGCACGGCCGGGCGCAAAGCGACCGCCTGCACCCATTTCCGTAGCCCCTCGTACGCCCATACCAGGTGGCCTTGCCGCTCGTGCTCGAGAACCGCCTCGGGGGTGATAGGGCCGTGGCCCTCCAGGACGAACTGGCCGTCCTCATAGGCGATCGTCTTGCCGACCCAAGCCGTGGTGGGTGCGAAGCTCGCGACGATCGTGGATCTGCCGGTCGGCCGCCCCGGAGGAGGCATCGCGGGAAGCTCGTGGCCACAGGCTCGGCAGAACCGGTCGCCCTCAGTCGAGTCTCGGCCGCACGATGGACACGCAGCCATCACATCCCTCCAAGGCCTTGTGGCACCCGTCCCGGGACGGGGTGGGTCGCGTGAGAGCCGGCTGCGAGAAGAGGGCGTTCAATCACCCGACGCCTCGTCGTGCGGTCAGTCGTCATCCGGCTCGTCATCCGACTCGTCGTCGTCCGGCTCGTCGTCGTCCGGCTCGTCGTCGTCGGCCTCGACGGGCTGCGGGTGCGCGACGGTGAACGTGTCGTCGCCGTCGTAGCTCGTTTTCGCACCCTCGTAATCGTGCTGCGCGTCGTCCTTGGCGCGGTCAGCGCCGCCCTTGTCTTGGCCGGTCTTGGCGTCGTCGACGGGATCCTCGTAGAGCATGATTGCCGGCCCCGGGTCCTGGTCATGGGCACTCGAGAGGGCAGTGCCCACACCAGCGAGGACCAGCAAGACGGCGACGGCGATGATGAGCACGCGGGTCATTCGGGTGCCTCCCATTCGTAGTCCGACAGGGCTATCCAGCCCGCCGCCGTGCGGAGGTGGTGCTTGCACAGAGTAGTCTGCCTCTGGTGACTAAAGTGATCATGAGACGTGCATGAGAGTCTTCTCATGTGTCGCCTCGCACGTGCGGAGAATGTCCTCCTCTTGGAGAAGCTGGGGCCGCGAGAAGGGCGCCTGCCGGCGCCCTTCTCGTACCCTCGAGGCTTGGTGAGACCTGCTCCCCCATGGACTGGTGTCTCAGTCATCGCTGCTGGCGGCGCTTGGGGCGCTGGCCGCGCTGGGAGCGCTAGCGGCACTGGGAGCGCTGGCCGCACTCGGTGCACTGGGCGCGCTGGCGGCACTCGGGGCACTGGGCGCGCTGGCAAGGGAGTTGTCGTCACCGCCTTGGCCGTCGTCGTCCGACTTGGCTTCGACGGCCTCGAGCTCGGACTGGACGTCGTCATGGCGGGCGTCGCTCTTGGCGGACGCCTTCGCGGGTTTGGACTCCTTGCGGTCGGGCGTCTGTCGGGTCGGCTCTGCGCCGCGGCTCGGGGGCGACCGGTGAGCCGGAGTCGTTGGGCTGCGCCTGGACAAATGCCGCGCCGACCCCCCCGAGGACAAGTGCGAACACGGTCAGGACGAGGATCAAGCGGATGGTCATGTCGTTGCCTCCTTCACTGCGTTTGTGGGTCGACATCACTATGCCGACCACAGATGGAGCGGCGATGAGACGGGGGTGAGAAGGCTCTCACCGTCGCACCCCTTTCTTCGTACTCACGCGGAACCGGCCAAGCCGAGGGCTCGGGAGCGCCGCCACGAGCGGCTCCAACTCGGCCGCGACCTGCCCTGCCGTAGGGCGGTCCGCGGGACGCGGCGCGAGCGTCGTCTCGACGAGCTCGGCGAGCGCCGGAGACACGTCGGGCGGGAGCGGCGCCGGCCCGTGCACGATCTGGGGGTAGCGTTCCTCAAGCGGAGCACTCTCATCTGATGACGGCGCCGGGAACGGGGAGCGCTGCGCGAGCGCCCAGTAAAGCGTCACGCCGATGCCCCACACGTCGGCGGCGCTCCCAAGCTGGCGGAAGCGGGCAGGGTCGCACTGCTCCGGAGCCATGTACTTCGGTGTGCCGATCGGTGACGAGACACGGGCGAGCTCGTCGGTCCCCAGGGCGAGGCTGAAGTCGATGAGCCGCGGCGGCCCGGTCATGATGATGTTGCGCGGCTTGACGTCCAGGTGGACGACGTCTTGCGTGCCCATGTAGTGCACCGCCGAGCACAGCTGCAGCCCGAGTGGGAGCACCTGCTCGATCGAGATCGCGGACGTACGCAGCAATGTCGAGAGATGCGGGCCATCGAGGTACTCGAGCAGGAGATGCGGCCGGGCCCCGTCGACGACGGCGTCGAACGAGCGCACGATCACGGGGTGCCGCAGGCTCTCGAGCACACGAGCCTCGGCGGCGATCGCCGCGAGGGCCACCGGCTCATCGACCTGATCGGGGCGGAGGATCTTGGCGACCACGAGCGCGAGGAGCTGATCGTCCCAGGCGAGGTACGCCTCGAAGCGGACCCCGCCGCCCAGCAGGCGCACGACGTGGCGCCCAGTGACGATCTCGTCGCCCTCACGAAAGCCCCACGACGCATCGCGCCGCGCCTCGTTGCCGGGCTCAACACGAGTCCTGAACGGCATCTTCAAGTGCATGGCCTTGTCGCCTCGACTGCGGAAGTTACAGGGTACGAAAACGACCATCGGCCACCAGCATGAGGAGACCGTGAGGCACGGATGAGAATGCTCTCACCAAGCGGCTGAGCCTGACGGCCGTCCGTCCGCTGGATTCGCAGGAAACCTGCGGCCGAAGCCGCCCGAGAGGGGACGAGAGAGACTTGCCGCAAGCCGCCGGCCGTCTGCGACACTCGGCGTCTCGTTGACATTCGGAGCCACCCCGGCGAACGATACCGGCATGGGAGAAGCCCAATCGATGATCTCCAGGTGGGGAACGCACTGGAACCGGCGAGCGATCGCCGTCCTCGGCGCTACCTTCTCCGGCGTGTCGCTGCCCATCACTGGCCTGCTCGACCACGCCGCAGGCCGGGAGTGGGCACTTCCGCACGTGGTGGTCGGCGTCCTGTGCATCCTGTTCTGCGCCTGGCACATCATCCTGAACCGGCGTCCCCTAGGCCGGCGCTTCAGGCAGGTTCTCGCGGGGGACCGCGACCGGCAGGCGCTGATTGTCTGCACAGCCGCACTCCTGGGCCTGGCGCTCCCCGTCACGGGCCTCCTCGACCACGCCGCCGGCCGCGAGTGGGCGCTCCCGCACGCCGCCCCGGGCGTGCTCTGCGTCTGCCTTCTGGTGTGGCGCGCTGTCCTGCAGCGGTCCGCCCTGGCACGCTACGTCCGCAGCCGCCTTCCCGGGCGCCGTTTCCCCGCACGGGAGACCCTCGCCACGGCCGGCCTGACGGTCGCCATGCTCGGCGCCAGCACGCTGCACAGCCCGGGAATCTGACGTATCGAGTTGCCGGGGCCCGACAACTAGCCTTGGACCTAGCCAGCCTTAGCGGCGGCGGCTGGCGAGCGAAACGACGTTGTCGCGGAGCGGTCGTGCGTTCTCGAGGCCCTTCTCCTCGGCGCGCATAAGCGCCGCCGGCGTGACCTCGTCGAGGCCGGCCACGGCCTTCGCTCGGCCGGCGGTCGTCAGGCTGTCTCATGCCCGCCGCCGGCCCACTACTCCTTCCCGCACAGTACTCCTCACCCTCCGCGCCTCCCAGAGCCAGTCCTCGACCCGGTAGCCGGGCTGCCGCGGCTCGCCCGTCATCACGAGCCCGTGCCGGCGCGCCCTTGGTCAGAATCTCGCCCGCGGCCTGGCGCTTGTCGACGTCATCGACCTTGAAGGCGAAGTACTTGCCAGTGTGACGAACGCCCCAGACGGAAGGCCTGCCAGGCTCAAGCGAGATGGGCCTCGGCAACAGTTCGGCAACAATCGACCGGAGCGGGGAGGGAACGGGAGGAGAAAACACCTGCAGAAACTGGTGGGCGCACGTGGATTCGAACCACGGACCTCTTCCTTATCAGAGAAGCGCTCTAACCGACTGAGCTATGCGCCCACAGGGGCCTTGGAGTGTATGAGCGAGGGCACGTAGCGTCAACCGAGGTGATGCGCTACGTCACGGGCGGCACCCTCGGCGGACTCTCCCCATTGGCGACAAGCAGGTCACTTCTTGCTACATCGTTATGACCTGTTTACATTGATTGTAATGACTTGTAGTGCCGACAAGAGAGGCCCATCATGGCGTCCGTGAGCATCACGGAACTCAAGGCGCATCTGGCCGAGTACGTTCGCCGTGTACAGATGGGCGAGCGCCTCCACATCACCATCCGCGGCAAGGAGGTAGCAGACCTCGTGCCGGCCGACCCTCTCAGGGCGGCAATATGGCGGATGGTCGAGGCCGGCGAGGCGGAGTGGAGCGGCGAGGAGATGGTCGTACCCGAGAACCTGCCCGTCAACACGGGCCGCATGCTCTCGGACATAGTGCTGGAAGACCGCGGGCCGTATTGGGACGATCCGGACGTCGAGCCGACGTGATCGTCTATCTCGACACGAGCGCTTTCGTGAAGCTGGTGGTCCGCGAATCCGGAGACGCCGACGCGCGTGCATGGTTCGACACAGCGCGCGTCGCCTTCTCCAGCGTCGTTACCTACGCCGAAGCCTGCGCCGCCGTCGGGCGGCGCGATCGCCTGGAGGGATCGGACGCCCGCCGGCTCAGCGCTTGGGTCGGCGAGCTTGACGAGCGCTGGCGTCGCACGGTGACGATTCCCGTGGCGGAACGACGTGCGGGTCAGCTGGCTCTCGTCCACAGGCTCCGCGGCATGGATGCCGTGCAGCTCGCCGCGGCCGTGGTGCTTCGGGCAGCCCTGGCCGATGCCACGCCGGATGACCCGGTGGTGTTCGCGGCGTTCGACCGCCGACTGCTGGAGGCCGCCGGGCACGAAGGCTTCGCCACGCTGGGCGGCCCGCTCGAGTAGCCTCCGCGGAAACGCTTCAACGCCCAGCGAGTCACTCTCCCTGAGGCGCGGCCACAGGGTTGGCGATGAAGCTCAGCACACCGCCCGTCGTCATGACCGCCATCGTGCCACCGTCGATGGGCACGGCGTCGGCGAAGGTGCCGGGCACGGTCGCGACCGCATACGTGTCAACGTTGATGACCGTGAGCCCACCGCTGCTGTCCACCCCGGCGAGGTAGGAGATGCCCGGGTCATGACGGAACCAGATGGAGCTGGAGGCGTCGTCCCACACCCAGGCGCGCTGGTACATGTACTGCATCGACCAGTCGACCACCCAGACCCCGGAGGCTCCCCACGCGGTCGCCTCGCTCTGATACGTGTAGCCGCCCTGGCCGAAGATGCGCTGCGGGGCGACGTCGAGCTCGGCGGGGCTCTCGCCGGGCAGCAGGCGACCGCCGAACTTCCCGAAGGGCACCCACAGGTTGCGACTGGCCTGCGGCGGGTTGCGCTCGCTCATCACGGCCGCGTGGCTGCCGTCGGGGCTCAGAGCGAGGAAGGGCCAGTCCGTGGTCCCGTGAGAGACGATGCTCGGCACGCCGGAACGGCTCACGCGCAGCCAGTACATCACGGTGCGCCATCTGTCCGGCTTTGGCATGAAGATGCCGACCGCGAGGCGAGCGCCGTCAGCGGACGACGCGGCCGGGTTGATGAAGCTTGCCCTCGGCGGGCGGTACGGGAGCGCGACGGAACGTGTCCTGGAGCCCTGCCGCACGAACACTCGCGTCACTCGCCGGGCCGACACCTCAGCCCAGACCAGGCGCGTCGGCGTGTCGCACAGCGGCGCGACGAACCTGTTCGTGAACGTCCTGCGGAAGCGGACTGTGCCGTCGGCATCGTAGGCGCGCAGCTCCCCGGAGCGCAGGACGTTCGGGTCGGGGTCCGCGTACACGGCGACCAAGGCGGCCGGCAGTGTGCCCGTGGCGGCCGACACGTCGCCGGCCTCGACCGACCAGACGGTTGCACCGTCGGCGTCGGTCGCGGTCATGGTCATCTCGGGTGTGACCTCGGTCATGGTGTAGGTGAGCGCGCCCGCCGGCTGGGCGTCCCAGATACCGTGCCTGACCCAGGCGCTCTCGAGCAGCCGGTCGACCGTCTTGCCCGGGGTCCAGGATGCCGCCGGGCGATCCGGGCCGACGCGGCCGACGCGCGCCACAGCGGGAGCCGCGAGCGCGAGACTGAGCAGGACCGCGGCGCAGACCGCGGCGATGCATGCGCCTCTCCGACGCCGCCATCCGACAGTCCTGCCTGTGCGCGCCATGGCCCCTCCTCCACCGACGCGGGTGCGGCCCGCGGCCCTGCGACCGCGTCGACACGCACGAGCCGAGGCCCCATCATACGCCGTTGTCGCCGCGCCTCGGCGGAGTGAGAGCCTCTCGGCCATCGGCGCCGGCCGCTGTGCGAGCCCGGACGCCCTTGCCGTATACTCAGGCCATCATGGACGTCCAGGAGATGGTCATCTACGGCGTCAGTTTCGACGTCATCGGCAAACAGCCCATCGTGCTGCTCAAGACGATGGAGGGTAACCGCTTCCTGCCCATCTGGATCGGCCACCCCGAGGCCGCCGCGATCCTCATCAAGCTGCAGGGCACCAAGCTGCCGCGGCCGATGACGCACGATCTGCTGGCCAGCGTGCTCGGGCGCTTCCACGCCGACGTGGCGCGCATCACCGTCACCGAGCTCAAGGACAGCACCTTCTACGCGACGCTCACCCTCGACCGCGAGGGGGAGCTCATCGAGATCGACTCGCGTCCGAGCGATGCGCTGGCCCTGGCCGTGCGCACCGATGCCCCCATCTTCGCCTCCACCGCCCTCATCGAGGACAACGCCATCGAGTTCGAGCGCGAGGTGGACGACACCGAGGAGATCGTGGACAGCTTCCGCGACTTCCTTGAGACGGTCTCACCCGATGACTTTCTCAGCGCCGAGGGTACGCCCAACGAGATCGCCGAGGCAGACCGCAGTGACGAGGATCCGGGCGACGAGGACGAAGACGACGACGAGGACCTCGACGACGAGGACGAAGACGACGACGAGGACCGCGGCAACTAGCCGGGGCTCACATCGCGCCTGCCGCACCGGAGCCCCGGCGGCAGACGCAGCCCGTCACCGCCGCCCCCTCCCATCGGAACGGAGAACATGTCTTGAGCAACCCCGGCGACGACCCCGTCATCACTGACTTCCGCGACCAGATCTCGCAGATCGACCTGAGGCTGGTCGAGCTCGTCAACGAGCGACTCGCGGTGGTGGACCGGCTCTGGCGCTACAAGGCCGAACACGGCGTGGAGGTGTTCGACCCCGAGCGCGAGGCGAAGATGGTCGCGTTTCTGGACGAGGCCAACGGCGGACCGCTGAGCCCCGAGGCCTTGCAGAAGGTCTACCGGGCCATCGTGGACACCGTCAAAGAAGAGGCGCACCGCTTGGGCGACCAGGGCTGACCGCGGCGGCAACAGGCCGCGCGGCGCCGTTCGGGACCGTTCACCCCTTGAGCACGCCGAGTGGCCTGAGGCGCGCCACTTTGCGGCTGAGGCCGGCGTCGTGTACGACGTCGACGACGGCGGCCACGTCCTTGTACGCGTAAGGCGCCTCCTCCGCCAGCGACGCGATGCTCCCGGCTTTGACGACGATGCCACGGCCCTCGAGCTCGCGGCGCACGTCGGCGCCGCTCTTCACCTTCTTCGCGGCGTGCCGCGAGAGTGAGCGCCCGGCGCCGTGGCAGGTGGAGCCCCAGGTCCGGCGCATGGCCTCGTCGGTGCCGGCCAGCAGCCAGCTCTCGGTGCCCATGCTGCCGGGGATGATGACCGGCTGCCCCACGGCGCGGTAGTCGGCCGGCACGTCCGGGCGACCGGGGCCGAAGGCGCGGGTCGCCCCCTTGCGGTGCACCCACACCGGCCGGTCACGACCGTCCACCTGGTGCACCTCGCGCTTGGCGATGTTGTGCGCCACGTCGTAGACGAGCCGCACGTCGAGGCGCTCCCAGCTCGAGCGGAACACTCGCTCGAAGGCGCCGCGCAGCTCGTGCAGCATCATCTGGCGGTTGGCGAAGGCGAAGTTGCAGGCGCACGCCATGGCCGCCAGGTACTCGCGGGCGGCAGCGGAACCGAGCGGCGCACAGGCGAGCTGCCTGTCGGGCAGCTCGATGCCGGCCTGCGCCGCCGCCTGCGCCATCCGCGCCAGGTAGTCGGTGCACACCTGGTGACCGAAGCCACGCGAGCCCGAGTGGATCATCACCGTGACCTGGCCGGGGGCGACGCCGAAGGCCCTCGCCGCCTGCTCATCGAGGACCTCGTCCACCACCTGCACCTCGAGGAAGTGGTTGCCGGCGCCCAGGCTGCCGACCTGCGAGCGTCCCCGCGCCACAGCCTTGGCGCTCACGGCCGCCATGTCGGCGCCCTTCATGGCGCCGCCCTCCTCGATGTGCGCGAGGTCGTCGTCGGTGGCGAAGCCGCGCTGTACGAGAAACGGCGCGCCCTGCTCGGCGAGCTTGACGAGGTCCCGCTCGCCGAGCTCCAGCGCGCCGTGCGGCCCGCTGCCCTGGGGCACGCGCCGCATCAGCTCGTGCATGAGCGCCTCGAGCCTGGGCCGCACCTCCTCGACGCCGAGCCCGGTGCGCACCAGACGCACCCCGCAGTTGATGTCGAAGCCCACGCCGCCCGGCGACACCACGCCGTCGCGCTCGTCCATCGCCGCCACGCCGCCGATGGGAAAGCCGTAGCCCCAGTGGATGTCGGGCATGGCGATGCTGGCGATGAGCACTCCCGGGAGCGTCGCGACGTTGGCCACCTGCTGGAGCGCCTCTTCGTGCCCCGCCTGCGCGAAGAGGCTCTCGTCGGCATACACGCGCCCGGGCACACGCATGGCGCCCTCCCGGGCGATCTCGTACGTGTGCCGGCCCGTGCGCGTGACGCGCATGGGGGCCTCAGACGTCCAGCAGGACGAAGCCGTCCCAGCCCCCGTCCGACGGCCGGAGGGAGAGCTGGTGGAGGGTGGCGGCCTTGACTCCGCCACAGATGGCGTGCCTGGCGGGATCGAGCGGCTCGCCTCTGACGCGTGCCCTGACGCGAGTGTCGCTGAGCTCCGTGACCTCGAAGGCCTCGAACAGCACGCGGGTGGCCTCGAAGCGGAAGAGCAGCTCGTTGAGCCAGGCGGCGAGGAGCAGGTCGGGCTGCGGGGCGTCGACCTCCACGTAGACGGTCTGTGTGGTGGCGATCGTCATGGGGTCGCAGATCAGCGAGAACATGCCTTCGGCGGCGAGCTCGAACACCTCCTCGCGTGTGTGCCCCCAGGCGTGCACGCCGATGTCGGCGGTGTGGTCGACCAGCTCGTAGCCTGCGTTCATCATGCCGTGACTATACCCGGTGAGGGCCGACCGGCGACCCTGTTGGTGGGGCGGGCCGGGAGAAGCGCAGAGCGCCGGCCACGAGGAACGCGAGGGCTGCTCGGCCGGCGCGGGCCGCGTCGGGCCACGCGGCTCATCAGACGACGGTGGCGCCGGCGGCCGACGCCGTGACGCCCAGCGGACGCGCCGTGACGCCCTCGTCGGCGAACGCCTCGGACATGGCGCGCGCCACACGGAGCGCGTCGGTGCTCAGCCCGACGAAGGCGATGAGGCTGGGGCCGGATCCGGAGACGGCCACGGCCGCGGCCCCGGCCCTCTGCGCCGCCACCCAGGCGACTGGGCCGCCCGGGATGAGCTTGAGGCGGGCGGCCTGATGCAGCCGGTCCTCCATGACGTCGTGCAGCAGCTCCAGGTCGCCGGTGCGCAGCGCCTCCACCACCAGCGGGATGCGCCCCATGTTGAACACGGCGTCCTGCATGGAGACCTCCTGGGGCAGGCCGGCGCGCGCCGCCTTGGTGCTGAAGGGCAGCTCCGGCACGACCAGGGCCACGTGCACCTCCGGCACGAGGATCTTCTTGGTCAGGAGCCGCTCGCCGCGCCGCACCACGATGGTGAGGCCGCCGAGGATGGTGGCGGCCACATTGTCGGGGTGGCCCTCGATGTCGGCGGCGATCTCCAGCATCCGGGCCCGTTCGAACGGGTGTCCCAGGAGCGTGTTGGCGCCGAGCAGTCCGGCGGTGACGGCGGCGGCACTGGACCCGAGGCCGGACGAGGGCGGCACGCGCAGCTCGCTGTGGATGCGGAGGCCGGCGGGCGCTGCGCGTCCGGCCTCCTCGCACAGCCGCAGGAACGCACGCGCTATGAGATTGGAGGCGTCACCGGGCAGGCGGTCGGCCCCCGGCCCGGTGGCGGTGGCGACCACGCCCCCGCCCTCGACGGAGAAGCTGACCTCGTTCCACAGGTCGAGGGCCATGCCGAGACAGTCGAACCCAGGGCCCAGGTTGGCCGTGGTCGCCGGCACACGCACGCGGCACGACAGCGGCGCCGACCCGTCACCCAAGCCGGCGCCCATGTCACTCCTCGTTCTCGGCGCCGCCCGAACGGACGGCCGTCATCCGGCGCCGGCGCCAGCGCATCCCCACCCAGATCGCGAGGACGACGAGGACGCCGGCCACGACGTAATCGGCGTAGTGCAGCAGCCCGCGGATCTCTTCCCAGTTGGCGCCGAGCTTGACGCCGATGTACCCGAGCAGAGCCACCCAGGGGATGCAGCCCAGTGTGGTGTACAGGGTGAACTTCCAGAAGCCCATCTTGCCGAAACCCGCCGGGAGGGAGATGAACGTGCGCACGATGGGGATCATGCGCGAGAAGAAGACCACCGGCGCCCCATAGCGGTCGAACCAGCGCTGCGCTGTGTCCAGGTGGTGCGGCCGCAACAGCACCCACCTGCCCCAGCGGTCCACGAACGGGCGTCCGCCGTAGTAGCCCACGGCGTAGGCGATCCAGGAGCCCACCACGTTGCCGGCCACGCCGGCGACGGTGATGCCCACGAAGCTGAGCGTGCCCTCGCTCACGGCGAAGCCGGCGAACGGCATGATCGCCTCGCTGGGCACCGGGATGCAGGCGCTCTCCAGAAGCATGAGGACGAAGACGGCGGGCAGGCCCCAGGCGCCGATGAGGTCGGTCGCCCACAGGACCACGTCGTTGATGATGGATTGCATGGCCAGACAGTACCTCACGAGGCGAGCGCGGCGCGAGCGCCGACGAACGGGCGCGGAGGCCCGCGACCGGTGAGCTCGGGCCTCTGCCGGGCCCCGCGGTAGCCCGTCCCCGCGGCGCTATGGTAGGTTCGGCCCTCAAGCCCTCAGGAACTTTTTCGCCGCAAGGAGGCGTCTCGCATGGCCGTCGGACTCATGGACATCAAGGGACAGTACGCCGAACTGCAGGACCGCATCGAGGCGGCCGTGCTCGAGGTGCTGCGCAGCGGTCGCGTCATTCTCGGGCCCAATGTGAAGGGCTTCGAAGACGAGGCTTCCGCCTACATGGGCACCGTCGGGGCCGTCGGAGTGGCCAACGGCACCGACGGCCTGACGATCGCCCTAAGGGCCCTCGGCATCGGCCCGGGCGACGAGGTCATCACGGTGCCGTTCACGTTCTTCGCCACGGCCGAGGCCATCGCCCAGGCCGGGGCCAAGCCGGTGTTCGTGGACATCCTGCCCGACACGTTGTGCATGGACCCTGCCGCCATAAAGGGCGCGGTGACGTCGCGCACCAAGGCCGTCATGCCGGTCGACCTGTTCGGTCTGCCGGCCGACGCAGACGCCATCAAGGCGGCTGCCGACGTGCGCGGCCTGCACGTGGTGGAGGACGCGTGCCAGGCCTGGGGTGCGACCTACGAGGGCCGCCGCGCGGGCAGCCTCGGCGACATGGCCGTCTTCAGCTTCTTCCCCACCAAGAACCTCGGCGGCTTCGGCGACGGCGGCCTGGTCACGGCGCAGAGCAAGGTGCTGGTCGACCGCGCCCGGGAGCTCCGCTTCCACGGCAGCAAGGACAAGAAGACCTTCACCGACATCGGCTTCAACTCGCGGCTGGACGAAGTGCAGGCCGCGATCCTGCGGCTGGAGCTCGAGGTCATCGACGAGTGGAACGCGCGGCGCGTGCAGGTGGCCGAGTGGTACGACCTCTACCTCCCGGACGAGATCGAGCGCCCGGCCGTGCCGGACGACCTCACGCACGTGTACCACCTGTACGTGATCCGGCACCCCGTGCGCGACGCCATCGCCGCCGCCTGCAAGGAGCGCCAGGTCGACTGCGCGGCGTACTACACCACCCCGCTGCAGCTGCAGCCGGCCTTCGCCGACCAGGGTCTCAAGCTCGGCGACTTCCCCGCCACAGACAAGGCGGCGGCCGAGAACCTCGCCATCCCCATGCACCCCAATCTCAGCGAGGAGCAGGTCAAAGAAGTGGCTGCGGCGGTGGCCGCAGGGCTGGCCTGAACGGTCACGCGCGGGTCGTGCCCGTCGCGACGGGCGCCGGGTCGCGCGCGGCCAAGCGGTGAGGCATGCGCGTCTGGGTCGACATCACCGATGCTTCTCGCGTCGTGTTCTTCGCGCCCATCGTCCGGCGTCTGGAGGACGCCGGCCACGTGGTCACCGTCACGGCGCGGCGCTTCGCCGGCGCCGACGAGGTCCTGCGCCGCTACGGTCTCGGCGGTGTGCTGACAACCGGTCACCGGGGTGGCGGGCCGGGCACCCGGGCCGTGGGGCTGGTCAACCGTACAGCGCGACTGCTGGGCTCCGCCTCCGGCGGCCGCTTCGACGTGGCCGCCGGCAGCCACGCCAGCGACTTCGTGCTGGCCGCCTGGGCGCTCGGCATCCCGCAGCTCACCTTTCTCGACGACGGGCGCGCCCGTCGCGGCAACTCCGTCAACGTGCGCCTTGTGGACGAAGTCGCCGTACCCGAGGCGGTCCCTCCGGAGACGCTCGAGGCGTTCGGCGCGCCGCGCGACAAGCTGTTCCGGTACCCCGGCTTCGCCGAGGAGTACTACCTGTACGACGTGCGGCCCGACCCCAGGGTGCTCGCACGCCTCACGCACGAGCCGCTCGACGTCGTCGGCGTCGTGCGCCCGCCGCTCGTGACCGGCGCGCCGGGGCACCCGTCGCGGCCGCCGGCCGGGGAGGCCGTGCGCGCCGAGACTCTCCTGCTGGACCTCGTCGGCGACCTCGCGGCCCGGGAGCGGGTTTCGCTGATCCTGGTGGCCAGGGACGCGGCACAACGTGCGCGGTTCCTCGTGCGCGCCCCGCAGGGCCTCGTGGCGCCCGGCGGACCGCTACCCGACGCCGTCAGCCTGCTCGCCGCGGCCGACTTCGTGCTCGGCGCGGGCGGCGTGATGGCGCGCGAGGCCGCCGCTCTGGGCACGCCCGCGTACACCGTGTCCCGCCGGCCCCCGACGGCGGTGGAGGCGGCGCTCATCGCCGACGGCCGTCTGCTGTGCGTCTCGTCGAGCGACGAGGTGCTCCTCGTGAAGAAGGACCCGCGGCTCGCCGCCGTCCAGCCGCGGGACCCCTCGCTGTTCGTCGACCGCCTGCTCGAGCTGGCGCGCCGCACGACCCGCCGGGCGCGCCTGGGCCGCCTCCTGGCGGACGTCGGCGACAGCCAGTCGCCTCCCTTGGTCTGAGCCCACCCGGCGTCATGCCGACCCGGCGCCCGGCACCGACCCCCTGAGGCCGCCCTCCGCCGGACCCAGCGTGCGCCATCCTCGAAAGTACTGTATAAGCTGTTTGCATGGATATCCGCCAGATCCGCCTGTTCTGCAGGATCGTCGACCGCCGCAGCTTCTCGCTCGCCGCGGACGAGCTGCACATCACCCAGCCGGCGGCCAGTCAGCAGGTGCGCAGCATGGAGCGCGAGCTCAAGACCACGCTGCTCGACCGCTCGCGCCGCACCGTGGTGCCCACCGACGCCGGACAGGTGCTGTACCGCTACGGCCGCGAGATCCTCGACCTCGACGAGCGCGCCCGCACGGAGATCCTCGACCTCGGCGAGCTCATTGCCGGTCGAGTCATGGTAGGGGCCTCCACGGGACCGGGCGAGCACGTGCTGCCCGGCATGCTCACCCAGTTCCGCGAGGCCTACCCGGGCGTGTCCATCTCGTTGCACGTGGACGACACGCACGCCGTGGTGGAGAGCGTCCTGGCGCGCGAGTTCGAGATCGGCGCGGTCGGCGCGGTGACGCCGCGGCCGGAGCTGGTGGCCGAACCGCTCGCGCGCGACGAGATCGTGCTCGTCTGCGGTCCCGCGCACCGCTGGGCCACTGGCGGACCCGTCACGCTCGAGCGGGTGGTCGCCGAGCCGCAGGTGATGCAGCAGCAGGGCGCCGGCGTGCGCATCGTCGTGGAGGACCACCTGCAGCGCGCCGGCGTGCGCATCGACCAGCTGAACGTGGCCATGGAGATGGGCCTCATGGAGTCTGCCAAGCAGGCCGCCATCGCCGGCGGCGGCGTCACCTTCGTCAGCCGCTGGGCGATCGTGCCGGAGGTCGAGCACGGAGCCCTGGTCGTAGTGCCCATCGAGGGTTTTCGCATCCTGCGTGACTTCTATAGTGTACGCTCGAAGACACGGGTGCTGAGCCGGGCCGCCGAGGCCCTGCTCACGTTCTTCCGCGAGCAGTACGCGGCGGCGGCCCCCGTCTTCTGACCGCCCTCGCGCGCCCGGCCCTCGGCCGCATCCGTCGGCGCGTGTCTCATTCCCGTTTGTGATACGTGCGCCGCCTCGCATAAGGCCGGCTTCTGCCGCCGAGCCTGAGCGGCGGGGTGCAGCGGCACGAAGCGCTGAACATCTATTCTCCTTATTTGACAGATAATTCCCGCGCGCCCATAGTGCCGCGCATCATGACTGAGACCGAGAGCACCGCCGTGACGGTCGACGCCCGTCGGCTTCTGCCCGGCGAGCACGACCCGGACAGCGACGGCGAGGTCTACGACCCCGCGATCGACGAGACCCTCCCGCCCTTCCGGCCCGGCCCCGAGCCCAGCGGCCTGACCGCCGGCGCCTGGGCGAAGCGCTGGGGCGCCGGTCTCGCCGGCTGGGGCCTGTTCGTGCTCGTCATCTACCTGACGGTGGGCGAGAACCTCAACGGCTACCTCAGCATCGCCGGCCTCATGATCGGCTTCCTGGTCGGTCTCACCGGTATGGGCGGCGGCGCCCTCATGACGCCGGTGCTGATCTTCTTCTTCGGCTTCGAGCCGACCATGGCGATAGGCACCGACGTCACCTACGCCGCCGTCACCAAGGTGGCCGGCTCGTGGAAGCACTGGCGTCAGGGGTCGGTCGACATCCCCCTGGCACTCTGGCTGGCGCTGGGCAGCATCCCGGCGTCTCTGGCCGGAGTCGCCACGATCGCCTGGGCCAAGGCCACCTACGGCGACCTCATCAACGGCGCCCTCTACAAGGCCATCGGCTCGGCCCTGATGATGGTCGGAGTGCTGCTCGTCGTGAAGGTCGTCATGCACGTCGACCGGACGTACCGGCGCGAGAACATCCGCATGACGCGCCGCCTCAAGGTCATGACCGTCTGCCTCGGCCTCTGCACCGGTTTCATCATCGGCTTCACCTCCGTGGGCAGCGGGACACTTCTCGCGGTCTTCCTCATCCTGTTCTATCCATTGACCACCGACCGCATCATCGGCACCGACATCTTCCACGCCATGATCCTCCTGCTCGTCACCGGCCTCGCGCAGATGAGCGTGGGCAACGTCGACCTGTGGATGGTGGGATCCCTGCTCATGGGATCGATCCCCGGCGTGCTTCTCGGTTCGCAGCTCACCGTCAAGGCCCCGACCAGGGTGCTGCGGGTCATCCTGGCCGCCGTCCTGTTCCTGAGCGGCCTGGCACTGCTCTTCAAGGGCTGACGGGCGCGGCCTGCAGCCGCACCCGTCGCCGGCGTCCGGACTGCTCCGGTCGGTCCGCCCCCCGTCTGGTACCATTCGGCAGGCGCCCGGAGTGCGGCGCACACACCGATGGAGGACCGAGCATGTTCGACTTTCTCACGCTGCCGCAGCGCACCATCAAGCCGCGCGAGAGCGGCCTCACGCACGTGCTCGACAAGGGCCTCAGCCTCGACCAGGTGCGCCAGTTCCTGGAGGTCGCCGGCGACTACGTCGACATCGTGAAGCTGGGGTGGGGCACCGCCTGCGTCACGCCCAACGTCAAGGAGAAGGTCGCCCTGTACCAGAGCCATGGCGTGCCGGTGTGCTTCGGCGGCACCTTCTTCGAGGTCTGCCTGCGCCAGAACAAGCTGGAGGAGTGGGTGGCGCTCGTGCGCGAGTGCGAGATGACCTGTGTGGAGATCTCCGACGGCACCATCGCCATGGAGGAGGAGGACAAGCTCGCCCTGCTCCGCCGCTTCTCCGGCGAGTTCAAGGTCCTCAGCGAGGTGGGCAGCAAGGACGACTCCGTCACCATCACGCCGTCCACGTGGATCGACAAGATCGGCAGGGAGCTCGAGGCCGGCGCCTGGAAGGTCATCACCGAGGGCCGCGAGTCGGGCACCGTCGGCATCTACCGCCCCACCGGCGACGTCAAGGACGGCCTGCTGGAGGAGATCCGCGAGGCGTTCGACACTGCCCAGATCCTCTTCGAGGCGCCCATAAAGAAGCAGCAGGCCTGGTTCATCACGCAGTTCGGCGCCAACGTGAACCTGGGCAACATCCCGCCGGATGAGGTCATCTCGGTGGAGACGCTCCGCCTGGGTGTGCGCGGCGACACCCTGCTGACCTTCCACTGACGCGCCCCGGGGCCATCCCGGCGCCAGCGCCCGAGCCGACCGTCGCCGTGCAGAACGCCCGGACCATCGTCACCGCTGAGGCGGACGTGTGACCATCCTGCTCCTCAGGCACTGCCAGACCGACTGGAACCTCGAGCCGGCCCGCTGCCAGGGCTGGGCCGACATCGGGCTGAACGAGACCGGCCGCGCCCAAGCGCGCGAGTGCGCTCGCGCGCTCGAAGGGCGCGGCCTCCAGCTCATCGTCACCAGCCACCTGCTGCGCGCACTCGAGACCGCGGCCATCGTCCGCGACGAACTCGGCGGCGACCTCCCCATGGTCGCCGACCCGCGCGTCGCGGAGACGCACCGCGGCGAGTGGGAGCAGCGCCTGTTCGACGAGATCGTGCAAGAGGACCCCGAGACGTGGCGCCACTACCGCGAGCACCCCGAGACGTTCCGCTTTCCCGGCGGCGAGAGCCTGGCCGAGCAGCAGCGCCGCGTGCTCGCGGCGTTGCGCGACGTGGCCCGCGACGGCCGCCGCACCCTGATCGTCACGCACGGCGGCAGCATCCGCCTGGTCCGCGGGTTCCTCCGCGGTCGCGGGCCGGCCGGCTTCCACGACTCAGGCATCGCCAGCGGCGCCGTGGACGAGGTGCCGGACGACGGTCTGGCGGAGCGCATCTCCGGCGCCCTCGCCGCGCCGGCGGCATCGAACGCCGGCTGACAGGGGCGCCGTCCGCCGTCGCACCGCGCCTCACCCGGGCGCCCTCCGCCCCTACCGCACGCCCGCCGTGCGCGCGTCCGCGGCGAGATCGGCAAAGGCGGCGAGCAGACGCCGGTCGAAGGTCAGGACGCTGGTGCCGGTCCGCTCGGCGGCGGCGGCGAACACCGCGTCGTAGACGGTGTGGTCGGTGCGGAGCGCGAGACCCACGGCAGCCCGCCAGAGCCGCTCCACCGGCAGCACCCGCTCAACGAGCGCCTCACCGTGGTCGATGCATACCGTCGCCATGCCCCGAGGCGAAGTCCGCACCCGCGCCGCGCGCCGCACGTCACACCCTCCGTGGTATCCTTCCTGCCCGTGCGCTCACCCCAAGCCCTCCCACTGCTGTGAACCCCGACGACAACGAGCCGTTCGCCCTGTCCCCCGAGGACGAAGGTCCAGGGGTGCCCTCCCGGCTGGCTCCGGGCGGGCAGTCGCTGGACGGGGCGGAGGGCCTGAACCGGCCGCAGCCCGGCGCGGCGCCGGACGGGACGGCGGCCGCGGACGGCCCGGCCCCTTCGCAGTCCGGCGTCAAGAAGCGCGTCATCCCCGACCCGCCCGAGATCGACCAGTCCAAGGGTCGCAGGACCTTCTGGTTCTTGCTGGTCCTTGTGGCCGCGGCCCTCGTGGTGATGGCCATGGTCGGCGCGTTCAACACCCTCGCCGACCCGTACGGCCTCATCGGCATGAAGCTGCTGCCGACCGTCACCACGTCCGACCGCACCATCAAGGCCGATGCGGTCGAGAACATGAAGCAGGCCCCGCAGCTCGTCCTCCTCGGCAGCTCGCGCTCCATGCGGTACATGCCGGAGGATTTCGAGGAGCTCACGGGTCTGCGCACCTTCAACGGCGGCGTGAACGGCATCGGCGGCACCGCCGACGCGTGGGCCATGACGAACTTCATCCACGACACCTTTCCCGACGCCGTGCCCAAGTACTTCTGGCTGGTCGACGTGGAGTCGTTCGTGCCGTTCAAGATCCAGGGGCGCACCGCCAACGAACCGCGTCTCGCCCAGTACGTCGAGGGCTCGGGGACCATCCGCAAGACGCCGTCGGCCATCGCCCGCCAGGTCTGGGCCAACCGCTCGTCGGTGTTCTCCCTGGACAGCGCCAAGGACTCCCTGCGCGTGCTCATGAACCGCAAGAAGGTCAAGCGCAAGTACGACGAGTACCGCAAGCGCTTCAACGCCGACGGCACCATGGTCGACCGCCCGCTCACCGAGGCCGAGTGGAACTCGCGCTGGCCCAAGCTCCGTCAAGCGCTACACCGACCTCTACACCGACGCCTACTTCAGCCTCGACCCGACGGCCAAGAAGTACTTCGAGGACACGCTCGCGCTCATGAACGAGGAGGGGGCTGCCCCGCTCATCGTCCTCACGCCCATCAACCCCAAGCTGCGCAAGTACGTCGACCCGCTGGGCTGGCCGCAGCGCCACCAGCAGGTGCTCGACTACCTCGAGTCGCTGAAGACCGAGTACGACTTCGAGTTCATCGACATCACCGACATCACCACCTGGGACGGCGACCCGGAGGGCTTCTACGACGGCGTCCACATGACCACCGACAACACCGCCCGGGTGGCGAAGTACGTGCTCAAGAAGATGGACTGGCCGCCCGAGTGAGGCCGTAGACCGTGCTCTTCAACAGCTTCGGCTTCCTGCTGTACTTCCTGCCGGCGGTCGTCATCCTGTACTGGGTGGTCCCGCGCGGCTACCCCCGGCTCATCTTCCTCATCGTCGCCTCGTGCGTTTTCTACGGGCTCTGGGACTGGCGATACCTGCCGCTGCTGCTCGGCACGACGCTGGTGGACTGGGTCGCCGGCCACGTCATTTCCGGCACGCAGGGCGGGCGCCGGCGCAAGCTCCTCCTGGCCGGCGCCATCGCGGTCAACCTCGGCCTCCTGGCCTACTTCAAGTACCGCGGCTTCTTCCTCGACTCGCTGAACGGCCTGGCCGGCCTGTTCGGGGCCGACGAACCCCTGCCCGTCCTCAAGGTGCTCCTGCCGGTCGGCGTGTCGTTCTACACGTTCGCCGGCATCTCGTACGCGGTGGACGTGTACCGCGGCATGATCCGCCCAGCCAAGAGCGTGGTGCACTACCTCGCCTGGGCCACGCTGTTCCCGTACCTCATGGCCGGGCCGATCATCCGCTACGGCCACGTCGGCGAGCAGCTCGAACGCGCCCAGCAGCGCTTCCGCCTGAGCCTCATCGGCACCGGGGTGTTCTTCCTCGCCATGGGCCTCGCCAAGAAGCTGCTGGTGGCCGACATGATGGCGCCCGCCGTCAACAAGCTCTTCGAGCACAGCGCCGAGCTCGGCATGGCCTCCGGCTGGGGCGCGGCGCTCGGGTACACGCTGCAGCTGTACTTCGACTTCTCCGGCTACTCCGACATGGCCGTCGGCGTCGCCTTCATGATCGGTCTGCGCTTCCCCCAGAACTTCGACTCCCCCTACAAGGCCCGGAACCCCTCCGACTTCTGGCGCCGCTGGCACATGTCGCTGTCCTCGTGGCTACGCGACTACCTCTTCATCCCGCTGGGCGGCTCGCGCGGCACCACGTGGATGACGGTCCGCAACCTGCTCCTCACCTTCCTGCTGGCCGGCCTGTGGCACGGCCCGGCCTGGACGTTCGTCTTCTGGGGCCTGCTGTGGGGCGTCTTCCAGTCGGTGCACGTGCTGTTCCGCAAGTGGGGCCTTGCGCCCGGCTGGGTGTGGCTGAACCGCCTGCTGACGTTCCTCTGCGCCGTGGTGGCGTGGGTGTTCTTCCGTGCGCTCACCATGATCGCAGGCGTTCGACGTGCTGCGCGCCATGGTCGGCCTGAACGGCGTGAGCGGCGGCGACCTCATGCCGCTGGGCAGGGTGTTGCCGGCGCTCATCGTGTTCGGGCTGCTGTGGGTGAACCTGGCCCCGAACACCTGGGAGCTCAAGCCGGCGCCCAACCTGCGCTGGGCCGTCGCCCTGGGGATCCTGGTCGGGGGCTCGCTCCTGGCGCTGAGCGCGCCGAGCCCCTTCTTGTACTTCCAGTTCTGAGGCCTGCGGCCGCGGGCGTCGCGACAGGCCGTGGCCAGTCCCGCGCGCCGGCCCGAGTCAGTCCCGCGCGCCGCCGGCGGAGAGCGCCAGGTCGGCGCGCGCCCACCGGCGCTCGAGCGCGTCGCGCGGCAGGGTGACGCGGAAGGTGAAAGCCGTCTTCTCGCCGACCTGGTTGACCTGACCGGCCTGGACCACCTCGATCCAGCCGCTCCACAGGCCGACGGTGTCCAGGGGCCACACGGCGGCCACGGCCAGCGGCTGGCCCGGCAGCAACGTCACCGGCTTGTCCGAGACCAGCGCCGACCGGCTGCCGCGAGGATCGACGGCCATGAGCTGGATGCCGTCGAGCGCCACCGGCTGGTCGCCGACGTTGGTCAGCGTGAAGCGGGCGATCACCTCGCGACCCACGGCGAACGGCTCGCCGGAGAGCTCCACCTCGCCGTCCACGCCGAGCAGTGAGGGATCGCTGGCGGCGGGACCGTAGGCGACCGACAGGCGGGTGTCGGTGGGGTTGCCGCCAAGCCGGATCATGAACGACGTGACGTTGGCGACCCAGTTGGCGGTGCCGTCCGGGCAGTACCGCGGCGCGATGGCCTGCACGGAATAGAGGCCCGAGCCGTAGTAGAGGCTACCGGCGAGGCCCTGAGCGACCCGCTCGATGGCCTCACTCCACGAGGCGAAGTCGCTCTGCGGCCATGTGGGGCCGTAGAACCAGTTGAAGGCGTTGTACGTGCACTGGTCGCCGCCCTCCGAGTACAGGAACCGCCCGAAGCTGCTCTCGGCCCCGGCGATGGCCACGAGAAAGGCCGGATCGACGCCGTTCTGCCGCCCGGCGGCGACGAACGTGTCGCCCTCGCCGGTCATGGGCGAGGACTGCGTCGCCAGGAAGTCGTCGATCTGCGCGGCGGTCGGGGAGGCGGAGGCGGCTGGGGCCGCGCCGAGGACCGCCGTCATCGCGACCGCGACGAGGACCGCGAGGACGGGCGTCAGAACGAGCCTGGTGAGGAACGGGTGGCGAGCCGAGGCGCGCACGCGCGGATCCTTTCTGCGCTTGGGCGTGAACCATCAGTATAGCGTCGCCCGCAGCCACCCGGCGACCGGCCGCCCGGTGCGAGCCCCTCCACGACCACCGGCCCGATGCCGGGCGCGGCCGCCACCCCCCTGGGCGCTGTAGGATGACCACGTGCAGCCGACCGCCGACCCCAGATACGCCTGCGACGACGCCTTTCCCGGGCGCCACGTACTGCGCCTGATCAGGCGCGCCGTCGAACGCCACCGTCTGGATCTGGGCGGCCTGCGCGTGCTCACCGAGGCCGGCGTCGGGTACCGGCGCGTCACACCGGTGATCGCCGGCCTGGCCGGAGCGGCCGAGGTGTACGCCGTGGCCCGCGACAGCTTCGAGGCGTCGCGCCGCGAAGCCGAGGAGCAGACCGCCTACCTGTGCGCCGTGGCCGGGCTCGGCGAGCGCGTGCGCTTCGTCGCCAACCGCCTGCAGGCGGCGCTCGGCGAGGTGGATATCGTCACCGACCTGCCCGGCGTCAGGCCCGTCGACGAGGCGGTGCTGCGCAACGTCGGGGAGAGCGCCTCGGTGACCCTCATGAAGGGCATCTCCCATTGGCGCGCCGCCGACGTGGACGCGGCGACCTGCCGACGCAGGGGCGTCGCCGTGGCCGGCGTGGACGAGGACGGCATCGACCTGTACCGATTCCTACCGGACGCTGCGACCTGGGGACTGCTGCAGCTCGGCGTCACTGTCTCCGGAGCGGTCGTGCTGGTCGCCGGCGACGGGCTCGCGTACACCAAGGTCGCGCGCGGGCTCGCCGATGCCGGCGCGCACGTGCTGGGCGCCGCCCCCGACGGGGCCGGGCGGGTCAGCCTGTGCGGAGCCCGCAAGGTGGCGGACGCGCTCCCCGAGGCGGTCGGGGCGGGGGTGCTCGCGGAGGCGGACGCCCTGATCCTGTGCCCGTCCGACGCGGAAGCGCGGACCGTCGGACCGCGCGGCTGGATCGAGGCGGCGGCCCTGGCGGTGGCCGCCCCGCACCTGGCCGTCGTGAGCCTCTCCGGCGAGCCTGACCGGCGCGGGCTGGCCGGCGCCGGCCTGCGCAGCTGGCCCGGCGCCGGCGACCCCGCGCCGCTCGAGCTACTGCCGGCGCCGCTCATCGAGCTGCATACCGCCGGACTCAAGGTCGGCGAGGTCATGGCGCGGGCGCGGCGGCGAGGCTCGTCGTCGCTCGCCGCCGAGCAGGTCGCCGCCGTCGAGGCGCACGCCGAGCTGCTGCCCAAGGACCTGACGGCCGCGGTCCGCCGCTGACCGGCCCGGCCGGGAGGCGCTGACTCCCGGCGGCCGAGCCGCCGAAGCACCAGATCCGGCCGAGTCGCGTGACGGACTCCTGCGACTGCGGCCTGTGGTGCGTTGCCGGACGTATCGCGACGCCTACGTCACTCTCATTGCGGTCCGCCGAGGGAGTGTCACCCTCGCGCCGTCCTCGTGGTTCGTTGTAGTCTGCAACGAATCGAGAGCGCCGCCGCACGGACTGCCGTGCGCGGCGGTCGCGGCGTGGGGCGAAGGGCCGGCAGGAGTTCCTCGCGCTGAACTGCGGGCTGCACGTCGGCACCGTCGATCCGTCGGTCAAGAGCGCCGAGCGCTGGCAGGGATCTCCCGGCGCAGGTCGCCCGCTCCGCCGCGCCGGGCCGCGGGAACCGTGGCGCCCGCCCGGAGGTCCGGGGCGCCGATGGTAGAATGACCACCCGATCACGCCGACCGGCGGCCGCGCGCCCTCACGCGGCCGCACCCCTGCATCCCGGAGGCGTCACGAACCTGCTCTCGCGCCGCCGCACGGCCGCCGCCCAGAGACCCAGGAGCCACTCCTACTCCCTGCTGCTCAAGGACTCCGTGATCTACGGCGGGGGCAGGATGCTGCAGAAGTTCCTCACGGCGCTCATGCTGCCGCTCTTCACCGCCTTCCTCACGAAGAGCGACTACGGCATCGTCGGCATGGTCGTCACGGTCACCACGTTCCTCGACGTGTTCGTCACGCTCGGCTTCGACGTCGCCTTCACGCGCTTCTACTTCGACGACAAGAGCCCCGCTCACCGCCGCGACGTGATCACCCACGTCTTCTACGTGAAGTTCCTGTACCCGGCGCTTCTTCTCGGCGGGCTCATCGCCTTCATGCCGTGGATCTCGAGCGCCATCATGGGCGGGGAAGGCTACGCGATCTACTTCAACATCGGTGTCGCGACGCTGTTCTTCACCAACCTGAGCGACCTGCCGTTCACCCTGATGCGCCTGGAGCACAGGCCGTGGACGTTCACCACCTTCACGATCGCCCGCGTGCTCATCCAGGTGCCGCTGGCGCTGGTCTTCCTCGCGGTCTTCGACTGGGGACCCGCCGGCTACCTGGGGGCGAACCTCGCCACGGCCGTGATCCTCAACGTCGCCGCCCTTCCGTTCTACGCCCCAAGGCTGCGCTTCTTGTGGGACGCGGCGCTGACGCGCTCGATGCTGGCGTTCGCGATCCCGGCCATGTTCACGGCCATCTCGTTCTTCTTCCTCAAGCTCAGCGACCGCTTCTTCCTCCTGAACTACCAGGGCATCGCCGCGGTCGGTCTCTACACCGATCGCCACGTCCCTCTCGCAGCCGCTCTACATCGTCGGCATGGCCTTCCGCATGGCCTGGCCGCAGTGGCACTACGCCAAGCTCAACGAACCGCAGAGGCACAAGCGCATGGTCTCCCGCTCGTCGACCTATTTCATGGCGTTCAACGGGGCGCTGCTCGTGCTCGTCGGCTTCTACCTGCCGCTGGTGATCCACGTGCTGCTGAACGAAGACTTCTGGTCCGTCGGCCCGACGACGTTCGTGCTCACGCTCTCCGTGGCCCTGTACAACCTGTACTTCATCTTCTGGATCGGGGCCAACGTGGCCAAGAAGAACCGGCTCATCCCGGTGATCACGCTCGTGGCCTCCGGGGTGAACATCGGCCTCAACTTCCTCCTGGTGCCGGAGTACGGAATGTGGGCGGCGGCGTGGACCACGACGATCGGCTTCGGGATCCTCGCGGTGCTGGTGTACTTCATCTCCAACCGCTACTACCCGATCCCCTACGAGTGGCGACGGCTGATCATCATCGCGGTGGCAACGGCGCTCACGCTGGGCGCCGGCTGGGCGATCGGCGCGGCGATGGGCGTGCGCGTCGACCAGCCGCTCGGCGACCTGATCGTCGGCTCGCTCGCCATGACGCCGGCGCTGCTGCTCTTCCCGCTCGCGCTGTGGGCGGCGCGGTTCTTCACAGCCTCCGAGCGCGCACGGACTCGCCGGGCTCGTGCGGCGGCGGCGGGGGTCGAAGCCGTCGCCGGCGCTTGCCGCGGCCGGGGCGGGCGGCGCGATCGTAACGGGGGCGGGCGGCGCGGCCGTCGAGGGCCCGGAGCCCGGCGCCGGAGCTGCCCAAGTCGAGCCAGGCGACCCCGTCCGTCTCTCCGCAGACGACCTCGAAGCCGAGGAGGAAGAGACGGAGATCGAGGCGGAAGTGGACATCGCCGAGGGCGGCAGTGCGCAGGTCTGAGGCCGCGGCGGGGCAGGGAACCGGGCTCCGCGGCCGAAGCCCACGGTGCGGGCGGGGGGCAGTCGCCCGGCGGCGATAGTAGAATGCCCACGCCCATGGGTCACACCACAGACACCAGCCTCGCCGGCGGACGGCGGAGTCGCAGGCGCTCCCCAGCGGGCGGCCTGCTGGTCTTCGCCGTCCTCATCATCGGCATCACCGCCGGCGTCGCCGTGTCACGGCCGTTCCAGCTCCTCATCCAGAAGCAACAGACCCCGTTCGTCCTCACCGACCGCGCCGTCAAGCTCAAACAGCTCGACGCGCAGCCGCAGACGCCGCGCCTGCTGATCCTCGGCGGCTCGCGCGCGGCGCGCATCGAGCCGGCGCGGCTCCAGAAGCTCACCGGTCTGCCCGGCTACAACCTCTCTCTGCAGAACGGCCGTCCGGAGGACGCCTGGGCGTTTCTCAACCTGCTCCACGACGAGGATCCGGACGTCCCGCTCCAGGTCGTGTGGTTCCTGCACGTAGAGGCGTTCCGCGAGCAGGGCCTCTCGCCCGGGCTCATCCAGGACGAGCGGCTCAGCCGCTGGTTCCCCGCCGACCTCATCGCCGCCGAGAAGAAGAAGCTCCCGCAGACCGAGGCCGAGCTCCCCAAGGGCACCGATCTCGCCTTGACCACGTTCGGCGGCGACGGTGTGGTGCTGCGCAACCGTTACGACATCGCCCAGGAGAAGGGCCGCACGCTCGAGCGCGCCCTGGACTGGTCCATCGACAAGGCGCTGGAACGGTACGCCACCAGCAGCTCGGCCCTCTTCCCGCGGTCCACCGAGTACTTCGAGAAGACGCTGGACCTGCTCGACGACATGGGGACGCGGCAGGTCGTTGTGCTCACGCCACTCCACCCGCGTCTGCTCTCCGCCGTCAAGGACGCCGGGTGGAACAAGCGGCACCGCGAGGTCCTGGCTTATCTCAAGAGCCTGCGGGCGGACCACGAGCTCACCGTCCTGGACGACAGCAGGCTCTCCAGCATCGACGGCGACCCGAAGAACTTCTACGACGGCTTCCACTTCAAGCGCGCGAACGCGCGGCGGCTCGTCGACACCGTCGTCTCCACAGCGCCGGGGGCGTTCGGCCTTTCGCCGGCCGCCGGCCGCTGAGAGCGCGTCGGCCGGGTCGCAGGCCGCCGGCCCCGGGGCCGTCCGGGGCCTGGAGCCGACCCGGCCGGAGTCCGATGCGAGGTACGTGATGCCCAGACTGCTCGTCATCGCCAACCCGTACCCGCCCATGGCCAGCGCCGGGACGACGCGCCTGGTCCGCTTCCTCCGGCACCTGCCGGCCGAGGGCTGGCAGGCCACGGTGGTGGCGCCCAGGGCGGCCGGGCCGGCGGCAGAGCCGCCCGGGGTCCCCGTGGTGCGGGCGCCCGTGCCATGGCCCAAGCAGCTGCTCGGCGGCGGCAGGCGCGCTACGCGCGTGAACCGCTGGGTCGCCGTGCCCGACCCGTACTGCGGGTGGATCGCGCCGGCCGTGTGCGAGGGCCGCCGGCTGCTGAGCGGCGCGCGCTTCGACGCGATCTTCTCGAGCTCGCCGCGGCCGTCGGTGCACCTCACCGCCGCGCTCCTGGCGCGGGGAAGCGGCCTGCCCTGGCTGGCTGACTACCGCGACCCCTGGTCCACCTACATGTTCCGGACGTACCCGACGGCCGCCCACAGAGCGGCCCACGCCCGCCTGGAGGCGTGCGCCCTGCGGCAGGCCGCGGCCGTCACGGCCGTCAACCGGCCGATCGCGGACGACCTCGTGGCGCGGCACCCCTGGCTGCAGGGCCGCGCGCACGTGCTGCCCAACGGCTTCGACCTCGCCGAGCAGGCCGATGACGTCACGCTCGACGAGGGTTTCTGGATCGTGCATACGGGGCGGCTGTACGGGCGCGAGCAGCAGGTCACGGCGTTCCTCACGGCGCTCGCGGCGCAGCCGCCCGAGGTCAAGGCTCTCTTCGTCGGCGTCGACGAGAGCCGCGTGAAGCCAGACGCCGACCGGCTGGGCCTCGGGGATCGGGTCCGCGTCGAGCCCTTCGTGCCGCTCTCCTGCGCCCTCGGCTACCAACGCGCGGCCGACGGCCTGCTGCTCGTCAACGGGCGCAAGCCCGAGGCCATGTCGAGCAAGGTGTTCGAGTACCTGCAGGCCGGCCGGCCGGTGTTCGCCATCTCGCCGGCCGGCTCCGCCGCCCGCGCCCTGTTCGCGGAGGTCGGCGGCGGCACCTGCGTGCTGCCCGACGACGCCATGGCCGGACCGCTGGCCGCGTTCGTCGCGACCGTCCGCGACGGCTCGGCGCCGGTGGCCGACCGGGCGGCCCTGCAGCGCTACGAGCTGGTCCGCCTGACGCACGAGCTAGCCGTGATCCTGGAAGGGCTGCTGCGGGCCGGCGCCGGCGGGACGGCCCAAGCGGCTGGCGGACGCTCCGGCAATGCCCGGCCGGGCCCCGCCGCGCCGGGCCCCGGCGCGGCGGCCTCCCCCGGCACGGAGTAGAATCGGCGCATGAGCTCCAACGCCGGACCAGCCGCAGCCGCCGCTCCGGCGAAGTCCCGCTTCTCCCGCGCCGACGCCGTCGTGGTCGGCGGCGGCGCGCTCCTCACGGTCGTGCTCGCCGCCGCGCTCGTGCGGCGCCCCCTGCCGGCGCTCGGCCTCCTTTTCGCCGCAGGAGCGGTGGCGGCTGTCGTGCTCGCGCGCCCGCGTCTCGCCCGCCTGCGCGTGCGCTCCGTGCTCGTCGCCGGTCTGGTCGTGCTCCCCGCCGCCGCCCTGCTCGGCCCGTCGTTCGCGCTACCGGCCGCGCCTCAGCTCTTCCTCTTCCGCCTGATCCTCGGCGGCATCATGGCACTCGGCGTGACCTACCTGATCGTGCGCCGCACGCCGCTGCCGTTCGCGGCGCAGGACGTCGCGCTTCCCATCGTCCTCTGGTTCGCCTGGCTGCTCGTCGCCGTCGCCTGGTCCGCCGACAAGACCCTCGCCTTCACCTACCTGGCGATCGTGTTCACCATGGTCGCGCTCCTGCTCGCCACGGCCGCCTGCGGCGCCAGCCGTCGCAGCCTCCTGTGGCTGAGCGTCTTTCTCGTCCTCGCGTACCTCTTCGTGGCGGGCTTCACCGTGCTGGAGGCGCGCCTCGGCGTGCGCCTGCCGACCTCGCGCCTCATCACCGCCGTCACATCCCAGACGTACGCGGTCACGAGCGTGTTCGTGAACCAGAACGACCTGGCCACCTACCTGGCATTCTGTTGGCCGTTCATGCTGTGCGCGTTCTTCTTCACGCGCAAAGCGCGCTGGCTCCTGCTCGACCTGTTCCTGATCGCCCTCGGGGCCGCCGCGTTCGTGCGTACCGGATCGCGCTCCAGCCTGGTGGCGGCCGGCATCTCCACGCTCGCGGCCGTCCTGCTGTTCTGGCACCTCAAGGCGCGCCTCTCGGCGCGGACCGGCAGGATCGTCGGGGCCGTGGTGGCCCTGGTCATCGTCGCCGCCGGCGCCTACCTGCTGTTCAACGACTCCAGCGACGATATGCTGCGCCAGTTCCGCCTCGAGGCACTGATCGCCCAGGCGCAGTCGGGCAAGGGGTCCGGCGAGATCAGGGAGAGCCTCACCAGCCGGGGGTTCCAGATCGCCGGCAGTACCTTCCTCCTGGGTGCGGGGCCCGGCCAGGCCGAGCGGATCATCTCCTCCGGGACGACGGCCCTGGGCATCTCCAACCTGCATGACTGGTGGCTGGAGACGTACGCGAACGGGGGCATCCTCGGTTTCGCCCTGCACCTGGTCTTCTACGTGATGCTGGTGCTCGCGTTGTGGCCGATCGCCCGCGGCGACCCCGACCCGCTCACGAGGTACCTGGCCAGCGGCACTGTGCTGGCCCTGCTGGGGTGGACCGTCGGCGCGGTGGGACCGAGCAGCTCGGTGAGCTTCGCCCCGCTCTGGATCCTGTACGGACTCGGGCTGGCGGTGGTCTCGCGCTCGCGCCTGGCCGCGGCCGAACGGCGGGAGAGCGTTCGGCTGCTGCCGGCCGCGCTGCAGGCGGAGGCCCGCGCGCCGATCGGCTCGGGGAGCACGCCGTGAGGAGCGGAGGGTGAAGGTCCTCGTCGTCTCGCACCTCTATCCGTCGCCCGGCGTCGAGCGCCACCTGTTCGTGCACGAGCAGCTGCTGGCGCTGCGCGAGCTCGGCGTGGAGGCTCACGTGATCTCGCCGACGCCGTGGGCGCCGCGGTTCCTCTGGCGCAGCGCGCGCCAGAAGCGCCGCGGCGAGAAGCCCCGGGAGGCGGTTCGCGACGGCATCACCGCCGAGTACCCGCGCTTCGTGCAGCCGCCGCAGCGCCTGCTCTTCGACCGCCTCGGCGACCTCGCCTACCGCGCCGTCTGCTCGCTGCCGTCGGTGACGGCGGGGCAGTACGACCTGGTCCACGCGCACCAGGCGCTGCCGGACGGCGCGCTCGCGCAGCGCCTGGCCGCCGACCTCAGGGTGCCGTGGGTCGTCACCGTGCACGGCGCCGACGTGTACCAGCACCTGCGCATGGGCGGCGCCGTCGCGGAGCGCACGCGCTCCGTGCTCGGCGCCGCCGACGCCGTGATGGCCAACTCCAGCGCCGTCGCGCGGCTGCTGACCGGTGTGGTGCCGGACGACCGGCTGAGCGTGGTGCTGAACGGGACGACCGGACTTGGACAGACTGTCCAGCCGGCGGACGATTACCTGCCCGGCAGGCCGCTCGTGCTCGCCGTCGGCTACCTGATCCCCCGCAAGGGGCTCAAAGACCTGGTCGCGGCTGCGGGCCGGCTGCGCCGCCGCGGCCGCGTCGTCGACCTCGCCGTCGTAGGCGACGGTCCGCTGCGCGACTCCCTCGAGCAGCAGGCGGCCGCCGAGGGCGTAGCCGACACCGTGCACTTCCTCGGCCGCGTGGAGCACGCGCGCGTGCTGTCGCTGATGGCGCGCGCCGACCTCTTCGCCCTGCCCAGCTGGGACGAGGCGTTCGGCCTCGTGTACACGGAGGCCATGGCCCAGGGCACGCCGGTCGTGGCCGGCAAGGGCGAGGGTCCGGAGGACTTCATCGAGGACGGCGTGAGCGGGTATCTCACGCCGGTCCGCGACCCCGACGCGCTGGCCGGTATCATCGCAGCGGTACTGGACGACCGCACGAAGGCGGCGGCCGTGGGCGAAGCCGGCAAGGCCGCGGCGCTCGCCCTGAGCTGGGAGCGTAACGCGCGGCTCTCGTACGAGGTCTACCGACGCGTCCTGGCGCCGTCCAGGCGCGATCCCTGAGAGGTGTCCATGCGGTTCGAGAAGTTCCTGGAGACGGCCGGCGAGCGCAACGCCGCAATCGTCATGCAGGTGTCGTGGGCCAACGGCCTCGACATCATCCGCGACCTCTCGGCCGCCGGTGTGCCGCTGCTCGCCCTCGACGCCAACCCTCGGGCCCTGGGTCTGCGTTCCCGGCTCGCCGCCGGGCGGGTCTGCCCCGACCCGCGGGAGGACGAAGACGCGTTCGTCGCCTACCTCGAGGACCTCGGATCCCGCTTCTCCCGCCGCCCCGTGCTGTTCCCCACACACGACCAGTACATCTGGCCGATCTCGAAGAACGCCACGCGCCTCGAGAAATGGTACCTCATCCCCTTCTCGCGCTGGGAGACGATGCAGCGGCTGCACGACAAGCGCGCCCAGATGGAGGCGGCCTGGCGCGTGGGCGTCGACACGCCGAAGACGGTGTTCGTCGACTCCGACGAGGACCTCGAGCGCGGCGCCGAGGAGATCGGCTTCCCCGCCGTTTTCAAGCCGGTCGAGTCGCTGGCGTTCAAGGTGCGCTTCCGTCGTCACGTGCTGGAGATCGGCTCGAAGGAGGAGTTGTTGCGCACCTACGACGCCGTCCGCGACTGCGGCACGCTGATGCTGCAGGACATCGTGCCGGGCGGCGACGAGGAACTCTACACGCTGGGCTCCTACCTGGACGCGCAGAGCCGGCCGCTGGCGGTGTTCACGGGGCACAAGCTGCGCCAGCACCCCCCGCGCTTCGGGCACGTGAGCATGGCTGTGAGCGCCTGGGTGCCCGAGCTTGCGGAGGCCGGGCTGCGCCTGCTCCACGAGCTCAGCTACCACGGCGTGAGCCAGGTGGAGTTCAAACGCGACCCGCGTGACGGGCGCTACCGCCTCATGGAGGTCAACGCCCGTCACTGGATGTGGCACAGCCTGGCCACGGCCTGCGGCGTGAACCTGTCGCTGGCCGCGTACCGCGACGCCGTCGGCGACCCGTACATCGCGCCGCGGCAGGTGGACGGCAGGAAGTGGGTCGTGGCGCTCACAGACGTGCGCGACGCGCTTTCCGGCTGGCGCCGGCACGAGACGAAGCTCGGGCCGTGGCTGAGCTCGTACAAGGGGGTCCGCGTGGACGGGCTGTACTCGCTGCGCGACCCGATGCCGGGCCTGCTGATCACCGGGCGCCAGCTCAAGCGCTTCGTCACGCGCACCGGAGAGCCGCACGAGAAGGAGGCGCCGTGAGGGTCGACACGATCCTGAAGGCGGCGGCCGCGCAGCCGCCCGCCGCCGTGTTCCAGGTCAGCTACGCCTGCGGCCTGGACATCGTGCGCGACCTGGGCGGCCGTCACGGCGTGCCGGTCTTCGCCCTCGACGCCGACCCGGCCGCCATCGGCCTGCGCTCGCGCTTCGCCGCCGCTATGGTCTGCCCCGACCCGCTCGCCGACGAGGAGGCCTTCGTCACCTGGTTGGAGACGCTCGGCCCGCGCCTGCCGCAGCGGGCCGTGGTCTTTCCCAGCCACGACGAGTACATCTGGCCGCTGTCGCGTCACGCCGAGCGGCTCGCGCCCTGGTACATCGTGCCGTTCTCGCGCTGGGACGCCATGCAGCGCGTACACGACAAGCGCGCCCAGATGGAGGCGGCCTGGCGCGTGGGCGTCGACACACCGAAGACGATGTTCGTCGGCTCAGGCGCGGAGCTGGAGGCGGCCGCCGGCGAGGTACGGTTCCCGGCGGTGCTCAAGCCCGTCGAGTCGCTGGCGTTCAAGCTGCGCTTTCACCGCCACATCCTCGACGTCCAGACCCCCTCCGACCTGCAGCGCATCTACGACAAGGTCGACGACCTCGGCGTGCTGATGCTGCAGGAGCGCATCCCCGGAGGTGAGCACGAGTTGTGGACCGTGGGCTCGTACCTGGATGCCGGCTCGCGGCCACTGGCAGTGTTCACCGGCCACAAGCTCCGTCAGTACCCGCACGCCGGCGGCAGCTGCCTCGCCGGCGTGAGCCGCTGGGACGCCGGCCTGGCCGACGCCGGCCTGCGCCTGCTGCAGGAGCTGCACTTCCACGGCGTGAGCCAGGTGGAGTTCAAGCGCGACCCGCGCGACGGGCGCTTCTGCCTCATGGAGGTCAACGCCCGTCACTGGAAGTGGCACGGTCTGGCCGCCGCCTGCGGCGTGAACCTGTCGTTCGCGGCCTACAGCGACGCCATCGGCCGGCCGTACCTGGCGCCCCGCCAGATCGACGGCGTCAAGTGGATCGTCGTGAACAAGGACGTGCCGCTGGCGCTGCTCGAGATCGCCAAGCGCGAGCGCGACCCCGTCGAGTACGTGAGGTCGCTGCGCGGCACGCGCATGGACGGCCTGCACTCGCTCGCCGACCCGGTGCCCGGCCTCCTCAACGCCTGGACCGTGGCGAAGCAGATCGTGACGAGGGCGCCGCGGGCGAGGGCCGACGTGTGAGCGGCGCTCGCACGGCGACCCGCGCGGGTTCGGTGACGGCGCCGTGAGCTCGCCCGCGCTCAGCGTCTTCGTCGGCGCGCCGGAGAGCTTCGCGCCGCGCGCCGCCTGGGTGCTCGAGACGCTGCTGGCGCCGCTCGGGCGCCGGGTCGCGGTCACCCGCGACCGGGCGCAGGCCGGCGGCGCCGCTCTGGCGTACGCGCCGGAGCCGGTCGCCGGCGTGCCCACGATCCCGTGCGACGCCGGCGCCGTCGAGCTCCTGGCGGCCGGGCGGCCGCTCCCGGCCGGAGTGTTCGCCGGCTGCGGCGCCGGCCCCGTGTACTCGGTCTCGGCGTGGCCGGCCGGCCGGGAATCCGGCTTCGCCGTCCCGGCCGACCTCGTCGCGTCGGCCTTCGTCCTGCTCGCCTGCTGGGACGAGCACACGACAGCCGAGCGCGACAAGCACGGCCGCCTGCCGTACGAGACGAGCATCTTCGCCACGCAGCCGGCCCTGGCCATCGACGACCCGGCTGTGGACCGCTACGTGGAGATCCTCCGCGCCGTCCTGGCTCCGCGACTTGCGGCGCTCGGCCTCGATCCGCTGCCCGATCCCGGCTGGGTCTGGGGACCCGACCAGCGGTTCGCCGTCGCCCTCACCCATGACGTCGACAACCTCTGGCGATGGACCCGGCGCGGCCTTGCGGCATCGGGCTACCGCACGCTCCGCGCCGTCAGGGCGCGCAGCTCCTCGGGCGTGGGGCGTGAGCTCGGTGACCTCAGCGATTGGCTCATCAGGCATCTGCCGCGCGGCACCGACCCGTTCTGGACGTTCCCGCAGATCCTCGGCGGCGAGGATGGCAGGGGCATCACCTCGACGTTCTTCGTCATCGCCCGGCACACGCACAAGCGCGACGGCAACCAGCCCGAGACCTACCGCAGCAGGATCCCGGAGGCACTCGCCCTGCTCGCCCGCCACCGCAGGGAGATCGGCCTGCACGGAAACGACGCCGACCGGCTCGGCGTGGACCCCCTGGTGGACGACCGCGCCCTGCTCGCGAGGTCGGCGCGGGCCGAGATCCACGGCATGCGCTACCACTACCTCCGCTGCCTCTACCACGAGACCCTGCCGTTCCTCGAACAGGCCGGATTCAGCTACGACACCAGTCTGGCGTTCGCCGAGCACGAGGGGTTCCGCTGCGGGTGCTCGTTCCCCTTCCAGCCGTACTCCCTGGCCGAGGAGCGTCCACTCGACCTCGTCGAGCTGCCCCTCGCCGTGATGGACGGCACGCTGCAGGAGCCGCACTACCGAAGCCTGGACGCCGTGCAGGCGGAATCGGCAGCGCGCACCGTGCTCGCCCGCGCCCGGCGCAGCGGCGGGGCGGTCAGCCTGCTCTGGCACAACAACCGCTTCGACCCGCGCGTCTCGCGCGGCTACGACGCAGTCTACTGGCGGCTCGTGGACAGGCTGCTCGCACAGGGCGCCCTGCTCACCTCCGCCGGCGACATCGTGGCACGCTGGCGCGCCGGGGGAGCGTTTCGGTGAGCCGCGTCCTGCACCTCAGCGTGGTCCACAAGCCGGACGACCCCCGCATCTGCGAGCGCGAGTGCCGCACGCTGGCGGAGGCCGGCTACCAGGTCATGTACATGGCGCCCGGCGCGCCGCACGCGCAGGACGACGCCGGCGTGCTGCTGGCGCCGCTCCCCGAGCGCGGCCGCTCGACGCGCTTCTTGAGCTCGGCCGACATCCTCAAGGCGCTGCGGACCCTGCGGCCGCACGTGCTGCACGTGCACGACCCGGAGCTGCTCACGCTGTTCCCGGCGGCCAGGGCCATGGTCCCGCGCCTCGTGTACGACATGCACGAGTACGTCCCGGAGGCCGTGGCGAGCAAGCCGTACATCCCCGGGAAGGTGCGGCCGGTGGCGTCGCAGACCACGGCCGTCGCGCAGAAACGCCTGGCGGCCCTAGGCGCCGGCGTGGTCGTCGTGGTCGAGGATCAGCTGAAGGCGCTCGGCAGCACGCCGAAGCTCCGGCTCGTGCTGCCGAACTACCCGCGCGCGGAACGCTTCTCCGGCGCGGTGCCGGTGCCAGGGCTCGTCGCGGACAGGCGCCTCAAGCTCGTGTACGTAGGCAGCCTGTCGCGCGCTCGTGGCTGCACCATGATGCTCGACGTCATGGCGCAGCTGGGACCCGACGACGCGGTCCTGTATCTCGGCGGCACGTTCAACGAGGCGGCGCTCGAGGCGGAGGTGCGCGAGCGCCTGGCCGCAGGCCTCTGCGGCCGCGTGAAGCTGCTCGGACGCATCCCGCCGCCGGAGCTGCCGCGCTATCTGGCGGCCGCCGATGTCGTGTGGGTGCCTTCTCAGCCGGACCGGCAGTACAGCCACCCGACCATCCCGACCAAGCTCCTCGAGGGGATGACAGTCGGCCTCGCCGCGCTGGTCAGCGACATGCCCGGGCGCGGCGACCTGGTGCGCGGCGAGGGCTGCGGCCTGGCTGTCCCACCGACGGAGGCGGGCCACCTGGACGGCGTCCGCCGCCTGCTCGCCGCCCGCGCCGAGCTTCCGGCGATGGGCGCGCGCGGCCGTGAGGCGGTCGCGCGCCGCTACAGCTGGGAGGCCGTCGAGGGCGATTTGGTAGACTTCTACGGTTCGCTGTGCGCCGGGCTCGCCTGACGGCGGCCCACCCGGCGACCGACCGGAGCGAGTCCCTCACGTGACCATCGAGCGGTTCCAGAACGTGCTGGTCCTCGCCCCGCACACCGACGACGGCGAGTTCGGCTGCGGCGGCACCATGGCGCGCCTCATCGAGAGCGGCGTCAAGGTCACGTACGCCGCCTTCAGCACCGCCGCCAAGAGCGTCCCAGAGGGCTTCCCGAAGGACGTGCTCAAGCACGAGGTCCGCGCCGCCACCGGCGTGCTGGGTATCGACCCGGCCGACCTCAAGGTCTACGACTTCGAGGTCCGCACCTTCCCGACCATGCGCCAGGACATCCTCGAAGAGATGATCGTCCTCCAGCGCGAGCTGGACCCGGACTGCGTGTTCATGCCGGCGCTCATCGACCTGCACCAGGACCACAAGACCATCGCCGAGGAGGGCCTGCGCGCCTTCAAGCGCACCACCGTCCTGGCCTACGAGATCCCGTGGAACAACCTCAACTTCTCGCAGCAGGCCTACGTGCGGCTGGAGGAGCGCCACATCGAGAAGAAGGTCGAGGCCCTGTCGTGCTACGCCAGCCAGGGCCACCGCAACTACCTCAACGAAGACTACATCCGCAACGTGGCCCTCACGCGAGGCATCAACATCGGCTGCGACTACGCCGAGGTCTTCGAGGTCTACCGCTGGATCCTCTGACGCCCGCCGTCGACCCGCGCCCGCCCGCCGCGACCGCCCCGGAGACCGCATGACCCTGCCACCGCTCAAGCTCGTCCTCACCGCCGCCGGCTGCCCCGGCGCCAGCACCCTGATCCGCATGCTGAAGGCCAACGGCGAGCGCGAGATCGTCATCCACGGGGTAGACATGCGCCCCGACGCCGTCGGGCGCTTTCTCTGCGACGGCTTCAGCCTGGTACCGGCGGGCGACTCGCCCGACTACATCGCCGGCCTGGCGGAGGTCGTCGAGCGCGAGCACCCGGACATCCTGTTCGTCCAGTCCTCGCACGAGATCGAGACGGTGGCGCGCCACCGCGAGGCGTTCGAGGAGCTCGGCGCGAAGGTCATGGCCGACGGCGTGCGCGGCATCGAGATCGCCAGCGACAAGGCGCTCATGCACGCCGCCTGCAGCGAGATCCCGGTGCCGCAGCCTCAGCTCATCCGGCCGGCGACCCTCGAGCAGTTCGTCGCCGGCGCCGAGCAGCTCGGCTACCCCGACGTCCCGGTGTGCTTCAAGCCGCCGGTGGCCAAGGGCTCGCGCGGCTTCCGCATCCTCTCCGCGCACATCGACCGCGTGCGCGAGCTCCTCTACGAGAAGCCCATCAATCGCTACATGACCCTGGACGACTTCGTCGAGCTGTTCCGCGAGTACGAGCCGTTCCCGGACCTCATGCTCATGGAGTACGTGGACGCGCCGGAGATCACCGTCGACCTGTTCGCCGACAAGGGCGAGGTGGTGTTCCACCAGACGCGCACCCGCGAGGAGTTCCTCACCGGTCTGGCGATGGCGTTCAAGACGATCGACCGGCCCGACCTCGTGGAGCTCACGCGCAAGGTCGTGCGGCATCTGGAGCTGGACTACTACCAGAGCGTGCAGTGGATCGGCGGCAAGCTGCTGGAGATCAACCCGCGCGTGAGCACGTTCGTCTACCAGGAGGACTTCATCATCCCGTACCTGGGCATCAAGTACGCTGTCGGCGAGCTCGGTGCGGAGGACGTGGCCGAGATCGAGTCGCGGGTGCGCTTCTCGCGGCGCTCGGTGCGGTACTACGATCAGGTGTTCTGGGACGAATGGTCGGCGTAGCTGCACCATCGTGCGGGGCAGCGGAGCGACACCGCACAGTGACATTGACAGGCGGGCGCGGCTGCGCTGGCCCGCCCGCCGGATGAGCCGATGCACATCCTCTTCCTCAGCCACTATTTCGTACCGGAGAACAACGCCCCGGCCGCGCGCGTGCACGCCATGGCGAAGGAGTGGGCGCGCGCGGGGCACCGTGTGACGGTGCTGACCTGCGCGCCCAACGTGCCGGCCGGCGTCGTGTACGAGGGCTATCAGAACAGGCCGTACCAGGAGGAGTGGATCGACGGCGTCCGCACGGTCCGCGTGTGGACGTACCTGGCGGCCAACCGCGGCCGCGCGCGCCGCGGCCTCAACTACCTGTCGTACCTGGCCGCGGCCGGCGCGGCCGGCCCGCTCATCCGCCCCAAGGCCGATGTCGTGATCGCCACCAGCCCGCAGTTCTTCGCCGGCTGGGCGGGCTGGCCGGTGGCGCGCGCCCACGGCGCGCCGTTCGTCCTGGAGATCCGCGACATCTGGCCCGACTCCATCACCGCCGTCGGCGCGCTCACGGAGGGCCGCATCGTCCGCGCCCTCGAACGGCTGGAGAAGGCGCTCTACGACGGGGCCGACCACATCGTGGCGGTCGGCGAAGGCTACCGCCAGAACATGATCCGCAAGGGTGTCGCGCCCGAGAAGGTGTCCGTGGTCACCAACGGCGTGGACGCCGACCTGTTCACGCCGCGGCCGCCGGACGCGGAGCTGCGCGCGCAGCTGGGCTTCGCGCCGGACACGTTCGTGATCACGTTCGCCGGCACCATCGGCATGGCGAGCGGGCTCGAGGTCGCGCTGGGCGCGGCGGCGCGCCTGAAGGCGCAGGGCCGCGCGGGCATCGCCTTCCTGCTCGTGGGCGACGGCGCCGTGCGCGAGGAGCTGGAGCGGCGGGCTCGCGCCGAAGGCCTGGACAACGTCGTCTTCACCGGCCTGGTGCCGCGCGCCGACCTGCCCCGCTACCTCGCCAGCAGCGACGCCTGCCTCGTGCACTTCCGCAAGCAGGAGCTCTTCTCCACGATCCTGCCGAGCAAGTTCTTCGAGGACGCGGCCATGGAGAAGCCCATCCTGCTCGGCTTCGAGGGCGACGCCCGGGCGATGCTCGACGAGGCCGCCTGCGGCGTCGCGTTCGAGCCGTCCAACGACGCCGAGCTTGCCGCGGCCGCCGTCCGTCTGGCGGACGACCGCGCAGCCTGCGCGCGCATGGGCGAGGCGGGGCGCCGGTACGTGCTGGAGCACTTCGACCGGCGCGTGCTCGCCCACGACTACCTCGAGCTCCTCGAACGCGTGCGCGCCGCTCACCGTCACTGAGCCCGGAGGCACTGCGCAGGCCGACGCGCGCCGCCCGCTGCGCCGCGCGCGCCGCCTGCGGTAACATGACCCGGACGACCCCGACGGACAGGACGCCATGAGCACCGACACCGACGCTCCTCCCGCGTCACCCTCAGAACCCGGCACCTCCATCGACATAGGCGGCTGGTTCGCCACCCTGCTGCACAACTGGTGGGTCATCCTTGGCCTGCTCGCGCTGGGAGCCGTGGTCGGGGGAGTCGTCACCCTTGCGTCCCCCAAGCAGTACAGCGCCACCTCGTCCGTCTACATCGGCCAGACCACCGACGCCAACGGCAACCCCATGGCCGGCCTGAACTCCAACTCCAAGGCCGCCACGCAGCTGCTGTTGAGCCAGACGGTGCTCAAGGAGGCGGCCGAGAAGACGGGCATGGACATCTCGGCCGGGTTCCTGCGCAAGCGCACAACGGTGGTCACACCATCCTCGACGGTGAAGACCTCCACCTCGGTGGTGAACATCGTCGTCATCACGGTGACCGACACCAAGCCGGCACGCGCCGCGGCCGCTGCCAACGCGCTGGCCGAGGTGCTCGTGGCGCGCATCAGCCCCGGGGTCGACGGCAAGATCGCGCTGCTCGAGGCGCAGCTGGAGCAAGGCGAGAAGGCCATGGCCGCCGCCGGAGCACGCAGCGCGGCGGCCCAGAAGGCCCTGCTGGACATCGCCCAGGGCGGAGGCAGCGACTCCGAGAAGGCCCTCGCGGCGGCGCCCTACATGGCCGTCGTCCAAGCTGCCGCCACCGAGACGGAGGCTCTGGCGTCGGCCAACCAGAAGACCGAGCTGCTGCTGTTCTCCGCGCAGCAGGTGGAGCAGCCACGCGTGCTGCATGAGGCTCTGCCGCCGGACTCCCCGAGCGGGCCCAGCACGACGCTCAACGTGGCCGCCGGGGCGCTCGCCGGCTTCGTGGTCGGCGTCATCGTCGCGTTCGTGCGACGGCGGCTGGCCGACAGGCGTACGGCCGCCACCTGAGCCCGTCACCCGGTGCGCACCGCGCGGCGACGGCCCGCGCGACTCCGCCGGTGGCGCCCGCAACATCGATACGCAGTGGCGTACTCCCGGAAGCACCGGTAGAGTCCCTCCCGGGCGCGCGCCCGCGCGGCCGGCCGTCGGCACCGGTGAAGGAGGCGGAGATGGACAACCCTGTGGGCAACGCGGTGAGCGCGGAGGGGCGCATCGCCTTCAAGGAGTGGCACACCTGGTACAGGGTCGTCGGCGCCGTGACGGGCGAGCCTCCTCTCGTGGTGCTCCACGGAGGCCCTGGCATCCCTCACGAGTACCTCGACCCGCTCGCCGCCCTGGCGCACGACGGACGCGCCATCGTCTTCTACGACCAGCTGGGATGCGGTGACTCCACGCACCTGCACGACCCGTCGCTGTGGACCGTCGACCTCTTCGTCGAGCAACTCGACGACCTCCGTCGGCAGCTCGGACTCGAGCGGATACACGTCCTCGGGCAGTCGTGGGGCGGGATGTTCGCCCTCGACTACGCGCTGCGCCGCCCTCCCGGCCTCGCAAGTCTCGTCCTTGCCGACACGTCGCCCAGCATGCCCGCCTGGATCCGGGAGACCGCCCGCCTCCGTACAGGGCTCCCACAGGACGTCCAGGACGTCCTCGACAGTCACGAGGCCGAGGGCGACCTCGACAGCGAGGAGTACCAGACCGCATTGATGGCGTTCTACGAGCGACACGTCTGCCGCGTACGTCCGTGGCCGGAGTTCGTGCAGCGAGCCTTCGCCAGGATGGAGGAAGACCCCGAGGTCTACTCCACCATGTGGGGCCCGAACGAGTTCAACGCGACGGGGACGTTGAGGACCTGGGACGTCACTGGCCGCCTGTGGGAGATCGACACCCCGACCCTCGTCCTCTGCGGCCGGCACGACGAGGCCACTCCGGCGCTGGCCGAGCTGCTGCGTGACGGGATCGCAGGGGCCCAGCTGCACGTCTTCGAGCAGAGTTCGCACTTCCCGCACGTGGAAGAGCCGGCGACGTTCCTCGCCGTCGTGGACGCGTTCCTCAATCGCGTCGACGCGCGCGGCTGACATCGCCGGCCGTCGGCCGGCCATGGTGGCACCGAGAGGCCCCGGTCGGCGCGGACCGTGGCCTACAGCCGGTACGCGTCCGGCCGGCGGTTCTCCAGCGAAGGGATCTGCGCGCGTACACCGGCGAGGCGCGCGAGGTCGAGATCGGCGACGCACACGCCGATACCGTCGTGCAGCTCGGACAGGACCGTGCCCCACGGGTCGACGATCATGGTGTGCCCGTAGCAGCCGCGCCCGGGCAGATGCTCGCCGACCTGGCCCGGAGCGATCACGAAGCAGCCGTTCTCTATGGCGCGGGCGCGCAGCAACACGTCCCAATGTGCCGCACCGGTGTGCGCCGTGAAGGCGGACGGCACGCACAGCACCTGGGCGCCCTGGAGCGCAAGGCTGCGATACAGCTCGGGAAAGCGCAGGTCGTAGCAGATCGTCAGACCGAGTCGCACGGAGCACGGCTCGGCCGCCTCCCCGGCGCCGGCCGTCAGGGAGCCCTGCTCGTCGCCGGCCGGCCCGTGGTGCTCGCAGCCGGCGGGTCCGCGCGCGGCGCCGACGGCGATGTCGGCCGTCACGAGCTCCGAGCCGGCGACCACGTCGTCAGACTCGCGATAGACCTTGTCGCCCGCCGTCACGTCGAAGAGGTGCATCTTGCGGTAGACCGCCGCGAGGGCGCCGTCCGGCCCGAACAGGGCGCACGTGTTGAACACCCTGCAGTCCGTTCCGGCGGGCTCGTAGATGGAGCCCGCCAGCACGTAGAAGTCGTGGCGGGCCGCCAGCGCCGCCAGCCGGCTGTTGGCGGGGCCGTCCGGGGCTTCCGCGCTCGCGCGGATGCCCTCACTGCGGCCCTTGAACAGCCAGGTCTCCGGCAGCGCGACGAGGCGGGCGCCGGCGGCTGCCGCCTCCTCGACCAGTTCGGCGGCGACACGCACGTTGGCGGCCACGTCGTCGCGCGTGTTCATCTGTACGCAGGCGACGCGCAGCACCTGCCCGCTCATGCGCGCCTTCCCGTCGTCCGATCCTCCGTCCTGCTCCCCGCCACCGCTCACCACGGCCCATCGACCCCGAGCTCGGGCGCGGTTGCGGCCTCGCTCACGGCCCCAGCCGCCTCGGCGCCCTCGGCCGGATGCTGCCTCGGCCACTCGGCCGCAATGAGGCTGAGGATCTCCCACGCCAAGGTGGCCGCCAAGGTGCCGGTGAGGTGCGAGCTGTCCAGGTCGGGCAGCACCTCGACCACGTCCGCGCCCACGATGCGCAGGCCCCTGCAGGCACGCAGCAGCGACAGGGCCTGCATGGAGGAGGGGCCGCCGCACTCCGGCGTACCCGTGCCCGGCGCGTAGGCCGGATCGACGAAGTCGATGTCGAACGTCAGGAACGCCTTGGCGTCGCCGGCCCTGTCCACGGCCGCCGCCACGGCGGAGGTGCCCAGCTGCGCGAGGTCGTCCCACGGCAGCACGGTGAAGCCCATCTCGCGCGCCTCGTCCAGGTCACCGGGTGCGTAGAGACCGCCGCGCATCCCCATGAGAGTCGAGCGCTTCGCGTCGATAAGACCCTCCTCCCAGGCGCGCCTGATGACGGTGCCGTGCGTGTACTTCTCGCCGAAGTACTCGTCCCAGGTATCGGAGTGGGCGTCGAACTGGAGCAGGGCCACGGGGCCGTGCGTGTCTGCGACGGCGCGCAGCTCGCCGAGCAGCACGCTGTGATCGCCGCCGAAGCCGATAGGGATCACTCCGGCCTCGCAGATCTCCCGCAGCGTCGCCGCCATGCGCTCGTGCGACCGCTCGATGAAGCCCGGCACCACGCTCGCGTCCCCGTAGTCGACGGCCGAGACCTGCTCGAACACGGCCACGCGCTGCGCCATGTTGTAGGCCGGGCGCAGCGACAGCGAGCCCTCACGGATCGCCTTGGGGCCGAACCGCGCTCCCGCTCTGAAGCTCACGCCGGTGTCGAACGGCAGCCCTACGAAGGCGACGTCGACGCCCTCGAGGTGCACTGTGTGGGGCAGCCGCAGAAAGGTGGAGATACCGGCGAAGCGCGGCGTCTGCAGGGGGTCAGCGGGACCGTAGCCTTTCATGTGCGCCCTCCGGGATCGGCTCTTGCCTAGACGAACAGTCTACTTGCCGCGCTCATGACTTTCGCATGCCGGCCGATGAAGAGGTGGTATGCGTTCGGCGCCGAATGGTGCCGAGGGGGGCCGGATGACCGACGACGCAATCCGTATCCTGGTGGTAGACGACGACCCTGACCTTCGACAGGTCGTGTGCGCCACCCTACGCGCGAACGGCTTCCAGGCGCAGGCGGCGGCCGACGGGGCCCAGGGCCTCGAGCTCGCCTACACCACCCACCCGCACCTGATCCTCCTCGACGTCATGATGCCGGGCATGGACGGCTACCAGGTCTGCAGGGAGCTGCAGTTCGGCTACACCAAGGACATCCCTGTCGTGTTCCTCACGGCGAGGAACGAGCTGGCCAACATGATCGAGGCCAACCGCGTGGGCGCGTCCGCCTACATCACCAAACCGTTCGCCGCCGACCGCCTGCTTGCCACGGTCCGCGACGTGTTGCGCGACGCGTCTCTGTACAAGGACGACGTCACCGGCCTGCCGACGCTGGCCGGCGTCCAGCTCGAGCTGCAGCGCCACCTGCAGGACCATCACCACCTGGGCCTCCTGTACGTGGCCATCGAGGGCGTCGACGGCCTCGAGCGCATGCACGGGTTCGAGGCCGTCGACGAGCTCTACAAGCTGGTCTCGCAGCGGCTGGGCGAGTTGCCGGGCACCGTCGTGCGGGAGGACGACTACCTCACCTGCGCGAGCCTGGGCGACGCCTTTCTCCTCGCCCTGGCGCCTCCGCGGCATCACGAGGTACTGCGCGACGACGAGCTGCTGCGTGTCAAGGACCGGCTCCAGCGCGAGCTGGCCGCCCACCTGGAGAGGGAGATGGCGCACCTTGTGTTCACGCCGCTCGAACCCTACGTGGGCTGGTCCCGTCTCGTCCTGTCCCCGAAGGTGCGCTTCAAGCGAGCCCTCCTGCACGCCATACAGGAGGCGACGACTCGGGTCGACCAGGAGCGCGGTCAGGCCAGACACCGCCTGGGCGCCGAGCTCGACCGCCTCCTGTGCAGCGAGCAGATCAGCTGCGTGTACCAGCCCATCGTGAAGCTCGGAGACTACGGCGTTCTGGGGTACGAGCTCCTCGCCAGGGGTCCGGTGCACAGCGAGCTGCATGGAGCCGAAGCGCTGTTCGAGGTGGCCCGCGCGGAGCGCCGCCTGGACGAGCTGGACACCCTCTGCCGCGCCGTGGCCACCCGGGGGAGTGCGGCCCTGCCGGGCACTTGCCTCCGCTTCATCAACGCGGAGCCCAGCAGCCTGTTCGCGACGACGAGCCCGCACCTGTGCGCGACGGATTTCACCGAGCTCACCCCGCCTGAGCTGCGCCCCCTGACGGTGGTCGAGGTGACCGAGAAGAGCGTGGTCGAGGACTTCGCCCTGATGCGTGACGTCGTGAAACGGCTCCGCGCGTGCGGCTTCCGGGTCGCCGTCGACGACGCCGGCGCGGGCTACTCGGGGCTGCAGACGATGGTGGAGATCGAGCCCGACTTCATCAAGCTGGACATCAGCCTCACGCGCGGCATCGAGGACTCGATGGTCAGGCAGAAGCTGGTCGGCACGCTCAGCGACTTCTGCCGCAACGCCGACATCGGCCTGGTCGCCGAGGGGGTCGAGCACCACGGCCAGCTCGACGTGCTGCGCGGCCTCGGCGTCCCGTTCGCGCAGGGATACCTGTTCGCCCGGCCAGCCTCGCCGTACCCCCTGGGTGGGAGCTTTCCCCCCGGTCGGGACGGGGCGGAGCTCGCCGCAGTCCGCCCGGCGGCTGCCTGCCACTCCGTGTGACGACCGGGCTACCCGCGCTTGCACGCACACGCCGGCGTGCATAGAATGCCGCCCACGATGACGACCCGCGACAAAAGCCGACGTAGGCATGCTTTCGAACGGGGCAGCGCAGCCGCCCCGTTCACCAGCAGCTCCACCGCCTGCGCCACGTGGCGTCGCTGGCTCTGGCGCGCGTAGCGCGCCCTTCTCTGACACCCGCGCGGGCCCTGCCCGCACCCCCGGACCATTCGTATGGTCGTCCCGTTCCCGGACCCACGGAGCACAGGATCAGTGCAACTTCAGTCACACGCAACCACGCACAGGCGTCACGCGAAGGGAGGTAGGTCATGAGCGAGTACAAGAAGAAGTTCGTCCTTGACGAGGAGAGGATCCCCAAGGCCTGGTACAACATCGTCCCAGACCTGCCCTCACCTCCGCCGCCGCCGCTGAACCCGGCGACACTGCAGCCGGCCGGCCCCGATGACCTCTTGCCCATCTTCCCGCCCAGCATCATCGCCCAGGAGGTCTCGGCAGAGCGCTACATCGAGATCCCAGAAGAGGTCCACCAGATCTACCGCATCTGGAGGCCGACGCCCCTGATCCGCGCCACCGGCCTCGAGAAGGCGCTCGACACGCCGGCCAAGATCTTCTTCAAGCATGAGGGCGTCAGCCCGGCGGGTTCGCACAAGAGCAACACCGCAGTCGCGCAGGCGTACTACAACAAGCTCGACGGCACCACGCGCCTCGCCACCGAGACCGGCGCCGGGCAGTGGGGCAGCGCCCTCAGCATGGCCTGCCAGATGTTCGACCTCGAGTGCATGGTCTACATGGTGAAGGTGAGCTACCACCAGAAGCCCTACCGGCGCAGCATGATGCAGCTCTGGGGCGGCACCGTGATCCCCAGCCCCAGCGATCGGACCAACGCCGGCCGCGCCGTCCTGGCCGAGGATCCGGACTCCCTCGGCAGCCTCGGCATCGCGATCAGCGAAGCCGTGGAGGACGCCGTCACGCACCCCGGCTCCAAGTACGCCCTGGGCAGCGTGACCAACCACGTGCTGCTGCACCAGACGATCATCGGCGAAGAGGCGATCCTGCAGATGCAGGATGCCGGCGCCTACCCGGACGTCGTGGTCGGCTGCGTCGGCGGCGGCTCGAGCTTCGGCGGTCTGGCCTTCCCCTTCCTGCGCGAGAACCTCGCCGGCAAGACGAACACGCGCCTCGTGGCCGTGGAGCCGACGGCGTGCCCGTCCCTCACCAAGGGGCAGTTCCGCTACGACTTCGGCGACGAGGCGCAGACGACGCCGCTGTTCAAGATGTACACGCTGGGCCACGACTACATGCCGCCCGGCATCCACGCCGGCGGCCTGCGCTACCACGGCATGGCGCCGCTGCTCAGCCACGTGTACGACCTCGGGCTGCTCGAGGCCGTGTCGGTGGCGCAGACCAAGGTCTTCGAGGCTGCTCAGCTGTTCGTGAAGACGGAGGCCATCGTGCCGGCGCCGGAGAGTGCGCATGCGATCCTCGCCGCCATCAACGAGGCTCTGAAGGCCAAGGAAGAGGGCGTGAGCCGGAATATCCTGTTCAACCTCACCGGCCACGGCCTGCTCGACCTCGGCTCGTACGACAGGTACCTGAGCGGCGAGCTCGAGGACTACGATCATCCGGAGGAGGCCATCGCCGCGTCGATCGCCAAGCTCCCTAAGGTCGAGTAGACGGCGAAAGCGGGCATGCGGGGCGGGGCGCCGTGAGGTGCACCGGCCACTGAGGACGGAGGCCGCTCACCACACTCATCGCGGCGGTCACCCTCCGGGGTGACGGCGACGAGCGGACGACGAGGGCGGCGGGGCCACTGCGGTCTCCGCCGCCCTCGTCCTGTCTGGAAGCGCACGTCGTTCCCGCGGGGAACGGGCGAGCGTCCCCGCGCGGACGGCGTCAGCCAAGACGCCGAAAGGCGTCGCGCAGGGCGGCCGCGAGGCCGTCCTGCGCGACGGTCTCACCGGCGACGGCGCGGAGCGCCGGCAGCGCGTCCCCAACCGCAAGTGCGTGGCCGGAAGCAAGCAGCAGGGTGATGTCGTTGAGGTCGTCGCCGGCGGCGACCACGCGGCGCGCGAGCACGCCGAAGTGCGCCGCCACGAGCCGCAGGCCGTCGCCCTTGTCGGCAGCGCCGGGCAGCACCACGACGACTCCCGGCCGCACCTGCTCGATGCGCAGGCCGGCGCGGCGCGGCTCGTCGAGCTCCGGAAGAGACAGGGTGACGCGCCGGGGATCGCCGGCCAGCACGAGGCGGGTGACACCGAAGTCGGGGCCGGCGAAGGTCACGACAGGCGGCCGCACGCCTGGCGGCGTCACGACAGGCGGCGGCACGCATGGCGGCGTCACGACCGGCGGCACCCAGTCAGCGGGAAGATCCCGTCGCTCATCGCCGACGTAGAGGCTCACCTGCAGGCCGCCGGCCAGACCGGCGAGGGCGACGCGGGCGGCGAGCCCGTCAGGTACCGTGAGGTGCCGCAGCACCCGCCCGCCCTCCAGGTCCACGACGAGGGCGCCGTGGTAGGCGACGCAGGCGGACGGCGTCACGCCGAGCACGCCGGCTGCCCTCAGGGCTCCGTACAGGGGGCGGCCGGTGCTGGGCACCAGCTTCACGCCAGCCTCAGCGAGCTCCCGGAGCGTCTCCGCGATGCCGGGCACCGGCCGGTCGTTGGCCCCGAGCACGGTGCCGTCGACATCGAACGCCAGGATCGCCGGCCACGCGGACACCGGCACGTCCACATCTCCGCGTCGCGGCGAGCGCGGTCCACTCACGCCGGGCACCGGGCATACGGTCCGGCGTCGTCAGGACCGGCCGCAACGACGGCGAGCAGATGGCCGGCCTTCACGGCCGGCTTCGGGTCGCCATGAGCGGAGCGGGGATCAGCCCGCAAAGGGAAGGCGGACGGTGAACACGGCGCCACTCTGCGGCCTGTTGGCTGCCTCGATGGCGCCGCCCTGAGCCTCGACGAGGCCCCTGGCGATCGCGAGACCCAGCCCGACGCCCTGCGTGGTGCGCGCCGACTGCGAGCGGTAGAAGCGGTCGAACACGAAGGGCAGGTCGACCGGGTCGATGCCCGCGCCACTGTCGCTGACCGTCAGCACGGCCCACCTGCCGCCGCTCACCGAGAACCCGCGGCAGGTCATGTCATCGGCTTCGTCGGGGGTCGGGGCCGCACCCACCCCGGCCACCAGGTCCACCTGACCCCCGGAGGGAGTGAATTTCAGAGCGTTGTCCAGGAGATTGCCGATCACCTGCAGCAGGCGGTCGCGGTCGGCCTTCACGGTGACCGGGGACAGGTCCGTGCGCAGCTCGACACCCTTGGCCATGTAAGCGGTCTCCGCCCGCGCCGCCGCGTCACCCGCCACGTCGGCGAGATCGAGCGGGTCGTGCTCGACGTCCAGGTCCTCGCTCTCCAGCTCGTTGAGATTGCGGAGGGCGCCAAGCAGGCGCCCGAGGCGCTCGACCTCGGCGCCGATCACCCGAAGGTTCTCCGGCGTGGCCGGCAGCACACCGTCCTCGAGCGCCTCGATGCGCGTCTGGATGGTGGCGAGCGGCGTGCGCAGTTCGTGCGAAAGGTCGGCCGTCATGTCGCGCCGCCACTGCTCGTCCCGCGCCAGACGGTCGGCCATGGAGTTGAACGCCGTGGCCAGCGCTCCCACCTCGTCGTTGCCACGTGGGGCCACGCGCACCGCGAAGTCCCCAGTGGCGACGTCGGCCGCGGCATCGGTGAGCTCCTCCAGCGGCGCCGTGATACGCCGGCTCACGAAGAGGCTGATGAGCAAGGCGACCACGCCCGCGGCCGCCCCGGCGATGACGAGGTTCCGGGTGAGCGCACTCTGGTAGGCCGACTCGGCTGCTTGTCGCATGCCGAGGCCGGAGTAGATCTCCGCGGTGGCGACCTTCTGGCCGCCGACGACCACGGGGAACGTCTGCACCCTGAACTGACCGGCCGCGTAGCCGGACGGAACCGGCATCGGCGTTCCCGAAGCGACCGCGGCGCCGCCCTCGCCGCCACCCAGCCCGGCACCGCCACCCGCGCCGGGCCCGGCGTGACGGCCCTGCACCGTGAACAGCAACTGGCCGCCCAGCGAGTACACGGCCACGTCGACGTTGTTGCTCAGGGCCACGCGACCCAGGGCGTAGACCGCACCGGCGTCCCATCCGTCCGGGGAGCTGTGCGTCTGCGCCAGAGTGTCCACCACCGCTGCGCTGCGGGCGTGCTGCACCTCTTCGAGATAGGCGTCGAACCGCTGCCCGCCGACGATGTTGACGATGACCGCGACGATGACGATGGCCACGACGGCCACCAGCGCGTGGGTGACCGCCAGACGGAGGCGCAGCCCACGTCTCACTTCTGGTCCTCCGCCAGGCAGTAGCCCCTGCCGTACACCGTCTGCACCAGCTGAGGCCGTCGCGCGTCCTCCCCCAGCTTGTGCCGCAGGTTCTTGACATGGGCATCGATGGTGCGCTCGTACCCCTCGTACTCGTAGCCCTGGACCTTCTCGACGAGCTCGAAGCGCGTGTACACGCGGCCGGGGAAGCGCGCGAGGGTCTGGAGGAGGCGGAACTCGGACTCCGTGAGCTCGACAGGCGATCCGTCCAGAGTGACACGCCGGCGGGGGGCGTCGATCACCAGGCGCCCGCCGGCGCGCTCCAGGACGTCGGCCTGCGGCGTCTCGTCGCTCCGCGCCCGCCGCAACAGGGCGCGCACGCGCGCCGTGAGCTCGCGCGGGCTGAAGGGTTTGGTCAGGTAGTCGTCGGCGCCCAACTCGAGGCCCTTCACGAGGTCCTCCTCCGCGTCCCTCGCGGTGAGCATGATGATGGGGACGTCCGAACCTGCTCGGATACGACGGCAGACGTCCTCACCGGAGATACCCGGCAGGTTGAGATCGAGCACGACGAGATCGGGGCGCCGCCGGTCGAAGGCCTCAAGGGCGGATTCACCCGAAGCGGTCCACACCACCATGTGACCTTCGCGCTCGAGGTAGCTCTGCACGACTTCGGCGATGGGCGCCTCGTCCTCGACCACGAGGATGCGTACGGGGGGAGCCATGCCACCCATTTTACCCGGTCTGATAGGATGCACGGCACGCCCAAGGAGGTCACCCTGCCCAACCTCAAGGTGTACAGAGCCGCCTGGGTCGTCTCTCTCATCCTCATGGTGGTCTGCCTCTTCACGCTGGGCAGCGCCGACACCCCGAAGCTCAGCTCCGAGCCGGTGTCGTTCGACGGTGAGCAGGCGGCGGCCGACATGCGCACCATCGTCACCGACTATCCGCAGCGCGTGGCCGGCAGCGACCCAGACAACCGCCTGGCCCTGTGGGTGATGGAGCAGTTCAGGCAGATGGGCCTGGAGACGCACCTCGACAGCTTCCCGGCCACCATCAACGGCAAGGACGTCGCCCTGCAGAACGTGTGGGCCGTCTCCCGCGGCGAGGGCCCCGGAACCGTGATGGTGATCGCCAATCGCGATGTCCCCGCCGTGGCCACGCAGGGCGCCAACGACAACGCCTCCGGAGTGGCCGCGATGCTGGCGCTGGCGCGCTCGTTCACCGTGACGGCCCACGAGCGCACGTTCATTTACCTGTGCACCAGCGGCGACGCCTACGGCGCGCTCGGCTCCCGGCGCTTCGTGGAGGACCACGGCGTCGAGAACGTCACCGGCGCCATCGCCCTGCGCGAGGTCGCGACCCGCGACCCCGAGGGCATTCGGCTCGACGGCTGGAGCTCCGCGCCCAGGGTGGCGCCGCCATGGCTCTGGCAGCTGGCGGCGCCGGCCGGCCGCGTGTACGGCAATCTGCGCGCCCTGCTTCCCACCGTACCCGGCCAGGTGGTGAGACTCGCCGTGCCGACGAGCTCGGGCAGCCAGGGTCCCCTGGTGGCCGCGGGCGCGCCGGCCATCACCGTCGCGGCGGCCGGCGCGAGCGTCCCGCCGGCGCAGGACACGCTCGCCAACGTGTCCACGGAGACGCTCACGAAGATGGGCACGGTCGCCCAGGGCATGCTGATGGCCATCGACCAGGCGGCCGTCCCGGGGCCCGGCAGTGGCGGCACCATCTCCCTCACCCACACCCGTACCCTGCCCGGCACCTCCCTGGCCCTGCTGCTGGCGGCCGGCCTGCTGCCGCTGTTCGCGGTCACGCTGGATCTCTTCGCGCATTGCCGGCGCGCGCGCGTGGCGCTGCGGCCGGCGTGGATCAGCGCCGGCCTGCACTACGCTCCCTGGCTCGTCCTGCTGGCCATCGTCTACGTGGCCAACCTCCTCGGCCAGCTGCCAAGGAGCCCTGGGGCGGTGATCCCGCCGGACTCCAGCATCGCCGCGAACCCCCGCTACCTGCGCGTGGCCATCCTCGCGGCGCTGCTGGTCCTCGCCTACGCCTACGCGGTCGCCGTGGAACGACGGTTGCGGCGGCGGGTGCGCACCGACCCGCGCGCCGTCATCTTCGTGGCCCACGCGATCCTGGTCCTCATCGCTCTGCTCGTCTGGCTGGCCGACCCGTACTCGGCGCTCCTGATCCTGCCGGCCGCGGTCCTCTGGCCGCTGGCCAGACCGGGAGGCTGGATGCGGTCCGTCCTGCCCGCCTACCTTGGGCTCATCATGGTCCCCGTGGTCATGGTCTACTACGCGACGCTCCTGGGACTGGGGACGGAGGTGTGGTGGTACTTCTTCCTGCTGCTCGAGAACAGGAGCGTCCCGGCCGGCGTCGTGCTGGTCGCACTCCTGTTCCTCTCCTCGGCCGGCGTGCTGGCGCATGCGCTCCACGAGCGAGGACTCGCGCCGGGCGCCCTCACCTGGCCGGCCGTCGACCGACGCGGCCCCGACCGGGTGAGCGACGAAGAGTGGGCCGCGCAGCTCACCACCGAGCCGCCGCCGCCGCACCGCCGCCGCCCGGCGGCCAAGCCCACATCCAGGCGAAGGCCGCCCGGGACCGGCGGACACGACGACGGGGGCGAGCCCACCGCGCGTCCCGGCTGAGCCGGGCCTGGAGCGCAGCCCCCAGCGCCGCGAAGAGCGCCACTCACGCGAGAGGGGCGGGCGCCGATCGGCGCCCGCCCCTCTCGCGACCTCGCACAGCTGCGCCTCAGGCTGCGTCCCTCAGTACTCCTCCTGCGACAGCGACTCGTCGATGGTGCTCGCGACGTCGCCGTCCAGTTCGACGTCGTCGTGGCGCGGCAGCGATCCCTCGTCGTCCCGGCCGAGCAGGGCCGCCTCTCCGCTCATCATGGCGTCGAACGCCTTGGCCTTGAGGCGTGCTCGCGTCTCCTCGATGCGGCGGCGCATCTCGGCCTGATCGATCGTTCCCGTATCACGCGGTGACGCCTCCGCAGGCTCGACCGCGACCGGCTCCGGCGCGAGCTCCGGCGCCGCGTCCTGCGGCTCGAACCCGGGGACCGGCTCGGGTTCTGGGGCGGGTTCGGTCGCAACGATAGACGCCGGTTCGGGGACGCGAGCCGGCGCGAGAGGCGCCGACTCGATGACGGTCTCCCCCAGAGACGGTGCAACGGGCTGCTCCGGAGCTGGTTCGGCCTCGGCCGGCACGACCTCCGCGACGATGACCTCCTCAACGACGGGCTCCTCGACGGCGACGGGCTCCTCGACGGCCGCGACCGACGGCTCCTCGACGACGACGGGCTCCTCGAGGACCGTTTCCTCGACGGCCGCGAGCCCGTAGGGTTCCGGAGCCGGCTCGGCCCACGCGGGCTCGGCCTCGACAACTTGCGGCTCGGGTCCGGCGACCTCATCGTACGCGACCACGGGGATCTCCTCGACGACGGCCGGCTCGGCGGTCACGTCGGCGACGGCCTCGACCGGCTGGGGTCGCTCCTCACTCCACGTGTCCCAGGCCCGTCTCGTCTCGGGCTGCTCCTGGAAGGACTCGGCCTCGTCCGCACTCGCCTCGGGGGCTGCCTGGGCGTCCGTGTCCTCAGCGATCGCCGGAGCGGCCTGCTCCGCCTCCGACCACACCAGGACCGGCTCGGGCCCGTCGGCGTCCTCGGCGACAGCCCCGCCGATCGGCTCTTCTTCGGCGACCGTGTCGCTCACCGTCGCCTCTTCGGCGATTACCGCCTCCTCGACGACTGTCTCCTCGACGACTGTCTCCTCGACGACTGTCTCCTCGACGACTGTCTCCTCGACGACGGTCTCCGCAACGTAGGCCTCCCCTCCCAGCGTCTCTTCGGCGAGGCTCTCCTCGGCAGGACCGCTCTCGCCGATATCCTCGACCAGAGCGGGACCACCGAACGGCTCGGCCAGCGACGTCTCCACCTCGGCGCGCGTGGCCTCGATGCGCGCGCGCAGGTCGTCCACCGAGGTCTCCTCCACCGCGATGACCTCGACCTCCCGCTCCTCGATCGTGACGACGTCCTCGACCACGCCATCCTCGGTGATCACGCTTTCCTCGCGGACAACGGTCTCCTCGATGATGACCTCGACGACGGCTTCGTCCTCCTCCGGCTCCGCGACCGGGGGCTCATCCATGGGTTCGGGTGCGACGGAGACGAAGTCCGTTTCGACGACCGCGGCCTGTTCCTCGGGTCCGGCCTCGACCACGAACTCCTCGACAGCCACGGCGGCCGGCCACTCCGTCGCGGCCTCGGACTCGGGCTCCCAGCTCGGCGCAGGGTGAAGCGTCTTGCGCGTGGCCGACCCGACCAATTGCCCACGCAGTTCCTTGCCGCTCTTGGGGGCGAACAGCATGCCGATGGCCGCGCCGATCCCAAGTCCCAGCAGGACCTTGAAGAACCCCTTCATCACAGCCTCCTAGGGCGGTAGCCAGCGTCGTCCCGGGCCTGCGCGAACGCGATCCCGGCTGTCTGTACTTCGGAAGAAAGGACCGTTCCCTTTACCAGTGTACAGTCCTGTATACACCGCGTCGCATGGCGAAGGAACAAGCCCGCTCAGGCCAGGCGCTTGACCGTCACACGTTCCGGGTCGCCAGCGTCGACCAGCACGACCCACTTCACGCCCCAGCGCTCCGAGACCTCCCCCGCGACCTCCTGCAGCGCCCCGGCCGCGTCCTTGCCGAGAAACGCCCGCAGCGGCATCATCGGCCGGTGCTCGATCTGCACGCGCACGCCTTCCTCATTCTGCTTGAGCAGGATGGGCTCGGACGTGAGCGCGCGCAGCTGCGCCACGCTCTCGGGACGCAGCTCGATGACGCCGCGAGCGCCGGCCACGACCCCGGCTGAGTCGTCGAGATCGCGCTTCACCCTGTTGGCGTACCACCACACCGCGGCCAGCCCGATCAGGGCCACAGCGACGAAGACCACGATGGTGACGGCAAGGCTACTCATCTGCGACTCCGGATCCCGTCGGCGCGTCCGCTGCTGCGGCCCGCCGCTTGTCTTCTTCGAGGCGGGCCGCCATCTTCCACTCGACTCCGCGTATCGGCACGTAGTACCGGCGGCCTGAGAGCTCGTCGGGCAGATACTGCTGCTTGACCCAGCCGCCGCGACCGTGCGGGTACTCGTAGCCCTTGCCGTGGCCCAGCTGCTCGGCCCCGCGATAGTTGGAGCTGCGCAGGTGCGGCGGCGGAGGCAGATTGCCCTGCCTCCGCACGTCCTCGAGCGCCGCGTCGATGGCTTTGTACGCTGCGTTGCTCTTGGGCGCGAGGGCGAGGTACGTCGCCGCCTGGCTGAGCGTGATACGGCACTCCGGCAGGCCGACCCACTCCACTGCACGCGACGCGGCGACTGCGACCTCGAGCGCGCGCGGATCGGCGTTGCCGACGTCCTCGCTGGCGAACACGATCATGCGCCGCGCGAGGAACCGAGGGTCCTCCCCGCCGGCGATCATCGAGGCAAGGTAGTAGACGGCGGCGTCGGGGTCGCTGCCACGCATGCTCTTGATGAACGCCGAGATGGTGTCGTAGTGGGCGTCGTCGCGGTCGTAGGAGACCGGGCTCTTCTGGGCGGCGTCGCGGAGGTCGTCCACCGTGAGGGTGACGGGCGCGGCCGGCGCCGCGGCGGCCCGGGAGCGCCACGCTGTCTCGAGCGCGTTGAGCGCGACGCGCGCGTCGCCGCGCGAGATCCGGGAGAGGAAAGCGAGGCCGCCCGGGTCGAGCGTGACGCCTTTGCCGCCCAGGCCGCGCTCGCCGTCGTCCAGCGCGGCCTGCACCACATGCTCCACCAGCTCCGCGTCCAGCGGTTCGAAGCGGTACAGCTGACAGCGGGAGAGCAGGGCGGAGTTGACCTCGAAGTAGGGGTTCTCGGTAGTCGCCCCGATGAGCGCGACGATCCCGTCCTCGATCGCCGGGAGCAGAGCATCCTGTTGCGCCTTGTTGAAGCGATGGATCTCGTCGATGAAGAGGACGGTGCGGGCCGCGCTGAGGGCGCGCGCCTCGCGCGCGCCCTGGATCGCGGCCCGCACGTCGGCCGTCCCAGAGCTGACGGCCGAGAGCTGCACGAGGCGCGCCCCGGTCTGGCGAGCGATGAGCCGCGCCAGCGTCGTCTTACCGCAGCCCGGCGGCCCGAAGAAGAGCATGCTGAAGAGCGCGCCGCCCTCGACGGCGGCGCGCAGCACCGTCCCCGGGCCCACGATGTGCTCCTGGCCGGCGAACTCGGCGATAGTGCGCGGCCGCATGCGCGCCGCCAGCGGCGCCTCGGCCGCGACCTGCTCGTCGCTCATCGAAAAGAGGTCCACACCCGGAGTATACCGACGCGACCCGGACCGCCGACTCCGTGGTCACGCGCGCACGCGTTTCTGTTACCATCGTCCACGATGCGGAAGGTGCTTGTCCTGAACACCACCTACGAGCCGCTGAACGTCTGCAGCGTGCGTCGCGCACTGGTGCTCCTCCTCAAGGACAAGGCCGAGGTGCTGGAGCTGTCCGGCGCCGCTTTTCGCAGCGAGCACGCAGCGCACGACCTGCCCTCAGTTATCCGCCTGCGTGCCTACGTGAGCATCCCGCGTCACCGCGCCTCGGCGCGCATCTCACGCCGGGCCGTGTTCGCGCGGGACCGCCACCGCTGCCAGTACTGCGGCAGCGACCGGCACCTCACGGTGGACCACGTCGTACCGCGCTCCAAGGGCGGCGCCGACACGTGGGACAACCTCGTGACCTCGTGCGCCCCGTGCAACCGCAAGAAAGGCGACAGGCCGGCGAACGCAGCGGGACTGCGCCTGGCGCGCAGGCCTCGTCCGCCGGAGCCGGCCGCCTTCGTGTACCTTCACGTCGATCACATCCACGAGAGCTGGCGCCCCTACTTGAGCTTCGCCACCTGACAGGCGCCCACGGCGCCCTTACGCCCTGCTGCTATACTCTCGCCCGTGAGGATAGAGGCCGACAGGGAACCTCGCCTGCAGATCGGTGAGGCGCAGCCGTTCGCCATCGACAGCTGCGAGGTCGAACGAGACGTGGAGCACTCCACGCTCACCAACATCGTGCTCGAGGGCGCCGAGCTGGCGCTGCCCGTCGGCGCCCGGGTGACCCTGTATGCCGGCCCCAACGTCGTGTTCGTCGGCAAGGCGGTGGACGAGCGCCGCGTACTCGACCTGCTCTCCACCGAGACAGACGCCGAACTCACCGGCGACGAGACCATCTGAGACCCGGAGGGCTCGGCCCATGAAGGGACTCATCCTCAGCGGCGGCGCCGGCACCCGTCTGCGCCCCATCACCCACACGTCCGCGAAGCAGCTCGTGCCAGTGGCCAACAAGCCGGTGCTGTTCTACGGGCTCGAGGCCATGCGTGCCGCCGGCATCACCGAGGTCGGCATCGTGGTCGGTGAGACGCACGCCGAGATCGAGGCAGCCGTCGGCGACGGCGCTCGCTTCGGCCTCACCGTCACCTACTTGCAGCAGGAGGCTCCGCTGGGCCTCGCGCACGCGGTGCTCATCAGCGAGGCCTATCTGGGCGGCAGCCCGTTCGTCATGTACCTGGGCGACAACCTCCTCAAGGAGGGCATCGCCCCGTTCGTGCGCGACTTTCAGGAGAGTGGGCCAGACGCCCTCATTCTCCTCCAGCAGGTCGCGGATCCCAAGTCGTACGGGATCGCGGAGCTCGACGACGGCCGCGTGGTGCGGCTCGTGGAGAAGCCCGCCGAGCCGCACAGCGACCTCGCTCTGGTCGGCGTGTACCTCTTCACGCCGGCCGTCTTCGCAAGCGTGAAGGCCATCACACCGTCGGCCCGCGGCGAGCTCGAGATCACCGACGCCATCCAGCACATGATCGACCGAGGCCTGCGCGTCGAGCCGCACGTGGTGCGTGGCTGGTGGAAGGACACGGGCAAGCTCGAGGACATGCTCGAGGCCAACCGCCTGATCCTGGGCACTATCGAGCGCCGCATCGAGGGGCAGGCCGACGACTGCGACGTCGAGGGGCCGGTGCAGATCGGCGCGGGCAGCGTCCTCACACGCTGCACCGTCCGTGGCCCGGTCGTCATCGGAGCGGGCTGCCGCCTCACCGACGCCTTCATCGGGCCGTACACCGCGATCAGCGACGGCGTCGTGGTCGAGTCCAGCGAGATCGAACATTCCATCATCCTCGAGAACAGCCGCATCTCGCACCTCGGCACGCGCATGTGCGACAGCCTCATCGGCCGCGATTGCGTCATTGCGCACAGCGCCGCTCGCCCGGTGGCTTACCGCTTCATGGTGGGCGACTCGTGCCGAATCGGCATCCTGTAGGTCGACCGCGGAGAGGACCAGCATGATCGACGGCGTCGTGGTCAAGAAGCTCAAGGTCATCCCCGACGAGCGCGGCCGACTCATGGAATGCCTGCGCTGCGACGACGACCTTTTCGTCCGCTTCGGGCAGTTCTACATGACGACCACGTTCCCCGGGGTCGTGAAGGGCTGGCACCTGCACGAGGAGCAGTGGGACAACATCGTGTGCGTCAAGGGCATGGTCAAACTCGTGCTCTTCGACGGGCGCGGCGTGAAGGGAGAGGCCGCCGCGCCCGGACAGCCGGCCTCGCCGACGGCCGGCCAGATCGACCAGTTCTTCCTCGGCGAGCACAACCCCCTGCTGGTGCGCGTACCCCCGGGCCTCTGGCATGGCTGGAAGTGCGTCAGCCAGGAGGAGGCCTACATCGTCAACGCGCCGACAGAGGTCTACAAGTACGACGCTCCAGACCAGCACGAGCTGCCGCACGACACGCCCGCGATCGCCTACGACTGGGGCGTGCGGCTACGGTGAGACCGGGCACGGGTCACCTGCCGTGAATAGCCTCCGAAGGGATGCTATCGAGCGGGGCGCCGGAGGGTCACCGCTCCGCGAGGCCACGCGCTGGTTCGTCACAGGCGCCGGCGGCCAGCTGGCCACCGCCCTGGCCGCCGTGCTCGAGGGCGACGTCTTCTTGAGCCACGAAGAGGCGCTCGACATCCGCGACGAGGTCGCCGTGTACACGGCGGTGCATGCGTTCGCGCCGGACGTCGTCGTCCACGCGGCTGCGTACACCGACGTGGACGGGGCCGAGGCCGACCCGAAGGTGGCCGAGGCCGTCAACGTGCAGGGCACGCGCAACGTGGTGCGGGCCGTGCGCGGTACACACACCTCGCTCGTCTACATCAGCTCCGACTACGTCTTCGACGGCACCAAGGGCTCGCCGTACGTGGAGAGCGACCCCACCCACCCGCTCAGCGTGTACGGCCGCACCAAGCTCGAAGGCGAGCACGCCGTGCTCGAGTGCGCACGAGGCATCTCCATCCGCACCGCCTGGCTGTTCAGCGAGACCGGCCACAACTTCGTGAAGACGATCCTGCGCGTTGGCCGGGAGAAGGCCGCGGCCGGCGAGCCGCTGAGGGTCGTGGACGACCAGGTCGGCTCGCCCACCTACGCCGCACATCTGGCGGCGGGCATCGCCGAGGCCCTCACCCATGGCCTCGGGCCCGGCATCTACCACATGGCCGGGGGCGGCTACTGCTCCTGGTGCGAACTCGCCCGCGAGGTCGTCGAGCTCGCCGGCATGGCCGTCGACGTCCTGCCGATCACCACCCAAGAGGCGGGCCGGCCGGCACCGCGGCCCGCCTTCTCCGCGCTCGTCAGCGAACGGCCCATCCCGCGGCTCCCGCACTGGGCCGACGGCGTGGCCGAGTGCGTCGACCGGCTGATCCCGCGGGGCTGATCGGTCTGCCGTCCGCCCGGCGCCCCGACAAGGAGGAAGGCACGTGAGACTCGTGGTCACAGGCGGCGCCGGCTTCATCGGCTCCAACTTCGTGCGCTTCATGTTGCGGCGGCACGACGATGTCGAGATCGTGAACCTCGACAAGCTCACGTACGCCGGCAACCTGCAGAACCTGCGCGACGTGCAGGACGACCCACGGTACACGTTCGTGCGTGGCGACATCTGCGATGCGGCCATGGTCGGCGGAGTGCTACGCAACGCCGACGCCGTCGTGAACTTCGCCGCCGAGACCCACGTGGACCGCTCCATCAGCGGGCCGCAGGACTTCATCAGCACAGACGTCCTGGGCACGCACACGCTGCTCGAGGCCGTGCGCGCTCTGGAGATCCCGCGCTACCTGCAGATCGGCACCGATGAAGTCTATGGGAGCACGGAGACCGGCGCCTTCACCGAGGAGTCGGACCTCGACCCCTCCAGTCCGTACTCCGCGAGCAAGGCGGGGGCAGACCTCCTCGTGCTCGCCTACCACAGGACCTATGGCACTCCCGTCCTCATCACCCGCAGCTCCAACAACTACGGGGCGTACCAGTATCCGGAGAAGATCGTGCCGCTGTTCATCACCAACGCCATCGACGACCGGCCGCTGCCGGTGTACGGCGACGGGCTCAACGTGCGCGACTGGCTGTACGTGGACGACAATTGCGCGGGCATCGACCTGGTGCTGCGCGAGGGCATGCCCGGGCAGGTCTACAACATCGGCGGCGGCAACGAGGTGCAGAACCTCACCCTGACGCACCGCATCCTCGAGCTGCTCGGCAAGGGCACGGACCTCATCCGCTACGTGGCCGACCGCCCGGGGCACGACAGGCGCTACGCTATCGACTGCTCGAAGCTCCGGGCTTTGGGGTGGCGCCCTGAAGTGACGTTCGAGGCGGGCCTCGCGCGTACCGTCGCTTGGTACCGCGACCACCCGGAGTGGTGGCGGCCGCTCAAGTCCGGGGAGTGGCGCGAGTTCTACACGCGGCAGTACGCGGAGCTCGACACGCAGGTCTGACGCGCGCGGTCGGCGGCGCGCCGCCCGCGGACGCGCGCGGCGCTACCCGAAGGGGGTGATCCCCCCGGTCGGCCCAGCCCGGCGGCCCAGGTCAAGGCACGTTCCAGACCGGCGTGCCGACGTGCACCCGGTCGAACAGCCAGACGATGTTCGCGTTGGAGAGGCGCGTGCAGCCGTGAGAGTAGTTGCGCGGCCAACGATCCAGCAGCCACGGCTCGTTGGTGCCGTGGATGGCGTAGAGCCCGAGGTAGCGCATGCGGCGCGGGCCGTACGGACCGTACATGCTCGGATCCTTGGCGTAGATCTTGAAGTGACCCTTCGGCGTGGGCAGCGACGGCCTGCCCAGGACGCATGCGAACGTGCGGACCACCCGCCCGTGCTCGTAGTAGTAGAGCTTGTACTGTGAGAGATCGACGAGGATGAGGTGCGCATACGACGCGGGCACCCCGTAGGGATCGCTCCGGTCGTACACGTGGACGCTGCGGACGCCGCTGGTCGAGAGGGGCGACGCCGCAGAGGCGCTGAGGACGGCGCGGAGCCGATGGCGACCGAGCTCGCTCGGCCGCCACGCCCACCGCGCCAGCCCCTGGCCGTCGGGCGTCACCGTCGCCAGCGTCCGCCACGACCCGCGCGCGGCGTCCCACTCCTGGAGGGTGACCGGCGCCGCGGCGACAGCGGGCGAGATGCCCACCCTCACGGTGACGGCGTCGCCGGCAGCGACCTTGGCTCCGGAGCTCGTGGAGAGCAAGACCTTCGCCTTGACGGTGACGCTCGTCTCGGCGCTGCCTGCCCCCCACGTCCCGTCGCCGGCGAAGTCGACCCTGTAGACGGAGCTGCCCGACGGGGTGTCGGCCCAGCTCGCGTCACCCCGGCCGTCCGTCACGAGCGTCCGCAGCGGCGCGAACACCGCGTCGCCGGCGGACGCCCGGCTGAGCTGGACCTGGACTCCCGAAGCACTGAGGTGGACCTGCAGACGCACGCTCTCGCCGTACTTGAGGGCGCCCGGTGCGGCCTGCAGCGTAAGACCGGGATCGCGGGGCTGCGCGGAAGCCGCGGACACACCGGCGCCCGCAGCCAGCACAGCGGTCGCGAGTGCGAGTGCGAGCACTGCCGGCGCGAGTGATCTGATGAACGACCGCACGGCTCCCTCCTGAGCGTTCGACCGCTCAAGAGTCTACGGCACCGTGGCCGTGGGCGACCAGAGGCCGCCCGGCGGTCAGCGGACGTTGTGCACCGTCGTCCCGCTCGGCACGCGAGCGTACAGCCACAGCGCCTCGTCGTTGCGCATGCGCGAGCACCCGTGCGAGAACGGCCTCGGAAAGCGCCGCAGCAGATGGGGCTGGTTCGTCCCGTGGATGGCGATGCCTCCCCGGCGGCGGTAGAACATCGCGCACGAGCCGAGGGCGCCGCCGGCCGGCTTGCGCTTGCCGTAGATGCGGAAGGTCCCCAGGGGGGTGCGGTACCCCGGCCGGCCGAGTGCGACGCCGAAGCTCCGCACCACGGCGCCGTGCTCGTAGTAGTACAGCTTGTACTCGTGCAGCACGTTCACGAGGTAGTGCGCGTACCTGTACGGCACGCGGTGCCGGTTGGGCCGGTTGACGATCACGCGCTGCTCCTCGGACGAGGCGGCGTCGTGGCCGGCGCCGGCCGGCAGCGACGCGCGCAGCCGCGTCGGGCCGTACGAGTCCGGACTCCAGGCGACGCGCGCCCGCGAGGCGGTGTCGAGCGTGGCGGTGGCCTCCTCGGTCCAGCCTTCGGCGCGCAGGATCTCGAACGAGACGGGCGCGCCCGGCAGCGCCGGGTCCACCGAGATCGTCACCGGCACCGTATCGCCGAGCCACGGGCTCTTCGGCGCACGGAGCGACACGTGTGGAGCGACGAGCGGCGGCGCGACACCGGCCACGGCCTGCGCCGCCGACGCCGGCACACCCATGGCGGCGAGCAGGACGATGAGCAGGAGGAGGACCCGGCGGCCGCGCATCGAGGGAGTGTAGCCCATGCCCAACGCCGCCGGGGCGCCGGGGCCGGCACCCGGACTGTCGCCGCCGGTCACGCGAGGGCGCGACCCGCCCCGCGCGTCAGGGCGTCTCGGCGTCCGGCGCCGGCGGCAGCTCGTCATCCGCCAGCAGCCGCCGGCCCCAGGCGAAGTACTTCTTGTAGTAGCTGGAGCTGTCCAGCGAGTTCAGGTGGACGCCATCGCTCGAGCCGGTGGAGTGGATGAACCAGCCGTTCCCCAGGTAAAGGCCGGCGTGGTAGATGGTGGACACCTTGGACTTGGGTCCCTGCGGCGCGAAGAAGATGAGGTCGCCCGTCTGGAGCTTCTTGCGGGTGATGCGCGGCTTGGCGCGTTCCGCCATGTCGGAGGCGCCACGCTCGTTGACCGTGATCGGGTAGTCGAAGTGCATCTTCATGACGTAGAAGACGAAGCCCGAGCAGTCGAACCCGCCGGAGGCCTGCGCGCCGTACGGCGACTTCTTCGTGGGGTACTCGCCGGCCCACACGTACGGATAGCCGATGTACTTCAGGGCGAAGGCGGCGACCTCCTTCTGCCGGTCGCTCAGCGCAGGGAACGTGACCTTCTTGTAGTCGGCGAGACCGTAGAGCTGCCAGTCACCGCTCAGAGCGTAGGCGCGCTGGAACATGTGGGCGATCTCGGCACGGTCGATGGACTCGGTGGGCAAGGTCTCGTGCGCGTCCTCTCCGGAGGGGTGGTTGTAGCGCAGCTCGAGCTGGCGTGCCGCGACGGTGTACGGGAAGTAGACCGGCACGTCCGGCTTCCAGCCGTCGTTGGGCTCCCACTCGGTCGCGCGGAGCGTCTTGAGCAGCGACCAGTCGGCAGAGGTGTACCTGTCTTGCAGCCAGCGCACGATGGCCGCCTCAGCCTGGTACGCGGGCACGGGCTCCTGCGGCCTGAACTCGTCTTCGGCGTCCAGCCGCATGTAGCCGTACTCGAGGGCCACCTGCACCACGTCCCAGTACCGGTCGGACTCGTTCATGTCCTTGATGCCCACGGGCTTCGGGTGCTCGCCGTAGTGCCCGGAGGCGAGCACGAGAGACCGCGCCAGCAGCTCGCGGGTGATGGGGTCCTCAGGCTTGAACCGGTCGCCGTAGTCGTCCAGCACCTTGTGGCCCTCGGGGCCGCGCTCCGTCACGGCGGTGATGGCGGCGAAGGCCCAATGCTTCTTGGTCACGTCGGTGTACTTCTGGGCCAGGGCCCCGGGCGCGCTCGCCGCGGCGAACGCCAGCAGCGCACCGGCTGCGAGAATGGCGAGAAGGGGTCTGTGAGGGAGTCTGGTCATGCGCTCCGCATCTGTGTCGGCAGCCCGGGCCGGAGCTTGAGGACGGCCGGGGACCACGGCGGCGGCCCGTCACAGCTTTCGCCGCGGGCCGCCTCGTTCCTCATCTGGAGCGTTAGAGGGTACCACGACTCGCAAGGAACGGCAGTCCCCGGGGCGCGCGGGGAGGAAGAGCCGGGCGGCGGCGAGGCAGGAGAACCGCGCCGCCGCCCGAAGCTGCAGGGCACGCAGAGCGCCGCGTTTGCCCCGCTCCGGAGCGGCGCGTATCCTGACTCGAGGCCGTTTCTGCCCCTCCGCATGCACACGACCGGCACCACATCCCCTCTCGGCCCCCGCCGCCGCACCCGGCGCGGCCGCCGCGTGGTCGTCCCGGCGGTGGCGCTGGCGATCCTGTTGCTCGGCCTGACGTGCCCCGGAGCAGCCTCCGCCGCAACCACGGACGTGGCCTTCCGTATCGTCGGCCACGGCTGGGGCCACGGCATCGGCATGTCGCAGTGGGGCGCCTACGGTTACGCGAAGCACGGCTGGGAGTACAAGGACATCCTCAAGCACTACTACACGGGCATCGGCTTCGACGAGGTCGCCAACGACAGCGTGCGGGTGCGCCTGGCCAGCGCGCTGAGCTCGGTGAAGGTGAGCTGCGCGCAGAACTACACGGCCTCGGGCGGCGGCGGCTCCCTGTCCATCGCCGGCGGTGTGACCGCCGTGACTACGTACTCCGGCGGCGCCTTCAAGGTCACCGCCGCCGGCCAGACGCAGGCGTTCAGCTCGCCGGTCACGTTCACGCCGAGCAAGGGGGCGCTGAACATCCTCACGCCCACCGACCTCGGCGACACCGGCGCGTACCGCGGCGTGCTGCGCGTGGTCCGCGAAGACGGCAAGCTCATGATGGTCAACGTCGTGCCGCTGGAGAGCTACCTGCGCGGCGTGGTGCCGCACGAGGTTCCGCCATCGTGGCCCATCGAGGCGCTCAAGGCGCAAGCCTGCGCGGCGCGGGCGTTCGCCCTGGGCTCGCGCAAGCCCACCCAATCCTGGGACGTGTACTGCGACGTGCGCAGCCAGGCCTACGTCGGCGTCGGCATCGAGGACCCGTCCACCGACAGGGCCGTGCGCGAGACGGCCGGGGTGGTGCCGGTGTACGACAAGAAGCCGATACTGGCCGTGTACTTCTCAAGCTCCGGCGGCCACACCGAGAGCATCCAGTTCGGGTGGCCGGGGGCGTCGTCGATCCCGTACCTCAAGGGCGTCGAGGACCCCTACGACACCTACGCCACCCTGCACGACTGGGGGCCGTTGCGCCGTACGGCCGCCGAGGTCGCCAAGCCGCTCGGCGTGGGTGGCACGCTGCGCGCCGTGTACACCGTCAAGCGCGGCACGTCCCCGCGCATCGTCAAGGCCGCGCTCATCAGCAGCTCGGGAGTCAAGTTCATGGACGGCAACGAGCTGCGCATGAAGCTCGGCCTCAAGAGCACGTGGGCCGAGTTCGCCAGCATGTCCATCGCCCCCGCCACCCGTGACAAGACCACGATCGCCCCCGACCAGCGGCTCACGCTCAGGGGACGCATCTACCCTGCCCTCGTGAAGGGCGAGACGGTGCGGATGTACTTCAACGACGGTGACGCCTGGCGCAGCCGCGAGGTCACTACCACCGTCGAGACCGAGAGTCTGGGCAGCGGCTACACGGCCAAGTACTCGGCGTACAGCGAAGGCATCAGCCCGGAGCAGACCACCCAGTACTACTTCAAGGCCGGCAAGGCCGTGTCGCCGACCACCACCGTCACCGTGCAGTGATCCCGGCCGGCCGCCGCGCCGGCCGGACGAGAGACGGCCCGGGCCTGGTAGGGGTAGGCCCGGGCCGCCGGGTGCCCTCCGTCGCACCGGAGGCAAGGATCCTGATGCTAGGAGGGACGGCATGCGGCCGGCGGCGGAGCGGCGCGGCCGCGTCTGTGACCTCGGCCTACCGGTCCTCCGCCTCCCGACCCAGGAGCGACTCCGCGGAATCCGGCGTCTGGTGGCGGTGGATCTCGCCCTCCACCATGTAGAGCACGTCCTCGGCGATGTTCGTAGCGTGATCGGCGAGGCGCTCGAGGTACCGCGCCACGCTGAACAGGAGGACGAGCGCGTCGAGGCGGCCGATGTCGGCGCGGATGCTCGTCTTGAGGTCCGCGATGAGCTTCTGGTACAAGAGGTCGATCTCGTCGTCCGCGCCCAGCACACAGCGTGCCGTGACCGCGTCCTGCTGGACCAGCGCGTCCAGCGCTTTCTCGAGGATGGACCCGGTGCGCTCGGCCATCACCGCGAGACACGCGGGCACCGGGACCGGCGGCTCCTGGATCAGGGAGAGTGCGCGCTCGGCGATGTTCGTCGCCAGGTCGCCGATGCGCTCCAGTTCGCTGTTGATCTTGATGACGGCGACCAGGAAGCGAAGGTCGCCGGCCACCGGCTGGTACAGGGCGAGGATCTTGAGGCACTCCTCCTCGACCTCGACCTCCTGGTCGTCGATCGTCAGGTCGGTGGCTATGACCCGCCGCGCCCTGAGCTCGTCACGCTCCTCGATGGCCCGGAACGCCAGGTGGAGGTTCTCCTCGACCACGGCGCCCAGGCCGAGCATCTTGCGTTTGAGCTTGTCGAGCTCGCGCTGCAGGTGCGTCACTGGCGTCACGGGGACTCCGGTCTCATCCGAAGCGGCCGGTGATGTACTCCTCGGTCTGCCTCTCGGCAGGACACGAGAAGATCTGCGTGGTGGGGCCGAACTCCACGATGCGACCCTGGAAGAAGAACGCCGTGTAGTCGCTCACGCGCGCCGCCTGCTGCATGTTGTGCGTGACCAGGACGATGGTGTAGCGGCACTTGAGCTCGAGGATGAGCTCCTCGATCTTGGCAGTCGCGACCGGGTCGATGGCCGAGCAGGGCTCGTCCATGAGCAGCACGTCGGGCTCGGCGGCGATGGCCCGCGCGATGCAGAGCCGCTGCTGCTGGCCGCCCGAGAGCGCGTTGCCCGGCTCGTGCAGCTTGTGCTTGACCTCGTCCCAGATGGCCGAGCGCTTCAGTGCGTCCTCGACGCGCATGGCAAGCTCGGAGCGGCTCAGCTTGTAGTGCTGGCGCAGACCGTAGGCGACGTTCTCGAACACCGTCATCGGAAACGGGCTGGGCTTCTGGAAGATCATGCCGATGCGGCGGCGCAGGTCCAGCAGGTCCACGGAGCCGAGGATGTTGACCCCTTCCATCATGATCTGGCCGCTGGCCCGCTGGTCGCGGTACAGATTGTAGATGCGGTTGTACGTGCGGATGTGGGTGGACTTCCCGCACCCCGAAGGGCCGATCACGGCCGTGACCCGGTTCTTCTTGATGTCGATATCGTTGCTGAAGAGCGCCTGCTCCTTGCCGTAGTGGAAGTCCAGGTTGCGCACGGCGAGCTCGGTGGGCAGGGACTCGAAGTCTTCGCTGACCTCCCGGCGCGCCTCCGCGACCTCGAGCCGCGGCGGCACGACTGTGGGTGCACTCTGCATCTGTGTCATTGCGTCATCGCTGTCACCGTCGTCCCCTACCATTCCTTGCCTCGCTGGAACAGGAGCCTCACCAGGATGTTCATGCCGAGAACGAACACGATGATGAGCAGCGCGCCACCCCAGGCCAGGGTCTGCCAGTGCGGATACGGCGACCCCGAGAAGTCGTAGATGGTCTTGGTGAGGTTGGCGACCGGGCCGCCGAAGTAACCGCCCGGGCCAAAGAGGCCCGTCATCCAGTACGGGCTGCTGAGGGCGGTGAAGAGCAGCGGAGCCGTCTCGCCGGCCACGCGCACCACGGCGAGCGTGGCGCCGGTGATGAGGCCGCCGCGCGCCGCGCGGCAGACCACGCCGAGCGTGACCTTCCAGCGCGGCGCGCCCATGGCCAGCCCCGACTCGCGCAGCTCATTGGGCACCAGGTTGAGCATGTCCTCGGTGGTGCGCGCCATCACCGGCAACATGATGAACGCCAGCGCCACCGACCCGGCGAAACCGGAGTAGTGTTGCTGCGGCTCCACGAGGATGGCGAAGGCGAACACGCCGACGATGATCGACGGGACGCCCATGACCACGTTGGCGATGGAACGGATGGCGGTGGCCACCCGCCCGTTGCGCCCGAACTCAGCCAGGTAGACGCCGCCGAGGAACCCGACGGGGATGGCCATCAGCGCGGCGATGCCGGTGATGACGAGCGTGCCGACGATGGCGTTGGCGAAGCCACCGGCGGTCGAGGTCACGTCCATCGGCGTGGATTGAGTGAAGAAGGCCACGTTCCACGCCGCTGCGCCTCGACGCACGACCTCGATGACGACGAACGCCATGACGGAGATGCCGATCCACGCCCCGATCCAGGAGAACACCTTGACGGTGATGTCCGCCGCCTTGCGCCCGGCCAACGACCGGTGCCTCAGCTGAGGACCCGCGAGCAGCTCCGAGGGCGGCCCGCCGGGGCCGGAGGCAGCGCAGACCGGCATCCCTCCGCTGCCCCGCTCGGGAGCTTCGCTGCTCCGCCTTCTCATGCCCGGCCTCCCGTCGTCTTGCGCACGCGGCGCAACCAGAGCTGTGCGAGCACCTGGAACAGCACGGTGATCGCGAACAGGATCAGGCCGAGCTCGATGAGGGCGCTCACCTGGATCCTGTCCGTCGCCTCGCTGAACTGCTGGGCGATGAGCGAGGCGATGGACGTACCGGGGTCGAAGATGGACCGCGGCATGTCGGTGTAGAGGCTGCCGATGAGGTAGGCCACGGCCATGGTCTCGCCGAGGGCGCGACCGAAGCCGATGAAGATGGCGCCCACGATGCCGCTGTTGGCGTAGCGCAGGCTGATCTTGCGCATGACCTCCCACGTGGTGGAGCCCATCCCGAAGCCCGCCTCCTTGGTGACCCTCGGCACCATCATGAGGACGTCGCGCGACACCGCGGTGATGAACGGCAGCACCATGAACGCCAGGACGACGCCGGCAGTGAAGACGGAGAGACCGCCGCCCTGGAACTGAGGTCCCGGCTCGATCCCAGGCAGCTTGCCCAATGGGGTGTTGAGCACCCATGGCGTGAACCTGTCCTGGATGAAGGGAACGATGACGAACAACCCGACCATGCCGAAGATGATGCTAGGGATGGCGGCCAGCATCTCGATGCCGGTGCCGACCACGCGCGCGACGGCCGGATGCACCAGCTCCACGAGGAGCAGCGCGATGACCATGGCGAGCGGCACGGCGATCACCATCGCAACGACTGTGCTCAGCGCAGTGCCGGCGAGAGCTGCCAGGGCCCCGTACTCGCCGGTGGTCGGCGACCAGGCGACGTGGGTCAGCATGCCGAAGCCGAGCTCCTCGATGGCAGGCCACGATTCGTAGACAAGGACGAGCGGCGAGCCCGAACATCGTGACCGCCACGGTGATGCCGCAGACCGTGGCGAGCGTGCGGAAGACCGGGTCGCCTATGCGGAGCCGGCGGCTGCGCGGCGCCGCTTCGGCGCCGCGCGGACCGGCAGTCACTGAAGTCAGGGGTGTTTCTGCTGTGCTCACGGTTCCTGCCTCCCCGGAGTCAGCGCAGTGTGTGGACGATGCTTGGCGTGTACCGCAACGGGTCAGACTCCCGGCCGTGCGACGAGCCGGCCGCGCCTGACCCGCGCTGGATGGGCAGGCTACCCACGCGATGTGAGCGGACGGTTAGTGCTTCGTCAGCACCGGACGAAGCGCCGGTCGCAACGGCCGGTCCCTTCGGGAAAGGCGTCACGGGCTCTCCCGAGGCGACGGGCGGGGCTCCCGGAGGAGCCCCGCCCTCGAGACGGACGCCGCCCATCTTCTGACACCGTCGCTCCCGGCTGGACTGGTGCCGCGGAGTGTGACCCACGGCGGCACGGACGCGTGCCTGCCAGCGAATGGTCCGGACCGGCGGTGCATGTGGCGCGTCCGCCGGCCTCAGGCCGACATCACCACGCGGCCCTGCCACCGGCCTTGACCTGCGAGCGCCAGACCTTCTCCACGGCGGTGACGACCTTGGTCGGCATACTCACGTACTGGAGAGCAGACGCCGCACCCCGGCCGCTCTTGTAGGCGTAGTCCCAGAACTGGAACATCGCGTGCGCCGTGTTGTAGTCGCCGGTGCTCTTCTTGACGAGCACGAACGTGGCGCCGGCGATCGGCCAGCTCTTGGCGCCGGAGGCGTTCACGAGAACGGTCCCGAACCCGTTGGCGGCCGACCAGGTGGCGCCGCTCGCGGCCGCGGAGAAGCTGCCCAGCGACGGGGAGACGAACGAGCCGGCTTTGTTCTTCATCTGCGTCCAGGGGATGCGGGACTGCACGGAGTAGGCGAACTCCACGTAGCCGATGCGGCCCTTGGTCTGCTTCACGAGCGCCGCCACGCCCTCGTTCCCCTTGCCGGCGACACCGACCGGCCAGCGGACGCTCTTGTCGGCGCCGACCTTGCCGGCCCACTCGCTCGAGACGGCGGAGAGGTACTTCGTGAAGATCCACGACGTGCCCGACGAGTCCGAACGATGGACGACCAGGATGCGCGTGGAGGGCAGGTTCACGCCGGGATTGAGCGCCTTGATCGACTTGTGGTTCCACGTCGTGATCTTGCCGAGATAGATGTCCGCCAGCACCGGGCCGGTGAGCTTCAGCTTGCCGTTGCCGATGCCCGGCAGGTTCACAATGGGCACCACGCCCCCGATGCAGCTGGGGAACTGCACGAGGCCGCTGTCCTTCAGTTCGGCGGCGGAGAGCGGCGTGTCGGAGCCGCCGAACAGCACGGTCCCCGCCTTGATGGCGGAGATGCCGCCGCCGGAACCGATGGCCTGGTAGTTGACCTTGTTGCCGGTCTTGCCCTTCCAGTCGTTGGCCCACTTGTAGTAGAGGGGAGCGGGGAAGGTGGCGCCCGCACCGTTGATGGTCACCGCAGCCAGAGCAGGGGCGACGAACGCCGTGAACACGACGGCGACGAGCCCCGCGAGTAGCGCGACGGCGGTGACACGTGACTTGCCCGATCTCATTGGCACCTCTCCTTCGGATAGTCAGGGTCCTGGGCACGGCCGCGTCCGATGCCGCACCCATGGGCCGCAGCCTAGGGAGCGCCTGTGAGAGGCCTGTGAGACCCTGGTGAACGGCACGATACGGTCAGACTCACGAAGCATGAGCGACCCACACGAGCAGAGTGAGGACGGCGGACTGGAGGAACGCTCACGCGCTCCGCATGCGCCGCAAACAGGGAAGGCGCATCCTGCTGGAGCCGCGTGCGACCGCGGCATCGGCCCCGAGAGGAGGTGCGACATGCTCCTGCGTCACGTGCGTGTCTCCGATTACGACCGTACCCGTGCTCTCACGGAAGCCTGGTGGGACGGCCGCCCCAGGACGCCGCGTCTCCCGCGCGTCTTCTTCGTGCAGTTCTCACAGGTCAGCTTCGCGTTCGAATCAGAAGGCGACCTGGTGGGGCTGCTCCTCGGCCTCCTCCCGCAAACCCGGCCGGAGGAGGCAGCGGTGCACTTCATCGGCGTCGACCCGGCCTTTCGGCGGCTGGGGCTGGGGCGGCGGTTGTACGAACGCTTCTTCGCCGCCGCCCAGATGCACGGCCGCAAGACGGTACGAGCGTTCTTGATGCCGTCCGACCGCGATGCGATCGCGTTCCACATCGCGATGGGCTTCGAGGCCCAGCCCGGGGACGCCCTGCTCGACGGGGTGCCGGTCTGGCTCGACTACGCCGGCAGGGGCGGCCACCGCGTCGTGTTCCGCCGTCCGATAGGCCCGGAGGCGACGGCGGACCTGCCGGCCCTCAGCGGGGTCGGCTGAGGGGGCCGCAGAGGGTCTCGATCCGCGCCGCCGACGTCGCCCCGCGGGTGGAGCGCCTCAGCCGGCCTTGCGAGCCGGGTCGCGCCCCGGAACGTCGTCGCCCGGATCGATGAGCACCAGGTCCAGACTCCCACACCTGGGACACGCCACGATGCCGGACAGGGACCTGTACGCGGCCACGGGGACACCGAACTCGTGAAAGCACACGTCGCACGCGAGGAGCACGGCGCCGCGGGCGTTCGCCGGCGCGCCCGGCCCGTGGCCGGCCGGCGTGGGAGTCGGCGTCATCGACCGCAGTGTCGCTCAGTGGCCGGCGGCCGGGGGCGGGAGAGCAGCGCCGGCGGGCCCCTGCGTGGGCTGGGCGCTCTCCAGTCCCGCCCTGCGCTCCTCGGCCTCGCGCATCTCGGCGCGCCGTGCCTCTTCGGAGAGCGCCGAGACGCGAGCGCTTCGCAGCTGCCGTCGTATCTTCATGCTTCGCGTCAACATGGCGCGCTCAGTATCGCCTCGCCGCGTTAGGCGACGATGAGCGCAGGGTGACGCCCTCGTTAGGCGTGAGCTGGCTCGCGAACGCCGCGGGATGACCGAGCCGGGCAGACAGCCGCGACGCTGTTGCAGAGCGAGTCCCTGCCCCTCAGCTCCTGGGGATGTGGATGCGGAACGTGCTTCCCGCCCCGACCGCGCTGTCCACCGACACGCTGCCTCCGTGAGCCTGGGCGATGTGCTTGACGATGGCCAGCCCAAGGCCCGTGCCGCCGAGATCACGGCTGCGGGCCTTGTCCACTCGATAGAAGCGCTCGAAGAGCCGCGGCAGGTGCTCGCGCGGCACGCCCGGGCCATGGTCGATCACGAAGACGACCACTTCGTCGCCGGTCTCTATGAGGCCCACCTGGACCGAGCTGCCCTCCGGGCTGTACTTGACGGCATTGTCGACGAGGTTCACCACCGCCTGCTCCAGCAGCGGGACGTTGACGGTCGAGAGCGTACAGGCGGTGCAGGCCACCTGGATCGAGATGTCCTTGGCCTGCGCCTTGGGCTCGCAGACCTCGACGGCGACGCGGATCACCTCACAGATGTCCGCGCTCTCCAGCGTGAGCCTCGACTCGCCTTCCTTCTGCTCCAGCGTGGAGAGCGAGAGGAGGTCGGCGATGATCGAGTTGAGCCGGTCAGCCTGCCCCACGATGATCCCCACGAAGCGGCGCGCCGTCTCGGGGTCGTCCAGCGCGCCGTCCTGCAGCGTCTCGGCGAAGCCCTTGATGGACGTCACCGGCGTCTTGAGCTCGTGCGACACGTTGGCGACGAAATCGCGCCGCACGGCCTCGAGCCGCTGAAGGCGCGTCACGTCGTTGAGCACGACCACGGCGCCGGCGGACGCCTGTCCGTCGCCGGCGCGCAGCAGCGTCCCGTTCGCCTGCAGCGAGCGCTCCTCCGCTCCGACCCGCATGACGATGTCGGCCTCGACCGGCTGGTGGCCGGACAAGGTCTGGGCGACGACGTGCTGCAGGTCGGGGTTCCGCAGCACCTCCTGCACAAGATGCCCCTCGGCCGCCTGCGGCGTCACGCCGGCCAATGCGGCCGCGGCCTCGTTCAGCGCGATGATGCGTTCGTCGGCGTCCACGGCCAGCACACCCTCGACCATGCTGGCCAGCACGGCCTCCCTCTCATTGCGCTCGCGCGTGAGCGTGCCGATCTTCTCATCGAGCTCTTCGGCCATGGAATTGAGGCTCTCGGCGACGGCGGCGAACTCGAGCGTCCGCGGCACGGACAGCTTGTGGGCGAAGTCGCCGCCGGCCAGACGCTCAGCCCCCACCTTGATGGCGCGGATCTGCCCGCTCAGGCGGCGCGAGACGTAGAGACCGATGAGCGCCGCCAGCACCGCCACCACCACGGTGGCGAGGGCGATGCGCCAGTAGAGGTCGGCGAGCGCCTGGTTCACGAGGGTGAGTGGGATCGCGACGCGCACGACGGCCGTGACCTCCCCGTCCTGGGTGACCGGCACGGCCACGTACATCATCTCTTCCTTGAGAGTGGTGCTGTACCGGGTCGACACGCCGACGTCGCTGACCAGGGCGTCCCGGAACTCCGGCCGGTCGCTGTGGTCTCCCATCTCAGAGGGCTCGGTGTCGGACTCGGCGAGCACGGTGCCGGCGGGCTCCGCGCCGGAGCCGGCTGAGATGAGCGTGAGCCGTGTACCGGAGGCCGCCCCCAGTCTCAGGATCAGCGACTCGAGCTCGCCTGCGGACAGGGTATCCAGCCCCGGCACGACCTGTTCCCGCACCAGCTGGGCGCGGGCCTGCAGCTCGGCCTCGGTGTGGGTCATGTAGAAGCTCCGCGCCGACGAGACGGCGAACGCGCCGATCGCCGCGGCGCACAGCACGATGACGGCGAGATACGTGGCGAAGAGGCGCCAGAAGAGGCGCGGGCGGCGCGAGCTCACTGGTCCTGCAGCCGATACCCCACGCCGCGCACCGTCTCGATGTACGAGCCGGCCTCTCCGAGCTTCCGACGCAGAGACACCATGTGCACATCGACGGAACGATCGGTGACGAAGCGGTCGTTCACGAACACGTCGTCTCCCTGGGAGGCGTCCACGATCTGCTGTCTAGTGAACACCCATCCGGGGCGCTTGGCCAGGAACAGCATGATGCGGAACTCGCTGGCCGTGAGATCCACCGGCTCGCCCCTCACGGTCACCTGATGGCGGCCGGGGTGGATGGCGAGGTCCTTGACGTGGATGACGGAGGCGGTGGCCTCGCCGGACTCGCCCCGGCGCAGCACGGCGCGTATGCGCGCCGTGAGCACGCGCGGGCTGAACGGCTTGGTGACGTAGTCGGCCGCGCCGAGCTCCAGGCCCGTGACGATGTCGGCCTCGTCACCCTTGGCGGTGAGCATGACGATGGGGATGTCGCTCGTCTTGGGGTCGACCTTGAGCCGGCGGCACACCTCGAGACCGTCCACGCCCGGCAGCATGAGATCGAGGACGATGATGTCCGGCATCTTGCTGCGGGTGGCGAGGAGTGCGTCCTCACCTGTGGCGACCGTCGTGACCTGGTAGCCCTCTTTGTCGAGGTTGTACTTGACGAGCTCGAGGATGTCGCGCTCGTCGTCGACGACGAGCACCGTCTCTCTGGCCACAGTCACCGTCCATGATCTTCCGGGGGTTCCGGCGAGCGAGTCTAGCCATTCGATGTTAGAACTAAGTGAGCGGGACGGCCACCTGGCTGCCGGCGGCGGAAAGGCGACGAGTGAGGGACGAGCGCAAGGAGATCGTGGTGGTGGGCGGCGGGCCCGTCGGGGCTTGCGCCGCCCAGGCGCTGGCGGCCGCCGGCGCCGCCGTCACGCTGCTCGAGCGGGAGTCGGAGATAGCCCCGCCGGCCTGCGGCGCCTACGCCAACTGCGGCCTGCTGGTGCCGAGCGACTGCGTCCCTCTGGCTTCGCCCGGCGCTCTCGGCCGGGGGCTGCGCTGGCTCCTGGACAGCTCCAGTCCATTCTACATCGCCCCGCGCCCGAACGCGGCGCTGCTTCGCTGGCTCTGGCTGTTCAGGGCCGCCGCCACGCCTGCGCGCGCGGCGGCCTCCGCGCCCGTCCTGCGCTCGCTGCACACGGCCAGCGCCGAGCTTCATGACGCCCTCGCCGCCGAAGGCGGCGAGGGCTGGGCGTACCACCACGACGGTGTGGTGCAGATGTACGAGAGCGATGTCGGCTGGGCCGAGGCGCTCGAGGAGCTCGAGGCCGCCAAGGCGCTCGGCGTGCGCGCCGACGTGCTCTCCGAAGCCGAGGTGAGGACCCTGTACCCGGCGACGCGCGGCCGGCTCGCGGGAGGCATCAGGTACACCGAGGACGGACACATGGACCCGGCGCTCTTCACGCGCGCCGTGGCCGCCCGCGCCGCGCGCGACGGCGCCGAGGTGCGGACCGGAGCCGAGGTCCTCGCCGTCGAGCCCGACCCCGGCGGCGTGCGCGTGCTCACGACCGCGGGCGACCTCGTGGCCGAGCAGGTCGTGCTCGCCGCCGGGGCGTGGACGCCGTCCCTCACGGCGACCCTGGGTCTGTCGCTGCCCATCGAGCCGGCCAAGGGCTACAGCGTAGACGTGGCCCGACCGGCGGACTTCCCCGAGCTGCCGCTCTACCTCGCTGACTCCTGGACCGTCCTCACGCCGCTCGCCGACCGGCTGCGCCTGGGCAGCTCGCTCGAGCTGGCCGGGTGGGACATGCGCATCCGCCGGGAACGCGTGCAGCGGCTGCGCCTGGCCGGCGAGCGCGTGATGGGCATCCCTGCCGACGGCCCGGTGGCGCGGCTCTGGCGCGGGCCGCGGCCCGTCACGCCCGACGGCCTGCCGGTGGTCGGGCGCGTGCCGCGGCGCGAGCGGGTCATCGTCGCGAGCGGCCACTGCATGCTCGGCCTGTCGCTGGGGCCGGTGACCGGCCGGCTCGTGGCCGAGCTCGCCGGGGGCCGCTCACCCTCGCTGGACCTCTCGCCGCTCTCACCGCGGCGGTTCGGCTGACAGAGGATTCCGCGGCCCGGTCCTGTGCGCGGTCCCGCGACCGACCCCGAGGGGCGCGGCGCGCGGGGCCGGCTCACGCACACCGGCCCCGCGCGACCCGCTGAGGGGGGCTGAAGGTCAGCCGCCCGTCAGGGCGTGCTGATGTAGATCGGGTTGGAGTAGAACCACAGGTCCTCCCAGCACATCGCCGGGAGGTTGCCGCGGATGGTGGGGGTCGTCGCTGCGGCCTTCGGGTCCGGGTTCGGCACGTCGCTGTACGTCAGCGTGTCGACCAGAGGGTTGCCCTGGGCATCGGTCTGGTTCGGCGTGTTCGCCGCCAGATTGGTGCCGCGCAGGCGGAGGTACATGGACCCGGCGATCGGGACCTTGAACGAGGCCGTCATCCTGCCGTTCTTCTGCTTGAAGGTCGAGAAGGTAGTGAGGACCTTGGTGGAGCTGTTGGTCTCTTTGGTGGCGTAGTCGGGGCTCAGCGGGCTGATGGGGCCGGTGACGTCCCCCACGATCAGGTCGATGTGGTCCACCTCGACCGGGTCGCCGTTGTTGTTCATCTTGGGTGACGTGTACGACACGGTGACGGTGACGGTCTTGCCACGGGAGGTGCTGAGAGTCTCGCCCATGGTGGCGGTCTTCTTGCCGTCCGCGACCTTGAACGAGAGCCCGTCGATCAGGTCTCCGTTCACCACGAAGGCGTTGCCCGACCGTGCGGCGGTGACGACGCCCTGGGTGGTCATGTCGGTGGCGTACGTCCAGGTCTTGTTGTATTCGCCCGGCCAGAAATCGTAGTACTGCGTCGCGTAGAAGGCACCGCCGGAGCTGTAGTTCGTCGAGTAGCGGTGGTAGTCGCTGTTGTTCACGATCCACCAGTTGCGCCCCTCACCCAGGAGAGAGTCCCACAGGCCTCCCACCTTGGCGGTCATCCAGTCGGCGCCGCCGTAGGTGCGCGCCCGCGCCTCCACTGCCGGGTCTTCGAAGTCGTAGTCGTACCCGCCACGGCCGTAGAGGTCGGGCTGGTGACCCGGCAGGCCCTCCATGCCGAAGCAGACCTCGGGGGAGGCGTCGTTGAGGGCGCGGAAGTCGCCCACGTGCCATTTCTGGGCGCGCGACGGATGATTGACCAGCATGTATGCGTCGCTGCTGTAGTTCTCGTCGAGCCACCTGACGGCGGAGAGCATGTCGCTCTGGCTCATGTTGAGCTTGTCCATGGACACGGCCGGGAGGTCGACGACCTTGACGGGGTGTCCGGCGGTGTCGGTCTCGGTGTGCGAGACCTCCTTCTGGGCCTCGCCGGCACGGCTCGTGTCGGTGTCCTTCGCGTCGAAGCGATACTCGAAGACGCTGATGCCGTACGGCTCGTTGCCGGGACCGACGATGCCGACGCTGGCGTGCTCGTGGGTCGGCACGTTCCACTCGACGCCCTGGATCAGCTGCTTCTCGGGATAGAGCGAGCGGGCGTCCAGAATGATGGGGAAGGAGTAGTCGGTGAGCGTCAGCCACCGCCACACGGGGGACACGAACGTGGTCAGCCCGCTCGGGACACCGTTGTACTGTCCGCCGTGCTCGGAGTTGGCGAAGTAGTCGAGACCGAACTCGAAGGCGTTGCGGAGCACCTCGATCTGCGTGTTCTTGCCGTCCGTGAGCCACGTGTGGGTGTGGAGGTCGCCGGACAGCCACTTGCCGGTGGTCGGGCTCTGCTTGACGGGTGACTGCGTCGTGAGCTCCTTGACGGCCGCGCCTGCTGAGGCGGCCAGCATGAGGGTGGTCGCTGCGGCGGCCACCGCGATCACCACTGTGCGTCGCAGCGTCCTCGTGCGCCGGTTCTTCATCTCCTGGTGTCTCCTTTCACGGGTCAAAGCGCCGCCCCCGGCGGCGTCTGCCGCGAGTCTTGTCCGCCTCCGTTAGGGACCGGTGAGCCGGATGAGCGACGCGTGTGAGGTTCTCGTGAAAGGGGCGTACGCTCCCGCTGAAGGGACGATGACGAGTCAGCTCCCGCCGGCCGCGGAGGAGCAATGAACGCGGCGACCGCGAGCGCGGCACACGTCGTGAGGACGGCCAGGAACAGCATGCTCACGACCAGACCGCGCGTCGAGGCAGGCAGGTGGCGGACTACGGCCCGAGACCGCCGCGCAGCCGGGGCGCTCCTGTCGGGCGCCGAAGCATGCCCCGTCCTCAGGATCGGGACCGTCGGGCAGGCGGGCAGGGCACGACCGTGCGTACGCGCAGGTCCTGTCGAGCTGCAGTGAGGGTCGTCGGAAAACGGCGCGGGGGCCTCGGGCCATCCGCGGGAGAGCTCACCGGTGGCGGCCGTCACGAAGGCGAGCCGCTTCGCGTCCCCCGCGTCGCCGCTTGCGCGCCGCGGTCCGCCGGCCGCAGCCACAGTCTCGTCCACGTCGATCGACCTCCTGGGAGCTTCGCGGCTGCGCCGCGCGAACGAGAGGAGTGTGGCCTGGACGTGTGTGCGGGGAGTGAGCGTGCGGTCAGGCGTGTGAGAGAGCGCGGCCCGCTGTGCGCGGACCTTCTGCCGGCCGCGCGTGGACGAGGACGCGCCGGCGCGCGGACCCGTCAGGCCAGGATGGCCCGGTACGCCGCGCGCCAGTCGCTGAAGTCGTCGAACAGGTGGTCGGGATGGTGCGCCGCGAGCTCCTCGACGCCGTGCCGGCCGGTTGCCACGGCGATGGCCTTGACGCCGAGCGAGGCGCCGCACTCCACGTCGGCCGGCGTGTCGCCGATCACAGCGACCTCCCTGCCGGTGAAGCGGCGCCCGGTCAGCTCCTGCGCGCGGGCGACGGCGACCGCGGGCAGATCGGGACGAAAGCCCGAGTCCGAGCCGAAGGCGGCCACCTCGAAGCACGGCCAGAGGCCCGTCGGCTCGAGCTTGATGCGGGCCCCCTCGGCCACGTTGCCGGTGAGCAGGCCGAGCGTCACGCGCTCGTCCCCTGCGAGCGCCCTGACGAGCTCCGCGACGCCGGGCAGGAGCTCGATGCGCCCTCGGGCGACCTCGTCCTTGAGCAGCGCGAGGTAGTGCGCGATGCACTCCTCCACGCGAGCGTCGATGACGTCGGCAGGCGTGCCCAGCCGCTCCGCCAGGTCGTGGACCACCTGCGGCTGCGTCTCACCCTCGTAACGGCCGACGACGGCCTCGGGGTCGGCCGCCCCCCACAGGTCGGCCAGGTCGCGGATGATGCCGGGGTCGGTGCGCCCATGGAAGCTGTAGTCGCCGAGCTCGCCGTCGACGCCGTACACGTCGCGGATGGCGTGCATGATGGCGCGGCCGCCGGCGCCGTGCGCGTCGATCAGCGTGCAGTCGATGTCGAAGAGGGCGAGCCTGTGCATGTCGGGTGAGTATATCGGCCGGCCGCTTCCCAGCCGCCGATCCGTGGGCCCCAGCCTGCCGGTGCTGCCGCCGTGCCGCCCGCAGAGCCGGGCGTCGGCGAGACTGTCAGGCAGTGGTCTCTGTGCCGCGACGCTTGATCAGCAGCAACGGGACGTCGCTGTTATGACGGACGTGGTCGGCCACGCTTCCCAGCACGATGCGCTTGGCCCACCCATGCCCGTGCGTCGCCATGGCGATGAGGTCGGGTTTCAGCTCGGCCGCCTGCGCCAGGATGACCTCCGCGGGCTCGCCGTGCGCGATGAGTGTGCGCACGGTGACGCCGCGGCCGCGCAGCACCTCCGCGGCGCGTTCCAGGTCGGCCTCGGCGTCTTCGAGCTCGCACGTGCGCTCGTCGCGCGTGTGGTAATGCGCCACGCGCAGAAGCGTGACCTCGGCTCCGCAAAGGGAAGCCAGTCCGGCGATGTGTTCCAGCACCGGGCCGTCCGTCTCGGTCCCTTCCACCGGCACGAGGATGCGCTCGTAGATGCCCATGTCAGTCTCCGAAGAAGAGCTGGTAGAGGAGGTACACGTTCAAACCGATGATGACCGCCGCAAGGGCGATGCCGACCAGCAGTTGCGGGACGTTCATACGGTACCCGCCCATGACCCGCTTGCTGCGGGACAGCCAGAGCAGCGGGACGATGGTAAACGGCAATTGGATGCTGAGGAGCACCTGGCTCACGATGAGCGCTTTGTACGAGTCCACCCCCAGAGCGATCACGAACATGGCGGGGAGCGACGTCACGACCAGGCCGATCCTGTAGGCGCGGCTGCGAGGGTCCTCAGGCTTGCCCAGGTAGCCGGTGACCACGTTGGCCTCGGCGAGCGACGACGTGACCGACGACGCGACGCCCGCGAAAAGCAGCGCGATGCCGAAGAGGAACTGTGAGAGCGGGCCGACCAGCGGCTCCAGCGTCTCGGAGGCCTGCTCGATGCTGGTCACGGTCACACCGGCCGTGAAGAAGACCGCCGCCGCCACGATGATCATCGCGGAGTTCACCAGCCAACCCATGCCCATGGCCAGGCTGGTGTCTATCAACTCGTAGTTCATGAGCCGGCGGCGGCGCTCCGGCGCAAGGTCCCAGTCGCGCGACTGGATGACGTTGGAGTGCACGTAGATGTTGTGCGGCATCACGATGGCCCCCAGCATGCCGAGCGCGAGGAGTATGCTCGCGCCGTCCACGGACGGGATGACCCACCGGGGCGCCGCAGCCGCCCAGTCCGGATGGACCAGGAACAGCTCGACGACGTAGCAGGCGGCGATCACGGCGAGGAACACGACGATCATGCGCTCGAGGCGATGGTACTGCTGCCCGAGTATGGCGACGAAGACGATCCCTACGGTGAGAGGGGCGCCGATCCAGAGCGGCAGGCCGAAGAGCAGGTAGAAGCCGAGCGCAGCGCCGAGGTACTCGGCGAGGTCGGTGGCCATGCAGGCGAGCACGATGGTCACCCCGGCGAGCCACACGACCGGCTTCGGGAGCTTGGCGCGGATGTTGGCGGCAAGCGAGTGGCCCGTGACGATGCCGAGCTTCGCCGAGAGGTGCTGCAAGAAGATGAGCATGAGGGTGCTCAGCGAGACGACCCACAGCAGCGTGTAGCCGAACTCGGAGCCGCCGGCGATGTTGGTCGCCCAGTTGCCGGGGTCGATGAAGCCGATGGTGACGATGAAGCCCGGACCGAGGTAGCGCAGCAACTCGCGCGAGAACAGGTCGCCGAAGAACGAGGCGACCCCGTGCGCACGGGCGTCGGCGGCGATGTCGGGCGGCGGGGCGAAGCCCAGATCCGCCGCCGGATCCGGCGTACAGAAGAGCTCGTTGCAGGCGTGGTCGAGCGGCACCGGCCCGCTCCCGCCGGGGCTCACTACGCGATCCTCACGCTTTCCACGATGCTGATGGCTCGTGTTTGTCTCCTCCTGCGCTCTCGCCGGACCTCTGCCCTTCGGGAAATCGTCCCACCAGCGCCGGAGCGGGACAAGGACCGAAAGACGCGCCGGCCCGTGAGGACGAGCGCGATCCGCGGGCCTGGTCCCCGGCCGCAGGCCCGGGACTCGCCGCACCCGGCTTGACCAGCGTCAACTTGACACCCCGCGATGTGCCGTTATCCTCACCTAACTGTGTATGTTAGGCAAACCTAACGGAGCCTGCATGACCCTCCTCGACGCAAAGCGTGGCCGCCGTGTGCGGATCCTCTGCATAGAAGACGACACCTGCCGCGCGCAGTGCACGCGCTTCGGCATCGGTGAAGGCGCCGTGATCGACTCCGCCGAGACGCTGCCACTCGGGCCCGTGCTCGTGCATCACTGCCGCCAGGAGATCTGCTTGGGACGCGGGCTGGCGCGCCGTATCCGCGTCGAAGAAGTGGCGTCCGCATGACGCCCGCGGAGCTCGCCGAGCGGCCGGCGAGGAGGGATGGCGGAGGCGACACGGCGACCGGGGCGGCGCAGGCGAGGGACCTGTCCGCCGCCGCGACGTGCTGCGGTACGAAGACCGTCCACGCCCCGGCCGGCGCCCGCAAGGTCGTCCTGGTCGGCAACCCCAACGTCGGCAAGTCGCTGTTCTTCAACGCGTTCACGGGTCTGTACGTGGACGTCTCGAACTTCCCGGGGACGACTGTGGCGGTCTCCAGCGGGCGGATGGGCGACGACGTGGTGCTGGACACGCCCGGCATCTACGGTGTCTCGTCGTTCAACGACGAGGAGACCGTGGCTCGGGACATCGTCCTGGAAGCCGACGCTCTCGTGAACGTGGTGGACGCCGTGCACCTCGAGCGCGACCTGTTCCTGACGCAGCAGGTCATCGACATGGGCATCCCGGTAGTGGTCGCGCTGAACATGATGGACGAGGCGGAGGCGCAGGGCGTGCACATCGACGCCGAGCGCCTCTCCTCCCTGCTCGGCGTGACCGTCGTGCCGACGGTGGCGCCGACCGGCGCGGGCTTCGGTGACGTGCGCCGCGCCCTGGACGCCGCCGAGCCCGGCGTCTCCGACCCGGGCCTGCAGGAGCGCCTGGCGGCGCTCGCGGCGCAGACCGGAGGCTCCCGCCCTGCCGCCCTGCTGGCCCTTGAGGACGACCCCGTGGTGACGGCACGCCACGGGCTTGAGTCCTCGGGCCTGCGCGACGACGTCTACATGGACAGGCGTCGTCGCGTGAACGACGTCCTGGCCCAGGTCGTCAGCCAGCCGGACCTGGGCCACAGCTTCCGCCGCCGGCTGGGCGACGCCCTCGTGCGCCCGCTCACCGGTATCCCGGCCCTGGCGCTCACGCTGTTCCTCATGTACCAGGTGATCGGCGTGTTCGTGGCCGGCAACGTGGTCGGCTTCACCGAAGGCGTGCTCATGGTCGGCTACGTCGAGCCCTTCCTGCGCGACCTCATCGCACAGGTGACCGGCACCTCCGGGCCTGCCTACGAGATCCTCGCCGGGGAGTTCGGCGTCGTGACCATGACCGTCACGTACGTCTTCGGCCTGTTGCTCCCGCTCGTCCTCGCCTTCTACCTGCTGCTCTCCACCCTCGAGGACTCCGGCTACCTGCCGCGCATCGCCGCGCTCTCGGACAGGCTGATGACGGGCATCGGCCTGAACGGCCGCGCCATCGTCCCCATCATCCTCGGCTTCGGCTGCATCACCATGGCCACGATCACCACGCGCATCCTCGGTAACGAGCGCGAGCGGCGCATCGCGACCGCCCTGATGGCGTTCGCCATCCCCTGTTCCGCCCAGCTCGGCGTGATCATCGCCCTGCTCGGGGCGGCCGGTGGCGCGGTGGCGTTCGCCTACACCGTCATCATGGTGCTCGTCTTCGGCTTGATCGGCCGCCTGATGGCCCACTTCCTGCCGGGCAGGTCGACCGACCTCTTCATCGACCTGCCGCCCATGCGTCTGCCGCGGCCGCGCAACGTGCTCACCAAGACCTGGCACAAGACGCTGATGTTCATGAAGGAGGTCGTCCTGTACTTCGCGGCCGGCGCCCTGCTGCTCAGCGTGCTGAGCATCACCGGGGCCCTGACCTGGCTGCAGAACGTGCTCACGCCGCTCACCGTAGGATGGCTGCGGCTGCCGGCAGACGCGGCCAACGCCTTCGTCATGGGCTTCGTGCGCCGCGACTTCGGAGCCGCCGGTCTGTACGACCTGCACCTGACGAGCACGCAGATCCTCGTCGCGCTCGTCACCATCACGCTCTTCGTGCCCTGCATCGCCTCCGTGCTCGTGATCATGAAGGAGCGCGGCAAGGCCTTCACCGCCTTCGCCTGGCTCGGCAGCATCGGGCTGGCGTTCGTCGTCGGCGGCGTGGTGGCGCAGATCGCGGGGCTGCTGTGAAGCGGCGTACGCGCGGCGGAGCATCGGGCGCCGCGCCGCTGCCCGTCGCCTTCACGACGGCCGCACGGGGCGCGCCTCCCTCTCGGGTGGCGTGTCTGCCGGCTTGCGCCACCTGCGGCTTCACACCCGATGCACCGGTGCTCCGCTGCCCGCGATGCCTCACCGTGGTGACGCTGGGCTGCGACGGCGCCTGCCACGCCTGTAAGAGCGCAAGCGGGATCCTGAGCAACGGCTAATCGGCTGCTCACACGGCGTTGCTACCGTGCTCGCGCCCCGGTCACATGCGCTCAGGAGACCCAGTGCACGACGCCCGCGACTTCGCCATCGCCCGCCGCCTTCGCAGCAGATGCGCCGGCCAGCTCCGTCCCTGGTTCTCGGCGGGCCTCTTCGCCCTCACAGCGGCGGTCCTGCTGCTCCCCCCTGCGCCGACGCCGCAGCCCCCAAGCCCACCGTGAGCCTCCGGTCCTCGTCCACCACCGTCACCGTGGGGACCCCGGCGACGGTGGCCGGCATCGTGACCGACCCACGGGAGGGCGCGACCACCGTTTCCATCCTGCAGCGCGCCGGCGCACGCTGGAAGAACGTGGCGACGACCGACGTCGCCGAGGACGGTACGTTCAGCGCGGATGTGACGGCCCGAAGCGCCGGCGCCTGGCAGCTCCTCGCCCAGTACAGGGCCGGCAAGCTCAAGGTCCGGAGCGCCGTGCTCCACCTCGACGTGATCGAGCTGCCCTCCATCTGGACCGTCGCGTCCGCCGGCGGAGCCGGCACGGCCGCCGTGGCCGGTGACGGCACCCTGTGGGCCTGGGGCGGTGACGCGCGAGGCCAGCTCGGCCTCGGCTCCCTCGACGAAGACCCGCACCCGATGCCCTCGCAGGTCACCACGGACACCGCGTGGGCGGCCGTGTCCGCGGGCGAGGACCACACCCTCGCCCTTAGGAGCGACGGCACCCTGTGGGCCTGGGGCGGCGACGCAGAGGGGCAGCTGGGGATCGGCGAGACCACGACGACCGTGAGTTCACCGGCCCAGATCGGCGACGGCCGTGACTGGGAGGCGGTCGCGGCCGGCCGGCGCTTCAGCCTCGCCCTCAAGAGCGACGGCACCCTGTGGGCCTGGGGCGCCAACGGCAACGGCCAGCTGGGCGTGGGGGACGGCGCGCAACGGACCTCACCGACACGGGTCGGCCGCGACGCGGACTGGGCGGCGGTCGCGGCCGGATGGAACCATGCCGCAGGGCTGAAGGACGGCGGCGGCCTCTGGACTTGGGGCTTCAACGGCAACGGCCAGCTGGGCGTGGGCGACACCAGGTCAAGGCTGGTTCCGACGCGGGTGATCGGTGACACGACGGCCTGGCGGACAGTGAGCTGTGGCATGGCGTTCACGCTTGCCGTCTCGGTCGGCGGCGAGCTCCTCAGCTGGGGTTACAACGGAAACGGCCAGCTCGGGCTCGGCGATACGGCGCAACGCCTCGTCCCCGCTCGGGCCGGCACGCGCACCGGCTGGTCGGCCGTCGCCGGCGGCTGGTACCACGGCCTCGCCCTCAAGAGCGACGGCACGTTGTGGGCCTTCGGCTGGAACGGCCGCGGCCAGCTGGGGCTCGGCGATACGGACGATAGGACGTCCCCGACCCGGGTGGGCGACGACGCCGGCTGGACGGCCGCCTCGGCCGGCGCCGACTTCTCGCTCGGCTTGACGCAGGACGGGACCCTGCTGACCTGGGGCGACAACGCCCTGGGGCAACTCGGCCTCGGCGACACCGAGTCCAGAGACACACCGGTGCAGATCGGCCCAGACGGACCCTGAGCGACCGGCGGCCTCGCGGGCCTGCGGCGGGGACAGGACGGGAACACTCGACTCATGGCCACAGCAGGGCACCGACCGAACCAGCCCAGGCCCTGGAAGCAACCGCCGCTCGTCAAGGTCTACGAGGCGTTCAGCGCCGTCGCGGCGGGCCGGGTCGAGATGTCCGAGCCCGGCAGAGCGCACGTGACCTCGTCCGACGGCGCGAGGATCTACCATGTCCGCTGGAGCCCCGACGGATCGGCGTTCGTCGCCGACGACAACGGCTCGCGGTGGCAGGGCTACGCCGGGTACCCCATCGTCGCCGTGCTTCTCGTGCTGGGGCGCCTGCGCGCCGACCTCACACTGATCGCACCGCTGGCCGGTGTCGACTGGCACGCGCTCAACGAGCGCTTCAAGCGCAGGTACGACGAGGCCGTGGCGCACGTGCTTGCTGGGGCGGAGAAGACCGGAGCCGACCCGGCGGCGATCGTCGCCGAGGCCGAGAGTGTCGCCGTGCAGCTCTCGGACCTGCGCCTCGCAAGGCTCGGCGGCCGCCCCCCGGCAGCAGGCGACGACCACCCCTGACCGGCAGCCGCCGGACGGGCCGTCTTGCGTCGGCGGCGGCGGTCGCGTAGGACGCCTTCGCTGCGGGCACAAGCCTTGATACCCCAGAGGGACCGGGGCAGGCACGACGTCAAAGCCACGGCGACGAAAGGGCGGCGACCATGAAGATGCCGAGACCCACGGACGAGGACCGCGCACGTTTCGCGGCACTTGTCCCCGACGACCCACGCGTCACGGTCAAGCCGATGTTCGGCAACCTGGGGGCTTTCGTGAACGGCAACATGTTCATGGGCCTGTTCGGGAGCGACGTCGGCGTGAAGCTGGCGGACGAGGAGGCCGCCGCCCTTCGGGCGGCCGGCGGCGGCCCGTTCGGTCCTGCGGAGCGGCCGATGGGGGGCTACGTGACCCTGCCGCCGGGGCTCGGTGAGTCCGAGAGCGCCGAGGTCGCGGCCTCCTCGCTCGCCTATGTCGCCGCGCTGCCCCTGAAGAAGCCGAAGAGGTAGGGCTCCCCAGACGCCGGCGCCGGGCCGCCCTGCCCCGCACGGGCGGGCCGGCGCACATGCGCTCCTCACGTGAAGCTCACGACAGTCGCGCATCATGCCGTCAGTCGAACGGAGGGAGCGACATGAGCACGGGAGCCACCGCGGCATGTCCAGCCGGACGGGTCGGTGACTCCGGGGCGGCGCTTTCGGCGCTCCGGCACCGCGCCCGGGACCTCACCCGATGGATCGACCGGGTCCGGCAGACGGAGGCGGTCTACGCTCGGTACCACATCGACATGAGCCGCGACGGCGCCTCGGTGCGGCGCGTTCTCACGTCGCTCGTACGGCAGCGAGAGGCGGCGCTGGCGTTCGACGAGCTCCTGCGCGCCGTGCACGGCCTGCGGACGAGTTGGGAACTCTTCCGGCTCCGGGCCACGGCCGAGGGATGGACGTGGCGTGAGGCGCTTCGCCGCACTCTCCCGGGGCTGTTCGAGGACGACGGCGGCGCGGGCGCCCTGCGTGCGGACACGTCCTTCTGGTACGCCGCAGCGAGGACCGGAGCCGACATCGCCGCGTGCTTTCGCTGGCGTCTGGAGAGCGGCTACTGCTGACGCGACGCACACACGAGTCGAACACACGCGCGTCAACGTGTGGGTGGCCCGCTTGCGGCAGCTGTCCGTCAGACCGACACCGAGGTGCTGCGATGAGCGAGAACGTCTGGAAGGAGCGCGACCCGGTGTGCGGGCGCCACGTGACCGAGGACCGCGCCCTGCTACGCACCGAGTTCGAAGGCAAGACGTACCTGTTCTGTTCGGAGAGCTGCCGGATGCTGTTCTCGATCCGTCCTGCGTGGTTCGTGGAGGGAGACGAGATCATGTCCGGCGCACCGACGTGAGCAGCCCCTTGCGTCACGTGCACCCAGCCGACTACGACCGGGTGCTGGCGGTGGTCGACGAGTGGTGGGGCGGGCGGCCCATGGCCGCCCGCCTCTCTCACGTGTTCTTCTCGCACTTCCGGCCCACGAGCTTTGTGCTCGAGAACGATGGTCTGCTGCTCGCGTTCCTGCTCGGGTTCGTCTCGCAGACGTACCCTGAAGAGGCGTACATCCACTTCGTCGGCGTACACCCCGCGTACAGGCGGCTGGGCCTCGGCCGGCGCCTGTACGAGGCGTTCTTCGCCGCCGCGTCGATGAGCGGCTGCGGGTGGGCGAGAAGCGTCACCTCGCCCGCGAACCATGACTCGATCGCCTTCCACAAAGCGATGGGCTTCCGGCTGCAGCACGGCGATGTGGTGGACGACGGGGTCCCCGTGAACGTGGACTACGCCGGCGCCGGCGGCCACAGAGTGGTGTTCCTGTGCGAGCTGGCCCCCGACCTCCGGCGTCCGCGCCCCTGGGCGGCAGGGTCCTTGCGTCAATTCGGCCGCGTATGAGCCGTCAGACGGGAGCGCTGCCCTGCCGGACCCGATCCTCCAAACGGGTCAGCCCGGCCTCCGTCTCGCCACCCTCATCGATGTGCAGCACCCCGAGGGCGCCCGGGTTGCTGAAGTCGTAGAACAGCCTCTGCAGGATGGAGATGTGCAGGTAGCCGGCCGTCTCACGCCAGCGGAAGCGCGCCTGCACGTCGGGGGCCGATGGTGCTCGGCCCAGAAGACCCACGCGGCGAAGAGGCCGTAGAGGAGCGTCTGCACGAGCGTGGAGCGGAAGAAGTGCTCGCCCTTCTCGCCCGAGAAGCTCATGCCGATCGCCTCTTCGAGCGCCCTGCGCGTGCTCACCCAGTTGGGCAGGTCGCGCACCTCGGCGCGGGCGCGGGCCTCGCGAGCGTAGCTGGCGAGGAACCAGGCGAGGTCCTTGGGCGCGGCGATCTGCGCGGGGCGCAGCAGCACGCGCTTGAGGAAGTCGGTGAGGCGCCCGCCGGCCAGCCGGGCAGCGTCGCTGCCCGGATGCGCGGCGAGCGCCCAGAACTCCTGCTCCGAGGCGGCGAGGCTGAAGCTCTCGAGGCTCGCCGCTTCCCCGTCCGCATCGAAGCCCACCAGCACGAACTCGCGGTACGTGGTAGCGAGCACCTGGCGGTACTTCTCAAGATAGCGGCGCACCTGCTCGCTCTCAGCCACGGCGTGTGCGTCGCCGCCGACCGGCTTGACTTCGATGGCGCCGCGCGCGGGAAGCTGGGCGCCCAGCGGTTCCGTCGCGCGCGAGCCCTTCGGGAACTGGTTCGCCGTGAACAGGCCACCGTCCGGGATGCCGGCGGCCGCGTTCTGCAGGTTGATGAGGCAGCGGACCTTGGGCTTGAGCTTGCCGCCCACCTCGGTCAGCAGCGTTGCCAGCGCGCCGTACCCTGAGGTCTCCGGAACAGCGGCCCCGGAGGCCCGGATGTCACGCAACTCAGCGAGGTTAGCCTCGACGGGGTCCATGGTCGCACCATTCCAGTCTGCGGACCCGACGCCCTTGCGGCCTTCGGCACATCTCATGTCCGTCGCGCCGGCAATGTCACCCTTGCCTCCACCCAATCCCGAGCGTAGTCTGATGTAGCCACGTATTGACCGAGAATGAGGTTACAATCACCACGGTCGGCATCAGAGAGCTGAAGGCCCGGCTGAGCTACTACCTGCGTCTGGTCGAGGCCGGCGAGACGGTGCACGTCACCGACCGGGGGCGTGAGATCGCCGTCATCAGCCAACCGGGGGATGAGCACGAGGCCCTCCGGCGACTGATGGCGAGCGGCATGGTCAGGTGGTCCGGGAGCAAGCCGCCCGTGCCCGATGGCCCGCCCGTCAAGATCCCGGGTGAGCCCCTCTCCAAGACCGTGCTCGACATGCGCCACGGCGAGTGATCGCCTACTTCGACACCAGCGGCGTCGTCAAGCTGTTCCTCGACGAGGCGCACACCGAGGAGACCCGCCGCTGGGCGCGAGCCGCCGACGCCATCGCGCTCTCGCGTGTGACGCTGCCCGAGGCCGTGGCGGCCTTGGCGCGCCGCCAGCGGCATGGGGAGTTGTCCCAAGCCGAGGCGCGACTCCTCGCCGACGACATCACAACGTACTGGCGAGCCTCCGCGGTCGTCGACCTCGACGAGGAGCACGCCGCCGCCCTCGCCTTTCGGCACGGGCTCAGCGGCTTCGACGCGGTCCAGCTGGCCGGGGCGCTCACGGCGCGCGCTGCAGCCGGCGAGGACCAGCTCGCCTTCGTGTCGTTCGACGCGGCGCTCAACCGCGCCGCCGTGGCGGAGGGACTGATGGTCCTGGAGCCGACCGGCTGACATACAGGGCCTTCACCCGTCCTTCATCCGCCTGCGCGACACTGACCGTAGGACCCCGGGAGAGCGTATCCGGGCTCGAGATGGACGGGAGCGGGCGATGATGTGGTCTGACGGACCGTGGCAGCACCACGGGTGGTTCTTCGGAGGAGGCTGGGCGATGGGCATCGGGATGATCGCCGTGATCGCGATCTCGATCGTACTGATCGTGTATCTGGTGCGCCTCGCGGCGACGGCGGCGCCGGGTCAGGCCGGCACCGCAACCGCGGGTGCAGCGACTGCAAGCGCGGCAGCCGGCGACGGGCGGCAGCTCGCGGCAAGCTCCGCGCCACAGGAGACCCCGCGTGAAATCGTGCAGCGTCGCTACGCGAGCGGCGAGATCGACCGCGACGAGTATCTGCAGAAGCTGGCCGACCTCTGAGCGCGTGAGCCCGCGCCGAGCCTGAGCCGAGCCGGCTCCTGCCCGGCGCGAGCACTTCTTCGCGTCCGCCCGCCGGCCGGCGGGTGTTAGAACCGACCTCCTCGTGTGTTGAACGGCTGTACGGACCGTCTCACCACGACGAAAGAGGTCAGATGAAGATCCTGCTCACCATCCTGCTGACAGCCGTCCTCGCGCTCGGGATCGCGGCCGGCGCTGCCGCCGGGCCGCGCCACCACCAGGGCGGTCACTCGCCGGCCACCCACGCGGCGACGGCTTCACACCACGGCTCCCACCACGACCGCAAGGCGCACCACAAGGGCGGCTCTCATCACCGGAGCGGCTATCATCACCACGGCAGTCACTATCACCAGACCCACGATTGAGGCCGACTCCGGCCGGCAGAGAGAGCAGCGCAGGCACCCGATACGCGCGGTGATCACCCCCCGGTACGACAGCGACGATGACCTCGCGCGCGGCCTGCGTGCTCACGAGCACGCCGCCTTCGCGCGCGTCTACGAGCTCCACGCCACGGCCGTCTACAACCTCTGCGCCCGGCTGCTTCTCGACCGCGACGAAGCAAGGGACGTGACGCAGGACGTCTTCCTCACCGCGTATTCCCGTCCTCCGGCGGCCCGCGACGTGCATCTGAGGGCATGGCTTCTCCGCGTCGCCACCAACGGGTGCCTCAACCGGTTGCGTGCGCGCCGGTCGCGGCACGACCTCGCCGATGCGGATGCCCTGCCCAGTCGCACCGACGCCTTTGCGCAGGCGCAGGACGTTGCCCTCATCGAGCGCTCGCTGGGCGCGCTCAATGCCTGCTACCGGACGGCCCTGGTGCTCAAGGACCTCCAAGGACTGGACACGGTCGAGCTGGCCGAAGCGATGAACGTGTCGCGGCCCGCGGCCGACGTGCTCGTGCACCGGTCGCGGGCCGCCTTCCGTCGCGCGTATGCAGCCCTTGCCGGCGACACCGCGGCGCCCGCGAACCTTGCTGCGGTGCTGGCCCCGCTCCAGCTGCCGGCATCCCTCGGGGCGCTGCCCGCGCTCCCGCCCATGACGGCAGTGCCGGCCCCGACCGGCGCCGAGCTCGTGCCGGCGGCGCTGTCCGCCTCAGGGCCGGCCGGAACGAGCGTGCTCGCCACGATCGGCGCCTCGCTGGCGGCGAAGGCGGCCCTGGCGGGCGCCGGTGCCGCGCTCGTGGTCGGCGGCGGTGTCGCCGTGCAGGAGGCACGTCGCACCGGCCCGCCGGCGCCGCCGGCGCAGCACGCCGCTGCCGCCAGACACGCCGGCGCGGACGCGGACCACGTCCTCTCGGTGCGGCACCACGCGTGGGACGCCCGGCACCGCCTCGCCGGTCATCACCTGCCGGCACACGACAGGCGTCTGGCGACGCACTCGGCGAGCGAGAAGCACTCCGGCGCGGGCGAGATCCACGCCGCATCCGACGGCGTCCTAATGAACCCCTCGTCGTCCGAGCATCGAGCCGCCCTGACGTCCCACGTCGGAGGCGGCGCTGCGACGAGGGCTACGCGGGCGGGCGAGGCGGACTCGCACGACATGGGTGGCAGCACGATGGACGGCGACCACAGGGGATCGGCGGCATCCCGGTCCGACTCCGACGATCACCAAGAGGGCAGCGCGCCCTGACAGGCGCGGCCTCCCGTCGCGGCGACAGGTGCGCGACGCCCGCACGCCGGGACCCGGATTCTCAGCCTCCTCTCAGGTTCACCACAGCGTCACCCAAGACTGCGTGGTCAGACTCCTCGCAGGCACCTTGTCCCAGAGGAGGAACCATGACCAAGAGAGCTTCCGCAGCCTGGATGTTCCTGGCCGGCGTAGCAGTGACCGCCCTCGTCCTCGTCGTCCTCGTCGCCGCGGGCATCGTACCGCTGACGGCTTCGACGGAGACCGTCGTACGCACCGCCACTCCCGCCGCATCCACGTCCACCGTGGCGCTGAACACCGCCACCGTGACCGGCGAGGGCCTCACCCCCGCGCAGATCTACCAGCAGTACTCGGCCGGGGTGGTGGAGGTCTTCGCCACGTTCTCCGGCGTCCAGAGCGAGCAGATGTCACCCTTCGAGCAGCCGTCTTCGGGCTCCGCCCAGGCGCTCGGCTCGGGCTTCGTCGTATCCACCGACGGTTACATCCTCACCAACGCTCACGTGGTGGAGGACAACGGCACGCGCGCCAGCTCCGTGTCCGTGATGTTCAAGGACGTGGAGGGCTCCGCTTCCACCAAGGTCCCGGCCACCATCGTCGGCGTCGATGAGACCAGCGACGTCGCGCTTCTGAAGATCGACCCGGCCAAGGCGCCGCAGCTGCTCGCCCTGACGCTCGGCGACTCCGACGCAGTACAGGTCGGGGAGCCCGTGGTGGCCATCGGCAACCCGCTGGGCTACGACTTCACCGTCACGTCCGGCATCGTCTCCGCCGTCAACCGCAACCTGGAGTCGCCCAACGGCTCCGTCATCCCCGACGGCATCCAGACCGACGCGGCCATCAACTCCGGCAACTCCGGCGGCCCGCTGTTCAACTCCCGCGGCGAGGTCATCGGCATCAACGAGCAGATCGCCACGAAGTCCGGCGGCAACGAGGGCCTCGGCTTCGCCGTGCCGATCAACACCGCCAAGAGCGTCCTCGAGCAGCTCAAGAGCAGCGGCAAGGTGACCTATGCGTGGCTCGGCATCCAGGGCCAGAGCATCACCGCCGACGTGGCCAGCGCACTGGGCCTCAAGGTCGAGAGCGGTGTGCTTGTCGCCGCGGTCACGCAGGGCAGCCCGGCCGAGAAGGCCGGCCTCAAGGGTGGCTCCCGGCAGTCGCAGCTGCAGGGGCAGACACTCACGGCCGGCGGCGACATCATCACCGCCATCGACGGCGAGCAGGTCGCCGGCATGGAGGACCTCATCGCCATCATCAACGCGCACAAGCCGGGCGACACCGTCACCCTCACTGTGCTCAGCGGCGACTCGACCAGCGACGTACAGGCCACGCTGACCTCGCGGCCGGCGAACCTCTGACACCCCTCAGGCTGAGGTGACGGCCGCCGCACAGGCGAGGTAGCCTGGGTCGTCACCATCGAGGGCGGGGCGCGCTCCTCAGCGCCCCGCCCTCTTGCCGTACGCGGGACTCAAGCTCGCGGCCCTTCCCCCACCCATCGACACCATCCCCAGACTCTCAACGATGGTTGTGATCCGCAACAAACCGTGAGGGGCTCACATCCGTGGCACTATGCCCTCCCGGGAGGCAATGCGACCGCACCACCCGTAGTCCGTTTCTCTCGTGTCCACCCGATCTCCACAACGCCTCTCTCTCACCGCTTCGCTCACCCGTCGCGCCCCTGCGCCCGCTACTCCCCGGCGCCAGGGTCTCAGGCTCGCGCGTCTGTCAGCGACGGAAGAGAGCTCAACGACGGGCGTTCGTGGCGCCGCCGCCGGCATCCGCCGAGCCGACCCTGTGGGGCCGCGTCAACTAGGATTGACCGATGGAGTCCTCACGATCCTCACACGGCCGTGATCTCGGCATCCTCGCCCTGGCTACGATCGCCCCCATCTGGGGGTACGGCTGGGTGGTCAGCAAGGTCGCACTGGAGTACTCAGACCCGTTCACGTTCGCCGCGCTCATCTCGGGGCTCGGAGCGGGCTGCCTGTTCGTCCTGCTGGCCGTCACGCGGCGGCCGCTGCGGCCGCCGCCGCTCGGATGCACTGCGCTCATCGGCCTATTGCAGACGACGTTGTTCAACGGACTGGCCACCCTGGCGCTCACCGTCGGGGGCGCGGGCAAGGTCTCGGTGCTCGTCTACACCATGCCGTTCTGGTTGTTGCTGCTGGCATGGCCCGTACTCGGCGAGCGCCTGCGCGGAGGCCAGTGGCCGGCCGTCGCGCTGGCCCTCGCCGGGCTCGTCCTGGTGGTCGGGCCCTGGAACCTCAGCGGCGCACTCAGCGGGGCGCTCGCCTGCGCCGCAGGGCTCTCTTGGGCGGGAGGATCCCTGCTCGTCAAGCGTCTGCAGGGACACGCCCACCAGGACACGCTGACCCTCGCCGCCTGGCAGCTCGGCATCGGCAGTCTGGCGCTCGTTGCCGTCGCCGTGCTCACCCAGGGCGGCTGGCCCACCTGGACGGGCAGCTTCGTCGCGTGCCTGCTGTACGCCGTGCTGCTCACCAACGCGGTGTGCTGGTCGCTCTGGGTCTTCGCTCTGCGGTGCCTGCCGGCGGGGGCCGCCGGCATGGGCACGCTCGCGGTCCCCGTGGTCGGCGTCATCGCCGCCTGGATCCAGCTCAAGGAGGCGCCGACGGCGACGGAGGGTGCGGGCATGGCGCTGATCATCGCGGGGCTGGCCGTCCTGGCCGCGCGTGGGAGTCGCTGCCGGCCGCGGCGATGGCGCGTGTCAGAAGGAGTTCGTCCTGCCGCCGGTCATCGACTGACCGTGGTGCCGCCGGCGGCGGCATCCCGGCGCCGGCCCCTCGTGCGCGTAACGTGTTTGCCGGCACCGCTCCAGGCGTTATCATATGAATGTCTGTTCATATGTTCAGAGAAGGAGTGCCCGTGAGCGGCGAGGTCATCTGCGGCAGAGACGAGCAAGAGGCTGGATCGCTGCGACGTGCTGGTTGTCGACCCCGAGCGGGTGCGCGCCGTCAGGGCGCGACTGGGCAGCGTGGACGAGACCGCGGCGGTGGCCGCGGTGTTCAAGGTACTTGCCGACCCGAGTCGGTGCCGCCTGCTGGACGCCATCATCGCGGCCGGCGAGCTGTGCGTGTGCGACCTCGCCGCTGCGGTCGAGATGAGCGAGTCAAACGTCAGCCACCACCTGCGGGTGCTCCGCGCCAACCGTCTGGTGCGTGCGCGGCGCAGCGGCAAGATGGTCTTCTACTCCCCAGACGACGAGCACATCCAGATCCTGCTGGACATGACGCGCGAGCACGTGCGGCACGGTGGCTGGGTCAAGCCGGCCGCGGCCGCCGGCGCGTCGGGCGGCGGCGGCGAGCGGCGAGAAGGCGGGTCGACGTGACTCCCATCGGCGTGAGCGAGCAGATCCTCGAACTGGCGCTGCTCCTGCCGCGCGAAGCGGAGTGCGGCCGGTGTGTGGACGAGGTCGGCCGCGAGTTGGTGCGCCTCGACGGGGTGCACGCCTTCGATGCGGACGTCCCTCGCGGTCTGCTCCGCGTCCAGTACGACTCGGACGTGCTGAGCGCCGACGAGGTGCGCACGTTCGCGCGCCGCGCCGGCGCCCAGGCCCACTGCGCCGAGCACTGCCCGCTCGCCGTGCACGATCACGGCGCGCTGGACCTGCTCGCGCCCCTGCCCGGCGAAGACGGCGCCGAGCGGCGCATGCTGCACGTGACCGGCATGGACTGCGCCGACTGCGCCGTGAAGCTCCAGGGCGCGCTCCGCCACGAGCCAGGCGTGTACCGGGCCGACGTGAACTTCGGCGCGGCCACCCTGGCGCTGACCCTGGACCCGGAGCGGACAGACATCGCGAAGCTGTACACGGCCGTCCGAAGGCTCGGGTACGACACGGTGGAGAGAACGCAGGCCGCGAGCGCTGCGAGCGCGCCGGCCGGCGAGGTGCCTGCCGGCGCGGCGCGGAGCAGCTTCTGGCTGCGCGACCGCCGCGCCGTGCTCACCCTGCTCTCCGGCATGCTCATCGTGGCCGGGTTCGCGGCCCAGGCACTGGCGCCGCCGGCCTCGCCGTGGTTTTTCGCCGCGGCGATGGTCGCGGGCGGCGCCTTCGTGGCCCGCGCCGCGTTCTTCAGCCTCCGCGCCCGGCAGGTGGACATGAACGTGCTCATGACGCTCGCCGCCGTCGGCGCAGCCGCCATCGGCGAGTGGTCGGAGGCGGGTCTCGTGGTCTTCCTCTTCAGCCTCGGCACGGTCCTGCAGGTCCACACCCTGGAGCGTACACGCCGCGCCATCAGCGGCCTCATGTCGCTCACGCCGCCCGAGGCGACAGTCGTCGTCGACGGCCACGAGACCGTCGTCCCCGTGGCCGACGTGCGCACCGGCGACGTCGTGCTGGCTCGCCCCGGCGAACGCGTGGCGGTCGACGGCCTGGTCGTCGACGGCCAGGCCGCCGCCGACCAGGCGCAGGTCACCGGTGAGTCGCGACCCGTCTCCAAAGGGACCGGCGACCAGGTGTTCGCGGGATCCATCATCGAGGGCGGCACGCTGCGGCTTCGGGCCACGACCGCAGGCTCCGACAACACCGTGGCCCGGATCGTCCACCTCGTGGAGGAGGCCCAGGCACAGCGCGCCCCGGCGCAGACGGTCGTGGACCGCTTCGCCTCCCGCTACACCCCCGTGGTCGTCGCGCTGGCGGCGGCGGTCGCATTCATACCGCCGCTGCTGGGTGCTTCCTTCGACACCTGGTTCTACCGCGGCCTCGCGCTGCTCATCATCAGCTGCCCGTGCGCGCTGGTCATCAGCACCCCCGTCACCATCCTCGCCGCCCTGGCAAGGGCGACCCGCAGCGGCATCCTCATCAAGGGCGGTGTCTATCTCGAACAGGCTGCTGGCCTGCGCGCCGTGGCGCTGGACAAGACCGGTACCCTCACCGTCGGACGCCCGCAGGTCACGGACGTCGTCGCCCTGAACGGGGCGTCACAGGACGAGGTCCTCGACATCGCCGCCGCCCTCGAGCGCCTGAGCGAGCACCCGCTGGCCCGCGCCGTGGTCGAGCGGGCGGAGCGGGACGCGCTCGCTGGACTCGAGGACGCGGCCTGCGATTGCGGCTGCGGCGCTGGCACGCCGGCCGCCGAGAGCGGCTGTAGCTGCTGCGACGAAGGGCCGGCGGGCAGTCACGACGCCCATGACGGGGATATCGCCGAGGACCACGCCGGGCACGGCCACAGCCTTGCGGTCGAGCGCTTCCGCTCCATCCCGGGCATGGGAGTGCGGGCCGAGGTGGCAGGGCGCCTGTACTTCGTCGGGCGCCCCGAGCTTCTCGGCCCGCACGCCTCCGATCTGCACCTCGTGGCGGCCGTCACGCGCCTCGAACGCGAAGGCAAGACGGCCATCGCCGTCGGCGACGAGCACGGCGCCCTGGGCGTGATCGCCGTCAGCGACCCGCTGCGAGAAGGCGCCGCCGAGGCGGTCGCGCGGCTGCGCGCGCTCGGCGTGGAACACATCACGATGCTCACCGGCGACAACCCCGAGACGGCCGCGGCGATCGCTTCACAGGCCGGCGTGGACGACGTGCGCGCCGGCCTGCTGCCGGCCGACAAGGTGGCCGCAGTCGCCGGCCTGCGCGACACGTACGCCGCGGTCGCTATGGTCGGCGACGGCGTCAACGATGCGCCCGCCCTGGCCACGGCGACCCTGGGTATCGCGATGGGCGCGGCGGGCACAGACGCGGCCCTGCAGACGGCCGATATCGCCCTGATGGGCGACGACCTGACCGCAGTCCCGGACGTCATCCTGCTCGGCCGCCGCACGAAACGCATCATCTGGCAGAACATCGTGTTCTCCATCGCCGTCAAGGGCCTGTTCCTGGTGCTCGCGCCCCTCGGCCTCGTGAGCCTGTGGCTGGCGGTGTTCGCCGACATGGGCACGTCTCTGCTGGTCACGGCGAACGGACTTCGTCTGTACCGCCGCTGAGACCCGGCCACCGCGCCGTTCGCGCCCTCCGTCTCAGTCGTCAGCGCAGGCTCCAGCATGCGCGCGGAGACAGGTCCCTGCCCTTGTGTCGGCGAGCGCGAAGGGTCGATGCAGGTCCCGGTCCTCGTCGCGGAGGACGGGTCGGTGAGGATCGCCGGGGGGCGGCTGAACCGTATGACCACGGGGCGCGCGTGACGCGCCCGCCGAGCCCTACGGCCCTACTGCCCTACTTCTTGACCGGCAGCCCGGCGCCCGTCCAGGCGTGCAGGCCCCCGAGCACGTTGCTCACGTTGGTGAACCCCATGCCGGCAAGCTGGCGCGCGGCGCGGGCGCTGCGGTGGCCGCTGGCGCAGATGACCAGCACCTCGGCGTCTCTCTTCAGCCCGGTGGAGTCGCTCCCGATCTGCTGCGGCAAGATGTTGCGCGCGCCCTTGGGGTGACCGGCGCGGAACTCCTGCGGCGTGCGCACGTCGATGAGTCTCGCCCCCTTGCGCTGGCGCTCGAACGCCTCCCGCACGTCGATGGTGGCGACGGCGGCGCCCGAGGAGGACCGGCTAAATGGCCACATTGTCGGTCTGAGGCGCTTCGATGAGTCCGTCGTAGAGCACCTCGAACGGCCCGCTGGTGAGGATGGACTGCAGTGTGCCGTAGACGCGCCGCACTGCGTCCCCGGCGTAGAACTCGTCGTGAGCCTCGAGGGAGTCCCACTGGGTCTCGAAGATGAAGTGCACGTCGCCGAGATCGGCCTCACGGCCCTCCGGACGGAGGCCGGACGCCAGCGGGGACATCCCGAAGGACCGGAGGATCCTGTGGCTGCCGTGCCCGGGGGCGGCGGTCACCAGCGTCGCAAGCTCCTGAAGGGCGGCCTCGGCGCGATGCTCCGTACCCTTGAGGACGCTGAACATTGTCTGTCCCACGATCATGGAGATGAGCTCCTTGTTGGGTGCGTTCACGCTCTAGTTGCCCTGGGGAGCCCGGAACGGAACGGTCGTCAGCGTACGACCTGCCGGAACGCCGTGAGGATGGTCACGGGCTCGAGAGCGCCGGCGCCCTCCGCGCTCCACACGATCTTGCCGGCGCGGTCCACGATGAAGGCCATCTCGCGAAGCTCGCCGTCGGGGCGAAGGGCGCCGTAGGCGCGAGCCACGGCGCCGTCGTCGGCGAGCACGGGGAAGGTCAGGCCGGGCACCTGCGAGGCGAGCGCGGCCACCTCGTCGGGCCCGGCGTCGCAGATGCCGACAAGCTGACCGCGCAGACCCCAGAGCGTGTCCGCGGCCGCGGCGAGAGCGGCCAGAGCGTCCTCGGCGCCGGTGGCGGGGACGAAGACGATGACCGGCAGCCAATCACGACGGTACTGCTCGAGCGCGATCTCGCTGCCGTCGGCGACACTCAGAGTGAATGTCGGCGCCTCGCGGCCGACACCGAAGTTGAAGCCCACGTCGGCGACCTCCTGGAGATGCGGCGGGCCCTGCCCGCCGGTGCCGGGAGATTCTAGCAGACCGGCGGGCGGCGGCCCGGCGCGCTATCGCCAGGCTGCGTTCACGGCGTGCTCGCGCACGCTCGGGCCGGACGCGCTACACTGCCTGTTCCGGCAAGAAGCCGCGACCTTCCCGTGAAGGAGGTGGGCCAAGTGAAACGCACTGCGACCGCCGTCGCGCTGCTGGCACTCGTGATGAGCCTGTTCGTCGCCGCCCTGGCGGTCGGCTGCGGGAACAGCGGCGACGGTGGCGACATCCCCGACGGCGCCGTCGCCACCGTCGGCGACGTGAGCATCACCACGGACCAGATCAAGCAGCTCATCGCGCAGGCGTCCGTACAGCTCAAGGGCGAGGGCCAGGCCTTTCCCGCAGAAGGCACGGCGCTCTACGACGAGTACATGGCCAAGATGGTCGAGTACCTTGTGGGCAACGAGATCATCATCCAGAGCGCACCCAAGTACGACGTGGCCGTCAGCGACGCCGAGGTCAACGGACAGATCAAGCAGCTGATCGCCTCCTACGGGGGTCAGCAGAAGTTCGACGCCACGCTCAAGGCGTCCGGCATGACCCAGACGCTCCTGGAGCACACCATCAAGTCGCAGCTGCTCTCCCAGGCGATGCAGAGCAAGGTCACCGAGAGCGCCGGCGTCACGCCTGCGGAGATCAAAGCGTACTGGGACGCTCACAAGGATCAGTTCACCAAGGACGCGAAGACCAGGACGTTCGCGAAGGCCAGGGCGACCATCAGGAGCATCCTGCTGAGTGCCGCTCAGCAGCAGATCTGGAACAAGTGGATGTCGGCGCAGATCGAGAAGCTCAGCGTGACGTACGCCGATGGATTCGACCCGGCCGCGCTCAAGGCGCGCGCGTCCTCCCTGGCGTCGCCGGCGCCCTGATCCGCCGCCGGCCGAGCCGCTCCCCTCGCGAGCGCGACGCCCCCCCGGCATCATGGCGCTGTCAGGACTCCCTTAAGGACTCTTTCGTGGTGCCGCACTCGACACAGCACCATGCGACAGCCACACGGCCACGCAGGTGCAGTCCCGGCCGTCATCCCTGTCGAGCCGGCCGCGCCCCGCAGACGCGGGGCGCGGCCGGTCGTACGTGCATTGTGCAGCGGAGCGTGCCCCGCCACCGCTGCAGCCCTTCAGACGCTCAGAACGTCTTGTAGTACTCCTTGGAGGCCGCGCAGTAAGGGCACTTGTCCGGCGCATCGCCGACCACCGTATGGCCGCAGATGAGGCACACGTTGACTTGCGTATCGGCGATGTCGTTGCCGGCCACCACGGCCTCGCGGGCGGCCGTGTACTGGCCCTTGTGGTCGACCTCCGACTTGAGCGCGTAGTTGACACTGCGTACGGCCTGGTTGTTGCCCTGCAGCTTCGCGATCTCGTGATACGCCGGATACATCTCGTCGACCTCGAAGCTCTCGCCGCCGAAGGCCGCGGCGAGATTGTCGGCGGTGCTGCCGATGCCGCCCATCACGCGCAGGTGGTTGCGCGCGTGGCGCGTCTCGGCGAAGGAGATGGCACGGAAGAGCTTGGCGACGTTCGGGTAGCCCTCTTCCTCAGCCTGGTCGGCCCACACAAGGTACTTCTCGGCCGCCTGGCTCTCACCGGCGAAGGCGGCTTTGAGGCTCTCCTCCGTCATCGGGTTGAGCTCTTCGGGCTTGGGGAGGCGCTTCTCGAAAGCTTCGTCCATCTCAGAAGTCCTTGAAGTACACACCGGCCGTGCCGCACACGGGGCACTCATCCGGAGCGTCGCCGAGGACGGTGTGACCGCAGATCGGGCAGACACGGACGGCCACGGCGGCGCAGTCCTGCTTGTCCTGCACGCCCGCAAGGACCTCGTTGTAGATAGTCTGGTGGTCCTTCTCCGCTTCCATGGCGTAGCGCACCGTGGTCTGCGCGGACTTGTTGCCCTGCAACTTGGCGACAGCATCGTAGGCGGCGTACATCTCGTCGATCTCGAAGGTCTCGCCGCCCCAGGCGGCCTTGAGGTTCTCCTCCGTGGTGCCGATCTTGCCGAGCACGCTGAGGTGGTTGCGGGCGTGGGTGCTCTCGGCGTAGGCCACGGCACGGAAGAGCCGCGCGACGTTGGGGTAGCCGTCGGCGTCGGCGACGTCGGCGAACGCCAGGTACTTCTGCGACGCCTGGCTCTCCCCGGCGAGCGCGGCGGCGATGTTCTGTGCGGTCATGGCGCCCTTGTCCTCGGGCGCGGGCGGGGTGTTCTTGAACGGCTCTGCCATGGCTCCTGTGTTCCTCCTTCTGGCGGCTGCCACCCGGCAGGCCGCCCTTCTTGGGTGTGGTCTGGCTGCGCCTACTGCGCGGACGCGACGCGGATGTGCATCGTGACGACAAGTGGGGTCGACACCGTTAATACCGGCGAGACACTGGACTGAAACGGAAATGGGATGCGGGTACGCCGCGGCAGCGCCCAGCACACGCGGGTCGCGGCCGCGCGGCTGCCGGAGGGCAGGTCTGACGGTTCACGCGGCGAGCACGCCTGTCGATGCTCCCGGGACGACACGACGGAGCACATCCCCGATGCGTCGCACGCCGGTCTGGCCGAGGAGCACGTAGTACAGGCCGGGCACGGCCTGGCTGCTCGTACACTGGTCAAGGTCGATGAGGCAACCGGCGTCTGCGGCCGCACGAGCCTGGGCGCCGTCGATCGCGAGCAGCGCCGACGCCACCGGCACGGCTGCGTCGGCGCAGATCTCGGCGATGTCCTCGGGACGGGTCCACAACGAGAAGGCAAGAGGGCAACGGGAGGTCCCGCTGAGCACGAGACGCACGCCGGGGGCTACCTCGTTGGAGAAGTCGTAGTGACGGCGGTCGGCGCAGCTCGCAGCCGCCATGGCGGTGGTCACGAGTCGAGTCTTCCGGCGGAACACTGTGGGGTCAGGCCGGGCCATGGTGACACCATATCCACTGTCAACGTAGGATAAACCCTCGAGGTCCCGCTGTCCCGGGTGTGACTGAGACGACCGGCGGGCCGGCCGGCGGCGTAAGCGTCGGCAGTGTTGCGGGGAGGTCAGCCCGCGCCGAAGCCCCCGCCGCCACCGCCACCGCCGCCGCCGCCGGAGAACCCGCCGCCCCCTCCCGACCCGGACGACGACGACGAGGTCGCCACGGCCAGTGACTGGGTGAAGGACTCGCTCATCTGCGAGAAGGGCGAGTCGGACCACCCGCCGCCGAACGCGGGGAACATCAGCCAGTACATGCGCCCGAAGGCCGGGTCCTGCACGACCTCGGGGATGTGCACCTGCATATCCTTCACGACCTGGTCGGCGATCCCGAACACCACCGCATACACGAGGAACTGCTCCCACAGCACGACTGCGTCCGGCGGCTTCTCCTGCATGCGGCCGAAGTCCTTCATGTAGCGCTTCAACGCCCCGTACTGGGCAAAGAGCTCGGCGGCCTCGCGCGAGCGACGCTTGATCGTGCGTGCGAGAACGATCAGCAGGATGCTGACCCCGACCCCGATGAGGAACCACCAGTTCTGGCTGAGCACGGCCGCGCCGCCGGAGGCGATCGCGGCCACGAAACCGTAGGCGGCGCCGGCGAAGGCCATACGGTCGGCCTTGGGGTCAAGATATCCGCGGTCCGCGCCGGCCGCCGTGACCTTGCCGGTCCACTGCTTGTAGCCGATGGCCACGGTCGAGCGGTGGTTCTTGACCTTGTCCTTGAGCTCGCTGAGCACGAAGCTGTCGTCGTGGGCCATGTCGTCGAACATGAGGTCGAGGAGATTCTCTTCCCACTCCTCGAGGCCCCGCTCCTTCTCACGCTGACGCGTGAGCCGGTAGCTGATCTCTGTCTTGTCCCCGAAGAATCCGTCCTCGACCGTCTGCACACGCTCGATCTCGACCACGCCGCGGGTGACCAGGTCGAGCAGCGTTGCCGTAGCGTCCTCGCGGCTCACGCTGCCCATGCGCCAGATGAACCCGACGAGAGCGGGGGGCAGCGGCGGCTGCGGGATGTCGCGCAGGTACTCGGCCTGGAACTGCGGCTTCGGCTCTCGTCCGTACTTCACCCACAGCAAGACGACCAGGGCCAGGGCCACCGCGGGCACGCCGAAACCCAGGATGCTCCAGAGCACCACCTTGACGCGCGCCCACGTGCGGGACCGGTTGGCCGCGTCCGCCAGAGCCTTCTCCTCCGCCAGCGCTTCCTGGAGCCGCGGCGCCGCCTCAGGCGCAGCCTTGCTGAGCGCTTCGGCGGGGAACAGGATGCGAGGCTCCACGAACGTGTACGCCGGCAGGGGAGAGACCTCGCTGACCACCGTGCCGTCCGGCTCGATCGTGACCTCGCCCCACAGGGGGCCGTGCGTCCAGGCCCGCACGTCCTCCTTGGTCACGCCCTCGGGCAGGCGCACGGTGATCACGGCGTGATCGGCCGGCTTGGCGGTGTCGTCGCCGATGAACTGCCAGTACAGCTCGGCGATGTCCTGCCACCGTTTGGCCGCGCCAAACGCGGTGTAGTCCACGTAGAACCGGGCGTCGGTGTCGCTGAGCTCGAAGTCAAGCTGGACGCGCACGCTCGCCGGGGTGGTCTGCACGGCGTACGTGTCGGGGACGGTCATCGTGGAGCCGACGAGGTCGTCCGGGCCGCGCCTGTAGGGCCCGGACGGGCCGCCGGCGCCGTCGATCACGATGCCGTCGGAACCCTGGGTCAGGTAATCCCAGTAGACGTAGCGGAACGTCCCGCTGAACTCGAGCGTGCGCTCTTCGTGCACGCGCACGTCGCCGTTGCGCAGCACCTTGGCGTCGATGCTGATGTCGGTGATCCAGAAGTCCTTGGCCGCCGCCGGGCCGGCCAGCACGGCGGCCAGGCAGAGTACCAGGGCGAGGACGATCGCCGGCGAAGCCGCGCTCCTGACCAAGCGTGAGAGCCTGTGCACCGGGCCTCCCAGTCGAGCGGGACCCCAGGACGGGGCCGCACACGGCGCACTCTACCACCGGTGACCGCCGGCCAGGACGTGCGCCGCGCCGAGGAGCGCCGAACGCCCGCGGCGCCCGGTCTTTCGGCGCCGCTCCCCGGCGGGCTACGGGCGCCGCAGGCCGAGACGCGTGAGCTCGGCGTCGGCCAGCGCCCGGAAATCGCCGCCGGCCACCGACCCCCACGGGTCCGGGGTGACGGCGCGCAGCTCGTCCCAGGGCAGAGAGTCGATGGCACGCCGCGCCAGGTACTGCTCGAACGCGGGGTCGCCGGACGACGTCTCGAGGGCGCCTGCCACCGACCCGACCGTCCTCCGCCAGCGCAGGCGCACGGGGAGGTAGAGGAAGAGCGCCATGGCCGCCGGCAACACACCCACGGCGATGCCGGCGATGACGGCGACACGACGGATGCCCTCGCGACTGGTCTCGCCGCTCGCCACCACCTCGGCGCCCAGCGTCTCGATCCTGTCCGCGAAGGAGCCGATCCTGTCGCCGACCAGCGGCAGCCCGCCCACCACGCCGAGGGCCTGCCCCGTGTCCTCCACGGCCGACCCGATCTTGATCACGTCGGCCGGCAGCCGGGTCTGTGCAGTGATCTCCTGCCACACGAAGACGCCGAGCAGTGCCCACACGACCACCCACACCACGACGCCCACGTCGAGCCAGCGGACCGACCGGGCGCTGAGAAGCTGTGTCTCGCCACGCATGCTCGCCTCCTTGCCGTCCTGTGTACTCTAGACGATGGGCGACCGAGCGGTCGCCGGCGAGGCCGGACGAGGAGAGACACGGCCGCCGGGTCCCGCCTCTCACCGAGGTGCTGCGCTATGCTCGGGGAGCGGCCGCCGGCAGTCGCCCGGGCGGCCGCTCGACACGGAGATCCTGGTGACCACACCGCGCGAGGCGGGCTTCATCATGCCGGCCGAATGGGCACCCCACGCCGGCTGCTGGATGACGTGGCCGTGCCGCCCCGAGAACTGGGACGACATCGAGCGGGCGCGCGCGGCGTACGCGCGGGTCGCGCGCGCCATCGCCGCCTTCGAGCCCGTCACGATGACGGCCAACGCCGAGCACGTGGCGCAGGCGCGCAAGGCGCTCGCAGTCGGGTCCGGGACGGACGTCGACGTGGTCGTCGTTCCCAGCGACGACTCCTGGGCGCGAGACACCGCGCCCACCTTCGTCGTGGACGGGCGCGGCGGCCTGGCCGGCGTGGACTGGCGCTTCAACGCGTACGGCGGCATCTACGAGCGGTACGCCCGCACGGCCAACATGGCGCGGCGGATCCTGGACCTTCTGGGGGCGAGGCGCTTCGCCGCGCCCCTCGTCCTGGAGGGCGGAGCCGTGCACACCGACGGCGACGGCACGCTCCTCACCACTGAGGAGGTCGTCCTCGACCCACGGCGCAACCCGGGACTGTCGCGCGAGGAGGCCGAGGCGCTGCTGCGTGACTACCTCGGCGTGGAGCGCGTGGTGTGGCTCGCCGCCGCGCTCGAGCACGACAATACCGGCGGACACGTTGACAACCTCGCCGCCTTCGTCGCGCCGGGCGTCGTCGTCGCCGTGGGCGGCGGCGATCCAGACGACCCGCAGGCGGCGGCGTTCGCCGCGAACCTGGCCAGGCTCCGCGGGGCGCGCGACGCGCGCGGGCGGAGCCTTGAGGTGGTGGAGCTGCCGTCGCCCGCGCGACGCGAGCTCCGCGGCCGCCTCCTGTCGCCGTCCTACGTCAACTTCTACGTGGCCAACGGGGCGGTCGTGCTGCCGGGCTTCGGCGACCCGGCCGACGAGGTCGCGCGGGACGTGCTGGCCCGCCTGTTCCCGCGCCGCCGCATCGTCCAGCTTCCGACCATGGAGCTGGCGGAAGCCGACGGCAACGTCCACTGCATCACGCAGCAGCAGCCGGTGAGCTGAGCGACCGCGGGGGTGTCGCGTCCGGCGGCCAGGCGCACGCCGGAGCGCTACGCAGGTACGCTGCGCTTCTCCCACAGGCCCGAGTAGTACGGGCCCATCAGGAGCGCCGAACCCGCGGCGCCGCGCAGCTCCCGCAAGCCGGCGGCCCGCAGTTGATCACACAGCTCGGCCGGCGCGATGCCCTCGCCCGGGCGGGTGGGCTCGCGGGTCGCAAGGCGACCGCCCGGTCGCAGCACTCGCGCGAGCTCGGCGAGGATCGCACCCCGCTCGCCGGCCGGAACGTCGTGCAGCATCCAGTGCACCACCACCAGGTCGAACGACGCGCCCGACAGTCCCAGCCCGCGGATGTCGCCGAGCGCGTAGGTGACGTCGTACCCCGCGAGGCTCTTGCGCAGCGCCGCCTGCCACCCCGGGGAGATGTCGACGCAGGTGAGGTGCCCGCCGCGCGGCCCCAGCGCCCGCACCAGATGCCGTGCGGCCGCGCCGCTGCCGCTGCCCAGATCCAGCACCCGCTCGTCGCCGTGCAGCCCCAGGTCGGCCACCCACTCCCTGTACGCGCCGCTCATGATGCCGTGCAGCAGCGCGCGCGTCAGGGCGACCTCGAGCGGACCTGGGTCAGGCACCACGCTCACCCGTCCGGGAGCGTGCGGTGGGTCGGGGCCGCGTCCCGGCGCCGGCCCGCCGTCCTCGGCCGCGCGTGCGCCACCTTCGGGCGGCCGGTCAGCGCCGGTCGCGGACCGGCCGCCGGCGCCCGGCGACCGTGACGTCACCCTCCGGCCCTCAGCGCCCGCCGCACCGCCGCCAGAAGCGCATCCGGTTCGTCGGTGCCCACGCGCACCACCCGGCCGCTGTCGAGCTCCAGCTCCACGGCGTCGAAGCCGCCGACGTTGTAGAGCCGCCCGTGCGGAATGACTCTCACCCCCCAGCCGGCCACCCACGAGTTGCGCACCCTGCGCACCGCGGCGACCTCGTCCAGCAGGACCTCCCTGCGCAGAACGTCGAGACCGAAGGAGAGGCGCACCGCCGCGTCGTCCACGGTGACGGTGAGGGTGGAGAAGATGGCCAGAAACACGGCGAGCACGGCGGCCACGGCGCCGGAGAGCGCGAGCGCCACGGTGTTCTGGGAGGCCAGCACCGCGGCCACGACCACCTCGACCACCACAGCCGCGCCCACGATCACGATGATCGTCCAGCCGATCTGCGTATGCCGATAGAGCTCGCTCACCTCACCATCCCGCGTACGCCGCCGAGCCGCGACACAGCCTACACCGAGGCACGCCGCCCGGCGTAGACTCCGGCCATGAAGATCGCGTTCCTCGGAGACAGCCTGACGGAGGGGTGGCCCGGCGCCGCTTTCTTCCCGCTGCTGGTGGAGCGCTTTCCGCGTCACGAGCTGATCAACCTCGGTCGCGCCGGCGACTGCGTGGTCGATCTGCTGCGCCGTCTGCCGTATCAGGACCCCGGGCCGGTCGACCTCGTGGTCCTGTGGATCGGCGCGAACGACGCCGTTGCCGCCGCGATGGACGTCGCCACGAAAGGCGCCTGGAGCTGGCAGGCCCGCGTCGAACGCGCCGTCGACGACTACGGCGAGCTGCTCGTCTGGGCGGCGGAGCGGGCGCCGCGCACCCTGTGCGTGCGACCCGTCGTGCTGGAGGCGGAAGGCTCTCTCTGGGAGACTCACGCCGACGAGCTGGGGGATGCGATGGAGCGGCGCGCGCGCACGGATTCGCACGCGCGCATCTTGAATCTGCGACCGGCGTTCGCCGCCGCGGCCGCCGCCGGTCGCGGCCCGTTCACGGTCGATGGTGTGCACTTCACCGACGACGGCGCCGCCGTGGTGGCCGAGGCGGTGGCCGCGGAGATCGCGCCGGCGGAGGCGAAGAACGGCGCGGCGCCGCGGACAAGCGAGCCTGACGGGCCGGCGCACCCCGGCCGGGAGGAGACTGGAGCATGAGAGCACGCACACGAGCCGCGCTGTTCGCCGCGGCGGCGGGCGCCGGCGTCGCCGCCGCGGCCTGGTCCGAGGCGCGCCCGCGCCTCATGGCGCGGGGCGCCACCTGGGACGAGGTCGTCCGGCCGCTGCCGGGCGACGACCTCGTCGCCAATCCGCTGTACGTCACGACGCGGGCGATCACCGTGGACGCGCCGGCCGCCGCCGTCTGGCCGTGGCTGGTACAGCTCGGCCAGGATCGCGGCGGCTTCTACACCTACGACTGGCTCGAGAACGTGTTCCGCCTCGACATCCACAGCACCGACGAGATCCGTTCAGAGTGGCAGGACCCACAGCAGGATGTCGACTGCATCGCGCTCGACCCGGACGGCGTCATGAAGATGACGTTCGCGATGGTCCACCCCGGGCGCGCCTTCGTGCTGCGCAGCGGCGCGCCCGGCGAGCCGCCGCAAGAGTCGGGCAACTTCTTCAAGGGCGAGATCGAGATCACCTGGTCGTTCGTTCTGGAACCTGCCGGTCCAGGTCGCACGCGACTCCTGACGCGAACGCGCGCCGCCTGGGCCGACACCACGACGGCTCGCCTGGCACGCGGCCTGCTCCTGAGCCCCGCACACCTGGTCATGGAACGCGGCATGTTGCGCGGCATCAAACGGCGCGCCGAGGGCGGAGGGGCCTGAGGCCGGCGCGGCCGACGGCCGCGCCACCGGGTCAGAGACCAGCCGGGAGACCGCCGGACCGCGGCCCGGCTCCCGACGCCCCGGTCACCCGTCGCCGGCGGCTCGCGCGAACGCCTCGGCGCCGGTGTGCTTGTCGAACAGCGCCTGCAGGTTGTCGTCGATGGCAGCGCGCGTCCGGCGGCTCCGTGGTCCGCAGGATTGGCCGCTCCGCCGCCGATCGCCCCCATTTCATGCCCGCTTGTGCCGGTGTACACTTACAGTAACTTCTCGGGCGCCTGACCGGCCCGGGAAGTGTCCGTCTGTGGACATGGCCTTCGCCGGCGCCACGCCGTGCGGCGGCCCTCCCGTGGGAGCGCGGGTCGCGTATGCGCGGCCCGATTGTGCAGTAGCCGAGCGAGCGAATGGAGTTGCTGTGACCGAGTCGGCAGCCTCAGCCGCGACCCAGACAGTCGCGCTGACGGTGGACGGGCATCCCGTCACCGTCCCCGAGGGCTCCAGCATCCTCGCGGCCGCCAGGGAGGTGGGAGTCACCGTCCCCACCCTCTGCTACCACGACACCTTGCACGTGGCGTCCGCCTGCCGCCTGTGCATCGTCGAGGTACAAGGCCGCAAAGACCCCGTGACCGCGTGCGACACGCCCGCCGCGAACGGCATGGTGGTCACAACGCAGTCCCCCGAGCTGCGCGCGATCCGCCAGCTCAACCTGGAGCTGATCTTCAGCGATCACATGTCGTACTGCACGCCGCCGTGCCGCGACGGCTGCCCAACGCACATCAAGATCCCGGGCTTCCTCGAGCGCATCGCCGAGCGCGACTACGCAGGCGGCATGCGCGTGCTGCGCCAAGACCTGCCGTTCCCCGGCATCCTGGGCCGCGTCTGCCCGCGGCCCTGTGAGGGCCCGTGCCGCCGCCAACTCGTCGACGACCCCATCACCATCTGCCAGCTGCACCGCTTCATGGCCGACCAGACGCGGCCGGACGAGCTGAAGGGCGAGCTGCTGCTGCCCGCCGAGCCCAAGCCCGAGACCGGCAAGAAGATCGCCATCGTGGGCGGCGGGCCCGCCGGCCTCGCCGCCGCCTTCTACGCCCGGCTCGAGGGACACGCCGTCAAGATCTTCGAGGCGCAGCCCAAGCCGGGAGGCATGCTTCGCTACGGCATCCCGTCCTACCGCCTGCCGCGCGCCATCCTCGAGGACGAGATCAACATCCTCTGGCGCATGGGCGTCGAGATCCAGACGGGCGTGCGCCTCGGCGTCGACTTCCAGCTCGATGATCTCAAGGCCGAGTACGACACGGTCTTCCTCGCCCTGGGCGCTTTCAACTCCAACCTCATGAACATCCCGGGTGAAGACGCGCCCGGCAGCGTCGCCGCCGTCGACTACCTCGGCGACTACGAGCGTGAGGGCGCCGTGCCCACCGGCAAGAAGGTCACCGTCATCGGCGGCGGCTTCACCGCCATGGACGCCTGCCGCACCGCCGTGCGCCTCGGCGCCGAAGAGGTCACCTGCCTCTACCGGCGCTCCCGCAAGGAGATGCCCGCCCACCACACCGAGGTCGACGAGGCCGAGGAGGAGGGCGTGCGCCTGGTCCTGCAGGTGGCGCCGGTCCGCGTGCTCACCGACGACGCCGGCAAGGTGCACGGCATCGAGATGATCCGCATGGAGCTCGGTGAGCCCGACGCCTCCGGCCGCCGGCGCCCAGTGCCGCTCGAGGACTCCGAGTTCGTGGTGGAGTGCGACCAGATCATCAGCGCCATCGGCCAGTACCCGCTGCTCGACGGCGCCGGCGAGGCCCAGGGCATCGCCCACACGCGCTGGCGGACGGTCCAGGTCGACGACTGGACGCTGCAGACCGACGACCCGCAGGTGTTCGCCGGCGGCGACTGCGTGCTCGGCGCGCAGACCGTCATCCAGGCCATCGCCCAGGGCAAGAAGGCGGCCTGGAGCATGGACGCCCACCTGCGCGGCGACGACATGAAGGCCGTCTCCCAGCAACTCCACGACCTGCGTCGCACGCCGTTTCTCGCGGCGCTCGACGCGAAGGGCGACATCGAGCCGCGCATCCGCCGGCTCGCCGAGATCCCGCCGGTGTTCATCGACATCAACACCGGCATCCTCGAGATGAGCCCGCCGGCGCACATGCCCAAGCTCTGGCCTGAAGACCGCAAGACCAACTTCGAGCAGATCGAGCTCGGGTTCCCCGAGGACGAAGCCGTGCGTGGCGCCCAGCTGTGCCTGCAGTGCACCTGCGAGGCGCACGGCGACTGCGAGCTGCAGTGCCTCGGGATCGACTACGAGGTCTTCCAGAACCCGTTCCAGGGCGCGGAGGCCCGCGACTACGACGCCTACGAGACCCAGCCGCTCATCGCCTACGACCCCAAGCGCTGCATCCTCTGCGGCAAGTGCGTCGGCGTGTGCCGCGAGGTCCAGGTCACCGAGGCCATCAACTTCACGCAGCGCGGCTTCGATGCCAAGGTCGCGCCGTCGTTCGACCACGAGCTCGACACGTCGTTCTGCCGCTTCTGCGGCCAGTGCGTCGACATGTGCCCCACCGGTGCACTCACCAACCGGCAGCTCACGCGCTCCAAGTCGTGGGACCGCCACAAGGTGCGCACCACCTGCCCCTTCTGCGGCGTGGGCTGCAACTTCGACCTCAACGTGGCCGGCGGCAAGGTGGTGGGCGTCACGGCCGCCTACGACGCCCCGGTGAACCAGGGCTCACTGTGCGTCAAGGGCCGCTTCCACACCGACCTCATCGACAGCCCCCAGCGCATCACGCACCCGCTCGTCAAGCGCGACGGCATCTGGGAGCAGGCCACCTGGGACGAGGCGCTGGACTACGTCGCCGAGCGCCTGCTGCGCATCAAGGAGGAGGACGGCGGAGACGCCATAGGCGTCCTGAGCTCGGCGCGCTGCACCAACGAGGAGAACTACCTCTTGCAGCGCCTCACGAGGGCGGGTCTCAACACGAACTCCATAGACCACTGCGCACGTACCTGACACGCTCCAACGGTGGCCGGTCTGGCCGCCACGCTCGGTTCAGGCGCCATGACGAACTCCATCGGGGAGATCGTCGGTAACGACGTCCTGTTCATCATCGGGTCCAACGCCACCGAGGCGCACCCGATCATCGGCAACAAGATGAAGCAGGCCGCCGCGCGCGGCGCCAAGCTCATCGTCATCGACCCGCGTCGCACTGAGCTCGCGGACCACTCGTACATGTGGCTGCAGATCAGGCCCGGTACGGACAACGCGTTCATCAACGGCGTGCTGCACACCATCATCACCAACGACTGGCACGATAAGGCGTACATCGAGGAGCGTTGCGAGGGCTGGGACGACCTGTGGGAGACGGTCAAGGACTACCCGGCCGAGCGCGCCTCGGAGATCACCGGCATCCCGGCCGAGCAGATCGTCGCGGCCGCCGAGCTGTACGCCACGACCGAGAAGGCCGGTATCTTCTACACGCTGGGCATCACCGAGCACACGGTGGGCACGGCCAACGTGATGAACCTGGCCAACCTCGGCATGATCACGGGGCACATCGGCAAGCCCAACGCCGGCGTGAACCCCATGCGCGGCCAGAACAACGTGCAGGGCTCCTGCGACATGGGCGCCCTGCCCAACTCCTTCCCCGGTTACCCGAGCGTGCTCGATGAGGCCGCCAAGGCCAAGTTCAGCGAGGCCTACGGGGCGACCATGCCGGACAAGGTCGGGCTGCGCATCCCCGAGATGCTCGACGCCGCCGTGGAGGGCAAGCTCAAGGCCATGTTCATCATGGGCGAGGACCCGGCCCTCACCGACGCCGACGCCAACCACGTGCGCAAGGCGATGCAGAGCCTGGACTTCCTCGTCGCGCAGAACATCTTCATGACCGAGACGGCGAAGTACGCCGACGTCTTTTTGCCGGCCGCGCTGTACGCCGAGAAGGACGGCACCTTCACCAACACCGAGCGCCGCGTGCAGCGCGTGCGCAAGGCCGTGGAGCCGCCGGACGAGTGCCGCCCCGACTGGGAGATCATCCTCGACCTCGCCGAACGCCTCGGCTACCCGATGCCGTTCAGCTCGCCGGAGGAGGTCTTCCAGGAGGTCAGCAGGCTGGTCCCGACGTTCGCCGGCATCACCTGGGAGCGCATCGAGAACGAGGGCGGCGTGCAGTGGCCGTGCCCCACGCCGGACCACCCCGGTACGCCCTACCTGCACGTGGGCAAGTTCACGCGCGGCAAGGGCCTGCTCCAGGGCATCCCGTTCCAGCCGCCGGCGGAGATCGTCGACGACGAGTACCCGACGCTGCTCACGACGGGACGCATGCTGTTCCACTACAACATCTCCACCCGCATCTCCGAGAGCCTCGAGATGCTGCGCCCGCACGAGCTGGCCATGGTGAGCCCGGTGGACGCGGAGCGGTACGGCTTCGAAGACGGCGAGGTCATCCGCGTCAGCTCGCGCCGCGGCTCCATCACCACGCACATCCAGGTCACCGACCGCGTGGCCCCGGGCGTCATGTTCATGACGTTCCACTACAAGGAGTCGCCGGTGAACGAGCTCACCAACTCGGCCGGCGACCCGGTCACCAAGACGGCGGAGTTCAAGGTCTGCGCCGTCAAGATGGAGAAGCTCGCGCCGGGCGAGGCCGCCGAGGTGGCGGCCGGCGCGGCGCACGGGGCGGCCGCGAAGTAAGCCGGCCACCTCAGTGGCGACGGCGAAGCCGCCTCGCCGCCGCAACACGCGAGGTCCGCAGGGCCCGGGAGTGCTTCGCTTCCGGGCCCTGCGTCGTCGCGCCCCCCGCCCGTCCCGCCGGCGCGGCGCCGCCACGCCGTCGCCCCGGCTCGCGACACCCCTACCCCGGGCGAGGTACGCCCCGGGCGGACCGGCGAGACTGACCGCCAGGGGGGCGTCCGGCGACCGACGCTGTGCCGTACCCCAGCAGCGCCGCGCTCTCCCGCCGGGGGTACCGCAGGCACCTCCGGCGGGGCCGCGGGACGGGCCGGATATCCCTCCCGGAGACCCGGCCCATTCACCACCGCCGGGCGATTCGCGTTCGCGGACCGGGCCGTAGCCTCTCCTCACCAAGCGAGTCACACAGGAGGAGAGACAATGGGTACCGTCACCGTCACCGATCGCGAGCGCTCCGCCGTGCGCGAGACACTCGACCGGCTCGAGCGCGAGCTCGCCGGCGCATCGCCCTTCGAGCGGCCGTCCGCGGGCCGCGCCGTCGTCCGGGCGCGCGGCCTCACACGCACCTACGGCAAGGGCGACGCCTCCGTGCGCGCCCTGTGCGGCGTCGACATCGACATCACCGGGGGCCGGCTCACGGCCATCATGGGGCCGTCCGGCTCCGGCAAGAGCACCCTCATGCACATCCTCGCCGGCCTCGACCAGCCCAGCGGCGGCCAGGTCTGGATCGACGGGACCGAGATCACGCGCCTCAAGGAGAAGCGGCTCACGCAGCTCCGCCGCGACAAGATCGGCTTCATCTTCCAGAGCTTCAACCTGCTGGCCACGCTGACGGCCGACGAGAACATCGTCCTGCCGCTCTCGCTGGCCCGCCGCAGGGCGGACGAGACCTGGCGACGCACGGTCATCGAGGCCGTCGGCCTGCAGGACCGCCTGACGCACCGCCCGGCCGAGCTCTCCGGCGGCCAGCAGCAGCGCGTCGCTGTGGCCCGCGCGCTCATCACGCGGCCGGCCGTCCTGTTCGCCGACGAGCCCACCGGCAACCTCGACTCCCGCACCGGCGGCGAGGTCCTCGACCTGCTCCGCCGCAGCGTCGACGAGTTCGGCCAGACGGTGATCATGGTCACGCACGACGCCAACGCCGCCAGCATCGCCGACCGCGTCGTCTTCCTCAAGGACGGCGGCATCGAGTTGGACGAAGACCGCATGACCCGCGACGACATCTACGACACCATCAAGAACCTCGAGATCCCGGTCGCCGACGTGCCGACCGCGCGCAGTGCAGCGGGGGTCCAGCGATGACCCGCCTCGCCTTCCGCAGCCTGACCAGCCGGCCGCTCCGGACAGTCCTCACGCTCCTGGCGATCCTGCTGGGCGTGGCGATGATCACCGGCACGTACGTGCTGACAGACCAGATCGACAACGGCTTCGCCAACATCTTCGAGACCTCGTTCAAGGGCACGGCCGTGCAGGTCGAGCCGAAGCAGTCGTTCACCAGCATGGAGGGCGACGCGCCCCAGACGCTGAGTGACGATCTCGTCGCCCAGGTGCTCGCGGTCCCCGGCGTGGACAAGGCCGCCGGCGTCTACGAGACAGCAGGCGCCGCGATCGTCGACGGCAAACCCGTCGAGACCGGCGGCGCCCCCACGCTCCTGACGACGAGCACGGGTGAGCCCTTCAACCAGGCCACCATCGTCGCCGGCGGCGAGATCCAGGGTCGCAACGAGGTCGCGATCATCAAGAGCTTCGCCGACAAGGCCGGCCTGAGGCCCGGCGACACCTTCACCGTCGCCGGCCCGGCCGGCCTCGAAGAGGTCAAGGTCGCCGGCGTCTTCGAGTGGGGCGAGTCCGGTTCCCTCGGCGGCACCATCGTCGTCGCCGGCCGCCTGCAGGACGTGCAGCGCTGGGGCGGCGAGCCCGGCAGGATCAGCGGCATCTCCGTGTCCGCCGATCCCGGCGTGACGCCCAAGGAGCTCGCCGCGGACGTCAAGGCCGTCATGCCGGCCGGCGTCAGCGTCAAGACCGGGGAGCAGGCCGCCGCCGACGCGACCGCCGAGACGGCCGACGCGATCGGCTCGTTCCTCACGCCGGTGCTCCTGGCGTTCGCCGGCGTCTCCGTCTTCGTCGGCGCCTTCATCATCTTCAACGCCTTCAGCATCACCGTCGCCCAGCGACGCCGCGAGTTCGCGATGCTGCGCGCCCTCGGCGCCGGCCGCCGCCAGGTGCTCGTCTCCGTGGTCGCCGAGGCGCTCACGCTCGGCGTGCTGGCCTCGGCCATCGGTATCGCCGCCGGCCTCGGCGTCGCCAAGGGCATCAATCTGCTCTTCAAGGCCCTCGGCGCCGACATCCCCACGGCGGGCATCGCGCTCGAGCCGCGTACCATCCTCATCGCCGTGCTCGTCGGCGTGGGCGTCACGCTCCTCTCGGCGCTGGCCCCGGCCCTGCGCGCCACGCGCGTGCCGCCGGTGGCGGCCCTCCAGGAGGGCGCGGCGCTGCCGCCGACGCGCTTCACCAGGTTCAGCACCGTCATCGCCCTGGCCTTCACGGCCCTCGGCGCCGGCTCGCTCGCCTTCGGCATCTTCAGCGACGGCGGGACCAGCGGCCGTCTGCTCTTCATGGGCCTCGGCGCCCTGCTGCTCTTCGTCGCCATCGCCATGCTGGCCAAGTTCGTCGTCCGGCCGGCGAGCCGCATCATCGGCTGGCCCATGGAGAAGCTCGCGCCCACCAGCGGCCGTCTGGCCCGCGACAACGCCGGCCGCAACCCGAGCCGCACGGCCGCCACGGCCGCCGCGCTCATGATCGGCCTCGCCATGGTCGTCTTCGTCGCCGTGTTCGCCCAGGCCCTGAAGGGCTCGTTCGGCGGCGCCATCAGCAAGTCCACGCGCGCCGACCTCGTCGCGCAGGACCAGAGCGCGTTCCTCACCGTGCCCCAGACGACGGTGCGCGGCCTCGAGGACGTGCCCGGCGTCGAGTCCGCCGCCGGCGTCGCCTGGGCGGCGCTCAAGGTCAAGGGCGGCGGCATCCTCACCGCCAACGCCGTGGATCCCGCCGTGTGGCCGCAGGTCTGGGGCCACGACTGGCGACGCGGCGGCAGCGACGACCTGTTCGCCGAGCTCGACGCAGACAGCGTGATCCTCGAGGACGGCTCGCCGATCGCCGCCAAGGTCGAGGCCGGCGACACGATCTCCGTCACCAGCCAGAGCGGCGAGAAGGCCAAGCTCACGGTGCTCGGGTTCTACCGCGACCAGATGGCCTACACCGGCATGATGGTCAGCCTCGACACGCTCGAGAAGCTGGACGTCCCGACGGCCGCCGGCATGATGCTGGTGCGCACCGACGGCAGCGACGGGACCCAGGCCGCGGTCCAGAAGGCCCTCGCCGAGTTCCCCACGCAGAAGGTCCAGACCAAGACCGAGTACCTCGACGCCATCAACAAGCCAGGTCGACCAGATCCTCATCATGTTCTACGGCCTGCTCGCCATGAGCGTGATCATCTCGATCTTCGGCATCGTCAACACACTGGTGCTGAGCGTGCACGAGCGGACGCGGGAGATCGGCATGCTGCGCGCCATCGGGGCCACGCGCCGGCAGCTCCGGCAGATGGTGCGCTACGAGAGCGTCATCACCGCCGTCATCGGCGGGGTGCTGGGCACGGCGGTGGGCATCGCCATGGCCTACGTCATCGTCACCCAGCTGGGCGGCGACGGCCTGGTCTTCAGCCTGCCGTGGCTGCAACTCGGCGTGTTCCTGGTGCTCGCCGTGGTCGTCGGAGTGGTCGCGGCGGTGCTCCCGGCGCGCCGCGCCGCCAACACGCGGATCCTGGAGGCGATCCAGTACGAGTAAGCGGCGCGCCTGCGGGCCGCCGCTTCACGCCTCACCTGCGGCGGGGATCGAGGCTCCACCTCCTGGGAGCCGCGCCTCCAGAGACGAGGGGCCGGGCCGGCGAGCGCAGCCGGCCCGGCCCCTCACCGTGTACGCTGCGTCACGCTGCGTGCGCGCGGCCGGCCCAGCCCTCCCGCCTCACTTCTCCAGGTAATCGCGCATGTCGATCTCGCCGCCGGAGGGCACCTCGATGTCGTGGGCGGCCACGCGGACCACGATCTCGGCGACCCGCTCCGGCGGCATGCCGGCCATCTCGTTCATGCGCGTGGCGGTCCCCGTGGGGTGCACGCAGACGAAACGCTTGCCCGGACGCTCCAGCGCCATCGCCTTCATGAACCCGCGCAGGCCCCACTTGGTGGCGCAGTACGTGGGCGGCGTGCGCGAGTCGTGCAGGGCGGCCGTGCTCCCTATGGCGATCACCGTGTCGCGCACCACGGGGAGCATGGCCCACGTGAGCTTCATGACCCCGCCCAGGTTCACCGTGAGCTGGTTCTCGATGGACCAGAAGTCCTGGTCGAGGAACCGGCGCCAGTCGATGGTGCCGGCGTTGTGCACCAGGATGTCCACGCCGTCGTAGTGCCGGCCCACCGCCTCCACGAGCGAGCAGACGCTATCCTCGTCGGCGAGCTGCAGGGGCGACGTGAGCACGTCGGCCGAACCCAGCGTACGGCACAGCTGCGCGACCCCCTCCGCGTCGGCGCGGTGCTCGTAGTAGGTGATCGCGAGACGACAACCGGCGCGCGCGAACGCAAGGCTGAGCTCCCGGCCGATGCCGGTGCCGCCGCCCGTGATGAGGACGATCCTGTCGGAGAGAACCACGCTCACGGGCGGATGATACCGCGCGCGGGCTCCGCGCCGTTGGCCCGCGCTCCCCGGCCGTTGCCTCCCCGGGCGACACCGGGGTCGAGTCAGGCCACGGCAGGAGACGCCATCGTCCCGCGGAGGAGGCTGCTACGATGGCGGAGATGAAGGTCCTGATCGTGGGAGCCACAGGCCGCACGGGGCGGCTGCTGGCGCAGGGCGCGCTGGAGCGCGGTCACGAGGTGACCGCGCTGGCCCGCGCCCCGGAGCGCCTGGGCGAGCTCGCCGCCCGCCTGCACGTCGTTCGCGGCGACGTGCTCGACGGCGGCGCCGTGAGCGACGCCATCGACGGCCGTGAAGCCGTGCTGGTCGCCCTCGGCGTGGCCCGGCGTCACAAGGACCCTGCCGTCAACGCGCTGGGCACGCTCAACGTGATCCGCTCCATGCAGCGCTACGGCGTGCGCCGGCTCGTCGTGCTCTCTGCCGCGGGCACGCGCCCGGGGCGCGACCCGGAACGGTCGTGGCTGCACGAGCGCGTGGTCAAGCCGCTCTTCGAGAGCGCTGCCTTCGACGACCTGCGGCGCATGGAGACCAGCGTCCGCCAGAGCGAGTTGGACTGGACCGTCGTGCGCGCGCCGGCCCTCAGCGACGACCCGGCGCGCGGCATCTACCGCGTAGGGCCGGGCTTCTCGCTGCCGGGCGGGCGACGCATCGCCCGGGCCGACGCGGCCGCCTTCATGCTCGACGAGCTGGAGCGGCGAGACAACGTCGGGCACGCTGTCGCGATCGCGTACTGAGCGCCGGCGGCCCGCGCGCGCGTAGGCCTCAGGACCGCCCGACCTCGTAGCGAAGCGCCCCTTCGAGTTCGGGAAAGGCGAAGCGAAAACCGCGCTGGTTCAGCTTCATCGGCACGGCCCGCTGGCTGGCCAGCAGCATCTCGCGGGCCATCCCGCCCAACACGGTCTTCACGACCCTCTCCGGCGCGAACAGGACCGCCGGACGGCGAAGCACGTGCCCCAGCGTCTTGGCGAACTCCAGATTGGTCACCGGCTCCGGAGCGGTCACATTCACCGGACCCGAGAGCTGCTCGTCGTGCAGCAGCCACTCGATCGCGCCGAGCACGTCGTCCAGGGCGACCCAGCTCCACCACTGGTTGCCGTCACCGAGACGGATGCCGAGGCCCGACCTGAAGGCGGGGAGCTGCTGCGCGAGCGCCCCGCCCGACGCCGTGAGCACGATGCCCTGCCGCGGCGTCACCACGCGCACGCCGGCCACCGCGGCCCTTTCCGCCGCGGCCTCCCACACGCGGCAGACCTCGGCCAGGTAGCCCTCGCCCAGGTCGGTCTCCTCCGTGAGGGCGAGCCCGCCGCGGGATCCGTAGGCGCCCACCGCGGAGGACGACACGAGCACCCTGGGCGGCGCCGGCATGTGCAGGATCGCCTCGACCAGCGTCGCCGTCGCCTGCAGACGGCTCTCCATGATCGCCGTCTTGCGCTTGGGCGTCCACAGCGTCCCGATGGTCGCGCCGGCAAGGTTCACGAACGCATCGACCCCTTCGAGGTCGTCGGGATCGAGCCGGCCGGAGGCCGGGTCCCAGGACACCTCACTCGGCCCGGCGTTTTCGCGGCGCACGAGCTTCACGACCTCGTGCCCCGCGGTCGTCAGGTACACGGAGAGGTGCGAGCCGATCAGACCGCTCGCGCCCGTTATGGCGACCTTGAGGCGCGGTCGCTCGCGCCACAGCGCGTGTCGCTCGAGGTCGAGCCGCGTACGCTCTTGACGGAAGGCGAACAGCCGCTGCAGCTGCTTCTCGGCCGGCCCCTCACCGAACCACTCGGTGAGCCCGCCGGCCGGCAGCCCGTACTCCACGTGGTCGACAAGCTCGCTGGTGGAGTCATCCACCGCCACGAACCGGTGCGTGTGCTGCCAGCGCGCGAAGGGCCCCTCCACCTGCGTGTCCACGAACTGCGCGCCTTCGCGGAAGCCGGACATCTCGGCGACCCAGCGCTTCCTGGCCGGCCCCAGGCGCACGTCGAACACGACTCGGCCGCCGTCGCGCATACCGCCGGTCTGTTCCACGATATCCAGTCGCTGCCACGGCGGCGCCAGACGCTCGAACGCGCCGGGGCGCGCATGGTACGCGAAGAGCTCCTCGACGGGAACAGGCATGACGGCGCGCGTCTCGAACACGGGCATGGGGGCCTCCTGGGGTCGCTGCCCGGGTTCTACCCGTCGCACCGACGATTGACCCCGCCTCCACCTGGGAATCGTTCTCAAACAGCCGGGGGCTCGTGCGAGTACCGGTCGGAGCCCGGCGACCGAGGAGGGCGGCATGGCACAGCTCAACGGCGAGGACCGCAGCATCCGAGCGAAGGGACTGCGCCGCTCCTTCGGCGCGCAACGCGCAGTGGACGGCGTCGACCTGGACATCCCCGGCGGCCGCATCTTCGGCTTCCTCGGGCCGAACGGGGCCGGCAAGTCGACGCTCGTGAAGATCCTGACGACGATCCTGGACCCGACGGCGGGGCGCGCGACCGTCGCCGGCTACGACGTGCAGCGACAGGGCGGCAAGGTGCGTCAGGCGATCGGCGTGGCGCTACAGGACGTGGGACTCGACCCGCTGATGACGGCTCGCGAGCTGCTCGTCCTGCAGTCGGAGCTCTTCGGCACCTCCCGCGACAGGGCGAAGAAGACTGCGGAGCGGTTGCTGGCGACCGTGGGCCTCGACGACGTGGACCCGAAGAAACGCGCGGGCTCGTACTCGGGAGGCATGAAGCGGCGTCTCGACCTGGCGCTGGCGCTCGTCCACGATCCGCGCGTCCTGTTCCTCGACGAGCCGACGACCGGGCTGGACCCGGCCAGCAGGGCGGCGATCTGGGAAGAGGTCCGCCGCCTCAACACCGAGCGGGGCATGACGATCTTCCTCACTACGCAGTACCTGGAGGAGGCGGACAGGCTCGCCGACGAGATCGCCATCATCGACAGGGGCCGGATCGTCGCACACGGCACGCCGGCAGAGCTCAAGCGCGAGGTCGGCGAAGAGGTCGTGGAGTTGCAGTTCGGCTCGCGCGAGGACGCGGCGCGCGCGTCCGACGTCCTCGCGCCGGTCGCACCGAGCCGCCAGACGGCGAACCGCGACCTGCGCCTGTATTTCGGGCGCGCCGCCGAGAACGTGCCCGAGCTGGTCCGGGCCCTGGACGGCGCCGACATCAGGCTCCAGGGCCTCACCATCGAGCAGCCCACCCTCGACGACGTGTTTCTGCGTGTCACCGGCCAGGCGCTCGAGCACGAGATCGACGAAGGCGCCGCGACGGAGGAGCGCGGCGGCGACTCTGGCTCCGGCGGCGGGTCGGGCGGCGGCAGAGCCGCCGCCGAGGCCGCCTTCGTCGCCGCCGTCCTCGAGGACGCGCCCAACGCGACGGGCGGCGCCAGACCCGTCGTCCCCGACGAGGAGGCCGGGTCATGAACGACATCCTCATCCTCATCGGCCGCTCGCTGCGCAACGCCCTGCGGCAGCCGGCCACCATCGTGCCGAACATCGCCATCAGCGTGTTCTTCCTGTTCGTCTACAACAGCGGCCTCAACAGCGTGGAGCAGCTCCCCGGCTTCGTGGGCACCTACCTCGGGTTCATCCTGCCGGTCAGCATCGTGTCCGCCGCCGTCGGCGGCGCAGGGCTCGCCGGACAGACCCTCATCAAGGACATCGACAACGGCTACTTCACCAAGCTCCTGCTCACGCCGACACGGCGTCTGGCCGTGATCTGGGGGCCCATGGTGGCCAGCGCCATCATCCTCACCGGCCAGGTCGTTCTGGTGATGCTCCTCGCCCTGGCCATGGGACTCGATATCGCGACCGGTCCGCTCGGCTTCCTGATGGTGGTGGTCCTCGCCTTCCTCTGGGGTATGGCCTTCGCGGGGTATGCGGCCTTCATGGCGCTGAAGACCAAGAACGCGGCGGCGGCCCAGGCGGCGACCTTCGCCTTCTTCCCGCTGATCTTCCTGAGCTACACGTTCGTGCCGAAGGAATACGTCACGGCGACCTGGCTCAAGGTGGCGGCGACCATCAACCCGACGACCTACGTGTTCGATTCCATGCGGTCGCTCATCAACGTCGGCTGGAGCGCCTCGTCGCTGCTCGTGGGCTTGGGGGTGACGTTCGGGTTCGCCACCGTGACCGGCATCATGGCGCTCTGGGCGGCGCGCGGCGCCACCAAACTGTCGAGCTGAGGGCGGCGGTCAGCGCCGCGGCGGCAGCCCGTCCCGGAACGCCGCCGCACCGGTGAGCAGCCGGCCCCGAGCCTAGTAGACTCGGAGCATGGCGCTCTCACGACTTGTCCCCGGCCGCCTGCGCGAAGGCGCCGGACTCCTCCGGCTGCGCGACTTCCGCAACGTGTTCGTCGCGCAGTCGATCTCGGTGTTCGGCGACGGCATCACGCCGGTGGCGCTCACCTTCGCCGTGCTCGACCTCACCGGCTCGGGCACCGACCTCGGCATCGTGCTCGCGGCGCAGAGCCTGCCGCTGGTCGCGCTCGCCCTGGTCGGCGGCGTGTGGGCGGACAGGCTGCCGCGCGCCGGCCTCATGATGGCGAGCGACCTCGTGCGCGCGGCGGTACAGATCATCGGCGCCGTGCTGCTGCTCACGGGCGCGGCGCAGATCTGGCAGCTCGCCGTGCTGGCGGCGGCGCACGGCGCCGCAGAGGCGTTCTTCCGCCCGGCAGCCGGCGCCCTGCTGCCGCAGATCGTGCCGCCGGCGCGGCTGCAGCAGGCCAACGCGCTGATGGGCATGAGCGACAACTTCGGCTGGATGGTCGGGCCCGCCATCGCCGGCACCCTCGTCGCCCTCATCGGCGCCGGCGGTGCGATAGCCGTGGACGGCGCCACCTTTCTCGTCAGTGCGGCCTTCCTGGCGACGCTCCGGATCCCCGCCGTCGTCAAGAGCGAGGCCGTGCTCGGCTTCTTCGCGGAACTGCGCGCGGGCTGGCGTGAGGTCAGGTCGCGCACCTGGCTCTGGGTGATGCTCCTGCGCGTGTGCCTCGTGCTGTTCGTCGTCATCGCGCCGTTCCAGGTGCTCGGCCCGCTGGGACTGCGCGAGCAGGGCTACGGCGCCGCCGTGTGGGGCTGGCTCCAGGCGATCTTCAGCGCGGGCATGATCGCCGGCGCCATGGTGGCGCTCCGCTACCGGCCCAAGCGCCCGATGATCGTGGTCACGCTCACGGGGAGCACCGCCGTCGCGGCGCCGCTGGCCATGGCCATCTCAGGAGACCCGTGGACGCTCGGGGTCGTGTACGGCCTGCGCGGCGTCGCCGTCGGGATCCTCGTGGCCATCTGGAACACCACGCTACAGACGCAGATCCCCGAGGAATCCCTGGGCCGCGTGGTCGCCTGGGACTGGATGGCGTCGATGGCGCTCTGGCCGGCGGGACTGGCGCTGGCCGGCCCCCTCGCCCAGGCCTTCGGCGTGACGGCCGTCTGCTGGGCCAGTGCGATCCTGGGCGTGGTCGTGGCGTTCTGGGTACTGCTCGTGAAGGACGTGTGGCGGCTGCGTCCGGCGTGGTGGTGGCCGGCGGAGCCGGCCTCTCGCCGCCGCCGGACGACGGCCCCGCACTCGCCGCGCGGCCGGCGGCCGCACCGCCCAGGGACTGACGCCCGTCACCGCCGGTCGCACACCTCGGCGATGCGGCGGGCTCTCCGCGACCGTCAGGTCGAGGCGCGCTCCCGCCGACTGCGCCCGCCGCTCGCGTAGATCAGGATGTCGATCAGGATGCCGACGGCGAACACGACAGTCCCCCAACCTTGGAGACCGCCGAACGAGTTCACGGCGATCGAGTAGGCGATGGTCGTGCACGGAAGGAAGATCCAGCCGATGAGTCCCCACGCGAACGCGATACCCGCGGTGGTGAGGTAGTCGGTGAACAGCCACATGCCCAGCAGGATGAGGCGTGGCGAGGCGGCCAGCACGCCCACGATCAGACAACAGCCCATCGGCGCTCCTTCCCCGCGGCGCCCCGACCGGGGTCGCCGCTCAGCGTTCAGCGAACGCTACCATGCCCGGGGCGCCTGCGAGGAGGGGTCGCCGCGTGCGAGGCGCGACGAAGGTCGCGCCGCGCCGATGACGCGCGTGGCGACACCCTTCTCAGGCCACGCGATCAGCCAGGGCTGAGCCCCTCGAGCTCCGGGACGTTGTCCCGCAGGCCCCAGCGCCGCACGAAACGACCGCGCGGCTCGCCGCCGCGCTCCAGAAGTGAGTACCCGGCGCCGATGAGTCGGCGCCACCGTTCCAGCAGCGGGTCGTCGGGCAGCAGCAGGCCCATGCGCTCGGCGATGTAGCCGAGCCTTCTTCGGCACCGTGCCGCCCCCGAACTGCTCCTGGAGACCACGCTCAGGCGCTCGAGGTCGAGCTCGGGCCACACGCGGAGCAGGACCGCGGCTACGGCCGGCACGCCGCCGCAGAGGTCGCTGCGGTCCAGCATGTCGATGAGCGTGCGCTCGCGGCAGGTCACGCGAAGACTCGGAGCCCGGGCTCCCCCAGCAGTTCCGCGCCGGCCATGCGCTCCGGTTTGATGAACACCAGCTCGAAGCGCACGCCGAGGAGCACCGGGTGCATCGCCTGTTTGCGCTTCGGGGTGATGAAGCGCACGAGCCGTTGCCCGGCTTCGGACGAGCCGTCGGAGCAGTGGACCGAGGCAGCGGCGAGCCTCCGCGCCGGGCCCGCAGGCCTGGCCCTCGGGCAACCAGTGCCACCAGCGCATCGCCGTGTCGTATGCCGCCGCACCCTCGGGCGCGAGCAGGCTCCCTACGATGAGGGCGTCCTGGAACCACCGGGGGTGCGGTACGGGTGCACCGGCAGAGGAAGCCGGACCGCTCATCCGCGGGTGCAGGCAGGCAGGGTCATGGGCGCATCGTACCCGCGTGCGGTGCGTCCTCCTCGTTGGCTGCCGCTCGATGCCGTCTGTGCCGTTCACGCCCCAGAAAGGGGGATGGGCCGCGACGACTGGGGGGCAGTCGTCGCGGCCCATATGGGGCCAGCGGCTCCCGGGCGCAGGAGGTAGTCCGCCCGGGCAATGGTGGGAGCGACACGGTGGGGGCGCACCGGACTCTGTCGCGTCCCGACGGCCGGGGGGGCAGCCGTCGATGCCGTCGTATGGCTTGACGCCATTCTCGGGGCCTAATGTGAAGTCTGTGTTGCGACGCGGTTGCGGAAGATTGTGCAAGCGCGGACAAGGAGAACGCGGCGGCCCGTCGACGGCGCGACCGGCGAAGCACCGTCGCGCAGGCAGGGCACTCGGCCCCGGCCCGCTCCTGAAAGCGGTGGCGCGCCTCAGGCGCCGGGGAACGCGTCGAATCCCGGCGCCACAGCCGTCGCCGGGTGAGCCTCCTCCCACGCTTCCCCGAGCGCAATGATAAGGGCATCGCCGTAGCGAGGGCCGGTGATCTGCAGTCCGAAGGGCACGCCGTTCGGCGCAACACCGGCCGGCACGGTGAGCGCAGGGTGGCCGGTCACGTTCTGGGCCTGCGTGTTGTACGACGACCAGCGGGTGCCGGCCTCGGTCGCGCCGGTCTCGCGACCGTCGGCCGTGAACCCGGTCACCGGCATCGTGGGCGTGACCAGGACGCGGTCGGCGCCAAGGAGCTCGTCCAGAGCGCGTATGAAGCCGAAGCGCCGGCGACGCGCGCCGAGGTAGTCGTCGAGGGTCACGCTCAGACCGTACTCCATCGCCTTGAAGAACGCCGGGTGCACGCGCGACTCCTCGGCCGCCAGGGCGTCGGCGCCGAACTCGCGTGCCTGCTCACAGGCGGCCGTCAGCCACCAGTCCTCGTCCACGTTGAGGCCACCGAAGATCTGCGCCGGGGCCAGCGGCTCCACGCGGAGGCCGAGGTCCTTCTCGAGGCTGGTGAGGGCCGCGTCGAACAGGTCCGCCACCGCATTGGGCAACGGCCCCCAGTCGGTGAAGCGCGGCGCCGCGAGGACGACGGAGGGTGTCGGCTCGCCGCCCGCCCACAGCACGCGGCGCACCAGCTGGGTGGGGAGCGAGGCCGGGTCGCCCGGCGCATGGCCGGCCTGCGCCTGCAGCAGCAGCCGCAGGTCGGCCATGCAGAGCGCGAGCGGCCCGTCGGTGGTGTAGTCGAGCCAGTCCGGAGCAGCCTCCCGGGCGATGAGGCCGGTGGTGGGCTTGAGTCCGTACAGCCCACAGAACGAGGCGGGGATGCGCACGGAGCCGCCGCCGTCGGTGGCCGTCGCGAACGGGACCATGCCGGCGGCCATGGCGGCGGCGGAGCCGCCGCTGGAGCCGCCGGGAGACCACCGCGGCGCCCACGGGTTCAGCGTCTCGCCGAAGAGGCGGTTGGCGGTGAACCCCTCGAAGCAGAACTCGGGCACGTTGGTCTTGCCGACCGGCACAGCGCCGGCCGCCCGGAGCCGCGCGACGCTCTGCGCGTCGCGCTCCGCGGGCGGCGCGTCCTCGAGCAGCAACGACCCATGCCGGGTCGGCAGGCCGCTGAGGTCCTGTGAATCCTTGACGAGGAACGGCACTCCGGCCAGCGGTCCGAGCGGCTCTCCCCGGCGCGCGCGCTCATCAAGAGCGCGCGCTTCGGCCAGCGCCTCCTCCTCGCTGCGCAGCGCCACGACGGCGTTGATCCGCGCATTGTGCAGTCCGACGCGCTCGTACACGAGCGCGACGAGGTCTGCGGCGGATAGCTCGCCGACGGCCACCCCCTCGGCAAGGCCGGCCAGACTCGTCCCGTCAGTCATCTCCTGTTCTCCCCCCCACACGGTCGTCCCCCTTGGCTGCACGCTCCAGGTCGTCGTGCAGCCTGGCCTCCTCGCGCGCCGCCCTCAGGTCGCCCAGCGCGTCCTGCGCCCAAGGCTCTGCCACCGGATGGTCCAGCGCCTCCAGCAGTGCCGGCTCGGCCGTCTGACCGAACGCGACGAGCTCCTTCACGGCCGCCTGCTTGAGGTCGTCGTCGCCCTTTCCCCTCAGCACGTCGATCAGCCCGAAGATGAACTTGCCGCCGGGCAACCCGTTCAGCGTCTCGCGCGCCCGCGTGGGCACCGGCCCGGCGAGGTCGTACACACGCCCCAAGGCGGCCGCCAGCAGTGGCTCGACGACCTCCCAGCCCCGCGCGATGAGCGTCTCCTCAACGCTGTCGACGAGGGGCCAGGTGTGCTTGTTCATGGGCAGGTCGAGCAACGCGATGAGCGCCTCGGCGGGCGCGTGCGTGTCGTTGTCGTGCAGAAAGTCGTCCACCGCGTCGGCGGCGTACGCCATGTCCTCTTCGGTGCCCGCCTCGCGGCAGGCGTCGGCGAGCTGCCTCGCCAGGCCGATCACGGCTTCTTCTTCGCTCCGGTAGGTGCTCACACGCGAATCCTATCCAAGCGTGCGCAGGCTCGCGACACGGAGCCGTCGCGAGCCTGCGACCCAGCCGGCACGCGTCGCCGCCCGGAGGCCGCCGCCCCGCGCCGTGCCCGGCGCTCCGGCCGGCCTCACCCGTCTCCGTCGCCGGCCTCGCCGGCTTCATCGAACAGGCGCAGGAACTCGCCGTACCCCTCGGCCGCCAGGTCCTCCTTAGGGATGAAGCGAAGCGCCGCCGAGTTCATGCAGTAGCGCTGCCCCGTCGGCCGCGGACCGTCGCCGAACACGTGGCCCAGGTGCGAGCCGGAGCCGGCGGCCCGCACCTCGGATCGCGGCATCAGAAGCTTGTAGTCCGTCTTCGTGGTCACGGACTCGGGCCGCAGTGGCCGCGTGAAGCTCGGCCACCCCGTGCCCGAGTCGTACTTGTCGCGGCTGCTGAAGAGCGGCTCACCGCTCACGACGTCCACGTACAGGCCGTCGCGGTGCTCGTCCCAATACTCGTTGTCGAACGGCGGCTCGGTGCCCTCGCGCTGCGTCACGCGGTATTGCAGTTCGGTGAGGCGCGCCTTGAGGTCCGCGTCGTCGGGTCTGGTCTTACTCACGGGGTACCTCCCGGTGTGTCGATGTACGCATGGCTGACGTCAACCGCCAGGTTGGCGGACCCGGCGTCCGGGCCGCGTCACCTGCGCCGCGCCGCCGGCTGGTGCGACTTCATCCACTCCTCGTGCGTCGGCACCGGCTCGCCGACCACGTACAGGAAGAAGTAGCAGCCCATGTCGCCCATGAAGCGGAACTCGGAACGGAGCGCGGCGACCGTCTGCGCGAAATCGCCGCGCGACCCCAGCCAGCCTGCGAAACCGCCGTCCCCCGCGTCGAGCTCCACCATCCGCTGGGCGTTGGTCACCGTGGCCTCGATCTTCTTGCGGTTGCGCACGATGCGCGTGTCTGCGGCGAGCCGCTCCACGTCGTCGCCGCCGAACGCCGCGACCTTCGTCGGGTCGAACCCCGCGAACGCGTCGCGGAAGCCGAGCCACTTGGCCTCGACGACCTGCCAGCTCAGGCCCGACTGGAACACGGCCTTGGTGAGTACGTCGAAGTAGTCTGCGAGCCCCGTCGGGGTGATCTGCTGCGGTGCTTGCATGGAAGGACCTCCGCTCCCGTGGTGGTCTGAACGGTCACCCCCTGTGTATTCCCCGAGGCACGAACCATCGTCCGGTCGCCGTCGCACGCAGCCGACCTCCGGGAGCGACCCGAGGGAGGATGCTGTGTGTCCGGCGGCCGACTGATGGTCGCGAGGCCGGGACGGGGTGCCGATGATATGAAGCGACGTGAACAGCGGCGCGGGCACGCGAGGGGCTGGATTCGACCGGAGCGGCCCAGACATCCAGTAGGCGGTGCCTGCTCGCCGCACCGCCGGCTGACGCTCTGCGTCGGTCAGTGCAAACAGGTCGCGTCCGGCCCGACCGGCGAGAGCTCCATGTCGACGAACGCCTGGACGACCGAGCGCACGTCCGGCCGGTCTTCGCCGGCGAACACGCGGATGCCGGCCTGCACGCAGCCGAGCAGCGGCTGATGGCCGATGCCGGCCACGATCACCACGTCCACCAGGTTCTCGCCCAGGGTGACGACGGGGGACATGCAGCCGCCGTGCGTGTGCGGCCGGTTGGCGACCACGTCGACGGCGGCAACGTCGCCGTCCACGATATCGATGAGGGTGAAGTTCGGGCTGCGGCCGAAGTGGCCGGAGCGCGGGGCGTCGAAGCCGCCGGGCGCCTCGGAGGGCACGGCGACGCGGATGCGAGTCTGGACTTGGTCGGTCATGGAAGCGGGCTCCGGTGGATGACGATGTGTGAACGCCTAGAGTACAGCAGGCGGGGCGGGGCGTCTCCCCGGCGCCGTTCAGATCCCGCTGATGTGTGACAGGAGCCCAAGAGGGCTATCCTGCATACAGCGAGGCCCCTGTGTGAGGAGTAGTCATGCCCTTGGGTGGATACTGCAGCGTCTGTGAACGCTGGGTGTGGCTGACGCCCTACGGCGAGTGCCAGAACGGGCACCCGGCGTCGGCCGTGCGCGACGTGCAGCAACTCAAGCCGCAGGCGGGCGGCGTAGCGGTCGTCGAGGCGCCGCCGCCGGCGTCCCGGCCGAAGACCAAGTACCGCTGGTGGTGGCGCTACTCCGGCTGGATCCTGTGGACGTTCACGCTCGGATTCATGAACTGGCTCGCCTTCGTGTGGATCGGGGTACGGGCCAAGCACCTGCCGTGGACCCTGGTCGGCTTCCTGTACGCCCTGCCGGTGATCCTCACGATCCTGGCCTTCAACTCGCCGCTGTTCTGGCCCATGGTGGGGGTGCAGCTCTTCGTGTCGATTGCCAGCGTAGCGCACGGCCTGTACCTGCGGCCCTACTACCGGGCCATCATGTTCGGCGACGCGCCGCCCAAGAGCCTGCCGAAGCCCCCGCAGCCGCCGTCGCTGCTGGAGTCGGTGCCGCGGGCGCAGCTGCCCAGGGGCATCGACGACGCGACCGCAGAGGTCCTGCGTCCGGCGCGCGACCAGGTCGACGTGATCCTCAAGGACGCCGGCGCCATCGGCAAGGCGGAGGTCCGCGACCAGGTGGTGGCCCTGTGCCGCACCGCCGACCAGATCCTCGCCGAGCTTGCGGCGCAGCCGCGCAAGCTCGACGCAGCACGGGGCTTCCTGACCTACTACCTCGACGCGGCGCAGCGCATCGTCGAGGGCTATGTGCACCTCAACGAGCGCGGGGCGGCGACGCCGGACATCACGGCGACGCTGGCCCGCGCCGAAGCGTCCCTGCGCGTCGTGCAGCAGGCGTTCGACCGGCAGCTCGCGGCAGTGCTCGAGGACCGCGCCATGGACCTCGACAGCGAGATCGAGCTGCTGGAACGCACCGTGCGCAGCGAGACCATGTACACCCAGACACCGGGGAGCTGATATGAGCGACGACATCGACGTGACCGGGCCGCGCGCGGACGCCGGAGCCGGCGGAGACGGAGGCGGCACGACGGCCGGAGGCGGCGCCCCGGGGGCGGAGGTCGTCCCGGCCGGAGCGCCGGGCGCGCCCGCGACCACGGGCGGCGCGGCCGCGACGACGGCCCCGGCCGGCAGCGCACCAGCCGCCGGACCGCTGAGCCCGGAGGACAGGGCCCGCGTCGCCGAGATCGCGCGACAGGTCGACGTCAACGACTCGCAGTCGGTGCTCAGTTACGGCCTTCCGGCGCAGAGCCGCATCGCCAACTTCGCCGACTCGCTGCTGAACGACGTACGCAACAAGGACGCGGGGGCGGGCGGAGAGGCCCTTGCGGACCTGCTCAAGAAGGTCCGCGAGATCGACGTCGACGCGCTCGGCGACGGCGGCAAAGGCAGGATCCCGATCTTCGGGCGCTTCGCCAACAGCTTCGACCGCTTCGCCACGCGCTACCAGAAGGTCGCCACCGGCATCGACCGCATCATCGACGCTCTCGAGCGCTCGCGCATGGCCCTGCTCAAGGACATGACCGTCCTCGACAAGATGTACCAGCTCAACCTCGACTACCTGAAGCAGCTGGACGTGTACATCGCCGCCGGCGAGCAGGCGCTCGACGAGCTCTACAGGGTCAAGATCCCGGCCATGGAGGCCGAGGTGGCGGCCTCGAACGACATCATGGCGGCCCAGCGCCTCACCGACCTGCAGCAGGCGGCGGCGCGCTTCGAGCGGCGCATCCACGACCTCAAGCTCACACGGATGATCGCCGTGCAGACCGCGCCACAGCTCCGCCTCATCCAGAGCAACGACCAGAACCTGGTCGAGAAGATCCAGGCCTCGGTGCTCACCACCATCCCGCTGTGGAAGAACCAGATCGTCATCGCCATCAGCCTGTACCGCCAGCAGAAGGCCGTGGACCTGCAGAGGGAGGTCACCGACACGACCAACGAGCTGCTGGCCAAGAACGCCGAGCTGCTCAAGACCGGCTCGGCCAAGGTGCAGCGCGAGGTCGAGCGCGGCGTGGTGGACGTGGAGACCCTGCAGAAGGTCAATGCCGACCTCATCGCGACGCTGGAGGAGACGATCCAGATCCAGGCGGAGGGCCGCGCCCGCAGAGCTCGCGGCCGAGGGCGAGATCACGCAGATGCAGCGGGAGCTCAAGCAGAAGCTACTGGAGCTGCGCGGCACGGCTCCGCAGCTCGGCATCGGCCCGGACGACCCGCGGCGGATGCTCGACCAGTGAACCCGGCCGGCCGCGGCGCGCAGATGGCGTCACCCGGACGCAACGTCCCCACACAGCGATCAGGAGGTCCACATGACTGACGGCCACGCCACGTACCAGGTCGCGCACATCGACGACATGCCGTTCGAAGAGGGCTCGTCGCCGGGCACTGAGTGGAAGCCGGTGCGGCGCGTCTTCGGCATCGGCTCGTTCGGCACCGCCCTCGCACGCGCCACGGAGGCGGGCGACACGCTCACTCACGATCACGACGAGGTCGAGACGCGTCACGAAGAGCTCTTCCTGATCGTCAGCGGCCACGCCACGTACCGGGTCGACGGCGAGGAGATCGACGGCCCGGCCGGGACGTTCCTCTACGTCCCCGATCCGGCCACCGTGCGCGGCGTCGTGGCCGTCGAGGCCGGCACGACGATGTTCGTCGTCGGGGCCGAGCCCGGCGCGGCGTTCGCGCCGTCGGACTGGGACACCGTGCCGCTGCCGGAGTGACCGGCCGGCCGCACGACCGAGGGCCGGCCGGGTAGTGCGTGTGCGGGCACTCGGTGTTGACAGCTTTGAAGCTGTCGGCTGAGTCGCCGCACAGGCGCATGGTGCACGGCCATGGCAGCGTGCGTTCACGGACAGCGGCAGTGTGCGTGATGAGGGCCGGCGGGGCCGGCCGCGGAGGGGGACGAGCGTCAGACGGGCTGTCGCAGCCGGTCGGCCGTCAGGTGCTGCTGCGCCAGACGCACGGCCACCGCGCCTTCGCCGACAGCTGAGGCCACGCGCTTCACGGAGTCGGCGCGCACGTCCCCGGCGGCGAACACGCCAGGCACGCTCGTCTCGAGGCCGAGCGGCAGGCGCTCCAGCGGCCACGGCAGCGGCAACCCTGCCGCCAGGATGTCCGGGCCGGTGAGCACGAAGCCGCCGGCGTCCCTGGCGACCGCGTCCGGCAGCCAGTCGGTATGAGGGTCGGCGCCGATCATCACGAACAGCGCGTCGGCCGGCACCGTGGTCCGCGCGCCGCTGTCGCGGTCCTCGAGCGTGAGCTGCCGCAACCTCGCGTCCCCGTCTCCGTCGACGATGTACGTGCGGCTGCGCACCCTCACGCGCGCCTCGTTCTCGAGGATGTGGAGAAGGTACTGCGACATGCTGTCCGCCAGCGCCTCCCCGCGGGTGACGAGCGTGACGTAACGGGCGTACTTGGCGAGGTGCAGGGCGGCCTGGCCGGCCGAGTTGCCGCCGCCCACGATGTACACGTCCATGTCGGCCAGCGACCGCGCCTCCGACGACACCGACCCGTAGAACACGCCCGCGCCGCGGTAATCCTCCAGCCGGGGCACGCCGATCCTGCGGTAGGTGACGCCCATCGCGAGGATCACGGCGCGGGCACGCAGCGACGAGCCGTCGACGAGCCCGAGCACGTGGACGCCGTCCTCGTCGCTCCGTAGCGACGTGGCCTCGTTGGCGAACAGGAACTCGGCCCCGAACTGCCATGCCTGCTCGTAGGCGCGGTAAGCCAGCTCCGCGCCGGAGACGCCGGCGGGGAAGCCGAGGTAGTTGTGGATCATGGTGCTCTGGCCGGCCTGGCCGCCGAGGGCCTCGCGCTCGAGCACGACCGTGCCGAGGCCCTCCGACGACCCGTACACGGCGGCGCCCAGACCGGCCGGCCCCGCGCCGACGACGACGAGGTCGCACTCGTCGGCGGACGGCCGGCTGCGCACCCCCAGCGCCTCCGCGACCTCGCGGTTGCCCGGGTCCTGCAGGACCCGGCCCCCGAAGACGACGGCGACCGGCAGCCGGGGCGCCTCGAGGAGGCCAGCGTCCCGCAGGATGCTCCGGCCCTCCTCCGAGTCGGCGTCGTAGAACCCGTAGGCGACGCCGTTGCGGCCGAGCAGGTCGCGGAGCTCGGTACCGAGCGCGGGGCCCAGCGCTCGCCGACGAGGCGTACCGCCTCGTACACCGGGCGCTGCAGCCGCGCCCACTCGTACAGAAAGCCGGCCACCTCGCGGTGGAAGAGCTCGTCGGTGCCCGCATGCCACGGCTTGCGGATGAAGAACTCGATCTGTCCGACGGCGCAGCCGTGCAGGATCGCCTCGGGTGCGCTCGTGTCGCCCCAGGAGACCAGCATGACGCGCTTGGCCACCGGGTCGATCAGGCGCGCCTCGCCGAGGAAGTCGGCCCCGTCCATCTCCGGCATGTGCTGGTCGGCGAGCACCAGGGCCACGGGCTGGGCGGCGGCCCTGAGACGGCGGAGCTCGTCCAGCGCCGCCGCCGCCGACTGCCGGGCAAGCACGCGGTAGTCCTGCCCGTAGCGCTTCCGCAGCTCCTGCTCGGTGATCGTCAGGCCGGCGATGTCGTCGTCAACGACGAGGATGATGGGCGCTCGCGGATCCATGACGGACTCCCCACCTCAGCCCGCCGCGCGCAGCATCGCCGTGAGGCTCCGCTCCACATCGTCGTCCGTGGTCGACCAGCCGGAGACACTGATGCGCATCGCCGTGTGGCCACGCCAGACGGTGACGCCCGCCCAGCAGGTGCCGTCCTCCTGGATGGCGGCGATGACGCGGCGCGTGCGCTCCTCGTCCCCGAACTCGACGAGCACCTGGTTGAGCACGACGTCGTTGAGGATCTCGTACCCGGCCTCGCGGAGGCCCTCGGCGAACGTCGCCGCGTGACGGCAGCCGCGCTCGACCAGGTCGCCCACGCCGGCGCGGCCCAGCGTGCGCAGGGCCGCCCAGACCTCGACCGCGCGGGCGCGGCGCGACAGCTCCGGCGCGTGCGCCGAGGGCTCGCGCATCATGCTCGTTGGCAGGTAGGCGGCGGTGACGCCCATGGCCGCGCGCAGCGGCTCGGGGTCGCGCACGAACGCCAGGCCGCTGTCGTAGGGCACGTTCAGCCACTTGTGCGCGTCGGTGGCCCACGAGTCGGCCGCGCTCAGCCCGCGCACCAGGTGCGCCCGCGCCGGCGCCGCCGCCGCCCACAGCCCGAAGGCGCCGTCCACGTGCACCCAGGCGCCGCCGGCGTGCGCCGCCTCGCACACTTCCGCGAACGGGTCGAAGGCGCCGGTGTTCACGTTGCCGGCCTGCAGGCACACGATCGTGGGGCCGGAGATGCCGGGCAAGGCGTCGGCGCGCAGCGCGCCCTGCCCGTCCGCCGGCACGGCGACCACGTTCTGCCGGCCGATGCCGAGCAGGCCGAGCGCCTTGTGGACCGAGGGGTGCGCCTCCTCGCCGACGATCACGGTCAGCGGCGGCGCGCCGGCCAGGCCGCGCTCGTCCACGTCCCAGCCGGCCGCGGCCAGGACGTGGTGCCGCGCGGCCGCCAGCGCGCTGAAGTTGGCCATGGTCGCTCCGGTCACGAAGCCGGCCACCGTGGTCTCCGGCAGGCCCAGCAGGTCGACGAGCCAACCCTGCGCGATCTGCTCGAGTGTCGCCGCGACAGGCGAGGCGACATAGGCGCCGGCGTTCTGGTCCCACGCCGTGGCCAGCCAGGACGCCGCTACCGTCACCGGCAGCGACCCGCCGATCACGAAGCCGAAGAACCGCGGTCCGGCCGTCGCCGTCGTGGCCGGCGAACCCAGCTCGTCCAGCATCGCGAGTACGGCCGCAGGGACCTGTGGCCCTTCCGGCAGTGGCTCCTCGAACCGCGACAGGGCCGCCAAAGCGTCCGCCTCGGCCCTGACCTTGCGGTCCGCCAACCCGCTCCGGTAGCGGATGGCCCGCGCGGCCGCGTCCCGCAGCAGCCCCTCCTCGCCGTTCACGTCCCATCACCATCCTCAGCCGGACTCACCATCCGGTCGTGCCGGGCCCACCCTTGAACGGACCGGTGATGTCGCTGGTGATCCAGCCGCCATAGAAGTCCCCGGCCTGCGGCTGCACCTGCTCGTCGTCCACGTAGCACGCGTCCACGCGACCGGGGTAGAAGGCCACGTGGTCGCGAAGCGCCTCGTACGCGCGCACGGGGCGAGGATAGTACCAGGCGGCCTCCTTGGCTACGCGCCCACCGACCTCCAGGTCGTAGTACCCAGCCTCACCCTTGAACTCGCAGTAACTGTGCCGCCGGCTCGGGCGCACGTGCTCCGTGCGCACGTCCTCAGGCGGCACGTAGTACACCGGCGGGTGGCTGGTCTCCAGCACGCGGAGCGCTCGCGACGTCTCGGCGACGACGACGCCGTTGAAGACGACGCGGATCCTCCGCGTGGTCGCCTCCACCCGCGGCGGTCGCGGGTACTCCCAGACCGACTCCGTCATGCCGCCTGCTCCAGCTCGAGCTCGAACTCGGCGTGGAACCCGTGTCGCCAGGAGCGGTACCGCGGGTCGAAGCCGAGCTGCGCGCGCGCCCAGCGGTTATCGGCCGCGCGCTGCTCCGTAGAGCGGAAGGCGAAGCGCTCGCCGAACAGGGCGCGCGCCGCAAAGGCGGGGACATGCCGTGGCGCCGGCGCGCACACCTCCTTCGCGTACACCGGCAGCCACGCGTTCACCGGCGCGGGTTCGTCGTCGCCGATGTTGAAGCGGCCCTCCGGCCCGTCGAGGGCGAGCAGCGCGGCCTGGGCGGCGTCGTCAACGTGGAGGAACGAGCTCCAGCCGGTACCTCCCCCGACGAGCGGGTACTTCCGTGCCCGCACCAGCTCAGCCACCGACCCGTCCCAATCGAACGCCGTGCAGGGCCCGTACAGGGAGCCGTAGCGCAGGGCCACGCCCTCGATGTCCGGGGTACCGCAGACGGCGTCCTCGAGCGCAACGATGGCTTCTACGTTCCGGCGCCGATCCTCGGACACGTGGTCGCCGAGGTTGAGACGCTCGCTCTCCTGCTTCACCCAGCCGCCCTCAGGGGCGTAGACGTGTGCGTAGCTCTGGGCGACGACGCGGCGCGTGCCCGCGGCGCGCGCCGCGTCCACCACGTTCCGCACGCCCGCCGTACGGATCAGCACGCTCCTCGCGAACTGGTCGCGCGTGTGCCCCGGAGCCAGCTGATCGGGGATGCCGCTCACCTCGAAGACCACGACCTCAGGACGCTCCACGCCGAGCACCTCGAACATGCGCTCCCGGTCGAGCACGTCACCGGTGACCCCGCGGATCCCGAGGCTCTCGAGCGCCCGAGCGCCCTGCGCGGTACGGCTGAGGCCGATGACGTCGTGCGCCGCTTCAAGCAGTCCGGGCACGAGCCGGCGCCCGACGACGCTCCTCGGGCCGGCGACGAACACGTTCATGGTGACCTCCTTCCACCTCCGCCCGGTCACCGACAGGGCGACACATGATAAGGGAGGTCTGCCCTAATCAAGACAGTCACAGTCCTGATTAGCGTTTCAGGACCGGACCGGGGGAGCCCGGGAGCTTCTGCCCCGCTGAAGGCACAACGCGCACGAAGGAAGCGTCAGGCTGATGGAAAGGGCGGACGAATCAGCCGTTTCGGACGTTTCTACCGGCGCACACACCCTCGATGACAGCCCTCGCGCGGGACTGCCGCGACCGCGCTTCGGGAGCGGGGTGCCGCGGAGCCGCGGCTCACCTGCCGCCGCGGACGACCCGCCCGCGCGTCCTCAACCCTCCGGCTCGAGCGCGGCCGCGGGCTCGCAGGTACCCAGCACGTCGTCGCAGGGCTGTTCGCGGTCGTGCCGCGCGGAGACCGGCCGCCAGCCCGCCTCGGGCGTGGCCGTGGCGACCAGCGCCACCACGAAGGCGCTGAGCATGACGAAGCCGGCGATCATGAGTCCGCGCGAGAAGCCTTCGGTGAGCCCCTCGTTCAGGATGGCCCGCGGGACCTGGGTCATGTCGGCGGAGCCTGCCGAGCCGGCGGCGGCGGCCGCTCCACCGGCGGCCGCTGCCGCCGCCATGCTGGAACGGACGGTGCTCGCCACGGTGGTCCAGGCGATGGTGCCGATGGCCGCCAGCCCTATCGAGCCGCCGACCTGCTGGCCTATGTTGAGCAGGCTCGAGGCGGCGCCGGCCTCGTCGTGCCGCACGTGCGCCACCACCATCAGGGTCATCGGCACGAACATGCAGGCCATGCCCACGGCCAGGAGCTCCATGGGGAGCAGGATCTCAGTCACGTAGCTGCCCGCCGGGGTGATCCGCGACAGCAGCAGGAACGCCGTACCCGCTATCAGAGGACCGGCCAGCAGCAGGGGACGCACGCCCACCCTGGCGACGAGGTACCGCGCCACGATCAGGTTCAGCGTGATCATGGTGATGGGGAACGGCAGCCAGGCGAGACCGGCCCTGACGGCGCTGTACCCCCAGACGACCTGCACGTACAGCGTGAGGAAGAAGAACACCGCGAACATGGCGGTGCCGGAGATCAACGAGATCAGGTAGCCGCCGGACCTGCGCCGGGACTTGAGCAGGTGCAGCGGCAGCTCGGGCTCGCGCACGGAGCGCTCGATGAAGAAGAACGACACGAGCAGCAGGACGGCGGCCACGAGACAGCCGATGGTCACCGGGTTGCTCCAGTGCGACACACCGTCCTGACCGGCCGCGGCGTGCGTGAGCCCGTACACCAGCAGGGCGAGTCCGGCGGTGCTGGTGATGACGCCCGGGATGTCGAGCCGCTTCGGCAGGCGCGGCGAGGTGGCCAGGGCGATCGGCGCCAGGATGATGACGACGATCGCGATGGGAGCGTTGACGAAGAGGACCCAGCGCCACGACACGTAGGTGGTGAGGACGCCGCCGAGGAGCAGGCCCACGGCGCCACCGGCGCCGGCCATGCCGGCCCAGACGCCCAGCGCCCGATTCCGCTCCCGGCCCATCGGGAACGTGGTGGCGATGAGCGCGAGGGCCGTCGGCGCTGCGAGGGCCGCGCCGGCGCCCTGGGCGGCGCGGGCGGCCAGCAGCCACCACTCCGTGGTGGCGAAGCCGCCCACGAAGGACGCGCCGGCGAACAGCGCGATGCCGATGATGAAGATCCGGCGGCGGCCGTAGATGTCGCCTAGCCGGCCGCCGAGCAGCAGCAGGCTGCCGAAGGCCAGCGAGTAGGCCGTGATGATCCACTCCAGCCCGGCGCCGCTGAACCCGAGCGCCTGCTGGATGTGCGGGAGCGCCACGTTCACGATGGTCGCGTCGAGCACGATCATCAGTTGGGCCGTGGCTATGACCACCAGCGCCAGCCCGAGGTGCCGAGGGACGTGCGTCGGGCCGTCGTCGGTGTACTGGGTCGTCTGGGGTTCCGTGGACGGCAAGGTCTTGGCGAGACCACCGGGCGCCCGCGCAGGGTCGTCGCTCACAGGTCACCCTCCGGGGGAGAAGCTGGGCAGTTGCAGTGTGCGTTCCTCGCGCGGCGATCGCCAAACCCGTCACGCCGTGTGGAGCCGCGAGTGCGCCGCGCCATGGTCGCCATGTGCGGCGCCGGCGCCGTCCACCGTATCACGGGACGGGACGCTCGTGCCGCGCGGCGGGCATGCAGGCGCCTGCCGGTCAGTCGACCGGCGCCTCCGCCAGCTCGTGCGCCATGGTGCGGTAGCGCGCTGGGTCGCCGGCGCCGCTCTCCTCCTCGGCGCGCGCGAACTCCTCCGCCATCAGCTCCGACTCCTGGTCGCTCAGCAGCTCGTCGGCCAGCGGGAAGAGGACGGTGTCCTCCTTGTGGATGTGCAGCCGCAACAGGAAGGCGTAGAGCTTGAGGTTCTCCGCGACGGCGGTGCGGGCGGCGTCGTCCTCGTGCGCGCGCGGCAGGTTGTCGAGCACGCCGCGGACCGCCTCGCGGCCGGCGTCGTGCTCGCTGAGCAGCACGCTCACCTGACCGGCCGCGCCCCGGTCCCGCTCCTCGAGCACGGGGAACAGGACCTGCTCCTCCTTGTAGTGGTGATAGCCGTCGGTGAACGTGCGCGTGAAGTCCATCATCTGGGCGACGCGCTCGACGTGCACGGCGCCGCCCTCCTCGACGTGAGCCACCTCGCGCTCCATGGCCTCCACGACCATGAGCACGAACTCGTGCTCACGCTTGAGCTCATCTGTCGGGGCAAGGTCCATCAAGCCTCCCGGTCGTCGTCCCACTGATACTGCATGTACAGGGCGGTGTCCGCGGCCAGGTCGCGGCCGCCCAGCCGCCGCACGAGGTGCAGCGCCATGTCGATGCCGGCGGAAATGCCTGCGGCGGTGACGACGTCACCGTCGTCCACCCAGCGGCAGTCCCTGACGGCGCGCAGGCCCGGATACGCCGCCTGGAGGTCGTCGACGTCCTCCCAGTGGGTGGTCGCCGGACGGCCGTCGAGGATGCCGGCCCGCGCCAGCAGAAAGGCGCCTGTGCAGACCGAAGCGGTCAGTCGCGCGGCGGCAGACGTGCGCGCGATCCAGTCGACGACGTGCCGATCCGCGACGGCCCCATCCACGACCCCGCCGGGAACCACGAGCAGGTCGATGCGCGGGTGCTCGGCGAAGGTGTGGTCGCCTGCGATGCGCACACCGGCGTGCGTGTGCACGAGACCACCGGCGGCGGCCACCGTGAACACGTCGAACGGGGGCTCGGCGGCGGGATCGTCGCGCAGCCGCACCCGGGACGCGACGGTGAAGACCTCGTAGGGACCGGCGAAGTCCAGGAGCTCGACGCCGTCGAACAGGAGGATGCCGACGGCGAGCGTCACCGGTCGCGCCTCGTGCACGAGGAATGCCACCGATCGCACGCTGCCCAACGCTCGTCCATGGCGGCAGTGTGCCCGGATGCGCGCTGCGGCAAGCAGCAGGCAGCGGGCGGGCTGGCGGCGGACCTCCGCGCAGTCCGCCGCCGCCCCAAGCCGCCGGCGTCCGCAGGCGCACGGCGGCAATGATCACTGCCGTCAGGCCGCGGCCTCAGGCTCGCAGACCGCGGCGCCGTCGCCCGAACGCCGGCCGCGCTCCAGCAGCGACACCGAGTCCGGCACCACGTCCTGCCGCGGCGGGATGGCGACGGCCGCCACGGCGGCCAACGCCACGGCCGCGGCCCCGACCCACACGGCGGCCGTCATGCCGTCCACGAACGCCTGCGGGCTCGCGTAGCCGCCCACGGCGCTGAACACGCTGGCCAGCACGGCCACGCCGAACACGCCGCCGACCTCGCGGATGGTGTTGTTCACGCCGCTCGCCTTGCCCTCTTCGGAGCGGCGAACCGTGCTCAGCACCAGGTTCGCGACCGGGGCGAAGTACAGGCTCATGCCCACGCCGGCCATGACGAAGGCGGGCACCAGCTCGAGGTAGGCCACCGTCGGTGACGTGACCACCGCGATCCACGCGAGCCCGCCGGCCATCAGCGCCATGCCGGCGACCAGCAGCGGTCGAGCCCCGATGCGGTCGCTCAGCATGCCGGCGATGGGCGCCACGAGGATCGGCATCGCCGTCCACGGGAGTGTGCGGAGCCCGGCCTCCAGCGGCGAGTACCCTTGCACCACCTGGAAGAACTGCGCCAGCAGGAAGATCGCGCCGAACATGCCGAAGCTCATGAGCAGCGAGACGACGTTGGCCGCCGAGAAGGCGCGGCTGCGGAAGAAGCGCAGAGGGACCATGGGCTCGCTCGTGCGACGCTCCCAGAGCACGAAGGCGCCGAGCAGGACGATGCCGGCGACGATCGGACCGACGACGCCGAAGCTCGTCCAGCCGTGCTCGTTGCCGCGCACCAGGCCCCAGACGATGCCCAGCAGTCCTGCGCTGGCAAGGCCGAGGCCGGGGAGGTCGAGCGAGCGGTTCGGCCCGCGCGACTCGGTCAGTCGGAAGAGGGCGATGGGCGCCAGCGCGATGCCGATCGGCACGTTGAGCCAGAAGATCCACTGCCAGGTCAGGCCTTCGACGACGGCGCCGCCGACCACCGGCCCAAGGGCCACGGCGAGGCCGCTGATGCCGCCCCAGATGCCGAGCGCCAGGCCGCGGCGCGCCGGAGACACCGCCGCGGAGAGGAGCGTCAGGGTGAGCGGCGTCACAATGGCGCCGCCCACGCCCTGCAGGGCGCGGGCGGCGATGAGCCACTCGATGCTCGGCGCCAGCGCCGCAGCCGCCGAGCCGGCCGTGAACAGCGCAAGGCCTGCGATGAACATCCGCTTGCGCCCGAAACGGTCGCCCAGCGCGGCGCCGGTCAGCAGCAGGACGGCGAACGTCAGCGTGTACGCGTTCACCGTCCACTCCAGCCCCGCAAGCGAGGCGCTGAGGTCGGCCTTGATCACCGGCAGCGCGGTGGTCACGACCAGGTTGTCCAGCGACACCATGAAGACGGCGACGCTGGTGACCACGAAGGTCCAGAGGGTCTTGGCTCGTGCACTCATCGTTCTCATCTCCTCTCGGTCCTTCGCGGGCCTCCGCGCCCTCGGACCTCGTCTTCCGGCCGGCTGGTCGTCCGTCTGCCGGCCCGATTCCCTGTCTTACGACTTAGTACTCACTTACTTCCGCGGACCTGAAAGGGGGCGGGTCCGGCCAGGAGCCGGCGACCCGCCCCGCGTCTACTTGCTGCGCTCCTCTTTGCCCGCCGCGTCGACAGCCATGGCCACGAGTTGCGTGCCGTCGACCGGGCACATGAGGCGCGCCCAGTCGGCGTCGACGTGGGTGAGGTCCATCGCCACGACCACGTTCATGAGCATGCCGTAGGCCAGCCACTCGCGGACGGCGGCCTCGGGCGCCCCCGACGCCGACTGCACGAAGGTGACGAGGCGCAGCATCTCCTCACGCACGACGGCCTTGATCTCGTCGTCCGAACACGCCGTGTAGGCCTGCATCTGCATGAGCAGGAGGCTGCGGTCGTCGATCAGGCGTCCGTAGGCGACGCCCATGGCCATGAGGATGTCGGAGACGCCGGCGTCCTCACCCGCCTCCGCCGCCGCCGTGCGGAACACGGCGACGGTGCGCTCGAACGTGCGTTGCACGGCCGCGATGAAGAGGTCCTTCTTGGTGCCGAAGAGCTGGAACAGGTACGGCTGCGAGACGCCCACGCGCTTCGCGATGGCGTCGACGGGCGTGCCGTGAAAGCCGCCGACGGAGAACTCGGCCACGGCGGCCTCGACGATCTCCCGCCGCCGCTCCTCTTTGCTCAGTCTCGTTGTCGCCATCGTGCTCATGACTGCTGTGTACCATAAGTTAGTGATCACTAAACTGTCAAGCATCAGCATGTGCTTCGCCCAGCGACACAGGGCACGCGAACGTCCACTCCAGCGGGACCACTGGCGTTCGACCGACGAGCGCACGGACCGCGTCTGCCCCAGGGCTCAAGATCGACGCCGCGGAGGACGTCCTCGACGGCGGCGCACGCCACGTGTACTTGCCGCTCGCGCTCGCATCGCTGATCTTGATCCAGCTGATGCCGTCTGGATCGGTCGTCAGGAATCCCTTGACTGGACGCGGCGAACCGCCTCGGGCACTAGTGCAGCCCGCCTCCTTCCAGAGCACGTCGTCGATGTTCCGAAGGCCTGCTCGAACACGGGCCCGCCGCCTCCCACGTCAGATTCGTCAACCGCGTGTATCGCCCACTGGGGACGCGTGACCCGGGGTCCAGAAGACAGTGCAGGGCCTACCCCCGCAGTCACAGCGTGGGCGCCCGTCACGGCAGCCGCGCAAGATGCGTCGCCAGCGTCGGGTCGCGAGCCTCAAGGCCGAGTTTGCGCCGCAGGTTCCTGCGGTGGAACGCCACCGTCGCCGGCGAGATGAACAGGGCCTCGGCGATCTCGCTGGAGGTCTTGCCGGTCCTGATGAGGTTGGCGATCTCGCGCTCGCGCACGGTGAGCCGCGCCTCCGCACCGGCCATGGCGTCCAGGGCGCGAGCGAATGGGTGGACGAGCTGCCGGAGGTTCTGCATGGCCGCGTCGGCGTAGATCGCCTCGGGGGAGGCGCCGAGCCGGTTCCGCAGGCGCTCGAGGAGAGGCACGATCAGCATCTCGGCGTTGGACACGATGGTCTGCTCGAGGTCGGCGCGGTCGCGGTTCCGCTGATCGAGGATGACGCGGAGCGCCGTGTTGGCGTCCTCCAGCGCCGCCGCCTGTTCCCTCAGCGACTGCTCGGAGGCCTCGAGCGCACGGCGCAGCCTCATGTGCTCGGTGACGTCGGTCCCGAGGGCGAAGCACGTGCGCTCCCTTTGCAGGACGCTGGGCAACAGAGTCACCGCCAGCGCCTTGACGGCGCCGCCCACGACGATCTCCAGGTCGAGCGTCGCCACCGACGTGCTGCTGCTCAGCGCAGCGCGCAGCGCGGCCGGCGCTGACTTGCCCCACCGGGTCGCCACATCCTCGCGCAGCAGCTGCGGCTTGCTGACGGCCAGGAACTCGAGGCCGGCGCGGTTGGCGTCCAGAAAGCGGCCGTCGTCGGCGATGTGGTACGCGGGGTTGACCGCGTGCGCGAAGAGCGTGTGATAGAGCTCGGCTGCCCGCCTCTCGGCCTGCGAAGCCTCTCGCTCCTGCGTCACGTCGCGGACGGCGCCGATCATGTGGCCGGAGAGGTCCGGCTCGTCGGCCAGCATGACTCCGCGGTCGCGCACCACGATGTAGCTCCCGTCCCCGCGCCGCATGCGGTACTCGCCGTCATACACCCCGCCGGTCCGCGTCGCCTCACCGGTCATCTTGAGCGTCGCCTCGCGATCGTCGGGATGGATGCGCTCGGCGAACGCGTCGAACCTGCGGGGCAGCTCTCCCGGCCGCAGCTTGAGGAGCGCGTCCATCTGCGCGGACATCTCCAGCGAGCCGCTCCTCACATCCCAGTCGTAGTAGGCGTCGAACACCGCGCCGACGAAAGCGCGGAGGCGGGCGTCGCTCAGCCCTTGCGGCGTCGGCATGCTGCGATTACCTCCTCGCACTTCACGAACTTGGTCACCTAGCATTACTACGGGGTAGTAACTCACAACTTACTATCAGTATACTCGCATTATGACGCCGCCCGGCAGGGGTAGAGTCGTCTTGGGACCATGGCTGCGATCACGAGCCGAGACACTCGACCTCCCGCCGGGCAGCGTGCCGCCGGGCAGCTCGTCGGCGGCCGTTTCACCAAGCCCGCGCCTCTCGTCCGGACCTCGGAGGCGGGCGTCCCGACGGTCGACGCCATCAGCCCTCTATCACTCCACCGGGCGATCGCCGCCGCGCCGGGAGCGGCAGCGGTGGCGAGGATCGCGACGGTGTTGCCCGCGTTCTTCCTCGACCTCGTGGACGCAGGTCTCAAGGCGCCTGCGGTGTCGCGCAGCCTGACGCTCCTGTACGACGACATCACCCGGCGCCTGCTCGCACTCGCTGTGGAGAAGTACGGGCGACCCCCGGTCGACTTCGCCTGGCTCGGCCTGGGCAGCGCCGCCCGCCGCGAACTGACTCCGGCCTCCGATCAGGACAACGGGCTCGCTTACGCCGGCGCCGCGGACCCCGAGGTGGACGCCCATCTCGCGCGCATCGCGGAGTACGTCACGAGTGGCCTCGCCGCATGCGGCCTTCAGAAGGACGTCTCCGGCGTATCAGCGTCGGACGCCCGCTGGCGCTTGCCACTGCAGGACTGGACGGCCCGCATGACGCGATGCTTAACGGCGACCAACGAGTCCCACATCATGGGCGCCTCCATCGTGTTCGACTACCGCAGGATCGCCGGCGATCTCCCCGTCGCCGGACCGTTCTCGCGGGTCGTCCGCGCCGCACCGCAACACCCGGCGTTTCTCGCAGGCATCGGCGCAACGGTCAGGGAGGTGCACTCGCCACTGCGGTTTCCCCGTCGCCTTGTGGGCCGAGTCGATCTCAAGCGCACTGGGTTGCTGGCCATCGCCAATCTGGCTCGCTACCTGGCCCTGAACCACGGGCTCACCGCGACGGGCACCCTCGACAGGCTGGCGGCCGCCGAGCGGCTCGGCCTGCACGATCGGGAGACGATGCGTTCGCTGCAGACCTCCTTCGAGCTCCTCGCCGATCTGCGCTTGCGTCACCAGGCGGATCAGCTGCGCGCGGGACGACCCCTGGACAACGAGGTGGACACCGACAGCCTCCCCCGCATCGTCCGCGCCGGGCTTCGGGAGGCGCTGCGGATCGTGGACGAGTCACAGCGCCTCCTGCCTCCCACCCACCACGGGTGGGGGTGAGGGTCACGGCGCCGAGGCCGGCGGCGGCTCAGGCGGCGCTGGGGCCGCAGATATGCGGAAGCTCAGGCGGCGCCGGCGCGCGCAGCGCCCTCCGGCGCCGTTTGCTGCGGCAGGAGCCGCGCAGCCTCACGCGCCCAGCGGCGGATCGCATCCCAATCGCGGTCGTCGTGCGCGGGTTCGCCGTGCAGCGGACTCGCAGGCAGTGCGGTGAGCATCCTGTCTTTGAAGCCGAGCCGCGCTGGGTCGTAAGCGCCGACGAAGACGCCGGTGACGACCGGCGTCGGGCATTGCGCTTTGGCGAGCGCGGTGATGAGCTGCTCGCGCGAGCCGTCCAGGCCGTCGTCGGCCTTGATCGGCCCCAGGGCGAAGACGGCCAGGGGCCGCCCCGCAAGAGCATCCCGGTGCCTCTCGAGCAGAGCGCGCGCGTCCTTGTGCAGCGCGCCCAGGTACAGCGGCGTGCCCAGCACGACGCAGTCGTAGCCGTCCAGCGAGCGCACCTCGCTCGCCGCCATCAGCTCGGTCTCCACGCCCGACTCGGTCAGGGCGGCCGCGACCGCCGTTGCGACCTCATGGGTGGAGCCGTAGCGCGAGCCGTATGTCACGAGTACCTTCACCATCTTCCTCACCTCGTCACTTCTTCTTGCTTTTCTTGCCGGGTTTGGCCGTCTCGCCGGCCGCGTCTTGTCCGCGGCCGGATGCCGCCGGCGACGCCCCGCCGTCGCCGGCGATGAGCCGACGTATCGCCTCGACGGTAGCCTCCTCGGGGCGGCTCGCCGGGTCGTCGTGGATCTGCCGCACCGCCTCCATGCCGACAGCCTGCACGAACCTGCTCGTCAGCCCCACGTCGGCGACCCGGAACTCCCCGCCGGCAACCCCCTGCTCGAGAAGGTCCCTCACCATGGGTCCGTACACGCGGTCGTTGACCTGCCCTTGCAGCTCCGGGTCGACGAGTTCGAGCCCCGGGTGCTGCTCGAACCCGGCGCGCGCATCGGCGAGCGCGATGCGTGTGATCTCGAGAGCCCGGCCGAGCGCCGTGCTCTCGGTGAGGAGCGACTCCACCCTCCGTCGCTGCTCTCCTGCCGCTAACTCGAGCGCGTATCCAAACACCGCCTCCTTGCTGGAGAAGTGCTCGTAGATGGTCTTCTTGGAGATCCGCAGCGCCCTGGCCACATCCTCAACGGACGTGCGGCGAAAGCCGTAGCGAACGGCCAGGCCCATGAAGGTCAGCGCGATCTGGTCCTTGGTCGCCGGCATGCATCACTCCGTGTATACCAGAAAACGATTTCGGTTTTCGCGTACATTCTGCGCCGAGTTGGCGCCGTTGTCAACAGACGCGGAATCCTGACGCGTCGGTGATACGGTGACGGTACGTACCGCACCACCTGGCGAAGGAGCGATCATGTCGGACAACAGGAACAACGCTGGAGCAGCCGGCGCGGGGGCCGTCTACGGGCTCGGGCTCATCGGCGCGCTCGTCTACTACATCAGCACGGCGAACTCGTTCTGGGACGGGGTCTGGGGCGTCATCCAGTCCCTTGTGTGGCCGGCGTTCTTCGTCTACGGGGTGATGGACAAGCTGAACATCCCCTGACGGGGACATCGGGGCCGGCCGCTCAAGCGCGGACGTCAGAGCTCGGCCAGGTACGCCCGCCAGTAGCTCTTCCAGCGGGCGCCGTCGTCCCGTGTGCGGAGCCGGCCAGACGTGACGGCGAGCACGGAGGCCGGGCCGGCGGCCGGGGTCGTGCCGCCCGGCTTGTCCGAGATCGTCACCGTCACACGCGAGCCGTCGGCGAGCGCCACGCGCCAGTAGCGCCACTTCTCCGTCCTGCTTGCGCTGGGCTCGCCGGCGAAGTCGACGCCGTCGAAGCCGCAACCCGGGCCGGCGGCCACGCGCGCGATCCAACGGTCGAGCACCTCGTCCATCGTCCCCGGCAGCGTCTTGGTGACGGTTGCCTCGTACTCGCCGCTCTGCGTCTGGCCGGTCTCGCGGCGGCCGATGTGCTTCTCGTACTCGACCGTGACGCTTTGGCTCCACCAGCCGGGCACGCCGAAGTCCTGGTGAAGCAGCCGGGCGATCTCCTTGTGCTGCAGCTCTCGGGCCCCGCGCTCGTCGAGGATCGCGAACCACTCGCTCAGCTGCTTGCCCGTCGCCTTGATCACGGCGGTGTCGTCCACAGATGCCTCCTTCGTCCCGCGACTCGTCCTGCCCGACCGGCGCGTGCCCCAATCGCTCCGCGCGCCGGCGGCGGGCCCCCGCGCACCAAACGTCGGCCCCGCCGGCGTCAGACCGCGAGCGAAACGATGTAGGCCGCGTAGCCGGCAAGCAGCACGCCGCCCTCCCACCGGGACAGCACCGATCCCCTCGCCATGACCGGCAGCAGGAGCACCGCGCTCACGAGGAACACGGCCACGTCCGCGGGGCGCAGCCCGCTCGCCGCGATGGGCCGCACGAGCGCGGCCACGCCGAGCACGGCGAGGATGTTGAACACGTTCGAGCCGATCGCATTGCCGAACGCCACGTCCGCCTCGTGGCGGCGCGCGGCCGTCACGGAGGTCGCCAGCTCCGGCAGACTCGTCCCGATCGCGATCACCGTGAGGCCCACCACCACCTCACTGACGCCGAGTGCCGTGGCCAGCGAGACGGCGCCACGCAGGAGCACCGTGGCGCCGACCAGCAGCGCCGCCAGGCCCGCCGCGATGAGCAGCACCTCGGTGCGCAGCGAGCGTTTGCGTTCCACAGCCTCCTCGAACTCCTCCATCACGGCCGGCACATCGCCGCGCCGGGCCCCAAGATACGCGGCGGCGAAGTACACCACTGCCCCCGTGAGCAGTGCCGCACCGTCCAGCCTGCTGAGCCCGCCGTCCCACAGGAGTGCCGCGAGCGCGAAGCTCACGACGATCATCACCGGCACCTCGCGGCGGACGAGTCGCGCGTGCACCCCAAGGGGCGAGACCAGCGCGGCGACGCCGAGCACGAGGCCGATGTTGCTGATGTTGGAACCCAGCACGTTGCCGAGGGCGATACCGCCGTTGCCGGCTGCGGCGGCCTGGATGCTGAGCACGAGCTCCGGACTGCCGGTGCCGAACGCGACGATCGTGAGGCCGATGACCAGCGGGGCGACGCCGAAGCGCAGCGCCAGTGCACCAGCCCCGCGCACCAGACCCTCGGCGCCGGCCGCGAGCAGGACGAGGCCGGCGATGACCAGGGCGACGTCGACGACCACGCCGCTACTTCATCAGGACGAGGCTCATCGCCATCACCAGCATCCCGGCGACCAGCCCGTACAGGCTGTCGTGTCCCTTGCCGTAGGCGCGGCTGGTGGGCAGCAGTTCATCAAGGCTGATGTACACCATGATGCCTGCCACGCCTGCGAACAGGATCCCCATCAGCTGAGGAGGCACCTCGGCCCCCGAACCGCCGAGGAGGAGGAGCATGATCAGGTAGGCGATCAGGGCGCCTACCGGCTCCGAGAGCCCACTCAGGACCGAGTAGACGAACGCCTTCTTGCGATCGCCGGTCGCGTAGTAGATCGGCACCGAGACGCTGATGCCCTCAGGGATGTTGTGCAGGGCGATGGCGGTGGCGATGGCGACGCCCAGCCCGGGGTTCTGGAGGGCCGCGAGAAACGTGGCCAGGCCCTCGGGGAAGTTGTGGATGCCTATGGCGAGCGCGGTGAAGAGGCCCATGCGCATGAGCTTGTGGTGGTCGGCGGTGTGGTCGTGTATGCCGGGCTCGTGACCGCCCGCGCCGGACAGCACGCAGCCGTCCGGGATGGGCGCCGTCGCGTCGTGCAACGGTGCGATCTCCGCCTCGGCGTGCGTCTCGTGGGGGTTCTCGCCGGCGGGGATGAGGTTGTCGATGATCCCTATCAGCGCCATGCCGCCGAAGAACGACACCGTCGTGATGAGGTAGCCCGTCGCCTCGCCGTAGGGCTCTGCGAGCGCGTCGGCCCCTTTGACGAAGATCTCCACGAACGACACGTACAGCATCACGCCGGCGGAGAAACCGGTGGCGACGGAGAGAAAGCGGTAGTTGGTGCGTTTGGCCGTGAACGCGATGACGCTGCCGATGGCCGTGGCCATACCTGCGAACAGCGTGAGACCGAGGGCGAACCAGACGCCGCTCATGATGCCGGCCCGCCGCGACGTGGCTCACCGCGCCCTGGACCCGTCCCGAGGAGGAAGCCGAGAACCTCACGCCTGAAGTCCGCACCCGCGGCCGGATGTCCCATGCCCGGGTAGAGCACCAGGCGCGCGTCCGGGATGCCCTCCGCGGTCTCTCTGAACAGGTCGACGGTGTAGAAGGGGTCCTCTGCGCCGGCGATGACCAGCGTGGGCGCGGCGATCTCGCCGAGGCGGGCGCGAAATACGAGCCGGTCCTCGGCCAGGATCGTCACGGCAAGGTCAGAAGGGTCCGCGGGCGCAGCGAAGCGCCCGAGCAGCTGAGCGGAGAGCTCCACCATGGGGCGACGCACGACGCCGGCGAGCCCGTGGCGGGGAAAGACGGCGTCGACGAACAGGCGCCAGACGCCCACCCAGTCGCCCTTCAGTGCACGGTCGCGCACCAGGAGCTGCAGGCGCCGGGCGGAGCGGCTCAGCGCGTGCGCGCTCGAGTGGATCACCAGACGCCGGACGAGCTCAGGGTGATCCGCCGCGAAGTGCATGGCGATTGAGCCTCCGGTCGAGACACCGATGACGTCGACCGGCCCCCCCAGCTCCTCCCGCACGAGCGTCGCGTAGTCCGCCGCCATGTCGCCGAGGGTGTACCCCTGGGGCAGGCCGCGCCGTCGCAAGACGACGTACGCGGTGTACTCGCGGCCGAGGAAGCGGTACATGCGCACGCTCGACGCGGGCTGCGGCTTGTTCTCGGGCAAGAGGCCCTGCAGCACCAGGAGTGTCCGCGGGCCGTTGCCGATGCGGTTGTAGGGCAGGCCGCAGCGGAAGTAGCCGCAGCGCGGGCGGGCGGCGCCCGTGCGGCGTCTCCTGCGTCTGTCCATCGGCGTCTTCTCCTGGGTCCGGCCGGCGACCGTCCCCGGAACACGCCGGTCGCCGGCGCACTGAGCGTACTCCACCTCGTCACCAAGAGCGACGAGTGCCGGCGCGGTCAAACGGAAGAGGCCTCCACCTGCAGACGCACGAGGCCGACGTGGTACACGCCGTACTCATCCGCCGGGTGGGCGGCCTCGTAGGCGTCGGCGATCTCGGCGACGAACGCCGACGCCAGGTCGGGCGGCACGCGCTCTATGTACGGGAACCACGTCGTGCGCAGCCAGCCGAGAAACGCGGGTCGGCCGGCGTGGGTCATGTCGCGCGCGAAGACCCTGACGCGCCACATCTTGAAGCCGGCCTCGGGAAGCCAGCGCTCGTACTCCTCGGGCCCGTAGAAGTGGTGCGGCGGCTCGAAACCCTCGAAGAAGCCTCGCCAGCGCGAGCGCGCGAGCACCTCGTCCACGACGGCGAGTGCCTCCGTGATGTTGCCGCGGCCGCCCATCTCGAACAGCAGTCGGCCACCACGCGCGAGCGCGGCGTGCACGCCGCGCAGGATCGCCCGGTGGTCGGACATCCAGTGCAGGGCGGCCGTCGAGAAGGCCACATCGAACACGGGCGGCAGCTCGAGGGCGCGCGCGTCCATGAGCGCGAAGGCGAGGTTCCGGAGCGCGCCGTGGCCGGCCACCCCGGCGAGGTCCGGCGCTACCGGGCAGGAGTCCTCGGCCACTGGTCCGTTCCACACTGCTGCGTTCGGGAACTGCTCGCACGCCATCGCGATCATGCTCGGCGAGCTGTCCACGCCGAGGACGCTTCCGCGAGGGACCCGCTCGGCGATCATCGCCGTCGCACGCCCGTCGCCGCAGCCGACGTCCAGGATGCGCTCGTCGCCGCGCAGCCCCAGCTGCGCGATCAGCTCGCGCGCCCAGTCCTGCTGCGCGGCCGAGTGCGCCACGTAGTCGGCCGCGTCCCAGTCACGACGCCGCGTCCCGCGCGCCGTGCCGTCCTCGTGTGCGGCCTCCGGCGCACTTTCGTCCGTCAAAGGCCCTCCTGCGTCCGGCATGCCGCCCGCCGCGGCGGGCCATACGCGGGCAAGCGTACCCGACGGCCGCACCGTCCGAGCGACGCAGCAGAGAGGGCCGCACCGCCCGGGGCGGCGCCGTCGTCGCCCCGGGCGCGGAGAGGACAGGCCCGCGCGAGAAGCGGCAGCATCGCGGACAACGCGCTCAACGCACCGTGAGACCCTGCAGCGCCAGCACCGTCCGCCAGTTCCTGGTCGTCGCCGGCACCTCGAGCACGCGCTCGAACCAGGCATTGTTCAGCTTCGTGCGTCCGTAGCCGTACGGCAGCAGCAGGTAGACGAGGCGGCCGTCCGCGGAGAGCGCGGCCGCCTCGTCCCCTGCGGCAGGCAGGTCGCGAGCCTCGAACGACGCCGCCTGCACCGGCTCCGCGAGAAACGTGACATACAGCCACCTGGGGTCCACCTCCCGATCCACGGCGAGGAACGGGTTGCCGGCGGCCGCGGCCACCAGCTCGACGGCCGCGAGCGTCAGCACCGTCACCTCGAGGCCGAACGTCATGGCGATCGCGTCGTGCACCATGGCGGCGTGGGCTGCGGCGTCGTCGCCCGGATCGTCGCTGACGACGTTGCCGCTCTGCACGTACGTCTCCACGCCGGAAAGCCCGGCCTCAGACAGTGCCGCGCGCAGCTCCGCCATGGGTAGCCTGTTCTGCCCGGAGACGTTCACGGCCCGCAGCAGATCGACGAACCTGCTCATCCGGTCTCCTCCACCAGACGCCCAGCGCACATACGTCCTGCACCATACCCGGTCGTTTCGCACTCCGACCTCTCGGGTACGCCGCTGCCATGACCGGACCCACCCCCGACGGCGGGGCCCGCCCGCTCACCCTCGACGGCCTCCTGCTCGAGCTGGCACGCGCACCCGGGAGCGAACTCACCTACGCGCATCTGCTCGAATGCGCCGGTGCGCTCACTCTCGACGACGAGCTCATCGCTCATCGATCGGTCTTCGCGCGGGACGGCTACGCGCGCAACCTCGTGTGCCGCACCCCTGAGATCGAGCTCCTCGTCCTCTGCTGGCGCCCGGGCCAGCGGTCGACGATCCACGACCACGCCGGCTCGCTGAACGCTCTCCGCGTGCACCGCGGGAGGCTCACGTCGCGGCTTTTCGCTACCGCCGATGACGCGGCGCCCGGGCACGGACCGGTGGCGCTAGCCGCGGAAGAGGCCGTCAGCGCGGGCGGCCTCACCGGCCTGGACCGCGCCGGCATCCACCAGCTCGCGAACCTCTCCGGAGAGGACCTGGTGACCATCCACCTCTACGCCCCGCCACTGCTGTCGGTGAACGTCTACTCCACCGAGCACGCGGCCGTAGAGCGCCTCGCCCTCCGCTACACCCTCGCGGACGACGTCGCCTGACGGCGGAAAGGACAGATCATGTGCTCGACCCTCCCCGCACGACCCCTCGGCTCCAGCGGCCTGGAGATCAGCCTCGCCGGGTTCGGCGCCTGGGCGACAGGTGGCGGGGGCTACGCCTTCGGCTGGGGCCCGCAGGACGACGAGCGGTCGGTCGCCGCCATCCACCGCGCCATCGAGCTGGGCGTGACGTGGATCGACACGGCCGCTGTGTACGGGCTGGGGCATTCGGAGGAGGTGGTGGGCCGGGCCGTGCGGGCGCTGCCTGCGGACGCCCGGCCGCTGGTCTTCACCAAGTGCGGGCTGGAGTGGGACCCGGCCGACCGTCCGGCGCCGCCGCGCCGCATCACGACGCCGCAGACGGTGCGTCGCAGCCTCGAGGACTCCCTGCGGCGCCTCGGCCTCGACCACGTGGACCTCTACCAGATCCACTGGCCGGACGACGAGGGCAACTCGCTCGAGGGGGCGTGGGCCGAGATGGTCCGTCTCCGCGACGAGGGCAAGGTCCGGTCGCTCGGCGTCAGCAACTTCGACATCGACCTGCTGCACCGCTGCGAGCGCATCGGCCATATCGACGCACTGCAGCCGCCGTTCTCGCTGCTGCGGCGCGAGGCCGCCGCAGAGCTGCTGCCGTGGGCCTGCGCCCACGACACCGGCGTGATCTGCTACAGCCCGCTCGGGTCGGGGCTGCTCACGGAGACGTTCACCGCCGAGCGGGTCCGGTCGCTGGCAGAGGACGACTGGCGGCGCCGGCCGCCGATGTTCAGGGAGCCGCGCCTGAGCCGCAGCCTCGCCCTTCGCGATGCGCTGCGGCCGATCGCGGAGCGCCACGGCACCACCACGTCCGCCGTGGCCGTCGCCTGGGTCGTCGCCTGGTCGGGCGTGACCGGCGCGATCGTTGGCGCGCGCAGCCCGGAGCAGGTGGACGGCTGGGTCGACGGCGCGCGCTTGACGCTCGGCGACGAGGACCTGGACGAGATCGCCCGCGCTCTCGCCGCCACCGAGGCGGGAAGCGGGCCGGCGGACCCACGCCTGGGCTGATGACGGCCGCGACTCAGCCGGCGCGGCGCCGGTTCATCTGAGCGAGGGAACGGCGCGACGGCGTCGCGCGGGGAGCCTCGTCAGGTCTCGTCGACCGGCGAGTAGCCTGCGCGATACCGGTCGCAGAGCCCCACGTAGATCTGCTTGAAGCCGCGCCAGACCTCGCGGTACTCCTCATCGACCTCGCGGTCGAGCAGGCGCGCGGGCACGCCGGCGGCCACCCGCCCGCCCGGCACCACCGCGCCCTGCGGCACGACGGCGCCCTCGGCCACCATGCCCCACTCGCCGACCTGGGCGTAGTCGCTGACCACGGCGTTCATGCCCACCACGGCGTAGTCGCCGAGCATCACGACGCCGTGGACCACGCAGCCGTGACCCAGGGTGACCCAGGAGCCGATGGTGCACTTCTCGCCGGGGCGCGCGTGGACGACGCAGTTGTCCTCCACAGCGCAGCAGTCGCCGATGACCACGGTGCCGTAGTCGCCGCGGACGCTGGCGCCCGGCCCGATCCAGCAGCGGGCACCGATCGTGACGTCGCCGATGACCTCGGCCTTGGGGTGGACCCAGGAGCCCTCGCCGATGACCGGCGACTTGCCTTCGAACGTGCTCACAGTCATGGGGGCACCCTACCACACGCACGTCCGTCGGGCCTTTCGCCGGCGACGTGACGACCGCCCGCACGATGTCTTGTGAAGGCTTGCACTTGACTCCCTTCCGGAGTAGCGTATATAAGAAAGTTCGCAAATACGCGAGGACGCACACAGCAAAGGAGCCAATGGACGCAGACGCCCCCAGCACCGCCCCTTCGCCACAGGCTGCGACTCCCGACGTGAGCGCCGTCTTCCACATGCACGCCGAGTTGTGCAAGGCCTTGGCCAACGAGCACCGTCAGGCGCTCCTGCACGCCATCGGCGACGGCGAGAAGTGCGTCGGCGACCTCGCCGCCGAGATCGGCATCTCGGTGCACAACGTGTCGCAGCACCTGCGGGTGCTGAAGGAGCGCCGGCTCGTCGCCTCTCGCAAGGAGGCGCAGACCGTCTACTACCGCGTCACCAACCAGAAGTTCATCCAGGCGTGCGAGCTCATCCGTCAGGCGCTGGTGGAGCAGTACCTGGAGCAGGGTGAGTCGCTGCAGGCCGCGGACCTCCTCCGCATCGGCACGGAGCCGGCCGGCGCGCAGACACCGCCGACGCGCCGTCCGAGGCGCCGAGAGCCGCGAGCGCCTGAGCACCACAGCAGTACCGCACGACCCGGGCACCAGCCGCAGGCTCACGAAGCGGACCAGTGCGGCTCAAGCTTGAGAAAGCAGTCACAAACACAAAGGAGTGCGTCATGTCTGAAGATCTCGCCAACCTGCCGGTAGAGAAGATCGTCGACGCCCGCGGCACCTCATGCCCCGGCCCGATCCTGGCCGCCAAGAAGGGCATCCCGAGCGTCTCCGTGGGCGGCATCATGGAAGTCCAGGCCACCGACAGCGGCACCACCAAGGACCTCCCCGCGTGGTCCAAGAAGATGGGTCACGAGTACCTCGGCGTGATCGAGGAGCCCGGCTACATGCGCCTCTTCGTCAAGAAGATGAAGTGACGATGGCCGCGGCTGAGGCATCCGAAGGCCAGGGCTACGCCCCGCGCATCCTGGTCTTCAGCACCAACAACATCTCCGACCCGGGCATCGACCTCGCGGGCAGCTCGCACATGCACTACTCGCCCACGGTCAACGTCATCAGCCTCCGTGCAGCAGCGCCATCAAGCCGAGCTGGATCCTCTACGCGATGCAGCAGGGCTTCGACGGCGTCTTCATCGCCGCCGACGGCGAGGAGTGCGCGTACCTGCCCGACTGCGGCGAGCGCACGGCCGGCATCATGACCGACGCGCAGGAGCTGCTCATCGAGCACGGCTACGAGCCCCAGCGCGTGCGCATGGCCGCGATCTGCTCCGTGTGCGCGGAGCCCTTCACCAACTACATGCACGAGTACGCGCGGCCCTGGCCGGCCTCGGACCGTCCAGGCCGGAGAAGGCGGCGGCATGAGCGGCGTCGAACGGCACCGCTCAAGTACGACGCCCTCGTGGTCGGCAGCGGCATCGGCGGCATGGAGTCGGCGCTCAAGCTCGGCGACATGGGCTACAAGGTGCTCGTTGTCGAGAAGGAGCCCAGCGTCGGCGGCAAGATGATCCTGCTCAGCAAGGTCTTCCCGACGCTCGACTGCGCCAGCTGCATCTCCACCCCCAAGATGGGCGCCACCACCCACCACCCCAACATCGACGTGCTCACCTACGCCCAGGTCGAGGACATCCGCAGCGACGGCAACGGCGGCTACCACGCCACCGTGCGCCAGAACCCCAAGTTCATCGACGAGGCCGCCTGCACCGGCTGCCGCCAGTGCGAGATGGCCTGCAACGTGGCCGTGCCGGACGAGTTCAACGCCGACATGGTCTCCCGCCGCGCGGCCTACATCGCCTTTCCGCAGGCGGTGCCCAAGAAAGCCGTCATCACCCGCGAGGGCGTGTCGCCGTGTAGCTACGAGTGCCCTGCGGGCATCAAGGCACACGGCTACGTGGCGCGCGTGCGGAGCGGCGAGTACGAGCAGGCCTTCGACCTGGTCCTGGAGACGACGCCGCTGGTCGGCTCCCTCGGGCGCGCCTGCTACGCGCCGTGCGAGGAGCAGTGCACGCGCGGCGAGCTCGAAGGCGCCGCTGCCCATCCGCCGCCTGAAGCGGTTCATCGCCGACACGCACTACGGACTCGGCGACACCAAGCGCCGTAGAGAAGCCCGAGCAGAACGGCAAGAAGGTCGCCGTCGTGGGCTCGGGCCCGGCCGGCCTCACCGCCGCCCGCCAGCTCGCCCGCAAGGGCTACGGCGTCAAGATCCTCGAGAAGGCCGCGCGCGGCCGGCGGCTTGCTGCGCTCGGCATCCCCGCCTACCGCCTGCCCAACGACGTCGTCGACGACGACGTCACCAACGTCACCGCGCATCGGCGTCGAGATCGAGACCGGCACGCTGTCGACGATCGTGGCCGCGCTCAGCAGGAGGCTTCGACGCCGTGCTCGTCGCGACGGGCACGCACCGCGCCGTGCGCCTCAACGTCCCCGGCGAGGAGAAGGGCGGCGTCCAGAGCGCCCTCACCTTCCTCGCCGACGTCAAGCTCGGCAAGGACGTCGAGCTCGGCCGGCAAGAAGGTGCTCGTGGTGGGCGGCGGCAACGTGGCCATCGACGCCGCCCGCACGGCCCGCCGCCTCGGCGCCGCCGATGTGCACCAGGCCAGCCTCGAGTGCTGCGAAGACATGCCCGCCCACGACTTCGAGGTCAAAGAGGCCAAGGAGGAGGGCATCGTCCTGCACGACGGCTGGGGCGTGAACCATTTCACCGGTGGCGGCCCCGTGCAGAGCGCCGAGCTCAAGGTCTGCACCTGCGTGTTCGACCCCGAGGGCCGCTTCGCCCCGGAGTACGACGAGAGCAAGCAGCAGACCGTCGAGTGCGACGTCGTCATCGTCGCCGCCGGCATGGGCGCCGACACCGAGAGCTTCGGTCTCGAGACCAACCCGAACCGCACGCTCAAGGCCGACGCCGGCACGTGCCAGACGGCGGTGCCGCACGTCTTCGCCGCCGGCGACGTCGTCACCGGCCCCAGCATGATCACCACGGCCGTCGGCCAGGGCCGGCGCGCCGCCTTCATGATCGACCGCTACCTGCAGGGCGAGGCCCTGGACGCCGGCCCTCTTCGACGAGCACCTGCCGGTGGCGGACAAGAAGAAGGTGCTGGCGCGCCAGGACGTCTACGACCGGCGCGAGCCCCTCGAGAGCGCACGCCGTGATGAGCGCCTCGCCGACCGACTTCCGCGAGACCGAGGGTCCGATGAGCGAAGACGAGGCCTTCCTCGGCTCGGCCCGCTGCCTGGACTGCGGCGTGTGCTCCGAGTGCCACGCCTGCGTGGACATCTGCCCCGCCGACTGCATCGACTTCAGCCAGCAGGGCGAGGACATCGAGGTCGAGGCCGCGGCCGGTCGTCCTCGCCACCGGCTACACCCTGTTCCCCGCGGACGCCAAGCCGGAGTACGGCTACGGCAAGTTCGCCAACGTCATCACCGGCATGCAGATGGACCGCCTGCTCGCCCCCACGCGCCCGTTCAACGCGGTGGTGCGCCCCGGCGACGGCAAGGTGCCGGACAGCATCGCCTACATCCTCTGCACCGGCTCGCGCGACGCACACGTGGACAACCCGCTGTGCTCGCGCATCTGCTGCATGTACTCCGTCAAGCACAACCAGCTCGTCATGGGCGCCCTGCCGCTGGCCGACGTGACCGTCCACTACATGGACGTGCGCGCCGTGGGCAAGGGCTACGACGAGTTCTACACGCAGGCCAAAGACATGGGCGCCATGTTCATCAAGGGCCGCGTCGCCAAGATCAGCGAGCTCGAGAACGGCAACCTCGTCGTCCGCTACGAGGACGTCGAGGGCGACGGCGGCATCGTCGAGGCCGAGTACGACATGGTCGTGCTGGCCACAGGCGTGCGCCCGAACCTCGAGGTCACCAAGCTGTTCGACGAGGGCCGCCTGGCCCTGGACGAGTTCGCCTGGGTCGGCGAGGCCGACGACGACATGGACCCCGGCCGTACCAACCTGCCCGGCGTGTTCGTGGCCGGCTCGGCCTCGGGCGTCAAGGACATCCCCGACTCGATCCTCCACGCCGGCGCCGCGGTGGCGCAGGCGGCGGCGCACATCGAGAAGGCGAAGGCCAAAGAGGCCGGCGCCACGGCGAGCGTGCCCGAGGCGCAGGAAGTGAAGGTGGCCTCATGAGCGCCAGGAAGATCGGCGTCTACGTCTGCCAGTGCGGCGGCAACATCGGCGACTACGTGAACGTCGACGAGGTCGTCGCCGGCGTCGAGAAGGAGAGAGGGCGTGACCGTCGCCAAGACGGCCATGTTCACCTGCTCCGACGCCACCCAGAGCGAGATCATCGACGACGCACACGAGCAGGGCCTGGACGGGCTCGTCATCGCCTCCTGCTCGCCCAAGCTGCACACCTACACGTTCCGTGACGTCGCCAAGCGCGCCGGCATGAACCCGTTCCAGTACACGCAGGTGAACGTGCGCGAGCAGTGCTCGTGGACGCACACCGACGACCACGCCGGCGCCACCGAGAAGGCCCTGCGCCTCGTGCGCGCCGGCATCAACCGCACCCGCCTCACCGAGCCGCTCGAGCCGATCGTCGTCGAGACGACGCCGGAGAGCCTCGTGGTGGGCGGCGGCGTCACCGGCCTGCGCGCCGCCCTCGGCCTCGCCGAGATCGGCCTCCAGGTCTTCCTCATCGAGAAGGAGGCCATGCTCGGCGGCTGGGTCGGCCAGTTCCGGGACATGTTCCCGCACGGCCGCAACGGCGTGGCGCTCATCGCGGAGCTGGAGGACAAGGTCCGCAGCCACCCGGCCATCACCGTGTTCACGCAGGCCGAGCTGATCGCCAAGGCGGGCAGCTTCGGCAACTACCAGGTCACGCTCGGCGTGCACAACGGCGAGCAGCTCGAGACCATCCAGGTCGACGTCGGCTCCATCGTCATCGCCACCGGCGCGGACGCGTACCAGCCGGCCGACGGCGAGCTGGGCTGGGGCCTTGACGGCGTCGTCACCATCGCCGAGTTCAAGAAGATGGTGGAGGCGGGCGGCCCCTTGAAGCACAGCGGCCGCCCGGTCAACACCGTCGCCTACATCTACTGCGTCGGCTCCCGGCAAGGAGAGGACGTGGAGGGCGGCAACACCTACTGCTCCCGCTACTGCTGCACCTCGGCCGTGCACACGGCGACCCTGGTCGCCGACCTGCCCGGCCGCGTGCACCAGTACCACTTCTACCGCGACATCCGCACCTACGGTAAGTACGAGCTCCTGTACGCCGAGGCGCTGGAGAAGGGCTCGGCGTTCATCAAGTTCCCCGACGACGAGCCGCCGACGATCGAGAAGGCAGCCAAGGGCGGCGTGACCGTCACGGCCCGCGACCTCCTGAGCGAGGGCGAAGAGGTCGCGCTCACGGCCGACCTCGTCGTGCTGGTCACCGGCATGGTGCCGCGCGAGAACGAGGGCCTGACCAAGGCGCTCAAGCTCCCCATCGGCCAGAGCGGCTTCTACAACGAGATCCACCCCAAGCTCCGCCCGGTGGAGACCGTCGTGGACGGCGCCTACATCTGCGGCGCCTGCCAGGCACCGCGTACCTCGTCCGAGGCCGTGGCCTCCGGCCTCGCCGCCGTCACGCAGAGCGCGGCCATCCTCAAGCGCGGCTACGCCGAGCTCGACCCGCTGGTCGCGACCGTGGACGACGGCGCCTGCACCTGGTGCGGCGCCTGCGAGTTCACCTGCCCTTACGACGCGATCACCAAGGTCCCGCTCGACGGCAAGGAGATCGCCGCGATCTGCAAGACGGCCTGCAAGGGCTGCGGCGGCTGCGTACCGGTGTGCCCGTCCGACGCCATCGACCTGCAGGGCTACACCGACGCCCAGATCAAGAGCATGATCGACGGCATGATGGAGGTGGTGTGCCAGTGAGCACCGCTGTTCCGGGCGCCGTGGACGCCACCGTCGCCCCGGCCATGCGCCCCGTGCGCGAGGTCATCAGGGACGAGCAGGCGATGCGTCGTCAGATCCTCGCCACCCTGGCCGACGGCCCCATGACCATCCCGCAGATCGCCGCCGCCGTGGGCAAGCCCACCCGGGAGGTCACCTTCTGGGTCATGGGCCTGCGCAAGTACGGCTGGATAATGGAGATCAAGGAAGTCGACGACGAGGGCTATTTCCCCTACCAAGCCGTCCAGAGAGAGGGTTCCTGATGGACACCACCAAGAAGACCATCATCCTGTTCAGCGGCGACTTCGATCGCGTCATGGCGGCGCTGATCATCGCCAACGGCGCCGCCGCAATGGGCGACGACGTCACGATCTTCTGCACCTTCTGGGGCCTCAACATCTTGCGCAAGACAGAGAAGCAGAACGGCGGCTCGCAGAAGAGCACGCTGCAGAAGATGTTCGGCGGCATGATGCCCAAGGGCACCAAGAAGCTCGGGCTCTCTAAGATGAACATGGTCGGCATGGGCGCCCCGATGATGCGCAAGGCCACCAAGGCAGCCGGCGGCATGTCGCTGGAGGAGCTCTTCGACAGCGCTCGTGAACTGGACGTCAAGTTCGTCGCCTGCACGCTGTCCATGGACATCCTCGGCTTCAAGCCGGAGGAGCTCATCGACGGCGTCGAGTTCGAGGGCGTCGCCGCCTACCTCGGCAAGGCCGACGAGGCCAACGTCAACCTGTTCATCTGAGGCTGCGGGCATGGCGTCGACAATCAAACCCGGCCTTGCCGACGAGCTCCGCGCGTATGGCGGCGACAGCGTCAACAAGTGCTTCAACTGCGGCAACTGCTCGGCCGTATGCGTGCACTCGGAGGGCAGCACCGTCATCCCGCGGCGGACCATGCACGCCCTGCAGCTCGGCCTGGAGGACAAGCTCAAGAGCCAGACCGAGCCGTGGATGTGCTACTACTGCGGCGAGTGCTCGGAGCAGTGCCCCAAGGAGGCCGAGCCCGGCGAGACCATGATGAGCGCGCGCCGCTGGCTCACCAGCAAGTACGACTTCAGCGGCCTCAGCGGCCTCTTCTACCGCTCGCCGGCCTGGGAGGTCATCGCGATCTTCATCGCCGCGGCGCTGACCGCGATCGGCTTCATCCTGTTCGGCATCCTCAACGGCGGCAGCTTCAGTGTGTACGACGGCGAGGACGCCTTCCTCCCGGCGCACTGGGTCCACCGCTTCGACTGGGCCATGGCCATAGTCCTGGTGATCCTGCTGGGCATCAACATCCTGCGCATGTGGCACTTCACGATGGGCGGCAAGGGTGCCGGCATGGGGTCCTACCTCGCGGCGCTGCCGCAGCTCCCGTACCACTTCTTCGCGCAGGCCAAGATGCGCCAGTGCGAGCGCAAGCGCCCGTGGGCGATCCATATGGCGCTGATGCTGAGCTACGTCACGATGCTGATCCTGATCATGTTCTTCCTGTACCAGATGCAGTCCGGACCCAACATCGACTGGCGCGTACACGCGTTCGGCTACCTCGCCTCCGTCGGACTCATCGCGGCGGTGATCATCAACCTCCGCGGGCGGATCAGGAAGGACTCGCCGCAGCACCAGCACTCGCACGAGAGCGACTGGATGTTCCTCTACCTGCTGCTGTGGGTCGCGGTGACCGGCGTGATGCAGAACATCCTGCACCGCTCCGGCGCCGACGAGGCGGCCAACGTGATGTACATCATCCACCTGATGGGCGTGGTGCCGATGCTGGTGCTCGAGGTGCCGTTCGGCAAGTGGGCGCACCTCGCCTACCGGCCGCTGGCCGTCTACTTCACCAAGGTGCAGCAGCACGCCGAGGTCGCGGCCGCGACGCAAGCCGAGAAGGCCCGCAAGGCGGCGGCCGAAACGGCCTGAGGCCACCTGCAGACCCCGTACGACGATGCCGGCGGCGCCCCTCAGTCGGGGACGCCGCCGGCACGTATTCAATAGCCACTCCAGTGGCACTCCAGCCGTGAGGCCCGCCGACCCCGTCGCGAGGGGCCATCGCCGTGATCACAACACGACGAGCGTCTGCTCCAGAGGCAGCCGCCTGGACGCCGTCGGCTGCTCAGCGGGCCGGCCGATGCCGACGAGCGCCACGAGCCGTGCGGGCGTCTCCACGCCGAGAAGCTCCTCAAGCCGCTCTCCGGCGATGACCGGAGCGCACGTCCAGCAGGCCGCGTACCCCATGGCGGCGGCAGAGGAGGTGAGCAGCTGAGCGGCGGCTCCGGCGCTCTGCAGCTCAGGACGTACACAGAGGCGCTCAATCTCCTCCCGGGTCATGCCCGCCAGCTCCAGGAGCTCCTCCATCGGCGAGCTCGAGGGAAGCGACAGCACGGCGATGCACAGCGGAGCCTTGGCGAACAGCAGCGCCTGGGCACGCGCCGCGATCCGTTTGTGTTCCTGGAGAGCCAGCCCCGGCCTCAGCGCGAGCTCCTCGAAGCGCTTGAGCACGGCCGCCTGCATGTCGCGGATGAGACTCCGACTCTGGACGGCTATGAAGCGCCACGTCTGTGTGGGACACGCACTGGCCGCGCACAGTGTGAGGTCCACCATGTGCTCGACGTCCTCGCGAGGGACCGCGTCGTCGCGGAAGTGGCGCACGCAGCATGGGTCGCGCACCACCACCTCAAAGCCGTCCAGAGAACCCGCGTTCCGGTGAGGCTGCACGGCCGGCATAACTGACCTCCGATCTGCCTGAGCGGCCCGGCGGTCGTTCAACGAGTCACGAACGGCGCCCCGGACGCGCTTTGTAGAGAGCATATGCTCATAATACGCGCGGTGCGGAGGGCGTCAAGGGTCGACCTCGGCACCCCACGCACACGAGCAGGCTCATGAACGGTCGCGGCCGACCGCCGGGGGCGCAGGGAGAATCTGTCCGTGGCGGCACGCGGCATCGCCCAGTGCCATCGCGTCGGAGCCTAGCGGCCTTTCGTCAGCCGGCGGAGACGACCTCGTCGTCATCGGGCGTGTCGCGCGCGGATGGAAACAGCCTTTCGTGGTAGTACCCGTCGGCAAGATAGACCGCGGCCATGGGGTTGTGACCGAGGACCCTGTCCTTGGCGGCCAGCACGGTCGCCGGCGCCACCGTATGCCTGAAGAACAGACTGTCGTGACCCACGCACAGGCCCAGGACGACGTTCAGCTCGGTACGGGCCTGCGCGAGCAGACGGGCCTGTCCGATCGGGTTGCACATGCTCTCGAACTCGCCCGGTGAGACCTTGTCCGCATCCGACAGACCAAGCGCTTCCTTGGGCACTGCTCCCGCCTTGCAGGCCACCGACACGACCTCGAAGCCGTTCGCTTCGAACACGCGCACGACCACCGCGGCCTCGCGCTGCAGGCCTATGCAATGAGCGAGACCAAGCCGCGAGAACGCGCAGCGGCGCGCGAAGTCCATGATCTCCTCGAGCCGTGTGAGCGAGCAGTAGCCGCCCGCTTCGACGCGCGCCGCCTGTCGCGCCAGCTCGCCGTCCGGTGATGCGCCGTACGCCCCGAGCAGCTCGTCAGTGTCGAGCCCTCTGGTCGGGCAGTCCCGGGGAAAGGGACCATCACTCCCGCGGCAACACGCGGTGACGGCGCACTCGGGACATGTCATTCTCGGCCTCCTTTCGACGCCGTCTCCATACTACCGACCGCCGGGCGCTTGCCGCATGTCGAGGTCCGTGTATTATGAGCATATGCTTATATGAAATCCGGCGGCGACCGAGGGGGTCGCGCCGGTCTCGGCGCTCATCAGGGCGAGGAGGGCGGAATCATGAAGATCGCCATCGGCACGCAGACCGGCGACATCGACGCGCTCGTTGACCCGCGCTTCGGTCGCGCCCGCTGGTTCGTTGTCGTCCTCACCGGCTCGGGGAGTGGACCGTCATGGACAACATCGCCAGAGCAGACGCGCCAGCCGGCGCCGGTGCGCAAGCCTCAGCCGCCGTGCTCGCTCTCGGCGTCAACGCGGTCGTCACCGGCAACGTCGGGCCGACCGCGACGAAGGCTCTGTCGAAGGGCGGCATCCACATCTACTTGGCCGGCAACGGCGTCAGCGCGCGCGAGGCGCTCGAAGCGCTGGCACGTGGAGAACTCCCCGAGGCCATCGCTCCCACGGTCGCCGGTCACTGGGCCTGAGCACTCACGGCACGTGAAGCTGTGAAGCCTCACGACCGACGCAACCAGTGACCCGACGCGGGCGCGGGCGCGTTTTGCCCGCACGCCGTCGCTCGTCTAGAATGAGCATATGCTAAGAACGGATGGAGGATCACTTGGCACGTCCACCTATTGAGCGCGCCGTGGGTGGCGTGCCGCACGCCACCCTCTTCAAACCGGCGGGCGTCCCCGGCCGCGAGCTGGAGCAGATCCCGCTCGGTGTCGACGAGCTCGAGGCCATCCGCCTCGTCGATCTCGAGGGGCTCAGCCACGAGCAGGCCGCGGCGGCGATGGGCGTCTCGCGCCAGACGGTCGGCCGCGTCCTCGAGGCGGGCCGCGCCAAGATCGCAGAGGCCCTGGTCGCGGGAAAGGCCATCCTCATCGGCGGGGGACAGTACCGTGTGGAGCCGCGCAAGCTGTGCTGCAGAAGCTGCGGGGCGCTCTGGACATCCGGCGAAGGCGACGCGCCTCCCGGCGCCTGTCCCACCTGCGGGTCGCCCGACGTCGTCACCTGCTGGGACCCGGTGGGGCGTTGCGGCGCCGGCCCCGCGACAGAGGGAGACGGCTGCAGTGGCCGCGGGCGCGGCGGGCGCGGGCGCGGCGCCGGTGGGCCCGGAGGCGGCGCGGGACGCGGCCAGCGCCGTGGGGGCCCGGGAGGCCTCTGACCGCGACGCTTTCACATCGTTGACAGAGCAACCCTACGCAGAGAGCGAGTGACCATGACCGATCCCAAGACCACGCGCATCGCCATACCGTCCGAACACCCTGGAGGCCTGGACGCCCCCCGTTCGGGCCATTTCGGCCGCGCCGCCTGCTTCACCATGGTCGACGTCGTCGACGGACGCGTGGCGGCCGTTGGCGTCCTCGAGAACGCGCCGCACGTCGAGGGCGGCTGCATGACCCCCGTCCTGGTTCTCGCAGAGAACAACGTCGACGCCATCGTCGTGGACGGCATCGGCGGCCGCCCGCTCATGGGGTTCAATCAGGTGGGTATCGCCGTACACGCAGGATACGGGTCCGACGTCAAGACGGCAGTGGCCGCCTTCATCAAGGGCGGACTCCCCGTGGTCGGGCTCGAAGGCGCCTGCCAGCACTGAGAGAGACTCGGCGCCACAAGCCCAGCGTCCGGGCGCCGGACGCACGGGGCGGCGGGAGACCCAGGGTCGGGGCTCCCGCCGCCCCGTGCGTTCAGACGAGCTGCCGCACCAGGTCGGCGTCGCGCGCGAGCATGTCGCGCAGCACACCCCTCATGATGTCGAGGGCATTGATCACGCGCGCGTCGGCGAGTGAGTACTTGACGCTGGCGCCATCGCGATCGGCGAGCACGATGTTCTTGTCGCGCAGCGTCTTGAGGTGACGAGAGATCGTCGACTGAGGTGTGTCCAGCACCTCTGCCAGTTCGTGCACGTACATGTCGCGCTCGCTCAGCGCGTACAGGATGAGGATGCGCTTGGGATCTGCCATCGCCTGGCAGATGCTGGCGTGCAGTAGCGTTACCTGGTGTTCCAGACGTTCATCCACGGCGACGCTCCTTCACTCAGTGCGCTGCGGCAACCGTGCCGCCTTCGTAGCCATCCGCTTCTGCGGATACAGTTATTATACCTGATTTCCGACCGACGAGATTGGTTTACTCAGACACTCACAACCGTGAGCCAGAAAGAAGAAGGGCCGCGAGGGGCAAGAACACCCCTCGCGGCCCACTGAGAACCGCCACCGCGGATCTCGCTGAGGGGCGTCACTTGACCTTGACGGTCTCCGGGATCGAGCTCGCGGTCATGCCGGTGGCCGGGTCGGCGAAGGACGTACGGAACCACCAGGTGCCCTTGACCGACGTCTTGTACTTGAACGGAGTACGCGCCCTTGGCGTCGCTGTCGACGACGGCAAGGAGCTTGTACGACTTGGCCCCTGGGGCCTTGGCCTTGATGACCATCTCCGCCGCCATCGCCGCCTCGCCGGCTCGAGCGTGCCCGAGAGCGTGAAGGTCTTGCCGGCCTTCACCGAGGTGGCGCTGCTGCCGAGGTACACCAAGGGGTTCACGACGAAGGTCATAACGTGCTGCGCCTCGACGTTGCCCTCGTTGTCCTGCGACCAGTACTTGAGCGTGTGCTCGCCGATGGGGAGCGGCACCATCTCGGGATGCGGGTCGTCGGCGGCCACCTTGATGGGCGGCGTCACCGTGACGTCCCACTCCGTGTGCACGGTGTCGGTGGGAACGGTGGAGCAGTCCAGGACGCTCTTGTCGATGCGGTAGTACACGTAGGCGACGCCCGAGGCGTCGGTGGCGTGGAAGCTGAAGCCCACGTCCTCGCCCTCGTAGCTCGATGGCGGCTCTGTGGTGGTGACCGGCGGGGTCATGTCGCCGGCCGTCTTGCCCGCGAACGCGCCGACGGCGCCGAGGCACAGCAGCGCCACCACGGCGATGATGGCCACGGTCAGGATCCTCGTTCTCTTCACTGGAAGAACACCTCCATCCGCGCCCGGACCCGCTGCCGCTCAAAGGCTCGAGCCGGACTTCTCATGGTCAGATCGGTCGCCTGCGTGTCACAGACCCGCGCTGTGCAGCGTCTGGTCGTGGCACGAGTCACAGGCCATCTTGGCGCCCGTGTACGTCACGTGACACACCCTGCACGCCTCGACGCTGGGGTCGAGCGGGACGGCAGCGGCCGACGGTGTGGCCATCTGGAAGTAGGTGTTCAGCAGCTCGGTGGTCTTGAGCACGAGGTCGAAGCAGGCCTTGCCGCAGCGGTCGCGCTGCAGAGGGCCGCCGTCCTTGGAGCCGGTGGTCATGGTCCACTGGACGAGGGACGAATGGCAGAGCGGCGAGTGCGCCGTGGAGGACGGGCACGTTCTTGAGCGGAGCAGTGGCCGGGCTCCACGCGCTGGTCAGCCCGAGCTCGCCCTTGTACGACTTCCAGGCCTGGTTGGTGGGGAGCGCCGTGTTGGCGTAGTACTGCATGATGGCCGTGACGAGGTTGGTGCGGTGCCCCGCATCGCCCACGCACATGCCGATGAGGGCGGACGAGCCGTTGAGCGTACCGCAGAGGGTACCCCAGCCGGCCACGCCGCCGCCGCCGTAACGGAACACGTTTTTGGGGATCGTGCCCCAGGAGTCAGCATACTTGCCCGAAGGGCCTCGATGACCGGGTACCAGCTGGCCTCGGCGCAGCCGGACTGCCAGTAGACCTCCCAGGCGCGCCGCGCCACGACCTCGGGTACGGGCTGGTCGGCGGCCGTCTTCGGGTAGGGCCACGGGACGCTGACCGCGGCGGCCTCGGCCGGCGAGGCCATCTTGGAGAGGCCCATGCTGGCCACTGCGGCGGCGCCGGCTACCGTCCCCGCGCCCACGAGGAACTTGCGCCGCGACATCCCCTTGTCGGTGTCGGACATCCTTGACTCCTTGCTCGCGACTGCCTGACATGCAGGGCCACAACGGATGGAGCCGCGATCTGCCGTCGCACCTCGACGCTGCACAAGCGGCGCCTCCACGACCTCCACGGCGGCGAGCGCCGCTCCATCCCTCCCCTGCGAAAGAGCGCACATCCGTATATCCGCTCTTCCGGATGGGAAGAGTATCACAAGCCGCGCGGACGCGCAGCAAGACAGGCGGGGGCAGGCGGCGGCGAGAAGCGAGGGGGGCGTCCCCTCGCGCCGGACGCCCGATCCGTGCGCGCCTCAACGCGCCGGAACGGCAGACGTGGATCAGCGCGTCTCGAGCTCGGTCACGACCTCGTTCTTGATCCTGCCCACAAGCTGCTGGAGGGCGCCGAACACGTGCTCGCGGACGTCCCCCGCCACGAGCACGTTCATGATGGTGTCGCCGACCGCCAGGGATCCGTCGTTCACCCTGGCGCGGACGGCGACGACGCCAGGCCACGTCGCCGCCTCTTCGAGCACGCGGGCCAGCTGTGCCCGGTCCACCCCGAGCTCCATCCCGGTGACCGGCTCACCGGAGCGCGAATGGCCGCGCACGATGCCCTCGTGGACGAGGATCATGCCGACACCGTCCGCGCCCGGCAGGGCCTTCACCTCGGCGATCCACTCGTCGACGGTCTCTCTGGCCATGGCTGCCTCCTGTCGGTCCGGCGACGGCGCCCGCATGCGCAGCGCCGCTCCATGCTACCCGAGGCGGATGCGGGTTTGGGGTTCCGCGCGACCGCGCACACAGAGGACGATGCCCGACGACCTCACAGAGCTGCGGCCCGACCGCGTGGTCGACTCACGCGGCCAGCTGTGCCCCGTGCCTGTCCTGGCCGCCAGCAAAGCCGTCAAGGACGTGCCGGTGGGTGGCGTGATGGAGGTGCAGGCCACCGACGCCGGCGCCGCTGCCGACATCCCGGCGTGGGCCAAGCGCTCAGGCCACGAGTACCTCGGGATGCTCCAGCCGGAGGGCTACCTCAGGCTGTTCGTGCGGCGCGGAGTCTGATCCGGTGCTGTCCTGGTCCAGGCCCGGCCCCCGACCGCCCGCCCAGCGTACTCGCGCGAGACGGCGCCGCGGCGGCGGGTGAGGGGGGAGGACCCGCCGCCGCGACGCCGCTCAAGCGGCGGGCTTCCGCGCCACGAGCACCACGTGGCAGCAGAGACCGTCGCCCTGGTCGTGCGACTCGACCTCTTCCAGGCCCATGTCCCGTGCGATCGACCTGACCGCCTCGAGCCCGAGGACATGTCCGAGCGGCGGTCCGACCGGCCGTTCTTTGACGCCCCAGTCGATCACCACGAACAGGCCACCGGGGCGCAGCAGCCGGGCGGCCTCGTCCAGAGCGCCGGGCTGGTCGTAGAGGTGGTGGAGGACGTCGACCATGACCACGCGGTCGGCGCAACCGTCCTCCACGGGAACGTGGTTGTCGGCGGTCACCACGACGTTCACGCGCTGGAGCAGACTCTCATCGAGCTTGGCGCGCAGTTGCTCGGCCAGCTCCGGCAGCGCCTCGACGGCGATCACCAGACCCTGCGGCAGCGCCTCCGCGACCGCCTCGGTGTACACGCCGGTGCCGGCGCCGTAGTCGACCACGGTCTCGTCGCCGTCCAGCCGCAGGAAGCGGACGACATCGGCCTGCGGCAGGGCCCTGAGCCGCTCCGGAGCCGACAGCTTGCCCCCGTGACCCGCCTGGAACGCCTCTGCCATCACATCATCTCCACAGTCCGTCATCACCGCGGGTCAGCTCGTCGCACCGGCCGTCTCGTTGGCGACGGCCGTCACCTTGAACTCCGGCGGATCGTGCAGGTGCTTCTTCACGCTGCACAGCTCCATGGCGTTCACGATGGCCCCCCTGTACTTCTCGGGGAACTCGGGCGGCAGCGTCAGTTCGATGTCGATCTCGCCGATCAGACCCTTCTCCGCATCGAAGTGCACGCTCAGGGCGATGCCCGATCCGGTGGGGTCGATGCCGCGCTGCTGCATGAAGCCCAAAGCGAAGATACCGGCGCAGGTGCCGATGGAGGCGAGGAACAGGTCGAAGGGCGCCGGCGCGGACCCGTCACCGCCGCCCCGCGTCGGCTGGTCGGTCTCTATCGTGAAGCCGCCGTAGTCGGCGTACACACGCTTGCCGCCAGGGAAGTAGATGCTCATGTCCGCCATCGTTCGCGCCTCCGGCTTCGGTCCACGACCGGCCTCGCTGTGAGCCGGCCCATTCACTGCTCCATGGATTGCCATGTTGCGAAATTTCGAAACTCGGGCAATACTACCGCTATGACCGCAGACCGCCAACGCTACGAGATCCACGCGGCCGTGTTCGCCGCGCTCGCCAACCCCACGCGCCACGAGCTCATGCATCTTCTGTGCGACGAGCCTCGCACCCCGAGCGACCTGGCCGATGAGCTGGAGGTCAGCCGCCCCAACGTCTCACAGCATCTCTCCGTGCTGCAGCGCGAGGGCCTCGTCCGGCGCTCGCGCCGGGACGGACGCGTGCTGTGGGAGGTCGTCGACAAGCGCCTCTCGCAGGCCTGCCAGCTCATCGACGAGATCGTCGGCCGCGAGGCGGCAGACAAGGCCCACATCCTGGAGAACCACGAGGAGAAGATCGCATGATCGAGGTCAACGCACAGGCCTGCCCCCAGAACCACCCGTGCCCCGCCGTGCGGTACTGCCCCGAAGGAGCCATCGTGCAACCTGACATCTACTCCGCTCCGCGCATCGACGAGGAGCTCTGCACTGAGTGCCGCGCCTGTGCACAGGTGTGTCGCGTATTCTCCTGGGTCCCGGACAAGGTGGGGGTATCCTGATGGCCGTTCTCGACCTGCACTGCCAAGGCTGCGGGCACAAGTGGCAGCTCGTCACCCGCGGCGCCGTCAAACCGCAGCAGAAGCAGTGCCCGGAGTGTGAGAGCAAGGAGATCAAGCAGTCGTTCGGCAGCTACCTGCGCAACGGACCGCTCTCCGATCCCAACTGCGGTGCGCCCGTCCAGCGCACCGGCTACGGCTGAGGCTGCTGACCCGCGGCGCGGTCGCGCCGCCCACCTTTCACCATCCACCCGCAAGGAGTCGGGACAGATGATCAGGTTCTACCAACTGGAATGGTGCCCGGACTGTCACACCGTGCGCCAGACCATGACCGAGCTCGGCCTCACCTACGACACGGTCAACGTCGCCGCCGACCGCGAGGACCGGCCGGACGTCGTGGCCGTCTCCGGCCAGAGCGGCGTGCCCGTGCTCGAAGACGACGGGCACGCCTATGTCGGCGCGAACGAGATCATCCCGTATCTCAGGACCACGTATCCGGAGCCGGCCGACGCCCCGGAGCACGTGCGCCGCGGGGCGTGGCGCCTGTCACGCACGCTCGACCTCGCTCCCGCGGACGCGCTCGCACGACTTCACGCCGAGCTGGCGGAGAAGGGCCTCACCGTCGTCGCCGAGACACGCGGGACCGGAATAGACGCCGGCCTGCCGGACGACTACGTGCATCTCTCCGTCGCGCTCCCGGAAGCGGCCGCAGCTGCGTACGCGGCCGACCCGCTGGCGCCGGGGGCTCTGCTCATCGCGGTCGCCGTCGTCCCCGCCGGCGACGGCGGCAGCACGGTGTCGGCGGCCGACCCAGTCGGCCAGGTCTGGCTGTACGGCGCGCCGCCCCTGCGCAAGGCGCAGCACCTGGCCAAGAAGCGCCTCGCCGACGCGCTCAAGGAGCTCTGACGGCCCATGCTCACGCTGTACGAGACCGAGTGGTGCCCCGACTCGCATCGCATCCGCCAGCTCATGACCGAGTTGGGCCTCACTTACACGGCCGTCAACGTCGCCGCCGACCGCGAGCAGCGACCGGAGGTGGTCGCCGTCTCGGGGCAGACTGGCGTCCCCGTGCTGCAGGACGGCGACAAGGTCCACACCGACCCAGACGACGCCCTCGAGTACCTGCGGACGACCTACCCGCGACCGGACGACGCGGACAAGCATGCAGCCATGGGCGCCTGGCGGCGCTCCAGAGCCCTGTCGGTGCCGCCGCGCACGGCTCTGGCGCGTCTGGCCGAGTTGCTGCTGGACAAGGAGTTCACCATCGTCTCGCGCCTTGCGGGCCCGCAGCTCGACGCGCGGCTGCCCGACGAGTACGTCCTTCTGCACGTGGGCGCGCCGGCCGCGATCGTGAAGTCGTTCGAGCTCGACCCGCGGGCTCCCGTGGCGCTGCTCGTGCCCATTGCCGTCGTGCCCGCCGAGGGCGGCGGCAGTATCGTGACCAGCGCCGACCCGGTCGGCCAGGTGTGGTTGTACGGCGACCCGGCGCTGCGGCGCATCCAGGCGGCCGTCAAGCAGCGCCTCTTCGGGGTCCTTCAGGAGCTGTGACGCTCTAGTCCCAGCGGAAGAACCGCAGGCTGACCAAGGTGGCCGCCAGACCGACGGCCGCAACCAGCGCCAGCTGTACCCAGTTCGTCCCGCGCCCCACCCAGGGGTCCACCAGCGTCAGCACCACGTGGTACAGCGGCAGCGCCTTGCCCACGGTCACCATCCAGTCGGGCAGGCGGTCGAGTGGAGCGGACGTTCCCGAGACGAACAGGAGGACGAACCACAGAAGCAGGCCGATCGACTGCGCGGCCCGGGCCGTCGGCGCGAGCGAGGCGAGGAGCACGCCGATGGCCGCGAAGCAGAACATCCCGACCACGTAGGCGAGCGCCACCTCGCCGGGCGACGCCGGCACCCTGGCGTCGTAGGCAGCCATGCCGACGACGGTGATGATGAGGGCGCCGATGAGAGCCACCCCCAGGCTCACCAGCAGCTGGGACCCCAGCAGAGCCGCCTCCGATACACCGCTCGCGCGGAAGCGACGCAGGACGCCCTTCTCCCGGTACGACGCCAGGTGCACGGGCAGTGAGACCGTTCCGATGGAGGCGATCACCAGCCCGATGTACGCGGGCACGTACCAGTCCATCATCTTGATGCCCGCGAACGAGCCTTCATCCATGCGCTCGGCCCCGAAGATGCCCCCCAGCAGCACGAGCACCAGGATCGGGAAGAGGAACGAGAAGAGCAGGGTGACCGGTTCTCGCGCGAGCAGCTTGATCTCCAGCCACGTGAGCTTGAGCAGCACCAGGACGCGCGCTCTGCGCAAGGCGGACTGACTCACGCGCCTACTCCTCCATCGCGTGGCCGGTGAGCTGAAGGAAGACGTCCTCCAGCGTAGGCTGGTCCACGTGCAGGTCGGGAGGCGTGATGCCGTGGTCCACGAGGGCCGCGGCGACGTGCGCGAGCACCGGACCGCGGCCTCGCACCTCCACGCGTGCGCCGTGCCGCGCCACCTTCTCCGCGTGCGGCGCGTGCTCCAGCCAGCTCACATCCGGCGCGTCGGTCGAGAACACGACGGTGACCGATCTCGCGTGCTCGGCGATGAGCTGCGATGGCGATCCCTCGGCGACGATGCGGCCGGCGTCCATCACCGCGATGCGGTCGCACAGCCGCTCCGCCTCTTCCATGAAGTGCGTGACCAGGACGACGGTGGTGCCCATGTCGCGCACCGTGCGCACGAGACCCCAGGCGACACGACGCGCTGCGGGGTCCAAGCCCGTCGTCATCTCGTCGAGGAACACGAGCTCAGGGTCGTTGACCAGGGCCAGAGCGATGAACAGGCGCTGCTTCTGCCCGCCGGAGAGCCCGTGGAAGGAATCCCTGCGCTTGTCCGCCAGGCCCCACTGCTCCATGACGTGTCGCCAGTCGCGACCGCCCGGCATGATGGCGGAGAACAGGTCCAGCGCCTCGCCCACGCGCACGTGGTCGGGAAGGGCCGACTGCTGCAGCTGGGAGCCGATGCGGCGGCGCAGCTCGCGTGCCTGGGTCATGGGATCCAGGCCGAGCACGCGCACCTCGCCGCCGTCCGCCTTGCGCAGACCCTGCAGGATCTCGACGGTGGTCGTCTTGCCGGCCCCGTTGGAGCCGAGCAGGCCGAAGATCTCGCCCTGTTCGACGTCCAGTGAGGCGTCGTGGACGGCCACGAAGTCCTTGTAGCGCTTGTGCAGGTGCTGGGCGATGATGACGGGGGGCATCACGATGAGAGTCGTACCCGGTTGCAGGGCGCGCGACGCCGTAGGTGAGGCGTGACGCCGCACGCGCGCGGGCGGCTGGAACGGACGGCAGGGTGACGCGGCCCGACGGACGAAGGATCACCGGCCGGCAACGTCGATGGCCGCGACGGTCAGGGAGCCGCGTACCCGCCGAACAGCGAGAGAGAGCCGGGCGGTGCTTCCGGGTCCTCCCAGTCGCCGAGACCCTGGAAGCGGCGCCGGCGCACGCGCCGGCGCTGGTCGGGCGGGATCGGCGCCAGCTCGCTGAGCGCCTCGTGGATCGCGGCGCCGACGGCGCCGGCGGCGGCGTCAGGATTGTGGTGGGCGCCGCCTCGGGGCTCCTCGAGCACCTTGTCGATCACGCCCAGCTCCAGCAGCTGCGACGCTGTCGGCTTGAGCGCCTCGGCCGCCTGGGACGCGAAGGCGGCGTCGCGCCACAGGATGGCGGCACAGCCCTCAGGCGTGATCACGGAGTAGGTGGCGTTCTCCTGCATGAGGACCCTGTCGGCCACCGCGAGGGCGAGAGCGCCGCCGGACCCGCCCTCGCCGATTACGGTGGCGACGACGGGCACGCTGAGGCGCGCCATCCTGAGCATGGTCTCGGCGATGGCGCGCGCCTGGCCGCCCTCCTCCGCCGCCACACCCGGATACGCGCCCGGCGTGTCGACGAAGGTGAGCACCGGGAGGAAGTGCCGTTCCGCGAGCGCGAACAGGCGCTGCGCTTTGCGGTAGCCCTCCGGCTTGGCCATGCCCCAGCTGTGGTGCTCCTGCTCGTCGAGGGTGCGACCCTTCTGGTGGCCGACCACCATGACAGCGCGTCCCTCGAACCAGCCGAGCCCGCCGACGATGGCAGGGTCGTCGGCGCGCAGGCGATCGCCGCGCAGCTCCTCGAACCCCTCGATGAGGCGCCCGATGTAGTCGCGTGTGCGCGGCCTGTCCTTGTGCCGCGCGATCTCCACGGTCAGCCAGGCATCATGCCTCCGGTTCTCGTGCTGGAGGCTCTTCAGCCTGGCCTGGAGCTTCTCGATCTCCTCGCTCAGATGAACGCCGGGCATACGCTGCAAGAGCTTTAGCTCGCTCAAGCGCTGTCGCAGCCAGCCCACCCTTGCCTCGCGCTCGTCCGGCGGCTGTGGTAGCTCGCTCAGGTTCCTCACCTCCTCCCAGCAGTCGCAGGTAGTTGCCGACCCTGACGCGCAGGTCCCTGCGCGGCACCACGGCGTCGAGGTGGCCCAGCACCAGGTTGCGCTCGGCGCTGCCGAACCCCTCGGGCAGCTCTTCGTGCGTGGTCTCCTGGATGACGCGCGGCCCCGTGAAGTACAGCCGCGCGCCCGGCTCGGCGATACAGATGTCGGCCAGCGAGGCGAAGCTCGCCACCACACCGCCGGTGCACGGGTCGGTGAGGATCGTGACGAACGGCGACGTGGCCTCGTTGATGACATCCACGGCGCAGGTGGTCTTGGCCATCTGCATCAGGCTGAGGATGCCCTCCTGCATGCGCGCACCGCCCGAGGTGCACACAGCCACCAGCGGCAGGTCCTCGCTCGCGGCGAGCTCACTGGCCCGCCACAGCTTCTCGCCGACCACGCTGCCCATGCTGCCGCCCAGGAAGTCGAAGTCCATCACGGCCAGCACACACGGAGTACCGTCGATCTCGGCCGTGCCCGTGACGATGCCCTCGGTGAGCCCGGTCTTCGCTTGTGCCTCGCGCACCCGCTCGGGGTACGTCTCGAGGTCCACGAAGCCGAGCGGGTCTCTGGGCAGGAGGCCGGACCACAGCTCGCGGAAGGTGTCGGCGTCGACCAACTGGCGGATGCGCTCGCGTGCCCCGATGCGCAGGTGGTGGAAGCACTGCGGGCACACCATGAGGTTGGCGCGCACCTCGGCCAGTGGCGCCTCGCCCTTGCAGGACGGGCAGACCCACTCCGGCTTGGCGGGGCCGCTGTCGCGGCGTTCTATCTCGACGGTGACGTTCATGAAGGGGCCCTCGGCCCTCGGTTTGGCTCGGGAAGCGCGCGCCTCAGCCGTCGTGACGGCTGAAGACCAGCGCGACGTCGTGGCCGCCGAAACCGAAGCTGTTGCTCGCGGCCACGTCCACCCGCCCGAACCGCGACTCGCCCGGCACGTAGTCCAGGTCGCACTCGGGGTCCGGATCGGTGAGATTGACGGTCGGCGGGATCAGGCTGTTGACGATCGTGAGCACGGTAGCCACGGCCTCGATGGCGCCGGCGGCGCCCAGGCAGTGGCCGATCATGGACTTGTTCGACGACACGGGGACCCTGGCCGCGTGGTCGCCGAGCGCCTTCTTGATGGCCCGGGTCTCGGCGACATCGCCGGCGGAGGTGGCGGTGCCATGGGCGTTGATGTAGTCGACGTCTGCCGGCCGGAGCCCGGCCTGCTTGAGCGCCATGGTGATGGCGCGCGCCTGCGACTGGCCGCTCTCGTCGGGAAGCGTCATATGAAAAGCGTCCGAGCTCATGCCGGCCCCGGCCAGCTCGGCGTAGATGCGGGCGCCGCGGGCCTGGGCGTGCTCGAGCTCCTCGAGCACGAGGCAGCCGGCGCCCTCGCCGATCACGAAGCCGTCGCGGCCGGCGTCGAAGGGACGCGACGCACCGGCCGGGTCGTCATTGCGGAGGCTCAAGGCGCGGGCGGCGGCAAAGCCGGCCACGCCCACGGGGCTGATCGGCGCCTCGCTGCCGCCGGCGAACATGACGTCGGCGTCGCCGCTGCGGATTATGCGCGCGGCGTAGCCGATGGCGTCCGAGCCGGCGGCGCACGCCGTGCAGGTGGAGCTCAGAGGCCCAGTGGAGCCCAGCTCCAGCGAGACGTGCGCCGCCCCCATGTTGGGGATCATCATCGGCACGAGCAGCGGGTTGGTGCGGTCCGGCCCCTTCTCGATGAGATTCTCGATCTCGCTCTGCAGCGTCTGCAGGCCGCCGACGCCACTGCCGACCACGGCGCCGACGCGGTCCGGCTCGGCCTGAACGTCCACGGCCGCGTCCTCGGCGGCCATCTTGGCGGCCGCGACCGCGTACCGCGAGAACAGGTCGAGGCGGCGCACCTTGCGCTTGTCGATGTACCGCTCCGGGTCGAAGTCCTTGACCTCGGCGGCGATGTGCACCTTGTGGTCGGAGTGGTCGAAGCGGGTGATCTCCCCCACGCCCGACGCGCCGGACACGAGGCGCCGCCAGAAGCTGTCCACGTCGTTGCCCAGCGGGGTGACGACCCCGAGACCCGTGACGACGACTCTGCGCTGTGCTGTCATACCCGTCCCGTCCGTGGTCAGATGCCGAGCCCGCCGTCCACCGGCAGCGTGACGCCGGTGATGTACCGCGCCTGCGGCGACGCGAGGAAGACCACGGCGCCGGCGACGTCGTCGGTCGTGCCGATGCTCTTGAGCGGCGTGTTGTCCACGATGAGCTTGCGGGTCTCCTCGGGCAAGGCCTGGGTCATGGGAGTGTCGATGTAGCCGGGGGCGATGGCGTTGACCCGCACGCCGCGGGCGCCCAGTTCCTTGGCCAGCGACTTGGTGAGGCCGAGGATGCCGGCCTTGGCAGCGGCGTAGTTCGCCTGTCCTGCGTTGCCGCGGCGCCCCACGACGCTGGAGAGATTGATGATACAGCCGGAGCGACGACGGAACATCTTGCGGGCCGCGGCCTTGCTCACCAGGAACGTGCCGCGCAGGTGCGTGGCGATGACGCTGTCGAAGTCGCCGGGGTCCATCATCATGACGACGTTGTCGCGTGTGATGCCGGCGTTGTTGACGACGACCGTGAGCGGACCGAGCTCGGTCTCGGCCTCCTCGACCATGGCGGCGACCTGTTCGGCGTCGGACACGTCGGCCATGACCACGAGGCCCTTGCGGCCGAGCGCCTCGATCTCGCCGACGACGGCCGCGCACGCAGCCTCGTCGGCGAAGTCGTTGACGGCCACGTCCGCACCGGCGGCGGCCAGGCTGAGTGCTATGGCGCGGCCGATGCCGCGGCCGGCGCCGGTCACCAGCGCCACACCGCCCGTCAGATCAAGCTCGACGCTCACGCGACCTCCCAGTACTCTGCGTCGTCGCGGAGCGCCCCGATAGAGTCGAGGTCGGAGGCTCGCGCCACCGACGCCTCAGGGGTGATGCGCCGCACGAGGCCGCTGAGCACGCTGCCCGGGCCGACCTCAAGGAACGAATCATAACCCTTCTGGTATAGAGCAGTGACAGCCTGCGTGAAACGCACCGGCGCCACGAGCTGCCGAGCGAGCACCTCGACGAAGCCGCCGTCGACGAACTCGACCTCGCTGACAGAGAAGAACGCCGGGTCCGGCGTGGCCCACTCGGTGGCCTCGAGCTCGGCGCGCAGCGACGCCTGGGCGCTCGCGATGAGGGGCGAATGAAAGGCGCCGCTCACGACCAGCGGGATGACCTTGCGGGCGCCGGCCTCCTTGGCGGCGGTGGTGAACGCATCCAGCGCCGCCGCGCCGCCGCTCACCACCACCTGGCCGGGGCTGTTGAAGTTCGCCGGCCAGACGCCCTCGAGAGCGGCGCACACGGCCTCGACTTCGTCGTCGGTGAGGCCGATGACGGCGGCCATGCCGCCGGGGTCGGCTGCGGCGGCGCGCAGCATCTCCTGGCCGCGCCGCCTGACCAGCCGCAGCCCGTCCTCGAACGAGATGGCGCCGGTCGCAACGAGCGCGGAGTACTCGCCGAGGCTGTGGCCGAAGGCGGCGTCGAAACGAAGGCCCTCTTCCTTGAGGATGCGGAAGATGCCGATGGAGTTGGCCAGAAGGGCCGGCTGTGTGACGTCGGTGCGGGCCAGGCGCTCCGCCGGGCCCGCCGCGCAGATGCTCTCGAGGTCGAACTCCAGCACGTCCGACGCGTCGGCGTAGGTCTCCCGCATCTGCGGGTACGCGGCGCACAGGTCGCAGCCCATGCCGATGGTCTGCGACCCTTGGCCTGGGAACATGAGTGCGAGCTTCTTCATGACGTCCTCCCGGACGTTGCCGATGTGTGCCTCACCCTGCTTACCCGGAAACGTGGACGGGTGCGCCCGCCGGGACGCCTCACAGCTCCCACTTGGTCAGGCAGGATCCCCATGTGAGCCCGGCGCCGAATCCGGCGAGCAGCAGCGTGTCGCCCTTCTTGAGGCGGCCGCTCTCGCTGGCCTCGTGCAGGCAGATGGGGATGGACGCGCACGACGTGTTGCCGTAGCGGTCGAGGTTCGCGAACACCTGGCCCTCGCGCATGCCGAGCCGGCGCGAGGCCGACTCGATGATGCGGATGTTGGCCTGGTGCGGGACGAAGAGGTCGACATCCTCGACCGTGATGTCGGCGTCGTCGAGGACCTTCTTGCACGACTCGGCCACCGTGCGCGTGGCGAACTTGAACACCTCGCTGCCGGTCATGTGCATCGCGTGTTCGTGATCACGCACCGTCTCGAACGTGGCCGGCATGCGGCTGCCGCCGGCCGGCACGAGCAGGTTGGGGGCGCCGCTGCCGTCGTTGCCCAGGTCGAAGCTGAAGATGCTGCCGTTGTCGGTGGGCTGCACCAGCACGGCGCCGGCGCCGTCGCCGAACAGCACACAGGTACTGCGGTCGGTCCAGTCGACCATCTTGCTGAGGACCTCTGCGCCAACGACGAGGACGTTCGTGTAGATGTTGGCCGACACGAACGCCGTGGCGATGGCGAGGCCGTACACGAAGCCGGTACAGCCGGCCTGCACGTCGAAGGCGCCGGCCTTGGTGGCGCCGATCTTGTGCGCCAGGATCGAGGCCGTTGCCGGCATGATGTGGTCGGGCGAGATGGTCGTGACGATGACGAGGTCGAGCTCCGCCGGATCGAGCCCGCCCGACGCGAGGCAGCGGCGGGCGGCGACGTCCCCGAGGTCGCTCGCAGCCTCGTCAGGCGCCGCGATGCGACGCTCGCGGATGCCGGTGCGCGTGCTGATCCACTCGTCGGACGTGTCGAGGAACGTGCTGATCTCGGCATTGGTCATCACGCGCTCGGGCACGTGCACGCCCAGGGCGCTGATGCGCGCGCCGCGTACGAGACCGCGGCGGAGGCCGATCACAGCCTGGCCTCACCGGCGGCGATGGCCGATGCGTCGACGATGGCGAACATGAGCTCGCCGCGGCACGCCAGATCGCCGGCGACCGTGGCCTTGACGGCGGCCTTGCCGACCGGACCGCGGGACACGATGATCTCGGCCTCCAGACGCAGGGTGTCGCCGGGCTTCACGACGCGTTTGAAACGCACCTTGTCGATGCCGGCGAACAGGCCGATCTTGCCGGCCATCGCCGCCTCGCCGCCGCCCTCGAGGGCGGCGCTGGCCGCGGCGATGGTGGCCGCCTGCGCCAAGGCCTCGACGATGAGAACGCCGGGCATCACCGGGTTATCGGGGAAGTGCCCGGCGAACCAGAAGTCCTCGTCCCTGAGCGTGCGCAGCGCTACGCAGCGCACGCCGGGCTCGCCGTCCACGACCTCATCCACGAGCAGGAACGGCGGGCGGTGGGGCAACAGCACCTCTATCTGGGCGCGGTCGAGCTTCACAGCGGCTTCAGCTCCCTCGAGCGGCGGCCGTGTGCGCTCTCGATGCCGATGATGACGGCGGTGGTGGCCAGCCCCCAGCCGATGAGGTTCTTGACGGGGATGGTGCGGCCGCCGGGCAGCGGGACGGCCCCGAGGGCGTCGTCGAGCTTCTGGAGCACGTCCTCGACGAGCTGCCCGAAGGGCCTCGGCGAGCCGGGCGCCGGCTCGCGCTCGACCGCCGCCATGAGGCGCTGCGCGAATCCGGGCGGCGGCGCCAGCTCGAGCCGGCCCCACCCGGCGAGCGCGCCGCGCACCGCGCCCACCTGGCCGAGCTCGGCGGCGCACTCGGGGCAGAAGCTGAGGTGGGCCTGGAGCTCGGCCACCTCGAGGTAGCCCAGCTCGCCGTCCACGTACTCGTTGATGCGCTCGCGGAAGTAGCTGCAGTCCATTCAGGCGTCCTCTCGCGGGCTGGACCGATCGGGCGAGGGCGGGCGCGGCGCGCGATCGGCCGGCCGGGCGACACCAGGGCCGGCCTGCGCCCCGCCGGCGCGCAGCTTGAGGCGCAGCGACGCCCGCCCGCGGTGCACCATGACCTTGACGGTACCGAGAGGCCGTCCGGTGATGCCGGCGATCTCCTGGTAGGGCAGGCCGTAGACGTCGCGCAGCACGGTGGGGACGCGGTAGTCCTCGGGCAGGTCGGCGAGCGCGGCCACGATGGTGGCCGCGTCGAGGGCCTGACCGAGCTCTGCCGCGGCGTCGCCGGACACCTCGGGCACGTCCACCGGCTCCGGGCGTGACTTCTCGCGACGCCGGTAATCGACCGCCGCCGTGAGCGCGAGGCGGAACAGCCAGGTGCTGAAGCTGGCCTCGCCGCGGTATTGCGGCAGCTTGCGGTAGCAGCGCAGAAAGGCCTCCTGCGCCGCGTCTTCGGCGTCGGTGTGATTGCCGAGCACGTTGTAGGCCACCGAGTAGACCATGCCTTGGTACCGCTCCACGATAAGGGTGAACGCCTGGGCGTCGCCGCTCGCGGCCCGAGCCAGGTCGGCGGGGGACGGGTCGGGCAGAGAAGCCCACTTGTGGGGGTTAGACGGCGTCATCGCGGGAGAAGTTACAGCGTCGTGTGAGCGTCACGGAGCGTGCGGCGAGGCGCCCAGTGTACACCCGGGCGGCAGGACGGGGGCGACGGACTGGGGCGGGACCGAGGGGACAGGCGGCCCGGGCCCGGCGGCGGCGCCGGCGAGCCGGGCGGCGGCGCGAGGTCAGGTCGGCGAGTGGCCCGCGTGCCTGCGCATGAACCGGTCGAACGCCTCCAGGCCCTCGTCGAGGCCGAGCCGGCCGATGCCTACGCGGAAGCGGTCCGCAGGCGCATCGGCGATCTCCGAGCGGTAGATGCTCGCCGGCAGCACCAGCACGCCTTCTTCGTCGAGCAGGCGGGCGCAGAAGTCCTCCACGTCGCCCGCCCGGTACCTCGGGAAGCACACGCAGCCGCCCATGGGAGGCTGCCATTCGATGTCGTCGGCCCAGCGCCCGAAGAAGTCGTCGAACAGCGGCACGTTGGCGGCGATGATGCCGCGGTTGCGCTCCCAGATGCGCTCCCGGTTCCGCAGGGCGACGGTCGCCAGGAACTCGGCCGGCGCGGCGTTGCAGATGGTGGTGTAGTGCTTGCGCTTCTCGAGGCGGGCGAGCAGGTCGCGGTCGCGGCAGGCCAGCCACCCGACGCGCAGACCCGGCAGGCCGTAGGACTTGGAGACCACGTTGAGCGACAACGCCGTCTCAGAGATGTCGGCGGCCTGCGAGATGGTGACGTTGGGGTCCAGCTCCACGCCACGGTAGACCTCGTCGCAGAACAGTCGGATGTCACGCACCTCGCAGAGCGCCGCCAGCTCGCAGAAGTCCACTTCATCGGGAACGTAGCCGGTCGGATTGTGCGGGTAGTTGACGGCGATGAGCCTGGTGTTGGGGCGAAGGAGCCTGTGGACCTCCTGGATATCGAGCGCCCAGCCGTTCTCGGGGCGCAGGAGCAGTGGCGTCACCTCGGCGCCGGTCGCGAGCGTGACGGTCTCCATCGACTGGTAACAGGGCACCGCGACCAGCGCGTGGTCGCCCGGCCCGACGAGCTCCTGCATGGCCCAGAAGAGCGCCTCCTCCGCGCCGGCGAAGGTCAGGATGCAGTCCTCGTCCACATGCTCGTAGCTTGAAGCGATGGCCTCGCGGACCTCTCTCCCGCCCCAGGTCTCGGTGTACGAGAGCGGCAACGCCATGAACGCCTCGCGCGCGGCGTCGCCACCCAGAGCAAGCAGGTCTTCCACCGTCATGGTCTGCGCGTCCGAGGCCGTGAGATGGTACCTCGCCTTGAACTCCCACGCGCCCAGGTACTCCTCCAGCCTGAAGGTCCGCAGGGCGGTCATGAGCGCGCCTCTTTGAGCAGATCGTAGACCGTGGTCCGCGAGACGCCGAGCGCCCTCGCCGCGTGGGCCGCCGCATGCCGCGTGGAGAACAGGCCGCGCTCGTCGAGGGCACGCACGAGGACCGCTCGCTGCGCTCGCGTGAGGCGGTCCCGGCGAAAGCCCCTGTCGCGGCACTCCTCCACGACGACCGCGACGATCTGCTCGTCCCAGCCGGCGCTTGGACCCGCGGCCGCCAACGCGCCCTGTACCGGTGGCGCCGCGAAGCCTGCGAGCAGGGCGACGGCGTCGTCGAGCGGCGAGCGGTCGAACGTGATCGCCAGCAGTCCGCGGGGCGCGCCTCTGGCATTGACGAGGACCACGCCGACAGCCGTGCCGGCGCGGCCGCCGGGAAGCTCGGCCGCCACAGGTCCCAGGATGCCGCGCGAAGCCGGATCGACGGCGAGGGCGGCCAGGGCGGGTGCGAGAGCCGCGGCGCTGCCGCGGCCCGCGCCGCTCCACGAAGTCACCAGGCGGCCGCGACGGAGGTCGTGGACGGTCACCTCGACGAGCGGATGGAAGAGCGCCGCTACGGCCTCGCACAGAGGCACGTGAGGCTCGAGCCAGGCGGGGAGGCGAGCGTCCTTCATGCTCGGAACCTACGTCCGGCATGGACTCTGCGTCAATGCGCCCGCGCCAGGCCCAGGGCTGCGCGGCGCGCCGGCCGTCGGCTACCGCCGCAGCGTGGCGGCCATGGCGATCATGAGAAGGCGCGCGACGACCAGGGCGGAGACGCCCTGCGGGTCGCGCGCCGGCACCAGCTCGCACACGTCCATGCCGACCAGCCGGCAGCGCATGGCCAGCGTGCGGACCAGCCGGGCCGCCTGCCAGAAGTGCAGGCCGCCCGGCGCCGGCCACAGCACGCCGGGCGCGCACGACGGGTCGAGACCGTCCACGTCGACCGTGATGTACAGGCGGCCGCCCTCCGGGAAGAGCGCGGCCACACGGTCGACACCTACCTCGTGCACATCCTCGGCGCGCACGAGCACATTGCCGGCGGCCTGGGCGGCCGCGACTTCCTCCGGGCGTGCGCTTCCGATGTCGCGAAGGCCCACCTGCGCGATGGTCTCGACCCTGTCCAGCTCGCGCAGCCGCCGCATCGGGCTCGAGTAGCCGTCGCGCACGCCGCACACCTCGTCGCGATAGTCGAGGTGGGCGTCGATCTGCAGAACGTGCACGGGCAGGTGGTCGTCCAGCCCGCGCACAACGAAGAACGGCACAGCGTGGTCGCCGCCGACGACCAGCGGCACGGCGCCCGCCGACACCGCGGCACGCGTGACCGCGGTGATCGCCGCAGAGCTGCCGGCCGGGTCGTCCGCCCGGCAGCGCGCGTCGCCGCAGTCCACGAGCGGGAGCGGCGAGCCGGGCTCGACGAGCGCGCCGCCCACGTCGAAGTCGTAGTGATCCAGCTCCGCCACGTAGACCGCGGAGGCGGCGCGCACCGCCGCGGGAGCCGACGACGAGGAGCCGGGCGTCCCCGGCGCGACGCCCGGCGCGAACGGCGGGTCGGCGCCGGCGTCGTATGGCGTCACGTAGGGCGCGCCGATGAAGGCGAAGCCCGGCGGCGCGCCGCCCGGGTCCGGGCACAGAGGGGCGCCGAGGAAGGTGGCGCCGTCCGGCGGCTCGCAGAGCTGCTGGGAAGGCTGGCTCACGGTCCTATCCTATCGCTCTGTTTCCCCCCGGGTAAGGTCTCCGGGATGAAGACGTTCTGGCGCATCACCAAGCTGCTCGGCGATTACAAGTGGCTCACCATCGTAGGGTTCGCCCTGGCGTTCGTGCAGATGGGCCTCGGTCTCGTGGTGCCGCGCATCACGCAGCTCACCATCGACAACGCCCTGCTCGGCGGCCAGACCGGCGAACTCGTCACCTACGGCCTCATCCTGCTGGGCGTGGCCACCCTGCGCTTCGCGGTCGGCGTGGCGCGCCGCATCACCACCGGCAAGGCCAGCCTGGGCATCGAGTACGATCTGCGCAACCGCGCCTGGGCGTACCTGCTGCGGCAGCCGCCCTCCTATTTCGACCGCTGGCCCACCGGTCAGCTCATGAGCCGCCTGATGAGCGACGTCCAGAACGTGCGCATGTTCCTCGGGTACGGCCTCATCTTCTTCACCACCAACATCGTGATGATGGTCGCCGTCGTCGTGATCCTCTTCCTTCTGGACTGGCAGCTCGCGCTGCTGTCCATGGCCTTTCTGCCGGCGCTGCTGTTCGTGACCGTGCGTTTCAGCCAGAAGCTGCGCCCCATCCTGCAGGACGTGCAGCAGAAGATCGCCGACGTCACCGAGGCGGCGGAGGAGAACGTGGTCGGCTCACGCATCGTGCGCATCTTCGCGCGGGAGGACGACGAGCTCGAGAAGTTCAGCCTCCGCAGCTACCGCGTGTTCGAGGCCAGCGTCGCCGCGGCGCGCGTGCGTGCGGTGTACATCCCGCTCATCGCCTTCATCCCCAACCTGGCCGTCGCCTTCCTGCTGTACTACGGTGGCCGCCAGGTGATCGAAGGGCAGATGACGCTGGGCGCCCTCGTCGCCTTCTACGGCTACCTGATGATGTTCGTGTACCCGGCCCAGGTGATCGGCTGGCTCACGGGCCTGGCGCAGCGCGCCATCGCGAGCGGCAACCGCGTGTACGAACTGCTGGACGCGCCGCTCGAGATGGTGGAGCAAGCGGATGCCGTGGCCCTGCCGTGCGAGGCCGGGGCGGCGTGCCCCTCCGGCTCCGTCGCGTTCGAGCACCTCACCTTCGCGTACGGCGACCGGCCGGTCCTCGCCGACGTCACGCTGGAGGTCCCGGCCGGCCGCACCGTCGCCTTGGTGGGTCACACCGGCTGCGGCAAGACCACGCTCACCAACTTCATCCCGCGGTTCTACGACCCCGACGAGGGCCGCGTCCTCGTCGACGGCCTGGACGTGCGCCACCTGAAGCTGGCCAGCCTGCGCGCTGACGTCGGCATCGTGAACCAGGATCCGTTCCTGTTCAGTGCGTCGATCGCCGACAACATCCGGCTCGGACGCCCGCAGGCGACCCTGGAGCAGGTGCGCGAGGCGGCCAGGGCCGCGCAGGCCGACGAGTTCATCGAGGCGTCGCCCGACGGCTACGACACCGTCATCGGCGAGCGCGGTCACACGCTCAGCGGCGGACAGCGCCAGCGCATCGCCATCGCGCGGGCGCTGGTGATGGACCCGCGCATCCTCATCCTCGACGATGCCACGTCCAGCGTGGACGTGGAGACCGAGCTCAAGATCCGCCGCGCCCTGCAGGAGGTCACGTACGGGCGCACCACGTTCATCATCGCGCACCGGCCGAGCACCATCTCGCTCGCCGACGAGATCGTGGTGCTCGACAAAGGACGGATCGTGGAGCGCGGCACCCACGAGGCGCTCATGGCCATCGCCGAAGGCTCGTTGTACGCGCGCATGTTCGGGCGCGCCGAGGCCGAGCACATCGACCTGGACCGTGTGGACGTGGACGGGCCGGCCGCACGCGGAGGCGCCGCCTGATGGCCACCGCCTCCCGTCATCACAGCGGTCCGCACGGCTCCGGCGCCAGCCTCGAGGAGCTGAAGGGCTGGCGCGCCTTCGTGCACCTGGCGCGCGAGCTCAAGCTCGCCCGGCTCGCGCGCCTCGCCTACCCGTACCGCCGGCGCGCCCTGATGAGCGTGGTGGCCATGATCGTGGTCACGCTCAGCACCCTCGCCGTGCCCTACCTGCTCAAGGTCGCCATCGACTCCGGCATCGGCGCGAAGAGCATGACCGTGCTCACCTGGGTCATCGTCGCCTTCATCGTCGTCAGCGGCATCAACCTGGGCGCCAGCTACCTGCAGACGTACCTGACGAGCTGGGTGGGCGAGCACATCATCTACGACCTGCGCAGAAGCCTCTTCGCACACTTGCAGAAGCTGTCGCTGGACTTCTTCAGCCGCCAGAAGACCGGGTGGATCGTCAGCCGCCTCACCAACGACATCGATGCCCTCGACCAGCTCGTCACCGACGGCGTCACCTCGCTGGTGACGAACTCGCTGACGTTCATCGGCGCGATCGCCTTCCTCTTCATCCTGGACTGGCGCCTGGCCCTGGCGACATTGAGCATCATGCCGTTCCTCATCGTCGCCACCCTGATCTTCCGCTCGCGCTCCGCGCGCGCCTACGCCCTGGTGCGCAACAAGATCGGCGACGTGAGCGCGCACCTGCAGGAGTCCATCCACGGCGTCCGCGTGCTGCAGGCGTTCCGCCGCGAGGACGCGGACTACGACCGGCTGGCCGTGGCCAACGCCGCCTACCGCGACGTCAACCTCCGCACGGTCGTGCAGAGCGGCGTCTACTTTCCCTTCGTGGAGTTCATGTCGGCCGCGGCCGTGGTCATCGTGCTCTGGTACGGCGGCTCGCTGGCCACGCACCGGGCGCTCGAGATCGGCGTGCTGGTCGCGTTCATCGGCTACCTGAACAGCTTCTTCGACCCGCTGCAGCAGCTCAGCCAGCTCTACAACACCTTCCAGGCGTCGATGGCGGCCGTACAGAAGATCTACACGGTGCTCGACACCGATCCCGACCTGAAGGACGCGGCCGACGCCGTCGACCTGCCGGACGTCCGCGGTGAGGTGACACTGAGCCACGTGACGTTCGGCTACGACCCCGGCAAGCCGGTCCTGCACGACGTCGACTTCAGCATCCGAGCAGGGAGCACCGTCGCGCTCGTCGGAGCCACCGGCGCCGGCAAGTCCACCGTCATCAAGCTCCTGGCTCGCTTCTACGACCCGACTGCGGGCGCCGTGCTCATCGACGGACACGACCTGCGCGGCGTGACGATGGCCTCCCTGCGCGAGCAGCTGGCCGTCGTTCCCCAGGAGGCGTTCCTGTTCAGCGGCTCGGTCCTGGACAACATCCGTTTCGCACGGCCCGACGCCGACGAGGATGAGGTCAAGCGCGTCGCCCGCATCGTCGGGGTGCACGACTTCGTAGCGGCGTTGCCGGACGGGTACGCCACCGAGGTCCAGGAGGGCGGATCGGGGCTCAGCACCGGGCAACGGCAGCTCATCAGCTTCGCGCGGGCCCTGCTCGCAGACCCGCGCGTCCTCATCCTCGATGAGGCCACCTCCAGCGTGGACGCGGAGAGCGAACGGCGCATCGAGCGCGCCATGGAGGTGCTTTTCAGCGGGCGCACCAGCGTGATCGTCGCCCACCGCCTGAGTACCGTGCGGTACGCGGACGAGATCCTCGTGATCGACGCCGGTCGCGTGGTGGAGCGCGGCGCCCACGAACAGCTGGTCGCGGCGGGCGGTCGCTACGCACGCCTGTACGCCGAATGGGAGGCCACCGGCCAGGCCTTCTGACCGCCTGGCGAGAACGGACGCTCAGGTGGACGGGGCCGCCGCGGGCGAAGCCTCGGGCGGCGGCCCCATGTCGTGCGGTGCGCGCACGTCGCGCCAGAGCACCTGGAACACGCTCACGCCCACGGCGACCGCAGCCGACGCCCACAGCACCGTGGAGCGGCCCAGAGCGTCGGCCAGCGGGCCGGCCAGCGCAAGTCCGGCCGGGTAGAACGCCAACACGCAGAACCAGTCGTAGGCCGAGACACGCGAGATCATGTCCGGCGGCACCACGCGCTGCATGCACGTCATCCAGAACGGGTCGTACAGGCCCCACTCGACGCCGATGACCGCCATGGCCGCGTACAGCGTCCAGACCGGCGTCTCGAGCGCCAGGAACGCGACCGGGAGGGCGGCCAGCCACATGCCGCCGCAGATGACGAGGATCGGGCGACGCGGGCGCCAGCGCAGCCCGAGCAGGCCTCCGGCGATCTGGCCGATCCCCATTGCGGCCGAAGTCAGACCCCAGGTGCGGGCGCCCGCGTACACGTCGTCGGCCACGATGGGACCGAGCACCTGGAGAGGGCCGTCCACCGCGAACAGGAACGCGGCCGCCCCGATGACCGTCACCCATATCCACGTGTGCCGCCGGAACTCCTGCCAGCCCGCGGCCAGGTCGCGGAAGAAGCCCCGAGGGTGGTCGCCGGCGGAGTCTCCGGCGGCCGGCTCCTCCCCGGCGAGCGCCCGGGCCGGTCCTGAGGCAGCCGCCGGCCGCCTCGCCGTGCCGAGAAACCGCTCCGGCCTCAGACGCAGGAGGAACGCGGCGCTCACCAGGAAGCTGAGCCCGTCGATGCCGAGCGCCCAACCGGGTCCGACGACCGCCACCAGCAGCCCCGCGAGCGTCGCGCCGAGCGTGATCGATCCGCTCGACACGAGCCCCTGCAGTGCGTTGGCCTGCTGGAGGCGGGGCGGGCTGACGACCTCCGGCACCAGGCCGGTGTACGACGGGCCGAAGAAGGCCTCCGCGACGCCCATGCCGACCTGCAGGAGGGCGAGGTGCCAGACCTCGGCCACGCCCGTGATCAGCAGAGCCGCTGCCGCAAGCTGCAGGACGGTACGCGCCAGGTCGGCGGCCAACATCACGAGGCGGCGCGGGAGACGGTCGGCCCAGACGCCGCCGGCGAGGACAAGCACAGCCAGAGGCACGAGCGCGGAGGCCATGACGATGCCGATGTCCGTCGCGCTGCCGCCGATGGCAAGCACGGCGAACGGCAGCGCCACCACGCGGAACATCGAGCCGACGACCGAAGTCGCCTGGCCGATGAACAGCTTGCGGAACTCGGGCTCAGTGAGGGCGCCGAGGGTGTCGAGGATGCGGCTCACCGGGCCATAGTACAGGCACGAGAGTGGCGCCCAGGGCACGCGCGCGGCCGGGCGGCCAAGGACGCGTACGGTCCCCCACCCCGCGTTCTATATACTTGGCCAGAGTCCGCATCCGCGTCGAGAAAGCGTGACCGCAGTGCCCGGAACACGCGAGAAAACGTCGGCCGGCGGCGTCGTCGTACGCAGCGGCGCCGGCTTGGAGATCTGCCTCATCCGGCCCACGGGCCGCAGTGTGTGGGGTCTGCCCAAGGGCGGCATCGAGACCGGCGAGACGCCGGCGCAGGCGGCCGTGCGCGAAGTCTCAGAGGAGACGGGCATCGATGCCGTCGTCGACGACCGACTGGGCTCGATCGACTACTCGTTCTACTCGCGCGGCGAGGGCGGGCGCATCCACAAGACCGTGCACTACTTCCTCATGCACGCCACCGGCGGCGATACCGCCGATCACGACCACGAGGTCAGCGAGGCCAGGTTCGTGCCCCTGTCGGAAGCGCTCCGTCTCATGACGTACCCGAACGAGCGCGAGATGGTGCGCCGCGCCGCCGAGGCCCTCGGAGAGCGGCGCGACTCCTGACTCTCAGGACGCGGCCCGGCTGCGCGCGAACCGAGCCTCGTCCAGGCCGCGTTCGAGCGCCGCAAGCATCGCAGGCGCCTCCAGGTCCACCTCGTCGTAGTGGAAGAGCGCGCAGACCACCTCGGTGGTCGGGTCACGCTCGCGCAGGTGTCCGGCCTCGTGCGTCAGACGCTCCGCCGCCGCCACGAGGCCGCGGCGGGCGACGTCCGGCATGATCACCACGATATCGCCGCCGCCGGTGAGCCCGACGCTGTCGTACCGGCGCACGCCGGCGCCCAGGCGCCTCGCCACTTGGCACGCGGCCCGAGAACGCGCGGCCGGCGAGGCCAGACCGAATGCCACGAGCCCCAGTGGCCCCTCGGCGCGGCGGCAGCGCTCCGCCTCCAGTGCCAACCTGGTCGCCAGCTCACGCGGCTTGAGGGCGCCCGTCTCCGGGTCGACCGGCGACTCGTCCGCCACCGCCCGGCGCAGGGACTCGAGCGTCTCCTCCAGTCCCGCGCAGTAGCCCGTGGCGATATGCGACAAGGCGACCCTGTCGAGCGCTCGCAGGCGAAGACAGGTGTCGCGAGCCTCCGTGCCGCCCATGCCTTCGAGCGAGCGGCAGACCTGGCCGCAGCCTTCGTTGTACGCGTCGAGCAGCGCCGCGACCGGGGCCGAGCCCGAGAGAGCGGCGCTTCGCGCAACGCCCGCGAGCGCCGCGAGAAACCCCGCATCCTCACCGCATACAGCCGCTCCGAGGTGCGGCGCCCCCGCGGCCCAAAGGCCCCGTGCGGTCGCGTCGAGATCGAGCCGCTGAGCGAAGTCGACGAGGTCGAGGTCCACGGCAGCCTCCCGGACGCGCAGACACGGTGTCTCCACGTCTGAGTTGTACCGTTATGCTTTGGGGAGCACACTCGTTCGGAGACGTCGTCGAGGAAGGCGGGGCAGCCATGGACGTTACCGTGCTGGGAACCATGGGATGGATGCCGAGCGACCGGCGCGAGACCACCTGCTTCGCCTGCCGGTCGGGCGAGGACGCCTTCATCTTCGACGCCGGCACCGGCCTGCGCCGCCTGCTCCAGCCCGAGCACGCCCGCCTGCTCGCCGGCTCCGGCACCGTCCACCTCTTCCTCACGCACTACCACCTGGATCACATCTGCGGGTTGGCCTACCTGCCGGGTGTCCTTCCCGGCCGCTCGCTCCTCATCCACCCGCCGGAGGAGGCCGTCAACGGCGTCGACCCGGTCGCCGCCGTCACGGGCATACTGCGCAAGCCGTACAACCCGAAGGACTGGGACGACCTGGAAGGCGTGGGCCTGGAGCCGCTCCATGCGGGGCCGAACGAGATCGCCGGCCACACGGTGCACGTCCGCGCCCAGCAGCACTCGGACATCAGCGTGGCTTACCGCGTGGACGACGCGTTCGTCCTGGCCACCGACACCAGGCCCGACCCCGAGACCGCCGCCTTCGCGGAAGGCGCCGGCGTCCTCTTCCACGAGGCCTGGTTCAATGGCGCCGACCCCAGGACCAGGACGGCCCCCCCGGAGCTCCTTCCCGGCTACGCCTCGCACAGCGAGGTGTCGGCAGTCGCGACGCTTGCATGCAAGGCCGGCGTGCGGCGTCTCGTACCGATGCACCTGAACCCCCTGCACGACGAGGAGTACTACGAGGGCCTGGAGCAGGCCGCACGCGCCATCTTCCCGAAGACCGACGTGCTGCGCGACGGCACCGTGGTGGACACGGACCGAGATGACTGACGAGGAGGCGCGCGCGCAGACGACGGCGCGCGCCGCGCCCAGGCGGCGCGCGCGCGGCAGGCAGTTGCTCGTGGTCACCCTCGTCGTGGCTGCCCTGGTCGTCTTCCTCTTCCCGGCGTTCGTGGCGTTCCGCTACACCGCACCCAGCCAGCGCATGGAGTTCGTGCGGCAGCCGTGGCGCGGCTGGCCGTTCGCACTCGCCGCCGTCGCCGTCCCCGGGAACTCAGAGCTCAAGACGTCCGGCATGGCGCTGCGCAAGGCCGACTGGGCGTTCAAAGGCACGTCAGTGGACCCGCGCGAGGTGCAGCTCCTGTACGTCCCCGCCGACGCGCCGTACACCTTCACGCACCGCATCGACGGGCGCACGGTGAGCTCGACCATCACGCCGACCTACAAGTTCGTCTGGCAGATACACGGCGTGGTGGACACCATCTCCGACAACGAGGACACGGTCGTCGGGGTGCTGGACTACCGCAACGGCAACCTGCTTTACGACATCCGCGACGACCTCCTGCCCGAGCAGCTGCTCCCCGGACCGACGTCCTCGCCAAGCTCGACGCCGACCCCTTGACCTTCAGTCCGTGAGCACCGTCGCCACAGCCTTCTACCAGACCGCGTGGTTCGAGGCGATCGTCTACGTGGTCATCGCGGTGATCGCGGCGCGCGTGGTCGACTACATCCTCGCGCGCCGCGACGCCGCCATGGAACGGCTGTTGGGAAAGCGGCCGGGCCGTGCGGACCGCACGCGGTACGTCATGTTCCGGCGGCTCATCGTGGTGGCCATCCTCGGTGTGGGCTTCACCCTGGCGCTCTTCCAGTTCCCGGCCTTCAGGACCCTGTCCGGAGCCATCCTCGCCTCCACGGCGATCGTCGCCGGCGTCATCGGCATCGCCGCCCGGGCGCCCATCGCCAACCTCGTGAGCGGCGTCATGCTGGCGTTCGCCCAGCCCGTTCGCCTGGGCGACTACATCAGCGTGAACGGCGAGTTCGGCACCGTGGAGGAGATCACGTTCACCTTCACCTATATCCGCACCGGTGACGGCCGCCACGTGGTGATCCCCAACGAGGCGTTCGCCAGCCAGATGGTCAACAACTACACGCTCGGCACACCGCAGAGCGTGGTCACCGTCGACTTCGCCGTGCCGGTGGATGCCGACCTGGAGGCGGTGCGGGCGGCTGTGCTGGCGGTCGGCAACGAGCTCGCGGAGCCGCCGGCGGGACGGGAGAACCTCGTGACCGTCGAGCAGCTCGGCGCGGAAGGCGTGAGCCTGCGGCTGCACGCCTGGGCGAACGAACCGCACGAGCGGCGCGAGCTCGCCAGCGACCTGCGCGCCGCTGTCTTGGCGCGCCTCGTCGCCGACGGTGTGCTCGGCCGCCGGGAGGCGAACGGCCCTGGGTGATCCGCCCGGGGCCGTGGACGCCGCCGCCGGAGACACCATCGCCGGCGGCGTCCGCTCGCCGAAGGGAGACGAGCCGGCCGGCCGGACTCCCGCCGGCGAAGTGGTCGCCCCCCGCGACGGCGCGACGTCGGGTCCCCTCCGCCGCGCCGTCGCCTGGGCTGTGGGCAGCCGGCTCGTCATCGTGGCCGCAGCCTTCGCCGCAGCAGCCCTCATCGGCGTCCAAGGGTCACCCATCGGCTGGCGGTTCCCGGCGCGCGCCGAGGTGTTCACGGGCTGGCTCGGCAGCCTCTTCAATCCCTGGGCTCACTGGGACGGGGTCTGGTACATCAAGATCGCCACCAGTGGTTACGCCGACGGCGACGGCAGCACGGCCTTCTTCCCGTTGTTCCCGATGCTGCTGCGCTACGTCGGTCTGGTGTTCGGCGGCAATCTGGTCGTCACCGGTATCGTCGTGTCGCTGGCCTGCTACGCCGGCTCCGTGTGGCTGCTGTACCGGCTCGTGCGCTCCGACTTCGACGCCGAGACGGCCTCACGCGCCGTGATCTACCTCGCCGTCACGCCGTTGTCGTTCTTCTTCCAGGCCGTCTACACGGAGTCGCTGTTCCTCTTCCTCTCCCTCGCCTGCTTCGTGTTCGCGCGCGAGGGTCGCTGGAGATTGGCCGGTGTGATGGGCCTGCTCGCGACGCTGACGCGGAGCACCGGCATCATCCTGCTCGTCCCTATGGCGTACTACTACTACGAGCGCCGGCAGTGGGACTGGAAGAAGACCGACTCGCACGTCGCCAACCTGCTGATGGTGGTGGAAGGCATGCTCGTGTGGATGACCTACCTGGCCCTGGCGTTCGGCAAGCCCCTGATGTTCTCCACCGCGCAGGCCGTGTGGGAGCGCGGGTTCGCCTTTCCGAACTACACCGTGGCCAAGGCGTTCGTCACCCTGTTCTGGGGTATCCGCAAGATGGTCGCCGCCGAGTTCTACAACGCGCTCTGGGCCGTGCCGCGCCCCGGGACCGCCTACAGCACCTTCGCGACCAACCTGCAGAACCTGCTGTTCCTCCTGGTCGCGGCCCTGTTGCTCTGGTACGGCGCGCGCCGTCTTCCGCGCGCCTATTCCTGGTACGCGCTCGCCCTGCTCGCCTACCCGCTCTTCTTCCCGTCGAAATACGTGCCGCTGATGTCGTACCCGCGGTTCATGCTGGCGGTCTTCCCGCTCTACGTGGCGCTCGCCCTGTACACCAGAGACCGCCCGCGCCTGCACAAGGCGTGCGTGGTCGGTGGCCTCGTCCTGCTCGTCTTCCTGACCGGCAAGTTCGCGATCTTCAGCTGGGTGGCGTAGAGGACGGCCCGCCCGATGAGGGTGCGACGCGCTTGAACACGTAGACACCGTCCTGCGCGAACACGTTCTGGAAGCTCCGGTCGAGCACCAGCCGGCCCAGTGCCTGCTCGTGCAGTCGCCGGTTCTCCCTGTCGTAGAACCACGGGTGCCGGGTGTCCACGACGACCCAGTCCGCCGCCGCGAAGTACGGGAACACGTACGAGACCCGCCGCGCCGCAAGCTGCGCGCCGACGTTGTTGTTGACCGACACCGTGGCTTCGGCCGGGATCAGCGCGACCGCCTGGTCGAGAACGAGGTCGTGCGAGGTCTTGGCGTAGTCGTGCCCGTCGAACGCCGCGCCCGGCAGCGAGAACGGCAGGGGGCCGAGGAAGAAGTTGCCGGCCAAGGCGCAGAGCAGCACCAGCAGGGCCAGCGCCTCACGCGAGACCAGCTGGCCGCGCATGGCGGCCTCCTTGCGTCCCAGCCCGCCGCCGAGCCAGCGCCAGAGTCGCGCGAGGCCGAGCACCGCCGCCGCGAACAGGAACGGGATCTCCAGCGCCGTGTAGTGGAACTCGATGCGGCGCTGGAACCCGACGGACGAGAGCGCGTTGAGCAGGTACTCGGGCGCGGCGATCAGCGCGGTGAGCGGGCTGAGCAGCGCGGCGAAGCCGAACGGCCACAGCAGGTGGAGCCAATACGTGAGGTTGGACGCGGACGTCAGGTCGGCGGCCGTCTGGACGGGGTCCGCAAGGGCGTGCTTCACGACCTCCGTGGCTCCCGAACCGTACTCCCCGTAGCGAGCGATGAACGCGCTCTGGTCCCCATTGAAGTGGGGGATGATGACCCACACCGCCACGACGAAGTACGCGCCGGCCAACACCGTGAGGACGAGCGGCCACAACGAGCGCTTGCGGAGAGCGAAGTACAACCCCATCAGGGCGATGACGAGGGGGACGGTCTCCTTGCAGGCGGCGGCCAGGACGAGGAACGGCGCCGCCCACAGCCATCTGCCCTCCTCGACGCACAAGAAGGCCCAGAGGAGCAGCGGTGTGGCCAGCGCCACAGGGTGGAACTCGTTGAGCACGAGGAAGCCCAGGGCGGGGTAGAGCAGGTAGGCGCCGGCGAGCAGGCCGCCGGCGCGCGGGTCACGCAGGACCCGCGTGCCCAGGCGGTACGCCGGCCAGGCGCCGGTGGCCACGATCGCCGCCTGCAGCACCAGCAGCATGGTCGGGCTCGGCCACACGAGCCACGGCAGCGCGAACAGGGCGAGGATCGGGTCGACGTGCGAGCCCAGGCGGGACATCTGCCGCGGCTGCAGCTCGCCGGTGGTGATCTCCAGGAAGTGGCCGTGCGCCGTATTGTAGACGGCCTGGACCATGTTGCCCAGGTCGAAGCGCGCGTCCATGTAGGCGCGGTACTTGAGCCACGACAGAAAGCCGTACACGACGGCGAAGAGGACCATGCCGAGGAGCACTCCGGCAGCTGCGCGGCGGCCCCGCCGTCGGCGCTCGGCCGCGTCGAGCTCGAGCACTGGGGAGAGCCGGAAGGGACCGTGCCGGGCGCCGGACCGGCGAGCCTTAGAGGACGGCTGCACCGTCCCGGCGCCGCTCCCGAGCGGCGCCTGAGAGACGTCAGTCTCGTCCGTCACGACACGCCATCCTCGTCACCCACACCCTCTGTCCGACACCGCCGAGCCCACCTGCGCGCCTCACAGGTTCGACCTTCTCCTACGCGCTCCCGCCTCGACGACCAGCACGATGCCGACGAATGCGAGCTCGACCACGGTCACCCACACACGGAGCAACAGCGCCCACACGAGAGCCACGCCACCGGGCAGCTGCGCGGCCAGCGAGGCCGTGAGCACGGCCTCGCGGACGCCGATGCCGCTGGGGATGAAGAAGGCGACCATGCCTGCCACGTAAGCCAGCGCATAGGCGACGATGACCACCGGAAGCGCGTTCACCTCGAGTCCCGTGAGCGACCGCGCCAGGGCCCAGGCGCCGAAGCCCGCAACGAGCCAGCTCAGGACGAAATAGGCCAGCAGGCCGGCGACGGCGCCGAACCCGAGTGTGACCTCCAGCGGAGGCCGGTGCAGCACGCGCAGCATGCGGCCGGCCAAGGGTGCGAACACGCGCGGGTGCAGCAGAGCCACGATGACGGGGACGCCGAGCAGGGCCAGGGCGGTGAGGCCCGGATCGTACTCCCAGAACGGGAAGAGGACCCCCACGGTGACGAGGGCGGAGCACACGCCGAGCGCCTGCTCGTACACCATCGCAGCCGTCACCCTGTCGACGGGCATGCCTGCGTCATGGCTCAGCCAGGCGCGACCGACGAACATGAACACGGTGCCGGGGATGTAGCGCGCCGGGATGGACTTGGCCCACGTCGCGGCGGCCGTGAGAAACGTCGTGCGGACGGCGACGCCTCGCAGCACCAGCCACCAGACCACGGCCTGCATCAGGTAGAAGAGCAGGAACGCCACGCCCGAAAGCGCCAGCCAGACGGGCCGAAGCGACCAGGAGAAGTCCTGGATGCTCGACCAGGAGCGCACGAGGTAGGCGACGACGAAGTAGGCGGCCGCCACGACCAGGGCGACCTGCACGGCGCGGAGCCACAGGGGCCGGCGGCGCGGAGTCCCGGACGGCGGCCCCGTGCCGGGGGTCGGGAGGTCGGCGCCAGACATGTCGGCGCCGGGGGCGTTGGGCTCGGCGCCGGGGCCGGGGTCGCTCACGCGGCCCTCGGCGCTCACAGCCGCTCCAGCGCTAAGAGCAGGTCGGCGGCGACGGCCGACGGCATCAGGCGGCGGCGGTACAACGCCAGTCCGGCGGTACCGAGGCGCTCGCGCAAGCCGTGGTCGAGCAGACGGCGGAGAGCGGCGGCCAGGGTCCCGCCGTCGCCGGCCGGCACGAGGAGGGCATCGGCGCCGTCCTGCAGGAGCTCGCGTGCCCCGGCCGTGTCGGCGGTCACCACCGGCCGGCCGCAGGCGAGCCCGTCGACGACCTTGTTGGGGACGACGCGGGCGGCCTTGGCCGAGCGCCCGAAGACGCCGAGGCACACGTCGGCGGCGAGCACGCGCTCGCGCAGCGCCGCCGGCTCGAGCTCGCCGAGCCAGACCACGCCGTCAAGCCCTCGGCCGGCGATGCGCGCCTTCAGCGCGGAGGAGAGCTGGCCCTCGCCGGCCAGCACGAAGCGCACCGGTTCGTCACGCAGGAGGTCCGCCGCCTCCAGCACCACGTCGGCGCCGTGCAGAGGGCTCCACCTGCCGTACTGCACCACTGTGAGCGTGTCGTCCGAGCCGAGCTCGCGAGCGGCGCCGGTCGCCCGCGGTTCCGGCAACGCCCCGACCGGGACCACGGCCACACGCCGCCGAGTCACGCCGAGCCTCTCCTGGAAGAAGGCGGCGTGCGCCCACGTGTCGGCGAGCACCAGGCGCGGCAGAGAGAAGGCGACGTGATCCACGGCCCTCGCGGCCGTCGCCTTCCAGCCGCCGGCGTCCACAAGGCCGCGGTCGCCGGCGAAGGTGTCCCACAAGGAGACCAGCGGGTCGAACACGAGCGGCGCCCGCCGGAACGCCGCCAGCAGACGCCCGAAGGGCACCAGGAAGTGGCCGGGGTACCCGACGATCACGGCATCCACAGCGAGCTCGATGCGGTGCTGTGCCGCGAGGCGCAGATGGGCCGCAGCCACCCCGGAGCCGAGCCGCAACGCGCCCCGGGGCGTGGCCATCTGCGCCGCCGTCAGCGGTGGTAGCGGCGCCCGGAACTCGTGCACGGTCACTCCGTGCTCGCGCAACCCGGCGATGAGGACGGCGTTGCGCGGGTAGTCGGAGTCGTACGTGCCGAAGTAGGCGACGGCGCGCGTCACGGCGTGTCGGCGGCGCCCGGCACGGGAACGGACGCGCCGCCGGGCGCCGGGGCCGACCCGGCGCCGGCGAGGACGACGGACTGCGGCGCCGGGAGCGCTTCGGGCGCAGGCTCGATCACGGCCGCCACCTGCAGCGTGTCCGGCCCTTCGCGCGCGCGGGAGTTGGCGATGAGCTCGCCGATCAGCCCGAGCGACAGAAGCTGCACTCCGACGATGATGAGCAGCGCCCCCAGAAGAAGGAGCGGGCGCTGCCCGATAGGGTTCCCGAAGGCGAGCTTGTCGATCGTCAGGTACAGCTCCACGAGCACGCCGATCACGATGAGCAGTGTGCCGATGCCGCCGAACAGATGCTGCGGCCGGTGCTGGTACCGGCCGAGGAAGAGGACCGTGGTCAGGTCGAGGTAGCCGCGCAGATAACGCTGCCAGCCGTACTTGGACACACCTGCCGTGCGCTTACGGTGGTGCACCGGCTCCTCGGTGACCGTGAACCCCGCTTGTGAGGCCACGACGGGGATGTAGCGGTGCTGTTCGCCGTAGATGTGGATGGTATCGACCACCTCGCGGCGGTACGCCTTGAGGCCGCAGTTGAAGTCGTGCAACGGCAGGCCGGTGGTCCTCCGCACCGTCCAGTTGAAGAACCGTGACGGGAGCGTCTTGTCGATGGGGTCCTGACGGCTCTGCTTCCAGCCCGAGACGAGGTCGAAGCCCTCGTCGAGGCGTGCGATCAGCCGCGGGATCTCGGCGGGGTCGTCCTGACGGTCGCCGTCCAGGGTGACCACGACGTCGCCCCTGCACACCTCGAACCCGTGCGAGAGGGCCGCAGCCTTGCCGAAGTTGCGTCGGAGCTTCACCACGCGCACGTCGCCGCGGCTTGCGGCAAGCTCCTGCATCACGCGGAAGGACCCGTCGCTGGAGCCGTCGTCCACGAAGACGATCTCGAAGGCCTGCCCGGCAGCGGCCAGCGCCTCGTCGATCTCGGCGACGAGCGGTTCGAGGCTGTCGACCTCGTTGTAGACGGGGATGACGAGTGAGAGCAGGACGGCCATGTCGGCTAGCAAGGATACAACGTCGCGGGCGCGCGGCCGCAGGCGATCGCGCCCTCTGGGAGTCTCACCCGCAGACCAACGAGGCCACCGTCGCCCGTGCAGGGCGGCTCAGCAGTCGGACGAAGGGCGGCGGAGTTGGACGACCGCGCCGCCCGCCTCCCCTGCGCGCTCCGCCACGACACTCTGGAGTCACAGGTCACCGTCCGGGTCTCGTGCGGCACCTGCTCCCGGGCACGGACGATCGACACGCGGTCGTCGGCGCCGGTCAGGAGCGCGGCCAGGTGCGGGCTCTTCACGCGCAGCTGGAAGCCGAAGGACTCCAGCTCTCCGTCGGTGTCGTCCTGCCGTCTGTCGGTCGCGGCCCCATATCCACCGTGTCGACCCAATGGTCCCGGGAATGAACCTCTCTATACGGATGCTCCGTCCCACCACACGGCGGTGGTCCGGCCCCGGTCCCCTTGGTACCATGGGCGCCAGTCTCCGCACTCGCCCGGCTACGCACAAAGGACCCGCATGGGCAGGAAGTTCTGGCTCGCGCTCGCGCTCGCCGCGGCGCTCGCGGTCGGCGTCGCCGCCTCGGCCACGGCCCTCAAGCGCGACACACCGACCGACCCACGCCCCAAGAGCGTCACCCGCGGCCTGGACTACTTCCACGCGCGCCAGAAGGCCGACGGCGGGTTCGGCTCCATGACGGCCACGACGTGGGTGATCATCGGCGCAGTGGCCAGCGGCGAGCGCATCGGCTCGTCCATGTGGACCATCGCGGGCAACAACCCGTTCACCTTCCTGCAGGCCAACGACCACGCGAAGGCGGCCACGGGGGCGGACTCCGACAACGCGCCGGTGTACTACGCGCAGGCCATCCTGTCGTACGTGGCCGCCGGTCAGGAGGACCGCGTCTTCGTGGCCGGCACGCCGCACGTCGACCTGCTGGCGCAGCTCTATTCCTACCAGGACACCACCGAGGGCTCCGCCACGGCCGGCAGCTTCTCGCCGGCCCAGTCCAACCGGGAGTTCAGAGCGGTGCACACCACCGCCTGGGCGATCCTCGCCATGAAGGCCATGGGCGTGACCTCCAGTGACCGGTTCAAGTCCGCCGAGACGTGGCTCGAGAAGCAACAGCAGGCAGACGGGGGGTTCCCGGTGCAGGCCGGGCAGTCCTCCAACTGTGAAGACACCGCCCTGGCCATCCAGGCGCTCAGCATGGCGGCCGACGGCAGCGTGGACGCCGACGTCCTGCCGGCGGCGCGCCAGTACCTCAAGGACAACCAGAGCCCCGACGGTGGCTTTCCGGCGACGAGCGGCGGCAAGACCGACGCGTGGGCGACGGCCGCCGCCATCCAGGCCATCCTGGTCCTCGGCGAGAAGCCCGACGACTCGTTCTGGCAGACCACGGCGTCCACGCCGCGTCTCGCGCTCACCGCCCTGCAGCAGAAGACCGGCGCCTATCTCAAGAAGACAGGCGAGACCACCAAGCCGCTCGAGACGACAGCCTGGGCCGTCACGGCCCTGCGCGACCAGCCGTTCACCACCTACCCCGCCACGCGCCCCCCCGCGCTCAAGGCGTTCGTGTTCAAGCCCAAGGTACTCAGCACGTCGCCGCGGAACGGCGCGAAGTACACGACCACTAACACAGTGCTCATCCGCGCGACCTACACTGACGGCGTGAGAGGCACGGGCATCAACCCCAAGGCCTGCAAGGTGTTCGTGGACAACCAGGACCGCACCAAGCCGGCCGTCATCGGCACCCGCGAGCTGCACCTCACGCTCAAGGACATGCCCAACGGCAACCACACCTACAAGCTCGAGCTCGTGGATCACGCCGGCAATACCAAGACGGTGCAGCGCACGTTCGTGGTCGCCAAGACCACGCCCGTCGTACCCATCCCCACCGCCCAGCCGACGTACGTCCCGCCGCCCACCACGTACCCGACGCCCACGCCCGAACCGAGCACCTCGGAGCCTTACCCCACCTACTCGCCCGAGCCGTACCCCACCCTGACGCCCGGCCCCACCTACTCGCCGTCGGTCGAGCCCACGGGGACGCCGGGCCCGTACCAGAGCGGCTATCCGATCTCCGGTACCCCGATAGCCAGTCCCGAAGCCACGAGCAGCGCTGAGGCCACCGGGACTGCGGACGCGGGCCGGGGTAGTGCCGCCGGCTTCGTCGGTGGTACCCTGCTCGTGTTGCTGCCGATCGGCGCCGCCGCTTCGTACTTCGTGGTACGCCGCCGCGAAGACGCGCTCGGCGCGGCCAGCCAGGGCGAGGTGCTCCCCGGCGGCGGCAGCACCTGGGACCGTCTCAAGGCGAGGGCGGCCGGCGTCAAGGACATCTTCAAACCGGCGGGGAGAGCGTGAACGGTCTCCAGGAACTCATCTACGACATCGCGCGGGTGCTCCTGTGGCCCGTGCTCATCGCCGCAGTCCTCTGCCTCATCTGGGTGCTTGTCGAGCTCGGGTTCTTCCTGTACGAGCTCTACCTGAGGTTCCGCTACCGCGACATCGAGGCGCTCGAGGCCCGGGCCTTGCGTGCACGCAAGGCGTTCGAAGACGGCAAACCGCGCACGGCGTACCGCTACCTCCAGGAGAACAACTACTCGCTGATCGTCGCGCGCTTCCTCTTCGACCTCATCCGCAACTACCAGACACAGCGCCTGGCAGCCAAGCCCCTCAAGCTGCTGCAGGACTACGAGTTCTACACGATCAAGCGGCTCGAGCGGACGCGCATCCTCGTGCGCATCGGCCCCATGCTGGGCCTCATGGGCACCTTGATCCCGCTCGCGCCCGCCCTCGTCGGGCTCGCCAGCGGCGATGTGGAGGAGCTCTCGGTGAACCTGGTCACGGCGTTCTCCGTGACCGTCATCGGTCTGCTCATCGGCGGCATCGCCTTCGTCATCAGCATCGTGCGCGACCGAATGTACTCTCAGGACATCTCCGACATGGAGTACCTCCTGGAGCTGCTCGAGGGCGGCAGCGGCCGCCTCGAGTCCGGCCGTAGGCGCAGCAAGAAGGGCGTGTGGGACGCCGATCCGGAGGTCGCCTACGAAGTAGACAGCGCGGATGTGGAGAGGCCCCTCGCCGTGCCCGCACTCGACGAGGTCCCGTCCGAGCCGCTTGTGCCGGTGGCCTCCGACAACGGACACGGTCCGGCGACGGTCGCTGCCACGACCATCGCGACGACGACCTGGAGTCGACGCAGACACTGGCCTTGGGCGGAGCCCCCACCGCGCCGGCGGTCGACACTGCGGCGCCGGCGCGAGCGGCGGCCGGCGAAGCGCCGCCGCTCACGTTCGACGACCCTTCCATGAGCTGGCATCGGGACGACGACCCGTTCGCCGACCTCGGTCCGGTCGACAAGGAGCCGCCGGCCGCGCCCGGCGCCGGCTCGACCGGCGGCCGCTGAGACCGAGTTGGCGGCCTCGGACGACCACCCGGCCATCCACGACGTCGGCAGCGTGTACGAGGCTCCGGCGTCGGAGTTGCGCTACATGCGCCGACGCCGCGTCGGCACTGCAGACCGCAACGGCGACCCGCTCGACGGCATCGTCAATCTCTGGGTCGTGGTCCTCGTGCTGGCCGTCGGCTTCCTCGTCGCGGCGCTCACAGGGGCCGGTCTCACGGGCCTGCTCACGAACGACACCATGACAGTCGTCACCGACCCGGGCACCGAGGCCATGCAGGTGATCGTGAAGGATGGCGACCAGATCACGAGGCTCGACCTCGACAACGGCGCCGTCGTTGAGGGCGTTGGGACGCTGCTGGGGTCCTTCTACACGCTGGCGGACGGCACGGTCGTGTACGTCCCTTCCGGCTCCACGCCGCCCGGTGCAACGCCAAGCGGCGAGACCACCACCACGCCGGGTGCGACCACGACTCCCACGCCCACCACCACCGACTACCCCACCACCGATCCGTACCAGGCCGCGACGCCGTCGCCGGACCCGTACGCGACGCCAGACGTTTACAGCGCGCCGGAGTCGGTGAGCACCCCCGCGCCCCAGTGAGCCGTCCGCGGGAGTGACGCTCGACCGCGGGGACGCCGAGGGCGCCACACGCGGGAGGGGTCAGGCGCCGAGCGAGCGCAGCAGATCGACGATCCGCTCGAGCTCTGCCTTGCTCTTGAAGGCGATCTGGATACTGCCGCCGCGGGCGCCGCTGGTGATGCGGACCGGCGCCTCGAGCACCCCGTAGAGCTCGTCGACAAGGTCGGAGTAGTCGGCGGCGGGCCGGCGGGCCGCAGGCGCGCCGCCTCCGGTCGCCTCCTCGCCGAGCTTCTTCACGAGAACCTCGGTCTGGCGCACAGAGAGGCCCTGTGACGCCACCAGCCGCGCCGTCTTGCGGCGCTGCTCGTGGCCGGGCAGAGCCAGCAGCGCCCGCCCATGCCCTTCGCTGAGCTCGCCCTGCTCGATCATGCGCTGCACGTCGTCGGGCAGCTCGAGCAGGCGCAGCAGGTTGCTCACCGCCGCACGGCTGCGACCGACGAGCTCGGCGACGCGCTCGTGCGTGACGCCGAACTCGTCCACGAGCGCCGCGTACGCCTGCGCCTCCTCGATGCTGTTGAGATCCTCACGCGCCACGTTCTCGGCCAGCGCGATCTCAAGCGAGGCGACCTCATCGGCCGGCCGCACGAGCGCGGGGATGGACTCCAGGCCCGCCAGCGTGGCCGCGCGCAAGCGGCGCTCGCCGGCGATGAGCTCGAAGCGCGGGCCGACGCCCGAGCCCGGAGCGGCGGTCGCACGGGCGTCGCCGCTCCCGGACGGCCCTTCGGCCGCCGAGTCGGCGCCGTCGTCCAGCGGCCTCACGACCACCGGCTGCACGACGCCGAGCGCCTTGATGGATGCCGCCAGCTCCTCGAGCTCCTCGGACGCGAACACGCGGCGCGGCTGGCGCCGGTTCACCGTGATCTCGGCGAGCGGCAGCTCGCGCAGCCTGCCCTCGCGCGGCGCGCCAACGCTGGAGCGCGCCAGAGCCGCCCTGCTGTCGCCGATGAGCGCCCCGAGCCCACGACCCAGGGCCTTCTTCTCAGTCACGGGAGACGACCTCCTTGGCAAGGTCGAAGTATGCGTCGCTGCCGACGCAGGTGGCATCATAGCGTGAGATCGGCAGGCCGTGGCTCGGCGCTTCGCTCAGCCGCACGTTGCGCGGGATGACCGTCCGGAACACGTGATCCGGCAGGTTCTCGCGCACCTCGCCGGCCACCTCGCGCCCAAGTCGCGTTCGCCCGTCGTACATGGTGACCACCACCCCGAGGATGCGCAGCTCCGGGTTGAGATGCTCCTGCACCAGGGCGATCGTGTCGAGAAGTTGCGCCAGACCCTCGAGGGCGTAGTACTCGCTCTGCACCGGGATGAGCACCTCGCGAGCGGCGACGAGGGAGTTGATGGTGAGCACGCCCAGCGACGGCGGGCAGTCGATGAACACGAAGTCGTAGATGTCCAGGCGCGTCGTGAGCGCGTAGTCCAGCACGAACCCGTTGCCGTCGGCGTCGGCGAGCTCCACGACAGCGCCGGCCAGGTCGGGACACGCGGGCAGCAGCCGGAGATGCTCGACGGCGGTACGCACCGTGGCCTCGGCGACGCTCGTGACACCGCCGAGGACCCCGTAGCTGGTGAGCCGGGGGTCGCCTGCCCTCACGCCCAGGCCGGCGGAGGCGTTGGCCTGCGGGTCCATGTCGATGAGGAGCACCTCGAAGCCGGCCTCAGCCAGACAGGCGGCGAGGTTGACGGCAGTAGTGGTCTTTCCCACGCCGCCTTTCTGGTTGGTCACGGCGATGACGCGGGTCACCGGGCTCCTTTCGCGGGGTACCGATAGTAGCAGATGGGGTGGGCGCCGCCGGTCGCCCGCGGCCTATCCCCGCAGCGGCCGTTTTGCGGCCATGCCCGCGCGCCGCGGCAAGCGCTCGGGCGTCGGGGCGACCTTCTCGAAGACCACCGCCACGGCGTCCTCGAGCGGCGAGCGCGGCAGCGCCTGCGGGGGTCGCGCCTCCATCCCGCAGAGCGCGGCGGTGGCCTCTGAGGGCGGGCCCTCGTCGAGCAACGCCCGCCCGGTCTTGCTCGCAACCAGCACGCCGCCCGGGGCCAGCAGCGGCGCCGCGAGCTCGACGAGCACAGGGAGCGGCGCCACGGCGCGCGCCAGCACGACGCTGAAGGCGTCGCGTCCGGGCGCGCCGTTCGCCGCGAAGCGCTCGCTGCGCCCGCACTCGACCCGGCAGCGGCCCTCGAGGCCGGCCACCTGAAGCGCCGTGCGCAGGAACGCGCATTTCCGCGAGGCCGACTCCAGCAGGGCCAGGTGCACGTCGGGCACGGTGACGGCCAGCGGGATGCCCGGGATCCCGGCGCCGGCGCCCAGGTCCGCCCACGGCTCGCGCTCTCGGAGCCGCAGATGGCCGACGTCGAGCAGCGCCAGCGAGTCGCCCAGCAACGTGGCGACCACCTCGGTGAGCGTGGAGAGCCCCGTCACGTTGCCGGGCCAGGTGAGCAGGAGACCCACGTAGTCGGCGAGTGCGGCCACCGCCTCGTCTGACAGGCCGAAGCGAGTCGCGAGGGCGGTCAGGGCGCCCGCCCCGCCCGCGCTCAAGCGGATCGCCGCCCGTCGCCCGCGGCGGCCCCCGCCGTCCGCTGCGCGCGCTCGTCCAGCTTCCTCAGCAGCGACAGATAGAAGGTGCTGAGCGGGAACTCATCGGGCAGCACCCTGTCGACCCAGGCCCGCGGATCGGCCTCGTCCGTCACCACACGCGCCTCCCGGCGCCAATGCGAGGCGACGTTGGGCTCAACGAACTCCGAGACGAGGTCGTGCGCAGCCGCCCAGTACGAGACCCTGCTCATGTCGATCCCGCGCCGGTACACGTCCTCGAGCAGCCTGCGCAGCTGCGCTACCGCATCGTCGAGGGCGTCCCAGTCCACGCTCAGACGGTTGTCTCGCCACGCCACGGCGCCGCGCCGGTGCAGAAAGGCGAACAGCAGCTGCCCACCGAGGCCGTCGTAGTTGCGCACACGGCTTCCCGTGATCGGGAAGCGCAGGATGCGATCGAACAGGATCGCGTACTGCACGTGCCTGGCGAAGTGGAAGCCTCGGTCCACCAGTTCGACCGCGCTGCCGTAGGTAGCGAGGTCCACACGCAGCTCCTCGAGCGCGTACATCCAGTACGGCAACCGCTGGCGGATCATGAACGGGTCGAAGGGAAGCTCTCCGTGGCTGTGCCAGCGGTCGTGGATGAGGTCCCACATGATGAACGTCTCGAGTGAGAGGCCGGGCGACGCGACCAACGCGGCGGCGTCAGGCGGGAGGTCCAGGCGAAGCTCCTCGGCGGCCGCCGTCACCGCGCGGCGAAAACGCGCCGACTCGCGGTCGCAGAAGATCCCGCCGAAGTTGTTGGTCGGACGCTGAGCGAGGCTCACGGTCTCGGGGAACAGCACCGCGCATTCGCTGTCGTACCCGCGGGTGTGGTCGACGAGCTGGACCGGCACGAACTTGGTGTTGTCGAACTCGGTCCGCTCCAGTTCGGCGACGAAACCCGGCCACGGTGTGCGCACGAGGAGCGCCTCGAAACGCGTGTCGGGCGATCCGTTGGGCGTGTAGAGAGGAAACACGACGAGGTGCTCCACGCCGTCGCGCCGCTCGCGCTCGGGACGGAAGGCGTCGAGCGAGGCGGCGAAGTCAGGTCTGCCGAAGCCGGCGTCGGCCCAGGAGGTGAGGTCGCTGACCAGGCTGTGGAAATACGCCTCCTGGTGCGGAAAGCGGCCGGCCAGGCCACGGACGCCGTCGGCCATGTCACGCACGAGTCCGCGGACACGGCCGGCGTCCGCGACCGAGAGGTCCACGTCCCCGCGCGGGCCCTGCAGCAGCCGCAGCTCGTCGGTCGCCTCCTTGAGACGGGCCCAGACCGGATCGGCCGCGGCGGCGGACGTGAGCGGCGCCGCGGTGGCCCCGAAGGCGGGCAGCGCGAGCCAGTAGAGCAGGTTCAGCCAGAGCTGCCGATGGTCCTGACGACGCAGGAAGTCGTCGCCGAAGATGTCGGAGTCGGCAGCCAGCACCACCCGGCCGCGGCCGTAGGGGACGGCCGCCAGCAGGACGGCGCCGGCGGGTGCCGCGCCGGGCCCGGCACACAGCACAGCGGCGCCCTGAGGCACGGCCAGCGACCCCGCCCGATAGAACCGCACATCGTCGACGCGGTGGAGCAGGCCGGCGTCCGGCGGAGCTGGCGAGCCGGTGGCCGGCACCCAGGTGGGCGCACCGGGCGACCCGAGGTAGTCGGACACCGTCGTGTTCTCTACCGCGAGGCCGAATGGCGCCAGGAGCTCGTTGAGATTGGCGCCGTACTTCTTTTCCTCGGTCTCGGCCAGCACGAGCAGGCCGCCGCCGCCTTCCACGAAACGCTCGACGGCGGCCCGCTCCTCGGGTGAGAAGACCGGCGAGCCGCCAAGGGTTCCCTCCCACTCGGGCTCCGACGGATGTGCGACGACCAGCACGTCGGTCCCCGCGAGTACCGCTGGTGTCAGCGGCCCCGACTCGTGCGCCGCAACGGAGAAGTCGCGCTCGCCAAGCTCCCGGGCGGCCTCGCCGTAGGAGGCGGCGGCGGGGTGGTCCGGGCGCATGCGCGCCGCCGCGTCGGTACGGATGGACCACGCCTCGCCGTGCGCCTCGTCGAAGAGCACGCGTGCGAACCTGGACTGCTGCAACCGTGGCGTCACCACGGACCTCCTCGTCGGGCCCGAGGGCAGACGGCGCCTTACGGCGCCTCGTCAGCTAGTTTGCCTGCGCCCACGACCCGCCTAAACCAGCAGACACCACCGGCGCGCGCGGTCACGCACGACAAGCGGGCAGAGGCGCGGGACTCAGGAGCGGCGAGGCGGCGGCGCAGGGCGCGCCGGTTGCTCAGAGGTCGCGCAGCTTGGTGAGGAAGAGCACCGTGCCGCCGTCGTGGGCGCGGCGAAGGTCGAAATCGTCGACCACGGCACGGATGATGGAGATGCCCATGCCGCCGTCGCTCACGGGAAGCCCCAACATGGCTTGGCACTCCGGGCAGTCGACGTCGTCCTCGTGGAACCCGGCGCCCTCGTCGCGGATCTCGATGACGATACGGTCGTCGTACATGGTGAACCCGAGGTGGACCTGGCCCTCATCGTGGTCGTAGGCGTGCCGCACGGAGTTGGAGCACGCCTCGGTCAGCGCCAGCTTGAGGTCGGCCACCGCGTCCTCGGAGAAGCCGCCGCTGCGCAGCACCCCGGCCAAGGCAAGGCGGCCGAGCACGACATACTCGGCCTTGGCCGGGAGGTCGATCTTCACGTACTCGTTCATAAGCAGGTCGCTCACGGGCTCGAATCCTAGCCTTCGGGACGCCGCTGCGCCACCACCGCGTCACTTGAGACTTGTGCGCATGTGCACGTTCGCCCCGCACATCGCACAGAATGTTCCCCGCAGGGCGACATCCTCAACCGCATAGCCGGTCCGGCGGACCAGAAGCCGTCTGCAGTTGGGACAAACGGTGTTCTCGCCTTCGTGTCCCGGCACGTTGCCGAGGTACACGTACCGAAGCCCAGCCTCGCGACCGATGCGCACCGCCCGTTCCAAGGTCGCGACCGGCGTTGGTGAGAGGTGCGCGAAGTCGAGGTACGGCACGAAGCGGGTCACGTGCCACGGCGTGTCCGGCCCCAGCGACGTGGCGATCCAGCCGGCGATGCCGGCGAGCGTTGCATCGTCGTCGTTGAACGTGGGGATGACGTTCGTCACGATCTCCACGTGGCAGTCGTGCACCTTCTGCGCACGCTCGGCCGCCGCCGGCACCGGCGACATGTCGCGGATGCGGCAGAGCTCGCGGTACTGGTCGTCGCTGAAACCCTTGACGTCGACGCGGTAGGCGTCGATGTGTGGACCGAGCACGTCCAGGGCCTCCTCGGTGATGTAGCCGTTGGTGACCATCACGGTGTAGAGGCCATGCTCGTGCGCCGACTGGGCGCCGTCCAGGATGTACTCGAGCCAGATGGTCGGTTCGTTGTAGGTCCAGGCGACACCCTGGCAGTCGTTGTGGTCGGCCAGCACCGGCAGGTTGCGCACCGGCAGTTCGCGCAGGTCGCGCGCGACCTCGGCCGGGTCGGCGTGAGCGATCTGCCAGTTCTGGCAGTGCCGGCAGGTGAAGTTGCAGCCGACGCTGCCCAGCGAGAGGACGGTGGTGCCCGGGAAGAAGTGGTAGAGCGGCTTCTTCTCGATGGGATCGGCCGCAACGCTGCACACGCGCCCGTAGGTGATGGCCCGGAGGGTGCCGTCGTAGTTGCGGCGCGCCCGGCACGCGCCGCTCTTGCCGGGCGCGATGCGACACAGACGGGGGCACACGCGACACAGCACGTCGCCGCCGTCGAAGCGCTCGTAGAGCATCGCCTCGATGCCGGGGAGATCAGTCACGTGTGGGCGGGAGGGTGGTCATGCCCATCGATTGTACCCTGCTATACTCGAACCGCCGCCCCGCACGCCACGGGAGCCCCGACATGCGCCCCCCCGCTCCGTCCTCATGACCACGCCGCCGTCCTCCAACGGCACCATCGCCTACCGCGGCGGTGACGGGCTGTACCTGAACCTCACCAACCGCTGTTCGTGCGCTTGCCGCTTCTGTGTGCGCGAGTGGGCCGACGGCGTGTTCGGCGTCGACCTCGTGCTCGAGCGCGAGCCGGACGTCGACGAGGTCACGAGCGCGGTCGAGTGGGCGTTCGCCGACGATGGCCCGCAGGAGGAAGTCGTGTTCTGCGGGTTCGGCGAGCCCACCATGCGGCTTGACGTCGTCCTCAAAGTCACCGAGTGGCTGCGCCTGCGCCGTATCCGCACCCGTCTGGATACCAACGGGCACGGCCCGTTACTCAACCCTGACGTGGACGTGCCGGCGGGCCTGGCGGCGGCCGGCCTCAACGCCGTCACGGTGAGCCTCAACGCCGCCGACCCGCGCGCCTACGAGGAGATCTGCCGGCCCATGTTCGCCAAGGCGCACAGGGCTGTCATCCAGTTCGCCGAACAGTGTGTGCGACACGACATCGAGACAACGCTGACGGCCGTCGACTTCCCCGGCGCCGATCTGGCCGGGTGCGAGGCGATCGCCCGTGCTCTGGGGGCGGGCTTCCGCGCCCGCGGCCTGGCTTCGCCGCGCGGGCGCGTACGCATTGAGGAGGAGGAGACGTGATGGCGGACACAGGAGCGCGCATCCTGCTCGTGGACGACGAGGAGGCGATCCTCAAGCTGCTGCGCTTCCCGCTGGAGAAGGAGGGTTACCAGGTGGTCACCGCGCGCGACGGAGAGGAGGCCCTCGAGACCTTCGCCCGCGAGAGCTTCGACCTGGTGATCCTCGACCTCATGCTCCCGCACGTGGACGGCATGGAGGTGTGCCGTCGCATCCGCGCCCAGAGCATCGTGCCGATCATCATGCTGACGGCCAAGTCGGAGGAGTTCGACAAGGTGCTCGGCCTGGAGATCGGCGCCGATGACTACATCACCAAAGACAAGTTCAGCCTGCGCGAGTTCCGCAGCCGCGTACGCGCCCAGCTGCGGCGCGCCGAGATGAGTCGCAGCGCCGAGGCGTCCAAGAAAGAGGTCATCCGCCTCGAGGACCTCGAGGTCGACCTGCTCAAGCGCAACGTCATCCTGCGCGGCGCCAAGGTCGACCTCACCTACATAGAGTTCGAGATCCTCAAGACGCTCATCTCCCACCCCGGCCGCGTGTACAGCCGCCAACTGCTGCTGCAGCTCGTGTGGGGCGACTCCGACTACCGCGACGCCCGCACTGTCGATGTGCACATCCGCCACCTGCGCGAGAAGCTGGAGAGCGACCCCAAGGACCCCGAGTTCATCTTCACCGTCCGTAACATCGGCTACAAGTTCCGCGAATTCTGAGCTGTTTTACTGGCTCCGTAGCGTCCTCCGCCGCGGAGGACGCGCCCATCACCGGAGGATCTCGGGCGCCCTGAGCGCCTCGCACATGTTCCGCTCCGTCAAGAACTGGCTCACCGTCCTGATCCTGCTGCTCGTGGCCCTCGCCATGCTGGTGGCGTACATCTACGTCGTCCCGCCGCTCACCAACCGTTTGGAGCAGCAGAAGCTCAAGGACCAGGCTCTCAACGTGGACCTGATCCTCCAGAGCGTGCCCAGCTTCGTGTACGACCGCGGGGACGGAGAGATGGGCATCGCCAACGCGCCGGCGCTGCAGAACACGATCGCGCTCGTCGGCATGCGGAACAACGCGCGCATCGTCATTCTGACGAAGAACCAGGTGCCCCGGGTCGACTCCGGTGGCCCTGGCGTGTTCGACGTCGGGGACTACCCCATGATCGGCGAGTCCCTCGCCTCGGGCAGGACCGCTCAGGGCGTGGTGCAGACGAGCTCGGGCAGGTACGCGGCCACGGCCGTGCCGCTTGTCGATCTCTCCAGCGGCACGGTCTACGGCACGGTGCTCGTGTCGGCCTCTCTCACCGACGTCGCCAAGGCCGTGGCGCAGGTGCAGCGCCAGCTTGTGTTCGCCACGGTCCTGGCGCTGGGCATCAGCCTTCTGCTGGGCTACCTGGCCTCATACTTCATCGCCCGACGGCTCAAGCGTATCGAGCAGAGCGCCGAGGCGATCGCCGCAGGCGACCTCACGGCGACCGTGCCGGCGACGGTGGAGGACGAGATCGGCCAGCTGGCCGACACCTTCAACGTGATGGCCGAGCGCCTCAGGGGCGCGTTCGCTCAGGTGGAGTACGAGCGCGACCGCGTCGAGGTGCTCCTCAACGACCTGAGCGAGGGTGTGATCGGGCTCTCGGCCGAGGGCGTCGTGACCATCGCCAATCCTGCCTCGGCCGACCTGCTCGGCGAGCCCCTGCCCGTCGGCGCGACCCTCGACGAGAGGTTCCCGGCGGACGTCGCCGAGGCCTGGCGCGAGTCGCGCCGCGAAGGCGACGTGCAGGATGTCGTGTTCGTCCACGGCGATACGACCCTCGAGGCGACCACCTACCCGGTGGCCGGCGACGCCGACTTCACGTCGATCCTGGTGCTGCGCGATGTGACCGCCCAGGCACGTCTCGAGCGCGCCCGACGCGACCTCATCGCCAACGCATCGCACGAGTTCAAGACGCCGCTCTTCTCCCTGGCTGGGTTTCTCGAGCTGATCGACGAAGGCAACCTCAGCGAGGAAGAGCAGCGGGAGTTCCTGGCCCTCATGCGACAGCAGGTGGACCGGCTGCGCAACCTCGCCGTGAGCATGCTCGACCTCTCCAAGGTCGAAGCCGGGTCGCTGCAGCTGGAGCCGGAGAGTGTCGACCTGGAGGAGGTCGCACGCTCCGTGCTCGACGAGTTCCAGATCCAGGCGCAGGCGAAAGAGCTCTCGCTCTGCGTGGAGGACGGCGAGCGCGTCACGGCCTGGTGCGATGAGCAGCGGCTCGCACAGGTGCTGCGCGCGCTCATCGACAACGCCGTGAAGTTCTCGCCCCCGGGCAGCACGGTACGCATGGCCACCAAGGTGGAGGAGAAGTGGGCCACCGTGGTCGTCAGTGACGACGGACCGGGTATCCCTGCGGCCGAGCTGCCGCACGTGTTCGAACGCTTCCACCGCGGCAGCGAGGAACGCGCGACCACCACGGGCGCGGGCCTCGGCCTCTCGATCGCCCGCGAGCTCACCGAGATGATGGGCGGCACCATCCGCGCCGAGGCCGGACACGGCCACGGCGCCAGCTTCTTCGTGCGCCTGCCGCGCCAGCGCCGCAGGCGCCTCGCGGATGCGCTCGCCGAGGCTGGGGCGCAGATGGAGGGGCCGTCCGGGGCGGAGACGCAGCAGCCGGCCGGCACGGCCTCGTGAGGCTCGGTGCGGCGCCGCACGTTACTCAACGCGCCGGGCGGCGCAGTTAAAGACATGGGAAGAACACACGCGCCGCGCGTGAGCGGTCCCACATGCATGCGCGGCGCACACGACGCAGACCGCAGGAAAGGACGACGATGGCCACCAAGATGAGAGGGTTCCTCCTGGGGATGGGCGGGGGGGCCGTCGGCGCCGCGCTGGTCATCCTTGTGCTGGTCCTGGTCTTCGACTTCGGGGAGATCAGGCAGACCGTGATCCAAGAGGCTGGGGAGAACGCTCCCGCGGCAGTATCGTCCGGAACGAGCGGAGGCGACGGGTACACGCCGGAGGAGATCTACCAGAACCTGTCCGGCGGCGTAGTCGCGATCCAGTCGGACTTCGACAACTCCGGCTTCGACATCTTCGGCCAGTCACAGAGCGGCCAGGCGCTCGGCACCGGCTTCGTCGTGGATGAGGAGGGCTACATCCTCACCAATGCCCATGTGGTGCAGGATGAGGGCCAGAACGCCAGCAGCGTCACCGTCCTCTTCAACAAGGGCGGCGGCAAGACGCAGCAGGTCCCGGGCTCCATCGTCGGCATCGACATCGGCGGCGACGTGGCCGTGATCAAGGTCGAGCCGACCGGCGTGGACCTCAAGCCCCTGCCCATAGGCGACTCGGACGAGGTCACCGTCGGCGAGCCCGTGGTCGCGATCGGCAACCCCCTGGGCTACGACTTCTCCATCACCTCGGGCATCGTCTCCGCGGTCGGCCGCACACTCCAGGCGCCCAACGGTCAGAGGATCCCGAACGGAATCCAGACCGACGCGGCCATCAACCCCGGCAACTCCGGCGGCCCGTTGATCGACGCCGCCGGCAGGGTCATTGGCATCAACGAGCAGATCGCCACCGATACCGGAGGCAACCAGGGGCTCGGGTTCGCGGTGCCCATCAACCAGGCTGTGAGCTCCATGGACCAGCTGAAGTCGGGCGGCAAGGTCGAATACGCGTGGCTCGGCGTCGGCGGGAGCGCGCTCACCCCCGACGTCGCGAAGGCGGCCGGTCTCGACCTGGAGTCCGGTGCCCTCATCGAGACGGTCAGCACCGGTAGCCCCGCGGCCAAGGCCGGCATCAAGGGCGGCAGCGAGCAGGTCGACGTCGGGGGTCAGACGTACGTCGTGGGCGGCGACGTCATCGTCAAGGCGGACGACACCGAGATCGCCAGCTTCGATGGCCTGGTCGCCTTTCTCGGCACCAAGAAGCCGGGCGACACCGTGACGCTGACGCTGGTGGACAAGAACGGCACCCGCACCGTGCAGGCGACGCTCGTCGCGCGACCGGCCGGCTGAGCTGCAAGACACGCGGGCGGCCCGGTGGCGCAGCGCTTCCGGGCCGCACATCGGTCTGCTGCTTTCCAGCGTCGCCTCCCACTTTTACAGATAAGGGCGCCACTCTTTTTGACACGCAACGCCGTCGCGGTGTATACCTGACGTCCGAGGACGCACCGGCGCCTTGGGGCCCCGGCGCCACCGCCGGGTTCGCGGAGAGCCATGGACCCGGAGTCCCCCGGACCGCTGGATGCGCGCCTCCGGGCGCTGGTGCCCGTCGTGCAGGGTCTCGCAGAGATGTTCGGCCCCGACTGCGAGGTCGTGCTGCACGATGTCGCTCGCGTACCGCATTCCATCGTGGCCATCGAGAACGGCGCCGTCACCGGCCGCAAGGTCGGCGACCCGCCCACCGACCGGATGCTCCGCACGCTGCGCAACGCCGGCGACGGCCAGGACGTACGGCTCTACCTCACGTCGCGCGACGGCAAGATCATCAAGTCGCTCGCCGTCACGCTGCGCGAGGAGGGCGGCGCTCCCTACGGTCTGCTCGGCCTCAACGTCGACGTCTCCGCGCTGGTGCAGGCGCAGCGTGCTCTCTCGCGCCTCACGGCCGCCGGCCGCGCCGGCGCCGAGGGCGCGCCGGAGGACGAGATCTTCGCCGGCGACATCCGCGACGTGGTGGCCGGCATGATCACGGGCATCCTCGGCGAGATGGGCAAGACGCCGCAAGCCATGTCCCGGGACGAGAAGATGGAGGTCGTCAAGCGTCTCGAAGAGCGCGGGGCTTTCCTGGTCAAGCGGTCGGCGGAGCAGGTCGCAGAGGCGCTGGACCTCTCGCGCTACACCATCTTCAGCTACCTCAAGGAGATCCGCCACGGCGGCCCGACGAACGGCGAGCCCGGCCCCGTGGGGGACCCTGGAGGGGAGGCGCACGCGCCATGGATGCCGTGAACCCCGTCAAGGCGCGCGGCGCCGCGCGCCCCGACGAGGCTACGGTGACGGCGCTGCACGACCTGGTGGCAGGGTCGGGCTGCCGCTCCTTGGCCGTGATCGGGCTGGTCAAGAACGCCGGCAAGACCACGGTCGTCAACGCCCTGCTGGCCGCGGACGCTCGCTGCCTCGGTCTTACGTCGCTCGGCCTTGACGGCGAGCGCACCGACCACCTCACCGGACTGGCCAAGCCGAGGATCTCGCCGCCGCCGGGCACACTGGTGGCCACAACGCGCGGCTCGCTCCAGCGCTCGCACTGTGAGCTCGAGGTCGTGGAGGAGCTCCCCTTCCATACGCCCCTGGGCCGCGTCGTCATCGGTCGGTCCGAGGGCGGTGAGGTGGAGGTCAGCGGTCCCACTACGCTGGCCGAGCTCAGCTCCACCGTCGCGAGGCTTCAGGCGCTGGGTGCCGCGCAGGTCCTGGTGGACGGGGCCATCAACCGCATCGGCAGCGCCTCGCCTCGCGTGAGCGACGGCCTCGTGCTGGCCACCGGAGGCATGGTCGGCGACACCCTCGACGACGTCGTCGAGACGACCGCAGCCGCGGTCGAGATGCTCACGCTGCCGGCGCCGGACGACGGTACCCGCGCCCTGCTCCAACCGTACATCGCGGACGGGCGCCGTGCCGTGTGTGTGGACGAGCACGGCCACGCCGAACCGCTCGAGCTTCACAGTGTCGTCGGTGAGGGCGTGACCGTGGCGCGCCGGGTGGATCGCCTTGGCGCCCGCCTGCTCTACGTGGGCGGCGCCCTCACGCAGGAGTTCGTGGATGACTTGGTGAGAGTGCTCCCGCCTCGCCGCGCGCTCAGGCTGGTGGTCCGCGACCCGACCGTGCTCGTCCTGCCGCCGGTGGGCGTAGCGCGACTGCTGCGCCGCGGTGTGGCCGTGGAGGTGCTCACGCCCCTGCGTCTCCTTGCGGTGACAGCGAACTCCTTTCGCGTGCCGCAGCCGTACCGGCCCAAAGAGTTCTTCCACGCGGTAGCCGCAGCGACGGGCGACCGCGTCCCCCTGTTCGACGTCGTCAACGGGCTCGCCGCAACCGACGATGCAGCGGCGCCTGAACCCTTCGGAGGAAAGCAGGTGATGCCGTGAACGCCCTTCGTCTGGACGACGGCCTGGTGGCGCGCGCCCGCGCGGCCGCCGAGGCCATTGCCGACGACATCCAGGAGCACATCGAGGCGCATACCACCGACAGCACTGAGCGCGCCACGCTCCGGCTGCTGGGTGTCGCCGGCGTGAACGAGATCGACGTGCCGCTGGTCAACGTGGTCGTTGAACACGCCCGGGAGCTGCTGCCGGGCGGAGTGATGCTCCCGTTCGTCGACCTGATGCTTCAGACAGGACGCGATGCACAGCAGGCCGCTGAGGGCGTCGCCTCCGGCGACCTTTCGCTGGCGGAGGTGCCGGGTGAGCGGCGTGCGGCCGCAGAGGCCCGTGCGGCGAATCTCGCCGCCGCCGGCGTCGCGCGTATCGACGCCGTCCGCGCGCACCGCAACCAACTCGTCGCCACGGTCGGCGAGCCGGTGAAGCCCTACGTGTACGTCATCGTCGCCACCGGCAACATCTACGAGGACGCCGCCCAGGCGAAAGCCGCGGCCCGCGCCGGCGCGGATGTGATCGCCGTGATCCGCACCACCGCGCAGAGCCTGCTGGACTACGTGCCCTACGGCGAGACCACTGAGGGCTTCGGCGGCACCTACGCCACCCAGGAGAACTTCCGCCTCATGCGCGCCGCCCTCGACGAGGTCGGTGAAGAGCTCGGCCGCTACGTCCGCCTGTGCAACTACGCCAGCGGCCTCTGTATGCCGGAGATCGCCACGATGGGGGCGCTCGAGCGTCTGGACATGATGCTCAACGACTCGATGTACGGGATCATCTTCCGCAACATCAACATGGAGCGGACGTTCGTCGACCAGTACCTCAGCCGCCTGATCAACGCGCGCGCCGGCATCATCATCAACACCGGCGAGGACAACTACCTGACCACAGCGGACGCCGTCGAGAAGGGCTACACAGTGGTCAGCTCGGACTTCATCAACGAGGCCTTTGCGCTGCGCGCCGACCTCGAACCTTGGCAGATCGGACTCGGCCACGCCTTCGAGATCAACCCGGCCAAACCCGATCAGGTCGTCTACCAGATCGCCGACGCGCAGCTCATCCGCGAGCTGTTTCCCGGCTACCCGCTCAAGTACATGCCGCCCACCAAGTACATGCCGGGCGACATCTTCCAGGGGCACATCATCGACGGCATGTTCAATTTCACCGGCATCTTCACGGGCCAGGAGATCATGCTCCTGGGGATGCTCACTGAGGCGCTGCACACGCCGCTGCTCCAGGACCGCTACCTGAGCATCAAGAACGCGAAGTACGTGTTCGAGAGCTGCCGCGACCTGGCCGGCGAGGTCACGTTCCGGCCCGGCGGCATCATCGAGCAGCGTGCGAACGACCAGCTCCAGAAGGCCGTGGACCAGCTCGAGCACGTGCAGGAGATCAGCCTCTTCAAGGCCCTCGAGCTGGGCGAGTTCGCCGACGTGAAGCGCGATCGCGGCGGAGGCCGCGGCTTTGAGGGCGTCTTCAGGCGCCGCGAGGACTACTTCAACCCGTTCTTCGCGGCGTTGCGCGACGGGCGCCTGAGTGGCCCGCCGGAGGGCCCGCCGCCCGGCGCGTCCCTCGCAGCCCGGAAGGGCGCGGCCGCCGGCGTCCCGGCCGGAGCCGCGAAAGGAGGACGGTGATGTTAGTAAAGCCGTACGGCGATACTCGTGACGACGGCATCATCCAGCTCTCCTTCACGCTGCCCATCGCCTACTCCGTCAAGGCCCACGACGTTGGCAAGCAGTTCCTCGAGACGCTCGGCTTTCACACCGTGGGGATCGCCGAGTGCAAGCCCATCGACCCCGACTACACCTTCTACGTGGCGTACGGCCGCACCGACACCGGCATCGACCCGGACGACGTGAAGGGCGACTACCTCGAGGTCGAGGAGATGGACTACTACGCCATCAACGCGCTCATCAAGGCGAAGCTCGGGCGCAAGCTCGTCGTGGTCGGCGCGGCCATCGAGAGCGACGCTCACACCGTGGGCATCGACGCGATCATGAACATGAAGGGTTTCGCCGGGAACTACGGGCTGGAGCGTTACCCGGAGATGGATGCGCTCAACATGGGCTCGCAGATCCCCTGCGCTCAGCTCCTGCGCACCGCGCTGGAGCGTGACGCCGACGCGATCCTCGTCAGCCAGATCGTCACGCAGAAGAACATCCACGTGCAGCACCTCACACAGCTCATCGAGTTGCTGGAGGCGGAGGGGGTGCGAGAGCGGTTCGTCCTGATCGTTGGCGGCCCGCGCATCAACAACGCGTTCGCCAAGGAACTGGGGTACGACGCCGGCTTCGGGCCGCGCACCACGCCGCTCGAGGTGGCGTCGTTCCTGGCCCAGGAGGTCGTGCGGCGGCACGAGGATGCGTGACCCTGTACCATAGGCTGTGAACACATACACAGGTGTGCGTGATGCAGTGCGTAGAGAGCGCACAGGGGGCTGCAGCCACACGTGACGGCTGAGGAGGCCACAGTGTCCGACAACGATATCGTCATCCTGTCTGCGGTCCGCACCGCGCAGGGCAAGTTCCAGGGTGGGTTCGCCGGTACCCCCGCGGTGGACCTGGCTGCGATCGTCATGACGGCGGCGCTCGAGCGCGCCGGCGTCAAGGGCGAGCAACTGGATGAGGTCATGTTCGGCAACGTCATCCAGGCCGGCCTGGGGCAGAACACCGCCCGCCAGGCCGAGCTCAAAGCCGGCATCCCGGAGACCGTGCCGGCCGTCACCGTGAACCGCGTCTGCGTGTCGAGCGCGGCGGCGCTCGCCTGGGCAGCGTCCAGCATCAAGGCCGGCGACGGCGAGCTGTACCTCGTCGGCGGCACCGAGAACATGACCCGTGCGCCGTGGCTGCTCCAGGACGGCCGCAGCGGCTACCGCATGGGCATGCCTTCGGCACCCATGTTCGACGCGATGGTGCTCGACGGCCTGTGGTGCGCGATCGGCGGCACCCACATGGGCCTGACGGCCGAGAACCTCAGCGAGCGGTTCGGCATCAGCAAAGAGCTGCAGAACGAGGTGGCCTACAGGAGCCAGCTCAACGCCACGGCCGCCATCAAGGCCGGAAGGTTCAAGGACGAGATCGTCCCGGTAGAGATCCCGCAGCGCAAGGGCGACCCGAAGATCATCGACACCGATGAGTGCCCCCGGGAGACGTCCATGGAGGCGCTCGACGGCCTCAAGCCGGTCTTCAAGAAGGACGGCGGTGTGGTGACGGCCGGCAACTCCTCGGCCATCGCCGACGGGGCCAGCGCGGTCGTCGTGACCTCGCGCAAGAAGGCCGCCGAGCTCGGCCTCGAGCCCATCGCGCAGCTGTGCAGCTACGCGACGGCGGCCGTCGAACCCGCGATCATGGGCTACGGCGAGACCGTCGCCGCTCAGAAGGCGCTGGAGAAGGCCGGCCTTGCCAGTAAGGACGTCGAGCTCGCCGAGCTCAACGAGGCCTTCGCCTGCGTGGCTGCCCTGGCGACCCGTGAGCTCGGGCTCGAACCCGACATCGTCAACGTGAACGGCGGCGCCGTCGCCCTTGGGCACCCGCTCGGCAACACCGGCACCCGCATGCTCGTGACGCTCATCCACGAGCTGCAGAAACGCGGCCAAGAGATCGGCCTCACCGGCGCCTGTGTGGGTGGCGGCCAGGGCGCCGGCTCCGTCATCAAGATCGAGGCGTAAGCTCCGGCGGTCACGCCGGCGCGGTGGAGGCAATCGCCGCGCCGGCTCCACCCCGGACCCGGAAGGAGGGGGCATGAAAGAAGGCAACAAGTTCGGTGCGCACCGGGTGCTGGAGCCCAAAGGCGTCCTGCCGCAGCCGGCGTGGAAGATCGACAACACGATGGAGATCTACGACAACGAGATCCTCATCGACGTCGACACGCTGAACATCGACGCGGCAAGCTTCACGCAGATCGAGGAGGCCGAGGGCGGGGACGTCGGGAGGATGGCCCGCCACAGCCTGGAGATCATCGCGAAGCGCGGCAAGCACCACAACCCGGACACTGGTTCGGGCGGCATGTTGCTGGGCACGGTCGCGGCCATTGGCCCCAAGCTGGCCGACCGCGACCTGAAGGTCGGCGACCGCATCGCGACACTCGTGTCCCTCTCCCTGACACCTCTCAAGGTCGACGAGGTCATCTCGGTCAACAAGGACACCTGTCAGGTGCGGGTCAAGGCGCAGGCGATCCTGTTCGAGACCGGCATCTACGCCAGGATCCCGGACGACATGGACGAAGCGCTCGCGCTGGCCATCCTGGACGTGGCGGGCGCCCCGGCGCAGGCCGCGAAGCTCAGCAAGCCCGGGCAGACCGTGTTCATCATCGGCGCCGGCGGCAAGAGCGGCCTGCTCTGCGCCTACGAAGCGAGAAAGCGCGTGAAGCCGACGGGGAAGGTGATCTGCCTGGTGCACGGTGACGCCGGCAGGAAGCGGCTCGAGAAGGCCGGGTTCGCCGACGTCATCATCCAAGGCTCGGCGACCGACCAGCTGTTCGTGTACGAAGAGGTCCAGAAGGCCACCGACGGGGAGATGGCCGATCTCACGATCAACTGCGTCGACATCCCGAACACCGAGATGGCGTCGATCCTGGCCACGAAGGACGACGGGCTCGTCTACTTCTTCTCCATGGCGACGAGCTTCACGTCGGCCGCCCTCGGCGCCGAGGGCATCGGCGCCGACACGACCATGATCATCGGCAACGGCTACACGAAGGACCACGCCGTGATCTCGCTCGAGGTCGTCCGCGAGAGCCCGGTGCTGATGGAGATCTTCAGGGACACCTACGCCACCGGAGCCGGCAACCCGGAGGCGGTCAACATCAGAGCCTGAAGCATCGACGGGCCCGAGCGGTCCGCCCCACTGCCGGACGACGAGAAGGGGCCCCTGCCGGGGCCCCTTCTCGTCGAGTGTCGCGACCCTTGGAGCCGCGGTGTTTCACGTGAAACGTCGGCGGGCGCTCAGTAGGTCCCGCCGCCCATCATGCCGCCGTACCCGGCCCCGGTGCCGGAGCCTTGGCCGGAGCCGCCGCACCCCGCGCCGGCGGCACTGCAGCCGGCCCCGCCACAGCCGCCGCCCCTCATCATCCCGAACCCGCCGAGGCTGTTCGGCCCCGCGTTCGCCGGGAGCTTGACGCCGTACTTCTCGAAGAGCGCTTTCATGTCGTTCCAGTGCTCGGTGCGAAGGGCCTTGAGCGCAGCCCGGGCTTCTGCGCTCCTGGGATCGCTGCCGTACCTGGCCCACCAGTCCTGCATCTCCTTCTGGTGCTCGCCACGCAGCGCCTGCATGTCCTTCACAGCCTGCGGATCCTTGAAGAGCTGCGCGCATGCGGCTGCGAAGCTCCTGGGCCTCTTGCCCGACCCGGATTTCGTGGCGCCGTAGGCCACGGCGACGACGGACAACCCGAGCACGGCGACCACCACGGCCACGACCATGGTCTTCCAGTGTTTCCTCACGCGGGACACCCTTTCATCCAGGCGCGACCCTGTCGCACCCCTTCGGCGCAAGGCGCCCATCCACCGGGACACCGAGCCGCCCTTGTGTGTGCCATGGTACACACTACTTGTGAAGAACCGTTGAAGACTGCGCGTCCGCCACCGGCGAAGCGTCCACCAGTGAGTCCGCCCTGCCGCCCCCCGGACTGCGCCGGCCACCCCACGGGTACAGAACGGAACGCATCGCAAGCGAGGAGCGGAGGATCCCGTGACCCACGAAGACGTCCGGCGCGCGCTGTCTGCCGTCCAGGACCCGGAACTGCAGCGTAGCGTGGTCGAGCTCGGCATGGTGCGCGACATCGTCGTGGACGACCATCGCATCGGTGCGACCATCGTGCTCACCACCGCCGGCTGCCCTCTGCGCAACCAGATCCGCGCGGAGGCCGAGCGGGCGCTCACCGAGATCGCCGGCGGCCGCACCGTCGAGGTCAAGCTCGACGCCATGTCGTGCGAAGAGCGCGACGCGCTCGCCGACAGGCTGAAAGGCCGCAACCAGATGGTCCAGAGCCTCTTCGGCCCGGGCTCGAAGACGCGTACTGTCGCCGTCGCCAGCGGCAAAGGCGGCGTAGGCAAGTCCACAGTCACCGCCAACCTCGCCGTCGCCCTCGCACAACAGGGACACGCCGTTGCGCTCATCGACGCCGATGTCTACGGGCCGACGATGCCCCTCATGATGGGCCTGGCCTCCGTCCCTCCCACCGCTCACGAGGGCAAGATGCTTCCCCCGGAGGCCCACGGCGTGAAGGTGGTCTCCATGGGCTTCTTCTTGCCCGACAACGAGCCGGTGATCTGGCGCGGACCCATGCTCGGCAAGGCAATCGAGCAGTTCCTCGGCGACGTCCTGTGGGGCAGCCCCGACTTCCTCCTCATCGACCTCCCGCCGGGGACCGGCGACATCGCCCTCACCGTCGCGCAGCTGATCCCCGGAGCCGAACTGGTCATCGTCACCACGCCGCAGGAGGCCGCCTCGCGCACCGCGGTCAAGGCGGCCAAGATGGCTCGCATGACCAAGCAGCACGTGCTGGGCGTGGTGGAGAACATGTCGTACTACATCTGCCCGGACTGCGGCAGCCGCCACTACATCTTCGGGCGCGGCGGGGCCTACGAGATTGCGAGGCTCATGGACACCAGACTGCTCGGTCGCATTCCCCTGGACGAGGCCACGCGGGAGGGCGGCGACACGGGAGCGCCGGCCGCCCTCGACCCGACCACCCCGGTCGGCGCCGCCTTCGCCGATATCGCCCGCGCCATCGCGGACGGCGGGCAGGGCGGCGGGAGCACCGGCGATACGTGCTGAAGCAGCCCTCGGCGCCTCCTGAGAGCTGTCGCGGCCGCGGCGCAGATCGTTCACCCGCGTCGCGGCCGCGAGTCGCAACGAGGTCGTTCGCTCCGCGTGAAGATTCTGGTAGATTCGTTGCACGGAGACTCCGCGGATCGATGAGGATCGGAAAGGCAAACGGACAGGACTGGCTCCGCCTCGGCGAGGCGGCGAGCGTCCTAGGCGTCAGCCTCAACACTCTCCGTCAGTGGAGCGATGCGGGCCACGTGCGCTGCTACCGCAGTCCTGGAGGCCATCGGCGCTACAGGCGGAGCGACCTGGACGCGTTCCTGGGCGCTCCCGCCTCCCCGCACAGGCTGAGCGAGCGGGCGGCCGACGTCAAGGCCGGGGACACCTCGGTGGAGGCGGCCCTGAGCGCGCTCGTCGCAGCGGCGGCCCGCGGGACCGCCGCGACGTCCTGCTGCATCGCCGTGCAGGAGGGCGACGACGTCCTCCGGATCGCCGCCGTCCACGGCGACGGCGAGGCGCCGCCCATCGGGGAGCGGCTCCCGATCTCGTCCCTGCCGGTCGAGGCCGAGGTGGTACACGGCCGGCGACGCCTCCACATCCCCGACGTCGCACGCACGCGCCTCCTTGCTCGCGCGGTCGCCGACGAGTACTGCCGCAAGGGGCTCCAGGGCCTCCTCGTCCTGCCCATGGAGCTCCGCGACGGACGCATGGGGGTGCTGCGCCTCGGTGACTCGCGCGGACCTCATGCGTTCGACCTCGACGCCATGAGCTTCGCCGAGTCCTTGGCCCATCACGCTGGCGTCCTCCTTTCGAGACGGCCGGGGCCTGCGTCCACCGATGACGGCGCGACACGCGAAGCCGAAACCCACGGACCGCCACTCGCGGAGGTCGAGAGGCAGCCGCTCCCTGCCGGTGACGGCCTGGAGCAGGTGGCCCGAGCGGCGGCCGCCGTGCTCGCGAGGGATGCGGCGGTGCACTGCTGCACCGTCTATGTCCTGGACCACGGACGCGCCCGGGCGCTCGCCTCATCGGTCGGTCCTTTCGTCGAGGCCTGGGAGCTGGACGACCTGCCACCAGCTGCCGCCATCGCAGGCGGCGGCGACCTGGAGCTCGTGCGCCGCGACGACACACGGCTGGCCGCGGCCGCCCGGGCGCGGTTCTTCGACGCGCGGGACATCACCGGCGTGGTGCTCGCACCCATCCGCGATCAGGCCCGCACCTTGGGCATCATCGAGACCGGAGGGGTCGATCCGGGGGCGCTCTCGAGACTGGCGCCGGCTATCAGGGACGTCGCGGCCCTGGTCTCCGCGACGCTCCGGGCGGGAGAGGAGCGCGCCGGCCTGAGTTCCTGCGAAAGAGACCTGGCAGTCCTTGAGGACGCCTGGCTCCAGGACACGTCCCGACTGAGCGCAGAAGCAGTGCTTCGCGGCCTCGTCGAGCGCCTGGCCGCCGCGACGCGGGCCCCGATCGTGGAGATCTACACGGTTGAGGGCGACACCGCGAGGGCCCTCGTGAGCTACGACGGAGGGCGGTGGGACACGGCCTGGGAGGACGTGGTCTTGCGCCTGGACAGGTACCCCACGAGCCTGCGAGCCGTCGAGACCGGCGAGGTAGTGTCTATCAACGGCCTCAACGACGACGCGCTCGACCAGGAGGGCCGCTTCTCCCTGGAGCGCTGGGGATACCAGTCTCACCTCTCCGTGCCGCTCGTGACAGGAGGACGCACACTGGGTCTCATGGATGTGTACGACTATGTGCCGCACGACTTCTCACCAGACGTCCAGCTCGCCCGCGGGCTGGCGCGTATCGCCACCGCGACGCTGAGCAGCGAACGCCTCTCCGAGCAGGTACGGCGACGCAGCCGCATGGTCTCGGAGCTGCAGGCGCTCGCGAGTCTCTGCGCCGAGGCTACCGATCCCGGCAAGCTGGTGGCAGCCGTGGCCGAGCGGCTGCAGGCTGCACTGGACGCGGCGAGCTGCCAGGTCTTCCGTCTGACGCCCCGGGGCGTGCTCTGCATCGCCAGCCACGATCGCAGCGGCCGTGACGACGCCGCCGTGGGCCTCATCACCGACCTCAGCGAGTACCCGACGGCCGTGAGCACGATGAACGCGAAGGACGTGCTCGTGATCTCGACTCTCGAGGACGAGCGCCTGACCCCCGCCGAGAAGGCCGCCTATCGGGCCAGCGGGTGGGCGAGCGAGATCTGCGTACCCCTCGTCCTTGGGGACCGGTTGTCCGGGCTCATCGACGTCCTCGACTCCCGGGCACGCGGCTTCGCCGAGTACGCGGACTTCATGCGCAGCGTGGCCGGGATGGTGAGCGTCGCCCTCGAGACGGCGCGGCTCCAGGACGAGCTCGCCCACCGGAGGGGCGACCTCGCGAGCCTGGCGTCGCTGGGCGGGCTGGATGTTCGGACGGATCTGGGGGCCGAAGCGCTCGAGCTCCTCGCCGCGGAGATCCGTCTCCATCTCGACGCCGCCGACTGCGACGTCTTCGCTCTCGAAGGCGAGGGGCTGCGCTGCCTGATGAGCGTGGACGAGGGCGGCCGCGACGACTCGGTCTCCACGGCACCGCTGGACGTCGACCGTTTTCCGGCCACGGCGCAAGCGGTGCGCAGCGCAGAATTCGTCGTGGTGCCCGACCTCGACGACCCTCGTCTCTCGAATCAGGAGCGCGCCGACATGACCACGTGGGGCTTCAGGAGCGAGGTGTGTGTCCCTCTCGTCGATGAGGGGCGCGTATGCGGCCTCATCGACGTGTTCGACGGCCGGCCGCGCGACTTCGCCGAGCACCACGAGTACCTCGCGGCGGTCGGACATGTGGCGACCCGGGTGGTCCTGGCCGCGCTCAAGGCACGCAAGCTGGCACTGGCGGGCGCGGCGACTGCGGAGGCAACGGACTCACCGACCGAGGCCGAGAGCATGGGCGGCGTCGCAGGAGGGTCGCAGGGCTGAGAGACGCGACAAGGCGCGCCGTTGGCAGAGCTGGTCGTGAGCGGACAAACGCCCTGCAGTCTGCCTCATCAGGCTACGAGGAAGGAGCAGAGGTACTCGCCGACCTCCCGGTCGGTACTCGAAAGCTCGAAGGTCTGCAGCAGCCGGACCAACGCCCGGTCGTCGGCGGCGATGGTCGCCCCGAGATGCTCGTACCGCGCGAGCACGGCGTCCACCGCCTGCTCCTTCTCTTCCCGTGTCACGACACCCCTCCCGGATCGTTGGGCTACGCACAGTGTCGTCCGCCAGGCGGGGGGCCTCGATGGAACGCGTGTTTAGGGTCGTGTACCCAGACGCCCCGAGATGCGGGGCCGTGTGCTTGCGGGAACGGCCGATCCGCCATCGCAGCTCACCACGGACGCTCGACGCGCTGAGCGGCCACAGCCTCCACGTCGAGGCTGACGCCCAAGCCGGGCGCGTCCGGCAGCACCACGGTCGAGACACCTGCCCGCAGTTCGGCGCGCAAGCCATGAGCGATGTCGCGCCTGAGTCCTTCGAACCGCCAGGGCGGGTCGGCATCCCCGTGCGTCGCGTTGGCCAGCGCCTCGTACAGGTGGAGGTGAGCCGCCAGGCCCACGCTGCTCTCGCCCATGTTGCCGACCATGACCGCGACCCCCGCCGCTTCGGCGATGGCGTTCACCTTAAGGGCGTTCAGGATGCCGCCCGTCTTCATGAGCTTGACGACGATGATGTCGCAGGCGCCCGCCTTCACTGCAGCCAGAGCCTCACTCGGCCCGCGCACGCTCTCGTCGAGCGCGATGGGGACGTCCACGCGTGCGCGCACGAAGCGGGACGCCTCGAGGTCGCCCATGCGGACCGGCTGCTCGGCGAACTCGATGCGGTAGGGCTCCAGTCGTCTGATCGCGGCCACGGCGGTCTTCGCGTCCCGCCAACCCTGATTGGCGTCCACGGTGATGCGCGCGTCCGGGCCGGCCGCCTCGCGGACGGCGGCGACGCGCTGCTCATCGCTCTCCGGCGTGTCGCCCGCCTTGACCTTGAACACGGTGATGCCGAGTGTGCGCGCCTCGCGGGTCTTGGCGGCGAGCTCGTCCGGGAGGCCCCAACCCCAGGCGATCACCTCGGTGAGCCCGTTCCTGGAGCGGCCGCCCAGCAGGTCGCGGAGCGGCCGTCCGACTGCCTTGCCCTGCAGGTCCCAAAGGGCCATCTCCAGGCCCGCTCGCGCCGCTTCGTTGCCCACGGTGAACAGCTCGCGCTCCCAGCAGCGGACGATGGCCTCGATGTCGAACGGGTCCTTGCCGATCACCGACGGTCCGAGGTACTCGCCGATGACGTCCTGCACCGTCCACAAGGTATCGCCGGTGAACTCGTAGGCCGGGCACGCCTCGCCGTAGCCGATCAGGCCCGCATCGGTCTCCACGCTCACCAGGTCGCAGGGACCTGCTGCCAGCGCCGACGAGGCGATGACGAACGGCTCCCCGTAGTCGAGCTGAAGCGTCTCGACGTGCACGGCGGTGATCTTCACAAGAGGCCCCGATCGACAGCGTTGCCCGATCAGTCTACAGCACCCAACGGGACTCCAGTACGACCTCGCTATCAACCCTCAGCCAAGCTGTGGTCCAGCCGCGCGGCTTGCCGCCCACCGGGGAATGCCGCATACTTCGAAGCCCCGACACGTCGGGGACCCGCGTGGGGCATTAGCTCAGCTGGGAGAGCGCCTGGATCGCACCCAGGAGGTCAGCGGTTCGATTCCGCTATGCTCCACCACTTCCTCGATCTCCCTTGTCTCCTGCCCCCCGAATCAGGCGGTTGCTTGACCGGTCCCCACGCTCGTCATACGATGCGTCCACATTGTGAGCTAGGTGTCCACATTGTGAGCAAACATGACGACTTGGACCCATCTCAGCCTCGGCGACGACCCCGGGCCGCCGCACGGGGCGACCCTGCCCGCCCTGCAGCCGGTGAACCAGCGCGTACGAAACGAAGGAGATGCCCGATGGGAGAGGTAGTGCGACTGACCAACTCGTCGACCGGGGGCCCGGTCTTCGTCTACGTTCAGGACGGCAAGATCGTCCGTATCACCCCGATGGACTTCGACGACGCCGTCGATGCGTCGTCCTGGAGGATCGAGGCTCGCGGCCAGACCTTCGAGCCGCCGCGCAAGACCACGTACTCGGTCTACACTGCCGGCTTCAAGTCCATGATCTACTCGGACAAGCGCATCATGACGCCGCTCAAGCGCGTGGACTTCGACACCGACGGCGAGCGCAACATCCAGAATCGCGGCATCTCCGGCTATGAGCCGATCTCCTGGGACGAGGCCACCGACATCGTGGTCGGCGAGATCAACCGCGTGAAGCGCGAGGCAGGCCCGGCGGCGATCCTCTCCAGCCCGAGCTCCCACCACATGTGGGGCAACGTGGGCTACCGCCACAGCACGTACTTCCGCTTCATGAACATGATGGGCTTCACCTACGCCGACCATAACCCGGACAGCTGGGAAGGCTGGCACTGGGGCGGCATGCACATGTGGGGCTTCAGCTGGCGCCTCGGCAACCCCGAGCAGTACGACCTGCTCGAGGACTGCCTCGAGAACACCGAGATGATCGTCTTCTGGTCCTCCGACCCGGAGACCAACACCGGCATCTACGCGGCCCACGAGTCCACCGTGCGCCGTCAGTGGATGAAGGACCTCGGCATCAAGATGGTCTTCATCGACCCGTTCTACAACCACACCGCCGGCTTGATCGGCGACAAGTGGTTCTCGCCCAAGATCGGCACCGACCACGCGCTGTCCTTCGCCATCGCCTACACGTGGCTCACCGAGGACACCTACGACAAGGGGTACGTGGACACACGCGCCCACGGCTTCAACGAGTGGGCGGAGTACGTGCTCGGCAAGACCGACGGCGTGCCCAAGACCTGCGAGTGGGCCGAGGCCGAGTCCGGCGTGCCCGCCTGCGAGATCCGCGCGCTCGCCCGTGAGTGGGCCAAGCGCAAGACCATGCTCGCCGCCGGCGGCCTGGGAGGCTGGGGCGGCGCCTGCCGCGCCTCGCATGGCATCGAGTGGAGCCGCGGCATGATCGCCCTCGCCACCATGCAGGGCATGGGCAAGCCGGGCTCCAACATCTACTCGACCACGCAGGGCACCCCGGTCGACTACGACTTCTACTTCCCGGGCTACGCCGAGGGCGGCATCTCCGGCGACGCAGAGAACTCGGCCGCCGGCTTCAAGTTCGCCTGGCGCATGTTCGACGGCAAGACGACGTTCCCGAGCCCGTCGAACATCAACACGGCCGCCGGCCAGCACATCCCGCGCCTCAAGGTGCCGGAGTGCATCATGGACGGCGAGTTCAAGTGGTCGGGCAAGGGGTTCGCCGGCGGCGACATCCAGCACCAGATGCACCAGTACGAGTACCCGGCGCCCGGCTACCCGAAGATCAAGATGCTCTGGAAGTACGGCGGCCCGTGGATCGGCACCATGACGGCCACCAACCGCTACGCCCAGATGTACACGCACGAGAGCCTCGAGTTCGTCGTGAGCCAGTCCATCTGGTTCGAGGGCGAGGTGCCGTTCGCCGACATCATCCTGCCGGCCTGCACCAACTTCGAGCGCTGGGACATCAGCGAGTTCGCCAACTGCTCCGGCTACATCCCGGACACGTACGGCCAGTGCAACCACCGCGTGATCTCCCTGCAGGCCAAGTGCATCGAACCCGTCGGCGAGTCCAGGTCGGACTACCAGATCTACTCGATGCTCGCCGAGAAGCTCGGCATCGGACCGATGTTCACCGAGGGCAAGGATGAGCTGGCCTGGGTGGAGCAGTACTACAACGCCACCGACATGCCCAAGCACATGACCTTCGCCGAGTTCAAGGAGAAGGGGTACTTCGTCGTCCCGGACAACCCGGACCGCAAGAAGACGCCCGCCCTGCGGTGGTTCGCCGAGGACCGCGAGAGGGACACCCCCGACTGGGGTCCGCGCCTCAACAACCAGGTCGGTCGCAAGGGCCTGCAGACTCGCACCGGCAAGGTGGAGTTCATCGCCTCGAGTATCAAGAACTTCGAGGACCAGGGCTACGTGGACGAGTACCGCCCGGCCATGCACACCTACGTGCCGGCCTGGGAAGGCCCGAGTTGCGAGCTCGCCAAGAAGTACCCGCTCGGCATGCTCTCGCCGCACCCGCGCTTCTCGTTCCACACCATGGGTGACGGCAAGGACAGCTTCATGAACGACATCAAGGACCACCGCGTGCTGGTGGACGGCTGGTACTACTGGATCATCCGCCTGAACAAGGTCGACGCGGAGGCCCGCGGCATCAAGGCCGGTGACCTCGTGCGGGCCTACAACGACCGCGGCTCCGTGATCGTCTGCGCCCAGGTCGGCGAGCGCGTCCAGCCCGGGACCGTGCACACCTACGAGTCCTGTGCCGTCTACGACCCGCTGGGCACGCCCGGCCAGTCGGCCGACCGCGGCGGCTGCATGAACATCCTGACGCCCGACCGCTACATGTCCAAGTATGCCTGCGCTATGGCTCCCAACACGGCTCAGATCGAGGTCGAGAAGTGGGACGGCGGTACTTACGAGACCGCATGAGTCAGGGCCATCGAAGCTACCGTCTGAGCATGACCGACAAGGAGTCAGTGAAGTGAAGCAATGGTACAAAGTCATCGACGTGGCCAAGTGCCACGACTGCAACAACTGTTTCATGGCCGACAAGGACGAGTTCGTCGGCAACGATTGGCCCGGCTACACCCACGCCCAGCCCCGCCACGGCCATCGCTGGGTGGACATCCTGCGGCGTGAGCGCGGGCACTACGCGCGCAACGACGTTGCGTACCTGCCGGTGCCGTGCCAGCAGTGCGAGAACCCGCCATGCGTGGACGCGTCCGAGGGCTCGTTCTACAAGCGTGACGACGGCATCGTGTTGATCGACCTGGAGAAGGCCAAGGGCATCTCGAAGGACGTCATGGGCTCCTGCCCCTACGGCGCCATCTGGTGGAACGACGAACTCGACATGCCGCAGAAGTGCATCTTCTGCGCACACCTCATCGACGACGAGACGTGGACGCCGCACACCACGCGCTGTACCCACTCGTGCCCGACGGTGGCGATGGAGACCTACCTCATCGAGCCGGAGGAGATGCAGAAGATCATCGAGGCCGAGGGTCTGCACGAGTACCTGCCGGAGCACGGCACCAAGCCGCACACGCTCTACAAGAACCTGCACCGGTTCACAAAGGACTTCATCACCGCCGGCGTGCTGGTGAGCGGCGACTGCTTCGAAGGCGCGACAGTGACGCTGAACTCGGGCGCCGGCGCGCTGCAGACGCAGACCACCAGTTTCTTCGGCGAGTTCAAGTTCGACGGGCTCGACGACGGCGAGTACACGCTCGACGTCGACGCCGGCGGCAAGAAGTGCAGCAGGCACGTCACCATCGTCGGTGAGTCGCAGAACATGGGGTTCATCGAGCTGTAGACCCAGGCCCGCGGGACGACGGCCGAGGCAGAAACGAGCGAGGGGTCCGCGGGGCCCCTCGCTCGTTTCTGTCGGCACGCCCATCAGATGCGGGCGCCGCGACCGGGCGCAGGTGGAAGCTCCACTCGGATGCGAAAGTGAGATTCCTGCGCATTGCTGACGACGATATCCTCTGTTCAAGGCAGACGACACGACGAGAATCGTCGCCCGCAGCTTGTACCACTTCCTCCGGTCTGGTAGAACCGGGCAGAAGAACCGGCACTTCTCGGAGGGAGCGAAGCCATGAAGGTCCTCATCGTCGGCGCAGGCATGCAGGGACAGGTGCTCACGTGGAACCTGGGCCGCAACCCCGCCGTCACCCAGATCGTCGTCGGCGACTACGATGAGCAGCGCGCCGCCTTCGTCGCCGCTCAGGTGGGCAACGGCAAGGCCGCGGCCATGTTCCTGAATGCCGCGGACACGGACGCGGTCGCTCGGGCGGGCGAGGGCGCCAGACTCGTCGTCAACGCCGTCATCCCCGAGTTCAACAAGTCGATCATGACCGCCTGCCTCAAGTGCGGCGCCGCCTACATGGACATGGCCCAGGGCCAGACGCGCACGCAGACCATCGACGAGGCCTACCTGGACCAGATGACCCTGGCTCCGGAGTTCGCCAGGCAGGGTCAGCTCGCGCTCCTCAGCACGGGCATGGATCCCGGCGTCACCAACACCTTCGCCGCCACTGCGTACGAAGATCTCGACAGGTGCTTCGAGATCCGCATCAAAGACTACGCGCTGTTCGACTCACCGGTGCCGCTCCAGGTGTGGTCGCAGGAGACGTACTACACCGACTGCGCGCAGCCGCCGCTGCTCTACGAGGACGGCGAGTACAAGCGCGTGGAGATCTTCGGGCGCCGGGAGAAGTACGAGTTCCCGGCGCCGTTCGGCCTCGGCACCGTGATCTGCCACGACCACGAGGAGGTCAGCACCCTGCCGCGCCTGCTGCCCAAGGCGCTCGGCGAGAAGGGCCTGCGCTACGTGGACTTCAAGATGGGCGGCGACCCCGACGGTGCGGGCCTCGACGCCGACCTTGCCTTGGTAGGCTCCGGCATGACCAGCAAGTACCCCGTGAAGCTCAAGGACGGCACCGAGGTGCGGCCGATCGACGTGTTCGTCGCCACCCTGCCGCCCAACCCGCCGGCCGACGAGCTCGCGAAGCTCGCCCTGGCCGGCGAGATCGTCGACTACGGGGTCGTCACTGTGGACTGCATAGGCGAGAAGGGCGGCAAGCCGGCGAGCATCGGCTACAACATCTTCCCGCCCGACATCAAGTGGGTGAACGAGCGCATTCCCGGCGCCACCTGTGTGAGCTACGGCACCAGTACGCCGGCGAGCATCTACGCCGAGCTCATCGTGGAGGACAGGATCGAGCAGACCGGCATGATCTGCCCGGAGGAGTTGCCGCGGAGCGTGCGCGACGCCTTCATCGCCGAGCTCGGCGTGCGCGGGCTGCCGGTGACGCGCAAGGACGTCGTCACGGTCAACTAAGGGGAGCGCCGGCCGCGGCCGGCCCGAGCCGGGCGGTACGCGAGAGCCCGGGCGGCGCAGCCGCCCGGGCTCTCGCGCCGTACGTCCCGACGAGACGCAACCGGTGCGGCCTCGCGCCCTACGGCAACGCGGTCACCGGGATGATCCGAAACTGCAGCGCCGGGATCTCCTCCCCGAGAGCCTCCTCCATGGCCGCGCTCAGCCCTTCGATCTCGGCCAACGTGCGCTCTGCGGGAAAGACGAGCTCGATCTCGACGATGCGGGTCTTGCCGCTCGACCGCGAGTACAGCGTGCCGACCGTCTGGTAGTCCCAGTGGTGCCCGGCGAGCACCGTCATCACGCGCAGCCGCTGCGCCGCGGGAAGAGGCATGTCCATGAGCGAACGGAAGCTGTGACGCACCAGCGACGCGCCCGACCAGATCATGTAGGCGGAGATAGCGAGCGCCACCACGGGATCCACACGCTCCCCGCCGCCGGCCAGGTCATAGTGCACGAGCAGCCACCCCAGGGCGAAGGCGCACAGAACACCGATGTCGCCGAGCAGGCCGATACGAAAGTCGAGGACATACGCGCGGAGCAACGGCGACGACAAGTGGGCCTGACGCGCGAGACGCCGCACCGCGCCGTACAGCAGCACCATGCGGACGGCCGACACGGCGACCGGGATCATGCTGAGCGCATACGCCACATCCTGAGGCGACGCTAGCCGCGTCGCCGCGTCGTAGGCCAGATACACACCCGACGGCACGTAGAGCACCCCGCACAGGAAGGCCGCGAAGTCCTCGAGCTTGCCGGGCCCGTAGGGGAACTCATGGATGTCGTCTCTCAGCACCTGGTGGATGGCATACAGCGAGAAGGTCTGCACGGCCATGGAGATGACGCGCTCCACCGTCACGACCACCACGGCCGACGAGTTGGAGACCACGCCGACCACGACGAACATGACGACGAGCGGGAAGACGGTGACGTAGCACCAGAGCATGATGCGGTACAGGCGACGGTCGACGTCGCCGCCGGAGGCCTTCAGCGGTCGGCCGGGGATGGTTGGCATGCTGGCGGCCATGATGCCTTGGCAGGCTACTCCCCGGCGTCCCGATCTTCCACACCGCAGAAACGCAGGGCCGCCACGACGAGGGTCCTGGCGGCAGCCTCGAGATCGTCGAGTGGGACGTGTTCGTCCGGCATGTGGGCGACGCGTACGTCTCCGGGGCCGAACATCACCGTCGGGATGCGTCCGACGTTGACCAGCAGACGCATATCCGCGCCGTACGTGACGCCCTCCACGTGCGCGGCATGGCCCAGGACCGAGGAGGCCGCGGACGAGACGGCGGCGGCGATCGGATCGTCCGGCGCGGTCTCGGCCGGGTCGAAGCGCCCGCCCCACCACTCCACCCGCGGAGGGTGTCCGGCCAGCCAGGGGTCGGCCGCGGCGGCGCGCGCGACGGCGTCTTCCAGCGCGCGCCGAGCCTCTGCCAGATCCTCACCCACCGCCACACCGTAGCGTCCCTCCGCGACCAGCGTGTCGGGAACGCTGGAGGCCCAATCCCCGGCCCTCACCGTACCGACCTCGATGGGCCACGGGAGGCGGTAGGCGGCAAAGAGCGGCCCGCGCGGATCGCCGGCGACAGGTGCGCGGCCGGCTGGCAGGACTGCGACGCCCGAGAGCACGCCGCCCGTGCCGATGGCGCCGCCCGCATCCGCGTCGCAGCGCTCCGCCTCGAGACGCCGCAGGGCAACGAGCAGCGGCACGAACTTCTCGATGGCGCTCACGCCCTCCTCGCGGGCGCAGGCGTGGGCGGAGAGACCGGGGACGGTGAGGCGGAACATCAGTGAACCGGCCTGCGCCGTGATGAGACGCAGCCGGGTCGGCTCGGTGATCACGGCGCCGTGCGCCGTGTGGCCGCGCAGCAGCGTGGCCAGCGTGCCGGTGCCGCCGTCTTCCTCGCCCACCACGCTGGCGACGCTGAGGCGACCGCGCAGCCGTACGCCGGCGTCGTGAACGGCGCGCAGGGCGGCCAGCGCGCAGCACAGGCCGCCTTTCATGTCCACGGCGCCGCGGCCGTACACCCGCCCGTCCCGCACCTGACGGGGTGAACGGCGGCACCGTCCACATCGCCTCGTCGCCGGCTGGGACCACGTCAACGTGGCCGTTCAGCATGAGGTCGCGGCCGCCGCGCGACTCGCCTGTCCAGCCGACCACGCCGACCGCCTCTTCGCGTTCCACCTCATGACACCAGTCGGGGTGCGTGGACAGGGCCGCGAGGTCGATGTCCCACACGTCGACGCGGAGGCCCGCGTCGCGCATCCAGGCCGCCACCAACCGCTGCGCGGGAGCTCTCATCGCCGTCGAGACTGGGGACGGCGATGAGCCGCTCGAGCAGCCTGACGAGCCCGTCGAGGTCAAGCGCGTCGAGGGCGCGCCGCTCGGCGGCGCTGACGCCGACGGGCGCGGCGTCGGTGCGGGCGGCGGCTGTCCTGGCTCACCTCGACCCCGCCGGTCGCCCGCGCCGTCCTTCCTCGAGTCACACGCCGTCGCGCCAGACGGGCCGCGTGAGACAGGTCGGCCCGCCCTCGCACTTGAACGACAGCGGCTCGCCCGGGAAGGTGACGACCTCGCAGTCCGCCTCCTCGAGAAGCCCCCGGGTGACCGGACTGCCGTCCAGCATGATGCAGCGGCGCGGGGCCACGCACAGGACGTTCGTCGCCTGCTTGTGCAGGAACTCCTCCTCCGGCACCTCGAGCAGGCGCACGCCGCGCCGCCGGAGCTCAGCCCAGAAGCCGGTCGGCATGAGCGGCGGGTAGGCGACCGCCAGGTCCACGTCGACGGGGCTGATCACGCTCAGCAGGTGCAGGCACGCCTCCGGACCGGTGAAGAAGGGCAGGTCGTAGTCGAGCACCACGACGCCGAGAGGCTCGAGCAGGCCGCGCAGCTGGCGCACACCCTCTGCATTGGTGCGGAAGCCGCGGCCCACGGCCAGGGTGTCGTGGTCGAGCCACATCGTGTCGCCGCCCTCGGCGCGCGCCGCGCCCGTCAGACGCCCGTACACCGGGACGCCGCACGCCTGCAGCGTGCGGGCCAGCGGCTCCTCCTCGCCGCGCCGTTTCTCCTTGCCCATGCTCAACACCAGCGTGCCGCGATCGGTGACCAACGCGGGGTCGAACACGAAGACGCTGTCGGCGAAGCCCGGCAGGGGCTCCTCGTGGTAGAGCACCTCGACGTCCCAGGCGCGCAGCGCGTCGGCGAACGCGTCGTGCGCGCTGCGAGCCGCCTCCAGGTCGATGGCGGACGTGTAGTGCCAGGCGAAGGGGTCGGCGGCGGCCAGCTCGTCGCCGGGCCGCCGCATCACCACACGTTTCAGCGGGGCCGTCATGCTCTGGGCGCCGTAGCCGTCGGTCATCTCATCCCTCCGGGGTAGAGCGGGCCCGTGCCCGCCGCGCTCGCTTCCCGCCGCAGGGGAGGCGTGGAGCGGTGGTCCGAAGGCGCACCGCTCACACGAGCGCGGCGCCGAGGCCCGCCAGGACAGGCTTGGGAAGCGCGAAGCGCGCCGTCTTGAGCGGGTCCACGACCTGCGAGACCTGCAGCTCACCGGCGACGCTCATGAGCATGGTCGCGTCGCCGGCGGAGAGGCCGATGCGTTCGCAGAGCAGGTCGGCCATGTCGCGCGTCGCGAGGTCGGCCGCGTCGTCCAGCGTGACGGCCGAGGCGATGGTGGCGACCACCTCGGCCGTCTCGACGACGGGATTGACGAGCGCGAGGTCGCGCCGCACATCCACCCGCAGAGTGACCTGTCCGGCGACCTCGACGCCGGTGCCACAGATCTCGCCGTCGCCCATCGCCGCGTGCAGGTCGCCGGCTGCAAGCAGGGCACCGGACACGGCCACCGGCAGGTACACCGTGGCGCCTTCGCCGATCAGCCGCGTGTCCATGTTGCCACCGTGCGGTCCGGGGGAGCCGCAGGGCACGGCCTCACCCGCCGGGGCCACGCCGATCACGCCGATCATGGGCCGCAACGGTACGCGCACGCCGCCCGGCAACTCCGCCTCATCTCCCTCGATCGTGACCATCCGGAACGAGGTCCCAGAGAAGCGTTCGCGCAGCACTCCGAACCCGTCGCTCACGGCCATCACCCCGTGGCCGGCGACCCGGACCTGCTCGACGGCGACGGCCAGGACGTCTCCCGGCTCTGCTCCATCGACGTACACCGGGCCCGTCGCCGGATTGATGGTGCTCCAGTCGACGCCGTCCGGAGTGTCACCGGACGACACCACCTGGCCGGCAAAGCAGTCGGCCGTCTCGAGCACAACGGCGTCACCGGGGCGCACGCGGGCGACGGGTCTGGCGTCGCCGCAGAGACTGAAGACGCGGCGATCGGCGGTGACGGTGATCACCACACCGGGGGTGACGACGCGGAGCGGGTCAGTCCCCGTGGATGTGGCTGCGCCATTGCGGCCAAGCCGTGGGCGTGCCCATGTCGGCGTACTGGTGGATGGGGTTCTCGCGACGCTTCGTGGTGCGACGGAACCTGAGTAGCCCCTGGTCGCCGAGGACGTCGAGGCTGTCCGGCTCGAGGAACGCGAACAGGCTCACGATGCCGACGGCGTCGTACGCGCCGCCCAGCTCATCGATGCCCAGGACCTGGTTGTCGCGCAGACGCGTCCACGTTCGGGCGAGACGCTCCCACGTGAAGTCGGCGCGCATGCCGCGCACCAGAAGCGCGACGCCGTTGTCGCCGGCGGCGACGATGCGCCCGGTGCCGCTCCACATCACGAGGGGGAACTCGCGGCCCACCATCGCCGCGCTCTGCTGCTGCATGCCCTCGAGACGCATCTGCTCCGCCACCATCTCGTCGATCACCGCGGCGGCGCCGCGCCGCTTCATCAGTTCGTCCGGGATCATCGTGCCTCCAGGCAAGGAACGCTGGGTCTGGGCCAGCTAGTGTATCGCGTGGCTGCGGCTCGCGGCCACTCCGATCGGCAGCCGGGACGCGACGGGACCGGCGCGAGCGCTACGGGCGGGGAACGAGCCCGATCCGCTCGCGCGCCTTCGCCAGGGTACGACTCGCGATGGCCTCAGCCCGCTCGGCGCCCTGCTTGAGCACGCCGAGCGTGTGGCTCTTGTCGGCCTCGAGCTCGCGGATGCGCGCCTGGATGGGCGCGAGCGCCTCGACCACGACGTCGCCGAGGTCGGACTTGAAGTCCGCGTATCCCCTGCCCTCGTACCGCTGCTCGATGGTGGCGACCGTGTCCCCAGACAGAGCGCTGTAGATGTCGAGCATGTTGGTGATGGCCGGCTTGTCCGGACCGCCGCGCACCTCTGTGCCCGAGTCCGTCACCGCCCGCTTGATCTTGCGGCGGATGGCGTCGGGCTTGTCCATGATCGCGACGTAGCTGCCCTCGGAGCCGGAGCTCTTGCTCATCTTGCGGGTGGGGTCGTCCAGACCCATGACCCTGGCCCCGCCCTCCTTGATGTACGGCTCCGGCACCACGAACGTCTTGCCGAACGCGTTGTTGAAGCGGACGGCGATATCGCGCGTGAGCTCCACGTGCTGCTTCTGGTCTTCACCGACCGGCACGGCGTCGGCCTGGTAGAGCAGGATGTCGGCGGCCTGCAGCACCGGATAGTCGAACAGGGCCACGCCGATGCTCTCCCCCTCCTGCCCGGCGGTCTTGTCCTTGAACTGCGTCATGCGGCGCAGCTCGCCCATGTACGTGATGGTGTTCAGCAGCCACATCATCTCGCTGTGGGCAGGCACGTGGCTCTGCACGAACACGATGGAGCGGTCGGGATCGATACCCGAGGCGAGCAGCAGATTGACGAGGTCGATGGTGTTGCGGCGCAGCTCCGCGCGCACCTGGCGCACGGTGATGGCGTGGAGGTCGACGGCGCAATACACGCAGTCGTGCGTGGCCTGCATCTCGACCCAGTTGCGCACGGCGCCCAGGTAGTTGCCCAGGTGCATGGTGCCCGACGGCTGGATGCCGCTGAACACGCGCGGTCTGCGCTCGGGCTTCGCCCCCGGGGCGACAGGGATGTCGGCGGTCTCGGTCACGGGACGGGAGTCTATCGGAGCGAGCGCGGGCAGGCCACCGGACGGCCCGATGGCGAGTTGACAGAGGAGCGACGCATCACCCGAGGACCTCGCCTGCTATGCCAACGGCCGCTTGGAGCGTATCCAGGGAGGGCTGTACACGGTGTCGCTCCGCCGCTTCCCCAGAAGCGCGGCCACCGGTGGAGGAGCTCGAGGGACGGCGCTTCCTGGACCCGGTGCACCCCGACGATGTGGACGCCACTCTGGCGGCCGTCGACAGCCTCGGGCACAACCACCCAGAGACCGAGTCTGTGAACCGGTACCGCAGCGCCGACGGCGCGCATCGCTGCCTGGAGTGGCGCTCGCGGCCGTTCCTCAAGGAAGTCGACCTGCCGGCCAGAGGGGTCGAGGGGTCAGGCGCCGACCCGGCGGGAGACTGTGTAGGCGGCCGCCCAGAGAACCGGCGGGCCAGGGGCAGGACGAACGGCCCGGCGTTGCCCTCGCCGCCCAAGCGGTGCTACCCTCTGGCTGACCGAGGATGCCCGGCGGATGGTCGCGCGAGAGCCCGCTGCTCACAAGAGGAAACGGGCGCCGAAGGGGCAAGGATGGCGCCGGATGCGTCACCGAAACTCTCAGGCCAACGGAGCGCGACTGGACGGGCCCCTGGAACGGGCGGCCGAGCGGCCGCACGAGGACAGGGTGATGGGACCATCACCCTGTCCTCAGACGTCAGGGGGAGAACGCCATGGGCACCGCACCCGACCTCCGTCTCGCCGGCCGCATAAGCCGCCTCGGGACCGAGACGGCCTTCGCCGTCTCTGCCGAGGCCAACGAGTGGAAGGCGCTCGGCCACACCGTCTACCCATTCCACCTCGGCGACATGGACCTGCCGACGCCGCAGAACATCGTCGACGCCGCCGCGAAGGCCATCCGCGACGGCAAGACGGGTTACTGCCCCAACGCCGGCATCATGCCGCTGCGCGAGGCGCTGGCCGCGGACGTGGGGGCTTCGCACGACCTCGAGCTCGGGCCGGACAACGTGGCCATCGAGCCCGGCGGCAAGCCCGTGATCGGCAAATTCATCCTCGCCCTCATGGACCCGGGAGACGAGGTCCTCTACCCCAATCCCGGCTACCCGATCTACGAGAGCCAGATCGAGTTCCACGGCGGAGTCGCCAAGCCGTACGGCTACGTGCCCGGCGCCGCGGACTTCGAGCTCGACTGGGACTCGCTCGAGGCGCAGGTCGGCCCGAAGACCAAGCTCCTGGTCTTCAACAACCTGCAGAACCCCACCGGCGCCGAGAGCTCGCCGGCCGAGGTCGAGCGCCTCGCGGAGTTCGTCCTCGCGAACGATCTGCTCGTGCTCTGCGACGAAGCCTACTGGGACATCCGCTACTCCGGGAGCAGCCGGTCACTGGCTTCGCTCCCCGGCATGTCCGAACGCTGCGTCATGCTGTACACGTTCAGCAAGAAGTTCGCGATGACCGGCTGGCGCCTGGGCGCCGCCGTCGGGCCGGCCCCGATCGTCGACGTCATCGCCAAGCTCAACGTGAACGATGAGAGCTGCTCGAACCACTTCGTGCAGTACGGCGCCCTGGAAGGCCTCTCCGGCGACCAGTCGGGCCCGCGGGAGATCGTGCGGATCCTCAGGGAGCGCCGTGACACCGCCGTCGACATCCTGAACACCATCCCCGGCGTGACCTGCTACCGCCCAGAGGCCACCTTCTACCTGTATCCCGAGGTCACGGGGTTGATGGAGAAGAAGGGTCTCACGACCTACGACCAGCTGAGACGCGCGGCTCTGGAGGAGACGGGCGTCAGTTTCTGCACCCGTCTGCACTTCGGCCGCGAGCTGCCCGGCGAAGAGCGCCGCTACGTGCGCTTCGCCTACTCAGGGATCAACAGCGACCTCATCCGCGAGGGGCTCGGTCTGCTGAAGGCGTGGGCAGAGGCATGAGCGGCTCGGCGCCCGGCGGGAGCCTTCTCCGCACTCCGTTCTTCGAACGGCACGTGGAGGCCGGCGCCCGGCTCGTGGATTTCGGCGGCTGGGAGATGCCGGTGCAGTACCCGAGCGGCATCTTGGCCGAGCACCTGGCCACGCGCAGCAGCGCCGGCCTGTTCGACGTCTCACACATGGGCCGCTTCGTGTTGCGCGGGCCCGGCTCGGCGGCCTTCCTGCAGCACGTCCTGACCAACAACGCCGAGGCGCTCGACCTGCTCCAGGCTCAGTACACGATCGTGCCCACTCCCACCGGCGGCGCGGTCGACGATGCCTACCTGTACCGCTTCGTGGACGGCGAGTTCCTGCTCGTCGTGAACGCGGCCAACCGCGTGAAGGACTGGGAGCACCTCGAGCGGCATCTCGAGGGGTTCCCGGACGTCGACCTGACGGACGAGACCGGCGAGATCGCCATGCTGGCACTGCAAGGGCAGGCGTCGCGCGATGTGCTGGCCGGCCTGATCGAGCACGGCTCGCTGCCCGACCCGTTCCGCAACGAACTGAGCGTCGCGACGATGAAGGTCCCCGACCCTGCAGGTGCAGGCGACCGGCACGTACGCGTCAGGCTCGCGCGCACGGGGTACACAGGCGAGCCCCTGTGCTTCGAGCTCTTCACGCCCTCCGAAGACGGACCAGCCGTGTGGGACGCCCTGGTGGCGAGCGGCGCCACCCCCGTAGGGCTGGGCGCCCGCGATACCCTGCGTCTCGAGGCCGGCCTGCCGCTGTACGGCCACGAGCTCGGGCTCGACCCGGAGGGCAACGAGATCCCCATCATGAGCTGCCCCTTGGCCACGTTCGCGGTCAGCTTCTCGCCGCGCAAGGGCGAGTACGTCGGGCGAGAGTCCCTCAAGGCGCAGCACGAGGCGTACGCCCGCATCCTGGCGCGTGACTATTCGGACATCCGCGCCCTGCCGCGCCTCACACGGCCGGTGGCCGTGACCGGGCGCGGCATCGCCCGCGAGGGCTCCACCGTCCTGAGCCAGGACGGCGAGCCGCTCGGCTGGGTGACCAGCGGGACGGCAGTGCCGTACTGGGGCGTCGAGGGCGAGGGCCTGTGCTCCACGCGCACCGACGAGCACGACCTGCGGTCCATCGCCCTGGCGTATATCGACAGCCGCGTGGTCGAGGACGACGAGGTCGAGCTCGACGTGCGCGGCCGCCGTGTGCCGGGGCTGGTGGTCCCGTACCACCTGCGCAGCGACGCGCCGCCGTGCGCTCGCGCCATCGTCTGGGACTACACGCCCCAGCTCACGGAGCTGGAGGGCGGCGAGGCCGGCGAGAAGGCGCTGCGTCTGTTGCGCGGCGCCGCCGCCAACCACGAGTGGCGGCAGTCTGAGTGCATCGACCTCATCCCCTCGGAGATGACGGCCTCGCCGATGGTGCGCCTGCTCTCCGTGATGGACCCGTCCTTCCGCTACGCCGAGCACAAGAAGACCGAGGCGTTCTACGACCTGGAGGTCTTCTACTATCAGGGCACAGGCTTCATCCACGAGGTGGAGCGGCTCCTCAGAAGCGAGCTGCGTGCGTTTCTCGGCTGCCTCGAGGTGGAGACTCGCGTCATCAGCGGCCAGATGGCCAACACGGCTGTGTTCAGCGCCATGGTCGACTACCTGAACCGCGCCGACCGCAAGGCCGAGCCGCGCCGCATCGCCAAGGTGGTCAACAACCACATCGCCCGCGGCGGCCACCTGAGCGCCCAGCCCATGGGCGCCCTGCGCGACTATGTGGCCCGCGATCCGCGAACCGAGCTGCCAGCCGTGGTCGACATCCCCGTGCTGCCCGACAATCCGTACAAACCGGACGTTGCGGCGCTCCTCGACCTCATCGAGCAGGAGCGCCCGGAGCTCATCATCCTCGGCAAGAGCATGGTGCTGCACCCGGAACCGGTCTACGAGGTGCGCACCTTCCTCGACGAGACCGACATCCCTTGCGTGCTGATGTACGACATGGCCCACGTGCTCGGCCTCGTCGGCCCGCACTTCCAGGAGCCGTTCAGGGAGGGCGCAGACCTCGTCACGGGATCGACCCACAAGACGTTCTTCGGCACGCAGCGCGGCATCATCGGCGCCCGTTGGGAGGAGACGGAGGAGAAGTACGACCTCTGGGAGGCGATCGAACGGCGCGCGTTCCCCGGGTCGGTGAGCAACCACCACCTCGGTACGCTGCTGGGCCTGCTCATGGCGGCCTACGAGATGAACCACTTCCGCGACGAGTATCAGCGGGCCGTGCTCCGCAACGCGAAGGCCTTCGCCGTGGCGCTCAAGGAGGCCGGGCTGGACGTGGCCGGCGATCCCGCCGTCGACTACACCGAGACGCACCAGGTCATCGTGCGCGTCGGCTACGGGCGCGGCCCCGAGGTCGCCGGCCGCCTCGAGGCCAACAACATCGTCTGCAACTACCAGGCGGCGCCCGACGAAGAGGGCTTCACCGCCTCGGGCGCCCTGCGACTCGGCGTCTCGGAGATGACACGCTTCGGCATGGGGCCGGCGGACTTCGTCGCCGTGGCCGAGCTGATGGCCGCCGCCGTCAACGACGGCGCCCGTGTGAGTGAAGCGGTCGCAGACCTTCGCAGCCGGTTCACCGAGCTGCAGTACTGCTTCAAGGGGCCGGACTTCGAGCCGCTCGTGCAGCAGCTGCACGGGCTCATCTGAGGCTCGCCGCGCGCGGACATGAAGAAGCTGGTGGATCAGCTCGCCATGAACAGCGCGACGGGCAAACGCCTGCTCGCGCTCATCCGCGACGCCGACTACGCACATCCCGGCGAAGAGGAGGCGAACCGCCTCCTCTTCGCCGGGCTCGCGCCCGATCCGGACCGCCGCATCCTGGACGCGGGGTGCGGCGCCGGCGGTACGGCCGCCTGGGTGCAGGCGCAGGGCTTCGGCGTCGTGACGGGCCTCGAGGTCGACGCCGAGACGGTGCGCCTCGCCCGCGAGCGGCATCCCGCCGTGACCATCGTCGAAGGTGACCTGCAACGGGCCGCCGAGACCCTGACCGGCCCGTTCGTCCTTGCGTACTCCATGACCGCGCTCTACGCGGTCCCGGACAAGGATGCGGTCTTCTCGCAACTCGCCGCGCTGGCTGCTCCCGGCGGCGAGCTGCGCCTGTTCGAGTACTCCGACCCTGCCGGACGCTTCGCCGAGGCGGCGCCGTCGCGCAAGAGCTTCGCGTGGTGGCGGCCGCTCCGGCCCGGCGACCTGCCGCGCCGGCTTGCGGCCGCCGGCTGGCGCCTCACGGAACTCCGCGACCTCAGCCCCAGGTTCCTCGTCTGGTACGAGGACCTGTGCCGGCGCATCGCCGGCAAGCGCGACGAGATCACCCGCACCTTCGACGGCGACTGGTACGACTTCGTCGCGGCCGAGTACGACGCCGTCCTCGGCCGCGTGCGCGACGGATCCCTCGGCGGTGTGCTCGTGCGCGCCCGCCGGGCCGGCGCCGGGCCGACCTGAGCACGCCGCGCCCCGCGACCCACCACGAGCGAGGAGAGGCCACCTATGGACGACGCCCCGCAGTGCGACGTGGAGTTCGCGCGCATCGCCGACCCGATGAAGGACGTCATCACCTGCGAGCGCGGCCGCATGCGCTTCGACGGGCTGGACGTGGCCTCGATGGCGGACACCACCCCCACGCCGTTCTTCCTTTTCAGCGCGGCGCAGATCGACCGCAACGTGAACGCCGTCCGCGACGCCTTCCGGCCCTACCACACCGGCACACGTGTCTTCTACGCCAGCAAGGCCTGCTCCAACCTCTGGTTCCTGGACCGTGTGCGGCGCGCCGGTATCGACGTGGAGGTGAACTCGGGCGGTGAGCTGTGGAAGGCTCGCCGCGCCGGCTTCGAGTCGCGGCAGATCATCTTCAACGGCAATGCCAAGACTCGCGATGAGATCGCGGCCGCGCTACAGCCGCCCATCGAGGCCATCGTGGTCGACTCCGTCTTCGAGCTTCGCATGGTGGCCGATGTGGCCGCCGACCTGGGCGTGCAGGCCCGGGTCTCACTCCGCGTGGACCTCAACGTCGCCACGGAGACCCACCCGGGCCTGCGCACCAGCGCCGGCGCCAAGGCCGGCATCGACGTGAACGAGGCCATCGGGGCATTCGGCCTCGCGGTCCGGCTGCCGGGCGTGCAGCTCGTCGGCATGCACTACCACATCGGGTCTCAGATCACGCACATAGCCCCCTTCCTCGAGGCCCTCGGGAGAGGCCTCGCGCTCCTCGATCGCGTGGAAAGGGCCCACGAGCTACGCCTGGAGCACCTCGACATCGGCGGCGGTCTGGCCATCCCCTACTACGACCGCAGCGGCGACGAACCCGACACCTACTTCGAGGCCCCACACACCCTGGAGGGCTACGGCCGGGCGATCGCAGAGTCCTTTCACGCGGCCCGGCCCGGCACGCAGCTCTTCCTGGAGCCGGGCCGGGCCATCGCCGGCAACACGGCCATCCTCGTCACGCGCGTTGAAGCCGAGAAGAGCAAGATGATCGAGGCCGCCCCGGGCCGCATCCAGCGTGAGGACTGGCTCATGGTGGACGCCGGCTTCAACACCATCCTCGAGCACTCCAGCTACCACTGGTACTTCCGCGCCGTGGTCGCCAACCGCTGCAACAAGCCACCGGTGCGACCATTCAGACTCGGCGGACCGCTCTGTGATGGAGGGGACGTCTACACCGGCGACCCCGGCTCCGCCTTCCGCCACCTCCCGGTCGACAGCGAGCCCGGCGACGTGATCGCGTTCCTCGACGTGGGCGCCTACTCGCTGGAGTGCATGAGCGCCTACAACGGCCGCGACCAGGCCGGCGCCTACATGGTCACCGAGGCCGGCCTGCGGCAGATCGCCAAGCGGCGGACCGTCGAGGACTTCGTCGCCGGCGAGCACTTCGTGCCGCGAGCCCTGAGGGGACGTCGGGCGGCGCATCCGCTCGCCCGCCCCTCGGCCGGGGGCGACTGCGACGGCGAGAAGGGCAGGTCAGCCCAGGATGGACTCAGCCGGCAGGTAGCGTCGAGAGGCGTTGAACGCCTCGGCCGCCGGCCGTTCGTATGCGGCGGCCGACGGCATCCATGACCCGCGCCTCCACCGATGCCGTCGCGGGCTCGTGCGGTGTGCCCGACGGCGCACCGCACGTTGACCCCCGTCCGGCGGCTTCGCCGCCTCCAGCGGTCAATCGGCGTCGATCTCCTCCTCGGTGGCGCCGCTTTCGCTGACCACCATGCGCGCCACCGCGCTGACCACATCGCCCTCGCGGAGGTTCATCACACGAACGCCCGTGGCCGTACGGCTCTGACGGCTGATGCCGTCCGCGCGCATGCGGATCACTACGCCGTCGCGGCTCTGCAGCACGATCTCGTGGTTGTCGCGCACCACCCGTACGCCGACCAGGTAGCCCTTGACGTCGGTGAGCTTGATGGCGATGACGCCTTGCCCGCCGCGGCCCTGCACACGCCACTCGTCGATGGGCGTGCGCTTGCCGTAGCCGTTGTCGGTGACCACGAAGAGGTCGCTGTCGTCGCGGGCGATATCCATGGCGATGACCTCGTCGCTGCGACGCAGCCGCATGCCGTGCACGCCGGAGGTGTTGCGCCCGGTGGGGCGCACGTCGTTCTCGTGGAAGCGGATGCCCTGGCCCAGACGGCTGACCATGATGAGGTCGTCGTCGCCACTGGTATGGCGCACGGCCATGAGCTCGTCGCCGGGACGGATGTCGATGGCGATGATGCCGTCCGCCTTGAGGGGCGTGTTGTAGCTCCCGAACAGCGTCTTCTTCACGATGCCGGCCTTGGTGCCGAAGATGAGGAATTTACCCTCGGATGGGTCGAAGTCACGCGTGTTGATCACGGCGCACACGTGCTCGTCCTGCCGCAGCGGCAGCAGGTTGGCGAGGTGCTTGCCGCGAGCGTTACGCCCGGCCAGCGGCAGCTCGTGCACCTTGAGCCGATACACCTTGCCCACGCTGGTGAAGAACAACAGGTAGTTGTGGGTGCTGGTGATGAAGAGGTGCTCGACCTCGTCCTCTTCCTTGAGCTCCATGCCGGCCACGCCGACTCCCCCGCGCTTCTGCTGTCGGTACGTGGCGACGGCGATGCGCTTCACGTAGCCGGTCTTGGTGACGGTGATGACCATCTGTTCTTCGGCGATGAGGTCTTCGATGTCGATCTCGCCCTCGTCGGGCACGACCTCGGTGCGACGATCGTCGTTGTACAGCCGTTTGATCTCGAGAAGCTCGTCCTTGATGACGCCGTAGATGGCCGACTCGTCGCCGAGCAGAGCGCGCAGCTCCTTGATGCGCGCCAGAAGGCCGGCGTGTTCCTCCTTGACCTTGTCGCGCTCGAGCGCCGTGAGGCGGTGGAGCCGCAGGTCGAGGATCGCCTGCGCCTGCGGCCGCGTGAGCTCGAAGGTGTCCATGAGCGCGTCGCGCGCCGTGTCGACGTCGGCGGCGCGCCGGATGATGTTGATCACCTGATCGAGGTTGTCGAGCGCGACGAGAAGGCCCTCGAGGATGTGAGCCCTGGTCTCGGCCTTGTCGAGCTCGAACTTGGTGCGCCGGATGACGATCTCCTTCTGGAAGGCGATGTACGCCTGCAGGAGCTCCGGCAGTGTGAGCGTGCGCGGCACGCCGTCGACGAGGGCGATGTTGATGACCCCGAAGGTGGTCTGCATCTGGGTGTGCTTGTAGAGCTTGTTGAGCACGACCATGGGGATGGCCTCGCGCTTCAACTCGATGACCAGGCGCATGCCGTTGCGGTCGGACTCGTTGCGGAGGTCGCTGATCTCGGTGATCTTCTTGGTCTTGACCAGGTCGACGATGTTGTCGATGAGGGAGGCCCGGTTGACCTGGTAGGGCAGCTCAGTGACGACGATGGCGCTGCGGTTGCCCTTGATCTGCTCAGTGTGCGCCTTGGCGCGGACGCGGATGCGTCCGCGCCCGGTGCGGTAGGCCTCCTTGAAGCCGGCGGTACCGAGGATGATGCCGCCGGTCGGGAAGTCCGGCGCCTTGACGAACCGCATGAGGTCGTCGGCCGTGGCCTCGGGGTTGTCGACCTGGTGGACGATGGCGTCGACGATCTCGCCGAGGTTGTGCGGCGGGATGTTGGTGGCCATGCCGACGGCGATGCCCGCCGCGCCGTTGACCAGGAGATTGGGCATGCGGCTGGGCAGGACCTTGGGCTCCCGGCGCGTCTCGTCGTAGTTGGGCATCCAGTCGACGGTGTTGGCGTCGATGTCGCGCAGCATCTCGACGGCGATCTTGCTGAAGCGCGCCTCGGTGTAGCGCATGGCGGCGGGCGAGTCGCCTTCGACCGAGCCGAAGTTGCCCTGGCCGTCGACGAGCGGATAGCGCATGTTGAAGTCCTGGGCCATACGCACCAGGGTGGGGTAGATGACGGCCTCGCCGTGGGGGTGGTAGTTGCCGCTGGTGTCGCCGGCGATCTTGGCGCACTTGCGGTGCTGCTTGTTGGGGGCGAGGCCCAGGTCGTGCATGGCCACGAGGATGCGGCGCTGGCTGGGCTTGAGGCCGTCGCGCACGTCCGGGAGCGCGCGGTCCGTGAGCACGCTCATCGCGTAATCGATGAACGACGAGCGCATCTCGTCCTCGAGCTCTATAGGCTCGATCCTTCCCTCAAGGGTCTGGAGTCCGTCAGACATCGAGGAACCGCACCTCCTTCGCGTTCTTCTCGATGAACGCGCGACGTGGCTCCACCTTGTCGCCCATCAGCATGGTGAACACTTCGTCTGCCGCCTGGGCGTCCTCCATGGACACCAGCATGAGCGTGCGCGTCATGGGGTTCATGGTGGTCTCCCAGAGCTGGTCCGGGTTCATCTCGCCGAGACCCTTGAAGCGCTGCAGCTGCATGCCCTCCTTGGTGAGCTCGACGATCTGCACGCGCAGCTCTTCGTAGCTGGCCGCCTCTGACTTGCGGTTACCGAGGCGGAGCGTGAACGGCGGGCGGCCCACGAGCTCGTTGATGCGCGCGTGGACCTTCCTGAGCGCCTGGAACTCGCGCCCCGCCAGGGCCGCGAACGGGATCTTGACGTTCGCGGCCAGACCGGTGCGCCGTTCCACCAGGCGCGTGTCGGCGACCTGAGCTTCGTCGTCGGCGTCGAGGACATCGATGACGTAGCGCTTGTCGATGTCCTGGCGCAGCGCCTCGACCAGGCTCGCGAAGGTGGAGATCTCAGCCTCGATCACCGGGCCGTTCTTGAGCCAGTCGATAAGCTCTCCACCCCACTGGCTCTTCAGCTTCTTGACCCAGCCCTCGTACTCGCCGAACAGCTTGAGGAAACGCTGGTACTTGGCCTCGCTGAAAGTGAACCCGGTATCGGTGTTGTCCACGCGGATCTGCTCGAGGCGCCCGCGGAGCAGGATCTCCTCGAGCTGAGCCTCCTTGTGGATGTACGTCTCCTGATTGCCCTGCTTGAGCCGGTACAGCGGCGGCTGGGCGATGTACACGTAGCCGGCCTCGACGAGCGGCTTCATGTGACGGAAGAGGAACGTGAGGATGAGCGTGCGTATGTGCGAGCCGTCGACGTCCGCATCGGTCATGATGATGATCTTGTGGTAGCGCGCCTGGGCGACGTCGAACTCGTCTCCGATGCCCGCGCCGATGGCGCTGATCATCGTGAGGATCTCCTGGTTGGCGAGCATCTTGTCGATGCGTGCCTTCTCCACGTTGATGATCTTGCCGCGCAGCGGAAGGATCGCCTGGAACGAGCGGTCGCGGGCCTGCTTGGCCGAGCCGCCGGCCGAGTCGCCCTCGACGAGATAGATCTCGCTGAGCGCGGGGTCTTTGATGGAGCAGTCGGCGAGCTTGCCGGGCAGTGTGCTGCCTTCGAGCAGGCCCTTGCGGCGCGTGAGGTCGCGCGCCTTGCGAGCCGCGTTGCGCGCCCGCGCCGCGTTGATGGCCTTCTCCACGACCTGGCGCGCCTCGGAGGGGTTCTCCTCGAGGAACTCGGCGAGCTTGGCGTTGACGCTCGTCTCGACGAGGGTGCGGATCTCGGTGTTGCCGAGCTTGGTCTTGGTCTGGCCCTCGAACTGCGGGTTCTTGAGCTTGACCGAGATGAGCGCCGTGAGGCCCTCGCGCACGTCCTCGCCGCTGAGGTTCTCCTCCTTCTCCTTGAGGAGGTTCTTCTGGCGGGCGTAGTCGTTGATGGTGCGCGTGAGCGCGGAGCGGAAGCCCGACAAGTGCGTGCCGCCCTCGGTCGTGTTGATGTTGTTGGCGAACGTGAAGATGGACTCGTTGTACGACGAGTTCCACTGCATGGCGATCTCCACGGCGCCGTCGTCTGTCTCGTTCTCCAGGAAGATGATGCTGCGGTGGATGGCATCCTTCTCGCGGTTGATGTACGTCACGAAATCGCGGATGCCGCCCTCGTACTGGAACAGGACGCTCTCGCCCTCAGCACGCTCGTCGTCGAGTTGGATGCGCAGGCCGCGCGTGAGAAACGCCGTCTCGCGGAGACGCTGGGCGAGCACGCGGTAGTCGTACTCGACCTCCTCGAAGATGTCGGGGTCGGCGAGGAACGACACGGTGGTGCCCGTGGGTCCGTTCTTGTCGAGCTTCTCGCGCCTCTCGAGCTCCGTGACGGGGTTGCCGCGCTCGAAGCGCTGGTGCCAGTGGTAGCCCTCGACGTAGATGTCGAGCTCGAGCCACTCGCTGAGGGCGTTGACCACAGACACGCCGACGCCGTGGAGGCCGCCGGACACCTTGTAGCCGGCGCCGCCGAACTTGCCGCCGGCGTGAAGCATGGTGAGCACGATGGTGGCGGCCGGCTGGTTGTACTTCTCCATGATCCCGACCGGGATGCCGCGGCCGTCGTCGGCCACGCTCACCGAGTTGTCGGGATTGATGGTGACGACGATGCCGGTGCAGTACCCCGCGAGAGCTTCGTCGACGGAGTTGTCGACCACCTCATAGACGAGATGGTGGAGGCCGCGGGGGCCGGTGGAGCCAATGTACATGCCGGGCCGTTCGCGGACCGGCTCGAGACCTTCGAGGACCTGGATGTCTTGGGCGTCGTAATGCGACTTTTTCACTCAACCTCGCTCTGTGCCGAGGGGGATACGCGGAGGGGCGCAGGCAGGCTCGTCCTGCCTTTGTGAGTATATCAGACGGTGAGCCTCGGGGCGAGCCTGAGATACGACAAAAACCGCCGCAAATCCCGTGTTTTTGTCAACTGCGTCGGGGGGGTCGATCGGGGGTCCGACCAGACCCCTTCCCGGCAGGCCTGAGGACGGCCTCGATGGCCGCCCGGAGCCGCTCATCGCGCACCCCTTCCGCCTGCGCCCGGGCGTCGCCGTAGTCCGGCGGCCCGGGCCTCGCGTGTCTCTGCTCATCCTTCGCCGCTGGGGCCTCAGGCTCCTGCACGGCCGGGGCCGAAGCGACCAGGAAGCGAAGCTTCGTGACGGGGTGGCCGGGCGCCACCGCGTCCATGCGCCGCAGGATCTCGGCGCTCAGATACGTGAGCTCGTTGGCCCAGACGGACGATGAGCACTCCACCGTAAGGGTACCGCGCGCGAAGTTGCGCGGACGCGCGCCGCCGGACACCTGGTCACCTGCGGCGCGCGCCCAGGCGCCGTACGCGCGCGCCTGGGCAGACCCGGCGAGCTGACCCAGCGCCGGGGCCAGGATGTCGCCGACGCGACGGGGCTCGCCCGACCGGCTCGCCCGACCGGCGCGGCCCCGCGGAGCCCCGCCGCTCACCACAGCGGCGCTCTGTAGGCGCTGCGCAACGAACGCCCGTCCAGCTCGGGCGAGACGGCACTCCTCTTGATCCCGAGGCGGTCGTATATCGTCGGCGCGATATCCTCGCGCAGCCCCCTCCGCTCAACGGCCTTGTCGGTGGTCGCGAGGAACACATACGGCGCGTCGTTGTGGCTCTTCAGCCCCTCGTCGAATCCGTGGTCGGCCGTGATGTAGATCGCCGTCTTGCCGCTGAGCCCCAGCGCCTTGAGCCTGGCGAGGACCCGGCCCGTCCAGTAGTCGTCCGAGATGAGCCCGTCCGTGTACTCCTGCGAGTTCTCGCCCTGGGCGTGACCAGAGGTGTCGGGCTGCGCGAAGTGAACGAAGAAGAAGAACGGCCTGTCCCTGTACCGCTCGAGGTAGAGCATCGCTCGTTCGGCCACCACCTCGTTCTGCAGCAGGCCGCCGTCGAAATGGTCCATGTGTGCGCTCGCGTTGGCGTAGGGCAGGCCCTCGCCGTTGCCCACGTGGTCCTTCTTGGCGATGACCGCCACCGTGACGAACTTCTCCCCGTACGACTTCTCCAGGCGCTCGAAGATGGTGTAGCCCTCTGGGATGGGCTGGTACCGGCTGTTGCTGAAGACGCCCGTCTTCTCGGGCTGGTAGCCGGTGAGGATCTGTGCCCACCCGGACTTGGTGTCCGTGGTACGTACGACGTCGACGGCCACGAGACGACCCTTGTCCGCGATGCTCATGAGAGTCGGGAGCTCGCCCCTTGAGAGGCACTCCTTGACGTGGGCGCGCTGGGCGCCGTCCCAGCCGAAGAGGATGACGTTGACGGGCGGCCCCGCGGCGCCGGCCACAGCGGCGGACGGCGACTCAGCAGCCCCCGCAGACGTGTCCGCGAGAGGCCGTGTGCCGCCGGACGCGGCCGCGACGCCCACGACGGTGAGCGCGGCCGCCGCGAGCAGAGCGAGCACCAGGATGACCTGTGTGGAGCGCGCGCGACCACGCGAGACCTGAGCCGCCATGACGACCTCCCTCCCTCTCAGCGGCCGCGCATCTCGTAGCCGCCACCTTTCGATTGTAGCCGACTCCCTGGCGGCCACAGTGTTCGCCGCGGCCGCGGGTGCCGGCGTGCTGGGGAGACACGGGCCGGACGGGAGAGCGCCAGGTGGCCGGGGGGAGGCCCGGGTCGGTCGCTCCTACTGTGCCGCCGGGTCCGGCGGGGCGGGGCCGGGTCCATCGGCCGGCGGCGTGACGGCGCCCGGCACCACAGAACCGTCGAGCGGCAGCTCGATGACCGCCGCCCGCTCGAGCTCCTCCGCGGTGAAATACTGCCGGTTGGTGGTGGTGATGATGGCCTGACCGGCGGCGGCCAGCATGGCCACCAGAAGCCGCCGCCGGGCGTCGTCGAGCTCGCTCATGACGTCGTCCAGGAAGAGCGTGCCGCGCACGCCGGAACGAGCCGCGGCCAGGCGCTGCTCCGCGAGGAGCAGCGCCAGCACCGCGGCGCGCTGCTCGCCCTGCGAGCCGAACAGCCGCAGATCGCGCCCTCCGCGCGGCAGCTGCACGGGGCCGCAGACAGGGCCGGTGGCGCAGACGTCCTGCAACGGTCCCGCCGCCGCCGCGCCGTCCGGATCGGCCGCCGCCGCGCCGCTGCCCTCCGCATCTGCAGCCGCGAGCTCGACGAAGCGCAGATCATCGCGGTGAGGTCCGAACAGCGAGAGGCCGCGACTCGTCTCGCCCGGCCGGCGCGCGCGCAGCTCGTCAATCAGGGCCTCGTCGTCGTACCCGACTGTCGCGAGCTGGGCGACGAGCTGCAGGCCGAACACGCCGCCGGCCGGCGCCAGCGCGGCGGCGATCTCGGCGAAGAGCACGCCAAGCTCGTCGACCAGGGCGCGGCGTCGGCGCCCCAGCTCCACGGCCGCCCGCGAGAACTGCACGTCCCACGGGTCCAGGGCGGCGGCGCTTGCGCCGTGCTTCATGGCCAGCAGTTGCGCATTACGCTGGCGCAGCGCGGTCTGCAGGTCGCGCGCGGCGGCCGAGTACTGCGGGTCCAGCACGGCGGCGAAGGCGTCGAGGTGCGCGCGTCGCCGCGCCGGGCTGCCCTTCACCAGCAACAGGCTCTCGGGTACGAAGATGAACACCTGACTGCGGGAGCGCAGGTCCTCTTGCGAGGGTACATCCACGCCGTTCCAGCGTGCGCGCTTCCCTTGGCCGATCGCGTAGGCGACGTCGGCGCGCTGCACGCCTGCCGCCACCCCCTCGAGCTCGAGCTCGACCCGCGTGTACCGCTGACCCCAGGTGATGAGCTTCTCCTCACGGCGCGTGCGTGGCGAGGCCCCACGCAGCGCGAACCAGGCGCCCTCGAGCAGGTTGGTCTTGCCTGTGGCGTTCTGGCCGACGACGACGTTGAGCCCGTCGCCGAAGCGCACCGAGGCGTCGCAGTAGGAGCGGAAGTTGACGAGCCTCAGGCGGGAGACGAACACACGCGGTACTCCTCACCGCCGACGCCCACGATATCGCCCGGTCTGAGGCTTCGTCCGCGGCGGGTCTCGATCTCGCCGTTCACCGTGACCTGGCCCTCCTGGACGAGCAACTTCGCGTGACCGCCGGTGGACGCCGCCCCGGCCACCTTGAGGAACGCCCCCAGCGGCAGGGGGCCGCTGACGGTGACTTCGTTCAGCTACTCAGGCGGATCGGCATGATGAGGTACGTGAAGGTGCGCTCGGCGTCGGTGATGAGGCCGGGCCTGAGCGGGTTCGTGAACTGCAGCGTCACGGAGGCGTCGTCCAACGCATCGATGCCCTCGATGAGGTAGGCAGGGTTGAAACCGATCTCGAAGGATTCGCCGTCGAACTCGATGTCCAGCGACTCTTCGGCCTGCCCGACGTCCTGCGTGAGGGCCCTCATCGTGAGGCTGTGTGCCGCGAAGGTGAGGCGCAGGGGCGCGTTCTTCTGCGCCAGCAAGCTGACGCGCCGCGCCGCCGCCACGAAGTCGTCCTTGGCGAGCGTGACCTCGTGGTCGAACGAGTCGGGGATGAGCTGACGGTAGCTTGGGAACTGTCCCTCCACGAGGCGTGAGGCTATGAGCACCTGGCTGGCGTCGTCGCCGACTTTGAAGAGCGCCTGGTTCTCGCCGATCGCGACCTCGAGCTGCCCCTCTCCCATGGAACCGGCGAGCCGCGCGACCTCGCCCAATGCCTTGACCGGGACGATGGCCTCGACCTCGGACGGCAGTGCGGTCTCGAGCCGGGTCTTCTTGACGGCGAGCCGGTAGCTGTCGGTGGCGACCATGCGTAGCTCGTCGCCGGCGATGGTCATGAGCACGCCGGTGAGGATGGGCCGCGTCTCGTCGCGCGAAGCGGCGCGGCCCACCTTGCTCAGCGTCTCGACGAACGGCTCGCGACCGACGACGAACGAGCCCGTCATGTCGAAGGTGGAGGTCTGCGGGAAGTCGCTGGCCGACCAGGCGTTCAGCGTGAAGCGGGCGTGACCGCCGGAGATGTTCACGGTGGTCTCACCGGCCTCAAGGGTGACCGCGTCGCCTGGGAGGTTGCGCACGATGTCGCTGAAGAGCCGAGCAGGAACGACGATCTCACCCTCCTGCTCGATCTCGGCACCGAGAGAGGCCTTGATCGAGATCTCCATGTCGGTGGAGAAGAGTTCGATGCGCCCCTCGGAGGCTTGGACCAGGATGCCCGAAAGCACAGGCAGCACGAGACGCGTGGACACGCCACGGGAGAGGATGGCGAGTTTGTCGACCAGTGCCGACCGGTCACACGTGAGCTTCATCCCGACTCCTTATGACAATAAAGAGAAGATACTTCTCCACTCGCCATCGTCACAGCCCATGTTGACGATGTGGAAAGGTGCTGATCTCCCTGCTCGACGCGAACGGCGGTGCTCCGTACAGAACTGTGGACGTGGTGTGCAGAACGCCGCACGTCGCCGGCCGCGGCCCTCCTATCGGGAGGAAGCTTACCCGATTTGGGCGTCCTTCGGGAGAACGTCAACCTGTTGTCCCCGGGTAGCCCACAGGACGAGCGTGCAAGCGCCGCGCGAGGGTCGTCAGAAGGCGACTGCCACGACCGCCTGCCGAACACGGGTCGCGCCCACGGGTCTCAGCGAGGCGACTTGAGGCGAGCCGAGATGAGCTCGACGAGATCCTGCAGCTGTGGGTCGTGGCCGTCCTTGAGTTGGCGCTCGACCTTGCGCACGCCGTGCAGCACCGTGCTGTGGTCGCGGCCGCCGAAGCGCCGGCCGATCTCCGGCGTGGAAGCCTCGGTGAGGTCGCGCGAGAGGTACATGGCGATGTGCCGCGCGTACGCCACGTCCTGGGTGCGGCGGTTGCCACGGAGGTCGTTCACGTGCAGGCCGAACTGGCGTGCGACCTCGCCCTGCACCATCTCCACCGTCACCTGGTGCTGGTACACCTTGGGGAGGATCTCCTTGAGAGCCTCGCGCGCGACCTCCCTGGTCACGTCCTGCCCGTGGATCGAGGCGTAGCTGACCACCCGCGTGAGGGCCCCGTGCAGCTCGCGGATGTTGGTGGTCACCTTCGAGGCGATCCAGTCCAGCACCTCGGGCTCGGCGATCTTGAACCCCTCCCGCTTCACCTGGGTGCGGAGGATGGCGATGCGCGTCTCGAGGTCCGGACGCCCGATGTCGACGACGACGCCTTGGCCGAAGCGCGAGCGCAGGCGCTCCTCGAGCGCCTCCAGCTCGCGCGGTTGCCGGTCGCTGGTGATGACGATCTGCTTGCCGGCCTCGTACAGCGCGTTGAACGTGTGGAAGAACTCCACCTGGGTCTGCTGTTTCTCGGCCAGGAACTGCACGTCGTCGATGAGCAGCACGTCGTTCTCGCGGTACGTCTGTTTGAAGCCTTCGATGCGGGCCTTGTCGGTCACCGCATTGATGAAATCGTCGGTGAACCGCTCCACGGTGACGTAGCGGATGGTGAGGTCGGGATGGGCCTCGATGGCCGCGTGGCCGATGGCCTGGATGAGATGTGTCTTGCCGAGACCTGTGTCGGCGTAGATGAACACGGGGTTGTACGCCGTGGCCGGCGCCTCGGCCACGCTCTGCGCCACGGCGGCTGCGTACTGGTTGGCCGGCCCCACGACGAAGCGGTCAAAGACATAGCGCGGGTTGAGGTCGCCCAGGACCCGGGGCCGGCCCTCCTTGAGCCCGCGCCTGCGTCCGCGCGGCCGGGATGGGCGCGCGAGAGCGGCCTCTTCCGGCTCCGGACTGTCGCCGCCGCCCACCGACGGACCCTCCGCCGCCTCTTCACTCACCTTGGCCAGCTCGGCGCGAGCGTCGACGACCACGCGGACGTCGACGGTGTCGCCGAGCACCGCGGCCAGCGATTCAGTGATGGGATGGAGCAGCCGGTCGGCGATCCACTCCCGGGTGAAGTCGTTGGGCACAGCGATGACGAACTTGCCGTCGTCGAAGCCGAGCGGCAGCATGCGCTCCACCCACAGGCGGTACGCGGCTTCGGGCATGCGCGCGGCGAGGAGCTTCTTCGCCTCGTCCCAGATGAGTGTGAGCTGGTCGTCCGTTTGCGCCCCGTCCCCCTACTCCGGGATGCGGCGGCACGCCCGGGTGCGTTGAGTCGTCGGTCAGAGGATGCTCTCGAGGAGGGTGACGCCCGCCTCGGTCAAGGCCCTTTTGCCCTCGCCGCGCGAGTGTATCAACCCGATCTTCTCCAGTTCAACGAACTCGCGAAACGCGGTCGCCGAGGACATGTTCAACTCCCTGGAGATCGCCGTGGGGCCGGCCTCTCCGAGCTCCATGAGGAGCACGAGGACCTTGGTCTGGCGGTTGGTGACCTTCACCGCCGGGGCGGTCGCAGGCACCGGCGCCGGTGGCTCGGCACCGGGCATCTTGATGGTGAACACGGCACCGCCGCCGAGGTTGTCCTCCACGGTGAGCACCCCCCGCAGGAGCTGCAGCGAGTCACGCGCCAGAGGCAGGCCGGAGCCCACACCACGGATGATGAGCCGCTGCTCGGCGGTCGCGGTCGTGAAGCCCGGCAGAAAGGCGCGCTCTTTGTCGTCCACGCCCGGGCCGTGGTCGGAGATGCGGATGGTCTGGCCGTCATCCAGGATCGTGATGACGACATCCCGGAAGCAGGCGTGCAGCAGATTCTCCACGAGCTCGTTGATCACGGAGTACGGCACCTGTCCGCCCTGCTGACGGCAGAAGTGGTAGGTCTTCTCGGCCAACGAGGCGATGAGAGCAGGTACATCCCCCTCTTCCACGCTGACGACGCGCGGGGGTGACGTGAGGGTGTCGTAGATAGCGATGCGCGGTGCGGCAGACCCGAATGGCGCCTCGGGAACCCGGGACCCGGGGCGTTCGGGGCGGGGCTCGGGCTCTTCCTCAAGGGTGGCGGAGGCTCGTGTCCCGGGGTCGTCGCGGGGCTGCCGGCGGGCTGCCTCGTGGTCGGCCAGCAACCTGTCGAGGAACGACTCCATGGGGGCGCAGAGTATAGCAGAGCCGGCTCCGTTCCGTGGACCCCCATGAAAAGCGGATTTGCAGCGAGAACGGGTGAGTTGTCCACAGCCTGTTCAGTAACTGTGGAAAGCACTCCATCCACGTCCGGGCAACGTGCCCAATTTGCGGACGTTGTGGAAAGCGCGGTTTCACACAAGCTCGGACCCAACGAATCGGATAGTCCGAAGCAGGGCTCCCGCAGGGCTGTCGGGTGTCAGGCTCGCAGCATCTGTGGGTCCACCAAAAAGTCCTGCAAAACGGAGATTCGTCCCGGTCAAGTGGCGGCCTCGCGGCTGTCAAGGGAAGTCGAGTGCGTGAACGGGTTGTCCACCGAGATTGTGAGCCTGAAAGCGTGGTAAAAGGGAGTTATCCACATTCTCCACAGGTCACTGTGAACGGTGGGACCACCTGATGAAACGTCGCCCACCGAGCCAACACCTGAGGTAGACTATGGATGTCCTGCGGAGCTCCCGCGTGAGGAGCTGAGAAGGCGCTTCCTGGCGCCGACGCGTAGTACCTGACCACCCCTCGGGGTGGCAGCGTCCAGTCGACGCTGCTGGGTAATGCCAGCGAAGGGAGAGCAGCCGTGAGCACGCCGATCGTCTCGTCCCCCACGCCCGCCATGGGTATGGGGGACCGCCTCAATCTCAATCCGGCCCGTTGGGGAGTCCGGGCCCTGGCCGAGATCGGAGTCGCCATCGCGCTCGCCGCCGTTCTTGGCCAGGTGCGCCTCTTCGTGATGCCCCAGGGCGGTTCGGTGAGCCTCGAGCTCCTGCCGATCATCTTCATCGCGGTGCGGCGCGGCGTGGTACCTGCCGCAGTCACCGGCCTGCTGTACGGCCTGCTCCAACTCGGCCTGCCGGGGGCGTTCGTCTACCACCCCGCACAGGCGGCGCTGGACTATCCGCTGGCCTTCATGTCCCTGTGCGCGGCCGGGTTCGTGTACGTGCGCGGCTTGAAGTCGCTGGCTCTCGCGGTCCTCCTGGCGCTGGGCGCGCGCTTCGTCTTCCACTTTCTCTCGGGTCTGATCTTCTTCGCCGCGTACGCGCCCGATTGGGAGGCTCCCTGGCTGTACGCCGCCACGTACAATCTCCTGTATCTGGTGCCGGAGGGCATCCTCACCACGCTGCTGCTCTACCCGGCGCTCAAGGCCTACGACGCGGCGTTTCCGGGGCGGTCGCGGAGAGCGCCGCAGTGACCGCCGTGGCGGCCCGGCTGGCGGTGGTCTTCCTCGGCGGCGTGTACGAGGAGGCGGCGTACTATCTGGGGTGGGCAGCCGCGGCCGACCTCGTGGTCGGGGCGGACGGCGGCGCGGGCTTTCTGCTGGACGCCGCGGTCCTGCCGGACCTCGTGGTCGGCGACTTCGACTCGTTGCCCGCCGACCGTGTGGCAGAACTGGAGTCGGCCGGCGTCGAACTGGTCCGTCACCCGGTCTGCAAAGACGAGACGGACGGGGAGCTTGCCGTGGACGAGGCGCGGCGCCGCGGCGCCGGCGAGGTGGTCCTCGTCGGCGCCCTCGGCGCCCTCGACCACACCCTCGGCCATCTCGCCGTGCTGCGGCGCCTTGAGGCGGCCGCCGTGCCCGCTCGCCTGGTCGGACCGCGACTCACGGTGCGTGTCCTGATGGCGCCGGCGCGCGTCGTGCTGGATGCGCCGCCCGGCGTCCGCGTCTCGCTCGTCCCGCTGGGCGCCGCCGTGACCGCCACGCTGACCGGACTCGCCTACCCGCTCGAGCGGGGGGCGCTGCCGGTCGACGCCTGTCTCGGCCTCGGCAACAGCGTCGCGAGGCAAGGCGCGGCCATCGCTCTGCACGAAGGGGTCGCGGCGGTGCTCGTCGAGAGCGGGACCGAGACCTACGGCGGCCATTGCCGCCCCTGGCGCGCGGCGTGATGCGGGGTCCGCGCGGCTGGCGGGTGCTCGCTGCGTCCTGGGCACTCGTCATCGTGGTGCTCGGGGTCGTCCCGACACACGAGACTCTGGAAGCGACGGTGGGCGCACGCGAGAACCTCGTGGCCTCGCTCGGGCACTTCATCGGGTACGCGGCCCTGGCGTTCGCCCTGGCGGTGGCGTTCGGGGGGTGGAGGATCGCGGCGCGTGCCCTCGCGCTCGCGGGGGCGGTGGCGGTCGCGCTGGGGTGGGCGATGGAGGTGGTGCAGATCCCCCTGCCCTACCGGGAGTTCCAGGCGAGCGACGGCCTGGTGGACATGGCCGGCGTGGCCGCCGGCCTGCTGCTGCTCAGTGTCGTGGCTCCTCTTGTGGGGGAGCGACGACCAGAGCGTCCTTGATGATGCTGTCGGCGACGTCCTCTGCCCGGATCTCGTAGGCCAGCTTGTCCACCAGGTCGCGGAGCGCCAGCACCCGGCGCTTGCGGGAGCCCGTGAGGTCCATCTCGGCGCGGCTCGGTCTGTCGCCTCGTTCCACGATCGACTCCTCGGTCGTTTGTCTTCCCGGTGGATGAATCGGACCACAGGTGCGCAGGGTTTACTAAGATGCGTAAGCAGAAATGACTTCACATCCCCCGGACCTCTGGAGACTTCCGTGATCGGTATCCACGAAGCACTCGACGCCGTCCTTGCGGCGGTACACCCCCTGCCCGGCTGCGACGTGCCCCTGCAGGACGCGCTCGGCCGCGCCGCCGCGGCCGACATCGTCTCGCCCGAGGCGGTGCCCTCCTTCGACAACTCCGCCATGGACGGCTACGCGGTGCGCGGCGCGGAGCTGGAGGCCGGGCGCCGTGAGTTCCGCGTGGTCGTCGACATCCCCGCCGGCCGCTGGTGGGACACCGAGCTCGCGGCCGGCGAGGCCGCCAAGATCATGACCGGCGCCCCTCTGCCGCCCGGCGTCGACACCGTGGTGCAGGTCGAGCACACGGCGCAGAGTGGCGATCTCCTGGAGGTCCGGGAGGCGCCCAGGACCGGCGCCAACGTGCGCCGTGCCGCAGAAGACATCGCTCCCGGCGACGTCGTCGTCCCCCGCGGAGCACGGTTGGGTCCCGCCGAGATCGGCGTGCTCGCCTCCATCGGGGTCGCCAGCGTCCACGTGGCCACGCGGCCGCGCGTCGCCATCCTCGCCACGGGCAGCGAGCTGGTGCCGCTCGGCAGGCAGCCGGGCCTCGGGCAGATCCGCAATTCGAACTCCTTCACCGCCGCCGCCCAGGTGGCGAACGCCGGCGGCGACCCCATCCTGCTCGGCATTGCGCGCGACGACCTCGACGAGACCCGACGCCTCCTGGAGGCCGCCCTCAAGAACGATGTCGTGATCACCTCGGGAGGCGTCTCGGTGGGCGAGTTCGACTTCGTCAAGCAGGTGCAGGAGGAGCTCGGCGTAGAGCGGCGCTTCTGGGGCGTGGCCACGAAACCCGGCAAGCCTCTGGCCTTCGGTGTGCGCGATGAGACGCTGGTGTTCGGCGTTCCGGGTAACCCGGTTGCCTCCATGGTCAGCTTCGAGCTCTACATCCGCCCGGCGCTCCTCGCGCTGCAGGGCCGCAGCGACCTGTACCGCCCCCACGTGTACGCGGCTGCCGAAGAGGCGGTGAGGGGCACACGCTCGCGTACCGAGGCGCGCCGTTGCCGCGTGGTGCACCGCGATCGCGGCTGGGGTTTCACCACCACCGGACCCCAGGGTTCTGCCATCCTCCGGTCCATGGCGCTCGCCGACAGTCTGGCGTTCATCCCGCCAGGGTTCCCCGGGTGTGAGGCGGGCGAGGAGTTCCTGGTCATGCTGCTCGACGGCACCTCGGAGGAGCGGCCGCCGTACCCCGGCACGGCAGGAGCCGGCGCCTGACCGCCGGTGCCACCTCGGTGAGGCCGGCCTCCGGCCGCCGTGCGGCTTGGCGACGGGACCCCGGCCGCGTCAGGTGCCCGGCGCCGGCGCTTTCTTGAGCGGGGTGACCCGTTCGAGCACCGCCCAGACGATGAGGCGGTGGCTGGCGCTGTACGGCGGCGTGCAGGTGGTCAGCACCAGGCCGTAGCCGCGGTCGAAGAGCACACCCACGTCCGTGGGAAGTACCACGGTGGTCTTGGCGACCGCATAGCGGAAGCGGGCGTAAGGCGTCTCGACGAAGACGGCGTCCCCGCGCTTGAGCTTGTCCAGCCGGTAGAACGGCGCACCGTACGTCGTCCTGTGGCCGGCGACCGCGAAGGGCTCGCCGACGCCGGGCAGGGGAGTCACGGCGTAGTGCACGGGGCCGTTGCGCAGCAGCCTGCGGTCCGCATCCGGGTCGAGCCCTCCGCCGCTGCGGGAGCCCTGCTGGACCAGGCGATCGAGATCGATGGCCGGGATGCGGAGCCGCCCGATGGGGTCGCCCGCGCGCAGGTGGGCGCCGAACAGCACGCCGAGGCGGCGTACGACCTCGTCCTTGGGGATGTGCTCGGCTCGCGACTCCTCGGTCGCGGCCACGGCCACCGGGGCGAACGCGGCCGCCCTGTCGTGGTAGGCGGCGTCGAGCCGGGTCTGCTGCACCTGTGCGTAGCCGGCCGACCAGAACGGGTAGGCGAGCACGAGTCCGCCGGCGATGAGCAGCACGTCACCTAGCCGGCGGAGGAGCCGGCGGCGAGGCCGAGGCCGGGGCCGCGGCGCGCCGGCCTCTGGGCTGTCTTCGCTGACGGCCATGAGGCCATGGTACCCGTGGCTCCCGGGGCCCACAAACGTGCTAGATTGAGCTACGCAGCGGGCTCAACGTGGGGTGTGCCGCGAGGTGCACCGCACACTCCCGCCGTTCCCGCGCCACGCACGCCGGTCTCGGCGCGGCTCGGCAGGCTGGAGGAGACGACGAGATGCACGAGCACAGCGTGGGCAGCGCCGGCCGCTTGACGATCCTCTCGCGCCTCGACCTGGAGCGGCTCGACGCCGCGGCGATGGAGGTGCTCGCCGGCGTGGGCGTCTCTGTCCCCTCCGCCGCCGCCGTCGATGCCCTGGTCGCTCAGGGCGCGGAGGCCCAGGGCGGCATCGTGAGATTCCGACCCGAGCTCGTCCGGCGGTTGGTGGCCCTGGCGCCGCCGACCCTCACGCTAGGCGCCAGAGCCGCAAGCCCGCTCGTGACCGGCGACCGCGCGCTCCTCACCACTGACGGCTGCTGCGTGGAGATCTACGACCTGACCAGCGGCGAGAAGCGCGGGACCGCCGCCGCCGACGTCGCCACCATCTCTCGCGTGGTCGACGCCATGCCCGAGGTGGACTTCTGCTGGCCCGCCGTCAGCGCTCAGGACAGGCCGACGGAGGTCCGCGGCCTGCACGAGCTGTACCTGGCCATCGCCAACACAGGCAAGCACGTGCAGACCGTCACCGTGGTGGAGCCGGACCTTGCCGAGGCCGCCGTCGCCATGGCGGCCGCCGTCGCGGGCTCGCCCGAGGCGCTGCGTGACGCGCCGCCCGTGAGCGCCCTGCTGGGCACCGTCACGCCCCTGGGCAATGACGCCGGTACCCTGGAGGCCGGCCTGGTGTTCGCCGAAGCAGGCGTGCCGGTCGGGTTCGTGACCATGCCCATGGGCGGGTCCACAACGCCCATCACCATGGCCGGCTCGCTGGTCGTGGGCATCGCCGAAGCGCTGGCCGCCGTGTGCGTAGTACAGGCCGCGTTCCCGCGGGCGCCGGTCTTCGTCTGCTTCATCCCGAGCATCATGGACCTCACAAGCGGGGACTTCACGGGCGGCGCCCCGGAAGACACCGTCATGGGCGCCGCGGTCGCCGACATCGGCCGCTTCTACTCACTGCCCACGCAGTGCGGCATCAACTCGTCAGGGGCCAAGGAGCCGGGCTGGCAGTCGGCGCTCGATGACACCACCACGACCTTCCTCTCGCTGGCCGCAGGCGTCGACATGCTCACCGGGGTCGGCATGGTCTCGGGGGGCCGCATCTTCAGCTACGAGGAGATGTCGCTGGCGGCGGACACGGTCAGCCAGGCCCGCGCGATCGCACAGGGCATCGACCTCTCCGGCCTCGACGAGCCGGCGCCGTCGAATCCCGAGCCACACCCGCCCGCCCCGTCCCCGGCGCCGTCCCTGATCGAAGACCTGCCGCATCGCTACTGGGCGGCGGGGGGTCGCCAGACGGCCCTCGACCGCGCTCACGAGCGTGTGGTCCGCATCGTGGAGAGCCATCGCCCGCCGCCGCTCGATGCCGACGTCGACGCGCGACTGCGGCGCCTCGCGAAGATTTCCTGACCGGCCCGCTCCCTGGCGCCAGGCCGGTCCGTGCGGGGTCCGGCGTACGTGGCGAGGGCCGGGCGGTCACGCCGCTCGGCCCTCGCCCGTGCCGCCGGCCCGCCAGGATGGTCCGGCGACTGCGCTCTCATCGGCCCGGCTCAAGGCTCGCTCGGGAAGTGGTTGAACGGGTGCGGGTCCTTGGGGGGGATGTCGGCGGCGTAGCGCCGCAGCGCGGGGGCCGGAGCCGTGAACGTCCCCGCGGTGGCGGCGATCACGTGGTTACGGGGGTACGTGGACTGCTCAGTCTGAGCGGCCCGCGCCTTGACCTGAGCGATCAGGTGCCGGCGCGCGGCCGGGTTCTCGGGCAGCGGCACTGCGGCCGTGTCGACGGCGACGGCCGCGGGCGCGACCTCGGCCTGCCCGGTCGGCGTCTGCGTGGCGGGCCGGTTCGCGAGGATCAGCAGCGCGGCGCACACGGCGACGGCCACGGCGACCGCGAAGGTCGTCATCCACGGCACGTGGACGGGTTGGCGTCTATGGATTGCTGTGGAGCTCATGACGTCCTCCTGGCTCTCGGGTGCCTCCACCTCTCTGCACTCCAAGCGTAGGCGGTACGGCGAGGGAGGGTCTTCACCCGAGCCGGGTGAAGTGGCGCTCGCGAGGGCGGTTTGCCGGAGGTGCCGAGCAGCGGTCGTCGGCCTTCCGCGACTGACGCTCGCTGCATCTGACGACCTGCCCGCCGCGGCCCGCGACGAGCGGCCTGCCGAGGGCATCCCCGCGGCCGGGCGGCAGGCTCGTCGCACGCTTGTCTTTTGGCTCGCGTCCTGTATAAAACGGAATCAGCGGCCGCTTGAGGGGACGGCGGCGCAGGACGTCTCGATCGCGGTGGGGGCCGCAGCCACACCGATCCCGTCTGGGGTCGCCATGGCACTTCGGGAGTAACTCAGCCGGAAAGGACGGAGGCATGAGGAATCGAAAGACCTACATCTTGGTGGTCCTGCTGCTCATCGCCGCGGTGGCGATGCTGGCGGTGGCTGCTGGCTGCGGGAGCGAAGAGGAGGGCGGCGGGGAGACCGCGGAGCCCAGCGCCTCGGCCTCCAGCGGCGGAGAGATCACAGGTAGCGCCGCAGAGCGCGCCGAGGCGATCCTGGGCAAGGCGCCGAGCGGCCTCGCCGCGACCATCGTCGAGCGTGGCACCGTGCTCGTGTCCACCGACGCCAACTACGCGCCGCAGAGCTCCATCGACCAGGAGACCAACGAGCTGGTCGGCTTCGACATCGACGTCGCCAAGGCGATGGCCGAGGTACTCGGCCTCACGGTCGAGTTCAAGACCGTGCAGTGGGAGACGGTCATCCCCGGCCTGCAGACGGCCAAGTGGGATGTCTCCATCGGTTCCATGACGATCACGGACGAGCGCGACAAGGTCGTCGACTTCACCGTGCCGTACTACTACACGTCCGGCCAGGTGTTCGTGAAGAAGGGCGGCCCGCAGATCGCCGGTGTCGAAGACCTGGCGGGCAAGAAGGTCGGCGTGGGCGCCGCCACCACCTACTACGAGTTCCTCAAGGCCGAGAGCGAAGCCGACGTCAAGACCTACCCGACCGACGCGGACGCGTTCCCTGACCTCCGCAACGGCAACCTCGACTTCGCCATGACCGCCGGCCCCACGGGCCAGCAGGCCATCCTGGAGGGCCAGCCATTCGACTTCTCGGGCGCCCCCCTCTACTACGAGGACCTGGCCTTCGCCATCAACCAGGGCGAGGGCGACTGGCTCGCGATGCTCGACTACGCCGTCGAGAAGATGCACACCGACGGCACACTCACCGAGCTGAGCAAGAAGTGGTACAACGGCCTCGATCTGACGGTCAAGGAGTAGAAGCAGGCGCGTCGCGCTGACGGCGCGACGCGCCCTGCACGTCCGCGGCGGGCGACCCCGCCAGGGTCCCCCGCCGCGGACCACGAAAGGAGGGGTTGAGCGGATGCGAAGACCGTCTCTGCTCACGAGGCTTGCGCTCCTCGCTGTCGTCGTCGCGGTGGTGTTGTTCGCGGCCGCGCCGCTCGCCCTAGCCTCAACGGCCTCGCCGTCTCCCGCAACGGGGACGCCGGTCGTCACGGGGACCATCCCCAACCCCGACGATCCCCGAGGCCTCAAGGGCTGGACCGGCGACCAGGTGCAGGTGAACTTCGAGCCCAATGGTGCCGAACTGGCGCTCGACCAGTGCAAGCTCTTCATCAACGACAAGGAGCAGGCGCTCAGCGGGCCGCCGCGCATCGTCCCGGCGGTCTCCCGCGCGACCTCCACTCTGCAGTTCGTGTGGGACGACGCGTACCCGGAGGGCGACTACTCGTTCAAGGCTGACCTCGTCACCACGGAGGGCGTGACGGTCACGCACGAGTGGGCCTTCGGCTCCACCGGGTCGGCCGGCAGCGGCGGCCTCATCAGCTTCCAGGTGATGCAGGACTGGTTCTGGTTCATCGCCAAGGGCGGCATCGTCACCGTCGAGCTCACCGTCATCTCCATCATCTTCGCCTGCATCCTGGCGCTGTTCGGCTCCCTCGGCCGGCTCTCGAAGAAGATGACCTTCAAACAGGCGTGGGACCGCTACCAGAGCTGGGGCTACATGTGGCGCATGGTCCTGGGCCGCATCCCGTACTGGGTCGCAACGTTCTACACGTCGCTGTTCCGCGGCACCCCGCTGCTGCTGCAGATCATCGCCATCTACCAGGTCATACCCGAGATCCTCAAGGCTCTCGGACTGCCGCAGAGCATGAACCCGCCGGCGTTCTGGTCGGGCGTCGCGGCGCTCTCGCTGAACTACGGGGCCTACCTCACCGAGGTGTTCCGAGCCGGCATCCAGGCGGTGCCCAAGGGCCAGAACGAGGCCGCCTGGGCCATCGGCCTGAGCGGCTGGCAGACCCAGCGCAGGATCGTCCTGCCGCAGGCCCTGAAGATCGTCACCCCAGCGGTCGGCAACGACTTCATCGCCCTCATCAAGGACACCTCGCTGGTGTCGGTCATCACGGTCGAGGAGTTGCTGCGGCGCTCCCAGCTGGCCGGCGCCGCGACCTTCAGCTTCTTCAGCACGCTGCTGGTCGCCGCGGCCTGGTACTGGGCGCTGACGATCTTCTTCAGCTTCTGGCAGGCTAAGCTCGAGACCCGCATGGCGCGCGACAAGGCGCGCGAGAAGGAGAAGGGGAAGGTGAAGTAGATGGCTGCCGAACCTACTCCCGAGACCCACATCGGCGCCGGCGAGCGCCACGTGGTGGGCCGCGAAGTGATCGTCAGGGTCAAGAACCTGGAGAAGTACTTCGGGCGCAACCACGTCCTCAAAGGCGTGAACCTGGAAGTGCACAAGGGCGAGGTCATCGTGCTGATCGGGCCTTCGGGCTCGGGCAAGAGTACGTTCCTGCGCTGCCTCAACTTCCTCGAGGATCCCACCACCGGCGAGATCGAGATCGGCGGGGTCCACGTCGTCTGTGGCAGCCACGGCAATCAGTTCAACAAGGCCGTGCATGAGATCCGCATGAAGTGCGGCATGGTCTTCCAGGAGTTCAACCTGTTCCCGCACAAGGACGCCACGGAGAACGTCACCGAGGGTCCCATCCAGGTCAAGAGAGAGAAGAAGGCCGACGCCGAGAAGAAGGCGCACGAACTGCTCACCAAGGTCGGCCTCGCCGAGCGCATGGACTTCTTCCCCAGCCAGCTCTCGGGCGGGCAGAAGCAGCGCGTAGCCATCGCTCGCGCCATGGCGATGGACCCCGTGCTGATGCTGTTCGACGAGCCCACCAGCGCTTTGGACCCCGAGCTCATCGGCGAGGTGCTCAAGGTCATGAAGGACCTCGCCGCCGCCGGCATGACCATGATCGTCGTGAGCCACGAGATGGGCTTCAGCCGCGACGTGGCCGACCGGGTGGTGTACATGGACGACGGCTACTTCATCGAGGAGGGGCCGCCGAGCGAGGTCTTCTTCCACCCGAAGGACGACCGCACCAAGCGCTTCCTGCGGCACGTGCTTCCCGAGAAGGAGCCGGAGCACGCCAAGGAGCTCGGCATCATGGCGGTCGGCGAGGAGCCTGAGGCCCCGGCCGCCGAGCCGCTGCAGCACGCGGCCGGCGCGGCGCTGGCCGAAGACAACATCCGCGACGTCTCGCTGCCGGAGGTCCCGCTGGGGCCCGGCGCGGCCGGTGAAGTACCGCTCCCGCCGGGCGACGAAGAGCTCTGACGGGAGGCGCGCGGCGAGCCGCGCGCCCAGCGAGAGACGGCCGGGGGGCCGGGCGCTCAGGCGCCCGGCCCCCCGGCCGTTGCGGTCTCACGCGGCCGCGGTCGCCGCCCGCGCGTTCCTGCTCAGGCTTCCTCGACCTGCCGCCGCCCGCGGCGCACGAGCAGCAGGACGATGACGCCGACGACGATAGCGGCGGCGACCACGCCGACGATGATGAGCGTCGTATTGGAGCCGCCGGACTCCGTACCCGACGTCGCTGCCACCTTGTGCACCGCCAGGTACGTGTCCGGCAGGGTGTTGTACCAGACCAGGCCCTTGCCGTTCTGCGGCACCCATCCTTCCCACTGGGCGGTGTTGTAGGCCTCCAGCTCGAGCGGGTAGACGAGCAGGATGTACGGGGACTCCTCGTAGATGATCTGTTGCATCCTGCGCACCGTGTCGACGCGCTGTTGGATGTCGACCTGCGTTTGCTGGAGCAGGAAGAGCTCGTCGTACTCGGCGTTGGACCAGATGCAGTCGCTCCACGCCTCGATGGAACTCGTGGTCATGATCGACAGGATGAAGTTGGGGTCGATGTCGCCGCCCCAGCCCCAGATGAACAGGTCGAAGTCAGGCGCGTACTCGTCGCCGTCGTAGGCGAACTGGAGGTCGCCCAAACGGCCGTCGTCGATGACCTCGTAGTCGATGTCGATGCCCACGTCCTCGAACCAGCCCGTGATGAGCTTGCCGCAGCTCTGGCTCTCCGCCGACTCGGTGCGCGCGTACAGCCGCAAGGTGATGTCCTCGCCCTCGTACTCGCGGATGCCGTTGCCGTCGGCGTCGGTGTAGCCGGCCGCGTCCAGCTCCTGCCCGGCGCGCTCGAGGTCGAACGTGTAGGTGTCCGGGTCGCCCTCGGGCGGCTGCCAGTGGAAGTCGGTCTCCTCGGGGTAGAAGTCGGGCTGGATGATGGTCTCCGCCGCACGCGCGTGACCTTGATAGGCCACGGCGACGATCTTGTCGTTGTCGACCGCCCACTGAAGAGCGCTGCGGAAGGCCGGGTCCTGCAGAACAGGGTGGCCGGTGGATTTGGGATAGACCTTCTTGTCGGCGCAATTGAAGCCCAGCTGGTCGTAGCCGGGCAGCTGCCCGGTGATGGCCTTGATGCCGGGCTCCTTGCCGAGCGGCTCGAACTGCGCCCCAGGGATGTTCCAGGCCGTCTGCAGGGCGCCGGTCTTGAGATCCTGCGCCATGGTGTCCGAGTTCTGGTAGGTCTGGAAGATGACCTCGTCGATCTTGGGGGCGCCCTTCCAGTAGTCCTTGTTGGCCACCATGCGCACGTACGCGCCCTTCTTCCACTCCACGGTCTGGAAGGGGCCGGAGCCGACGATGGGCGGCTGATTCTGGAAGCTCTTCTCCACGGTCTTGAGGGGCACACTGCTCCAGATGTGCTCGGGCAGGATGGGGATCCACAGCCCCAGCATGTTGGCCTTGGGCTTGGAGCAGGTGAACACCACGTGCGTGGCGTCGGTGGCCTCGACCTTCTCGATGAACTTCAGGTAGTCGATGAACATGCCCAGTTCGTTCTCGAGCACGTAGTTGTAGGTGAAGGCCACGTCGGCGGCCGTGAGCGGCTCGCCGTCCTGCCATTTGGCCTTGTCGGTGATGGTGAAGGTCCACACCTTGCCGTCGGGCGAGATCTCCCACGCCTGGGCCAGGCCGATGCCGGGCTCGTTGGCCATGTCGGAGGCACGGAAGCCGACGAGCAGGTCGTAGTTGATGGCCCAGACCTCGTAGCTGGACGACTCGTACCCGATGAACGGGTTCAGGCTGTCGGGATCGTTGGTCCAGCCGAGATGCAGCACCGTCTTGTCGGCCGCCGGCGACGGGGCGTCGCTCGAGGCGAGCGCTCCTCGCAGCCCGACCGCCAGCCCGCCGATGAGGACGGCTGCGAGCGCGAGCGCGATGAGCAGGCCCCCTCTGCGCAGCCCATGCGACGTGGTCATGGCTCCCCCTTTGCTGCCGCGCGTTCGCTCCACGCTCCGGCGTGGGCGTCCCCCCGCGGCTCTCGTCCATACGTCACGTGCATACCTACTATACGCCCGTGCGGCGTCAGCGGTACGGGCGGCATCGTGGCCGGAGAGGCGCGCGCCCGTGCGGAGCGCCCGGCGCGCGGAACGCGCGGGTCAGCGGTCGCGGAGCGGGTAGCGCAGGTCGACGAGCGCCCTGTAGTAGCACTCTCGGGCGGCGTCGGCGAAGCCCCACAGCCGCTCCCGGGGGCTCGACGTAAGATCGATGCCGGGGTACGACGGCACGGGGCGGCCGCCTAGGGCACGCAGCCACAGGCGGCCGCGGCCGACCTCGCGCTTGGAGTGGTACGACTCCGCCTGCGACTCGACCATCTCGACCGGCTGGGCCTGCTCGAGGACGAGCCGGCCGGCGAGCGCGGCGAGCAGCCGCTCGCCGGCTGGCGTGCGCACGACGATGTCGTTCACGCCGTCCGAGCCCTCGAAGCGCGGCAGCCAGGCGTCACCCACGGAGATGTCGGCGAGTTCGGCCAGCGTGTCGGGACAGATGCGGCAGCGCGGCGGCATGAGCGCCCACATCGCCGGCTCGAAGTACTCCGGGTACGGGCGCCAGCGGATCTCGCCGCGGCGCGACTCGAGGCGCAGGCAACCCGGCCAGCCGGGGCCGCGGTACGACACTCCGGCCAGCGCGGCGGGGTCCAGGCCGGCGCGCCGCGCGGCGTACTCCGTGGCGCGCGGCTCGTTGGTGAAGCCGCAGAAGATGCCCAGCGTGGCGACCACGCGCTTGCGCAGCCGGCCGGAGCGGCGCTGGGCCAGGCGCAGGCCCTGGATGTGACAGGGGAGCCCGGCGACGACGTAGCGGCCGGGCTCGTCCAGCACGTCACGCAGCCGCCGGTTCTGCGCGACCACGTTGTACTTGGAGCCGCGGCAGGCCCGTACCTCGTCCGGCGTGCGGCAGACAACGGCGACTGCTTCGAGGGGGTTCGCGGGGTCTACCCCGGCAGCGATGACGGCGTCGGCCACTCCCGCCTCCAGGGTGCCGGCGAGGATGGCCGAGGCCACGCCTCCCGAGGCGCCCACGTGCCTTGTCCGGGGGTCGGCCGCCCAGCCGAACCACAGCTGCCGCCAGGGCCCCAAGTAGTTCTGGACTGTCGCGCCCTCGTTCCGCTCACGCCACCAGGCTCCGGGGGTGAAGTCCACGCCGGGGCCCGGGCAGACGTCCACGCAGACCCCGCAGTGCGTGCACCGGTCCTCACGCACCGTCACGCGGTAGCCCACGCCCACGCCCCAGACCAGTTCGACGGCGTCGTGCGGGCACACGGCCTCGCAGGTGCCGCACTGCATGCACAAACCGTCGTCGAAGACGCGCCGCACGTTCATGGGTGCGAAGCATGCGGGGTCGCACGGCAGCTTGTCCAGAGGCGGCCCTCGCCGGCGGCACACGGCCGGCTGCGGCCGTCTGGCCCGGTGCCGGAGGCCGGTGGTAGAGTGGCCGCCGTGACCGCGCGCGGCATACTCAGTCACATCTACTTCACCTTCGGCCACTGATAGGCAGGGGCCTCGGCGCCCCGCGCGGTTGCGGACGGCTCCCGGCGTCGTCGGGATACCTCCCGCACCGGCAGTCGGCACGCCGCCGCCGGCGACGCGGCGGCGCACACTCCCACCGGACCTCGGGCCCAGAATGGCCGCCCGGTACCGGTCGACACGCTACACACGTCTGTCCCGCTGCGGCGGCGGCAGCGAAGGAGGTGGCGGGATGAACGAAGCACGCCTGACGATCTGGGACGACGCCGCCTGCCGGCGGGTGCACGAGGCGACGCTGCAGGTGCTCGAGATGACCGGCGTCGAGGTCAAGTACGCGCCGGCGGTCGACGCGCTCGCCTGCGCCGGCGCGCAGGTAGACGGCACTCGCGTGCGGATCCCCGCCGGCCTCGTGCAGGCGTCCATCAAGAGCGCGCCGCGCGACTGGACGATCAAGCCGCGCGGCGGCGACACGGAGCCGCTCGTGCTCGACGCAGGGCACAGCTACTGCGGTACCGGCAGCGACTGCCTGTATGTCTGCGATCCGGATACCCGCGAGCGCCGCCGCGTTCGTCGCGCGGACGTGGAGGGCATGGCCGCTCTGGCCGAGAAGCTGCCCAACATCGACTTCGTGATGAGCATGGGCCTGCCCGAGGACGCGCCGCTCGCCGTCGACGACCTCGTGCAGGTGGACGCCATGGTCCGCGGCACGCGCAAGCCGCTGCTGGTGGCCCCGCGCGACGGCCACATCCTCGGCAGGCTCAAGCAGATGACGGGGCTGGCCGGAGAGGTAGACAGCTTCGGCATCTACGCCATGCCGGTGCCGCCGCTGCTGTTCGACGAGGACGGCGCCAGCAAGGTCATGGCGTGCGCCGAGCTCGACATCCCGCTCATCTGGGCGCCGGCGCCGAACGCCGGCACCACGGCGCCGGCCAGCATCAGTTCCGTGATCGTCGTGGCCAACGCCGAGACCCTCGCCGGCCTCGTGCTCAGCCAGGCGATCAAGCCTGGCGCTCCCTTCGTGTGGGGCGTGGGCGTCGGCGCCATGAACATGCGCACGATGAACGAGGTGTACTCGTCGGCCGGCTGCCTGCAGGGCTACCAGGCCCAGACCGACCTGGCGCGCTGGTACGACCTGCCGAGCTTCAGCTACGCCGCCCACACCGACAGCAAGATGCTGGACGAGCAGTGGGGCGTGGAGAGCGCGCTCACGACGATTACGGCGATGCTGTCGCGCGCGACGCTGCTGCACGACGTCGGCTATCTGGAGGCCGGCCTGCAGTCCAGCTACGAGTCGATCCTGCTCGGCGACCACCTCATCGGCTGGAGCAAGGCGTTCATGGGCGAGCTGCGCGTGGACGACGAGGCGCTTGCGCTGGACGAGATCAAGGCCGTGGGGCCGGGCGGCAGCCACCTCGCGCGGCCCTACACGCGCAGGCACTTCCGCCAGATCTGGCAGAGCGACCTGCTCGACACCACGCGGCACGACGCCTGGGAGGCGGCCGGCGCGGCGACACTGCTCGACCGGCTCAAGGCGCGGGTCGCGGAGCTCCGCTCCGAGCCGCGCGCCTTCGAGCTGAGCGAGGAGGTCAAGGCCGGCCTCGACGGCATCCTTGCCGACGTGCAGGCGCACCGGCCGGGGAGCTGAGCGGTCGCCGGCTCCCCCTGCGCGGCGCCTGAGTGGCCTTCCGAGGGGCAGTGAGTCGCGGCCTGACGACTCAAGACCGCCCCGGACGAGACCGATACTGGTCGTCAGCGGGTGACGCCACCCGAAGTGAGCGACCGTTTCGGGTATGAAGCCGATGAGGGGAGCGGACATGGGCGGCTCCAAGAGGGGCGGCAGAATGGTCGCATTCGTGCTGTTCGTCGTGGCGTTCGTGCTCATGGTGGCAGCCACGGTGATCAACTTCGCGAAGGAAGGCGGTGGCCCCAGCGCGTACCTGACGCTTGCGACCGCGGTGCTCCTCGCGGTCGCCTCCGCCACCAGCTTCGTGCGGTGGAGCCGCAGCGTCTGAGGCTCGACGCTCGTCCGCGCGCGAGGCCGGTGCGATACACTGGCGTCGTGCTCGCCGTGTCCGTCACAAGCATCGGCACCATCAACCGCGCCTGCGGTCTCTAGACCCGGCTGCCCTTCGGCGGCCGGGCCCCGTGCGCACTTTGCGGCGGCTCGCCAACAGTCCCCGACCGTCTCCCGACCCGTCACCGGACCCCCACAGCGAGGTAGCCGACCATGAGCGCCAGAATCGACCCCATCGCGCCGCGTCTCTCCTGGAACGTCCTCACGCCCATGGATCTCGTGCGCATCCACGAGGCCACGCTCGACGTTCTGGCCGAGGTCGGCTGCCGCTTTCCCAGTCAGAAGTCGCTGGACGTGCTCGAACAGAACGGCTGCCTCGTGGACCGCGGAACGCAGATGGTCAGGTTTCCCGAGGAGGTCGTCACCGAGGCGCTCGGCCGTGCGCCGCACGAGTACCTGCTTGCGGCGCGCGATCCGGAGTGTGACCTCGTGATCGACGGCCGGCACTCGTACCTGAGCAACGACGGCTCGGGCGTGTTCGTCTGGGACCACGTCACCGGGGAGAAGCGCTCGAGCACCAAGGCGGACGCGGCGACGAGCGCCCGCTTCGTCGACGCCATCCCCGAGCTGAGCTACTACTGGGGCCCCATCGTCACCAGCACCGACGTGCCGCCGGCCACCAAGGCGTTGCACGACGCCGAGGCCGTCTTCGCCAATACGAGTAAGCACTTCCAGACGGTGACGACGCAGGGCGAGAAGCCCATGCGCTACGTGGTCGAGATGGCGGCGGCCATCGCCGGCGGCACCGACGAGTTGCGGGCGCGGCCCATCGTCAGCTCGATGCAGTGTGCCGTCGACCCGCTGGGGCACGACGGACCCAACCTGGAGGCCAACCTCGTCGCCGCGCAGTCCGGGCTGCCCTGCGGCGTCATGCCCATGCCGCTGGCGGCCGGCACCGGCCCTGCGACGATGGCCGGCACGCTGGTCGTGCACAACGCCGAGGCGCTCAGCGGCATCGTGCTGCTGCAGCTCGCCTCGCCCGGCGTGCCGTGCTTCGTCTCGGCCGCGCCGAGCGTGATCGACCTCACGACCGGCGGCTACACCGGCGGCGCGCCGGAGGACTACCTGCTGGCAACGGCGTGTTCACAGCTGGCGCACTTCTACGGCCTGCCCATCGCCATGGGGACTATGGCGACCGGGGCCAAGGAGCCGGACTGGCAGGCCGCCGTGGACGACTCGCTGAGCACCTTCGCCAGCGTCATGGGCGGCGCCGACATGATGAACGGCGCCGGCCTGCTCAATGGCTCGAAGATCCTCAGCTATCCGCACATGGTCATGGAGACCGAGATCTACCGCATCGTGAAGAGGATGGCCGGCGGCATCGCGGTGGACGACGAGACGCTGGCTGTGGACGTCATCAAGGCCGTGGGCCAGGGAGGGACGTACCTGGGCGAGAAGCACACGCGCGACCACATGCGCGAGTTGTGGCGGCCGCGGGTGTGGGACCGTGAGCCCTACGAGTCGTGGATCCGTGACGGCCGGCGCGGCGCCCTGGAGAAGGCGACGGAGATCGCCGACGAGGTCCTGGCGACGCACGAGCCGGAGCCGCTGCCGGAGGACCTGGCGGCCGAGCTCCGCAGCATCGTGGCGCGCGCCGACGCCGAGCTGGCGGGCGTGGGATGAGTGAGACGCCGGCTGTGACGGCGCCATCCTCGGCGCGTCTGGAACTGCGCGTGCTGAGCGAGGTTGACGTGCGGCGCGTGCACGCGGCCGCGCTCGAGTCGCTGAGCGCGGCGGCGGGCGCGGCGCAAGCCGCAGTGACCGCCTCGCCGGAGACGTTCATCCTGGCCGGCCGCGCCCCAGAGCGCGACGTGCGTCTCGGAGGTGGCAGCCCTCTGCTCGCCACCGGCGGGCCTGCGCCGCGGGTGCGGCCGCCGGCAGGCGGCGACCCGCTGCCTGCCACCGCCGCCGATCTGGCCGGTCTCGTCAGGCTGGCCGATGCGCTGCCCGAGGTCGCCATCGTCGCCGGGCTGCCGGTGCGCGTTGCCGGCCAGACGGCGCTCGGTGAGCTCGCGCTGTGTCTCGCCGGCACGTCGAAGCACGTGCAGCTGACGACGTTGCGCACGGCAGCGGAGGCCGCGGGCGCCGTGCGCATGGCCCAGGCCGTCGCCGGCTCCGAGGCTGAGCTGCGCCGACGTCCTCCGCTGAGTCTGAGCGGCGGCCCCGAGGTCCGGCCCGCCGCCGAGGTCTTTGCCCGCGCCGGGCTGCCCGTAAGCTTCGTGTCGGCCCCGTCCGCCGCGGACGCCGGCGCCGGCCCGCCGGAGGGAGCAGAGCCGGGCGCGGTCGCCGCGCCGCCACCGCTCTCCGCCGTGCCGCCCGCGCCCGGCGTCGCGCCGGCCGCCGGCGGCACGGCGCCGGACCTCGCCGCGGCACTCGTGCGCCACCACGCCGGCGTGCTCGCTGCCTGCGCCGCCGTGCAGGCGGCGGCCCCCGGCGCGCCGTTCTTCTACCTCGCCCGGCCGTCGCTGGCCGGCCTGCCTGCCTGCGGCCCGCAGGCCGTGCTCTTCCAGGTCGCCTGCGTGCAGTTGGCCCGCCTGGTCGGTCTGCCGGTCGCGGCCTTCGGCATGGCCACCGGCAGCCACGAGCCCGACTGGCAGGCCTGCACGCAGGATGCGCTCGGCTCGCTCGCCGTCGCCGCGGCCGGCGCCGACGTGGTCGCCGGCGCCGGGACGCTGGGTGCCGGCGGGGCCTTCGGCGCGCAGCAGCTCGTCATGGACGCCGAGGTCTTCTCCTGGAACGCGGCCATCGCCGCCGGCATCGCGGTCGACGACGAGTCCGTCGCCCTCGACGTGATCGCCCAGGTCGGTATCGGCGGCAACTACCTCGGCCAGCGTCACACGCGGCGGCACATGAAGGAGGTGTGGCGTCCCCGGCTGCTCGATCGCAGCATGTGGGACGCCTGGGTCTCCTCCGGCCGCGAGGGGCCCTACGACAAGGCGACGGCTCTCGCGCGGCAGTTCGTCGAGGAGCACCGGGTCCTGCCCCTGTGGCCGGAAGCGGCCGAGGCGCTCGCCCGGATCGTCGCCGAGAGCGCCGGCTCCCCCGCCGGCCCAGAGGCTGTACTATCTTGATGCATGACTGCATGAAGTGTGCGTGCACGATGACCGCGGGCGACCTGGGGCGCTCGCGAGAAGGAGACGAGGCGCCATGATCCGCGACCGCAGAGACATACCGATGTTCGCCGACGTCAGCAACGCCGACTGGGGCGACTGGCACTGGCAGTTCCGCAATCGCCTGACCACGCTCGAGGACTTCACCGAGCTGCTCGACCTGGACGAGGGGCAGCGCGCCGACCTCGAGCTCTGCCTCGGCAGGTTCCGCGTCAGCGTGACGCCCTACTACGCGTCGCTCATCGACCCGGGCGATCCCCGCGACCCCGTGCGCGCCCAGGCCGTGGCCACGCCCGCCGAGCTCCTCGTCCACTCCGAAGAGATGCCCGATTCCATCGCCGAGGACTTCGACTCCCCCACGCCGCACCTCACGCACCGCTACCCCGACCGCGTGCTCTTCGTGGTCACCGACATGTGCAGCATGTACTGCCGCCACTGCACGCGCAGGCGTCTGGTGGGCGGCAGCGAGAAGATGGTCCCGCGCGAGGACATCGACAACGCCATCACCTACATCGAGCGCTCGCCGGAGGTCCGCGACGTGCTCATCAGCGGCGGTGATCCGCTGGTCCTCTCGGACGCACAGCTCGAGGACATCGTCAGCCGCGTGCGCGCCATCCCGCACGTGGAGATCATCCGCATCGGCTCGCGCATGCCGGTCGTGTGCCCGCAGCGCATCACCCCCGAGCTGTGCGCGATGCTCAAGAAGTACCACCCGCTCTACTTCAACACGCACTTCAACCACCCCAACGAGTTCACGGCCGAGAGCAAGGCGGCCTGCGACCTGCTCGCCGACGCGGGCATCAACCTCGGCAACCAGTCGGTGCTTCTGCGCGGCGTCAACGACTGCGCCCACGTGATGATGAAGCTGGTGCACAGGCTGTTGCAGTATCGCGTGAAGCCGTACTACTTCTACCAGTGCGACCTCGCCGAGGGCACGGCCCACTTCCGCACCAGCGTGATGAAGGGCATCGAGATCTACGAGAGCCTGCGCGGCCACACCAGCGGCATGGCGGTGCCGACCTTCATCATCGACGCCATCGGCGGCGGCGGAAAGACGCCGGTGTTTCCCAACTACGTCATCACGCACGCGCCGGACAAGGTCATCCTGCGCAACTACGAGGGCGTCATCAGCCGTTACGATGAGCCGGACGACTACGGCAAGGGCGAGTGCCACTGCCCCGAGTGCGAGAGCGCCCACCAGCGTCTCGGCGTCGCCGGCATGTTCGACCCAGGCCACGGACCGGTCCTCAGCGACGTGTGGGCGGCGCGCATGCAGAAGGTCGTGGACCGCAAGAACCGCATGGCCGACGTGTTCGGCGGGGTCGAGGCCTGAGACGCGGGAGCCTGAGAGCTTGACGGAGGTCAACGACCGTGCGGGAGAGGCGTGAGCAAACTCCCGCACGGGTAGTAGAATCCCCCGAATCCCCTCGGAACCCCGTCCTAGGAGTCCACAGTGACCCGAGTCTTCGTCGAGCCTATCGGGCTGACTCTCGACGTCCCCGAAGAAGAGACCCTGTTCAACGCCCTCGTCGCCGCGTCAGTGGAGATCGGTACCGACTGCGCCGGACGCGGCACCTGCGGCAAGTGCCTGGTGCGCCTGGGCGCCGGCGAGTTGTCTGAGCACACGAGCCGCGAGCTCAAGCGCATCCCCGAGAAGCTGCGCGACGAGGGCTGGCGCCTCGCGTGTCAGGCCTATCCACTAGGCGCTCGTGTCAGCATCGAGGTGCGCGGCACCGCCGGGCAGCGTCGCATCCTCACCACGTCCAAGCTGCAGCACGGCAAGCCGCATCCAGCGGTGGTCACGAAGCACGTCGAGCTCGAGCCGGCCACGCTGGAGGACGCACGCTCGGACCTCGAGCGTTTCGACGAGGCTCTTGGCGGCGTGGAGGTCCCGCTCAACGTCCTGGACTGCCTGCCCAAGACCCTGCGGGACGGCAAGTGGAAGGTCAACGCGACGCTGTACGGCAAGCGCGTGGTCGACGTGCACAAGGGCGACGACGGCCTGCCGCCGTGCTACGGCGTGGCCGTGGACATCGGCACCTCCAAGGTGATCGCCTACCTGTTCGACCTAGAGCGCGGTGTGCTCATCGACCAGGAGGCCATCGAGAACCCGCAGATGCGCTACGGCGAGGATGTGATCTCGCGCATCGACCACGGAGCGACCTGCGACGCCGCCGGCGAGCTGGGGCGCGTGGTCCGCGGCGGCATCAACGAGAATCTCAAGGCGCTCTACGAGCGTCAGAACATCGAGCCCGACCACGTCTACGACATGACCGTGGTCGGCAACACGGCCATGCACCACCTCGCCCTCGGGCTCTCGCCGGTCGGCCTCGGCCAGGCCCCGTTCGCCCCTGCCGCCGCCGAGCCGCTCACCTACCGCGCGAGCGAGCTGGGCATCGACATGAACCCCAACGGCGGCGTGCACTTCCCGCCGCCCATCGCCGGCTTCGTCGGCTCGGACGCTCTGGCCGTCATCGCCGCCACGCGGCTGTCGCACAAGAAGCGCCCCGCCATGGCCATCGACATCGGCACCAACACCGAGATCGCGCTGGTCAAGGACGGCCGCGTCACCGTCACCAGCTGTGCCTCGGGGCCGGCGTTCGAGGGTTACCAGATCCGCAACGGTATGAAGGCGGTGGCCGGCGCGATCGAGCGCGTACGCATCACCCCCGAGGGCGAGCCGGTTGATATCCAGACCATCGCAGGCACGGCGCCGGTGGGCATCTGCGGCTCCGGCGTAGTCGATCTGCTGGCCGGCGTGGTCAGGGCGGGCATCGTCGACAAGACCGGCCGCCTGCAGAAGGACCATCCCCACGTGCGCGAGAGTGAGGGCGGCCTCGAGTACTTCATCTGCGAGGGCGCCAACGGCGACATCGTGTTCACGCAGCACGACGTGCGCGCCCTGCAGCTCGCCAAGGGCGCCATCGCCAGCGGCTGGTACCTGCTCATGGACACGCTCGGAGTCAGCCTGGATGAGCTCGAGAACGTCTATATCGCCGGCGCGTTCGGCAACTACCTCGACCTCGAGGCCTCGCAGTTCCTGGGCCTGTTCCCGCCGGTGCCCAAGCGTCGCGTGGCGTTCGTCGGCAACGCCGCCGGCGTCGGCGCCCAGATGGCGCTCATCGACGTCGGAGCCCGGCGCCGCATGGCCAAGGTCCGCGATCTGACCGGGTTCCTCGACCTGGCCACCGACAGCCGCTTTCTCGATGTGTTCGCCAGCCGCCTGGGGTTCGCGGAGGTCTGAGCACGCCCAGGGCGATCAGGGGTGCACCGTGGGCGCACCCCCCGCTCACGATCGGCGGTGCGCCGTGCGGCCGGCCTGAGTGGCCCGCTGCGGCGACAAGCGCCTCCGCGGCTACGCCGAGATCGGCGCCTCGTCGCTGATCCTCGGGACGGCCGCCACACTGATCCAGGTGTCGGCGATGCCGGCCAGCCTGCTCGTGGTCACGCGCATGGGGCTGGCCGGAGCCGTCCTCGCCGTCTTCTTCTTCCTCACCGGCGGGCCCGCCGAGGTGAGGCGCAACGGCAAGGTGGGCCGGCTCTGGCTGGTCGGCTTCGTGGTGGCCGTCGAGGTGCTGTTCTACTACCTCGCAGTCAGCCTCTCGAACGTGACCATCGCCGTCTCCCTCGAGTACCTCGCGCCCGTGTGGGTGGTCATCGCGGCGCCACGCTGTCGGAGGCGCTGACATGACGGGCTCTGCCGGTTCGGGCCGGCCGAGCGACGGCGACGGCGGAGACGCGCCCGCCGCCGCCGTGGACCCGGCCGGCGGACCACCCGAGCGCCTCCGCGGCTATCTCGAGGTCGGGTGCGCGTCCCTGGCCAACGGCTCCATCGGCGTCATGGTCGTCTACGCGGACATGCCGGCCACCATGCTGCTGTGCCTCCGTATGGCGTTTGCGGCGGCGGTGCTCGGCGTCGTGGTCGCGGCGACCGGCAGCTGGCGCGACCTTCGCAGGCCCGGAGCGCCTCTCCGAGTGGTGGCCATCAGCGCCAGTCTGGCCGCGAACCTCATTCTGTACTTCATCGCCATCCGCTCGACGGGTGTCGCCGTCGCCATCTTCCTGTCGTACCTGGCGCCGCTGTACGTCGCCGTCGTCGCGCCACGGGTGCTGCGCGAGGCGACAGACCGCGTCGTGTACGTCGCCCTGGTCGCCGGCCTCGCCGGCATGGCGCTGATCCTCGTGCCGGGTCTGCTGCTGGAGGGGGCGAAGCTCTCGGCGGCGGGGCTGCTGTGCGCGTGGGGCGCCGGCGTCATGTACGCCGCGTACCTGCTGCTCGCCAAGTCGCTGCGCGTGCGCCGCGTGCGCAGCACGGCGGTCGTCTTCGTGCAGAGCGCGTTCACCGCCGCGGTCATGCTCGGGCCGGGGCTGCTCGCGGTGACTGCGGCGCAGTACAGCTACACCCTGCCGGATGTGCTCGTGGCCGCCCTCCTCGGGCTGGTGACCACCGCGTTCTCGTTCAGCCTCTTCATGGACGGCCTGCGCTACGTGCGTGTGCAGCACGCCTCCATCATCGCCTACCTCGAGCCCGTGAGCGCGCCGCTGTACGCGCTCGTCTTCCTCGGTCAGGTGCCCTCGGCATGGACGGTCGCGGGCGGCGCGCTCATCGTGGCCGCCGGCATCGTCGTGGTGCTGTACGGCCGTTACGCGCCCGAGCCGGAGCTGGTCGGATGAGGCCGGGAGGCGGCCCGGCGGCGGCGGGGCTGCGTAGCGACCCCGCCGGCTATGCCATCGTGCTCGCCGGCTACCTGCTCATGGCCGCCACGGCGCCGCTGGTCGCCTTCACGCACGCGCCCCGCCCCCCGGCGCTACGCTGAGCCTGCGCATGGCGATCGCCGCGGTCCCGCTGGACGCCCTGTTCGTCCTGCCGCTGGCCCCGTGGCAGCTCGCCGATACCGGCTATCGCCTGACTGCGCGCGACCTCGTCGCCATCGCCGTGATGGGTCTGGTGTGCACCGCCTTCGCCCACACGCTCTGGGCGGAGGGGACACGGCGCGTGCGCGTGGAGCACGTCACGATCCCGGGGTACGTGGAGCCGGTCGGCGCCGCCGTGTACGCTTACCTCCTGGTGGGGGAACGGCCGGGCCACTGGACCGTGGCCGGGGGAGCCCTCATCATCGCCGCGGGTGTGCTCGTCATCCTGTACGGGGCCGCGGAAGGCGAGACGTCGGTCGCCGAGCTGGCGGAGGCGGAGCCGATCTGAGCAGGGCCGGCGCCTCCGGGCGCCGAAGGGGAAGCCACCTATGGGCACGTGGAGCGTCAGATGAGCGCGGCCGGACGCTCGCGCTCGGCGGCCACGGGCTACGCCATGGTGGCCGCCTCGTACATCATCATCGGCCTGTCGGGCACCCTCGTCACCTGGGCCACGGCGCCCGCGAGCCTGCTGCTCGTGCTGCGCTACGCGATCGCCGTGGCCGCCATCCTCATCGTCCTCGGCCGGCCTCGGCGCCTGCGCTGCCTCCGGCAGCGGGACCTCTGGCCGCGGCTGGTCCTGATGGGCTTCTTCGACGCCGTCGCGCTGCTGTTCTACTTCTACGCGGTCCGCGAGGTGGGCGTGGCCATCGGCACCGTCTTCTTGTTCAGCCAGCCCGTGTGGATCGCCATCCTCGCGCCCGGCTTGCTCGGAAGTCGCACGGAGCGGGTCGTGTACGTCTCCATCGCCATCGCCCTGGTGGGTCTGGCGATCATCCTGGCGCCGGCGCTGAGCGGGAGCCTTCATGTGTCGGTGCTGGGCCTCGTCGCGGGTTTCCTGTCGGGCTGGGCGTACGCCGGCTTCGCCTTGCTGGTCAAGGGCCTGACGACGCGCATGGACAGCGCCGCCATGGTGCTCTCGGAGTGCTCCATGGACTGCCTGTTCCTGCTGCCGCTGGCGCTCTGGCAGACGCTCTCCACGGGCTACGCGCTCACGCAGCGCGACCTCCTGGTGGCGCTGATCCTCGGCCTGGTGTGCACCGCGCTGGCCTACAGCCTGTGGATGGAGGGTGTGCGCTACATCCGCATGCAGCACAGCGCGGTGCTCGGCTTCCTCTCGCCGGTGGCGGCGCCGCTGTTCGCGTGGGTCCTGATCGGCCAGGCCGTCTCCGTGTACACGGCGGTCGGCGGGGCGCTCGTGCTGACCGCCGGCGTGCTTGTCGTGGTCCGCGGTGAGCAGGACGTGGAGACGGAGCCGCCGGTGTGAGTGGTGCGCCTGCGGACCACCGCTCCACGCCTCCCCTTCGGCGGGGATCGAGCGGCGAGCCTCCGGCCGGCGCAGCGAAGCCGCGCCGCGACCCGCTCGGCTACGCCGAGGTCCTGGTCGCGTACCTGCTGATGGCCGGCTCGGCGCCGCTGGTAGCGTGGATCAACGCTCCGGAGAGCGTGGCGCTGTGCCTGCGCATGGCGCTGGCCGCCCTGGCGCTCGGCGTGGTCTTCCTGCGGCGCCCGATGCTCACCGACTGGCGCCGGCCGGGCGCCGCCTGGCGGCTCATCGCGATGGCGTGCGTCTCGTCCGCCACGCTGTTGCTCTTCTTCTTCGCCGTGCGCAGCACCAGCGTGGCCATCGCCATGTTCCTCCTGTTCCTCATGCCGCTGTGGGTCACGCTGGTCGCCCCGCGCGTCTTCCACACTCCGCGCGACCCGATCGTGTGGCCGGCGCTCGGCCTCGCCCTCGCCGGCCTGGCCGTCATCCTCGTCCCCGACCTGCTCGGCGAGGGCGTCAAGGTCTCGTGGATCGGCCTGCTTGCCGCCCTCGCCACCGGCTTCGGCTACGCCTCGTACACGCTCTCCGTGAAGGGCCTCACCGGGCGTGCCTCCTCGGCCACCATCTCGACGGCCGAGGCGGCGGGCGATGCCGTCATCGTCGCGCCCCTGGCCATCTGGCAGCTGACCAGCACCGGCTACCAGATCACCGGCCGCGACTGGCTGGCCGTCGCCGTGATGGGCGTGCTGTGCACTGCCGTGGCGTACACGCTGTGGGTGGAGGGCACGCGCCGGGTGCGCGTTGAACACGTCACCGTCCTCGGGTACGTGGAGCCGGTGGCCGGCCCCCTGTACGCGGTGCTTCTCCTCGGGCAGCTCCCCGGCCTGTGGACATGGGTAGGCGGCGCTCTCATCCTGGCGGCCGGACTGCTTGTGGTGCTGTTCGGCCGCGGCGAGGGCGAAGCCTCCACCGCCGCGGCCGCGGAGCCGGAGCCACTCTGAGCCGGCGCGCCGCCCAGGGCTACCTCCTCGTCGCCGGGTCGTTCGTCATCTTCGGGTTCATCGGCGTGCTCGTGACCTGGACGACGGCGCCCGAGAGCGCGCTCCTTGTGGTGCGTTTCGTGACCGCCGGCGCGGTGCTCGGCATCGTCTTCGCCCGCCGCCGGCCGCTGGCCGGCGCCCTCCGCCGAGGGGTCTGGCCCCGCCTGCTGCTGATGGGCCTGGTCGACTCGGCTATGCTGCTGCTCTTCTTCGTGGCGATGCGCGACGCGAGCGTGGCCATCGGCATGTTCCTCCTGTTTCTGGCGCCAGTGTGGGTAGCGCTGCTGGCGCCGCGCGTGTTCCGCTCGCGAACGGAGCGCATCGTCTACCCGGCGCTGCTGCTGGCGCTCGCAGGGCTCGCCGCCATCCTGGCGCCTTCCCTGCTTGGCGAGGGCGTCGAGCTGTCCGCGGCCGGCGTGGCCGCAGGTCTGGGCGCCGGTCTCGGCTACGCCGCCTTCCAGCTCATCGTCAAGGACCTGACCACGCGCGTGCCCGCCGTCACCATCGTCATGGCCGAGATCCTTCTGGACGCCGTGATCCTGCTGCCGCTGGCGCTCGTGCAGACCGTGGGCGCCGGCTACGGGATGACCGCGCGCGACCTCGTGGCCGGCGTCGTCCTCGGCGTCCTGTGCACTGCCGTCGCCTACATGATGTGGACGGCCGGTATGGGCCGCATCAAGGTGCAGCACAGCTCCATTCTCGGCTACCTCGAGCCGGTCTCCGGGCCCATCTACGCGTTCCTGCTTCTGGGGCAGGCGATCACCGGCTGGACCGTGCTCGGCGGCGCGCTCATCGTCGGCGCCGGCGTGCTCGTCGTGTTGTTCGGGGAGCGCGAAGAACAGACCCCGTCGCCGGAGCCGGGGCTGTGACCCGCGGGCGGAGGACCTGTCTCAAAGCCGGCCGCCACGGGGTCGCCATCCTGGCGAAGCGGCCGCCGCCGCCTGTCCGTTGCGGGCAGCGCCGATCGATGCCGGTCGCGTCCGCATCCGGTACGCTCTACGGACGCGTCGGCCGCACGCACGCGGCCTGCGCGAAGCTCGGAGGCCAAGGTTGACCATCCTCCACATCTACAGCCGCCTCTGGCCGGACCCCGGCTGAGACCCGGTCGTGTCCGCCTTTCGCGACCGACGCAGCCCTTCCGCCTCGACCTCCAAAGGAGCCCAGATGACGAAGCCCGTCGAGAGCGCCCCCAAGCTCACCCTCACCAAGTCCATGGCCATGCTCGAGGACGCCCAGCGGCTCACCCCCGGCGGCGTCGGCGGCATCCGCCGGCCCTACAACTTCGTGGTCGGCGAGTATCCCGTGTTCATCACCCACGGCCACGGCGGTCACATCGTCGACGTGGACGGCAACGAGTACATCGACATGCTCTGCGCCTACGGGCCGATCATCCTCGGTTACGTGGAGACGGAGATCAACGACGCCGCCAAGGCGCAGATGGAGAAGGGCTTCTGCTTCAGCCTCGTGCAGCCCCTGCAGAACGAGCTCGAGGAGCGTCTCGCCGAGATCATGCCCTGCGGAGAGCAGACCATCCTCGTCAAGACCGGCTCGGACGCGACCAACGCGGCCGTGCGCGCCATGCGCGCCTACACCGGCCGCGACAAGATCGCGCGCTGCGGCTACCACGGCTGGGGAGATTGGTGCGTGGAGCACCACGGCGGCGTGCCCAGGGCCGTCACCGACCTCACCGTCGAGTTCGAGTACGGCGACCTCGGCGACCTTGAGCGCGTGTTCGCCGAGAACCCGGGCGAGATCGCCGGCGTCATCATCACCCCCGTCGGCCACCCGATGGCCCTGCCGATCATCACGCCGCCCGACGGTTACCTGCAGGCGCTCGTCGACCTCTGCCACGGCAACGACGTGCCGGTGTGCTTCGACGAGATCCGCACCGGCTTCCGTGTCGCCATGGGCGGCGCCAGCGAGCGCTACGGCGTGACGCCGGACATCACCACCGTCGGCAAGGCCATGGCCAACGGCTACTCGATCGCCGCGCTGGTCGGCAGGCGCGAGGTCCTGAGTGTCTACGTCAAGGACGCCTTCCTCAGCTCCACCTACTTCCCCAACAGCCTGGAGATGGCGGCCAGCATGAAGTGCCTCGAGATCCTCGAGCGCGAGAAGGTGCAGGACGCCATCTGGGAGCGCGGCACGAGATTCCTGGACGGGCTGGGCGCGATCGTGGACGCCTCCGGCGTGCCGGTCACGAAGAGCGGCATCCCGCCGATGCCCTTCCTCACCTTCGACCACGTCGACGACCACTACCGCGAGCGGCGCACCGAGTTCTACACGCAGTGCATCCGCCGCGGGCTCTTCGTCCAGCCGTACCATCACTGGTACATCTGCTACCGTCACACAGAAGCCGACCTGGACCGCGCTCTCGCGGTCGTGGAGGAGAGCCTCGCGTACGTGAACCAGGCGTACCCGTATACGAAGTAGACACACGAGGCGGCGCCGCAGCCGTTCGCGAGGAGACCGTCAGGCGGCGCCCGGGCGACGCCTCAGGCGCCGGAGGGGGACGACGATGGAGAAGCTCATCATCACCGTGGCCGGCGTCGGCGCCGAGACCACCAAAGAGGCCCAGCCGGCCCTGCCGGTGACGGCCGCGGAGATCGGCGCCGACGCCGCCCGTTGCCGTGAGGCCGGCGCCGCGATGTATCACCTGCACGTGCGCGACGCCGAGGCGAACCCCACGCAGGCCCGCGAGGCGTTCGCCGCGGCCATCGAGGAGATCCGCAGGCGCACGGACATCATCATCCAGACCAGCACCGGCGGCGCCATGGGGATGACGGCCGACGAGCGTCTTCAGCCGCTCGCGCTCAAGCCGGAGATGGCGTCGTTGACCACCGGCACCGCCAACTTCGGCGACGAGGTGTTCTTCAACGACACGGCCCTGATGGGCGAGTTCTACCGGCGCATGCAGGCGGCGGGCGTGCGCCCCGAGTTCGAGATCTTCGAGGCCGGGCAGATCGACAACGCCCTGCGGCTGGTCAAGCAGAACGGCCCGGCCGGCCCGCTGCTGCACTGGGACTTCGTGCTGGGCGTGCCGGGCAGCATGAGCGGCGAGCCACGCAACCTCGTCTTCCTGGTCGACCGCATTCCCGAGGGGTCGACCTGGACGTGCACCGGCATCGGCCGCTGGCACATGCCGGTCACGATGACCGCTCTCGCCCTTGGCGGCAACGTCCGCCTCGGGTTCGAGGACAACATCTACCTTCACAAGGGCGTGTTGGCGAAAGAGAACGCCGAACTGGTCGGGCGAGCGGCCCGTCTCGCGGGTGAATGGGGTCGCAAGACCGCAACGCCGGACGAGGCCCGGGCGATCCTGCGGCTCGGCGAGTAGGCGAACGTTCCCCTCAAGTATCTCTACGGCCTGACGACACAGATGGCTGCCGGCCCGCCCCGGCCGTGGGGCGAGGCTCCGCGGGCGAGTGGACACAGTCTTCGCGCCGTTGGGCGGCCGGGTACAATCCGGGTGCGGCGCGTCGAGCAGGAGCCGGCATGGCGTTTCGCGTGAGGAATCGAAAGACCGACCGCAACGAGGTCGAGCTCATGCGCGGCCTGGTCACGCTCGCCAACGAGCTGCAGGCCAGTCTCGAGCTCAACGATATCGTCGGCGTGGTCGTCTCGTCGGTGGGCCGGACGTTCGGGTTCCGCGAGACGGCCCTCTACCTCGTCGAGCCGGACGGGGATACGTTCCGTGTGCACGCCACGGCCGGCGAGCACCCCGAGTACGACGGCGTTCTGTTCGACCGTCCCATCCCGCGGCGTGTGCTGGACGAGCTCCTCATCCCGCAGTACCAGGTCGGCACGTCCTTCTTCATCGACCCCACGCACAAGTGGACCGAGGAGCAGCTGCACTACCTCCCGCCGCTCGAGCTGGGTCCTCGGAACCCGCACGAGTGGCAGTCGAACGACGAGCTCTTCGTGCCGCTCTTCGACAAGCGGCGTGAGATCGTCGGCGTCCTGGACCTGTCCGATCCCAGGGACAGACGGGTCCCCAGCCTCGACCTCGTGAAGTCGCTCGAGGTCTTCGTCGCGCACGCCTCGGTGGCCATCGAGAACGCCCGCCAGTACAAGGCGCTCGAAGACGCCACGGCGCAGCTGGAGGCGCAGCTCGAGCTGCGCCATGGGCTGATCGAGCTGAGCGCGGCGTTGCTCACCACGCTCGATCAACGGGAGCTGTTCACGCGGGTGGGCGCGCTGCTCAAGGGCTTCGTCGACTACGACGCCATGGAGATCCGTCTGGTCGACGAAGCGGCTCGCGAGCTGTACTGCGCGTTCGCCAGTGATCGGGAGCTTGCGCAGATGACAAGCTGGCGGGCCCCGCTCGACGTCGGCGTCAGCGGGTGGGTGGTCTCTCACAACGAGGCGCAACTCGTCAACGACATGCTGAGTGACCCGCGCGGGGCTCTCGTGCCGGGCACCGAGTGGGTCCCTCAGGCGTCCATCGTCGCGCCGCTCTCGGTCGGCGGCTCGGTGATGGGGGTGCTCGCGCTCGACCGCATGGGCGAGCGCACCTTCTCGGAGGCCGAGCTGGAGTCGGCCAAGCTGTTCGCCAACCTCACCGCCATCGCGATCCGCAACGCGCGGCAATACGAGGAGGCGCAGACCGTATCGCACCAGCTGGAGCGGCAACTCGCCCTGCGGCACCGGCTGCTGGACGTGAGCACCACTCTGCTGGGGACCCTCGACCGCGAGGCCGTGCTGCGGGAGATCGGCACGATGCTCAGGGAGGTGGTGGAGTACGACTCCCTGGACATCCGCCTCGTCGACCGGGTCACACGCGAGCTCATCTGCATCTACGCGACCGGTGAGGACGCGGCGGACCTTCTGGCGCTGCGGCCGTCGATGGAGGGCAGCCTCCGCGGCTGGGTCGCCCAGCACGGCAGCGCCCAGATCGTCAATGACGGCACCACCGACCCCCGCGTGGCGCACGTCAACGGCGAGGCCGAGCGGCGTCCGCACGCCTCGCTGGTCGTGCCGCTAAGGCTTCGCGGCACGACGACCGGCGTGCTGGCCGTGGAGCGTCTGGGCGGCCGGACCTTCGAGGACCAGGAGCTGGAGGTGGCCCAGCTGTTCGCCAACATGGCGGCCATCGCCATCCAGAACTCGCAGGCGTACGAGGAGCTCGAGCGGCGGGCGATCACCGACGGCCTCACCGGCCTTCACAACCACCGGCACTTCCACGACACGCTGGATCTTGCGACGCGCCGCGCCGGGCGGTACGGGGAGAGCTTCTGCCTGTTGATGCTGGATCTGGACCACTTCAAAGCGGTCAACGACACCGTCGGACACCAGAAGGGCGACGAAGTGCTGCGCGCCGTCAGCGACGTGCTGCGCAGCTGCTCCCGGGAGACGGACTACCTCGCCCGCTACGGGGGCGAGGAGTTCGCCGTCGTCCTGCCGCACACCTACCTTCAGGAGGCCGTTTCGCTGGCACACCGCATCAGAAGCGGTGTCGCGGACATCGACGTCGGTCACGCCGGCCTGCGCGTCAGCGTGTCGGCCGGGGTGGCCGCCTACCCGGAGTCGGCCGAGACCAGCGAAGGACTGCTGGCGGCCGCCGACGCGGCGCTGCTGCGCGCGAAGGCGCTGGGGCGCGACCGCGTGTGTCTCGCCGGCGCCGGCCCGGCCGCCCCACTCGAAGACCTTGAGGGCGGCCTGGGGGCCCTCGGGCGCCGCTTCGCCGACTTCATCGGCCTCAACGAGGCCGAGACCGTCGGCCTGGTCACGGCGCTGGCCGCTGTGGAGAACGACGCTAGCCTGCAGGCCGAGGTGCAGGGCATCCTCGGGTCGGCCCGCAACGGCGATGCGCTGCCGGCGGACGTGCGCAACCGTGTGGTGGACGCGCTCATCTACGGCAGCGAACGCTGGGACGGCCTGGGCTATCCCGAGGGCCGGCGTGGCAGCGCCATCCCACGAGTGGCCCGGGCGTTCGCCGTCTGCCGCCGCTTCGACTTCACCGCGCAGAACGGCGACAGCCTGGACGACCTTCGTCAGGTCGCCGCGCGCGAGCTGGACCCGGTGATGGTCCAGCGTTTCACGGCCATGGTCCGCGCGGAGAAGGCCGAGCCCAACTGACGGGCCGGCCGGGGCAGCGCTTCCGCCGGCCCGCCAAGGCGCCCCGTCGGCCGGTCCGGCAGTCCGTGCCCCGCCCGCGGGGACCCCTGATCCCGTACGCGCTCTCGCCGCCCCCGTTGTGTCTCGCGGGCGCAAAGGGTTCATACTAGGCGCATGGACAACGTCCGCCCCATCGATCCCAAGCGCAGCAAGGGTCCCAAGAAGCCCTCGAAGCCGCGCACGGGCGACCACCGGCGCCGGCGCATCGTCATCGCGGTCGTGGTCGTGGCGGTCATCGCGCTGGTCGCCCTCTCGGGGCGCATCCTCGGCCTGTACGTGGACTGGCTCTGGTTCGGCGAGGTGGGCTTCCGGCCGGTCTTCTGGACCGGGTTCTGGTGGCGCATCATCATCGCGCTCATCGGGTTCGCCGCGTTCCTCGCCATCGTGTGGCCCAACGTGGAGCTGGCGCGGCGCCTGGCGCCGAGCTATCGCGTCACCTCGTCCGGCGACCTGCTCGAGCCGCGCAGCGACCGCGTCAAGCGCTTGGTGGGCTGGGGCGGCCTGGCCGTCTGCGTCGTGGCCGCCCTCGTGGCCGCCAGCTCCCTGTCGTCCGACTGGCAGACGTTCCTGCTGTACCTCAAGCAGGTGCCCTTCGGCCAGACCGACCCGATCTTCGGGCACGACACGGGCTTCTACGTGTTCTCGCTGCCCATGTGGCAGACCGTACAGGGCTTCGTCTTCGCCGCACTCGTCGTGGCGCTCATCCTCACCGCCGTCATGCACCTCGTCATGGGGGGCATCGACTTCATCGCCAAGCCCGCGCCCGGCGCGGAACAGGGCCAGCCGCGCTTCACCGACCCGCGCAACCCCTTCGGCGCCGCGCGTACGCCCACGCAGATCCCGCAGATCGACCTCAAGCTGGGCGCACGCGCCGTGGCGCACCTCTCGGCGCTGCTCGCCGCCATCTTCGTCGTGACCGGCGTCGGCCAGCTGTTCCGCGGCTGGAACCTTCTCTACTCGACGGCCGGCGCGGTGTACGGCGCGGGCTACACGGACGTACACATCCGATTGCCGCTCATGTACGCGCTCATGGCCATAGCGTTCGCCCTCGCCGCCGTGCTCGTCTTCAACGTGTGGCGGCGGCGCCAGTGGTGGCCACTGGCCATCGGCGTGTGGGTCGTCGCGCTCATCGTGCTGCGCGGCATCGTGCCGGCGGCGTACCAGTCGCTCATCGTCAACCCGAACCAGCTCACCAAGGAGCGCGAGTACATCGCCCACAACATCGCCGCGACCAGGGCGGCGTACAAGCTCGACGAGATCGAGCAGCAGCCGCTCTCGCCCACGGAGCCGCTCACGGCGAAGACGCTCGTGGCCAACCAGCCGACACTGCGCAACACCCGTCTGTGGGATCCCAACACCCTGGTGACCAGCTACCGCCAGCTGCAGGAGCTGCGCCCGTACTACGCCTTCCTCGACGCCGATGTTGACCGCTACACGGTGAACGGCGTCTACCGGCAGACCATGCTTTCCGCGCGCGAGCTCAACATCGACGGGTTGCCCGCGCAGGCGCAGACGTGGGTGAACCAGCACATCACCTACACGCACGGCTTCGGCGTGGCCATGTCGGCCGTGAACCAGGTGACCAACGACGGCTCTCCCGACTTCCTCGTGCAGGACGTACCGCCGCAGAGCGTCAAGGGCCTCGAGATCACGCAGCCGCGCATCTACTACGGCGAGCGCGGCACCGGCTACAGCCTGGTCGGCACGACCGACCGGGAGTTCGACTACCCCGGCCCCAGCGGCGACGTGTATGCGGAATACGACGGCAGCGGCGGCATCCCCATCGCGCCGCTCCTCAACCGACTGGCGTTCAGCGTGCGCCTCGGGACGATCAAGTTCTTCACCACGTCGTCCATCCAGGATGAGAGCAAGATCATCATCCGCAACGCGATCCGGGAGCGTATCTCGAGCGCGGCCCCGTTCCTCACCTTGGACCAGGACCCGTACATGGTCATCGCCGACGGCCGGCTGTGGTGGGTTCAGGACGCGTACACGACCACCGATCGCGTTCCCTACTCCACGCCGCAGAGCGGCGTCAACTACCTGCGCAACTCGGTGAAGATCGTGGTCGACGCCTACAACGGCACCATGACGTACTTCGTGTTCGACACAGAGGACCCGCTGCTGCGCACGTATCAGGCGGCGTACCCCACGCTGTTCACGCCCAGGGACGAGATGCCGCAGGCGCTGCTCGACCACCTCCGCTATCCCGAGGACCTCTTCAGCGTGCAGTCCGAGGTCTACGCCTCGTACCACGTCGACGAGCCCGACGTGCTCTACAACAAGGGCGACCAGTGGCAGATCCCCGAGAACGTGGCGCTGACGGGCGCGGGGCGCATGGACGCCTACTACGTGATCATGAAGCTGCCGGGCAACCCCAAGGAGGAGTTCCTGCTCATGCTGCCGTTCGTGCCGAACGGCCGCCAGAACATGATCGCCTGGCTCGGAGCGCGCTCGGACATGCCCGGCTACGGCACGGCACTCAACTACGTCTTCTCCTCCAGCTACACCGTGTTCGGGCCGAGCCAGGTCGAGGCCACCATCAACCAGGATCCAGCCATCAGCGCGCAGCGCACACTGTGGGGCCAGCAGGGCTCTGAGGTGATCATGGGCAACCTGCTCGTCACGCCCATCGAGGATTCGCTGCTGTACGTGCAGCCGCTGTACCTGCAGTCCACGAACACGCAGCTTCCGCAGCTCAAGCGCGTGATCGTCTTCTACCGGGCGCCGGCGCCGGCCGGCGGCCAGGGCAACGCCGAGCAGGTGGTGGCCATGGAGCCCACTCTGGGCGAGGCGCTCGTGGCCGCCTTCGGCGAGGCATACGACCCGGGGACATCGTCGGGGCCGCCGGGCGTGGGCGGCGGCACCGGCGGCACCGGCGGTGACGGAACGGGCGGGGACGGAGCGGGCGGCGGCACCGCCGGCCCCGTGAGCGCCCAGGCCAAGGCGCTGATCCTGCAGGCCAACCAGCAGTTCGAGGCGGCCCAGGCGGCGCTCAAGGCCGGCGACTTCGCCGAGTACGGCCGCCAGATCGAGCTGCTCCAGGACACGCTGAGCCAGCTGCAGACGCTGCCCTGAGGCGGGCTGGTCCCCGGCCGTAGGACGTCGACGAGGCCCTCGCCTGCCCCCCGCTCCGCCCCGGGGTAGACGAATGTTCCAACGTGTCAACGCCGCACTCTGCCGTATCTTATGCGTGGGTAACGTTGTGCATGGCGAGTGGGTACGTCAGGTCGTAGTACTCAGGTAAGACAAAGCGTCAACACCAGCACGAGTGGCTTGGTGCCTTCGTGACGCGGTGGACTCGTTGGGGCGAGTCACTACTGTCTAAGTTGACGACGCCTTCCATCGCTGGAGCCTAAAGCTCTCGCCCATCGCGTCGATATGCGAGAAGTGGAGGGGTCCCAGTCCTAGGTGCGGACTCTCCGTTTCACCGGCGGAACAGGAGCGGTTATGGCAGACCCGAGGAGCGCCTCCCTGGCAGCGCAGCGCCCGGTCCGAGGCGACCGTATCGGTTTCCAGGTTCATCGTCGCGAGCACGGATCTCAGTCTCGTCGCAGGGGGCCTCTCGCCGACACCGGCTCGGCCGGCTTCAGCATGGTCGAGTTGCTGGTCACCGTGATCATAGCCGGCGTGGTTTTCGCGGCCGTAGGCCCGGTGATCGTGAACGCGCTCGACCGGACTGGCGAGGACGAGGTCCGCGTTGACGGGAACGCGATCGCGCAGGACCGTCTCGAACAGGTGCGCCTGCTGAGCTACACAGACATCACCGAGGGGAACCTCAACTACTCGCCGAGCCCGACCGCGAACCCGTTCGGTGACGGGCGCTTCGGGCCTGCGTACAACCTGTACAGTGAAGAGACGACGTACACCGTCACCTACTTCGTCACGCCGACTCCCTACCCCACCTCCCTGCAGAAATACGTGAGGGTGAACGTGAGCCGGCCAGGCTCCGCGTACGTCACGATGGCGCAGACCATCATCCGCGACTCCAGGGCGGGCATCAACATCGTGTCCGAGACGGAGCCCTCCAACCTCACCCTCACCGTCTACTTCGACAACTACAGCTACGTGATATCGCCGGGAGTCCAGCTCCGGCGCGTGCAGACGAACGTCACGCCGAACGCGACGGTCTCGCCGACGCCGATATCGCCGCCGGGCGCCCTACCTACCTCGACCAACCAAGAGGTCAAGTTCACAGGTCTCGTCGGGGGGCCCAACTACACCTACTCCGTCTTCTGCAGGAGCAGCAAGGCCACGTACACCATGGCCGCCCCGCCGTTCCGTTTGTGGACGAGCGGCAAGATCAAGTTCGACACGTACCCCGGCGGCGACTGAGAGGACGTCACATGCTGCGCAGACGCGTCACGCGGCGGGACGCCGAGGCAGGGCTCACGCTCATCGAAGTGCTCGTCTCCATGATCATCCTGAGCATCATCACCACGGGCCTCGTCACCGTGTGGATCAACATGCAGCGCGGCGCCAACTTCGCGGTGGCCGCCAACAACTCGCGGGCCACGGCCCGCGACGCCATCAGTCGCATCTCCAGCGAGCTCCGCGCGGCTCAGCCCACGGCGCTGCCCTCGCCTGTCCCCACAGAGACCGCGATGCCCGCCGGTCAGCCCCCCATCACGCTTGCCGGGCCCTACGACGTGCAGTTCTACTCGGCGTACAACGTCCTGGGCGCCGACGACGACGGCACCGGAGTCACGGCCATTCGCAAGACGTGGATCTACCTCGAGGCGACCCCGACCGTCGCCTCCGTGCAGAAGACGCTCTACCTGAAGCGCGACATGGACGACGACGGCAGCTTCGACGGCGCAGGGGACCGGACCATCATCCTGGCGAAGAACGTCGTCAACCCTTCGATTCCCGACCCTCTGAACGTGCCTCCGACGGGAGGCAGCACGTATACGCCGCTGTTCCAGTATGGCTACCGGTCATCCCCGACCGACCCCGTCCAGTGGACGGACAACACGAGCGGGACGCTGGTGTTCAGCACCATCGTCGCTATCCGTGCGCGTGTGATCAGCGACGCCAACATCGCGCGCACGCCCAAGTTCACCGACGTGGTGACGACGGTGCGCCTTCGCAACGCGAGCGCCAACTAGGAGGACCACGATGCAGCGGTACTCGTGCCAGCAGGGGGCTGCCCTCATCATGCTGATTGGCATCATGGCGACCCTGGCGATCACCTGCGCCATGCTCGTCTTCGTGGTCGCGAACCAGCAGGGGGCGACCGCCGATGTGCGCTCCCGCACGCAGTCCCTCTACGCCGGTGAGGGCGCTCTGGACTCGGCCGTCCAGATGACGAAGGTAGCGAGCCCCATGCCGACGGCGTCGCCCGCCACGCCGTGGCTCACCGACGCCGCCCTCGCCGCGGCGTTCAACAGCGAGTTCCCCCCGGCGCGGCTGTCACGTACCTCTACTACGACAACATCGCGAGCATCGAGACCAGCAGGACGTGGGATTCGAATCTGGACAGGAGGATGTGGGTCGAGGCTACGTGCGACTACCAGAACAAGACGACCAGAGCGCGCGTGCTCATCCAGCAGATCACTCTGCCGTTCGCGGCCGCGCTGCCCAAGGCCGTGACCTACAGCGACACCGGCATCAAGCTGGAGGAGTACAGCGACATCTACGCCGTCAACGCCGACGGCACGCCTGACAACAGCGGCGCGCCGTTCGTCACTGCCATCTCGGCGGGGGGCACCTGGACCCCGTCGATGTCATCCATGGTGCCCAGCCGCGCCGAGGTCGGAAGGTTCACCCTCAACTCCACCAGCAACCTCGCCGCGCCGGGATCGAACACGCAGTCGCTCGGCATCCGGGCCAACGGCTCGGCCGGCGTCCCCAACACCTACGCGACCTCCGCGCCCACCCACACCCTCACCGCGGGGGGGAGGACCTACAGCGACGTCACCATCGCCCCTGAGACCATCGGCTTCTTGAGCGACTACTTCGACCAGGCGGCGCAGGCGAGTCTCGCCAACGAGGCGCAGGCCGGCAAGACGCCGGCGACCGCTCCCACGGCTCCGACGTCGTGGTCTTACGACGCGGGCACGTGGACGCAGATCGACTCGACCCTGCTGACCACCATTCAGGCAGGGAGCTACACCGCCACGGCCGACCTGTATCAGACGGCCGCCACGAACGGCGGGAACATGACGCTGAGCAGCTCTTCGGCGCGCACGTACGCGTTCAGGAACCTGTACGTGGCCGGCAACCTCACCATCACCGGGCGGATCACGTTCAGCGCCACGTCGCTCTACGTTGGCGGCACGCTCACCATCACCGGGCCGACGAGCTCCACCGTGACCGACACGATCACCAACACCCTGTACGTGAACGGCACCGGCACGAGCACGATCTATGACCGCGTGAACCTCTCAGCCGCGGCCGTGTACTGCCGCGGCAGTCTCAGTCTCAACAACAGGACCAGCACGACCGTCACCCACACCATCCCGCAGATCTACGTGGCCCTGGATTTCACCGTACCGGTCGGTGGATCGTCACCCTCGTCTACCGCCCTTGTGACACTCGACGTGGCCTCGTCCCTGTACGCCGGCCGCAACATCACGCTCAACGGCCCCTCCAGTGGGACGATCACCGATACGTTCGGCCTCATCTACGCGAGCGGCGCCGGGAGCACCTCGGTCACAACGCTCAGGTTCGCGGGGAACGTGATCGTCAAGGCGACCGGCGTGACGGCGTACGGCGACTTCACCATCAGTGGAGCCTCCTCCGCGATCAAGGACTGGCTCGGCCAGGTGTACGTGAACGCCATCAGCAGCACCTCCGACCCGACGAAGAACCGCGGCACGATCCAGTGGAGCGGCACGGCCTCGGTGACCTCCCGCGACTACACGCTTCAGGCCGACCCCAACTCGGAGGCGGCCCAGCCGAAGCCCATGTGGCTCGGGCGCAAGTTCACCCGCAGCGGCACCTACGCCGACGAGTACGGCAACGTCTGGGTGCCCGGGAACTCCACGGACAGCGTGATCTTCCAGAGCACAGGGGCCTCCTCCGTCCTCTGCGTGTTGTTGTGCACGACCGAGAAGACGACGACGTCCGGCAACATCACCTTCGGCTCGCGGACCCGCCCCATGGTCTACTTCTTCATGTGTGACAACAACGGCATCTATCCGCAGGTCGTGGACTGGCAGAGCACGGGCACGTACTACGGCCTCATGGTCATCAACGAGTCCACCATCAGGTTCTCGGGCCAGACGAACTCCAGCATCCGCACCGTCGAAGGCGCGGTGTTCGCCGGTTGCCCGTACGACCCCACGGTCACGACCACCATGTCGCAGAGCGACATCGTCCTCCAGGACTACTGCTCCATCGCCTACAACCAGACGGTCGTCGGCTCCATCTCCACCTCGTCGCTGAAGACGACGACGACCGTGACGCAGACGGTGCCCGGCTCTTGGCAGCAGCTGCCGGTGGACTGATGAGGGGCGCGGAGGACTTTTCCGAGGAGCATCCTGCTGCTCCCCCTCCGCCTCTGGCGCACGCGGGCGCGCATGTGACCGGGAGCCCGGCCGGCCCCACGGCCGGCCGGGCTCCCGGTCCTTCTTCGTCGCGGATGGGCGCCGGTGCCCGTCCACCCGGTCGGGAGGCGCCGCAGCAGATCGCCACCTTCAGGCCGACCCCGGAGTGTGCGGGTGCGGACATCATGTGGGTCGGCGGCCGGTTCGTGCTCGAGGGCGACGGACCCGTTCCGCCCGGGCGCATCATGGACTACGAGCGGCAAGGCAAGCTCGTCTGGGCGAACCCGGGAGCACGGGCCTGGGTGGGATCCAGGGCCTCCAGCGGCGCTTCGGGGCAGACCTCGGCGAGGACGGTCTTCCTCAAGCGGGTCGTCCTGGTCATCATCGGCGCCCTTGTCGTGGTCAACCTGGTGCTCGTGGTCATCTTTGCGGGCGGCCTCCGGCTTCCCTGAGGCGAGGGCGACGCGGCGTCCCCTCACGGTGCGCCCTTCAAGAGGGTTTTCGCCGCGGCCCCAGTCCTCCGTAGCGCCTCCACGTCCGGCCGGCCGAGCCCGTCCCGGCCGGCGTCCGCCTATTGGCAGAGGGCCACGCCCTCGGCGCAGGGCAGACTCCGCGGGATGGTCGAGGGTCTCCAGGCGACACTGAGCTCGTGGACTACAGGATTCCCCGTTGTTGTCGATAGGACGGTGTAGGCACCACTTCGAGGCGGGATCGCATCCGCGGCACCCCCGCGCCATTCCGCCTCGTCCACCGAGCGGCAGCGTGAGGAGGGGTCATGGGAAGGCGGTTCTTGTTCCTGAGCGTCTGCGTGATGGCGGTGATGGCGCTCTGTGCGCCGGCGGCGCTGGCCGAGATCGCCGTCACGAGCGTCACTCCCTCCTCAGGCGCCCGCGGGCAGTCAGTCGCCTGCACGGTCGAGGGCACGTTCTATACCAACAACATCGTGTTCGAGGCGGAGAAGCCCTCGTTCGAACTTGTCAAGGGGGCGACGACGGTCTCCGGCACCACCGACAGCTGGGACTCCGGCAGAGCCAACGTCACGTTCTCTCTGCCGTCCTCCGCCCCTGAAGGGACCTACGAGCTCAAAGCCACGCAGAGTCACAAGCTGTACAACGTCCAGTTCTGGACCAAGGACCAGACCACTCTCGGAAACGCGTTCACCGTCACCGCCGCCCCACCCCCCACCATGGGGACCATCAACCCCACCTCGGTCTGGGCCGGCTGCGTGAGGACCGACGTCGTCCTCACCGTCACCGGCACCAACTTCGTGAGCGGCTCCCGCATCGTGATCAACGGGGGCGAGACGACCAGCACCGCGTTCGTGAGCGCCACGCAGCTCACCGTCCCGCTCACCCCGGCCCATATGGCCGCTCCGGTACCCACCCTGATGGTCACCGTGAGGAATCCGCCCTTCCCTCCGGGGACATCGAGCGCCGGGGGTCTGCCGATCACAGTGGCGCCGGAGACCACTACGCCGACGGTGACCATCAACGGCGCGGATGACGCCTGGCACAACAGCCCGGTGGCGCTGACGTTCACCGCATCCGATTCGCAGTCCGGCGTGCAGAAGATCCAGTACATGGCGCCGCCAGGCGTCGCCGCGTGGACGGACGGCTCGTCGTACACCGTGCCGATCGCCAGCCAGGGAGCTGTCCAGGTCTCGGTCCAGGCGCTCGACTGGTGCAACAAGGTGGGCACGGCCCAGGCGACCGTCAAGATCGACACGACGAAGCCCGAGACCGAGGCGCTGGGTAACGTCAGCGTCAAGAAGGGCAAGACGGCCAAGCTCAAGTACCGCATCGGCGAGCCGGCCGGCCTGAGTCCCACCGCGGACGTCGTGATCAAGATCAAGCGCGGCAACGGCTCAACGGCCAAGACGGTCACCAAGGACGACGTGCAGGTGAACGAGAGCCAGACCGCGAGCTTCAAGTGCAACCTCAAGAAGGGCACCTACACCTGGTACGTCTACGCCACCGACTTGGCCGGCAACACTCAGGAGAACGTGGCCCAGGCCAAGCTGACCGTGAAGTGAGGCCTGGCTGACCGGCCGAGCGCGGCGGGCGGAGCCGAAGGGCCGCCGCCCGCCGCGCCAGACTCCGGATCGCGCCTGGCGTCTGCACAACCTCCGGAACAACATGCCCCAGGGGGGGACGCCCAACGTCGGACGCGTGCTGAACGCGTGGCGTGAATCGAGCCCCGGCGCCCCCCAGTCGACTTGGCCGCGCGGGTCTGCGGTCGGCGGGTCTGCGAATCGGCCCACAGCCAGGTGACAGCCGGGATCGGCTCTGGAGGAGCGGTGGACTGAGGGGCGGGCGGCCGGAGGGGCGCCCGCCCTTTCCGCATCTGTGTCTGGGCTTGACGTCGGCCCGCGCGGAGGTATGGCGCCGTCGTATACTTCCAGCTCCACGGGCGATTAGCTCAGGGGTAGAGCACCTGCCTTACAAGCAGGGAGTCGCTGGTTCAAATCCAGCATCGCCCACCACGGTCCTTCCGCTGTCCTCTGTCCGCTGTGTGCGCAATCCGCTCGATCCGTGTGATCCGCGCGCTCCGCTGTCCGTTTGTGCCGTCGCTGTCCGCTTCGCTGTCCGTATGCCCGGGTCTCCGGCCGGCGTGACCCAACGTCTACGTGACCTGTGTCACGTGACGCAGTACGCGCAGCTTCCTGCGAAGAGCGTCCCGGCGTAGTACAACGGGACGAAGACCAGACCCTGCTCGGGCAGCTCAGCGTAGGGTGCCTCAGAAAGCACCAGGCCGGGCACGCACTTCGGGTACTCCTCCAGCAGCAGGTGCATGCTTCGCAGTCGACCGGATGGTCCGCTCTTCACCTCGATGGGGACTACGCGGCCATCGGCGGCGACCACGAAGTCGACCTCGGCCGAGCTGCCCTTCTGCGGGCGCAACCAGCAGTAGATCTCGTCGCCCAGCGAAGCCACGAGCTCCTGTCCCACGAACTGCTCGGCCAGTGCGCCTGCGTACATCGCCAGAAGACTCCCCTTGCCGTACTCTGCGTCGGCGGGCATCCCCGAGAGGCGCTGAAGAAGTCCGACGTCGAGGAGCTGCGCCTTGAACCGCCTATGGTTGGCTGAGAGTGCCAGCGGCAGCCCAGCCGGGCTGGTCGTGGGTACCGAGCGCAGCAGACCTGCTCTTGCGAGCAGGTCGAAGGCCGTGTGGACCACGTCGCTTCTGAAGCCGGGGGCCAGCCGCGCGTACTTGACCGGCTTGCCGACGCTCCGGGCCGTGGAGACGAGCACCTCGTCCAGGCAGCGCCTGGAAGCTTTCGATGCGTACTTGCCGAAGTCGTCGCGGTAGCTTTGCACCAGGGCGTCCTGACGAGCGAAGGCCGTCTGCAGACTGAGGCCCGCAACGTAGGCGCTCACCGCCGCTGGCATGCCACCGACGTAGAAGTAGCGGCGCAGCTCCTCGAGCACGAGCGTGTGCGTAGTCTCGGGTTGAGCGCGCGGGCCGTCGAGGACGACCTCGGCCATGACTTCGTTGCCGATCGCCCACAGGTACTCGACGAACGTCATGGGTCGCATGGTCACGTAGTCGATGCGGCCAACGGGGAAGGAGATCTCGGCGAGAGCGAACTCCACCAGGGAGCCAGCTGCGATCACGTGGAGCTCGGGCATCTGCTCGTAGAAGTAGCGCAGCGCGACGAGCGCACGTGGACACGCCTGGATCTCGTCAAGGAACAGGAGGTCGCGGCCGGGCCTTACCGGGGCACCGAGCAGCAGTTCGAGCCCGGTCAGTACCCTGCGCGGATCGAGGTCGCCTTGGAAGAAGTCGCGCGCGGCGGGGCGTTGCTCGAAGTCGACCACGTGGACGGCTCCCGGGAAGGACGCCCGCCCGAAGTCGATGATCGACCAGGTCTTTCCCACCTGGCGCGCGCCGCGCACGAGCAACGGGTGTCGGTCCGACGCGTCCTTCCAGGAGAGGAGCCGCTCTTGCACGAATCTGCGCATGAGCCCATCCTGAAGCGAAATAGGAAGAAAGGCAAGGCTGTTTGGTCAGATTCTCTGGAGAAAGTAACGGCTTATTCGTCACCTGCAGTGATGAAACGGAGGGTAGCGAGTGCCTTCGCGGACCGAGGTTCACATTGGACCACCTCCGCCCGGAGAGGCACTACCTTGGACGCCATGAGCGTTCACAAACGTGGCAAGCATCTGCACCGAGTCAGGCCCAGGCGGCCCCGACGGCCCGACGGCTCCCGGCCGTCCGTCAGGAAGACGGTCCAGGGCAGGGAGGCGGAGGCCGGGCACGCTGAGCGCGAGCTTCTTCACTCGCGCGATCACGGCAAGCTCGACTTCCGGGCCACGGGCGAGTTCGCCGTCTACTGCAGGGAGTGGTACGAGGGTGCCATCCGCGACATGAAGCCGCAGCCCAAGACGGCCGACCACTGGGCCCACGTCATCGACACACACATCGTGCCGCGCCTCGGCAAGATGCGCCTCAGCGACATCACCCCGGCGGTGGTGCGCCGCTTCTACGGCGAGATCCGGGCAGACCGGCAGCTGTCTGACGGCCGCGTGCGCAAGGGCCTTTCCGGCACGAGCGCACGCGAGGTCGCCGTCCGCCTCTCCGCGATCCTCTCTCAGGCGGCGGTCGACGGACTCATCGCGTGGAATCCCTGCCTGGCCGTCAAGGCTCCGTCCGTCGACACACCGGAGAAGAAGGTGCTGACGGCCGACGACGTCCGCGCGCTTCTCGAGGCATTCTCCGCTACTCCGAGGGGACGCGCGGTCAGGAGCGTGGCCGCCTTTCTTCTGGGCACCGGAGTGCGCCCAGGTGAGGCGCTGGCGCTGCACTGGAGAAACGTAGACCACGCCAGGCAGACGGCGTGGATCCACCGGTCGCTGGAGAAGGTCGGCGGGCAGGCGGCGCGGCTCAAGGACCTGAAGACCAGGCGCGGACAGCGCGTCGTGCCGCTGCCGCCGGACGTGGTCGTCATGCTCGACAGGCACCGCTCGGAGCAGCACGCCTTCCGCCTCGGGGTCGAGCGCTGGCAGGACGAGGACCTGGTGTTCCCCTCGCTCGACCGCCGCAAGTACCCGGGCGGGCCGTGGACGGTCCAAGCGTTCCGGCAGGCGTGAAGCGCGAGCTCGCCGGCACGCCGTTCGCCGGCAAGTCGCCTTACGTCTGCCGGCACACCTACGCGACGCTGCTCCGAGGGCTCATCCCCGACGAGGAGCTCTCACACATGCTCGGACACTCCTCTTCGAACGTGCTGCGGGCGACCTACTCACAGGTCAACAAGGAGTCGATGGCACGCGCGCGAGAGCTGATCGGCGCGCTGCTCTGACTCGCCGGGCTGTCGTGAAGCTCAGAGATCCTCGAAGTCCTGCGGCGCCATGATGCGCAGGGCCTGCCGGGCGACCGACACGGTGATGGGCGTGATGGCCTGGATCTCGCCGTCGATCTCAACGAGGCGCGGCGGGTCACACTCGATCACCGCCTCCGGCGTGCTGATGAAGTCGCCGTCGGCCACGTACTTGCGGCGACCGTAGGCGTAGGCCGCGAGGCCGGCGACGAACCGCGACCGGCGGTGGTCGCCGAGGGGGAAGATGGTCAGCTCCCGGTCCTCGACGCTGGCCCCGTGCGCGATGATGCGCCCCCCGTGATAGCCGCCGTTGGCCACGACGAGCTGGTGGGTGTGGAACTCGTGGCGCGCATGCGGCGTGCGTAGGACGGCGCGGAACGGCTCGTGGCTCACGAACGCGCGGGCGCCCGCGACGGTGTAGGCCGGGCGCCCGACCACGCGCTTGAGACGCGCGGAGACGTTGCGGGCCACCTCCACCGACACACCGATGCTGGCGACGTTGGCGAAGTAGTGGTCGTCCACCTTGCCGAGGTCGATGTCGACGACCTTGCCGCGGGTGATGACCCGCACGGCCTGCTCCAGCGAGAACGGCAGGCCGAGATTGCGGGCGAAGTTGTTGGTGGTGCCCAGCGGCAGGAGGCCCAGGGCGACGTCGCGGTAGGCGAGGTGGCCGACCACCTCGCTGACGGTGCCGTCGCCGCTCCCCACCACAACGAGCGAGGACCCGCTGGCGACGGCGTGCTCGATGGCGGCGCCGAGGGACCCGATGTCGTGCACCGGGAACGCCGCCGAGACGCGGTATCCCTCGGCGGCGAGCAGCCGGATCGTGGCCTCGAAGAGGTCGCGGCCGCGCCGGGAGTGCGTGTTGACGAGGAGCGCGGCCGTCCGCTGCCGCCGGATCCGCTCCTCGAGAGCGGCCTTGGGCGGCAGCAGGTGCTCGGGGGAGTGCCCGGTGTGCTGCGCGGTGTCGTTGTCGAGGTCGCCGACGCTCATGGCCCTCTGTAGCCTACCGCGCCGACCGGACGGGCGCACCGCGGGGTGTCATCTTGATAGGCTGGACCGGAAGGCGCAGAGCCGCGCGTCGCGCCTTGGCGCCGGCCACCGTGGCCGGAGGGACTCGTGACGGGAACGGATACGCAACCGCAGCCCCAGACCACCGGCCCTGCTCACCGCCCCGGGCCGCGCAGCTTCTGGCACGTCGCGCGGGAGCTCCTCCTCTTCTTCGCGCTCATCGCGGTCCTCCTCGTCGTCATCGCCCTGGCTCTTCCGGAGCTGGCCATCGCATCCGCTCCCGGGGTCATGATCGGTGCCCTCACCGTGCTGCTGCGCGGGCGGCTGCGGGACGCCCTGCTGGCGGTGGCAGTCCAGGCCGCGCTCTGCGGGGCGGCGTTCCTGGTCACGCACTCGCCGTGGCAGTCCGGCGTGCTCATGGCGCTCGTCGGCGTCGCCATGGCCTTCGGCGGGCGCGTCGGCTGGCGCACCGTGGTGATGGCCTTGGCCGTCTTCACCGCGGGCGCGTTCTTCCCGGTCCACGTGCCGGGCAACGCCGCGCCGGGGTCGTGGCAGGGGGCCGCCGGCATCGCGCTCGCCATCGTGGTCGGAGGCGTTCTCGGAGCCGTCGTGCTGCGGCTGGTGCTCCGCCACCATCACGCTCCCCGGCACTCCCCGCCGGTCGGCTGGCCGGACGTCGTGGTCAACGCGGTCGCTCTTGGGGTGACCCTCCTGGTCGGTACGGCCGCTGTGCTCGCATGGGACCGCGGCCCTGTGGCCTCGTGGCTCATGATCACCATCGTCGTGCTGGCGCAGCCCACCGACGAGCGCACGATGCGTCGCAGCGCCCAGCGTCTCTTCGGATCGCTCGCCGGCTCCCTGATCGCCGCCGGTTTCGCCCTCGTCCTCACCGCGACCTGGCAGTCGGCCATCGTCGCGTTCGCGTTCTTCATCGTCGCCTGGAGCTACCGCCTCTCCCATCCGGCGGTGGAGCTGGGCCACGGCTACTGGATCTACACCATCATCACCACGCCCGCCATGATCCTGATGGTCGTGCCGTATGGGGGAGACAGGACCCTCGAGGCCGCCGGGCAGCGCGTCGGTCTGACGATCGCGGGGGTGATCGCCGTTTTGCTGGTGACGCAGGTCGCGCGCTGGGCCGTGGTGCGCGCCACGGAGGGGCGCGAGGTCAGCCCTCCGGCATCTCGATGACGAGGTACTGCGGCGCCTCTCGCGCCGCGCGCGCAGCGGAAGGTGCGCGAGACGTCGCATCGACGACGGGCGCATAGTGCGTCCCGCCCCTCTGTGAGAGACTCCGCACGGCAGTGTCGACAGCGGGGGGGATCATGAGACGGGTCTTCGGTGTGGTGCTGGTGGCGTGTGGTCTTGTGGCACTGGCGGCCGCGGCGGTCGGCTGCGGCTCGGGAAGCGAGACACCGGAACTGGACGGGACATCCTGGCGCCTCACCGGCTGGTCCGTGAGCGCGCACGATCCCAACGATCTCACGATCACGGCCGAGTTCAAGGACGGGTCGATCGCCGGCAGCGCGGCCGTCAACCAGTACAACGGGCCGTACACCGTGGGACCGGACGACGCCTTCTCCGCGGGCCCGCTGGCGAGCACCAAGATGGCGGGCCCAGAGGCCGACATGCAGGCGGAGGCCGCCTATCTCGAGCTGCTCGGCGCCGCGAAGTCCGTGGCTGTGGACGACACGACGCTCACGCTGTACGACGCCGACGGCAACGAGTCGCTCATCTACACGGCCCAGTGACGGACGGTCGCGCCCGAGCCGCGACGAGACGAGCTTGACCGCGAGGGACCCAACCCCGACGGGCGCGGCCGGCGCCGAGGGCCGCGCCGCCTGTCTCGAACGCCAGTCGTTCGTGCGGCACGAGCTGCGCTCTCCGCTCGCCGTCATGTACCCGCTGCTGTCCCTGCTGCTCGACGAGGGCGCAGGCCCTCTCACCGACGCGCAGCGCGACTATCTCGTCATGCTCGAGCGCAACGTGAAGCGGCTCAATGCCCTGGTCGGGTCCGCTGCCGAGAGCGGCTGGCTCGAGTGCGCCGGGTATGAGCCGGAACCTTCGGCCGTGCGCGTGGCCGACTCGGCCGAGGACGTCGTCGCGCGGCTGTGCGGCGCGGACCGTGAGCCAAGGGCCGTCCGGGTCGTGCGCGACGGCGAGCCGGCCGTCGCCTGGGCCGATCCCGAGCACGTGCGTTGCATCGTCAGGAACCTCGTCGACAACGCCCTGCGGTACGGAGGCGGGGGTGTGCAGCTGAGCGTCGCTCGGGGGGACGACGGGCGGGTCGTGCTCACCGTGCAGGACCACGGTCGCGGCATGAACGAAGCCGACGCCGCGGCCGCCTTCGACTTCGGCGTCCGCGGGGCCGCCGCCGAGGAGACTGGGGAGCCGGGGATGGGCATCGGCCTGTGGGTCTGCCGCAGGCTCGCAGGCGTCAACGGCGCCGGTGTCGAACTGGTCAGTGCACCCGGCGCGGGCACCACCGTCACGGTGTCGCTGCCGGCCGCCCCCGGGTGAGGGAGCAGGGCCGATGACGGCGAAGGCGCGCATCATGCTCGTCGACGACGACGCCGACCTCATAGTCGCCGAGTCTGCTGTGCTGCGCAGGGCGGGATACGAGGTCCTGGCGGCCGGCGACGCGGTGTCCGCGGTGGCCGTCGCAGTCAAGGAGCGACCGCAGGCGGTGATCCTGGACATCGGGCTGCCGGGCGGTGACGGCACTGTGGTCATGCAGCGGCTCCACGCGCTGCCGGCTCTGGCGGGTGTGCCCATCGTGATCCTGTCGGGGCGCGACCCGCAGCGGTACCGGGACGAGGCGCTTTCCGCCGGCGCCGCCGCCTACCTGACGAAGCCGGCTGCGCCGGAGGACCTGCTGGCGGCGCTCGACGCCGTGCTCGGCGTTGCCGTCTCCTCCGCCGACGGCGGTGGCGAGACGGGTTGGGAGGAGCTTGCCGGCCGCCGCGTCCTGCTCGTGGACGACGACGGCGAGGTGCTCTTCTCGTTGGCTGCCGAGCTGCGGCGGCGCGGGCTGGAGGTGACGACGGCCGCCGACGCCATCGCCGCCGTGTCGGCGGCCGTGCGCACCCGCCCCGACGTCGCCCTGGTCGGCATGACGTTGCCCGGCGGCGACGGCCCGACCGTGATGAAGCGCATGCGCGCGATGCCGCAGCTCGCCGGCGTGCCCATCGTGCTGCTCGGCGACGGCAAGGACGCCCGGCAGCGCGAGGCCGAACCGGCCGCCGGCGCCGCCGGGTTCCTGGACAAACCGGTGCAGCCTGCCGAGCTCCTCCGCGCTCTGCGCGAGGCGCTCGAGCTGGCCTGAACCCGCCGCCGCGTGCCGGTCTCGGCCGGCGCGTACCGTCTCGTGAAGCAGCCGCATGGTAGAGTGTCGGCAGCCTCGCTGTGGCGGGGTGCCTGGGCGACGACGGGAGGAAACGTCCTGACAGTGAGCACGTCAGCCGAGCGGGCACCACGCACGCTCTTCGTCACCAACGACTTCCCCCCGCGCATCGGTGGCGCCCAGTCGTATTACTGGGGCGTCATCCGCACGCTCGACCCTGCCGACGTCACCATCCTCGCTCCGGCGCACGTCGACGCCGCGGCATTCGACGCGACGCACCAGTACAAGGTCGTGCGCGCTCCGATGAGCGTGCTCTGGCCGACGCCTTCGTTGCGGCGCCACACGGCGGAGCTGGCGAACAGTGTGGGCGCCGAGCTCATCCAGCTCGGGCACCCTCTGCCGGCCGGGCTGCTCGGGCCGCAGCTCAAGAAGGAGCTCGGCCTGCCCTACGTCGTCTTTCTCGGCGGCGCGGAGGTCACGCTGCCGGGCGCGGTGCCGGGGGTCAACACCCTGCTGCGGCACGTGTTGGGCAACGCCGCCATGCTCCTCACCGTGAGTGCGTACACCGCGAGGGCCGCCTCCGGCCAGGTCGGCGGGCGCGTGCCGGCGGAGGTGTTGCGGCCGCCGCTCAATGTGGACGGGTACACTCCGGCGGCCGACGGCGAACAGGCTCTCGAGATCCGCCGCCGCCTCGGCATCGACGGCGGCGAGCTGGTCGTGTGCCTCGGGCGCCTGGTCCCGCGCAAGGGTCAGGACAAGCTCATCGACGCGCTCGCCATGCTGCGCCGGGAGTTCCCGCGCCTGCATCTCGCGATCATCGGCGAGGGCCGTATGGCCACCCGGCTGTACGACCACGCCCAGCGGCGCGGCGTGGGCGACCGGGTGCACCTCACGGGCGCCCTGGTCGACGCCGCCGTCGAGGACTGGCTCCGCGCCGCCGACCTCTTCGCCTCGCCCTGCCGCACCCGCTGGGGCGGCTTCGAGGTGGAGGGCTTCGGCATCGTGTTCGCGGAGGCCGCGCTCACCGGCCTTCCGGTCGTGGCCGGCCGGTCGGGCGGCGCTCCCGAGGCCGTGACTGAGGGCCGGACCGGCCTCGTGGTGGACGGCACCTCGGCCGAGCAGGTCGCCGCTGCCTTGGCGTCCATCCTGCGGCTGCACCCCGGGCAGCGGCGGGAGATCGGCGCGCGAGGACGTGAGCTGGCGCTCGCGCGCCACACCCCCGCGGTGATCGGCGAGCGCTACAGGGAGCTGCTCAGGCGGGCCGCCGGGCTATGAGCGCCAGCCACGCAGTCCTGAGCGAAGGGGCCCGCCGTGCCGCGTGACCGCAAACCCTGGGGTGTCGTCCGTACCGCGCTCTGGATGGGAGCCGGCTTCGCCGCCGGCTGCATCCCGACGGGCCGCCTGCTCACGCGGGCGCTCACCGGCGAATCGCTGGACGACATCGGCGACGGCAAGCCCGGCTCGTCCAACGTCGCGCGGAGCGTGGGCGTGAAGGCCGGAGCCGCGGTGCTCGCCCTGGACGCGGTCAAAGCCTTTGCCCCGGCGGAGGCGGCGAAGCTGGCCGGAGCCGGGGACGGCGCTGTGGCCGCCATCGGGCTCAGCGCCATGGTCGGTCACATCGCCGTGGTCAAGGGACGCGGCGCGGCCTGTGCCCTCGGTGCGGCGTTCGCCATGGATGCACCGATGATGGCCATCGACTGCATCCCGCTCGTCGGCGGTAGCCTGCTGCACCACCACGCCGAAGCCGTCTCGGTGACAGCGCTCTCGCTGCCGCTGACGAGCCTGGCGCTCCACCCGCGGCGGCCGGCGCGCGCCCTCGGTCCACTGGCGCTCATAGCCATCCTGTTCGCGGCGCGTCTCAAGGGCACGGCCGGCGCTCCGCTCCCTGCGTCGGCGACGGGGTGGTGGAAGCGTTTCTGGCTCGACCGCGACGAGTGAGGGGGGCGGCCGGGTGCGCATAGGGCTCGTCTCGCCGTACTCCTGGACGGTGCCGGGAGGCGTCAACCAGCACATCGAGCATCTCGCCGAGGAGCTCGAGGCGCGCGGCAACGAGCCTTGGATCATCGCCCCCGTAGGGGCGCTGACACCGCGACGGCGCGCCGTCGACAGCCGGCGGCAACGCGCGGCCGAGCGTTTCATCCCCATGGGCACCGCCCTCCCCGTGCCCACTAACGGCTCCCGCGCCTACATCAGCTGCAACCCGCGCGCGATCCTCCGCATGGACCGGGCCGTGAGGCAGATGAAGTTCGACGTGCTTCACGTGCACGAACCCTGCACGCCGCTCGTGTCTGCGATCGCCGTGGCGCTCTCCACGTGCCCGGTCGTCGGCACGTTCCACGCCGCCCTGGACTTCTCGCCCGGGTACACGAGCATGGAGCCCGTCGTGAGGCGGCTCGTGCAGCGCATCGATGTGCGCATCGCCGTGTCGCCCGCCGCGAAGGTGTACCCGGGGCGCATGTTCCCCGGCGAGTACCGCATCATCCCCAACGGCGTGGCGGTGGAGAAGTATGCGCCGGCGGTCGCTGCAGCCAAAGTCCCGGGTCGGGTGCTGTTCATCGGGCGCGCCGAACGGCGCAAGGGGCTCGCTGTGCTGGTCGAGGCCTTCGCCCGGCTGCGCCGCCGCCGGCCGGACGCCACCCTCGTCGTCGCCGGCGCGAACCGCCGGCAGGTCATCGACGCCGTGCGCTCCGCCCAGACCGCCCGCAACGGCCTCGGCTCCCGCGTCGACCTCACCGGCGTGGAGCCGCTGGGCTGGGTGGACGATGCCGAGAAGGTGCGGCAACTGGGCGAGGCCGAGGTCGTCTGCGCACCGTCACTGACGGCCGAGAGCTTCGGGATCGTCTTGGCGGAGGCCATGGCCGCCGGCGTGCCCGTGGTGGCCTCGGACCTGCCCGGATACCGCGCGGTGCTGCAGGACGGCGCCTGCGGGCGGCTCGTGGCGCCCGACCGGGCGCGGCTTCTCGCCGAGGCGCTGGACGAGGTGTTGGGCGACCCGCTCCTGCGGCTGCGCCTGGCGTCGGCGGGGCTGGCCGCCGCCGGGAAGCTCTCGTGGACCAGCGTGACCGACGAGATCCTTCGCGCCTATCACGACGCACTCGAGGTGGGGGACAGGCCCGGTCTTCACGGCCTGCGCGACAGGCCGTGGTTCGGGCAGGCGGTGGTCGAGTACCTGGCGACGAACGGGCGCGCCGGACGCAGCTGAGGCTCGCGGGTCGCGTTTTGCCGCACCGTTCGCCGTATGCTAGACTGCGCTTCCGCTGGACGCGGCCGGCCCTCGCGCTGGCCGCCAGCGTTCTGTCGCGGGGGCGTAGCTCAGCTGGTTAGAGCGCCGGCCTGTCACGCCGGAGGCCGCGGGTTCGAGCCCCGTCGCTCCCGCCACTGCCTGTCACGGACCCTCACGGACCCTCTCTCACGCCGTCTCTGACCTCGCCGAGCAGGCCGGCCCCTGAGCGGACGAGTCCGGTCCCGAGGTCCGCCTAGACTCGCGGCACCTGCTGTGTGATGCAGTGGACACCGCCGCCGCCGTAGCCGATGACCGGGCACGGCACGCCCACGACCTCGCGGCCGGGCGCGATCTCTCGCAAGGCGTCCAGGGCGGCGAGGTCGTCGGCGCCTGTCCCGCCGGTGGGCACGATCGGCGCGCCGTTGGCGAAGTACGAGTTGATGTACGTCTCCACGATCGGCGTGTCCCCGATCAGCACCGGCCGGCTGCGCGCGTCGAACTCGATCACCTCGAGCTCGCGGCCGCGGCCGTCTGTGGCCTGGAGGCGGCGGCGGTGGCGGACGCACTGGACCGCCTCGGTTGGGCGACCGGCCGCCCCTTCGCCGATGGATGCACCGCGGTGCACTACGGGCAGCGCACGGCGGGCGACCGCGTCGTGTTCGGCCGCGGCGGCGGGCGCCTCGGGTACGGCGGCCGCGTCCTCCCGGCCCACTACCACGATGCCCGGGAGATCGCCGAGATCGTGGCCGACATGCACGACCTGCTGCCGGCGACGCGCGCTGGCGGTGGAGTGGCGGTGGGGCGGGCCCATGGAGCGCACCCAGCACGGCATCCCCTGGGTCGGCTCCCTGGGCAGGTACCGCAACGTCCACTACGGCATGGGCTGCTCCGGCAACGGCGTCTCGTCGTCCAACCTGATCGGCCGGACGTTGGCGTCGCTTGCCCTGGGACTCGACGACGGCTACGCGCAGTCGCCGCTGGTCTCCAGGCCGCCGACCTACCTGCCGCCGGAGCCCATCCGCTCGGCCGGCGCGCGCGCCGTTCGCAGTGCTATCGAGCGCTGCGAGGTGCTGGAGGACCAAGGTCGCACACCCGACCCGGTGTCCCGGGCCCTGCGGCGCTGCCTCAACATCTCCACGCCGAAGGGTGTCACCGTCTGGCGCGGGGACCAGATGGACTGATCCGGAGCGGCCCTTGCGACGCCGTGCGGACGCCGTTCGGCGTCGCGGTGGCCGCTGCCCGAAGGCGACGCAGGGGGTGACGTGACGAGCACGTCCGGCGGTCGCGAGCCGGTCGGCGGCGCCCCCCCTGTATCACGCGACTTCCTGTTGACAGGACCTGCGCCCGCCGTACAGTGCTGCGCAGGCGATGTCGTCGGATACTGGCTCTGCGGCCGACTGTGCACGGTCTGGGCTGCTCGCCCACAGGGCTGACCGAGGCGCGCCGAAACCTCCGGGCATCTCGCCGGTCGGAGCAGCGGAGGGGGGACCGAACGGGTTCGCAGGTGAAGTCAACGCTGGGTCTCCTCCTGTTCACCGTGGCGGCGCTCGCCCTTGGCCAGGGCGCCGGCTTGGCTGTCGCGCTGGCCGACGACGAGCCGCAATCGCCCCCGCCGGACTTGGTCACCCTCAGGATCGGCTGGCTGGAGGATCCCGACAACCTCAATCCGTTCCTCGGGTACTCGGACTCCTCCTACGAGATCTGGTCGCTGCAGTACGACTACCTCTTCGCGGAGCGACCTGACGGTACTCGGGGGCCCGAACTGGCGAGCGAACGGCCGACCGTGCAGAACGGCGGCATCTCACCCGACGGCAAGGTGTGGACCGTGCCCATCAGGCCGGACGCCAAGTGGCAGGACGGCAAGCCGCTGACCGCCGAGGACGTGGCGTTCACGTACAACTACATCGTCCGAGGCGAGCTGTGGAACTTCGCCCTGCTCACGGCCGGCATCGACCACGTCGAGGCGGTCGACCTCACGACGGTGAGGATCGTCTGCTCGAAGCCTAAGGCCGACATGCTGGCCGCCGGCACCGCCATCCCCATCCTGCCCAGGCACATCTGGGAGGAGGTCAAGCCGGACGAGGCGCAGTCCTGGTACGTCAGCAAGCCGCCGATCGTCGGCAGCGGGCCCTATCAAGTGGTCAAGGTCAAGAAGGGCGGCTACGTGCGGATGGTGCGCAACCCCGACTACTGGGGCAAGCAGCCGACCGTCGACGAGATCGTCTTCCAGACGTACACCACCGCCGACACGATGACCCAGGATCTGAAGCTGGGCGCGATCGACGGCGCTGAGGGGATCCCCAAGGCGCAGTTCGCGGGGCTCAAGGGGGATGGCGCCTTCGGCACGTCTGAGTGGAACGTGTCCGCCTTCGACTACCTGAGCTTCAACTGCAAAGAGGGGCCGTCGAAGGGGAACCCGGTGCTGCGCGACCGCGAGTTCCGCCGCGCCCTCTGTCGGGCAATCGATCGCCGGGCGCTGGTCGACGTCGCCTGGAGCGGGATGGCCGAGCCGGGCACGACCATCGTCAATCCCGGCACCTGGTCCGACCCCGACTTCCATTGGCAGCCGCCGGCCGAGCAGGAGCTGGCGTTCGATCTCGAGAAGGCTCGCCAGACGCTCGACGCCGCCGGTTACGAGGACTCCGACGGCGACGGCGTGCGCGAGGACAAGAGCGGCGAGCCGATCACATTGCGACTCTGGGCTGCCGCCACCAGCCCGCCGGACCAGTCCGAGGGAAAGCTGATCGCGGGCTGGTGGAAGGACATCGGCGTCGACGTGGACTTCACGGTGATGGATGTCGGTGCCATCGACGAGCGTTTCTGGAACTACGAGGACGGCGTCTACGTACCCGACTTCGACGCCTTCATCTACGCCACTCTGGGCTATCTTGACCCCGCTCAGACGGCGCGGATGTTCGTGACTGAGCAGATCGGCAACTGGAACGAACCCTGCTGGTCGAACGCCGAGTACGATCGCCTGTCGGACGTACAGGCCACCGTCACGGACCCTCAGCAGCGCGCCGAGATGATCCAGCGCATGCAGGAGATCATGTACGAAGAGGCCGTCTATCCAGTGCTCGCCTACCCGTACCGCCTGCAAGCCTACGACAGCGATGACTGGGAGGGGTGGACCCCGCTCGGATACGGCGGCAGGGCAGGCGGCACGGGGCCGGTCTTCTACACCGCCCAGAACGTCGAGACCTACCTCAACCTGAAGCCCACAGACGAGTCCGGCGACGGGGGCGGCGATTCCCGTTCGATCGCGGCGGTCATCGCAATCGGCGTGGCGGCCGCGATCGCCGGCGTTGTCATCTGGTTGGTGATCGATCGACGTTCCAGGCGGGAGGAGGCCGTCGAATAGCCTTGAGGCCGACTGCGTCGGCCACGGGACGAAAGCGCGGCGTGGTGAGGGACTCTCTCGCCGCGGCTATCCGGCGTCCCTCTCGCCGTGCGGTTCGGCCAGTCCGTGCGTCAGGATCTCCTCGGCCGCGCCGAGCGCGGCGTCGAGGTCGAAGTCCGGGTCGATGGCGAGTTGCAGCCCGAGACCCTCGTCGATCGCCAGCAGCACGGCGCCGATCGCGTCGCTGCGGCGCTCGGCCTCAGGGTCGGGCCCGCCGGAGGGCGCGCCCGGGCCGAGGCCGATCGTCTCGACCTCGAGCCGGCGGTCGCGCGCGTAGAGCATGACCAGACGTCTGCGGGCCATCTCGTCGCGCAGCGAGTGCACGACCAGGTCCCAGGCGTCGCGCACGGCGGCCAGGTCGGCCATCTCCTGGCGGCTCCACTCCAGCGCCTCGTGGATCGTCATCGTCCGGGCTTCCCCCGGGGGACGCAGGAAGCGCATCCAGACCTCGTGGAACAGCCAGTCGAAGAGCGCCTCGACGAGGCCGGCCCGGCTGCCGAAGTGATAGGGGATCTGGGTGCGGCTGGTGTTGGCCTCGTTGGCGACCGCTTCGATGGTGAGTCCGGCCATGCCGCGCTCGCGCAGCACGGTGCGGGCGGCGACGAGGATCGCCCTGGCGGTGGGGTGCAGTTCGTCTAGCGGGTCCCTGGCGGCGTCTTCCGGCATGACGGCTCCTGCCCGGACGGGGCGAGTCTCCTGTTGACAAAGATGGCGCCCATCGTATGGTCGCGGGGCTTTCGCGCCAAGAGCGGGCCGGCGCGACCGGCCGGGCCGTGGGAAGGGCGCTCACGGGCGCCAGAGTGACGTGAAGGAGAAGTCACCATGACTGAGGTCGTCATCGTCGGAGCCGGAGCCCAGGGTAACGTGATCTGCGGCGTCCTCGCACGAGCGCCGGAGATCGACCGCATCCTGCTCGTCGACCTGGACGCCGAACGGGCCGCGGAGGTCGCCCGGTTCGTCGACTCGGAGAAGATCGAGGCCGGGCGAGTTGATGCGTCGAACAAGGCCCAGCTGGTCGAGTTGTTCACGCACGGGCACTACGACCTGGTGGTCAATGCCACCTTGATGACGTTCAACCGGCAGATCATCGAGGCGGCGTTGGAGGCCGGGATCAGCTACATCGACATGGCCTCGAACGAGATGCTGGGTGAGCGTGACGGCAAGCGGTTCCTGGTCGAACAGCTCGAGTACGCCGGGGAGTTCGAGGCCAAGGGCCTCACGGCCATCATCCTGGCCGGCGGCGACGCCGGGCTGGTCAACGTGATGGCCAGGGAGGCCGCCGACGAGCTGGACGAGGTCGACAGCATCCGCATCAAAGACTACGGCGTCGCAGAGTGCGACGAGCCGGTCGCCGGATGGTCCTTCCAGACGTACCTGGAGGACTGCGCCGACGAGGCCGTCTACTGGGAAGACGGCGAGTACAAGCGGGCGGCGCCGTTCTCCGGCGAGGAGGACTACTACTTTCCGGCGCCGCTCGGTGTCACCGGTACGGTCTACTACCACTGTCACGAGGAGCCGGTGACCATCCCCGCGTTCCTCGGCAAGCCGGTGAGGTACGTGGACTTCAAGATGGGCGACCCCAGCAGCAGCATGTGGCAGTTCCTCATCGAGGGGCTCGGCCTCATGGACGAGAAGCCCGTCGCCGGCACCGACCCGGCGCTGACCGTCAAGGACGTCTTCTGCGGGCAGCTGCCGAAGACGCTGACGCCGCGGCGCTGCATGGAGCTCGTCGAGGCCGGAAGGATCAAGAGCCAGGCCGTGCTGGCCGTCGACGTCGAGGGCACGAAGGCCGGCCAGATGATGCACTACAAGATGTGGACCGACAGCCCGGACGTCACGAAGGCGTGCGCCACGATCCCGGGGACCAACGACGTCTCCTGGATCACCTCCATCCCGGCGTCGGTTCTGTCGCTGATGCTGCTTCGGGGGCAGATTCGGCGCACCGGCGTCTTCCCCTGTGAGGTCCTCGACAAGGAAGAGAGGAGAGCCTTCTTCCGTGGGATCGCGGCGTGGGACGTAGTCATCCACAAGCAGGTGACGACGAACGTCTGAGCAGGGCCCCGTGCTCCCGCGGATCCGCGTGGGATGGGTCCTTCGTCGAGGCCGCAGGCGGACCGGAAGATGCCGGGCGCTCCGGATGCCGCCGGCGGGGGGCGTCTGCCGTTGATAGGGCTGGAGCCCATCGTATGGTTGCCGAACTGCTGTGCACAGCGCGGCCGGCCGCACGGTCAAGGCGCATCCGGGGTGTTCAGATGGCAGAGGATCTGACATTCACCGGGCGGACCAGCGGCCTCGTCCGAGGTCTGCCGCTGTCCCATGCCTCTCGAATCGGCGGAGGAATCGCATGAGGATCACCAGCACCAGACGCAGGACCTGGTCGACTACGCTGGCTTGTAGATGGGCTCCGGAGACGCCCTGGGTGTGCACCTGGTGCACATGCTGGCCTCGGGGATGAACGGCATCGGCCGCCTCACCGAGCTCGAGAACGAGTGCGTCGGCGAGCCGACGGCGACGGAGGCCAAGTTCAGCATCGCCGAGCTGCTCGACCTGCCGATCAACTGCGTCGAGCGTTTCCGCGGCCGGGTGCGGTCGCTGCGCGGCGACCAGGGTGGTGCGTCGTCATGACCCCCGCCTTGCGGCTCGAGGTCCTCTCCGCCGGCGACCTCGACGCCATCCACTCGCAGACGCTGCGGGTGCTCGAAGAGACCGGGGTCTTCGTCGAGGACGACGAGGCGCGCGACATCTTCGCCGACGGCGGCGCGAGCATCGATTGCGAGACCGGAGTGGTGCGGATCCCCGGCGAGGTCGTCGAGGCGGCGATCGCCGCCTGCCCCCCCGACGAGGACGAGCCGGTGACGTTCAGCAACTTCGACGAGGGCGTCATGTACGTCGACCCGCGCAGCGGCGAGCGCCGCGAACCGCGCAAGGCCGACGCCGCCGACGCCGCCCTTCTCGTCGACGCCCTGGTCAACATCGACAGCTACGCCGCCGCCGTCCGGCCGACCGACGTGCCGGCCGCCACGGCCGCCGTGCACGGCTGCGAGGCCGCCCTGCTGAGCACGACCAAGCAGGTCGGCACCGAGGCGACCAGCGGCTGGGAGGTGCGCGTCTGCGCCGAGCTGGGAGCCTGTATCGTCGGCAGCCTCGACGCTCTGCGCGACGACGAGGTCGTGAGCTTCGGGACCTGCCCGGTGAGCCCGCTGACGCTGCCGCGCGACGTCACCGAGGTGATCGTCGAGTGCGCGCGGCTGGGCCTTTCGGACTGCATCCTCTCGATGGCCATGGCGGGGGGCTCGGCGCCGGTCACTTTGGCCGGCACGCTGGTGATGAACAACGCCGAGGTCCTTGCCGGCATCACGCTGGCGCAACTCACCGAGCGCGGGGTGCCGGTCATCTACGGATCCTCGACCACGTCCATGGACCTGCGCTACGCCGCCGCCTCGGTGGGCTCACCCGAGCTGGCTCTCATCGGCGCCGCCGTGGCCCAGCTGTCGAAGCAGTACCGCCTGCCGAGCTGCATCGCCGGTGCGTAGGGCGACTCCAAGCTCGGCGACGCCCAGCTGGGTCACGAGAAGACCCTCACCGCTCTGGCAGTGGCGCTGGCAGGGGCCAGCGACGTCTACGGAGCGGGGATGACCGAATCGGGTGTCACCTTCGATCCTGCCGTACTCGTCATGGACGACGAGTGGATCGCCATGATCCGCCACTTCCTGGGTGGCATCGCCGTCACCCGCGACACGCTCGGCGGCTCCGACATCGCCGCCGTGGGGCCCTTCGGCGACTTCCTGAGCCTGCCGAGCACCTACGCTCACATGCGCGAGCAGAGCCAGCCGCGGATCATGGACCGCCGCGTGCGCGAGGAGTGGGCAGCGGACGGCGCGAGCGACATGTACGAGCGCGCCCGTCGCCGGGCGTGCGAGCTGCTCGAGACTCACGAGCCGCCGGCCATCGACGCCGATGTCAAGCAGCGGATGCGGGCGGTGGTGGCGCAGGCCGACAGGGAGCGCGGCTCGTGACCGCCGTACCAGCGCATGGATGAAGACGGAACCGACAAGGAGCTGACGAGATGACCCGGCCACTGCTACACCTTCTGTCCGACGAGGAGCGCGCCACGCTGCACGACCAGACGCTCACCGTGCTGGAGGAGGTGGGCGTCGCCTTCAACACACCGATGGCCATGGATGTGCTCGAGGGGACAGAGGCGATCCTCGATCGCCAGCGCCTCACGGCGCGGCTGCCGCGCGAGCTCGTGATGCGGTGTCTGGAGACGGCGCCGCGCAAGCTACTGCTCGCCGCCCGCGAGCCGGCCAACGACGTGTGGCTAGGGGACGGCAGCGTGAGCTTCACGAGCGACGGCACTGCGACGTACGTCGTGGACGACGAGACGGGCGAGCGGCACGAGGGGAGCGCCGACTACCTGCGCACCATCATGCGCCTGTTCGACGCTCTGCCCGACTGCGACTACGTGTGGCCGACGATCTCGGCGCGCGACCTCGACCCGCTGACGGCCAACCTCGAGATCGAGGCGATCTCGTTCCGCTCGTGCGCCAAGCACGTGCAGGATGAGGTGCGCGGACCCGAGTACGTGGCGCCCCTGATCGAGATCATGAGCGCCGTCGCCGGCGCGCCGCCGGCCGAGCGGCCGGTCTTCTCGACCATCAACTGCACGGTCGCCCCGCTCGCCCACGACGGCGCCATGACCGAGGCGAGCATCGCCCTGGCGCGCGCCGGCGTGCCGATCGCCATCATGCCGATGCCGCTGATGGGTACCACGGCGCCGATCTCGGTGGCGGGAGTCACCGTGATCTGCATGGCCGAGATGCTCTCGGCGGTCGTGCTCTTCCAGCTCGCGGCGCCCGGCTGCCCGCTGATCGCCTCGCCGGAGCCGGCGTCCGCCGACCTGCACAGCGGGCTCTACGTGTGCGGCTCGCCCGAGGGCGGAGCCGCGACGCTGGCCTGCATCGAGATGTCCAAGCAGGTCTACGGCCTGCCCACCCAGGGAGGGGGCTTCGGCGGCGACGGCAAGGCCCCGGACTTCCAGGACGGCGTCGAAGGAGGGGGCATCCTCGACCTGCTGGTGGGCGCCGACTCGCTCGTCGGCCTGGGCTGCTTCGACGGCGCGCAAGCCACGAGCCTGGCCACGATCGTCCTGCACAACGACGCCGCCGGCATGGTGAAGCGGGAGATGCAGGGGGCGCAGTTCGACGCAGCCAGCTGCCTCGTCGACGACATCCGCGCGGTGGGCCCGGGTGGACACTACATGGGCCGGCGCAGCACGCGGGAGCAAGCACGCGACGTCTGGCAGCCGAGCATCATGCGTCGCGGCACGTACGAGGCGTCGCGCGGCCGGACGCTGATCCAGGACGCGCTGGAGCGGGCGCGCGAGCTGCTGGCGACCCATCGGGTGCAGCCGCTGCCGGACGACGTCGAGCGCCACATCGACCAGGTGATCTCCGATTTCCGGCGGCTCACGGTCGGGGACTGAGCGCCTCGGACCGTCGTCAGCCCGCCAGCTGCTCGGCGTCGCGGTCTGCCTCGGCGAGGATGCGCTCGAGCTCGGCGAGGACATCGACGGGCAGCGGCTCGGGTTCGTGCTCGCGCTCCAGGCGCGCGAACTCCGCCCGTGCCGCGTCCTCGGCGGATCCGTACCCCACCCCCCGGTGCCGCATCGGCAGCGGGAACCCGCGCACGTGGTCGCGCGTATGCTGATGGGAGAGGTAGTGGCCGCGCGGCCCGATGTCCGCGATCACATCGAGCGCGAGATCGGCGTCGGCCGGGAGCTCGGCCAGCGCGCGCCTGGCGGTCATCACCAGCTCGTGCTGCAGGATGATGAAGGGCGGATCGAGCACCGAGTAGCCGTCGAGCAGACCGCCGAGGTCACCGCTGATCTCAGCCTCCGTGCCCGACAGCAAGGCTGCGCCGATGCCGGCTCGCGACCCGAACTCCCAGCCGATGTCCGGCTCGTCGCCTGTCACCGAGGGACCGCAGAGCTGCGGCACGCCCCAGGCGTGACCGAGCCGGGTGATGAGACGCTCGGCCGGCGCCTCGATGTCTCCGATGTAGCCGCCGCTGCGCGGGTCCATCGCCGAGACGATGTTGCTGTGGATGACCGGGGCTCCCGGAGCGGCCAGCTGCATGAGCACCATGGCGCTCACGACCTCGGCCTCTCCCTGGACGATCGCCCCGGCCAGCGAAGCCGGCGCCGTCGAGCCCATGGTCGGCATGGGCATGAAGCTCACGGGGATGCCGGCCCGCGCGTAGACGAGCGCCGCCTCGATGCCCGTGTGGTCCTGCGACAGGGGGCTGATGGTGCAGATGTTGCCGCAGATCGGCGGCCGCGCGCGCCGCGCCGCCTCGGAGCCGGCCACCACGGTCGCCATCTCGACGATGCGCTCCGCCAGGCGCGGGTGCACGGTCGTGGCGCCGCGCACGTGCTTGAGCGTGCCCTTCAGCCCGGCGTGGCACTCGTGCAGCGGCGCGGTCCGGGCGTGGTCCTGGGCGCTCACCGGCGGCCAGAAGAACGAGATCGCCGGCAGGGCGTCGACGATGCGGGCCATGAGCTCGACGTCGGCCTTGCGCGAGGAGCGCGTCCTCGCCGGTCTCCGCGTCGCGGACCAGCGTGCCCACGCCCTCGGTCGAGAGGTACGTCCGCGTGCCGTCGAGGGTGAGGTCGAAGCGCGGCTCGCGACCGCCGAGCACGAACGAGCGCGGCGCCGTGGCCAGAGCGCGCTCGACCAGGTCGGGCGTCAGCCTGACGACGCCGTCGCCGTCCACATCGGCGCCGTGGCGGCGAAAGACCTCGAGCGCCGACTCGCATGGGAAGCAGACGCCGATGCGCTCGAGGATGTCGAGCGTCGCCGCCTGAAGGCGTTCGATGGTCGCGGTGTCGTCGGCCGTCGAGCGCAGCAGGGGCGTGAAGCTGATGATGTCGGGCGTGCGCGTCACGGGCTCAGTCTCCTGTCATTGTGCTCTCGGCTCCGGCGGGCCGTGTCGTGCTCCCTGAGGCAGTGGCCCTTGCGCCGGGCGTCGGCCCTCGCTCATCTTCCGGCGGAACGCTGCCGGTCCGCTCGGCCCTGCTGCAGGACCATGTCGATGTAGTCGTCACAGAGCGCGAGCGCATCGTCGACACTGAAGTCCGCCGCCGCCATCCGCAATTCGATCCAGGCCCCGTCGGCCAGGGCCACGAGCCCGATCCCGGCCTTGCGGGCATCGATGTCCAGGCCCTGTCGCCGCGCCGCCTCGCGGAAGAGCTCGCCGTACCGCTCGCGCTCCTCGGCGTAAACGCGCTCGTTGATCGCCTCTGAGGTCCGGGTCGCCGAGGGCCGCCTGCCAGAACCCGAACCAGGCATCAGACCGCTCGGGCGCCGCCAGCTCTCTGCGGAACTCCGTCGCGAGGATGGTGCGCAGCGTCGCGATCGGGTCGTCACCCGCTCTCGGGGCCCGCAGCGAACGTCGCCCGCTCCTCGTCCGCCAGCCGTTGGAACGCCTCGATGAGGAGTTGCCGCTTGCTGTCGAAGTGATGCCGGACGAGGCCGCGGGACACCCCGGCGGCGTCGGCGATCCTCTCGATGGACACGCCTGCGGGTCCGTAGCTGGCCATGCAGAGGATGGTCGCCTCGATGAGCCTGTCCCTCGACGCGGCGGCGCTCAACTGGCGCTTGTTCGGTCGTGGCTCAGCGCTCGCGCCGAGCTCGCCTCTCGGCTCCGATCGGTCCATCGCGCCGAAGCGTACCATCGGGGTTTGACGCAGACCAGTTTCGCTTGCTATACGTACAGATAGCGAAACTGCCGACGAGATCGGCCATGTGAGACGGCACGCCTCGGCCGGTCGAACGCGTCCTGCCATCGCTGCGGCGGCACCCGCCGCCGAAGAACGGAGACTTCCATGCACCTGAAGTTCGAGTGCCTGTCTGCCGCCGAGAAGGACGCGCTGCATCAGCGCGTCCTGCACGTCCTCGACCACGTGGGCATCGGCGTGGAATCGACGGTCGTCCTGGAGCTTCTCGCCGGCGCGGGGGCGCGCGTCGATGGGGAGCGGCGCACCGCGACCCTGCCTCCAGAGCTGGTCGAGAGCTGTCTGGAGAAGGCTCCCGGGAGCGTGCGGCTCGCGGCCCGCGACCCGGCGCACGACCTGCTCGTCGGCGCGGGCTCGCCGCTGGCCTGCTGCACGGACGGCATGGTGATGACGGTCCTGGACGACGTGACCGACGAGGTGCGTGACGCCACGCGCGACGACCTCGCCTACTTCTACGGCCTCTTCGACGCGCTTGACGACCTCGACTTCATCTGGACGTCGGTGACGTTGGGTGAGATCGATGCGCCGACGGTGGGCCTCGAGACCGATCTCATCGCCCTGGAGTCCACCTCCAAGCACGTGCAGAGCGTCGTGGCGCACTCGCCGGAGCAGGTGCCGCCTCTCCTGGAGATGCTGGAGGCGATCGCGGGGGCGCCGATGCATGAGCGGCCGATCTACTCCTCGCTGCACTGCCCCGTGTCGCCGCTGCGGTTCGAGGGCGACAAGCTCGAGGCCTCGATCGAGCTCGCGCGCCACGGAGTGCCGATCCTCATCCATCCCCTGCCGCTGCTGGGCACCACGGCTCCCATGAGCGTGCTTGGCACGGCCGTCATCACGCTGGCGGAACTCCTCGCCGCCGTCACCATCTTCCAGCTGGCGGCGCCCGGCTGCCCTCTCATGGTGGTCGCCATCGGCGGCTCCTCGCATCTGCGCACCGGCGGGTATCTCAGCGGTACGCCCGAGGTCGCGCTGATCGACATGGCGAGCCTGGCCATGACCCGGCGGTACGGACTGCCGAGCATGAGCGCCGGCATGAGTTCGGATGCCAAGGCCGCCAACTTCCAAGCCGGCTCCGAGGGCACGCTGACGGCGGCGACCTCCGTGCTGTGCGGCGCTGATCTGCTCGTCGGCGCCGGGATCGTCGACGATGCGGTGTCCACGGCCAAGACCATCCTCGACTCCGACCTCATCGGGTCGGTCAGGCGTCTGCTCGAATTGCCCGACACCGTGGACGACGCGTCGACGCTGATCGAGGACATCGCCGCGGTCGGCCCGGGCGGTCAGTTTCTCGCCCGGCGCAGCTCTCGCGTGAACTCGCGCCGCGGTGAGGTCTGGCGCGCATCCGTCTTCCAGCGCGAGGCAGCATCCGCGTACGCGGGGCGCTCCCTGGTGAGTGACGCGCTGGAGCGCGCCGAGGCCGTCCTCGCCGCGCACGTGCCGACGCCCATCCCCGATGACGCCCGCCGCGAGGCGCGCGCCGCGTTCGAGCGGTACACACGCGGCGCCGGTGCCGGCGGCCGTTGAAGCCGCGTCACCCACATCACATGGAGGAAGCGACCTGACTGCTCCCGACTCACGCCCGAAGGTCGTCGCCGTGATCGGCAGCGAGCAGCTCGGGCTCGACCCGAGGCCCTCGCCCGCGTGAGGCACACTCAGCCGGTGAGGGCCCGCTCCAGCAGCTCGAAGCCCTCGTCCGACGCCACCGTGACGCGCACGGTGCCGGGCAGGTCGAGGTTGGCGCCGAGGCGCACGGAGACGCCGCCCCGCTCCAGGCGAGCCTGGAGCTCCTCGGCGTCCGGCGCCACCACCAGCACGAAGTTGGCCTGCGACGGCACGACTTCGTAGCCGGCGGCCCCGAAGACCGCCGTGAGGCGCTCGCGGCCGCGGCGCGTCTGCTCCCGCACCCACTCGAGATGCGCCGTGTCCTCGAGCGCCGCCAGCGCCGCCGCCTGCGTGGGGCTCGTCACCGAGAACGGCGGCCGGATGCGTCGCAGCACGTCGATGACCTCCGGGTCGGCGACCAGGTAGCCGACGCGCGCGCCGGCCAGGCCGTAGGCCTTGGAGAAGGTGCGCATGACGGCGACGTTGCCGCCGGTCTCGCGGATCATGGTCACCGCCTCGGGGTCGTCGGCGAACTCCACGTAGGCCTCGTCGACCACGATGAGGCGGGCCCTGCTCGTCTCCGCGAACGCGTGGATCGCCTCGCGCGAGACCGTGGTCCCTGTCGGGTTGTGCGGGTTCACGACGAAGGCGATGTCGGCGTCCACCTCGGCCATGGCGTCGAGGTCGTGGGTCCAGTCCCTGAGCGGGACCTTGACCACCGACGCGCCCACGATCTGCGGCACGATCTCGTCGAGCCGGTACGGCGGGTCCGCGCACACCGCGCGCCCGCCCGCCGTGTACGCCATGGCCAGCAGGTAGATGACCTCGTCGGAGCCGTTGCCGACGAGCACGCAGTCGGGGTCCACACCGTACAGACGCGCGAGGCCGGCGCTCACCCCGGAGGCGAGTGGGTCAGGATAGCGGTGGATGCGCGCCGCACTCGCGGCGAGGGCCTCCGCGACCTTCGGTGACGCGCCGTAGGGCGACTCGTTGGAGGCCAGGCTGCCGGCCTCGCTGGGCGACGGAGTGCCGGGGACGTAGGGCTTGAGCGCGGCCACCTGCGGCAGCGGCTCAGGCGGGCGGTTGGTCACGGTGCTCCTCCTCGGAGGTCGGGTCCTGTGGGGCCGGCGCTGTCTGCGTCCGGCGCAATATCAGAGTTCCGTGCGCGGTCCAGCGGCCGCGACGGCGGCGGGGACCCGGTTGCTGAACCTCTCGAAGTTGGCCGCGAAGCGCTGCGCCAGCGCGGCGGCGCGAGCGTCGTACTCCGCCGGATCCGGCCAGGTGGAGCGAGGGTCGAGCAGGCGCGACGGCACCTTGGGGCAGTGCTTCGGCACCAGCACGCCGAAGACGGGGTGGGGCGCACAGGGGACGTCGTCCAGCGCGCCCTCGAGCGCCGCCTTCAGCAGGTTCCTCGTCAGCGAGATGCGCATGCGCTTACCGACGCCGTGCGGACCGCCCGACCAGCCGGTGTTCACCAGCCAGCAGTGGGCGGGGCCGTTCGCGAGGCGCGCGGCCAGCATGTCGGCGTACACGACCGGGTCGCGCGGCATGAACGGCGCACCGAAGCAGGCGGAGAAGGTCGGCTCGGGCTCGACGACGCCCTCCTCGGTGCCGGCCACCTTGGCCGTGAACCCGGAGAGGAAGTGGTAGCTGCCCATCTCGGGCGTGAGCCGGCTGATCGGCGGCAGCACCCCGTAGGCGTCGCAGGCGAGGAAGAAGACGTTGCGCGGCGCACCGCCCTCACCAGTCTCCACGGCGCCCGGGATGTGGGTGACGGGATACGTGGCGCGGGTGTTCTCGGTGATGGAGTCGTCGTCCCAGTGGATCGCCCGCGTCATGGGATCCACGACCACGTTCTCGAGGACCGAGCCGAAGCGGATGGCCTGGAAGATCTGCGGCTCGGCGCGCGCCGAGAGGCGGATGACCTTGGCGTAACAGCCGCCCTCGAAGTTGAACACGCCGTGGTCGCTCCAGCCGTGCTCGTCGTCGCCGATGAGGCGGCGAGAAGGGTCGGCCGACAGCGTCGTCTTGCCGGTGCCGGAGAGGCCGAAGTACAGGGCGACGTCACCCTTGCGTCCGGTGGTCGCCGAGCAGTGCATGGGCAGCACGCCGCGCTCCGTCAGCAGGTAGTTCATGACGGTGAACAGCGCCTTCTTCATCTCGCCGCCGTACAGCGTGCCGAGGATGAGGACGATGCGGCGCTGGAACGAGATGCCGACGAAGACCCGCGAGCGCGGCTCGTCGTGCGCCTCGGTCCAGGCGCCGGCCCGGCGGCCTGCGGCCGCCACCGCCGGCGCCTCGTCCGCCGGCAGCTCGCCGCACTGCACGAGCGTGAAGCCGGGCGCGAAGCCTTCGAGGTCGACGGGCTGCGGCCGCACGAACAGGGTGTGCGCGAACAGCGCGTGCCAGGTCGCGCGGGCAACGACGCGTATGGGCACGCGGTACGTGGGCTCGGCGCCTACGTAGCCGTCGAACACGTAGATCTCGCGGCGGCGCAGGTGCTCGCTCACGCGTGCGAGCTGGCGCTCGAAGTACTCCGGCGAGCACGGCTGGTTGGGGCCGCCCCACGCCACGCCGGAGGCCTCGGGCTCGTCGACGATGTAGCGGTCGGCCGGCGAGCGGCCCGTGCGCTCGCCCGTCTTGACGACGAGCGCGCCGTTGGCGGCGAGGATGCCCTCCTGACGGGCGAGGGAGCGGGCCGTCAGCTCCGGCGCCGGCAGGTTGCGGTGGATCGGGCCCACGGTGAGTCCGGCCGCCGCCAGCTGTTCGTGTACCGCCTGCTCGTCCACCCGCGCTCCTTATCCCGGCGCGAGTCTATCGCGCCGGCAGCGGCGCCACCCGGCCGGCGCCCCGGCCTCAGCCCAGCGAGCCGACCTCCGCCTCGACGGCCTCGAGGATCTCGCCCGACTTCACCAGCTCGGCCATGGCGTTGTGGTCCGGGAACAGCGGCCGGTCGATGTCGAGGTGGTCGACGTACTTGCGGATGACCTCCTTGGCCTTGCGCACGCCCTTGCCGGGGGTGAACTCGCGGAAGTCCAGCGCCTGCGCCGCGCCCATGAACTCGATGCCCAGCACGCCGTAGGCGTTCTCCAGGATCTGGCGGTTCTTGAGCGCCGTGTTCATGCCCATGGAGACGAAGTCCTCCTGGTCGGCCGCGGCGGGGATGCTCATGGTGGCCGCCGGCGCCGCGAGGATGCGCTGCTCGGTGATGAGCATGTCGGCGGTGTACTGGCTGAGCATCAGACCGCTGTAGAAGCCTGGGTTGGGGGTGAGGAAGTCGGGCAGGCCCTGGCTCGTGGCGGTGTTCTCCATGCGGTTGAGGCGGCGCTCGCTGAGCACGCTGACCATGGTGATGGCCTGGCCGATCATCTCCATCGGCAGGCTGACCGGCGTGCCCTGGAAGTTGGCGCCGGTCAGCGTGAGCTTCTCCTCCGGCACCCAGATGGGGTTGTCGCCCACGCCGTTGAGCTCGATCTCCACCTGGCTCTTCGCCCACTTGAGGGCGTCGTGGGCGGCGCCGATGACCTGCGGCGTGGAGCGCATCGAGTAGGCGTCCTGCACCTTGGTCTTGATCTTGCCGGTGGCCAGGTCGCTCTCGGCGATGCAGGCGCGGATGGAGGCGGCGCTCCGCACGGCGCCGGAGAATCCGCGCAACTCGTGCAGCTTGGCGTTGTAGGGCTTGAGGTTGGCGAGCAGCGCCTCGAGGCTCATGGCGGCAGCGATCTCCGCCTGCTTGAACCAGCGGTCGGCGTCGTGGCAGAGCAGCGCGCTCATGCCGGTGAGCACGTTGGAGCCGTTGATGGTGGCGAGGCCGTCGCGCGCCTCCAGCCCCGGCGCGGGGATGCCGGCGCGCTCCATGGCCTCGCGGCTGGGCATGCGCTCGCCTTGGTAGAAGGACTCGCCCTCGCCCATCATCACGAGCGCCATCTGGGCCATGGGGGCGAGGTCGCCGCAGGCGCCCACCGAGCCCTTGGAGCTCATCACCGGGGTGACACCCTTGTTGAGCAGCTCGACCAGCGTCTGCGTGATCGCGAGGCGGTTGCCCGAGTTGCCGTGGGCGTGGACGTTGATGCGGGCGGCCATGGCGGCGCGCACGACCTCGATGGGCGCGGGCTCACCGATGCCGGCGGCGTGGTTGTACACGAGGAAACGCTGGAACTGCTGCACCTGGTCGTCGTCCAGGACGATCTCGCTGAACTCGCCGATGCCGGTGTTGGTGCCGTACATGATCTCACGGGCGGCGATCTTCTCCTCGAGCATGGCGCGACAGAAGTTGATGCGCTCGGCAGCCGCGGCATCGAGCTCCACCGGCTCGTTGAAGCGGGCGATGGCGACGAGCTTCTCGACGGTCAGCGACCCGCCGTCCAGGATGATTGTCACGAATGCTCCTTCCGATGGTTCCGAGCTGGGTGGAGCGACGGCACAGCACAGCCGCCCCCAAGGACCGGACTCTAGCTGAGGCGGCGGGCGATTCAAGCGGGGCCGGCGACCGTCCCACCGACTGGACGACAAGGATACGCGGCCGGCGTCTGTGTGGGGTACGCTCGGCGAGCAACGGCCGCCGATCGGAGGGAGGGCGCGATGACCGGGTACTACGACCGCCGCCTGAGTGCATCGTCGCTGCGGCGCTGCTACGAGATCGCGTCGCCGCGCGTGCGGCAGTACCTGGATGCCGAGATCGGCCACGTGATCTCACGAGTGGCTTCGGGGGACGTCCTGCTCGACGCCGGCTGTGGCTACGGCCGGGCCGTACCGACCTTCGCCGGGGCGGCGCGCTTCGTGGTCGGCGTCGACACCTCGGCGGCGAGCCTGGCGGTGGCGGCCATCGAGCTCGCCGGTGTGCCTAACTGCCTCTTCGCGCGCATGGACGCCACCGATCTGGCGTTCACGGACGGCTCCTTCGACGTGGTGGCCTGCATCCAGAACGGAGTGTCGGCCTTCCACGTCGACCTGCACGTGCTGGCGGCGGAGCTGCTGCGCGTGACCCGCCCCGGCGGCCGGGCGCTTCTCTCGACCTACAGCGAGGGCTTCTGGGACGAGCGGCTGGCCTGGTTCCGCGCCCAGGCGGACGCGGGACTGATCGGGCCGATCGACGAGGCGAAGACGGGCGACGGCGTGATCGTCTGCGAGGACGGGTTCGCCGCCGGCACCGTGTCGTCCCCGGCCATGGAGGAAGCGCTGCGCGGGCTGGATGCGGACATGGAGACCGTGGAGGTCGACGCGTCCAGCCTCTTCTTCGAGCTGCGGCGCCGCGCGTAGCTCGTGCGGTCCCGCGGCCTCGTTCTGTCCAGCATTCGAGAACGGAGACCCCGCCGCACTTGACCGGCGCCGTGGCGCCCCCGGACAATCGGTCGCGTGTTACTGGCGATGTCACCCGCGCCGCGGCGCCGCCAGGCGCTCCGCGGCGTGACGTGCTCGTGTCGGGCACAGGACAGCCGTCGCGGCCGCGACGGGCCACGACGGTCAGGAGCACGCCCGTGAAGCACCTTCACAACGCCTCCGGTATCGGTCACCTGAGCTTTCTCAGCGAGCAGGCGAAGCAGGACCTCTACGACGCCGCGCTCGAGATCCTCGGCGCGGTCGGCATGCAGCTCAACCACGACGGCGCGCGGACTATGCTGCTGGACAGCGGCGCGGTTCTGACGCCGGCCGGACACGTTCTGATACCGCGCGAGCTCGTCGAGCGCGCGCGGGAGACCGCGCCGCCGGTCATCACGGCCTACGACCGCGGCGGCGAGCCGGCCATGGAGCTCGGCGGCTACAACAGCTACTTCGGCACGGGCTCGGACCTCATGTCCACCTACGACCTGGAGACCGGCGAGCACCGCCCCAGCGTGCTCGAAGACGTGCGGCGCGCGGCTCGGCTGTGCGACGCGCTCCCCAACATCGACTTCGTCATGAGCTCCGCGCATCCGACGGACCAGGACCCGCACCTGTCGTACCTGCTGAGCTTCGTCGCGATGCTGCAGAACACCACGAAGCCGCTGGTGATGACGGCCGAGAACGAGCGCGACCTGGCCGTGATGATCGAGATCGCGCGCGTCCTGCGCGGAGGCCTGGGCGAGCTTCGCGCCAAGCCGTACTTCCTCATGTACAACGAGCCGACCAGCCCGCTGACACACCCCCGCGACAGCGTCGAGAAGCTCCTGCTGTGCGCCGACGCCGGCGTGCCGACCAACTACTCGCCGGCGCCGCTGGCGGGGGCCACGGCGCCCATCACCGTCGCCGGCCACACGGCCCTGGGCATCGCCGAGTGCCTGTTCGGGCTCGTCGTCCACCAGCTGCGCACGCCGGGCGCGCCGTTCCTGTTCGGGATGGGTTCCGCCGTGCTCGACATCGCCACAGCGCAGTCGTCGTACAACGACCTCGGCTACCAGCTCGGCTATATGTGCGCCGTGGAGATGGCGAAGTGGCTCGGCCTGCCCAACTGGGGCAACGCCGGCACCAGCGACAGCCAGCTGCCCGACGCGCAGATGGGTATGGAGGCGAACCAGATGACGCTGCTGGCCATGTTGGCCGGCTCCAATCTCGCCCACGACGTCGGCTACCTGGACTTCGGCCTCACCTGCTCGCTCGAGGCGATCGTGATGCTGGACGAGTTCATCGCCGCCAACCGGCGGCTGGTCGCCGGGGTGCAGGTGGACGAGGAGACGCTGGCCCTGGACGCGATCGCCCAGGTGGGGCCGGGCGGCCAGTTCCTGGGCAGCAAGCACACGCGGCGCCACATGCGGGAGGTGCAGTGGCGCCCGACGCTGCTGAACCGCGACAGCCGCGAGAACTGGACCGCGGCCGGAGCGCCCGACCTGGCCGAGAGGGCTCGGCGCAAGGCGCTTGCCCTGCTGGCCTCGCACGAGGTGCCGCCGCCGCCCGAAGGTGTCGTGGCGGCGTCCGACAGGCTGGTGGCGGCGTACGCGGCTGCGACGGGGGCCGCGCTCCGATGAGCCCGCCCGGCCGGAGAGCGTCGTGAGCGCGCCTCTCGTCATCATCGGCAACAGCGCCGCGGCGCTGAGCGCGCTGGAGGCGTTCCGGCGCCACGACCGCGTCACCCCGGTGACGATGGTGAGCGCCGAGCCGGGTCCTGCGTACTCGCGCGTGCTGCTGCCGTACTACTTGCGCGGCAAGGTCTCGCGGGAGGGCCTCGTCATCCGCGGGCCGGAGTACTACGAGCGCATGGGCGCGGAGCTGCTCTCCGGCGTGCGCGTCGAGGGCGTGGACGCCGGCGCCCGCGAGCTGGCGCTCGCCGGCGGGCGCCGGATCGGGTTCGAGCGCCTGCTGCTGGCGACCGGATCGCGGCCGGCGAGGCCGCCCATCCCCGGCATCGAGCACCCGGCCGTGCGCAGCCTGTGGACGCTGGACGATGCCCTCGGGCTGGAGTCGCTGCTGCGGCCGGGGGCGCGGGCGCTCGTCCTGGGCTCCGGGTTCGTGGCGCTGCAGGCCGCCTGGGCGGCGTGCGCCCGCGGCGTGGAGGTCGCGGTGGTGGAGCTGGACGAGCGCATCATGCCGCGCGTGCTCGACGAGGGCGCGGCGCGGGTGCTGCACCAGTCCATCGAGGCGCACGGTGTGCCGGTGCACACCGGCACCGCGACGGAGGCGCTGGAGGACGAACACGGCCGGATCCGGGTGGCGGCCGCCGGCCTCGACCCGTTCACGGTGGACGTCGTCATCGTGGGCACCGGCGCCCGGCCCAATGACGAGCTGCTGCCGCAGGCGCTCGAGGAGGGCCGGCCGGGCATCCCGGTGGACGCCGCCATGCGCACCACCGTGGGCGGCGTGTACGCGGCCGGCGACGTCACCCGCGGGCCGACCGCTCTGGGCGGGCCCGCGGAGATCCACGCGCTGTGGCCCACGGCGGTGGAGCAGGGCAAGGTGGCCGGCGCCAACCTTGTGGCGGAGCTGGCCGGATCGGCGCCGGCGGGAGCCGGCGCTCACCCGGCGGCCGCGCCGCCCGCCGCCGCCCCAGCCGTCACCTACCGCGGCAGCCTCAGCATGAACGTCACTGAGATGTTCGGGTTGACGGTGGCCTCGCTCGGCCGTTTCGTGGACACTGATGGGGACGAGGTGTTGGTGACGGACGGCCTGCCCGGACTCGCGTACTTCAAGCTCGTGAGCCGCGACGGCCTGCCGGTCGGGGCGGTCGCGCTCGGCGGCGCCGAGGGCGCCGTCATCCTCGGCCGCCTGCGGCCCTACGTGCGGTGGGGCAGGGCGCTGCCCGAGTTCTCGTCGTTCCTGAAGGGACGCACTCAGGCGATCGTCCCCGGGCGGCGGGTCCCCGAGCCCTTCACCGGGCTCTTGAGCAGAGTGCAAGGAGGCTGAACGATGCGCATCGTCACCGCCGACCTGGACGCGTGTGTGGCCTGCCGCGACTGCGAGTACGCCTGCGCGTTCGAGCACGGCGGCGATTTCGATCGCGCGTCGTCCCTCATCCGCGTGAACTTCTACGCCGAGGACAGCGCCGCCATCCCGCTGACCTGCATGCACTGCGCCGAGGCCTGGTGCCTGGAGGTCTGCCCGGCTGGGGCGATCACGCGCGACCTGGACACCGGCGCTGTCGAGATAGACGAGTCGCGCTGCGCGGGCTGCAAGATGTGCCTGCTCGCGTGCCCCCTCGGCAACATCCACTTCGACGCCGGGGAGGGCGTGAGCCGCAAGTGCGACCTGTGCGGCGGCGACCCTGCGTGCGTGCGGTTCTGCACCTCCGGGGCCCTGCGGTTCGTCGAGGCCGAAGATGCGGCAGAGGTGCGGCGGGAGGCGCTCGACGCCAGTCTCAGGCGCCTCGCGCGCGCCGGGCGAGGGGAGGGCTAGATGGCCCCGGGTACGCAGAGGCCGGAGGCCGGGCCGGCGCCGCAGGGGCCCGGCCCGGAGCGACGCGTCGTACGCACGCTGTGCCGCATGTGCGACGATCGCTGCGGCATCGAGGCGCACCTCGAGGGCGGGCGCATCGTCGACATCCGCGCCAACGAGCACCACGCCTGGAACCGGGGGCGGCTGTGCGTGAAGGCGCGCGCCGCGGTCGACATGGTCTACCACCCCGACCGGTTGCTTGCGCCGCTCAAGCGGACCGCCGACGGCTGGCAGGAGATCCCCCTCGAGCAGGCCCTCGACGAGATCGCGTCACGCATCGCGGCGATCCAGGAACAGTACGGAGAGCGCAGCGTCAGCGTGTGGAAGGGCGAGGCCATCGGGTTCGGCCAGCAGGAGACGCTCGCACGACGGTTCATCCACGCGATCGGCAGCCCCAACTACCTCTCCAACGACTCGCAGTGCTTCACGGCTCGGTACATGGGCTTCACGCTGGTGGACGGCGCCTGGCCGGTGCCCGACCTGGAGAACGCACGCTGCGTCGTAGTGTGGGGCGCCAACTTCCCCTACGCACACCCCAATATGACGAGCTACGTGACCGACGCGCGGCGCAAGGGCGCGAGCCTCCTCGTGGTCGATCCGAGGCTCTCGGCCATCGCGCGCCGCGCCGACATCCACGCGGCCGTGCGCCCCGGCACCGACGGCGCCCTCGCGTGGGGCATCATCAACCTGCTCATCGAGTCGCGGTCCTACGACGAGGACTTCGTGGCCCGGCACACGCTCGGCTTCCCGCAGGCGGCCGAGTACGCCCGGGCCTTCACCCCCGAGGTCGTCGAGCGCGAGACGGGCGTGGGTGCGGCGACCCTGCGGGCCATGGCCCGCACCCTCGCCGCCGCCGCCCCGCGTGTCGCGCTGTACGCCGGCAACGGCCTCGAGCACCACGAGAACGGCGTCAACACCATCCGCTCCGTCGCCATGCTCGACGCGTTGCTGGGGACCATCGGCAAGAGCGGCGGGACCCGCTTCCGCGCCGCGCCTGAGCTGCGGGAGCTGACCGTGTACGACGAGCTCCCGCTCCGCGACCTGGGCCCGCTGGGCGCCGACCGCTTTCCCGTGCTGTACGAGACGCGGCAGGAGTGCCACACCATGACGGCCTTGGACGCCATCCTCACCGGCGATCCGTACCCGCTGCGCGCGATGATCGTCACCGGCGCCAACCCGCTGCTGACAAACGCGAACACCACGCGCGTCAAGGCCGCCTTCGAGGCGCTCGACCTGCTCGTGGTCCGCGACCTCTTCATGAGCGAGACGGCGGCCCTCGCCGACTACGTGCTGCCGGCCGCCTCGTTCCTTGAACGCACCGAGCTGCACGCGCACGCCAAGCACCACGTGCTCACGCTGACCAACCAGGTGATCAGCCTGCCCGGGGTACAGGACGAGTACTCGTTCTGGCGAGACCTTGCCGCACGCCTCGGCGCCGGCGAGTACTTCCCCTGGGACGACGAGACGGCGCTGAACCGCTGGCTGCTGCAGACCTCCGGGTTCGCCTACGAGGAGCTCGCCGAGCACCCCGAGGGCGTCGAGTACGCACCGCTGCCTCACGGTGACGAGGACGAGCCGGAGTTCGCCACGCCGTCGGGCAGGGTGGAGTTCGTGTCCGCGTACCTCGGCGCGCTCGGGCTCGACGAGCTGCCCGTGTACCGCTCGCCGGCCTACGTGGCGTCGCCGGACCCCGCCTACCCGTTCGTGCTCATCACGGGCGCGCGCAAGCTGCTGTACATGCACAGCCGCTTCCGCAACATCCCGCGCTTCCTCACCGCGATCCCCGGCCCCGAGGTCGAGGTGCACCCCGACGACGCGGCGGTGCTCGGCGTGGCCGACGGCGACCTCGTGCGCATCACCTCTCGCGTCGGCAGTGTGGACGTGCCGGTGAAAGTCGTGGCGCCCAACGAGATCCGCCCCGGCAGCCTCCAGGTGACGCACGGCTGGGCGCAGGCGAACGTGAATCTGCTGACCCACGACGATCGCCCGGACCCGGTCAGCGGGTTCCCGCTGATGAAGTCGGTGGAGGTGCGGGTGGAGAGGCCGGACGGAGGTCCGGGGATCTCGGCCTGACCGCCGGGGAGCTCTGGGGGAGGCGATGACGATCATGGACCCCACCGCGGGGAGGCTCGAGATCGAGCCGCGGACGTTCGCGATCGACCCTGCGACCGTGGAGGCTCGCAAGGAGCTCCTGCGCCGCGTGTGGCGCTACCAGCCCGTCGACCACATCCCCATCCAGGTGGACTTCAGCCCGGCCTGCGGGGTCACCGTGCGGGAGAGCCAGCTCGAGACGGAGGCATGGTTCACCTCGGCGGTCCGCCGCATCGAGTGGTCTCTGGAGCTGCTGCCGGACGACTACATCCCCCTGGCCGAGCCACCGTGGCTGGGGTTCTACACGGTGCCCAAGATGCTGGGAGCGGAGCTCTGGTGGTCGGACGATCTCAACGCGTTCCCCGGTGTGAGGCGGCCGCTCGCGACGAAGATCGACGAGCTCGCCGAGCTCCGCGAGGGCGACCCGCGCCGCGACGGCGTCCTGCCTGAGGCGCTCAGCCGCCTGGAGATCGCGGCGCGGTGCTTTCCTCCGGAGGTCGCGCTCGGCGGTGTGGACGTCACGTCGCCGCTCGGCGACGTCATGGAGCTCATGGACCAGACGCTCTTCTTCGTCGCCCTCAAGCGCTGGCCGGACGCGATCCACCAGGCCTGCGAGGTCGTGCTGCGCACGCAGCTCGCAGTGCAGGACGCGGTGCTCGCCACCGTGAGCGACCCGAGCCGCCTGGCCGCCAGAGGCAACTGGCCGACCTGGCGGCCCGAAGAGGCGAAGGTCCTGCTGACCGACGACATCGCGAGCCTCCTGAGCCCGTCGGTCTTCGAGCGGTTCGACCAGCCCTACACCGACCGTCTCTTCGAACATCTCGGGGACGGCCTGCTGCACGTGTGCGGTCCCAACCCGGCGGTGCGCCTCTACCTGCGCGAGAGGCCCTTCGTCGTGGGCCACAACTGCTCCTTCCGCTTCAGCCACGCCGACTTCGCGGCGCTGAAGGAGGAGCTCGGCCCGAAGGCGGAGGAGGCGCGCGGGCGTCGCGGTCACCTCGAGGTGATGTGGGAGCGCGGCGTCCCGCTCGATCAGCAGCTCGCGGAGTTCCGCACAGTCTGCGACACCTTCGCCCCGGACGTGGTCGCTATCCCGTACTGCCAGATCGTGCCCGACGGCCGGGTCTCGCCTGAGGAGATCACCGCGTTCTACCGCGACATGCGCGCCGCATCGGAAGAGTACGCCGCGCGGATCCGCTGGGCGGACTGACTGGTGCGGCGGTGAGGCCACTCGATCACAGGGAGGCTGCGCTCGCGGCGTTCGTAACGCAAACGACGTGGCAGGCGGTGCCCGACGATGTGCGCGAGCGCGCACTGCTGTGTCTCATGGACGACCTCGCGGCAGCGCTCGCCGGCTCCACGGCGCGCTCCACCGCCATCGCGGAGTCGGTCGCCCGTGATCTGTTTCCGGGTGGCGAGGCGACACTGCTTGGCGCTGGCGACAAAGTGTCGGCGCTCGGGGCCGCGTTCGCGAACGGAGTGGCGGCGAATGCCTACGACATCGACGACTGCGGCCTGTACACGTGGGGGCATCCCGGTGCCCAAGCCCTCGCCGCGGCGTTGGCGGCGGCGGAAAAGACCGGTGCGGACGGGCCTGCCTTCCTGGCCGCGTTCGTGGTCGGCTACGAGGTGATGTTCCGGGCCGGCCGCTGCTGGCACCACGTCCACATGCCGGAGTACCGCGCGTGCGGCACGTGGGGCTCCATCGGCTGCGCAGCCATCGCCGCGAGCCTCCTCGGGCTATCCCCCGTCCAGACCCGGCACGCGCTCGGCATCGCCGAGTACCACACGCCCACGCTCCCGATGCTGGAGGCCGTCGCGGAGCCGGCGATGGTCAAGCACGGCATCGGCATCGGCGCGCTCAACGGGCTGCTGTCGGCGGAGCTCGCGGCGCGGGGATTCACCGGGACCCCCAGCATGCTTGCGCGTGAGGAGTTCCAGCTGTGGGTCGCGGACCTCGGCTCCACGTGGGTCCTGACACACGGCATGAGCTGGAAAGACTTCGCCTGCTGCCTCTGGGCACATGCCCCACTGCTGGCCGTGGAGCGACTTCGCGCCGCGCACGAGTTCGACGCGTCGCGGGTGAAGCGCGTCGTCGTCCAGACGTATCCCGACGCCCTGCAGCTGAGGGTGGTGCACCCCGAGACCACCGAGGAGGCGCAGTTCAGCATCGCGTGGCCCATCGCGGCGCTGCTGGTGGACGGCGAGGTGGCGACGGAGCAGGTCTCGGACGAGCGTACCGCCGATGCGGCGATCCACGCACTGGCGGCGAAGGTCGAGTGCGTGTGCGACGACTCGCTCGAAGCGGCCTACCTGAGGTCCGAGAACGGCGACCCGGACGGCATGGACGCAGCGCGGGTGACCATCGAGCTCACGGACGGACGCATCCTGGCATCGGGTCTGGTGGAGCACGTGGTCTACGAGCGGGAAGCGGCGCTGTGGGACCGGGGACGCATGGAGCGCAAGGCGAGGTGGCTGTTGCGGCACCTGATGCCGTCGCCCGCGCTCGATGACTTCGTATCGTTGGTCTGGGGCTTCGACGACGTCGCGGACGTGCGCGAGGCGGCCGCCCGCATCGCACGTCTTCTGCGCGGCCGGAGTCTCTGGTGACAGACAGAACGCGCGCGGGCCTTGTCGGGCGGCAGTCGCGCACGTAGATTGAGCCCCGCAGGAAGCGGGGGCCGCCGCACGAGTTGGTGTCCAGTGCACGTGTAAGAGATCCGCAGATCGAGACCCAGGGGGAACGAATGAGCACACGAGACGACGAGAAGAACGGCGTTCTTCACAAGCCGGTGACCCGGCGCCAGGTGCTGCAGGGGGCAGCCGCCCTGGGCGCGGCCGCGGCCCTCGGATCCGCCGCCGCGGCGTGCGGCTCGAGCGAGGAGTCGGGCTCCAGCGCGAGCCCGGCGGCCAGCGGTTCGGCCGCCTCCGGGCCGAAGACCGGCGGCCACCTGCGCGTGGCCACCTCGGCCGGCACGGCCAAGGAGGACCTGGACGCTCATACCCCGGCCCTCAGCAGCCCCGCTCTCAACTTCCGCTTCAACCTCTACGACTCGCTGCTCGCGTTCGACAACACGGGCACGCTCGGCATGGCGCTGGCCGAGTCGCTGGAGCCTGGCGGCGACGGCACCGAGTTCACGGTGAAGCTCAAGCCGGACCTCGTGTTCCACGACGGCTCGCCCGTGAACGCCGATGCCGTTGTGTACAGCTTCGAGCGCATCCTCGACCCCAAGAATCCGGGCCTCGCGGCCACGCAGTTGAAGGGCCTCAAGCCGGGCGGGACCAAGAAGGTCGACGACCTCACGGTGCAGTTCGTCCTCGAGGAGCCGAACTCGATCTTCCCCGAGGCGCTCTCTGCATACTCGGCCACCATCGTCCCCGTCGGCTACAACCCCAAGGGAGGCGAGGGCGTCATCGGCACCGGCCCGTTCAAGCTCGCGGCCCCCGCCGACTTCCAGCCCGGCGTGCAGTGCGTCATGGCTCGCAACGAGAACTACTGGGGCGAGGGCCCGTACGTCGACCAGCTCTCCATCATCGAGTTCGCCGACAACTCCGCGCAGATGAACGCCCTGCTCGGCGGCGCCGTGGAGTACTGCAACATGATCCCCGGCGCCCAGATGAAGATCGCCGAAGGGGCCGGCATGCAGCTGCTGGAGGCCGAGACCGGCCTGTGGATCCCCATCACGATGAACGTGCTCACCAAGCCGTTCGATGACGTGCGTGTTCGGCAGGCCATGCGCCTTGTCGCAGATCGCCAGCAGATCATCGACCAGGCCGTGGACGGCATGGCGGTCATCGGCAACGACATGTACGGCCGCTTCGACCCCGGTTACCCCTCCGACCTGCCCCAGCGCCAGCAGGACCTGGAGGAGGCCAAGTCGCTGCTCAAGCAGGCCGGGCAGGACGGCATGACCATCAAGCTCAGCACGTCGACCGCCGTCGCCAGCTCGGCGCCGGCGGTGGCTACGGTGTTCGCCAAGCAGGCCGAGGGCGCCGGCATCACCGTCAAAGTCGACAACGTCACCGGCGACGTGTTCTGGGGCGACCAGTACCTCAAGTGGCCGTTCGCCATGGACCAGTGGGGCACCCGTGGTTACCTGGCGCAGGCCGCCATGGGCACCGTGCCCGGCGCTCTGTACGACGAGACGCACTGGGCGAGCACACGCGACGACTACATGAAGCTCGTCGACGAGGCGTTCCGGACCACCGACGATGCCAAGCGCAACGAGCTCATCACCGAAGCCTCCACCATGGAGTACAACGACGGCGGCTACCTGATCTATTCCTTCGAGAAGATCGCGGACTCCTACAGCCCCAAGGTCGCCGGCGCTCTGGCCGACTTCTCCGGCATCGGGATGTCCGCCAACAACGCGCGGTACCGCACGGTCTACTTCGTCTGAGCCGCCCGGCGGCTAGCTGAAAGCCTTGGGCCGGGCGCTCCGATCTCTTCGGGCGCCCGGCCCTCCGTGAACGGTGTCACGTCTTGACCTCGACCGCTGGAGGACCCGATGGGCGAGCGGGTCGTGAAGACGCTCTGCCGCATGTGCGATGACCGCTGCGGCATCGACGTGACCGTGCGCGACGGGCGGGTGGTCGCTGTCGCGGGCGACCCCGACCACCTCTGGAGCCGGGGGCACGTGTGCGTCAAGGCCCGCGCGGCCGGTGACCTGGTCCACCACCCCGACCGCCTGCTCCGGCCGCTCAAGCGCACGAAGGCCGGCTGGCGGGAGATCGAGCTCGGCGAGGCGCTGGACGAGATCGCCGAGCGCGTCGCCGCGGTCCGCGACCGGCACGGGGCCCGCAGCCTGGGCATCTGGAAGGGCGAGGCCTTGGGCTTCGGCCAGCAGGAGGCGATCGCGCGGCGCTTCGCTCACGCCGTCGGTACGCCCAACTACCTGTGTGTCGACGCGGTGTGCTGGGCGACGCGTTTCATCGCCTACCGGCTCGTGCTCGGCGCCTGGCCGGTGCCGGATTTCGAGCACGCGCGGTGCATCGTGCTTTGGGCGGCTGACCCGCCGCACTCGCACCCGACCATGATGCAGTACATCAGGGCGGCGCGGCGCAACGGGGCTTCGCTGGTGGTGGTCGACCCCCGGCGCTCAGCGATCGCGCGCCGGGCGGACATCCACGTGCCCGTGCGGCCCGGCACGGACGGAGCCCTGGCCTGGGGGCTCATACGCGAGCTCATCGCCACGGGAGCCGTGGACCGTGCTGCCGTCGAGCGCCGGACGATCGGCTTTCGCGCCGCGGCCGCGTACGCGGAGAGCTTCACGCCGGAGCTCGTGGAGGAGGAGACCGGCGTACCGGCCACGATGGTCCGCGATGTGGCGGCCGTGGTGGCCGGCGCCGCGCCGCATGTGGCCTCCTACGCCGGACTCGGACTGGAGCATCACGGCAACGGCGTCGGCACCGTCCGGACCCTCGCCGTCCTGGACTCGCTGCTCGGCTCGGTCGGAGTGGAGGGCGGCGTCCGACTGCCCTCTCCCCCCGCTCCGCGACCTGACGCTGTACGACGAGGTCCCGCTGCGGCACCTAGGGCCACTCGGCGCCGACGCGTTCCCCGTGCTGTACGACATCTGCCACGACTGCCACACACCCACGGCGCTCGGGGCCATGCTCGAGGGCGATCCCTACCCGCTGCGCGCGCTCATTGTGACGGGCGCCAACCCGGTCCTGGCCCACCCCGACGCCGCGCGGGTGACCCGCGCTCTCGCGTCGCTGGATCTCCTGGTGGTGCGCGACCTGTTCATGACGGACACCGCCGCGCTGGCCGACTACGTCTTGCCGGCGGCCTCCTTCCTCGAGCGGACGGAGTTGCACGTGCACCTCAAGTACCAGCTGCTCACGCTGACCGCGCCCGCGCTCTCCATCCCCGGCGTTCAGGACGAGTACGAGTTCTGGCGTGATCTCGCGGTGCGCCTCGGGGCGGGTCGGTTCTTCCCCTGGGAGGACGAGTGCGCCCTGGACCGCTGGCTGCTCGAGCCGACGGGACTGACGCTCGAGCAGCTTCGCGAGCACCCGGAGGGCGTGCGGTACGAGGCCACGCCCGGCGCCCGTCTTGCCACTCCGTCGGGCAGGCTCGAGCTCACGTCGCGCTACCTGCGCGACCTCGGGCACGACGAACTGCCTGTTTACCGGCGCCCGGCCCGCCTCGAGTCGCCCGACCCGGCGTACCCGCTGGTGCTCCTTGCGGGCGGTCGCAACGTCGCGCTCCTGAACAGCCAGTCCCGCACCATCGCACGCCTGCGCGACGTCGCGCCCGGACCGGACCTCGAGATGCACCCCAGCGACGCTCGCGGCCTCGGCCTGGCGAGCGGTGACATCGTCCGCGTGACCTCGCGGACCGGGGCCCTCGACCTGCCGGTGCGCGTCGTCGCGCCAGGCGACATCACATCCGGCACCCTTCGCGCCGTGCACGGCTGGAGCGAGGCGAACGTGAATCTCCTGACGTCGGCGGGCGAACCCGACCCGGTAAGCGGCTTTCCGCCGCTGCGTGACGTGGGCGTCCGCGTCGAGCTCGTCCGCGCCGCCGCCCCGGTCTGAAGCACGAGACCGAGCGTGCCCGCTCCTACCCTTTCGCTGCTCGGTCCCGGCGACTGCGCCCGTCTCCACGAGGCCACTCTGACCGTGCTGGCGGAGGTGGGCGTCGACGTACTGCAGCACGCGACTGCGCTGAGGCTCTACGCGGAGGCGGGCGCACGCGTCGAGGGAGAGAGAGTGTACCTCGATGGCGAGCTCGTCGAGGCTGCGCTGCGGAGTGCGCCTCGCGAGTGGACCCTGCGGTCGCGAGGCGGTCAGGCGCCGCCCCTCGCACTCCGCCCAGGCGACATGTACTTCGGCAACGGCCAAGGCTGCCCGTACGTGCTGGACCCGGACACCCGCGAGCGGCGGCCGGCCCGGCTCACCGACCTCGAGGAGATGGCGGCGCTGTGTGAGCGGCTGCCGCGGGTGGACTTCGTGATGATGGTCGTCTCCTGCCACGACGCGCCGGCCGAGGCGTTCGACCTCGCACATGCCGCGGCTCTGCTGCGGGGCACGCGCAAGCCGCTGGTCCTGACCCCGATGGACGGACGCTGCGTGCCGGAGATCCGGCGCATGGCGGAGCTGTGTGGCGAGCGTGACAGCATCGCCGTGCTCGCCATGCCCGGGCCGCCGCTGCGGCACGACGCCGGCGGCCTCTCCAAGATCGTCGCCTGCGCCGAGGCGCAGGTACCGTTGATCTGCGGTCCGGCGCCGTCGGCAGGCTCAACGGCGCCATGCTCGATCCCGGCCGCTGTCGTGGTGGCCAACGCCGAGGTCCTCAGCGCGCTGGTGCTGCACCAGCGCGTGCGGCCCGGCGCCCCGTTCGTCTACGGGGCCGGGGGCGGCGCCACGGATATGCGCTCGGCGGCCGATCCGTACACCACGCCGGACCTCCACCTGGCGCTGCAGGCCGGCTGCGACCTGTCCAGGTACTACGGCCTCCCCAGCTACTCCTACGCCGGCATCTCCGTCTCCAAGGCGCTCGACCAGCAGTGGTCGGCGGAGGTCGCCCTCACGACGATCCTGGGCGGGCTCTCCCGGGCGACGCTGCTGCACGGCTTCGGCGGCCTGGAGAACGGCATGTCGGCCGCCTTCGAGGCGCTCGTCCTTGGGGACGAGCTCGCCGGGTACGCCAAGGCCTTCCTGCGCGACGTGCCGCTCGACGACGAGGCGCTCGCCGTCCAGGAGATCGCCTCGGCGGGGCCGGGCGGCAACCACCTGGGGACGAAGTACACCAGGCGGCACCACCGCGAGTACTGGAGGAGCGAGTTGTTCGACGACGCCGGGTACCAGCGCTGGCGAGCCCAGGGCTCCCTGACGCTGCTGGACAAGGTGCGCGCCCGCACCGCGCACCTCCGTGCGGAGCCGCGCGCGTTCGACCTGGCGGGCAGTCAGCTCGCGGGGCTCGACGCCATCGTGGCCGGCGGCTCCGGGCCGCCGGACTGACTCGCCCTGGATCGGCGGACCCAGCGCCGGCCGCTCGATGAACGCGGCCTGTAGGGCGAGGTCCCCGGCGAGACGAGCGTCCCAGGGAGGGTCGCTGGTGTCGGCGCGGATCAGCGGTGAGTGCAGTCAGACGACCTCGTCGCGCGCGGCTTCTGCATTCCCGTTCTCGCCCACACCTCTGACAGTCGGGGGCCGCCGTCGACGCCGCCGATGCGGCGGCCCGAACGCCGGCACGGCCCCGAACGTCTTTTCGAACATCGCGACCGGTCCGCAAAACCGTCTCGGATACTGGACCGCGCCCGGTGGTCAGGGTTCCCTTTTCGCATGACGTGCGCGTACTATGCGGTACCGCGAGGCGCAGAGTCCCGTTCTGGACTCACTCCGTCGAGGGAGGCTGAGGCGCCCCACCGGGGTGCCGTCTGGGCCACGGCGCAGGTCATGACCTGGTAAGAGCAAGGGGGAGCGGAGAATGAGCACACGAGATGACGAGAAGCGGGGAGTCTTCGCCAAACAGCTGACCAGGCGCCAGGTGCTGCAGGGTGCCGCAGCCGTCGGCGCGGTCGCGGCACTAGGTTCGACCACGGCAGCCTGCGGCTCCAGCGAGGAGTCCGGCTCCAGCGCCAGCCCGTCCGCCAGCGGTTCGGCCGCGGCCGGCACGCCCAACATGGGCGGCCACCTGCGTGTCGCCGCCGGCCAGGGCTCGGCCAAGGAGGACCTGGACGCGCACGCCACCGCGTACACCATGCAGTCCATGGACATGCGCTTCAACATGTACGACTCGCTGCTCGAGTACAGCAACGAGGGCGTGCTAGGCATGGCGCTGGCCGAGTCGCTCGAGCCGAACGCCGACGGCACGCAGTACACGGTCAAGCTCAAGTCGGGCCTCACCTTCCACGACGGCTCGCCGGTCAACGCCGACGCCGTGGTCTACAGCTTCGAACGCATCATGGACCCCAAGAGCCCGGGCCTTGCGGCCGCGCAGCTCAAGGGCCTCGCGCCGGGCGGCACCAAGAAGATCGACGACCTCACGGTGCAGTTCAACCTCGACGGAGACCAACGCCATCTTCCCGGAGGCGCTAGCCACCTACAGCGCCGCCGTCGTCCCCGTCGGCTACGACCCCAAGGGTGGCGAGGGCGCCATCGGCACCGGCCCCTTCAAGCTCGCCCAGCCCGAGCGACTTCCAGCCGGGCGTGCAGTGCGTCTTCGTCAAGAACGAGAACTACTGGCGCCAGGACGGCGGCCCCTACGTCGACCAGCTGTCGATCATCGAGTTCGCCGACACCACCGCGCAGATGAACGCCCTGCTCGGCGGCGCCGTGGATTACGTGAACATGATCCCCGGCGCGCAGCGCCAGATCGCCGAGGGCGCCGGCCACAAGCTCCTCGAGGCCAAGACCGGCTCCTGGATCCCGTTCACCATGAACGTGGACGTCAAGCCGTTCGACGACGTGCGCGTGCGCCAGGCGTTCCGCCTCCTCGTCAACCGCCCCGAGATGATCGCCCAGGGCGCCGACGGCCTGCAGTGGCTCGGCAACGACATGTACGGCCCGTTCGACCCCGGCTACCCCAAGGACCTGCCGCAGCGCGAGCAGGACATCGAGCAGGCCATGTCGCTGCTCAAGCAGGCCGGCCAGGAGAACATGACCGTCAAGCTCATGACCTCCACGTCGGTCAGCAACAACGCCCCCGCCGCCGCCACGGTGTTCGCGCAGCAGGCGCAGGCCGCCGGCGTCACGGTGAAGGTCGACAACGTCACCGGCGACGTGTTCTGGGGCGACCAGTACCTCAAGTGGGGCTTCGCCATGGACAACTGGGGCACGCGTGGCTACCTCGCTCAGACCGGCATGGGCACCATGCCGGGCGCCCTCTACGACGAGACCCACTGGGCTCCGACCAACCAGAAGTACATGGACCTCGTCAACGAGGCCATGAAGACGGTGGACGACGCCAAGCGCAACGAACTGATCACCGAGGCCGCGACCATCGAGTACAACGAGGGCGCGCTACATCATCTACGCCTTCGACAACCAGGTGGACGCGATGGCCGCCACGGTCATGGGCATGCTGGCCGACTACTCGGGACTCGGTTCCTGCGCGAGCAACGCGCGCTACCGCCTCGGCTGGTTCGCGTGATCCACTCCTTTGATCGTCCTGCCCGGTGCGGGCGGGCGCTCCGGCCTCTTGGCCGGAGCGCCCGCCGTCCGGGCTGACCCGCCGCCTGCGTGCCGCCCCTCCTCAAGCTCCTGCTCATCCGCCTCGGCCTGGGCCTGCTCACGCTGTTCCTCGTGAGCGTCGTGGTCTTCGCCGCCACGCAGGCGCTGCCCGGCGACGCCGCCAAGGCCATCCTCGGCAAGGACTCCGCCGACAAGGTCCGCTACGAGGCGCTGCGCAAGGAGCTCGGCCTCGACAAGCCGATGCTGTCGCAGTACACGAGCTGGCTGGGCAGCGTGGTGAAAGGGGACCTCGGCAAGTCCCTGGTGGGCGGCCAGGCCAAGGTCACCGACCTCCTGAAGCAGCGCGTCATCAACTCGTTCATCCTGGTGTCGCTGGCGGCGCTCTTCAGCATCCCCATCTCGATCGTCATCGGGGCGTTCAGCGCGGTGTACCGAGACTCGAAGTTCGACAACGGCATGAACATCTTCAATCTCACGCTGGTGTCGCTGCCCGAGTTCGTGATCGGCATCATCCTGGTGCTCATCTTCGCGACGGCCGTGTTCAACTGGCTGCCGTCGGTGTCGAACGTCGACTCGCGGGCGCCGCTCAGCGGCCAGATGGACCTGTTCATCCTCCCGGTGGTCACTCTGATCCTGGCGGTGATCCCGTACGTGAGTCGCATGCTGCGCGCCTCGACCATCGAGGTGCTCGAGAGCGAGTACGTCATGATGGCGCGCCTCAAGGGCCTCAAGGAGTCGCGGGTGCTGTGGCACCACGCCCTTCCCAACGCCATCATCCCGACTATCCAGGTGATCGCCATCAACATCGCCTGGCTGGCCGGCGGCATCGTCACCGTGGAGTACCTGTTCGGCTTCCCCGGCATCGGGACGGGGCTCGTTGACGCGGTGGCCAACCGCGACATGCCGGTGGTGCAGGCGCTCGTGCTGCTCATCGCCGCCGTCTACGTGCTCCTCAACCTGGGCGCGGACATCCTCACGATCCTCATCAGCCCGCGCCTGCGGACGGGCCTGCGATGAGCCAGACCAGCGACGCCGGCCTCGATCCGCTCCAGCCGCTCGAGACGCTCGAGATCGAGCCCCTGGAGGCGCTGCCCATCGGTAAGCAGCGCGCCGAGTGGGTGCAGACGGTGCTCGACGCCTGGAGCCTGCGCCGCACCAAGGTCGGCTTCGTCCTCTTCCTGGTCCTGCTGGTGATCGCCGTGTTCGGGCGCTTCTGGGCGCCGTACTCGCCCACGGAGTTCATCGGCCCCCCGTTCTCGCTGCCGTCCGCCGAGTACTGGCTCGGCACCGACTTCCTCGGTCGCGACGTCTACACCCGCGTGCTGTACGGCGGCCTCAGCGTGTTCGTGCTGGGCATCGCCGCGACCGTGCTCGGCATGGTGTTCGGCGTCAGTCTCGGCCTCATCTCGGGGTACGCGCGGCGCTGGGTGGACGAGAGCATCATGCGCATGCTCGACGTGGTGCTCGCCTTCCCGTCGGTGGTCCTCGCCATGCTGTTCGTGTCCATCGTCGGGCCCAAGCTGTGGCTCATCGTGCTCATGGTCGGCATCTCGCACATGCCGCGCATCGCGCGCGTCACGCGCGCCGCCACCGTCGATCTCGCGCAACGTGACTTCGTGCGCGCCGCCACGGCCGTGGGCGTGCCGCGGCGCCGCATCCTGTTCCGCGAGGTTCTGCCCAACATCAGCAGCCCGCTCCTCGTGGAGTTCGGCCTGCGACTTACGTACTCCATCATCATGATCGCGGCGCTCTCGTTCCTGGGCTTCGGCATGCAGCCGCCGTCGGCCGACTGGGGTCTCATGATCAACGAGAACCGCATCGCCATCACCATCCAGCCGTGGGCCGTCATCGCGCCGGTCATCCTCATCGCCGCGCTGACCATCAGCACCAACCTCATGGCCGACGGCCTGGCCCGCGCCATGATGGGCATCGACCGCAACACGGGGTCCACGTGAATAGCCGCCGCAGTCAAGCTATCGAGGGGGGCGCCGAAGGGGCACCGCTCTGCGACATCGTCCTCACCGTCCGCGACTTGCGCATCGTCCTCGACCCGTCCGGCATCGACATCGACGACGACGTCTCGTTCGCCATCCACCAGGGCGAGGTGCTCGGTCTGGTGGGCGAGTCGGCCTCGGGCAAGACGACGGCTGCCACCTCCCTGCTCGCCTATCAGCGCCGCGGCGCCAAGGTCTCCGAGGGCGTCATCGACATCGCCGGCACCGACGTGCTGGCGTCGACCGGGGGCGACCTGCGCCGCATCAGGGGCGGCCTGATCTCCTACGTGCCCCAGGACGCCTCGGCGGCGCTGAACCCGGCGCTGCGCATCGGCGACCAGCTCATGGAGATCCTCAACGCGCACGACTTCGGCAGCTCCCAGGCGGACCGCGAGGCGCGCCTCAAGGAGATGATGGCCGAGGTGCTGTTGCCGAGCGACAGGGCCTTCCTGCGCCGCTACCCGCACCAGCTCTCCGGCGGCCAGCAGCAGCGCGTGGTCATCGCCATGGCCATGGCGAACCGGCCGCGCGTCATCGTGCTGGACGAGCCCACCACGGCGCTGGACGTCACCACGCAGGCGCACGTGCTCGAGACGGTCCGTGACCTCACACGCTCCTACGGTGTCTCGGCGCTGTACGTCACTCATGACCTCGCCGTGGTCGCCAACCTGGCCGACCGCATCGCCGTGATGTACGCCGGACGCCTCGTGGAGATCGGCCCCAAGGACGAGCTCTTCGCCGGCGCGTACCATCCCTACACGCGCCGACTGCTCGACGCGATCCCCGACCTCTCCGGCGAGCGGGCCCTGCACGGCATCCCCGGCTGGGCGCCGCGGCCCGGCCAGCGCGTCGCCGGCTGCGCCTTCACCCCGCGCTGCGCCCTGCGCATCGACAGGTGCGCCACCGACTTCCCGCCGTACGAAGGGCCGCATCCCGACCACCAGGTACGCTGCTGGCGCTGGGAAGAGGTCAAAGCCATGCCGGCGACCAGTTCGGCCCCGCTCCGCGTGAAGGCCGACGAGCTCTGCCGCACCGACGAGAAGATCGTCATCAGCTGCAAGGACGTCGTCGCCTGGTACCAGAACAAGGAGGTGCTGCACAGCGTCAGCATCGAGCTGTGCGACCACCGCTGCCTCGCTCTCGTGGGCGAGTCCGGCAGCGGCAAGACCACGCTGGCGCGCTGCGTCTCCGGCCTGCACCCGTTCAAGGTCACGGGCGACATCAAGCTGCGCGGCAAGGCGCTCGCGCGAGAGTCCTACGGCCGCTCGCGCGAGGAGCGCCGCGACATCCAGTACATCTTCCAGAGCCCGTACAGCTCGCTGAACCCGCGCAAGACCATCCGCCAGATCCTCTCGATGCCCATCGAGATCTTCTTCAAGACGACCCGCGAGGAGCGCGAGGCGCGCATGGTCAAGGTGCTCGACCAGGTGGCGCTCGACGCCTCACTGCTCAACCGCTATCCGGAGCAGCTCTCGGGCGGCGAGCGCCAGCGCATCGCCATCGCGCGGGCTCTCACCGCCGAACCCAGCGTGCTCATCTGCGACGAGGTCACCTCGTGGCTCGACGTCTCCGTGCAGGCGGCCATCATCGAGCTGCTCATGCAGCTGCAGGCCGAGTTGGGCGTGAGCATGCTGTTCGTCACCCACAACCTGGCGCTCATCCGCAGCGTGGCGCACGAGGTCGCGGTGATGAACGAGGGCGAGATCGTCGAGTTCGGATTGGTGGACGCGGTACTGGACGACCCCCAGCACGAGTACACGAAGCAGCTGCTGAGCGACACGCCGGCGCTGCCGGTACTCTCAAAGGGCTGAGCCGGGCGCCGGCGCGGGCGAGGGCCTACGCGGACGCGGGAGCCGGCGGCCGCGCGCGGACCCGTCCCGGCTCCTCACGACCTCTGCCGCGGCACGCTCGCCGAGATGCGGCGCGCGACGGCCTCGATGATCTCCGTCGCGCGGCCCTCGCCGAACTCGCGCAGGCGCCACGAGGGCGCGAGCACGCTGATGGCGGCCCGCGGCTCCTTGATGTCCAAAGCCTTGGCGAGCGCAGTGACGCCCGGCTCGACGGCCTCGCGCACGAGATGGGCGCGGTGCGGATCGGCGAACGCCGCGCCGGTCGCTGTGCCCTCGAGCGGTACACGGCGACCCACCCAGCTGCTGATGCGCAGCACGTAGCGGCTTTCGATCTGGTCCACGTAGAGGCCGTGGTCGCCGTCCTTGACGATCAGGCTGGCCGTCTCCTGCGTGGCGTCGCGCAGCTGCATCAGCGGACCGCGCGCGAGGATGCGCAACGAGTCCACAGAGGCGACGCGAGAGGCCAGGCTGACAAGCTCGAGGCCGAGCGAGAACGACCCGTCCGGCTCGGCGTGCAGCATATCGCTGTCCTGCAGCAGCGGGACGATGCGGTCGACGACGGCCTTGGGCACGCCGCTGGCCGAGGCGATCTCGCGCGGCGTCAGCCGCCGCGACGAGGTGGCGAAGGCGTGCAGAACGGCCAGGCCGTGGGCGAACAGCGGCGCAGCGGCGCTGAGCTCGTGTGCCGCCGGACCCAGGCTCCAGGTCTTCTGGTCCTCGTGGTACACGACGAAGCGCCGGGCGCGGAGCACCCGCAGCAGCGCGTACAGGCTCGAGCGGGGGATGGCGCACTGCGAGGCGATGATGGCCGCCGGCGCCGGAGAGGTGCGGCGCGCAAGGAACTCGAGCACGTCCAGCGCGCGGGTCGCCGACGACTCGGGGACGTCCGGACCGGGCGGGCGAGACTGTGACACGCGCATCACCTCACAGACGCGTTGCGAGACTGCCGGTGTCCAGAATACCAGACGTCACGCCGACGGCCGAAGCTGTGGGTGCGACAGACGCGTCCAGCATGCAGGACGGAACGACTCGCGGCCTTGCGCCGTCCCGGCGGCGCTGGTTTCATGCGGCCCTGATGATGCCGCCGGCCCCGGTCCGGCCATGCCGACGACGAGGCTCTCCATGACCAACGGCGCGACCGACGACGCCCAGCCCCTGAGAGCCTCCGCGCGTACGCTCGACGTCCTCGAATACGTCGGCCAGCAGGGGTGCCCGGTGACGGCCGCTCAGATCGGCGAGGGCTGCGGGATCCCGCGCACCAGTCTCTACAAGCTGCTGCGTGTGCTGGAGGCGCGAGGCTACCTGGCGGACCTGCCCGATGAAGCCGGCTGGGCACCGGGCCGGCGCCTGCTCGACCTGCGCTCCGACAGCCTGCTGTTCGTGCACGGCATGCTGGTGCTCGAGACGCTTGAGCGAGGCGGCGGCCGCATGAGTCCGCAGGACCTGGCCGCCGCGACCGCGCTGCCTCCCGACCTGGTCGGCCGCCTGCTCGTCGCACTGGCCGACCACGGTCTCGTGATGGCCGGCTACGACGGCACCTACGGATTGGGTCTGCGCTTCGTCAGCATGGCGTCGCGGGTGGGCTGGGCCGAGCGCCTGCAGCTCACCGCTCGGCCCATCCTCGTCCGTCTGCGCGACGAGACCGGCGAGACCGCGAGCCTCATCGTCGAAGACGCCGGGCAGGCGCTCTACCTCGACCAGGTGGAGAGTCACTTCGATCTGCGTTGCCGCGGCTGGGTGGGCAGGCGCGTGCCGCTGGAGGGTACCTCGGTCGGGGCGGCCTTCCAGGAGACCGGCGGCTGCAACGCTCACGTGGTCAAGGACGCCGTCGAGCCGGGCGTGACCGCCGTCTCCGCCGCTATCGGCGGCATGGTCCCCAACGCCGGCGTCAACGTCATCGGGCCCACGTGGCGGCTCGAGGAGCGAGGCGTGGACGCGGTGGCCGCACTCGTGTGCGCCGCCGCGGCGGAGCTGACGGCGGCGTACGAGGCCGCGCTGCACCCGAAGCTGTAGCCGCCCGACCGCGGCCGTCGCACCCGCCGGCGCTCCTGCCGGACGCGGTCGCCCCGGCCCCCCCGCGTGCTGGACGTCGCCCCCATTACCGTCCGACATCCCGGACGGACGGCGCGTCGCGCTTGTGCTCGCCGAAGCTGTATCGCTACGGTAGGCGCGTTCCAGAATCGGGACAAGGGCACGTCCTGGACCTGATTCGGGAACGGAGGAGGGCCACACCGCACGTCCCGTCCCTCCGCCGGACCCACCGTCAATGCGCGTCGCGGCCGTGCCGCGCCGGTCAGACCGGCGCCCCCGCGACCGCACGATGACACCAAGCGAGAGGGAGAAGCCATGGCCAAGACCTTGCGGGTGCAGCTGCTGGAGGAGGCGGACGTCGCCTCGATCCACGACAAGGCTGTCCACATCCTGTCCACCTACGGGGTCAAGGTCGACCACGAGGAGTCGCTCAAGCGCCTCGAGACCGCCGGTGCACAGGTGGATCACGAGACGCGCATGGTCAAGTTCCCGGCCGATGTGATCGCCGGGGCTCTCGAGACCGTGCCGCACAGCGTCACCGTCAAAGGCGGCGACGAGAAGCACGACTTCACCGTGCCTGACCCCACGGGTCGCTTCTACTCCACCACCTGCGTCCAGACCATGCGCTATCTCGACCCTGACTCCGGCGATTACGTTGACAACACGCACCAGCGCTTCGCCGAGTGGTGCCAGCTCGTCGAGATCCTCCCCAACATCGACGTGTGCGCCATCCAGACCCCCATGGACGCCCCCATGGAGACGGCGGATGTGCACGGCCTCAACGTGCAGCTGCAGAACACGTCCAAGCCGCTCATGCTCCTCGCCTACTGCTACGAGAGCGTGCCGTACCTCTTCGACCTCATGCTGGCGCGGGCCGGCGGCGCCGACGAGCTGCGCAAGCGCCCGCTGCTGCTCATCAACCCCACGTCCCTGAGTCCGCTGGTGTTCAAGGACATGGACATGGCGCAGCTGGCCGGGGCTGCCGAGTACGACATCCCCGTGGCCGCCAACTCGCTGCCCGTTCTGGGCGCCACCGCGCCCGGCACCATCGCCGGCACCGTGCTGCTCGAGGCCGTCGAGCTGCTCGCCTTCCTCACCATGAGCCAGCTGTTCAAGCCCGGCCTGCCGTTCGTCGCCACCGTGTTCAACACGACCATGGACCTCGGCACCGGCAACGCCCTGCTCGCCAGCAGCGAGACGATCCTCACGCGCGCCGCCTGCGCCCAGTTCTGCAAGGCGGCGTGGAACGTGCCGGTCGAGACCTTCTCCATGATGGCCGACTCCTACGTGCCGGACGGCCAGACGGCCTCCGAGAAGACCCTGCAGCCGGCGGTGCTCTCCATGGCCGGCGCGGACATCCTGTACGGCGCCGGCCGCCTGGGCGGCTCGACGCTCGCCAGCCCGGTCGAGCTGGTCATCGACGACCGTATCCTGGCCGTCATCCAGCGCACCGTGGCCGGCGTGCAGGTCGACGACGAGAACCTCGCCGTCGAGGAGATCATCGACGCCGGCGCCGGCGGCCACTACCTGCGCCGCAGGCACACGCTCCGTCACTGCCGCGAGATGATCCGTCCCGACCTTCTCGTGCCCGATGTGCTCGACAACTGGATCGCCGCGGGCCGCAAGGACCTGCACACCCGCGCCGTCGAGCTGTACAAGGAGCTGAAGAAGGACCTGCAGCCCCTCGACCTGCCGGACGACGTGAAGCGCGACATGGACAACGTCGTGAAGGCCGCCGACAAGGCGCTCGCCGGCTGACAGCCGGACGGCTCAGCCGGCGGGCCGCCGCCGCGACCGGACGCCCTCCGGGCGCCCCAGCGCGGCGGCCCGCCCGCCGGCCTCGCACCGTGAGATCCGCCGACCGGCCTCTCACTGAGACTCTCTGGAGGAACGATGGCGTTTGAAGACTTGAAGCAGGCAGTGATCGAGGGCGACGTGGACGCCGCCCCGCAGCTCACGCAGAAGTACCTGGACGAGGGCAACGAGGCCGGCGACATCCTCGACAACGGCCTCATCCCGGCGATGGACACCATCGGCGACCTGTTCGCCAAGGGCGACCTCTTCATCCCCGAGATGCTCATCTCGGCCGAGGCCATGCAGGAGGGCCTGGCCCTGCTCAAGCCGCTCCTCGTGGAGGGCGTGAGCGGCGGCAAGGGCACCGTCGTGATGGGCGCCGTCAAGGGCGACCTGCACGACATCGGCAAGAACCTCGTGGTGCTCATGCTCGAGGGCGCCGGGTTCAATGTGATCGACCTGGGCACCGATGTGGCGCCCGAGGAGTTCGTGGCCGCCGCCAAGGAGCACGACGCGGCGGTGGTCGGCATGTCGGCCCTGCTCGTGACGACCATGCCGCAGATGCGCAAGACGGTGGAGGCCATGCACGAGGCCGGCGTGCGCGCCAAGGCCATCGTCGGCGGGGCGCCGCTCACGCAGCCCTACGCCGACGAGATCCAGGCCGACGGCTACGCGTCGGACGCGCCCGGCGCCGTGAGCCTCTGCAAGGCGATCGTCGCCTGACAGCGCGATCGCGCCTGACATCCCGGACGCGCACCGGACGCACCGCTTGCGTCCGTCCGCGGCCGGCGGGGCAGCCCACTTCGGGTAGCCCCGCCGGCCGCACTCTTCCGGCCCTCGCCCCGCCGGCAGTCCCGCCAGGCCCGCGAGCTCCGCACCGGCGCTCGCGGGCCGGACGCTTTTCCGTCGCACTGGTCCCGGCCGCGCGATCCCCTCCCGCGACCTGGGACCTACCTCTGCTCCACTGGGCCGCGCTGCCGGCCGTGGCCGCGAGCATTGCCGGCGATATGTGGCCTCGTGGTACCGCGCTCGCAGGACGACGCTCCCTGGCTGCGTGAGAAGCCGTGGGAGCAGGCATCGCAGTCTGCGCGCGCGTTTCGTCCCGAATGGCGGAAAACCGGGCGGCACCGTTGCTCAGTGATTCCCGCAGCACATACTGCCAGCATTCTGGGGAGCGCGGTCCGGATCCAGACCAGCGCCCGCATTCGCCGCAAGGGGGACTGCACGATGCATGAGAACCAGTTGCAGAGAGAGCTCAGCCAGCACCTGCTGGATGAGGTCGCCCGAGGACGCATGACGCGGCGCCAGATGTTGGTTCGAGGGAGTGTTCTTGGATTGTCGTTGACGACGCTCGGCTCGCTGCTTTCCGCGTGCGGCGACGACATGCCGAGCTCCACCGCGTCGCCCTCGGCAACGACCAGCGCTGCACCGAAAGCCGGGGGTACTCTCCGCGTCACGATGATGCCGCCCACGGGTGCCCTCGACCCCGTCACCATGTACGACGCCGGCGCCATCGCCACGATCCAGCTCGTGTGCGAATACCTGACCTGGGCTGAGAACGACCTTACTCTTCGCCCGTCCTGGCCGAGAGCTGGACTCCGGACGCGACGGCGCAAACGTGGACCTTCAAGCTGCGCCAGAACGTCGCCTTCAGCAACGGGCAACCGTTCACTGCCGATGACGTCGTGGCCACGATCAAGCGCCTTGCGGATCCGGCGGCCGGCTCAGCTGCACTCACCAACTTCCAAGGCATCCTCTCGCCCGATGGGGTCCGCGCAGTCGACGACAGCACCGTCGAGTTCGGGTTGGACCGCGCCTTCGTCGACTTCCCCTATCTCGTCTCATCGTCCAACTATGACTGCGTCATGCTGCCGAAGGACTACGCCGGCGACTTCGAGAAGAGCCCGGTGGGCACGGGCCCGTTCACCCTGACTGCCTACACGTCCAAGCAGAGCGCCCAGTTCGCGAAGAACCCCACCTACTGGCAGTCGGGGCTGCCCTATCTCGACGGAGTCACGGTCTCCTACGCTGAGGAACAGGCCCAGACCCTGCAGTTGCAGTCGGGCAGCCAGGACATGCAGCTCTCGACACCGTTCCAGGGGTCGCAGGGTTTGCTCGGCGACCCCAACGTCAAGATCGTCTCGACGCCTTCCACGCAGATGCGCGAGGTGCAGATGCGCGTCGACAAGGCGCCCTTCACCGACAAGAACGTACGCCAGGCGGTCGCCTGCTGCCTCGACCGGCAGGGGCTGCTCGACAGCCTGTTCGATGGCAAGGGCCTGATCGGCAACGACAACGTCTTCTGCTCGCTCTACCCGATCGGCGTGTCCATCGAGCAACGTGCCCAAGACTACGAGAAGGCCAAGCAGTTGCTCTCCGACGCGGGTATGGCCGACGGGCTGGACGTCACACTCGTCGCCGAGGAGTACCTCGAGGTGCCGCAGTACGCGCAGATCATCAAGGCCCAGTGCGAGCCGGCGGGCATAAACGTGAAGATCCAGCTCCAGACACAGACGATGTACTACGGCTCGGACGAGAGCGCTCCGTGGCTGACGGTGCCCTTTGGCATCACCGACTGGGCCGCGAAGGCCATACCGTCCCAGTTCTTCCTTCCCATGCTCACATCCACCGGGGTGTGGAACAACACGGGCTGGAAGAACTCCGAGTTTGACAGGCTGGCGGAGCAGTACGATGCGACCCTGGACGAAGCGTCTCGGAGAGACATCGGTACGCAGATGGCGACCCTCCAGACAGACGAGACACCCTGCGTCATCGCCTATGGATCGAGGCGCTCCGCGCCATGAACAAGAAGGTCATGGGCGTCGAGGCGAACGGGGCGGAGTTCCTCGACCTGACGCGGGCGTACATCGCGTAGAGACGCATGAAGCCAGGCGCATCGAGGAGGTCGCCCCGGCGCGCAGCATCCGGATCGCTGGCTGCGCTGCGACTCGATGAAAGGCGCGAGAGACGCGTCTTCGTGGCGTGAAGGCAGCCTGACGCAGAGATCACAGGAGCAGTGAAGGGGAACTGATGATGGGAGCGGCAACGGCTCTCGAGGCTGCACGCGGCGGGCCTGCGCATCCTCGAGGAGACCGGTTTCGTCTTCCGCGGCGATCAGGCTGTCCGTCTCTTTGCCGCAAGAGGATTCCGCGTCGACGGAGTCACGTGTCTACATGACCGCCGATCAGGTGATGGCTGCGGTGTCGACGGTGCCGCGGTCCTTCACGGTCGCGGCAAGGGCTCCGAGACCGGGACCTTGTGTTCGGAGGTGGCGACACGATCATCAGCAATGCGGGAGGGGCGTCGTGCGTCGCCGAAGAAGGGCCATCTACGCCAGGCGACCATGGACGATTTCGTTCGCTCGCTGCGCCTCTGCCACGTCCTTGACAACGTGGACCTGGTCGGCTACTCGCTGGCGCCGGTCGACTGGACCGACCCGGTCTGCTATGCGGAGACCCTGTGTCGATCGATGTGCATGACCGACAAGCCGCTGGAGTACCCCGTCGCCGAGCAACGTCAGCTGCCCGTGGTCCTGCAGATGGCGGAGATCCTGTTTGGGGGTGACTGGCACGAGTTGCCAAGAGACTCTCGTTGTGCCTCAACAGCACGTCACCGCTCCAGCTTGACGAGAGCCACTGCACGACCATCCTCGAGCTTGCGCGTCGCCATCAGCCCCTTACGGTGACGCCGTGCGTCATGGGAGGCACGACGGGACCGGCGTCGCTCGCCGGCATTCTGGCGCTGCAACACGCCGAGACGCTCGCCGGCCTGGTTCTGGCGCAGCTTGCCGGCGAGGGGTGTCCCTGCCTGTATTCCGGCTTCTCCTCCGTTGCCTCCATGCGGACGGGAGACCTGCTCTTCGGTGTGCCCGAGTTCTGGGCGTTGATGGCGACGACCGTGGATCTCGGTCACTTCCTGGGCCTGCCGTGCAAGGCCGGGGGGGCGGTCACCGACTCTCACGTTGTCGACATGCAGGCGGGGGTCGAGAGCGCCCTCGGCCTCGCCGCCGTGATGCAGAAAGGAGTCGACTTCGTCTTGAACGCAGTCGGCGCGATCAGCTCAGGCAATGGCGTGTCTTGGGAGAAGCTGGTGATCGACGATGCTGTTGTCGGCCTCTTGCGCGCGGCGCTGCGGGCGATCCCAGTCGACGACGACGACCTGGCGTTCGAGGTGATTGACGCGGTGGGACCTGGGCGGCAACTTCCTCAGCCAATCGCATACCCGCAGACACGGCAGGGGTCTGCAGCACCAGCCCTTCTCAATCGCCTGCTTCACGACGGCTGGTCCCGCGCCGGTGGACGGACTCCGCAACGGTGGCACGACAGAAGGTCGAGGAGCTCCTGGCGTCCTATGTGCGAGCCGAGCCTTGATTCCATCACGGAGCGGCAGCTCAAGACGTACTGCAAGTCCTTGTGACAGAGGGCGCCGATGGTTGCGCCAGATCTTCGGCGTGGGGCGCTCAACGGCGTCTGACGGTGCACATTCTGACGAGCATCCAGGCCACCATTTCGGACTTGATGTGCTCCGCGCCCTTCGGAATCGTCCGACGGGGCGGAATACCGCGCCGAAGGCCCCGCCACCCGCATCGTCCCCGCCAGACTGAACCTGTGTCTGCCGGGAGCCGGCAGCTACTCGGACTTCGACCGCGAGGGACTGCATGGAAACGCACCTGATGCTGGGCAACGAGGCCGTGGCGCGCGGCGCCTGGGAGGCGGGCGTGCAGGTGGCGGCGGCCTACCCCGGCACGCCCAGCACCGAGATCGTCACCAGCCTGGCGCGCTACGACGGCGTCTACGCCGAGTGGTCCACCAACGAGAAGGTCGCCTACGAGGTGGCGTTCGGGGCCTCCATGGGCGGCGCCCGCGCCCTCACGGCGATGAAGAGCGCCGGCGCCAGCGTGGCCGCCGACCCGCTCATCAGCTCCGTGTACACGGGCGTCAACGGCGGCCTCGTCGTCTGCCTCGCCGGCGACCCCGGCATGGCCAGCGGCATGACCGAGCAGGACGACCGCTACTTCGGCCGCATGAGCAGCATGCCGATGCTGGAGCCGGCCGACAGCCAGGAGTGCTACGAGTACACCCGCCTGGCCTTCGAGATCAGCGAGCAGTTCGACGTGCCGGTGATGGTGCGCCTCAGCATCCAGACGGCGCACCAGAAGTCGCTCGTGCGCATCGGCGCGGACGACGAGGACGGCGCGGACGGCCGCGGCCGCGCGGCGACGGCGACCCGCGCGCGCCTGCGCCGTCACGCCGCCGGAGCGCAAGCCGCCGCACCGCATCACCGCGAAGTACAGCCTGCTGCCGCGCTTCTCGCGCCCGCTGCACCGCAGCCTGCTGGAACGCGTCGAGCGCCTGCGGCAGTACGCCGAGGCGACGGCGCTCACCGGCGAGCTGGCGCGCGTCGAGGCCGGGGCCGGCGCCGCAGGCGCCGGCCTGGTCGCGCTCCAGGGCGGCGGCGCGGCGCGCATCGGCGTGCTCAGCGCCGGCGCCGCCTACGTCTCGGCCAAGGAGGCCCTGCCCGACGCCCGCTTCCTCAAGCTCGGCATGATCCAGCCGCTGCCCCTCGAGGTCATCCGCCGCTTCGCCGCGACGGTCGACCGCCTGTTCGTGGTCGAGGAGCTCGAGCCGTACCTCGAGGAGCAGCTCCTCGCCGCCGGCATCGCCTGCGAGGGCAAGCAGTGGTTCCCGCAGTGGGGCGAGCTGACCGCCGTGCGTGTCGGCCGGGGCTTCTTCGAGGCCGGCCTCGACCTGCCGCGCTGGGCCGAGGAGAAGGCCGCGGAGGACGTCACAGTCATCCCGCGGCCGCCCGTGCTGTGCAGCGGCTGCCCGCACCGCGGCATGGCCACGGCGATGAAGAAGCTCGACCTCGACGTGCACGGCGACATCGGCTGCTACGACCTCACCACGCTGCCGCCGGTCTGCCACATGCACTCGGCCTTCGAGATGGGCGCCAGCATCCCCCTCGAGCAGGGCTTCAGGCGCGCCGGGGGCAGCGAGAAGGGCTCCATCGCCGTGATCGGCGACTCCACCTTCCTGCACAGCGGCCTCACGGGGCTGCTGAACGCCGTCCACCAGCGCACCAACGTGACCGTGCTCATCCAGGACAACCGCATCACCGCCATGACCGGCGGCCAGACCAACCCCGGCAACGAGCAGACCCTCGCCGGCGCGGAGACGAAGCCCGTCGACATCGCCGTCATCTGCCGCGCCCTCGGCGTCGAGCACGTCGTGCACGTCGACCCCTACGACTACGGGGCCTGCCTGCAGGCACTGCGGGCCGCTCTCGCCTTCGAGGGCCCGGCCGTGCTCATCACGACGCGCCCCTGCATGCTCTTCCCGGCCAAGCTCTCCGGCGAGCCCTACGCGGTCGACGAGGCGCTCTGCAACGCCTGCCAGCAGTGCCTGCAGCTCGGCTGCCCCTCGCTGCGGCACGTTGAGGCCACGCACAAGAGCCGCCACAAGGTGGCCATCGACGCCGAGACCTGCACCGGCTGCTCGCTCTGCGCGCAGCTCTGCAAGCCCGGCGCCATCACGAAGGCGGGCGTGGCATGAGCGCCCCGAACGCCTGCGCCCTGCACTACGCCCCCGGCGTGGTCGACGACATCATGGTCGTGGGCGTCGGCGGCCAGGGCGTGATCGTGGCCGCCGCCGTCGTCGCCGACGCGGCGCTGCTCAACGGCGGCCTCGAGGTCAAGCTCAGCGAGACCCGCGGCATGAGCCAGCGCGGCGGCAGCGTGAGCTCGCACATCCGCATCGGCAAGCGGGTGGTCGCGCCGAGCATCAGCCCCGGCGAAGTGGACTACCTGCTGGCCTTCGAGGCGGCCGAGGGGCTGCGCGCCGCGCCGGCGCTCACGCCCGACGGCGTGGCCATCGTCAACACCCAGCAGATCGTGCCGCCCCTGGCCTCGCAGGGCGAGCACACCTACCCGTTCGACGCGGCCGCGCGCATGGCCGCGGCCGGCCACGACGTCGTGGTCGTCGACGGCAACGCCGTGGCGCTCGAGGTCGGCGACCTCAAGGTGGCCGGCATCGTGCTCGTCGGCGCGCTCTCCACGCACCTGCCGTTCGCGGTCGAGACCTGGCGGCAGGCCATCGCCCGCAACGTCCCGAAGAGCTGGTACGAGCTGAACCTGGCGGCGTTCGCCGCCGGCCGGGAGGTGGGGGAGTGATGAGAGCGGCGGACGAGGGCTCCCGCGTGTCCGGCCGCCCGCCTCAGCGACACGGGCACCTCGTGAAGTGCGCCTCGACCCTCAGTCCCCGGGCAGAGATGCGATCCGAAAGGAAGTCGACCGATGCGTGACACCGTGATCGTGTCCTGTGCGGTGACTGGTGCCGGGATGCCCGTTCGGCATCGACCGGTCGGGCCAGACGCCATCGCCGACGCCGCTATTCAGGCGGCTGAGGCAGGCGCCGCGATCGTCCACATCCACGTCCGTGACCCCGAGACCGGCGTTCCTTCCCTGGAGACCGGGCACTACCGCACGGTCGTCGAGCGGGTGCGCGCCAGCAACGTCGATGTGCTCATCAACCTGACGGGCGGCATGGGCGGCGAGGTCTACTTCGACGACGACGACCTCTCCGAGTACGCCGAGGGTACGGTCCTGATCCCGGCCCTGGAGAGGATCGCCCATGCGGAGGAACTTCTGCCCGACATCTGCTCGCTCGATCTGGGGACGGCTGTGTTCTCCGATCGTGATGTCAACATCTACACGCCGCAGATGTGTCGGCGGATGGCTGAGCGTCTCCTGCGGCTGCACATCAAGCCCGAACTGGAGGCCTTCGACCTGTCGGGGCTCAGCATCGTCACGACTCTCCTGAAGCGGGCGTCCTGGAACGGCCACCGTGGGTCCAGTTCGTCCTCGGCCTGCCCTTTGGGGCCCCTGCGACCGCACAGACGATGCTGGCCATGGTCGATGCTCTGCCCGCGGGGGCAGTCTGGAGTGCCTGTGGCATCTCCACGTGCGCAGATGCCGGTGGTCGCTCAGGCCGTGCTCCTCGGGGGCAACGTGCGCGTGGGCCTCGAGGACAACCTCTACCTGGAGAAGGGCGTGCCGGCCACGAATGGACAGCTCGTGACGCGCGCCATCGAGATCATCGAGCGCCTGGGCGCACGAGCGGCTTCGGTGGACGAGGCTCGCGACATGCTCGGCATTCCGCCTCAGTGACGTGCGGCAAGAGCCTTCGGGAGAATGGAAGGACCGCCGTGCCTGGTACCGCGAACGTGGGTCGGCGCCCGGCTTGAGGACGATGCCGACAGGTGGCCTGGAGGTGGACAATGACCGCTGACGGACCGCTGAGCGACGTCAGCGTCGTCGACTTCGGGCAGTACGTCGCCGGTCCGGCGGTCGCCCTCATGCTGGCCGACCAGGGCGCCCGCGTCGTGCACGTCGATCCGCCGGGCGGACCGCTGTGGAAGGATCCGGCGAACGCGGTCCTCAACCGCGGCAAGAAGGTCGTCGAGCTCGACCTGAAGTCCGAGCGTGGACGTACGCAGGCGCGGGACCTCATCCGCCGGGCCGACGTCCTCATCGAGAACTTCCGCCCGGGCGTCATGCGGCGGTTGGGGCTCGGCGCCGAAGACCTCACCGCGGACGACCCTGCTCTCATCTACCTGTCTCTGCCCGGGTTCTCCGCCAGGGACGAAGAGCATGCGGGCCTGCCGGCGTGGGAGGGCGTGATCTCGGCGGTGCTCGGGATGTCCACGGACATGGGGCTCAACCGCAAGCTGCGTGGCATCATCCCCAGCTACACGCCGCTTCCTGTCGCTTCGACGAACGCCGCCGCCCTTGCCGCGGTCGCGGTCATGGCTGCGCTTCATGCCAGAGAACGCGATGGACGTGGCGAGATCATCGAAGTACCGCTCGCTCTCGCGGTGCTCGAGAGCCTTGTCTACAGCACCGTGCACATCCACGGGCTGCCGGACCGTTTTCGCTCACATCGTGAACGTGAGATAGCCCGGCGCGAAGAGCAGGGGATCCCGCTCTCGCATGAGCTATGAAGAGCTGGGGGAGTACATCGACCCGCTCTACGAGAACTACCTGTTGCAGCGATAGTCGCCCGTTCTACGTCTGCGCCCCCGGGCATCGCGGCCACGCCGAGCGCACGTTGCGGCTCCTTGGCGTCTGGGACGAACTCGTGGCGGATGGTCTTCCTTTCGAGGACCCGTACTCACCATCCTCGACCTGGGCAGATCCCGAGGGCGGCTCACTCTACGCCTATCCGCTGTCGAAGCGCTGGGCGGATCGCATCCGCCCGCTTGTCCGCCGGCGTCTCGCCCAGCGCTCGAGCGAGGAGTGGCACCGTCTGTTCCGCGAGCGGCACGCCCCCGGCTGTCCGCAGATGACGACGCAGGAGTGGCTCCACAGCGACCACGCGATTGCTTCGGGCCTCGTGACGGAGGCCGCGGCGACGCCTTTTGGCCGCATGCTTCATCAGGGCCCGCACGCGTGGCTCGAGAGCGCCGATGCGGGCGGTTCCCAGATCCGCCCTGGGGCTGCCTCCGAGCGGTCCCAGGGGACGCGGCCCAGGCCGTCGACTGCCGCCGCCGCGCAGACCTCGCCCCTGACGGGCCTGCGGTTCCTTGACCTGACCAACGTCATCGCCGGACCGACGATCACCTCGACGCTGACACGCTTCGGCGCCGAGGTCATCAAGCTTGACGTCATCGAGCCCAGATTCGACCAGAGTTGCACGTACATGTTCGCCGTGCAGTGCAATTGCGGAAAGCGGAGTGTCCTGGTCGATATTCGTCAGCCGCGGGGCCGCGAGGTGTTCGCACGCCTCGTCAAGACCGCTGACGCCGTCGTCTTCAATGGACCAGATCGGCAGTTGCCCGGGCTCGGTCTGGACCGTCGAGTCGTTGTCGTCGATCAAGCCCGAGCTCGTCTTCGTGCAGTTCACGGGCTTCGGCGGGCCCCGGCCCGGTCCACGCTCAGATGAGCTTGGATTCGACGATCTCGCCCAGGCAGCGACGGGAATCATGGCACGGTTCGGTGGATCGCTGCAGACGCCCGAGGAGCACGCCCATCTCGGCACCGTCGACATGATGGCCGGCTATCTCGGCGCCTTCGCCGCTCTGGTCGGGATCCACGCTGCAGAGAGGCGCGGGGCGTTCACCCACGTGGAGACCAGCTTGGCCGCGACGGCCCAGTTCCTCCAGCTGCCCCTCATGTACGACTTCGAGGGGCGGCAGCCTTTCGACGAGCCGTCGGGGCCGGAGGCGAAGGGCGAGCACGCCCTCTACCGGCTCTATCGCGCCTCGGACGGCTGGATCTTCATCGGTCTGCGCCGGGACCAATTCGTCGATCTTCGCAGCTTGCCCCAGTTCGCCGACCTTCCTGAGGTGGCCCCGGAGCTTCTCGGCCACGGTCCGACACGCGCCCGAGGACAGGAGGCGGAGAAGGCCGACGCGATGCTTGAGGCTCTCTTGGAGGAGCGTTTCCTCGAGCGCCCGGCGGCGGAGTGGGTGGAGATCCTGAATGTCAGCCGGCGTCGGAGTCGCTCATGTCACGTCGATGGCGGCCGTGCGAGACGAGTATCTCGTCTCTGAGGCCGCCGCCGCCGGCCTGGTGACCTCGGGACGGCCGCTGTTCATCCGGCACGAGGACCATCCGTCCGGACACACCGTCGACATGGTGGCGCCGAACGCGGTCATCTACCAGGGGCGGCGCACGCTGATTCCTGGGCCTGCTCCGTCCTACGGCGCTCAGACGGTCGAGATCCTGCGCGAGCTCGGCTACGGCGACGTGGAGATCGAGCAGCTCCTGGCCGAAGGTGCCGTCAGCAGGGGCGAGCACTACGGCGAGGAGTGGTTCCCGGAGTGAGCCTGCCGGCGCATATCAGTGCGGGACGGGGTGTGAAGGAGGCGTGATGGCGAGCGGAGATGACGCGCAGCATATCGGCCGGGTGGCGGTCGTGGGCACGGGGTTGATCGGCTCGCGCCTCGCGGCACTTCTCCTTGCGAAGGGCTTGAGCGTGACAGCGAGCGACCCGGCCCCCGGGGCAGAGGAGAGGCTTCGGGAAACAGTGCGGCGCGTGTGGCCGATGCTCAGTCGCGTGGGCATGGCGCCCGATGTCTCGCCGGACGACCTCGCCTTCCACCAGGCGCTTCACGGGGCGGTCGCCGAAGCCGACTTCGTCATGGAGTGTGCGCCGGACGACGAGGAGCTCAAGGCCGATCTGCTGGCGGAGATAGACACGGCAAGTCCCGCGGCGTGCGTCATCGCGTCGAGTTCATCGGGCATCATCCCCAGCGCTCTCCAGAAGAGATGTGGCAGACCAGAACGCGTCCTCGTCTGCCATCCCTTCAACCCCGCCCACATCGTTCCCCTTGTTGAGGTCGTGGGCGGTCGGTCGACGTCAGATGTGGCTGTGCAGACGGCCATGGCCTTCTATCGTCGACTCGGCAAGACCCCGTTGCACGTGCGCCGCGAGATTCCCGGCTACATCGGCAGCAGACTGCTCGAGGCGGTCTACTGCGAGATGTTCCACCTCATCGACGAAGACGTGGCGACGACGGAAGAGATCGACGTGGCCATGAGGGATGGCCAGGGTCTCCGGTACGCCCTCCTCGGCCCCGCGATGATCTACTGGATGCAGGGCGGTGATGCTGGTCTGGCCTCGGCGCTTCGCCAGTTCGACCCGGCGCGCACCGCGGACTGGTCGTACAACACGTGTCCGGCGCTCACGCCGGAACTCATCGAGCAAGCTCGAGCGGCAGACCGACCGGCAGACGGCCGGTCGCAGCCTTCGCGAGCTCGAGGACGCTTCGGGACGAGTTCCTCGTCAGAGTCCTTGAACTGCGACGGGAACTTGCGACGCGGGTCGGCTGATCGAAGACACGGGCCTTGCCGCGATCCCTTCTGACTCTATCGAAGCTGCAGAACCAGGTCCGACGGCCGTTCGCTCCGGGCCAGCCGGCCAGGCTGGTCTGTCAGGTCTCGTGGCATCCCAGGAGACAGCGGGAGCGGCGTCCGACGTGGTTCAGGTTGTCAGGCTATCGAGCGACTCGCTCCGCCCGCTCTCGGTCTACACGCATCGCAGTCTCTCTTGCCACCGCCTCGACCATCTGGCGCGCTCGACTTAGTCCAAACTCCTTGAGGCGCCAAGTGGGACCGGAGACACTGACGGCCGCATCGCCCTCTGAGAGTGCAAGCGCCTGGACTATGCCGGTCACGCCCATCTCGACTTTGTCCGCGGCGACGTGTGCCTTCGAGCGGTCCGCGAACGCGGCGCCCACTGCTGTGTCCTGGAGCGGGACCCTTCGTCCCACCCAGCCGCTGTGACGGAGCGAGTATCGGCTTTCGATCTGGTCGATGTAGAGAGCGTGGTCGCCGTCGAGCAGGACGAGGTTGGCTGTCTCCTGCGTGGCGTCCCGCAGTCGGATGAGGTGGGGATGACACATGATCCGCAGGCGATCGACCCACCCGACCTCGAGGCGAGACTCACGAGCTCGAGCCCCAAGGAGTACCGTCCACCAGCTTCCTCGTGAAGCAAGTCGCTGGTGACGAGGAGCTCTACGACCCGAGCTTGCCGTGGATTGGGAAAGCCGAGCTCGCTGGGCGATGTCCCGCGTCGACAGGCTGCTTCTCGTGGCCGCAAACGCGCGCAGCACCGCCAAGCCCGTGGACGAACAGCGGTGCTGTCGTGCTCAGCTCGGACGTCGCCGGACCCACGCTCCAGCAACGCTCTCCCCGCCAGTACGTGACGAAGCGTCGTTCCTTCAGCAGATTGAGCAGCGTATAGGCCGTCGACCGAGGTATGCCACAGGCAGCTTCGATGACGGTCGCCGACACCGGATGGGTGCGGCACGCGAGGAACTGAAGGATGTCCAGCGTGCGTGCTGCCGAGCTGGTGTTGCGCCCGTTTTCCATCGATGCCGAAGGCTGACCCATCACATCCCTCCAGTGCGGCGTTGCCACTGGTCACCGAGTCCGAGTCGGTATCGACAGCGGTCACGATTCCGCGATACGGGAATACATGTATGTTCGAGAGTACAAAGTACAGCATTCTGGCAGTGGAGAGAACACCCATTGCTTCTGACGGCAGTCACAGGGGCCCTTGCGGGTGATGCCGGGGTGAACGCGTATGCGGCTTTCTCGAACACCTTCACAGCCCTGGTGCCCCGTGCGTCGGTCGGCACTGCGCCACCCGAGTCACCGTGTGAGCACGGTCGCACCCGGGGCGAGGCGTCCGGGCGCGCCCACAGCCCAATTGGTGGAGAATCGGTGCAGCATGTGGGACGCCACGACGCCTGCGGGTGGCTCGTCCGCGCGCGCGTACTACAGTCGAAGAGAGAGACAGACGCCGCGCAGCGGCGTGCAGGAAAGCGACCGTGAAAGAGGCGAGGCCGGAAGTGGACACCTCAGCAGTCACTACGACCGCGGGCCCGCGCGTGGTACGCGCCCCCCGCGGCACCGAGATCAGCTGCAGGGGCTGGCAGCAGGAAGCCGCCATGCGCATGCTCATGAACAACCTGGACCCGGAGGTCGCGGAGGCGCCGGACCAGCTCATCGTGTACGGCGGCGCCGGCAAGGCGGCGCGCGACTGGAAGAGCTTCGACGCCATCGTCGCCACGCTGCGCCGCCTCAAGGACGACGAGACGCTGCTGGTGCAGTCGGGCAAGCCGGTCGGCGTGTTCCAGACGCACGAGTACGCGCCGCGCGTGCTCATCGCCAACGCCAACCTGGTCGGCGACTGGGCCAACTGGGACGAGTTCCGCCGGCTCGACGCCCTGGGCCTGACGATGTACGGCCAGATGACGGCCGGCTCGTGGATCTACATCGGCACGCAGGGCATCCTGCAGGGCACCTACCAGACGTTCGCCGCCGCCGGGCAGAAGCACTACGGCGGCGACCTGAGCGGCCGGCTCGTGCTGACCGCCGGCCTCGGCGGCATGGGCGGCGCCCAGCCGCTGGCCGTCACCATGGCCGGCGGCGTCACGATCTGCGTGGAGGTCGACCCGCACCGCATCCAGCGCCGGCTCGAGACGGCGCTACCTGGACGTCGCGGCGTCGTCGCTGGACGAAGCGCTCTCTCTGGCCGACGAGGCGGTGAAGGCGAAGAAGCCGCTCAGCATCGGCCTGCTCGGCAACGCCGCCGACGTGTACCCGGAGCTGGTGCGCCGCGGCGTGACGCCCGATCTCGTCACCGACCAGACCTCGGCGCACGATACTCTCAACGGCTACGTGCCCAACGGCATGTCGCTGGTGGAGGCGCTGGAGCTGCGCAAGACCGACCCGGAGGAGTACGTGCGCCGGGCCGTGGCCAGCATCGTCGTGCACGTGGAGGCCATGGTCGCGCTGCAGAAGGCCGGCGCCCACACCTTCGACTACGGCAACAACATCCGCGGCGAGGCGAAGGCGGCGGGCTACGCCGACGCCTTCGCCTTCCCCGGCTTCGTGCCGGCCTACATCCGGCCGCTGTTCTGCCGCGGCAACGGCCCGTTCCGCTGGGCGGCGCTCAGCGGCGACCCGCAGGACATCGCCGTCACCGACGCCGCCCTGCTCGAGGCCTTCCCCGACAACCAGATGGTCTCGCGCTGGCTCCAGATGGCCGGCGAGAAGGTCCACTTCCAGGGCCTGCCCTGCCGCATCTGCTGGCTGGAGTACGGCGAGCGCGCCAAGGCAGGTCTGATCTTCAACGACCTCGTCAGGACCGGGAAGGTCAAGGCGCCGATCGTCATCGGCCGTGACCACCTCGACAGCGGCTCGGTCGCCAGCCCGTACCGCGAGACCGAGAGCATGATGGACGGCAGCGACGCCATCGCCGACTGGCCGATCCTGAACGCTCTGCTCAATACAGCCGCCGGTGCCAGCTGGGTGAGCTTCCACCACGGCGGCGGAGTAGGCATCGGCAAGAGCCTGCACGCCGGCATGGTGGTGGTCGCCGACGGTACCGACATGATGGCCGAGCGCCTGCAGCGCGTGCTCACCACCGACCCGGGCACCGGCGTCATGCGGCACGCCGACGCCGGTTACCCGGAGGCCGTGGAGAAGGCGCGCGAGGCGCACATCGACCTGCCGATGGTGGGATCATGAGCGGCAAGCCAAGCGTGCAGGAGTCCCCCGTGCAGCTCGACGCGAGCCTCTGCAAGGCGTGCGGCATCTGCATCGAGCTGTGCCCCACGCACGTGTTCGACGCCGCCGAGATGGGTGAGGCCGTGGTGGCGCGCCCGGACGACTGCACCATGTGCCTGCTGTGCGAGCTGCACTGCCCCGACTTCGCCATCGAGGTGCGGCGCCGGGAGAAGAAGGGCGCCGCCGAGGATACTCAGGCCGCCGAGGAGCCGAGCGACGACGCCGGGCGCGTGTACGCGGCGCTGGCCGGGGCCAAGGGCGAGAAGGCGGCCGAGGTCACCGGCGACCAGCACCGGTGCACCACCGACCACGAGGAGCACTGACATGGCCGGGACACCCATCCTGCTGCAGGGCAACGAGGCGGTCGCCGAGGGCGCCATAGCCGCCGGCGCGCGCTTCTTCGCCGGCTACCCCATCACCCCGTCCACCGAGATCGCCGAGCGGCTCGCCAGGCGCATGCCCGAGGTCGGCGGCCGCTTCATCCAGATGGAGGACGAGATCGCCTCCATCGCCGCCGTCTGCGGCGCCAGCCTGGCCGGCAAGAAGGCGCTCACCGCGACCTCCGGCCCGGGCTTCAGCCTGATGCAGGAGATGATCGGCTTCGCCACCATGGCGCAGATCCCCTGCGTCATCGTCGACGTGATGCGCGGCGGGCCCTCCACGGGCCTGCCCACGGAGCCCGCCCAGGGCGACGTGATGCAGGCCCGCTGGGGCACGCACGGCGAGCACTCCATCATCGCCCTCGCCCCGAGCGGCGTGCTCGAGTGCTACACGCTCACGGTGGCGGCCTTCAACCTGGCCGAGCAGTACCGCACCCCGGTGATCATCCTCTCGGACGCGCTGGTCGGTCACATGCGCGAGGCGGTCGTGCTGCCGGAGCCGGGCAGCCTGCGCATCGCCGAGCGCGGCCTGCCCGACTGCGACCCCGACGAGTACGACACCGTGATGAGCGACATCGACAACATCCTCCCGCGGCCGCCGCTCGGCTCGCCCTTCCGCGTGCACGTCACCGGCCTCGTCTACAACCGTCGCAGCGGCGCGCCCGAGACCGGCGACCCCGAGGTCGCCAGCGATCTGGGCAGCTACCTGCGCGAGAAGATCTACCACCACCGCGACGCCATCGTGCGCGTGGAGAACTACGAGATGCACGACGCCGACGTGGCGATCTTCGCCTACGGCAGCGTCTCCCGCTCGGCGCGGGCCGTGGTCAAGTGGGCCCGCGCACAAGGCGTCCGGCTCGGGATGGTCCGTCCCATCACCCTGTGGCCGTTCCCGACCAGGTCGGTGGAGCGCATGGCCGATCAGGTGCGCACCGTCATCGTCCCCGAGATGAACATCAAACAGATGAGCTGGGAGGTCCAGGCGGCGGTCGGCGGGCGCGCCAAGGTCGTCGACTACGGGCGCGTGGACGGCAAGCTGATCACGCCCGACGAGATCAAAGAGCTCGTCAAGAAGGAGTACTACTACCAGGATTGGGAGGCGTCATGAGCGCCCTCGTCGACCAGGAGCAGCTGGAGCAGGAGCCGAAGGCCGACTTCAAGCTGCCGCGCATCAAGCTCCACAAGACCAGCGAGATCACACCGTGGCTGCGCACCGCGCGCACCATCTGGTGCCCCGGGTGCTCCAACGGGACCATCACGCGCGCCCTCATCGACGCGATCCTGGGCCTCGACCTGGACCCGGACAAGGTCGTCGTGGTGGCAGGCATCGGCTGCAGCGGCCGCATCTCCCAGTACGTCGAGTACTCGACCGTGCACACCGCCCACGGGCGCGCCCTGGCCGTCGCCACGGGAGTGAAGACGGCCGACCCGGACCTGCACGTGATCGTCGCCATGGGCGACGGCGACTGCTCGGCCATCGGCGGCAACCACTTCATCCACGCGGCGCGGCGCAACATCGACGTGACCGCGCTGGTGTTCAACAACTCCATCTACGGCATGACCGGCGGGCAGATGAGCCCGACCACGCACACCGGCGACAAGTCGACGACGAGCGTGTACGGCAACGTGGAGCCCGCCTTCGACCTCTGCGAGCTGGCGCACGCCGCGGGGGCGACCTACGTCGCCCGCGGCACCGCCTGGGGCTACCGCCAGCTTGTCGACGTGATCGCCGGCGGCATCGCCCACAAGGGCTTCAGCATGGTCGAGGCCATGGCCGTGTGCCCCGTGTACTACGGGCGCTTCAACCTCACTCCCGACCCGGCGGAGTTCCTCAAGGTGCAGAAGGAGCGCGCCGTGCCGGCGAGCGAGTTCGAAGAAGGCGAGTCGCGGCGCCACGACGAGTACCCCGTCGGCCTCATCCATCACGCCGAGCGCAGGGAGTTCGTGACGGCCCTGAGCGAGATGGCCGAGGCGGCACAGGCCAGGGCCGCGAAGGGAGGCGGCAATGGTTGACGGCCGCGACCTCTCGGTGCGCGCCGAGATCCGCTGCTCCGGCGCCGGCGGCCAGGGCATCCTGCTGGTGGCCGCGATCATCGCCGAGGCCGCCACGGAGCTCGGCAAGCAGGTGGTGCAGACGCAGAGCTACGGCCCCGCCGCGCGCGGCGGGGCTTCCAAGAGCGAGGTCATCATCTCGAGCGAGGAGATCGACTACCCCGAGGTGCTCTCGCCGGACGTGAACCTGTGCCTGGCGCCGGGCGCCTACCGCGCCTACGTCACCGGCATGCGGCCCGGCGGCCTGCTCGTCTACGACTCCGACTTCGTGCATCCGGGGCCTGAGAGCGCGCAGTGGACCCTGTGCGGGGTGCCGTTCACGCGGACCGCCGCGGAGGAGCTCAAGAAGAAGGTGGTCACCAACATCGTCGCCCTCGGCGCGCTCGTCGAGTTCGCCGGTATCCTCCCCGCGTACGCCGTCGAGGAGGCCGTGGTCAAGCGCGTGCCGGAGAAGTTCCGCGACCTGAACGCCGAGGCGTTCCGGCTGGGCAGGCGCCTGGCGTCGGAGGCGAGCCTCTCGCCGACGCCGGCCGCGCCGCCGGCCTGACCCGGGGCCCGCATGGACCTGCTCGAACACCAGGGCAAGGAGCTGTTCGCCAAAGCCGGGCTGCCGGTGATGGCCGGCGAGACCGCGTGGACGCCGCCCGAGGCGGTCGATGCCGCCAAGCGCATCGGTCTGCCGGTGGTCGTCAAGGCCCAGGCCAAGACCGGCGGACGCGGCAAGGCCGGCGGCGTGAAGAGGTGCGCCACCATCGAGGACGTGCACGCGGCCGCCAGCGCGATCCTCGCGATGACCATCAAGGACAAGCCCGTCGAGTGCGTGCTGATCGAGGAGGCCGCGGACATCGCCCGCGAGATGTACCTGGCGTTCATGCTCTCGCGCGCCGACCGCGGCCCGGTGCTGGTGTTCGCGCGCGAGGGCGGCGTGGACATCGAGAGCATCGCCCGCCGCGACCCCGGCGCCCTGATCCGGCGGCCCCTCGACCCGCTCCTCGGCCTCTGCGACTACCAGGTGCGGGACGTGCTCGCCGCGGCCGGCCTGCCGCGCAAGTCGTTCGCCGGCCGCTCGCTGTGGGCCGTGGTGCGGGCCGCGTGGCGACTCTACCTGGAGACCGACGCCACGCTGCTCGAGGTCAATCCGCTGGCGCTCACGCCCGACGGCGCCGTCGTGTGCCTCGACAGCAAGGTGACGATCGACGACAGCGCCCTGTTCCGGCACCCGGACTTCGCCGCCATCTCTGAGGCGGGCCTGGACGAGCGCGAGGCGCGAGCCCACCGCAACGGGCTCGCCTTCGTCGCGCTCGACGGCGACATCGGCGTGATGGGCAACGGCGCCGGCCTGGTGATGAGCACCATCGACCAGCTGGCCGCGGCCGGCGGCGCCGCCGCCGACTTCTGCGACCTCGGCGGCGGCGCCCGGGCCGAGGTCGTGGCCAACGCCCTCGATCTCGTGCTCGCCGCGGACGGCGTGAAGGCCGTGCTGGTGAGCATCTTCGGCGGCCTCACGCGCTGCGACGAGGTGGCTCGGGGGCTGCTGCAGGCCTTCGCGGAGGTCGGCGTCGAGGCGCCCGTGGTCGTGCGCCTCGACGGTACGGCGGCCTCGGCGGGGCGCAAGATCCTCTCCGAGGCCGGGCTCCCGCAGCTGCACGTGGCGGCCAGCGCCCCCGAGGCGGTCACGATGGCCGTGGCGGCGGCGCGCGGGGAGCTCGCGTCCAACGAGGCGCCGGCGGCCGCCGGCGCGGATGGGGAGGCCGGCTGATGTCCATCCTGGTCGACGAGAACACGCGCGTCCTCGTGCAGGGCGTCACCGGCCGCGAGGGTACCTTCCACGCCGTGCGCATGCGCGCGGCCGGCACCAACGTCGTGGCCGGCACGTCGCCGGGCCGCGGCGGCCAGGAGGTGAGCGGCGTGCCGGTGTTCGACACGGTCGCCGACGCCATGGAGCAGACCAGGCCCGACGTCTCCGTGATCTTCGTGCCGGCGGGCTTCGCCCGCGACGCCATGATCGAGGCGGCCGACGCCGGCATCCGGCTCATCGTCTGCGTCACCGAGGACATCCCCGCCCGCGACATGGCCGAGGTCATCTCCCACCTGGAGCGGCGCAACACCCTGCTCATCGGGCCCAACGGCCCCGGGCTGGTCACGCCGCGCCGCTGCAACGTCGGCATCATGCCGGCGGACGTGTGCATGCCCGGCGCCGTCGGCCTGGTCTCGCGCTCGGGGACGCTCACCTACGAGGTCCTGAACGCCCTCACCAATGCCGGCATCGGGCAGTCCACCGTGGTCGGCATGGGCGGCGACCCGGTCCACGGCCTCGGTTTCGTCGACTGCCTCGAGCGCTTCCAGGCCGACCCCGAGACCGAGGCCATCGTGCTCATCGGCGAGATCGGCGGCAACGACGAGGAGACCGCCGCCCAGTTCATCAAGAAGCACGTGACCAAGCCGGTCGTCGCGTTCGTGGCCGGGTTCGCGGCGCCGCCCGGCAAGCGCATGGGTCACGCCGGCGCCATCGTGGAGGGCGGCGCCGGCACGGCCGCGGACAAGAAGAAGGCGCTGGAGGCCGCCGGCATCCCCGTGGCCAAGGCGCCGCTCGAGGTCGTGCCGCTGCTGCAGAAGCTGCTCGAGAAGCGGAAGAAGGCGAAGCGCTCGTGAGCGCGGCGGTCCCCGGCCGAGGTGTCGCCGAGCTGGTGATCGGCGACGCGCCGCTCACGATCGAGCAGGTCGTGGCGGTCGCGCGCGGCGGGGCCCAGGTCTCCCTGGGCCGGGCCGCGCTGCACCGCATCGCTGCCGCGCACGCCGTGATCGCCCGCGTCATCGCGGAAGAGCAGGTCGCCTACGGCGTCACGACGGGCTTCGGCCTGCTGGCCACCACGCACATCCCCGCCGACAAGGTCAAAGAGCTCCAGGAGAACCTCGTGCGCAGTCACGCCGTGGGCGTCGGCGAGCCGCTCAGCCGTGAGACCGTGCGGGCGGCGATGGTCATCCGCTTGAACACCATGGCGCGTGGCCACTCCGGCGTGCGCGCCGCCTGCGCCGAGATGGTCGCGGCCATGCTCAATGCCGACCTGGTGCCGTGGGTGCCGTCGCGTGGCTCGCTGGGCGCCTCCGGCGACCTCGCCCCGTCGGCTCATCTGGTCCTCGCGATGATGGGCGAGGGCGAACTGCTCACGGACGACGGGCGGCGCGAGCCGAGCGGGCCTGCTCTGCAGGCCGCCGGGCTCGCGCCCCTCGTGCCCGAGGCGAAGGAGGGCCTGAGCCTGCTGAACGGCACCCAGTTCATGGCGGCGATCGCCTGCCTCTCAGTCGCCGACGGCGAGGCGCTGCTCGACTCCGCCGATCTGATCGGCGCGATGAGCCTGGAGGGCCTGCGCGCCTCCGTCGGGCCGTTCCAGGCGCGCATCCAGGAGCTGCGCCCGATCCCCGGCCAGCTCCTGACGGCCCGCCACGTGCGCGCCGCCACCGAGGGCAGCGCGATCATGCTCAGCCACCTGAACTGCGACAAGGTGCAGGACGCCTACTCGCTGCGCTGTATCCCCCAGGTGCACGGCGCCTGCCGCGACGCGCTGCGCTGGCTGCGCGAGGTCGTCACTGTCGAGGTCGACGCCGTGACGGACAACCCGCTCGTGTTCCCGGAGAGCGGCGAGATCATCTCGGCCGGCAACTTCCACGGGGAGCCGCTCGCCCTCGCACTCGACCTGGCGGCGATGGCCCTGAGCGAGATCGCCAACATCAGCGAGCGCCGCACGTTCCGCATGCTGACCAGCTCCCTCAGTGATCTGCCGCCGTTCCTCACCACCGACAGCGGCCTCAACAACGGCTACATGATCGCCCAGTACACGGCGGCGGCCCTCGTCGCCGAGAACAAGGTCCTGTGCCACCCCGCCAGCGTCGACTCCATCCCCAGTTCCGGGGACCAGGAGGACCACGTGAGCATGGGCATGACCTCGGCGCTGAAGCTGCGCGACGTGATGCGCAATGCGCAGGCCGTGCTCGGCATCGAGGCGCTGTGCGCGGCGCAGGCCATCGATCTGCTGGCGCCGCTGGTAGCCGGCGCCGGGACCAGAGCGGGGCGCGACCTCGTCAGGACCTTCGCGCCCACCCTCGGCCGCGACCGCTACCTGGCGCCGGAGCTGGAGGCGGCGGCGCGGGCCGTGGCGGCCGGCCAGTTCGCCGCCATCGTGCGCCGCCTCTGAGATGATGTGACCGGCGCGGCCCGCTGCGGCGGCCGCGCCCGTGAAGCAGACCGTCTTTGAGGAGAGAAATCGTGACCGACGCCAGTCCCGAGCCGCGGCTCCGCCCCGGCCACATGACCTACCTGACAGATGAGGACAAGGCGGCCATCTACGACGCCGCCCTGGAGATCATGGCCACCGTGGGCCAGCGCGTCCGCAACGCCGAGGCCCTGGAGTTGCTGCGCGCCGCCGGCTGCGAGGTGGAGGGCGACGACCTCGTGCGCGTGCCCCGCGAGCTCGTCGAGCAGGCCCGCGCCACGGCGCCCCCGGTCATCGAGGTCTACGACCGCGAGGGCGAGCCGGCCATGTCGCTCGGCCGCTACAACGTCTACTTCGGCAACGGCTCGGCGGTCACCAACGTCTACGACCTGGAGACCGGTGAGCACCGGCCCACCGTCCTCGCCGATGGAGTGATGGCGGCGCGGCTCTGCGACGCTCTCCCCAACGTCGACTTCGTCATGGCGCACGCGCACCCCGGCGACTGCGACCCGCACAAGGCGCTGCTGGAGAGCTTCCGCGCCATGGTGGAGAACTCGACCAAGCCGCCGGTGGTGGTGGCGGAGAACGCCGGCGACCTCGCGGCGATGTGGGAGATCACCTGCGAGTTGCGCGGAGGCGTCGATGCGGCCCGCGCGAAGCCCTACTTCACCGTGTACGGCGAGCCGTCGAGCCCGCTCCTGCACCCCGGCGAGTCGCTGGCCAAGCTCCTCTACGGCGCCGACAAGGGCATCCCGTTCGTGTACTCCACGGCGCCGCTCGCCGGCGGCACGGCGCCCATCACCGTGGCCGGGCACATCGCCCTGGGCACGGCGGAGTCGCTTGCTGGGCCTCGTCGTCCACCAGCTCCGCAGCCCCGGCGCGCCGTTCATCTACGGCATCGGGCCAGCGGTGCTGGACATGGCGACCATGCAGTCCGCCTACAACGCGCCCGAGTACTACATGGGCTACGTCTGCGCGGCCGAGCTGGCCCGCTGGATGGACCTCCCCAACTGGGGCTACGGCGGGACGACCGATTCACAGGTGGTCGACGCGCAGGCCGGCATGGAGGCCGGGGAGGCCGTGCTGCTGAGCCTCGCGGTCGGCTCCAACCTCAACCACGACCTCGGCTACATGGACTTCGGCATGACGGTCTCGCTCGAGCTCGTCGTGCTCATGGACGAGTTCATCTCACTGAACCGCCGCTTCTGGGGCGGCGTCGAGGTGAACGAAGAGACGCTGGCCGTGGACGTGGTGCGGCAGGTCGGCCCCGGCGGCGACTTCCTCAGGAACAAGCACACCAAGCGGCATGTGCGCTCGGCGCAGTGGCGACCGACGATCATCAACCGTGAGGGGCGCATGCGGTGGGAGGAGGAGGGCGGGCTCGACATCCTCGAGAAAGCCCGCCGCAAGGCACTGAAGCTCCTCGCCGAGCACGAGCCGGCGCCGCTCGCGGACGACGTCAAGGCGCGCATCGACGCCATCGTGGACGGGTTCGTCCCGGACGTGTGACCCGGCCGGCGGTTTGACCGTGTTCTCGCTCACCGACATCGAGGCGATCCACGAGGCGGCGTTCCGCGTGCTGGCGTGCACCGGCGTGCTCGTGCAGGACGACGACGCGGTCGCCATGCTCGTGGCCCATGGCGCGCGCGCAGTGGGGCGCCGCGTGTGGATCCCTGAGGACGCGGTGCGGGCGGCGCTGGCCGCCGCGCCCTCGGCGTTCGTGCTCAAGGGCCGCTCGCGGGAGCGGGATCTGGTCTTCGGCGAGGGGCCGACCGTGCTCGGCACCGTGTCCGGTCCGGCCTACGTGCTCGACGGTGACACGGTCCGCGCCGGGCGGCTGTCGGACGTCGAGGACGTCGCCATGGTCGCCCACCTCTCGGACCAGGTCGGCTTCCAGGCCGACGCCGTCGAACCGCTCGACCTGCCCGAGGACGAGCGCACGCGGCGCTCGACGTACGCCCGGCTCACGCTGAGCGACAAGAGCACCGAGTGGATCGCCAGTGCCGAGGAGGACCTCGACGACGCGATCGCCATCAACGAGATCCTGTGGGGCGCGGGCTGGCACGACGTCCCCCGCGCGCTCATCGTCCTCAACACGACGTCGCCGCTCCAGCTGGCCGGCGAGAACGTGCGCATGCTCCTGCGCTGGGCGCGGCTCGGGCAGCCGTCCTGCGTCACGGCGTGCACCATGGGCGGTACCACCGGCCCCGCTACGCCGGCCGGCACGCTCGTCGTGCAGCACGCCGAAGTGCTGGCCGCCCTCGTGATCGCGCAAGGCATCCGCGAGGGGAGCCCGTTCGTCTATGGGGGCCTCTCGACCATGTCCGACCTGCGCACGGGCAACGCGACTTTCGGCACGGCCGAGTTCGCCGGGATGGCGGAGGCGACGGTCGGCCTGGCACGCCTCTGCGGCCTGCCGGTGCGCGCTGGAGCGGCCGTCACCGACGCGCATCTGCCGGACTCGCAGGCCATGCTCGAGTCGGCGCTCTGCCTGGGCGCGGGCATGCGCGCCGGCGCCGACTTCATCATGCAGGGCGCCGGTGTGCTCAGCTCGTTCAACATCGCCTCGGTCGAGAAGCTGGTGATGGACGACGAGCTGGCCGCGATGCTGCGCGTCGCGGCCCAGCCGGCCGGCGCGGACGCCGAGCAGCTCGCCGAGGACGTCATCGACGACGTCGGGCCCGCCGGCGGCTATCTCGGGCAGGCGCACACGCGGCGGCACGCCCGCGACCGCCTGAGGGCCTCGCTCCTGATGCGCGACGCGCTCGAGAAGTGGCAGGCCGGCGGCGCCGAGGAGCTGCGCGCCGCCGCACAACGCGAAGTCGCGCGCCGACTGGAACAACACGAGCCGCCTGACGACCTGGACGCGGTGGTCCGGCGCCGGCTCGACGCCTATTGCCTGGCCTGACAGGCCGGGCCGGCTGCGCCCGCCGGCCCCGCCGCGCACTCGACTCCCCGACCTTGACACCCCCGCCTGCGCCGCTAATGTGCAAGGTCACGGAACCAGGGGCGCCCCGGGGCGGGCGCCCGTCGGCCCTGTGGGAGGGCCGGCATGAAGCTGGCAACCAGAAGGGGGACACATTCACATGAACACGCACAAGAGGAAGACACGGCTGGCCCGGGCGCTGGCCGTCGCAGCCATCCTGCTGCTCATCGCCGCGATGGCGGTGGCTGCGGTGGGCTGCGGCACGGAAGAAGAGGGCGGCGGCGGCGCCAGCGAGAGCCCGGCCGCCGGAACTCCGGTCCCCGGGGGCACGCTGCGTGTCGGCATGCAGCCCGGCAACGGCCAGTTCGACCCCGTCATGATGGCCGGGTCCGTGGGCGACATCCTGATGACGTGCCAGGCGACCGAGAACCTGGTCAAGCTCGCCCCGGACTTCAGCGTGCAGCCGTGGCTCGCGCAGAGCTGGGACTCGCCCGACGGCCAGAGCTGGACGTTCGTGCTCCAGGAGGGTGTCACGTTCCACAACGGCGAGGCGTTCACGGCCGACGACGTCATCTACTCGTTCGAGCGCCTGCGGAGCGAGGAATCGCCGATGGCCGGCGTCTACGCCAACATCGAGGAGGTCGTGGCCGACAGCCCCACCCAGGTCACGTTCAAGCTGAAGGCGGTCGACTCCGAGTTCCCGTCGTCGCTGACCGACTACCGCGCCAAGATGCTCTGCAAGAGCGTGGCCGACCCGATGACCGAGCTCGTGGGCACCGGCCCCTTCATGCTCGAGTCGTTCGCGGCCGAGGACCGCGCCGTGATGGTGAAGTACCCGCAGTACTGGGACAAGGCCGAGAACGGCGACCAGCTGCCTTACTTCGACGGCGTCGACTTCATCTACTCGCCCGACACAGCCGGCCAGATCGAGGGGCTGCAAGGCGGCGCCCTCGACTGGGTGGGCGGCATCACGTCCGAGCAGAAGCAGGTCGTGGAGTCCGATCCGATGCTGAAGACCATCACGTCGGTGACCAACTACCTCAACTGCTTGCAGATCCGCGTCGACCAGGGCGCCGGTAAGGACCTCAAGGTCCGTCAGGCGCTGTGGGCCGGCACCGACCGCCAGGCGATCATCGACCTGGTGGCTCCGGGCGTGGGCGAGCCCGGCAACGGCACGTTCGTCGGCCCTGCGTACCAGGCGTACTACGCCGACACCGAGGTCGTCGCCTACGACCCGGAGGCGGCCAAGCAGATGCTCGCCGATGCGGGCTACGCCGACGGCGTCGACATCAAGCTCGTGGCGCAGACCGCCGACCCGATCCCGGCCATCGCCACCGCTTGGCAGGCGCAGATGAAGGACATCGGCGTCAACGTCGAGATCGTCAAGGTGCCCAGCGACGTCTTCTACGCAGACAAGGGGACCGACAACTGGTACCAGGCCGACTTCGGCGTCGTTGACTGGGGCACGCGCGCATCGCCCATCACGTACTTCAAGCTGGCGCTCACGAGCGACGCGGCGTGGAACTACTCGCGCTGGAACAACGCCGAGTTCGACGAGATCTGCAAGCAGATCCCGCTGGCGCTGGACGAGGCCGAGCGCGCCGATCTGTACAAGCAGGCGCAGGCGCTCATCCAGGAGGAAGTGCCGATCATGAACTTCATCGTCCTGACCGGGGTCGCCGGCGAGTCCGCCAAGGTCGACGGCATCGTGCTCGACCCGGACTGGGCGCACACCACGTTCACCGAGGGGTTCTTCACCGAGTGACGCGGGCGCCGCGAGGCGCTCGAGGGAACGGAACGGGACGGGGGCCGCGCAGTGGCCCCCGTCCCGTTGCGGCGCCGGCGCGTGGCCCGGAGGGACGCGCGGCGCGGACGCGCCGGCGGATTCAGGGCCCGGTGGCCCGCCCCTTGAGCTCGCGGTGCGCAGCCGTGAGGAAGTCCGGCGCGGCCCACGCGCGCACGTCGACGTCGTGCGCGATGCAGCCGCCGCTCAGCATGAAGTCCTTCTCGATCTCGAGGGCCCTCAGGTTGTCGGCGGAGAGGCTGGGCACGAAGTCGACGGTGCGGAGCTTCGCGTGCGTGGTCTCCGCCGGCAGGTAGAAGCCGGTCGTCTCGAGCAGCCGGGCCGCCTCCGATGGATCATCGTTGCACCACCTGCCGGCTCTCACGAGACCCGCAAGGTACGCGGTCACGAGGTCGGGGTGCTCGTCGGCGAACGGCCTTGTGCAGGTGAGCGCATACGGCGCGCCGCCGACCTGCAGCGTCCAGTCGGGGTGGCGGGCCAGGCTTCCGATCAGGGAGAAGCCCGGGTAGTCCGGGTAGCCGAGGTCGAAGGGGTCGGTGACGAAGCACGCGTCGATGATGCCGGCCTCGAGCTCTGCCACCAGCGGCCGGTGCCGTAGGTCCGGGTCGATCCCGTACCGGCTCCAGAACTCCGTGAGCCCGGTCAGCGGCACCTTGGCCTCTGGCGCGTCGTACCAGTCGTCGACGCGGTCGCAGTCGACCAGTTCGACGTCGTCGCGACTCACGCCGTTGAGCCCGAGCACGACCTCCACGCCGCGCTCGTCCGTAACGCGCCGGTAGTCGACCTTTCTCGGGTTGAGGCTTCTGGTGAGGCCGATCCTCCTGCCGCGAAGGTCGCTCACCTCGTCGACCCCCTCGCCGGCGCGGACCAGCAGCCCGCCGCCCTCCGCGAGCCACTGCAGGCCGAGGAGTACGGTGTCACGCACCTCGGCCTTCACGTGGATCGCTGGGATGCAGCCGCCGAAGCGGAAGAGGCTGTCGAGCTCGTGCGTGAAGTGGGGGTAGAAGTCGTGCCCGGGGGCGGCGAGGAAGTAGCCGAGACGCGCGCCGCGCCGCGCGAGCTCCTCCGCAACAAGGCCAAGCTCCTCGTCCACGGTACCCGCATCGATCAGGTGGCAGTACGTGTACCAGACCGGGATACCTTCGACCGGCGCGGTGTGCGGTCCCTTCATCGTCCACTTCCTCTCTGTGCCACGCCGGACGCGAGCGGTCTGGACGGGGAGAACGAGGCTGCTGCTCCTTGCTCGCGGGGCCGCGCGGTCTTGGAGAGCAACCGGCCCGGATCCTCCAATAGCCCGAAGGAGAAGCGGTGCGGCGCCACGATCGGCACGCTGATCGGTGCGGCGCTGATGCTGGCGAGCGTTGGCATAGCTCAACGCTAGGGGAATCGCATGAGGGCGACAAGGCCCGCCGTCGAGGACTGCGCGGCGCATGCGCCGGAATTGGTAGCGCGTCGCCGGCCGCCTGCTACCAGACAGCGCGCGCGCAAGCGTTCGTGGCACGTTGCTCGAACGGGCTCCGCAGCTCGGGCATGCTTGCCGTGCGGCCGCAGGTCCCACATCATGAGAAGAGCGTGCGGCTCGCAGCCTTCATCGCGTCCTCATCACCGACCCCGGGGGGATCATGGCGGGAACTCAGGCCCTCGACCGCGGACTCTCCGTCCTCGCGGCTGTCGCGGCATCCCCCGCTCCGCTCTCCACCTCCGAGATCGCCGCGCGGGTGCAAGTGCCCGAGAGCACAGTGTACCGGCTTGTGCAGACACTGGAGCGTCGCGGCCTGCTTACCCGACTCGGGCGGGGTCGAGTGGGCATGGGCCCCGCCGTCTTCGCCCTGGCGCGGTCCGCGCAGGGCCAGATCGGCGGCGACATCGCTGGGGTGGCGCTTCCGTTCATGCAGCAACTGACGGAGAGCACGGGGGAGACCGCCATTCTCACCGTGCCACACGGTTCCTCTGTGGTGTGCGTCGAGACTGTCGAGAGCCCACGGCCGATGCGCGTGTCGTGGCCCAGGTGGTCGGTCGCTCCACTCTACGGCGGGTCTGCCGTCGCCGTCCTCGCGCACTTGGACCAGGATTCCATCACTCGTGCGATCGAATCGGCCGGCGGCCAGCGATATGCGGATGGGCGGCCGGTGACCCGGGAGCACCTCGAGGAGCTCATCGAGAGCGTTCGGCGACAAGGCTACATGGTGGCCAGCGGCGAGGTGGATCGGGATGCCACGGGCGTGGGAGTCCCTGTGTTCGACGGCAGCGGCCGAGTCGTTGCCGCTTTGAGCATCGCTGCGCCCTCGGAACGAGCATCAGAACCGGTCTTGCCCTTCCTGATCCGCGAGGTGCTCGCAGCTGCAAGCGGCTTGAGCGAGCGGCTTGGCGAGCACTTGCGCCTGCAGCCGGGAAGGCCGCCTCGGAGGCCCCACGACCGATAGGCGCAGGTGGCCGCGCGCAGTCACACGGGTGCAGCGCGGTTCTATGGGACGGATCCGATTCGACGTCATTGACTGTAAGTGCCACAATATGATAGGTTTTTTTCACATTGTGATAGGCATGACTCGTCGGCTGGCTGCTCGACTCGTGGTCCGCCGTGCGCGAGCAAGGGGCGGCGCGGATGCGGATGCAGCTGCAAGATGAGCTCGTTGGTGGGCCCTCGGTCTCCCTCTGTCGACGCGGCACAGTGGCCGTGCCTGGCGATGTCCGATAGCGCCTCGAGACTCCCGCCGCCTGCCGCCCCACTGCAGTCGACGACCGCTTGGCGGTCTGGAGCGCACATCCTGTCGTCCCAGGATCTCCAGCTGATCCATCATGCGGCGCTGGAACTGCTGACGACGACCGGGGTCGCGCTGGAATCCACCGAGGCTCTGGAGATCCTGGAGAGGTCCGGAGCTTCGCGTGACGGGCGCCGTGCCCGGCTGACGCAGCAGATGATAGAGGGGGCCCTGGAGACAGCGCCGTCACGATTCGCGGTCGCCGGTACCCGCGGTCGTCGTGAACTGGCCTTCGGCGACGACACCAGCCACATCGCCACCTGCGCCGGCGCGCCGTTCGTTTGCGATCGCGACGGCAGGAGACCAGGCTCCTCCGCGGACTGCGTGGCCATCGCGGCGCTCGCGCACGTGTCCGCCAACATCGACCTGCTGGCCTGCGGCCCGGTGCCGCAGGACCTTCCTGCCGCGCTCCGCTACGGCTTCGGCCTCTACGCGACCCTCGCCGTGAGTGACAAGCCCACCATCCACTCGGTCGCGTCGCCTGATCGGCTGCTGACGACCCTCCAGACCGCGGAGATCCTCTTCGGGGCCGATTGGGCGGACGAGGTCCGCGTGCTGGCGGTGGTGAATCCGACGTCTCCGCTCCTCTTGGACAGCGCCGCATGCCGTTCCGTCGTCGAGCTGGCGCGTCGTGGCCAGGCCGTGTGCGTGACGCCGTCGGTGATGGGCGGCGTCACGGGGCCCGTCACGCTGGCGGGCATCCTCACGCTTCAGCACGCTGAAGTCCTGGCCGGCCTGACCTTGGGTCAGGCCGCGAGGCCTGGCTCCCCCTTTGTCTACGGGGCGGCGTCGTCGGTCTCGTCCATGCAGAGCGGCCAGGTGATGATGGGGGTGCCGCAGTTTTGGCAGCTGACCGCCGGAGCGGTCGAGCTGGCGAGCTTCCTCGGCCTTCCGTCCCGGGCCGGCGGGAGTCTCACCGATGCGCATGTGGCCGACATGCAGGCCGGTGTCGAAGGCGGCCTCAGCTTGGCCGCGTCTCTGGCTTCCGGAGCTTCGCTCGTCCTTCATGGCACGGGCGCGCTCAGCTCGCTCAACGCGATGTCGTTCGCCAAGTTCATGGTTGATGACGAGATCATCGGCATGCTCAGGGCGGCGATGACCACGATCGACGTGAGTGGTGAGACGATCGCGCTCGACGCTCTCAAGAGGGTCGGATCCCAAGGCTCCTTCCTCACCCAGCCACACACTCGTCGGCACTCGCGCGACTGGGCGCACGGCTCCTGCTTCAACAGGCTCTCGTATGACCGGTGGGAGGCCCACGGGTCGCAGGATCTCGCCAGGGCCTCGCTGCGGAGCGCGCAGGACGCCATCGCCCGCTATCGGGCTCCCGAGATGGACGCGACGATCCTTCGACAGCTTCAGAGAGCATGCCTCGGCGAACATCGCCCCGCGGCCTGCGACGTGGAGACCGTTCTTGCCTCGGTGAGCTTCGAGGCGGCGTCGGGCGACCCCTGAGGACCGAGCTCGAGAGCCGCGCCCAGGCGGCTGCGGCCGGCGATGGAGAAGAAGAGAGGAGATGCGCGATGGCGCGGCGGATTCTCGTCAGGCACGAGCTCTGCACCGGGTGCATGATCTGCGCCCAGATCTGCGCGTTGGTCAAGACCGGCACCTGTAATCCGGCCCGGGCCAGGATCCGGATCATCGACAATGAACGCAGCGGCGTGACCGTGCCGGTGCTCTGCCTGGATTGTGTGGAGCCGGTCTGCCTGCCCTGCTGCCCGCCGGGGGCGATCGGGCAGGACCCCGACTCCGGCGTCGTCACGATTGACGAAGACGTCTGCACCAACTGCCGCGCGTGCGCCGAGGTCTGCTCCTACGCAGGTCCCGTTTGGGATCCGGTCGAGCGGCAGGTCCGGCTCTGCGACCACTGCGGAGGCTCGCCCGCTTGCGTGTCCAGTTGCCCGACCGGAGCGCTGAGCTATGAGCAGGTGAGTGGGGACGTTGAGCCGGTGCGCCTGAAAGGAATGTGCGCGGCTCGCACCGCGCTGATCAGACTGGCCGGCTCATGAGTCGCCGGGCCGGCCGCGGTGCGAGCGGCACCGGAGAGGAGCCGAGACGATGAGTGCCAACGGAGGCTGGAGCGGTCGCCTGTTGTGGGTCGACCTGAGCACGGGTCGTCACGAAGTGCGCGCCCTGGACGACGAGTGGGCGCGCACCTACGTGGGCGCCCGTGGCTTCGCGATCCGTCTTCTCTACGACCTCACCGGACCGGAGACGCGGCCCCTGGGAGCCGACAACGTCGTCATCATCGCCGCCGGCCCCCTCACCGGCACGCCGGCCCCGTCATCCAGTCGCTGCGAGATCGTCAGCAAGTCACCGCTGACCGGCCTCTACGGTCGTGCCGACGTGGGCGGCGCGTTCGCCTCCACGATGAAGTACGCAGGGTACGACGCCATCGTGCTGCGCGGCGAAGCGGAGAGCCCCACGTACCTGTGGATTGACGACAACGAGGTGGCGCTGCTGGACGCCCGCGAGTCGTGGGGCGAGGACGTATGGGAGACGCGACGGCGGCTCTGCGACGCCCACAGGGGTCGTCCCGCAGGCCGGCGGTTCCTGGACCCCATCGCCACGCTCACGATCGGCCCGGCAGGTGAGAACCTGAGCATGGCCGCCTGCGTCATGGACGGCGTCGCCCACGCGGCGGCGCTCGGCGGGCTGGGCGCCGTGTGGGGGTCGAAGCGGCTGAAGGGCGTGGCCGTGCGCGGCTCCCGGGGCATCGCCCTCGATCAGCCGGAGGAGTTCCTCCAGCTGTGCCGCTCCCAGTGGACGCGGTACGAGGACGATCCGATGTACGCAAGCACGCGGCAGTGGGGAACTCTCGGCTGGGTGGGGGGCTCTGACAGCAGGTCCACGATCTCCGACCAGATGCTGGGGACGCGCTTCGAGGAGATCGAAGAACAAGCGTTCGTCCCACTCATCGAGAAGAGTCGATCCTGCTACGGGTGTCCGATCCACTGCGACCACTTCCTTCACGTGAGAGACGGGAAGTACAGGGGCGCGAAGGGCGAGGGGGTCGAGGGTTTCGTCCAGATCCTGGGCATGTCGTTCAAGACCCCGAGCGCTCCCTTCCTGGCCGTGTACAACAACCTCTGCAACCGGCTGGGCCTGAACATCAGCTCTGTGGGCACGGCCATCATCTGGGCCATGGAGCTGTGGAAGCAGGGCATCATCACCGCCGCCGACACCGACGGCATCGAGATCACCGAGGGCAATGAGGAGGCGATCCTCGAGCTCACGCGCAGGATCGCGCTCCGTGAGGGGTTCGGCGACATCCTGGCCGACTTCCCCGAGGAGGCGGCCAGAAGGCTGGGGCGGGGCTCCGCGGCCTACGCGGCCCACACCAAGGGCCAGTTCGCCTGGATGCCCGGTCACGGGATAGGGATCACGCTCATCTACACTCTCGCGCTCAACGTCAACACGCGCGGCTACGATCATCTCATGGGCGGCATGAGCATCCTGACGCCCGATCTGCGGGAGGAGTGGGGCATCACCAGGGAGTTGCTGGCGGACATCGGGCAGGAACGCTACGGTGACCCGTCCATCTTCCGTGACAACGGCTGGTCGTATCACCCGCAGATCGTGCAGGCCGAATGCGACTTCGAGCACATGATGGTGATGGCCGACATGGCCGGGACGTGCAAGTTCGCCACTCGCTACAACCAGCCGGTGGAGGGCATCGACCTGCCGCAGTGGAGCGACTTTCTCTCGGCCGCGACCGGTGAGGACTTCACGGAAGCCGACCTGACGGCCGCGGCTCGCCGCACGATCACCCTGGAGCGCTGCTACAACGCCCGCGAGGGCGCGAGTCGCACGGACGACTACCCCTTCTTCCTCTGGTGGCAGAAGAAGCACGGCGTGCCACATCCGCTGTACACGGAGGACCAGGTCCAGTTCACGCTCGCGGAGTACGACCGCATCCTCGAGGAGTGGTACACGAGGCGCGGCTGCGACCCGAAGACCGGCCTCCCGACGCGGGCGGAGCTCCTGGAGTCAGGTCTCGAGGACGTTGCGAAGGACCTCGAGGCTCGCGGCCTGCTGCCGCCCCCGGGGACGTCGGCGATCCGGTGAGCTGAGTGGGGGGGCGGGTGCCTCCCCCGCCCGACCGCTCGCCGTCCACCATGTGGGAAGCGGACCCGGGAGGTCTTGCAGGCACCCGCGGGGCCGCGCAGAATGCTGGGCGAACCTCGATCCTGCTGGCGCTTGCTCAAGCCCGCGGGCCTGAAGGCTGCGCCGGGCGTGCTCCAAACCACGCGGGGCGACAGAGGAAACCAGTGGAACAGCCGGTTGCGCGGCGTCTGCGCTGGAATACGTGACACGCCGCTGGCATACTGCGCCCACTGCAGTCTGGCGAGCAACCGAGGACGGGCACGTGGTCGAGCCCAATCTGACGGATGAGTCCTTCGACACGGCCATCATGGACGAGACGATGGCCAAGGAACTGCTTGGCCCGGGCAGCGGCAAGGAGCGGCCCCACCAGTGGCGGCTCTACTGGCGCCGCCTGCTGAAGCGTCCCGCGGCGCTGGTCGGCACCATCGTCTTCTGCTTCTTCCTGTTCCTGGCCGTGTTCGGGCCGTGGGTCGCCCCGTACGACTACCAGGAACAGGACGCCAAGCTCCGGCTCGGTACCCCGACTCTCACTCACCCCTTCGGCAACGACCAGTTCGGGCGCGACATCTTCAGCCGCATCATCGTCGGCACGCGCAACATCTTCCTGCTCGGCGGCCTCGGCACCATCGTCGCGGTCATCATCGGCACCGCCATCGGCCTCGCCTCCGGCTACGTGGGCGGCACCACCGACGAGGTGGTGATGCGATTACTCGACGTGCTGCTGTCGTTCCCGTCGCTGCTGCTGGCGCTGGTGCTGCTCAGCACGGTGGGGCCGTCCAACCTCAACATCGTGTTCGTGGTCGCCATCCTGTACATCCCGATGGTGGCCCGCGTGGTGCGCAGCATGGTCCTCGACCTCAAGAACAAGGAGTTCGTGGAGGCGGCTCGCGTGCGCGGCGAGACGCGCTCCTACGTGCTGTTCCGCGAGATCCTGCCCAACTCGCTGCCGCCGCTGCTGGTGGAGGCCTCCATGCGCTTCAGCTACTCGATCTTCCTGGTCGCCTCGCTGGGCTTCCTGGGGCTCGGCGTGCAGCCGCCCTCGCCCGACTGGGGCCTGCAGATCAACGAGGCGCGCAACTTCTTCAGCCTGGCCCCGTGGGTGCTGCTCTTCCCGGCCTGCACCATCGCGCTGCTCGTGATCGCGACCAACCTGATGAGCGACGGCCTGCGGCAGGTCATGCTGCCCGGCGGCGGGAGAAACTGAGGCATGGCCGCCACCGTCTCCGCACCCTCGACTCCCCCCGGCCCCGCCCGGGCGCCGCGTTCCGTGTTCGAGGTCGAGGGCCTCAGCATCCGCTACCTGACCGAGCTCGGCGACCTGGACGCCGTGCGCAACGTCTCGCTCACGGTGCACGAGCACGAGAGCTTCGGTCTCGTCGGCGAGTCGGGCTCGGGCAAGTCCACGCTGGCCATGGGCGCCATCCGCTACCTGGCCCAGAACGGTCGGGTCACCGGCGGTAGCGTGCGCCTGAACGGCCAGGAGCTGACGAATCTCTCGCCCAAGGAGCTACGGGAGCTGTGGGGCTCGAGGATCGGCGTGGTCTACCAGAGCCCACTCTCCGCGCTGAACCCGTCCATCGTCATCGGCAAGCAGCTGGCCGAGGTCGCCCGCCAGCACCTCGGCATGGACGCCGCCGCCGCCAGGGCGCGGGTCGACGAGATGCTCACCAAGGTCGCCATGCCCGACCCGGAGTCGGTGATGAAGCGCTACCCGCACCAGCTCTCCGGCGGCATGCTGCAGCGCTGCGTCATCGCCATGGCGCTGATGACCAATCCGTCGCTGCTCATCATGGACGAGCCCACGACGGCCCTCGACGTCACCACCCAGGCCGTCGTGCTCGACCTGGTGGCCGAGCTCAAGCGCGAGTTCGACTCGGCCATCCTCTACATCACCCACGACCTGGGCGTCATCACCAAGATCTGCGACCGCGTGGGCGTCATGTACGCCGGCGAGTTCATGGAACAGGCGGAGCTGCGCGACCTCTTCAAGCGGCCGCGGCATCCCTACACTCTGGACCTGCTGGGCTGCGTGCCGCACTTCGACCCCACGCCGCAGAAGCGCTCGCTCGTGACCATCCCGGGCTCCATCCCGAGGGTCGACGAGCTGCCGGAGGGGTGCATCTTCGCGCCGCGCTGCTCCTTCGCGCGGGATGACTGCCGCGCCGCCCGGCCACCGCTTGACGACGTGGGCGGCGCCCACCTCTCGGCCTGCATCCGCTGGGCCGACGTGCCGCTGCCGGAAGAGCACCTGCGCAGGGCGACCGAGGCCGTCCGTGTCGCGGAGCAGGTCGTGCGCCACCCCCGAGGTCCTGCTGCGGACCGAGGCGACCGAGGTGCACTTCAAGGCCGCTCGCGGCGCCGCCAAGGGTCACCGCGACCGCGTGATCCACGCCGTCGACGGCATGGACCTGGACGTGTGCGTCGGCCAGACCCTCGGCGTGGTCGGCGAGAGCGGCAGCGGCAAGACCACCGTGGCCCGCGCCATGATCGGCCTCACCCCGGCCACCGGCGGGCGGATCACCCTGCACGGAGAGCCGTTGCGGCCCTCCTCGGGCAAGCGCCCGCGCTCCGTGCTCAAGGAGATCCAGATGGTGTTCCAGAACCCGGACGCGTCGCTCAACCCGACGCGCACGGTGGGCGACGCCATCATGCGCCCGCTGCAGCTGCTCGGCGGCCTGCGCGGGGCCGCCGCGCGGCGGCGCGCCGAGGAGCTGCTGCAGGCGGTCAGCCTGCCGGCGAGCTACTTCGGCAGGCTGCCGCACGAGCTCTCCGGCGGCGAGAAGCAGCGCGTCGCCATCGCGCGCGCCTTCGCCGCCGAGCCCGAGCTGATCCTGTGCGACGAGCCCATCTCGTCCCTGGACGTCTCCGTGCAGGGCTCGCTCATGAACCTGCTCATGGAGCTCCAGGTCGAGAAGCGGACGTCCTACGTGTTCATCAGCCACGACCTCTCCGCCGTGCAGCACCTCTCCGACGCGATCGCCGTCGTGTACCTCGGTCACGTGATGGAGATCGGCGACGCCACGAGCGTGCTCACGCCGCCCTTCCACCCGTACACGGAGGCGCTGCTCAGCGCCGTGCCGCTGGCCGACCCGGACGTGAAGCAGAAGCCCATCCGTCTGGGCGGCACGGTGCCCAGCGCCATGGACGTGCCGCCCGGCTGCCGCTTCCACCCGCGCTGCCCGCGCTGCCTGGGCGACGTCTGCCGCACGCAGGAGCCGCCGTGGCGGGAAGGGCCGGGCGACCACCGCATCTACTGCCACATCCCGCTGGACGAGCTGGCCCGCGTGCAGGCGGAGACGCTCGTCCTCAGCGGCGCGGCCGGCGGCGGTGCAGAGGACGCGCCGAGGGGCGCGGCGGCCGACGACGGGAGGGCGCCTGATGGGCACCTTCATCCTCAGGCGCCTGGGCTTCATGGTCCTCACCGTGCTGCTGGCCTCGATCATCATCTTCTGGGCCACGGCGGTGCTGCCCGGCGACGTGGCCTCGCAGATCCTCGGGCGCTTCGCGACCGAGACGGCCAAGACCGAGCTGCGCCACGAGCTCGGCCTGGACCGGCCCATCGCCGTCCAGTACACGTCTTGGCTCGGCAACTACGTGCGCGGCGACTGGGGCGAGTCGCCCAGCATGAACACCGAGGTGCGCCCCGTCATCTTCCAGCGCCTGCAGAACTCGCTGTACCTGGCCGCGGTGGCCTTCGTCTTCTACGTGCCCATCGGCATCCTGCTGGGCCTGCTCGCCGCCTTACGCAAGAACACCTGGGTCGACCAGACCATCTCGGTCGGGTCGCTGGCGTTCATCGGCCTGCCCGAGTTCGTCAGCGGTCTGATCCTCATCACCGTGTTCTCCATCGAGCTCGGGCTGGTTCCCGTCGCAGTCGAACATCGCTCCCGACACGTCGTTCACCGAGGCCTTGCCGTACCTCATCCTGCCGGCCATCACCGTGGCCCTCACGAGCCTCGCCTACGTCGTCCGCATGACGCGCTCCAGCACCGTCGACGTCCTGCAGATGGACTACGTGCGCACCGCCAACCTCAAGGGCCTGCCCCCTCGCAAGGTGCTCTTCACGCACGTGCTGCGCAACTCGCTGCTGCCCACCATCACCGTGGTGGCCATCGGCATCGGCTGGCTCATCGGCGGCCTCATCGTCACGGAGGCCGTGTTCGGCTATCCGGGCATCGGCCGTCTGCTGCTGTTCGCCATCCAGCGCCGCGACCTGCAGCTGGTGCAGGCCACGGCGCTGCTCATCGTGATCATCTACGTGGTCGCCAACCTGGTGGCCGACGTCCTGTACGCCGTCCTCAACCCGCGGATCAGGTACAACTGAAGCGGCGCCGCGTGCCCGCGGGGGCGGCGCCGGAATCACGGTCCCATATGTGGGACCGCTCCGTTGACGGTCGTGGACAACCGACACGACCGAGCCCACACTGACGAGATCAGGGAGGAGTCGCCAGACGGCCTTCCCTGCGCCCACAGGAACGCGCGCCCAGGCCGGGGCATCCCGGGTGCAGCGGTCCGGCGGACCGCGGTCCGCCAGACACGTTCAACGTCGGCAAAGGGGGAACGGGTATGGGTGTGCATCGTGTTAGGTCAAGATCCCGCGGCGGGCTGATCGCCGTGGCGGCGGCGCTGACGCTGCTGCTCGCCGCCGCCGTCCTCTCCGTGGGGTGCGGCGAGGCCGAGACGACGACGGGTTCGGAGTCGTCCAGCCCGGCGAGCACGGCCGTCAAGATGGGCGGCGTGCTGCGTATTGGGCAGCAACCCGGCAACGGCGGGCTCGACCCCGTGCTTCACTCCGACAACGTGGCCGACATCATGGTCCAGGAGCAGATCATGGAGAAGCTCGTGGACCTCGACCCCGGCTTCAAGGTCGTGCCGCGTCTCGCCACCGAGTGGAGCAGCACCGACAACAAGATCTGGAACTTCACCCTCCAGGAGGGCGTGACGTTCTCCAACGGCGATCCCTTCACCTCGGAGGACGTTGTCTACAGCATGGGCCGGCTGCGCAGCAAGGAGCTGGGCTCGCCCATGGCCGACATCTTCGCGAACGTGGTGGACGTCACGGCGGACGACCCCACCCACGTCACCTTCGCGCTCGAGAAGCCCGACTCGGAGTTTCCAGCTCCCTGACGGACTACCGCTGCCTGATGCTCAACAAGAACGTCAAGGACCCGAACAAGGAGGCCGTCGGCACCGGGCCGTTCATGCTCGAGTCGCAGTCGCTCGAGGACCGCACGACCCTGGTCAAGAACCCGACGTACTGGGGCAAGGACGAGCAGGGCAACCAGCTGCCGTACCTGGACGGGATCGAGTTCATCTACTCGCCGGAGAAGTCGGCCCAGATCGAGGGCCTGCTCGGCGGGCAGCTCGACTGGGTCGGCGGCCTCACGGCCGAGCAGAAGCAGACCATCGAGGCCAACGGCGGCTTCCAGATCCTCATGCTCGACCACCAACTACTGCTTCGAGCTGCAGATCCGCTGCGACCAGGGGCCCGGCGCCGACCTCAAGTTCCGCCAGGCGCTCTGGGCCGGCACCGACCGCCAGGCCCTCGTCGATCTCGCGGCGCCGGGCGTGGCCGATCCCGGCAACGGCACCCTGGTCGGCCCGGCCTATTCCGACTACCACCTCGCAGGAGGCCGTCCCGTACGATGTGGAGACGGCCAAGCAGCTGCTCGCCGAGTCGAGCTATGACGGCGAGCCCATCAGGCTCGTCACCCAGACCATCGAACTTGTGCCCGCCATGGCCACGGTATGGCAGCAGCAGATGAAGGACATCGGCGTCAACGTCGAGATCCAGCAGGTGACGCCGGACGTCTTCTACGCCGACAAGGGCACCGACACCTGGTACGAGGCCGACTTCAGCATCGTGGACTGGGGCTCGCGGGCCACGCCGGTCACGTATTTCCTGCTGGCCCTCACCAGCACGGCACCTTGGAACTACTCGCGCTGGGAGAACGCGGAGTTCGACGCGCTCACCGCGCAGATCCCGACCGAGGGAGATGCCGCCAAGCGCGCCGAGCTCTACAAGCAGGCGCAGCAGATCCTCATGGACGAGGTGCCCATGATCAACCTCCTGGTCACCGAAGGCCTGGCCGGCCAGCCTGAGACGGTGCAGGGCATCACCCTGCTGCCCGACTGGTCGCAGACGCTGTTCACGACGGCGCACTTCACCGAGTGACATGACCGCTGGGCCGGGGGGAGGGAGCGCGTACTACGGCTCCCTCCCCCCGGCCGGTGCCCCCTCCCCCGCCGGCGCCTCTGCGGCGCTCCCGCGCCGCTCGGCGCCGCCGACCGAAAGGACCCCCATGCCGACCGCGACGCTCACGCTCTGGGACGAGGCCGACTGCAGGCGGCTCCACGAAGCCACGCTCACGCTGCTGGCCGAGGTGGGGGTCGAGGTGCTGCAGGACGAGGCCTCGCTGCGCCTGTTCGCCGAGCTTGGCGCGGACGTGCAGGGGACCCGCGTGCGATTCTCGCCAGAGCTGGTCGAGAGGGCGCTGGCCGCGGCGCCGCGTGAGTGGGTCGTCAAGCCGCGTGGGGGCGATACGGCGCCGCTGCAGCTGCGGGACGGCGCCAGCTACTTCGGCACGGGGTCGGACTGCCTGTACGTGTGCGACCCCGACACGAACGAGCGCCGCCGGGCGGTGCTGGCGGACACCGAGGGCATGGCGGCGCTCGCCGAGAAGCTGCCGCACATGGACTTCGCAATGACCATGGCGTCGCCCGAGGACGTCGACCCCGTGGTCGACGACGTGGCACACGTGGCGGCGCTGCTCAAGGGCACGCGCAAGCCGGTCCTGCTCACGCCGATCAACGGACGGCGGCTCGCGCGCATCCGCGAGATGGCCGCCGTGGCCGGAGAGGCTGAGAGCATCGTCGTCTACGCGATGCCCTCGCCGCCGCTGCAGCACGACGCCGAGGCGCTCTCCAAGGTGGTCGGCTGCGCCGAGCTGCAGATCCCGCTGATCTACGCCCCGGCACCGCAGGCGGGCACCACGGCGCCGCGGTCGGTCACCGCGACCGTGCTCGTCGCCAACGCGGAGGTGCTCAGCGGCCTCGTGCTGCACCAGCACGTACGCCCCGGCGCGCCATTCGTCTACGGGGCCGGCGGCGGCGCCATGGACATGCGCACCATGAACGGCGACCCGTACACGCTGCCCGAGGCCGTCCTGGCGCTCCAGGCCTGCTGCGACCTGGCGCGCTTCTACCGCCTGCCGAGCTTCTCGTACGCGGGCAACTCCGAGTCCAAGATCCTCGACGAGCAGTGGGCCGCCGAGTCGGCGCTGACCACCATGCTCGGCGCCCTGTCGCGAGCCACGCTGTTGCACGACGTCGGCTACCTCGAGGACGGCATGCAGAGCTCCTACGAGTCCATCGTGCTCGGCGACGAGTTGGCCGGGTACGCCAGGGCGTTCCTGCGCGAGGTGCCGGTGGACGAGTACTCGCTGGCGCTGGACGAGATCCGCGCGGCGGGGCCGGGCGGCAACCACCTGAGCACCAAGTACACGCGCCGTCACTACCGGGAGTTCTGGAGCAGCCAGCTGTTCGACGACACCGGCTTCGACCGCTGGACGAGCGAGGGCGCGCGGTCCATGCTGGACCGCGTGCGCGCCATGGTCGCGCGTCTGCGCAGCGAGCCGCGCGCGTTCGAGCTTGAACCGGGGCAGGTGGCCGAGCTGGACGCCATCGTGGCAGCGGAGCTCGCCGCGGCCGACGCGTGACGGTCGGCGGGCGCGGGCGCGAGCCCCTCCCCCGCCGCACACGACCCGGCGGCAGTGACCGTGCTGCTCCGCCTCAGCGTTCCCGATATCCCCTTCGCTGACATGGGCACAGCTCTCGCCGCCGCGGAGGCCGCGTTGGAGGAGGGCGTGCGATACTGTCGCGACGTGCTCGGAGTGGGCGAGGAGGACGCCGTGGCGGGGCAGACCCGCGGGTAGAGAGGCCTCGGCGGCGATGCGAAGGGAGTGACGATGGCGGTGATCCTCACGGGGCAGGACCTCACGCTCGCCGACGTGGTCGCGGTCGCGCGCGGCGGGACCCGCGTCGAGCTCGACGGCGAAGCCGTTGAGCGCATGAGGCGCGCCCGCACGGTCGCCGACGCCACGTGGGAGGCCGGCACGCCCACGTACGGGCTCACCACGGGGCTTGGCGTGCAGAAGCGCGTCACGGTGGCCGCGGACGACGCCGCCTTCGAGTGGCGCCAGATCCAGGAGACGCGCAGCGGCGTCGGCCCGCTGGCGCCGGCCGACGTGGTGCGCGCCGCCATGGTGGTGTTCGCCAACCAGATGGCGGCGGGCTTCACCTGCCTGCGGCCGGTCCTCGCGGAGCGCCTCGTGGAGGCGCTGAACGAGGATGAGAGGCCGCGGGTCCGCTCGCTGGGCTCGCTGGGCGCCAGCGACCTGCCGCCGATGGCCGACCTCGTGGCCGAGGTCTTCGGCGGCACGGACCTGGCGCCGGGTGAGGGCCTCGCCCTGTTCAACACGAGCGCCTTCGGGACCGGCCGGGCGGCGCTGGCGCTGGCCGACGCCGCCCGCCTCGTTGACGCGGCCGACGTGGGCGGCGCCCTCGCGCTCGAGGGGTTCGCCGCCAACCTCTCTCCGCTGCACCCCGCGGTCGAGCGCGCCCGCCCGGATCCCGTCCTGGCACGTACCTTCGCTCGCATGCGCGGGCTGCTGGACGGCAGCTACCTGTGGGCTGAGGGAGCGGCGCGCAACCTGCAGGACCCGCTGACGTACCGCAGCACGGGGCCGATCCAGTCCGCGGCTCGCACTGCGCTCGAGCACGCCGTCGAGCGGCTCGAGGTCGAGCTGCGCTGCGCGCAGGTGAACCCCGTCGTGTTCGCCGACGAATGCGTGATCCGGTCGGCCTCCGTGTACGAGGTGCTGGCGCTGTCGGCGGCGCTCGACTACATGCGCGCCGCCCTCGCCGGCATGCTCGTCGCCGCGACCGAGCGAAGCATGAAGCTGCTCGACTCGCTCTGGTCGGGGCTGCCGACCGGGCTGATGCCCGAGCCCGGCCCCGACCTTGGCCTCAGCATCCTCGCCATCACGGCTGAGTCACTCACGGTGGAGGCCGGCGCACTCGCGCAGCCGGTGTCGTTCGCTCTCGCAAGCAGCTCGGGCGCCGAGGGCATCGAAGACCACGCCACGCATCTGCCGCTCTCTGCCCGCAAGCTGGCCGAGCAGGTCGAGCTCGGTGAGGCGATCGTCGCCGTCGAGCTGCTGGTCGCGGCGCAGGCCGTCGACACCCGCGGCGCCGGTCCGCTCGGCTGCGGCACCGCGGCTGCTTACGAGCGCATCCGCGAGGTCGTGCCTCCGCTCGTGCCGGGCACGCCTCCGCCGGTGGACGTCGACCCGGTGCGCGAACTCATCCGCGCCGGCGCCTTCGCCTGACTCATCCCTGGGCGCCGGCAGGCCGCGTAGACGGCTACCGCCCGCGACCGCTCGGCCCGGTCGGCAGCCGCCCGGGCCGAGCGGGCCGGCTCGGCTTTCCGGCCTGCGTCCAGTCGCGCCGCATTGTCTCCCGCCCGAGCCCATCGTCACCGATGCGGGCTCCTCGCGGTTCGTTGCAGAATACAACCAGTCGCGAGGAGCGCGACGCGGGCACGGTCGGTGCGGTGGTACGGCGCCCGCCGTCAGCTGCCCAGCGCCGCCGTCCGCGCTTTCTCCACCAGCGCGTCCAGCGCCGCCGCCGCGTCCTCGCCGAGCTCATACGCCCGCGGCGCCTCACGCAGCTCGCGTGTTCTCTCGGCGGTGCGGTCGAGCAGGGTGTCGCCGCCGCGTGCCTGCCATGCGTCGTACTGGTCCTGCGAGATCAGGCGTGGCGCTACGTAGTCGCGCAGGTGCCGGCGGGAGTACTTGCGCGACAGGTGACTCCCGCCCGGGCCCACGGCGTCGATCTCCTCCAGCGCCAGAGCCTCGGGGTCGATGGTCACGCCGTCGAGGTACGCCTTCACCCAGCCGACGAGCTCGTCCAGCACGACCATGGTCTCGTAGGACGAGGCCGTGCCCGACGCCACGTAGCCGATGTCGTGCAGCAGGGTGACACCGGCCTGTGCCGCGGTGAGCAGCGTCATACCCGCCTCGAAGGCCCACTGCTCGTCGAGCGCGAGCGAGTCAGAGCAGCCGCCGTAGCCGAATGTGGGCAGGCCGTAAAAGCCGGCCAGGTCGGCGGAGGCCTGTTGGACGGCCATGCTCTCCGGCGCGCAGTAGACGACGTGCGCCGTGCGCGGGTTCATGGCGCCCTGGGCGACGCCGTACACGAACGGGGCGCCCGGCACAGCGAGCTCGCTGACCACAAGGCCGCTCAGCATCTCGGCGTTGGTCTGCACGATCTGCCCGGCGCGCGACGCGGGCCCGGTCGCTCCCTGCAGCGTCGCCGAGGCGTACACCATCGGCACGCCCAGCTCCGCGCAGCGGATGAGGCGTGCCGCCGAGTGCTCGCCGTGCACCAGCGGCGGCGTGGGCATGGCGTACAGCGCCCAGCTGCCGGCGGAGCCGCACACGGCCGCCATCTCGTGGAACAGGTCGATGTCCGCGGCCACCTCCGGCACCATGATGAGCGGCTTGGACGTGCCGCGCAGCATGGCCGCGAACTGCGCGGCTGGGGCGAACGAGGCCGGCAGTTCGTGCGGGTGCGCCATGCTCATCACGAAGTCGGTGTTGGGCAGGTGCTCCTGGAGAGCGGCCATCTGCTCCACGTCGTCGAGTGAGACCATGCGGCGTTCGCGGGTGTGCGGCCCCAGACAGACGAGGCAGTCGGAGCCGGAGCCGTAGTAGACGGGACCGGCCTTCAGCGCGAGCGCGCCGGTCTCGCCGCGCGAGGCCATGGTAACGGTGCGCGGCGCGGCGGCGAGGGCGTCGTCCACGAGCGCCGCCGGGATGCGCACGCGCGTGCCGTCCACCTGCGCGCCGGCGTCGCTCAGCAGCCGCAGGGCGCCGTCGTGCCGCACCTCCACGCCGGTCTTCTCGAGGATCTCGACGGTCGCCGCGTGGACGGCGGCGCACCCCTCCTCGTCGAGAGCCGTGGTGCGCAGGCGATAGGCAGGCATGTGTCCTCCAGTCGGGGCGAGGGGAAAGGCGATAGGCGGCGTCCGCGTGGCCCTGACCCCCCGGCGAGGGGCCCGGGCGGGGGCCCGTGAGCAGGGTCCCGAGGCACGGAGCCGGTCTGCGGACAGCATAGCCCCCGTGGCGCGGTCGTCAATCGGTACGCGCTCCTTTTCCGTCCACGTGCGTGGACGGGCGAGAGGCCGCCGGTTGACCCCTCCCCCGCCGCGTTCATGATGGGCGATGCACTGCGGCGACGCCAGGGCGCGCCGCGCCACCACCGCGATCCGGAGCTGTGCCCATGCGCATCGTCGTCCTCGACGACTTCGACCTCGGCCACGAGAACCTCGCGCGTCTCTCGGCACTCGGTGACGTGCGCGTCTACGAGGGCGTTCCTCGCGACGACGACGAGCTGGTCGAGCGGGCGGGCGACGCCGAGGTCGTGCTGTGCTGCTGGGCACGGATGGACGCGCCCGCCCTCGAGCGGCTGCCGCGGCTGCGCATGATCTCTCTGGCGGCTACGGGTGTCGACACGGTGGACGTTGAGACGGCGGCGCGGCGCGGCGTGGTCGTCTGCCGTGTGCCCGAGTACGCCACCAACGCCGTCGCGGAGCTCGCCCTCGGGCTCATGCTCGCCGTCAAGCGCAAGGTCGCGGCCGCCGACCGCTTCTTTCGCGACAGGCGCGAGCGCGACTGGGATCGGTTCCGCGGCGGCGAGTTGTGCGGCAGCACGCTCGGCGTGGTCGGCACCGGCGCCATCGGCCGGCGCGTCGCCACGCTGGGTCACGCGTTCGGCATGACGATCCTTGCCCACGACGTCGTCCGCTCGGACGCCCTCGTGGCCGAGACCGGAGCGACGTATCTGCCGCTGAACCGGCTGTTCGCCGACAGCGACCTGGTCAGCCTGCACGCGCCGCTGACGGCTGAGACACGGGACATGGTCGACGCGCCACTCCTGGCGCGCATGCCCGGGCACGGCGTGCTCGTCAACACGGCGAGAGCCGGTCTTGTCCGCCAGGCCGCCCTGTACGAGGCGCTCGCCTGCGGGAGCATCGCCGGCGCCGGCTTGGACGTCTTCGATCTGGCCGACCCCAGCGCCGCCGGCTTCTTCACGCTGGAGAACGTGGTCCTCACCCCCCACATCGGGTTCAACACCGGCGAGGCCAGCACGAGGCTGGCTGCCGCCTGCACCGACAATGCCGTGCGCTTCATCGAGGGAAAGCCGTGCAACGTGGCCGCCCCTCCCGCCTGAGAAGGGAGCTCCTATGGAGTTGACGACCTTCGAGCAGGAGATGCTCGACGGCAAGTACGGGGAGGGCATGGCCCTCGCCATGAAGGTGCAGGTCGGAACCGGCCGCGCCTTCTACGCCAAGCGCATGGTGCCCATCACCCGGGCGCATGTCGCGGCCAGCGCCCAGCAGGGCGACATCTACTTCGTGACCAAGCTGGTGGACGGCGGCGCGCGCTGCATCGTCCCGCCCACGACGAACCCGAGCATGGACTTGGACTACGTCTCCGACCACCTCTGGGCGATGGACCAGTTCGGCCTCGACAACGTGACGAAGAGCAACGCTGCGTACCGCAGGATCGGCGCAATCATGACGCTGAGCTGCACGCCGGAGATCGAGAAGAACGTGCCGGCTTTCGGCGAGATCGTCGCCTTCTCGGAGTCGAGCGCCACGCCGTACGTGAACTCCGTGCTCGGCGCGCGCAGCAACCGCGAGTCGTCCATCAGCGCGCTGTGCGCGGCCGTGACCGGCCGGGTGCCCGAGTACGGGTTCCTGCTCGACGAGAACCGCCTGGCCGAGGTCGTCGTGGAGGTCGAGGCCAAGGTCGAGGAGGACTTCGACTGGCACCTGCTCGGCTACGCCTACCCGCAGGTGTACAAGGGCGGCGAGGTGCCGGTGTTCACCGGCATCACGAAGCGCGCCACACCGGAGGGCTTCGTGCAGTTCGGCGCCGAGTTGGCGACGTCCGGCTCCGTCGCCATGTACCACATCGCCGGCATCACTCCCGAGGCCCCGGATGTGGACACGGCCCTCGGCGGCAAGGCTCCCAAGGCGACTGTGAAGATCACGCAGGCCGACCTCGAGCGCGTGCGCGAGCAGTTCGCCGGCACGCCGGGGCCGATCGAGTACGCCATGTTCGGCTGCCCGCACCTCACCATCCGCCAGATCGGCGAGATCGCCGAGCAGCTCCAGGGCCGCCGCTTCGCGGTGGACACCTGGCTCCTGGTCAGCAGCCTGACGCTGGAGCTCGCCGACCGCATGGGCCACCTGGCGACGATCCAGCGCGCCGGCGGGCACGTCCTGCCCGACACCTGCATGGACGTGCCCGGCTGCTGGGACATCTACTACGGCAGGCCCGGCGTCACCGAGTCGCAGAAGTGCGCCTTCTACTGCCAGGTGTACGGACAGGACTATGCGGTGCGGCCGCTGATGCAGGCCGTCGAAGCCGCCATCGCCGGGGAGGTCCACTGATGGCCGAGCAGCTCACCTTCTCCTGCCGCTGCATCTCCGAGGGCGCCGGCGAAGGCTCCGCGTTGCTGTCGAAGGACGCCCTCTGCTTCGCGCTCTGCGACCCGACCACCGGCACGGTCATCGAGAAGGGCCACGCGCTCGATTGCCAGAGCGTCGCAGGCCGGGTGCTCGTGATGCCGACGGGCAAAGGCAGCTCGGTCGTCCAGGCCGACGGCCTGTATCGCCTGATCATCAACAACGTCGCGCCGGCCGCCGTGGTGCTGGAGCGGCCGGAGCCGGTGATCGTCTCCACCATCATCGCCATGGAGATCCCGCTGGTGGACGAGGTCGAAGAGGGCTTCTACGAGGCTCTCGAGAACGGTGACGCCGTCAGGGTCGACGCGACCGCCGGGACGATCACGGTGACCAAAGGCGGCGCCGGGGCGGCTGCGCCCGCCGGCGCCTGAGGCCTCAGGCATGGTCGCGGACGAACGCACCGTCATCGAGCTCCCGTACGGCGAAGCGCCGGACGGTCTCGGCCGAGGTCCCGGCCGGCAGCATCGTCTTCACCGGCGAGATGGAGGAGCTGCCGGAGATCGAGGACTTCGCCGCCACGCTGCGAGCGCGGCTCCGCGCCCCCATCGGCACGCCGCCGCTCGCGGAGCTCGCGGCGGGCAAGCTCAAGGTCGTCGTCCTGGTCGAGGACGCTACGCGCACGACCCCGGTCCACCGCATCCTGCCGGTGCTGTTCGACGAGCTGAACGCCGCCGGCGTGACCGACGACCACATCGAGATCCTCACCGCGCCCGGCACGCATCGGCTGATGACCGACGACGAGATCCTGGCCAAAGTGGGCGAGGAGGCCCTCGGCCGCGTGCACATCTCGCAGCACGACTTCAACGACGAGGACCAGCTCGTGGACCTCGGCGCGATCAGCGCCGGCGAGGGCTACACCATCCCCGTGCAGGTGAACCGCACCGCCATGGATGCCGACCTCCTCATCGGGCTCGGCAACATCATCCCGCACTGCGGCGCCGGGTACGCCGGCGGCGCCAAGATCGTCCAGCCGGGCGTCTGCGGGTTCGCGACCACCGCCGCCACGCACGTCACGGCCACCGTGCTGCCGGAGATCCCGCTGGGCGAGGTGGACACACCCTGCCGCCGCGGTATGGAAGAGGTCGCGCGCATCGTCGGCCTGGCGTTCATCGTCAACGTCGTTCAGGACCCGTACCACAAGATCGTGGAGATCGTCGCGGGGGACTGCGTGGAGGCGCACCGCGCCGGCGTCGAGGTGTCCCGGCGTGCCTGGGGCGTCCGTGTGCCGGAGCCGGCCGACATCGTCATCGTGAGCTCGTATCCGGCCGACATCGAGTGGTGGCAGGGCGAGAAGGGCCTCATCGCCGCGTACTTCGCGGTGAAGGAAGGCGGCGTCATCGTGTTCGCTTCGCCGTGCCCCGAGGGCCTCGAGCACAACCACCCCAGGCTTCGGTTCTGGCTGCAGCAGACGTTCGCCCACGGCATCGAGCTGGTGAAGGCCGCCGACCCCAGCGACCGGGAGATCGACGTCATCGCCGCGGATCTGGGCGTGGACAACGCCAAGATCCGCGAGAAGGCCGCGATCCTGCTGGTGAGCGACGGCCTGTCCGACGACGATGTGCGAGTTGCTGGGCTACGAGCGCCACATCGACCTGCAGGCCGCCGTCGACCGGGCCCTGCAGCTGCAGCCCGGTGGCACGATCGGCCTGCTGCCGTACGGCGGCGACTGTCTGCCCGTCGTAGGATGAGCGCTGCCCGGCCGCCCGCGGCGCCGCCCGGCCGGGCGGCGCCGCGGGCGGCCGGGCACGACTCACTCGGCCCCCGTCCCGGCCCCGTGCCGGTGCGCCGCTGGTCAACCCGAATCGAGACCCGGAGGAGCACATGCTCATCTGACCTGACCCTCACCGGCTTCGCCGCCGAGCTCGCGTCCGACTCGCCCGCCCCCGGCGGCGGCAGCGTGGCCGCGGCCGCCGGCGGCATGGCCGCCGGCCTCGTGGCCATGGTCTGCAAGCTCAGCGTCGGCAAGGCGGAGCTCGAGGAACGCGAGCCCGTCCTGCGCGACTCGCTCGCAGCCGCGGACAAGCTGCGCGCCGGCCTCTTGGCCGCCGTCGACCGCGATACCGACGCCTATCTCGGGGTGGTGGACGCGTTCCGCATGCCCAAGGAGACCGACGACGAGAAGGCGGCGCGCGCGGCGCAGATCCAGGTCGCCATCCGTACCGCCGCCGACGTGCCGCTGGCCACGGCGGAGTCGTGTCTCAAGCTGCTACGCCTCGCCGAGACCGTGTCCGTCGGCTTCAACACGGCCGCGGCCAGCGACCTGGGCGTGGCCGTGCAGATGGCCGCCTCCGGCGTCGCCGGCGGCGTCCTCAACGTGGAGATCAACGTGCCGTCGCTCAAGGACGAGGCGGCGCGGCACGGGCTCCTGACGCGCGCCGCCGAGATCACCGCGGAGACGGCCGGCATCATGGAGCGCATCTGGCCGGCGGTGCAGGAGCTGGTGCGCGCCGGCTGAGCGACGGAGACGCCGTGGACGCGACGACCGGGTTTCCTCTGCGGGCCGACGACCCCGACGCTGTCGTCGGCCTGCTTGCGCGCCTGATCCGCGCCGACACGAGCAACCCGCCGGGCGACGTGCGCCCGGCGCTCGCCGTGCTCACGGACTTCTTCGCCGCCAACGGCGTCGAGGCACAGGTCGTCGGCGAGGCGCCCGAGGTCGGCAACCTGGTCGCCCGCCTGCACGGCAGCGGGGGCGGGCGCTCTCTGCTCCTGCTCGGGCATCTGGACGTCGTCCCGGCGGCGCCTGAGGGCTGGCAGGAGGCGCCGTTCGCCGGCCGCGTCCGTGACGGCTACGTGTGGGGTCGCGGCGCCCTGGACATGAAGCACCAGCTGGCGGCGCAGGCGGTCGCCTTCGCGCGCGTGGCGCTTCGCGCCGCCGCCGCGCGGCCGCCGCGCGGCGACCTCGTCTTCGCGGCCACCGCCGACGAGGAGACCGGCGCTGCGTTGTGGCGCCCGCTGGCTGCTCCGACAGCCACCCCAGCCTGCTTCGCGCCGACTTCGCCGTCAACGAGGGCGGCTGGAGCATGCCCCAGGCCCCCGGCGGACCCCTGTACGTCCTCCACGCCGGTGAGAAGGGGTACGCGAACACCAGGGTGCGCGTGTCCGGCCGCGCCGCGCACGGTTCCATGCCGCAGCGCCGGGGCAACGCGGTGAGCGGCCTCGCCGAGGTCCTCACCGCCCTCGACGCCTACGAGCCCGAGGTGCGGGAGGAGTCGATCCCCGCGGCGCTCATCGACCTGACCGTGCAGGACGAGGGCCTTCGCGAGCGTCTCAAGGATCCGGCCACGGCGCAGCGCGCCGTGCGCGAGCTGGCGCTCACCGACGAGCGGCTTGCCGCCATCATCGAGCCATTGCTCGGCCTGACCTTCGTCGTGACGGTGGTGCGCACCGAGGGCGACGCCGTCAACGTGATCCCGCCGGCGGCCGAGATCCACGTGGACTGCCGCGTGTTGCCGGGGCAGACGGAGGACGACGTCCGCCGCGAGCTCGGCCGCGCGCTCGACGGCGTCGCGGCCGACTGGTCGGTGCTTTCTTGCGAGGTCACGTCCGGCAACCGCTCCGAGCCCGCCGGTGAGCTGTACGACGCCATCGTCGCGGCGCTGGGCGAGGTCGTTCCGGGCGCGCGCATGGTCGCCGAGCTCGGCTCCTGGTTCACCGACTCCGCGCACGTGCGCGCCGCGTGGCCCGGCGCGGTCGCCTACGGCGTCTGCCCGTTCGTGCGCGAGGACTTCCGTGATGTGGCGCCGCGCCTGCACGGGGTGGACGAGCGCATTGCCGTCGAGGACCTGCGGCTCCAGGCCGCGTTCTTCGAGCGGCTCGCCGTCCGCGTCACGTCCTAGCGAGCGGTCCGCCGTGCAAGGCTTGCTTCGTCCGTGGCCCTCGGCTCACGCCCGGCGCCGGCGTCAGGTCAGCAGCTCGGCGAGCTGCCGGGCCGAAGCGGCCACGAGGCGGCCGGCGGAGTCGAGGCCCCAGCGCTCGATGCGCCAGCTGGGGGCGAGCAGGCTCACGGCGGCGGGCGGAAAGGTGCCCTCGATGCCGCAGGCGATGGCCATGACGCCCTCCTCGACCGCGCCGTCCTTGGTGTGGACCCGGCCGGGGTCGCGCAGGGCGGCGCCCAGTGCGGTGCCCTCGATGGGGATGCGGCGCCCCAGCCAGCCGCCGTACCGCAGGGCCTGGCGGCTCTCGACCTGCTCCACGTAGATGGCCTGGTCGCCGTCCATCACGGCCAGGTTCGCGGTCTCGCGGGTGGAGTCGCGCAACTGCGTGAGCACGGGGCGCGACAGCACGCGCAGGCGGTCCACCCAGGCGACCTGCGCCGCCAGGCTGAAGAGCTCCAGCCCGAGACGGTAGCTGCCGTCGGGCTGGACCCACAGCAGATCGGCCTCCTGCATGACGGGGACGATGCGCTGCACCACGTTCTGGGGCAGGTCCGAGCGCTGGGAGATGTCGCGGACGGTGAGCGCGCCGGCGCTGCCCGAGAACGATCGCAGCACGGCGAGCGCGTGCACGAGCAGAGGAGCCTCCGGGGTGAGCTCCGATACCCTCGGCCCCAGGCTCCACGTCTTGTCGTACGGGTGGTGCGTCACGAGCCGCCGCTTCTTCATCAGCTTGAGGAGGTTGTGCAGGCTCGACTTGGGGATGCCGCACTCGAGGCCTATGGTCCCGGACGAGGCGGGTTGCGTGCGCCGGCTGAGGTACTCGAGGATGTCGAAGGCGCGGTCGGCCGAGCGCGCGGGCACGCCACCGGGCGTGGTCGTCTCGTCGCTGTCGTCGTGCGTGAGCATCGTCACCTCGTCGGTTGACCGCGATTGGCGCGCCTTGCTTTGCGCGGGGTCCGGCGCTGCGCGCGCCGGCGCCGCGACCATCATACTGGACTGTAAGCGACCCATCGGCGCTGTGCGAGGCCCGTGTCCGCCCTGCCGGACGCAAAAACCGGTCCCACATTTGGGAGAACGGCCCGGCCGCGTTGAACCGTGACTCGACCCCCGTCAGTCTTGTGCGTGCTTCGTCACCCGCGCGTCCGCGCCACGGACGCGTTCGTTCCCGGACCCTCGCCAGGCCGCATCCACGAAAGGGGCTCCCACATGGCCGACTCCTCCAAGCCCGAGATCCTCTACTCCGTGAAGGCCCAGCGCGGTCCGACGCTCCGCTGCAAGGGCTGGAAGCAGGAGACCATCCTGCGCATGCTCGAGAACAACATGGAGAACGCCGAGAAGCCGGAGGAGCTCGTCATCTACGGCGGTATCGGCAAGTGCGCGCGCAACTGGGAGTCGTACTGGGCCATCGTCAACGCGCTCAAGGAGCTCGAGGACGACGAGACCCTGGTGGTGCAGTCGGGCATGCCGGTGGCCGTCTTCGAGACGCACAGGCTCGCCCCGCGCGTGGTGATGGCCAACACCAACATCATGAAGGCGACGTGGCCGATCTTCTACGACCTGCAGGACAAGAACCTCACGATGTTCGCGCAATACACCGCCGGGCCGTGGGAGTACATCGGCACGCAGGGCGTGATCCAGGGGACGTTCGAGACGTTCTCCGCCATCGCTCGCAAGTGCTACGACGACTCGCTCGTGGGGCGCATCCTGCTGACGGCCGGCGCCGGCGGCATGGGCGGCAACCAGACGCGCGCCATGACGATGCACGGCGGCGTGGGCATCGTGGTGGACGCAGACGAGCGCGTGATCGACCGTCGCATCGAGAAGAGATTCATCGACTGCAAGGTCGGCTCGCTGGACGAGGCCATCGAACTGGCGAGGAAGACCGCCGCCGAAAAGCAAGCCGCTCGGCATCGCCGTGGTCGGCAACGCAGCGGAGCTGTTCTCCGAGGCCTACGACAAGGGCTTCCGGCCCGGACATCGTCACCGAGATGTGCCCCTGCCACGACCCCATCTCGTACATCCCGGCCGGCCTGACGCCACAGGAGGCCGACGTGCTGCGCGTGGAGCACCGCGAGGAGTACCTGCGGCGCGCGCGGGAGACGATGACGGCCCAGCTTCGCGTGATGAACAGGTTTTTCGCGGCCGGGGTGCCGACGTTCGAGTACGGCACCAGCATCCGCAAGGAGTGCCGCGACGCCGGCATGCCCGAGGCCGAGGCCATGACGATCCCCGGCTTCGTGAGCGAGTACATCCGGCCGCTCTTCTGCGAAGGCCGTGGCCCGTTCCGCTGGACCTGCGTGAGCGGCGAGGCGAGCGACCTGGCACGGCTCGACGACCTGTGCCTCGAGCTGTTCGCCGACGACCTGCTGGTGACGCGCTGGATCACGCTGGCGCGCGAGCACATCCCCATCGAGGCCCTGCCGGCGCGCATCTGCTATCTGGGCTTCGGCCAGCGCAAGAAGTTCGGTCTGGCCGTGAACGACCTCATCCGCAAGGGCGAGGTGAAGGGCCCGGTCGCGTTCTCGCGCGACAATCTCGACTCCGGCAGCATTGTGAACCCGACGTTCGAGTCCGAGAACATGGCCGACGGCGGCGACCTCATCAGCGACTGGCCGGTGCTGAACGGCCTGCTGAACTCCTGCGGCATGGCCGACCTCATCGCCGGCCAGGCCAACTACTCGATGGGCGAGGCCGTCCATACCGGCGTCACGATGATCGCGGACGGCACCGACGAGGCCGACCTGCGTCTGTCGGTGTCGCTCACGGTGGACTCCGGCATCGGCGTCATCCGCCATGCGCAGGCCGGCTACCAGGCGGCCAGGGACGTGGCCAACGGCCAGGGCCCGCTGACCGACGAAGGCATCAAGGTGCCGCTGTGGTGGACGCCCAAAGCGACCTTCGGGCCGCGGGACCTGAAGGAATGAACGACGTAGTTGAGCGCGGCCCGGGCCGTCGCCGTCCCTAGCGGACGTCAACGTTGAGGATGACAATGGATGCTGACCACAGCCGGCCCGCGGGCGCTTCCCCCCGCCCGCAGGCCGGCCTCGTCTTCAAGGACGCGGCGCAGCTCGTGCGCTGTGCCGGCGACGTGTACGACGTCGACGTCGTCGCCGGCGGCTGGCTCGCGGTCGCCGGCGAGACCATCCTGGCGGCCGGCGGCCGCGCGACCGTCGAGGCGGCCTGCGACTGCTCCGCCGCCGACGTGGTCGACTGCGCCGGCAAGGTCGTGGCGCCCGGCTACGTCGATTGCCACACGCACCTCGTCTTCGCCGGCTCGCGTGTGGACGAGTACGCGGCGAAGATGACCGAGCCCGACGTCGAGAAGGTCCGCGAGCGGCTTCGCGCCCGCGGCCTCGGCGTCGGCCCGATGGAAACGGTGCAGCGCACGCGCGCGGCGACCTTCGAGCAGCTCCTGGGCGAGTCGGCGGCGCGTCTGACCGGCATGCTCGCCGCCGGTACGACCACTGTGGAGAGCAAGAGCGGCTACGGCCTCGCCACGCACACCGAGCTCGACATGCTCCGCGTGAACAAGGCGCTCGACGAGCAGTCGCCCGTCGACGTGCTCTCGACGTTCCTCGGCGCTCACGGCTTCGCCCCGGAGGTGTCGCGCGAGCGCTACATCGACATCGTCTGCGAGGAGATGACGCCGCTGGTCGCGGACGAAGGCCTCGCGACCTTCTGCGACGTGTGGACCGACGACGGCTACTACGACAAGGAGCAGTCGCGGCGCGTGCTCGAAGCAGGCCGCGCCCACGGCATGAAGCTCAAGATCCACGCCGACGCCTACTCGTACATCGGCGGCACCGATCTCGCAGCCGAGATGAAGATGGTCTCGGCCGATCACCTCAACTTCACCCCGCCGGAGGTCATGCGCAAGATGGCCGAGGTCGGCGTGATCGGCGTGATCATGCCGGCCCTGGACTTCGCCGTGCACCACCCGCGGCCGTTCGACGCCCGGGCTCTCATCGACGCGGGCATGACGCTGGCGCTGGCGACCGACCTGTGCCCCGGCTGCTGGGCCGAGTCTCAGCAGTTCGTGATGGCCTTGGCCTGCCGGCTGTACCGCATGAGCCCGGGTGAAGCGCTGTGGGCAGCGACCGCCGGAGGCGCGGCCGCCTTGGCGCTCGACGACCGCGGCGTGCTCGCGCCCGGCAGGCTCGCCGACGTGCAGGTCTGGGACGTGCCGCAGTACGAACACGCTGTGTACCGGCTTGGAAGCAGCGTGGTCGAGCAGGTCTACAAGCGCGGCCGGCTGGTCGCGGAGCGCGGCCGCGCCACGACGCGGTGAGCCGGCGCGGCCGTGCGGCCGTCACGGCCCGAACGGAGGCTTCATGCCAGACGACAGCACCCACCCCAGCGAACTGATCGCCTCGCTCCAGCCCGTCCTGTCCCGCATCCTGGACGCCGGCGAGGCCACTACGGGCGGCGGCTCCGCCGCCGCCTTCGCAGGAGCCATGGCGGCCGGCCTGCTCGGCATGGTGGCCAGCCTCTCCGCCGGCAAGGACCTCGACCTCGGCGACGAGCGCTACGGGTCGGTTGCCGCGGAGGCCGCGCGGCTGTGCGAGCAGCTCGCGGCCGGCGCGGCCGAGGACGCGGCCGCCTACGGCCTCATCAGGTCGGCGTACGCCCTGCCCAAGGCCACCGACGAGGAGAAGGATGTTCGCGGTGCGGCGATCTACGACGCACTCATCGCCGCCGCCGAGGTCCCCCGCGACAACGCCGGCGCCTGCGCTCGGGTCCTGGACCTGTGTCGCGAGCTCGCCGGCAGGTCCAACGCGGCCGCCGCCTCCGACCTGGCTGTAGCCCTCGAGCTGGCTCGCGCCGGCGTCGTCGGGTGCGCCGGCAATATTGACGTCAACGTGTCGATGCTGGAAGGTGAGCGCGCCGTGGCGCTGCTCCGGGAGGCCGAGGAGCTCCGCGGGCGCTGCTGAGTCAGCCCTCTCCTCAAGGAGTCCAGCATGAAGATCCTGATGTGCGTGCCCAACGTCAGCGAGGGCCGCGACCAGGCGACCGTCGACCGTCTGGCCGAGGTCATCCGCGGCCAGCCCGGAGTCAAGCTCATCGACCTCTCCGCCGACGGCGACCACAATCGCTCCGTGTACTCGTATCTGGGCGAGATCGACGCTGTGCTCGCCGCGACCAAGGTGTTCGCCGCGGCGGTCATCGACGCCGTGGACATGACGAAGCACACCGGCGGGCACCCGCGCAACGGAGCTCTCGACACCGTGCCGTTCATCCCGGTGGGAGACACCACGACCGAAGAGGCCGTGGCCGTCGCCAAGGACTTCGGCAAGTGGCTGGGGGACCGCGGCGTACCGGTCTACTACTACGAGGACGCCGCCACGCGTCCCGAGCGCCGCAACCTCGTGGACGTGCGCGAGGGTCAGTACGAGGCGCTCCCCGAGAAGATGAAGGACCCCTTCTGGAAGCCGGACGAGGGGCCCGCCGAGTTCGTGCCGAAGTCGGGGGCGACGCAGGTGTCGGCGCGGTTCCCCCTGGTCGCCTTCAACGTGAACCTGCGCACCGACGACCTGCAGATCGCGACGCAGATCGCCCACGCCGTACGCCACCTCAACGGCGGCTTCCGCTTCGTGCGCGCCATCGGCCTCGAGGTCACCGGCACCGGAATGATCCAGGTGTCGATGAACCTGACGAACTACACGCAGACGCCGATCCCGCGCGTGATGGAGGCCATCAGGGCCGAGGCCAGGCGGTACGGCGTGAGCGTGGCGAGCGCCGAGCTGGTCGGCCCCGTGCCGCTCGGCGCCATCCAGGAGGTCGTGCGCTACTACCTGCAGATCCACGAGTTCTCGATGGCGCAGACCATCGAGATGAACGTGTGAACAGGGGAGCCTGAGACGCAGGTGCGGGGGCCATCCGCCTCGTCGAACGGGAGCGTGAGGTGACGGTCCGCCTCGACGGCCGCAGTCTGTCGATCGACGACGTCGTGCGCGTGGCGCGCGGCGGCGAGCCGGTGACCATCGCGCCGGAGAGCTATCCGCGAATGGAGGCGAGCCGAGCCGTGGTCGAGGACTGCCTGCGGCGCGGCGAGCCCGTGTACGGCGTCAACACGGGCTTCGGCAGCCTGGCCGGCGTGCGCATCGGCGACGAGGACGTGGAGCTGCTTCAGCGTCACCTGGTGACGAGCTGCTGTACCGGCGTCGGCCCGCCGTTCCCCGACGAGGTCGTGCGGGCGATGCTGCTGCTGCGCGCCAACTCGCTCGTCGCCGGGTGCTCGGGCGTGCGTCCGGTGATCCCCGAGACGCTGGTGGCGATGCTCGAACGCGGCGTGCTGCCCGTCGTGCCGAGCAAGGGCTCGGTGGGCGCCTCCGGCGATCTCGCCCCCCTCGCCCGCATCGCCCTCGTGCTGATGGGCGAGGGCCGCGCGCGCTTCGCCGGCCGCACGATGGCCGGCGACGAGGCGCTGCTCGCGGCAGGCATTGCGCCGGTCAGACTGGCCGCCAAGGAGGGGCTGTCGCTCTGTAACGGCACGCAGGCCATGGCGGCGCTCGGCGCGCTGGCCGTCTTCGACGCGGCGCGCCTGCTCGACACCGCCGACGTGATCGGCGCGCTCACGGCCGAGGCGCTTGAGGCCGTCCCCGATGCGTTCGACGAGCGCCTGCACGCGACGCGGCCGCACGCCGGGCAGATCCGGACGGCCGCGAACCTGCGCAGGCTGCTTGCAGACAGCCCGGCCGTGCTGGCTTCTTCCCACGGCCGCGTCCAGGACGCCTACGCCCTGCGCTGCATGCCGCAGGTGCACGGGGCCTCACGTGACGCCGTCGCCTACGTGCGCGGCGTCCTTGAGACCGAGCTGAACTCGGTCACGGACAACCCGCTCGTCTTCGCGCCCGACCCGACGGCTCCGGCCATCCTCTCCGGCGGCAACTTCCACGGCCAGCCACTCGCCTTGGCGCTCGACTTCCTGGGCATCGCCGTCGCCGAGCTGGCGAGCATCTCGGAGCGCCGCGTCGAGCGCCTCGTGAACCCGGCGCTGAGCGGCGGCCTGCCGGCCTTCCTCGTCCGCGACGGCGGCCTGAACGACGGCTTCATGGTCGCCCACTACACGGCGGCCGCGCTCGTGAGTGAGAACAAGGTGCTGGCGCACCCGGCCAGTGTCGACTCCATCCCGACCTCCGCCAACCAGGAGGATCACGTCAGCATGGGGACCATAGCGGCGCGCCACGCAGCGGAGATCCTCGAGAACGCGCAGACGGTGCTCGCCATCGAGCTGCTCTGCGCCTGCCAGGGCATCGAGCTGCGCGGCTGCGCGCCGGGGCCGCGTACGGCGAGGGCCTACGGCCTGCTTCGCGGCTGCGTCGCGCACCTCGACGAGGACCGTCCGCTCGAGGGCGACATCGCCGCGGCCCTCGAGCTCGTCAGGGGCGGCGCGCTGCTGACGGCGCTCGCGGACTGAGCTCTCTCCGGCGGCCGGCCGGCCGGACCGTCACGGCAGGCTTCGCGTCGCCTCCGCGCGGCGGCCGTGTGCTCGCGTCACGCCACCGCGAGGTCGCGCCGCAGCGCCTCGTCGCGCGACGTGTAGATCGGCAGCGCGACGCTGAGGCCTGTGGCCTCGAGGATCCTGCGGAGCTCGCGCGTGGGCGAGAGGACCGCGACCTCGCGTCCGTCGGCGCGCCGCGCCGTCTCGATGAGCACGTCGAGGCCGCTCCAGTCCAGCAGCCGGCAATGACTCATGTCCACGAAGGTGCGCCTGAAGCCCATGTCCACGTAGGTGAAGAGCCGCTCCTGCAGCGCGGCTGTGTCCTTTCGGGACAGGTCGCCGAAGACGCTGACAGCCAGTCCGTCCTTGCCGAGTGCTTCGAAGGTGGTGAGCATCGGGACCTCCGTCTCACGCTGATGGCGCCGGTCGCGGCGCCCGGTCTGCGCGCAGAGCCTCTCAGACTCTCGTGAACCCAAGCTGAGGCCGGGGTGAACACTTCCTGAGATATGTTGAGCTTCGATGACAGCCCGTCCGGGCCGCGGCCGCATCACGTCCAGGAGGAGGAGACACGCATGGGCGAGGAGCTGCGGGCGGCGCACGAGGAGCGCGTGGTGGCCGCCGTGTGCGAGGGTGAGCAGGAGCTGGTCGCCCTCCTGGACACCACGGCGCGGAGCGTGGGGGACCCTCCGCGCCAGGGAGCGGAGCTGCAGGAGTTGCTCAAGCGCCGCCTCGAAGCTGTCGGCGCGCAGACGGATCTCTGGGAGCCCGAACCGACGGGCACCGGCCGCTCCCTGCTCCTCAACGGCCACATCGACGCCGTCTCGGCCGACCCGGTCGACCGCTGGACGAGCCCGCCGCTGGCAGCCGGCGTCGATCTCTCCAGTCACGCCGCGCTGACGGAAGCGCCGGAGGAGCTCGGCGACGACGCACTGCGTGGACGCCTGCTGGCTACGGACGACTCCGCCTGAGCGCTCCGGACGTCAGTCGCCGTGCTTCTCCTCTCCAGCATGTGAGACGGGCGCGGCCGGGGTGTTGAACCGCCGCGCGGCCGCGCCTAGGGTGGGATCACGCGGCGGTCCGGTCTGGCGTAGTCCGTGCGGCCCCCCAACGTCGGCACGAGCGGGTCTTCCGGCCGCCGCCACCTTTTCATCGGCCACATCGCCGGCAACGCTCTCCCGGAGGTCCCCATGTCCGGTCCCCTCAGCATCCAGCCGCTGTCCGGCGCTGAAGTCGCCACCATCTACGAGAAGTGCGTGGAGATCCTCTCCCGGCATGGGGTGAAGGTGGACCAGCCGAGCGCCTTCGGGTGGCTGCACGAGGCCGGCTGCGAGGTGGACGAGGCGACGCGCATGGTCCGCATTCCGGGTGACGTCATCGAGGCGGCGCTGAAGACTGTGCCGGCGAGCTTCGTCGCGAAGGGCGGCGACGAGCGCCACGACCTGACGCTTCCGCATCCGGACGGCGGCTTCTACACCTCCAGCTGCATCCAGTCCATGCTGTACCTGGACCCGGAGACCGGGGAGTTCCGGGACGTCACGTGCGAGTCGTGGGCCGAGTGGTGCCGGCTGATCGAGGTGCTGCCCAACATCGATGCGTGCGCCATCCAGACGCCCATGGACGTGCCGCCCGAGACGGCCGACATCCACGCCCTGGCGGTGCAGCTGCAGAACACGTCCAAGCCCCTCAACCTGCTCGCCTACTGCCTGGAGAGCGTGCCCTACCTGTTCGAGCTGCTCCTCGTGCGCGCGGGCAGCGAGGAGGCCCTGCGCGAGCGTCCGCTGGCCTGGTTCGACCCGACATCGCTCAGCCCGCTGGTGTTCAAGGACATGGACGTGCTGACCATCGAGCTGTGCTGCAAGTACGGCATCCCTGTGGCGCCGTGCAGCCTGGTCGTGGGCGGAGGGACCGGCCCCATCACCCCGGCCGGCGCGGCCCTGCTGGTTGGCGTTGAGGTGTTGGCCATGCTCGTGATGACGCAGATCCTGGCGCCCGGGCACCCCATCCTCGCGAGCGCGTACAACTCGACGATGGACATGGGCACCGGCAACACCAGCCTCGGCTCGGTGCAGACGGCGCTCGCGCAGTCCGCCGCCGCGCAGTTCATGCGCGAAGCCTTCAAGGTGCCGGTGCTGACGGCGTCGCTGTGGAGCGACTCGTACGTGTCGGACGGCCAGACGGTGTTCTCCAAGGGCATGAACGCGGCGTTCACGGCGATGGCCGGCGCGGACGTGGTGTACGGCGCCGGTCGCCTGGGTGGTTCGACGCTGGCCAGCCCGCCACAGCTGATCATCGACGACCGCATGACGGCGCTGGTGCGCGGCTACACCGCGGGGATGACGGCGGACGACGACACGCTCGGCGTGCAGGCGATCCTGGACGCCGGTGCCGGCGGCAACTACCTGCGGGCGCGGCACACGCTGAAGCACTGCCGCGGAGCCGCGCGTCCGGACATCTTCGTGGCCGACCCGCTCGACACGTGGCAGAACGCAGGCGCGCCGGACCTCTACGAGCGCGCCGCCGAGAAATACCGTGAGCTGCGGCAGGGTCTGGCTCCGCTCGACCTGCCGGAGGACACGGTCCGCGCGCTGAACGACGTCGTCGCGCGCGCGGACGCCGCCCTGATGCAGTAGCGGGCGGGCGGGTCAGGCGGGCCGGCTGCGCCCGCCGCCCCCTAGGGCGTCGCCGGGGTCGCTCACCCGGGCTCCGGGTACCAGCCCTTGCGCGGGATCACCCGGCGCACGCCGCCGCGCGGGTTCTGCACGTCCCCCGTCCTTCTCGGAATGAGGTGGATGTGACAGTGAAAGATGGTCTGCCCGGCCGTGGCGCCCACGTTCATGCCGATGTTGAAGCCCTCGACGGTGCCGTCGCGGCCGCACATCAGGTCGCGCGCCTGGCGCAGCAGCTCGTCGCAGGCCAGCACCTCGTCGGTGGTGAGGCTGAAGTAGTCCGGCACGTGCCGCCGCGGGATCACGAGCGCGTGCAGCTCCGCGACCGGGAACGAGTCCCACAAGGCGTAGGCGAGCTCGTTCTCGAGGAAGACGCGCCCGGGTTCAGGCTGGCAGAAGATGCATGCGGTCATCGTGACGCTCCGTGTCGGCCTGCGTATCGGGCTGTCGGCCAGCGTAGCAGCTCGGGACCCTGGATCGTCTGGGAGCACGGCGCTCGTCAACAAGCGGGCCGGCATGCCCGATCAGCGCTTCCTCGTCTTCGCCGACAAGCTTGGCCGCGAGTTCGACAGCTTGAGCGAGTTCGTTGACGGCGAGCGGATCTGGGCCTGCGAGTGGACGCGCACTCGCCCAGTGCGAGCCCGTCGAGTCTCCGCGGCCCTCAGCCTCCCGCGCTCACCGCACCCACACGGAGAAACGGCCCTCGCCGAGGTCCTTCAGCGTGGTGAGGTCGCCGCTGTCGAGGAGCAGTGCGTGCTCCACGTCGGCGACAGGCCCGCTGTCGTCCCTGGTCAGCCCGTCGGCCACGATGTGGCCGTCGGCAGACCAGTCCATGTCCATGATCCACTCGATGCCGGCCTTCGACAGAAGGTCCCTTGACGTCCGGCCCACGTCGCCGCCAGCTACGTCGAAGATGTACACGCTGCCGTGGTCGTCGGGCCCGACGGCGCTGCCGCCGAGCGCAAGCAGCGGACTGGCGGGTGCCCAGGCGATGGCCAGGGGCGTGGGCATCCACATCGTGAGCCACGGCTGCCACGTCTCGCTGTCGACGAAGTCGATGGTGTAGCGCACGCTCACGTCGCTGCCGGTGGTGCCGTACGCGAACCAGTCGCCGCCCGGGGCGAGCTCCGGCGCGGCGAAGGCGCGGTAGGCCGCCGGCAGGGTGTAGACATCGGAGTCGAGCTGCCTGCCGGCGCCGCTGCCGTTGATGTCGGCCAGCATGAGCGTCTCGGTGACGCGCTGCGTCTTACCCTTCTTCACGACCTTGAAGTTCACGTACATGAGCTTGCCGGCACTGGGCGCGGCGTAGGGATCCGTACCGCTCAGCCTGCGGAACGGGGCCACCGCGCCGCTCGCGACGTCGACGGTGTACAGCTTGTCGTAATAGCCGTAGCCGGACAGGGCCTTAGCTGAGCCGGAGACGACGAGCTGGGTCTCGCTGATCCACGTGAGACCCGTGATGGTCTTGATGCCGGCCGAGGCCAGCGGGATGGTCTTGGGTGCCGCCGGCCCGTAGCCTATCCACACGAACGGTTTGCCTTCGAACGGCATGTACGCAACGGACGAACCGTCCGGCGAGGCGGCCACCATCTCTGCGGTACCCGGCAGCTCACCGGCCGCCGTGGCGGTGCCCTCGTTCGACACCAGCCACATGGTGTCGTGGTCGCCCTGCATGCGCAGGGTGAGGATGGTCTCGGCGGCGGCTGCCTGCTGTGAGGCCGCCGCCGGTCCTGTCGTCAGCATCACCATCGCCCAGACCGGCGCCAGCGTGACGGCGACGACCAGCGCGACCGATGAGCGCAGCCCTCGCGCGCGGCCTGCCTGCTGTCCTATCCACCGGACCTCCCTCCGTATGCGGCTCCGCGACGCGATCGGTCGCAGCGCCCGCTGTCTCCAAGGCCGCGGCTTGCGGTGTCAGGAATGCGTGGCGACCCTGGTCTCACGGGGTCACATCGGCAGGTTCGGGCGTCGGCTGCAGCCCCCGGGGGTCAGGCGCCGCAGTGCGCAGCCCGCCGGCGCGCTCTCGGCCGGCGTCGTCCGGCGGGTGCGTCTACTTCGGCAGCGGGTACCAGCCGACGGTCTTGGCCCACGTCTCGAGCTGCCCGCCGTTCACGCCGCGAGCGTCGTGCACGCGAAGCACGCGCTTGTCGACGACCCGCAGCAGGTGCAGGCCGGCCCCGGTGGCCTGCTGCACAGAGGGGTCGGCCTGCAGAGCGGCGCCGTAGCGCTGCGCGAACTCCTCCTTGCGGTGCAGGGTGACGACGTAGGTGGCGCCGTTCTGCAGAAAGGTCGCGCTGAGCTCGCACGGGATGTCGTAGGGCTTCTCGTACCAGCGCACGTCCTGGGCGAAGTAGCCGTACTTGAGCAGCATCGCCCGGACGTTGCGCAGCCACGTGACGACGTGGCGGTCCGCGCCCGGCGGTGCCGGCGCGATGCGGGCGGGCTGGATGGGCGCCGGCGCAAGAGACGGACCCGCGGGGACCGCCTGTTGGACCGGCGTCGCTTGCGCAGGTGGCGCCGCGGGAGGAGGCGCCGGCCGGGACGCGGGGCGCGGCTGCACGGTCGGGGCGGCCGGCGCCGGCCGGAATCCCGCCGGGGGTGACGTCGTCGCGGCAGGCACCGGCCCTGCGGGCGCGGGTGGTCGCGGAGCGGCAGCCTGCCCCTGCGCCCGGAGATTCGCGATGTCCAGGTCGCTCACCTCTGCTCCGTTGTGGCAGTTGGAGCACAGTACGACCTTCTCCGAGGCGTAGGTATAGACGGGCACGAAGTAGACGGTGGCCCGTTTGTCGATCCGGTACACGTCCCAGCGAGCGAGCTGGTGACAGACCGGACAGGTGTGCAACCCGACACTGCCGACGAGCTGCTTCTTCACGTTGCCCCAGCCGCCGATGAAGATGAAACCGAGCATCAGAAGGCGCCTCCTGCTCCGGGTGCCGCCGCCGCCCCGTAGCCTACCCCGCTTGGGCCCTCGGAAAGCGGGGCGTCACGCCGCTTCCCGCCGCAGGCTGCGCGGAGCCGCGCGGCGTCGAGGCCCCCGGAGCCAGTGGCTACCGCGTCGCCGTCGATCCCTCTCAGGCGAGCGACTGGCACGGCGACGGGATCACGATCGCGGCGCGGCTCACGTCGGCCGCGGCCGGCCTGGATGCGGACGGCGCGCCAAACGGTGACGGCATGAAGGGACGGGAGGGTGGGCGACGAATGAGGGGTCCCGGTCGCTTGTGCGGGGGCCTTGCGGCCGCGGACTTCCCGCCGAAGAGGGCGGGGCGTGAAGACGCCCCGCCCTCTTCACGTACGCGGCCCCGTCCGTCGGCGTTCGAAGGGCGATGTTCGGCGCGTACGCCTGCGCGAAGTCCTCAGTCCGCCGCGCGGAGCTCCTCCTGCATCGCCGCCAGCATGCGGTCGTTGTGTTCCGGCATGCCGATGGTGATGCGCACGTGCGTGTCCCAGCCCCAGATGGAGCCGAGGCGCACGATGATGCCGTGCCGCATGAGGCGCTCGTACAGCTCGGTGCCGTCGCGGTGCGTGTCCGCAAGGACGAAGTTGGCCTGGCTCGGCACGACGCCCAATCCGAGCTCCGCGAGCGCCTGCTCGACGCGGTGGCGCTCGGACACGGTCTCTGCGCAGACGCGCCGCGACCAGTCGAGGTCCTCGGTCACCGCGGCGATCCCGGCTGCGCACGACGGCCCGGCGATGTAGAACGGCTCGCGGATGTTGTCCACGACCGCGCACAGCTCGGGGTCGGCGATGGCGTAGCCCAGGCGCATCGCCGCGAGACCGAACGCCTTGGAGAGGGTCCGCAGGACGACCACATTGCTGTGCCCCTCGCGCAGCAGGTCCATGCCGTCGCCGTAGTCGGGGTCGTCGACGAACTCGTGGTACGCCTCGTCGAACACCACTGCCACCGTCGGAGGCACGGCCTCGACCAGACGCCGCGCCTCGGCCTTGGTCAGCATCGTCCCGGACGGATTGTCCGGGTTGCACACCCAGATCACCCGCGTCTTGTCGGTCACGGCGGCGATGAGGCCGTCCACGTCGTAGCGGTAGCCGGACGGCGGCACGGCTTTGACCTCGGCGCCGGCGATGCACGAGGCGATCTGGTGGCCGTCGTAGCTCTGCGACGAGACGACGGCCTCGGTGCCGTGGCCCAGGAAGACCTCGCACAGGTACCGGACCATGGTCTCGGAGCCTGGCGCCGGCGCGATCATGCTCGCATCGACGCCGGCGTACCCGGCGAACGCGTGCGTGAGCGCGGAGTAGTCGTACTTGGACGACGGGTAGATCGCGCTCTGGAGCAGGGCCTCTCGCGCGGCCTCCAAGGCCTTGGGCGAGGGGCCGTAGGCGCACTCGTTGGACGCCATTTTAAGGACCCGGTCGGGTCTGAGGCCGAAGCGTTCGCAGGCCTCCTGGATGCTCGTCCCGGGCCAGTAGTAGTCGAGGCCCTGCACAGAGGCCTTGAAGGAGCAGGTGATGTCGTCGATCGCCATGGTGTGGGAGGGTCCTTTCCGGATGTCGCTCCGGGCACCGCCGGATGGGGCGCCGTGACGTTCGTGGCCGCGACACATGATGCCGGGCGCTGTCGGAACAGGTCAACGACGGCCTCAGCCCGTCCAGCGCGCTGGAACGTCATTCGCGGCGCGAGGGGCGGGTGACCGTCAACACAGTCCCGAATCCGGGACGTGTGGCCCATCACATTGCGCCCGCCGGAGGCCGGCGAGAGACTGGTGTGTGCCCGCTCGCGGGGCTCACCGGCGCTCCGGACCCGCGGCGCCAGCGAACGCCGGCAACGGAGACCGCCATGAGGATCGCACGTATCTCGGCCACGCCCCTGGCCCTCGGGTTCCTCGAGCCGTACCACTGGCACGGGCGCGTCGACCACGGGTGCGCCGTCGTCCTGGTCGAGGTCGTGACCGACGAGGGCGTCTCCGGTGTGGGCGAATCCGTGGCCGCGTTCCCTGCCGAGGGCGTGGCAAGCGAGATCGCCGGCGTCACGCCACTGTTCGTCGGCGAGCCGGCGTGGGACGTGGAGCGCCTCGTCACGCGGGCCCGCTACCTGGGGAGCTTCAACCACACGCCCTGGCATGCCAACTTCGTCCTGGCCGGCGTGGAGATGGCTCTGTGGGACGCGCTCGGCAAGTCAGTCGGCCAGCCCGTCTACCGCCTGCTCGGCGGCGCGGTGCGTGACGAGGTCGACTACTTCGGCTTCGTGCAGGGCGACACGACGGACGAGCTGGCCGCGCACGCGGAGCGGCTCGCGGCCGACGGCTACGGCGTCATCTACATGAAGGTCGGGCGCGGCGAGCGGGCCGACCTCGCCAACACCGCCGCCGTGCGCGAGGCCATCGGCGACCTCCGCCTGCGGCTCGATCCGAACTGCGCCTGGAGCGTGGGTGAGGCCATCAGCATGATCCGCAAGCTGGAGCGTTTCGAGCCGGACTGGATCGAGCAGCCCACGCCGCTGCACAGCATCGCCGCCCTGCGGCAGGTCAAGGAGTCGGTCGGCGTGCCCATCGCCGCCGACCAGGCGGTGTTCACGCCCGCCGACGTGTACGACATCTGCCGCCAGCGCGCGGCCGACATCATCGTCCTGTCGCCGCACGAGGCCGGCGGCCTGCTCGCCTTCGGCAAGGCCGCCGCAGTCGCCGAGGCCGCCGGCGTCTCGGTGTGCCTGCACGGCCAGGGCGTGAGCGGCATCACGGACACCGCCCAGCACCACCTCGGCCTGCGCACCGCCAATCTCACCGAGGGTAACCAGATCATGCATCAGCTGCTCACCGAGGACCTGGTGAGCGCACCGGACCTGACGCCGGTGAGAGGCAAGCTCGGCCTGCTCGACGCGCCGGGTCTGGGCTTCGAGCTGGACCGCGACGCCGTGGCCCGCGCCGCGGAGCGGTACCGCAGTGATGAACGGTACCATCATTCGTGAGCGGTCCGCGCGAACGCGGGCCTGTGAGGTGACCGCACGTGTCTGAGGAGGCCCATCCCGTGATCGTCGCGCCCTACCCCGAGCTCTTCAACGACGTGTTCGGACCGGTGATGCAGCCGGGCTCGAGCTCGCACACCGCCGGGCCTTGCCGCCTGGGGCGGCTCGCCGGCGACCTGCTGGGCGAGCCGCTGAAGAGGGCGCGCATCGAGCTGGACGAGCACGGCTCGTTCGCCGGCACGTTCGGCATCATGGCCGAGGACAGGGCCATGGTGGCCGGCGTCCTCGGCATGCTCCCCGACGACCCGCGCCTCTTCCGCAGCTTCGAGCTGGCTGAGGAGGCCGGCGTCGAGGTCGAGTTCGTCTTCACCCACGTCGCAGAGAGCGACCACCCCAACGCCGTGCGCTTCGTGCTCACCGGCCGGGACGGACTCATGGTCGCGTTCGCGGGGAACTCCACGGGAGGCGGCATGGTCGAGGCCGTGTCGTTCGACGGCTTCCCCGTGCGGACCATCGGCGACAGCTTCGTGCTCGTCGTGCAGGACCCGCACGAGACGCTGACGGCGGAAGACGTAGAGCGGGTGCGGGCCGAGCTGCCGGAGGCGCTCTCGGCCCTGGCCGTGCACGCCGAGGGGCGCGGCGTCATGTACGTCCACGAGCTGTCCGTCGAGCCTGACGCGTCGGCGGTCCGCGGGGCGCTCGGTGCCGCCGCCGCGGCCGTGCGCGTGGCTCTCCTGCGGCCTCTCCTCCCGGTAGTCTCTCAGAGCGACCGCAAGCCGCAGCTGTTCGACAGCATGACGCGCTGGCGCGAGCTCGCGGCAGAGGGCGGCGTCCCGCTCTGGGAGGTCGCCGTCCAGTACGAGATGGACGCCTCCGGCTGGCCCCGCTCGTGGGTGGTGGACCGTATGCGCGAGCTCGCGGCGCTGATGCGCCGCCAGACGCGCGCCGTGTACGAGGAGGACGTCGCGGTACCGTCCAGTCCGTTCAAGCCCGACTTCGCCGGCCGCTGGGCGCGCCACCAGGGCACGCCCGCTCAGCTCACCGACGGCATCACGGCGCAGACGGTCCGGTTCGCCTACGGTGCGGGCGCCGGCGTGCCCGGCGTCGTCAACGTGCCCGGGCCCATGGGCGGCGGGGGCGGGTACGTGTACGCCGCCCTCAGCGCCGTGCAGGAGGCGCACGGCTTCGACGACGAGGCCCTGCTTCACGGCCTGTTCGTGGCCGCCGGCGTCGGCGCCATCGCCTACACCCGCACCGAGCCGACCGGCGAGGTGCTCGGCTGCAGCGGCGAGGCCGGCATCTGCGGCGCCATGGCGGCCGCCGGCATCGTGGAGATGGCCGGTGGACCGCCGCAGGCCGCCGAGGACGCGGCCTCGCTCACGTTGCAGGCCTTCACCGGCATGCCGTGCGACCCCATGCCCGGGGGCCTCAGCCAGCCGTGCCGCAGCCGCATCATGGCGGCCACGTGCACGGCGCACGTGTTCGCCGACATGGCGCTCGCCGGCCACCAGGCGGTGCTTCCGTTGCACGAGGCCATGGACGTCGCCGACGCTGTGGGCCGCGCCCTGCCGGCCGCGCTCAAGTGCACCTCCGAGGGCGGCGCCTGCGCGGCTCCAACGGCGCGCCGGGTCCGTGTAGACTACGAACGCTGGTTCAACGAGAGCCGGCCCGAAGACCGGCCGCCCGGCAACCTCATCTAGGCGGCCACGCCCCGGAGCGCCACCCTCCCGGAGTCACCACCCCGCGGGTACGAGCGTCGCCTGCGAAGGAGACCGTTTGACCGATCGACCGTCCGATAGGCCGACAGCTCAAGGGCGGCGCCACTTGCGCGTCGTCGGCAGAGACCACGCCGTGAGCGACGCCGTGCTCAAGGCGACCGGCGGCCTGGCCTACGGCGACGACCTCGTGCTCCCGGGCATGCTGCACGCGAAGCTCGTCCTGAGCCCCGTGGCGCATGCACGCGTCACCGCCGTCGACACGTCCCTCGCAGAAGTGGTCCCGGGCGTGGCCGGCGTGTTCACGCACCGGGATGCGCCGGATGCCCTGTACAGCCGGTACCGCATCCTCCCCGGTCAGGCGCAGTGCCCCATGGATGAGCCGATCTTCACAGACACCGCGCGTTTCGTCGGCGACCGTCTGGCGGCGGTTGTGGCGGACACTCCGCGGGCCGCCGCCGAGGCGGCACGCCTGATCCGCTTCGAGTTCGAAGAGCTGCCACCGGTGCTGTCGCCGGAGCAGGGACTGGCCGCCGGTGCCCCGCCGGTGCACGTCGGCGGCAACCTGGTACACGAGTTCGTGCACGAGGCCGGGCAGGCGCCACCGCCGTCTGCAGGCACGCTCACCGTGACCACGACGGTGCGTACGCCGCGCGTGCACCACGCAGCTCTGGAGGCGCACCTCTGCCTTGCGCTCGCAGACGGGAGCGGCAAGCTCACGATCTGGAGTCCTACGCAGAGCGTGTTCGGAGCCAGGACCGTGGTCGCCGACCTGTTCGGCCTGCCGTACACCAAGGTGCGGGTCGTGAAGATCCCCATGGGCGGGTCCTTCGGCGGCAAGCAGGAGTTCATCCTCGAGCCGGTCACCGCGTTCCTCGCGCTGCGCACAGGCCGGCCGGTCAAGCTGGTGCTGGACCGGGAGGAAGCCATCATCGCCACGATGGTGCGCCCCGCCACGGAATCCACGGTGTCTTTCACGGTGGAAGGCGACGGCGTCCTCGCCGGCGTCGACGTGGACTGCGTCCTCGACGCCGGCGCCTACGCCACCAGTTCGCTCGACTACGCCGAGATGATGTCGCACAAGTTCGGCCGGCTTTACCGCACGCCGCACTACCGCCACCACGGGCGGGTGGTGTACACCACGACGCCGGTGGCCGGCGGCGCCCGCGCCTACGGGGCGCCGGAGATCCTCACGGCGGTCGAAATCGGTATGGACCAGGTCGCACGCCGGCTGGGCATCGACCCTCTCGACCTGCGCCTGCGCAACCTGGTCGAGCCCTTCGACGTCGAACCGCTCACATGCATGGCGCTCGGCGACGCCCGCGTGCGCGAGTGTCTGAGGCGTGGTGCGGAGGCGTTCGGCTGGCGCGAGCGGCGCCGGACGCCGGCGCGCGCCGAACGGTATCGCACCGGGGTCGGCCTCGCCTGTGCGGCCCACAAGAACGGCATCCTCTCCGAGTCGTTCAGCGACTTCTGCACCATGGCCGCGCGCATGAACGAGGACGGCAGCGTCGCGCTCTCGGCCTCGCTCCACGAGATGGGCGCCGGCTGCCTCACCCTGATGCAGCTCATCGTCGCCGAGGAGCTGGGCATCAGCCCCGATGCCGTGCTGGTCACCGAGGGCGACAGCGACGCGACCCCCTACGACTTCGGCTGCTACGGCAGCCGCGTCACCTACGTGTGCGGCGCCGGCGCCCAGGCCACCGCCGGCGCCCTGCGTGCGCGGCTGGTCGAGCTGGCCGCGGTTCTGCTGGGCAGGCCCGCTCAGGAGCTGGTGGCGGCCGCCGGCGAGGTGCGCAGCCGCACGGATGCCGCCGCCGTCCTGGCCTACGCCGAGGTTGTCATGGCGGCCAAGACCCGGCTCGGACAGGACGTCTTCGTCCACCACACGCACACGGCGCGCAGCAATCCCGGGTCGTACTGTGTCCAGTTCGCGGAGGTCACCGTCGACATCGCCACCGGCCTCACGCGGGTCACCGACCTGCTGGTGGCAGCGGACGTCGGCCGCGCACTCAACCCGTTGATGGCGCGCGGCCAGTATCTCGGCGGGGTACAGATGGGCATCGGCTATGCGCTGTGTGAAGAGGTGCGGCTGGACGACCGCGGCCGGCCCGCGTCCGGCGGGTTCAAGAACTACCACCTCGTCAACGCCCCCGACATGCCCGAGGTGCGCGTGCTCTTCATCGAACACGAGGGCGATGACGGGCCCTACGGTGCCAAGAGCATCGGCGAGATCGCCACCGTGCCGACGGCCGCTGCCGTCGTGAACGCCATGAACCACGCCTTGGACGTGACCTTCACTGACCTCCCCGTGACACCCGAGAAGGTCGTCGCGGTGGTGGCCGCGAAGGGCGGTGAGGCGTGATGCTGCTCGAGTTCGAGGTCAACGGGCTCTCCCGGCGGCTGGAGGTGGACCCGGCGGCGCGCCTCATCGACGTGCTGCGTCGCGACCTCGGCCTCACCGGGACCAAGGAGGGCTGCGGTGAGGGCGAGTGCGGCGCCTGCACGGTGCTTGTCGACGACCGGGCAGTGGACTCCTGTCTGATGCTCGCTGCGCAGGTGCGCGGTCGGCGTGTGCTGACTGTGGAAGGGCTCGCACACGACGGAGAGCTGGACGAGCTCCAGCGGCAGTTCATCGCCCACGGCGCCATCCAGTGTGGATTCTGCACGCCGGGCATGCTCATGGCGGCCAGGGCGCTGCTGCTGAGGAGCCCGCATCCGGACGAGGCGAAGATACGCCTCGCACTTGCCGGCAACCTCTGTCGGTGCACCGGGTATGAGGCCATCGTGGCCGCGGTCCGCGCGGCGAGTGAGATTGGGGGGGAGGCGCGGTGAACGAGACGCGCCTCCTGGCTCCCCACGACCGCGCGGCGCTGACCGCGGCGCTGGCCGAGATGGGCCCGGCGAGCCGCCTGCTCGCGGGCGGCACCGACCTGGTCCGGGCGATGACGAAAGAGCATCTGCGCCCGGACCTGCTCGTCGACCTGGGCGGCGTCGACGAGCTGCGCGGCGTGGCGCTGGCCGATGGCCTGGTGCGCGTCGGTGCCGCGTGCACGTTCTCGCAGCTGCAGGAGGACCCCGTGCTCCTGCAGCATGCCCGGTGCCTCGCCGACGCTGCCGGCTCTGTCGGTTCGATGCAGATCAGGAACGCCGCCACGGTCGGGGGCAACGTAGCGAACGCTTCCCCGTGCGGCGACAGCATCCCGGCCTTGCTCGCTCTCGACGCCGACGCCGAGCTGTGGGACGGCCGCGGCGGCGTCACGCTCAGGCCGGTCGCGGAGATCGTCACCGGACCCGGTCGCACTTCGCTCGCCCCGGACGAGGTCATCGCCGCGTTCGTCTTCCGCGCGCTCGGACAGCGCTGGCGCACAGCCTTCGCCAAGATCGGCTCGCGCACGGCGGTGACGGTGGCGCGCCTCAGCGCCGCCGTGGCCGTCGACGTCGCTGCTGATGGCGAGTCGTTCGGGGAGGTGCGCGTCGCGCTGGGCGCGGTCGGCGAGACCGCCTTCCGCGACCCTCTGGTGGAGCAGGCGCTCGCCGGGCGCAGGACGAACGCGGCGACCGCTATGGCGTTCGTCGAGGCCTGCGCGGCCGCCGTGTGCCGCTCGATCCCGGGCCGCTACTCGCTCGGGTACAAGTGCCGCGCCGCAGCAGGACTGGCCGACGACGTCTGGCGGCGCCTGGGGTTCGCCTCCGCGGCGGATCCACCGTCCGCCTGACGGCCCGCGGTCGCGGCTCGTCTCGGGGCCAGCCAGGCCCGCCCGCGGGTGAGGTCTTCTCGACCACCCGCCGTTGCGTGTGTGCCGGGTTTGTTGGATCGCAGGAGGCGGCAACTGACCACGTCTGTCCACACTGGGCTCGTGGCGAAGGTGGAAGCCGGCAGCTCGGCTGTCGCCGGACCCTGTCGGTACGCCTTGGGGGGTGCGTCCCATTTCAGTCGACTTGAGCACCCGTCGGTAGACCTCGACGCCCTCCGTCTGACCGCGAGCGAGACGGCGGCCGTTCTCAGGACGGTACCCGCAGGGGCGGCCGTTCTCGGCAACGCACCTTCAGCCGGCGCTTGGCCCTTCGCTGAGGGCGGCCTCGCCGGCCGCCATCTCCTCGGCCTGACGCGCCTGCATGTCGGCGACGCGCTTCGCGCCCTCGCCGCTCGCCATGGTCTCGGTCTGCAGCCGCAGGAGCTCGTCCGGCGGGATGTGGCAGGCGTAGATGTGGCCGTCCCCGGTCTCCTGCTCGGGCGGCTCCTGGGTCGCGCAGATGTCGCCGAGGTAGCGGTGGCAGCGGGTATGGAAGCGGCAGCCCGCTCGGCGGGTCGCTCAGGCTCGGCATCGTCCCGCGCAGCGGGATGCGCTGGCTGGGGCTCTCGAAGTCCAGCTTGGGGATGGAGCTGAGCAGGGCCTCGGTGTAGGGGTGGTGTGGGGCGCTGAAGACCTCTTCCGAGGAGCCGACCTCGATGAGCTCGGCGAGGTACATCACGCCGATGCGGTCTGAGATGTACCTGCACCACTGCGAGGTCGTGGCTGATGAACACGTAGGAGACCTTCTCCTTCGTCTGCAGCTCGACGAGCAGGTTGAGGATGCTGGCCTGCACGGAGACGTCGAGGGCGCTGGCGGGCTCGTCGCAAACGACGAGCGTGGGGTCGCCGGCGAAGGCGCGGGCGATGGCGACGCGCTGCTTCTGCCCGCCGGAGAGCTCCATCGGCTTCTGGAAGAGGAAGCGCGGCTCGACGCGCACCCCGGCTGAGAGGTTGTCGACCTTGGCGCGCACGGAGCCGCTCCGCGCGCCGCCCAGCTTGCGCACGGCGCGCGTGAGGATGGCGCGCGTCGTCCACGCCGGGTTGAGTGTGGAGTCCGGGTTCTGGAACACCATCTGGATGGCCCTGAGGGCGTCCTGCGAGCGCTTCGCCGCCGTGGGCCGCAGCGCACCACCCTCGAACTCGATCGTGCCTGCGTCGGGGGCGAGGAGGCCGGTGACGCACTTGGCCAAGGTGGTCTTGCCCGAACCCGACTCGCCGACGAGGCCGAAGGTCTCGCCCTTCTGCAGGGCCAGCGAGACCTGGTGCACGGCGGTGAGCCTCTTGCGCCCGTCCTTGAAGGTGCGCTCGACGGCGTCGATCTTGAGCACGTCTGCCTCGCGGGCGCCGCGCTCCTCGAGGCTGGCGGCCAGCACGGGGACCATCTGCGGCATCTCGGCGACTTCGGCGGGGAAGTAGCAGCGCGTGTGGCGCGCGCCCTCGCCCACAGGGTTCGCGTGGTGCGGCGAGTAGGCGGCCGGGTCCGGGTCCATGGCCAGGGCCGTCTCGCAGCCCTGCGTGCCGCCTCGCCGGGGTAGGCGTAGAGGTCGGGCTCGCGGCGCACGCAGACGTCCTTGGCCATGGGGCAGCGGGCCGAGTAGACGCAGCCGGCGAGCGGCTCGCCGAGGGCCGGCAGGGTGCCGGGGATGGTCTGCAGGGCGGCGTCGGTCTTGTTCATGCCGAAGCGCGGCACGCAGCGGAAGAGGCCCATGGTGTAGGGGTGGCGCGGGTCGGTGAAGATGTCGCGGGCCGGGCCCTCCTCGACGAGGCGCCCGGCGTAGAGCACGCCGACGCGCTCGCAGAGCCGGGCCACGAGCCCGAGGTTGTGCGTGATCAGCAGGATGGCGGCGTTGATGCGCCCGCGCAGCTCATCGATGAGGTCGAGGATCTCGGCCTCGACGGTGGCGTCGAGGCCGGTGGTGGGCTCGTCGAGGATGAGCAGGCGCGGGTTCACGGAGAGCGCCATGGCGATGACCACGCGCTGCTGCTGCCCGCCGGAGAGCTCGAAGGGGTACCGGCGCAGGGTGGCTTCCGGATCGGGGATTGCCACGCGCCGCAGGCTCTCGCGGGCCTTCTCGATCGCCGCGTTCTTGTCGAGGCCTTCGTGGAAGTGGTAGACCTCGGCGAGCTGGTCGCCGATGCGCATCGCCGGGGTCAGCGCCTGGCGTCGGGTCCTGGTAGACCATCGAGACCTTGCCGCCGCGCCACTTGCGCAGCGACTCGTCGTCCAGCGTGCTGACGTCCTTGCCGTCGACGAGCACGCGGCCGTTGTCCAGGGTGCCGTTGGCGGCCAGGTAACGCATCGCCGCCATGGCCAGCGTCGTCTTGCCGCAGCCGGACTCGCCGACGAGGCCGTAGGCCTCGCCGCGGGCGATCTGCAAGGTCACGCCCTTGAGCACCGGCAGGTCGCGTCCGCGGCGGTGGAACGTGACCTCGAGGTCGCGGACGTCGAGGGCGGCGGGCTCCTCTTGCGGTGCGGCGCTGTTGCTGTGGACGGTCTCTTCAGCGCTCACTTGCTCCACACCCTTCCGAGACCGTCGGTGATGAGGTTGACGGCCACCACCAGGGAGGCCAGCGCTGCCGCCGGGAAGAGCACCGTCCACGGGGCGATCTGCAGGAAGACGCGCTGGTTGGCGATGGTGAGGCCCCAGTCGGGGCTGGGTGGGGCGAGGCCGAAGCCGAGGAAGGAGAGGGTGGCGGCGGTGAACACCGCGTAGCCCAGGCGCACGGTGCCCTCCACGACGATGGGCTGGGTGATGTTGGGGAGGATCTCGCGGGCCATGACGAAGGCCGAGCGCTCGCCGCGCAGGCGCGCCGCCATGACGTACTCGCGCTCGCGCTCGCCGATCACGGCGGCGCGCACGGTGCGGCTGACGACCGGCGTGAAGAGGGCGCCGATGGTGACGATGATGATGGCCGTGCCGGTGCCGAGCAGCGAGAGGATGAGGATGCTCGTGATGATGATCGGCAGCGCCAGGAGCACGTCGACGAGACGCATGATGACCTCGTCGGTAAGGCCGCGCCAGAAGCCGGCGATGAGGCCGATGACGGCGCCCCAGAGAAGCGCGAGGACGGTCGCCAGGGGCGCGATGATGAGCACCGTGCGCGCGCCCGCCATGGCGCGCGCGAAGACGTCGCGCCCGAGGTCGTCGGTGCCGAACCAGTGCGAGGGGCTCGGGCGCTTTCAGCGAGTTCAGCGCGTCCTGGGCGTAGGGGTCCTGCGTGATGAGCGTGGAGAAGGCCGCCATGAACACCCAGAAGAGCACGATGACGAGGCCGGTCATGAAGGTGGGGCTGCGCAGCAGCGCGCGGACCAGGTAGCGGCGCTGGCGCTTCTGCTCGGCCGCCGCCGCGGCGTCGGCTTCGAGCACCTTCTCCTGGCGCGCGCCGGTGCCGGGCAGGACGGCCTCGCGGCCGGCCGCGGCCGCCTCGGCGCGCAGCTCGAGCATCTCGGGGTCGTCGCCGAACTGGCCGGTGCGGCCTTCGAGGTCCGGCTCGGGGCCGAAGGGTGTGGGGCGCTCGTCAGCCATGTCAGGCGCCCATCCTGATGCGCGGGTTGAGCAGGGCAACGACGATGTCGGCGATGAGGTTGGAGACCATGTAGATGATGGCGACCATGAGCACGGCGGCCTCCAGCATGGGCAGGTCGTGCGTCTGCGCGGCGTCGACCATGAGCTTGCCGATGCCGGGGTAGACGAAGAGCGTCTCGATGACCACGAGGCCGCCGATCAGCCAGCCGACCTGGCTGCCGATGACGGTGACGGTCGGCACCATGGCGTTGCGCAGCACGTGCCCGGTGACGACCCGGCGCCGCGGCAGGCCCTTGAGCACGGCGGTGCGGATGTAGGGCATGGCGAGCACCTGCACGGTGCCGACGCGCGCCATCCTGGCGATGTAGCCCAGCTCGAGGAACATCAGCGGGATGGCCGGGAGGATGAGGTAGTAGAGGCGCTCGTAGAAGGGCGAGCCGTCGGGCGGCATGGCGGTGACCGGCAGCCACTTGAGCCACACCGCGAAGACGTAGAGGAGGATGACGCCGCTCACGAACTCGGGGATCACCGTCATCGAGAGCGTCGAGATGGTGATGGTGCGGTCGAGGACGCTGTCTCGCCTGAGCCCGGCCCACACGCCCAGCAGGATGGACGTCGGCACGATGATGATGAGGGCGAAGGCGGCGAGCACGAGCGAGTTGCCGAGGGCCTTCATCACCGTGGGGAAGACCGGTACCCTGAGGAGGAGCGACTCGCCCCAGTCGCCGGTGACGAAGTTGCCGGCCCACGTGAGGTAGCGCTCGTAGAGCGGCTTGTCGGCCCCGAGCTGCTCGTTGAGGATCTCGACCTGCTCCTGGGTGGCGTAGGGCCCCAGGATGGAGCGTCCCACGTCGCCGGGCAGCACCTCCGCGAGTGCGAAGATCAGTATCGACGCGAGGATCAGCGTCGGTACTATGAGCAGCAGCCGGCGACCGATGAGACGGAGCATCCCGGACTCCCTCAGCCCCTCAGCTCAGTGACGATCGGCCTGGTGACCCACGGCGACTCACGGCGGGAGTGCCGTGTGGCGTGCGCCTTCATGCTTCGCACGCACCGTCGGGTGACGAGAGCGACGGTTCTGCAGGCATCGCGCTCGCTGGTCATCGGTCGGTCCTGCTCTCCCTGTGCTGCATGAATCTCAAGACCCCTGTGCCCGCCACATCGCCAGGATTCCGCGGACGTCGCCGGCCTCGCGGTCGCCCACCGTGGGTTGCCGCTGCGACGCTCGGCGACACGATACACATCGCGAACGCCGATGGCAACTCCTGAGTTGAACGAGTGGTTAGTTGCTGGACACAATCAGGCACTCCAGATGTTCTTCAAGACGACCTAGGTGCAGCATATCAACTCGTCCTGAGACTATTCTTCCGAAGATTGTTCTCTACGTTGCGCTGCCCACCGATTCGATGTCCCACTGCTCGTGCGGACGAAGGGGCGTGCGTCGCGCCCGCCTCGACTCGGTGAGCTGCGTTCTCGACGACGCCGGCGTGGGGGCCGAGTCCGGGGCGAGGCACACTTCTCTACGCCCCTGCCTCCGCCGGTCGGGCGGTCACTTCAGCAGGAGTCAGGACTGGGCGACGAACGCGACGATCATCGGAGTGTCATCCTGTTGGATCTGCGACAACTGGGTCGCCAGTTGGAGTCGTGCGGCCTCGTCTGTCGTCGACATGTACTTGCCGAAGATGTCGACGAACTGCGGGTTCTCCCAGTGGACCGAGTTGCAGGTGCTCGAGGGAAGCACCATGACCTGCACATGGACGCCCGGCGTTCAGGTCTGGAGGGACTCGTTTCGGGGTCCCCTGCAGCCCTCCCGCGTATCAGGCGCTCTGTGTGTGCCGAGACCGCACCCACGCCATGAGGATCTCCGAGAAGAGGTCGAGAGGCGGGTCCGGGGGAAAGCGTTCCGAGGAGATCACGAGCTGCGCACCCAGTCCGTCGACCACCGCGAAGAGGAGTCGGGAGAAGGTCCTGATCTGTGCCGCATCCATGCCGGGAAGGCTCGAGGCGAACAACTGCACATAGGCTTCCGCCGACCATTCGTACAGATCCTCGATGCGGCCGCTGTTCCGCCGATCCCGTAGCGATGCCGGAAGGAGTTCGAAAAACGCCAGGTAGGTCTCCGTGTCCTTGATCATCTCCAGCTTGGCCAGCATGAACGCGTGCACGCTGTCAGCGTTGCCCAGGAGAGGTTCGGAAGGGATCGCGAACAAGGATTCGAGATGCCGGATGTTGTCGTAGATCCAGGCGTCGACGACCAGCTCCATGAGCCCGGCCTTGTTCCGGAAGTAGTAGCGGATCGCCGTCTTGTTGAGTTCGCACTCGTTGGCGATGTTCTCGATGCTGAGGTAGCCGTAGCCTTTTTCGATCAGAAGGCGCCGGGTCGTCTCGACGATTCGCCTGGCAGTAGGCGGCAGGTCCTCCAGTGGATCCACCGGCGGTGTCTCGACTGCCAAAACTCCTCCTTGCCTCCGTGAGCGATCCCGGGCGTGCAAGCGGCACGTTGGACCCGGCTACGACCTGGCCAGCGTACCAACCCCGTCGCCACTCGAGCAAGGCTCCCCGCCTCAGAGCGCCCAGAGGGAGGGCGGCCCGGCCGGAACGACGCGGGGGTCGCCGCGCGGAATTGCCGGCCCGCCCACTTGACCACCATCCGTTTGGTGTATAGCATCGCTGGCGCCAAGGTGGCCCTGAAGACGCAGGCTGCGATGGCACGGAGCCAGCAGGGTAGCGGCCAGGCGACCGGAGCTTCAGCACTCCGGCCTCGGGAGAACAGACGTTCACTCTGCGACCAGGACCGACCAGGAGAGAGGGGCATGATGATCAGCTATCTGGAGGTCATCGACCGCGCCATGACCGGCCGGTACTGCAAAGAGATGGACTTCTTCATGAAGGTCCTGGTCCCGAAGCTCAAGGAAGTCGTGGCGGAGCACGACATCGGGTACGATCCCTCCACTCCTGTGCCGCACGATGACGATCTTGCCGATCGCGTGTTCGAAGCGGGCTTCGAGCTGTTCCGGGACGTGGGCCTGTACTGCCCGGATTCGCAGCGCATCATGAGGTTCACGGACGACGAGCTCAGGGACGCGCTCGACCATGCCCCGGCCCGGATCGTCCTCGGCGAGGGCAAGGAGCAGCGCACCCTCGTGCCGCGGCAGCCGGACTCGGACACCCGGCCGTGGTGCTGGCTGGGCGCTCTCGGGGCGCCGGTCTCTACTGAGGAGCTCTACTCGAGCATCATGGAGGCCTACGCCCTGTATCTGCCGCTGGCCGACTCGATCACCGCTCCGAGTCTGGCGAGCTTCAATGGACGCGCTGTCCGCACCGGGACTCCACTCGAGGTGATCGCAGCCATGCGGGTCACCGGCCTCGGCAAGGACGCCCTGCGCCGCGGCAACCGCTCCGGGCTGCCCATCATGAACTCGATCGCGACCGCCGGGTCCGACGTCGCCAAGATCGCCGGCAGCTCCTTCGGCCTGACGACCCGCGACACCTGGGTCGTTGGGCACACCGCCGAGTTCAAGCTCGGCTATGAGCGGCTGAACGAGGCGGCCTGGGTCATCGGCACGGGAGGAGGACTCGTCGCGGAGTGCGCCCCCATCCTCGGCGGCTACTGCGGCGGGCCGGAGGGCGTCGCCGTGGCGAACGCCGCCTATCTCCTCAGCGGCATCATCGCACTGCAGGCGGACGCCCTCCTCACCTTCCCCACGCACTTCAACCTCGGGTGCACCAGCACGCGAGAGACCATCTGGGCCAAGTCGGTGAGCGTGCAGGCCATGACCCGCAACAGCCACTTCCCCGTCTTCGTCGACCACTACACCGCTCACGGTCCCATGACGGAGATGTTCTTCTACGAGAACGCTGCCGACGTGATGGCGACGGTCGTCTCCGGTGGCCACGTCACCGCCACGGGCAGCGCCAAGGGCACCCAGGTCGATCACTTCACGCCCAGCGAGCCCCGTTTCTCAGGCGACGTGGCCCACGGGGCGGTGGGGATGACGCGCAAAGAGGCCAACGACGTGGTCCGGCGCCTGCTCGACCGCTACGAGGGCACGCTGGCCACCGCGTCGATCGGCCAGAAATACGAGGAGTGCTGGGACATCCATCGCAAGCAGCCCAGCCCGGAGTACGTCAGTCTCCGCGAGTCCGTCTCACGGGAGCTGGCTGAGGTGGGAGTCCGACTGGTCTGATCACGCAGCGACAGCCCGGAGTCGTGCGGGCCAGGGGTGCCGGCTGCGGGCGGGACGAGTCGCACCTGGTCGCCGTCCGATCCGACGCCGAGCCGGCACCCGCGCCCGACACCTGAGAGGAAGGAAGATGGACCAACTCAACGCGGATCTCAAACTCGCGATCATCGAGGCGGACGGGCAGCGCGCCGTCGACGTCGCCCGACAGGTCGTGGCTCAGGGCCACGACGCGCTGGATGCGGTCGAGAACGGTCTGTCCGCCGGGATGGCCGCCATCGGGGACAGGTTCCAGAGGGGCGAGTGCTTCCTGCCCGAACTCATCGCCGCCGCCGACACCTTCAACGCCGTCATGCAGGTGCTGGAGCCGGAGATCGAGAAGGCGGGCGGAGGCCTGAAGCGCGCAGGGGTCGCCGTCGTGGGCACCGTGGCCGGGGACGTGCACACCATCGGCAAGGACATCTTCGCCATGTTGCTCAAGGTCCGCGGCTTCGAGGTCCACGACCTCGGGGCGGACGTGTCCGCCGGGGCCTATCTCGATGCAGCAGAAGCAGTGGGCGCCGACCTGATCGGCATGTCGGCGCTCCTCACGACGACGATGCCGAGCCAGAAGGAGGTCGTGGAGATCCTCTCGGAGCTGGGCGTCCGAGAGCGCTACATCGTCATGGTAGGCGGCGGGCCGGTGTCCCAGGAATGGGCCGTGCAGATCGGTGCGGACGGGTACGCCGGCACGGCCGAAGAGGGCGTCGCACTCGCGGCGCAGCTTGTCGCGGAGAAGAGGGCCGAAAACGCCGCTTGACCGGCGAGGGATCGTGCCGACCGGCCCTGGTTGCGCCGGCTTCGGCGATTGGAAGGAGGCGAGAGCGTTGGAAACGAGCGTGTGGACCGATCTCGGGCCGTATCTCAGGGTCAACCAGGACGAACTGCTCGAGGTCGAGGGGTTCCCTGTCGTCGACCTCGCAGAACAGTACGGCACCCCACTCTTCGTCATCTCCGAGAACACCATCCGGAGCAGGGTTCGGCGGATGCAGAAGGCGTTCGCCGACCACTATCCCAACGAGATGATCGTGTGTGTCGGCATGAAGGCCCAGTGGGGCTTGGCCGTGCGCCGGGTCGTCGTCAAGGAGGGTGCCGGCGGAGACGCGTTCGGTCTGGGTGAGTTGACGGTGGCGATGATGGCCGGCTCCGACCCGAAGAAGATCGTGCTCAACGGCGCCAACAAGGCTGAGGATGCCCTGCGCGCCGCGATCGACACCGGCGTCATGATCCAGGTGGACCACGAGGACGAGCTCGAGAAGGTCGTGGAGCTGGCGGGAGACATGGGCAAGACCGCGCGTGTGTCCCTGCGGATCCGCTTGCCGCTGAACGCCATTGAAGAAGTCGTGTACGTGGACCCGCGTTATCCCGAGGGCATCAGCCCCACCTACTGGGAGCGGACCTTCAAGTTCGGGCTCGATCCCGAGAACTACTTCGCCGAGGTCGAGCGTGCCCTGGAGGTGGAGAACATCTCGCTCGAAGGGGTCATGTACCACGGCGGTATCCCACGTCGCGCGGGATACTTCCGCGAGGAGACCGAGGAACTGATCGACATGATCGGCCTCATCAAGAAGAGGTTCGGCTGGGCTCCTCAGTACCTCAACATCGGGGGCGGCTTCGTCCCGGAGCGCGTTGGGCAGGAGGCTCCCCCCTCCATCGAGGACTACGCCGCGGTCATCAGTGACGCGATCGTGTCCAAGTGCAAGGAGCACGACATCCCTGTGCCTGTCCTGTTGGCCGAGCCCGGCCGTTACTGCGTCGACAGCGCCGGCATGTGGGTGGTCAAGGTCGGCAGTCTCAAGGACGACCGTAACCTCGCCAAGAAGAAGTGGGTGTACGTCGACGGCAACACCAACGAGATGGGCGACCCCTTCGATCCCTACAACCGCGTGCACCACGTCGTCATAGCCAACGACCCGAACCGTGAGGGCACCGAGGTCGTCGACATCGCCGGGCAGACGTGCAACGCGGCGGATGTGCTCGTCAAAGAGCGCGAACTGCCTGCGATGCGGATCGGCGATGTGCTCGCCTTCCTGGACATGGGGGCGTACAACGAGGGATTCGCCTGCCAGTCCAACGCCATTCCCCGCTCGGCTACCGTGATGGTGTCGAACGGGCGCGCGGCGGTCGTCCGCCGCAGAGAGACCGTCGCGGACGTGCTCGCTCGCGAGAGCGTGCCTTCATGGCTCCTGACTTGAGCGGACTCGTTGTCGGCGGAAGGATGGGCGCTCGGCATCGTGATGCAGGCGGAGTCACCTGGAAAGGAGGTGGCCACGGTGAAGCGCAGCCTTCACGCGGGACATCGCGCGAGCGGGGGTCTGCGTCTGGATGTGTTCACGCCCGATGAGCTTGCGGATATCCACCTCGGGACACTCGAGGTGCTCGAGCGCACGGGCGTCTTCGTCGAGTCCGAGGAGGCCCAGGAGATCCTCGCCGGCGCGGGCGCCAGGGTCGAGGCGGACGGCGTGGTGAAGATCCCCGGCTGCGTGGTCGAGGATGCCATACGCTCGACGCCGTCACAGTTCATCATGTACGGCCGGGACCCGAAGCACGACGTGGTGCTCGAGGACGGCCGCGTCAACTTCCTCAACTTCGGTGAGGGCGTCTTCGTCAATGATCCCGAGACCGGCGCGCGGCGGTTGACGATGAAGAGGGATGTGGGCGACTGCTCGCGGGTCATCGACGCGCTGCCTCAGATCGACGCGATCCTGCGGCCCGTCGGTGCTCACGACGTCCCCGAGCAGGTGGGCCCCCTGCACAACGCGGAGGCCATCTTCGCCAACTGCTCGAAGCACGCCGTCATCGGGCCGATCACGGGCTATCTGGCCACGCGCATGCGCGAGATGGCCGCAGCGATAGCGGGCGGCGCCGAGAGCCTGCGAGAGCGTCCGATCCTCACGTACGTGGTCTGTCCGATAAGCCCGCTCAAGCTTCCGCGCGACGTGTGTGACGTTCTCATCGAGGGAGCACGAGAGGGGGTGCCGACGTCGGTCGTCTCGATGGCGCTGGCCGGGGGCTCGTCGCCGGTGAACCTCGCGGGCGCGGTCGTCATGCACAACGCGGAGGTGCTCTCGGCCCTCACCCTGGCGCAGTTGACGCACAGGGGAGCCTCTCTCATCTACGGCAGTTCGACGACGGCTCTGGACCTCCGGTCCGCAACAGCGACGGTGGGCAGTCCCGAGTGCGCCCTCATCAACGCTTCGATCGCCTGCCTCGCCCGGCACTACGGATTGCCGAGCTGGGTCGCCGGGTTGTAGGCGGACTCCAAGCTGACGGATGAGCAGTCCGGCCACGAGAAGACCCTCACCGGCATGTTGACGGCGTTGGCAGGCGCCAACCTGATCTATGGTGCGGGGATGCTCGAGACCGCCATGACCATCGACTACGCGCAGCTCGTGATCGACGCGGAGTTCGCCGACCTGGTCAAGTTCTGCGTCGGTGGCGTGCCCGTCAACGACGCGACCATGGCCCTGGATGTCATCCACGAGGTTGGCCCGTTCAGCGATTTCCTCAGCCACGAGGACACCCTGCGCCACATGCGTGTGCAGAGCCGGCCGGCGCTGATGGACCGCCGCGTGCGCGAGGACTGGGTCGCCGACGGCTCGAGAGACGTCGCCGATCGTGCTCTCGAGCACGCCAGGCGCATCCTCGATACGCATGTACCAACGCCGCTGCCCGAGGGCGCCCTCGAGGAGATGCGCGCCGTCATCAGCAAGGCGGAACGCGACTTGGGGTGCGCGGACGTTCTGTCCGCAAGCGCGGTGTGAGCAGCAGCTGGAGACCGGAACCGGCTATGCTGCGGCGGATAGTGCGGGTCGGCCTGCATGGTCCCTCGTCATCGCGAGGTGGCCGGCCGCGCGGCGAACGCGCGTCGTGATGAGTGGCGAGGGCGGTCGCCGTCCGTTCTTCGAGCTGCTGGGCAGCGATGACATCGGTCGCATCCAGGCCGCTGCGCTCGACGTGCTCGAGGCCACCGGCGTGTTCGTGGAGTCCTGGGACGCTGTCGAGATCTTCGCATCTCGTGGCTGCCGCGTGGACCGAGGCACGCGGATCGTGCGCATCCCTGCGACGGTCGTGGACGAGGCGCTGCAGACGGCTCCCTCGCGCGTGGTGGCCCATGGTCGGGAGCGTTCGCACGACGCCGTCTTCGGGAACGGCGCGGTCACGTTCACCAACTTCGGCGAAGGCATCTGCCTTGTGGACCCGTTCTCGGGTGATCGCCGCCCATCCACGAAGGCGGACGTCGGAACGGCCGCGCGTGCAGTGGACGCGCTCGACGAGGCCGCCGTGTGCGTGCGGGCTCTTGTGCCCCACGACGTGCCCCAGCACGTGGCGGCGCTGCACAACGCCGATGCCATTCTGCGCAACACCACGAAGCACGCGTTCCTGGGTGCGCAGAACGGCTACGTTGCCGAGCGCATCGTGGAACTCCAGAGGGCCATCTTGGGCTCACCGGAGGCCGTACGCGAAGGCTCACTCCTGTCGTTCCTGGTGTGCCCGGTGAGCCCGCTCAAGCTGCTCGCCGACTGCTGTGAGGTCATCATGGCGGGCGCACGCCATGGTGTCGGCGTCAACGTGGTCTCAATGGCCATGGCCGGAGGCTCCACCCCGGTGACCCTCGCCGGGACCCTGGTCACGCACGAGGCGGAGGTGCTGGCCGGCGTCACGCTCGCGCAGCTCACTGGGCCGGGCACTCCTGTGGTGTACGGGAGCGCCTCCACGGCACTTGACCTGCGGTTCGGGTCCGCGACAGGGGGTTCGCCTGAGCTCGCACTCGTCAGCGCCGCCGTTGCACAGCTTGCCCGGCGGCACGGACTGCCCAGCATGGTCGCCGGCGGACTCAGCGACGGCAAGGTGTCGGACGCGCAGACCGGGCACGAGAAGACGCTTTCGGCTCTCCTGGCGGCTCTCAGCGGCGCCGACGTCATCTACGGCATGGGCATGATCGAAGCTGGCCTCACCTTCGATTTCGCGCAGTTGATGCTGGACGCGGAGTTCGCGCGGATGATCTCCCACTGCCTCGGCGGCGTTCGCACCGACGACGATGCGCTGGCCGTGGCCGACATCCAGGCCGTCGGTCCGTTCGGCGACTTCCTGAGCCTGGGCGCGACACTGCGCCATATGAGAGAGATGAGCCGGCCGCTTCTGCTCGACCGCCGCGTGCGCGACGATTGGGTGAGCATCGGCGCGACGGACGTCTACGCGCGAGCGTCTGAGGAGGCGCGGCGTGTGCTCAGAGAGCATCGCCCCGAGCCCCTGCCCGCCGATGTGGAGACAGGCATGTCACGGATCGTGGCCGACGCTGAGGCTCTGGGACGGGTGTGAGCTTGGTGGCCGAGCGCCAAGACCGACACCCCGGCAGGGCCGGACCCGAGAAGAAGCACGAGGCCCCCGGGACGCATGCGTCCCGGGGGCCTCGTGGTCAGAAGGTGCGGATCAGTCCTGGCCCGGTCAGCTCGCCATGAAGGCTTCGGACATGATGCAGTAGAAGTTGCCGGGTCCCTGGATGCCGAACACGTTCTTCTTCTGCGTGCGCAGCTGCGTGATGTAGAACGGCACCATGATGGGCGTGTCGTCCTGCTGGATGGTGGAGAGCTGGGTGGCCAGCTCCGTGCGCTTGGTCTCGTCCGTGGTCGCCATGTACTGGTCGAACGTGCTGGCGAACTCGGCGTTGTCCCAGTGCGACGAGCTCCACGGGACGCCCGGCATGAGCATGGCCTGGGCGAACACGCCCGGCGTGGGCCGGCTGCCCCACTCCACGATGACCATGGGGGCGTTGAGCCACGGCGTGTCGTTCTCGCCACCGGCGTAGAAGGCGTCGTAGCTGATCTGGTTGATCGTGACGGTGATGCCGGCTTCTTTGCACTGCTGCTGGATGAGCTGGGCCAGCTGCGGGTTCTCGAGGTACTTGGCGACCGTCAGCTCGATCTCGACGCCGTCGGCGAAGCCCGCCGTGGCCAGAAGCTCCTTGGCCTTGGCGTAGTCCTGCATACGCGGCTCGGGGACGTCGGGGCTGCCGGGGAACACCGTCGGCTCCCAGAAGGTGTCATGGCCGAGGAGGCTGCGGCCGTCGTAAAGAGCCATGTTGATGGCTTCGCGGTCGAGGCACCATGCCACCGCCTGGCGGAGCTCCTTGGGCGCGCTCTTCCACGGCTCCTTCTCGAGGTTGAAGGCGACCTCGCGGATGCCCGAGCCGGGGTAGATGTCCACGCGCAGGTTGGGGTCGGCGAACAGCGCCTGGGAGCCCTGGAACACCGTCTGCGGCTGGAAGTCGACGGCGCCGGACTGCAGCTGCAGGTTGGCGGCCGATTCGTCCTGCACCATGACCCAGGTGACCGAGTCGAGGTACGGAAGCTTGTTGCCGTTGGCGTCGGTACCCCAGTAGGTGGGGTTCTTCTTCATCACGGCCTTCTGCTTGGCGTTGTACGACTCGACCATGAAGGGACCGGTGCCGATCGGGTTCTTCGCGAAGTCGCCGGCGTAGTCGCGCTTGAGGATGCAGGTGTTGTACGACGACTGGCAGACCAGGTACGGGAAGTCGGCGAACGGCTTGTCCAAGGCGAACTCCACCGTCATGGTGTCGACGGCCTTGGTGCCCCCAGGGGAGAGGATGCCCTGCAGGGCGGCGAGGGCGCCGGAGCCGCTGTCCGGGTCCACGCACCGATCTAGGCTGGCCACGACGTCCTCCGCCTCGAGCGGGCTGCCGTCGTTGAACGTGACGCCCTCGCGGAGCTTGAAGGTCCACACCGAGGCGTCCTCGTTGCCCGACCACTCGGTGGCGAGGCCCGGCTTGAGGCCGTTGGAGTTGTCCAGCGCGATGAGGTACTCGCAGACCTGCTGGACGAGGACGATGCCGCCCTGGTCGTAGATCGTGACCGGGTCGATGTCGGTGATCGACGGCGGGATGATACCCGTGAGCATGCCGCCCATGACCGGCTCGGGTGCGCCGCTGCCGCTCGGCGCCGGCGAGGCCGTCGTGCCGCCGCCCTCTTCCTCTCCGCAAGCGGCGAGCAAGCTGCCCATCGCGGTGGCGCCCAGGCCGAGCGCGCCGGCGCCGGCGATGAGCTGCCGCCGCGTCATCTTGCCCTTGCGCACCTGGTCCACCATGTAGTCGACGCTGTTATCGTGATTGTCGTTAGCCATCGAAGCACGCCTCCCCATCATTCATATCTCCTGGAGCTGGGCCGGCGCGGTGCCGAATCGCGCCGGATTCCCCCACGTTGCTCACCATACACACGGCGCCGCCTGATGGCAAACGGACTGACCGGTCAATTAGTGCCGAGGACGCGTCATGCTGGCCTGATGTTCTGTCAGTCGGCCTGACGACAGCATACGATTACCGAGGACCGTCTTCCCTACGACTAATATGCGACCCGGTGCGTCGACTTCGGTGGCTCTGGGGCGGGGCGACCCCGGCGCCGGCGGGGGACTGCCGGCGCCGGGGTTCGGGGCCCGCCTTACGCGGCGCAGGACTCCCGGCGTGGGCGCGAAGTCCACGCCGGCCGGCACCTCGGCAAGTGCGCACACGCTTGCCGACACGGGGAGCGGTGTCTGGCCGCATGCGGCGACCGGCGACTCGTGGAGTGCGCCGTCCCGAGAATCCTGCGTCTGGTCGAGCTCCTCTTCAGGCCGCTCTCGTCACGCGTTCGCGATGAATGCGCCGGACACGTCACAGTAGAAGGCGCCTGGACCGGTGATGCCATGCACGGCCTTCTTCTGGGCACGCAGCTGCGTGATGTAGAAGGCCACGATGATGGGTGTGTCCTCCTGCTGGATCGTCGAGAGCTGCGTGGCCAGATCGAGCCGTGCGGCCTCGTCGGTGGTGGACATGTACTGCTCGAAGATGCCCGCGAACTCCTGGTTGTTCCAGTGCGAGGAGCTCCAGGCGCTCTCGGGCAGGAGCATGGCCTGCACGAACACGCCGGGGGTCGGGCGCGGACCCCACTCGGTGATGCCGAACGGCACGTTGAGCCACGGCGTCACGTCGTTGGCGCCGGCGTACCACTGCTCGTACGGGATCGGCTGGATCTTGACGTTGATGCCGGCCGGCTTGCACTGCGCCTGGATGAGCTGTGCGTACTGGGGGACTTCCAGGTACTCCTCAGCGGTCAGCGTGACGTCGAGACCGTCGGGGTACCCAGCCTCGGCCAGGAGCGCCTTGGCCTTCTCGTGATCCTGGACGCGTTCCACAGTCGGGGGCTGATCGGGGTACGGCGGTGTCTGGAAGAAGGTGTCGTTGCCGATGATGCTCTTGCCGTCGAAGAGCGCCTGGTTGATCGCCACGCGGTCGAGGCTGAGGGCGACTGCCTGGCGCACCCTCTTGTCCGTGAAGGGCTCCTTCAGGGTGTTCATCTGGAGCTCGCGGATGCCCGGAGACGGGTAGATGTCCACCCGGATGTCGGGGTCGGTCCACAAGGGCTGCGCCCCCTGGAAGACCGTCTGGGCCTGTACGTCCGCGGTCCCCGACTGGAGCTGTAGCGTGGAGGCCGACTCGTCCGCGATCATGATCCAGTCGATCTGGTCCATGTACGGCAGCTGCCGGCCCTGCTCGTCCTTGCGCCAGTAGTCGGGCTTCTTGGTGGCGGTGCACGACTGCTTGGCCACGTACTTCTCGAGCAGCCAGGGACCGGTGCCCACGGGGTTCTTGACCCAATCGCCCTTGTAGTTTCGCGGCAGCATCACGGTGTTGTACGAGGAGGTGCACACCATGTACGGGAAGTCCGCGAACGGCTTGTCGAGATTGAATGCGACCGTGTACTGGTCGACTGCCTGCGTGCCGCCGACGGAGAGGATACCGAGCAGGGCGGCCTGGGCGGCCGAGCCGCTCTTGGGATCGACGAGGCGGTCCATCGTGGAGACGACGTCCGGTGCCTCGAAGGGGCTGCCGTCGTTGAACATGATGCCCTGGCGCAGCGTGAAGGTCCAGACGTCGCCCGTGTCGTTCGGCGTCCAGCTCTCCGCCAGCCGGCCCTCCAGCGTCATGTCGTCCTTGAGGTTGATGAGGTACTCGCAGAACTGCGAGATGAGCGTGATGCCGCCCTGGTCGTAGATCGTGACCGGGTCGATGTCGGTGATCGACGGCGAGATGATGACCTTGAGGGTGCCGCCCATGACGGGCTCGGGCCCGGCGGCAGCCGACGGCGAGGCTGACGTGGTCTCGCCGCCTTCGTCGCTGCCGCAGGCGGCCAGCAGCTGGCCGGCGACCGTCGCCGAGAGGCCGAAGACGGAGGCCCTGACGAGCATCTGGCGCCGCGTCATCTTGCCCCGACGGACCAGGTCCACCAGTTGGTGCTCGTATTCCTTCGTGTACTTCTCACTGGCCATACTTGAATCCCCCTTGCTTGCGCTTTGCGAATCGGCTTGGCAGCCCGCCTCCCCACGGGCTCCGGACTCTCCTCTCGTGTGCTCCTACAACACTCCACGCGTCACGCGGGCGGCTGTCAGCGGCCCGGCGGTCGAGGGCGACCCTGCCCCGGCGTCAGGTCTGGACACTTCCGGAGGCGCTGTGCGGATGCCCGCACAGACGGCTCTCGATCTCGGCGGACTCACGTGTCCGAGGCTGTGTGCCGGGAGTGGTCACTTCGGCCGGCAGCGTCTCAGCCCCTGGGCTCTGCCTGAGGCGGAACGAGGACGAACTTCCCCAGGTGCTTCTTCTCGAGGAACTCGCGCTGGGCGTCGGCGATCTTCGCCAATGGGTAGGTCCTGGCCACCAGCGGCCGGATCTCGTGACGCTCTATGTACGACACGAGGTTCGGGAACACGGGTTCGTCCCACGCCGTGATGCCGAAGAACGTGAGGTCCTTCAGGTAGAAGGAGCGCTTGTCGAACGACACGATGGGACCCGCGATCGCGCCGGATGAAGCGTACCGTCCGCCTCTGGCCAGCGCCTCTACGAGGCTCGCGAACGCCGGCCCCCCCACGTTGTCCACCACGACGTCCACGGACTGGTGCCCCAGCACGGCGACGATGTCGTCGCCTTCGTCCACCACGCGGTCCGCGCCTGCGGCGTGCAGCTGCTCCAGCCACTCGCTGCGCACGCGCGACGCGTCGGGCTCTGGCAGGTCTCGCACGTGCCTGAAGTGGTAGATGTCCTCGGCGATGACGTGGGCGCCGCGCCGCTTGGCGAGCTGCACCGCAGCCGAGCCCACCCCACCGGACGCGCCGGTGACGAGGACGCGGTCGCCCTCGCCGACCTCGGCGCGATGCAGCATGGTCTCGGCTGTGCCGTAGGAGCACGGGATCGTTGCCAGCTCGACGTCGCTCCAATCGGACTCGATGGTGAAGACCTCCGAGGCGGGGACCTTCACGTACTGCGCGAACGCGCCGTCGAAGTCCGAGGCCATCCAGATGTTCTCGAGCGAGCCGTACCCGAGCGGTCGCATGCAGGCTCGTACCGAGGACCCGGCTACCAAGGACGCTCTCGTCTCCACCCGGCCCGACTTCGACGATACGGCCACAGCAGTCGGTGCCCTGGATGAAGGGGAACGGAGTCGGCTGGTCCCAGCCGCCGTCGGCCTTGGCCTCGGCCGCTTCGGCCTGGGTCTCGGCGAAGCTCTCGGTGCTGTCCGTCACTGAGGAGGAGTACCAGCCCAGCCGCGTGTTGATCTCCGTGTTGTTCACTCCCGCCGCGAGGACCTGGAGCAGGACCTCGCCCGACGCCGGCACAGGTATCGGCACGTCACGGTAGTCGAGCTGGTCGAAGCCGCCGTTGCCGGTGGTCACGACGGCCTTCATCGTCGCGTCGCACCCGGCCAGATCGAAGCGGGCCGGGTCCACCCTGGTCTGCCTCTGCACGACGTCGTCTACGACTGTCACGGCTGCACTCGCTTTCGGCGTGAGGAGTAAGGTTGCACCAGTCGGCTGGTGGCCACCACATGGTGGACGCAAATATAGCATCCGGGCGGTGGCTGTCAACGCGGATTCTCGCGGCGGGCCGACGGACCCAACGCACCATTCGGATGGTGCTTGAGGTATGCTGCGCCTGCCGGGCAAGCGCCGGCCACTGCCGGCGCCAGGGGTGTCTCCAGTGCACCACCCGCTCAACGAGGAGGAGATGTGGCCGTCGACTCGCCCGCACCGCGTGATCCCGTGCCGGACCCACTCGCCGAGCTGCCGCCGACGGCGCGACGCATCGTGGAGATCACGCGGCGGCTTCTGATCGAGAAGGGCTACGGCTATCTCAGCCTGGAGAACATCGCCGAGGAGTGCGGTCTGCACAAGACCGCGGTGCGGTACTACTTCCGCAACAAGGCGGGTCTCATGGAGCTCGTCGTGGACAGCTGGGTGCACGACAACATCGCTCTGCTCGTTCCGCTGCTCGACCTTCCGCCGGCGGAAGGACTCTCGGTCGACGAGCGGATGGCTGCCTTCGTGCAGGCCAAGCGCGAGATGAGCGAGAACACGCAGGCCTATCTGGCGTTCCTGGAGCTGCTGCCGGCGATCCTGCGGGACGAGCGCCACAGCGAGCGCATCGAGAACATGTACGAGTGGGCGGTCGATCTGTACCTGAGGCTGTTCGCCGAGAGCCTCGAGAGCCTGGACGAGCACCAGGCGCGCGGGTTCGCCCAACTGATCATCGCTGTGGTCGACGGTCTCGCCGTCCAGAACGTGATCAGCGCGGAGAGATTCCCGGTCGACGCAGCTTACGAGGTCTTCGCCGGCGCTCTCACGAGCTGGGTCCGCGGTCGTGAGGACGCGACCACGGACCCCTCGCCCTCCGCCTGACGGCGTGTTTCGACGAGCGCCGCGCGTCTGCGGGCGCGGCCCGGGACGTCTCATTGACAGCGTGCGGCCTGGCGCCTAGATTGCACACTATCCGTTCGTTGGACACCAGACGGATGGTGAGTAACGTGTGTCGGGCGGGGAGGCCGCATGACGGCCAAGGCGGCGCAGCGCAAGGTGTCGGCGAGACACCGGTCCAGCCCCCCTGTTCCCAAGCCGCCGGATGGCGCAGACGGCACGGAGGGGGGTAGCGGTGCCGCGACGACCGCCATCGCCGACCAGAGGAGCGCGGTCCCGCGGAAGAGCGAGACCATCGCGCTCCTCGAAACGGGTGGCATGCGCGGCTAGGTCGGAGCGATGGTCGGAGGCGCTCCAGCAAGGCAGGGCTTCGCCGACGAGATCGGTGCGGACGCGTGCGGCGCCGGCGCAGCGGCGGCAGTGGGACAATCGAAGCGGCTTGCGGGCGCGTTCGCATGAGCGCTCGCGAAGGGAGGCGATGAGATGAGACGGAACCTGCAGGCGGGCCACCGCCGCAGCGGAGGCCTGCACCTGGAGGTGTTCACGCCGGACGAGCTCACCGACATCCACATGGCGACACTGGATGTGCTCGAGCGCACCGGCGTGTTCGTGGAGGACGAGGAGGCCCAGGAGCTCTTCCACGGCGCCGGCTGCAGGGTCGAGGCCGACGGCATCGTCAAGATCCCCGGGCACGTGGTCGAGGACGCGATCCGCTCGACGCCCTCGCGCCTCGTCCTGTACGGCCGCGACCCCAAGCACGACGTCGTCCTCGAGGACGGCCGCGTCGGCTTCACCAACTTCGGCGAGGGCATCAGCGTCATCGACCCCTACACCGGCGAACTGCGGCCGACGACGAAGAAGGACGTCGGCGACTGCTCGCGCATCATCGACGCCCTGCCCGAGATCGACGTCATCGAGCGGCCGCTGGGGGCGCACGACGTGCCGGCGGAGACACAGCCGCTGCACAACGCCGAGGCCATGCTGACGAACTGCTCCAAGCACGCCTTCGTCGGATCGATGAACGGCTATCTGTCGGGCCGCATGCGCGAGATGGCGGCCGCCATCGTCGGCGGCGCGGAGCGGCTGCGCGAGCATCCGATCCTGTCGTTCGTGACATGTCCGGTGAGCCCGCTCAAGCTGATCCGCGACATGTGCGAGATCGTCATGGACGGAGCACGCTCGGGCGTGCCGGTCAACGTGGTCTCCATGGCCATGGCGGGCGGGTCCTCGCCGGCCAGCCTGGCGGGGACGGTGGTCACCCATAACGCCGAGGTGCTGTCGAGCATCACGCTCGCGCAGCTCGTGCGCAAGGGCGCCCCGATGGTGTACGGGTCGTCGACCACGGCCATCGACCTCCGCTTCGCCTCCGCCTCCGTGGGCTCCCCCGAGTGCGCCCTCATCAACTCCGCCGTGGCCTGTCTGGCGCGCTACTACCTGCTGCCCAGCTGGGTCGCCGGGCAGTAGGGCGACTCCAAGCTGGTCGACGCCCAGTCCGGCCACGAGAAGACCCTCACCGGGCTCCTCCCAGCGTTGGCAGGTGCCAACCTGATCTACGGGGCCGGGATGCTGGAGTCGGGCATGACCATCGACTACGCGCAGCTCGTCATGGACAACGAGTTCGCGCGCCTCATCAAGTTCTGCGTGAACGGCGTCCCCGTGAACGACGAGACCCTCTCGGTCGACGTGATCCACGACGTCGGCCCCTTCAGCGACTTCCTCGCCCACGAGGACACCTACCGCCACATGCGCGAGCAGAGCCAGCCGCGGCTCATCGACCGCCGCGTCCGCGAGGAGTGGACGGCAGCCGGTTCGACGAGCCTCTACGAGCGGGCCCGCGCCGAGGCGATGCGCATCCTCGAGAGCCACGAGCCCACGCCCCTGCCCGAGGGTGCGGCCGCCGAGATGGCGGCCATCGTCGCCGAGGCGGAGCGGGAGCTGGGGGTGAGCCGGTAAGCGACCGGGCCGGGCTCGCCTGTCGTCTGCAGCTGCCTGCGGGCGAGCCCGGCCCAGGGGATGGGTCGCTGCAGCCGAGGCTTGGGCTTCGACCGTGGCGTCGGAGAGGATAGCCGGGCGCGGCGAGGAAGTCCTGCTGCGCCTGATCTGGCCGTCACGGTCCGGAAGCACGGATGGGAGCCGCGTGTGAGCGATCGCCCTTTCAGAGTCCTTGGGGTGCAGCAGATCGCCATCGGGGCGCGAGACCGGCGCCGCCTCGCGACCCTGTGGGTGGACCACCTCGGACTCACGCCGTCGGGCAGCAACCAGTCGGCTGCGGAGAACGTGGATGAGGCCATCCTGTCGCTGGGCACCGGCGCTCACCGCTGCGAGATCGACCTGATGCAGCCGATCGACCCGGATGCCCGCCCGCGTGTGGACGAGCCGGCCCTCAATCACATCGGCCTCTGGGTGAACGACCTGGCGGCCGCTCGTGACTGGCTCGCCGCCCGGGGTGTGCGCTTCGCCGCGGGCGGCATCAGGAGAGGGGCTTCCGGCTACGACGTGTGCTTCATCCACCCCAAGGGGAGCGAGGAATCGCCGCTAGGGGGTGAGGGCGTGCTCATCGAGTTGGTGCAGGCGCCCCCGGATGTGATCGCAGCGCTGACCCCCCAGGCCGAGGCGCCGGCGCACGAGTGAGGTCTCGCGCGCCCCGCGCGCCCGGCCGGCGCGTCAGGCGCCGGCCGGGCGCGCGGCCGGGTCAGATGCTGTCATGCGCCGGACGGCCGCATCCAGGAACACCTCGGCCGCGGCCAGCGGGGATGTCCGGCCGAGGGCCACGGCCTTCTCGAGAGCAGCAAGGCGCTCGTCCAGCCCCGCCTGGCGCAGCAGGGTGCTACGCAGCCCCGCGTCGATGAGCGCCGTCAGACGAGCGACCGCCTGCTGCGCGCGCCGGGCGTCGGTCTCCCCGTTGGCGACGGCGAGGTCCCTCGACTCTGCGAGGTGCTCCCACAGTGCGTCCACGCCGGCTCCGGTGAGGGCGCTCACTGCGAGTGCCCGGGGGCGCCACGAGACGCGCACGGGGCGCAGCAGCTGGAAGGCCTCGTTCATGCGCTCGCAGGCGACGGCCGCAGCAGCGGCGTCGAGGTCCGCCTTGGTGTACACGACCACGTCCGCCAGCTCCGTGGCTCCTCGCTTGATGGCCTGCAGCCCGTCCCCGGCGAACGGCAGGTCCAGCAGGGCGAACACGTCGGTCATGCCGGCCACTTCGGCCTCGGCTTGACCGACGCCGACGGTCTCGACGAACACGACGTCGAACCCGGCGGCCTCGCACACCTCGATGGTCTCCGGCGTGCGCGCGGCCACGCCGCCGCGCGCGCCCGCCGCCGGGGACGGGCGGATGAAGGCCGCCTCACGATGGGCCAGATGCTCCATACGGGTCTTGTCTCCGAGCACGGATCCGCCGGAGAGCGATGACGACGGGTCCACGGCGAGGACGGCAGGCCGGTGCCCGGCCTCGATGATCCTGAGCCCCAGCGCCTCGACGAGGGTGGACTTCCCGACGCCGGGGGCGCCGGACACGCCGATGCGCAGGGAGCCGCCGGCGTGGGGATGGAGCGCCTCGAGCAGGGCCAGGGCTCTGGCCTGGTCGCTCGGGTGCGTCGACTCGACGAGCGTGATGGCCCTGGCCAGTGCGCGCCGGTCTCCGCGGCGGACCTGCGTCGCAAGCTCTTCGGGCGAGGGAGGCCGCCCGGATGACGACGCTCGACTCACCTCCGGGCCACCTCAATGCCCTTGAGGATCGTCATGGCGCAGTCGGTCAGGGTCGTGCCCGGGCCGAGAACGGCCTTCACGCCCTCCTGCTCGAGCGCAGGCACGTCCCGGGCGGGCACGATGCCTCCTACGAACACGGCGACGTCGTCCGCACGGCGCAGGCGCAGTTCGCGGACCAGCTCGGGCACGAGGGTCTTGTGCGCCCCGGCCAGGGTCGAGATGCCCACGGCGTGCACATCGTTCTCGAGCGCCTGCCGGGCGACCTCCGCCGGGGTCTGGAAGAGCGGGCCGATGTCCACGTCGAAACCGGCGTCCGCCAGGCCCGAGGCGACGAGCCGGGCGCCGCGGTCGTGGCCGTCCTGGCCGAGTTTGGCGACCAGGACACGGGGACGACGTCCTTCGTGCCGCGCGAAGTCCTCGACTGCGGCGCGGACCGCGCCCCACTCCTCGTCGCTCTCCCTCGCCGCCCCGTACACGCCCGCCACCCCGCCGAACGAGGCCCGAAAACGGCCCCACACCTTCTCGAGCGCCGCCGAGCACTCGCCGACCGTGGCCCGCAGGCGGACGGCGGCGATCGTCGGGGCGAGCAGGTCGCCGTCGTCCCGGCGGGCGCTCTCGGTGAGCGCGTCGAGCGCCGCCTGCACGGCCATCTCGTCGCGCGCCGCCCGCACGTCGCGCAGCCGTGCGACCTGCGCTTGCAGCACGGCGGCGTTGTCGATCTCCCTGACCTCGACCTCTGCGTCGTCCGCCGCGCAGTACTTGTTCACGCCGACGACGACCTCGAGGCCGGCGTCCAGCCTCGCCTGCTGCTCCGCCGCGCAGCGCTCGATCTGCAGCTTGGCCCAGCCCGACTCGACGGCGCGCGTCATGCCGCCCAGGTCCTCGACCTGGGCCATGATCTGAGCCGCGCGATCGGCCATGTCCTGGGTGAGCCGCTCCATGAGGAACGAACCTGCCCACGGGTCGACGACGCCGCACAGATTCGTCTCTTCCTGGAGGATGACCTGCGTGTTGCGGGCGATGCGCGCCGCGACGTCGCCCGGCAGCGCGAGCGCCTCGTCGAAGGCGTTGGTGTGAAGGCTCTGTGTCCCCCCGAACACGGCCGCCATGGCCTCGACCGTCGTGCGCACGATGTTGTTGTACGGGTCCCGGGCGGCGAGCGACCAGCCGGACGTCTGGCAGTGTGTGCGCAGCACGCAGGAGCCGGGGCGCCGTGCCCCCAACCCCTTCATGGTGCGCCACCAGAGCAGTCTGGCCGCGCGCAGCTTCGCGACCTCCACGTAGAAGTCCATGCCGATGCCGAAGAAGAAGGAGAGCCTGCCTGCGAACTCGTCGATGTCCAGGCCGCGCCTCACGGCCGCGTTCACGTACTCGATGCCGTCGGCCAGCGTGAAGGCGAGCTCGAGCGCCGGCGGAGCACCCGCCTCATGCAGGTGGTAGCCGGAGATGGAGACGGAGTTGAAGCGGGGCAGGTGCCGCGAGGCGTAGGCGACGATGTCCGCCACCACGCGCATGGACGGTCCAGGGGGGTAGATGTACGTGTTGCGTACCATGAACTCTTTGAGGATGTCGTTCTGGATGGTGCCGGAGAGACGGTCCTGAGCCACGCCCTGCTCCTCGGCGGCGACGATGTACGCCGCGAGGACGGGCAGCACGGCACCGTTCATGGTCATCGAGACGGAGACCTCTTCGAGAGGGATGCCGGCGAAGAGGACCTTCATGTCCTCGACCGAGTCCACGGCGACGCCGGCCTTGCCGACGTCGCCCGCCACGCGAAGGTCGTCTGAGTCGTACCCGCGGTGCGTCGGGAGGTCGAAGGCCACGGAGATGCCCTGACCGCCGCCGGCGAGGATCTGGCGGTAGAAGGCGTTTGACTCCTCCGCCGTGGAGAAGCCGGCGTACTGGCGAATGGTCCAGGGCCGCGTGACGTACATCGTCGCGTGCGGCCCCCGGAGGAAGGGCTCGAAGCCGGGCAGCGTGTCGGCGCAGGCGAGGCCGGCGGTGTCCTGGGCAGTGTACAGGGGTTTGACGGTCACCCCGTCGGTCGTGGTCCGCGAGAGGTCGTCGGCGGAGGCTCCCGTTGCGGCGCGCGCGGCCTCGCGCCAGTCCGCGAGATCTGCCGAGGAGCGGAGCGGCGTGCCCACGGGCGTGTCCCGGCTTTGAGGTTTCGGTCGTCGGGTCATCCGAACTCCATGATCGGCTGGCCGACGGTCACGCTGTCGCCGGGCTCCAGCAGCAGCCTGGAGACCAGGCAGTCGCTTTCTGCACGCAGGACGTTCTCCATCTTCATGGCTTCTACCACAGCAAGAGGTTCGCCGGTCCGGACCTGCTGCCCTTCCGCCACGTCGAGCCTGGTGAGCACGCCGGGCATGGGCGAGAGCAGAACGCCGCCGAGGTCGCGGGGCGGCTTCTCCGGCATGCGCAGCAGCAGCTCGGTCGCGCGGGCCGACATGACGCGGACATCGGCCTGGGTGCCGCTGTACGTGAGCCGGTACTTCATTCCCACGTGCTCGACCTGGATGCAGAACGGCGTACCGTCACGGGTGCCGGAGAGGAGAGGCTGGCCGAGCCGCCATCCGGAGACGATCTTCATCGCCTGACCTTCGTACGTCACGATGTAGCCGCCCCTCGCGGGCGCGACGGCGACGGGGTGTCGTTCACCGTCCAGGACGACGGTCCACTCCTCGGCGACCTTGAGCTCGTGCCCCGGCAGCTGGCCGGAGACCGAAGCCTGCCGGTCGATGCGGGTACGGTGGACCAAGGCGGCGACCGCAATGAGCAGGACCTTGTCGACGTGCGGCATGTCGGTGGCGTCGAAGCCGTCTGGATACTCCTGGGCCATGAAGCCGGTGTGGAAGTCGCCGCTCGTGAAGCGGGGGTGCCGCAGCAGGGCCGCCTGGAAGGCGATGTTGGTGCTCACGCCGCGGACGACGAATCGGTCGAGCGCTGCGCGCATGCTCGCGACGGCATCCGCGCGCGTCGCCTCGTGCGTGATGAGCTTGGCGACGAGCGAGTCGTAGTGGGGCGTGACGGTGTCGCCCTCCTCCACGCCCGTGTCCACCCGCACGTGGCCGTCGACCTCGGCGGGCGGCAGGTAGCGGACGAGGCGTCCGACCGACGGCAGGAAGTTGTGGAACGGGTCCTCCGCGTTGATGCGGCACTCGAGCGCCCAGCCGTCGCTGCGCACGTCCTCCTGCCTGACCGGGAGCTGTTCTCCCGCCGCGATGCGGATCATGGCCTCCACCAGGTCGAGGCCGGTGATCATCTCCGTGACCGGATGCTCGACCTGGATACGCGTGTTCATCTCGAGGAAGTAGAATGCGCCGTCCCCGTCGACGACGAACTCCACCGTACCGGCCGAACGGTACCCGGCGGCCTTCGCGAGCGCGACCGCCTGCGAGCCCATCTTCTCGCGCGTCGCCTGGTCGAGGAACGGCGACGGCGCCTCCTCGATGACCTTCTGGTGCCGGCGCTGGATGGAGCACTCGCGCTCCCAGAGGTGGACGACGTCGCCGTGTGCGTCCCCGAGCACCTGGAACTCGATGTGTCGCGGATCCACGATGTATCTCTCGAGGAAGACGCGGTCGTCGCCGAAGCTGTTGCGCGCTTCGGCCCGGCAGGGGCCGAGCGATTCGAGCAGCTGGTCGGGGCTCCAGGCGACGCGCATGCCCTTGCCGCCGCCCCCGGCCGCAGCCTTGAGCATCACCGGGTAGCCGACCTGCTCGGCGGCGGTCAGCGCCGGCTCGTCGCCCCCGGCCACGAGCTGTGAGCCGGGGATCACGGCGAGCCCCGCGCGTTCGGCCAGCTGCTTCGCGGCGATCTTGTCGCCCATGGCGCGGATGGAGGCCGCCGGCGGGCCGATGAACGTGATGCCCTCGGCCTCGAGGCGCTCGCAGAAGCTGGCGTTCTCAGCGAGGAAGCCGTAACAGGGGTGCACCGCGGTCGCGCCGGTCAGCCTGCACGCCTCGACGATCCTGTCGACGTCCAGGTACGAGAGCCCGGCCGGCGCGGGGCCGATGGGGACGCCCTCGTCGGCCAGGCGCAGGTGCAGAGCGTCGCGATCGGCCTCCGAGAACACGGCCACCGTGGCGATGCCGAGCCGTCGCGCGGTCCTGATGACGCGGCAGGCGATCTCGCCGCGGTTGGCAATCAGGATCTTGTCGAACACGGCGTCACCGGCGTCGTGGTCCGCACTGCGCGGCGGCAGCCGGGCGGAGCAGGCGGCGGCCCGGCCGCGCAAGGGGGTCGCTCACAGCGGCATCGTGTTGTGCTTGCGCCACGGGTTCTCCAGTCGCTTGTCGCGAAGCATGGCGAGGGAGCGGCAGATCCTCTTGCGCGTCTCGCTCGGCATGATGACGTCGTCGATGAAGCCGCGGTGCCCGGCGACGAACGGGTTGGCGAACTTCCTCGCGTACTCCTCCGCACGGGCGGCGATCTTCTCCTGGTCGCCGAGATCGGCCCGGAAGACGATCTCCACGGCGCCCTTGGGCCCCATGACGGCGATCTCCGCCGAGGGCCAGGCGAAGTTCACGTCCCCGCGCAGATGCTTCGAGCTCATGACGTCGTAGGCGCCCCCGTAGGCTTTGCGGGTGATGACCGTGACCTTGGGCACGGTACACTCGCCGTAGGCGAAGAGGAGCTTGGCGCCGTCCTTGATGATGCCGCCCTGCTCCTGCTCGATGCCGGGGAGGAACCCGGGCACGTCGACGAACGTGACGAGCGGGAGGTTGAAGGCGTCGCAGAAGCGCACGAACCGCGCCGCCTTGACGGCGGAGCGCACGTCGAGACACCCGGCCAGGACGAGCGGCTGGTTGGCGACCACGCCGACCGGCCGCCCGTCCATGCGAGCCAGGCCGATGACGATGTTGCGCGCGTAGTCGGGCTGCAGCTCGAAGAACTCCCAGTCGTCGACGACCTTGAAGATGAGCTCCTTGATGTCGTACGGCTGGTTGGGGTCGTCCGGCACGAGGCTGTCGAGCGACGGCTCGAGGCGGTCGGCAGGGTCGCTGGTCGGCTGCGTCGGCGGGGCCTCGCGGCTGTTCGCCGGCAGGTAGTTCATGAAACGGCGGATCATGAGCAGAGCGTCGACGTCGTTCTCGAAGGCGAGGTCGGCCACGCCCGACTTCGTCGTGTGGGTGAAGGCGCCGCCGAGCTGTTCCGCCGTCACCTCCTCGTGGGTCACCGCGCGGACCACGTCGGGACCGGTGACGAACATGTACGAGGAGTCCCTGACCATGAAGATGAAATCGGTCATCGCCGGCGAGTACACCGCACCCCCTGCGCACGGACCCATGATGAGGGAGATCTGCGGGATGACGCCGGAGGCGAGGATGTTGCGCTGGAAGACCTCGGCGTAGCCGCCCAGAGAAGCCACCCCTTCCTGGATGCGTGCCCCGCCCGAGTCGTTCAGGCCGATGACGGGTGCGCCCACCCTCATGGCGTGATCCATGATCTTGCAGATCTTCTCGGCGTGGGCCTCGGAGAGCGAGCCGCCGAACACCGTGAAATCCTGGCTGAACACGAACACGAGCCGTCCGTTGACGGTGCCGTACCCGGTCACCACGCCGTCGCCCGGGATCTTGCGCTGGTCCATCCCGAAGTCGCCGCAGCGGTGCTCGACGAACATGTCCCACTCCTCGAAGGAGTTGGGATCGAGCAGCACTTCCAGGCGCTCGCGGGCGGTGAGCTTGCCGTGGGCGTGCTGCGCCGCTATGCGCTCTGCTCCGCCGCCGGCGCGGGCTGCGGCGCGCTTGGCGTCCAGCTCCCGCAGGATGTCGAACATGCTCTTGCCCATCGTCTCGCGCCCTTCGCTCAGGAGACCGGCGAGCCGTCGCCTGACGGCGCTTGCGTCCCGCTCTGCTCGGTCATCGCTGCGCTACGTCGCTTCGGCCACGATGCGCGTCATCTCCGCCTGCACGTCGTCGGGCAGCGGGTGAGGGCGGTGGTCGCGCAGGATGCGGCGCGCCTCCAGCGTGGCGCGCGCGTAGATGTCCGTCCCGCCCTGAGCCAGCCACTCGTCCCGCACCCGCCGGTCCATGACGCGGGCCTGGCTCTGCTCACGCATGTGACGCAGCGTGGCGTCGAGACTCAGGAAGTCGCCGAACGGGCCCACGGCGCGGATGTCGGCGACGGCCAGGGACTCGTCGTCGACCCGCACGCCGCCGAGGCACAGCGCGATCATGCGTGCGAACTCGGCGTCCATCACGAGTTGGGCGTAGTCGAAGGTGAGCCCCGACTCGATCATGCCGAGGCCGAAGATGATGTTGGCGCCCGACAGCGCCGTGAGCAGCGCCGTGAGCGTCTTCTCGTGACCCGCCTGGGCGTCCGAGACCTTGCCGTCGCCGAGACCACCGGCGACGAAGCTCGGCAGCCCGTAGCGCCGCGCGAGTTGCGCGATGGCGGCGTTGATCAGGCCCAGCTCGGGAGAGCCGACGGCGGCGGACCCCAGACGCAGGTCGATGCTCGTAGAGGCGCTGCCGTACACCACCGGCGTCCCCGGCGCCGCGAGCTGGGCCAGGGTGATGCCGGCCAGGACCTCGGCGTTGTGGGTGACGAGGGTCCCGGCCAGGGTGACCGGCGCGGATGCGCCCGCCATCGCCATGGACACGATGTTCAGCGGCACGCCGTGGCGGGCGCCGGTCATGATGACCTCACAGCAGTCGGCGACCAGCTTGAGAGGGCTCACAGGGCAGGCCGTGAAGGTGACCAGCGAACGCTCGCGCACGGCCTGAGGGGAGCCGAGGATGGCGCGCTGGAGTGCCACGATACGTTCGGCTACGAACCCGTTCTGGGCGCCGAGGAAGACGTGCTTTGTGGTGTTCCGGAGGATCGCGTCGGCGTTGTGGAGGGCGGCCACGTGCTGGGGCACGTCCCGGGCGCCCAGCGTTCGCTCGCAGATGGCGATGTCGTCGATCGCGTCCACCGCTAGCGCTGCCGTACCCACGTCGGCCTTGGAGGACTCCCGCCGTTCGCCCGTGAACGGGTCGACCACGTAGATGCCCTCGCCGAACGAGGTGAACGTCACGCCGAACTCTTCGAAGGCGACGTCGCGTCCGCGCTCCCGACCGTGTGCGACCACACGGCCGGGAGCCTCGCGGACGGCCGCCTCCACGACGGCGGGGGGGAGGTGCGCGATCCTCCGGGCGGTCTCGATGCGGCAGCCGGCAGCGGCGAAGATCTCCAGCGCGTCGGGGGATTCTACGAACACCCCGGTGGACTCGAGGACGTCCAGCGCCGCGGCGTGGATGCGCTCGATCTCGGCAGCGCTGAGGAGCTCGAAGCGCGGCCGGCTGCCGCTCGCCATCACACGCGTCCCGGGGCGAAGACGACCGCGATGCGGAAGGTCTCGCTGCCCGTCACGTCGACCTTGTGGCGCGCGCCCTCCCGCATGAGCAGGCAGTCGCCCGGCTCGAGGTCGAACTCCTCGTCCTCGACGCACATGTGGGCGCGCCCGGACAGGACGTAGTAGATGTGCTCACATCCCGGATGCTCGTCCCAGTCGGCTCCACCGCCCTGCTTCATCTCGGTCACGTAGAACTCGCACTGCGTGTTGCCGGTCGTCGCCGGCTTGACCAGCACCCACGTGTCGGTGTTGACGTGCTTGGCGGGCACGATGGGGGCGATGTCCCCGGACTTGACCAGTGCCGCGGCTCTCTCCATGTCCTCTCCTCCAGCGCTCGTGTGGCATCGGCGGGGCGCTCGCTACCAGCGCGCGATCACGACCTTCTTCTCGGTGAACAGGTCGAACGAGTCCCGCAGGGCGTAGCCGTTGCCGAAGTGTGAGTCCTTCATGCCCGCGAACGGGAAGTACGCCACCGGGGCCGCCACGCCGATGTTGACGCCGATGTTGCCGGCCTGCGCCTCATACCAGTAACGGCGCGCGCTCGGGGCGTGGCTCGTGTAGATGACCGCCTCGTTGCCGTAGGGCGACGCGTTGGTGATGGCCAGGGCTTCGTCCAGGTCGGCGACCCGCACGATCGCCGCCACCGGACCGAAGATCTCCTCCTGGCAGATGGTCATGTCCGGAGAGCAGCCGTCGAAGATGGTGGGCCCGATGTAGTAGCCGCCCTCGTAGCCGGGCACCTCCACGTCCCGGCCGTCGACGATCAGCTCGGCGCCCTCGTCGATGCCACGCTGGATGTAGGAGCGGATGCGCTCGTTGGCTGCCTGGCGAGATCACGGGCCCGATGTGGACGCTCTCGTCGAGCCCGGGTCCGATCTTGAGAGCCCGCGCCGCGGCCACGAACTTCTCGGTGAGCTCGTCGTAGACGTCCCCGACGGCAAGCAGGACGGACCCGGCGAGGCAGCGCTGGCCGGTGCAGCCGAAGAAGCTCGTGATGAGATTGCCGATGTTGCGGTCGACGTCGGCGTCCGGCATGAAGGTCACGAAGTTCTTGGCGCCGCCGTTGGCCACGCAGCGCTTGCCGGTCTCGCCGGCGCGCCGGTAGATCTGCCGGGCCACCGGCGTCGAGCCGATGAACCCGACCGCCTTGACCAGCGGCGAGTCCATGATCGCCTCCGAGGCCTCGCGGTCGCCCTGCACGAGGTTCATGACCCCGGGAGGCAGGTCGATCTCCTCGATCAGCTCGAAGAGCCTGGTGACGCTGACCGGCGTCTGCTCGGACTGCTTGACGATGAAGGTGTTGCCCGCGGCGATGGCGTAGGGCCACCAGAACCCGGTCATCATGATGGGGAAGTTGAACGGCGTGATGCAGGCGCCCACACCGAGCGGCTGGCGCACGACGATCTCGTCGATGCCGCGCGCGGCGCCGTCCTCGAGATGGTAGCCGCCCATGTTGGTCGTGATGGCGGCGGCCGTCTCCACGGCTTCGATCGTGCGGAGCGTCTCGCCACGCGCCTCGGCGATCGCCTTGCCGTGCTCCTGGGTCGTGAGGCGCGAGAGCTCCTCCGCATGCCGGTCCATCACTTCGCGCAGCTTGAACATGTAGCGGCTGCGCACGACCGGCGTAGCCCGGCGCCAGGCGTCGAAGGCGTCATGGGCAGTCTGGATGGTCTCGTCGACCTGCTGCCGCGTGCTGCAGGGGACCTCGGCGATGACCGCGCCGCTCGCGGGATCGTCGACGTCGAGGGAGCGATCTGTCCTCACGTCGACCCACCGGCCGCCTTGGTAGTTGCGAAGTGTGCCGTAGTGCTGCTTCGGGGCCTCGAGGAGGTCGAACGTCACGGTTGCTGGGGCACTCACGTCTGTCCTTTCGTCTGGGTGGGTAAGCTGCCTGGCCGGTGCGCTGGGCGTGGTTGCCGCCCTCAGCCGCCGGCCTCCTCGTCGGCGAGACAGAGGATCTCGTCGAGGATCGCGAGCCCTTCCTCGAGCTCCTCGCGGGTGATGGTCAGCGGCGGGCAGATCATCGCCACGTTGAAGTGGGTCATGAGGAGCAGGCCGCGGGCCGCGGCCTCCTTGACGAGCCGCGTCATGGGGGCCGCGGCCTCCCCGCCTGCGTTGAACGGGACGAGCGGCTCGCGGGTCTCGCGGTCGCGCACCAGCTCGAGACCCCAGAAGAGGCCGAGGCCGCGCGTCTCTCCGATCGACGGGTGCCGCTCCTGCATCACGGCGACGCGCGTGCCCACCAGCTCGCCCATGGCGGCGGCGTTCTCGACGATCTTCTCCTCCCGGAAGATGTTGATCGAGGCGACGCCGGAAGCGCAAGCGAGGGGGTGACCACTGTAGGTGAGGCCGCCGGCGAAGTACCTGTCTTCGAGCCACCTCCTGATGGGCTCGCGCACGATCATGGCGCCCAGCGGCACGTACCCCGAGTTGATGCCCTTCGCGACCGTCATGATGTCGGGAGTCACACCCCAGTGCTCGCAGGCGAACCATCTGCCGGTACGCCCGAACCCGGCCATGACCTCGTCGCAGATGAGCAGCACGCCGTAGCGGTCGCAGACCTCGCGGATCGACTGAAGGTAGCCGTCGGGTGGCACGATGATGCCGTTCGTGCCCGTGACCGTCTCCAGGATGACGGCGGCGACCGTCTGCGGCCCTTCGTACTGCAGGATCTCCTCCAGGTGGGGGCCGCCCGAGCACACCGGGCACGGGTCGGGGTGGCCGGCAGAGCACCTGTACGTGTACGGGTCGAACATGCGCACCACGCCGGGGACGCCCGGTTCCGCCGGCCAGCGCCGGGGGTCGCCGGTGAGCGCGACGGCGCCGGCGGTCGCCCCGTGGTACGAGCGGTAGCGGGCGACGATCTTCGGGCGGCCCGTGTACCACCGTCGCCAGCTTGATGGCGTTCTCGTTGGCCTCGGCGCCGCCGTTGGTGAAGAAGGCCGCGCACAGGTCGCCCGGCGTGATCTCGGCGAGCAGGCGGGCGAGCTCGGAGCGCTTGTCGTTGGCGACCGAGGGAGCGATCGTACAGAGCGTGCGCGCCTGCTCGACGATCGCCTCGACCAGCTTGGGGTGCTGGTGGCCGATGTTGACGTTGACCAGCTGCGACGAGAAGTCGAGGTAGCGCTTGCCGTCGTAGTCCCAGAAGTAGCGGCCTTCGGCGCGCGCGACCGGCAGCGGGCTGATCTTCGATTGCACCGACCACGAGTGGATCACGTGCTCGTGGTCGAGGTCGCGGATCCGCTGTCCCCGGGTGGTGTCGCTCGTCGTGTTCTGCATGTGTGCCCTTTCGTCAGCTCGGCTGCGGCGTGGCGCCTCTTCTGTGTGGCCACGCCGTCGATGATCGCATCGGATTCACGCCTGCACGACCGCCACCTTCGGTCGCCTTGCCTCGACCCCCAGCTCCCGCTCCGCCTCGGCGACGATGGCCGCCATCTCGGCGGCCGCACCCTCGGGCAGGGGCGTGGGCTCGTGGCTCTCGAGGATGCGCATCGCCTCGGCGCGGGCCCGCTCGTAGAGGCTCGTCGAACCGGCTGCCGTCCACTCCTCGCGGACGCGGCGGTCGATGAGCCGCGGCTGGCTCTGCTCGCGCATGTGGCGGTAGGTGTCCTCGTGGGCGAGGAAGTCGCTGAAGGGGCCGACGTCGTGGATCACGTCGACCGAGAGGGTCTCGTCGTTCACGGGGACGCCGTTCACGCAGAACTTGATGAGGCGCGCGAACTCGTTGTCCATGACGAGCTGCGCGTAGTCGATGGTCATGCCCGACTCCAGCATCCCGGCCCCGTAGATCAGGTTGGCACCTGCCAACGCTGGGAGGAGCCCGGTGAGGGTCTTCTCGTGGCCGGACTGGGCGTCGACCAGCTTGGAGTCGCCCTACTGCCCGGCGACCCAGCTGGGCAGCAGGTAGTAGCGCGCCAGACAGGCCACGGCGGAGTTGATGAGGGCGCACTCGGGGGAGCCCACGGAGGCGGAGGCGAAGCGGAGGTCCATCGACGACGACGAGCTGCCGAAGACGAAGGGCGCGCCCTTGCTCGCCAGCTGGCCGAGCGTGAGACACCCCAGGATCTCGACGTTGGTGGTGACCACGGCGCCGGCCAAGCTCATCGGCGCCGACCCGCCGGCCATGACGATGGAGACCGGCGTGACCGGCACACGGTTGCGGGCGCCCTCGATGACGATGTCGCAGACGTCCTCGATGAGGCGCAGGGGCGCCACGGGGCAGATGACGTACGAGAGGTACGGATGCTCGCGCAGCCGCTCCGCGCCGCCGACGATGGCGGCCGCCATCTTGCGCATGTGCCGTGCGAGGTGGCCGGTGAGCGGCCCGATGAAGGCCGGCTTGGAGCAGTTGGTGAAGATGGCCTCGGCGTTGTGCAGGGGCCCCGCGTCCTCGGGCACGTCATGTGCGCCCAGCGGCCGCTCGATGACGTCGATCTCGGGCAGGGCGTCGATGATGCGCGAGCAGTCGCCCACGTCCTTCTTCGTCGTCTGTCGCAACTCGCCGGTGTAGGGGTCGATGACGTTGATGCCCTCGCCGAAGTTGGTGAAACCGACGCGGCCGTCCTCGAGGACGATGTCGTGCTTGGGGTCGCGGCCGTACATGGCGAGGCGCGAGGGCGTCGAGCGGATCGCGTCCTCGACCACGTGCCCGGGGATCTTGACGATGCCGTCGGCCTCGACCCTGCAGCCGGCGCCGTGGAAGAGCTCCTGGGCCTCGGCGCTGCCGACGTACACGCCGGTGCGTTCGAAGACATCCAGTGTCGCCATGTGGATGTCGGTGAGCTCGTCCGGCGTGAACACCTCCAGGTGCAGGCCTCCGCTGCGGCGGTGGCCCGCCTGCAGGTTCCGTCTCATCTCATCACCTCCTCGGGCTCGCCCGGAGGGGGAGCCCGTCGGTCACCGTCAGGTCCCGGCCGCGACGATCGCCCCGGGTGGGGGCGTCGCAACGGCCGCGTCGTCTCTCGTCAGCGGTCGCTCACCGCCTTCCTCCCCGTGCCGGGCGGAGTCGCCATGACCTCCATCAGCTCGGGAATGACTGTCGGGTCCTCGATGGTCGCGGGGACGCTGAACTCGGCGCCGTCGGCGATCTTGCGGATCGTGCCTCGGAGGATCTTGCCCGAACGCGTCTTGGGCAGGCGCCGCACAACAACGGCGCGCTTGAACGCCGCCACCGGGCCGACGTGCTCCCTGACCATGCGCACCAGCTCGGCGCCGACCTCGTCCGGGTCCCTGTCGGCGCCGGCCTTGAGCACCACCAGCCCGAGCGGGACCTGCCCCTTGAGGTCGTCCGCCGCGCCGATCACAGCGCACTCGGCGACGTCCTCGTGCTGGGCCAGCACCTCCTCCATGCGGCCGGTGGACAGGCGGTGCCCGGCGACGTTGATGATGTCGTCCACGCGCCCCATGACGAAGACGTAGCCGTCCTCGTCGACGCTGCCGTTGTCGCCGGTGAAGTAGTAGCCCGGGTACGGCGCGAGATAGGTGTTGAAGAACCCCTCGTCGTTCTGCCAGAGCGTCGGGAGCGTGCCCGGCGGCAGAGGCAGCCGCAGGGCGAGCACGCCCTCGGCCGGAGGCTCCAGGGCGTGGCCGTGTGCGTCCAGCACGGCGAGGTCGAAGCCCGGGACAGGCCTGGTCGGGGACCCCGGCTTGAGGGGCAGGTCCTCCAGCCCGCGGCAGTCCGCGCAGATCGCCCAGCCCGTCTCGGTCTGCCACCAGTGGTCGATGACCGGGATCCCGAGAACGTCGGTCGCCCAGTGGTACGTGTCCGGGTCGAGGCGTTCGCCGGCGAGGAAGAGCGCCTCGAGCGAGCTGAGGTCGTAGGCGCCGACGAGGCCTCCCTCGGGGTCGTCCCGGCGGATCGCGCGGATGGCCGTGGGCGCCGTGAAGAGGACCTTGACGCGGTGCTGTTCGGCGACGCGCCAGAACGCTCCGGCGTCCGGCGTCCCCACGGGCTTGCCCTCGTAGATGACCGTCGTGGCACCCGCCAGCAGCGGCCCGTAGACGATGTAGGAGTGGCCGACCACCCAGCCCATGTCGGAGGCCGCCCAGAAGACGTCGCCGGGGCCCACCCCGTACAGGTTCTTCATCGACCACAGCAGAGCCACGGCGTGACCGCCGCTGTCCCGGACCACACCCTTGGGCTTGCCCGTGGTCCCGGAGGTGTAGAGGATGTAGAGCGGGTCCGTGGCTTCCACCTCCACGCAGCCGGCCGGCTCGGAGGACCGCTCGAGCTCGAGCCAGTCGTGGTCGCGCGCGGCGGAGACGCCGGCCTCGAGCTGCTCCCGCTGCAGGACCACGGTCGATGCCACCGGCCAGCGGGCCAGTTCGAGCGCCCCTTCGACCAGGGGACCGTAGGCGACGATCCTGCCGGGCTCGATGCCGCACGAGGCCCAGACCAGGAGCTTCGGCTTGGCGTCGTCGATGCGGACCGCGAGCTCCTCGGCCGCGAACCCTCCGAACACGACGGAGTGGACCGCGCCGATGCGTGCGCAGGCCAGCATCGCGATGAGCGTCTCCGGGACCATGGGCATGTAGATGACGACCCGGTCGCCCCGCTCCACGCCCAACCGACGCAGGCCACCGGCGAACCGGGAGACCCGCTCCAGCAGCTCCCGGTACGTCAGCTGCGTCGTCGTGCCGGTGACGGGACTGTCGAAGATGACGGCGAGGGTGTCGCCGCGGCCGGCAGCAACGTGGCGATCCAGGGCGTTGTGACAGGTGTTCAGCGTTCCTCCGGTGAACCAGCGTGGCGCGGGCGACGCCGAGCGGTCGAGGACGGCGTCCCAGCGGCTCGCCCACTCGACGGCCTCGGCTGCCGCGCCCCAGAACTCGTCAGGCCGCTGGATCGACGCACGGTACGCGGCCTCGTATGGTCCCTCCACGCTCCACTCCTTCTGTTCCGGGGCGCACGTGCGACGGGGAACGCGTCATGACTTCTGCCACCATCCGATTGGTGGCCACCAGTCGTTGGACGCACCATAGCATCTCCGGACCGGCTGTCAAACGCCGCGGTACTGGAGTGCCCGGCCTCCCGGCGGCGCACGGCCGGCGACCGTGGTCCTGCAGGTCCGCCGACGAGGAGTCCGGCGACGGCCTCTCCGGGGTCGGGCGCCGGGGCGACGGGTCGTCTCAGATGGTCTAGGCTACTGACTGCCCGGGTCGTCGGCCAGCGCGCTGACCTCCGGGCGGGTCCGGTCTCCAGACACGGAGGAAGTCGAGGTGGCGAGCACGCGCCGCATGCCCGAGCGGTCGAGTCCCCTGTATCTTTGGCTCGCAGCGCTCCTGCGCGACCAGATCGCCGCAGGTCAGCTGGACGCCCACGCCCCTGTACCGTCCGAACGCATCCTGAGTGAGCGCTACCAGGTCAGTCGCATGACTGCACGGCACGCTCTCGAGATCCTCACCCTGGAGGGCTATCTCTACCGCAATCCCCGTCGGGGCACCTTCGTGGCAGAGCCACGCCTGAGGTTCAGCGTGGGCAGCTTCACGCGGTCCATGACCGACGCGTCACGGGAGCCGGGCACCGAGGTGCTGGCCGCCGCCGCGCTGGATCCGGACCCCGTTGCCGCCCACCTGCTCCGCATCCCGTCCGGCGCCCGCGTCTACGTCGTGCAGCGACTGCGCACGGCCATGGGTGAACCGATCGCCATCGAGAACATCCAATTGTCGGCGGTGCGGTTCCCCGACCTGCTGGAGCACGACCTCACCGGCTCCCTGTGGGCGCTGCTGCGGTCGCACTACGGCGTGAACCCCACGAAGGCCGACGCAAGGGTCGTGGCGGTCGCGCTCGACCGCTACGAGGCGGAGGCCCTCGGCGCCGGGCTCGGGAGCCCTGCGATCGTGCTCACCCGCACCGTGTTCGACGATACGGAAACGATCGTAGAACTCGCGCGGGACGTGTATCGAGGCGACCGTACGGAGTTCTCGGTGACGGCGCCCGTCGAGGATGTGGCCAGCCCGGGTACGAGCGGCGCCTGAGCCGCCGCCGTGCGTCGCGCAGGCGTCGGTCAGTGCAGCCTCACGCCCTGTCTTCTGAGCTCCGCCTGCACGTGACGCACGTCGACCTCGCCTGTGGAGCGGCCGTCCCGCAGCGAAACGGCGGCGGCCGCTCCGGCGGCCTGGCCGGTGACGGCGCAGCACATCTGGTTCCGGGTGGCGGCGTGTGACACCCGGTCGCCGGCCACGCAGCGCCCGGCGACCAGAAGGTTGTCCACGCCCTGCGGGACGAGGATCCCGTAGGGCACCTGGAAGTAGCGCCCAGTGGTGGGCAGGACGAGGACGCCGTAGCCGTCGAGGAACTCAGGGAAGATCCCGACTGTGTCTTCGAAGCGAGCCTCGCCGCGCACATCGGCCGCGGTCAGTTCGTAGCGGCCGACGACCTTGCGCGAGTCGCGCGTGCCGAGCGTCATGCCGAACGTGCGCAGACGCGCGTCCTCGAAGCCGGGCGTGTAGCGTCGCAACGCCTCGATGGCGTAGAGCGCCTGCCGGCGGCCTTCCATCTCCGCGCGCGTGAGGTCACGCACGTCGGTGCAGTCGTAGCCCGGCATCACCACCATGTTCAGGGAGCTCGCCTCGCCGGAGTCGGTGATGCGGCCCCACGTGCCCCCGATGCTGCGGATCTCGGGCGGGATGACGCCGTCGCGACGAGCCTGCTCGAACGGCTCCTGAAGGTACGGGCTGAAGAGGTGGTCCTCCTTGCCCGTGGTCTCGACTTCCCAGCACACGCCCCAGTCGCCGTAGGTCGGGCCGGTGGCGGCAACATGTGTCAGAAAACGCTGCTTGTCCACGCCCGAGCAGGAGAACATGACGGTGACGCCCATCATCTCCCCGACCGGCGTGGCGCGACAGGCCGCCCCGGCGTGGTAGGCGATGTCGGCGTCGCCGGTCGCGTCCACGACGCGATCCGCCACGATGGCGTGCCGTCCTGACTTTCCTTCGGTGATCACCCCCCTGACGAGACCGTCCTCCACGACGGCGTCCACGGCGAGCGAGTGCAGCAGTGGCTGCACGCCGGCTTCAACGACGAGCGTATCGGCGATCACTTTGAACAGTTCCGGGTCCAGGGCCTCGCTCAGCGACTGGGACTCGCGCATCGTGCCGCCCGCAGCCGCGGCACGCTGCTCGAACTCGATGCCGATGCCCTCAAGGTCGGTGGTGCCTTCGTGCCGGTACCAGGCCAGGCTGTCGACGCCCACCTGGGTGATGACCCCGCCAAAGCAGCCGTAGCGGTCCACCAGGGTGGTGCGGGCGCCGGTGCGGGCGGCGGCGACGGCGGCCGCCAGGCCGCCCGGCCCGCCGCCCACGACGAGGACCTCCGTCTCCAGGAGCACCGGCGTCTGCCGGGCGGTCTCGACGATGTGCTTCATGGATTCTCCTGTGGCGCGGCGTGCCGCATGCCAGGCGTGCCGCGATGACGATGCTCGAGGCGGGAACCGGCGACCCGCCTGGGTCGCCGGCCGCTCCGCGGGAACTTGACAACAGTATCGCACAGCGGTCATGGTACATACCAGTAGTATGGTACATACCAGTCAGCGGGGAGGTGGGTCCGCATGTCCGTGATCGGTCCCGGCTACAAGGTGAGCCGCCGGTCGGCGGCGCGCGACACGCGGAAGCGTCAGCTGCAGCGACTCGCCACCGAGTACTTCGACGTGCTCGTCATCGGGGGCGGAGTCACCGGCTGCGGGGTGGCCCTCGACGCGGCTAGCCGCGGCCTCTCCGTAGCGCTCGTGGAGAAGCGCGACTTCGCCGCCGGCACCTCGAGCAGGTCGAGCAAGCTCATCCACGGCGGTCTGCGCTACCTCGAGCACTTCGACCTCGGCCTCGTCCGCGAGGCGTTGCACGAGCGCCGGCTGCTGGTCCAGACCATCGCGCCCCACCTCGTCCACCCCACGCCGTTCCTGTTGCCGCTGCAGCACGGTCTCCGCGACCGCGCCTACATGGGCGCCGGCCTCATGCTCTACGACGCCCTGGCCGGGGCGCGGCTCGCCATGCCGCGGCACCGGCACCTGTCGCACGACGGGTGCCTGCGAGCCGTGCCATCGCTGCGCTACGACGCGCTGACCGGCGGCATCCAGTACTACGACGCCCAAGTGGACGATGCGCGCTTCGCGGTCACCCTGGCGGGCACCGCCTTCAGCCACGGCGCGGCCTGCGTCTCCGCGATGGAGGTCGTCTCCTTCCGTCGGGAGAAAGGGCGCATCGCCGGAGCGCGCTTACGCGACCTCGAGCGCGGCGACGAACTCGATGTCACTGCTCGCGCTGTGATCAACGCCACGGGGGTGTGGACCACGGAGATGGAGCGCCTCGCCGGCGTTCCCGACCCTCTCAGGGTGCGGCCGTCGAAAGGCGTGCACATCGTCGTCCCCAAGGCGCGCATCGACTCGTCGTGCGCACTCATCCTCCACACGGAGAAGAGCGTGCTGTTCGTGCTGCCCTGGGGCGAGCACTGGATCATCGGGACCACGGACACGGACTGGCAGTTCGGCCTCGACCATCCGTCGGCCACGCGCGCCGACATCGACTCCCTGCTGGGCCACGCCAACGCCATTCTGCGCGAGCCGCTGACTGCCGACGACATCACTGCCGTGTACGTGGGGCTGCGCCCACTCGTGGCCGAAGGGTCGGGGGACACCGCCGACGTGTCTCGCGAGCACGTGGTGCGACGCAGCTTGCCCGGGCTCGTGAGTATCGCCGGCGGCAAGTACACGACGTACCGGGTCATGGCTCGCGACGCCGTGGACGTTGCCGCCCGCGACCTGCCGTTCACGGTGGCTGCAAGCCGCACGGCCGAGGTGCCGCTGCTGGGCGCTGTGGGGTCGCAGTATGCGGAGTCCAGAGCGCGTATCCACCCGGGAGCAGCCGGACTCTCGCCGCACCAGGTACGCCACCTGGTGAGGCGGTACGGCACGCTGGCGCTCAAGGTCCTCGATCTGGTGGTCGGTGAGCCCGACCTGGCGGAGCCGGTGTCGGGCGCGGAGACGTATCTGGCTGCAGAGGTGCGCTACGCGGTGCTCTTTGAGGCGGCGCTGCACGTGGACGACGTGCTGACCCGCCGCACGCACATCGCCTTCGAGACGCCCGACCGGGGCCGGGATGCGGTGGAGCAGGTGGCTCGCATCATGGCGTCGGCGCTGGCGTGGGACCGGGACACGGTGGACAAGGAGATCGCGCACTACAGAGCGCGGCTCGACGCCGAGAGCGCTGCGATGACCATGCTCGACGACGCCGCGTCCGCCTCCACGCGTGCTCCCGTGCGAGACTTGCGTCTGGCGAACGGCTGACGCGGCTGCTGGCCGGCGCGTTTCTCGGGCCGCACGACGGCCCGGCGGCGCGCCGGGGGTGTGAGCCGCTCAGCCGCTCGGCTTGTCCAGCTCCGTGAGCGAGAGCCGCGCCAGGGTCTCCGGGGTGGGCGCGCCGGCCTCGTCCCAGCCGCGTACGCGGTAGTACTCGTCCAGGGCCGCCCCGAAGGCTTCCGCCCCGATCGGGTGATCCGCCGAGAGGCCGTCAGCATGGGGCTCCTCGAGGATGCGCGCGGGCAGCCGGTCGTGTTCGCGGCGCAGCCCTTCGCGCAGGTTGATCAGGCGCCCGAGGTTCCAGATGCGGGCCCCGGTCGTGAGCATCTCCTCGTCGCTCGTCTCGCGACCCCACAAGTGGCGGAGGTGGGCGCCGATGAAGGCTGTGTCAAGGTACATGTTGGCACACCACACGCCGGTCCAGGCGAGAGCGCTGAAGTCCTGGAGATCGGCGACGAGTTGGGCGCGGCCTTCCAGGGAGTGAGCAGGACCGGAGCCGCCGAGGATGTCGTCGCCGGCGGAGAAGGCGCGCATGTGGCAGGCGCCGCGGTCGGAGGTGGCGTAGCCGAGACCCATGCCGAAGGTGCCACGCGGGTCGTAGGCCGGCATCTCAAGGCCCTTGACCTCCGTGGCCAGGTCCGGCCGGCCTTTGAGGGCGGCGAGGTCGCGGGCGCCGAGCGCAAGCTCGGCGCCCCAGCCCTCGCGGCGCGCGATGAGGGCCGGCGCCTCGAGGTAGCCGCCGGTCTGGCCGAAGGCGAGCCCGTAGTCGGCGGCTCCCTGCTCGCACAGGTCCATGGCGAGGGCGACGACGGAGCCCGTGGACATGGTGTCCAGGCCGACCTCGTCGCAGGCGCGGTTGAACTCGGCCACGGCGGCGATGTCGGCGATGCCGCAGTTGGAGCCACACAGACCGATGGTCTCGAACTCAGGGCCTTCGCACGTGTGCTCCTCGAAGGTGTGCACCTGGCGGCAGGCGAGCGGGCACTGTGTGCAGGCGCGCAGCTTCGTGCGTACCTTGAGCAGCTGCGCCGAGTTGATGCTCCCCGCGCCCTCGAACGTGCCGGCCCGCCAGTTGCGCGTGGGTAGCGCCCCTGCATCCCCCACGGCATCGACGAGAAACGGCGTGCCCTCCTCGTAGGTCCACGCGTTGTCGGGGCTCAGGACGCGTTCGTCCTGGATCCGCAGCACGTCTGCCGCGAACGCCTTCATGTCGCCGACGCTCACGGCTCCGGTGCCGCGTACCACGACCGCCTTGAGGTTCTTGCTGCCCATCACGGCCCCTGCGCCGCCGCGGCCGGCCTTGTGGTACTGGTCCGTGGAGAGACAGGCGAAGGGCACGAGGTGCTCGCCGGCAGGGCCGGTGGAGAGGACCTTGTGGAACGGGCCCATCTGCTCGCGGACCCGCTGCTCGAGCGCCGACGTCTCGAGTCCCCAGAACCGGCCGGTGGCGGGGAGGAACTCCACGCGGTCGTCTTCGATAAGCACGAGCACGGGTTCGGAGGCCGCGCCGGTGATGACGACCACGTCGTAACCGGCGAACTTGAGTTCGGGTGCGAACGAACCGCCCACGTACGAATCGAGAAGCGTCCCGGTGGCGGGGCTCTTGCAGCCCACGGCGAGGCGCGAGCAGGTCGCCACGGCGGTGCCGGCGAACGGGCCCGTGGCGAGGATGAGCGGGTTCTCGGGGGCCAAGGGGTCGGTGTCCGCAGGCAGCTCCTGGTACAGGTAGCGCAAGAGGAGGCCCTTACCGCCCACGAAGAGCCGCGCCCACTCCATGTCGAGCGGCTCAACGGTAGCCGCGAGGTCGGTCAGGTCGAGCCTGAGCACCCGTCCGGTATAGAAGTCCATAGGTTCTCCCTGCTGCGCTCGCGCAGCTCACTGACGGGTGCCGCTGCGCAACACCCGTCGCTGAGCCCTCTTCCGTCGCTCACTGACGGGTGCCGCTGCGCAACACCCGTCGCTGAGCCCTCTTCCGTCGCTCAGTCCGTGGCATCCCGCGACGCTCGCGGCATCGTCTCGAGGTACTCCTCCAGCGTCGTGGGGAACCCGGGCGCCCGCAGGTCCGTGTGACACGCGTCTTCGAGGAGCTTGGCGACCATCGCGTACTCGGCCTGACCGCCGTACTGCGCCCGGCCGCGCACGAAGAGCTGCTCGACGGTGCTCGCGATGTCCAGCGGCACGTCCTTCTCCTTGCCGATCGCCGTGGCCAGACGCATGTCTTTGAGGCACAGGTCGAACGTGAAGCCGACGTCGTAGCTGCCGCCCAGGATCGTGGTGCTCTCCGTCTCCAGGATGAAGCTGTTCCCGGAGCTCGCCCTGATGATCTCCCAGGCGGTGCGCAGATCGATGTCGCTGCGCTTGGCAAGCATGAAAGCCTCGGCGGATGCCGCGATGTGGATGAACGCCAGCATGTTGGTGATGACCTTGATCTTCGAGGCCTTGCCCAGGGAGCCGACGTAGAACACCTTGCTGCCGATCACGCGGAACAGCTGCTCGTGGCGCTTGAAGACGTCCTCCTCGCCGCCGACGAGCACTGTGATGGTGCCCGAGGAGGCGTTGTGCACGCCGCCGGTGACCGGGGCCTCAAGGGTGTGGACGCCGCGTTCTGCGAGCAGGGCGGCGAGCCGCTCCAGCTCCTGGGGGCTGTTGGTGCTCATCTCGATCCAGGTGCCGCCCGGGGCGAAGCCGTGGATCAGGCCGTCGGCGCCGGCGACGACCTCGCCCGACACCTGGATGGAGGGCAGGCACGTGATGACGGAGTCCGAGGCCCCGGCGGTCTCGGCCGGCGTGGAGGCCCACACCGCGCCGGCCTCGAGAAGGGGCTCCGCTACCTCGCGCCGGATGTCGTGCACGATGACCTCGTGCCCGGTGGCGAGCAGGTTGGCCGCGAAGTGGTAGCCGATGTGGCCCAGGCCTACGCATCCGATCCTCATGTCTCGCCCTCCTCGACTCGCACGCGTGATAGGGTCTACGGATTAATCGACCGGTCAATCAGCGTCTCATTGGACATCTGGTGTACGAGGCTGTCAAGCGCGTGCCGGTCGCGTGCGTGACGTCCGAAGAAGGGCAGGGTGGACTGGTGAAGGCCGAAGCGACGGCTCCCGGCGGGGACGACACGCGCGCTCTCGACGCCGCCGCCGAGCACTTCAGCTTCGCCTTCGAGAACCCGCTCTCCTCGCTGACCGAGACGGCTCGCAGGCTTCTGGTCGCGGCCAAGGACATCGTCGCCGAAGAGGGCTTCAATGCCCTCACCCTCAGCGCCGTGAGCGAACGGGCCGGTGAGAACAAGGCGATGATCTCCTATTACTTCGACAACAAGGCCGGCCTCATCGCTGCGGTCGTCGATTCGGTGATCCACGACGAGTACCTGGACTCGCTCGACCGCATGAAAGGGGTAGCCCCCGGCGATCGTCTCGAGTGTCTGGTCCAGGAGATGCGACGTCTGGACACCGCCGCGCTCGACTTCCAGGTCTTCTTCGAGCTCCTGCCGCACGTGCTGCGGGACGAGCTGCTGCGCCGGCGCCTCGCCCTGCTCTACCGGTGGTACTGGAGCGTCAAGCTGGAGTGGCTCGGACTCACCGACGGCCCCGCGGCCCTGGCGGACCCGGACCTGCTCGGGCTGTCGCAGGTACTGAGTGCCGTCATTGACGGGCTCGCGATCCAGAGGGCGATCGACCCAGCCATCGACCTGTCGAACCCGTACCGGGTGTTCGCCAGGATGCTCCAGCGCTCGCTCGCGGACGAGCTGCGCAGGGCCGGCGCGGGCCGCACCGCAAGCTGAGATCCGTCGCCGGGCCCGCGGTCAGCGCAGCGCGCGAGCCTCAAGCTCAGTGAGGACATCGTCCGGGAGCTCGAACGCCGGCGGCCGTGACCTCAGGTCGCGCGCCCTCTCGCGCAGGCGTTCCACGAGCGTGGACGCGCCGTTCGCCTCCCAGTGATCGTGCATCCACTGGTCGATGACGGCGGGCTGCCACAGCGTCCGGTGCTGCGCCCGCGTGTGGGCTCGCGCCAGGTGGCTGCCGCCGGGCCCTGCGGCGCGGATCTCGTCCACGGCCAGATCCAGATCGTCGAGACCGACGCCGGTCAGGCAGGCGCGCACGTAGCCGATGAGCTCGTCGCCCAGGACGATCGATTCGAACGAGCCCTGGAACGACGACTCCACGTAGCCGACGTCGTGCACGAGGGTGCTGCCGGTGAGGGCGGCGAGCGCCAGGGTCATGGCCGCCTCCAGGGCCCACTGGCCGTCGAGTGCCTTGGCGTCGCTGCAGCCGCCGAACGTGAAGGTCGGCAGCCCGTAGGACCGGCCGAGCTCGGTGCTGGCCTGCTGCAGCGCCATGGTCTCCGGGCTGCAGTAGGTCATCGCCGACGTGCGCAGGTTGACGCCGATGTGCTGGCTCCCCATCACGAAAGGCGCTCCGGGGTGCGCCAGCTGGTGGATCACGAGCCCTGCCAGCACCTCGGCGTTCGCGGTGACGACCATGCCGGCTCGCGAACAGGGCGCGGACACGCCGGGTGCGCAGCTCGAGGCGAACACCACAGGGATCTCGAGCTCCGCACAGGTGAGGACGCGCCCGACGGCGCCCTCGCTGAGCACGAGCGGCGGGGAGGGCATGGCGTACACGATGAGGGAGTCCGGGTCTCCGCAGAGGGACGCCATCTCTCGCAGTGTGGCGAGCGTCTCGGGCGCGCAGGTGGCACAGACCATGAGGGGTTTGCGCGTGGCGCGCAGCATCTCGGCCACGACGACGACGTCGATGGCCGTTTCGGGGACGTCCTCCGGCAGGGCCATCGACATCACGAAGTCGAGCTCGGGGAGCGTCTCCGAGAGCGTCGCGAACGCCGCCACGTCGCTCAGTCTGGCGCGGCGCCGCTCGCCGGTGTCGAGGTCGTGCGTGTAGAGGCAGTCGCCTCCGGTCCCGAAGTACACGCGCCCGTCCTCGACGATGAGCGGCTCGCGACCGCCGCGCGACCTGATCGCAAAGCTGCGCGGCGCGCTGGCCAGCGCGCTCTCGACGAGGTCCGCGCCAAGGCGCACGCGCACGCCGTCGACCTTCGCGCCCGCCCTCTCCAGGAGCGCGCACGCCTCTTCGTGCCGCACGTCCACGCCCGGGTCGGCGAGGACGGCGAGCGTCGCCTCGTGCGCGCGGGCGCACGAGGCGTCGTCCCACGCGGCCAGTCGGACCATGGTCATGTACGCAGTCCCGGGCCGGGTCCTAGACGAGGCAGTAGGCGTCCAGCTGGCGCCGCACCGTCGGATCGAGGTCGTCGGGCGGCTCGTACTGCGCCAGCAGCTCCGAAACGCGCCGCGTGGCGATGGTCGTCAGATCCTCCGCCCCCTGGGCGCGCCAGGTCTCGAACGGAAGACGGTTCATGATGGACGGGCGGCGGCCGTCGCGGGCGTGACGGCGCGTGTGCGCCTGGCCGAGCACCGTTCCACCGGGCCCTGCCGCGGCCACCACGTCGAGGGCCAGCGTCTCGTCGTCCACGACGATCGGCTGCTTTGCCACGCGCAGCGCACCGAGCACCTCGTCGTCGACCAAGAACTTCACCGGGGAGTAGCAGTTGAAGGACGAGAGGATGCCGCCGGAGTGCAACACGAACTGCGCCCCCATACGCATCACTGTCTCCATTGCCAGGGCGGACTCGATGCCTGCCTGTGCGTCGGGCACGTGCGCGTCGGTGACGCAGCCGCCGGCGCGCACGGGCACGCCCAGCCAGTGGCCGAGTTGCACGGTGGCCTCCATCAGCGTCCAGTACTCCGGCGCGCCCATCATCAGCGCGCCGGTCTGCATGGACGACAGCGACGACGTGCCGCCGTACAGGAACGGGCAGCCGGGGCGCGCCAGCTGCGTCAGCACGAGGCCGACGAGCAACTCGGCGTGCTGGACGGTGAGGAGCCCGGCCAGGGTGATGGGAGCGGTAGTCCCGCCCATGGCGCACACCGCGACGAGCACGGGCTGGCCGAGGCGCGCCAGACGCAGGAGTACCTGCGCGCCCTCTGCCGAGAACTGCAGGGGCGAGGTCGTATTGATGACCGACCAGATGCGCGGACGCTCGTGCCAGTCGGCGCCCCAGAGGATCTCCTGCACGTCGCAGGCCACCTGCAGCTCACCGAGCGACGTGACCGTGAAGCGTGTGCCCTTGTCGCTGCCGGTGATGTTGGTGTGGGCGCTGACCCTGGGGCGCGACTCCTCGGGCACGTCAGTGGGCTCCACGCTGTAGCCGAGCACCTGGATGTTGGGCGAGAGGTGCGCGAGCGCGACCGCTGTGCGCAGGTCCTCGAGTGTGCCGGGCCGGTACTCGTCCCCGCTGAGCACGAAGGGTGGGCCGGAGGCGCTCGCGAGCACCGGCGGCGCGCCGAGGGCCACCTGCAGGTCGAGCTCCGGCCGCCGCCCCGCCACGGTGAAGGAGGGCGGGACAGTGGCCCGGGCCTCCTCGACGAGCCGCTCCCCGAGCCGCACCCGTGAGCCGGACACGTCGGCCCCGTGCGCGGCCAGAAGGGCGGCCGCCTCCGCGTCCAGCACGTCGCAGCCGACGTCGCCGAGCAGCCGGAGGGCGGCCTCGTGGATCTGCCGGCACGCCTGCTCGTCGAGCGCGCTCCGGACGGGTTCTGTCATGGGGCCTCCTTCTGCTCCGGCGCGCCGCGTCTCGCCAAGCTGGGAGTAGAGACTATCGCACGCCCGCGTCGTTCCCTACTGCAGACGCTCCAGGATCGCGTGCACTGCCGCCTGTGTCGCTGCGTCGAGCGGCTGCGGGTGATGGTCCGCGAGGATGCCGAGCAGCTTCGCCTGGGCGTTCGCGGCGAGATCGGGCCGTCCTGCGTTCTGCCAGTCCTGATGCCGGCGCCGGTTGAACAGGGTCGGGAAGAACCACTCGCTGCGGTACCGGCGCCTGGTGTGCGGCTGGCGCATGAAGTCGCCGCCCGGGCCGACCGCGGCGATCACGTCCAGGGCCAGCGTCTCCTCGTCCACCTCGATCCCCCGTACCAGCCGCTTCACCTGGCCGATGATCTCGTCGGCGATGACCAGGGCCTGCAGCGAGGTGCAGTTGCCCGACTCCATGTAGCCGCAGTCGTGGATGAGGTTGCCGCCGCTCATGGCCGCCATCAGCAGGTTCTGGGCGATCTCGGCGGCGTGCTGGCCGTCGCAGGCCTTGGCGTCGGAGCAGCCGCCGGTGCTGAACGAGGGGATCTGGTAGAAGCGCGACATCTCCGCGAGGCCGGCCGCCATCAGCATGAACTCGGGCGAGCCGTAGGTGATCTGTGTCGCCGACATGTCGAGGATGGTGATCACGCCGCCCATGACGTAGGGAGCGCCCTCGCGGACGGTCTGGTGGAGCACCAGCCCGCTGAGCGACTCGCAGAGCGAGACGACGATGATGCCCGCCAGGGTGGCGGGCGCCGTGGCTCCGCCCAGGGGCGCCGGCGTGTAGATGGCCGGCAGGCCGTTCTCTGCCATGAGCATCGCCACGTCGAGCGCGTCGGACTCGTGCATCAGCGGGCTGACCGGCTCGGCGTAGATGGCGAACGTGGGGTTCGCGCGCAGCGCCTCAAGCCCGCCCGCCACCTCGGCCGCCATGTCGATCATGGCCTGGCAGTTCCGCGTGGTGTACGCCCAGTGCACGATCGGCTTCGTGGAGTTCTCCAGCATGGCCTCGAAGGCGTGGACGTCCATGATGCCTGGCTCCACATCGCCGATGCTGCCGAAGTCCATCTGGAAGTCGATGTTCGGCAGCGCGTCCATGACCCGGGACGCCCGCCGCGTGTCCTCGACGCCGGGTATGCGGCGCTCTCCGGTGAAGGGGTCGATCGTGTAGATCGCCGTCGGGCCCGCGCCGAAGTGGAAGCGCCCGCCTTCGAGCATGAGCTTCCTCTCGCCGCGCCGGTCGCAGAGCACCACCCTCGACGGGGCGCTGCGGATGCACTTCTCCACCAGCGCCGGCGGGAACTTGACGCGGTTGCCCTGCACGAACGCGCCGGCGCGCCGCGCGACCTCGAGTGCCCTGTCGCTGTGGACCTCGACGCCCACGCGCGCGAGCGTCTCCAGGGCCGCCGAGTGGAGTTCCCTGCACTGCGCCTCCGTGAACACGCGGAACCCGAGGTCGCTCGTTCGCAGCATGATCGTCTCCTCGCCGTGACGTGACCGTGTAGGGACCCCCGCCCGGGACTCCCGCGGAGCGACCATACAGAGACCGCGTTCAAACGCAACACCGCCCCGGCGGCGTCCGAGCCCCCGTTGGCGGGCTCCCTGTTGCGTTGCGGTCCGGCCTGTGTAAGGTCCGGGGGCGACGCGGTCGCGCGCTGGACGGGCGTGCGCCTGAGTCCGGTGCATCGACGATGTCCCCCCAGGGATCGACAAGGAGGCCGGCCGTGGAACTCATCTACCTCAGCAGAGCGGACGTCGAGGGCCTGGAGATGTCGATGCGGGAGGTGCTGGACGCGCTCGACCAGGGGTTCGCGGCCAAGGGGCGCGGGCGTACGGAGATGCCGCCCAAGCCGGGTATCCACACCCGTCCGGACTGCTTCATCCACGCCATGCCGGCCTACGTGCAGGAGCGGGAGGTGGCGGGCCTCAAGTGGGTCTCCGGGTACCCGCCCAACACGGCCAAGGGTCTGCCGTACATCACCGGCCTGCTGGTGCTGAACGACTGCGAGACCGGCATTCCCATCGCCGTGATGGACTGCGGCTGGATCACCGCCATGCGCACCGGCGCGAGCGCCGGCATCTCGGCCCGGTACCTGGCCCAGCCCGGTGGCCGGTCGGCCGCGTTCGTGGGCTGCGGCGTACAGGCGCGGACAAGCCTCATGGCTCTCGTCGAGGAGATGCCCGCCCTGGCGGAGGTGCGCTGCTACGACCTCTTCTCCGAGGCGACCGTGCGCTTCATCGCCGACATGACGGCACTGTTCCCGGGGCTCCGCTACGTCGTCTGCGACTCCGCCCCGGACGCGGTGCGGCCGGCCGACGTGGTGGTCACGGCCGTGCCCATCGTTGTCGACCCGAAGCCCGACCTCGACGCCGGCATGCTCAAGGAGGGCGGCCTCGCGGTGTCGCTCGACTACGACTCGGCCTGGACGGGCGCCGCCATGCGCCAGTGCGACAGGTTCTGCTCCGACGACGTCGCACAGCTGCTCGCCACGAAGGAGCACGGCGTGTACTTCGGCGGGGTGCCCGAGGTCATCACGGCCGACCTCGGTGAACTGGCCGCCGGCACCAAGCCGGGACGCGAGAGCGGCGACGAACGCATCTTCTCCATGAACATGGGGATCGCCGTTGACGACATGGTGACGGCCCGCGTCCTGTACGAGAGGGCGCTCGAGCGCGGAGCGGGGGTGCGCCTGCCGCTCTGAACGGCCGCCGCGGCTATGCGGTCTTGACGTCGCCCCGGAACCAGTCGAGAACCTCCATGAAGCCGGAACACGTGTCGGCGTGACCGAGCATGGCCAGCGGCAGGGAGGGACGGGCGTCGATGACGTCGGCGGGCAGACGCACGAGCGGTACGTCGTTCAGGTGCTCGATGATCTCCAGGCGGCGCCGGCGGTCCGTATACGGGGGCAGGTCCTTGAGGCGAGCGAACAGCAGGCGGATGCTGCCGTCCGTCCGGACGGCGGCCAGCTGGTACCCCACGCCCCTGTGCATCGTGGCCGGTGCGAACGAGGCCGTCTGTCCCCCGCGACCCCACTGGATGTCCTGCCCCCGCCCCCGTGCCCAGCGGAGGACGGCCGTCGCCGGCGCCAGGGAGCTCGGGTTCCACGTGGCCAGCTCGCGGAGGAACGAGGGCTCGTCCCACAGCCGACGCTCCCCAGTCGGCGGGACGCGCCCGGCGAACGGCCACAACGCTCTCTGGAAGGCCTCCAGCTGCTCCCGCAGCCACCGCGTGTACTCGGCCCAGCCGGCGCGCGCCGGCACGTCCGCCGCTCGCATGACCTCTATGACGTGGGAGCCGCTCTCGCCCGGTCGCCACGTGGGCGGGACGTCGAAAGCGGCGTCGATCGCGGGCCGATGCGACTCCAGGTAGGCGAACGCCGTGTCCGCGCCGGCCTCGTTGAGCCGGTAGCGCACGCCGATCTCCCCGTGGCGGACGTTCAACAGCGAGGACAGGTAGCCGAACGTGAGGTCCGCCGCATGCCACATCCATCCATCGGACGACACGCGGGAGCAGCCGATGCTGCTGTGCGCGGCCATCTCGTCCGTGAACTGCCGCCAGAAGTCCCGTCGCAGCTGTGTCGCACCCGTGGTCGCCATGCGTGTCTCCCGTGCGGCGCCGTCGGGCCGCCGGCGGTGGCCGGCGGGGCAGAGACCGGCCATACCGACAAGACGGCGCGGGATCGGCCTGCTCAGCCCATCCGTTCCGCGTCGTCGATGACGGCCGCGAGCCGCGAGTCCAGCCCGGCGGGTAGCGGCTCGGGCTGGTGGGCGTCAAGCAGTTCGAGGACCCGCTCGGCGACGCGCTCGCGCATGGTGGGAGCACCCCGCCTCTGCCAGCCGCCGTAGGTCGAGCGGTCTTCCAGGCCGGGCCGCCAGTTGGCGCGGTAGTGCATCCCGGTGTGCGCGTGCCCGAGGAAGCTCCCCCCCGGCCCGACGGCGCACGACGCGTCGACGGCGAGCGCTTCCTCGTCGGTCTGGATGCCGCCCAGGATACGGGCGCACTTGCCGATCGTCTCGTCGGCGAAGACAACCTGCTCCAGGGACGAAGTCATGCCGCTCTCCAGGAAGCCGACGTCGTGCACCAGGTTGGAGCCCGTCAGGAGCGCCGTCATCACCCACTCCGCAGTGTCGGCGGCGGCCTGTTCGTCGAACTGTTTGGCGTCGGTGCACCCGGCGTAGCCCCACGACGGGATGCGGTAGTAGCGGGCGAGCTCGGCCATGGCGCCCATGGTGAGCATGAATTCGGGAGAGCTGTAGCTGGAGATCGCGCTGCGCATGTCCATACCGAGGATGCCGCCGCCGGCGATGACGGGCGTGCCGGTACGTTTGAGCTGCGCGATGAGCAGACCGGCGAGGGCCTCCGCATTGGCCAGGGCCAGGCCGCCGGCGGGCGTCACCGGCCCGGTGCCGCCGGCCAGCATGCCCGACATGAAGATGCACGGGATGCCGTTGTCCGCGCAGAACAGCAGCTTGTCCATGACGTCGGGGGCGAAGGTCAGCGGCGAGACGGGTTCGATGTACATGATGGCGAACGGTCTCTCCCGGAAGGCCTCGCGGCCGCCGGTGACCAGGCTCGCCATGTCGAGCAGCCTCGCCGCCGCCTCGAGGTCCAGCGCCGTGTACACCACCGGCTTGGTGCTGTTGCGCAGCATGGCGTGGAAGTGGTGCAGCTCGGCGGTGGCTGCCGGTCTGTCCGAGGCGATCCCCATGCACATGAGGAAGTCGACGTTCTCCAGCGCGTCGCAGACCCGGGCGGTCTGGCACACGTCCTCGAGCAGAGCCGGCCGACGCTCGTGGGTGCGCGGGTCGAGGACGTTGGGCGTGTCCGAGCCGGTGCCGAAGTACGTGCGTCGTCCGCCCAGCCGCATCGCCTCGGTGCCGCGGCGGTCGTACACCGGGACGGTGCGAGGGGCGGCGTCCACGGCCCAATCGACGAGGTGGGCGGGGATGCGCACTACCTGGTCGTCGTCCACGAACGCTCCCGCCTCGCGCAGAAGAGCCGTGGCCTCGGCGCTGGAGACGCGGACCCCGGAGCGGGCGAGGATCCGCGTGCTGGCGTCGTGCACAGCGTCGAGCTGCGACGGGGACAGCATGCGGAACGTGTGCGAGAAACCGTCGGTCACTTCGCCTGCCGTCATGTCGTGGCATCCCCTGTCTCGCGTTGTGTGCGGCCGCCCGCGATCGCCGGTGGCCCGACTCTTGTGTCACACGGGCGGAGTCGCAGTCAAGGTCTCCGCGGAGGCGCGGAGGGAACGGGCGGCCGCGGCGTTATGATGGGCGCCTGCCGGAGGCCTCTGCCACGCCGCCGGCGAGACCGGGCCGCCCGAGGGGCGCGAAGGAAGGTGGACACTCATGATCGCGGCGCTCCTCGCCCTGGCGGCCAGCCTGTTGTGGGGTTCCTCCGACTACATCGCCGGGTTGCAGGTGCGCCGTGCGACGGTGTGGGCCGTCGCGCTCGTGAGTCAGGCGACGGCCGTCGTGGCTGCGCTGGCCGTGCTGGCCGTCCTCTCTCCGCCCGTCATCTCAGCCGGGGATCTCGTGGCGCCGACCGTCGCGGGCTTCGCGATCACGCTGAGCGCCTTGAGCGAGTACAAGGCCATGGCGCTCGCGTCGATGAGCGTGGTTGCGCCCATCTTCGCGGGGGCGGCCATCGTGCCCGTCGCGTGGGGCCTCGTCCTCGGTGAACGACCGGGTGCGATCCAGCTGGCCGGGATGGCGCTGACCGTCGCGGGCATCGTGCTGATCTCGCGTCCGCAGCGTCGCGAACCGCAGAACGAGAAGCGAGCCGGCACGGCCGGCGTACTCCTGGCGTTGTTCGCGGCATTCATGGTGGGGGTGGTGCTGGTCGCGTACGGCTACGGCGACGATGTGGATCCGTACTGGTCGGTGGCGACGGCGCGTGTCTCGGCGCTGCTCCTGCTCGTCATCGTGCTGGCCGTTCGACGGCCGAGCCTGCACCTCGGTGCGCAGTCGGCACCGGCGGCCGTGGTCGTGGGCGTCTTTCTGGTCACCGCCAACACTCTCTACACGATCGCGACCACGCTTGGCCTCCTCAGCGTGGTGGCAGTGCTCGGCTGGCTGAGTCCCGCGGTGACCGTCTTCTGGGCGCAGGCCCTGCTGCACGAGCGGCTGCGTCCGCTGCAGTGGGTCGCCGCCGGGATGGTGCTCGCCGGAGTGGTCGGCTTGGCGCTGGGGTGATCGACGGGCTCGCCAGCCAGGCGGCCATCGACCCAGGGATGGACCACCGGTTCAGACCGCCGGGACGGGCCCGCCTGCCGCGCGAACGCAGGCGTCGATCTCCGCGAGCACCGTGTCCGGCAGCGCGAACGCCGGCGGCGCGTCCCTCAGCTCACGCGCCCGCTCCCGCAGCCGGTCAAGCAGTGTCTTCTCGCCCTGCTCCACCCAGTGGTCGTGCATCCAGTGGTCCACGACCCCGGGTCGCCAGAGCGAGCGGTGCTGTCTGCGCGTGTACGGGCGCGGCAGGTGCGTGCCGCCCGGGCCCACGGCGCGGATCTCGTCGACGACGAGGTCGAGGTCGTCGAGCGTCACTCCGCGCAGGTACGCGCGCACGTAGCCGACCAGTTCATCGCCCAGGATGAGGGACTCGTACGAACCCTGGAACGACGACTCCACGTAGCCGATGTCGTGGAGGAGGGTGCCGCCCGTCAGGGCCGCCAACGCGAGGGTGACGGCCGTCTCGGCGGTCCACTGCCCGTCCAGCGTCTTCGCGTCGCTGACGCCGCCGTAGGTGAAGGACGGCAGCCCGTAGTATCGGCAGAGCTCCACGCTGGCCTGCTGTTGCGCCATGATCTCGGGGCTCGTGTAGGTCATCGCGGAGGTCCGCATGTCGAGGCCGGTGTGCAGCGCGCCCAGGACGAAGGGCGCGCCGGGGTGCACGAGCTGGTGGAGCACCAAGCCGGCGAGCACGTCGGCGTTGAGCTCGACGACCATGCCGGCGCGCGAGCAGGGCGCCGAGATGCCGGGGCCGGGACCGCCGGACCAGACCAGGGGTAGGGCCAGCTCGGCGCAGGCCATCAGCCGCCCGGCGGCGCTCGCGTCCAACTTGAGCGGCGGCGAGGCCATGGCGTAGATGGCGAGCGAGTCGATGGCGCCGCACAGCTCGGCCATGCGGCGCAGCTCGTGCAGGGTCTCGGCGGGACACGTCGCGCAGATCAGCAGCGGCTTGCGCGTGGACCGCAGCAGCGCGCCGACCACGCTCACGTCGATGGCCGTCTCGGGGACGTCCTCAGGCAGGGCCATCGACATCACGTAGTCGAGGTTGGGGAGCTGCTCCGTGAGAGCTCCGAAGGCGGCCACGTCGGCGAGCCGCGCTCGCCGCCGCTCGCCGCTCTCCAGGTCATGGGTGAAGAGGCAGTCGCCGCCGCTGCCGAAGTAGACGCGGCCGTCCTCGACGACGAGGTCGTCGTGGCCGCCGCGCGAAGGCAGGAGGAAGCTGCGCGGGGCGGCCGCCAGAGCGGCGTCGACCAAGGCGGCGGTGAAGTGGACGCGCGTGCCTTCGACACGCGCGCCGGCCCCGGCGAAGAGGGCGCGCGCACCCTCGTGCAGCACCTCCACGCCTGGGTCCGCGAGCACCGCCAAGGTGGCCTCGTGCACGCGCTCGCACGAGCGCGTGTCCCAGGTGGTGAGCCGGCTGTCGGTCATGGAATCTCCTCGTGTGGAAGGTGGAAGCAGCGTGTCGCTACACGACGCGGCGGAGCAGCTCCTCGGAGAAGCCCGCGTGGCGCCGGGCCAGGCGCTCCGCCGCCGCGCTGTCTCCCGCCACGATGGCCGCGAACTGGTCGCGGAATATCTACTGCATATCAAGTGCAGGCTGCTTTTCAAGACCCTGATCCGGGGACGGTGTCGCGCCGGCGCGAGCCTGTCTCGGGTGGGGTCGCGGCGTTGCGTTCGACGGCCGCGCCTGTAGGGTCGGACGTGATGGCGGCGACCCGGGAGGCAGCGTGGACCTGATCTACTTGAGCCGAGCCGACGTGGAGGGGCTCGGCATGACGATGTGCGAGGTGCTGGACGCCCTCGACGACGGCTTCAAGGCGAAGGCGCGGGGTTTGGTGGAGATGCCGCCGAAGCCGGGCATCCACCCGCGACCGGACTGCTTCATCCACGCCATGCCCGCCTGGGTGAACGGCGCCGGCGAGGTCGCCGGCGTGAAGTGGGTCTCGGGCTATCCGCCGAACAAGGAACGGGGCATCCCCTACATCTCCGGGCTGGTCGTGCTCAACGACTGCGAGACCGGGTTCCCGGTGGCGGTGCTGGACTGCGCCTGGATCACCGCCATGCGCACCGGCGCCAGCGTCGGCATCGCCGCGAGGTACCTGGCGCGCCGGGAGAGCGAGACGGCCGCCGTCGTCGGCTGCGGCGTTCAGGCGCGGACCAGTCTGCGGGCCCTCGTCGAGGTGCTCCCGGCGCTCGCCGAGATCCGCTGCTACGACATCGACCGCGCCGCCAACGACCGTTTCATCGCCGAGATGGCGGCCCTGTTCCCGGCGCTGCGGTTCGTGACGTGCCCCTCCGCGCCGGCGGCGGTGCGCCCCGCCGACGTGACGCTCACGGCGATCCCCATCGTCGAAGAGCCGAAGCCGGACCTGGACGCCGGCGTGCTCAAGTCCGGCGCCCTGGCGGTGGCACTCGACTACGACGCCGACTGGACCGGCGCCGCGATGCGGCAGTGTGACGGGTTCTTCTCTGACGACACGGAGCAACTGCTGGCGACGAAGGCTCACGGCGCCTACTTCGGGGGCATCCCGGACGAGGTGACGGCGGACCTGGGCGAGGTGGCGGCAGGTCTGAAGCCCGGCCGGACGAGCGCGGACGAGCGTCTCTTCTGCATGAACATGGGCATCGCGGTCGACGACGTGGTCACCGCGCTCGTGCTCTACGAGCGGGCGCTTGAGCGGGGCGCCGGCGTGCGGCTGCCGCTGTGAGGGCAGGACGGGCCGGCGGCGCATGCGCGCCGCCGGCCCGTCCTGGTCCGCTTCTCCTCTTGAGCGCTGCCCCTGCGGCGCACCCCCCGCTGAAGCCCGCTTCCGGCGCTCAGGAGGTGGTGCCCCTGCGGGGCGCACCCCCCGCTGACGTGCCGGCGGTGCTCAGTCCGCCCCGAGCAGCGCCTTGGCCGCGCTGACCGCCTCGATGGCGTCCTCGGCGTAGCCGTCGGCGCCGATCTCGTCGGCCCAGGCGCGGGTCGTGGGGGCGCCGCCGATCATGACCTTGACGCGGTCACGCAGGCCGGCCTCCTTGAGCGCCTCGATGGTCTTCTGCTGGTTGGGCATGGTCGTGGTCAGGAGGGCGGAGAGCAGGAGCAGGTCGGCGTCGACCTCGCGGCACTTGGCGATGAAGGTCTCGACCGGCACGTCGCAGCCCACGTCGGTGACGCTGAAGCCGGCGGCGCTGAGCATGCTGCAGACGATCGTCTTGCCGATCTCGTGGATGTCGCCGGCCACGGTCCCGGCCACGGCCACCCCGAGGCTCTTGCGCTCGCCGCCGGCGGCGTCCAGGGCCGGCTGCAGGACGGCCACGGCGGCCTTCATGGCCTCGGCCCCCTGGACGAGCTCGGGGAGGAAGAACTCGCCGCGCCCGAAGAGCTCGCCGACCTCCTCGATGCCCTTCACGAAGCCCGAGTCGAGGATGTCGCCGGGGGCGAGGCCGGCGTCGAGGCCCTCCTGGGCGAGGCGCTCGGCGTCCTCCACCTCGCCGTCGATGACGGACTGCTTCATCTGGTCGTACAGGTCCTGTGACATGTCGTCCTCCTGGCGCTCGGCGCCCGCGGGTCAGTGATCGGCGGTGTGACGGCGGCCTGCGCTACGCCCCGGCCGCCACGTAGGCGTCCACGAGCTCGTCCACAGTCTGCCTGAGCTCGGCGCTCATCGGCTCCGGCGTGTGGTCGGCCATGATGTCGAGCAGTTTCTGGTGGGCCTTCTCCGTGGCAGTCAGCGACCCGGCGGCCTCCCAGTTCTTCTGGGTGTCACGGTTGAGGATGGTGGGCTTCCACTGCTGGCCGCGCACGTACTTCTTGGTGTGCTTGCTCTTGAGGAAGTCGCCGCCGTGGCCGGCCGCCGCGATCACGTCCAGGCCGAGGGTCTCGTCGGTGACCTCGATGCCCTCGAGCGTGCGCCGGATCTGGGAGATGACCTCGTCCGTGAGCACCACGAGCTCGCCGGCGGCGGTGAGGCCGAAGTCCAGGTACCCGATGTCGTGGTTGAGGTTGGAGCCGGCCTGCATGGAGAGCAGGGTGAGCTCGGTGATGTCGATGCCGGCGTTGGCGTCCACACACTGCGAGTCGCTGGTGCCGGCGTAGCCCCAGTTGGGGATGTCCATCCACTTGGCCATCTCGCAGATGCCGAGGATGGTGGTGTAGTACTCGGCGGAGTTGTAGAGGGCCTGGAATGTGTTCATGTCGAGCTTGACCGGTCCCATGCCTGTGAGGAGCGGGGCGCCGGGCACACGGAGCTGGTGGATCACCGCGCCGAAGAGCGACTCGGCGACGGCCTGCACGATGTGGCCGGCCTGGGTCATCGGCGCCGTGGCGCCGGCGATTGGGGCCGGCGAGTAGATCAGCGGGATGCCCTTGTCGGCGCAGAGGAGCATCTTGTCGAGCACCTCGGGTGCGTGCTGCAGCGGGCTCACCGGCTCGCCGTACTGGATGAAGTACGGCTTCTGGCGGAGCTCCTCCTCACCACCGCGGAAAGCGCAGGCGATCTTCCACATGACCTCGAGGTCCTCGACGCCGGCGGCGGTCATCACCATCGGCTTGGTGGTGTTCGTGACCATCTGGCGGAAGCACTCGAGGTACGACGCGTACGCGGGCACGTCGTGCGGGTGGGCGGCCGACATGATGAAGTCGATGTTGGGGAGGCCGTCGCACAGGTGCGCCATGCGGGCGGTGTCGGCGAGCACGCTGGGGCGCCGTTCGCCGGTCTCGAAGTCGTAGATGCTCATGAGGTCGGAGCCGGTGCCGAAGAACGAGTTGGTGCCGCCGAGCTGCATGGCGAGCTCGCCGTTGCGGTCGTACACGTGGATCATCTCGGGGACGGTGTCGCGCGCCGCGGCGACGGCTTCACGCGGGATCTTGATGACGTCATCGGCCTCGACCGTGGCGCCGGCGCCGTTCACGAGGATCTCGCGCGCCTCGGCGTGCGGCACCGTCATGCCGATCTCGGCGATGATCGTCAGCGCGGCGTCGTAGATCTTCTGGCACTTCTCGTCGGAGAGGACCTTGAGGCGGCTCTCCAGGCCGACGACGGGCAGCTCTTTCATCGTGGTGTCTCCTTGGGGGTCATGACGCGGACGCTGTGGAGTCGAGGAAGGTCTTCATCGCGCCCAGGCCCTCTTCGATCTGTGCAGTTGTGACGCCTGAATAGGCCAAGCGGAGATGATAGCTGGTCTCGCCCGGCAGTGCCTTTCCGAAGTGTTGTCGGGTGCAGAACGAGACGCCGGTGCGGTCCAGGAGCAGGCGGCGGAAGTCCTCGTGGCCGGCGCAGCCGGTGAGGCGCACCGCCTCGGTGACGTCCGGGTACAGGTAGAACGTCGCTTCCGGCGTGGGGCAGCTCACGCCGGGCATCGCGTTGAGCAGCCTGAGGGCGGCGTCGCGGCGACGCTCGAGGCGGGCCATCATCTCTCTGGGGCCCGCCTGGTCGCCGGTCAGCGCCGCCAGGGCGCCGTACTGCGTGAAGTGGTTCACGCAGGATTCGATGTTCACGTTGAGGCGCGTGATGATCTCGATGATGGGCTCGGGTCCGATGGCGGCGCCGATGCGCCAGCCCGTCATGGCGTACTTCTTGCTGAACGTGTACAGGATGATGGTGCGCTCCGGCATGCCGGGCAGCGAGACGATGGAGCGGCTCGTGCCGCTGAAACGCACGTCGAAGTAGGCCTCGTCGCTGAGCACGAGCAGGTCGTGCGCGCACGGCCAGCCGGCGATCGCGCTCGAGCTCCTCGGGCGTGCACTCGGCCGCCGTGGGGTTGTGCAGGTCGTTCAGGATGAGGATGCGCGTGCGCCGCGTGATGGCGCGCTCGAGGCTCTCGAGGTCCAGCGTGTAGCGGTCGCCGTCCTTGACGAAGCCGTACGGGACGGCGACCCCTCCGACGAACTCGATGAAGGAGCTGTAGATCGGGAACCCGGGGTTGGGGTACAGGACCTCGTCGCCCATGTTCATGGCGGCCATGAGGAACTTGCCGATCACCGGCTTGCCGCCCGGCTGCATGGACACGTTGTCGGCCCCGTAGGTCGACGCCGCGCGCGGCGCTCACGTCGGCCGCCAGCGCTTCGCGCAGGGACGCCACGCCGGCGTTCGCGCAGTACGTGGTCTTGCCCTCGCGGACGGCGCGGTCCATCGCCTCGATGATGTGGTCCGCCGTCGGGATGTTCAGGTCGCCGAGGTGGAACGGGTAGATAGTCCTGCCGAGTGCGGAGAGCTTGGCGGCCTCAGCGGACACCGCGAACACGGTCTCCGTACCCAGCCTCGCGACGCGCTCGGCCGGGGTGAAGCCTGACGAAGGGCGCCCCACGACGCCCAGGTCAGGGAGCGGGTGCGACATGACGGTGCTCAGCTCCCCTCATCCGCGCCGGCCCACTCCACGAACTTCTGCGCCTCGCCCTCGAGCATGAGGTAGGCGTGCTGCTCCTCGGGGAAGCGCCGCGTGCGCACGTCCTTCACGTACTCCGTGAGCGCCGCCGTGGAGAGGCCGGCGAGGTCGGCGTACTTCTTGACGAACTTGGGCGTGAACGCCTGGAAGGTGCCGAGCACGTCGCTGACGATGAGCAGCTGGCCGTCGACGTCGGCGCCGGCGCCGATGCCGAGCACGGGGATCGCGAGCTCGGCGCGGATGAAGCCCGCGACCTCGGGCGGCACGGCCTCGACGAGCAGCAGCTGGACGCCGGCCGCGGCGAGGGCGCGGGCGTCCTCGACCACCAGCTTCGCGCTGTCCAGCGTGCGGCCCTGCGCCTTGTGCCCGCCGAGCTGTCCGGAGGACTGCGGCGTGAGGCCGATGTGGCCGCAGACGACGATGCCGGCGTCGAGGATGGCCCTCACGCGGCTGAGCGTGCGCACGCCGCCCTCGAGCTTGACGGCGTCGACGTTCGCCTCCTTGCAGAAGCGCACGGCGTTCCTCACGGCGTCCTCGTCGGAGGCCTGGTAGCTGCCCAGGGGCATGTCGCCGAGGACGAAGGTGGCGGGGGCGCCGCGGCGCACGGCCTCGCAGTGCACGATGCACTGCTCCATGGTCACCGGCACCGTGCCGGCGTAGCCGTAGACGCACATGCCGAGCGAGTCGCCGACGAGGATCATGTCGATGCCCGCCGCCTCCTCGAAGGTCGCCGTGGGGTAGTCGTAGGCGGTGAGCCAGGCGATCTGCTCGCCGGCGCGCTTCATCTCGTGCAGGTCGAAGACGCCTTTCTTGGGCATGGTGCCTCCTTGCTTACGTCTGCGGGACGACCGGCCAGCCTTCGTCTTCGACGGACTCGGCCAGGATGAGCATGGTCTCGAGGTTCATGACCCCGGGGATGCGGGCGATGTCGACGCGGATGAGCTGGCCCAGGTGGTCGAGGTCGCGCAGTGCGAGCTCGACCACCATGTCGAACTGCCCGGTGACGTGGTAGCAGGCGCGCACCCCGGGCACGTTGCGGATGCCCTCCTCGAAGGCCTGGATGGACCGCTCGCTGTGCTCGCGCAGGCGAGCGACCACCAGCGCGCGTACGGTGATCCCAAGCGCGGTCGGATCGATGATGGCGCGGTAGCCGCGGATCGCGCCGGCCTTCTCCAGCCTGCGGACGCGGCCCAGCATGGCCGACGGCGAGAGGTCCAGGGAGCGCGCGAGCGACAGATTGGACATGCGCCCGTCGGCCTGCAGCGCCAGCAGTACTTCGCGATCCAGAGCGTCCACGCGTCCCCCTCGGTGAGGTGAAGGTCCGGACGCGAGTATTTCAGTCCGATGTTCTGTTCGTCAATTCACATGGCGAATGATATTCCGTCTGGATGGCGTGATGGCGCGCGGATTGTCTGCAGAGTGGGGCGCGTGACGCCGCTGGTCAGGGCGAGTGGTCCGCCGCGTCGATGAGGTCCGCGAGAGCCTCGATGACGAAGACGCCGTCGTCGCGCACGACGGCGTCTGCCTCGGCGGCGATCGGCGCGCGCTCGTCGAGATCGACGCCTGCGATGAAGCCGGCGCGTTCGATGCCCCAGAGCAGCGCCGGCGCGCCGTGGGCACCGGCCGTGATGCAGATGGCCGGTGCCGTGCGCGCGCCCGAGACGCCGACGAGCCTGTCCATGGGCGCCCAGCCGTTCATCGCGACCGGCCGCGTCACGCCGAAGGCGGCGCCCATGCGGGCCGCTGCCGCAGCCATGCGCTCCACGCCATCGCGGCCTGCGCCGCGGCCGGCGATCACGAGAAAGCGCGCCGCCTCAAGGTCGCTCGCCGTGGCCTCCCCTATGACCTCGACGTCGGTGAACGGGGGTTCGGCGCCATCGGCGGGCGCTTCTATGCCGGTGTGCACGCGGTGGGTGGCGGGTGGCTGGACGCCGGCGTCCTCCCAGCTCGCGTCGACGGTCAGGCACCAGGGCCGCCGGCGCAACGCCAGGCGGCCGGCCAGGTGACCGGAATGCACGTGGCGGCTGCAGACCAGGCCCTGGGCGCCGTCCGCCGCCTCGCGGACCGCGGTCGCCACGCTGCCCCCGGCCCGGGCGGCCAGGCGCGCCGCCTGCTCGGTGCCGGACGGTCCGCCCGGGAACACGAAGAGGTCGGCGCCGCCCTCGGCCAGCGAAGGCGCTCAGGGCGGCGGCTCGCAGGTCCGGCCGGTGGAGCGGGACGTGGACCGGCCGGACGGTTTCCGTGGGCGCGAGCTGGACGAGACGCTCCTGGTCCGCGTCGGTCGCGCAGAAGACGATGGTGACCATGCGCGCGTCGCCGGCCGAAAGGCCGTCTTGCATGAAGCCTGCGAGTGCTCGCGCGTTCCGGTCAGGGCTGGGGCTCGCCCCGTCGAGGACGGCGGCCACGCGCAGCTGACTGTCGGATCGCGACGTGCCCTCGCCGCTCATCGTTGCAGCTGTTCCAGTCGAGGGCGCAGCTCGGTCTCGTACAGGGCGCGCGCCTTGTCCTGCGGACTCGCGCCCTCGACGACCCGGCCGGCTCTTCGACGATCGACGACGGCGAGGTCGAGCAGCGCGGAGGGCTCGCGCGCGAGGGCCTCGGCCAGGTCGACGCCCAGCTCGGCGGGCGACAGCACCTCGGTCGTCCGTTCGCGCACCGCCAGACGTTGCCTGAGCGTCGGCACCCGCAGCATCGAGACGAGCGCGTTGCCGACGCCCAGGACGCAGGGCGGGGCGACGCCGGCGCGGTAGCGGCTGCGCCCTGCCGTCCACGTCACCCGCAGCCGCATGTCGTCCGCTGCGTCGATCTCCGTGACCTGGGTGAGACACGGCCGTCCGAGCGTCTCGGCCGCCAGGAACGGCACCACGCCGCTGTCGCCGGGGCCGCTCTGCGCGCCGAGAAGCAGCACGTCGCTCCCCGAGCGCTCCGCGCAGGCGGCGACCAGGCGTGCGGTCGCCGCCTGCGCGAAGTCGAGCCCGGCGGCGTCGACCCGGCAGGCGCGGTCGTAGCCGAGCGCCTGAAGGGTGACAAGGAACGGGTCCGCCTCGCGGCCGGCGATGCTGAAGGCGGCGAGCTGCGTCCGTAGGCCGCGCCCGGCGCGCGCGTCGCGTAGGCGCAGCGCGAGCTCCAGCGCGGCCTCGTCGAACGGGCCCAGCACGCGGCGCACGTACCGCACCTCGGGGCCTGCGCCTTCTGACCCGCCCGCCCGCGTCCAGTCAGCCGGCCGCAGCGCCTCGTAGTCAGGCGTGACCTTGAAGCCGACGGCTATGCGCAGAGCGCCCCGGCCTCTCGCCCCGTCACTTCTCGCAGCGGGAAGATCGTCCCAACGTTCATGATCCCGTTGGGGTCGAACGCCTTCTTGAGCGTCTCCAGCATGGAGTACGACGAACCGTACTCGTCCTTCACCCACGGCGCCCGCGCCTTGCCCATGCCGTGGTGGTGCACGATGGAGCCGCCGCGCTTGAGCGTCTCCTCGCAGATGATGCCGATGATGGGCAGGTAGTACTTCTCGGTCTCCTCCTCCGGGCCGACTCCGACCACGTTGAAGAAGTAGTTGAAGTACATGTTGGTGCCGTTGATGTAGCTGTGCGAGGAGTGGCCGCCCATCATGGTGATGTCGGGGATCTCCTCGATGATGCGTGCCTTCGCCGCCTGGTAGATCTCGTTGATGCTGCTCCAGTCCGCGGAGATCTCCGTGGTGCGGTTCACGTTGCGCGTCTGGCGGATGCGCTCGTCCTCGGCCGTGATCTTGCTCGCGTCCCAGCAGAGGTCGTTGAACCATGTCTCGATGTAGCGGCTGTCGACCTGCGTGCACTCGGGGTGACGGTCGACGATCTCCTGGATGCCGGCGGCCGTGGCCTTGGCGATGCCGGCGGGGCCTTCGGCCATGAACAGCAGCACGCAGTCGTCCGGCGCGGCGAAGTGGCTGAAGTGGATGCCGGCGTCGCCGGGGTCGTACACCCGCGCCACCGACGGCTTGTACCCGTTTGCCATGACCTCGCGCAGCACCTCGAAACCGGTCTGCATGTCCTTGAGCGTCCACCCCAGGAACGTGTTGTTCTCGGGGAAGTACGGGAACAGCTTGACGGTCACCTCGGTGATGAAGCAAAGTGCGCCTTCGTTGCCGATCACGATGTGACGGATGTCCGGGCCGGCGGCGCGGCGCGGAACGTTCTTGATACGGCAGACCTCCCCGTCGGGGAAGACCGCCTCGAGCCCGACCACCATGTCCTCGATGCCGCCGTACAGCGTCGAGAACTGGCCGATGCTGCGCGTGGCCACGAGGCCGCCCATGTGGGCGACCGGCTTGGACTGGGGCGAGTGGCCGGTGGTGAGCCCCAGCTCGCGGGCGCGGTCTTCGAGCTCCTGCAGCGGCACACCACACTGCGCGGTGGCCTGCATGTCGTAGGCGTCGACCTCGATGATGCGGTCCATGCGCCCGCCGTCGACGATGACGGAGTCGGGGACGGCGCTCTCGAGACCGCCCTCGGTCGCGGTGCCGCCGGTGCGCGGGATGATGTTCACGCCGTTGGCGTTCGCCCACGTGAGGAGCTCGGCGACCTCCTCGGCGGACGCCGGCATGGCCACGGCGGCCGGCACCGGCATCGTGTGCACGTCGAAGATGTTCTGCAGCTTGCGGAAGTTGTCCACGCTGCTCTCGACGAGCACGCGCTGGTCGGTGACCACGTTGTCCTGGCCCACGATGCGCTGCAGGCCCTCGACGATGGCTTCTCTGCTCAGTGACATGTCGGTGTTCCTTTGCGTTCGTGCGGTCTCGTGTCAGTGGAAGATCGAGAAGGACTGCTCGAGGATCGGGTCCGTGGCGTCGTGGATGGCGCGGTAGACGTTCTTGTTCATGAGCTCGGTAGACGTGGTGGTCTTCCTCGTCGGGGTCGAACGACTCGCGGCCCCGCTTCATGGCCGCCGCGGCGGTCGCGAAGTCGGGGTACACGCCGGTGGCGACGGCGGCGCAGATGGCCGAGCCCAGGCTTGCGCCGCTGGCGCCGAGGTTGCGTGACGCGGGCACGCCGAACACGTCGGCGAAGATCTGCATGAAGAGCGGGCTGTTAGCGCCGCCGCCGGAGACGACGATCTCGCGCAGGTCGATGCCGAGCTCGGCAGCACATGGCGTCGACGTTCTCCTTCATCGTCAGCGCGATCGCCTCGAGGATCGACCGGTAGACGTGCGCCCTCGTGTGGCGCGCGTCGAAGCCGAGGATCTCGCCCTTGCGGAAGGGCTTTTCGGTGGGCGCCAGCCAGTCCAGCACCGTCATCAGGCCGCAGCTCCCGGCCGGGACGAGCTCGGCCTCGCGCTCGAGGTACTCCTCGCGCGAGATGTCCTGCGCGGCGGCGGACGGCGGCGAACTCCGGCCCCAGCAGGTCGAGGAACCAGCTGAGCGTCCACATGCCGCGGCGCACGCCGCCGCTCTCGTAGAGGTAGCGGTGCGGCACGCAGGCGAAGTTGGTCCAGAAGTCCACGGCGTCCTGGCGGTTCTCGTGGCCGTGGACCATGGAGGCGATGTACGTGCCCAGCGAGATGAGGGCCGTGCGTTCGTCGAGCGAGCCCGAGCCGAGCGCCTCGACCGCCTTGTCGTTGGCGGTGGTCACGACCGGCAGGCCCTCCGGGATGCCGGTCGCCGCCGCCGCGTCGGCGGTGACGTAGCCGGCGATGTCGCCCGGCATCTGCAGCTCGAAGAGCAGCTCCGGGCGCATGTTGAACTGCGGCGAACAGCGCCGGGTCCCACTGCCACGTGTCGGTGTCGATGGGCCACTGCAGGATGATGTTGTTGGCGGCGCTGTCGCGGAACTCGCCGGTGAACCGGTGCGTCATGTAGCCGGACGACGTGGTGGCCCAGGCGAGCTCCGGGTCGTCGGGGAGCCAGGGCTGGTAGGCGCGCGTGTCCATCCAGCTCATGACCGGCTCGAGCAGCGTGCCGTCGGCCTTGAGGAAGGCCTTGCAGCAGCGGATCGTGCAGAGGCCGACGCCGATGATGTCGGCGTGGTCGCCGGGGAACTTCATCATCGCCTCGCGGCTCGCGGCGACGATGGACTCCCACAGGTCGTCGTCGGGGTGGACGGCGTAGCCCGGCTGCGGGTGCTCCATCGGGAGGAGGTTCCGCTTGCCCTCGCAGACGACGTTGCCCTCGAGGTCGTAGATGACGACCTTGGAGCTCTGCGTGCCGCCGTCGATGCCGATGAGGTACTTGCCCATCGTGTCGCCGGCCCGTCTAGCGGACGAGGTAGCCGCCGTCGACGGCCAGGACGTGCGCCGTTGACGTAGTCTGACGCCCTGCTCGCGAGGAACACGGTGGCGCCCATGAGATCGGCCACGTCCCCCCAGCGCGCCGCCGGGATGTGGTCGAGCACGTGCTTGTTGCGCTCCGGGTCGCTGCGCGTCGCGGCCGTGATCTCCGTGGCGTAGTAGCCGGGGGCGATGCCGTTGACCTGGATGCCGTGCTCGGCGAGCTCGTCGCAGTAGGCCTTGGTGAACCCGGCGATGCCATGCTTGGTCGCGGAGTACGCCGACGACCAGCGGCCGCCGAGGTACGAGAACATCGAGCAGATGTTGATGATCTTGCCCGAGCGCTGCGGGATCATGGTCTTGGCGGCCTCGTAGCCCATCTCGAAGGCGGCCGTGAGGTTCACGGCCACGGTGGCGTCCCACTGCTCGCGCCCGAACTCGAGGACCGGCGCCATCGGGCAGATGCCGGCGCTGTTCACGAGGATGTCCAGGGAGCCGAGCCGATCGACGCAGGCGGCGACGATCTCGGCGGGGACGCCGGGCTGCGTGATGTCGGCCTTCATGAACTCGTAGCGGCCGCCGCGTTCCGCCACGAGCGGGCCGGTGGTGCCGTCGTCGTCCATGATGCTCGGCACGAAGAGGTTCGCGCCGGCCGTGGCCAGCGCCACCGAGAACGCCTGGCCGAGTCCGGTGTTGCCGCCGGTGACGATGGCGTTCTTCCCCTTAAGGAAGAAGAAGTCCATCGAGAAGTCGCTGATCTCCATGCTCCACTCCACTCCGTGTGTGCTCCGCGCGTCAGCCCCTCCGGCCTCGCGCCGCGCCTGAGTATTCGCTCACAAGTTCACGCGGTCAAGCCGTCGACAGAACATCGTGCTGTCAGCGGGCGCACCGATGGAATCTTGCGCTGCCTGCTCCGGACACCCGTCATTCCGGCTCGAGCTCGTCGGGGAAGCCGGGGGCGCGAAGGTCGGTGCCCACGGCATCCTCGAGCAGCTTGACGATCATGGTCGATTGCGCGTCGCCGCCGTAGGTGGCGCGGCCGCGCACGAAGGTCTGTTCGGTGATGCTCGCGAGGTCCAGCGGCACGCCCCACTCGCGCCCCATCATGTGCGCGAAGTGCAGGTCCTTGCGGGCCAGGTCCATGGTGAAGTTGATGTTGTAGCTGCCGTTGAGGATCAGCTGGCCCTCGGTCTCGTGCACGAAGCTGTTGCCGGAGCTCGCCTTGATGACCTCCCAGGCCAGCCCCAGGTCGATGCCGCCCTGCTTGGCGAGCATGAGCGCCTCGCCGTCGGCCACCAGGTGGATGAACGCCAGCATGTTGGTGATGACCTTGATCACCGATGCCTTGCCGAGCTCGCCGATGTAGAACACCCTGCCGCCCATGGCGTCGAACGCCGGCTTGTACTTCTCGTACACCTCCGGCTTGCCGCCGACGAGCACGGTGATCATGCCTGCGGCGGCGCGGTGCACACCTCCGGTGACGGGCGACTCCAGCGTCTCGATGCCGCGCTCCGCGCCGAGCGCCGCGAGGCGCTGGATCTCGTGGGCGTCGTTGGTGCTCATCTCGATCCAGGTGCCGCCCGGGGTCAGGGACTCGAACACGCCGTCCTCGCCCTCCATGACCCGGGCGACCGCCTCGGGGGACGGCAGGCACGTGATGACGGTGTCCGAGGCTTCGGCCGTCTCGGCGATCGAGTCGGCGCAGACCGCCCCGTTCTTCTCGAGGTCGATGGCGCACGTCCTGTCGATGTCGTACACGGTCAGCGGGAAGCCGGCCTTGAGCAGACTGCCGGCGAGATGTCTGCCGAGGGCGCCGAGCCCTATGTAGCCGATCCTGGGTGTCATCTCTTCCTCCTCCATGACGGGCGACGGCAGCCGCGCCCGGTCGTTGCCTTCAGGCGCGCCGCGCCCGCCGCACGATGTCCTCATCCACCCGGCAGACCGCCGCCAGCTCGTCGAGCGTGGCGCCGTCCAGGTAGGGTTCTTTCAGCGCGTGTGCGGCGAGCAGCGCCTCCACACGCGCGCACGCGTCGTCGTACTCATTTGCGCCCCGCTCGACCCACTTGTCGAAGGAGAGCCGGCTCGACAGCGTCGGCAGGTAGTGCTCGCCGGCGCGGATGCGCCTCGCCGTGTCCTTCTGGCCGAGGAAGCCGCCGCCCGGACCTGCGGTCGCGATGGCGGCGCCTCCCAGCGTTGCCTCGGAGACCTCGACGGGCCGGTGGAGACGACGCAGCATGCCGCCCAGCTCGTTGTCGATCACCGACTGCGGCAGCGACATGGTGTTGTGCGAGTCCAGCAGCCCCCAGCCGGTGACGATGTCGGGGTTCGCGGCGCACACGGTGGCGGCCTTCATCGCCTTCTCGTAGCCGCCCTGCAGGTGCACGTGACGCGCGTCGGTCGACATGCCGGGGTTGAGCGTCGGCACGCCCAGGTGGTGGCCGACCTCGGTGGCCATGGCCGCCATGAGCGCGCTCTCCACGCAGCCCTGCGAGAAGGTGGTCTGGCGCATGTCGAGGACGCCAGACCCGAAGCAGAAGATGAGGCGGGCGCCCGGCGCCGCGACCTGCAGCGCCGTGGCGATGCCGAGGAACTCGGCCAAGCCTTGCACGACGGTGCCGGCCAGCGTGACCGGCGACGTGGCGCCGGCGACGGTCATCGAGTAGACCTTCACGGGTACGCCGTGCCCGGCCAGGGCGACATGCACGTCGAGGATGCCGCCGTCGACCTGCAGCGGCGACGCCGCCGTGACCACGGTGGAGATGCGCGGGCGGGCGCGAAAGCGCTCCAGGTCGCCCGCCAGGACCTCGCAGAGGCGCACCACCGCGTCGACCTCTGTCGGGCAGTCGACGAAGGTGACGTGCTTGCGAGTCTCGGTGAGCAGCGTGAAGTACTCGGTGAGCTCACGCTGCTCGAGCGGCACGTCCGACGCGCTGACCTGGGTCCACATGATGTCCAGCTCGGGGAGCTCGTCGTTGAGCGCCGTGCAGTCGCGCACGTCCTGCAGCGTGCTGGCGCGGCGCTCTCCGGTGCGGTAGTCGAGCGTCTTGGCGACGCAGCCGCTGGGGGCGAAGTGGAAGGGCTCGCCCTCGTCCAGCACCACGTCGTCCGTCTCGGTGAGGCCGGCCATGACGACCCGTCGGGGGCACTGGCCGGCCGCCCACTCCACGAGCTCGCGCGGGAAGTGCACGAGCCCCGTGGCGTCGACCTGCGCTCCGCGCTCGGCGAGCAGCGGCAGCACGGACGACTCCGTGAACCTCATGCCGACCGTCGCGAGCAGGTCCAGGGCCTGGGCGACGATGGCGTCCTTCTCGGCTTGGCTCAGCCAGGTGGTGTGCGCTCTCATGACTGACTCCCGCGGCTCGTCGTTGACCACCGGCGCCGGTCCGGACCCTCTGCGCCGGCGCCGCGGGCACTCTACTCGTTCGTTCTGCTGTTCGCAAGGTGGTTTCGTCACTACACTGTTGTTTCGCAAAGGTAATCTGCGATACTGCGTTCTGAACCGTCGTATTATCCGCCAAGCGTATGGCCGATGCGACGACAACAAGTACGAAGCGACGCCGAGGGAGGTGCGGATGGTCAGGTGGGGGCAGGCGCCGTTCGGCACCGTGGAGATGGACGACCTCGACCGCCGGATCCTCAAGCTCCTCCGTCCCAACGCGCGCCGTTCGTACGCGAGCATCGCCCGCGTCGTCGGCGTGTCCGAGCCCACGGTGCGTAACCGCGTCGACCGTCTGATCAGGCAGGGCGCGATCCTCCCGTGGACCGGGGTGAACCCCGCGGCCATCGGCCTGCCCGTCGACGCCATGGTCGGCATCCGCGTGAATCGCGGGTACGGCACTGGAGTCGGGGCGGCACTTGCGGCGATGGAGCACGTCGCCTACGTGGGATACACCACCGGCTCGTTCGACATCCTCATCGAGGTGCATCTGCCCGACAACGAGGCGCTCTACCGGTTCCTCAACGAGGACCTCGACGCGATCGAAGGCATCGCCTATACGGATACCTGGCACATCCTGCGGACCGACACGACCAACTTCGAGTGGGAGGGCGAGGACGTGGGCCGCTCGAGGGGCTCGACGAACCCGGCGCCGGCGCGGACTGACGAAGCCAAGTGAGCTGGCGGTGCGCGGCAGGAGCATCGACTGCCGACGATGGCGCTTGACACGGCGCGAGGCCGCGGTGTGTAGTGGCGACTAATTGACCGGTTGATTAGCCCGGCCGTCCATCCGCGGCGGCCGCGTTCACGGGAGGGAGTGTATGACGACGGAACAACGGGTGCCCACCCGCATGGGCGACGGCACCTTCACGCGCCTGACGCGCAGCGAGATCCGCGCCGACCTCGAGGCCGGCGTCGCCGCGGCCGTGAAGCGCGCCAAGGTCGAGCCGCTCACGGAGGACGAGCTGGCCCACCTGCTGGAGATCTACGCCTCGCCGCTGCGCTTCATCGGCGTGGACGTGGGCGAGGAGATCGTCCTCAGCTGCGACGGCACCGGCATGAAGACGCACGCAACGCGCATCCAGGACCTGCAGAGCTACGAGCAGTGGATGGGCGCCGACCTGCTGGAGCTCTGCGTCGGCGACTACTCGCTCAAGGTCGTGCGCACGATCCTCGCCTACGAGGCCCAGTACATGCACGACGCCCAGCTCTGCACCATCGCGCCCCTGCAGTACGGCGTGATGCCCAACCTGGGCCTCTACTCGAAGCCCGACGGGCCCTGCGAGAACTGGAACGAGCTGCTGCCGCTGGGCAAGATCCCGGAGGCGCGCGCGGCCGCCGAAGAGGCCGTCGAGATGGCCGTCGTCGACATGGTCAACCTCGCCGACTCGCAGTGGGAGGCCGGCGCCGACGCGATCGACTGGGACACCACCGGCGCCTCCGGCGACCCCGAGTTCCTGGCGGCGCTGCGCGCCACGAAGATCATCCGCGAGAAGTACCCGGACATGGGCGTCCAGCTCGGCATGGCCGGCGAGTTCGTGCTCGGCATGCACGGCCAGCTCGAGTGGGGCGGCAAGCGCCTCGCGGGCTCTGGCCCAAGGACCAGCTGCTGCTCGCACAGAAGGCCGGCGCCACCGTGTTCGGCCCCGTCGTGAACATCAACACCGGCAAGAGCCTGGCCTGGAACATGGCCCGCGCCATCGCCCTCATCAAGCCCTGCATGGACGTGGCGACGATCCCCGTGCACCCCAACGCCGGCATGGGCGTGGGCGGCGTGCCGATGTTCGTGCACCTGCCCTCCGACGCCACCTGCCGGGCGGCCAAGTCGTTCGTGGAGCTGCTGCACGTGGACGGCTTGTAGGTCGGCTCGGGCGACCCGCACGGCATGCACAACGCCCATGCGCAGGCGGCGAGCATCGGCGGTATCCGGGCAGGCGGAGACCTGGTTGCCCGTATGCAGATGACTCGGGGCATGCGCCTCAAGCAGGCCAAGCAGTACGTCGCCGACAAGCTCGGCGTGACGCCCTTCGACCTCTCGGACCCGGTCGCGATGACCGACGTGCGCAACGAGCACGGCTTCGGCCGCGTCCACAGCTACGCCATCAGCCAGCCCTGGCAGGCCAACCAGATCGAGGCCAAGTTCAACATCGCGCGCGTGCTCGACGTGCCCATCAACTGCGTGGAGCGGTTCAAGGAACGGACCGCGGGCGCCTGAGGGCGCTTGACGAGAGGAGGCCGGCGATGAGCGTCCGCAACCCGCGCGCAGGGTCGC
>CAVPCT010000003.1:0-1137818 GCA_963702475.1 uncultured Thermoleophilia bacterium | reverse complement strand
TCCGGCGTTCCCGGCGCGGCGTGAAGGACCGCCTTGGCCCAGTCGAGCTCCGGACGGGTCACCTCGGACCATGTCCGCGCCCGGTCAGACGACACGAAGACCGACACGACGACCGCGGATTCCAGAGCCTCAGGGTAGCGTAGGTCGTAGAGGTACAGCCGCGAGGGGTCTCTGGGGTCGAGAATCACCGAGCGGATCGCGGGCTCCGCAGTCGAGGCGGGCATGGGGATGCCCGCAGCGACGTGCTTCCAGGTGGCTCCCCCATCGGAGGAGGACACCATCGCGCCACGGGTGATCCCGGTTCCGGTCGTCGCATAGAGCGCGTGGGCAGACGGATCGATCGCCAGGGAACCCACGTGGCCTTCCGGGGTGGAGACATCCTTCCAGGTGGATCCCCCGTCGGTGGACCTGAACGGGCCGTAGCCGTAGCCCTCTTGGCCGTAGAGCGTTGACGGTGACGTGGAGGCGTCGATCCAGAGCTGTCGGAACCCCGGCGGGTACCCGGAGCTGTCAATGATCTGCGTCCAGGTAGCCCCACCGTCGAGAGACCGGTAGAGAGCCCAGTTGGCGGTGACATAGACGGTGGAGGGAGAGCCCGGATCCACCGCTATCATGTTGACCCTGCCTCGCAGCGAGAGCGGGGCCCAGGTCGCGGCCCCATCGGTGGACTTGAACAGGCCCTCATCGGTCCCCGCGTAGAGCACAGTGGGGTCGCTGGGGTCGATGACGAGCGTGTTCACGTTGACGGACGCACCCTCCATGCTCAGAGGCAATCGTCGCCAGGTGCGTTCGGAGGTGGCCGCCGCGGTCGGCGTCGCCTGAGTCGTCTGGGTCGTCTGGGTCGTATGACCGGTGGTCGCGGGGCTATTGCTGCCGCAGGCGCAAAGGCCGAGCGCTCCGAGGCCCAGGACAAGCAGGCAGAGGACGGCGATCGAGCCTGGACGCGTACTTCGCCCTGCGGCAGCCGTCGAGGTCATGGGACGTGGTTTCATGACGACGCCTCCTTCCCTCGGGTTCCGGCGGAGGTCCGATCCCGCATCGCATCGGCGACCAGGTCGGGGTCGTCGAGCGTGCGGAACGCGAGGCCACGCAGGCGCGTGGCGTAGGCGTCGTAGATGACCATGAAGGCGTCGGCATCCCCAGCGCGGGCGGCCTCGACGACGGGCGACGACACGGTCTCCCGGTCGCCGCTTCCGCCCGCGGTCACCACATCGGGACTCGGTCCCCTGGCGGTCATGACCCTCGCTCCAACGGCTCGACTCAGCTTACTCGCCTGTGGTCAGGGGCGGGCGTTGAGACCCGCTGTCCCTCCATGCTTTGGACACGGCAGACGGCTCGCTGCTTCGGCGCGTGCGCCTCGACATGGCGAACGACGGCGATCGCCCCAACCGCAGGGCTCCACAGGACACCCCCATCAACGTCGGCGACGTCGCGTGGACACCGTGCGCTCGGGTCCGCGGCGATCCGTCGGCAGTGACCGGCGAGGTCGAGCCGACACTGGGAGTGTCCTTTGAGCAGGAAGACCGATGTGATAATGGCAACGCTGGTGGACCTGATCAGACAGCTCTCGAACCTGCGCCATGACGTCCAGCGGTGGGCAGACACGCATCTGCCGTGCCCCGATCGCTCAGTCCGTACGTAGGTATGTCGGCCACTTCCTCCCTGCCCGAAACGCCATCCAACACTTGTTTTCGTTGTCTTGCTCCTATATAGGAACGCTACGGTAATAAGTGTTGGCCGATTGTGGGATGGGCCGGGCCGGGATCTGGCCGCCCGCGCCTGGGAGATCTGGAAGCGAGCGAGCAAGAGGACGTTGCGGGGTCGCCGCAGCGTGGGGTCGCGACAGAGCGCACGGCGGCCGCCCTCGCGGGAGCTCTCGGGCAGGAATCCTCGAAGGACAGGAGTGCAGTGGCCGCGCGAGTCGATGAGGTGGCGCGTCGCGTCGACCAGCTGTCGCATGGCCTTCGCGACGCCGGGCTTCGGCTGACTCATCAGCGGCTCGAGATCGTGCGCGTCATCGCCGCCGATGAGACGCACCCGGATGTCGAGACCGTCTACCGGGCCGTGCGGGAGCGGGTCCCGACCATCTCACTCGATACCGTGTACCGCACGCTGGCGACACTCGTTGAGCGCGGGCTCATCTCGCGAGTCCTGTTCACACCGGGACCCGCACGCTACGACGCGAACTCGGCCCGGCACCACCACTTCGTATGCACGCACTGTGGGCTGATCCGGGACGTGGAGGACGCCGACCTCGACGCCATCCGACCGACAGCGGAGGTCGCCCGCATCGGGCGACCCGACGCGGTATCCGTCCAGTTCCGCGGGGTGTGCGCCGCCTGCCAGAGCAAGGAGGCGACCACAGCATGACCGCCAAGCACGCCCGCACGTTGTCCCTGCCGCCGCGCCGCTGCCATGAGAGGAGAGATTGACATGTCCGACGAAACGCAGCCCGGTCCACGCGGCCCCGGAGATGAGGATCCGGGAGTGGTGGCCCAACCAGCTCGACCTGACCGTGCTGCACCGCAACTCCCCGGCTGCCGACCCGATGGGGGCTGACTTCGACTACGCCGCCGAGTTCGCCACCCTCGACCTGGAGGCCGTCCGGCGCGACCTCATGGCCCTGATGACGGACTCGCAGGAGTGGTGGCCGGCCGACTACGGCCACTACGGCCCGCTGTTCATCCGCATGGCCTGGCACAGCGCCGGCACGTACCGGATCAGCGACGGTCGCGGCGGCGGGGGCTCGGGCACGCAGCGGTTCGCCCCCCTCAACAGCTGGCCGGACAACGTGAACCTCGACAAGGCCCGCCGCCTGCTGTGGCCGATCAAGCAGAAGTACGGCCGCAAGATCTCCTGGGCCGACCTCATGATCCTCGCCGGCAACTGCGCCCTGGAGTCGATGGGGTTCCCGACGTTCGGCTTCGGCGGCGGCCGCGAGGACGTGTGGGAGCCGGACGACATCGACTGGGGCGCCGAGCGCACCTGGCTCGGAGACGAGCGCTACAGCGGCGACCGCGAGCTCGCCAACCCGCTGGCCGCCGTCCAGATGGGCCTCATCTACGTGAACCCGGAGGGCCCCAACGGCGACCCGAGCGCGCTCGCCGCAGCCAAGGACATCCGCGAGACGTTCCGCCGCATGGCCATGAACGACGAGGAGACGGTGGCGCTGATCGCCGGCGGCCACACGTTCGGCAAGACCCACGGCGCCGGCGACGCCGCCAACGTCGGCCCCGAGCCCGAGGCCGCACCGCTGCAGCAGATGGGCCTCGGCTGGAAGAGCAGCTATGGCACCGGCATCGGCGACGACACCATCGGCAGCGGACTCGAGGGCGCCTGGACACCCACGCCGGTGACCTGGGACAACAGCTACCTCGAGACGTTGTTCCGCTACGACTGGGACCTGACCAAGAGCCCAGCCGGCGCGTGGCAGTGGGTCCCCACCGACCCGTCAGCGGCAGGACGCCGTGCCGGATCCGCACGATCCGGCGAAGCGGCACGCGCCGGTCATGCTCACCACGGACCTCGCCCTCCGCATGGACCCGGTCTACGAGCCGATCTCCCGGCGCTTCCTCGAGAACCCGCAGGAGTTCGCCGACGCGTTCGCGAAGGCGTGGTTCAAGCTGACGCACCGCGACATGGGGCCGATCACCCGCTACCTCGGCCCGCTGGTGCCGTCCGAGCCGCAGCTGTGGCAGGACCCCGTTCCCCCGGTCTCCCATCCCGCTGGTGAGAGCACAGGACGTCGCGGCCCTCAAGGAGCAGATCCTCGCCTCCGGACTGTCGGTGTCGCAGCTCGTCTCCACCGCGTGGGCCTCGGCGTCGACGTTCCGCGGCACCGACAAGCGCGGCGGCGCCAACGGCGCTCGGATCCGCCTCGAGCCGCAGATCGGGTGGGCCGTCAACGAGCCCGCCCAGTTGGCGCAGGTGCTGCGCACGCTGGAGGCGATCCAGGAGGAGTTCGCGGCGCAGGCGGCCGGCGGCACGCGCATCTCGCTGGCCGACCTGATCGTGCTGGGCGGCTGCGCCGCCGTCGAGAAGGCCGCGAAGGACGCCGGCTTCGACGTCGAGGTGCCGTTCACCCCCGGGCGCACGGACGCGACGCAGGAGCAGACCGACGTCGAGTCGTTCGCGGTGCTCGAGCCGACCGCGGACGGCTTCCGCAACTACCTGGGCGACGGCCAGCTGAAGCCCGCCGAGCACCTGCTCGTCGACAAGGCGAACCTGCTCACGCTCAGCGCACCCGAGATGACGGTGCTCGTGGGCGGGCTGCGCGTGCTCGGCGCGAACCACGACGGGTCGGATCTCGGCGTGCTCACCGCCCGGAAGGGGACGCTGACGAACGACTTCTTCGTCAACCTCGTCGACATGGGCACGACCTGGCAGCCGGTGGACGAGGCCGAGGAGACCTTCGAAGGCCGCGACCGGTCGACGGGCGAGGCCCGGTGGACGGCGAGCCGCGTCGACCTGGTCTTCGGATCGAACTCCCAGCTGCGCGCGCTCGCAGAGGTCTACGCGAGCGACGACGCGCAGGAGAAGTTCGTGCGCGACTTCGTCGCCGCGTGGGACAAGGTCATGATGCTCGACCGCTTCGACGTGGCCTGACCACACGAGGGGTGAAGGTACGAGGACGATGCCCGACTGTGACTGACAACGAGGCCTACCCCAACTCCTACTGGTACTGGCGCTGCGCCGACTGCGGCCGCACCATCGGCCGCGAGGTGTTCGGCCTCATCCCCTCCCGGCCGAGGAGCAGGAACAGAGGCCGCTGTGCCTCAGGTGCTACCGGTACCGCCTGGAGCGGGTTCTGGCCGAGCTCTCGGAGCAGGCGCCGAAACGGCCCGGGAAGGACCCGTGGCTGTGAGACTCCTCGACACCGACCCGGGGACGACGACAGCACGGTGAAGGCGGGCTGATCACAGGCAGAGCGCAGCACTTGTGCCGCGTCTGTGTCTGTATCTGCAGGCAACGCTGGTGGACCTAACCAGACAGCTTTCGAACTTCCCAGCGCAACTCATCCACCCGGACGCCAACGCTTGAGACCTGCCGCCTCCGACCACTCGTCCGGTCACAGCCTCGCCGAATGAGGACGGCAGAGGCGCTGCGGTCGGCGCCGGCTATCGCCGACGGAACCCCTGGTCGCGGTCGCGACAGGCCGCGAGAGCTGACGCCGCACAGCTCTCGCGGCCTGTCGAGCTGTCAGTCCGCGCCCGCCTGAGCCGAGGGCGAAGCACCCGGCGATTGAGGGCCCAGATGGTAGGACCTGTCGCGCAACTGCAGCGGCTCGTGGTCCTGGAAGACCCTGCGGATCACCCAGAGGAGGAGGCCTGCCAGGAGGATCGCGACGCCGATCAACGTCTCCTTGACCCCACCGTAGCCAGCCAGACCCGGGTTGAAGATACCCAGGCCGAGGATCAGCAGGTGGAAGCACCCGAGGAACACCGCGATGGGCACCCACACCGGGCCCCTCAGTCTCAGGGGCCGTGGCGCGTCCGGCTGAGAGTAGCGCAGGATGACGAACGACCAGTTGGCCATGCTGTGCGCGAGGATGTAGCCGAGGTTAGCGGCCAGGATGATGCCCACCGGACTCGGGACAAAGAGCAGGACGGCGATGTTGACGACGGCCACTGCGTGAGTCCCCCACGTCGGGGAGCCGAAGCGGTTCATCCTGCCCAGCTGCTTCACTGCATCGTCCTCTTCCGCCATGCCCGCCGTCGCCCGGCTGGCGTCGTTCATGAAGAGAAGGCTCACGACGCAGAGGGCGGCGACGAGCAGGATGGTGAAGAACTGGCCACCCGTGCCGCCGAGCACGTGCGCAGCCGCAAGGGGGCCGTAAGTGAGCGGGTTCGCGGCGATGGTGTCCACGCCCAGCTCGGCGGTCGCCGCCACGGGCGTCAGGGTGAAGATCGCGCCGAGGAAGATGGCGGTCGAGAGCAGCACCCTCGGTACGTCGCGCTGCGGATTCTTGTACTCAGGGGCGAATGCCGCCCCGATCTCAGAGCCGAACAGGGTCCAACCGGCGATGTAGCACCAGATGAGGACACCCTTCCAGCCCGGGTTCATGAACGTGAGATTCGCGGCGCTGGCCTTGCCCGGCACGAGCACGCCGAAGATCACGATGACGATGACGAGCATGAAAGCGGCCCCGACGAAGGTGGTCACGCGCGCCGTCACGTGGACGCCCAGGAGGCAGAGGATCCAGCAGGCCACGATGATGCCGGCGGCGATCACGACTCCCGCGTTCACTTGGACCCCGCCTGGAACCTTGAATCCCCAGGTGCTGTCGGCGAGCCACTGCGCCTGGATCAGCTGGCCGACCATGACGGCGCTGAACACCACTGACAGGGCGTAGCCGAGCCAGTAGCCGTAGGCACACAGCACGCCGCCGGGGATGAAGTAGCGCCGCAGGCCCTCCCGAGCGTACATGGAGAGGCTGCCCGTCTTCTCCGGGAACATCGTCGCCATCTCGGCGAACAGGAAGTTCGAGAGCAGACCCACGGTCGCCATGATCACCGAGACAAGAAGCGCGCCGTAGGCTCCGATGGCCCCGATGGTGAAGCCGGTGCTGATGAACGCGCCGCACGCCAGGGAGAAGGAGAAGGCGAACCCCTGCTGCCAGGTGAGCGTCTTGTGCCAGCCCCGCTGTCCGTCGAGCAGCTCTTTCGATTCCGGCTGGACGTTCATCGGCCTTCCCTTCCTCGTGCGCTCACGAAAGCGAGGCGTCGGCCGACCCGCGGGCCTGCGAGAGCAGCGCCGCGATCTCGGCCTCTGCGCCCTCAGGGAGCGGCATGGGGTGATGGGAACCCAGAATCTCGCGCACGCAGGCCCTCAGTTCCTCCTCCCAGGCACCGCTGCCGGACTGGGACCACTCCTCGCAGGTCGTCGGCCTTAGCAGGCGCGCGCGCCAGTGCTCCCCCTCGCGCACGAAGCTGACGGTCTCGTCACACTCCAGGAAGTTGCCGCCGGGGCCGACTTCGGCGATCGAACGGAATGCCACGTGGGCCTCGTCTACGACGAGGCCGCGCATGAGGCGCGCGCTGTACGAGAGGAGCTCCGCGTCCAGCACCAGTTTGCACAGCGAGAACGTGTTCCCGGCCTCCATGTTGCCTGGTCCCAACATCATGTCGGGGCGTGCCAGCCGGGTGAGCGTGCCGTAGCCCATGCTCTCCGCTCCGGCCTTGTGGCTGAGCCCGTAGGAGTCGGTGGGGTACCCGACGCTCATGACCGGAGCACCGTAGGCGTGGATCAATTCGATGTGCGCGATGTTGAGGAGGGCGATCTCCGGGGCAGACGTGGAGAAGGCGCCACTGCGCATGTCCATGACACCGGTCGTCCCCGCGAGGATCAGCGGACACGCCTCGTCGATGAGTTTGAAGAGGACCACGGCGCTCAAGGTCTCGGCCGTGTTCTGCACGATGGCTCCGGCAAGGGTGACGGGAGCTGTGCCGCCCGCCAGAGGGAGCGTGATCACCAGCATCGGCAGATGAGCCTCCGCCATCGCCATGCCGGCCTCGACGCTCTCCTGCTCGTGCATGAGAGGAGACACCGGACAGTACAGACTGGAGAAGATGGGCCGCTCGCGCGGGTCGTCGCCCGGGCTGGCGGCCCTCATCATCTCGAGGGCGACGGGGACGTCATGGGGCCGGTTCAGCTGCCCCTGGATGTGCTTGCCCGTGGTTCGCAGCAGTGTGGCCAGCGACGCGAGATTCATCGTCAGGCCATCGGTGTCGGCAGAGGGAGCGACCGGGTACCAGAGCGCCGTGATCTCGTCGAGGGCGTCGCACACCAGCCCCGTCTGGGCGAGGTCGTCGAGCGTCGCCTCCCGGCGCAGCCCGGTCTCGAGGTCTGCCACGTAGGGACAGATGCCGGCCGGGACGACACAGGTGGCCGACCCGTCGAGCAGCACGTCCCGTCGCGGATCCCGGCCGGCGAGAAACACCTCCCTGCGGAGCTGGCCGATGGCCCATTCGACCAGACTGCGGGGGAAGCGGATCCGGTCTCCGTCCACGGCGCAGCCGGCCTCGAGCAGGATCCGTCGTGCTCGGGGGCTGCCGAAGTCGACGCCGACGTCCTCGAGCACACGCAGGACGTTCTCCTGGAGGAACTCGATCTCGGCTCCCCCGAGAAGTGATGTCTTCAGCGGTGGCATTCAGCGCTCCCTTCGCACGACGGCGGCCGTCATCCGGCGGTGGACGTTCCGGGAGCCATCCCGGCCCCACTCTCCACGCGGGGCTGATCCTGTTCCGGCACCCAGAGCAGCCATCGGGAGTCTCGGCGCGGCCAGAGGTACGCGAAGTAGTAGAGGATGCCGACGCCGGCGATGGCGGCCGTGATGATGAGGTCGTGCGCCGTCTGTCCAGTGGCGAGCACAACGAAGACGGCGATCACCGCCAGCGGGATGAACGGCCACGCCGGCATGCGGTAGTGATCGGGAGCGTCGCGCAGCGACCTGATGCGGATGGCGGCGATGCACATGAGCGTCATGAACACGAGGGTGATGAACCCGGTCAGCGTCACCAAGCCGATGATCGCCGAGGAGAACATCGCGACGGCGCCGAGCACCGCCATGACGAGACTGGCGAGCCACGGGGTGCCGAAGCGCGGGTGCAGGATCGAGAGGGCACGGTTCACCGGGCCCGGGAAGGCCTGGTCACGCGCGCCGGAGTAGAGGAAGCGGCCGAACGCCATGACGTTGGCGAGCTGCATGTTCACGATGGCGACGAACACCGCGAGGTTGATGAACGTGTTCAGCGAGCTGATGCCGTAGCTGCTCAGGATGTACGACATCGGCGCCGGGTTCGTGAACAGACCCTCGAGCGACGGGGCGCCGAGGAGTGCGGCCGCGGTGGGCACGACGATGATCACGGCGAGGACGCCGACCGCCAGCAGCAGCGCTCGAGGGATGCGTCGCTTGGGGTCCTTGGTCTCCTCGGAGAAGACGACGACCAGGTTGAAGCCGGTGAGGTTGAAGAAGCCGAGGGTCAGCCCCACGAGGATCACCGACCAGGTAATGGCCATGGCCGCGCCGTCCGGAGCGAGGGCTTGCAGGTCGAAGAGCCGCGTCGCCGGGGAGTGCGCATGGACGAGGCCGAGGACGCTCACCACGGCGATGGCGACGAACTGGAGCACCAGCAGGACTCCCGTCACGCCCTTGCCCACATTGATGTTGGGGATGGAGAGGACGACCGCGACGGCGAACACGACAAGGCCCACCAGACGCGGGTCGACCGATGCCCAGACGGTCTGCAGTTGGATGCCGGCGCCGAACGAGAACGTCGCCAGCATGAGCACGTAGAACGAGAGCTGGATGGCGAAGACGACGAAGCCGACGCCTCGGCCGAGCACCCTCGAGATCATCGAGTACTCGCCTCCGGCGATGGGGAACGCCGTGCCCACCTCGGCATAGACGAAGGCCACGCCGAAGGCGATGGCGGCGCCGATCAGCGTGGCGAGGAACGACCAGGTGCCTGCGACGAAGTAGACGATGGGCACGTAGATGAACACGGTCATGGCCGGACCGCAGGCCGACAGCGTGAGCATGACGTTGCCCCACGTGCCAAGAGTGCGGTGGAGCTGCGGGCCCACTGCTTGCGAAGTCTGATCCATCGTTCCCCCAGTAAGACGAAGGTCCTGTTCAGGACGTCCGGCCCCGGTCCGCAGCCGCCGGACCGGGGCCGTATTCGGGTGCGTCACACGGTGACGCCCATGAGCTCCTTGCACTTCTCGACGCCGAGCGAGGCGTTGGCGCCGTAGGCGTCCGCGCCCACTTCGGCGGCCCACTCGGCCGAGACCGGGGCGCCGCCGATGATGACCTTGATCTTGTCGCGCAGGCCGGCGTCCTTGAGCGCCTGGATCGTCTCCGGCATCTTGGGGATGGTCGTCGTCGAGCAGGCCGCTCATGCCGAGGATGTCGGCGTCGTGCTCCTTGCAGGCGGCGACGAGGTCGGCGGGGGTGATGCCCTTGCCGAGGTTGATGACCTCGAAGCCGGCGCCGGACAGCAGCATCGCGACGAGGTTCTTGCCGATGTCGTGCATGTCGCCCTCGACGGTGCCGATGACGACCGTGCCGAGGCTGCCGCCGCCCTCACCGAGGAGCGGCTTGATGATGTCGAGGCAGCCCTGCATGGTGCGGGCGCTGAGCAGCACCTCGGGGATGAACTTGTCGCCGCTCTTCATCTGCGCGCCGACCACGTCCATGCCGGGGAGCAGGGCGTTGTCGAGGATCTCGCGGGCGGCGGCACCGCCGTCGACCAGCGCCTGGGTCGCGGCCGTGGCGGCGTCGTTGCCGTCGATGATCATCTGCTTGAGGGACTCAAAGTCTGCCATGGCTCGTGCGATGTCCTTTCTCTTCTCAGCCAACGGACGGTCAGGCGGGAGCCAAGGCCGTCTCGACGTCGTCGACGATGCCGCGGATCTCGTTCTGGACGCTCTCCGGCAGTGGCTCGACCACGTGCTCGGCGAGCACGCGCCGCGACTCCTCGGTGGCGCGGGCGTAGAGGTCCGTCGCTCCATCGGCTTGCCACTCCTGGCGCACGCGACGGTCGAAGAGCGGCGGCAAGATGGTCTCCCGCATGTGCTTCATCGTGTGGTCGCAGGAGAGGTAGTCGCCCTTGGGGCCGATCTCGTGGATGAGGTCGACCGCGAGGGTCTCCTCGTTCACCGGGATGCCCTGGACGTAGCGCCTGATGATGGCCGCGATCTCGTTGTCGATGAGCAGCTGGCCGTAGTCGAAGGTGATGCCCGACTCGAACATCCCCGCACCGTAGATCAGGTTGGCCCCTGCCAACGCTGCTGCGAAACCGGTGAGGGTCTTTTCGTGTGCCGTTTGGGCGTCACCGATCTTGGAGTCCGCCTACAACCCCTGGACCCAGGAGGGCACGCCGTGCATCTGCGCGAGCTGCGCGAAGGCGGAGTTCAGCAGAGCGCCCTCCGGCGTCCCCAGCACTGCCGCGCCGTAGCGCAGGTCCATCGCCAGCGTCGACGAGGAGAAGATGATCGGGTTGCCCGGCGCCACGAGCTGGATGAGGACCGCCGCGGCGAGCACCTCGGCGTTCGCCACCACCAGCGTGCCGGCCAGGGTCTGCGGGCCGCTGCCGCCGGCCATCGTCATCGAGGTGACGGTGACCGGGACCCCGGCCCTCGCGCCGGCCATCCAGGCGCACGTACCTTCCCGCGTCAGCTCAAGAGGACTGACGGTGCACGCGCCCATGCCGATGATCGGCCGCTCACGCAGCTTGTCGCGGCCCCCGACGACGGCAGCCGCGATATCGATGCACGCCTCGGCCTCTTCTGCCGACCCCGGCCCCGAGATCGCGGGCTTGGTGCAGTTGTTCAGCTCCATCTCGAGGATGTGCATCGCTGGGTTGATGACGCCGTGCGGGATCAGCGGCTCGAGCAGCACGTCGATCTCGCTGCAGTAGTCCACCATCTTCGCGGCGTCGCCGACGTCGCTCTTCTGGCTCGGACGGTGCTCCCCGGTCACCGGGTCGGTGAGGTAGATGCCGATACCGAAGTTCATGAAGTGCACGTTGTGACCGCCGAGCACGACGTCGTTCTTGGGGTCGCGCCCGTAGAGGCGGAAGGTCTGGGGCGTGGACTGGACGGCCATCTCGACCAGGCGACCGGGGATGCGCACGATGTGCGTCTCGGCATCCACGCGGCAGCCGGCCTCGGCGAAGACCGCGAAGGCCTCGTCGTCCTCCACCCAGATGCCGGTGCGCTCGAGCACCTCCAACGTGGCCCTCTGGATCTCGGCGAGCTCGCTTTCTGTCAGAAGGGCGAGTCCCGCCCCTCCATGACAGAGGCCGCCCGCGCTGAACCCTCTCTTCATAGCTCCTCTCCCATCACGCAAGTGCTTGATGGGCCCCCGACCTCAGTGGCTGGAGCCCTCCAGCAGATTTGTGTGACACACAAATATGGTTGATAGCACGACGGAATAGGGCTGTCAATAGATTCGCCATTCGGCGTCCGGCTCCGCTTGGTCACAGATAGGCAGGATTGGCGTCGTGAAACGTCATTTCTCCTGCTAAATAGATTGTTGTCCGGCAAGCATTGAGCCACGTCAGCGTATTTGGCTGGGTACGGTCCTCCAAGGCCGTCACGTGCAATCGTCAAGACTGTGTGATACACAACACAAGCGACACCAGCAGGAGCCCAAGTGATAGACTCACCCCCTGCCACCCGAAGGAGCAGGCTCGATGACAAAGGTCAGTGAGCAGCAGAAGACGGCACAGCGAAGGGCAGGCCGGTCGCCAGGACGGGGGCCTTCCGCTCCGCGCAGCGCGCTCCCGTTCCCAAGCGCTCAGGCGAGCCTGTCACCCACGGCCCGCCAACTCCTCGAGGCGGCGAGACGGGTCGTCGAGCGGTCCGGGTACAAAGGCCTGACCTACACCTCCGTCGGCAAGGAAGCCGGCCTCAGCCCGAATCTGGTGAGCTATCACTTCGGCAGCAAAGCCGGACTTCTCGTCGCGCTGCTTGACTGGTTCATCTACGACACGCTCTGGGAGGTCGGCCAGCAGCTTTCCAGGTTGCGGGACGACGAGGACCACGTCCCCGTGTTCATGCAGATCAACGTGCGGATGCTCGCCAACCTGGACTCGTATCGACTGTGGTACGACCTCTTGCCGCACGTCCTGGAGGACGCCGGTTCGAGAGCACGTCTCGCTGAGCTCTATCGGTCGTACACGACATCGAACGTCCGCGCGATCCTGAGCGGTCATTGCGTGGAAGAGACGCCCGAGGTCCGGGTCATCGCCGCGCTCACGGTGGCGATGACCGACGGCCTGGCCCTCCAGTTGCTCGCCGATCCTGAGAGCGTGGACGTTCAGCTCGCGACATCCCTTTGGGAGAAGTTCATCAGCTGGATCTTGGCGGGCAACGGCTTGCCCGCCACGCCGCCATGATCTGTGTCCTCGGAGATGCCGTCACGCCGCTGCGGCACGCCGACTAGGCGGACCCCCGGACTCGGAAATGAGCAGACCGCCTCGCCGCTGGCTGACGCTCGCCGCCTCCCTCGTCGCCAGCCTCTGCGTCGGCTTCGGGTACGCTTGGAGCGTACTGATGAAGCCCCTATCCGCGGCCTACGGCTGGTCGGTGGCCGAGGTCTCGCTCTCGTTCACCATCATCTTCGTAGTCGGGGCGATTGCCGCCCTCGCCTCGGGCAAAGCCCTGCAGTACGTGCAGCCGCGCACACTGCTGCTCATCGGCGGCGCCGTTTTCGGCGCGGGGCTCGTAGGAGTCGGGTCGGTCTCCTCGCTGGGCGCGCTCTACGCCTTCACCCTTCTCGTCGGCTTCGGCCTCGGGGTCGTGTGCCCCGGTGCGACCATGAGCAACAGCATCCGCTTCTTCCCCGACAAGCGCGGCCTCGCCTCCGGCCTTCTGATCGCGGGCTACGGACTGGGGGCGGTCGTCTGGGCGCCAGTCGCCGTCACCCTCATCAGCCAGTACGGGCTGACGTGGACGCTGCGGCTCATGGGCGTCACCTTCTTTGTGACCATTGCCATCTGCTCGCTCTTCGTGAGAAAGGCTCCGCACGACTTCGCTCCTGCGAGGTGGTCGGGTACGGCCGCTGACCCGGCGCAGGTCGACTCCACGCGCGAGCGAGACTGGCGAGCGATGCTGCGCACCCGCACGTTCGTTGCGCTCGCGGCGCTCTTCGTCATGGGGACCCTCGCCGGCAACCTCGTGGTCAGCCTCGCCTCGCCGATCGCACAGGAGATCCTCAGTATCTCCCCGGAGGCCGCCGGCGCCGTCGTCTCCATCCTCGCGCTCGGCCTCGTCGCCGGGAAGGTCGCTTGGGGTTGGCTGTCAGACAGACTCGGACACTTCCCTGTGTTCGTCGGAATGTTTGCCCTCGGCGTGGCCGCGCTGCTGCTCATGGCGGCCACCTCGAGCTACGCACCTCTCGTGGCCGGCATCACGGTCGTCGGCTTCTGCTACGGGGGGTTCCTGGCTCTCATCGGTCCCTCGACCGCAGACGCTTTCGGCGCGCAGCATCTGCCCATCAACTACGGGGTCATGTTCCTGACCGTGGCGGTCTCGGCACTGCTCGGCCCGCGGCTGGGGGCCTCGATCCAGGAGACCCAAGGGAGCTACTCCCCGGCCTTCGTTATCGCCGCCGTCATCAACGCCGTAGGCCTCGCCCTGGCAGTCGTCCTGATGGTGATGAGAAGCCACGGGACAGCCCAGAAGGACGCCGTCAAGGTCGACGAGCGACGCCAAGAGTCCTAGGGCTTCCCGGTCCCCGAGCCCATCGCGCCGGTCTTGATCACCGAACGGGAGCCAACATCACTCAGCTCATCCGGATGGACGAACAGGTAGGCGACCGGGTAGGCAAAGAGTGACTTCTTGCAGGGGAAAACGTTGTCATTCTGACAACGACTGGTGGACCTTCCCGGACTCGAACGCACGAGGAGGCCGGGCGGGTGTTGCGTCGTCCTGTTCGGCGCGCCGGGTCGCTCTCCGACCCGGCGCGCCGCGACGCAGCGGCCCGGCGCGCCTCCGCCCACACCCGCGCCGCGGCCGTCAGGACTCGGCGCGCCGGAGGTCACACCTGCGCGCCGTACTTCCTGCCGGCGTCGATCATCGCCTTGAAGCACTCGGGCTTGGCCGCGTCGATCACGATGCCGGAGCCCAGGATGAAGCCGCCGTCGCCGGCGACGTCCTCGATGAGCTGGCGCACGTAGTCGTCCATGTCCTGCACGGTGCCGGTGGTGAGCAGGGCGCCGGGCACGTTGCCGCCGATGCACTGGTAGCCACCCAGGTGCTTCCTGGCCTCGCTCATGTTGGTGGCGTCGAACATCCAGATCATCTTGCCGGCGGGGATCTCCGGGTCGTGGATGGCCTCGAGGCGCTCGTTGTAGCCGCCCTCGGCGAAGCACAAGGGCGTGATGCCGTCCTCGATGAGGCCGAGCAGCACCTTCTTGAAGCTCGGCCAGTAGAACGTGCGGAAGTCCTCGTCGCTCAGGAACCCGTCGGCGCCCTTGTGCAGCGGGATGAACACCATGGGGTGCTTGTTCACGTTGCAGGGGCGGATGCCCCAGTCGATGGCCAGCGGCACGAGACGCTCGCAGGCCTCGAGGATCTTCTCCGGCCGGCGGAACTTGTCGAGCATGATGCCGCGCGTGCCGCGCATGGTGTCGGCGAGGATGTCGTACGGGGCCTTGGTGGCGCCGCCGGCGAAGCCGGGGATGCCGAAGCGGGCCATGGAGTCCTGGTCCATCTTCGTCATGGCCTGGACCCACTCGAGCGCGGCGTCGCCGGCCGCCATCATCTTCTTCAGCATCTCCTTCACCGGCGGCGTGCCGAAGGGGATGAAGAACGGGCCGACCATCGGGCCCTCGACCAGGTCGGTGAAGGGGTCGAGGGTCGCCCACGGCTCCATGGCGCCGACGATGCGCGGCAGGTAGAAGCGCTGCCAGTAGTTGGAGGGGTCGGCGATGAGCTTGTCGTACTCGCCGGCCGCCATGTACTCGGCCTCGTTGTACTGGTAGCCGGAGTCCTCGCCGACGCCGTGACCGGGCCAGTCGTAGAGCTTGTAGTCGAGGGCGTCGTACACCTTCACCGGGGCGATGTTGATGGTGAAGGCCAGCACGTCCGGCCGGTAGATGTCGTGGAACCGGATCCAGGCGTCGTGCAGCTTGTCGAAGTCGTAGTAGGTCTCTTTGGCGGTGAGCCCGGCGTCGAGCCCGGGGAACAGCGCGACCCACGGGGCGACGGGCGGACGCGACGGCTTCTTGAGCTGGATCGCGTCCTTGAACATCTGGACGCGCTCCCGGTACTCCGCCTTGACCGCGGAGGAGACGAACTCGATGTCGGGGTCCTGCCAGACCTCGAAGCGCTTCTCGAAACGCTCCTCGGCGCTGAGCTTGTCCCAGTCCTCGGTGAACATCACTCGGCCTCCGTCCAGGTCTTGGCGAGCGCGACGGCCTCAACGGCGTCCTTGCCGTAGCCGTCGGCGCCGGTGTAGGCGACGACCTGCTCGGTGACGGGGGCGCCGCCGATCATGAGCCTCACGCCGGCGTCGCGCAGGCCGGCCTTCTCGGCGGCCTGTACGGTCGCCTTCATCGCGTCGATGGCGCTCGTGAGCAGGCAGCTCACGCCGATGATCTTCGCGTCCTTCTCCCGGGCCGTGGCGATGAACCTGTCCACCTTCACGTCCACGCCGAGGTCGACGACCTCGAAGCCGGCGATGTCGAGCATCGTCGCCACGATGTCCTTGCCGATGTCGTGGATGTCGCCCTGCGCGGTGCCCAGTACGATGGTGCCGCGCCTGGCCGCGGGAGCCGCCGCGGCGAGGCTCGGCTTCAGCTTCGCCGAGACCTGGCTCATGATCTCACCGGCCATGATGAGCTCGGGGATGAAGGCCTCGCCGCAGGCGAAGCGCTCGCCGATCACGTCCATCGCGGCCTTGGCGTCGTCGAGGATGCCGGCCGCGTCGGCCCCATCCGCCAGCAGGCCGTCGACCAGGCCGAGGGCGTCGGCCTCGCGGAAGTCGACGATGGCCTGGGTCAGCTCCTGTGTCACTGTTCCTCCTTTGGCGCTGCAACGAGCCCCGTTGTCACGAGTCTTCACATAATGTATAGATATTATCTGAGATGACAAGGCGATCGGGGAACAGCTCAGCAGGATGGGGCCTGTGACGATTCCTGCGAAGAGGGCGAAGGACATCGTGCCCATCCCGCTGGGTCGCGGCATCGACCGCTCATCGTACGAACCGGCCTACGTCCAGCTCGTCAACATCCTCAAGCGGGCCATCGCCAGCGGCCAGTACCAGGCGGGAGACCAACTCCCCACCGAGGGTGAGCTCTGCGCCGCCTACGATGTCAGCCCCATGACGGTGCGGCGCGCCATCGGCATGCTGCTCGACCAGGACGCCGTCAGCACGACGCGGGGCCGCGGCACGTTCGTGCAGCCCCTGCGTCTGGCGACGGCGACGTTCGACCTCAGCGAGTTCCACGATCTGCTGGCCGACGAAGCCGTGACCGCGCGGATGATCGAGGTGCGCGTGCTGCCCGCCGGCCCCCGCGCCGCGGCCAATCTGGCGGTCGCCGACGGGACACGGGTCGTCTCCATCCGCCGCATCCTGCAGCGCGGCGACGAGCCGCTCATCTACCACCGCGAGTCGCTCGTCTACGATCCCACGCGACCGATCGTCGAGGCCGAGCTCGACGTCACCGCCCTGCGCGACCTGTTCGAGGGCGGCGCCGGCGCAGGGCCCAAGCGCGGCGAGCTGATCCTGCACGCGTCGTCGCTCGGCGAGGGCGAGGCGCCGCTGCTGCGGCAACCTGCCGGGCAGCCGGCGTGGGTGCTCGAGCACATCTTCTACGGGTACGACGAGAAGCCGCTCAGCTGGGGCTGCTTCATCTGCCGCGGCGACCTGCTGCAGTTCCGCGCCGGCGTCGGAGCGCCGGCGCCGGACAAGACGGGCGCCGGACGACGGAGCCGGCGGTGAGCGGCGTCGCCGAGATCGACCCCGCCACCCTGGCCGGGCGCTTCGCCGCCCTCGACGAGCAGGGCGCGCTGGACGCGGTCACCGCGCGCGTCACGCGCGGCGGCGACCCGCTGAGCATCATCGAGGAGTGCCAGCTCGGCATGCGCTACGTGGGGGAGCACTACCAGACGGGCAAGTACTTCATCTCCGGGCTCATCATGGCGGGCGAGATCTTCCGCGAGGCCATGCTCATCCTGAGCCCGTTGCTGCAGGACGCCCCGGCCGGGAGCGACGCGGGCAGCATCGTGCTCTGCACCGTGCGCGGCGACATCCACGACCTGGGCAAGAGCCTCGTGGCGATGATGCTGTGCTCCTACGGGTTCGACGTGCACGACCTGGGCGTCGACGTGCAGCCGGACGAGGTGGCGCGGCAGGTACGCCGGCTTAGGCCGGACATCGTCGGACTCTCCGGCCTGCTCAGCGTCGCCACCGCCGGCATGAATGACACCGTCGACGTGCTGCGCGACGTCTCACGCGACCTCGGCCGCGACGTGCCGGTGATCATCGGCGGCGGCATCGTGGACGAGCAGATGCGCCGCCACACCGGCGCCGACCTGTGGGCGAACGACGCGGCGGAGGGCGTGAGGCTCATCCGTCGCGCCATCGCCGAGCGGCGCGCCTCCTGACGCAGCCGCGCCGGCTTCAGCGGGCGGCGCCGGAGGGCCTGCTGTTCTACCTCGACAACTGCGACTTCGACCCCGCCCAGTACTGCCGCATGCTCCACCACCTGCGTTTGGCCGGGTGGTTCCGCCACGCGAACGCGTTGCTGATCGGGCGCACGGCAGCACAGGACCTGCGCGAGCTCACACCCCGGGCCGCCCTGGAGGACGCGCTCGGCGGCCTCGACATCCCGGTCGTCTACGACATGGACATCGGTCACCTGCCGCCGCAACTCGTCCTCGTGAACGGGGCGCTCGCCGGCCTGAGGGTCTCCGCTGACGAGAAGTCGCTCACGCAGCAGCTGGGCCGACGCGCGCTCGACAGCTTCTCCGTCACGCGGTCGCCGGGAGCGGCGCGTCCGTCACCCCCGCGCGCGCTGTGTCCCGCTGAGGCAGCCAACGTCACCCCTTCCGGCCATGTCACCCGCAGACCTCGCCCGCGCCAGGTCCTATGCTCACGAGCGAGGAGTGCCCTCATCCACGTGCATGTTCATGAAGTCGCATGTACTATGAATGACCGCGAGGGAACATGGGCAAGAACGAGGATGTCATGGCGATCCTGCAGATCAAGGGAATCGACGACGCGCTCTATGCGCGCCTCAGGCAGATGGCAGCGACCGACCATCGCTCCATCAGTCAGGAGGTGTTGCACCTCATCGAGGAGCACCTGGCGCGCAGGGAGGATCAGCTCGTCGCCGGCACCTCAGCCCGAGGGCTCCTCGGTCTGGCGGGGTCCTGGGACGACCCGCGCGACGCCGACGACATCATCGCGGATCTCAGATCAACGCGGCGCAATGCCGGCACCAAGCCTGCGCTGTAGATGTTCCTGCTCGACACCGACACCATGATCTACGCCCTGAAGGGCAAGCCGGAGGTCCTCGGCAATCTGAGTCTGCACGCCAACGACCAGCTGGGCGTGAGCGTCGTCACCCTCATGGAGCTGTACAACGGAGCCTTCAGATCGCAGCAGGTGGCCGGCAACCTGGGCAGGGTGCGTGCCCTCGAGAAGGCCGTCACGGTCTGGGATCTGCAGCCAGACACGGCCGAGGTCTTCGGCGCGCTGAAGGCCCAACTCGACAGCGACGGCATGAGTCTCGATGACTTCGACCTGGGAATCGCCGCATGCGCCCTGGTGCACAACCTCACACTCGTCACCCACAACCGCGCCCACTTCGCGCGCGTCAGCGGCCTGCGGCTCGACGATTGGTGCCTCGCGGCCGACGGCTGAGGAAGGTTGACAGCCCCCCGCCCCCTGTCCTACGGTTCGCGGGCAAGCTGCCGAAACGGCAGCACGTGATGATGGGCCCAGTGCTCACCCGGAGGTGTCACATGGTTGGCCCGTGGCAAAGGACATACGGGTACTACCGCAGCTAGTCGAGGCGCGCCGCCTCGCACTGGCGCATAACGTCCTGCCCATCACCCACTCGTTCGTCTCCGACCTCGAGACCCCCGTCTCCGCGTTCCTCAAGCTCGGCGCGCCGCGGCGCGCCTTCCTGCTCGAGAGCGCCGAGCAGGGGCAGCACCTGGGCCGCTACTCGTTTCTGGGGGTCGGCGCCCGCGCCCTCGTGACCTACCGGGACGGGCGCCTGACGGTGCAGGAGAACGGCGACCGCCTCGAGGTCGAGCACGCCGACCCGTTCGCGGCCGCCGCCGACCTCATCAGCAGCTACCGGCCGCCGGCGCCCGGGGCGCTCGGCGACGCCGCCCTGCCCCCGCTGGCCGGCGGCCTGGTCGGCTACTTCGGCTACGACCTGGTGCGGCGGCTGGAGGACCTGCCCGACGCGCCGCCGGACGACCTCGGCCTGCCGCAGATGGCCTTCCTGCTGGCCGACACCGTGCTCGTGTTCGACCACCTCAAGCACCGCATCACGGTGGTCGCCAACGCGTTCGTGGAGGGCCGCGACGTGGACGGCCCGTACGAACGGGCCGTCGCGCGCATCGCGGCCGTCAAGGAGAAGCTGCTCGCGCCGCTCCCGGCGAGCGCCTACGGCCTCGCCGAGGACGACGACGTCGAGGGCGGCGCCGCGCCGTCCGCCCCGGACGCCGCCGGGCCGCCGCAGGCCCGCCCGGTGACGTCGTCGCTGACCCGCGAGCAGTACGAGTCCGGCGTGGAGCGCATCCGTGAGTACATCCACGCCGGCGACGCCTTCCAGGTCGTGCTCAGCCAGCGCTTCAGCACGCCGGTCGACGTCGCGCCCTTCTCCGTCTACCGCGGCCTGCGCGCGGTCAACCCGAGCCCGTACCTGTACTACATCGCCTTCGACGACTTCGCCCTCTGCGGTTCCAGCCCCGAGCCCCTCATCACCGTCCAGAACGGCGAGGTGGAGACGCGCCCCATAGCCGGCACGCGGCGTCGCGGTGCGACCGCGGCCGAGGACAAGGCGCTCACCGCCGACCTGCTGGCCGACGAGAAGGAGCGCGCCGAGCACGTCATGCTCGTCGACCTCGGGCGCAACGACCTCGGGCGCGTGTGCGTGCCGGGCACCGTGCGCCTCGAGGAGTTCATGAGCATGGAACTGTACTCGCACGTCATCCACATGGTCTCGAGCGTGCGCGGCACGCTGGCGCCGGAATGCGCGCCCATCGACGCGCTCAAGGCGGCCTTCCCCGCCGGCACCGTGAGCGGCGCTCCCAAGGTCCGCGCCATGCAGATCCTCGACGAGCTCGAGACGGTGCGCCGCGGCCCCTACGCCGGCGCCATCGGGTACCTGAGCTACGGCGGCGACCTGGACACCTGCATCTGCATCCGAACGGTCGTCGTGAAGGACGGTACGGCATACTTGCAGGCGGGAGCCGGTATCGTCGCCGACTCCGACCCGGCCACGGAGTACGAGGAGACCCGCAACAAGGCGGCGGCACTGCTTCGTGCCGTCGAGCTGGCCCACGAGGAGTTCGCGCAATGACCACGCTGCCCGACCTCGATCCCGCGCCGCGCGAGCCGGTCGTCCCGGCCCCGCGGGTGTTCATGATCGACAACTATGACTCGTTCACCTACAACCTCGTGCAGGAGCTGGGCGAGCTCGGAGCCGACACGATCGTCAAACGCAACGACCGCACGACCCTCGATGAGATCGCCGCCGAGAAGCCCACGCACCTGGTGGTCTCACCCGGCCCGTGCACGCCCAACGAGGCCGGCATCAGCATGGACGCCATCAGGCGGTTCGGAGCCGAGAACCTGCCGGTGCTCGGCGTGTGCCTCGGGCACCAGGCCATCGGCCAGGTGTACGGCGGCACCGTGCGCCGCGCCGGCTACCCGGTGCACGGCAAGGCCGACGAGATGAGCCACGACGGCCGCGCCGTGTTCGCCGGGCTGCCCGACCCGTTCACCGCTACCCGGTACCACTCCCTGGTCGTCGACGAGCACCTGCCGTCGTGCCTGGAGCTGACCGCCTGGAACCAGGACGGCATCGTGATGGGCGTGCGCCACCGTGAGCTGCCGGTGCACGGCGTGCAGTTCCACCCGGAGAGCGTGCTCACCGCCGTCGGGCTCGACCTGTTGCGCAACTTCCTCGTGATGGGGCGCGACGAGGTGGAGCGGCGGCCCGCCGCGGCGCAGCGCCCGGCCGCCGCGGCCGACCCGGACGAAGGAGGCCGCGATGCCGAATGACGTGCTCAGCGCAGCCCTGCAGGAGCTCTCCCTCGGTAACGACCTCACGGAGGAGCAGGCCCGCGACGTGCTGCTGGAGATCATGGGCGGCCGTGCCGGCGAAGCCCAGACGGCCGCCTTTCTCAGCGCCCTGCGCGTCAAGGGCGAGACCGCCGAGGAGATCGTCGGCATGGCGCGCGCCATGACCGGACTGGCCGAGAAGGTCGAGGTGGACGCCGACGTCATCCTCGACACCTGCGGCACCGGCGGCGACGGCGCCCACACCTTCAACATCTCCACGGCAGCCGCCCTCGTGGCCGCCGGCGCCGGTGTCACGGTGGCCAAGCACGGCAACCGCTCGGCCACCAGCAAGTGCGGCAGCGCCGACGTGCTGGAGGCGCTCGGCGTGGTCATCGACATCGCCCCCGCGCAGGTGAGCGCCTGCATCCGCGAGGCGGGCATCGGCTTCATGTTCGCGCCGCGCCACCACCTCGCGATGAAGCACGTCGCCCCGGTGCGCCGCGAGCTCGGCATGGCCACCACCTTCAACCTCATCGGCCCGCTCACGAACCCGGCCGGCGCCCACCACCAGCTCATCGGCGTGGCCGACGCGCGCTACGTGGAGCGCATCGCCCAGGCCGTGCGCATGATGGGCAACGAGCGCAATCTCATCGTGCACAGCGCCGACGGCCTCGACGAGATCTCCACCACCTGCCCGACGGCCGTCGTGGAGGTCTTCGCCGGGCAGGGCTTCGACGTACGCTACGAGGTCTCGCCCGAGGAGTTCGGCTTCGTCCGGGCGCGCTTGGAGGACCTGGCCGGCGGCGACGCCGCCGAGAACGCCGGCCACGTGCGTGACGTGCTGGACGGCGTGCCCGGCCCGCGGCTGGACATCGTGCTGCTCAACGCCGGGGCGGCGCTGTTCATCGCCGAGGCGGCGGGCAGCATCGCCGAGGGCGTGGAGAAGGCGCGCGCGGCCGTCGCCTCCGGCGCCGCGCGCGCCAAGCTCGACGCCCTCGTCGCCGCCACGCAGCGCCTGCACGCGGAGAGCGCCGCCTGATGGACTTCCTCTTCGAGATGATCCAGAGCTCGGCGCAGCGGGCGGAGGCGGCGCGCACAGAGCGCCCGCTGTGGCCGCCCGCGGACCCGCCCCAGCCGCGGCGTTTCCGCAACGCGCTCGCCGCGCCCTCCGAAGACGCCCGCGCGGCCATGCGGCCCGAGCCGCTGGCGATCATCGCCGAGGTCAAGCGCCGCTCGCCCAGCAAGGGTGACATCGCCCCGGAACTCGACGCCGTCAAGCAGGCCATGGCCTACGAGGCCGCCGGCGCCGACGCCGTCTCGGTGCTCACCGAGCCGTTCCGCTTCGGCGGCTCCATGGACGACCTTCGCGCCGTCGCGACAGCGGTCCGGATCCCCGTGCTGCGCAAGGACTTCATCGTCGACCCGTACCAGGTCTGGGAGGCCGCGGACGCAGGTGCGGCGGCCGTGCTGCTCATCGCGGCCGCCCTCCCGGCAGGTTCTCTGCGCGCCCTGCTGCACGAGTGTCACGACTGCGGCCTCGACGCCCTCGTCGAAGTTCACACTGCCGACGACCTCGAGCGCGCCTACGCAGTGGGCGCCTCCATCATCGGCGTGAACAACCGCGACCTGCGCACGCTGGACGTCGATCTGGCCGTCAGCGAGGAGCTCGGCGCCATCATAGGGCGCTGCGTCATCTTCGTGAGCGAGAGCGGCATCCACTCGCCGGGAGAGGCGAGACGCGTGCGCGACGCCGGCGCCCAGGCGATCCTCGTGGGCGAGGCGCTGGTCAGCACGCCGCACGACCGCCTGGCCGGCGCCGTCGCGGCGCTCCGCTGCGTGGGACCGGACGGCGCCGCGTGACGCACATCAAGATCTGCGGCCTCACGCGGGAGGCCGACGTGCGGCTCGCGGTCTCCTGCGGGGCATGGGCCTGCGGCTTCGTCATCTCTCGCGGCCCGCGCCACATCGATGCGGCACGCGCCGCCGAGTTCACCCCCCTGACGGAGGAGTCGCTGGCCGTCGCCGTGGTCACCACGGAGACCCCCGAGTGGATCGCCGCGGCCGTGGAGCAGGGCGGGTTCGGCGCGGTGCAGCTGTCGGCCGGCGAGGACGGCCCGTCGGTGCCGGAAGTGCGGGCGGCGCTGGAGAGGCGCGGCCTGCGGCCGCGCCTCATCGCCGCCGCCGACACCGCCGGTGCCGCCGGCGCGGACCTGCTGCAGCTGGACGCACGCAGGCCCGACCAGTACGGCGGCACCGGCTACACGCTCGATTGGAAGGCGCTGGCGGCCGCGAAGCTGCCCCGCGAGCGCCTCGTCCTCGCCGGCGGGCTCAAGCCGTCCAACGTCGACGGCGCCATCCACCTGCTGCACCCGTTCGCCGTGGACGTGAGCAGTGGCATCGAGCGCACGCCGGGCGTCAAAGAGCGTAGACTGATGCGCTCGTTCTTCGGGGCCGTCGCGGCCGCCGACCACACCGGAGGTGCCGCTTCATGACGGTCGAGACCAGATTCGGGCCCTACGGGGGCCGCTACGTGCCCGAGACGCTCATCCCGGCGCTCGACGAGCTGGCGGCGGCCTATGAGGAGGCACGCGGCGAGAACGCTTTCCAGGCCGAGCTCACGCGCCTGCTCACCGACTACGCCGGCCGGCCCACTCCGCTGTACCGCGCGCCGCGCCTGAGTGAGCGCTGCGGCGCGACCGTCCTGCTCAAGCGCGAGGACCTCTGCCACACCGGCGCGCACAAGATCAACAACGTCCTCGGCCAGGCGCTCCTCGCCAGGCGCATGGGCAAGACGCGCGTCATCGCGGAGACGGGCGCCGGTCAGCACGGCGTGGCCACGGCCACGGCCTGCGCGCTCCTGGGTCTCGAGTGCGCCGTGTACATGGGCAGCGAGGACGTGCGCAGGCAGGAGCTCAACGTGGTCCGCATGCGCCTGCTCGGCGCCACCGTCATCCCGGTGGAGAGCGGGTCCCGCACCCTGAAGGACGCCATGAACGAGGCCCTTCGCGACTGGGTGACCAACGTCGCCCACACGTTCTACTGCATCGGCTCGGTGGCCGGCCCGGCGCCGTACCCGGCCATGGTGCGGGATTTCCAGGCGGTCATCGGCGCCGAAGCCATCTCCCAGGTGCGCGAGCGCTACGGGCACCTGCCCGACGAGGTCGTGGCCTGTGTGGGCGGCGGCTCCAACGCCATGGGCATCTTCCACGCCTTCCGCCACCTGCCGGTGAGGCTGACGGGCGTGGAGGCGGCGGGCGAGGGGCTGCAGGGCAGACACGGCGCGCCGCTCGCGGCCGGCAAGCCCGGCGTGCTGCACGGCTCGTACAGCTACCTTCTGCAGGATGCCTGGGGCCAGGTGGCCGAGGCCCACTCCGTGTCGGCCGGCCTCGACTACCCGGGCGTGGGGCCGGAGCACTCGTGGCTCAAGGACTCCGGCCGGGCCCGCTACGCGGCCGCCACCGACGCCGAGGCGCTGGCCGCCTTCCGCATGCTCGCGGAGCTCGAAGGCATCATCCCGGCGTTGGAGAGCGCCCACGCGGTGGCGTACGTGCTGCGCGGGCCCAGCGCCTCGCCGGCCACCGCCCCGTCGCCGTCGGCCACGGGGCGCTTCACCATCGACGGTCAGAACGAGGAGCTCGACCCGGCAAAGACGCGCTTCGCCGAGGGCGACCTGGTCATCGTCAACCTGTCCGGGCGCGGCGACAAGGACGTACACGAGGCCGCGCAGTTGCTGGAGAGCGACGCGCGGAGCGCGGAGGGATCCCGATGAGAGACCCGGACGCACCGTCACCCGCGCCGCTGCCCAACCTCGGGCCGCGCCTGGCGCGCGCCTTCGCGGCGCCGCGCGCCGGCCGCGCGGCCCTCATGCCGTACCTCACCGGCGGGCATCCCGACCTCGAGACCAGCGGCCGGCTCATCGACGCCGTGACCGCCGCCGGCGCCGACATCGTCGAGCTCGGCGTCCCCTTTTCCGACCCCATCGCCGACGGACCTGTCGTGCAGCGCTCCACGCACCAGGCGCTCGTCGCGGGGGTCACGCCCGACGACGTGATACAGCTCGTCGCGGGGCACAGCGGCGCGGCGCCGTTCGTGCTCCTCACGTACGTCAACTCCGTGCTCGCCTACGGTCCCGAGCGGTTCTTCACGCGTGCGGCCGCCTCCGGCGTGGAGGCCCTCGTCATCCCCGACCTGCCGCTGGACGAGGCCGCGACGCCGGACTTCCCGCCGGCGCAGGACGGGTTCCCCGGCACCCCCGGCGGCCTCACCGGCCTCGCCTCGCAGCACGGCGTCTCCCTTGTCCCGATGGCCACGCCCACGAGCACCGAGGCCCGTCTCGACATGGTGGCGGCCTCAGCCACGAGCTTCATCTACTGCGTGGCCGTCACCGGCGTCACCGGGGCGCGCGCCGAGGTGGGAGCGGACCTGCCGCGCCTGCTCGAACGGCTGCGCGAGCGTACCGCCGTGCCGCTCGTGGTCGGTTTCGGCATCTCCACCCCGGAGCAGGCAGCGCGCGTGGCCCACCTCGCCGACGGCGTCATCATCGGGAGTGCGCTCATCGACGCAGTGTCGGCCGCGGCGAGCCCCGACGCCGCCTGCCGTGCCGCCGCTGAGCTCATCGGCGCGGCCAGCGCCGCGATCGCCGCAGACTGACCCCCGTAGCGGGCTCAGCGAGGGGTGCGCCGCACGTGCACCGCTCAGAGAGCGGCGCGGCGCAAGCCGTGTCGCCCGACGTGCCCGGCCAACCGGCCTGCCGCACCCCAGCCGGGCTCCACAGTCACCATGCCCTCGGCCATCATCTTGTCTTCACCAGGAGCCCGAAACGAAAAATGGCCTCCGCCCCAGGGGCAGAAGCCATCAGCGCCGCTGCGCGTTACGCGAGCCTCATCGCGACGCGACACTCTCGCGCGGAGCCGCTTCCCTGCAGGGAAGCGCAGAGGTGGTGGGCGACGTTGGAATTGAACCAACGACCTCCTGCTTGTCGAGCAGGCGCTCTCCCAACTGAGCTAGTCGCCCACGCGGGAACGGCAGTATAGCAAAGGAGGCCGCGGCCTGTCAGCCGCGGCCTCCTTCTCGACCCGGGCGGCGGTGAAGCTACGCCCCGCCGCTCAATGCGACGAAGCGCGCTTCGGCGGACGCCGGCGGACACCCGTCTTCGTCCAGGCACGTCGCGCGCCCCCGTTCCACACCATCTTGCCCATGCGGGGCTCGACCTGGTGGGACTCGGGGATGATGCGTTTGTCGTACTCGAACCCCGGCAGGTCGTGCCGCTCGATGGTGGCGCCGATGAGCCGCTCGATGGCCTTGAGGTCGTGCACGTCCTCACCCGTCAGCAGACTGACGGCGATGCCGCTGGCGCCGGCGCGGGCGGTGCGCCCGATGCGGTGCACGTAGTCCTCGGGGTTGGTCGGGATGTCGAAGTTGATGACGTGGGTGATGTTGTCCACGTCGATGCCGCGCGCGACCACGTCGGTGGCGACGAGCACGGCGATCTTGCCGTTCTTGAAGCCGTCGAGCGCCTGCTGACGCTGGCCCTGCGAACGGTCGCCGTGGATGGCCTCGCAGGTGATGCCCGCCCTGTTGAGGGTGATGGAGAGGCGCTCGGCACGACGACGCGTGCGCGTGAAGACCAGGGTGCGCGCGGGGTCGTGGTGGCGGAAGTACTCCACCAGCAGGTCCACCTTCTGCTCCTGGTTGACCGGCAGGACCTTCTGCTCGACGCCGTCCACGGGGGTGGCCACGCCGCCCAGCTGGATGAACACCGGCTGATGCAGGGTGTCCTCGATGATGCTGAGCACGGTCTTGCTCATGGTGGCGGAGAAGAAGAGGTTCTGGCGCTTGGCCGGCAGGGCGTCGATGATGCGCTTGACGTCCGGCCAGAAGCCCATGTCGAGCATGCGGTCGGCCTCGTCCAGGACCAGCGTGTCGACCTGGTCGAGGAGCACGTCGCCCTGGCGCAGCATGTCCAGCAGGCGGCCCGGGGTGGCGACCAGCATGTCGACGCCCTTGCGCACCCTCTTCGCCTGGGGGTCGTACGGCACGCCGCCGAACACGGCGGCCACGGTGCGCCCGCTGTACGTGCTGAGCGTCTCGCCGACCTCTTCGATCTGCGCGCAGAGCTCGCGCGTGGGAGTCACCACCAGGGTGGACGGGTGGGCCGTGCGGCCGTCGGCGACGGTCGGGCCTGTCATGCGCTGCAAGATGGGCACGACGAAAGCGGCCGTCTTGCCGGTACCGGTCTGCGCACTTCCCACCACGTCGCGTCCGGCGAGGACGCGCGGGATGGCCTGCTCCTGGATGGGGGTGGGCGTCTCGTACCCCATGGCGGCGACGCCGGCCAGCAGTTCGCCCGTGAGGCCGAGCGCGGCGAACGCCGGCAGGTCGACCTCAGGGGCGGGGCCTGAAGGCCTCGCCGCGTGCTGACGCTCCACGTAGCTCTTGTCCACACCCTGGCCGCCGCGGCCTTCGCGGTCGCGACGCGGGCCGCGCCCGCGGTCGCGGTCGCGGCCGGACCTGTCGCGGCCAGAGCCGCCCTTGCTGTCGCGACGCTGCTCCCGGCCCTCACGAGGCTGGCGCTCAGACCGCTCGTCTGTGCGCTGCTCGGAGGAGGGCGGTGCCTGCGTCGCGCCACTCGGGGCGGCGGGACTCTGAACGGCCGTGCCGGCGCCGCCCTCAGGGCGGGCGGCGGTGCCGCGGCCGCGTCCACCGCGGCGACGGCGCGTCGGCGCCTCCTCGCCCTGCGGGCGTGCGGTGTCGACGGCGGGATCGATGACTGGATTCACTGACTCTCTCTTCCCGGACTCACCCGTACGTGCCTCGGCGACGCGCACGTCCGACGACCCTGACGACTCGACAGGGATCAGCGGGGTGAGCGGGAGTTCGCCTTGTGAAGAGCCGCCCTCGGGGCGGCCAGACTGGCTGCGGACTGGTGTTCCTTTCATTCAGAACACTGTCCGGTTTTCACAGAGTCTGGGCGATTGCTGCGGGAGGAATGCCCGGCGCGAGGCGCTCAGGCGGGAACCGGCTCCCGTGGTCTGGAAACACACCTTATCAGGTCCGGATTCTACAGGCAAGCCGGGCCGGCCGCGGCCCCGGTCTTGCGGGCCGCTCAAGCAGCGCCTCCCCGCGCTCAGACGAGCGCCCTGTACCAGGCGACAGTCGCCTCGAGCGCCTCGTCGAGCGGCGTGAGCGCGAAGGGTCCGTAAGCCCTTTCGAACCTGCCCGCGTCACTCACGAAGGGCGCGTCCCACTGGTACGCGAGCTCGGGGTACTCGCGGAACGTCGGGACGAAGATGCCGTAGAACGTGACTGTACTCTCCTTGAGGACGGCCGGCCGCGGTTTCACGCCTGCGGCGCGGGCCGCGGCCTCGATGAGCTCCCGTCCGGTCACCGGACAGCACACCGGTGTGTGCCACACCTGCCCGTCGGCGTCGTCGCGGGCGCCGAGCAGCACGAAGGCCCGCGCGAGATCGGGCAGGTAGCTCAGGCTGTGGGGCTGGTCCAACGACTTGAACCACTGCGTCTTGCGGCCGGCGAGCAGGTCGGTGAAGAACCGCCGCCCGAGAGCGCAGTGCACTCCGCGCGGCCCGAAGTAGTCGGCCGCGCGCCCGATGACCACGCGCAAGCGGCCGCTCGCGTGCGCCTCGAGCAGTTCCGCGGCCAGTCTGGCGCGCAGCGACCCCTTCTTGGTGCCCGCCGTCGCCGGTGACTCCTCCGTCATCGGGCTCGACCCTGGTTCGTACATCGCCAGGCTGTCGGCGTACACCAGTTTGGCGCCCGCCGCCTCGACGGCGTCGACCACCGCCCGGTTGAGCGGCTCGAACTCGCTCCACCAGCGGGTGTAGGCGGGGCGGGCGCAGTGGTAGACCACGGAGGCGCCGGCGACGGCGCGGCGCAGACGCTCGGCGTCGGTGAGGTCGCAGGCCCAGTCTTCGTACGACGCCGGGGGAAGAGGGGTCTCGCTGACCCCGGCGTCGCCGGTGCGCGTCACCGCGCGCACGCGCCTGCCCTGCCCCACGAGTTCCCTGACTATGGCGCCGCCGATGCCGCCACGCGCGCCCAACACGACGTTCAGGGCGTCACGGCCGGCACCCGCGCTCCCCGCGAGCGCTTCTTCACCCACCCGGATCTCCTTGCACACCACAGCCCCGCGGCGTGACCGCGGGGCGCCCTCACAGGAGTAGCCTACACCGCCGGCGACCGTTCAAGCTCCACCGGCGGACGCCGTTCGCGGTGCGGCTCCCGTCTCCCCCCCGGACTCGGCTTCACCTGCGGGTGCTGTCCCCGCCGCCGTGTCCGTCGCGGCGCGCGGCTCGGTCCCCCCGTGCGCCGAGCCGGGCTCCCCGCGCCGGGAGTTCTTCTGCTCGTACATCAGGGCGTCGGCACGCTCCAGCAGGTCTTGTGCGTCCTCCAGTCCCCGCCAGCCGGTGACCACGGTGCCGCAGCTCACGCTCAACGGCAGCTCGAGCTTGACCCCGGCCTCAGCAAGGGCGGCGTCGAGCCGCCTCACGAACGCTCTGGGATCGGCGTCCTGATCGGCTTGGGCGACCACGCAGAACTCGTCTCCACCCAGGCGCGCGATCAGGTCGGTCTCGCGGAAGGTCTGCCGCAGCGCCACGGCCACCGCCCTGATCGCCTCGTCGCCACGCGCGTGGCCGAGGCGGTCGTTGATCTCCTTGAGCCCGTCCAGGTCCGCGTACAGAACGACGACACGTGTGCCGCTGCGCTTGGCCTGCTTGCGGTGCTCCGGCAGCATCACGAGAAAGCCGCGCCGGTTGAGCAGGCCGGTGAGGTGGTCGCGCAGCGAGAGCTCGAGGAGGCGCTGCTCCTGCTCCTTGCGGCCGCTGATGTCCCGCGCAATGGAGAGCACCACGAGCTCCCCGTCCACGTCGGTCAGGCTGGAGCCGATCTCCACCGCGATCTTCTCGCCGTCCCGCGCGCGCAAGACGGACTCCCACATCACGCGGTCTTCCTTGAGAAGACGCGCCATGACCTCACGGAGCTGCCCCGGTCGCGGAGCGGCGTCTATCTTGCGCGGCAGCAGACCGAGCAACTCATCACGCGTGTACCCCAGGCGCTCGCAGGCCGCGTCGTTCACGGCCACGAAGCGCGTCGGCTCTCCGTGGGCATCCATCCCGTGGAGGTACACCGTGTCGTTGCTGCTCTCGAACAGCAGGCGGTAGCGCTTCTGGCTCGCCGACAGCTGCGTCTGCACCGCCTGTCGTGACGCCAGGGCGTCCCGCAGGTCGCGCTGCTCGAGGCGCCATCTGTGCACCCCGACGCCCAGAGCGATGCCGAGGACGAGGTACCCGGCGGCGACGATGATCACCTCATCGAGCCCGACGTCCGCGAGCGAGAGGCTGGCGACGATGATGGAGAGAGAGGCCCACAGCCCCGTGAGCAGGCCTCCACGGCGACCGCCGAAGTAGGCGCCGGCCACGACCAGCGGGCCGCCGAGAACCTCGGCCACCTCGAACGGGAGCAGCAGTGCTGCGAGGGTGTAGCCGAGGCTGCAGGCGACGAGGACGGACACGACGGTGCGGGACGACGTCACGCGGACCTCCTGGCCGGCGGGTTCCACGCTCTACGGTGCCCAGTGCGGGCTTCAGGCAACCTCCGTCGCCGTCCAGTCGAAGGCTTCGCCGAGCGTGGAGAGGCGGCGACACGTGTCGTCGTCGCAGAAGACACCCGAGAGCGCCTGCTCGAACATGCCCCGCGGCGTGTGCCCCATGCGGACGGCCGCCGCGCACTCGCGGTCGAGGTCGGTGCCCATCAGCACCGGATCGTCGGTGGAGATGGAGCACGGCACGCCGGCGGCCAGCATCCGCGGCAACGGATGCCTGTCGAGCGAGCGCACGACGCCGGTAAGGACGTTGCTGGTCGGAGTCACGTCGCACACGATGCCGCGCGTGGCCAGCTCCGCCAGGAGCGCCGGGTCCTCGACGGCTCGCACGCCGTGCCGCAGGCGGTCGGCGTGCAGCACGTCGAGCGCGGCGCGCACCGACGCCGGCCCGGCGAGCTCGCCGGCGTGCGGCGCGGCCTTCAGGCCGCCCTCACGGGCGGCCGCGAACGGTCGCGCGAACAGCTCCGGCGGATACCGGTCCTCGCTGCCACCGAGGCTCACCCCGAGCACCCCGCGCTCGCGGAAGCGCACCGCCCACTGCACCAGCTGGTCCGCCAGCTCCACCGGCAGGTCGCGGGTGATGTCCGGCGTGAAGCGGATGTCCACGCCGTGCCGCTCGCGCGCCTCGTCGGCCCCGTCGCAGTACCCTTCGAAGACCTCCTGCCAGGGCGTGCCGCGCTTCATCGGCTCGGTCGGCGAGAAGAGCGCCTCGACGTAGACGCAGCCACGTGAGGCCGATTCCTCGGCGTAGTCGACGACGACCTCGTGGAAGTCGCGGGCGCGGACGAGACAGCGCGAGGTCCTGATCCACGCCCTGAGGAAGTCGTGAAAGCCGCCGATCCGGTACACGCGGCGCAGGCCCCACACGGTGCGCGCCGGCGGGCGCACGCCGTTGCGGCGCGCGATCTCGAGCAGTCGCGCGGGCCTCACGGTGGCCTCCAGGTGCACGTGCAGCTCGATCTTGGGATACGGTGCCCGCGTGACGGGCGCCGTATCCGCGCCGGCCCGCCTGCCCTTCTGCCTCATACGGAGGACTCCACGCGGCGCAGAAACGCGTCCACGACCGCCAGGAACCGGCCGGTCTCCTCCAGGAAGGGCATGTGCGAGCTTCCCTCGAAGACAACCCACTCCGAGCCCGACAGGCGCCGGGACAGGTCCTCCTGGATGGCCGGCGTGCACTCGTCGTAGCGCCCGCCCACGACCAGTGACGGCGCCCGGATGTCGCCGAGACGCGGCCGCACGTCCCAGTCCTTCAGGACCCCCGTGCAGTGGAACTCGCTCGACCCCCACATGGTGAGGTACACCTCGGGGTCGGCCTCGAGCGCCGCCAGCGAGCGCAGCAGACAGTCGGGCCACGGGTCGAGACGGCAGACGTGTCGCAGGTAGTACACCATCATCGCCTGCTGGTAGGCGGGGTCGCCGGCGGTGCCGGCCGCCTCGTGCCGGCGGAGCACGCCCTGGACGTCCCTGGGCAGCTGCGCGCGCAACCGGTCGGCCTCGGCGATCCAGTCGGCAGTACATACGAGGGGATCGGCCAGCGTCAGACTCGTGATGCCGTCGGCGCCCGCGGCGTGCGCCAGCGCCAGCGACCCTCCCCAGGACTGGCCGAACAGGTGACAGCGCTCCAGGCCGAGCGCGGCGCGCAGCGCGCCCAACTCGGCCTCGAACAGCTCGACCGACCACAGCGACGGGTCGTGCGGGTGATCGGAGCGCCCGCAACCGAGCTGGTCGTAGAAGACGACGCGACGTCCCCGCGCCAGTGCGGCCAGCGGCTCCAGGGCGTCGTGCGGGAATCCCGGCCCGCCGTGACAGACCACCAGGGGCGAGCGGCCCGGCTCCTCGCCTGCCCCGACGATCCCGTACCACGTGCGGTGGCCGCGGAAGGGCAGGAGACCCGTGGTGGTGTACGACGGAGCGTTCACGCACCCTCGTCGCGCACGAGCTCCGTCGCCAGCAGCTCCATGAGCAGCGCGTCGCGCCACCTGCCGTCGCCGTCGCGCTCGTACTGCCGCAGCGTGCCGACGATACGGAACCCGAGCTTCTCGTACACGTGGACGGCGCGCGCGTTGGCCGCCGCCGGATCGACCGTGAGGCGGTGGTGACCACGCACGTCGATGAGCCAGGCGATGAGCGCGCGCATGGCGTCGGCGCCGACGCCGCGGCCGTGGACGGCGGCCGAGACGAAGACGTCCACGGCCGCAGAGAAGTAGTCGGGGTCGGCCTCCTCGTGGTACTGGATACAGCCCGCCGCGACGCCGTCGACCTCGATGACGAGACTGACGGCGTCGGTCTCGTCCAGGCGCTCCCACTCGTCGCGCCGCCACCAGGCGGCGACTTCGGGTTCGTCAAGGATGGCGAGCAAGGCCGGCGCGTCGGCTGCGGTCGCCGGCCTCAGGGTGACGATCCGGCCGCGCAGCACTGCAGGGACGGTCGCGACTCCGAAGCTCCCCACTCCCGCGGACCGACCGCGCTCGGCGGCGCGTCCCGGACCGCCCTCAGCGCGCTGCGCGGCGGGGTGGGCGGCGGCGGGCTGCTCGCCGCCCGGCGTCACGCGCGCGTCTCGCTGCCGCCCGCGCGCCAGACCAGGTAGGCGTGCACGAAACCGTCCAGGTCGCCGTCGAGCACGCCCTGCGCGTTGCCGACCTCAAAGCCGGTGCGCGTGTCCTTGACCATCTGGTACGGATGCAGCACGTAGCTGCGAATCTGGCTGCCGAAGTCCACGTTGAGCACCTCGCCGCGCTCGCGCGCCATCTCCTCGGCGCGCTTGCGCTCCTCGAGCTCGACGAGCTTGGACTTGAGCATGTGCATGGCGACCGTCTTGTTCTGCAGCTGGGAACGCTCGTTCTGGCACTGCACGACGATGTTGGTCGGCAGGTGCGTGATGCGAATGGCCGAGCTGGTCTTGTTCACGTGCTGCCCGCCGGCGCCGCTGGAGCGATAGGTGTCGATACGCAGTTCGTCCTCGTCGATCTCGACGTCCACGTCGTCGCTGACGAGCGGTGAGGCATCGACGGACACGAAGCTCGTGTGGCGGCGGTTGGCCGAGTCGAACGGGCTGAGGCGCACGAGCCGGTGCACGCCGCGCTCCGCCTGGACCAGTCCGTACACGTTCTCGCCCTCGACGGTGAGCGTGGCGCTCTTGAGCCCCGCCTCGTCGCCGTCCTGCAGGTCGTTGATCTCGACCTTGAAGCCGCGGCGCTCGAACCAGCGCAGGTACATGCGCAGCAGCATCTCGGCCCAGTCCTGCGACTCGGTGCCGCCGGCGCCGGGGTGGATGGTCATGATGGCGCCACCCTCGTCGTACTTGCCACTGAAGAAGCGCTGCTCCTCGCCGCGCTCGAGGTCGTGCTCGAGGCGGGCGACGCCGTCCACGAGCTCCTTGAGGAGCTCGTCGTCCACGGCGTCGCCGGCCGTCTCCTCGCGCAGGAGCTCTTCGGTGGACTCGAGGTCGGCGAAGCGCCCTTCGAGCTCGGCGAACTCCTCGAGGCGGCGTTTGACGCGGCTGTACTCGGCGGAGACCTGGGACGCCTGCTCCTGGTCGTCCCAGAAGTCGGGCGCACGCATGCGCTCCTCGAGCGCCGCGAGCTGCTCTGTCAGCCTGGGGGGGTCAAAGATAGCTCCGCAGCCATCCAAGGCGCCCGGAGGCTTCCTTGAGACGCTCGCGGAGCGCATCCAGCTGGACGAGTGCTTCTGAGGCGGCGGGGCTCATGACCGAGGTAGTGTACCCGAAATCCGCCGCCGCCAGCGACCGCACACCGCGCAGACCCGGCGCGCTCAGATCACGCCGGCCACGAAACGCCCTGTTGCGCGCGCCCGCCCGGACCGCACGTACTTCAGCACGCACTCGATGCTGTCCCAGGCGCAGATCCCCAGCACGACCAGGAGCACGACCGTGCCCAACACCTCGCCGGGGAAGGCCAGGCCGGTACGCGCCTCGAAGGCAGCGAGGAACTCAGGGCCTACGACCTGCTGCGTCCCCAGGAGCACCGCGACGAACGCCGCGAAGACCACGTCCGCGACGATGTTGGCGATCACGAGCGGCCGCGTCCACCGTCCAGAGACGGACTTCCACACCTCGATGCCCATGCTCACCGCGACGATCGCGATGAAGACCGGGATCCACGCCTCCCACAGGTAGTCCGAGAGGAACGGCACCGGTACCCCGTCGGTGTGGATCACGGAGTGCGTCCTCTGCCAGGGGATCCACGCAACGAGGAGCGTCAGCGCGACCAGGGAGAGCGCCGTCTCCGCGAGCGAGATGGTCCGTGGCTCCGCCACCTGGGGCAGCGACTCGGGGCGCCAGTCCCCTTTCGCGCGCTGCGACTGCGACCCGGCCTTACCGGAACGTTCGATGAAGAAGAAGACCAGCGTCACCCAGAAGGCGATCATGACGCCCGTCATGAACGCGGCGTTGAGGGCGCTGAGCATGGAGGCCCAGACGCCCGCGTCCCGCGACAGCAACCCGCCCGCCAGTGTCGCGGCGGCCACGATGGGCAGGGCCACCAGCAGCACGGTGCGCAGGAGCTTGACGAAGGCGGGGTACAGCGCCGGCCCGATGAGGTACCGCTTCGTCCCGGCGTAGCCAGCCGCCAGCTCCGCGGGATCGCCCAGCTCCAGCAGCACGTCGCGGACCGTCTCGTCGCCGCTCGAGCCGCGCGCCTCCAGCATGTCCTCGATGGTGGCGCGCACCTCGCGGGCGACGTCGTCGCGCATGGACTTGGGCAGGTCGCGCGCGACCGCCCACACGTACCTGTCGACCATGTCGTTCATCGTTCCTCCTCTTGGAGGAGTCGTTGCAGATCGCGTCCGAGCTGCGACCATTCGGCGGCGAGGACCTCGAGGACCTGCCGACCGAGCGGGCTGGTGCAGTAGAACTTGCGGGGGCGGGGATCGTCGGTGTTCCAGGCGCTCGTGAGGAGCCCCTGCTTCTCGAGACGACGCAGGAGCGGGTACAGGGTGTTGCCGTCCACCTCGATTCCGGCCCGCTCGAGAATCCGCAGCAGCGAATAGCCGTACTGCGGACGGCGCAGCGCGGCCAGGCTCGCGATGACCACGGAGCCTCTTCTGATCTCCTGCAGGTGACCGGTCACGATAGCGTCGTTCTCGTGCATGTTTCACACTATACTGTGTGACTCACAGTATTGTCAAACAACGCAGTTCGGAGAGCCCGTCTCTGAGCCACCTGGAGCGCCTGCCTGTCGTCACCGCGAAGACCGACCGCTCCTTCGTGCACGACTCGTCCGGCGTGCCAGAGCATGCGGCGGTCGCCGCCTCCATGAGCGCCCTCGGCCGTCGCCTGGGCCTCACTGTAGTAGCGGAGGGCGTGGAGACGCAGGCGGAGCGCGGCTTGCCGCGCGGAATCCTCCGACGGTCTCCCGGGCTTCGTGTTCCGCCGGGCCGCGCCCGCCGACGAGTCCATCAGACTGCTCGAGACCGGACGTCTCGACGCGCCGGCAGGCCGACGCAGTCGGCTCACACGCGCCGTGACGATTCGCGACGCAGCCGACGAGTGGTCACCGAGGGCAACCGGCGAAGCCGGTCACGCTCCGTGACGATGCGCTACGCAGCGGACGAGTGGCCGTGGACGTCAGGAGCGGCGAAGCCGCTCAAGCTCCATGACACTTCTTGTACTTCTTCCCGCTCCCGCACGGACACGGGTCGTTGCGCCCGACCTTGTCGTACACCACGCGCTGCTGCACCGCCACCGGCTGCTGGCCGGTGCTGGTGGTGGCGCCGCCGCCTGCCGCCACGTTGGGCGGCGGCGCGGTGGTGGGGTCCTCCATCGCCGGGTACTCGCCGGCAGCCATGGCCGCGCCGGTGAAGGACGTCTGGTAGGCGAGGTCGTCGCCGCTCGTGTAGTTGAGGCTCATCAGCGGCTCGTCGAGCGTGATCGCCGTGAACATGGCGAGATCCTCGGCGCTGTTCTTCATGAGGGTGGTGACGGTGGAGCTCTTGATGCCCTCGAGCATGTCCTGGAAGAGCTCGAACCCTTCGTTCTTGTACTCGACCAGCGGGTCGCGCTGCCCGAGGGCCCGCAGATGGATGCCCTCCTGCAGGTAGTCCATGTCGAGCAGGTGCTCCTTCCAGCGCGAGTCGATGACCTGGAGCATCACGGCACGCTCCACGTTGCGCATCTGCTCCTCGCCGATGAGGCGCTCGCGCTCGTCGTACTGGGCGAGCGCGTCGTCGACGGCCAGGTCGGCGACCTCCCCGGCAGTCGCCGAGCCGAGATCGATGTCGCCTTTCTTGACGCCGGGGTCGTACACCTGACGAAGGCCGACGAAGAGGGCGTCGAGGTCCCAGTCTTCCGAGTACTGCTCGCCGTCGAGGTGCGTGCGCACTGCGCCGTCCACGAGGTCGCTGATCATGTCGCGGACCTGCTCCCCGAAATCCTCGCCCATGAGGATGCGCTGCCGCTGGTCGTAGATGACGCGGCGCTGCTCGTTCATGACCTCGTCGTACTTGAGCACGTTCTTGCGGCGCATGAAGTTGAGCTCTTCGACCTTGACCTGCGCCTTCTCGACCACGTTGCTCAGCATCTTCGCCTCGAGAGGGTCGCCCTCCTTGGGCCCAAGCCGCTTGAGCACGTTGAACATGCGGTCGCCGGCGAACAGGCGGATGAGCTCGTCCTCGGCCGAGAGGTAGAAACGCGTCTCGCCGGGGTCGCCCTGGCGCCCGGAGCGGCCGCGGAGCTGATTGTCGATGCGGCGGCTCTCATGGCGCTCGGTGCCGAGCACGTACAGACCCCCGGCCTCACGCACGCCATCGCCCAGCTTGATATCGACGCCGCGGCCGGCCATGTTGGTGGCGATCGTGATCGCCCCGGACTGGCCGGCGTCGGTGATGATGTCGGCCTCGCGCTCGTGCTGTTTGGCGTTGAGCACATTGTGCGGGATGCCGTGCCGCTCGAGCTGTCGCGACAGCATCTCGCTGACCTCCACCGAGACGGTGCCGACCAGCACCGGCTGACCCGCCTCGTAGCGCCCCTGGATGTCCTGAACGACCGCGGCGAACTTCTCCTTCATGGTGGTGAAGATGAAGTCGTTCTCGTCGTTGCGGACCATCGGCGCGTTGGTGGGGATCTGTACCACGTCGAGGCCGTAGATCTGGCGGAACTCGTCCTCCTCGGTCTTGGCCGTACCGGTCATGCCGGCGAGGACGTCGTACATGCGGAAGTAGTTCTGCAGGGTGATGGTGGCGAGAGTCTGGTTCTCCTCGCGGATCGGCACTTTCTCCTTGGCCTCGATGGCCTGGTGCAGGCCCTCCGAGTACCGGCGCCCGTCGAGGATGCGCCCGGTGAACTCGTCGACGATGAGCACCTCGCCGTTCTGCACCACGTATTCCACGTCCTTGTGGTACAGAGCCTGGGCGCGCAGGGCCTGGATGAAGTGGTTCACCAGAGCGCCGTTCGAGTCTTTGTACAGGTTGTCGATGTCGAGAGCGCGCTCGACCTTGTTCACGCCGCTCTCGGTGACGGCCACTGTGCGCTGCTTCTCGTCGACCTCGTAGTCGTCGCCGGGCGTGAGCCGCGGCACCACGCGTGCGAACTGGCGGTAGGTGTCGGCGGCCGTCTCGGGGGCGCCGCTGATGATGAGCGGCGTACGCGCCTCGTCGACGAGGATGGAGTCGACCTCGTCGACGATGCAGTAGTGATGGCCGCGCTGCACCATGTGCTCGCGGCGCATCGTCATGTTGTCGCGCAGGTAGTCGAAGCCGAACTCGGAGTTGGTGCCGTAGGTGACGTCGGCGTTGTACTGCAGGCGGCGCTCGTCCGGCGTCATGTTGGCCTGGATGACGCCGACCGTGAGACCCAGGAAGCGGTAGACCCCGCCCATCCACTCGGCGTCGCGCCTCGCCAGGTAGTCGTTCACGGTGACCAGATGCGTACCGTTGCCGGCGAGGGCGTTGAGGTACATCGGCATGGTGGCGACGAGCGTCTTGCCCTCGCCCGTCTTCATCTCGGCGATGTCGCCCTCGTGGAGCACGATGCCGCCGAGTACCTGGACGTCGAAGGGGTGCATCCCGAGCGCCCGCTTCGCTCCCTCACGCGCGACGGCGAACGCTTCGTAGAGGAGGTCGTCGAGCAGCTCGCCGTTGGCGTGGCGCTGCTTGAACTCGGCCGTCTTTCCCCGCAGCTGCTCGTCGCTCAGGCCGGCGACCGAGGCCTCCAGCTCCCCGACCCTGGTGGTCTGTTCCTGGAGGGCTTTGAGGCGCCGGCCCTCACCGGCATGGAGCAGCTTGTCGACGATCTTGATCACGGAGACGACACTCCCGAAGTCGCTTGTCTGGGTGCGGCCGCGGCCGGAGGCCGCGACCTCACCTCCTCATTGTGCCACACGCGAGCGCGCGGCACGCACGAGCCGCCTCGGGCGCGGCCCCGTCCAGCTGCGACGTGCGCTTCGCCGGCGAGGGACGCCGACGCCTCGGTGAGCGGTGCCCCTTCGGTGCACCCCTCGATCAGCCCGGTTCCCTCGCCAACTGAGGGGTGCCCCTTGCGGCGCACCGCTCGATTGATCCTCTTCCGTCATTAATTCTCGACCGGCTCGATGAGTCCGTAGTGCCCGTCGTTGCGCCGGTACACCACGTTGGTGCGGTTGGACTCGGCGTTGGTGAACACGAAGAAATCGTGACCCACCAGCTCGAGCTGCAGCGTCGCCTCGTCGACCGACATGGGCTTGAGCGCGAACTGCTTGGTCTTGACGATGCGCCCGTTGTCCCCACCCGACTCGGCGCCGAGCTCTTCTCCGATCGCGGCGGCCGCTGCCACCGGCGCCAGCTGCTCGACCTGCTCCTCGCGCACCACGGGTTTGTCGTGGCCGTGGCGGGTCTTTCCGTGCGCCTTGTCGTGGTACTTCTTCACGCGGCGCTGCAGCTTGTCGGTGACCAGATCGATGGCCGCGTACATGTCGGTGGACGACTCGCGCGCGCGGATCACGGGCCCGCGCGTGAAGACGGTCGCCTCGGCAACACAGGGCTCGGGGATGCTCGGGTTCTTCTCCACCAGGAGCTCGAGCTCTACCCGTGTCACTTCGTCTATCTTGCGCTGCTGCAGGAGCTTGTGGACGTGCTCGATCTTCTCGTTGGCGTAGTCCTGCAGGGCGTCGGTGACGGTGACATTGCGGCCCTTGATCTGCGTTTTCATGGACATCGCTCCTTCTGGACGGCATGGTCTAGCGATGCTTGGGAAGGGGTCGCTCGCACGGTACGTGCGAACGTGAAGACACGGGGCTCCAGACCGGCTTGAGCGAGCACTTGTGCACACTGATCCAACGTCTCACCTGTGGTGTATACGTCGTCAACGACCACCACTCGCTTGAGCTTTCTCTGTACCCCCTTTGTACCCTCCAGCAACGCGAACGCGCTTTTCACATTGGCCGCCCGCGCGGCGCGGGAGAGGCCACTCTGGCGGGCCCCGTGACGCGTGCGGCGGAGCAAGGGAGCATAGGGGAGCCCAGCCGTCCGCGCAAACCCGCGTGCAAGACGCTCGGCCTGGTTGAAGCCGCGCTCCAGCTGATGGTCCCGGTGCCCGGGCACCCAGGTGACGAAGGCGTCCTGCGCCGCCGCGGCGAAGGCGGGGGCGGCGCGGTCCACCATGTCCTGCGTGAGCGACCGCAAGGCGCGGAACTTGCAGGCCGTGACGAGAGCCCGCGCCGGCCCTTCATAGGTGAATGCGGCGGAGGCGGACACGAAGGCGAGGTCGCGTCCGCCGCACTCGGGGCAGCGCCGGCCGCCGGTTCGCAGGGCGAGGCGCCGCGGGCCGGCACCGGCGGCCGGTTCCGGGCCGCCGAGGCCTGAGGCGGACGAGGAGTCGGCAGCCGTGCGCCGACCCGCCCCAGGCGCCGGCGCCGACCACGGCCCCGGCGCGCCGCAGCGCGGGCAGCGCCGCGACGGGAGAGGGCGGAGGGCGCCGGCGCACTCGGCGCAGAGCCAGGCGCCCGCCACGCCACACGCCACACAGCGGCGCGGCAGAAGAAGGTCAACCAGGCCGTCGACGATGCCGCTCGCGGTCATCGACGGCCCCGGCTCAGGAGGCGCCGCTCGTCCGGGGCGGGTCGCTCTGGGTGAGGTGCGAACGCGGCTCCAGCCGCGTGCCCGGCAGCAGCGTCGCGTGCGCGCCGATCTGGCTGCGATCGCCGATGACGGTGTCTTCGCGTACCACGGCCTCGTGGTGCACGATCACATTGCGGCCCACGATGCTGCCGGCCACGTGGGCGTTGCGCCCGGCCTTGACGCCGTCCCAGTTGATGACGCCTTCGAGGACGGCGCCGCGCTCGATGACGCACCCGTCGCCGATGATGAGCGGCCCGATGAGCTCGGCGCCGCTCTCGACGAGACATCCGGCGCCGATGAGCACCGGCGCCTTGAGGCGCGCGCCGTTCTCGATCTCGGAGCCGTCGCCGACCCACACCTGCGGGGCGATGAGACGCCCGGGAATCTGCACGTCCACGTGCCCCAGCAGGGCGTCGAAGTTGCTGAGCCGGTACTGCTCGATGTTGCCGACGTCGTTCCAGTAGCTCTCGAGCGTCCAGGTGTGGAACGGCACGTCGTCGGCGAGAAGCGCCGGGAAGACGTCCCTGGCCCAATCGACGAACCGTCCCTGCGCGACGAACTCGAAGATGCGCGGTTCGAACGCGTAGATGCCGGTGTTGCAGAGGTCGGACCTTGCCTCGTCGAGAGGCGGCTTCTCCTGGAAGCCGGTCACTCTGCCGGTGGCATCGGTGACCACCACCCCGTATAGCGAAGGGTCGGCCACACGCTTGACGGCCATCGTGGCGACGCCACCGTTGCGGCGGTGCGCCTGCAGGAACGCGGTGACGTCGACGTCGGTGAGGCCGTCGCCGCTGACCACCAGGAACGTGCCCTCGCCGAGCAGGTCACGGAAGGCCCCGACCCCGCCGGCCGTGCCGAGAAGCTCGTCCTCGAGGTTGTAGTGCAGGCGCACGCCGAAGGCCGAGCCGTCACCGAAGTACGCGCGGATCTTGTCCGGGTGGTAGTGGAGATTGGCGGCTACGTCGCGGATGCCGTGCTTCTGCAGCAGGTGCAGCATGTGCTGCATGACGGGCCGGTTGAGGATGGGGACCATGGGCTTGGCCGTGAGCCCCGTGAGCGGGTACAGCCTCGTGCCCAGCCCCGCGGCCATGATCATGGCCCTACAGGGCGGGCCGTTGCTGGGCGGGCCGCTGCTGGGCGGACTGCCGCCGGACGGATCCGTGAGCCGGCTCACGGCCGGCACTCCCCGCCGGCGCACACGGCCGCCAGCGCCTCAGCGTAGGGCGGCCGCAGCACACCGGCCTCCGTGATGATGCCGGCGATGCTGGCGGCCGGGGTGACGTCGAACGCCGGGTGACGCGCCTGGGCGCCAGCCGGCGCGACCGGCTGCCCGCGGAACGACGTGACCTCGGCCGGGTCGCGCTCCTCGATGGGGATGGCGTCGCCGTCGGCGATGGTCATGTCGACGGTGGAGAGAGGCGCCGCGACGTAGAACGGCACGCCGTGCTGCCTTGGCGAGCACGGAGACGCTGTAGGTGCCGATCTTGTTGGCGGTGTCGCCGTTGGCGGCGATGCGGTCGGCGCCGACCACGACGCCGTCCACCTCGCCGCGACGCATGAAGTAGCCGGCCATGTTGTCGCTGATGAGCCAGTACGGTATGCCCTCGACCTGCAGCTCCCAGGCGGTGAGGCGCGCGCCCTGCAGCCACGGCCGCGTCTCGTCGACCCACACGGAGATGCGGCCGTGGTGGGCCGCGGCCGAGCGGATGACGCCGAGTGCCGTGCCGTAGCCGGCCGTGGCGAGGGCGCCGGCGTTGCAGTGCGTGAGGATGCGGTCACCGGTCTTGAACAGCGGAGCGCCGTGCTCGCCGATGCGCAGGCAGCGATCCACGTCGTCGTCGTGGATGGCCTGCGCCCGGGCCAGCAGCGCCCCGGCGACAGCGGCCGGCGCGGCCTGCGGCGCGGCAAGTTCCGTCTCCCAGGCTCGTCGCATCTCGTCCAGCGCCCAGCGCAGGTTGACGGCGGTGGGCCGCGTGGCCAGCAGGCCGCTCGCGGCCTGCTCGAGCGCGGCCTCGAAGGCAGCCGGATCTGCGGAGGCGGCCGCCGCCTCGGCGGCGGCGAGCGCCAGCCCGCCGGCCGCCGTGACGCCGATGGCAGGCGCGCCGCGGACCGTCATGTCGGCGATGCGGTCGGCCACATCGCGCCACGTGCGGCAGTGGACGTACCGCTCCTCCTGCGGCAGGGCGAGCTGGTCGATGAGCACGACCTCGCCCGGCAGGATCTCGACCGTGCGCACGCGCAGACGGGAACCGCCGGGTCCGGCCGCCGCGTCGGCGGCTGCGGCGCCGGCCCCCGCGACGCCCGAGCTCACGGCCCCGTCACCCATGCCCCGGCCTCAGGTGCCCTGGTCCCAGGACGCGAGGTACTTGGCCTGCTCCTCGGTGAGCGTGTCGCACTCGACGGCCATGGACTCGAGCTTGAGCCTTGCGATCTCGTCGTCGATGTCCTTGGGCACCACGTAGACCTGCTTCTCGAGCTCGGCGTGGTGCCGCACCATGAACTCGGCGCTCAGCGACTGGTTGGCGAAGCTCATGTCCATGACGGCCGCCGGGTGACCTTCGGCCGCCGCCAGGTTGACCAGCCGGCCGTCGGCCAGCAGGTAGATGCGGCGGCCGTCGGCCATGGTGTACTCCTCGACGAACTCGCGCACCGTGCGCTGCTTCACCGAGAGCTTCTCCAGTGCCGGGATGTCGATCTCGACGTTGAAGTGGCCGGTATTGGCGATGATGGTGCCGTCCTGCATGACCTCGAAGTGCTCGCCGCGCAGCACGTGGATGTCGCCGGTGGCGGTGACGAACAGCTTGGCGATCTTGGCGGCGTCGGCAACCGGCATGACGCGGAAGCCGTCCATAACGGCCTCGAGGGCGCGCAGACGGATCGACCTCGAGGACGATGACGTCGGCGCCGTGGCCCTTCATGCGCATGGCGAGTCCACGGCCGCACCAGCCGTAGCCGGCGATGCACACGGTGGTGCCGGCGATGAGGATGTTGGTCGCCCGGATCACGCCGTCCAGCGTGCTCTGGCCGGTACCGTAGCGGTTGTCGAACATGTGCTTGGTGTTGGCCTCGTTGACCGCGACGATGGGGAACATGAGGCGGCCTTCGGCCTCGAGGGCCTTGAGGCGGATGACGCCGGTGGTGGTCTCCTCGGTGCCGCCGATGATGTCGGCGGCCATGTCGGGGCGCTCACCGTGCAGCACGCCGATGACGTCGGCGCCGTCGTCCATGGTGATGTTGGGGCGGTGGTCGACACACGCGTTGATGTGCGCGTAGTACGTCTTCTCGTCCTCGGCGTTGATGGCGTAGACGCGCACGCCGAAGTCGTTGACGAGCGCCGCGGCCACGTCGTCCTGGGTGCTCAGCGGGTTGCTGGCGCAGAGCACGACGTCGGCGCCGCCGGCGACCAGGGTGCGCATGAGGTTGGCGGTCTCGGTGGTGACGTGCAGGCAGGCGCCGATGCGCACGCCCTGCAGGGGCTTCTCCTTCTCGAAGCGCTCACGGATGGCCTTGAGCACGGGCATGTGCATGTCGGCCCACTCGATGCGCAGCACGCCCTGTGGGGCGAGAGCGATGTCTTTGATGTCGTAGTCGGAAGCCAAGAGAACCCCTCACTGTTCGTCGTTGCCGTCCGCCTGCGGGACAGCGCAGGCGGCGAGCGTGAGACCGTAGTATGCGGCCACGATGGCGGCCGGGACGAGCACGTCGGAGACGGCGATGACGCCAAGCTCGGCGACTGCCTGAGCCTCGAACGGCGTGAGCCGCCGGGCGTCGGCGACACCCGCCACCACCACGCCGGACGAGTATACCCGAGCCCCGCCGGAGGCACGAACGACCGCGGGTTGATATATGCCGGCCACCTGGGGGAAGTCGCGCGGCACGCCGGCCGGCCAGCGGCCGGTGAGCGGGCCGCGCAGCTCCAGGTTCACGTGGTCGGCCACGGGCAGGAGCGCGTCCGGCGGCGAGGGGGCGGGCGCCTCCGAAGGACCTCGCGCGCCCGCAGCGGCCGAACGCGTCACCCGCCGCGCGGGCACGACCAGGCCCACGCAGGACCCGCGGCGCACGCCGGCGAGAAGCTCGAACAGCGGGCCGGCGAACGGGGTCCGCGGACGGAGCCCCTCACGCGTCAGGAGCCGGCACGGAGCTGCCGGGTACAGCCGGCCGCAGACGGCTGCGAGCACCGGTCCTTCTGCGCAGAGCGCGACGGCGATGTCCCGCGAGGGCACGGCTCAGGCCGAGCCGGCCGATGAGGTGTGCGCCTGCCGGTTCACCCCTCGTTGCGTCCACTTCCGTCGTGCCGTGTGGGGTGCCTCTTCGGTGCACCCCATGTTGAGCCCGCTTCGTAGCTCATTGGGGGGTGCCCCTTTCGGCCCACCCCTCGTTGAGCCCGCTTCCGTCGCTCAATCTGGCCTTGAGGTCCTGGATGGCCTGGACCGGTGTCGGGTCCACGCCGTACAGCAGCGCCAGGTAGAACGACGCGTAGTCGCCCAGCTGGACCAGGGAGGACAGCCGCGCCAGCGGGGACGCGCCGTGTGCCGTGAGGCGCTCCACGGCGAGGCCCCTCGCCTCGAGCTCGGCGGCCGTGAGATCGGCGCGCCGCGCCAGGCGGGGATCGGCCTGCGGATCGTCGAGAAACACCGCCAGGGTCGATGCCGCCACCTCCGGCAGGCTGGTCCAGCCCATGAGCTCGTTGTGGTCCAGCTCCGGCAGCTCGTTCCAGAAGGCCGGAGCTTTCGCGTTCTCGTTGACCTGCCCCTTCCAGCGCCGCGCGACCGGCGTCGTGAGGCCCGCTCCGTACACGACGATCTGCCGCCCATGGGAGCACAGGGCCAGCGCCTTGGCGAGGTTGTCGCCGGGCCCGTCACCCGCGGGACGGCCCGGCGCGAAGCGCCCGTTGCCCTCCCGCAGCAGGGCCGCCGCTTCGTCCACCTGGGGGGCCACGTCGTCCGCCAGGCCGGCGGCCTCCAAGGCGGCGAGCAGCGGCGCCGAGAGGTGACCCAGGGCGGCGCGGGGTTGCGCCCCGCCCGGCACGCGGACCAGCGGCAGGCCGTGCGCCACGGCCAGCTCCGCCAGAGCGCCGCCCGAAGCGACGCAGACCGGCCGGCAGCCGCGCTGCAGAGCCGCGCCGGCGCAGGCCAGCGTCTCCTCGGTCTGCCCCGAATAGCTGGCGGCGAGGACGAGCGTGCGCGGTCCGGCCCACGCGGGCAGGCGGTACCCACGCACCACCACAGCCGGCACAGACAGCTCCGGCAGGCAGGCCAGCACGAGGTCGGCGCCGATGGCAGAGCCGCCCATGCCGCAGAGCACCACGCCGGTGGGCCGGTCCTCCGGCGCGGCGGCGCCACCGGCTCTCCGGAGCTCCTCGCGCGCCACCGCGAAGCTCGCCGTGAGCTGGCGGGGGAGCTCGGCGATGGCGCCGAGCATGCCGCCGGCGTCCAGGCGCGCCACGCCCTGCGGCGTCAGGGCATCGTCCAGCCCTCCCCCTGACGGGCGAGCTGCCGCGTCACCGCCGCTCGGACCCACGGTCGCGCAGCCCACCGGCCTCAGCCTTCGCGGAGGACGCCGAGCACAAGGTCGCGCTTCTCCTCCATGAGGGCCTGCGCATCGGCCCCCAGGTTGAGACGCACGAGCGGCTCGGTGTTTGACGCACGCACATTGAAGTGCCAGTCGGCGTAGTCGACGGAGATGCCGTCGAGCCTGGTGATCTCGCCGTCCGCGAACCGCTCCTCGATGCGCGCGAACGCGGCAGGCACGTCGGCGACGGTGGAGTTGATCTCGCCGCTGATGAAGTACTTCGTCCTCAGCGGCTCCAGCAGTTCCGCCATGGTCGCCTGCTTGCGGGACAGCAGGTCGAGGATCAGCAACGCCGGGATGAACCCCGAATCGGCGTTGTAGTTGTCGGCGAAGTAGTAATGACCGGAGACCTCGCCGCCGAACAGCCCGCCCTCGCGGCGCATGCGCTGCTTGAAGAAGGCGTGCCCGACGCGGTTGACCAGAGGCACGCCGCCGTTGGTCTCGATCACATCGGGCACGGCGCGGCTGGCGCGCAGGTCGTAGAGGATCTTCGCACCCGGGTTCTTGATGAGCAGGGCCTCGGCGAGCAGCGCGGTGACGAAGTCTCCGGGCACGAACTCGCCGTCCTCGTCGATGAAGAAGCAGCGGTCGGCGTCGCCGTCCCAGGCGATGCCGAGGTCGGCCTTCTCGGCGACGACGCGCTCGCGGATCTCGCGGCTGTTCTCCTCGAGCAGCGGGTTGGGCTCGTGATTGGGGAACGTGCCGTCCACCTCGAAGTACATCTCGACGCACGCGAGCGGCGTGCCCTTGAAGACCAGCGGGGCGAGCTTGCCGGCCACGCCGTTGGCCGCGTCCATGACGACCTTGTACGGGCGAAAGCCGGTCGGGTCGACGAGGTCGTGCAGGTGACGCACGTAGTCCGGATACAGGTCGACGCTCCCCTCCACGCCGCCGGCGAATGCCGGCAGCTCCGTGGCGGCCTGCGCGCGCTGCTTGAGTTCAGGGATGCCGGCGTCACCGCTGAGCGGAAGTGCGCCTTCACCGACGAGCTTCATGCCGTTGTACTGCGGCGGGTTGTGCGACGCCGTCACCATCGCCCCGCCGTCGAGTCCGCGAGAGGCGACGCCGAAGTAGAGCATCTCCGTGGGCACGAGCCCGAAGTCGACGGTCGCCGCGCCGCCGGCGCCGGCACCGGCGGCGAAGGCCTGGAGCAGGCTCGCCGACGAAGGCCGCGGGTCCATGCCCGCGCCCAGGCGGGTGGCCCCCAGTTGCTGCGCGAGGGCGAACCCGATGCGCTCGGCCGCCGCCTCATCGATCTCCTGAGGGTACAGGCCACGCACGTCGTACGCCTTGAAGATGCCGTCCGGGATCGTCATCGGGCCTCCCTGATGCGGAACGCGTCGCTGAACTGGATGGAGTGGTCGGGGAGGACAGTACCCGGGTAGAGGCAGATCCCGCCCGCCAGGCGGTTTCCCGCGCCGACGTCGCAGCCCTCGCCCACCACGGCTCCCTCCAGGTGAGTACCGGCGCCGATGACGGTGCCCCGCACGACGATGCTGAGCTCCACCTGGGCGTGCGCGGCGAGAGTCACGCCGCTCTGGATGGCCGATTCGATGACGGTGGCGCCCTCCTCCACCGCTGCGCCGGCGCCGATCACGGCGAGAGGCCCGACCCGCGCGTCCCCACCCACACGCGCCGACTCCCCCACGTACACCGGCGGGACCAGGCGGGCGCCGGGCCCGATCTCGGCGGTCGGCGCCACGTAGGAGTAGTGCTCTCCGAGCAGCTCGGAGATCGCCGTCTGCACGGTACCCTCAAGGATGTCGAAGTGCGCCTGCAGGTAGCTCTCCGGCGTGCCGATGTCGCGCCAGTACCCGCGCCCGGGGTGGCCGTAGAGCGACCCCGCCTGCGCCAGCTTGGGGAACACGCCGCGCTCGATACTGAACAGGCGCCCGCGCGGGATGAGCTCGAGGACCTCAGGTTGGAGTACGTAGACGCCGGCGTTGATGAGGGCCGTGCCCTCCCACTCGCCCGGCTTCTCGAGGAAGTTGGCGACGGCGCCGTCGGGACGCAGCTCGACAAGCCCATAGCGGCGCGGGTCGTCGACCGGCGTGAGAAAGACCGTCGCCATGCCGCCCCGCTCGGCGTGGAACGCGGCGAGCTCCGTGAGGTCGACGTCGCTGAGCACGTCGCCGTTGAAGACGAAGAAGGCGTCGTCGTGAAGGTGGCCGGCGCAGTTGGCGATGGCGCCGGCCGTGCCGAGGGGCTCCTTCTCGACGGCGTACTCCACGCGCAGGCCGTAGGCCGCGCCGTCGCCTATCTCGGCCTCGATGGCCTCGGCCAGAAAGCCGGTGGAGAACACGGCCAGCTCGACGCCGTGGCGCACGAGCGTGTCGAGGATGTAGGCCACGAAGGGGCGCTCCACGACGGGCGCCACCGGTTTGGGCACCTTCGACGTCACCGGCCGCAGCCGCGTGCCCTCGCCGCCGACGAGGATGACGGCCTGCCTGGGGGTGGAGGCGGCGGCGCTCACGGCGCAGCCTCAGACGCCGGCGGTGACGGGCGCCGTGTCGCCGAGGCCGATGCCGTCGTACTCGAGGCCGGCCGCCGCGGCCGCGGCCGGGTCGATGAGGTTGCGGCCGTCGACGAGCAGGGGACGCGCCATGACGGCCGCCGCGGCGGCCCAGTCGAGGCGCGCGAACTCCGGCCACTCCGTGACCAGCACGGCGGCGTCGGCCCCCTCGAGCGCGTCGAGCGGCTCGCCGGCGATCGTCACACCGGGGAACAGCGGGTGCTCGCCGGCCGCGATCATCGGGTCGTAGGCGCGCACGACCGCGCCCTCGTGGATGAGGCGGCCGGCCAGGACGATGGAGGCCGCCTCGCGCAGGTCATCGGTCTGAGGCTTGAACGTGAGCCCGAGCAGGGCCACCGTCTTGCCGCGCAAGCCGCCGAGGTGCTGCTTGAGCTTGCCGACCACGCGCCGCTTCTGCAGGGCGTTGACCTCGATGACGGCGTTCAGCAGCTGGAAGTGGTAGCCCGTGTTGCCCGCCAGCTGCTTGAGCGCCTGCACGTCCTTGGGGAAGCACGAGCCGCCGTAGCCTATGCCGGCCTGCAGGAAGTGCGGTCCGATACGGTGGTCCAGGCCCATGCCCCTGGCCACGGTGCGCACATCGGCGCCCACCTGCTCGCACACGTTGGCGATCTCGTTGATGAACGAGATCTTGGTGGCCAGGAAGGCGTTCGAGGCGTACTTGATCATCTCGGCCGTGGCCACGCTGGTGCGCACCACGTCGGTGTCGATGCCCCGGTACAGCGCCTCGACCACGTCGCCGTCGGCCTGCGACGACGCGCCGATCACGATGCGGTCGGGCTCGAGGAAGTCCTGGATGGCGGCGCCCTCGCGCAGGAACTCGGGGTTCGAGGTGTAGGTGATGTCCATAGCACCCATGGCCTCGAGATCGGCCATGACCTTCTCGCCGGTGCCCACCGGCACGGTGCTCTTCATGACGAGGAGCCGCGGTCCGCCCCGACGCGCTATCTCGGAGGTCGCGAACTGCACGCGCGACAGGTCGGCGTCGCCGGATGGCGACGGCGGCGTGTCCACGGCGATGAACAGCACGGTGGAGGCATCCAGCAGTTCGTCGTATGACGTGGTGAACGACAGGCGGGAGGCGTTGTCGTCGATGAGCTTGTCGAGCCCCGGCTCGTAGATGGGCGCCTCCCCCCGGCGCAGCCGAGCGATCTTGCTCTCGTCGACATCCATGCACACCACGCGGTGGCCCAGATGGGCGAAGCACACGGCCGAGACGAGGCCGACGTAGCCCGTGCCGACGACGCCGATGGGAGCGGCTGGCTGCATGGCGGGGAGCACCTCCGGGTGGCGTGAGGAACTACGCGCGGAAGTCTACCACAGGGGTCGGCGCGGCCCCGGCGCGCCCGCCGGCCGGGGGGTCAGCGACGGAAGGCCTGCTCGAGCTCGTAGCGCGCCAGGCGATCGAAAGGATTGAGAGCGAGGGCGTGCGTGAGGGCGGCGATCGCTCCCTCGCGGTCGTCGAACGCCGTGAGGAGCAGCACACCCTCGTAGAAGTACGGCTTGGCGTAGTCCGGCTGAAGTCGCTCTGCCCGCCGCAGCGTCTCGAGCGCCTCGCCGTTGCGTCCGAGGTGCTGCAGCAGCAACGCCTGCGTGACGAGCGGATCCGCAGCCAGAGGATTCAAGCGCTCGGCGCGCTGCACCTGGCCGAGAGCCGCGGCTGGATCGCCCCTGCTCGACGCAGTCGCGGCGGCCTGTTCCGCGCGCAGCGAGAGGTACGGGAACAGCCAGCTCGCTACCAGCACCACGAGCGCAGTGCTGGCGCCGACACGGAGCGCCAAAGTCATGGCGGACCTGCGATGCGGCTCGTCCGGGCCCGGGCAGCTGCGAAGGGGCTGCGACTCGTCGATCGGGGTGCGCGCCGAGCCCGACGGCACGACTACGCCGCCGGCGCCGGCCCCAAGGCTCGCGGCAGCTCCGCGGACCGCCGACTCCACCGTGTCCCGGCGCGTGGCCAGATACGTCGAACACGTGGCGGCGAACAGCAGGAAGACGACGGTCACGGCCGCCATGTCCCAGTCCCAGTCCCAAGAGATGTGGACGATGAAGGCGACCACCCCGGCCTGCAGGGCCACGACGAGCGGCCGAAGGGGGTCGCCTCTGTCCCTGAATGGATTGCGCACTGCCGATGCCACGACCAGCGCCATGGCTGCCACGAAAAGGACGAGGCCGACGACACCGAGCTCACTGAGGACGTTGAACCACTGGCTGTGCGCATCCTTGACCACGGCTCCGTTCTCACGAAAGCGCTCGTGCGTGAACACGAACGTGTCCGCGCCGGTGCCCGCGGCACGGGCAGAGCGGGACTGCTGCAGCGCTTCCCGCCACAACGGCGGACGGCCGGTGTTCAGGGAGATGAGACGCGACGTGCCCTCGTGTGCATACGTCTCGTCGTCGCCGGCGATGAACGTGTGTAGGCGGTCTTCGATCCACCTCGTGGCACCGCGCGGCTCGAGGAACCGCCAAGAGCCGACGGAGGCGACGCCCACCAGCACGAAGACCACGGCGACGCCGGCGACGAGACGCGCCCGGGGCGGCCACGGCACCAGGCGCTGCGCCAGCACGACGAGCGCCTGCAGAGCGCCCGTCACCGCGAGCGCGACCAGCGTCCAGCGCAGCAGCGTGTGCCCTTCAGCGGTGCGCAAAGCATCGTCAGTGGTGGCGGTGACCAGGGTCGACAGGCCGCGAAGCCCCCAGGCGACTGCGGCGCCGGGTGCGACCATGACCGCGAGGCTGACGAAGCTGGACAACCTGCTCGTGGAGAGCGCGAAGTAGAACGCCAGAGCGACTGCGAGCGCGACCCAGCCGCCACGCGACAAGCTGTAGAAGAACGTCAGGAGGAGCGGAACGCCGGCCACAGCGGCGATCACCCTCCAAGACGGATGCGCCCGAGGGTCCCCCGCCAGAGAGAGCGCGACGACGAAGCCCATCACCATCAGCAACGCAAGCACGTTCCAGTACCCGACAGGGCTGGTCAGCCTCGCGTACAGGTGCGCGTGCGTCACCACATCGGGGGTCACCTTTCCGAGCAGCGCGTAGACGCCGACGGCGACGCAGACGACGAGAAAACCGAACCCGGCGACACGGAGCTGGAGCGGCCCCGCGGGTGTGAGCCCCACGACGCCCAGGACGCACAGATACAGAGCCGCCACGTCGAACGCCATCCAGCTCCTGTCCGGCCCCAGCGACCAGAGGACGGAGAGGCCCGTCCACGCCACGAACAGACCGAATGCCGCAAGGGTGACGAGGAAGAGCGGCGAAGGAGCGGTGCGACGGCGCAGGAACCAGACCCACAGCGCGGCGGCGAGCAGGTAGACGATGGCGACGGGAGCGCTCCTCGTGAAGATGAAACCGCCGGAGAGAAAGCACAGAGCGCCGGCGCACACGAGGGTGAGCGCGAAGGGGAAGACGTCACGGATGCGGCCCGCGCGCCAACGGAGTGTGTTTACGCCGGGCTCCATCGCTGGGATTATAGCGGTAAGCATCGACGGCGACCCTACCCGCCGGGCTTCAGAGGCACGAAGTCGGTGCCGACATATGGTCTTGGTCGTAGTCGAATGGTATAAGCAGTGGTAAGTGCCCGGTCATCACGACCGGACCACGTGGCTCGAGGGGGGGTGAAAACATGAAGGCCAAGTTCGTTGCCGTTCTGGCGCTCGCGCTTGTCCTCCTTCTGGTGTTCGCCGTCGCCGCGTCGGCCGCGGTCTCTCAGGACACGATCGACGCCATCATCGACGACGCCAGGGACGGCACCATCGACGGCGAGGACTGGACTGCCGAGCAGATCCGCGCGGCTCTGGCGTACGTGGAGAACAACCCCACGGAGGACGAGTACGGAGGGGTCAAAGGCACCCTCGAGGACTACCTCGCCAGCCTGCAGGCTCCCGGCGAGCAGAGCGGCGAGCTCGCGTTCACCGGCGGTGAGGTCATCCTCATCCTCGGCGCCGGGCTGGGACTGATCGGGGGCGGAGCCTATCTTCGCCGCCGCGTCTCGGCCTAGACACCCGCGGCAGACCCGTCTGCGACGAAGCGCCCTCCCTCCGGAGGGCGCTTCGTCGTTCACTTGACCGACAACGTCAGCTGCGCCGGGCCGCCGGGCTCGGCGGCGACCGCGGACACAGGCAGCCCGAGGTCCCCGGCGAGCGACACGGCGGCACGCCGCTCGCCGTCGTGGTAGAACACAGCCTCACGCAGGAGCGGGGGCGTCCACAACTCATCCGTCTCCGCGCGGGCCTGGAAGCCCCATGTCCGCAGTCTGGCCGCGTAGCTCGCCGCGAGGTCAGGGGCCGGCGCGAGCACCGCCACATGGGTGCGCCTGCGGGCGGCGAAGGAGAAGCCGAGCCGCGTCGACGCGAGGTGCGGCGCCAGTGTGCCCGACCGGCAGGCGCGCACCAGCGTGGCCACGTTCGCCCGCGCGGCGCGGCGCGCCTCTGCCGCGGCGGTCATTTCGCTGGACTGCGCGGCGGCGGCCGTCTCGCCGGACGGCGCGGCGAGCGGCGACACTGGCTGGCGCGACGTGACGACGGCCGCGTGCAGGTCGGCAGCGCCGGGCACGACCGTTCCGGTGGTCTCGGTGGGAAACGGCCGGCTCACCACAGCCGGCAGCCAGTTGATGCGCAGCGCGATGCCGAGCACGCGCAACGAGGCCAGGGCCTCGGCCGCCTCGGCGGAGGACGAGGCCACGGGCGGGCCGACCAGCACCGCCAGCGGACGCCACGCCCGCGCCGCGGCCACGGTACGCGCCGCCAGGCGCGGCCACGCGGTCACGGTGATCGCCTTCACGGCGACGGGGGCGCCGGCGGACACCGCAAGCTGGCGCCGGACCTCGTCGACGTAGGCGCGCGCAGCCGGCCGCCGGCCGGGCAGCACGACCAGCACCCTGGCCGGGACCGCAGCGAGCGTGATTACCGGCCGCGCGGGCTCCGGGAGGCGGCCTGCGGCCAGCTCCCGGCGCAGGACCGCGGCCGCCCCAGGGTCCACCCGCCACGCCCGGCCGGCGCGGCACGTCTCGACGAGCGCCGGCACCGCACACGCGCCCGCCTGCGACGGCGGTAGCGCCTTCAGCGTGGTGGCGAGCGACGTGGCCTGCTGGAGATCCATGTCCGTGCGAACGTGACCGAAGCCGAGCACGTAGTTGGCGAAGCCGATGATGCTGGTGCGTCCCCAGGGCACGCGCAGCAAGCTCTGTGCCAGCGCGGTCGTCTGCAGCCGCCAGGCGCGCACGGGACCCACGGAGCCGTTCCAGGCGCCCTCCCAGCCGCGATACTGCACCACCCTGGCGCTCCCGGACCCGGCAGGCTCGGCCGCCGAGAACGCGATGCGCACGGCCTCGTCGTCCAGCGTCAGCCAGGCGTCCATGTGGACGCCCAGCTCCTGTCCGAGCGCGGTCGTGGCGGCTGCCGGTCCGGCCGCATCCACCATCTTCGTAAGCGGCATGAAGCCGGCGCCGGCCAGGAAGCCCTGAGTGGGAGGCGCGCAGACCACGGCCGTCAGCGAGGGGACCTCGTGGTCCACGTGGACCCACACGACCGCCTCACACGCCCGCCGAGGGCCGGTGAGCGCGAACACGGCCAGATCGGTCGGGGGCGGCGGCGCCAGGTCCACCGCCGGCGGCGGCCCGACGACCTTGTGCCACGGTCCGGGTGTGGCAAGCAGGATGACGACGCCGAGGGCGACGAGGACGCCGAGCACGATGGCGGCCCATGGGTCGAGGCGCGCCAGCACGGCTCGCAGAAGCTTCACTTCACGGGCTTGCACGACGTCGCCAGGCCGAGCATGACGTCGCTGGAGAGCTGGTTGTCGAGCGTGTTGAGGATCCAGTACAGGGTGTCGTGGCGCTCCCAGGCGACCATGTGCAGGTCGTCTCCCTGGTAGAACAGCAGGTACTTCTGGCCCTTGACGGTCCGCACGTCGCTGGGGTCCTCGATGGCCGGCGGGTCGGTCCACCGCATGGTCTGCACACTCCAGTAGCCACCCAGCGGCGTGCGCGCAACGGCGACGGCAGCCCGCGTGCCCTTGCCGTCGTAGTTGGGGATGCTGTACTTGCGGAACTCCTCGTACACGGAGCCGCTCGGCCATGAGGTGGGCATCACCAGGCGCAGCGGCGTCTGCTGTGCCAGAGCCTTCCACGAGGCCGCGTCATAGCGCAGGTTCTTCTCCAGCGTCTGCTGCGGCTGTTCTGCCGGGGCCTCGGGGATGTTCAGCACGCCGTCGAACGACGACGTGACCATGACCTCGATGCCGTCGGACACACCGGGGGCCCGTTCGACGAGCTGGACATCGGAGGGCGAGAACATCGCCGCGATGGCCTTGGCGGGTCGCTCCAGGGACTCCGGCGCGTACACCATGGTGGTGGTGCCCGGGAACGAGGGATCGTCGGGGCCGACCTCGGCGCGATAGCCCTGTGCCACGAGCTGGTTCGCCGCCGTCGTGGAGAGGCCGGGGATGCCGCTGCCGTTGTACACGGTGACCGGGTACAGCTTCTTGCTGATCTTGGGGGCGGCATCCTTGACCGGCGCCTGCGCCGGGTTCTCGAACTCCTCCACGGCCGCGTCGATCTGCTCCTGCGTGGCGGTGACGTAGGAGACGCCGTCGATCATCGGCGTCTCGCCTTCGAGGTGGACGGTGGTGATCTTGGCGGTGTCGACCTCGAACACGAGCTCGACGAGCGGCTCGAGCCGCTTCAGGGAGTCGATATCGGAGGTCGTCTCCGCGGCGATGGCGTTGATGAGCTCGAGCACCTGCTGCCAGTCCCCGCTCCAGCGGCCGGACTGGCGCTGCAGCTCCTTGAGGAACAACTGCTGACGCTGCATGCGCGTGAAGTCACCGCGTTGGTCGTGGCGGTAGCGCACGTAGTTGAGGGCCTGCTTGCCGCGCACCAGCTGGTAGCCTGCGTCGAGGTTGATGGACTTGTAGTCGGCGCTGGCCGGGACGAAGTACTTGTGGTCCACGGGGATGTAGACGCCGCCGAGGATGTTGGTGACGTGCCAGAAGCCGGCGAAGTCGATCTCCACGAAGTGGTGCACCGGCAGGCCCGTGATCTCCTTGAACGTCTTCACCACCAGCGGCGGCCCGCCGTACGAGTAGGCCGTGTTCATCTTGTCGTAGCCGTGATCGGGGATGAGCACGCGCAGGTCGCGCGGCAGGGAGAGCATGGTGATGCTCTTCGTCTGCGGGTCCAGCCTGATGAGCATCTGCGTGTCCGAACGCCCCGGGTCGCCGATCACGTCGGACTTGTCCGAGCCGATGAGCAGGATGTTCTGCGCCCTGCCGGGCAGCGCGGGGCGGAGCTCTTTGGTGGTCTCCGTCACGACCTTCTGCACGGCGGCGGAACGGTGGGACACGACGCTCACGGTACCGTTGGCCCAACCCAGGGCGAGCCCCGGCGCAGCCAGCACCACGACTACGACGGCCACGCCGATCAGCTTGAGCGCCAGGTACCGGCCGAACGCCAGGTACACGGCCGCGAGGGCCACGATGCCGGCCGCGATGAGCGGCACCCCGTAGAAGGCCCAGCCCGGCACCTTGCCGGAGAGCTTGGCGAGATCGAAGGCGGCCTGCGAGTTGCCGAGCATCTCGCGGCCGTAGAACCAGAAGAGGGCGGCGGCCGCGGCGCACGCCGCCGCCACCGCCGCCCACACCAGCAGGGGGCGGAGTCCGGAAGACCGCGGTCCGGCCGATCCGCCTCTGCCCCTCAGTGGTCTGGCGACCGCCGCGCGCGCCTCGCGCACGGCCTCCTCCTCACCGACCTTGTAGACACGGTAGGTGCCCATGCTCCTCCAGCGGGCGTGCGCCGTCAGGCGCTGCGCGCCGCGTCACTCCGGTACGTGCTGAGAGACGAGGCCGGCAGAGCCTCCGTTCGTTCGCCGCCGAGCAGTGTCACGTCGGCGCCCAGCGCGGTCAGCTTGCCGATGAGGTCTTCGTAGCCGCGCTCGATGTGGTGCACTGCGCGCACCTCGGTGACGCCGTCCGCCACGAGCCCCGCGGCCACGAGCGCGGCGCCTCCGCGCAGGTCGGGGGCCTCGACGACCGTACCACTCAGGGCGCGCGGTCCTTCCACGACGGCGTGATGTCCACTCGTGCTGATCCCGGCCCCCAGACGGTTGAGCTCGTCGACGACCACGAAGCGGTTCTCGAACACGTTCTCCGTGACTATGGACGTCCCCTGCGCCAGCGACAACAGGACCATGGTCTGCGCCTGAAGGTCGGTGGGGAACCCGGGGTGCGGCAGGGTGGAGATGTCGACCGGCGCGAGCGGCCCCTCCCGGCGTACCGTGATGCTGTGCTCCCCGGTGCTGACGGCGACGCCCATGGCGTCGAGCTTCTCCAGGAAGCGCTCGAGGTGCACGGGGTCAAGACCGAGGGCCGTGACCTCGCCGCCTGTGGCGGCCCCCATGACCAGGTAGGTGCCCGCCTCGATGCGATCGGCCACCACCTCGTGGTCGACGCCGTGGAGCGGGTGGCCGCCCTCGACGCGCACCGTGCTCGTTCCGGCGCCCTCGATGACGGCGCCCATGCCGATGAGGAACGCCGCGAGGTCGGCGATCTCAGGCTCGCGGGCGGCGTTCTCGATGACGGTCTCGCCACGCGCGGCCGTCGCAGCCATGAGCAGGTTCTCGGTGGCGCCCACGCTCGGATAGTCGAGCGGCACGACGGCCCCCCGAAGACCGTCGGTGTGCACGCGGATGAACCCGTGGTCGATCTGCACCGAGGCGCCGAGCTTCTCGAGGCCGCGGATGTGGAAGTCGATCCTCCGCGGCCCGATGTTGCAGCCGCCCGGCATGGCGATCGTGGCCTCGCCCAGACGCGCCACCAGCGGGCCCATCACGATGATGCTGGCGCGCATGGTGCGTACCAGCTCGTACGGCGCGCAGTTGCCCAGAGAGGCGCGCGCGCTGCACGCGCAGCGTGCCGTCGGTGTGTTCGCTCACCTCCGCGCCGAGGGCGCGGAGCATGGTGAGCATGGTGCCGACGTCGGTGATGCGCGGGGCGCGGCGGACGACGCACGGTTCGTCCGTGAGCAGACAGGCGGCCAGCAGCTTGAGCGCGGAGTTCTTGGCGCCCGACAGCGAGACGCTGCCGTGCAGCCGCCGTCCGCCGCGCACTTCGAGACGCGCGTCCTGTACGGTCGAACCGTCCATCAGAAGGTCCTCAGTCCGAGCCACCGACCGAGGGCCGTCGTCAGCGCCGGCGCTGCGCGACGCTGATACGGTTCTCGGCGCGTTTGAGCGCCTGTTCGGCGCGGAAGTAGTCTACCTCCGCCTGAGCGCCCGGGTCCTTGCGGTCCCGCAGCCGTTCCTGGGCGCGGTCCCGCGCCTCCTGTGCCCGGATGTGGTCGATGGAGCCGGCGAGCTCGCCGTGGTCGACCACCACCAGGACCTTGTCGAACAGGACCTGCGCGTAGCCGATGCCCGTGGCGATGTACTCCCACTCGCCGTCGAGGTCGCGGATGCGGGTCTCCCCCACGCCCAGCAGCGTCACAAGCGGCTGGTGCCGCGGCAGGACGCCGAGCTCTCCCTCCACACCCGGCAGCACGACCATGCCGACATCCCGGCTGAAGACCTCGCCGTCCGGCGTGACGACTTCGACGTGCAGTGCATGCTGGTCGCCCACGGGTGCCTCAGCCCGCCTGGTCGCGACCGGCCAGCTGCCTGGCCTGCTCGGCCGCCTCGTCCATGCCGCCCACCATGAAGAACGCCTGCTCCGGAAGGTCGTCGCACTTGCCGTCCACGAGGTCCTTGAAGCCGCGGATGGTCTCCGCCAACGGCACGTACTTGCCGGCCATGCCGGTGAACTGCTCTGCCACGTGGAACGGCTGCGAGAGGAAGCGCTCGATCTTGCGGGCGCGCTGCACCACGACCTTGTCCTCGTCGGAGAGCTCGTCCATGCCGAGGATGGCGATGATGTCCTGCAGCTCGCGGTAGCGCTGCAGGATCTCCTGGACGCGCGTCGCCGTCTCGTAGTGCGTGTCGCCCACGGCGTCGCGGGTGAGGATGCGGGACGTGGAGTCGAGCGGGTCGACCGCCGGGTAGATGCCCTTCTCCACGATGGCGCGGGAGAGCACCGTGGTGGCGTCAAGGTGCGCGAAGGTGGCCGCCGGCGCCGGGTCGGTGAGGTCGTCGGCCGGCACGTAGATGGCCTGGACCGAGGTCACCGAGCCGCGCTTGGTGGAGGTGATGCGCTCCTGCAGTTCGCCCATCTCGTTCGCCAGGGTCGGCTGGTAACCCACGGCGCTCGGCATGCGCCCGAGGAGCGCTGAGACCTCGGAACCGGCCTGCACGAAGCGGAAGATGTTGTCGATGAACAGGAGCACGTCCTGGCCGCCCATCTCGCGGAAGTACTCCGCCACGGTGAGGCCGGTGAGGCCCACGCGAAGGCGCGCTCCCGGCGGCTCGTTCATCTGGCCGAAGATGAGGGCGGTCTTGTCGATGACGCCCGACTCCTTCATCTCGGTCCAGAGGTCGTTGCCCTCGCGCGTGCGTTCGCCCACGCCGCAGAACACCGAGAGGCCGCCGTGCTCGGCGGCGATGTTGCGGATGAGCTCCTGCACGATGACGGTCTTGCCCACGCCGGCGCCGCCGAACAGGCCGATCTTGCCGCCCTTCACGTAGGGAGCGATGAGATCGACGACCTTGATGCCGGTCTCGAACACCTCGTCCGTGGGGTCGAGAGACTCGAAGTCCGGGGCCGGCCGGTGGATCGGCCAGCGCTCCACGTCGTCCAACGACTCGCCGTTGTCGATGGTGTCGCCGGTGACGTTGAGGAGGCGGCCGAGCGTGCGCTCGCCGACCGGGACCGAGATGGGCGCGCCGGTGTCGAGGACCTCCACGCCGCGGGCGAGGCCGTCGGTGGAGTCCATGGCGACAGCCCTGACCTTGTCGTCGCCGAGGTGCTGCTGCACCTCGCAGACGACCTCCCTGCCGCCGTCGCCGTCCCCGATGCGGACCTTGAGGGCGTTGTAGATGGCAGGGACCTCGTCGGGGAAGCGGACGTCGATGACGGGTCCGATCACCTGGACCACTGTTCCTGTGTTCATAGCCTTTGCTCCAGCTCTCTCGTGTCTCGTGCGCGCCGGGTGGATCAGCCGAGCGCCTCGGCGCCGGCCACGACTTCGAGGATCTCCTGTGTGATGGCCGCCTGGCGGGCCCGGTTGAGCGCCAGCGTGAGCGTGCCGAGCATCTCCTCGGCCGCGTCGCTGGCGTTGCGCATCGCCGTCATCCGCGCGCCCTGCTCGCTGGCGCTCGACTCCAGCAGGGCGCGGTACACGGCGATCTCCACGTACGCCGGCAGCAACCGCTCGAGGATCTCGCCGGCCTCCGGCTCGTACAGGTAGGTGACCGGGTGGTTGCCGTCGTCCCCCCGCGCGATCGCCTCGCGCGGCACCGGCAGGATGACGTCGTCGAGCAGCGTCTGCTCGATGGGCGACGTGAAGTGGTTGTAGACCAGTCTCACACGGTCCACCTCGCCGGCGGTGTACAGCTCGATGAGGTAAGCAGCGATCTCCTTGGCATCGCCGTACTCCGGCCTGTCGCTCAAGCCCTGCCAGCTGCGCTCCAGGCGGCAGCCGCGGAACGTGAGCGTGCCGATGCCCTTCCGCCCGACGGCGATGACGCGCGTCTCGGCGCCCTCGGCGCGCAGCCTGTTCTCGATCTCGATGGCCTTGCGCACGACGTTGGAGTTGAACGCGCCGGCCAGGCCGCGATCGCCGGTCATGGCCACGACGCCGACCGTGCGCACGTCGGGACGCTCGCGCACGAGGGCGTAGTTGAGCGCCTCCGAAGAGTACGTGGCCAGGTCCCTCATCATCTCGATCGTGTCCCCGGCGTAGGGCCGCAGGGCCTGGATGCGCTGCTGGTTGCGGCGCAACTTGGCCGCGGCCACCATCTCCATGGCCTTGGTGATCTTGCGCGTGTTCTGGACCGACGCGATGCGCCGCCGGATGTCGCGGAGCGACGCCACGTCAGGCCCCGACCGCCTCGATGTCTTCGGCAGGGATGCCCGGAGCGCCGGCCTCGGGCGCGAACGAGTTGTGGAACGCCTCGATGGCCTCGCGAAGCTTGGCGTCGCTCGCCTCGGACACCACCTTCTCGTCGCGGATGGCCGCCAGCGTCTCGGCGCACTCGGCCTTGAGGTACTGACGCAGGCCCTCGGTGAAGGCGCTCACGCGCTCCACCTCGATGTCGTCGATGTAGCCGTTGCTGCCGGCGAAGATCACCGCGACCTGCTCCTCGACCGGCATGGGGTCGAAGCGGCCCTGGTTGAGCAGCTCGATCATGCGCTCGCCGCGGGCGAGGGTCCTCTTGGTGGCCTCGTCGAGGTCGGAGCCGAACGAGGCGAACGCCTGCAGCTCGCGGAACTGCGCAAGGTCGATGCGCAGACGGCCGGCGACCTGCTTCATGGCCTTGATCTGGGCGTTACCGCCCACACGGCTGACGGAGATGCCGATGTTCACGGCGGGACGCACGCCAGAGTAGAACAGGTCGCTCTGCAGGAAGATCTGCCCGTCGGTGATGGAGATCACATTGGTCGGGATGTAGGCCGATACATCGCCGGCCTGCGTCTCGATGACGGGGATGGCTGTGAGCGACCCGCCGCCGAGCTCGTCGTTGAGCTTGACGGCGCGCTCGAGCAGGCGCGAGTGCAGGTAGAAGACGTCGCCGGGAAAGGCTTCGCGGCCCGGCGGGCGGCGCAGCAGCAGCGACATCTGGCGGTAGGCGTCGGCCTGCTTGCTGAGGTCGTCGTAGAAGCACACCGCGTGACGGCCGCTGTAGAGGAAGTACTCGCCCATAGCGGCGCCGGCGTACGGCGCCAGGTACTTGAGCGGAGCCGAGGCGGACGCGGTGGCGGCCACGACGATGGTGTAGTCCATGGCGCCGTACTCTTCGAGCTTCTGCACGACCTGCATGACGGTGGACGCCTTCTGACCGATGGCGACGTACACGCAGATCTCGTCCTGACCCCTCTGGTTGATGATGGTGTCGACGATGATGGACGTCTTGCCGGTCTGACGGTCACCGATGATCGAGCTCGCGCTGGCCGCGGCCGATCGGGATCATGGAGTCGATGGCCTTGATGCCGGTCTGCAGCGGCTCCTTGACCCCCTGACGCTGTACGACACCCGGGGCCTTGAACTCGACCGGCCGGGTCTCAGTGGTCTCGATGGGCCCCTTGTCGTCGAGCGGGCGGCCGAGAGGGTCGACCACGCGACCCACGAGCGCCTCGCCGACCGGGACCTGCAGCACCCTGCCGGTGCGCTTGACCAGGTCACCCTCCTTGATGAGGGTGTCCTCGCCCAGCAGCACGGCGCCGACGTTCTCCTCCTCGAGGTTGAGCGCGAGACCGGTGACGTCGTGTGGGAGCTCGAGCATCTCCATGGCCAGGCAGTTGCGCAGGCCGTAGATGCGGGCGATGCCGTCGCCCACTTCGAGGACGGTGCCGACCTCGTCGACCTCGACCTCGGCTTGGTAGTTCTCGATCTGTGCTTTGAGGACCGAGGCGATCTCTTCAGGGCGCAGCTTCACTCCACGTCACCTCTCAATTCAGCGGTAGCCAGCCGGCGGCGCAGCTGGCGTATGCGGGCTTTCACACTGCCGTCGACGATCACGTCGCCGACGCGCAGCACGAGACCGCCCAGGATGCCGGGGTCGACCCGCTCCGTGAGGTCGACCGTGCGTCCCGTGGTCTCCGCGACCCGCGCGGCGATCTTCTTGCGGTCGTCCTCCGTGAGGGTCACGGCGGACGTCACCTCCACCTCGACCCGCGCCGCCTCACGGGCGGCCAGCGCATCGTATGCCGCGCGCAGCTCCCCGGTCACGGCGAAACGGCCGCGATCGAGGAGGAGGAGCAGCGTGTTGCGCACGAGCGGTTGCCCGTCACGCGTGATCTCGGCGAGCACGCGGCGCTTGGCGGCCGTGTCGACCTGCGGGTCGGAGAGCACGTCGCGCAGCTGCGCCGACGCCGAGAGCGCATCGGCGAAGGCGTCGAGCTCCTCGCGCACCGGCTCGACGGCGCCGGCCTGGCCGGCCGCGTCGAAGAGGGCGCGGGCGTAGACCGCCGCGACCTGCTCCTCACCCATCGCTAGTTCTCCCTGCCAAGCTGCTCGACGTTGAGCTCGGCCAGCGCCTCGTCGATGAGACGACGCTGGTCGGCGGCGGTGATGGCACGGGCCATGACCTTCTCGGTGGCGAGCGCCGTAAGGTCGGCGATCTGCCCCTTGAGGTCGCGCACCGCGGCGCGCGTGTCACGCTCGATCTGCTCGTGGGCCTGTGCCAGCAGCCGCTCGGACTGGGCCCGCGCCTCGGCCATGAGCTCGGTCTTGGCGTGCTCCCCCGTGGAGCGGGCGCGCTCGAGGATCTCCTCCGACTCCTGGCGCACCTTGGCCAGCGTAGCCTCGTACTCCGCGAGCAGCCGCCGGGCTTCGGCGCGCGCCTGTTCGGCGGTGTCCATGCTGTCCTGCACGGCCTTGCGGCGGTCGTCCAGGAGCTTCTGGATGGGGCCGAAGGCGAACTTCCAGAGGACGAACACCGCGATCGCGAACGTGATGAGGGTCCATACCATCAGACCCCACTCTGTGTTCAGCATGGTGTCCCCCGTCCTTCCGACAGCGTGGGAACGGCGTGGGTCATCAGGCCACGAAGACGAGGATGAGGGCCACGACGAAGGCGTACAGGGCCACGGCCTCGGTCACGCCGATGCCGATGAACATGTTGGTGCGGATATCGCCGGCCACCTCAGGTTGCCGGGCGATGCTCTCGAGCGCCTTGCCGATCAGGATGCCGAGGCCGACGCCGGGGCCGATGGCGCCGAGGCCCATGGCCAGGCCGGCGCCGAGCTGTGCGTATGCTTTAGGGTCCATGCAATGTCCTCCTGGTGGTGACCTGCGTCCTAGGGTCAGTGTTCAGACTCCAGCGCCCCGCCGATGTACACGGCGGAGAGGATGGCGAAGATGAAGGCCTGGATGACGGCCACGAAGATCTCGAACATGTAGATGAGCACTGAGGCGCCCTGGAGCGCCGCCCCGATGAGGTAGCTCTGGAAGATGAGCGCCATGGCGAAGAACACCGCCAGGATGGCGTGCCCGGCGACCATGTTGGCGAAGAGACGGACGGAGAGCGAGATGAGGCGGAAGATCTCGCTGACGGCGTGGATGACGAAGATGAACTCGCGCAGCACCGGCGGGGCGCCCTGCGGCATCCAGCCGCCGATGTAGTGCTTCACGCCGTGTGCCCTGATGCCGGCGTAGTGCGTGAACACGAACGTGAACAGCGCCAGGGTGAGCGTCACGTACAGGTTGGCGGTGGCCGCGTAGAACGAGAGCTGGTTGTGCTCGCCGAACGGGAGCGGGATGAGCCCGATGAGATTGTTGACGAGCACGAAGAAGAACACCGCACCGATGTAGGGGAACCACGTGTCGACGCCGCTGCGCATGACCGAGTTGGCGATGCCGTCCCTGGCGAGGGCGTACATGCCCTCCATGGCCGCCTGGAACCGCCCGGGCTGGGGCTTGAGGTTGCGGGCGATGACGATGGCGATCACCACGATGACGGCGGTCGCAAGCCACAGATAGACGACGGCCTTGGTGATGGAAAGGTCGAGGGGGCCCAGCGCGGGGAACTCGACGATGGGGTGCAGGTCGAACTCGCCGGCGACGTCCAGTTCTTCCTTGTGGCCGCCGGGGATGAGGAACAGCCCGATGATCACGGCGATGGCGATCACCGCCCAGACCCACTTCATGCCTTTCTTCATCGTGCCTCCGGGCGCGGACGTGACTTGGACGGGGGTGAGTAGGTGAGCGGCCGCAGCCCCAGGTAGGCCGTGAACCCGGCCATGAACGACAGGGCGGCCGCTGGGAATGCGGGCCGTGCGACGACGCCTACGACGACCAGGACCCCCAGCACCACGGCGAGGCGGATGCCCATGCCGCCGACGGCGAGGCCGAGAGCGAGGTCGTCGCGCGTGCGGGCGCGCCGCCAGGTGAGGACCTCGAGGCCCCAATAGGCGAACATCAGCAGGCCGCCGAGCAGGGCCGCCCACAGGGGCTGCGACAGCACGGCGGCCACCACCACGGCGGCCACCGTCACCGCGGCCAGGACGAGCGGTATCAGGCCCTTGGCGCGCATGGACACGTCACCTCTCGCTCACTCACTTCGTCTCCAGGTAGATCGCATAGAGCGCCAGGGCGAACCCGGCGAACACACCGATCACCGTGAACAGGGGGAAGGTGCGCACCAGCCAGTCGATGCCCGCACCCACGCCCAGACCGGTGACGACGCCGCCAAGCAGCAGAAAGGCGACAGACTCCGCCGAGGTCGCCCGGCGCTTCGGGCCGTCGCCACCTGATCCCTTCGATGATGCGTCCGTCACTTTATCCTGCCGAAGCCCCGGGCTGCAATGCGCCAGACCGAGATTGTGCGAAAAAGAACAACCACGCGGATTCTACCTGCAGTGGGGTCCGGATGCAGCACCGGGGTGTTTTCGGCGACCCCGGACGGGAGCGGAGGGGCAGGACGGGCGGGCGCCCACGGCAGGCCGGGTGCCGCCGGGCGCCGCAGGCCGCAGCCGGCGGCTGGTCACCGCCGGGCCCATCGTCGTCGACCGCCGCTCAGGCGCCGGCGCCGGCCGCGGGCCCGGCGTCGCGGAGCCGCGCGCGCAGCGCCTCGGCGACGTCGAGCACCTGCGGCGCCTCCGGCCCCCGGGCGCCGGCCGCGTCGCGCAGCATCGTCAGGCAGTGCGGACACGCCACGGCTACCCGATCCGCGCCCGTGGCGACCAGCTCCTCGTACCGCAGGGCGCTGATGCGCGTCTCCTCCTGCTCGACCTGGTAGAAGGCGTTGGCGCCGCCGCCGCCGCAGCAGAAGGTGCGCAGGCCGGAGCGCGGCGGCAGGACGGGCTGCCCGCCGAGCACCGACAGGGCCGCGGCCGTTGGGCGACCGGCCCTGGCCAGGTTGCAGGGCTCGTGGTAGGCGACCGCGCCGGCCGCGCCGGGGTCGAGGTCCAGCCGCCCGGCAGCCATGAGCTCGGCAAGCAGCTCGGCGTGATGCACGGCCGGGATCGTGAACCCCAGGGCCGGGTACTCGTACAAGAAGGTGTTCAGCCCGTGCGGGCAGTGCGTGACGATCCTGCGCGCGCCTGTCTCCTTGATCATCTCGATGGCGATCATGGCGAGCATCTGGAAGCGCCCCTCTTCGCCCAGGCGCTTCGCCGGCTCGCCGCAGCAGGGCTCCGCCGGTCCGAGCGTGACGAAGCTCACGCCGGCGGCGCGGAGCAGGTCCATGGTCGCGCGCACCACTTCGCTCGAGCGCTGGTCGTAGGCGGCGCCGCAGCCGATCCAGTAGAGGTACTCCGGCGGCTCCTCGGGCTCCGCGACGCCGAAGGTGATCTCCTCGGCGTACGGCAGCTCCATGAGCCAGGCGGCGCGCTCGTGCGAGGGCAGCCGGTACGGGTTCGAGTTGCGGTCGAGCGCCTGCAGGACGCCGGACTTCTGCTCGTCCAGGCGGTTCTCGTCGACGAGGGCGCGGCGGAAGTCGAGGACGTAATCCACATGACGGATCCGCGCCGGGCACGCCTGCTCGCAGGCGTAGCAGTTGGTGCAGGACCAGACGGCGTCCTCGAAGTCGGCCGCCGGCCGCTCGGCCACCGTCCCGCCCACGTCGGTGCCCAGCGCGCGCCGCACGTCCTGCATGAGGTCGCGCGGCGAGAGCGGACGCCCCGCCGCGCGCGCCGGGCACTCCTGGTGGCAGCGGCCGCAGGCTACGCAGGCGTCGGCGGCGAGCTTCTCGCCGGGGCCGATGACCGCCGTGGTCGCCGTGCCGGCGACGGCCTCGACGTCTTCGTCGGACTCCATCGCGGCGATCAGGTCGAACGGGGTCGTGAGCTTCGTGCGCGGCCGCGCGGGGTCGTCCGCGGCCACCGCCCCGGGCACCACAAGCACATGCGAGAACCCGGTCCAGGCGAGGCCGACGATCAGGCTGAAGGCGGCGGCGGCGTGAGCCCACCAGAGGACCTGGTAGGCCGTGACGCCCGATCCGTCGGCCGCCGTGGGGAACAGCCCGGAGACTGCGGTGCCGACGAACGCCGCCGAGGCCCACTCGTTCTGCTGCGCCGCGATGCGGTACCCCTCGAGCAGGAACCCGGTGACGCCCATGAACAGCAGGCCGCAGAGCACGAGCGTGGTGGAGAGCTTCGGCAGCAGATGGTCCGGCCGTACGATGAAGCGCCGGACCATGGCGACCACCACACCTACGACGAGAGCGAGGCCTGCCACGTCGAGCACGGCCTCGAACCCCACGTAGAACGCGCCTTGGATGGAGAACTCGCCGAACCAGCCGAGGACGTCCTCGTAGAAAGCCACGAGCGCGGTCCCGATGAAGAGCAGCACCATGCCGTAGAAGATGGGCAGGTGCAGCGCGGCCGGCAGGCGGCGCTCCGCGACCTTGGCCTGCAGGGCCACGTCGCGGAGCGCCCGTGAGAGCCGCGGGCCCCACGGCAGCACCTTGCCGTTCACAGCCGTCCAGAGGCCGGCGCCGCCGGCGCCGCGGTAGCGGCGGTAGCGGCGCACCAAGCCCCAGATGAAGAGCACGGCCACCACGCCCACGCACGTGTACATGGCGACGAGCGTGGCCGTGTGCGGCAGGAACGGCAGGTACTCCCGGACGTAGTCGATGCCCACGGCGCCTCCTCCCCGCTCAGCTCAGCGCGCTCACGAGCTCGGGGACCACCTTGTAGAGGTCGCCGATCACCACGTAGTCGGCGTTGCGTGTGATGGGCGCCCGCGCGTCGTTGTTCACGGACACGACGACCTTGGCGCCCTTGATGCCCGCCAGGTGCTGCACCTGCCCGGAGATGCCGAGAGCCATGTACAGCCCCGCGCTCACGGAGACCCCGGTCAGGCCGACCTGGCGCTCCTGCGGCAACCACCTGAAGTCCTCGGCGATGGGCCGCGAGCAGCCCAGCTCCGCGCCGAGACGCTCGAGGAGCGGCTTGACGAGATCGAGGTCCTCGGCCTTCACGAAACCGCGGCCCACGGCCACGACCACCTGTGCCGCCGCCAGGTCGACGGTCTTCACGACAGGCTCCTCGGCGACGCACTCGGCCTGATACGCCGGCGCCGGCGCCTGACGGCGCTCGATCGCCGGCGCCGCCCCCGAGGCCTCGCCCTCGTACTGCCCGGCCGCGAAGAGGCACACCGCCGGGGCGACCGGCAGCGAGATGATGCCGTCGGCGACGCCGCCGTAGATGGACCGCGTCGCGACCAGGCCGTCCGGGCCGCGGCTCACGGCGTCGCACATGCTGGCGCAGGACGAGCCGCGGGCGGCGGCCGTACGGCCCGCGGCCTCGCGCGCCGCAGGGGTGTCGGCGACGAACACGCCGTCGGCGCCGTCGCCCAGGGCGTCGAGCAGGCACGAAGCCCACACGTCTCCGCGGAGCCAGACGCCGGCGCCGTCGTACACCACGAGCGCGTCGGCGAGGCCGGCGAGCGCGGCTGCGGCCTCCTCGGCCGTGGTCCCGGCGGGCGCAAGCCCGCCGGCGTCCTGCAGCGCCACGGCCTCGACACGGCCGTCCGCGCCCGCCAGCTCGCGCGCCGCGGCGGCCACGCGCCGCAGGTCGGCCACGGAGGCCGCGCTGACGATGAAGCGGCCGGCCATCAGAGCACCCCTTCCTGACGCAGCGCCTCGACGAGCTTCGCAGCGCTCTCCTGCGGCGGGCCGTCGAGGACGACCTTCTTGCGCTCGACGGCCCCGGACTTCGCGCCCACCAGCGCCGCGGTCACCGCGGCGTCGGCGCCGCCCAGCGGGACCTTGACGATGCGGTCGCTCTTGACCTTCATGACCTGCAGCACCGTCGGCAGACGCGGCACGTTCATCTGCGAGTCGACGCCCACCACGCACGGCGTCGGTACCTTGACCGTGCGACGCACGTCGCCGGCGTCCAGCACGGCCTGCACCTGGCCGTCCCCGGCCTCGAGCTCCAGCACCGGCGCCACGTACGGCCAGTCGAGGAGCTGCGCGAGCGCCGGCCCGGTGATGCCGTTGTAGCCGTCCTCGGAGACGAGGCCGCCCATGATGACGTCCGGCTCCTCCAGTCCGCCGATGATGCCGGCCAGCGCGCGGGCGCTGCGCAGGGGGTCGAACGGGTCGTCCCAGCCGCCTTCCACCAGGTAGCCCTTGTCGGCGCCCATGGCCACGGCCTCCTTGAGCGTCTTGACAGCCGCTTCACCGCCCACCATGAGGACGTCCACGTCGACGAGGTCACCCGTCTCCTTGAGGACCACGGCGGCCTCGATGGCGTTGCGGTCGTAGTCGCTGATCTTGGTCGGCAGGTTGCGCAGCAGGACCTCGCCGCGGGCGTCGTCCCAGCGGATCTCGGTCGAGTCCACGACGTGCTTGGCGATGACGAGGATTCTCATGCGGATCTCCGATGGTGGCGGTCGGCGGCCCGGCCGGCGGAGCCCTGATGAAGGGCTCCGCCGGCGGCGGCCGCGAGTGTGGCCGGGCCGGACCCGGGCTCGGCGGGGGGCCGAGACGCCCGGCCGCGCCCGTGTCGACCCCGCGCCTTCGTCAGGCGCGGGGCTCCCACTCGCCTTCGGGCGGAGGGAGGATCTCGTAGGCGAAGTGGCGGTGGTACCAGTCCAGGTGGATGCTCCTGGCGCGCACGATGCGCTCGCGCTCACCCTCGTCCATCTGCTGCTGCTGGATGTACTTCTCCATGCGCGTGGGCAGGATCTCGAGCTCGCCGTTCTTGTAGATGACCTCTTCAGCCATGCCGGCTCTCCTCTCCCTCGGCCTCAGCCGACCGTCGGCGACGTGGTCGTCCAGTCGATACCCATCGACTTGGCGACGACCTCGAGTACGTGCACCGGCTCCACGGGGAGACCGGCCTTCGCCTTGACGTCGGTGAACTGGTCCTTGCAGTGCGGGCAGGCGACGAGGATGGTGTCGGCGCCCAGGTCGGCCGCGGCGCGCAGGCGCTTCTGGCCGATGCGGTAGGCGATGTCCGGGTGCAGCTTGCGATAGGGCCCGTTGCCGTTGCCGCAGCAGTACCGCCACTGGTTGCCCGGCATCACGTCGACGATCTCCGCGCCCGGCACCATGGCGATGAGGTCACGCGGCGAGTCGGCCTCGACCACGAGCTTGTTGAGCGTGCACGGGTCGTGGTAGGCGAACCGACCCTCCACGGCGACAGACGGCGTGACGCCCTTCTCCTTCATCTTGCGCAGGATGAAGTCGGTCACGAAGACGACCTCCAGGTCGCCCATCTCGAACCACTTGGGATACTCGCGGACGAACAGCGCGTAGTCGTGCGGGCTGGCGACGACGAGCGTCTTGACGCCCAGCGCCTTGAAGCTCTCCACGTTCTCGGCGGCGTACTTCTTCCACTCCTCGTCGTCCTCGCTGAGCAGCTCGGGCGCGGTGACGCCGGGCGTGGCGTACACGCCGATCTTGACGCCGAGCTTGGCGAGGATCTGCGCGGCCAGTCTGGGCACCTCCGTGCCCTGCGTGGCCGTGAAGAAGTCCACGAAGAGGGCCGTCTTCATGTCTCCCGCGAGCTTGATGCCCTCGGCCCACTTGGTGACCAGGTCGCCCTGGCTCGCGACGAAGCCGCGGTGCTCGTCCAGGTACTCCTTGACCGCGGCCCAGTCCTGGATGGCGCCGCCGTCGGCGACCAGGTCGCGGCGCACCTTGCGCACCATGTCGACGGTGGTGGTGGAGCGCCTGTAGAAGTCGCCGCCCATGGACGTGTTGGGGCAGCGCAGCTCGCAGGCGCCGCACTCGAGGCAGTAGGTGAAGTCGTCGAGCAGCTGGCCCAGGTCGCCCACGCCCCGGCTCACGGCCAGGATCGCGGTGTGGAAGCCGTAGGAGGTGTGCTCCTCCAGGCGCGTGAGGTCGAAGTTCGGGCAGATGTCGCGGCAGAACTTGTGCCTGCACGCGAACACCAGGTAGGCCTCCTTGACGAACTCCTCCGAGATACCCGTGGCCTTGGCGAGCGGCTCGGCGTAGAACTCCTTCTTGCTGAGTTGGTACGTCATCGGGACACCTCGTCGTACGCCTCGTCCAGGCAGTACTTGCCGGGGTTCATGATGTTGTTGGGGTCGATGAGGCGCTTGATCTTCTTCATGATCTCGAACTGGCCGTTGGACATCTCGCGGTGCATGGCCACGTCGTCGTCGCCCTCGCGACAGGAGCCGTGGCAGATGGAGACCGACGCGTCGTGGTCCACGGCAGCGTTGGCGATCTCCTTCTTCATGCGTATCCAGGCGTCCCAGGTCTCGTCGTTGTACTGCAGTTCCGCGACCCCCACGTCGATCTCGATGAGATAGTCGCCCCAGCCTTTGAAGGGGTTGCTGGTGTAGATGAAGATGCCCCAGTCGTCGAACACGCCGGGGTACTCCTGCATGTAGCGGTCGACGATCTCGTGGAACTTGACGCGCAGGGCCGGCAGCTCGGAGTGCACGGCGGCGGTGTCCTCGCAGTGCCAGCTCATGAGGGTGGCCTGCCCGTCCGGCGTGCGGCCGTGGTACGAGAGGTGGTAGCGGTCGTGGCGCGAGGCCCAGTCGCCCTCGCCCTGCTCGGGGCCGAGGTACGTGCCGCCCCGCTTCTTCATGATCTGGAAGGCCTCCTTGACGGCCGGCTCGACCTCGCACTTGAGGCCGTAGAACGTGAAGAGATTGACGAACTTCACGTCCTTGTGGAGTGGAATGAAGGCCTCGTCGTCGCGGCGCAGGAAGTCGATCTTGCGGTCGTCGAAGATCATCGCCGAGGAGATCGTGCCGAAGCCCTTGGTGGTGACGTCGTAGAGCGCGGCGTAGGAGTCGTCCCAGTTATCGAAGGCGAAGTAGCCGGCGAACTCCACCTCGGGCTTGGGGTAGAGCTCGAGCACGGCGCGCGTGACGATGCACAGCGTGCCCTGGTGCTGCATGAAGAGGTCCTTGAGGCGGTACCCGGAGGAGCTCTTGCGGACCTTCTTGGTGCCGCCGCCGCCGACCCAGATCACCTCGCCGCTGGGCAGCACGCACTCCATGCTGATGACGGTGTCGGGGATGTGGCCGTAGCGGCCGCCGATGAGCGTCCAGCCGCCGCAGCCGATGCGCCCGCCGATGACGGCGTTGGCGTACCCGGCGAGGTCGTCCGGAAAGAACTTGCCGAGCGGCTCGAGGATCTCGTTGAGCTTGAGCGGGTTGATACCGGTGCCCACCGTGACGCACGAGTTCTCCTCGTCGATCTCGAAGACCTCGTTCATGCGCTTGATGTCCACGCAGATGCCCTTGCGCAGCGGCATGGCGCCGTCGGCGAGGCCGGAGGCGCCGCCGCGCGGGGTGACCGGGATGCGATGCTCGTCGGCGAGCTTGAGGATGGCGACGACGTCGTCGGTGCCGCCCGGCAGCACCACCACGTCGGGCGTCTGGTCGGCCCAGCGGTGGAGCGGCGCCGGTGCGCAGTTGAAGGCGCGCATGGCCCGCTCGTGCAGGTCGGTGAGCACGTTCTCCTCGCCGAGCAGCGCCCTGAGCTCGGCGATCACCTCTTCGGTGACGGCTCCGTAGATGGTCGGTGCGACTGCCATTGATCCATCGACTCCTTTCTGCGGCGGGTCCGGCCGCGGAGGCCACGGCGGCGTTGGGTCTTCGGGAGTGACGGGACTGAGCTCGCGCGGGAGGAGGCCCGGCGGGTCGCCCTGAGTCTAGCGACCGACGCGACGAAGAAAAGAGGGTACTATGGGGGTCTACTGAGAGTCTTTGCCTCTCACTACGTGCATCCTCACCGGCCACCGGGAGGACCATGGACACGCAAGAAACGCCGCGGATCGCCTTCACGCTGCCGTCGCTGGACGACCCCATCCCGCGCCCCGACCGCCGGCCGCCGGCGCAGTCGCGCTTCAGCGCGTTCGTCGACTCCGTGTACGACGCCTACTACGACTGGCACATCCGTACAGGCTACATGGAGTTCTCGGCGCAGATGGACGCGCTGCTCGGGCTACCGCCCGACGGCATGCCGCGTGCCTTCGCGGCGTGGCTCGACCGGCTCCATCCCGACGACCGCGGGGCCACCGTGCGACTGGTGGAGACCGTCGTGCAGGAGGGCGGCCTGTACCGCGACGAGTACCGCATGCGGCGCGAGGACGGTACCTACGTCCAGGTCAGTGATCGTGGCGTGGTGCTCAAGGACGAGGACGGCACGGTCACGCACATGGTCGGCGCCATCCGCGACATCACCCACGAGCTCGAGGCGCAGCGGGCCCTGCTGGAAGCCGCCGAGCTGTACCGCACGCTCTTCGAGAACGCCGTGAACCCCGCCTACCTGATCGACGAACGGGGCCGTTTCGTCGACGCCAACGCCGCCGGCGTCCTCTTTCTGGAGACGAGCCGCGCGCAGCTGCTGAGCCACGGCGTGGGCGAGGTGTGGGGCCGCGCCGCACTCGCCGCGGTGCGCGACGCGACGGCGTCGGGCGCCGCCACCTCGCTCGAGCTGGAGCTCGAGCTGGGCGGCGCCGTCAAGGCGCTCACGGTGACACTGGTCCCGTGCCGCTTCCGCGGCGCCACGACCTGCTTCGCCCTCGGCACGGACATCAGCGACCACCGCACCCTGCGCCTGGCCCTGGAGGAGTCGGAGGCGTCGCTGCGGCGTCAGGCCGACGCCCTCTCGGACAGCAACACGGCGCTGCGCGTGATCCTCGAGCAACGCAACCGCGACCGGGCCGAGCTGGAGCGGACCATCACGGACAACGTGGAGACCATGGTACTGCCGATGCTCGGCCGCCTGGCCAAGCCGCTGGCCGGCACGCCGGAGACCATCTACCTGGAGGCTGCCGCACAGGCGCTGCGCGAGGTCGTCAGCCCCTTCGCGCAGGCGCTGAACCCGGCCGGCGAGGGGGGTGCGCAGCTCACACCGCGGGAGCGCGAGATCGCCGGCCTGATCAGGCAGGGCCGCAGCACCAGTGAGATCGCGGAGGCCCTGTACATCTCCCCCACCACCGTGTCGTTCCACCGCAAGAACCTGCGCCGCAAGCTCGGCCTCGGGACGCGGGGCCCACGCCTGGCCTCGCACCTGGGCCGCGGCTCCGCCTGAGCCGCCGCAAGAGCCGGTCAGGCGCCGGGGGACGGCGCGTCCGGCGGCGTCTCGCTGTCAGCCGGCGCTCGGCTGTCCCGCGGAGCCGCGGCCGCGGCGTCGCCGGTCGCCGCATCGTCTGGGGTCGCCGGTGAGCGGCGACCGTTGTCACCGGGACCGGGGGCGGGACCGCCCGACGTCACAGCGGGTGCCTCCGACAGCGGCGGGTTCTTGCCCACGCCCGGCGCCAGGGGGTCCGGCAGGCCGCGCTGGTTGAGACGATACCGGCTGAGCAGCTGCAGCATGTAGACCGTCGCCACGGTGGCGCCGATCCCCAACAGGATCTTGCCCCAGCTGTTCTCGCGCTGGATGGCGATCGCGAGGCCGCTGAGCAGGATGCACCACGTGTACAACAGCAGCACGCTCTTGCGCTGCGAGAAGCCGTGCACCAGCACGAGGTCGTGGTGCACGTGATCCTGGCCCGGCGAGTAGAACGGCACCCCCCGCTGCCAGCGGCGCCACACGATGAGGAAGAGGTCGACGAACGGTACGCCGAGCACGAGAAGCGGCAGGACGAGGGCGATGGCCGCCGTCCCCTTCATCACGCTCTGGACGCTGAGACAGGCGAGGACGAACCCGAGCAGCATCGAGCCGGCGTCGCCCATGAAGATGCTGGCCGGGTGGAAGTTGAAGCGCAGGAAGGCGAACGTAGCGCCCGCGAGGATGGCGGCGACGACACCGGCCGCCGGGAAGTTGGTGCTCAGCGAGATGATGCAGAAGGTGAGCGCCGAGATGCCGCAGACCCCGGCGGCGAGCCCGTCCAGCCCGTCGATGAAGTTCACCATGTTGACGATCATCGCCATCCAGAAGGCGGTCACGACGACGGAGACCACCGGGTGCAGGTACCACATCAGGTCGGTGAACGGGATACCGATGCGGTTGACCTGGATGTCGAAGTAGATGGCCACGCCTATGGCGAGGAGCTGGCCGATGAACTTGACGATGGGCTCGAGCTCGTACAGGTCGTCGAAGAGCCCGACGGCCACCACGATGGTCGCACCGCCGATGATGCCCCACACCGGCCGGTCGACCTTGACGAAGACCATCACGGAGACCATCCACGCCAGGTAGATGCCGAGGCCGCCGAGGAGCGGCATGGCCATCTCGTGCATGCGCCGACCGTCGGTGGGCGTGTCGATGGCGCCGGTGCGATGCGCCAGGCGGCTCATCAGCGGGGTGAGCACGAAGACCAGCGCGGCCGCGACCAGGAAGCCCAGGATCGCGGTGCGCACCGGGCTGTCCAGCAGCAGGGGACCGTCTATGGCAGGGTCTCCTTGTGCAGTGCCACGCCGGCCTCGGCCAGCAGCTCCCGCGAGAGATCGTCGGGGTAGCCCTCGACGTAGTGGATCTCGCTCACGCCGCAGTTGATCAGGATCTTGGCGCAGAGCACGCAAGGGTGGAGAGTGGTGTACAGCGTCGCGCCCTCGATGGCCACGCCGTGCACGGCGGCCTGTATCACCGCGTTCTGCTCCGCGTGGATGGCCCGGCAGAGCTCCTGCCGCTCCCCCGACGGGATGCCGAGCTGCTCGCGCAGGCAGCCGATGTCGAGGCAGTGAGAGACCCCGCGGGGGGCGCCGTTGTAGCCGGTGGCGAGGATGCGCTTGTCACGGACCAGTACGGCGCCCACCTGTCGCCGGAGGCACGTGGAGCGCGTCGCCGCCTGACGCGCGAGCTGCATGAAGTACTCGTCCCAGCTGGGGCGATCGTGGTGGACGGCGCTCACAGGAACTCGTAGAGCGGGAAGCGGTCGAGCAGATCGAGCACCTCGCGACGGATCTCGGCGAGCGCAGCCTCGTTGTCGCGCGCCCCGAGGGCGCGCAGCATGAGCTCGCCGGTCTGGCGCATCTCGGCCTCCATGAAGCCGCGCGTACTCACCGCCGGCGAGCCGACGCGCAGGCCGCTGGCCACGTTGAAGGAGCCCTCCTCGAACGGCACCACGTTGCGGTTGGCCGTGATGCTCACGCTCTCGAGCAGCTCCTGGTACTGCAGGCCCGTGAGGCCGGTGCCGCGCAGGTCGAGCAGCGCGAGGTGGACGTCGGTGCCGCCGGAGACGAGGCGCAGTCCGCCGTCGGCCAGGGTCTGCGCCAGTACGGCGCAGTTGGCGACGATCTGCCGCTGGAGCCTGTGGAACTGCTCGCTCTGGGCGATCTTGAGACAGGCCGCCTTGGCGGCGATGACGTGCATGAGCGGGCCGCCCTGCATGCCGGGGAACACCGCCTTGTCGATCGCCCGGGCGTACTCGGACCTGCACATGATGAGCCCCGCGCGCGGCCCCGTGAGCGTCTTGTGGGTGGTGCTGGTGACGATGTCGCAGTGCGGCACGGGGTTGGGGTGCATCCCGGCGGCGATGAGCCCGGCGATGTGGGCGATGTCGGCGAGCAGCAGGGAACCCGCCTCGTCGGCGATGGCCCGGAAGGCGGCCCAGTCGACGATGCGGGGGTACGCGCTGTAGCCGCAGATGATGAGCCTCGGACGGTGCTCGAGCGCCAGCGCGCGGACCTCGTCGTAGTCGATGGTCTCGGTGTCGCGGCACACGTGGTAGGGCACGACCTTGTACGTGCGGCCCGAGTAGTTGAGCGCCATGCCGTGCGTGAGGTGCCCGCCGTGGGTGAGCTCCAGGGCCAGGAGCGTGTCGCCGGGCTCCATGACGGCGAAGAGCGCGGCGAGGTTGGCCGACGACCCCGAGTGCGGCTGCACGTTGACGTGCTCGGCCCCGAACAGCGCCTTGCAGCGGTCGATGGCGAGCTGCTCGACACGGTCGACGATGTCGCAGCCGCCGTAGTACCGGGCTCCCGGCACGCCCTCAGCGTACTTGTTGGTCAGCACGGAGCCGGTGGCCTCGAGCACCGCGCGGCTGGCGAAGTTCTCGCTGGCGATGAGCTCCAGGGTCTCCTGCTGACGGATGAGCTCGAGCCGCAGCAGCTCGTTGAGCTCCGGGTCGAGGTGGTAGAGGGGCTCACGCCGCCACTCGCGGCCGACAGGGCTCACGAGGCGGGCTCCTCCAGCTCGATGTGGGCGATGCGGCGTTCGTGGCGGCCGCCCTCGAACGGCGTGCTCAGGAACACCTCGGTGATGGCCCAGGCCTCGTCCTCGCTGAGGATGCGCCCGCCCATGCAGAGCACGTTGGCGTCGTTGTGGCGGCGCGCCATCTCCGCAAGGTGCGGCGTGAAGCAGTCGGCGGCGCGCACCCCGGCGTGCCGGTTGGCGGTCATGCAGATGCCGAGCCCCGTGCCGCAGCAGAGGATGCCCCGCTCGGCCTCGTCGGCGGCCACCATGGCCGCGACCTTGTGGCCGAAGTCCGGGTAGTCGACCGAGACCTCTTCGGAGTCGGTGCCCACGTCGACGACCTCGTGTCCCTGCGAGCGCAGGCGGCGCACCACGGCCTGTTTGAGGGCGAAACCGCCATGGTCGGCTCCTGCGGCGATCTTCACGACGGGTCCTTTCGCTCGGCGGCGTGCGGGAGGGCCGCCGACGCAGCGCCGCGGCCCTGTCTGGAACGCCTTATGTTACCAGCCCGGAGGGCCGGCCTCCGGCTTGCGGCGGCCGCCGCCCGCGGGTCCCGCGGGCCACGCCGCCCGGTGAGCCGGCGCCTGCGACCCCCAGGTCGTCGGCATCGCCGCCCGGGCCGGCCGCGCGGCCCGGGCGGACGTCCGCTCAGGCGCGGTCCGGCAGCTCCATCTCTCCGCGCAAGACGGGGTACACCCGGCCGCCCACCAGCACGTCGGTGATGTCGTCCGCATCGCCCTCCACGGCCACCGTCAGATGGCTCGGGCGGCCGATGCGGGCGCCCTGGAGCACGACCCGCCGCTCGCCCGGCGGCAGGCGTCCGGCGCGCGCCATGTACGCCGCCAGAGGCCCGGCGGCGCTCCCCGTGGCCGGGTCCTCCGGGATGCCCGAGTTGGGGAACAGACCTCGGGCCTCGACCCACGGCGAGTCCTCGCCTGTGAAGGCGCAGGCGTAAACCTCGGCGTACTCGTGTTCGAAGGCCGAGAACAGGCCGAGGACGGGGCTGAGCGCCGCGAGCGTGGCGCGGTCGCGCAGTGGCACGATCGCGTAGGCGAGCCCCGTGTCCACCACGGACGGCTGCAGCTCCGGGTGCAGGTCGTCCGGGCCGAGACCGAAGAGCTCCGCGGCCCGGGCGCGGGGCACCTCGGCGCCGTAACGCGGCACCCCCTGGTGGACCGTCGCGCCCACCGGCGCTCCTCCCACCATCTCGACCTCGACCAGCGTCGGACCGACACCGAGCTCGAGCACCACCGGGACGACCCGCTCGCGAGCCTCCACCACTCCGAGGCGCACCAGCTCGCAGGCCGTGCCCACGCTCGGGTGGCCGGCGAACGGCAGCTCCAGTTCGGGGGTGAAGATGCGCACGCGCGCCGACCCGTCCCCCTCCGGCGGCGTCACGAACGTCGTCTCGGACAGGTTCATCTCACGGGCGATGGCCTGCATCTCCTCCCCGGTGAGCCCCGCGGCGTCGGGGAACACGGCCAGCGGGTTGCCGGCCAGGGCGCGCTCGGCGAACACGTCCACCTGTACGAACGACAGCAGTCGGCTCATCTCATGCTCCTTCGTAGGGCGCCGCCAGGAGCGCCGCCACCTCATCCTCGGCCACGGCACCCCGGCGCAGCACCTGCCACCTGCCGGTCGCCTCGTACTCGCTCAGGTCGAGCACCGTGGAGGCGAGCCCGCCCACACAGCCGGCGTCGAGCACGAGGTCGCAGGACGCGAGCAGCCCCGGGTCGACGGCGCCGAGGCTGCCGGGAGCGACCCCTCCGCTCGGGTTCGCGCTCGAGGCGAGCAGCGCGAAGGGCAGGCCGGCCAGCGCAGCCGCGCCGGCCGGCCAGCGTGGGACGCGCACGCCCAGGGTCAGCACCTCACGGGAGGCGCCGCCGGGCGTCTCGTGCGTCACGCTGCCCGGGGGCGGGAACTCGAGACCGGCCGGATACGGCACCAACAGCGTGAACGGCCCGGGCAGCAGACGCCGCACGGCGTCCGTGAGGCGCGGGCCGAGCGGGACCGCCGTCCGCAGCAGTTCGAGGGCCGGGTACACGACCTGCAGCGGCTTGCCCTCATCGCGCCCCTTGGCGGCGATGACGGCCGCGGCGACGGCCGGCGTGAGCGCGCCGCCGACCCCGTACACGGTGTCGGTAGGGAAGCAGACGAGGCGCGCGGCGGTCACGTCCGCGGCCAGGCGCGCGAGGTCCTGCGCAGTCCGGAGAGCGCGAAGGTCCACGCGGCTCGGGCGCTCGCCGGCGGCCCCGGCCGGCGGCCCGCCGGCGCCCGCCGCCCCACCCCCACCGCTCACGGCGCCTGCCCCTCCGCAACGCGTACCGGGATGCCCCGCGCGGCGAGGTACCGCTTGGTCTCCGCCAGCGAGTAGGTCCCGAAGTGGAAGATGCTCGCCGCCAGCACCGCGTCGGCCTCGCCCAGCGTGAGCCCGTCGGCGAGGTGCTGCAGAGTACCGACGCCCCCCGAGGCGATCACCGGTACGTCGACGGCGCGCGCCACCGCGCGTGTGAGCTCGAGGTCGTACCCGTCGAGGGTACCGTCGCGGTCCATGCTCGTGAGCATGAACTCCCCGGCGCCGAGCTCGGCCGCGCGCACCGCCCAGCCCACGGCGTCGATCCCCGTCGGCGTCCGCCCTCCGTGCAGATACACCTGCCACCTGGGCGGGCGACCGTCCTCCCCACTTCCCGGCACCCGTTTGGCGTCGACGGCCACCACGATGCACTGCGCCCCGAACCGCTCCGCGCAGCGCCGGACGAGCTCGGGGTCCTGCACCGCGGCCGTGTTCATCGTGACCTTGTCGGCGCCGGCCTGGAGGATCATGCGCACGTCATCCTCGCTCGCCAGCCCGCCGCCGATGGTGAAGGGGATGAAGACCTGCTCCGCGCAGCGCGCCGCGAGGCCGGCGATGATGTCGCGCCGTTCGTGCGAGGCGGTGATGTCGAGGAAGACGATCTCGTCGGCGCCCTCGGCGTCGTACTTGGCCGCCAGCTCGACAGGGTCGCCGGCGTCGCGGAAGTCGACGAAGTTCACGCCTTTGACCACGCGGCCGTCGCGCACGTCGAGGCACGGGATGACGCGCTTCATGTGCACGGCGGGACCCCCAGGCTCAGGCGCGCACGGCGGCCTGGGCGTCCGCCAGCGTGAACGCGTCCTCGTAGAAGGCACGCCCGACGATCACCCCGCACACGTTGGGCAGGGCGAGCCTGCGCAGCCGGCGGAGGTCGTCCAGTATCGCGATGCCGCCGGACAGGACGATCTCGAGCGACGTGGCCTCGGCCAGCTCCTTGAGCCCGACCAGGTCGGGACCTCCCAGCATGCCGTCGCGGGACGTGTCGGTGTACACGATGCGGCCGACACCGTGCTGGGTGAGGATGCGCGCGAAGTGCGTGGCGCTCATCGACGAGCGTTGCTGCCAGCCGTGCGTGGCCACCATGCCCTCGCTGCAGTCCACACCCACGACGAGGCGGTCGCCGAGACGCTCCACGCCCAGGTCGAGGAGATCCCTTGCGGTCACCGCCGCGGTGCCCATGACCGCCCACCGCACGCCGAGCGCGGCGAGCGCGTCGAGGCTCTCCGCGCTGCGGATGCCCCCGCCGTACTCGACCGGGATGGAGAGCGTCTGCACGATACGCTCCACGAGGGGGAAGTTGGCGAGGTCGCCGGTGCGGGCGGCGTCGAGGTCGACCACGTGCAGAGCCTCCGCCCCCCGCGCCTCCCACATCTTCGCGAGCTCGAGCGGGTCGTCACCGAAGACGGTGACGTCGCGGAAATCGCCGCGGCGCAGGCGGACGGCCTTGCCGCCCTGGATGTCGACTGCCGGAAAGACGATCACGAGGCTGCCTCCTGCCGGGCCCGGGCCACGAAGGTGGCCAGCAGCGCCAGACCCACGGTCGAGCTCTTCTCGGGGTGGAACTGTACAGCCCACACGGTATCTCGCGCCACGGCCGCCACCACGCGAGAGCCGTAGTCAGTGGTGGCGGCGATGACGGACGGATCGGAAGGGACGGCCGCGTACGAGTGCACGAAGTAGACGGCCGGGCGGGCGGGCAGCCCGGCGGCCATGCCCGCCCCCGCGGCCGTCCAGTCGAGCTCGTTCCAGCCGATGTGCGGCACCTTGAGGGTGGTCTGCAGCCGCTCGACGGTGCCGGGCAGCACGCCGAGGCCCGGCCAGCGCCCGCCCTCGCCGCTGCTCTCGAACAGCAGCTGCAGGCCGAGGCACACGCCCAGGAACGGCGTGCCGGCGGCGATGCGCTCGAGCAGGGCGGCCGCAAGGCCGCCCTGCTCGAGCCGCGCCGCCGCGTCGCGGAAGGCGCCGACGCCGGGCAGCACCACGGCCGCGGCGGAGCGCAGCTCCGCCGCGCTCTCGGTGACGCGCACGTCGGCGCCGCTGCGCTCGAGCGCCTTGGCGACGCTCGCCAGATTGCCCATGCCGTAGTCGACGACGGCCACACGCGGCGGCGCGGCGGCGGGGACCCGCGTCACAGCGCTCCCTTGGTGGACGGCACGTCCCGCGCGCCCTCCTCGCGCCGGCATGCCTGGCGCAGCGCTCGCGCGAAGCCCTTGAACACCGCCTCCACGATGTGGTGGGCGTTGCTGCCGGCAAGCAGGCGCACGTGCAGCGTGAGGCCGGCCTGCATGGCCAGCGACTGGAAGAAGTGCGAGGCCAGCTCGCCGTCGAAGTCGCCGATGTGCACGCCGGAGAGGCGCAGGTCGTCGGCGTAGAACGGGCGCCCCGAGAGGTCGAGGGCCACGATGACGAGGGCCTCGTCCATCGGCAGGACCATGGAGCCGTACCGGTGCACGCCGCGTTTGTCGCCGAGCGCGTCCTTGAGCGCCTGGCCCAGTGCCAGCGCGACGTCCTCTACCGTGTGGTGGGCGTCCACGTGCAGGTCGCCCTCGGCGGCCACCTCGAGGTCGAGGCCGCCGTGATGCGCCAGCAGCGTGAGCATGTGATCGAAGAAGCCGACGCCGGTGTCCACGCGAGCCTGGGCGGGCCCGTCGAGGCCCACGGCGACCTTCACCCTGGTCTCGGTGGTGCTGCGCTCGACGGTGGCACGGCGATCGTCCATGCGGGTCTCCTCGGGTCAGTCTGCGGTGGGAGCGGTCGGCGGCGGGGCACTCCCGCGCAGCCGCGCGGAACGGGCGTGGGCGCGCAACCCCTCTTCGTCGGCGACGGCGGCGACGTGGGGGGCCAGAGCGGCGGCCGACGCCGCATCCAGCTCGACCACGGCGACGCGCTTCTGGAACTGCTCTACGCTGAGGCCCTGCGCGAAGCGCGCGGAGCCGCCGGTGGGTAGCACGTGGTTGCTGCCGGCGGCGTAGTCGGCGAACGCCGTCGCGGCGAAGCCGCCCACGAACACGGCGCCGGCGTTGCGGACGAGCGGGACGAGCCCGGCGGCGTCGCGCGCGTGCAACTCGAGGTGCTCCGGGGCGAACTCGTTGCAGAGCTCGACCGCGGCGGCACGGTTTGGGCAGGCGATCAGGGCCACGTTGTCGTGGGAGAGGCCGAGCTCGTCCGCCAGCGCCTCGACGGCCGCGCGGACCGGCGCCATCTGGGCCCCGCCGATGTCGGCGAGGCAGGCCATGGCGCCGGAGCCGTGCTCGGCCTGGGCGAGCAGGTCGGCCGCGAGCCATTCCGGGTCGGCCGACTCGTCGGCGATCACCAGCACCTCGCTGGGGCCGGCGAGCGCGTCGATGCCGACCTGTCCCATGACCTGCCGCTTGGCCTCGGTGACGTAGGCGTTGCCGGGCCCGACGATGACGTCGCAGCGCGGCACGACGGCGGTGCCGAACGCCATGGCCGCGACGGCCTGCGCGCCACCGATGGGCACCAGGTCGCGGACCCCGAGGAGCTCGCAGGCGGCGGCGACCCCCCTCGCCGCGCCGCCGCCCCGTCTGGGCGGAGAACACACCACGACGCGATCCACCCCGGCGACCTGGGCGGGGATGGCCGTCATGAGCACCGACGACGGATAGTCGGCGAGGCCGCCCGGCACGTAGAGGCCGGCGGCGCCCACGGGTACGATCTCCTGTCCGACGACCTGGCCCTGCGCCAGCGTCTCGCGCCAGGAGCGTGGCGCCTCACGCTCGTGGTAGGCGCGGATGTTGGCCGCCGCGACCTCGAGTCCCTCTCGCACCGCCGGCGTGAGCCCGGCGAGCGCCTCGCGGAGCCGCTCCGGCGGCTCCGCATAGCTCTCGGGCAGCTCGACGCCGTCGAGACGCAGCGTGTGCTCGCGGACGGCGTCGTCGCCGCGCGCGTGCACGTCGGCGACGATGGCCCCGACCGCGGCCGCCACCTGCGCGGCCGGAGGCGCGAAGGCGCGCAGCCCGGCCACGAGGGCGCGCGCATCGCCGGTCCAGACGAGCTCCTTCACCCTTCCTCCAAACGCGCCCGCAGGCGCTCCGCGAGGTCCTCCAGCGCCGCCCCGTCCAGCGTGCGCGCCGCCCGGCCGCAGACGAGCCGGGCGCTGCAGCCGGCCACCTCGGCGCGCTCCAGCAGTCCGGCTCCGAGGGCGCCGTCCAGACTGGCCCGCAACTCGACCACGCCGTCGGCGAGGCCAAGACGCACGGCCAGCGCCGGAGAGTCGAACCCGACCACATCGACCTCCTCACCCGCCCCGGCGAAGAACCGGTGCGTGACGCGAACGTACCGCGTGGCCACGCGCGGGCGCACGCGCCGCGAGAGCCCGGCCGGGCGCTCGCGCAGCGCGTACACCAGCGCATCGCGGTCGGCGCGCAGGTCGAGCAGCTCATGGACCTCCGGCTCGGCCTCCAGGAGCACGTCCTTGCCGGCGACGGCCGCGTCGAGGGCGCCGCGCTCGCAGGCGCCGACCACGTCGGCGGCGGAGGCCAGCAACCAGACGTGACCGCCCGGCGCCGGCTCTTCCACGAGGGCCGGCGCCTTCACATCATCGAACCGGCCGCACAGGCCGGCGTCGCACAGCAGGTCCACCACGTCGCGCGGCGGCCGCTCGTCGCGACAGGCGATGCCGAGCCTCATTCCATGCCCAAGGCGCGGCGCACGTCGCGCCAGCCGCCCGTCTTGGACGTGCCGTCGGGGGCCTCGTACACGTAACGGCCGCCCTCGCGCCGCAGCCACGGCGCCGCGGCCTGCGAACCATCCGGCAGTGTGGCCACGGCCCAGCCGGCACGGCGGAGCTCCGCCGCCCGCGCCGGCTCCTCCAGGCCGCCGGAGAACGCGAGGACCGGCACGGCGCCGGCCGGCGGGGCGCCGGCCTCAGCCACGGCGTCGAGCAGGCGGTCCAGGGCGAGGGCGAAGCCCACGCCGGGGATGTCCCAGTCGAAGTGTCCCAGGAGGCCATCGTAGCGGCCGCCGGTGGCGATGGGCAGGCCCACGCCTCGGGCGTAGGCCTCGAAGATCACGCCGCTGTAGTACGAGAGGTCGGGGTACATGCCGAAGTCGAAGGCGATCACCTCGGCGAACCCGGCCTCCTCCACAAGGTCGCGCACCTCCACCATGCGCTGGATAGCGGCCTCCATGGCGTCGGTGGTGGCGAGCCTGCGCGCCTGGCTGAGGCCGTCGTGCGAGCCGCTCAGCCCAAGGACCTTCCACAAGACGCCGAGCGCGCGCTCGTCCACCCCGGCGTTGCCGGCGACGCTCTCCATGAGCGGGTAGTCGCGGTCGGCGAGCGCCGTGAGGAACGTCTCGCGATCGGCTTCATCCAGCCCGAGGGAGTCGATCAGGGCGCCGTAGAACGCCACCGAGCCGAGCGCGACCCGGAAGTCGCGCAGGCCGACGGAGGCGAGACAGTCGCACAGCAGGCCGACGCTCTCCGCGTCGGCGGCGGCCGAGCCCAGACCGAGCAGCTCGGCCCCCGCCTGCACGAACTCACCGTCCTGGCTGCGCTGCGGCGCCCACGGCCGGATGGAGGGCGCCACGTAGCAGAGCCGCAGGGGCAAGGGAGCGTCGTCGAAGCGCGCCGCCGCCAGACGGGCCACCGGCACCGTCATGTCGGTGCGCGTGACGAGCTCGTGTCCCTGCCGGTCGTACAGCCGGTAGCCGCCGGCCAGCGTCTCGTCCTCGGCCGCCGCGAACGTCTCGGCGTACTCCAGCCACGGCGTCATCACCTGGCCGTACCCGTAGGCCGCGAACCGGCGCAGGAGCGTGTCCTCGAGCGCCCGCCGGTCGCCGGACTCGGGCGGCACCACGTCGCGCATGCCCTCGGGAATCGCCATGAGCCTGCTCCTTCGCCTTCCGCGCCTCGCCGGCCCCGCCTCAGCCGACCCCGACGCAGCTCTCGCCCAGCAGAGCCTTGAGCTCAGCGTACAGGCCGCCGACGGGGTCGACGCGCAGCGAGTCGCTCACGCGGAGCCTGGCCTTCTGGTCGCCGCCGACCATCTGCAGGACCACGGGCACGCGGCCGGGAAAGTCGGCGAGGATGCTCTTGAGGTCGTCCAGCACCGTGGGCCGCACCCGCGTGGCGTCGATGGTCACCGTCAGCGGCCGGTACTCGCTGACGCCGCTGAACGGGACGACCTCGATGGCGATGAGGCCCGTCTCACCCTCGGATTTGCGCTCGATGCGGCCCTTGACCTTGATGATGGAGTCCTCGGCGAGGAGGTCCTTGTACTGCTCGTAGGTGGCGGGCCAGGCGCGGCACTCCACGCCGCCGTCCACGTCCTCGAGGCGGAACGCCAGCCACACGCCGCCGTTCCTGCTGACCTTCTTCTGGGCGTTGGCGACGATGCCGCCGGTCCACACCATGGCGCCGTCCGAGGCGTCGTCCAGGGAGCCGACGGGGACCTCGATCTCTTCACGGAGCTGCTCACGGAGGTCCTGGAGCGGGTGGGCGGAGACGTAGAGACCCAGGGCCTCCTTTTCTCCGCGCAGCAGCGTGGCCTGGTCGAACTCGCGCCGCGGCACCTCCGGAGCCGGCGTGCCGCCGTCCTCGGGGGCCACGAGGTCGAACAGACCGCCCTGGCCCTGGGCCGCGTCCTTGCGACGGCGGTCGCCGTCGGACATGGCCGCCGGCAGGGCCTCCAGCATGCCGCGCCGCGGGTCGCCGCTGCTGTCGAAGGCGCCGGCGCGGATGAGCGCCTCCAGCACGCGCTTGTTGGCCTGGGCCGAGTCGACGCGGGCGCAGAAGTCGTAGAGGCCCGTGAACGGCCCGCCCTCCTGCCGCGCCTTGATGATCTCCTCGATGGCGCCCACGCCCACGCCCTTGACGGCGTTCATGCCGAAGCGGATCTTGCCGCCGGCCACGGTGAAGTCGACGACGCTCTCGTTGACGTCCGGCGGCAGCACCTCGATGCCCATCTCGCGGCACTGGTTCACGTAGAACGGCACCTTGTCCTTGGTGTTCATGACGCTGCTGACCAGGGCCGCCATGTACTCGACCGGATAGTTGGCCTTGAGCCAAGCTGTGCGGTAGCTGATCAGGGCGTAGCAGGCCGCGTGGCTCTTGTTGAACGAGTAGTCGCCGGTGGCCTCGAAGTTGGCCCAGAGCTTGTTGGCCACCGCCGGCGGCACGCTGCTGGCCGCGAGACCCTGCATGAGGGGATCCCTGAGGGTGGCCATCAGCTGGTGGTTCTTCTTGCTGATGGCCTTGCGCAGGTCGTCGGCCTGCGCCGGGCTGAACCCGCCCACGCGGCGGGCGATGGCCATGTACTGCTCCTGGTAGATGGTCACGCCGTGCGTGGGCTCCAGGATGGGGCGCAGGGCCTCGTGGTCGTAGACGACCGAGGCCGGGTCCTTCTTGTTGCGCGCATACGTCGGGATGTACTGCATCGGCCCCGGCCGGTAGAGGGCCACGATGGCGATGAGGTCCTCGAACTCGGTCGGGCCGATCTCGCGCAGCGCCTCCTTCATGCCGGGGCTCTCGAACTGGAACACGCCGGTGGAGTCGCCTCTGGCGAGCATCCTGTAGGTCTTCTCGTCGTCCAGCGGGAGCTGGTCGATCTCGATGCACACGCCGCGCGTGGATTCGATGATCTCCAGGGCCGACTCGATGACGTCGAGGTTGCGCAGCCCGAGGAAGTCCATCTTGAGCAGGCCGAGCTTGGCGACGTCGTCCATGTCGAACTGGGTGACGAGCTCGGCGTCGCCCTTCTGCTGCAACGGCAGGTACTCGGTGAGCGGCTTGTCGCTGATGACCACGGCGGCGGCGTGGATGGAGTCGTTGCGGATGAGCCCTTCGAGGCTCATGGCGAGGTCGACGACCTCCTTGACCTCTTCGTCGGCGTCGTAGGCCTGCTTGAGCTCGCCGCCGGGCAGCATGGCCTGGGCGAACGTGGCCGGCGGGGCCGCCTCCGGGATCATCTTGGCGATCCTGTCGCCGACGGCGTACGGCTTGCCCATGACGCGCGCCGCGTCGCGCACGGCGGCGCGCGCGGCCATGGTGCCGAAGGTGATGATCTGCGCCACCCTGTCACGCCCGTACTTGCGCGCCACGTAGTCGATGACGTCGCCACGGCGCTTCACGCTGAAGTCCATGTCGACGTCGGGCATGCTCTTGCGCCCCGGGTTCAGGAAGCGCTCGAAGAGCAGGTCGTATTTGAGCGGGTCGATGTCGGTGACGGCGAGGCAGTAGCTCACGATGGACCCGGCGGCCGACCCACGGCCGGGTCCGACGGCGATGCCGTTGTCCTTGGCGAACTTGACGTAGTCCCAGACGATGAGGAAGTAGGCGTCGAAGCCCATCTCGCCGATGACGCCGAGCTCGAACTCGAGGCGCTCGCGCATCTCGGGCCCCGGGTCGCCGCCGTAGCGCCGGAGCATCCCCTGCTCGCAGAGCTCGCGCAGGTAGGTTGCCTCGGTATAACCCTCAGGTACAGCGTAAGACGGTAGCAGGTACGTGCCGAAGTCAAGGTCGACGTCGCAGCGCGCGGCGATCTCCACCGTAGCCTCGCACGAGCCCGGGTAGTCCTTGAAACGCTCGTGCATCTCCTCGCCCGACTTGAGGTAGAACTCGTCGCTGCCGTAGCGCATGCGGTCCTCGTCGTCGAGGTTGCTCTGCGTCTGGATGCAGAGCAAGGCGTCGTGCGCGTACGAGTCCTCGTGCCGCAGGTAGTGCACGTCGTTGGTGGCCACGGTGCGCAGGCCGGCCTTCTGCGCGAGCGCCCACTGCTTGGGCAGCAGCTCGCGCTGCTCGGGGAGGCCGGCGTCCTGCAGTTCGATGAAGACGTTCTCGGGGCCGAGCAGGTCCGCGAGGCGGCGGACCTCGGCCACGGCCCCGTCCTCGTCGCCGTCGCGCAGCAGCATGGCGATGCGGCCGCTCATGCAGCCGGTGAGGGCGATGAGCCCCTCGCTGTGCTCGGCCAGCAGGTCCCAGTCGGCGCGCGGCTTGTAGTAGTAGCCCTCCAGGTAGGCGCGCGTGCTGAGCTTGACCAGGTTCTTGTAGCCGGTCTGATCGCGCGCCAGCAGAGTGAGGTGGGCGTTGCGCTCCTTGACGCCGGCGCGCGAGCGCCGGTCGGTCGCCACGTACAGCTCGAGGCCGATGATGGGCTTGATGCCCTCCTTGCGGGCGGCGTCGTAGAACTTGATCGCGCCGCCCAGCGTGCCGTGGTCGGTGAGCGCCACGGCGGGCATGCCCAGCTCCTTGGCCCGCTGCACGAGACTCTTCACACGGCAGGCGCCGTCGAGCAGCGAGTACTCGCTGTGCACGTGCAGGTGGACGAAATCGGCGGCCATGGAGGACTCCGATTCTAGCACCCCCTGCGGCGCGGCGGCCGTGTTCCCCTGCCCCCGATCCGGGGCCGGAGTCCGGGTGGTCCGACGAAGGAGAACACGGGAGCGCGCGACCGCTGGGCGCCCGCAGTACGATGACGGCTATGGCAGCGGACACGGACTCGGGGACAGCCGCGGCGGGCGGCACAGACTCAGCTCGGGCAGTCCGTGCGCCCGCAGGCCGCGGCGCGCACGACACCCCGGCGCTCCTGCTGCTGGTCCCGCTGATCGCGGAGGCCGCAGTCCTTGCCGGGGCGCCGCCGGACGTGACCGTGCTGCGCACGGGCATGGGGCGGCGGCGAGCGGTGGCCGCGGCCCAGAGGGCGCTGAGGACCCCAGCGGACGCGGTGGCCGTCGCCGGCTTCTGTGGCGGCCTCACGGGCCACCTGCGGACCGGCGACGTGGTGGTCGCGACGAGCCTGGCCGCCGACGGCGAGCCGTGGGCCGAGCTGCGGCCGCCCGGCCCGGCCGGCGCGCCGGCTCACGCCGGCGCCGGCCGCCTGACTGCCGCCCTCCGCGCACGCGGGATCGAGCGCGTCCACGCGGGCCGCATCGTCTCGTCGTCCCGCATCGTCCGCGGCGCCGAGCGCACGCGCCTCGCCGCGGACGGAGCGCTCGCCGTCGACATGGAGTCGGCGTGGCTGCGAGCCGCGGCCGGAGGCCGCCCGCTCGCCGTGCTCCGCGTGGTCCTCGACACGCCGGCCACGCGCCTCTCCCGTCCGCGCGCTTCGGCCGGCGACCTGCTGGCGGCCTGCCGCGCTCTGCGCCGCGCGGCCCCCGCGCTGCTGGACTGGGCGCACGCGGTGACGGCATACTCGCCGCGGGCGTGACCACGCACACGCCGACCCTGGCCACCCCGGGCGCCTGTTCCGTATCCGCATCCGTGCCGAGAGAGGGGCCGCGTGAACGCGGCCAGGACGGCGGTGCGCAAGGCCGCGACCGACGTGACGATCCTCAACTTCATGGGGCCGCGCGAGGTCGCTGCTTACCAGGACGAGGTCGAGCTGGCGCTCATCGACGGCGTCGGGTTCCTGCACTGCAGCAAGACGATCCGCATCACCGACCACGCGGTGAAGTGGGTCGCCGTGGAACGGGTCGGGGCCGAGGACGGGAGTGTCTCGTTCGAGGACGACTTCGCGCGGACAGGCGACGTGGAGGCCGACGCCGTCATCATCGCCGTGGGTCAGGGGCCGGGGGCCGGCGTCGGACGTCCCCGACGTCGGCCTCAGGCTCACGCAGAGCGGGCTGCTGGAGGCCGACGAGCACGGCCGGACCTCCCGGCCGCGAGTGTTCGCGGCCGGCGACATCGTCACCGGGCCGCGCACGGTCGTCGTGGCCGTGGCGCACGCGAAGCGCGCCGTGGAGGCGCTGACGAGGTGTGCCGCGGCGCGACGCAGTCGGCCGTGCGCGAGCGCACGGCGCCGGTGGGGCGCGCGCAGGAGCCCGGGCCGCACCGGGCGGTACATGAGGGCGATCGCGGCGAGCGTCAGGACACGTGGAAGTGGGCGGTGCTGCCGCCCGGTCCGCCCTTCACCTCCAGCCGTGCCGAGATGACCTGCTGCAGCTCCGGCACGTGGCTGATGACCCCGACCAGTCTGCCGCTGTCCTTGAGCTGCACGAGGGCGTCCATGGCGAGGTCGAGGGCGCTGGGGTCCAGAGCGCCGAAGCCCTCGTCCACGAAGATGGTCTCGAGTCTGACGCCCCCCGACTGGGCCTCCACCGTCTCGGCGAGGCCCAGGGCCAGCGAAAGCGCCGCGAGAAAGCTCTCCCCGCCCGACAGCGTGACGGCGGGGCGTGAGCGATTGGACCAGCTGTCGGCCACCGCCAGATCGAGGCCGCTCTTCTGCTCTGAGGTTCTCGGCTTCGAGTTGGCGATGGAGTTCGTAGCGCTCGCGGCTCATGGCCCGCAGCCGCTCGCTGGCCGAAACAAGCACGATGTCGAGGTACTTGCCCAGCACCCAGCGCTGGAACGAGACCTTGGCGCCGTCGGCCTGCCCATTGGCGACGTCCGACAGCATGCCGACCACCTTGTACGTGGCGTCGACGTCCCGCTCGTCGCGCGCGAGCCCGTCCAAGGCTTCGCGCGCCTCACGGAGCTGCGCCAGACGAGCCTCGGCCTGCGTCTGCCGGCTCTGCGCCTCCCTGGCCGCCACCGCTGCCTGCTCGTGACGCGCGCGGAAGGCGGCCGGCTCTCCCGTGACTGGGTGTTCCTCGGCGGCGGCCCGGGCCTGCGTGAGCTGCCCCCGGGCCTGACCGAGGCCCTCGGCGTGAGCGGCCACCGCAGCCTCGGCCGCGGCGATCTGGTCGTCCGCCACGACGGCGGCAGCGAAGGCCTCGGCAGCCGCGAAACCGTGCTCCTCGAGTGCGGCACCGAGGGCGGCCGCAGCTGCCGCGTCGTCGTGCCGGGCCTTGCCGGCCGCGTCGTCGGCCGCCTTGAGGTCGCGCTCGGTGGCGACGCGATGCTCGCGCGCAGCGCCGCTCTCGTCCTCGGCTGCCTTGATCTCGGCCACGAGGCGCTCGCTGTGCGCGATGGCTCCCGCCAGCGCGCGCTCCAACGCCTCCTCATCGCGAAGGTCCTCGGGGATGCCGGCGGCGAGCTGGTCGGCACGAGCGCGCGTCTCGGCCGCGACGCCGGCGGCGTCGCGGTCCGACCCACGGGCCGTGGCCAGACGAGCCTCGGCCGCCTGCAGCGCCGCCTCGACACCCGCGAGCAGCGCGTCGCGGTCGGCCACCTGGGCGACCTGTAGGTCGAGCGTCGCACACTCGCCCTCGCACGCGAGCACTGCCTCGCGGGCACGGTGCGTCGTGGCGTCGCCGGGCAGCTGCCCATCCAAGGCCCTGAGCTCTCCACAGGCGCTGGCGAGCTCACTGTCGGCCGCGCCGAGCGCCTCCCTGCAGCCCTCGAGCCGTCGACGGGCCTGCTCGAGGCGCTCCCCGGCGGCGGCCAGGGCGTCGTCGTCGGCGCCGTCGACCTGCGGCGCCGGCGCCGGGTGCTCGGTGGACCCGCACACCGGGCACGGCACGCCGTCCACGAGCCCCGCGGCCAGTGCCCCGGCCCTGCCGCCGCGCCACGACTCCTGGGCCTGCGCCTGCTCCTTCTGGCGGCCGTCCGCCTCGGACTGCGCGTGCGCGTGCTGCTCGGCGGCGGCGGCGCGCTTCTGTCGCGCCCGCTCCATCGCGGCCGCCGCCGCCTCACGCGCCTCGCAGAGCGCCGCCAGCTGCGCGGCCTGTTCGCGCCGCTGCCGGGCGGCGTCGAGGCCGGCGCGGGCCGCGGTGGCGGCGGCCACCCGCCCCGCCGCCGTCTCCCGCGCCGCTCTGGCCTCCGCCTCGGCGGCCTCAGCCGCGCCGAGCTCGGCGGCGGCGGACGCCGAGGCGGCGTCTGCCCGGACGCGCCGTTGGTCGGCCTGCCGCCAGGCGGTGACGACCGCCGCCATCTCCGAGAGCCGCCGGACCTCCTGCGCCGCGGCGGCGCGGTCCGGCTCCCGCGCCTGCTGTTCGGCCAGCACTTCGGCGGCACGGGCTTCGCGCTCGGTCGCCTCCGCGAGACCCTGACGAGCCTCGCCCACCGCCTCCGCCGCGGAGCCCGCACGCTCAGCGGCCCGATGCCGCGCGGCCGCGAACGGCTCGACGCGCTGCGCCCTCCGGGCCTGCTCGGCCACCGCCCTGAGCGCGTCGACGCGCGGCTGCTCGGCCGCGAGCGTCTCGACCCGGGCCCGGGCCTCGACGACCGCGCGCGCGGCCTCGTCAGCCTGTCTGCGCCTCGGCGAGCGCCGCGGCCGCAGCCGCGGCCTCGGCGGTGAGGCGCCCTGCCTCCCCGGCGCGTTCCGCGACGGCCTCGCCGGCCTCGCGCAGCAGCGCCTCCAGCTGCCCCTCGTCCTCCGCCCCCGTCGCCTCGAGCCGCGTGCGCTTCATGAGCGCGAGGTCCTGACTCCGCCGGACCACCTCGCGCGCCCGCTCCTTGAGACGGCGCTCGAGCTCGGCGCACTCCCTTGTCGAGAAGAGCTGCCGCAGGATCTCCTCGCGCTTGTCGGAGCCCGCGGCCAGCAGGTCCCGGAACCTGCCCTGCGGCAGCACGACGACCTGCCGGAACTGCTCTGACGAGAAGCCCAGCAGCTCGTGGACCTTGTCGTTGACCTTGCCGATCTGCGAAGCGAGCAGGTCGCCCTCGGCGCCCGGCGCCGCCTCAGTGGTCTCCCACATGGCCGCGGAGGCCGGTTTGCTCACGACGCCCTCGCCGCTCGCCCGGGCCAGACTCCTGCGCCGGGCGGCGCACCACCCGGTAGCGTCTGCGGCCCCAGAGCGAAGTCGAAGGTGACCACGGTGGGCGTGGCCGGATCCGCCGACTCGCAGCGCATCTGCCCCGCCTTGCGCTCGCCGCCGCTCGTATCGCCGTACAGGGCGAACACGATGGCGTCGAGGATGCTGGTCTTGCCGGCCCCGGTCTCGCCGTGGATGAGGAAGAGCTTCTGGTCGCCGAGCTCGCGCGAAGTCCACGGTCTCGCGTGCCCTTGTACGGGCCGAAGGCCTGCATGGCGAGCCTGAGCGGTCTCACTCGACCACCTCCCGCTCCTCGCGCGCCGGGCGGACGTGAGGGCGTCGTCGACCTCGTCCTGCTGCGCCTCGGTGAGGTGCTGGTCGGTGACCTCACGGAAGAACTCCCCGAAGAGGTCGCGCGTCGACATGGTGCCGACCTCGAGCCTCTCGCAGGCGCGCGTCTGGGCCAGCCAGGTCTCGCGCCGCAGCGAGAGGACGTTGGGATACACGGCGCGGAGCTTCTGCATGGGGTCGAGCACAGGGTCGGTGTCGGTGAGGATGACCTCCACGTAGGCCTCCGCGAAGTCGCCGGCGTCGGGCCGCTCCCTGACCTCCTCGAACGAGCCGCGCAGGCGCACGAGGTCTCGCCGCACCGGCAGGTGGCGCTCCTCGACCGTCACGGCGCCCTCGCGGTCGAGGTCGACCACGGTGACCGACTTGCGGTGGTCGGCCTCGTCGAACGAGTACTTGAGCAGCGACCCCGCATACCGCACGCGTTCGCTCACGCGCTGGGGCCGGTGCAGGTGGCCGAGAGCGACGTAGTCGAACCCCTCGAACACGTCTCGCGACACCTCGCCGGACCCGCCGACCGACAGCGGCCGCTCGGACTCCGACGGCTGCGCGCCCGGTGACGAAGGCGTGGGCGACGACGACGCTGCGGGCATCGTCGTCGCGACAGCTCGCGCACCCGCTCCGAGGTGAGCCGCGCAGCACCGCCTCGTGACTGCGGATGTCGGAGCGGCCCAGGTCGACAGCGAGCGGTCTCGGGATCGGTGTAGGCAAGCGGCCAGAACACCACGTCCACGCCGTCCCTGCCGCGTGACCGGCACGCCCCGCGGCTCGGCGCCCACCGTGCCCACCACATGAAGCCCGACGCGCGTGACCAGGCCGTTGAGGTAGTCCAGCCGCGCCGCGCTGTCGTGGTTGCCGGCGATGATCGACGACCGGGACCCTCAGGTCGAGGGTGAGGGTCGCGAGGACGTCGTCAAGCACACGCACGGCCTCGGTGGGCGCCACGGCACGGTCGTAGACGTCGCCCGCTACGACGATGGCGTCCGGCCGCACCTCGTCGGCGAGCCGCACGAGACCGCGCAGCGCGAACAGCTGGTCTTCCACCAGCGACCGTTCCCGCAGGAGCTTGCCGAGATGCCAGTCGCCGGTGTGGATGAACCTCATGCCTCACTCCCGCTCGCGGTGGCCCGGACGGTCTCGCCGCCACACTACCACCCGGACTGGACGGGTTGTCCGGCGGACGGTGGTGGTCGCGCGCTCCGCGGCCTCCTGACACCGCGTCCGCGAGCGGCTGTAGACTCCCGCTGAGAGGAGGGGGCCGCGATGGGCACTGCACCCGCGGGCACGGTGGGCACGGGCGGCGCGACGCAAGCCGGCGCCGCCGACCATCTCAGGAGCCCCTACGCTCTCCTGCTGCTCGCCTGGATCGAGGCGATCAAGGCCACGGGAGGCACCCTGGCCACCGTGTCCCTGGTCGACGCAGCCCGGGACATGGCCCTCTCCGCCGGGCTGCGCAGCGCCGCGGCGAGCGCCGTGAGCCTCTCCATCGCCGCCACCGCCGTGGCGGCCGGCGTCGCCGCCGACAGGCTCGGCCGCCGCCCGCTGCTGATGGCGTCGTTCGTGCTGGCAGGCGCGGCCAACCTGGCCATCGTGTTCTTCCCGGCCGGCTGGGTGTATGTGGCCTGCCTCGTGCTGGCGGGCCTCGGCTACAGCGTCATGCTCACGTCCTCCTACGCCTACACCAAGGCGGTGGCGCCCGGCCGCAGCCTCGGCCTTGGCCTGGGCCTGGTCGGCATGTTCACGACCATCGTCGTCATGGCGACCACCATCGGCGGCGGCGCCCTTGCGGGGATCGGCTGGCGCTGGTTGTTCCTCGTCGTGCCGGTGATGTGCGCCGTGAGCCTCGTGCTCACGCCGCGCCTGCTGCCGCCCATGCCGCGCACCGGTTCCGGACGCGTGGACGTCGTCGGCCTCGTGCTGCTCGGGGCCGCGATGGTCGCGGTCATCTCCGGCGTCTCGCGCGTCACCGCCCACCCGCCGGACCGCACCGGCTGGTTCTTCATCCTGGTCGGGGTCTGTCTGCTTCGTCGCCTGGGCGCTCGTGGAGTCGCGCCTCGAGGCGCCGTCCTTCCCGGTGAGGATCTTCCGCTCGCGGGCCTTCTGCGCGGCCGTCGCCGTCGGCCTTGCCTGCCCCATCGCCATGTCGGCCATGGCCCTGACCATCAATGGCGGGGTGCAGTTCGTGAAGCAGGGCTCGGAGCTCGTCACGACGCTCGCCCTGGAGCCGCTCTACATCGCCGGCGGGATCGGCGGCCTGATCGCCGGCCGGGTCCTGGCGAGACCCGGGGCGGAGCGCACCGTGATGACGCGCGGTCTGCTGGTCGCCTCGCTCGGGTTCCTGACGTTCGTCCCGCTCGCGGAGCATCTGCCGTCCTGGGCGTACATCCCCAGCGTCGTCGTGGTGGGCGCCGGCATCGGCGCGACCCTCACGGCACAGGGACAGGTCATCATCCTCGCCGTCACCGAAGGCGACTACGGGGCCGTGACGTCGTCCAGGACGAGCATCGGCCAGCTGGGGTCGGCGCTCGGGATGGTGCTCACCATGCTCACCGTCAAGGTGGTCACCGGGATTCGACCTGTGGCGGGACCTCAAGGCGCTCGGCGTGACCGAGGCGGAGGTCAGGACGACCGTGGACAGCATCGAGAACGGCGCGCCGCCGCAGTCTTCCCGGAGGCCGTGCGCCAGTTCCTGCAGCTCCTTCGTCACCGGCCTGCACGGTGCGATGCTCGCGGCCGTCGGCCTGATGCCGGCGACCACCGTCATCGTGTGGTTCCTCATGAGAGAGCGGAAGGGACGATCCGCGGACGCGTGAGGCGCGGGTGGCGGCCGCGGCTCCGGGCGCCGCGGTCAGGCGCAGCGCCTCGCGCCGCCGACGGCAGGCCGGACGGAGCGGGACCGACGAGGCCGAGCTTGAGGTCGTTGACGTTGGTCCCCGTCGGGCCGGTGAAGACGCGGTCGCCGGCGGCCTCGAGCGCCGTCCCGGAGGCGTGCGCCGCGAGGGCGGCATGCGCGCCGGCCCCGGCGGCGGCGAGCGCCGCCGCCGTGACGTCGTCGACCAGGCCGCCGGCGGCGTGTCCGGGCCCATCGGTGCCATCGGAGTCGAGGCAGAGCAGGCAGGCGGCGGACCCGCCGGCGAGCTCGAGGGCGCCCGCGAGGGCGCCCTCCTGACTCGGCCCACCGCCGCCGGACAGCCCCTGCCCGTGCGCCAGCACCGTGGTGGCCTCACCGCCGGCCACCAGTGCCGTTCCCGGCGCAGCCGCCGTCAACCCGCCGCGCGAACCAGCGGCCGGCCCCGGCGCTGTCGCCCTCCAGGTCGAGGCGCAGCACCTCGGCGCGGTACCCCAGCTCCTCGGCGGTCGCGGCCGCGGCCCGCACATCGTGCGCGCGTCCGCCACGACGAACGACGTCACGCCGTCGAGGGCGTGACAGCTCTCCTCGGCCGGGTCGGCGCGCCGCAGATGGGCGGCCGCGCGCGTGGGCAGGTGCGGCCACAGGTCCCAGCGGTCGCAGACGGCCTGGGCGTCGGCGAAGGTGGAGGTGTCCGGCACCGTGAGGTCGGTGACGGCGTCGAGCGGGTCGCCGACGACGTCGGAGACCGTGAAGTTGAGCACGTCGCAGCCGGCCGCTCGCGCCAGGCGCCCGCCCTTGAGGCGCGAGAGGTGCTTGCGGACGCTTGTTGATGGACACGATGTCGGCGCCCGCACGCCAGCAGCAGACGGTTGACGGCGACCTTGTCGGCGAGCGTGAGCCCCTCTGCCGGCGCCACGGCGAGTGCCGAGCTTCCTCCGGTCACGAGGCCGATGAACAGGTCGCCGGGGGCCGCGCCGGCGGCGATCTCGAGCAGGCGCAGGCCGCCGGCGAGGCTCGACTTCGTCCGGGACGGGGTGCGACGCCTCGAGGACCTCGATGTGCCGCAACGGAACGGCTTGGCCGCGTTTGACCACGGCGACGCCGGCCGCGATGCGGCCGCCGAGCAGCTCGTCCAGCACGGCGGCCATGCCGATCGTGGCCTTGCCGGCGCCGGCGACGAAGACGCGCCGGCCGCCGGAAAGGTCGAAGGTCCGGTTCACGTCACCCGGCGGGGTGACGATCGAGGTCGGTCACCCTCGAGGGCGACCATGCCTCGGAGCGCCGCCGCCGGGTCGACCGCGTCGAGCGCCGCGGCGGCCACAGAGAGCGCGTCGCGGCGAAGCTCCACGCGGCCGTGACCGGTCAGCTCCGCGTGGTTGACGAAGCGGCGGGCCGCGAGCTCGTGCGGCGGCGGCGGCGCCCCGCCCGCGTGCCGCGCGCCCTGCCGGCCGCGCCGGCGCGCGCCCTCCCCCGGCTGCCCGCGGTCGCTCACCGGATCGCCGGCGCCGGGTGACGCCAATCGCGCCCCGCGTACACCGCGTCGGCGCCGAGCCACTCCTCGATCTGGAACAGCCGGTTGTACTTGGCCGTGCGCTCGCCGCGCACCGGAGAGCCCGGTCTTGATCTGCCCGGCGTTGAGCGCCACCACGAGGTCGGCGATGAGCGGGTCCTCGGTCTCGCCGGACCGCTCGCTCACGCACACGCCGTAGCCGTTGCGGAACGCCGTCTCGGCCGCCGCGAACGCCTCGCTCAGCGTGCCGATCTGGTTGACCTTCCACAGCATCGCGTTGGCCGCGCCCAGCTCCACCCCGCGCCGCACCAGCTCCGCGTTCGTCACGAAGAGGTCGTCGCCGATGAGCTGCACGTCCGGCCCCAGCCTGCGCGTGATCTCGACCCAGCCGTCCCAGTCGTCCTCCGCGAGGGGGTCCTCGATGGAGACGATGCCGTAGTCGCGCACCAGTTCCTCGTAGAAGTCGATGAGCTCGCCGGTCGTGTACTCCGTGCCCGCGACGGTGTAGGTGCGCCGCGACGCGTCCCACAGGTGCGTCGCGGCGCAGTCCAGCGCGTAGACCATGTCGCTCGCGTATCCGGCCGCGGCCACGCCGTCGTGCAGCACCTGCAGCGCCTCGCGCACGTCGACGATGGGCGTCGCGAACCCGCCCTCATCGCCGGTGTTGGCGGCCAGCTTGCCGTACCGCTCGACCACGATCTCCATGAGGGCCATGTGGCACTCACTGGCCATGCGCAGCGCCTCGCTGAACGTGGCGGCGCCGACCGGCATGCAGATGAACTCCTGGAAGTCGAGGTCGTTGGAGGTGAGCTTGCCGCCGTTGATGAGGTTCACGAACGGCACCGGCAGCACGCGCGAGTCGGCGCGCAGGTACCGGTGCAGCGGCAGGCCGGCGCAGTCCGCGGCGGCGCGCGCAGCGGCCAGCGAGACGCCGAGGACGGCGTTGGCGCCGAGCCGGCTCTTGTCCGCCGAGCCGTCGAGTTCGCAGAGGAAGCGGTCGAGCGCGACCTGGTCGGCCGCGTCGCGCCCGAGGACGGCCGGCCCGATCACCTCGTTGCACGTCTGCGACGGCGCGCGCGACGCCCTTGCCGCGGTACGCGGCACCCCCGTCGCGCAGCTCTGCGGCCTCGCTGCTGCCGGTCGACCGGCCGGCGGGGACGTCGGCTCTGCCGAGCCGCCCGCCGGCCTCCACCTCCGCCTGCACGGTCGGGTAGCCGCGACAGTCGAGGATCATCCGGGCGTGGACGGCGGTGATGGTGGCGCTCATGCGGTCGCCTTTCTCCCTTGACTCGGCTCGACACGCAGTCTAGAAGGTCGGGTGAGCAGCCGCCAGACACGTGCCCGCGGCGATCGCGATCCCCGGGGAGGAATCAGACCGGAATGAGCGCCACGAGGGACCGGGCGGCCGACAGCCCCTCCATGGATCCCGCGCGCTCCTTCGGCCCGCTGCTCACCGTCGACGGCCGCCTCCGCTTCCTCGACCTGGCGCGCGGCATCGCCATCGTGCTGATGGTGCTCCAGCACGTGCAGCTCCTCTTCGCCGTGGACTACGGCGAGACGTCCGCAGTCGGCACGACCTTCCTGCTCCTCGGCACCGCCCCCGCCGCGCCGGTGTTCATGGTGTCGATGGGGTTCCTCTTCGGCGCCTCGCGCCGCACCGGGGTCTGGAGTGGGCTGCGCCGCGGCATCGCGCTCTTCGCCCTGGGCTACGCGCTCAACCTGGTGCGCTTCACCGCGCCCGCGCTCGCGGCCCACTCGGTGCTCGTCGAGGACGCGTTGGGAGGCGCGTGGCACGCCTTGCTCGAGATCGACATCCTGCAGCTGGCGGGCCTCTCGCTGATCGTGCTGGGCGTGGTGAAGCACGTGGTCCGCGGCGCATGGCCGGTCGTGGCGATGGCCATCGCCGTGACCGCCGTGGCGCCCCTGCTCTGGGGGACCGGCGGCGGCTCGCCCGTGCTCGATCCCCTCTGGGGGACGGCCGAGTGGGTGTCGTTCCCGCTGTTCCCCTGGCTCGCCTACCCGCTGCTGGGCCTCGCCCTGGCGCGGTTCGCGCAACGCGCCGCGTCCGCCGGCGCGCTGATGCGCGCCTGGGCCCGATCGCGGAGCGCTCGCCGCCGCCGTGGCCGGCGGAGCGCTCGTCGCGCTGGCGGCGGACTGCCGGCGGCCCGCTGGTGCTGGGCGACTACTTCCGCAGCGGGCTCTCGATCCAGCTCCTGCTGGCCGGCTTCGTGCTGGTGTGGCTGCCGGCGCTGTGGTGGCTGGACCGGCGCCTCTCCTGGCAGCTCGTGCCACGCTACCTGACCTCGCTGAGCCGCCACATCACCGTCGTCTACCTGGTCCAGTGGGCCCTGATCGGCTGGCTCGCCATCGGCGCCGGCATCGTCGACCAGCCGTCGTGGCTCGCGGCGCTGCTGGCTGTGCCGGTGCTCGCCGCGAGTCACCTTCTGGCGCTCGCTTACGACCGGTCCGTGACGGCCCCGTGGAAGGCGGCTCGGGCGTCGGCCGCGACGACCACACCAGGCGGTGGACAGGGTGCATAGACCCCCGGAGAGTCAGGCGGCCCACTCCTCGCAGACGACCTCGGCCTGCGCCAGCACGAGGGCCGTCGCGTGTTCGGTCTTGTCCGGGGGATAGCCGTACTTCTTGAGCAGATGCTTCACCATGACGCGCATCTTGGCACGGGCGCTCTCGCGCAGGTTCCAGTCGATGGTCGCATTGCGCTTGACGGTCACGACCAGCTCCTGCGCGATCGCCTTGAGCGTCTCGTCGCCGAGCACCGCGACGGCGCTGTCGTTGGTCTCCAGCGCGTCGTAGAACGCGACCTCGTCCTCGTTCAGGCCAAGCTGCTCGCCGCGGTCCTTGGCTTCGCGGATCTCCTTGGCCAGCTTGATCAGCTCCTCGATGAACTGGGCCGAGGTGATGGCGCGGTTCTGATACTGGATGACCGCGTGCTGGAGCATCTCCGAGAAGCGGCGCGACTCGACGAGGTTGCGGCGGAAGCGCACGGTGACCTCGTCGCGCAGCAGCTTCTCCAGAAGCTCGACCGCGAGGTTCCGCCGCGGCATGTCCCGCACCTCGGCGAGGAACTTGTCGTCGAGCACCGAGATGTCGGGATGCTCCAGGCCGGCGACCTTGAAGACGTCCACGACCTTGACGGCGCCGACCTCGTCGTCGGCGTCGGCGCCGGTCGCAGCGCCGTGCCATCCCGGGCGCAGCTTCACGATCTCCGCGTACAGGTCGACGCAGATGCGCCGGCTCATGCACACGACCATGCCCTTCATGGGCGTGGCCGGATCGCCGGCCTGGCGCGCCTCGAAGTGGTCGACCAGGTCCTTGGCCACGAGCTCGAGGCGGCGATCGGTGCCGACCATGGCCTCGATGCGCGCCCATCTGCTCTTGAGCTTCTCGCGACGCTGGACCTCGGTCGCCTCGGTCACCTCGTCGAACTCGGCGTCTACCACCGGCTTCTGCGCGGCACCCAGAAGACGTTCTCGGCGAGGTACTCGTCGCGGTCCTCGGGGTCGATGCCGGACTCGCCGGGGCCGCCGGCCGCAAGGCTCGCGGCCTCCTCGGCCTCAGCCTCGGCGACGAGCGCCGCGTGCTTCTCCTCGAACGCGTCCGAGATGTACTTGAGGAAGATGAGGCCGAGCGCCACGTGCTTGTACTCGGCCGGGTCCATGTGGCCGCGCATCTTGTCGGCCGCGGCCCAGAGCTTCTGCTCGAAGCCGAGGGGCTCGCCGCCGTTGGCGGCCTTCTTCGCCCGCGCCACGCTGCTCTCCCTCCGGTCACCCACGTGGGTCACGTTCTATCGGCCGCCGCGGACGGACCGGCAGCAACATCCACCCAGCCGCCGCCAACGTCCACCGGTGTACAATCACTACAATCGCTACAGAATGTAGCTGCAGTCACCTACACTCGCTTCATGGACCGCGAGGTGCTCACATGGAGACTTGGCCGATGACCGAGGCGCGCGCGCAACTGCCCACGCTGCTCGAGAAGGCCCGCGCCGGCAAGTGGCAGTTCATCGGCCGGCGCGGTCGCCCCGAGGTCGTGGTCGCGGAGGTCGGCGAGATGGAGGCGCTCCTGGCGCCGGCGTTCCGCTTCCGCCCCGAGGTGGACATCGACGACGGCGACGTCGGCATCTACCTCTTCGAGCTCGACGTCCACGGAGTCGGGGGCACGCTCGACGAGGCGCTGGAGGACCTGGCGGAGGCCATGCTCGAGTACGCGGACGACTGGGTCGACCAGTTGCGTCACGCCCCCAACCATCGCCACCGCGCGGGCTACGTCCGCCGCATCGAGCTCGCCGGCGACACGCAGGGTGTCGTGGCCATGCTCAACGCCGATGCCGACGCGGAAGCGGCTTCCCGCGCCGAGGGCGCGGACGATCCCGACGCGCGATGAAGCCGGCCCGGTACGACGACGTGCGCACGTTCTGCCGCGTCGACGGCTGGGAGCGAAAGGCCGACTCGCCCGGGCGGTCGGTCGCCAAGCACGAGGTGTGGATCAAGCCACTACGCGACGGCGCGCTCCTGCGCACCGTCATCTCGAAGGGCCGCGGGACCTACAAGCTCAGCACCACGGCACGCATCCTCAAGCACGAACTGCGCGTGACGGAGGCTGAGTTCTGGGCCGCGGTCCAGAAGGCAACGCCGCCGCTCCGCCCGGGGACTCGGCCGCGCGAGGCGTCCCGCGAGACCCTGCCGCTCAGCGTGGTGCGGGCGCTGCTCGCCGCCGGCTACGCCGCAGACGACATGAGGACGCTGACACTCGCGGAAGCCGAGCGGCTGCTCAAGCGGCGCTGAGCACGGACTCGCCGCCGCTGCGGCGCCGCCCGCGGTCTAGGCAGCTCAGCCCGCCGGCGCCCAGTAGCAACGCTTCGGCGACTCGATGCGGCCGTCCTTCTTGAGCTCGGCCATCGCCTTGTCCACGGCCTTGCGGTCCATGCCGGAACGCTCAGCGACCGCGCCGGCGTTGAGCGGCTCGCCCGCCGCGGCCATGACCTCGAGGACCTTGTCCGCGTCGGCACTCATGGTGTCCCTCCTGTCCGCTGGCTGCGCACCATCCCGTACTCGATGGAGTCGACCAGGGCCTCCCAGCTGGCCTCGATGATGTTCTCGCTCACGCCGATGCTGCCCCACACGTCGTCGCCGTCGCTGGCGTCGAGCAGCACGCGCGTCACGGCGCCGGTGCCCTTGGTCTCGTCGAGGATGCGCACCTTGTAGTTCACCAGCTCGATGTCGCTGAGGTGCGGGTACTTCTGCGTGATCGCCTGGCGCAGCGCGGTGTCCAGGGCGTTCACGGGACCGTTGCCCTCGGCCGTGCTGATGATGCGCTCGCCGCCCACGTGCACCTTGATGGTGGCCTCCACCACAGCTTGTCCGTCCTCGCGCTTGTCGACGATGACGCGGAAGCTCTCCAGGCGGAACAGCGGCTCGCGCGGCGCCAGCTCCTCGCCCAGCAGCAGGTCGAAGCTCGCGTCGGCGGCCTCGTAGTGGTAGCCCTTGTGCTCGCGGTCCTTGAGGCGCTTGAGGACCCTGGCGACCCGTTCGTCGTCGCCCTCCACAGCCAGGCCCAGGTCGCGCGCGCGGCGCAGCACGGTGGCCTTGCCGGAGAGCTCGGAGACCAGGATGCGCTGCTCGTTGCCCACCGCCGCGGGGTCGACGTGCTCGAACGTCTGCGGCGCGTGCTCGACGGCGGCCACGTGCAGGCCGCCCTTGTGCGCGAAGGCCGCCTTGCCCACATAAGGCTGGTGAGCGCCGATGGAGATGTTGCAGATGTCGGAGACGAAGTGCGCCGTCTCGGCCAGGCGGGCGAGCTGCTCGTCGGAGACGACGTCGAGCCCCATCTTGAGCTTGAGCGCCGGGATGATGCTGACCAGGTTGGCGTTGCCGCAGCGCTCGCCGTAGCCGTTCATGGTGCCCTGCACCTGCAGGGCGCCGCGGTCGACGGCCACGAGGCTGTTGGCGACCGCGCACTCGCTGTCGTTGTGGACGTGCACGCCCACCGGCACCGGCAAGTGCCGCCACCACCTCGCCGACCACGTCGGCGACGAACGGCGGCAGCGAGGCGCCGTTGGTGTCGCACAGACAGACGACCTCGGCGCCGGCCTCGGCTGCCGTGCGCACGCACTGCAGCGCGTAGCGCGGCGTCGTCGCGCCAGGCGTCGAAGAAGTGCTCGGCGTCGTACACCACGCGCTTGCCCTGCGCGACGAGGAACTCGACGGAGTCCTCGATCATGCGCAGGTTCTCGGCGTGGCTCACGCGCAGCACCTTGCTGAGGTGCAGGCCCCACGTCTTGCCGACGACGGCCACCGTGCCGGCGAACACGTCGGCGAGCACGCGCAGGGCCTCGTCCTGGTCGGCCGCCACGCCCTTGCGGCGCGTCATGCCGAAGGCCACCAGACGCGCCGTCTCGAGCCTCTCCCGCTCCATGCGGCGGAAGAACTCGACCTCCTTGGGATTGGACGACGGGAACCCGCCCTCGATGAAGTGGATGCCCAGCTCGTCGAGCTTCAGCGCGATGCGCACCTTCTCCTCGACGGAGACCGACATGCCTTCTTGCTGCATGCCGTCGCGCAGAGTGGTGTCGTAGAGCTGCACCTGTCGCTCGTGCATCGAGCTCAGCTCCTCGCGTACTCCATGAAGTGGCCGAACTCGGCGTCGCGGCCTTCGGTGATGGCCTTGAAGCGCTCCTGCATCCTGCGCGTGACCGGACCGGGCTCGCCGATGGGGTGGTCGTCCACCTCGCGGATCGGCACGATCTCGGCGGCGGTGCCGGTGTAGAAGGCCTCGTCGGCGATCACGAGGTCGCTGCGCGCCAGCGAGCGCTCGTCGAAGGGGATGCCCTCTGCCGCGGCGAGCTTGATGATGATGTCGCGCGTGATGCCCTCGAGCACGCCGTCGCTGGGCGGCGGCGTCATGAGCACGCCGTTGCGCACCACGAAGATGTTCTCGCCCGAGCCCTCGGCCACGTGGCCGTGCTCGGTGAGCATGATGGCCTCGTCGTAGCCGGCGTTGAGCACCTCGATCTTGGCCAGGATGCTGTTGAGGTACTGGCCCGAGGCCTTGGCGGCGCGGGCCAGGGACGTGTGGTCGAGCGACTGGATGCTGGAGGTCTTGGCGCGCACGCCGTGCTTGATGCCCTCCTCGCCGAGGTACGTGCCCCACGGCCATGCGGCGACGATGACGTCCACCGGCGCGTTGATGGGATACAGGCCCATCTCGCCGTAGCCGCGGAACACCAGCGGGCGGATGTAGCACGACTCGAGCTTGTTGGACTGCAGCAGTTCGAACGTGGCGTCGTACAGCTGTTCCACGGTGTACGGCACCGGCATGTAGTACAGCTTGGCGGAGCGCACGAGGCGCTTGAGGTGCTCGGTGAGGCACAGCACCGCGACGCCCTTGGGCGTCTTGTAGGCGCGGATGCCCTCGAAGACCCCGGACCCGTAGTGCAGGGCGTGCGTGAGCACGTGCACCTTGGCCTCGTGCCAGGGCACGAGAGCGCCGTTCATCCAGATCGTGTCCATCTCGGGGATGGGGGCCATCGCCTTCCTCCTGTCCTTACGCGCGGGCTCCGCGCGAGAGCTTCAACCTCTCCTCGAGGGTAAGAGTTTCTTCCTGCGTCCTCTCAGACACGCTCCGCCACGAGGTCGCCGACCTCGCTCGTCGAGTAGCCCATCTGGCCGGAGGCCATACCCTTCATCTTGGTGCCGGTGACCTCGGTCACGGCGCGCTCCACCTCGGCCGCCGCCTGGCTCTCGCCCAGCGTGTCCAGCATCATCGCGCCGGCCACGATGGCGGCCACGGGGTTGATGACACCCATACCGGTGTACTTGGGCGCGGAGCCGCCGATGGGCTCGAACATGCTGACGCCCCCGGGGTTGATGTTGCCGCCGGCGGCGACGCCCATGCCGCCCTGTGTGATCGCGCCCAGGTCGGTGATGATGTCGCCGAACATGTTGCCGGTCACGAGCACGTCGAACCACTCGGGGCTCTTGACCATCCACATGCAGGTGGCGTCCACGTGGTAGTACTCGCGCTTGACGTCCGGGTAGTCCTCCTCGCCGATCTCGTTGAAGCGCCGGAACCAGAGGTCGTACACGTAGGTGAGCACGTTGGTCTTGCCGACCAGGCCCAGGGTGTTGTCGTCGCCGAGGCCGCGCGCCTTCTTGCCGTGCGCGCGCGTGTAGTCGAAGGCCCAGCGCAGGCAGCGGTCCACCTGGGCGCAGCTGTACAGCATGAGCTGCGAGGCGACCTCGTGGGGCGTGCCCTTCATCATCACGCCGCCGCCGCCGGCGTACACGTCGCCGGAGTTCTCGCGGACCACCACGTAATCGATGTCGGCCGGGGTCTTGTCCTTGAGCGGCGTCTCGACGCCGGGGTACAGACGCACGGGACGCAGGTTGATGTACTGGTCCAGCTCGAAGCGCAGGCGCAGCAGGAGGCCCTTCTCGAGGATGCCCGGCGCGACGTCGGGATGCCCGATCGCGCCGAGGTAGATCGAGTCGAAGCCCTTGAGCTCGTCGACGACCGAGTCCGGCAGGATCTCACCGGTGCTCAGGTAGCGGTCGCCGCCGAGGTCGTAGTGCGTCAGATCGAGGGCGAACCGGTACTTGGCGGCGGCCGCCTGCAGGACCTTGAGCCCTTCGGCCACGACCTCCGGCCCGGTCCCGTCGCCCGGCATCACCGCGATCTTGTAGGTGTTCCCCATGGTTCCTCTCTCTGCTGGTGAATGGTCTTGCTTGTCCGGCGCCTTACGCCTTGTCTCCTTCGGCGAGCTGCGCCTTGACGTACTCCATGAGGCCGCCGCGGTCGATGAGGTCCTGCATGAAGGGCGGGAACGCCTCGGCGGCGTAGCTCGTGCCCCTGGTCAGGTTCTCGACGGTGCCGGCGCCGAGGTCGACCTTCATCGCGTCGCCGTTCTCGGCGTCGGCGACGGCGGCCGGGCACACGACGATGGGCAGGCCGGTGTTGATGGCGTTGCGGTAGAAGATGCGCGCGAAGGACGCGGCGACGACGACGCTGATGCCGGAGGCCTTGATGGCCACCGGGGCGTGCTCTCGCGAGCTGCCGCAACCGAAGTTCTCGCCGGCGACGATGATGTCGCCCTGCTGTACGCGGTCCACGAAGCCGGCGTCGATGTCCTCCATCGCGTGCTTGGCCAGCTCCGCGTGGTCGTGCGTGTTGAGGTAACGGGCCGGGATGATGACGTCGGTGTCGACGTCCCGGCCGTACTTGTGCACGGTGCCCTCGAAGATCATCGCGTGGCTCCCTTCTCCGCGCCGACGACCTCTTCGGGCGTCGAGATGTGCCCGGTCACGGCCGAGGCGGCGGCGACGTACGGGCTCGCCAGGTAGACCTCGCCGCCGGTGTGGCCCATGCGGCCCACGAAGTTGCGGTTGGTGGTGGCGACGGCGCGCTCGCCCTCGGCGAGCACGCCCATGTGGCCGCCCAGGCACGGCCCGCAGGTGGGCGTGCTGAAGGCGCAGCCCGCCTCGATGAGGGCCTGCATGGTGCCGTCGGCGGCGGCGTCCAGGCACACCTGCTGCGTGCCCGGCAGGATGATGCAGCGCACGTCCGGGTGCACCTTGCGGCCGCGCAGGATGCTGGCCGCCTGGCGCAGGTCCTCCAGGCGGCCGTTGGTGCAGCTGCCGATGACGACCTGGTCGATGGTCGTGCCGGCCAGCTCGGCAGCCGGCGCGGCGTAGCTCGGCAGGTGCGGCTTGCTCACGGTCAGCGGCACCCGGGCGACGTCGATCTCGATGACGCGCGCGTACTCGGCGTCGCGGTCGCTGGCGAACACCTGACCCGCGGCGCGGGCGCGGCTGCCCTCCGGCCGGCTCTGCAGGTAGGCCGTGGTCTTCTCGTCGAAGCCCACGATGCCGCTCTTGCCGCCGGCCTCGATGGCCATGTTGCACATGGTGAAGCGCTCGTCCATGGACAGGTTCTCGATGGCCTCGCCGGTGAGCTCCATGGCCTGGTACAGGGCGCCGTCGACGCCGATCAGGCCGATGGTGTGCAGCATCAGGTCCTTGCCGGTGACCCAGCGCTGCGTCCTGCCCGAGTACACGAACTTGATGCTCTCGGGTACGCGCAGCCACACGCGTCCCCAGGCCATGGCGGCGGCGAAGTCGGTGCTGCCGACGCCGGTGCTGAAGGCGGCCACGGCGCCGTAGGTGCAGGTGTGGCTGTCGGCGCCGATCACGACGTCGCCCGGCGCGATCATGCCCAGGTCGGGCAGCAGCACGTGCTCGATGCCCACACGCCCGACCTCGAAGTAGTTGACGATGCCGTGCCTGCGGGCGAACTCGCGCATGATCTTGGCCTGGCCGGCCGCCTTGATGTCCTTGTTCGGCGTGAAGTGGTCGGGCACCAGGGCGATCCTGGCCGGGTCGAAGACCTTGGTGAACCCGGCCTTCTCGAACTCGGCGATGCCGAGCGGCGCGGTGATGTCGTTGGCCAGCACGAGGTCCAGCTTCGCTTCGATGATCTGGCCGGGCTGGACTTCGTCGAGCCCGCCCGCGCGCGCCAAGATTTTCTCGGTGATCGTGTGACCCATCAGACCTCCCCTGCGGCCGCGGCGTTGTTGATGGCCCGTACGTAGGCCTTGGCCGAGGCTTCCATCACGTCGAAACTGACGGCCTGCCCGTTGAACGAGCGGCCGTTCATCTCCACTGCCACGCGAACCTCGGCGAGCGAATCCTTGCCCGACGAGATGGCGCGTACCTGGTAGTCCGCCAGGCTGCCGCAGGTGCCCACGGCGTCGTCGATGGCGGCGAACACGCTCTCCACCGACCCGTTGCTGAAGCTGCGGCCCTTCTTGAGCTCGCCGCGCGCCTCCACCTCGACCTGGCTGGTCGGGATGATGTGCGAGCCGGACTGGTTCACGAAGCTCTTGAGCGTGAACTGGTCCTGGCGCTCGCGGATCTCTTCGCTGACGAGCGCCTCGAGGTCGAGCACCGTGACCTGCTTCTTCTTGTCGGCGACTTCCTTGAAGCGCGCGAAGGCGTCGTTGAGGTCCTTGTCCGAGAGCTGGTACCCGAGCTCGGCCAGCTTCGCGCGCAGCGCGTGGCGGCCGCTGTGCTTGCCCAGCACGATGTCGTTGTCCATGAGGCCGACGTCGGCCGGCGTCATGATCTCGAACGTGGACGAGTGGCTGAGCACGCCGGCCTGGTGGATGCCGCTCTCGTGCGCGAAGGCGTTGCGGCCCACGATGGCCTTGTTGCGCTGGATCGTGTAGCCGGTCAGCGAGCTCACCAGGCGACTCGAACGGGCGATCTCTCTCGTCTCGACGCCGGTCTTGCAGGCGAAGTACTCGCCGCGCGTGCGGATGGCCATCACGACTTCTTCGAGCGAGGCGTTGCCGGCGCGCTCGCCGATGCCGTTCACGGCGCACTCCACCTGCGTGGCGCCGGCGCGCACGGCCGCCAGGGAGTTGGCCGTGGCCAGCCCCAGGTCGTTGTGGCAGTGCACGCTCACGGTGACGTCGTGCAGCGACGGCGTGAGGCGGTACAGCTCGCGGATGAAGTCGCCGAACTCCAGCGGCAGCGCGTAGCCGACGGTGTCGGGCACGTTGATGGTCGTCGCGCCGCACTCGACCGCGATGCCGAGCACCTGGGCCAGGAACTCCGGCTCGGAGCGGCTCGCGTCCATGGCGCTGAACTCCACGTCGGCCTCCGGGTGCTGCGACGCCAGCTCGGCGGCCAGCGAGACCATGGTCCGCGTGTCGGCCAGCACCTCGGCCTCGGTCTTCTTGATCTGGTACTTGAGGTGCACGGCGCTGGTGCTGATGAACGTGTGGATGCGCGGGACCTCGGCGACCTTCACGGCGTCCCAGCAGACGCGGATGTCCTGCTCCATGGCCCGCGCGAGGCCGGCGATGCGCGGCCCCTTGATCTCGGTCGCGATGGTCTGCACCGCGTCGAAGTCGTCGGGCGAGGCGATGGGAAAGCCGGCCTCGATGATGTCCACGCGCAGCTTGGCGAGCTGGTGGGCCACCTCGAGCTTCTCGGCCTTGTTCAAGGTGGCGCCCGGCGCCTGTTCGCCGTCGCGCAGTGTGGTGTCGAAGATCTTGATGTAGCGGTGCTCGCTCACGGTGCGCCTACTCCTCCCAAGGCGGACGTCTTCGCCGCTCTTGGTGCCGTGGATCTGGTGTGGGATCCGAAAAGTGGCCGTACGGCCGGCAGGTGTCTACACATCCCCCCGAGGGGGGAGGAGCAGGGCGAGGCCGAGGACACCGAGCACGCTGGCGCGTACCTCAATGTGGTCCTCCCGGGTGACCTCGCTTGTCCCGCGGCGACGCATAGTCCGGGTAGTGTATGTCAGGCGCGCGCGGGCACGCAAGCACGCGCGCCCGCTGCGGGCGGACGGCGCGCAGGCTCGCACGCCTGCGGCGTGCGCGCGGCGCGCCGTCCGCTGCGCGAAGACGTCACGTGGCACCTCACGGCAACCAGCGTTCAGATTCCGACGCGGTTTTCCCATGAGCATTCAGATTCCATATGCTTGCAAGCGCTAACGACTCGGTTTCCCTTGACTTCGCCCACCCGTGCGGATTAGCTGAGTCACGCACCGGCAGTGGAGGAGGAGACCCTGACCAGCGAACCGACAGCGCGTCGCCCGACGCTGCGGCTGCCGTCGCGCCGCGACCTTCCCCACGACCTGCTCGCGGGGTTCACCCTCGGCGTCACGCAGATCGGCCTCGCGCTCGCGTACACCATCGTGGCCGGCGTGCCGCCGGTGCACGGGCTGTACGCGACCATGACCGGCACGCCCGTCGGCGCGCTCACGGCCGGCACGCAGCGCATGGCCATGGTGACGACGGCGGCGCTGAGCCTCACGGTGGGCGCCTCACTGGCCCACCTGCCGGCCGAGCAGAGGGTGCCCGGTCTGGTCGTGCTCACCGTCCTGACCGGGCTCATGATGCTGGCCGCCGGGCTGCTGCGCGGCGGCGGCCTCACGCGCTTCATCTCGCACGCCGTCATGGTCGGCTTCATGACCGGCGTGGCCGTGCAGATCGTCCTCAGCCAGCTGGGAGCCCTCACCGGCTTCTCGAGCGGCTACGAGAACAAGGTCGTCAAGGCCGGCGACCTCGTCGTGCACGCCGGCCGCATCGACCCTGCGACGATCGCGGTCGGCCTGGTGACGATCGCCGTCATCCTCGTCGTGGGGCGCACGAAGGCGAAGCTGTTCGCCATGGCCGTGGCGCTGGCGGCGGGCACGGCGCTCGCCGTCCTGCCCGCCTTCTCGGCGGTGGCGACCATCGGCGACATCGCGCCGCTGGCGGGCGGGTTCCCGGCGCCGCAGCTCCCCGACCTCTCGCTCGTCCCGCGGCTGCTGGTGCCGGCGCTGTCGCTCACCATCATCGGGCTCGTGCAGGGTGCCGGCATCAGCCGCTCCGTGCGCAACAGCGACGGACATCACGGCGACGTCTCCCGCGACTTCTCGGCCCAGGGCCTCGCCAACCTCGCCTCGGGGTTCTTCGGGGGCGCCACGGTCGGCGGCTCGGTGGCGGCCACGTCGGTCAACGTCGCCGCGGGGGCGCGCACCCGCTGGGCGGCGGTCTTCGCCGGCGTGCTCATCGTCCTCCTGGTGGTCGCTGCCGCTCCACTCGTGGCCGCGGTGCCCCAGGCGGTCACGGCCGGCATCGTGATCGTGGCGGCGGCGGCCACCATCACGCCGCGGACGATCCGCGAGATCTGGGCGGCCGACCGGGTCTCGGCGGCGGTGATGGCCGTCACCTTCGCCCTGGTCCTGGTGATCCCACTGCAGTATGCGGTCCTGGCCGGCGCGGCCATCACCGTGCTCAAGTACATCTACCTGTCGTCGGTCGACATCACCGTGGTGGAGCTGGACATCGACGACCAGGGCCGCTGCCGTGAGGGCGAGCCTCCCAAGGCCCTCGCGAACGGCTCCGTGACGGTACTGGACATCTACGGCAGCCTGTTCTTCGCCGCCGGTCCCAAGGTCAAGGAGCTGCTCCCCGACCCGGCCGGGGCGCGCCGCGCCGTGGTCGTACTGCGCCTGCGCGGCAGGGGGACTCTGCACAGCGCGTCCCTCGAGCTCATCCGCGAGTACGCCGCTGCTCTGGCGGCCGGCGGCGGCAGGCTGTACCTTGCAGGGGTGGGCAGCGAGATGCGGGAGCAGCTCGAACGCACCGGCCTCCTGCAGACGCTGGGAGAAGACGCCGTGCTGTCGGCCACTGAGCAGGCCTACGGGTCGTGCCGGCTCGCGGAGCAGCGGGGACACGGCTGGCTGACGGGGCACGGTAAGCAGGCCGACGGCGGCTGACGGGAGCCTGACTGCCCTGCGCAAGGTCGGGGTCAAGGGGGGACACATGTTCGCACATCGTGACATCATGGCAAGCGCGGCCGCGCTTGCCGCCGCGCTGCTCCTTCTGGGCGTCGCCGTGACTCCGGCCGCGGCGAGCGGCGACCGCGCCTCGGCCTCGGCGAGCGCGCCCGCCGAGGCCGCAAGGTCCTCCGGCGTGGGCTTCGCGCCGTTGTGGTCGCAGCCCGTGAGCGGCGCCGCCCGGCTCGTGGTGGGCGACGGCGCGACGGCCGTGTGGGCCGCGCAGGACGAAGCGTCCGGCGCGGCCATCCTTGCCCGGCACTACGACGGCGCCGGGCAGGCCGCCGGCGACGCCCCCGTCGTGCTCATGACCGGCATCGCCGGCCTGACCGACTGGCTGGCGGCACCCGGACGGGGAAGCGACGTGCTGCTGGCCTGGAAGGCCGGGGGGACCGTGGTCGTCGCCGCGCGCACCGCCCTGGGGGCGAGCGTGTTCGCCCCCGTCACCGCGTGTTCGGACACGGCCGTCGCGCAGGCGCGCGGGGCCGGCGCCACGGCCACCCCGGTGGTGCTGGAACCGGACGGGTCAGGCGGCGCCTACCTGCTCCTGGCCGTCACGCCGTCGTCCGCCTCCGGCGACTCGCTCCTCACCCACGTCTCGGCCGAAGGACACCTCGCCGTCCCCGATCCCGGGGCCGCCGTCGCCAGGGGTACCGCCGCCCTGATCGCTGGCGACGCAGAAGGGCACCTCGTCACGCTCCTCACCGGACCCGGCCGCTCCGGCATCGCCGTGCAGCGCTTCGGCCCCGGACTGGAGCCCGACTGGCCCCAGCCGGTGGGGCCGTACAATCCGCTCGCCGACCCTCCGTCGGCAGCCGCGCAGACCCCGATCGGCCTCGGCGCCGGCGCGGGCGCGTGGGTGGCGTGGCGCGAGAACGACTCCGTGCTCGTGCAGCGGTACAACAAGAGCGGCGACCGGCTGTGGCTGCGACCGGCCGCCATGAAGGCGCCCGCCGGCGCACAGGCGGCCGGCGACGGAGCCGGGGGCGTCTACGTGACGTCCGCCGCCGGCACCAGGCTCTCCGTGACCCACATCCCCCCCGGAGGTCCCGCCGCAGGTACGCCGGGCCAGAGCTCGTTCGACACCGGCCACCCCGGCCTGCAGCTCGACGCGGTGAGCTCCGACGAGTCCGGCGACCTCGCCGTCGCCTTCTCGGCGGCCGCGGCCGGCGACGGCGCGGTGGCCGAGATGACCTGTCTCGGCACGTGGACGTCGCCCGCGCTGAGCCCGCCGCCTTCGCGGCTCCCGGCCCTCAAGGGCGACGGGTCGGGCGGCGCGTACGCTCTGGGAGACGGGGACGGGGCCAGGCTGTGGCGCTTCGCTGAGCGCGGCGGCGCGTTGACCCTGCGGCCACGCGCCGCCGCGCTCACCTACGGCGACACCCTCGCGGTGTCCGGATACCTCACGCTCGACGGCGCGCCGCTGCGCGACGTCGAGGTGCACCTGACGCCGTCCGCGGGCACCGTCCCGGCCGCCACACCCACCGGCGCGGACGGCCGCTATGCGACCTGGTTCAAACCCGACGTCAGCGCCTCCTGGACCGCGAGCGCGCGGGCGCCTGGCGGCGCTTCCGTCACCAGCGCCCCGGTCACCGTGGCCGTCGCGCCCAGGGTGAGCCTCACGCTCTCCACGCGCCGTGCCGGGTCGGGCTACCGCACGGTCTTTTCCGGCGAGGTCGACCCCGCGCACCCGGGGAGCACCGTGACCGTGCAGCGGCAGCAGGGCGGCGCCTGGCGCCCGCTCGTCTCGGCGAAGCTCGACGGCGGGTCGGTCTACAAGGCGTCCTGGAAGGTCCCGCTCAAGACGGCGACCTACGTCTTCCGCACCGTCCTGCCGGCCCACGGCGACCACGCCGAGGGCACGTCACAGCCGGCGCGGCTCAAGGTCGTCGTGAAGCCGCGCTGACCAAGGCGACTGCCTGCCTTCGCCCGCCCCAGCGCGCGGCGACGGCCCGCACGCCGCACGAACGAGGCCGGGGCCGGCCGCCCTCACGGGCGGCCGGCCCCGGCCTCAAGATCTCACAGCGTGGGTGCTGCTCAGAGCTCCGCGCGGTGCCCGTCGGCGAGGCCGCAGCTGGCGACCATCTCCTGCAGCTGCTCCGGCGTGATGGGATCGTCGACGGTGAGCGCCATCACGGCCTTCTGGTCCTTGACCTCGCGGCCCACGGCCATCTGCCCTATGTTGATGCCGAACTCACCGAGCTTGGTGCCGATCTTGCCGATCATGCCGGGCACGTCGGCGTAGCGGAAGAACACCATGTGCGGCGCCGGCTCGATGTCCACATCCTGGCGGTAGACCTTGACGAGGCGCGGCCTGTGCTTCGGCCCGAGCGTGGTGCCCGACACGGAGAGCTCGCGCTCCTTGTCGTACGTGGTCACCGTGATCAGGTTCAGGAAGTCCACGGCGGCCGGCTGCTTGGTCTCCTTGGCGCTGATGCCGCGCTCGTCGGCGATGCCCTGCACGTTGACGAAGTTCACCGGGCCGTCGACCTTGTCGGCGAGGATACCCTGCAGCACGCCGAGCGTGAGGATCTTGGTGTCGTAGCGGGCGATGCCGCCGCCGTAGGCCACCTCGAACGTGTCCACGGGGCCCTCGGCGATCTGCACGATGAGCTTGCCGAGCTGCTCGGCGAGGCCGAGGAACGGCATGAGCTCGTCGGCGTCTTCGCCGGGCGCCAGCGGGATGTTGACGGCGTTGCTGGCGAACTGGCCGCTGAGCACCGCCGCGACCTGCTCGGCGATGATCATGCCGGCGCGGAGCTGCGCCTCCACCGTGCTGGCGCCGAGGTGCGGCGTGCACACCACGCTGTCGTACTTGAACAGCGGGCTCTCGGTGGTGGGCTCCTTGGGGTACACGTCCACGGCGGAGGCGGCCACCTTGCCGCTCTCGATGGCGCGCGCCCAGGCCTCTTCGTCGATGATGCCGCCGCGCGCCACGTTGATGACGCGCACGCCGTCCTTCATCTTGGCGAACTCGTCGTCGCCGATGAAGCCGAGGGTCTCGGCGTTCTTGGGCAGGTGCACCGTGATGAAGTCGGCCTCACGGTAGATCTTGTCCGGGCTGTCGGCACGCTCGAGCCCCAGCTCGTGGAACTTCTCCGCCGGCACGAACGGGTCGTAGGCGAGCACGTCCATGCCGAGGCCGCGAGCGTCCTCGGCGACGAGGAAGCCGATGCGGCCGAGGCCGATGATGCCCAGCGTCTTGCCGCGCACCTCGACGCCGCCCTTGCCCCACTTGCCCTTGTTCCACTCGCCGGCCTTGAGGTCGGCGTGCGCCTGGGCGAGGTTGCGGGCGCTGGCCATGAGCAGGGCGATCGTCTGCTCGGCGGCGCTGAGCACGTTGCTCTGCGGCGCGTTGACGACGATGACGCCGCGCCTGGAGGCCTCCTTGACGTCGACGTTGTCGACGCCCACACCGGCGCGGCCCACCACCTGCAGGTTCGCGCCGGCCTGGATCACGTCGGCCGTCACCTTCGTGGCCGAGCGGATGATGAGGCCGTGGTACTCAGGGATCCGGGCGAGCAGCTCGTCGGCGTCCCACTCCGTGCCGATGTCGACCTGGAAGCCCCGGTCCTCGAGGAACTTCACACCCTCGGGGGCGAGCTTCTCTTTGACGAGGACCTTCTTCTGTTCAGCGCTCATTCGTCAGCCCTCACAGCATGACGGTGCTCGTCATGAACACCTGTTCCGCGGCGCCGACGGAGGCGCCCCACTTGACGTCGTACCCGAGCTCGGCGAGGACCATCTCGACGGTGCTGAGGCCCACGACGATGTCGCTGTGGCCGAAGTAGCCGCAGTGGCCGAAGCGGAAGATCTTGCCCTTGACCTCGCCCTGGCCGCCGGCCAGCCACACGCCGTACTTGTCGCGGGCGATCTTGCCGATCTTGCCGCCGTCCACGCCCTCGGGCACCTTGACGGAGGTCACGGAGTTGGCCTCGGGGTCCTCGACGGCGAACAGCTCGAGACCGAGCGCCTTGACGCCCTCACGGGCGGCCTTGCCGAGCACCCGATGTCGCTCGAACACGTTCTCGAGGCCCTCTTCCTTGATCAGGTCGATGGCGGCGTTCTGCGCGACCATGAGGTTCACGGCCGGGGTGTACGGGGTCTGGGCGGAGTCGCCGGTCATCTTCTTGCGCATGGCGACGAAATCGAAGTAGAAGCGCGGCGTGGTGCACTGCTCGATCACGGCCCACGCCTTGTCGCTCACGGCCGCGTAGGCGAGGCCCGGCGGCACCATGAGGGCCTTCTGAGAGCCGGAGACGCAGATGTCCACGTGCCACGCGTCGGTCTTGAGATCGCTGGCGCCGAGGCCGCTGATAGCGTCGACCACGAGGATCGCCGGCGTCCTGGCGACGATCGTCGCCGATGGCCTCTATGTCGTTGACGACGCCGGTGGACGTCTCACTGTGCTGCACGAACACGGCCTTGATGGCCGGGTCGGCGGCGAGCGCCTTCTCGATGTCGGCCGGCACGGCCTGGGTGCCCCACGCGTAGTCGAGGGCGGTCACCTCGGCGCCCCAGTTGGCGTTGAGTTTCTTCCAGCGCTCGCCGAAATTGCCGACGGACGCGACGAGCACGTGGTCGCCCGGGTTCACGACGTTGGTGACGGCGGCTTCCATGGCGCCGGTCCCGCTGGCGGCGTACACCATGATGTCGTTCTGCGTCTGGTAGATGTACTTCATCCCCGCGACGACCTGCTTGAGGATCTCGGTGAACCGCGGTGCACGGTGGTGGATGACCGGCTCGGCGAGGGCGGAGAGCACCTCGGGCGGCACGGGAGTAGGGCCCGGAGTGATGAGGAAGCGCTTCTGCATCGGTGGTCCTTTCTTGTGACAGCGGCGCCCACATCCTGGTGGATCGCCGGCGAGGACGAAGCGGAAAGGCGGCAGTCTACAGGCCGCAGGGAAGCGTCACAAGGGCGATCGATGGATGGTGAGGCGCGGCAAGAGGCGCACCGGCCGCAGGCGGAGGGGAGCTTCGTGGTGAGGTGCGGGAGCCGGCTGGAGCGGGCGGGGCAGCTTCACTGCCCCGCCCGCTCCAGCCGTCACGACGGGCGATGTCTGGACTCACGCATGGCGGGCACTTTACCCGACCGTAGCGACGGTGTCCACCCGGTAGTGACGGGATTCACAGCCCGCGCCGGCGAGTGGCCGCACGGGGTCGCGGCCGCTACAGCTCGACCGAACGCGCGTAGAGCAGGCCGCAGCGCAGCACCAGGTCGGCGGCCTGGGCCGGCGTCAGCGGCTGGTCGAGCGTGAGCGCCATGACGGCCTCGTCGCCGCGGCGGCCGCGCCCGACGGACATGTGGGCGATGTTGACGCGCCACTCTCCGAGGAGCGTGCCGACTTTGCCGCCGATGCCGGCGGCGTCGTGGTACCGCAGAAAGGCCATGAGCGGCGCCGGCTCGATGTCCACGTCCTCCCCGAACACGCGCACCAGCCGCGGTTTGTGCTCGGGTCCCAGCGACGTGCCGGAGACGGAGACGTCGCCGGCGCTCACTGTGATGAGGCGTGGGAAGTCGGGGATGTCCGACTGCCGGTGCTCGGTGGCGGTCACGCCCAGCGCCCGGGCGTGGTCCTGGGCGTTCACGAAGTTCACGGGCCCCTCGACGCGCCCGGAGAGCACGCCCCCGAGCACGCCCAGCGTGAGCAGCCCGGTGTCGAAGTACGCCACGCTGCCGCCGTAGGTGATGTCGACGGCGCCGACGGGGCCGCCCGAGAGCTGCACGAGCAGGCGGCCCAGCCGGTCGCAGAGGCCGACGTAGGGCATGAGCTCGGCGGCGTCGTCGCCGGCCGCCACCGGTACGTTGACGGCGCCGGCGGGGAAGCCGCCGCAGAGCGCGGCCGCGACGGCCTCGGCCACGGCGGTAGCCGCGCGCACGCGCGCGTCGCGCGTCGAGCCGCCGGCGACGTCGTAGAACGTCACGCCGGCGAGGCCGGCGAGCGCGCGCACGACCTCGTGGTCGCCGAGCCCGACGCCGACGGCCGCGGCGGCCACGCGGCCGTTCGCGAGCGCCCGCGCCAGGGCCGGCGTGTCGATGACGGCGCCCGGCACAACCAGGCGCACGCCGGGCTTCATCGCGGAGAACGCCTCGTCGCCGAGCACGCCCGCGCCTGCGGCCGCGACGATGAAGTCGGACGCGGCGTACACATCACCGGCGGTCACGAGGTCGGCCGCCAGTGCCGGCGGCGCGGTATCGCGGGCGCCGCAGGCCACGACGGCCATGCGCAACCCCTGCGCCGCCTCGGCCAGCGCCTCCGAGCAGCCGTCGAGGCCGGCTAGCCCGAGCGTCCTGCCGCGGAGCTCGACGGCCTCGGGCGCGCCGGACGCCTCGCCGGCGCGCAGCCCGGCGTCCGTCCGCGCCACGCCCCGGGCGCAGGCGAGCAGCATCGCCAGCGAGAGCTCGGCGCGCGCGGCGACGTCGCTGCCCGGAGCGTGCACGACGATGATCCCGCGCCGTGTGGCCTCGTCCACGTCGATGCCCTCGACGTCGACGCCGGCCCGTCCGACCACGCGCAGCCGGACGCCGGCCTGGAGCAGCGCCGCGGACACAGGTTCGCGGGGGCCCACGATGAGCGCGTCGTACTCCGCGAGGCGGGCGAGGACCTGCGCGCCGCTCCAGGCGCCGCCCTCATCGACCGTCACCCCGGCCCCGGCCAGCGCTACGGCGCCCTCGGACGCCACGTCTCCCAGCAGCAAGACCCTCTGTGTCGCGCTCATCCCAGCCCCCCGGTGACGGCGCCCGTCACCGGGCGCCGTGTGTCCGTTGCGTCCACGTCCCGGCGGTGCCCACGACGGCGCCGCCTCCCCGCAAGGCTAGACCACCGCTACGGTCAGCGTCCACTGCACGCGGCCCGTGCGGCGCCCATGGTCGCTCCCTGCCCGCCGCACGGATGCGCGACGGCTTGACGGCCGGTGGCCCGGGGAACACTCCGTCCGTCCCATAGCAGAGGAGTGACCATGAGCTTCAGGGATTCATCGATCATGCCGGTACTCGCCGTCGACGACCTCGAGCGCGCGACGACGTTCTACCGTGACAAGCTCGGCTTCGAGGTCCGCAAGTCGGACGACTACCCCGACAGCGCGGTCGTCCAGGCCGGCTCGAGCAGCTACATCTTCCTGTACAAGACCGAGTTCAGGCGCGGCGAGAACACCGTCGCCTCGTTCTCGGTGCCGGACGTCGAAGAGGCGGTCCGAGAGCTCCGCGAGCGGGGCGTCACGTTCGAGGAGTACGACCTGCCGGGCCTCAAGACGGTGAACGGCATCGTCGACATGGGCGGCAACAAGGGCGCGTTCTTCAAGGACAGCGAGGGCAACACGCTCGCCATCGCGCCGGACATCGCGGAGGCGCTTCGCAACGCCGCGTAAGGCGGGATCGGGAGCGGAACGAGCACGGGGCGGCGGGGAGCGCTTTCGGCTCCCCGCCGCCCCGTCGCTCCGCCCGGGCGAGCCTCAGACGTCGATGTCCAGGCCGCCCTCGTCGATCCAGCTCATCATGCCGCGGAGCTCCTTGCCCACAGTCTCGATGAGGTGCTCCTTGCCCTGGCGCTGCAGCGCGTTGAACACCGGCCGGTTGGCCTGGTTCTCGAGGATCCACTCGCGCGCGAACTCGCCGCTCTGGACCTCGGCGAGGATCTCGCGCATGGTCTCACGCACGTGCTCGTCGATGACCCGCGGGCCGCGCGTGAGGTCGCCGTACTCCGCCGTGTCGCTGATGCTGTAGCGCATGCCGGCGATGCCCTTCTCCTGCATCAGGTCGACGATGAGCTTGAGCTCGTGCAGGCACTCGAAGTAGGCGACCTCCGGCTGGTAGCCGGCCTCCACCAGCGTGTCGAAGGCGGCGGTGACGAGCTCGGTGCACCCGCCACAGAGCACGGCCTGCTCGCCGAAGAGGTCGGTCTCTGTCTCCTCGGCGAAGGTGGTCTCGAGGCCGCCGGCGCGCAGGCCGCCGATGCCGGCGGCGTAGGCCAGCGCCTGCTGCATGGCCTTGCCGCTGGCGTCCTGATACACGGCGATCGCGACCGGCACGCCCTTGCCCTCTTCGTACTGGCGACGCACGAGATGGCCGGGACCCTTGGGCGCGACCATGCTCACGTCCACCGACTTGGGCGGCACGATCTGCCCGAAGTGGATGTTGAAGCCGTGCGCGAACATGAGCGTGGCGCCGTCCTTGAGGTTCGGACGCCACGTCGTTCTTGTAGACGACGGCCTGCGTCTGGTCGGGCACGAGCATCATGACCACGTCGGCCCGCCTGGTGGCCTCGGCCGCGTCCAGCACCTCGAAGCCCGCCTTCTCGGCGCGCTCGCCGTTGGGAGTGCCCTTCAGCTCACTGATCACCACGGTGACGCCGCTGTCGCGCAGGTTCTGCGCGTGCGCGTGGCCCTGGCTGCCGAAGCCGATGATGGCCACGGTCTTGCTCTGGATCAGGGAGAGGTCGGCGTCCTTGTCGTAGTACATGCGTGTCCTCCTTGGGGCGCCCGGAATCGGTCGGGCGGCTGGCTGCGCTCGGAACGTAGAAGTGTATGCCGCGGCGGCGCGGCGGGCAACGCGGCCGCGCCGGACGCACAGGCGGGCAGGCGATGACCTCACGCCCGCACAGGGCATCCCCGGGATCGCGAGCCTCCGAGCTCGGCTGCCCGCTACTTCACCACCAGCTTGGCGCTGCCGACCTGGATCGCCGCGTTCCCCGCGGCGTCGGTGGCCAGGACGGAGAACTGGTACGTGCCTTTGGCCAGTCTGCAGGTGAACTGCCACGCGTAGTCCACGCACATCAGGTTCTCCGCGAACGGACCGAGCTTCTTGACGACCTTGCCCTTGCTGTTCCGGATGACGATGGTCACGGTCGCCGGACCGGCGCTGAAGCCCGGGTCGTCGACGCGGTAGTCCAGTGCGGCCGTCTGCCCTCTCTTCACCCGGGCGGGCTGCGCCGTGGTCGTCGGCGGCGTGGTGTCTGCCGGCACCGCCGGCAGCAGGACCCGGCCCCAGCCGTACACGGTGTCCGGGCCGGCCACGCCGAGATCCAACGCCCCGGCCTTGATGAGTTCCTCGATCTGCGCCGCCGAGTACGACGGGTACGCCTGCCGCAGGATCGCGGCGAGCCCGGCGATGTGCGGGCTCGCGGCCGACGTGCCGGCGAACGGCGGCGTGGGATCGGACACGTTGGTGACATAGGTCGGCCCCGACACCTCCGGCGCCAGGCGGCCGTCGCGCGTCGGACCCTGCGAGCTGTAGTCCGCCACCGCGAAGCCGGGCCCTCTCAGCACAGCCGCGACCGGCATGAACCCGGCGGAAGCGTTGTCGGCAGGCGAGCCGATGGACCGCTCGTGGACGTAGTAGTGGGCCCACGTGTTGTTGGAGCTGTCGAGGTAGATGTCCGGGCAGACGAGGTCGAAGTCCACGTCGGTGCGCGAGGCCGCCGCCCGGAAGATCATCCAGGCGTAGTGCGTCCATGCAGGGGCCGAAGCGACGTAGACTAGCTCGTAGGGCCGCTGGCCCTGGAGTCCCGACTGGTCGTTGGTGGACCTGGCGAGCTCGACCCATCGCGTGCCGTCCCAGCGCATCAGCAGCAGCTCGTAGTCCTGCACAGGAGCCGCCCACGAATCGTCCCACCAGAGGTATCCCGTGATGTCGGTGCCCTCGCGGACGATGAAGGTGTTGACGTCGTGCCCCGGCACTCCGTCCCAATCCAGCCAGGAGTCGCCGTCAGGGTCGGCGAAGTCCCCTTTCCAGTGAGCGCGCCGGTAGTTGCCGGCGCTGTTCGCCCAGAAGACGTCGCCGGCGACTGCGCCGCTGACGATCTCGTTGACCGGCCCGGTGCCGCTGTTGCCCCAGCCGAAGCGCGACATCGAGTGATTGATGACCTCGACACCCTGAAGCCAGCATCCAGTCCACGGCGAGGCCGAACTCCTCAGTGCCCCGGGCGCGCGCGAAGTAGAGCTCGGCTCCGGGAGCTACATCATGGATCACCTCTGCGACCGACGTGCCGTGCGTGTCGGTGTCGGTGCCGCCCTCGACACCGCCCGAGCCCTGCCCCCAGATCGTGACGTCATCCGGCAACTCCGAGCCGAGCAGCCCCTGATAGCCCTTGAAGCCGGCGTCGATGATGCCGACCCTGACGCCGCGGCCGTCGAACCCGGCAGCGGCCCACACGCCGGCAGCCATGTCGGCGACGCCTTCACTGACGGCTTCGGCCACGGCGCGATCCGGCACGCGCACCGCGCGCACGCCCTGCGCCGCGGCGAGGCGCCTGAGCCCTCCGGCCGGCACGCGTGCGGACACCAGCTCGCGGTACACCGCCAGCACGTCGCCGCCGCATCCGGCGACGGCCCGGCGCACGAGCGCCACGGATCCGGGCCGCCGATCCCTGGCCTCGATGCTGACGAGCACACGGCCGCCGGCCAACGCCAGGTCGCGGCTGGCTCCGAACCGCGCGGCCGCCGCGGACCCCCGCCCCTTCGCGACGGCGGCCAGTTCGGCGAGGGCGGAGTCCAGGCGATCCACCTTGAAGGTCGTCCGGGGCGCCGGCGGACCCGACGCGGACACTCTCGCCTCCTCCCCGGCCCACTGTGCCGGCCGCGCCGCAGCTGGGCCGGCGCCCTGCACCAGCAGCAGGACGAGTGCGAGGACCGCGCACGCAACGCCCGGCGAGGTCCAACGGACGCATCGCCCCCCGAAGCCCCATCATGGTGGCACCTCCCCGGCGGCCGGCGCCGCCACGTGGCAGGACCCCTCGCCCGCCCGTCCATGTCCTGGTTGACATGGTACGACCTTGCCCGTGGAGTTCAAGTGCCGTGCGCTCAAGGCCGGATCCCCTCGTGACGAGGCCGGTCGGCGGCGCGCCGTCCGTGCAGCGGACGGTCGCCGCCCGCGCGTGTCAGACCGCCGCCAGCGCCTGCTCCAGGTCGGCGATGAGGTCGCCGGCGTCCTCGATACCCACCGAGTAGCGGATCAGCCCCTCGGGGATGCCCATGGCCTCCCGCTCCTCGGGGCTGCACTCCACGTGGCTGGTGGTGGCCGGCGGGCCGGCGACCGTCTCCACGGCGCCGAGGTTGGCGGCGCGATGGGCCAGGCGAAGCCTGGGCAGCACGCGCCGCACCGCCTCGAAGCCGCCGTCGAGCATGAAGCTCAGCACGCCGCCGTAGCCGCGCATCTGGCGAGCGGCGACGTCGTGGTTGGCGTGGCTCTCCAGGCCCGGGTAGTTGACCCTGATCACCTCGGGCCTGCCCTCCAGCCACCGCGCGATGCGCAGCGCGCTCCCGTTCTGGCGCGCGATGCGCAGCCCCAGCGTCTTCATGCCGCGCAGCAGCAGGTACGCCGCCATGGGGTCCAGCGAGGCGCCGGTGATCTCGCGGTAGTGATAGACCTTGGCGACCAGGCTCCGGGTCGCCGGTGATCACTCCCCCAAGCGCGTCGGCGTGGCCGCCGAGGAACTTGGTGGCGCTGTGGATGACCAGGTCCGCGCCCAGGGCCAGCGGGTTCTGGTTGATGGGTGTGGCGAAGGTATTGTCGGCGAGCACCACGGCTCCCGCGTCGTGCCCCGCCTTTGCCAGCCGCTCGATGTCGATCACTTTGAGCGTCGGGTTCGTCGGCGTCTCCAGGTACAGCAGATCGCAGCCGCGCGCGACGGCCGCCTCGATCTGCTCGTGGTCGGTGGTGTCGATGAGCTCGACGGAGACGCCGATGTGCGGCAGGAAGTCCACGAACATCTGGTTGGTGCCGCCGTACGTGTCTTTCACGGAGACCACCCGGTCGCCGGGGCTCAGCAGCGCGAAGAGGCTGTTGCTGATGGCGGCCATGCCCGTGGCGAAGCTGGTGGCCGCCTCCCCGCCCTCGAGCACGCGCACCTTCTCCTCGAACGCGTGCGTGGTCGGGTTGGTGTTGCGGCTGTAGATGTGGCCCGGCGCCTTGCCCGTGGCGACCTCCAGCCAGGCGTCCACGTCCGGGTAGCCGTAGGCGGCGCTGTACACCACCGGCACCTGTGTCGCGCGTTCGACGAGATAGGCCTCTTCACCGGCCCACACGGCCTGTGTGTCGCGCGACCGCCCCTCCGCCATAGAGTCCTTCGCTCCCGGTGTGTCCGCCATGGTGAGCCCTCCGTCGTCCGCTTTCCTGACGGCGAGTCTACCGCAGCCCGCTCGCCCTCGTTGCGCCGGTCGTCTCGCAACCGCACTTGCCCCTCACAGTGCGTCAGGGTCTACCCTCCCGTCATGGACGACGAGACGGGGTTCAGCGTGGGTGAGGTGGCCAGACTGGCGCACGTCAGCGTGCGCACGCTGCATCACCACGACCGCATCGGTCTTCTGAGTGCCGTCTTCACGGAGCGAGGCGGGGTATCGCCACTACTCGCGGAACGACCTGGAGCGCCTGCAGCAGATCCTGCTCTACCGCGAGACGGGCCTCGGGCTGCGCGAGATCGCCGAGGACCTGGCGAAGCCCGGCCTCGACCGCGCGGGAATGCTGGCGCGACAGCGGGACCTGCTGATCGCGCGCCGCCAGGCTGGCGGCGATGATCGCCCTCGTCGACGAGACGCTCGCGAGGCTGAAGCAAGGAACACGACATGGAGCAGCGTGAGATGTTCGAGGTCTTCGGTGACTTCGACCCCGCGGCCTACGAGGACGAGACCCGGAGGCGCTGGGGCAATACCGACGCGTACCGGGAGTCGCGGCGGCGGACGAAGGCCTACCCACCGGATGATCGGGTCCGCTTCAAGCAGGAGAGCGATGAGGTCAGCGCGGCCCTGGCCGCACTGATGGACGAGCACGTCCAGCCCGGCGAGCCGCGCGCGCTTGCGGCGGTCGAGCGCCACCGGCAGCTCATCGACCGCTGGTTCTACCCCTGCTCGCGCGAGATGCACGCCGCGCTCGGCGAGATGTACGTCGCCGACCCGCGCTTCGCGGCGACGTTCGACGGCGTGCGGCCGGGTCTGGCGCAGTACCTGCGCGACGGTGCGGCCGCGGCCCTCGGCGCGCGCGACGGCTGACCGCCGGGCGGCGCGAGCGGCGCAGCGTGGGCCGCGGCGTCACCAAGCGCCGGCGACCCTCACTCGTACACGCGGCCGTCGCGGCGCAGCCAGCCGGCGGCGTGCACGCCGCCGGGATCGTGGTGCGTCCAGTGAACGGTCCCGCCCTCGGCGCTCCACTCGTACACCCCGCGGAACGCGACCACGTCGCCCACGGCGAGTCCCTCGACGCGTGGGGCGACGTCGGTATTGTGCGCGACCAGCAGCGTCTGCCCGGAGTCCAGGCGCAGGATGAAGCGCTGGTGCCGGGCGCCCTCGTCGTCGTCCGCGAGGAGCCGGACCACCGTACCCCGGCCCTCGACCTCGAGGTCGCTCGCCTGAGCGTCGAAGGCCCGCGCGAGCGCGGCGTCGCCGTCGGTCGGGCTGCCGACGGCGCCGCCACCCGCGCCGCCACCCGCGGCGCCGCAGGCCGCGAGCGCGACGAGCAGCACCGGAGCGACCGCGGCGAGCAGGCGGACGCGGTTCACTCGCCACCCCGGCAGTCCGCCGTCTCGTCCGTTCCGCCGGATCCCACGCGCAGGCGGGCGGGAGCCCGAGGAACCCCCCGAACCGGGCCACCTCCGCCTCCAGCGCCGCGACCTCCGCCACGTCGAAGGGACGCCGCAGCACGACGTCGACGAGGACGTCGCGGGCGATGGTGCGCCGCCACGAGCCGGCCTCACGCCCGTTCAGCAGGACCAGCGGCGTCCACCGCTCGGGCAGTCCCTCCCCTGACGCTGTGAGCAGGCGCCGCGATTCCGCGAACCCCATCATGTACTCGTCGTACGTGTGGATCAGGCGCACTTCGGGGTCCGCCGTCCCATCGCCGGCCGGCACCGGCTCGGCGCCCGACCAGTAGACCGCGCCGCCCACCTCCTCGTGCACCAGTCCGCCGGCGGCGGCCTCCAGGGCGCGGCGCACCTCGGCGCGCGTCAGGCTCGCCCACGCGGCCAGGTCACGCTCGGTGGCCGGCCCGTGACCGCGGAAGTACCGAAGGGCCAGGCGGGCCAGAGCCTCCTCACGCGGCAGGTCGACGGCATCCGGCGCCCGCTCGTCGAACAGCACGTACGTGTGTTGCGGTCCGCGACGAGGGCCGCTGCAGATGAGCGCGTCGAGCTCTGCGTGCATGAGCAGATACGGCAGGCGCTGGCCTGCGACGTCGACCCCGCCGCGCTTCAGGGACGACGCGGCCTCGGCACGGGTCAGCGCCTCGCCGCCGCGTAGCGCCCCGGCCAGCAGACGGGCGCTGCGGGCGAACGTCTCCTCGTCGAGGCCGAGCTGCCGGCACCGCCCCGCGTCGCGCGCTCTGATGCGAGGGGCGGTCGCCGTCAGGAGCCAGCGGATGTCGGCCGGCAGCACGAAGTGCCACGTCGGCCGCAGCACGTGGGTCCGCAGGAGAGCTCCCCTCGCGAACGCCTGCTCCACCAGCTCGTCCGTCGCGCCCGCGGTGCGCATGCCGACCGACCACTTCGCGGGTCCGTAGTCCTGCGCCTGGACCGCAAGCAGGCTCCCGACCGCCTCCTCGGCTGTGGCGAAGCCGGCGCCGGTCAGGCGCTGCGCGCGCAGCCGGCGCCCGACGATCTCGGCCTCGCGACGGACGGCCCCGCCCGCGCCGTCAGTCTCACTCAAGGAACCACGCGCCGCCGCGCAGCAGTTCCCGGGCCGACGTGGCCTGCGCGGCCGGACAAAGAGCCGCGAGCACCTCGGCGAGTCCGTCCGACCCCCGCTCTCCCATCTCGGCGCGCAGCCGCGCGCCGAGATCCCGAACACGCTGGGCCGCCTGGCGGCCGGGCGTCCGGCGCGACTCCACCAGCCGGTACCCGGCCGCCTCCGCGGCGTCGTTGTCGTGCTCGATGGCGGCGAGACACTCGAGGTCGCGCAAGACCTCCATGAGCGCCGGGCCGAGCCGGGAGAGCACGTCCTCGTGCCGCGCGAGCCGGGTCACAGCCGCGTCGCTCAGGCCCCGCGCCGCCGCATCCCCGGTCCAGCGCTCGCCGTCGAAGTAGGCGAGCCGGAACTGCGCGCCTCGCTCTTCGAGGAGCGCGTACCACCCCGGAGGGCGCGGCGAGGAAACCGGGTCTCCCTCGCGGACAGGGCCTGGGGGTGGCTCCGGCACGCTCGCCGCCGGCGCCGTGGCCTTCAGCTCCCCAGCGGCGGCGGCCGCCTCCCCGGCTTCCCGGCGCGCCGCGACGTGCCGGTCGATCTCCTCGCTCGGCGAGACGCACGAGGCGAGAACGACGGCTCCCACGGGATCGGCCTCGACCCACTCAGGCGCCCATGAGGCGATGGCTGAGGCGGCCGTCTGCCGCATCAGGGGCCACTCCGCCGGGTCGTAGAGCACCCGCACGAGCAGGTCGCCGACGCCCGCGGAGAGGGGACGCATGGCCGCGAGAGCCCGCAGCGCACGGACCCTGGCGAGCCCCGGTGACGCGCGATCCTCCACGATCGCGCGCAGCGCCGGGGCGGCGGGGTCCCCGATCGCGGCGAGCGTCGCGACCAGGAACGCGCTCGAAGCGAAGTCATCACTGAGGCCCTCGGTGAGCGGCCCTACCGCAGCCTCACCGAGCGCGACGAGGACGGTCTGGCGGCCAAGGGAGACGGCTCGGTCTTCGGCCGAGCTCGCTCCACGGAGAACGCCCCTGGCTTCGGCCGCGCCGCCACACGCGAGTGCAGCCGCCGCCCGCGTCCGCTTCTCGGCCGCGAGCGGGTCCCGCAGGTCGAGAAGCCAGTCGCCCGCGCTCCGGCCTGCGATCGTCGAGCCACCGTCATCCATGACCCCTTCGCTTTCGCTCAGGCGGCGCCGGAACGCTGCTCAGGCGCCGCGCTCGCCCGTGCCCCAGTGCTCGATGACGTAGTCCATATCCTTGTCGCCGCGGCCGCTGAGGTTCACGAGGATGGTCCCGGTCCCCATCTCGCGCGCCGTGACGAGCGCATGCGCCACGGCGTGCGCGCTCTCCAAGGCAGGGATGATGCCCTCCTTGCGGCTGAGCAGGAAGAACGCGTCCCGGCAGGCGTCGTCGGTGCAGGTGACGTACCGCACCCGGCCCGAGTCTTTCAGGTAGCTGTGCTCGGGCCCCACCCCCGGGTAGTCCAGCCCGCTCGCACAGGAGTACACCGGAGCCGGCGCGCCGTCCTCGTCCTGCAGCAGGTAGCAGCGGAAGCCGTGGATCACTCCTTCGGTGCCGTACGTCATGGTCGCGGCGTGGTCGCCCACGGCCTCGCCGCGCCCCAGCGGCTCGACCCCGATGAGGTCGACCGGGTCGCCCAGGAACCCGTGGAAGATGCCGATGGCGTTGGACCCGCCGCCCACGCAGGCCTCGACCACATCCGGCAGATTGCCGGTCGTCTCCAGGAACTGCTCGCGCGCCTCGATGCCCACCACCTTCTGGAAGTCGCGCACCATGAGCGGGAACGGGTGCGGACCCACCACCGAGCCGATGCAGTAGATCGAGTTCTCGTAGTCGGCCAGGTAGGCCTCGAAGGCGGAGTCCACGGCCTCCTTGAGCGTCTTGAGGCCGTGGCTCACCGGCACGACCGTCGCGCCGAGCAGCCTCATGCGACTCACGTTGGGGGCCTGCTTCTCGATGTCCACCTCGCCCATGTGGATCTCGCACTCCAGGCCGAAGTGCGCGGCCGCGGTGGCCAGGGCGACGCCGTGCTGCCCTGCGCCCGTCTCGGCGATGAGCTTCTTCTTGCCCATGTACTTGGCGAGCAGGCCCTCGCCCATGCAGTGGTTCAGTTTGTGGGCGCCGGTGTGGTTGAGGTCCTCGCGCTTCAGGTAGATCTGCGCGCCGCCGTTGTCCAGCGACAGCGTGCGCGCGTGGTACACCGGCGTGGGACGCCCCTGGAAGTGCTTGCGCAGGTACCGCAACTCGGCGATGAAGGCGGCGTCGTTCTCGATCTCGTGATAGGCCTTCGTGATCTCCGCGAAGGGCGCCTCCAGTTGGGGCGGCAGGTACTGCCCGCCGTACGCCCCGAAGAACCCGTTCTCGTCGGGCAGCTGCTGCCGCCTCGCCGACCGCCGTTCCGCCTGCTCACTCATCTGATGTCACCTCTCGAGACGCGCGCCTGTGCTGTGCCGGCCAGTCTACGGCATCGCGACCGCCGCGGCTCTCGGCGCTCCTGGCGTTGTCGGTCAGGAACGCAAGCTCCTCCGCCCGCGGAGAGACGCTCACGCTTCGGAACCCACCGCCGGCTCCTCCACGGCCGCCGGCTCCTCGGCTGCGGAGGCCTGGCCCTGGGCGGCGGCGTCGGGCACGCAGATCTCGCGCCGCCCCACCGCGACCAGGGTACGCACCAGCAGGCCGGCGACGAGCACGCTCAGACCGGCCCACAGCACGGTCGCGGCGTCGCGGTAGAACGCCGAGGACGTCTCCTTGCCCACGAGGAACGTGGCCATGGTGAGCGCCGCCAGCGGGAAGGTGTAGGCCCACCACGACAGGTAGAAACGGATGCGCGCGAACATCCTCACGTGGACGACCAGGAACACGGCGAAGAACACGGCGAGGTAGTACAGGATGCGGGCGAACGGATCATACGACCCCGTCAGCTTGACGTACGCGACGGCGGCCACGGCCGGCGGGGCGATCAGGATGAAGAGCGTCGGCAGGTGCCGGTCGTGCAGCGGCTGGTGGAAGACCATGCGGTAGAAGAAGACGACCAGCAGCACCACGGCGAACACCAGGCCCACCGCGAAGAACAGCCACGAGATGTCGGCGGGTGCGTGCTGTACGCCTACCACAGGGACGATCAGGTTGCCCACCACGGGGATGAACCACGCCGGACTGAAGTGCGCTATCTCGAAGTACGTGTGCCGAATCCAGATGGAGAGCACCACCAGGGTGAAGACCAGGTTCGCCGCCGCCCCCACCGACCAGAGCACGAGCGACAGCGTCTCGGAGACCTCGGCATACCCGATCGCCAGCAGGCAGCAGCGAGATCGAGAGCGCCGGGAAGAAGCTGATCATCACGGGGTGGCGGAACTCGGCCTTGACGGCGTCGCCGTAGCGCACCGTCTTCACCGCGTACAGCACGAGCAGCAGGAGGTAGACGCCTGTGGTCGCGTAGAGCGCGACCGCGGGAACGCCCTCGCCCCAACCGTGACCACTGAAGATGCGCTGCGTGGCGATGCTGTAGCCGGAGAGACCGAGGACGATCGAGAACACGGAGATGGGCAGAAAGCGCAGTCGTGGTTCCATGGTCCTCCCTTCAGAGCACGGCCGCGATCCGCACGGCGAGACCGGCGCACAGCGGCTCGCCGACCTCCACGTCGTCTGTCGACCCGGGATGGAGGCTGTCGATGAGCAGGCGCGCGGCCGCCGCGTCGTCCGGACCCTCCACGTGCGTCAGGAGGGTCGGGACGTCCATCGGCGGCCGCGTGCCGTTGGTCCTCGGCGCCCGGCGCCTCAGGCCCTGCCGCGGCCCATGGCGATGGTGCCGGTGCGCACCACCTCGAGCACGCCGAGCGGCTGGAGCAGCTCCAGCAGCGCCTCGAGCTTGTCGGCGGCGCCGACGACGCGCAGCGTGAGCGACTTGCGGTCCACGTCGACGATCTTGGCCTTGAAGATCTCCGCGATCTGCAGCGCCTCGGCGCGCTTGTCACCCTCGCCGGCCACGCGCACCAGCAGGAGCTCGGCGGACACCGATCTGTCCGGCTCGAGGTCTCTGATCTTGACCACGTTGATCAGCTTGTGCAGCTGCTTGGTGACCTGGTCCACGGGGTGCTCGTCGCCGTCGATGACGATCGTGATGCGCGACAGGCGCGGGTCTTCGCTCACGCCGACGGCGAGGCTCTCGATGTTGAAGCCGCGGCGCGCGAACAGCCCGGCGACCCGCGTGAGCACGCCGGGCTTGTTCTCGACGAGGATGGAGAGCGTGTGCTTCACGGCTTCCTCCGTTTCCTCGCCGTGCCGCCGATCATCTCGGTGATCTCGCTCCCGGCAGGGACCATGGGGAACACGTTCTCCTCGGGCGTGACCTTGAAGTCGATGACCGTCAGCCGCTCGCCGGCGATGGCCTCGCGCAGCGCCGGCTCGACCTGGTCCTTCTCCGTCACGCGCATGCCGACGGCGCCGAAGGCCTCCGCCAGCTTCACGAAGTCGGGCTGCGACCGCCGTCCCCGGCGCGCGCACGACGGCGCGATCGGGCAGTCGACACAATCGCTCGCGTCGATGCAGGTGAACGAGTAGCGCTTGTTCCAGAAGAGGTCCTGCCACTGGCGGACCATGCCCAGGTAGCCGTTGTTGAGGATGCAGACGATCACCGGCACGTCGTCGCTCATGGCGGTGGCCAGTTCCTGCATGGTCATCTGAAAGCCGCCGTCGCCGCTGATGTCGATGACCGTGGCGTCGGGCCTGCCGATCTTCGCGCCGATGCTGGCCGGCAGGCCGAAGCCCATCGTGCCGAGGCCGCCGGAGCTGATGAACTGTCGCGGGAACGTGTACGTGTAGTACTGCGTGGCCCACATCTGGTGCTGGCCGACGTCGGTGCAGATGACGGCGTCGTGCGCCGTGACGCGGTCGATCTCCTGGATCACGAACTGCGGCGCCAGCGTGCCGTCCGATGGATCCTCGTAGTGCAGCGGGAACTCGTCCTTGCGCGCAGCGATGCGCGCCAGCCACGGGGCGGTGCGCTCGGGCGACCACTCCATGCCCTCGAGCTCCTTGACCAGCGCCCCCGTGACGGTCTTGGCGTTGCCGACGATGGGCACGATGGGCGCCACGTTCTTGCCGATCTCGGCCGGGTCCACGTCCACGTGCACGACCTTGGCGTGCGGCGCGAAGGCTTTGAGCTTGCCGGTGACGCGGTCGTCGAAGCGCGCCCCGATGTTGACGAGCAGGTCGCACTCGTGCACGGCATAGTTGGCGGTCACCGTGCCGTGCATGCCGAGCATGCCCATAGAGAGCTCGTGCGTCTCCGGAAAGGCGCCGAGCGCCATGAGCGTTGTGGCCACCGGCAGGCGGCGCAGCTCGGCGAGCCTGAAGATCTCAGGGGCGGCGCCGGCGGCGATCACCCCGCCGCCCAGGTACAGCACCGGCCGCTCGGCCTCGTTGATGACCTTGGCGGCCGCACGGATCTGCTTGATGTGCCCGGTCACCGTGGGCTTGTACCCGGGCAGGTCGATGCTCGTGGCCTCGTGGTACACGGCCTCAGCGAGCGCCACGTCCACCGGGATATCGATGACCACCGGCCCGGGACGGCCCGTGGAGGCGATGTGGAAGGCCTCGTGCACGATGCGCGGCAGGTCGGCGGCGTCTTTGACCAGGTAGGAGTGCTTCACGATCGGCAGCGTCATGCCGGTGATGTCGGCCTCCTGGAAGGCGTCCGTACCGATGAGGTCGCTGCGCACCTGCCAGGTGATGGCCACGAGCGGCGACGAGTCGAGGTAGGCGGTGGCGATGCCGGTCACGAGGTTCGAGGCGCCGGGACCGCTGGTGGCGGTGCACACGCCCACCTTGCCGGTGGCGCGCGCATAGCCGTCCGCGGCGTGCGCCGCGCCCTGCTCGTGGCGCACGAGCACGTGGCGCAGGTCGGCGTCGTACAGGGCGTCGTAGAACGGGATGGCGACGCCCCCGGGGTACCCGAACAGCACGTCGCAGCCTTCGTGCTCGAGCGCTGCGACGAGGGCTCGGGAGCCCTTCAGCTTCCTGTCTGGGGTCATTGCAGGACTGCTCCCTTCTCCGCACCGGAGACGAGTTTGACGTAACGGGCGAGGTAGCCGGTTACGCCGTCGCGCGGCTTCGGGGGCGGCTGCGCCGCCCTGCGCCGCGCGAGTTCCTCCTCGGAGACGTCGAGCGTGAGGGAACGAGCGGGGATGTCGATGCTGATGGTGTCGCCGTCCTTCACGAGGCCGATCACGCCGCCCGCGAAGGACTCGGGAGAGACGTGGCCGATGGCAGCGCCGCGCGTGGCGCCGCTGAAGCGGCCATCGGTGATGAGCGCGACGTCCTTGTCCCGGCCCTGGCCGGCGAGCATGGACGTCGCACTGAGCATCTCGGGCATGCCGGGGGCGCCCCTGGGGCCTTCACCGCGGATCACCACGACGGACCCGTCGGCGATGTCGCGTGCGGAGATGGCGGCCACGGCCTCCTTCTCGCTCTCGAACACGCGCGCCGGCCCGCTGTGCCGCAGCATCTCGTCGGCGACGGCGCCCTCTTTGACCACTGCGCCGTTGGGCGCGAGGTTGCCGAAGAGCACGGCGAGGCCGCCGGTCGCGTGCCACGGGCGGTCGAGTGGGCGGATCACCTCGTCGTCCAGCACGCGGGCGCCGGCGACGGCCTCGCCCACGGTACCGCCGGCGACCGAGAGCGCCGAGCCGTCCATGAGGCCGGCGCCGATGAGGCGGTCCATGACCGCCTGGATGCCGCCGGCGAAGTACAGGTCCTCCATGTGATGCGTGCCGGCCGGGGCGATCTTGCAGATGTGGGGTACCTTCGCCGCGACCTCGTTGATCTGCGCCAGGTCGAACTCGAGCCCCGCCTCGGTGGCGATGGCGGCGAGGTGCAGCACCGTGTTGGTGCTGCAGCCCAGGCTGGCGTCGGCGGCCAGGGCGTTGCCCACCGCCTTCGCCGTGAAGATGTCGCGCGGCTTGAGGTCCTTCTCGAGCACGCTGAGGACCTGCTCACCGGTCTCCTTGGCGAAGCGGATGCGCTCGCTGTAAGGGGCGGGGATGGTCCCGTTGCCCGGCAGGGCCATGCCGGTGACCTCGGCCAGGCAGTTCATGGAGTTGGCCGTGAACATGCCTGAGCACGACCCGCACGTGGGGCAGGCGCCGCACTCGACCGCCTTGAGCGCCTCGTCGTCGATGAGGCCGGCCTGGTGCTGGCCCACGGCCTCGAACACGCTGTTGAGGTCCAGGGCGCGATCCCGCAGGCGCCCGGCCAGCATAGGGCCGCCGCCGACCATGATGGCCGGCACGTTGAGCCGCATCGCGGCCATGAGCATGCCCGGGACGATCTTGTCGCAGCACGGCACCAGCACGATGGCGTCGAAGGCGTGCGCGATGGTCATGGACTCGACCGTGTCGGCGATGAGCTCGCGACTCGGCAGCGAGTAGTGCATGCCCAGGTGGTTCATGGCGATGCCGTCGCAGATGCCCATGACGCCGAACTCCATGGGCACGCCCCCGGCGGAGCGCACGCCGGCCTTGACGGCGTCGACGATGCCGCCCAGGTGCATGTGACCGGGGACGACCTCACTGTAGGCGTTGGCGATGCCGATGAACGGCCTGTCCATCTCGGCGTCGCTCACGCCCAGGGCCCGCAACAGCGAGCGATGAGGCGCGCGCGCCACGCCGCGCTTGATCTCGTCGCTTCTCACGCTCACCTCATCCTCTCCGGGGGCACGGGGTCGCCGGCGGCGCTACGGGCGCCGACCGTGAAGAGAAGATGATACCCGAAACCCCCGCACGGGCGTGAGATGCTCCGCGCCCGTGGGGATTGACGAGCGGGCGCGGCGGGCAGGATAGCCCTGCACCCGGAGCCGGCCGGTGCGAGTGGACACATACCCAGGCGGGTATATGGCAGCGACCCCGTCCACCTTTGGAGGTTTGCCATGGATTCGATCATGTACGGCATCGGCCGCGAGCTCCACGAGCCGTTCGACACCGCGCTCCCCCGTGTCGTCGAGGCGCTCAAGGCCGAAGGCTTCGGCGTGATCACCGAGATCGACGTCAAGAAGACGATGAAGGAGAAGCTCGGCGTCGACGTACGGCCGCACAACATCCTGGGCGCGTGCAACCCCAAGCTGGCGCACGCGGCCATGGAGGTCGAGCCCGATCTCGGCGTGCTCCTGCCGTGCAACGTGGATGTCTACGAGGTGGACGGCGGCACGCGCGTGGTCGCCGTCAACGCCGGCGCCATGCTCGGCATGGTCGGCAATGAGCAGCTCGCTCCCATCGCGGACGAGGTGCAGTCGCGGCTGGGCCGCGTGCTCGAGAGCCTGTGATCTGTAGTCACGACACCGAGGGCGGGGCCGTCCCGCCGCGCAAGGAGGACGCAACGTGAGCGACGTCAAGACCCTGACCGACGCGACGTTCGACGACGAGGTCAAGAACTCGGCCACGCCGATGATCGTGGACTTCTGGGCCCCGTGGTGCGGCCCCTGCCGCATGGTGGGCCCCGTCATCGACCAGATCGCCGAGGAGCACAGCGAGAAGGTGTCCATCGGCAAGCTCAACGTGGACGAGAACCCCGGCACGGCCGGCAAGTACGGCATCATGAGCATCCCGACGATCATCCTCTTCAAGGACGGCGAGCCGGCCAAGAAGGTCATCGGAGCTCGCTCCAAGGCCGACTTCGAGCGCGAGTTCGAGCTCGTCTGACCTCGGCACCGAGCCGACGACGACGCGCGAAGGGCCGGTCGCCTGCGGCGACCGGCCCTTCGCGCGTACGGCTACTGCTTCTGCTCCTCGAGGTCGCCCTTGAGCGCGGCGATGGCCTCCGCCACGCCCGCCTGGCCGGGGGCCACGAGGTCCACCTGCTCCACCACGGCCAGGGCCTCCTCGGTCTTGCCCTGCTGGTTGAGCACACTGGCCAGCATGAGCGCGCCCTGCCCGCCCAGGGGGTCTATCCTCACCGTGTAGCGCAGCACTTCCTCGGCCTCGGCGGTCTTGCCCTGCCCGATGAGGGCGCGCGCCAGCTGCTGCCTTGCCGCCGTGCCGTGCGGCTCCACCTCGAGCCCCCGCTCCGCGACCCTGACGGCGTCGTCGAAGTAACCCTCGTCGAGGGTCTCGCCCGCCGTGTTGTAGACATCGGCGAGCGAGACGTAGTTGTCGTACTCCTGAGGCACGAAGGCGATGGCGTCCTCGAACGCGGCGACGGCATCCCGGAAGGCGCCCTGCACCGCCTCCGCGTAGGGGGCGGTGTCCTCCCCGGCTTGCTGCGCCTCTGCCCCGGCCTGCAGGTACAGGTTCATCAGGTCCGCGTAGGCGACTCCGAGGCCCCAGCGATAGGTCTGGCTGGAGGGGAAGAGCCGGATGGCCTGCTTCACCTTGTCGATGCGCACCTGGGCATCGGTGGCGGACTGGGCCGCCATGTAGGCGTTGTCGGCGGCCAGCACCACGCCGGAGTAGGCGATGCCGGCGAAGCAGGCCGCCGCAGCCGCCACGGCCGCCACCTTGCCCCAGCGCGGGGCGCTCACTTCGATGAGACGCCCGGTGGGCGCCAGGGCGACGGCGAGCGCGATCCACAGCAGGAAGGTGACGCCCGTGACCGAGACGCCGAAGAACAGCTGCACGAGGTACCCCAGGGCTGCCGCCCAGAAGGCGCCGATGAGCAGACGGCCGGCGTCGCCCGAGCGCCTGAAGACCGTACCGAACGAGCGCACGCCGGCCCACACCACGACGCCGTAGAAGAGGAGCATACCCGGCACGCCGACGCCGGTGGCGAGCTGCAGCGGGTAGTCGTGGGCATTGTCCGCCACGGAGAGGCCGCCGGCGTCCCGCACGTACTCGATCGGCTTGAACTTAGGAAAGACGAGGCGGAACGTGTCCGCGCCCCAGCCCAGGATGGGCCGCTCCCGGATGGCGGCGAAGGCCGCCTGCCAGATCTCGGTGCGCGTCCGGCCGCTGCCGTCGCTGAACTGGAAGATGGAGGCGAGGCGCTTGCCGAAGTTCATGACCTCGTTGGTGCTGGAGAGGCTGCGCACGACGATCACCACACCGGCTGCCACGAACGCGACCAGCGGCACGAGGTCGACACGCGCCAGGTGAGCGCGCTGGCGCCAGGCCACGAGGCCGAGCACGAGCAGGGCAACGGCTCCGCCGATCCAGGCGCCGCGCGTGAAGGTCACGATGAGCGCCAGGCCGTTGAGGCCGAAGCCGACCCAGTACGCCAGCCGCCACCAGCGGCGCCGTTCGAACAGGGCCAGGCCGAGGGCCACCGTCACGGTGAAGATGAGCACCGCGCCGAGCAGGTCGGGGTTGCCGTACGTGGAGAAGGCGCGGTTTGTCTCGAACGGCAGGGTGCCCCAGGCGGCCGGGTCGTTGCCGGAGTACTGGAGGATGCCGTAGGCGGCGACGACGATGCTGGACCAGAACAGCACCTGGGCGAGGCGGCACAGACGAGCGGTGCTGTCCACGAACTGCAGCACGAGGAAGTAGACGAGGGCGTAGTCGAGGAAGGAGAGTAGGCCCTCGTAGCGCCTCGGCTTGCCGAAGACGGCGGTGGGCACGTGGACGGAGGTGACAGTGGACAGCGCCACCCACGCCAGGAAGATGAGGATCAGCCAGTCGACCGGGGTGTGCCGGAGCTTGCCGCCCCTGCGCAGCATGTCCCAGGCCCACAGGGCGAGGGCGAGGAGCGAGAGCATGCGACCGAGCGACATCTTGACGATGTCGAAAGCGTCCCAGGTGAGCGGCATGCTGATGCCCAGGAAGCTCAGGTTGCTCATCGCGACCGGCACGAGGAACACCATGGCGAGCAGCGCCCACCAGGCGACGCGGCTGGCGCCGGTGAGCTCGTCGATGGCGGCGCCGGCGGCTGCGGGCGCAGGACCGGCGGACGGGGAGGCTGCTGAGGCGGCGGGCTCGGGCCGGCGCTCGGGCCGGCGCTCGGGCCGGCGCGCGGACGCGCCGGTGGCCTGACCGCCGCCCGCCCGCCTCTTCCTCTTGGACTTCGCCACGCCGTCCTCTCGTCACCGGGCTCCGCGCCCGGTGAGCACCACTCGCAGGGTCTCGGCCAGGATCTGCGCGTCCATCGCCAGCGTTTGATGATACATGTAGATGAGGTCGTACTTGAGCTTGCGCTCGGGAGTGGTGGCGTACCCTCCACTCACCTGCGCGAGCCCGGTCATCCCAGGCCGGATCGAGAAGCGCTCGCGGTACCCCGGCGTCTGTGCGATCAACTGCTCCACGAAGAAGGGACGCTCGGGGCGCGGACCCACGAGGCTCATCTCCCCCCTGAGGATGTTGACCAACTGGGGGATCTCGTCGAGGCGGTACCTGCGGAGAAAGCGACCCACGCGCGTGATGCGTTCGTCGCCGGGCTCCGCCAGCACGGGACCGCACGCCTTCTCGGCGTCCTTGATCATGGTGCGCAGCTTGTGGATGCGGAACAGGCGCATGTTGCGGCCGACGCGTTCCTGCGAGAAGAACACCGGGGACCCGTCGGCCGCGGCCACGGCGACGGCCGCGGCCAGGAGCACCGGGCTGAGCACGACCAGCAGGACGGCGGCCGCGGCGACGTCGAGCAGGCGCTTGGCGGCGGCGTAGTACGTGGGCACCGTGGCGTGCGTGATCTCCATCAGCGGCACGTCGCCCACGATGGCGTCCACCGTGCCGATGAAGATCTCATACAGCTCCGGCACCACGTCCACCCGCACGGCGGCCTCGTTGGCGAGGACCAGGGACTCCACCAGCTCACGCAGGGCGATGGGGCTCACGACGATGACGCGGTTGGCGCGCTGCTCGGCGGCGATGCGCGCCACGTCGTCCGCGGCGCCGAGCACGGGGAAGCCGGCCACGACGGCCGGCAGGGCCGCGTCCCCCGTCGCGGCGAGTGGCTTCCCGGCGGGGGTGACGGCGGCCGGGGCGGAGACGGCGCCCAAGAAGGGCGCGACGTCACTGCCGCACGGGGTTCCGGCGGGCGATGGTGGCACTCCCGGCGACTCTGTCGCGACCGGCCTGCCCGCCGGCTCCGCGTCGGCTTCGATGAGCCCGGTGACCTTCCAGCCCCAGCGCCCCCGGGCCGCCACCTCGCGCGCCAGGTCCACGGCGGCCTGCCCCGTGCCCACGATGAGCACGCGCTGCTCGGGCCAGCTGATGCGGGCGAGACGCAGGAAGACCAGGCGCCAGCCGATGAGCAGCGCCAGATCGAACACCCAGGCGATGAGGATCGTCGATCGCGCGAACGAGGCGGTCCTGGCGCCGCCGAAGAAGGCGACGGCGGCGGTGAGCAGGGTACCCATCGTGACCGCCGCCACCGCACCGCGGATCACCGCCCAGACGGTGTCGGCGCGCTCGGGGTCGTACAGGCCATAGGACCAGGCGCCGGCGAGATAGAGGAGTGTGAGCAGTGGGGCCAGCAGTACGTAGGCACGGAAGTTGAAGTCCGGGAGGGTGCCCTCGAAACGCAGCAGGAAGGCCAGCACGAAGCCGGCGTTGACCAGGAGCGCATCGACGACGATGGACAGCGCGATGAAGCCGCGGCGGGACATCAGCTCGTCTCTCCCCCCTCTCGGCCCCGGAGGCAGCGCGCCATGAGCGCTCGCGGACGGCCGTGAGTCGCTCAGCGTGGACGGCGGCCGCCTCCTTGTACACCTCCACCGTGCCGGCCACCATGCGCGGCACGGTGAACTCCCGCAGGGCACGCTCGCGAGCCTGGCCTCCGAGCCGCAGGCGCAACTCCTCGTCGCCCAGCAGACGGGCCAGCGCGGCGCGAAGCGCCGCGGTCTCGCCCGGCGGCACGACGAGCCCTGTGACGCCGTCCAGGTTGGCGAAGCGGACGCCGGTGGGCAGCGCCGTGGAGACGACCGGCGTGCCGGCAGCGTGGGCCTCGATCTGTACCAGGCCGAAAGCCTCGCTGCGGGCCACGCTGGGCAGGCACAACACGTCCGCCGCGTGGTACCAGGCCGCCAGCTCGTCATCGTCCAGCGGCGGCAAGAACGTAGCGCGGGTGCCAGCCGTCGCAGCCTCCCGGCGCAGCTCTTCTTCCAGCGGTCCCCTGCCGACCAGGACGAGCTCCGCGTCCAGGCCGCTCATGGCGCGCACGAGCACGGCGGCGCCCTTGTAGTAGACGAGCCGCCCGACGAAGAGCACGAGGCGGCGCCCGCCGTGGGCGGCGCGCAACTCCGCTGCGCTTTCCAGGACGGCGGGCGCCGCCCGCAGCTTGCGCTCGGGCAGGCCGAAGGGCACCACACGGCACCTCGCCGCGCGCGACGCCAGGAACGGCGAGCTCTGCACCATGTCGCGCGACGAAGTCACGATGAGGTCGACTCTATCCAGAAACCGCTCGAGAAAGGGACGGTACGCCGCCAGCAGCCGCTGCTGGCGCACGATGTCGCTGTGATACAGCACCACACTGGGGACGACGGGGCGCGCCAGCAAGAAGGAGAGCTCGCCCCAGGGGTACGGAGCGTGGAAGTTGAGCACGTCGGGCGCCGCGGGACCCTTCGCCTCGGAGCGCAGCGCGCCGGGCAGGGCCGGCGCCACCGGCGCCGACGACACGGCGAGTCTGCGAGGCAGCCGCACGACGTGGACGCCGTCGACGTCCTCCTCCACGCGCTGCGGGCCCTCGTTGCACACGAGAGCCCTCACGTGAGCCCCGGCGTGCTCGACGAGCCCCTCGGCCAGCCAACGCACCACGGCCTCAACGCCACCGATGTGCGGCGGGCAGTAGTACTTGTTGACCATGGTGACGCGAGGCCGGCGCGAGGCGTCCGCACCGGACGCCGCCGGCCGCCTCGGCGCCGTCCCGCCGCTGTGCGCACCCCGCTGGCCCCTGTTCGCCATGCCGCGATTCTACGCGAGAGCGGGCGCCGCCGCCCCGGGGCTTGGGCGGTGGAGGACACCCCGTGCCAGCGTCCCGCACCGACCGCCGTTCTCGCGGCGCTGCCGTCCGCCCACCCCCGTCTCCGGAACGTGAGAGGATTGGGCGCGTCCGGCGACTGCTCCGAAGGAGGGCTGTGCTGACGGTCGACGCCATCGTGGTGAACCTGGACACCAGGGATCTGCTCCGCGCGTGCCTGCGCTCGCTTCAGGCCTCCGCGTACCCCGTGCGGCTGACCGTCGTCGTGGACAACGCCTCCTCGGACGGCAGCCCTGAGATGGTCGCAGCGGAGCTCCCCTGGGCCGGTCTGTTGCGCATGGGCAGGAACGTGGGGTTCGCCCGCGCCAACAACGCCGCCTTCCCCCTGACCGAAGCGGACGCCGTGCTGCTGCTCAACTCGGACGCCGAGCTCTCCCCCGGTGCGCTGGGGGCTCTCGTGGCGGAGCTGGAGCGTGATCCTCAGGTCGGGGCGGCGGGTCCCGTGCTCGTCGGCTGGGACGGTCGCGTGCAGTACGAGGGCGGGCGTCGCGACCCCAGCATCCTCGGCGAGTTCGGCAACATCAGCCACCTCAACGTGCAGCTGCCGCGGAGCCCGCTGGGCAGGTACCTCATCAACGACTGGGACCACCGCTCCTCGCGGGACGTCGACGTCCTGTCGGGAGCGTGCGTCCTGCTTCGGCGCTCCGCGCTGGACGGCCGCCTGTTCCGCGATGACTTCTTCATGTACGGGGAGGACATCGAGCTGTGCCACCGCCTGCGCGCGGGTGGATGGCGCGTGCGCTACGTGAGCGACGCCGAGGTCCGGCACCGCGGCGCGGCCACCTCCCGGCGGACGCGCACGCGCATGCGGGTGGCCGGCGTGGTGAGCATGGCACAGCTGCTGCGCCGCCAACGTGGCCGGGCGTACGCTGCGGCGTACCTCGCCATGGTGCCGGTGGCATGGCCGCTCGGCGTGCTCGTCGCCAAGGTCTGGCCGAGGTGAACCACTCGGCCCCTCGGCCCAGGGCAGCGAGCGGCACCGAGTGGCCCCTCCGCGTGCTGCTTCTCGCCGCCGCTGCCGGAACGACCGGCGGCGGTGAGAAGCACGTCGCCGACCTCCTCGACGCGCTGCCGGAGCGCGGCTTCGAGCTCGCGCTGGCCTGCCCCGCCGGCGGGGACCTCGGCGAGCGCGCCCGGGCGCTGGGGGTGCCGGTCTTCGAGGCGCCCATCGCCGCCGGCGTCTCGGCCGCGCAGGTGCGCGCGCTGCGCGCGGCCCTCGGCGCGGCCCCGTGGGACGTCGTGCACGCGCACGGCTCTCGCGCCGCCGCGTTCGCCCGCCTCGCGGACGCGCAGGCGCGCCGTCGCGTGGTGTACCACGTGCACGGCGTCCACGTCGACCGTGCGGGCACGGCAGCGCGCAGGACGGCCCTGCTCGCCGTGGAGCGCACGCTGAGGCCCCGGACGGCCCGGTTCGTCACGGTGTGCCGCGCGGACGCCCTTCGGGGCGCGCGGCTCGGCATCCTGGCGGCGTCGCGGACGGTCATCGTCCACAACGGCATCGCCGCCGGCGAGGCGGCGGTCCGCAAGGGGCGCTTCCGCGCCGAGCTCGCGCTGCCAGGCGACACCCCCCTGGTGCTCTCCGTGGGTCGCTTCCACGAGCAGAAAGACCAGGCCACGCTCCTCGAGGCCTGGCAGCTCGTAGCCGCGGCCAGACCGGATGCCGTGCTTGCTCTCATCGGTTCCGGCTCGCTCGAGGCACGGCTGCGCGAGCATGCCCGGGCCGCGGGTCTGGACTCCAGCGTCCGCTTCGTCGCGCCCCGGATCCCGCTGGACGACGCCTACACCGACGCCGACGTGTTCGCCCTCAGCTCGCGATGGGAGGGCCTGCCCTACGTGGTGCTCGAGGCCATGGAGCACGGGCTGCCTGTGGTCTCCACCGCCGTCGACGGGGTGCCGGAGGCCGTTGTCGACGGTGAGACCGGTCTGCTGGTGCCCCCCGCCGACCCCGTGGCGCTCTCTGCGGCCCTCATCCGGGTGCTCGCCGACCCGGCGGCCGGCCGAGCCATGGGCCGGGCCGGGCGCGCCCGCGTCGAGCGCGAGTTCACGCTAGAGCGCATGGCGGACGGCGTCGCCTCGGTGTACCACGCCACTGCTCGGGCTGCTCGCGCCGCGCGGTGAGGCAGTGGGGCCAACCCGCCGTCAGCGACGGCGGTTGCGGACGTAGTCGCCCAGCCGCCGCATCGGCTCCGTGATGCCTCCCGCCGCCTACTTGACGGTGAGCGCGCCCGATTTGGTGCTGGACTGGGCGTTGCCGGCAAGGTCGTGGGCCAGCACGCGCATCTTGTAGCTGCCCTTGGGCAGGTCGACCGTGACGCCCGAACCCACGTGCCAGGCGCGCGTAGAGGGCTTGCCCAGCGCGGCACGCAGTACCACCTTGCCCTTGGCGTCCACGAACTGGAGCGTAGCGTCCTTGGCCCGCACGCTCAGCTTGTCGTAGATGTAGTACTTCGGCGCCAGCGACTGGCCCGACCGCACCGTCGACGAGAGGACCGAAGTGACGGGCGGCGTGGTGTCGATGCCGACCTGGAGCTCCTTGGGCGGCTGCTCCCAGTTGAGCACGCGGTCGATGGAGAAGAACTGGACCACGTACAGGCCGTCGTTGGAATGGTCTGCGGGGGCAGGGATCTTCACGGTCGTCCCAGTCCTGTAACGCCCGGTCCTACCGAGGCGGTAGAACGTCTTCTCCACCCCAAGGCCCACGTCGGTGGCCACGAGTGAAAGCGTGACCGCCGTCCTGTTCCACAGACCCAGAAAGCCGGTGACGGCGGTGACCGGCGGCCGGTCGTCGTCCGCGACCCGGAGGAACAAGGGCGGGCTCAGACCGCCCCCTGGAGAGGGCGTGAACACACGCACGCTGAGGCCACCGGCGTGGGCGACGACGTCCCTTGACACCTGCGCGACGAGGACCTGCGTGGACACATAATCGGTGGTCGTGTCGACGCCGGCGAGCTGGATCACGGAGGTCGGAGTGAAGCCGGACCCCAGGACCTCGAGGGTGAAGCCTTCGCCGCCGGCCCACGCCGCCGCCGGCTCCAGCATCTCGACCGCCGGGAGCGGGTTGAGGACGCTGAAGACGCGCGCCGTGGGCGACTGCCCGCCCTGCGACACCGGATTCGCGACACTGACGTAGGCCACACCCGGTGAGGCGACGTCCGCTGCGCGCACGGTGGCCGTGAGCATCGCCGACGAGACGAAGCCCGAGTCCCTTGGCTGCCCGTTCCAGAGCACCCTGGACCCAAGCACGAAGCCGGAGCCGATGACCGTGATGGTGAAGTCGAGGTCGCCCAACATGGCCTCAGACGGGCTGAGACCGGTGACCTCTGGAGCCGGTCCCGACATCTCGGCGACGAGGCCCGGGGTGAAGACGCCCTCGGCCGCGAGAGCGGGGGGCACCGAGAGCATGAAGCCGAGCGCGAGGACGGCGGTCAGGGCGACGCCAGCGGTCACCAGCGGACCGATCACCTTGCTTGCCAGCTTCACGTGCCCCCCGTACGGCCGCCTACCGACTTGATTGTACTACGTGACGCAGACGCCCCCCCGGCAGTTCGGGAGGCCGCTCGACGCGGTTGCGCGGGGCGGGGCGCCTCACGGGCTCCGCGCCCGTGTGGGGCGGGGAGCCTCACGGGCGCCCCGCCCCACACCCGGTTCATCGGCAGTCGGACCCAGCTACTTGATCTTGAACGCCTGGCTGTCCAGCTCGCTCTGGGTGTTGCCGGCCTCGTCCTTGGCATAGCAGTACACCTTGTAGGTGCCCTTGGCCAGGTTCGGGTTCACGGCGTAGGTGTACGTCTTCTTGGATGGCTTCTTTCCCAGCTCGTAGGCACGTGCCACCGAGCCGCCGGACTTCTTGATCTTCAGCACGATCGAGCACTTCGGCGAGACGTCGTCGGCACGGTACTTGAACGCGATCCTCGCGCCCCTGGTCGCAGACGACGGAGCCGAGACGTACGTGACCGGCCCGATGGAGTCGATCTTGACGACCGCGGACACGGCCGGCTGCTCCACGCGGTTGCACCAGTCGGTGGACCACACCGTCACGGTCTGAGCACCCTGGGCCACGGTGCCGATGGTGATGGTCGACCCGACCAGGGTCTGGGGAGCGCCTCCGTTGAGAGCCCACTGCGTCGTCTGCACGCCCGACTGCGCGTCGGTGGCAGTGACGGTGAGGGTGACGGGACTTCTGTGCCACCTGGTGTCCGCACCGGAGATCGTCGTGATCGGCGTGGTGGTCTCCGCCATCACCACGAGCGGGACAGTCGCGGACGTTCCACCGCCAGGAGCCGGATTGACCACAGCGATGGGTACCGTGCCGGCCACAGGGACGTCCGCCGTGAGCAACGGGACGGTCAACTGCGACGTCGAGAGGAACGTCGTGTCCGACGTCAGGCGCGCCCCGATCTGTACCTTGGACCCCACGGCACCCAGCAGGGACGGCACCGGCACGAACCCGGATCCCGTCACCGCGAGAGTGGTCGGCTTCACCGAACCCGCCCACGTCGTGGCGGGGTTGATGGCCGTGACGACCGGCACCGCGTTCGTGACATCGAAGGTCTGCGCCTTGGTCACCGTCTTGTTACCCGCGTACGTGATCACGACGTCGTACTTTCCGGCCTGCGTGACAGTCGGCGACGCGAGGTTGAACGCGCACGTCATGGTCGTGCCGTCGGCGGTCGCAGAAACGCCGGTGCCGGTGACGATCGTGCTCCCCGAGGTCCCGGGGCCCTTGAGAGTCACGGTGGGGCTGGTCAACCCGAACAGGCCCGTCCCCGTGAGCGTGACGAGGACGTTGGTGGAGCCGTTGGAGGCCGTCGCCGGCGTCACCGCGGTGATGGACGGCCCGGTGACCTCGAATGCCATGGCCCGCGTGAGCGACTTCTCCCCGTCCTGGTTGAAGACGAGTGTGACGTCGTATTTGCCGGCGGGGGCCGGTGTGGCCGGCGTGCCCCCGCTCGGATTAGCCAGGTTGAGCGTACCCCTGATGGTCCCGGTGGTGCCCCCGGCCGGCGGAGGCACGTAGGTCACGTTGGCGGCCGTGATGGTCGCAGCCGCATTGCCGGTGTCGGCGCCCTTCAGGCGAACGATGGGGGACGACGCCAGATTGAGGTCCGTCCCTGTGAGCTCGATGGTCAGCGCTGAGTTCGTGTTCGCGCCCGTGGACGGCGTCACAGCGGTGAACACGGGGCCACTCACTGTGAGCGTCCGCGCGTTCGACTCCACACCGCCTCCGGGAGCGGGGTTGACCACACGGATGGAGTGAGTCCCTACGGTGGAGATCATCGTCTTCGTCACCGTGGCGAACAGCACGGCAGTTGGGTTGACCGGGTCACCAGAGGCCGGCACCAGGGCCACCCCGTCCAGAGTGACATACGCCGGGGAGGAACCCGTCGCGAAGTTGGACCCGTTCACCCTCAACGTGAATGCATTGCCGTAGGCCGCCACGACGTCGGGGACGATGCTCGTCACCACCGGTGCGCCGGATGTGACGGTGAACACGCCGTTCCACGCCGTAGTGCCGTCGCTCACGAACACCGAGACTGGTCCGGCCGTGTCGACCTCGCTCGCCGGGACCGTGACCCGCACCGCCGCGGTCGTCGAAGCCTCCGCGGAGAGCGAGGCGGAGCCGAACCCGACGGTCCACGAGGGAACAGCCGAGATCGCCGAGTCCAGGTGGATCCACAGCGTGAAGGCGGCGTGCCCTGCCCCTACCGAGGACGGATCGAACGAGACGATGTCGCCGACGATGAGGCCTTTGCCTTCGCGGCCCGGGTCGCCCGGATCGACGGCTCCCTGCACCGCCCTCGCCTGGGTGATCCCGGCCAGAGCGACCGCCGCCAGGCCCACGAGACACGCGACGACGACAACCTTCCTGGACGTCTTGATAGAGCTGCGCATGAGCCGCCTCCTCACACTCGCCGTGCTGCTCCGGCGGCGGACCGCTTCGCCTTGTACGCCGCCGCCAGGTCGTCAGACCCGCACCACCTACAGGAACGTTAAATGGGCGGGGCGCCTTTCGGCGCCCCGCCCACTGCAGCTGCCTTCGAATGAAGGCGGTCGTGACTTACTTGGTGACCGTCAGCTTGGCAGTACCACGCTTGGTTTCCACGTTGCCGGCCTCATCGATGGCGCCGACGCGGATGTTGTACTTGCCAGCCTTCAGCGGCAGTGGTCATGGTGAACGTCCTGCTGACGTCGACACCGGTCGGCACATTCGCGTACTGGTGCGTGCTGATGGTGCTGGCCGTTCAGCGTGCGGATCTGCATGACCGCGGTGGCCTTCGGCGTCACGGCGGTGATGTTGAAGGTGATGGTCGGGTTCTTCCAGAGCTTCCCGGCCCTCGCCCTCGCGTTCTGAGCCGTCACGGTCGGCGGGGTGCTGGCGACCTTGACCACGATGGTCTGGTTCGCCGACATGAGGCCGACGTTGTCGACACCGCGGTAGGTGATGGTGATCTCGCCGTCGCCGCCGACCTGGGCCTGCTCACCCTTGGTCCAGGTGGTGCCGCCGTCGGTGCTCCACTCAGTGTGGTTGTAGCCGGAGCCGACGTCGGTGCCCGCGAAGTTCACGGTAGCGAGCGGCTTCTGCCAGTTGCCGTTCTTCGGATCCATGGCGGTGACCGCCGGAGCCGTGACGTCGGCCTTGATGGTGGTGCTCTTGTAGGCGGTCACGGACGTGATGTTGATGTACGGATGAAGCGGGATCGGAGCCCACCCCACGACGACGCCCTTCTCCCAGTTGCCAGGATAGGGGATCGGGTTCGGGGTCTGCTTCGCGGCCGCGATGCCCGCCGGGTTGGTCGCGTTGTCGATCGAGAAGAAGTCGACCGTGTGGACCGAACCCTGGGCAGGAGTGCCGATGCTCACGTCTGTCGTGAGGACCACAGGCGCAGTGCTCGTGGTCACGTTGGCCTTCCACGGCGTGCCCTGATCGACGCGGTACCAAGTCACCTTCACGCCGGCGCCAGGATTCTGGTCGGTGGCGATCAGCTGGTACGGCTTGGTGCCGTTGTACCACATCTCCTGACCGTAGGTGGCAGCACCGGCGGTCGCGGGCGGACGGGTGTCGATCTTGACGGTCTGGGTGGTGGACTCAGCCGCGTTCTTGGCCTGGTCGGTAGCGCGGAACTGCAGCTGCCACATGCCGTCGGTGCGGCTGTTCGGATACGCATCGACCGGGAACCACACGGTGCCGGGGTTCTGGCTCAGCGGGGTCCACACGGTCGGGATGAGCGTGCCCGAGTGCGGGAGCAGCCACGGCATGGGCCAGCCGGGGACCTGGTACTCGATGCCAGGAGCAGCGAGCTTGGAGTTGGCGTCGGTGGCGCTCAGCACGACGGAGAACTCGTCGTTGTACCAAGGAGCGTTGCCGCCGATGCTGAGCACAGGGCCCTTGTTGTCGAAGTAGACCCACGACAGGTTCCAGGCTTCCCTATTGCCGACCTTGTCGACCGAGCGGAACCACACGTAGACCGGACCCGTAGGAGCCGGATCCTTGATGGTGACAGAAGTGCCCTTGGTGCCGCTGGCGCTGAGGACCGGCGGGGTGGTGGCGGAGTGGCCGACGATGTACTCGGTGTAGTCCACCCCGGAGCCGATGCCGGAACCGCCGGTATCACTGGCGACGAAGTTGAGGGTGACTTCCTTGTTGGTCCAGGTGCCGATGCCGTTCGCCGTCACGACAGCACTGGAGGCGCTGGCGGGGTCGACCCAGCTCATGATGGTGCTCGGCGCCATGTTGTCGACGACGACGACGCCCTGACCCGGGATGCCCCAGCCGATGGTGTTCTCGCCGGCGTCGGCACCCTTGGCCTGGGCGGCCTTCGGAGCCTCGGCCAGGAGCCAGTCATGAAGCGGGAAGCCGTCGTTGCCGGCGTAGTCGCCGCCGGTGACCCAGACAGCGTACTCCGCGTTGTAGTACGGCTTGACCCAGATCTCGCCGCTGATGTGCCAGCTGTAGTGGTCGAACGCGTTGATCTGGACCTTGAGAGGCTTCTGCTGGGAGACGATATTGGTGGTGCTCCAGTTCTCCCACGGCATCCACTCACCGCCGGTCTCTGCGCTCTTCCACATCACGACAGCCTTGGGGCTGAAGTGGACGGGCATCTGATCGGTGGGGGCGAAGGGCGCCCAGGCGAAGTACCCGGCCACGCCGGAGCCGCCGTCGTCGATGATGTCGCCCATGACCGCGATGTTGCCGGTGTAGTAACCGGTGGTGGTGGCGGGCCACTGCCAGACGACGTACGGGGACTTGGTGTCGTACCCGAACGTGTCGTAGCTGTCGGTGACCTGCCGCTGGCCGAACATGTCGACGGCCCAATGCTGGATCTGGTACACGCCGTCAGCCGAGTACCTCGGCTTGGGATTGAGCAGAGCGTTCGGGTTGGGCTCCTCGACGAGCACCTTGTCGTTGACCGAACTGGTGTAGGGAGTGCCCCAAGGGACCCACGTGATGGGGGTCTTGACCACAGACGCGTCGTTGTTCTTGGTGACGACCCAGTGCGTGGTGCCCATGGGGGCGTTCCACTTCTGGCCGAAGGTACCCCAGACGTCACCCGGACCGTGCAGGGCATCGTCGCCGTTCGTCCAGAGGATGCCACCGCGACCGGGATGCCACCCGGCCCACGCATCGAGCTCGAGAACAGACACGGGCGGACCGTTGAAGTCGAGCGTCACGACCTGCGACTCCACCCAGCCGACGATGATTGGGATTCCGCTGTAGAACTCGGCCGCGACCTGGAACTGGTCGCCGTCCGCCCAGAAGCCGGCGATGTTCGGGAGCCTGACCATCTTGGACTGCGTCGTACCGTTCGGGTACGCGTAGTAGACGTCGGTCGAACCCGAGACCTTGGCCTGAGTCCAGACGGTCCAGGCACCGGCCGGACCGTGGCGGCCGCGCACCCAGAAGGACACCCAGTTGGCGGTAGCGCTCGCTGAAGCGTACGTGAACTTCACGGTGAGATCGTTCGCGACTGGGGCGCCGTCATTGACGATTGCGGTGTTGTCGACGGCGAACGCAGACGCAGGCAGCACGGCCATGACGAGCAGGGCCACCACCACCGCAAGGAGGATCACTCCTCTCTTACTCCGACGTTTCGGTTGCTGCATGTTACGACCTCCTGAATGGTTCAACACGATGGCTTTGAGCCAAGCTGACGTGGGATGACGCACCCACGGGGACGCATGTGTTTTTCACGACACGACCACCTCCTAGGCTCGCTTGCAGAGCACTTCCCGCCTGAGTCGGGGTCATGCCTGACCCGCTTTGACGCTCCGCCTGTCGCTGCACGAACAGCCGGCGCGCCCCCTTGTTGACTGACTCCACACAGGTGAAGACTCTATAACGCGCACGTTGGGCGAGTCCAGTATGACCCCGTGAACGTGGACTGTATGGATGGTCGGTAGGGGGGTTCTCAAGGTCGAGCGACCTCCAGATCGACTCTGTCAGGTGTCTCTCTACGACGCGAGCCTCGTGCTTCCTTCTCCGGCAGTAGCAGTCACCTCCTTGGTGCGACACACTAGGAACGCCGATCGAGGGGGAAACCTTTGCATCCCCTCCCTGCGTGGGCAGGCCTTGCGGCCCGACCCGTTGAGGCACTCTACCCTCTGGTGTTCGTCGGCGCAACACGAGACGGCGAATTCCTTCACACCGTCTGAACACCGGAGAAAGCGACGGCGTCGGAGCCTGAGGGAGCGGTCCGCAACGCCTCACGGCGGAGCCGACGAGCGGACGCCGGCACGGCGGCAGTTGGGGTCGCGCGCCCTCGCGCGCGTGAAGAAGTACCGTGCCGAATCGAGTGCCGCAACGAAGCCAACGCCGGCTCGCGCGCCTGAACGGGGCCCGGCGGGCGGAGGGTGGGCATGCGCCGGGGCGCGGGAGAAGCCGCCTCGGCGGCCCCGCCCGCGCCCCGGTGACCTGTCACCTGATGGCGTCCTCGCCGCGCTCGTTGGTGCGCGTGCGGACGGCCTCGTCCACAGGGAGGACGAAGATCTTGCCCTCGCCGATCTGGTTGCTCTTGAGCGAAGCCTCGATGGCGTCGACGATGCGCTCCACGTCGCTGTCGGGGACGACCATCTCGACCTTCATCTTGGGATGGAACCTGTACTGGCCAGGCTGCACCTCTTCACCGCGGGTGAAGCCGCGCTGTACACCGAAGCCCTTGACCTCGGCCACGGACATGCCCACCACGCCCCCGACGGCCAATGCCTCGGCCACCATGTCGAGGTTGTAGGGCTGGATGTAGCACTCGATCTTCTTCATGCTCGCCGCTCCTTTCGGCCCGCCGCCGTCCTCGCGACGGGATGTGCTCTCCGGTCTGCCTGCGCCTGTTCCTTCCCGCCCGTGCGTCAGACGACGCCCTGGTCGAGCATGGAATCGGCGACCTTGAGGAAGCCGGCGATGTTGGCACCAGCCACGTAGTTGCCCTGGAAGCCGTACGCTGCCGAGGCGTCCACGCACTGTCTGTGGATGGCCTTCATGATGCCGTGCAGACGGGCGTCCACTTCTTCACGTGTCCAGTTGAGGCGCAGACTGTTCTGCGACATCTCGAGGCCCGACGTGGCGACACCGCCGGCGTTGGCGGCCTTGCCGGGGCCGTACAGGAGCTTCTTCTCGACGAAGAGCTCGACACCCTCGGGCACGGTGGGCATGTTGGCGCCTTCGCTGACGACCTGCACACCGTTCTCCACGAGCGTGCGCGCGTCCTTGGCGTTGATCTCGTTCTGCGTCGCGCAGGGGAAGGCGCAGTCGGCCGTGTGCGCCCACAACGGGTTGAAGTCCTGACCGTCGTCCGCTGGCGTGAACACCGCGCTGGAGTACTTCTCGGCGTACTCCTTGATGCGGCCGCGCCTGACGTTCTTGAGGTCGAGCACGAACGCCAGCTTGGCGCGGTCGATGCCGGCCTCGTCGTAGATGTAACCGGACGAGTCGCTGAGGGTCACCGGCTTGCCGCCGAGGTCGAGGAGCTTCTCGGTGGCATACTGGGCCACGTTGCCCGAACCGCTGACGAGACAGGTCTTGCCCTCGAGGGTCTGCTGTCTCGTGGCCAGCATCTCCGCGGCGAAGTACACGGCGCCGTAGCCGGTGGCCTCAGGACGGATCAGTGAGCCGCCCCAGTTGAGGCCCTTTCCGGTGAGGACGCCGACGAACTCGTTGCGCACACGCTTGTACTGGCCGAACATGAAGCCGATCTCGCGGCCGCCCACGCCGATGTCGCCGGCCGGCACGTCGGTGAACTGACCGATGTGGCGCGACAGCTCGGTCATGAGGCTCTGGCAGAAGCGCATGACCTCGTTGTCGCTCTTGCCCTTGGGGTCGAAATCGGAGCCGCCCTTGCCGCCGCCCATGGGGAGCGTGGTGAGAGAGTTCTTGAAGACCTGTTCGAAGGCGAGGAACTTCAGCAGACCGAGGTAGACGGTGGGGTGGAAGCGCATACCGCCCTTGTACGGGCCGATGGCGCTGTTCATCTCGATGCGGAAACCGCGGTTGATCTGGACCTCGCCCTGATCGTCGATCCACGGCACGCGGAACATGATGACGCGCTCCGGCTCGGCGATACGCTCGAGGATCTTCATCTTCCGGTACACCGGATTCCTGTCGATGACGACCTCGAGCGACTCGGCGACCTCCTGGGCCGCCTGATGGAACTCAGGCTCGGCGGGGTTCTTGGCCTTGAGCCCGGCCATGAATTCGTCGACGAATGTGCTCATGTAGTGCCTCCACTGGGCGACTCGGGTCTGGACGATGCATAGGGCCCGCCTGAGCAACGCGCGCGAAGAGGGTCCTGCGCACGTCGTTGGGCGAGGCGCCGCGAGTATATGCCGCCGCCTGCCACCCCGCAGTCACCACATGGGCCAAAATTGGCCGAGGAACATGGGCCAAGTGGTACAGAGTGGAGCGGCGCGCAGCGTGACGGCGAGCTGACGGAGGCGGGCCGCCGGCTCCGAGGTGCCGGCGGCCGCCGAGACACCCCGGAGCCTCTGGAACTCCGGGTACTTATACAGTGCGTCCAAAGTCATAGGGGAGTCTCGTCCCCTTGTCCCGACAAATTGACGAGGTCGCACGCCGCTCCTATAGTCGAGCTACCGCTTGTGAAATGGAGCGCGTGGGCGCCCCCGCCAATCGGCGCGCCCACGCCCGCACGGCCAGCGCTGCGCCCACCGCCGATGGGCGCCGGGAAGGAGTGGCACCGATGGCTCTCAGGACGCCCGAGGAGTTCATCCAGAGCATCGCGGACCTGCACCTGCAGATCTACCTCTTCGGGGAGAAGGTCGACGACTACGTCGAGCACCCCGTGATCCGCCCCAGCATCAACTGCATCGCCATGACCTACGAGCTGGCCCGACAGCCGGAATACGCCGACCTCATGCTGGCGACGAGCCACCTGAGCGGCGAGCGGGTCAACCGATTCACGCACATCCACCAGTCGACGGAGGACCTCGCCAAGAAGGTCAAGATGCAGCGGTTGCTGGGGCAGAAGACCGGCTCGTGCTTCCAGCGCTGCGTCGGCATGGACGCCATCAACGCGTTGTACTCGGTGACCTACGAGACCGACCATGCCAGGGGCACGGAGTATCACAGGCGCTTCAAGGAGTACGTGCGCTTTCTGCAGGACAACGACCTTGTCGCCGACGGGGCCATGACCGACCCCAAGGGCGACCGCAGCCTGCCGCCGCACCAGCAGCCCGACCCCGACGTGTACCTGCACGTCGTGGAGCGCCGCGCCGACGGCATCGTGGTGCGCGGCGCCAAGGCGCACCAGACCGGCGCCTGCAACTCGCACGAGGTCGTGGTCATGCCCACCGTCGCCATGCGCGAGGGCGACGAGGACTTCGCCGTGAGCTTCAGCTGCCCGGCGAACGCCCCCGGCATCTCCTACATCTACGGGCGGCAGAGCTGCGACACGCGCAAGCTCGAGGAGAGCGACCTGGACGTCGGCAACATGCGGTACGGCGGCCAGGAGGCCCTCATGATCTTCGACGACGTCTTCGTGCCCTGGGAGCGCGTATACCTGTGCGGCGAGATCGAGTTCTCCGGCGCGCTCGTGGAGCGCTTCGCCGGCTTCCACCGCCAGAGCTACGGGGGCTGCAAGACCGGCGTCGGCGACGTGCTCATCGGCGCCGCCGCGCTGGCCGCCGACTACAACGGCGTCGCCCGGGCCAGCCACGTCAAGGACAAGATCATCGAGATGACGCACCTGAACGAGACGCTGTTCAGCTGCGGGCTGGCCTGCTCCTACGAGGGCGTGCAGATGCCGGCCGGCAACTACCAGATCGACATGCTGCTCGCCAACGTGTGCAAGCAGAACGTGACGCGCTTCCCCTACGAGATAGCGCGTCTCGCCGAGGACATCGCCGGCGGGCTCATGGTGACCATGCCGTCGGCGCAGGACCTGGCCGACGAGAAGATCGGCCCCATCGTGGAGAAGTTCCTCGCGGGTCAGTGCGACACACCGACCATCGACCGCATGCGCGTGCTCAGACTCATCGAGAACCTGACCCTTGGGGCCGGGGCCGTCGGCTACCGGACGGAGTCCATGCACGGCGCCGGCTCGCCGCAGGCGCAGCGCATCATGATCTCGCGCCAGTCCAACCTGGACCACAAGAAGGAGCTGGCGAAGGCGATCGCCGAGGTCGGCAGGCCGTGGGACAGGAGCAGGGTCAAGACGCCGACAGCGATCGACGCCGGCTGAGGCGCGGAAGAGCGACGGACCGACGATGGCGGACGAAGCGCAGACCTCGCCCGCACGGGCGGAGGTCGTGTTCTGCGGCGGCTGCAACCCGCACATCGACCGCACGGCGGTGGCGGAAGAGCTGCCCCTGGACGACCCCGACGTACCGTCGCGCGCGAGCGTCAGGCTCAGCGGCTGCCCTCGCGCGTGCGCGTCGGGACACAGACTGACGGGCGCCGGCGAGAGCGCCGGGCGCGCCGGCGACGACGGACCTGTCGTCGTGGTGGCCGGCGAGCTGGTCGACGGCGTGCCGACGCCCGCTGCCGCGATCGCCGCGACCGTGACACGCAAGCTCAAGGAGTGACGCAGATGGACTGGAGGAGCGAGTACGAGCGCAAACGCACCACGGCCGCGGAGGCCATGCGTTGCGTGAAGTCGGGCGACCGAGTGGTGTTCGCGCACGCCTGCGGCGAGCCGCTCGACCTGGTCGACGCACTCGTGGCGCGCGCGGGCGAGCTCGAGGACGTCGAGATCAACCACATGGTCGCGATGGGCAAGGGTGAATACGCGACCCCCGAGTACGCGGACTCGTTCTTCCACAAGTCGCTGTTCGTCGGCGCCTCGTCACGCGATGCGGTCAAGGACGGCCGCGGCGACTACGTCCCCGTCTTCTTCCACGACATCCCCAAGCTCTTCTGCGAGGGGTATCTACCGCCCGACGTCGTTCTGATCCACGTGTCTCCGCCCGACACCCACGGGTTCTGCTCGTTCGGCATCTCTGTCGACTACACCAAGCCGGCGGCGCAGGTGGCGAAGACGGTGGTCGCCCAGGTGAACCCCAAGATGCCCCGCACCCACGGCGACTCGTTCATCCATGTCGCCGAGATCGACCGCGTGGTCGAGAGCGACCAGGACATCATCGAGCTGCAGCCGCCGAGCATAGGCCCCGTCGAGGAGGCCATCGGCCGCCACATCGCCGGGCTCATCGGTGACGGCGCCTGCCTGCAGCTGGGGATCGGCGGGATCCCCGACGCCGTGCTCGCGTTCCTGCACGAGAAGAACGACCTGGGCATCCACACGGAGATGTTCAGCGAGGGCGTCGTGGATCTCTACAACGAGGGCGTCATCACGAACCTGAACAAGGCCGTGAACCGCGGCAAGATGACGGCGACCTTCCTGATGGGCACGCGCCGCCTGTACGACTTCGTCGACGACAACCCGGCCGTGAACATGTACCCGGTGAACTGGGTCAACGACCCGTACGTCATCGGCCAGAACGACCGCGTGGTGGCCATCAACTCGGCCATCCAGGTGGACGTCATGGGCCAGGTGGTGGCCGACTCGATGGGCGCCAGGCAGTTCACCGGCATCGGCGGCCAGGTGGATTTCGTGCGGGGCGCCGCCCGCAGCCGCGACGGCAAGGCGATCATCGCCTTGCCGAGCACGGCGAAGAAGGGCGCCGTCTCCCGCATCGTCGCCGCCCTCTCCCCCGGCACCGCCGTGACGACGATGCGCGCCGACGTGGACTACATCGTCACCGAGCACGGCGTCGCTCACCTGCGCGGCCTCGGCCTGCGCGAGCGCGCCGAGGCGCTCATCGAGATCGCCGATCCGGCGTTCCGCGACCAGATCCGGGAGGAGGCGGCCGCGGTCTACGGGCCGGGCCGCCTCGCCCGTCAACCGCTCACCAAGGAGAGCTGAGGAACCATGGACCACGTGCACAACGAGCCCGAACCGCGCGTCATCTCGTCCGCGAACGGCCAGCCGCAGGAGCTGCGGCGCGTGGAGCGCAAGATGCGCATCCACCGCCAGCCGAAGACCCTCATCACCGGCGTGGGCGCCGTCGAGCAGCTCGGGATCGAGGCCAGGAAGCTCAACGGCTCCAAGGTCCTCGTCATCACCGACCAGGGCGTGAGCGACTGCGGCATGTGCATCGACGTCGAACGGCCGCTGCGCGAGGCCGGCCTCGAGGTCGACTTCTACGACAAGGCCGTGCCCGAGCCGCCGATGTCCACCATCGAGGAGATCGTGCGCATCGTCGAACAGGGCGGCTACGACCTCATCGTCGGGTTCGGCGGCGGGTCACCGATCGACGTCGCCAAGGCCGCGGCGGTGCTTCCCCACACCGGCGACACCGTGTACGACTACGTGGGCATCGACCAGGTCAAGAAGAAGGGCCTGCCGATCGTCGCCATCCCCACGACTGCCGGCACCGGCTCCGAGTGCACCGCCATCGCGATCTTCGCCAACGAGAAGCTCAACGTGAAGCAGGGCCTCGTGAGCCCCTTCCTCATGCCCAACGTGGCGCTCATCGATCCCAGCCTGACCGTGAGCTGCCCGCCCAACGTGACCGCTGCCTCCGGCATGGACGCCCTCATCCACAACATCGAGGCCTACATCTCGGTGAACGCGACCATGCACACCGACTCGCTCGCCTACGAGGGCATCAAGCTGATCAGCCAGAGCATCCGCACGGCCGTGTACGACGGCGGCAACATGTGGGCGCGCGACAACATGGCGATGGGCTCGATGATGGGCGGCATCGCCTTCGGCAACGCCGGCGTGGGCGCCGTCCACGCGCTGTCGTACCCGATCGGCGGCATGTTCCACGTGCCGCACGGCGTCGCCAACACCATGGTGCTGCCGTGGGCCATGGACTTCAACAAGCTCGCCTGCCTGCGCTGGTTCCGCCAGTTCGGCGAGGCGATGGGCGAGAACTTGAACGGCCTCTCCGACCGCGAGGCCGCGGACAAGACCGTCTGCGCCCTGCGCCAGCTGGCCGACGACCTGAGCGTGCCACAGTACCTCAGCGACGTCGGCATCCCCGAGTCGGCGATCCCCGACCTCGTGGAGGGCGCCAAGACGCAGGCGCGCCTGTGGAACAACAACCCGCGCAAGTTCACGCCGGAGGACATGGAGCAGGTGTACCGCAACATGGCGGTGCGGCCGGGCGCCGAGGCGTAGTGAACGGACACGCCGGCGGGCCGAGACGCCGGCGGGCCGAGAGCATCGCGCGCTGGCGGAACGACTGACGAAGCGGGCGGGTGACGAGAGCTCGTCACCCGCCCGCTTCGTCCCGGGCGCCCACCCGCGGGGAGGACGTCATCCGCAGAGCACCTCGGCCACGCCGGCCAGGGTGGCCTCGATGTCCGCGTCGTCCAGGTCGAGGTGCGTGACGAAGCGGACCGACCACGGGCCCTCGTCGAGGCACTGGATGCCGTGCTCGCCGAGCCGCGCGACGACGTCCGCGGCCCTCCTGCCGGTACCGCGGGTGCCGGCGAACACCATGTTGGTCTGCGCCTTCGCGAGGTCAACTTCGAGGCCGGGTACCTGCGCAAGGCCCTCGGCGAGACGGCGAGCGCGGCGGTGGTCATCGGCCAGTCGCGCGACGTTGTGCTGCAGCGCGAAGAGGCCGCCCGCGGCGATGATGCCGGCCTGTCGCATGCCTCCGCCGTAGATCTTGCGGGCGCGCAGGGCCAGGCGCATGGTGTCGTCATCGCCCACCAGCACGGAGCCGATGGGGGCGCCGAGCCCCTTGGACAGACAGATGCTCACCGTGTCGAACAGCGCCGCGTACTCCGCCGCGGAGATACCGGTGACGGCCACCGCATTGAACAGGCGGGCGCCGTCCAGGTGCATCCTGAGGCCGTGCCGGTCGCAGAGCTCGCGCACGGCCAGCATGTGGTCCATCGGCAGCACCACCCCGCCGCAGTGGTTGTGGGTCTGCTCGAGGCAGACGAGCCGCGTGGGCGCCCAGTGGATGTCGGCGTCGGTGTGGACGTACTCCTCCATCTTCTCCAGGTCGAGCGTGCCGTCCGATGAATCGAAGACCCGCACCTGGACCTGACTCAGGGCCGAGGCGGCACCTTGCTCGTAGAACTGGATGTGCGCCTGGGCGTGCAGGAAGACCTCGTCGCCGCGCCGCGTGAGCGCGCGGATGGCGGCCTGGTTGCACATGGTCCCCGAAGGGAAGAAGAGGCCGGTCTGCTTGCCGAGGAGCTCCGCCGCATACTCCTCGAGCGCCAAGACGGTGGGGTCGTGGCCGAGGACGTCGTCGTCCACCTCGGCCGTCATCATGGCCTGCTTCATCTCGGGGGACGGACGCGTGACGGTGTCGCTGCGCAGGTCGATGGTCTTCATGTCACCTTCCTTGCGGCCCCGGGGGCCGGCGGCCGATGCGTGGCTGAGCCTGGTCGCGAACGGCGCGGGCGCCGGGCGTGGTGAGGCTACACCCGCTGCGGGCCCGCGGCCAGCCGCCGCAGGCGCCGCCGCTTGAGCCGGCGGCGCTCTCGCCGGCCGGCTGCGGGCTGCAGGGCGCGACCCTCCGGGCCGCGCCCCGGGACGAGCCCGCCGCCGGCAGCCAGCGACGCCAGTACGTTGCCGGACATGATGACGAGCAGGCCGCCGAATAGGAGCAGCAAGCTACCCAGGGGCGCCGGCGTCCAGAAGATGGCGATGTTGTCGCCGACCTCCCTGCCCAGGTCGAAGTCGCCGGGCCAGCGGATGAAGAAGCGGCCATCCCTCGTGCCGGCCAGCTCCAGTCCGGGGTTCTCGAGGGCGTTGGCCTGCTTGCCCGGGTAGTCCACCCAGATGTGGTCGAAGCTCACGCGCAGGCTGTTGGGGATACCTTTGGCCGTGAGGATGCTCGCCAGCGCGAGGGCGCGGCTCTCGCAGTCGCCGCGCCCGTCCGCGAGCGCCTCGGCCGCCGTGGGGAAGTACCAGGGCACACCGGCCGACTCCCAGTCGTACGCGTAGGGGACCTGGCGATCGAGCACGTAGGCCTCTATCGCCTTCGGATCGTCAGGCAGGCCGGCGGCGACGGCCCGCGCCGCGACAGGATCGGGCCGCGGCGCGACGGTGTTGCGGACGCTGCGCACGAGCACCGTGGGATCCGGGTAGAGCGCCACGAGAGCCCAGCTGAGCGCGAGGAAGACCAGGACCGCGCGCGGGAGTCTCATGGCTCCATGATACCCGCGCCCGACGCGGACGCGACCCGGCGAGGTATACTCCCCGACCATGAACGCCACGCGGCCTACGCTCGTCCAGCGCGTGACCGCGGTCCTCAGGGCGCGCGAGTACGTCGTCTTCTTCTCCATCGGGCTGTTCGCCCTCGATGTCGGCGTGCCGGTCTTCTCCGCCTGGTTGCACCGCGGAGGACCCTTCTCCGAGCTCATGTACAACACCTGGGGGCCCCTCGCCGATTCCGTCGCGGCGCGCAGCGTGGTCATCGGCTCCGTTTGGGTCGTGTACGTCGTAGCGCTCACGTGGCTGCGTGCCGGCTACATCCGTTCTCTGGTGGGACCGGTGCACTTCCGCCCTGCGGGCGGTCGCCAGTTCGCCAACCTGCTCGGGTTCCAGGTGTTCCTCGAGGTCGTGAGTGCACTCGGCGTGTGGGGCCTCGTCGCCGCGGGCGAGGACGCGCTCGCCGCGAACCTGGTGGTCTTCGGCCAGCTGGTGATCTACTTCGTCGTCCTGTACGCCGACTACATCATCGTCCTGGGGGGCGTGGGACCGCTGCGGGGGGTCCTGCTCTCGTGGCGCATGGTCCGGCTGAACCTCCTGCTCTCGGCCGGACTCCTTCTGTTCGTCACGCTGGTCGGGCAGCTCTCAGCCGGACTGCTGGGTGAGAACGTGATCTCCGGCCTGACGCGCGCGCTGCCCATGCTGCTCGTCCAGTGCGTCCTCATGGGGGCGGTGGTCTTCGTCGCCGACGTGGTCCTCGTGGTGCTGTATCGGGACGCGGTCGAGTCCGGCCGCCTGAAGCTCATGAAGGCCGAGGAACAGGCGGCCGACGAGCAGGGCTCACCCTCGAGTCAAGGGTGAGCCCTGCCTTCAGACCAGCTTACTCCCACTCGATGGTGCTCGGCGGCTTGCTCGAGACGTCGTAGACCACGCGGTTGACCTCGGGCACCTCGTTGATGATGCGCGAGGCGAGCGTCTCCAGCAGGTCGTAGGGCAGCCGCGCCCAGTCGGCAGTCATGGCGTCGTCGCTCGTGACGGCACGGATGGCGATGGGGTAGCCGTAGGTGCGCTCGTCGCCCTGCACGCCGACGCTGCGGATCACAGGCAGGATGGCGAAGCACTGCCACAGCTCCCGGTACAGCCCGGCCTTGCGGATCTCCTCCTGCACGATGGCGTCGGCGCGCTGCAGCACGTCCACGCGCTCGCGGGTGATCTCGCCGATGATGCGGATGGCCAGCCCCGGGCCGGGGAACGGCTGCCGCCAGACGATGTGCTCCGGCAGCCCCAGCTCCTCGCCCACGGCGCGGACCTCGTCCTTGAAGAGCCACCGAAGCGGCTCGACGAGCTCGAAGTCCATCTTCTCGGGGAGGCCGCCCACGTTGTGGTGGCTCTTGATCTTGGCGGCCTGACGCGTGCCGCTCTCGATGACGTCGCTGTAGAGCGTCCCTTGGACGAGGAACTTCGCGTCGGTGAGCTTGCGCGCCTCCTCCTCGAAGCAGCGGATGAACTCCTCGCCGATGATCTTGCGCTTGCGCTCAGGCTCGGTGACGCCCTCGAGCTTGCCGAGAAAGCGGTCGCTGGCGTCGACGGCCACGAGCGGGATGCCGAAGGTGCCCGAGAAGGTCTCGACGACGCGATCCGCCTCGCGCATGCGCATCATGCCCTGGTCGACGAAGACGCAGGTGAGGCGGTCGCCGATGGCCTTGTGCATGAGCAGCGCGGCCACCGACGAGTCGACCCCGCCGGAGAGACCGAGGATGGCCTTGTTCTCACCGACCCGCGCGCGGATCTCGCGGATGGACTCCTCGATGATGGAGACGGGCGTGAACGTGGGAGCACACCGGCAGGCCCTGTACAGGAAGTTGCGCAGGACGTCCATGCCCTTGGGCGTGTGGACCACCTCGGGGTGGAACTGGACGGCGTAGAAGCCGCGCAACGGCGCCTCCATCGCGGCCACGGGAGCGCCGCCACTGGCCGCCAGCACCTCGAAGCCGGGCGGCGGCTCGGTGATGCTGTCGCGGTGGCTCATCCAGCACTGCTCCTCGCCGCGCAGACCCTCGAGGATGAGGCCCGGCTTGATGACGCTGAGCGTGGTCTTGCCGAACTCGCTCAGCCCCGTACGCGTGACGGTGCCGCCGAGCCCGAGGGCGATGGCCTGGGCGCCGTAGCAGATGCCGAGCACAGGGATCCCCAGCTTGAAGAGCTCGGGGTCCACTTTGGGTGCGTCGTCCACGTAGACGCTCATGGGACCACCCGACAGGATGATGCCCTTGGGCGCGTACTCGCGGATGCGCTCGATGGGCGTGTCGTACGGGATCAGCTCCGAGTACACGCGACACTCGCGCACGCGCCGGGCGATGAGCTGCCCGTACTGCGCCCCGAAGTCCAGCACGAGGACGGTGTCGAAGCCCTTCACCTCAGGCGTACCCTGGGCCACTCTGGTCTCCCTTCCCTCACGACGCGGGGCTGAGGCGGCCGCCGGCCTCCTCAGCCCCTCCCGTCGACCTCAGCGTGTGCGCGGGACCGGTCTCAGCCCATCCCGACGTCTTGCTCCTTCTGCAGCTTCTTGCCTTCGGTCATGAGCGCCGGCGCGACCATGACCTCGGCCTTCTGGAACGAGTGCAGGGTCTCGTAGCCGCAGGTGGCCATGCTCGTGCGAAGCGCGCCGAACAGGTTGAGCGTGCCGTCGTTCTCGTGTGCGGGGCCGAGGAGGATCTCCGCGAGCGTGCCCTTCTCGCCCGCCTTGACGCGCGTGCCGCGCGGCAGCTCGGGGTGGAAGGTGGCCATGCCCCAGTGGTAGCCGCGGCCGGGAGCCTCGCTTGCCGCGGCCAGCGGCGAGCCGATCATGACGGCGTCGGCGCCGAGGGCGATGGCCTTGCTCACGTCGCCGCCGGTGCGCATGCCGCCGTCGGCGATGACGTTGCAGTACTGCCCGGTCTCGAGCAGGTGCTGCACGCGCGCCGCCGCGGCGTCGGCGATGGCCGTGGCCTGCGGCACGCCGATGCCGAGCACGCCGCGCGTGGTGCAGGCGTGGCCCGGGCCGACGCCCACGAGCACGCCGACGGCGCCGGTGCGCATGAGGTGCAGCGTGGTGGAGTAGGAGGCCACGCCGCCCACGATGACCGGCACCGGGCAGCCGGCGATGAAGGCCCTGAGGTCGAGCGGCTCGACCTTGCTGCTCACGTGCTCGGCCGAGACCACGGTGCCCTGGATGACGAGCACGTCCAGGCCGGCGTCGAGCGCGACCTGGTAGTACTCCTGCACGCGCTGCGGCGTGAGGGAGGCTGCCGCCAGCACGCCGGCGTCCTTGATCTCTTTGACGCGCTTCGCGACCAGCTCGGCCTTGATGGGCTCCTTATAGATCTGCTGCATCGTGCGGGTGGCGGTCTCCTTGGGGAGCGCGGCGATGCGGTCGAGCTGCTCGTCGGCGTTCTCGTAGCGCGTCTGCACGCCCTCGAGGTTGAGCACGGCCAAGCCGCCGAGCTTGCCCATGGCGACGGCGAACTTCGGGTCGACCACGCCGTCCATGGCGGAGGCGAGGCACGGGAGCTCAAGCGTGTGCGGCCCGAGCTTCCAGGTGATGTCGACGTCCTCGGCGTCGCGCGTGCGACGGCTGGGGACGATGGCGATGTCGTCGAACCCGTAGGCGCGGCGGCCCTTCTTGCCGCGGCCGATCTCTACTTCCATGGCGTCCTCCTCGGGGGCGCGGGGCGCGTGCTGCGACTCTGACTCCGGATACACAAAAGACCCGGGCACGGACGTACCGGGGTCTCTGGGCGCTGGTGGAGTGTTGTGTGGGCTGCCGTCTCTCGTGTCAACGTCCTAGGACTGTACCAGCGGGCTCTGGGTGGCGCAACACGATGAGGCGCACGGGAAGGGCGATGCGCGAGGCTCCCCGAAGGCAGGGGCGGCGGGAGGCCGCATGGGCCGCCCGCCGCCCCTGATCACCGGTCTGAAGAGCGGAACGGCCGGCCGCCCCGCAGGGACCGGCCGGCCGTGGCACGGGATTCGACGCGTCAGGCGCGCGCGTCGATCAGGTGCAGATCCATGCCCTTGACGATGGCCTCGGCCCGGCTGCGCACGCCGAGCTTGCGGTAGATCGCCGAGATGTGGTTCTGCACGGTCTTCTTGCTCAGGAAGAGCTCGGAGGCGATCTGCGCCGGGGAGCGCGGCGTGGCCAGGAGGCGCAGGATCTCGAGCTCGCGGTCGGTGAGCTCGAGGCGGCGCTGCTCGTAGGCGCCCGGCGCGTAGTCGAGTTGGCGGATGCCCTCGCCGAGGTTGGCGGCCACGCCGGTGCTGAGCACGGTGCCGCCCTTGACCACGAGGTCGATCGCCCCGAACAGCTGCTCGGGCTCGGCGTCCTTGGCGACGTAGCCTCGCGCGCCGGCGGAGATCGCGCTGAAGAGCGCGTCCCGATCCTCGCGCGCGCTCAGGATGATGACCTTGACGTCGTCGCCCCGCTCGCTGAGCCGGCGGGCGACGTCCAGGCCGCTCATGCCCGGCATCGAGATGTCGAGGAGCAGCACGCACCCCGGGTTCTCGCCCACGCTGGCGATGGCCTTGTCGCCGCTGGCCGCCTCGGCCGCCACTTCGTACCCTTCGGCCTCAAGCAGCTGCCTGAGCCCCTGCCTGAAGAGACCGTGGTCGTCCGCGATGATGACGCGTCCCTTGTCTGTCATTGAGCCACCACCAGGAGTGAGACGAGGTCCAGGAAGGTCCCGACCTCGAAGGGTTTGGGCAGGTACCACGCCTGCCGTCCACGGACTTCGGCGAGCGCGCCGCCTGCGCCCTGGAACCCGCTGGCCAGCAGCACGGGGACGCCGACGGGCAGGTTCTTCGCTATGTCCACGCCGGACTGACCCGGCAGCTGGAAATCGAGCACGGCGCACTGCCAGGCGCCGCGTCTGGGGACGTCCCGGCCCGAGCCGACGGCCGTCACCACGGCCCCGGACGAGACGAGCGCTTCTGCCTCCGCCTCACGAAGCACGGGGTCGTCCTCCACCACGAGCACGCCGGCCCCGGAGAGCCGGGCGCGGTCGGGGACGGGCAGCGTCACGACGAACTCCGCCCCACCCCCGCGCCTGTCGCCGGCGCGGATGGTGCCGCCGGCCGCCTCGACGAGACTGCGTACGAGCCACAGACCGAGGCCGGTGCCGCTGGCCTTGGTGCTGAAGAACGCGGCGAACACGTCGCCGGACGGCAGACCGGGGCCGCGGTCGGCCACGCGCAGCGCCACGAGACCGTTCTCGCGGCGGAGACTCACATCGAGAGGCCCCTTCCCACCCGTGACCTCGAGCGCGTTGGTCACGAGGTTCGTGACGACGGAGCGGCAGTCGGCCTCACGCAGGGCGACGCGCGGCTCGTCTCTCGTCAGCCTCACCCTGATCTCGGCGCCGTCGAACCGGCGGCGCTGCTGCTCCGCCACATCGCGCACGAGCGGGCCCAGCGAGGTGAGCACCGTGCCCTCGGCGCGCGCGGCCGCCTCCGGGTTGATGGAGTGCATGATCGCCTTGAGGCGGTCCAGGCACTGGCGCGTCTGGTCCTTGATCACGCCCAGCCGCTCCCTGGTGACGTCGTCGTCGCCCTGACGCCGCAGGAGCAGGTTCGCGTAGAGCTCGACCGTGGCCAGCGGTGACTTGAGCTCGTGCGTCATGGCGCTGGCGATGCGCCCGACCTCCGCGAACCGCTGCGCCTCGGCGAGGCGGCGCTCCTCGGCCAAAGCGTCGGTGAGGTCGGCGAAGAAGAGGGCGGCGGCCCCGCCGTCGCCCAGGATGCTGACAGTGTAGCCGAGGGTCTGCCCGCCGCCGTCGGAGCTGACCACGACCTGCCGGCGCGCCGCCTCGGCACCGCTGCGTCGCGCTTCCGCGAGCACGCCGACGAGCGCGGCCAGAGCCGGCGGATCGGCGAGCTCGTCGAGCCGGCGACCGGCGACCGCCCGGGCCTGGACGCCGAGCACGCGCGCGGCCGCGGGGTTGAAGACCCCCACGCGGCCGTCGTCGTCCACGGCCATGGCCGCGGTCTGGACGTGCTGCAGCACGATGCTGGCCAGCTCGTCGATGCCGTCTTCCTCCCCGCCCTCGGCGTGCGACCCGCGGGTCCTGTGCGCCCGCCGGCCTCAGGGAGGTTTGTCGACAGTCTTGGCCCGCCTCTTTAGGGTCGCGCGTTCTGCGGCCGGACGGAAGGAGAGAATCGCAGGGCCGCAAGGGGCGCTGGCGCCCGCCGCAGCGATCAGCCCGCTGCGTGCCCCGCGCCGCCCGCCTCCACCACATCGGTGGTGTCGAGCAGGGCGGCGAACAGGTCGGGGTCGAGGATGCCGGCGCCGTAGCGCTGCGTGTTGGCGGCGCCGGCCGCCAGCCCCTGGCGCAGACATTCGGGCAGCTCCAGCTTCTGGAAGCGGGCGCTGACGAACCCCGCGAGGAAGGCGTCGCCGGAGCCGACCGTGCTGATGACCGCCTCAAGCAGCTGGATCGAGGCGCGGAACACGCGCTGCCGGCGGCCCACGTGGAAGCGGGCGACACAGCCGTGCGACGTCTTGATGATGGCGTTGCGCGCGCCCATGTCGCAGATGATGCCGGTGGCGTCGACCAGGTCCTGGTCGTCGTGGAACTCGTGCCCGACGAGGTCCTCGGCCTCGCGGACGTTCGGCACCACGAGGTGCGGCCGGCCCTTGATGCCCAGGCGCAGCGGTACCGCCGCGCTGTCGAGCACCACGTAGCAGCGGAAGCGGCGCACCCGCTGCATGACCGCGGCGTAGAAGTCCTCTTCCATCTTGCGCGGCAGCGAGCCGGCGAGGACGAGGAAACGGGCGCCCTTGGCCAGGTACTCGATCTTGTCGAGGAAGGCCTCGACCTCCTGCGGCGTGACCACCGGACCGTACTCGATGACCTCGGTCTGGGTCATGGTGGTGGGGTCGACGACGGCCGTGGAGGTACGGCTCTCGCCGCTGATGTGGACGAAGTCGTTGAGGATGTTCTCCCGCTGCAGACCCTCAACGATGAGCTGGCCCGCGCGGCCTCCCACAAGGCCGGTAACGATGACCGGCTGGCCCAACGCCTTGAGGGCGCGGGCGATGTTGACGCCCTTGCCGCCCGGAAGCGTGAGACCCTCGCTGGCGCGATGGCGGAAGCCCGTCTGGAAGTTGTGCACCGTGAGCGTCTTGTCAACGGCTGCGTTGGGTGTGACGGTGATGATCACGTGGGTGCTCGGCGTCGCTTTCGCTGTCCCCTCGCGCGAAAGCCGGCGCCTTGTGACGGCGCCGGCCCGCTGCAGTCCGGAGTATACCACCGAGGCCGCCTTGACAGTCCCACGCGCGCGGAGATACGTTTCGCGAGCGTCAAGTACGGCGCGTTCCTCGTTAGGTGAGGCTCCGACACACATAGAGGCCGTTGCCCGGAAACGTCCAGAGACGCCAACGGGTAGAACAGGCACTACCGGATCAAGGTTTTGCCCAAGACGGCTGAGGCCCTGACCTCTACGGTGTGTTGTGCTAAAGCTGGGACGAGTGAGGACCGCTCCTCCAGCCATGCGCCCGGAGCCTTCCGCGAGGAAGGCTTTTCTGGGTCTGCAGGTCGATGGCGTGGAGGAGGTGAGGCCGGTGTTCTTCTTGAGCAAGCTGCTCGGCAGCCCCGTGCGCGACGCCTCCGACAAGCCGGCCGGCACCCTGCACGACCTGATCGTCTCGCCGGCGCCGGCGTACCCGGTGGTCACCGCCCTGGCGGTCAAGCGGCGCGGCAAGGTCGTGTACGCCGCGTGGGACCAGGTCACCAGCTTCGAGGAGTCGGGCACGCTGCTGCGCGTGCCGGCCGCAGAGCTCGGAGAGCGTGCGCTGCGGCCGGGCGAGCTGTTCCTCTCCGCCACCTTCCTCGACAAGCAACTCGTGGACACGGAGGGCCGCAAGGTCATCCGCGTGAACGACATCCAGCTGCTGCGGTCCGCCAACGAGGTCCACGTGGTGGGTGTGGACGTCTCCAGCAACGCCATCCTGCGCCGCGTCGGGCTCGCCAAGGTGGGTGAGCGTCTCGCCACGGGTCGCCAGAAGGCCAAGCCGCACCTCATCGACTGGAAGCACGTGGACGTCGAGCACACGGACGACAGCTCGGTGCGCCTCGCCGTCCCGCAGACCAAGCTCGAACTGCTGCACCCGGCCGACATCGCCGACCTGGTGCACGAGCTCTCGCCCGACGAGCGCGCCGCAGTGCTGGACGCGCTCGAGGACGACCTGGCCGCCGACGCCTTCGAGGAGATGCACCCGTCGTACCAGGCCTCGCTGCTGCAGGACCTCCCCGACGACAGGGCGGCGGAACTGCTGGCCAACATGTCGCCGGACGACGCCGCCGACCTGCTGGCGGACCTCCCGGACGATCGCCGCCAGCACTTCATCGCCATGATGAAGAAGGACGACGCCGAGGACCTGCGCGAGCTGCTCAGCTACCCGGAGCACTCGGCCGGCGGCATCATGACCACCGACTACGCCTGGGCTCGCCTCGACGACACCGCGGAGCGGGCCATGGAGCGGCTGCGCGAGCAGGCCGAGCACGCCGAGACCGTGTACTACATCTACGTCGTGGACCGCTCGGACAGACTGCGCGGCGTGTTCTCGCTGCGCGACCTGCTCACCACGCCGCCCGAGAAGAAGGTGCGGGACTTCATGACGGAGAACCCGGTGTCCGTACTCACGACGGGCACCGAGGACGAGATCACAGAGCTGATCGCCAAGTACAACCTGCTCGCCCTGCCCGTCGTGGACGACGAGGGCGAGATCCACGGCATCATCACCGTGGATGACGCCATCGACCTGGTGCTCCCGCTCGCTTGGAAGAAGCGCCTCCCGAGGATCTTCCATTGAAGAGGCCTCGATGGCGCGGTCCCCGCGTGCCGTAGGCCGCAGCCTGGTCGGCCGCATCGGCCGCAGCCGCCTGCTCATCGTGCTGAGCATGGTCGGCCCCGGCCTGATCGCGGCGAACGCCGGCAACGACGCCGGCGGCATCACGACCTGGTCGGTGATCGGCTCGCGCTACGGCTACAGTCTCATCTGGCTGCTCGTCGCGATCACTCCGGTGCTGGCCATCGTCCAGGAGATGAACGCCCGCGTCGGCGTGGTGACGGGACGCGGGCTCGCCGGCCTGATCCGCGAGAACTTCAGCCTGCGGCTGACGGCGCTCGCGATACTCGCCACCGTGATCGCCAACTTCGGCACCACGGTAGCCGAGTTCTCCGGCGTGGCGGCCGCGGCCGGCCTCTTTCACGTGCCGTCCTACGTGGCCGTGCCCGTCGTCGCCGTAGCCGTGTGGTTCCTGGTCACGCGCGGCTCGTACCGCAAGGTGGAGCGCGTGCTGCTGGCCCTGGGCTTCGTCCTCGTCACCTACGTGATCGCCGGCATCATGGCCGGCCCCGACTGGGGCAAGGCGCTCCATGGGGCCACGCACCCGCACATCGAGTGGGACACCCTCTGGCTCTTTACGGTCATCGCCGCCATCGGCACGACGCTGACGCCCTGGGGCCAGTTCTTCATCCAGGCGGCCGTCATCGACAAAAAGGTGCCGTGGAAGCAGTACGTGTACACCAAGTACGAGATCTACGTGGGCTCGGTGATGATGACCACGATCGACTTCTTCATCGTCGTCGCCTGCGCCGCGACGCTGTTCCCCGAGAGCGTCGTGGTGACGTCGGCCCAGGATGCCGCCATGGCCCTGGAGCCCTTTCTCGGCCAGGCCGCCCGCTACCTGTTCGGCATCGGCCTGCTGAGCGTGTCGGTCCTGGCGGCCGGTGTGCTGCCGCTGGCCACCGCCTACGTGGTCTGCGAGGCCTTCGGCTTCGAGAGCGGCCTGGACAGCTCGTTCCGCGAGGCGCCGGTGTTCAACGGCATCATCACGGTCCTGATGTTCGTGCCGGCCGCGGTGGCGGTGATCCCCGGCCTGCCGCTGGTGACCGTGATCCTCGTGGCGCAGTCGCTCAACGGCGTCCTGCTGCCGGTGATCCTCATCTTCACCCTGCTGCTCATCAACAACCCGCGGGTGATGGGCGAGCACGTCAACGGGAGGGTGCGCAACATCATTGCCTGGGGCTTCACCGGCGCGCTCGTGGTCATGAGCGGCTTCCTCCTGCTGTCTCCCCTCTACTCGTAGGCCTTCCCCGGCGGCTCGCTGTCGTCGCGCCGCGTCGCGCGCGGCTCGATGTGCACCAGCACGTCGGCGTTGGGCACGCAGCCGCGGATGTCGGCGGCGATGTGCTCGGCCACGTCGTGCGCCTCGGTCACGGTGAGGTCGTCTTCAACGAGCACGTGCAGGTCGATGTGACGGCGGCTGCCGGCCCTGCGGGCGCGGAGGCGGTGATAGCCCCAGATGAGGTCGCCCTTGTGCTCGACGACGCAGCGGCGGATCTCCTCCAGCTCCGCCTCGGGCAGGGTCTCATCGAGCAGCACCCTGGTGGACTGGATCACCAGCTCGTACCCCGTCTTGATGATGAGCACCGCCACCGCGATGGCGGCGATGGGGTCCAGGTACTCCCACCCGGTGAGCTTGACGAGCAGCAGACCGCCTGCGACACCGAACGACGTGTAGACGTCGGTGAGCAGGTGGGCCGCGTCCGCCTCCAGCGCGGCCGACTCCGTGCGCCGCGCCACCGGATACAGCACCTTCTTGGAGACCACGAGGTTGGCGACGCCGGACGTGGCCATGACGGCGATGCCCAGCCACACGTGGTCGATATGCGGACCGTCGATGATCTTCATGACGCCCTCGTAGATGATCACGCCGGCGGCCGCGATGATGAGCAGCGCCTCGATGACCCCGCTGAGGTTCTCGACCTTCTCGTGCCCGTAGTGGTGGTGGATATCCGGAGGCTCGGCGGCTTTGCGCACCGAGTAGAAGGCGATGATCGCCGCCACGAGGTCCGAGCCCGAGTGCAGCGCCTCGGAGATGATGGCGATGGACCCCGACAGGATGCCGACCGCGAGCTTGAATCCGATGAGCGCCGTGTTGGAGGCGATGGAGATCGCCGCGGCGCGGGACTTCAGCTTGTCGTTGGCCAGGTCGTCGGGGGAACGACCGAAGTCAGGCTTGCGGACCTCCATGGACGACACCCTCCTGTCGCAGCCGTTCGAGGAGGGCCCTACCGGCCAGTGCGCGGTGGCTGGCCTGGTCCTTGTCCGCCTGCGGCCACTCGGCCACAGTGAGGTCTGACCCCTCGGGGACGAAGACGGGGTCGTACCCGAACCCGCCTTCTCCGCGCGGCGAGGCGGCGATGGCGCCCCACCAGAATCCCGTCGCCGCGTATTCTCGCATGTCGGCGGCGACGGCGACAACGGAGCAGACGAAGCGCGCCCGGCGCAGGTCGGGGCCGGCGCAGCCGGCCAGCTCCCTGAGGAGGCGCGCCACATTGGCGGCGTCGGCGCCGGGCCCGTCCACGCCCGCGTAACGGGCGCTGGTGACGCCCGGCGCCCAGCCCAGCGCCTCGACCTCGAGGCCGGAGTCGTCGGCGAGGAAGAGCAGGTCGTCCGGCACCGGCCCGCCGCGCGCGGCCAGCGCCTCGGCGAGCCCCAGCGCCTTGCCCCTCGCGTTGGCCGCAAAGGACTCGCTGCCCTCGGGGGGCAGTTCGACGCCGCCCGGCATGGGGAGCACCTCGAGCGGCGCCAGGATGCCGCGGAACTCGCCGAGCTTGTGGCGGTTGCCCGTGGCCAGCATGAGGCGCACGGCGCGCCTCAGCCCAGGGTCGCCGTGGCCGCGGTCTGCGCGGCCGCCAGGGCGGCCGCGCCCCGCGCGGCCAGGTCCAGCATCCGGTCGAGCGTCTCGCGCGCGTAAGGCTCGCCCTCGGCCGTGGCCTGCACCTCGACCAGACGCCCGTCGCCGGTCATCACCACGTTCATGTCGACCTCGGCCGCCGAGTCCTCGGCGTAGTCGAGGTCGAGCAGCACCTGGCCGTCGACCACGCCCACGGAGACGGCGGACAGCGTGTCGAACAACGGCAGCTCGTTCAGGCCCAACATGTCCTTGAGCCTGGCCGCGACCTGGTACACGGCCACATATCCGCCGGTGATGCTCGCCGTGCGCGTGCCGCCGTCGGCCTGCAGCACGTCGCAGTCCACGGTGATGGTGCGCTCGCCGATGATGCCCAGGTCGGTGACGCCGCGCAGGCTGCGCCCGACGAGGCGCTGGATCTCCATGGTGCGGCCGCCCTGCTTGCCGCGCACCGCCTCGCGCTGCGTGCGCGTGGGCGTGGCCCCCGGCAGCATGCTGTACTCCGCCGTGAGCCAGCCGCGGCCCGAGCCGCGCAGCCAGGGCGGCACGCCCTCGCTCAGTGACGCCGTGCAGAGCACGATCGTGTCTCCCAGCGCGATGCGCGCCGAGCCGGCCGCGAACTTGGCCACGGCCGGCTCGATGCTGAGCGCCCGCAGTTCGTCTGCTTTGCGTCCTTGTCTCACAACGGTCCTTTCAGCGCGCCCCGGACACTCAGCCGGCGTCGGGGCGCATCGTCCCGAACAGGTCGGAGCGGCGGCGCACCAGCACCAGCACCACGGCGCCGCCGGTGGCCATGACGGCCGCCTCGCCCGCGCTCACCCACACGGCGCTCGCCCAGAACGGCAGGTCCAGCACGACGGCGAGCATGGCCGCCACGCCGAGGCCGTTGACCACCACGGGCACGGCCAGGGCGTACCAGCGCGGACCGATACGATACATCAGCGAGACGGCGACCAGCGTGAGCAGCGCGCCGAACACCACGTCGACGAAGAACATGGGACTACCGAGGTTGCCCAGGGCGGTGCCCAGCGTGAGCCCGACAACGGCGGCGGGGTCGATGCAGGCGAACGGCAGAAGCGACTCGGCCACGCGGAACTGCACGGCCCCGTAGGCGAGGGCGTTGAGCCCCGGCATGAGCGTGAGCGTGGCGTAGAGTGCGGCGTACATGGCCGCGCGCGCGAGAAAGCGGGTGTTCACACGCGCACCAGCCCGGCCAGCGTCTCGAGCGGCAGGTGGCGCACCCGTGTGAGCGGCATCTGCAGGAAGCGCGCGCCCACCGTCCTGAACGCGTCGACGTCGCCCGTCGCGTAGAACCTGTAGGAGCCGACGCGGTCCTCGCTGCGCGCGGATCCCTGACGCAGCAGCGTGTCTTCCACCTCGCGGGCGATCTCGGCGGCCGGGTTGACCAAGGTGACGTCCCGTCCCAGGAAGCGCTGCAGCATGGGTGCCACGAGCGGGTAGTGCGTGCAGCCCATGATGACGACGTCCGGGCGCTGCGCCTTGAGCGGCTCGGTGAAGCCGCGCACGGCGTCGGCCAGCGCCTGGCTGGCCACGTCGCCCGACTCGATGAACGAGACGAGGCCCGGGCACGCCTGCTGGATGACCTCGGCGCCCTCGTCGAGGCCGTGGATGGCGCGGGGGTACGCGCCGCTGGCTACGGTGGCCTCCGTGGCCAGGACGCCGATGCGGCGGTACCGGGAAGTCTGGACCGCCGCCCGCGCCCCCGGCATGACCACGCCGATGATCGGCGTGTCGAACTGCTGCTGCAGCAGTGGGAGCGCGGCCGAGGTGGCGGAGTAGCACGCGACCACGATGAGCTTACACGGCACCGTCTCGAGGAAGGCCGTGAGCTGCCGCGCGAAGAGCTGGAGATCGGCGCGGTCCTTGTCTCCGTACGGGAACCGCGCCGTGTCGCCCACGTAGGCGAAGTTCTCACGCGGAAGCTGCACGAGACACTCGTGCAGCACGGTGAGACCGCCCATGCCCGAGTCGAACATGCCGATGGGCAGGGAGGCGGGGTCCTGGATATCGCTGGGGACGTCGGTCATCGGTCACGCGCCTGGCGGCGCGGGGTCCAGTATGGCCCACCTCGCGCAAGGCTGTCCAGACGGACCGGCGGTCCCGGCCGGGTCGGCGCAGTGGTCTCCTCTCCGTAGCCTGTCCAGACAACGCCGCGACTCAATCGCGGGCCCGTGCGCTCCGATACTGTCTGGAGAGCGGTCGAGCGAGCGGACTGAGGGAGGCAGGCGATGCGCTACATGCGACCGAGACGCGAACGCTTCATCCTGCCCGACGGGACCGCTCTCGAGATCACGGTCTTCGCCTCGCCCTCACGAGACGACGCCGGCGGCCACCGGGCGGCGCACACCCGGGAGCCGGCAGGCGCGCGGCCTGCGGCGCCGGCTGCCGACGGCCCCCGCCTCGTGGCCGCTCCCTCCGTCTGCAGCCGCTGCGCGAGCGAGTTCATCTATCCGGAGGACTGGGAGCGCAACCGCGACGGCGACTGGAACCTGCTGATGCGCTGCCCCAACTGCGAGGCGTGGACCCGCATCGTGCTCGGCCGCGGAGCGGTCGAGGACCTGAACCGGACGCTGTACCACCACGCGCAGGCGCTCGCCCGCCAGGCGGACACGCTGAGCCGCAGGAACTTCGAGGAGGAGGCCGAGAAGCTGCTCCTGGCGCTCGCCCGAGACCTCATCCTCCCGATGGACTTCTGACCGGCGGGCCCTCGGCGGCGCCTCGCGGACCGCTGTTCGCCAGCCACACCCCCGCCACCACGACGGCCGCGGCGACGGCCTGCGCCACCGTGAACCGCTCCCCGAGCACGACGTAGGCTCCCGCCACCGCCACCACCGGCGTGAGGTTGATGAACGGGCCGACGCGACTCGCCGGCAGGAAGCGGAAAGCGTAATTGAGAAGCAGGTACGCCAGCATCGAGCACACCACCGTCAGGAAGAGAACGCCCGTCACGGACGCGCCCGTGGGTTGCCGCACGCCGGTGAGCACGGCCTCGACGAGCGCGAGCGGCGCCATGAACAGCGCCCCGAACAGGTTCTGCCAGGCGGTGACGAACAGCGCCGAACGGCGCAGCAGCAGGCGGCGGGCCAGCAGGCTGTAGACCGCCGCCGCCAGCGACGCCGCGAGGACGAGCAGGTTCCCTGTGAGGCTGCCGCCGGAGGCCGCCCCGGCCGCAAGAACGAGGGCGACGATGCCGGCGAACGACAGGGCGACACCCAGCCACTGGCGCGCCGCGGCCGGCTCACGCAGCGTGAAGTGATTCAGGATGAGCACGAACACCGGGATGACGCCGATGAGGATCGCCGCGGCCGACGCGCTCGTGCGGGCGATGCCCAGGTTCTCGAAGCTGAAGTAGACCGTCAGGGAGACGAATCCGAGGAGGGCGAGCCGCCGGAGGTCCCCGGGGGCGGCTCGCCCCCGCCTGGGGAGCGCCCGCCACACGAGCCACAGAGCCGCGCCGGCGAGGGAGAAGCGCAGCAGCGCGATGAGCAGCGGCTCGAAGCCGCGCAGCGCCACCTTGGTGGCCACGAACGACATGCCGAAGGCCACGGTCATGCCGAGTGCGGCGAGGTACGCGGAGACGGGAGGGCGTCCGGACACCGGCACAGCCTACTGCAGGGCCGGGAGGGCCGCGGCAGGGCCGGCGTGCCGGGACAGGACTGTCACTCTCGTCCGCTCCGGTACCGGGACCTTCCGCCCGGCATCCCGCGCATCGGATACCATGGCTCGTACGGTCCGAATCACGCGGGGGGTGCACGGTGGTCTACCGGTTCGACCACACGCCGGAGTTGCAGGGCGTCGCTCTTGATGTGTGGGCGGCGCGCGGGCGTTTGCACTACCGCGTGCACGGCCCCGCCTCGCCACGCCTGCGCACGTCGCTGCTCACCTACTTCGCGTGGCACAACATGCTGCGGCCGGTGCGCGTCCGCGGCGACAGCTACATCTTCTCGCTCTACCTCCCCCCCATTCCTAGCCCCGCCCACAACTACCAGCTCGAGAACTTCTTGCGGAACCGACTCTTCGGCCGGCGCACGCCCATGGCCGCGACGCTGGCGCTCACCGACGCCTGCCAGCTCAGCTGCGAGCACTGCAGCGCCGCCCTCCGTCCGCGCGGCACGGCGCCACTGGACACCGCCACGTGGAAGCGGGTCATCGGCGAGTGCGTCGAGCTGGGGACGTCCGTCGTCACGTTCACCGGCGGGGAGCCTCTGCTACGTCGCGACATCGACGAGCTCATCGCCTCCGTGCCTCGAGACAGGGCCGTGGCCGAGTTCTTCTGCAACGGCCTCGATGCTTCGCCCGAACGGCTCTCACAACTCCGGGCGGCCGGCGCCTACGGCATCCACCTCAGTCTGGACGATCCGGACGAGGCCGAGCACGACCGTGGCCGCGGCCGCGAGGGCGTCTTCCAGGCCGTCGCCCAGGCGGCGCGCGCCGCGCGCGAGGCCGGACTGCTCGTCGGCCTCAGTACCTACGCCGACAACGAGTCCGTCGACGGGCGCAAGCTCACGCGCGTGGCCGCGCTCGGAGAGGAGTGGGGCGTGAGCGAGATCAGCGTCTTCGACGGCATCCGTACCGGCAAGCTGCTGCGCGGCTGCGAACCGCTGCTCGACGAGCAGCACAAGCGCAGGCTGATCGCCGAGGCGCACGACCTGAACCGCGTGCACCGCGGGCGGCTGCGGGTCATCACGCAGTCCTGGACGAACAGCGGGCGTGGCTTCAGCCTGCTGATCGGGTGCCTGGCCGGCAACCTGCAGCTCCACGTGACGACGCAAGGTGACCTCACGCCTTGCGACTTCACGCCTCTCTCCTTCGGCAACGTGCAGGACGCCCCGGTCGCCGATCTGTGGTGGCGCATGCTCGACCATCCCGCCTACCGGAAGCGGTCCATCCGCTGCCGCATGCAGTCCCCGGAGTTCCGGGCGAGGTACGTCGACACCATCCCGGACGGCGCCAGCCTTCCCTATCCCATGGACGGAGAGCGAGGCGCGAGGCGCGCGCCGGCGGCTGTCTGACCCCGTCCCGCGCGGCGCACCGCCGGGGTGCGCGGCGCGGCCCCAGGCCTCCGCCGCGCCGCTACGGACCCGGTGGTAGCATCGAGAGCGTGGAAGGGGCGGGAATCCGGGGATGCTGACGCTCGCGCGCAAGAACCTGTTCAAGGAGAAGACACGCCTCGCGATCTCGATCGGCGGCGTGGCGTTCGCCGTCGTGCTCATCGTGCTCCTGAGGGGGCTGTACCTCGCGTACGAGACCAAGGTCAACGACTACTACGACAGCATGCACGTCGACGCCTGGGTGCTGCAGCAGGGGAGCGCCGACCTGGCCTTCTCGTACTCCCGGTTGCCTCTGGACTTGGCGGACCGGCTGGAGAGTATCTACGGCGTCAAGGAGGTCGTCCCGTACTCCGCCCGGCAACTCGGCTTCAAGATCGACGGCAAGGACGTGGCGCTCAAGATCGCGGCCTTCAACCCCGGCCGCAAGGGCCCGGGGCCGGGGCCCCTCGCGATGGACTCGGGCACGCGCGAGATCACAGACCGGCAGATCATCGTGGACAAGGTCTTCGCGAGACGACACGACGTCGCGCTCGGGGACGACCTGGACATCAACGACCAGCGGCTGGAGGTCGCCGGCCTCAGCGATGGCGGCGACATGGTGGTGTTCCAGTACGGCTTCGTTACGCGCCGCCGCGCGCGCGAGCTGCTGGAGTCGAAGGACCTGGTGACCGGCTTCCTGCTCGTCTACGAGGAGGACGCGCCGGTCGGGTTCGTGAGAGACCAGGTGCGAGCCGCCGGAGCCGGCGTGATGGTGAAGTCCCTCCCCGAGATCATCAAGGCCAACCGGCGGGTCATCAACGAGGGTTTCCTGCCTGTGCTGGGCGTCCTTCTGGCGATCGGCTTCGTCATCGGCGTCGCCGTGATCGGCCTCACCATCTACTCGGCAGTCCTGGAGCACCGGCGCGACTACGGCATCCTGAAGGCCGTCGGCGCGCGCAACGGGCAGATGCTGCTCGTGGTGGGCGTGCAGGCCGTGTTCTCGGCCATGGCCGGCTACGCCGTGGGCGTGGCCGTCTCGCTCCTGGCCGCCCGCGGTGCGGAGGAGTGGGTGCCGCAGTTCATCACCAGCATCCAGTCGCGCGACCTCGCGCTCGTGGCCGTCGCTGCGCTGTTCATGGGCCTGATCGCAGCGTTCATCCCGCTGCGCAGGATCGCCACGGTGGACCCCGCGGTGGTGTTCAGGGCGTAGGACCGGGGCCGGGACTGCCGGCCGCATCGCCGGCCGGGGCCCCGCCGCCGGCTCTGAGCGACTCCCCGAGCCGCCGCAGGCCCTCCTCGAGGCTCACCGCCGGCACGTACCCGAGGTCGCGCCGGGCGGCCCCGATGTCGAACCAGTGCGAGGTGCAGAGCTCCTCGACGAGAAAGCGCGTGAGGCGCGGCTCGCCGGGCCGGCGGAGCCATTCGTGCAGCGCGCCAACGGCGGCGCCGAGGCCGACGGCCAGCGGCGCCGGGACGGAGCGCTCGACCGGGGGCAGGCCGGCCTCGGCCAGGATGCGGTCGATGAGCAGCCACAGGTTGGCCGGCTCGCCGTTGCTGATGAAGTAGGCGCGGCCCGCGGCGCGCGAGCCGCCGAGCAGGGCGCGCGCCGCCAGCAGGTGCGCGTCCACGGCGTTGTCGATGTACGTGGTGTCCACGACGTTGGTGCCGTCACCCACGCGGAACACCCTGCCGGCCCGCGCCTGGGCGATGATGCGCGGCACGATCTGGGTGTCGCCCGGCCCCCAGATGAGGTGCGGGCGCAGGGCGACGGTCCGCAACCCCGGACCATCGGCGGCCAGCACCATGCGCTCGGCCTCGGCCTTGGTGGCGGCGTACGGCGAGGCCGGGCGGCGGGGGTACGCAAGGGACTCGTCCCCGCCGCGGATATCCTCGCGCCCGAACACCACGCTCGCCGTGCTCGTGAACACCAGGCGCGGCACGCCCTCGGCCCGGCACGCTTCAAGCACGTTGCGCGTGCCGGCGACGTTGGGGCCGGCGAACGCGTCGTACCGGCCCCACACCGCCGCCCGGGCGGCGTTGTGGAAGACCACCTCGCAGCCGGCGCACGCGCGGCGCACCGCGGCGGCATCCACGAGGTCGCCGCGCAGCACCTCCACGCCGAGCGCCTCGAGGTCGGGATACGCGCCGCGCGAGAAGCTGCGCACCCTGTGACCCTGTGCGAGCAGGCCGCGCACCAGCGCGCGGCCGAGGAAGCCGCCGCCGCCGGTGACGAGCACGTCCGGCCGCGTCCGCATCAGACGCCGAGATCCCGGGTGGCCATCAGACCCCGAGCTCCCGGGCGGCCCACACGGCGAGCTCCTCGCGGCGGATCTTGGCGTTGTGGCGCACGTCCACGGGGAACCCGCGGTGGTAGAGCACGTCGCGGATACCCGCTGTGTGCTCGTGCTGTGCGCCCAGCGCGAGCAGTCCGTCCTTGAGCCGCCGCCGGTCGGCGCCGTCGTCGTCCCTCTTCAGCTCGACGACGATGACCGGCCGCTGCGCGCCGCGGGGACCCACGCCCACCAGGGCAGTGCGCCGCACGCCGGGGTGGGCGTTGAAGACGGCCTCGCACGGGATGCTGAAGAGCGTCCCCGCGGCCGTCTCCACGCGGTGGGCCATGCGCCCGCAGAACCACAGGCGGCCCTGCTCGTCGACGTGCCCGACATCGCCCATACGGTGCCACACGTCGGTGGAGCCCGGCGTGACCGGGATCTTGGCCAGCCGAGTGGCCTCGGGCCGGCGGAAGTACTCCTTGGTGACGTTGGCGCCGTGCACGGCGATCTCGCCGATCGCGCCGCGCGGCAGCTGCTCGGCCTGGTCCCACGCGCCGATCGCGTCGTCGGTGATGCCGATGATGGCGACGTCCACGCCGCGCATCGGTCTGCCCACGCACATGCCGGCGCCGGCCTCGGTGAGGCGGCGCGTCTGGGTGAGGATCTCGCGGCTGTCGATGGTGCTCACCGGCAGGACCTCGGTGGCGCCGTACGGCGTCGAGATGACAGAGTCCACCGGCAGCAGGGAGTGCAGGGCCTCCAGCAGGTCCGGACGGGCCGGAGCCCCGGCGGTCACGATGCGGCGCAGGGTCGGGAGCCTTGTCCCGGTCTCGCGGCCCCAGCGGGCCAGGTTCTCGAGGAGAGCCGGCGAGGCGTACATGCTCGTGCATCCCTGGGTCCTGACCGCCTCGGCGATCATGGCGGGATCGGCCCTGCCCGGCTTGGTCGGGTCCATGTCGGGGATGACCGAGGTGATGCCGAGGACCACGTCCAGCAGCGAGAAGATCGGGAACGTGGCCAGGTCCACGTCGCCCTCCCCGTAGCCGAAGTGGGTGTGCAGGTAGCCGGCCATCGTGTCGAACATGCCGTGCTCGTACACCACGCCCTTGGGCGGGCCCGTGCTGCCCGACGTGAAGAAGACGGCGGCCACGTCGTCCGGCCGCGACGGCTCGGGCGCGAACGGCCGCCACGGCTCGCTGCGCAGCAACTGGAGCAGTGTGGGGCCGCCCCAGGACAGCCGGCGGCCCACCGTCACGGCGGTCCGCACGGTGGAGAAGCGGCCCGGTGACAGCACGCGCAGCGCCTGGGCGAGCGGGATGCCGATGTACGCCCCGGCCTCCACGCTCGAGAGGTTGTCGACGAGTCTCTGGCGACCCATGCCCGGGTCGATCATCACCGGCACGGCACCCGTGCGCAGCAGCGCCAACGTGACGGCGAACAGCTCGAACGAAGGCCGCACCATCAGGATGGTGCGCACGCCCTTGCCGATGCCGCGGCGGACGAAGGCGTGCGCCAGCCGGTCCGCCGCCCGGTCCAGGTCGCGGAAGGTGCGGCTGGTGCAGACGAGCCGGGCCCCTGAGCCCTTGAGGCACACGACGGCCGGCTTGTCCGGCAGCCGCTCCGCGACCCGGGAGAGGTGCTCGCCGAGGTTGGTGGTGACGGCCGCGGCTAGCGGGTCGGGCGTCACGGCTCGCCCTCCCGCGCAGCGTAGGCATCCCGCGCCGCAGCGCGGCCGGCCTCCTCCGGCGCCCGGGCCGCCGGTGCCGCCGTCCGCGCCAGAAAGGCGCGGATGAGCTCGACGATGGGCCCGGAGGCGTCTTCGAGCACGTAGTGGCCGGCGCCGGGAAAGGTGTGGTACCTCCGCGCCGGGAAAGCGGCCTCGCCACTCGGCGTAGACGGCGTGATCGAACACCCAGTCCCCTCGCCCCAGCAGACGAGCATCGGACGGTCGCGGAACTGCCCGACGTTGTCGGCGATCCACGCGCCCGTGGCGTAGCTGCGGTCGCGCGGCGAGAGCGGGATGTCCTGCACGAGCGCAGGGTCGCGAGACCGGCGCGCCACCCGTGTAGGGGTCGACGTAGGCGCGCCTCACGGCTGCCGGCATGGGCCGGGTGACGGCCACCCGGCGGCCGTGCGCGCGAAAGGTTGAAGCGGCGCACGAGCAGCTCCGGGACGACCGGCACGCTCTTCACGAAGTGCAGGCTGAGCGGCAGGCGCTTGCCCGGGGGCATGAGGAACGCGGCGGTGTTGAGGGCAACGATACGGGAGATACGCTCCGGCCGGCGACAGGCCACGCCCATGCCGAACATCCCTCCCCAATCGTGCAGGACCAGCGTGACGTTGCGGGTGAGGCCGAGCTCGTCGAGCAGCGCCTCCAGGTTGTCCACGTGGCTTCGCAGGGTGAAGGTGAACTCACGGTCTCCGGGCCGCGACGACAGGCCGAACCCCATGTGGTCGGGGACCACCACGCGGTGCTGTGGCGCGAGGGCCTTGACCACCTCGCGGAAGAAGAACGACCACGTCGGGTTGCCGTGCACGCACACCACGGGGTCCCCGTCGCCCTCGTCGAGGTAGTGCATCTGCAGCCGGCCGCGGCGGAACCAGTGTGACGCGAACGGGTACAGAGCCGGATCGACGCCCCTCGCGTGGAGGCGGGACGGCGCCCCCTGGGCGTCGCCGGTGAGGACGCCCCGGCCTGCGGACGACGCGGTCACGTACGCGCGACCGCCCTCAGGCCGGGACCCTGTACAGCGCGAGGCAGGTGGCGACGCCCGCGCCGACGGTGAGGAACACGACGCGCGCCCCGGGTCCGAGCCGGCGTTCGCGCAGCGCGTGCGCGAGCGCCATCCCCGGCCCGGCGGTGTGCACGTTGCCGTACTCACGGGTGACGTCCACGACTCTCGAGCCCAGACCGGTCGCCTTGCGCAGGAGCTGGGTGAAGCGCGGCGGGCTCTGGGAGGGGATGAGCAGGTCCACGTCCGGCGGCTCGAGCTCCGCGCGGCGAAGCAGCTCGGCGAAGCTGTCGAGCGCCGCCGCGAGGCACTCGTCGGCATAGGAGCCGGACTGTCGCATGACCAGCCGGTAGCGGTTGGCCTCCCACTCGATGTGCCCGCTGTACGAGCCCAGGCCGGTCTCGGCCACGTCGCTGTGGAACAGGAGGAAGCCGGCGTCGTCCGGCCCGGCGGCGAGCAGGACGGCGGCGGCGGCGGGGTCGTACGCGAACCCCTCGCTGCGCCCGGGGACCGGCTCGGCGTCGCCGGCCACCACGAGGCCGTAGCGGCCTGGGTCCGAACGGAGGAACCCGTCCGCCAGCATGCACCCGGTGAGGAGCCCGCACCCGCCGCTGTCGATGTCGAACGAGAACGTGCCGGGCGAGCCGTTGAGCGCGACGTTGGCGCCGATCTTGCGCTGGATGAACGTGGCGGTAGCCGGCTCCACGATGTTGCGATCGCGGTACACACCGGCGTTGATGAGCACGCCGACGTCACAGGCCTGGACGGCCGCGCGGCGCAGACAGCTCCGGGTGGCCTTGACCTGCAGCGAGACGGAGCTGGCGCCGGGACCCTGACCGCGGGCCACACCCACGGCCGCGATCACGCTACCCATACTGCTCGACCATGGCGTCCATCGTGAAGCCCACGACGCCCATCACGAGCCCGGATGCGAGTGCCACGAGCATGACGTTCTCGCCGTGCTTGAAGCGCTTCTCCTGGAGCAGACGGTACATGGCGAGAAAGTGCGAGGTGCTGGCCGTGTTGCCGTAGTCCTCGACGTTGACGACGACGTTGCGCGGGGCCGAGCCGAACCTGCGCTGCATGAGCAGCTGGGCCGAAGCGATGGCCCTGCTGGAGGTCTGATGCGGGATCACGTGGTCTATGTCGCCGAGCTCTTTGCCCCACTCCTGCAGGGCGCGCTCGAGCACGGGCGGCGACGACGTGATGGCCGCCTCGTGCAGCTTGCGTGCGTGCGTGATCATCTCGCCGCCGGGCGCCGTCTCGCTCGCCCCGCCGATGCACAGCCTGTTGTGCCGAGCCACCGTGACGAACCCGCTGGTGATGAGGGCGTCGGCGCACGAGTCGCAGCGCTCGACGATCGCGGCCGCGCCGCAGTCGCCCAGGCTGAGCGAGGCCAGCTGGCGACTGAGCACCGTCCTCACGTGCGGCACGGCGTTCTCGCTGAGCGACGTGATGTACTCGCCGGAGACGACCATGCCCCGGCGGATGACTCCCCGCCGGACAAAGTCGGTGAGGATGTACACGCCGGTGAGCATGCCGGCGCAGGCGTTGGCGACGTCGAACGCGATCGCCCGTCGCGCGCCGATGGCCTCACGCACGTAGAGCGACAGCGGCGGCTCGAACATGAACTTGAGGCCGTCCTTGAAGCGCGAGATGGAACAGCTGAGCAGCATGTCGAGGTCCTCGGCGCCGTAGGCGGAGTGCCGCAGGCACTCCTCAGCGGCGCCGACCGCGAGCGTGTACGAGTCCTCCCCCTCGCCGCACACGCGCCTCTCGCGGATGCCGGTGAGCCCCTCCAGGCTCACGCGACCGCGCGTGCTGACGCGTGCCATGAGGTCGCGGGACGAGACCCGCCGCTCCGGAACGACCGCCCCTACAGCCTCGAATCTGGCGCCGTACACCAACGCCGTGTCCCTTCATCCGCCTGTCGTCGTGATCGCTCATTCTATCGGCCGGAGAGCCGGCGCGGTTAACCGCGCACGAAACCCGCAGGGGTATCCGGGGCACATCCGCCCGCCGTCCCGGGCGGGCGGCTGATAGAATCCCGCCAGTGGAGGCGACCCGGGGCGGGGCCTGCGGATGTTCACGCTCGCTCGAAAGAACCTGTTCAAGGAGAAGGCCCGCCTCGTCATCTCCATCGGCGGCGTGGCGTTCGCCGTCACCCTCATCGTGCTCCTGCGGGGCCTGTATCTGGCCTACGAGACCAAGGTCGGGGACTACTACGAGTCCATGGACGTCAACGCGTGGGTGCTGCAGCAGGGCAGCGCCGACCTGCTGTTCTCGTACTCGGTACTGCCCGAGGAGCTCGGCGACCACCTCGAAGACATCTACGGCGTGGATGAGGCCGTCCCGTACACCGCCCGGCAAGTGGGCTTCAAGATCGGCAGCCGGGACGTGGTGCTGTACATCGTCGGCTTCGATCCCGACCGCGACGGACCCGGCCCGGGGCCGGTGGCCATGGTGGCCGGGACGAGCGCCATCACCAACAGGCAGATCGTCGTCGACCGCGTGTTCGCCAAGAAGTACGGCGTCGGCCTCGGCGACGTGCTGGACATCAACGACCAGAGGCTCGAGATCGCGGGCATCAGCGCCGGCGGCGACATGGTGGTGTTCCAGTACGGCTTCGTCACCCGTTGGCGCGCGCGGAAGCTGCTCGAGACACAGGACATCGTGACGGGCTTCCTCCTCACCTACGACGAGGACGTCGCGCCCGGCTTCGTCAGGGACCAGGTCGAGTCCATGGACGTGACCGCGACGGTCAAGTCGCTCTCGCAGATGATCAAGGCCAACCGGCGCGTGGTGAACGAAGGGTTCCTGCCGGTGCTCGGGGTGCTGCTGGTCATCGGCTTCTTCATCGGCGTCGCCGTCATCGGCCTCACCATCTACTCGGCCGTGCTCGAGCACCGGCGCGAGTACGGCGTGCTCAAGGCGGTGGGCGCACGCACGCGCCAGATGCTCGTGGTGGTCGCCGTGCAGGCCATCTTCTCCGCCCTGGCCGGCTACGCCGTGGGCGTGGGCGTCTCCATGCTGGCGGCAAAGGGCGCCGAGGAGTGGGTTCCTCAGTTCATCACCAACATCACCACGCGCGACCTCGTGCTGGTGGGCATCGCGGCGCTCCTCATGGGGCTGATCGCCGCGTTCGCGCCGCTGCGCAAGATCGCCCAGGTGGACCCCGCGGTGGTGTTCAGAGCATGAGAAGCCAGCGTAGCGGACCTTTCGAGCGGGGCAACGGAGGGACACCGCTCTCCGGCGTGCCCATGCTGCAACTGGACCACGTGGGCCGCGTGTTCGGCAGCGGGGCGGCGCAGGTCGACGCCCTCACCGACGTCGACCTGCGCCTCGACCAGGGCGAGCTGGCCCTCATCATCGGGCCGTCCGGCTCGGGAAAGACCACGCTGCTCATGATCGCCGGCGCCATGCTCACCGCCAGCTCCGGCGAGGTCTACCTGCACGGCATGCCGCTCAGCAGGCGCAAGGCGCGGGAGCTGGCCCACGTCCGCCTGATGAAGATCGGCTTCGTGTTCCAGTCGTTCAACCTCTTCCCCGCCCTCAACGCACTGGACAACGTGGCCCTGCCGGCGTCGCTGGCCGGCGTGAGCGTGCGCAAGCGCCGCCGGCGGGCCGCCGCAGTGCTCGAGCGCCTGGGACTCGGCGAACGTCTGAAACACCTCCCCGAACAGCTCTCCGCCGGCGAGAAGCAGCGCGTGGCGCTGGGGCGGGCGCTCATCAACGACCCGCCCCTGCTGCTGGCCGACGAACCCACCGCCAATCTGGACTCCAAGAGCGGGCGAAATGTGCTGGCGCTGTTCCGCGAGATCGCCGCAGAGGAGGGGCGGGCGGTGCTGGTGGTCACCCACGACGCCCGCCTCATCGACAGCAGCGACCGGGTGATGCAGCTGGTCGACGGTCGTCTCGACGGCGACCACTCCTGGGACAAGTAGGCGAGGCCGCGCCGGAGCGAGGAGTGGCGCCGGTGCCGGACAGGCCGAGTCGCGGGGCGCCTCTCCACCCCACCTCCAGATCCAGCGCGACGACCTGCCGGCGCTCCGCCTGTACGGGCGAGCAGGTTCGAGGAGCTGAGCGGCCACCGCCGCCGCGCGTTTGGGTGAGCGGTACGAGGCAGTCGCGGCGGGGAAGTGCAGGGTGGCCGAGGCGTGCCGGTACGGGTGACTGGTGCACCTCAGTGGACAACGCTCGAACCTTGGCCACGAACTGCGATCGCTGCTCGACGCCCTGTAGCCCCACGCCAGAGTGAACGTCGCCCGTTCCCAGCCCAGGTGTGAAGCTGTTGCTGTCTACCTGACCCGCACAGGGATGAGCGCGCCGGGCGAGGAGGCTGAAGACCGCAGTCGAGAGCGAGGCGACGAGCACCAGCAGGTTCCCCGCGAGCGAGCCGCCGGCGGCCGTGCCGGCGGCCAAGACCAGCGCGACGGATCCCGGCGAAAGAGAGCAGGATGCAGGCCTACCGGAGCGCGTCGGTGGGTGCGCTTCGCCTGCACGCCGCTCGGCACAGCCACCGTCTGCGCCCTCGGGAGCACCGAAGGTGCTACTCACGATGAAGCGGCTCCTCGAGGGCACTCACGACGTCGCAAAGGGCGAGGGTGGCGGGAGACTGCGTCAAGTCAGGGACCTTCGCGCCGATCCCGTTGAGGCTGCAATGGATCCTGCTTGCGGAGATCGATGCGGCAGAGAGCGCCTGCGGTCATCACGAGCTCCATACCATGGCGCTCAATGACGCCTGCCGTTTCTCATCCTGCGGCGAGTCCGCCCATCACTCGCCGGCGCCTGACTGTTCATCCCGGCCGGATGCCGCGGTCACGGCAAGAACGTGGACAGGCCGCATGGTCGCGCGGACGGAAGCGCCGAGAGCAAGCTCGGCGCTCTCCGCGCTCGGCACCTGCACCAGCACGACATTCCCGGCGGCAAGCCGGATGCGAAGCAGGCAGATCGCCCCTCGGAAGCTCATTGAAGCTACCGTAGCGCCGCCATCAGGGGATGGCGTGATCTGTATCGACTCAGGTCGCACCAGCACCGTCACGTCGCCGGACTCCGCGGATCCATCGAGCAACGGCACCTGGCTGTCCAGGACTTCGACCATGCCGCCCCTTGCCACTCCCGGCAGCCGATTGGTCAGACCGACGAACTCAGCCACGAACGCCGTCCGCGGCCTCTGGTAGATCTCCGTAGGAGGCGCCACCTGTTCGAGCCGACCGAGGTGCATCACCGCTACCCGGTCGGCCAGCGCAAACGCCTCCTCCTGGTCGTGTGTCACGAAGATGGTCGTGGTGCCGACCTCGACCTGGATACGCCGGATCTCGTCGCGGAGCTCGCCGCGCACCTTGGCATCGAGCGCGGACAGGGCTCATCCAGGAGCAGCACCCTCGGCTCGATGGCGAGCGCTCGCGCCAGTGCAACTCGCTGCTGTTGCCCACCGGACATCTCACTCGGGTAGCGGCCAGCCTGCGCGCCCAGGCCGACGAGCTCGAGGAGGTCGTTCGCGCGACGACGCCGCTCGGTCTTTCCCACCTTTCGCATCAGCAGTCCAAAAGCGACGTTGTCGCGAGCCGTCATGTTGGGAAACAAGCTGTAGGCCTGATGGACCATGCCCATGCCCCGCCGACTTGCGCGGACGCGGCAGATGTCCTCGCCTTCCACGAGGACCTCGCCCGAATCGGCTTCGTCGAGCCCCGCGATGATCCTCAATGCTGTTGTCTTCCCGCAGCCGGAGGGCCCAAGGAAGGCCACGAGCTCGCCCGCCGCGATATCGAGGGACAGCCCATCGAGAGCGCGAACGGCACCCCACGACCGGCGGAGCTCGACGAGCTGCAGTGCGACACCCGAGCCAGTGGAGCGATCCACACCACCAGTCCTTTCGATCTGGGAAGTCACTGCTGCAGGCCTCCTTCCAGGGGTGCCAGGGTCGATTCCTCACGATCAGAAGCTCCGCGACGTCGAGAGCCCGCGGATGACACGATGAAGAGCAGGACGAAGCCGAAGATGAGGGCTGCCAGCGACACCGCGACGGACACCGCGGCGTCCCGCAATCCCACCTGGTACAGGACGACCTGCAGCGTGTTGTAGTTGAGCAATGACGCGATGGTGTATTCGCCCATGACGAGCGCGATGGAGAGGACCGCGGCGGAGAGGAGCGCTCCCCGAATGCTCGGTATCACGATCCGGAACAGGGTGCCCCACCACGTAGCGCCCAGACCAGCGCGGCCTCCGACAGGGTCTCGATGTCCACGGCCCGCAACCCCGCGTCGATGGCGCGGTAGGCGAACGGCATGACGAGGACGACGAAGACGAACGCCAGGACCAGCGGGGTGTCCCCGAAGAGTATGCAAGCCAAGAGAACACCGGCGCCAGCCCCACGACGAGCACGATGGCCGGGATCGTCAGCGGCAGCAGACAGAAGAACTCCATCACGCGACGCACACCGGGCAGGCGCAGGTGCACCCACACCATCGTCGGCACCAGGAGGCACAGCATCCCTGCCACAGTGAGTACGGCAAGCTCGAGAGTCACGGCGATCGCGCTGACCAGTTCCGTATAGCCGGCGATGGCCGTCCAGGCTTCCAGGGTGCGGCTCGAGCCTGCGCCCCGGTCGAGAAGTCCAACATGGACAGGAGGGGCACGAGCAGGTAGGCGCCGACGACCGTGAGCACGATCCATCTCACGAGAGTCCGAGACCAGGTCCGGCGGGAACCGCCGGATGCTCGAGCCTTTGCTAGGCGCGCCATTTGGCACCCCTTCGCTGCAGCAAGGCGTACAGCGACATCACGACGGCAACGACCACGACCATGCCGAACGCCAGGGCCTTGCCCACGTTGGCCTGACCCAGGACCACCTCGCTCTGAAGGAAGGTGCGGATCTGCAGGGGCACGATCGGGCTTCCCTGACTGATGAGGGCGGCAGCCGTCGCATACGCGGAGAAGGCACTGACGAAGAGGAGCAGCAAGCCGGCCACGAAGCTCGGGCGAGGATCGGCCCCGCCACATACCGCCAGTAGACCCAGGAGCCTCCGCCGAGGTTGTCCGACGCCTCACGCCACTGCACCTGAAGGCCGTCGACGGCCGGAAGAAAGATCAGGACCATCAACGGGATCTGGAAGAACGTGTAGACGACCGCGAGGCCGGTGAAGCTGTAGATCCAGCCACCGATGGCGAGGGGGTCTACTCCCGCCACGCTCTGCAGGCCCAAGTGATCACGCCGGCGTAGCCGAACGTGGCCAGGAACGCGAAGGCGAGCATCACTCCGCCGAACTGGGCCAGCACACCAGACCAAGCCACCGCTTGACGGCGAAACACGCCGTGTGGATTGCCCTCGGCGACCGCCCAGGCCAGCAGCGCACCGAACACGCCGCCGGCCAGGGCGGTCACGACCGAGAGCTTGATCGAATACCAGAACGCCTGGAGATAGGCGCTGGTTCCCAGGACCGTCTTGATGTTGTCGAGGGTCAGCTGGCCGTCGCTGCTCTGGAACGCGCCGGCGATCACGATGATCGTCGGCCAGAGCAGAAATATCGCGATGTACACGAAGAAGGGGACCACTCCGAGCTGGCGACTCGTCGGTCGCAGCGACCTCAGAGCACCGCCTGGCGGCGCGGGCGGGTAGCCGCCCCGCCCGCGCCTGGAGCATGGTCCCCGACAGCAGCCAAGGGAACGTCAGCGCCCTGGGTCACTGCACCGCCTGGTTCCAGTTGGCGAGCAGGTACTCTGCCCCGCCTCAATCTGAGACTGGGTGAGCGTGACCGGCGTCCCGACCGCGGTCGGGCAGCGCTAAGAGCCACCTTCGACCGTCCCGTCCTCTATCATCAGTCGAGGAGGACCGGGCGAGCGGCTCCCTTGAGCCAGATGTTCTGACCCTCGGGCGAGAACACGAACTCCTGCCACAGTCGCGCCGCCGCGGGGTGCGGCGCGTCGATGTTGATCGCCTCGTTGTAGTAGGCGGCACGACCTCGTTCGCGGGCACGACGACCTTCCAGTCGACCTTGCCCTCGAGCGCAGCGGTCTGCGCGACGTTGTTGTAGTCCCAATCGATGACGATCGGGTCTGTCCCGAGGCGATCGTCGCCGGAGTCGGATCCACGGGCAAGAGGTTGCCGGCCTTGTTCAGCTCCGAGAAGAAGTCCACGCCCGGAGCGAAGTCGTCAGCCGAGCCGCCGTTCGCGATCGTGGCCATGACCACGCCGTTGAAGCCCGCAGAAGCCTGCGTCGGGTTGCCGTTGAGGGCGACCGTGCCCTTGTACGCGGGCTTGAGCAGGTCGTTGATCGTGGTCAGGCTCCGGCACCTTGTCGGCGTTGTACCCGATCGACATGTAGCCGGTGTAGTCGCTCACCCACAGGCCGTTGGATCCTTCAAGCTCTCGGGTATCTGATCCCACGCAGCGACCTTGTAGGGCGAACATGCTCGTGTTGGCGAGAGCCACGCTGCCACCCAGTCGAAGACGTCCGGAGCGCGATCCGTGCCCTTCAGCTGGGTGGGCGCATTGATCTCGTCCTGGCTGCTGCCGTCGGGCTGCGCCGAGTTGATCTTGATCCCGTACTTGGACTCGAAGGTGGAGATCATCTCGCCGTAGTTCGCCCAGTCCGGAGGCAGGGCGATCACGTTGAGCGTCCCCTCTTCCTTGGCGGCCGCGATGAGCGCGTCCAAGTCGCCGAAATCTGCCACGGAAGTCGCCGTCGCCGCAACAGATGGCGTCTCTCCCTCGGTGCCGTCCGACGAACCGCATGCCGCCACAGCTAACCAGAAGCACAGCGGACAGCGCGATCGCCATCACCAGACTCAACTTGCGGAAAGTGAGCATCGTCCCTCCAGACCCTAGGATCATGGTGCGCCGGCCTCATCACCTCGCACGCCGTTCCCCGTCGGCGAGGCTTTTCCCCCATCAGCATCCCCCCTGACTCGTGGATCCTTGACCTGCCCTCTGAAGACGGACTCCCCACGGCCCTCTCGAAAGTCTACAGCGCAGCGCAAGCGATTCGCCGTTTGTCGAGGCCAGATCAGTGCCCCGGACGCTCGTGTACTGTGGACGTAGCGGAGGACATCACCGATCAGCGACACAGCGAGCGATTAGACACGCGCCGACGCAGCGAGCTCTCGCAACAAACACAAACAGCACGCCAAGCACACATGACGTCAACTCATCAGGAAAGACCTACGCCAACGCAGACGTCCTCAAGACAACACGACTTCGTAGACACGACGGCCTTTCGGCATCATGCGCCGGTCGAAAACTGCGTACGGAGGACAGGTCGCCGAGAGGCGCAGGACTAGGTCGGCTGGATGGACGAGCCGGCCACGGCGATGCGGGGTCGCACCGGTCAGCGGGCGGCGCGGGGACATGCCGCGTCCCGGCCCATCAGGATGTCAGTCTCCAACCGGTCGCCCGTCATCAGGCAGTCGCGGCCGGCAGATCCATCAACTTCACAGCGGCATCGATCATGTGCTGGACGGCTTGCCGACGACGGCTTCGACCTGCGCCCCAGTGCAGGCCTCGATCGCGGCGATGACGGCGGCACAGTCGGGCTCACCGCCGCGGGACCGGGCAGAAGGGGTCGGCGTTGGTGGCGAAGAAGCGCGCTCCGGCCCGGATGGCGTCGAAGGCGATCTGCAGCTTGCGGTAGACGAAGGTGCGGTCAAAGCTGGCGATCACCGCATCGACGTGTGCGCCTGCTCGGTCAGTGCGAACCCGCCACGGCGCAGCTCAGTGCACAGCGGCTCCTCGCCGACGACGAACAGGCGGGCACCCGGCATGCGGCGCTTGAGGAAATCCACCAGCACGAGCGATGAAGTCAGAACGTCGTCGATGGAGGTTGGCACGCCCAAGCGGGTGAGCTTGTCGGCGTAGTCCTCGCGCGCATGTGTGGGGTTGTTGGAGACGAAGATGTGCGCACCCCCGCGAGCGCGCGGGCACGCTCCTCTCGCCCGCCGTGGAGCAGGCCTCCCCCAGGTAGACCGTGCCGTCCAGGTCGAAGATGAGCCGGCGAAGAGCGTGTCGGGTGGCAGGCCGCTCGACGCGGGCGCGTCAACTGCCACCGATCATCGTCCGGATCACCTTGTGTCCGTCCGCCTCGAACGCCGATGCGACGTATCCTGAAGCCCCGCTCCGGGAGTCAACGAGACCATGTAGCCGCCTCTGCCGCCTCCCGTGACCTTCGCCCCCAACGCACCCTTTTCGATGGCTGTCCGGCACATGTGGTCGAGAGTCCCGTGGGACATCCCCATGGCGGTCAGGAGCTCGTGATCCTCGGACATGATCCTGCCCACGCTCTCCAGATCGCCGGCTTCAAGCGCCATCTTCATGTCGACGACCTGGGCCTGATGGCGTCGAGACGCGCCGCGAACAGCTCCGGATCGCCCGTCTTCTGCTCATCGATGAACTCGTCCAAGGCCGCCGTATCGACCGTGACGCCGCTGTTGGCCAGGACTATCTCAAAGGACCGTGGGGTCATGATCCTCTCGAAATGCTGCTGCCCATCCTCCAGCCAGAAGAGGAGAAGCCCGCCGTAGGTCGAGGCGGTATTGTCGACTCCGCTGGCGACCCCGTGATAGGGGAACTCGCCCTGCCACGCTACCCGGTTGATCTCCTCGATCCCCAAGCCCAGCCCGAATTCTTCATTCAACGCCCGCGCCAGCGAGACGCAGATGGCGGCGCTCGCACCCACACCGCTACCGGCCAACAGCGTGCCCCCGACCGTGATCTTGACCGGCGTCTTCTCGGCGTCGATGCCCATGACCTCGAGGATCCTGTCGATGGATTCGCCCTGCTGCTCCCGCTTCTTGGCCTTGTAGCCGGGGACCTCGATGCGGTCGTCCTGGAGGACCCATCCCTCACCGTCGATCCGCTCCACGGTCGTCACGGTCTCCAAGGGGATCGACGAGACGATCGCCGGGACTCCGTCAAGGACGAACTGGTCGCCGATCAGGATCGTCTTTCCGAACCCGGTGCCTTCAGCCATGCGACTCTCCATCCAGGATGCGTTCCATTTCATCTATCAGTTGCTCTTCTTTGCCTACAGCCACCGTGGTGGCCGCCGTCAGACTGTGACAGGCATCTGAGAACCCCCCGAGCCTGCCCGTCGCCTCGGGGAGCAGTATGTCGAGCCCCATCGCCCGTCCCGCCCTGATCTCCCCCTCCATGAAGGGGGAGACCCGCATGGAGACCTTCACCTCGTTGAAGTCGATCGCGCCGAAGTCCGGGATCTCATCGGGGATGATCTGGAATCCGGCGATGTACTTGCGGGGATCGATGAGGTCCGCGGCCCTGATGGCATCGCAGAATGCCCCGACCATCTTCACACCCATCGGGAAGAGGCGTGACTCGACATGAAACCACTGGATGTGCGGCGCCTGTCGTCAGGGCGCCCGCCCGGAGCCTCGCAATCTCTTCGGCGAATCTGCTCGTCCTGACGGCCTCCAGCTCCTCCACCATCCGGTCCGACTCCGGCGAGATCCCTTCAAGGCAGACCTTGATCCCCGTACCCGGCCCTTCCTGGTAGTAGCCGACTCCTCCCAGGACGTCGAGGTAGTCGCCGACGTCGATCAGGTCCATCTGTCCTTGTGGACCGTTCAGCAGGTACTGCTCTCCGGCGCCATGCTTCCTGATCTCGACCAGGCCCTGACGGGCCGCTTCCACTGCGACCTCGCGGTTCTCGCTCACCAGCTCGCCGTCCACGAAGAAGCCGTCGCCCACCGCACCGATGGCGGCGATGTGCGCCATGTCGTGATTGACCGGGTCCAGCGTACACGCAAAGAGATAGCAGGTCGTCGACCCGGAGATGTCCCGATCCCCCTTCAACCCGAACAGGTCCGGGTCAAGGTTCATTACTCTCGGATCGGTCGAGGCTTCAGCCACATGGTGATCCAGGATCAGCGTCAGGTTTCTTCCCTGGTTCAGGTCGGAGAGCAGCGGCGCGATCCTGCCGGCAAAGTCGGCAAAGACGAGGATCTTGCCCTCCTGCTCGAAGACCCTTTCCAGGACTGCCGGGTACGGCTTCTCCAGACAGAAGCGTCGGACCGCGTACCCCTGGCGCTTGAACGCGCGGGTGAGGATGGCACCCGACGTGAGCCCATCGGAATCGTTGTGATGGAAGACTTGGACAGCCTTCTCCGGCATCGTCCTGAGTTCTCGACTGGCGTGTTCCATTGCGTCGATCAAGGTGCTCAGCATCGTTCTCCTTGGCCTGGCCCTTCACGGGAGCTGCTTCTGACGTGGGAGATCTCCAGATGTTGTGCATCGTAGTCAATCGGGCAGGTCGCCGCGTTCGACAGCCTTCACGCAGCGTGCGACGAAGCTGCCACTCCTGCTGGTCGGAGCGATCTGGCTCTGGCGCCGGCGCCCTGGGGCTATCTGATCACCGGCGCCGGCCTCGTCTTCTGGGTCCTGGAGGGCGTCGCCGTCGCGACCGAACAGTGGCTCGGCGACCGGGCAGATCCGGCGTCGACCGTGGTCTCCACGGCGGCGGTGCCCGGCTTCGCCGTCGTCGCCGCCATCGCACTGGTCGCCGTCATCGCCTTCCTCCGGAACGTCGACCGGAGCGGCGCGGCAAGCCCTTCTGCATCCTGACGGCCGGGGGAGCAGGGAACGCCGCTGCGACGCACGACGCCCGTTCCGCCGTTTGCGCCAGGCGCCGTTCGTGGCAGGCGCCGTCGTGCCGTCATCGGCAGTCGCAGAGGAAGCGAGGAGTACGCCTGCCGACCTCAGGTCGGGGCGTCAGCACCACACATGGGGCTACTCACGGCCGCGCCACTGCTCAGGTCGACGCTGCGGGGACAGGGATGAGGGAGATCGGCGACAACTCCGGAAGGACCCGGATCTACTCTCAGGCGCGCCCTGCGGCGTCAAGGAACGGACCGCCCAGCCCGGAATCCTCTTCATCGCAGAAGTCGGCCGCCTCGTTGAGCTTGACGCCGCGCTCATCGCACAGCTCGACCAGCTCGCGGCACGTCGCTGCGTCTGGCACGTAGCCGGTCGGGTTGTTGGGGAAGTCGACGGCGATGAGGCGTGTGGTCGGCCGGATCGCACGGCGCAGCAGGTCGAGATCCAGTGCCCTGTCGTGGCTCACGTGCAGGGTCACCTTGTTGCAGCGCACGTCGATGTCCCGGTGATGCTCGCGCTTCTCCGACACCTGGGCCAGGCGGTTGACGAAGTCGACGCCGTGGACGAAGTCCTCCAGGCAGTCACGGGCGCGCACCGTGCGCCGCGGCGTGGACCCCCTCTCAGACCCCGAGGTGGGACCTTGAGGCTCGCATCCTGTAGCATGCGGCCGGATGAGGGGAGGACCGTGCTCTACCGATTCCCGGACACGCCTGAGCTCGAGGACCTCACCCTGGACGTGCGCGCCGCGAGCGGGCGCCTCTCGTTCACGGCCCGGGGAACCGCACCGAGACGGGTCCTCCCCGCGATCCACGCGTACTTCGCCTGGCTGAACAGCATCCATCCGGTGGGCCTCCAAGCAGGTGCCCACATCTACTCCCTGTACGTGCCTCCGGTGCCGAGCGGAGCGCACGCCCACCAGCTTGAGGACTTCCTGCGGAGCCAGCTCTTCAGACGACGTCGGCCCACGGCGGCGACGCTCGCCGTCACCGCCGCCTGTCAGCTCTCCTGTCCGCATTGCAGTGCGGCCATGCGGCCAAGCGGACACGGCTCCTTGACCACGCAGACATGGCGGCGAGTCATCCACGAATGCGTCGATCTGGGCACGAGTGTCGTGACATTCACCGGAGGTGAGCCGCTCTTGCGCCGCGACCTCGAGGAGCTCGTCGCGGCAGTCCCACGCGAGCGCGCCGTCGCGGAGTTCTTCTGCAACGGGCTGGAGGCCACGGACGACCGCCTGAACGCCCTGCGCGAGGCCGGCGCCTACGGCGTCCACCTCAGCCTCGACGACCCCGACCCGGCCGAGCACGACCGGCTGCGCGGCCGCGCCGGCGTGTTCGAGGCGGTGGAGAGGGCGGCGCGCGCGGCGCGCAGGACGGGGCTAGTCGTGGGCCTCTCCACCTTCGCGACCAACGAGTCGGTCGACGAGCGCAAGCTGAGCCGCATCGCCGCCCTCGGCGACGAGTGGGGCGCGAGCGAGGTGAGCGTGTTCGACGGCATCCGTACGGGCCGCCTGCTGCGCCGCTGCACTCCACTCCTCGATGCGCCGCACCGCCGCACGCTCATGGCCGAGGCGCGTCGGCTCAACCGCGTCCACCGGGGGCGGCTGCGCGTCGTCACGCAGTCCTGGACGAACAGCGGCCGGGGGTTCACCCTGCTGATCGGCTGCCTCGCAGCTAACCTGCAATGCCACATCACGGCGCACGGCGAGTTCACACCCTGCGACTTCACGCCACTCTCGTTCGGCAACGTGCGGGAGGCCTCGGTCGCGGAGTTGTGGCGGCGTCAGCTCGAGCACCCGGCGTACGCGAAGCGCTCTCTGCGCTGCCGCATGCAATCGGCGGAGTTCCGCAAGGCGTACATCGACACCATCCCCGACGGTGCCGCGCTACCCTATCCGATCACCAACGCATGACGGTTCGAGCCCCGCTTCGCCTGGGCCTGCCGCCCTGGGGGTCGCCGAGACAGGCGCGGGCAGGGCCGGCACATCCTGACTCTGCACTCTGGGGGTCGCGGTGTCGCTGCTCGCCATGACGGTCGCGGTGGGGTGGGTGCACCAATCCATCGCGCACATCACCGCACGGGACCTGGCCCAGGTCGGCCTGGCCGCCCCGCATCCTGCGGGGGCCGGCCGTCATGAACGGCTCGGCCCGGGGGACGGCGCTGATCGCGCTCGTCTGCGCCCTCCCCACGCTGGCCGTAGCGATGTGGCTGGCGCGCCGCGGCTCGGCCCGCGCCGTGGTCGTCTGGTTCGGGGCCGTGCTGTACCTCGCCTACAACGCCTTCATGCTGCTCTTCGCGACGCCGTTCAACCGGCTCTTCCTGGGGAACGTCGTGATGATGGGGCTCTTGATCGCAACGGGGATCGCGCTCGCCGCGATGATCGACGTCGAGGAGCTGGCCGGCCGCTGCGACCGGCGCCTGCCCGCCCGCCTGCTGGCCGCCTTCATCGCCGTGATCGTCGTCGGCAACGGCCTGCTCTGGCTGAGGGGAGCCCTGCCCGGGATCGTCGACGACGCCCCGCTCAAGGCCCTCGAGGGCACCGGCCTCACGACCGTCCCGACATGGGTGCAGGACCTCTCCTTCTGGCTGCCGCTCCTTCTGGTCGGCGCGATCTGGCTGTGGCGGCGGCGCCCGTGGGGCTACCTGATCGCCGGCGCCGGCCTCGTCTACTGGGTGCTGGAGGGCGTCACCGTGGCGACCGACCAGTGGCTCGGCCACCGCGCCGATCCCGCCTCGAACGTGGTCGCGACTGCCGCCGTGCCGGGCTTCGCCGTCCTCGCCGCCATCGCGCTGATTGCCGTCATCGCCTTCCTGCGGAACGTCGACCGGAACGATACGGCCGGCTCGGCTTCACCATGACGAGTGCTGAGTAGCGGCTGCGCACGGCGCGCGTCTTCATCATCGCGACCAACCGCCGGGCAGGCGAATGGACGAGGCTGCGCCTCAGAAGGAGGAAGGTCGTTGTCGGAATGGCTGTCGGAATGGCAACGTCTGGTGCCCCCGGAAGGATTCGAACCTTCGACCTCGCGCTCCGGAGGCGCGCGCTCTATCCCCTGAGCTACGAGGGCACGGGTGCGGATTGTAGCACGCGGGCGCGGACGGGGACGCCGGCGACCCCGCCGGCCACCTGGCACAGGCCGCGGTCCGACCGCTGAGGCAAGCCGGTGCGGCGCCGTCACCCGGCCGCCGTGCGACCGTCAGAGCAGGTGCTCGACCGCTTCGGCGAGCTCCACGTCGCGCTGCGTGACGCCGCCGGCGCTGTGCGTGCTCAAGCGCAGCGTCACCTTGTTGTAGCGGATGTCGATGTCGGGGTGGTGCTGCCGCTCCTCGGCCACCTCGGCCAGCCGTTCGACGAACTCGACGGCGTGCACGAAGTCGGCGAAGCGGAAGGTGCGGGTGAGGGCCTCGTCCCGATAGTCCCAGTCGTCGAGGCCCTGCAGGGCGGACTCGATCTGTTCCTTGTTCAGGGTGTTCACGCGGCGCCTCCCATGACGACGACGCCGGCGGCGCCGTTACCGGCTGTCTTCCCCGCGGCCCCGAAGCGCACGCTCCACGTCGCGCTTCGCGTCGCGTGAGGCGATGTCGTGCCGCTTGTCGTAGAGCTTCTTGCCGCGCGCCAGGCCGATCTCCACCTTGGCGCGCCCGTCCTTGAAGTAGACCTTGAGCGGCACGACCGTGAAGCCGCGCTCGCGCACGCGCTGGGCGATGCGGTCGATCTCCGAGCGATGCAGCAGCAGGCGCCGCGAACGCAGCGGGTCGTGGTTCCAGATGTTGCCCTGGTCGTAGGGGCTGATGTGGGCGCCGACCAGATAGAGCTGGGCCTTGTAGGGCGGGCCCTTGACCTCGACGTAGCTGTCGCGCAGGTTGATGCGCCCCTCGCGCAGGGACTTGACCTCGGTGCCGACCAGCTCGATGCCCGCTTCGAACGTATCGTCGATGAAGTAGTCGTGCCGAGCCTTGCGGTTGTCCGCGACGCGCTTGATGCCGGATTCGCGTGCCATGCCGCCAGCGTACCCCAAACGGGTCAGCGCCCGCGCCGACGGGGCCCGTGGGCCGGCGGACGCCGGTGCGTCTGGCGCTGGGGGAGCTGGCGGCCGGCCGGGACGTGAGGGCGCCGGCCTGCCTGCCCGGCCGCGTGCTCGTGGATCTCGGCCGGGGCGAGGTCGACCTTGCCGGAGAGGCGGTCCACGCGTTCGACGCGGACCCGGACCGGGTCGCCCAGGCGGAACCGCCGGCCGGTGGCCTCGCCCACAAGCGCCGTCTCGTGCTCGCTGACCTCGAAGCGCTCGCCACCGAGGCGGCGCGCCGAGAGGAACCCCTCGTGCACGCCGCCGAAGCGCACGAAGAGGCCCCCGCCGACGAGGCCGACGATCTCGCCCGGGAACGCCTGCTCCCAGCCCTCCGCCTGGAGGCTGCGTTCGAGGAGGAAGCTCAAGGCTACCTTGTCTGCGTCCATCTCGAGGCGGGCGATCTCACGCTCGCGGGTGGAGCAGTCCTCGCCGGCTGTGGCCAGCTCGGCGTCGCCGAGCTCCGCGCCGCCCACCCCGAGCTGCCGCAGCAGGCTACGGTGGGTGACGAGGTCGGGATACCGGCGGATGGGCGAGGTGAAGTGCAGGTACGCCGGGCTCGCCAGCCCAAAGTGCCCGAGGTTCGCGGGACCGTACCTGGCCTGCTTGAGCGAGCGCAGCAGCAGCGTGGGCCAGGCGCCGCGGCCGCGGCCCTCACGGGCGCTGGTCTCGGCGACGATGCGGCTCAGGCGGCCGTAGGCCTCGGCCAGCTCGGCCGCCGGCACGGCCTCCCCGGCGGGGAACGGCGGAGTCTGTACGCCGAGCTCCTCGAGCTCGTCGAGCAGCTCACGCACGCTCGCCGGCTCGGGCGGCTCGTGCACGCGATAGAGCGTGCGGCCGCGCTTGCGCAGCAGGAACTCGGCAACGGCCTCGTTGGCCGCGAGCATGAACTCCTCCACGAGGGCGTGGGACGGCGTCTCCGGGCGCCCCCCGGCGCCCGCCAGTACGCCGTCCTTGTCGAACTCGTACTCGGGCTCGAACGAGCCCAGCGTGAGGGCGCCGCGGGCCTGGCGGCGGCGGCGCAGCAACCCCGCCACCTCGGCGGCCAGCCGCAGGCGAGCCGCCAGCTCCTCGTCAGCCTCGAAGGTGGCCCCGGGCACCTCGGCCGCCGGACTGGCGCCCGCGGCCTCGTCCCCCTCGCCGATGACGGTGTCCACGAAGCCGTAGGTGAGGCGGTGGTCGCTGCGGATGAGCGAGCGGTAGAACGTGACCGCGGTGCGCCGCCCGTCCTCCGCGAGCCCGAGCTCCACGGTGACGCACTTGCGCGGCTCGCGCGGCACCAGGCTGCAGAGGTCGCTGCTCAGCGCCGACGGCAGCATGGGCTCGGCGAAGAGCGGCAGGTAGACGCTCGAGGTCCGCCGCCGCGCCTCGCGCTCGATCAGCCCGTCGTCATCCACGAAGTACGAGACGTCGGCGATGTGCACGTGCGCCCGGAACCCGGCGCCCTCGCGCTGCACGGAGATGGCGTCGTCGAAGTCGCGCGCCGTGTCGGGATCGATGGTGAACGTGGGCAGGCCGGTCAGGTCGTGCCGGTCCGCGTCGGCGCGGCCGGCCCTCCCTCCTACCGCGTTCGCCTCCTCGAGCACGTCGGCGCCGAACCCTTGCGGCAGACCCTTGGCGTAGAGCATGGCGCGCAGGACCACCGCGAGATCGTCGGCGCGCCCCAGCACCCTGACGACGCGCCGCCTGTCCCCGTGCGAGGGCACGGCCAGTACGATGTCGTCGAGGTGTGGCGTCTCACCGCCCTTGGCGACGAGGCAGGAGCGGGCGTCGGCGAACAGCGGCTCCAGCGACCAGAACTTGCCCCAGCGCGCGACCCGGTAAGGGAGCTCGCGCGGAGGCGTCGGGCTGCGCTCGTCGCGGCCGGCGTCGTCGCGGCCGGCGCCCCGCGACCGGCCGCCGCCCGCGCGCCGTTCACGCGACGCCATGCGCCGTCACTTCTTCCCGGTGAGGTAGGTGAGCGCGGCCTGGAGCTGCTCGTCCTTCCTGGTCTTGGCGTCGTCCTTCACCACGATGTCGGGCGCGATGCCCTTCTTGTTGATGTCGGTGCCGTTGGGTGTGAGGTACACGGCGGTGGTGAGCTTGAGGACCGAACCGTCCCCAAGCGGCACGATGGTCTGCACGAGGCCTTTGCCGAAGGTGCGCGTGCCGATGATCTCGGCGCGGCCGTGGTCCTTGAGGGCGCCTGTGACGATCTCCGAGGAGCTGGCGGAGTAGCCGTTCACGAGGACGACCATCTTCTTCTGCGTGGCGACGGGACCGTCCGTCGACAGCACTTCTCTGGGGGAGTGCAGGCCCTCCGTGGTGACGACGACCCCGGTCTGGAAGATGCCCGTGACGTCCACCGCCGGAACGAGGTAGCCGCCCGTGTTGTAGCGGAGGTCGAGGATGAAGGACTGCGCGCCCCGCTGCTGGAGATCGTCCACGTCTTCCCGCACGTCGCGGGCGGCGTTGTCGCCGAATTCCCACAGCTGGACGTAGCCGACCTTCTGGCCGTTGGAGCGCTCCATCCTCGAGCGCGTCTGCGGGATCTCGATGCGACGGCGTACGATGTCGAGCGCGCGGATGGCGCCGCCCTCCTTGGGCCTGATGCCGAGCATCACGTGCGACCCCTCCTCGCCCTTGATGCGGGCAATGCTCGTGTCGATGGCCACATCCTTGGTGGGTTTGCCGTCGACCGTCACGATGATGTCGCCGGGCTCGAGACCAGCCTGCTTCGCCGGGGAGTCCTCGAACACCGTAGTGATGACGAGGCCGTCCTTGCCCTTCTCCAGGGCGGCGCCGATACCGGAGTACTCGCCACTCAGCCTCTCCCGGGTCGCCTTTGCCTCCTCAGGCGACCAGTACACCGTGTACGGGTCGTTCAGCGACTTGAGCGTCCCGTCAACCCCGGCCGCGCTCAGCTTGTCCACGTCCACCGGTTTGTAGTAGCGCCCCTGCAGCTCCTCGATAATGCGCTGCTGCAGCTGGCCGGCTTTCTCAGCGGCGTTCGTCTGACCCGCGCTGAGCCGCACGGTGTTCTCGCCGTGCAGGTACCACCCGATGAAGTAGCCGCCGAGGAACCCGAGGGCGACGAAGAGGACGACGATGAGGGTACGAAGGCCGCGCATCACCTAGGCATGGTAGGGGGTGACGGGGCGGGCGGCAAACGGGCGAGGACCGAGGCGGGCGCGAGGGGCGGGTCCGCTCAGGGCAGGTACCCCATCGGGTCCACCGGATTGCCGTTGACGCGCACCTCGAAGTGCAGGTGCGGGCCGGTGGAGAGGCCGGTGGACCCGACGTAGCCCACGAGCTGGCCACGCGCGACCCGGGTGCCGCTCCCGACGGCGAGCGAGGACTGGTGCGCGTACAGCGTGGAGATGCCGCCCCCGTGGTCGATGATGATCACGTTGCCGTACCCGCCCATCCACGTGGCGTAGATGACAGTACCGCCGTCGGCGGCGCGGAGGGGCGTGCCGTAGCCGACCGCGATGTCGATGCCGGTGTGCATCCTGCGATAGTGAAGGATGGGATGGATGCGGTAGCCGAAAGGAGAGACCACCGTGCCGCCGCAGGGCCAGATGAGCTGGCCGGTGCCGCCGCCGGCGCCCTGGGCGCCGGCGATCACACCGGTGAGCGACTGGCTCTCGGCGAGCAGCTGGTTCTCCTGCTGCTCGAGCAGGGCCAGGTTGCTCGTGACCTTGGCGAGCTGGCCGTTCTTCTGCTTGCGAAGCGCGAGGGAGGCCGCCTTCTGGGCCGCCTGGGCGGCCTGCAGGGCGGCCAGCTGCTCGCTCTGCGCCTCGAGGTCGTTCACGGCCTTGCGCACGCCGTGCTCCTTCTCGGCCACGGCGCGCTTCTCGCGCGCGACCTGGTCGCGCGTGGACTCGAGGCCACCGACCAGCGCGTCGTTGCCGCTGATGAGCCTGCGCACCACACTCACACGGCTGAGCAGGTCCTCGAAGCTGCTGGACGCCAGGACGACGTCGACGTAGCTGAGATCGTCGGTCTTGTACGCGATCACCACGCGCTGCTCGAAGTTGTCGCGCTCCGTGACGAGCTTCTGTTGCGCGCGGCGAAGCTCCTGCCGCTTCAAGGTGAGCTGCTGCTGCAGCAGATCGAGCTTCTCCTGCGTGACGGTGAGCTTCTGGCGCACGGCACCGATCTCATCGCCGATCCGGGCCAGCTCATCGTCGATCGCGGTGAGGCGGCCGTCCAGCGAGGCGATCTGGTCCTTGAGGGTCGCCTTCTGCTTCTTGGCCGTCTTGATCTTGTCGCGCGTCTTCTCCAGTTCGGTGGGTGCCGCACCGGCGAACGCCGGAAGGAGCCCCAGAGCGAGAGCCGCGAGAGCCGCCACGATGATCAGTCTGCGCATGAGGATCAAGCAGTCACCTGCCTTCGGGGCGGCGGGGCGGCCCTGCGGCGGCCCCGCCCCGGCTCACGTCTTGAGGTAGCGGCGCAGGGCCACGAGGCTGCCCAGGGCGCCGAGCACGGCGCCGATGACAGCGAGCGTGGGCAGCAGACCCAGAGGCCAGGTGCCGCCCTGCCACCACACCGAGAGCACGCGCAGGTTCAGGAAGTTGATCTGCGAGCCCTTGATCCAGCTCGCGATGCCCCAGTTGCCCACCCACACGAACACCGCCGCCAGGCAAGCCCCGATGAGGCCGGTGATGAAGCCCTCGAGCACGAACGGCCAGCGGATGAACCAGTTGGTGGCGCCCACGAGGCGCATGATCTCCACCTCCCGGCGTCGCGCGAAGATGGAGAGCCGCACCGTGGTGCTGATGAGCAGGACCGCCGCCGCCGCGAAGATGATGGTGGTGACCCACATGCCCTTCTCGATGAGGCTGATGGTGCCCAGCATCTTGCGCACCGTCTCCTTGGCGTACTTCACCCCGTTGTGCGTACCGGGGTCGTTGTCCACCGTGGGGTCGTCGAAGAACTTGGCGGCAACGGCGTCGACCTGGTCGGCGTCCTTGACCTGGATCTCGTACGAAGCCGGCAGAGGGTTGATGGGCAGATTGGCGACGATGCGTTCGCCGAACCGCTCGCGGAAGCGGCGCAAGGCCTCGTCCTTGGAGATGTACTTGTAACTCCTGATCTGGGGGATGCCCTGGATCTTGCGCTCCAGCGCCTGCGTCTGCTGCGGCGTGGCTGAATCCTTGATGAAGACCTCGATCATGACCCGGTTCTTGAGGCTGGTGGCGCCCTGGTTGAGGTTGTCGCGGGTGACGAGGACGGCGCCGAGGATGGCCGTGCTGATGAACACGGTGATCACGGCCGCCATGGCCATGACCCAGTTGCGGCGCATGGACCCGAACGCCTCGCCGAGGAAGAAGCCCAGGCGCATCAGACACTCGCCTCTTCGGCCTCAGGCACCTGGTCGTAGCTGCCGCGGCGCTCGTCGCGCACCAGCCGGCCGCCGTCCAGCTGCAACACGCGGCGGCGCATGCGGTTCACCATGTCGCGGTCGTGCGTGGCGACGACGACGGTGGTGCCGGTGCGGTTGATGCGCACGAGCAACTGCATGATGCCGACGGCCGTCTCGGGGTCGATGTTGCCGGTGGGCTCGTCGGCCAGGAGGAGCGGCGGATGGTTGACGAACGCGCGGGCCACGGAGACGCGCTGCTGCTCGCCGCCGGAGATCTCGTGCGGGTAGCTGTCGACCTTGTCGCTGAGGCCGACGAGACTGAGGATCTCGGGCACCTTGCGACGGATGGAACGCTTGGGCTCGCCGACGACCTCGAGGGCGTAGGCGACGTTGTCGTGCACCGTCTTGTTGGGCAGCAGCTTGAAGTCCTGGAAGACGCAGCCGATGTTGCGCCGCAGCAGCGGCACCTTGCTCCCGCGAAGCGTACCCAGGTTGCGGCCGGCCACGAGGATGCGCCCGGTGTCGGGACGGAGCTCCTTGAGGACCAGCTTGATGAGCGTGGATTTGCCCGAGCCGGACGCCCCCACGAGGAACACGAACTCGCCCTTGCCGATGTGACAGGTGAAGTCCTGGAGGCCGACCACGTCGGGGTCGTAGATCTTCGTGACGTCTTCGAACACGATCATCAGACGGAGACTCCCTTGCCGGTCGTTCGAAGCCGAGCCCTGAGTATGGGGGCGGGTGCTGTGCTTCTCAACCCGCCGCCCTCAGCCCTCATCGACGCTGATGGCGTCGGCCGGGCACTCCTCTGCCGCGCTGAGGATGCAGTCTTCGTGACCCGCCGTGTCGGTGGCGATGACCACCGAGATGTCGTCGTCGCCCACCTCGAACACGTCGGGGCAGGTCTCCTCGCACGCACCGCAGCCGGTGCACGCGTCTCTGTCGATCCTGACGTCCAGCCGTCACACCTCCTCGTCGCGGGCGGCCGGAAGCGGCGCCCGCAGCCTTCGCGGACAGCGGTCATGGCCCGGGCGGGCGGCGTCGCGAACGCCTGCCCCTCCGGGCGACCCGCGAGGGACTTCGCCGCCACGGGGACGCTTCCTGCGCAGAGCGGGTGCGAGGGAAAGATGAAGAAAGAAGGGAGGCGGCCCGCGGAACGGGCCGCCCCTGAGTCCAGGGCCGACCGGGCATGCAAAGCCTGGCGAGTCAATGCAAAGAGGGGAGGTCGGCCCCGGGAGGTACGATAGTCCTCACAGCGTCGGCGACCAATGGGACGAGTGTCTATGACCGATCGCTCACAGGCAGTCGTCCGGGAGGAGGGGTGGGGATGGCCGGGACCACCGTGATCGTCACCGTGCTCGTGCTGGCCGTGGTCATCGGGCTCGGGCTGCTCGTCTTCCGCCTGCAGCGGCGGGCGCAGGATGCGGTACCGCGTGTGGCCGAGGGCGAGGCCGCACGGCGCGACCGCGTGGTCGCCGTGGAGGCGGATGGAAGCCCCGTCACCGAGTCCCAGGACCTCACGGACCCGCCGGAGCGCGATCCGGCGGGGTTCGAGCAGGTCCTCGCCGAGGAGCTCGGCGCACGGCACCGCCCGGGACCCGGCGAGACGGCGGGCGACGATTCCTAGCGGCAGGGGCGGGCGGGCGCTGCCGGTGCGCCACGCCCGTCAGATGAAGCTCGCGAAGAGCGCGGTCGAAAAGGCGAGCAGCGTCACGAAGACGGCCGTGACGAGCCAGCGCCAGAGCGGGCGCGGCGCCAGCACCGCGGCCGCGCCCACGAACAGCGGGAACACCACGACCACGAAGCGCGGCAGGCTGTACAAGGGCCGCGCCTCGCTGGAGTACAGCAGCGGGAAGACCAGGGCGGCCAGCGCGTACAGCGTCCAGGCCGCCGGCAGCTTGCGCCAGCAGGCTGCGAGCATCGCCGCCGCTGCCGCGAACCCCGTGAACTCGAGCACGTTGGCGATGACGTCGCTCTCCAGGCCACCGGATGCCGTGTGCGTGCCGAGCACGGCGGCGGGGCCGTGCACGACGAGCCAGGCGACAGCGCGCGCCGTCGTCACGGCGCCCCGCCACACCGCGGTGGTGGGCAGCGACAGCTCGCGGCCCCAGGCGGCCTGCACGGTGCTGAACAGCATGGCCTGCCGAAACGCCAGCCACAGGTACGCCATGTAGAGCGCCAGGCCGGCCGGTACCAGGAGGATCCACAGCCAGGAGAGGCGCGAGGGACGACGGAGGCGGTGCTGCGAGAGCGCGCCCGCGCCGGACGACGGCGCGGCCTCGGCCGGCCGTCCGGGACCGCCGTCGTCCCCCGCCGCCGCCGGCAGCACGGGTCCGCCCGGCAGGCACAGCGGCGCGCCGCGCCACTGCTCCCACCAGAACACGACCAGCGGCACCAGCAAGAGCAGACCGACGCTGCGCGTGAGCACGGCCAGCATGCCGGCCAGGCCGGCGAGCGCCCAGCGGCCGCGGCGCGCCCACCAGAAGGCGAGCAGCGCTAGCAGCAGGAACAGCGCCTCGCTGTACACCGCCTGGAAGAAGAGCGCCGTCGGGAACACCGAGACGAGCACCACGCTCCACAGCGCGACGTGCGGTCCGAGCTCGGCACGGGCGAGCCTGAACAGGACCACCATGGCGCCGGAGTAGCAGGCCAGCGAGATGACGAGACCGGCGACGACGTAGTCACCCACGCCGGCCGCGAGCCCGCGCAGCAGCAGCGGGTACAGGGGGAAGAACGCCTCGCTGTGCGGGTACCCCGCGTACCCGTCGGCCGCGATGCGCACGAACCACACTCCGTCCCAGTGCGCCCACGGGGCGAACAGCCGCCCGACGAAGCCCTGCAGCGCCTCGGCGTGCGCCGGGTCCCTCAGATAGAGGGCCCGCTCGCGCACGCCCACGGTGTACGTGGTCAGGAGCGCCACCAGGAGGAGAAGGAGTCGCGAGCCGGCCGCCGCCAGAGCGGCGCGGCGCGCCTCGTCGTCGAGAAGGCGCGGCTCGACCGCGGCCGCGGCTGCCGGACGCGCCTGCGCGCCGCTCACGGACCCGCCGGGGCCGCGTGCGGCGCGTCCGCCACGCCCGCGGGCGCCTGCCGCGCGCCCGGCGCCTCCTGCAGCAGCGCCCGCCAGCCCGCGAGCACGCGGTGCGCCGCCTCCGCGCCCACGATGGGTCCGTCGGGCAGCGGCAGGCTGGCCGGGTACAACAACACGGCGCGCGTCTGCGATCCGCCCATGCCGCCGTGGAACGAGATCAGCTCCTCGAAGGCGCACCCCTCATCGAGTTGTTCGTCGTAGAAGCTGTTCACGACGATGTCGGCCACGTGCGCGAACCCGTCGCTGCGCCGCAGGTGCCGGGCGGCGTTGGCGGAGAACCCGGCCAGCGGGTCCTCGCCCTCCACGCGGTCGTCGGCGAGATACCTGACGCCGCGGGCCCCGAGCACCAGCGGCCCGCGTGCGGCCGAACGCACGAGCAGCCAGCCGACCTGCGGGTGCTCGCGCAGCGCCGGGATGAGTCGCGGGTGGCGCGCCTCGATCTCCTCGAGCGTGAGGCGCCGAGGCTCCTCCATGAGGTAGACGAGGCCGAGATTGCCCGAGCCGAGGACGACCACGTCGTGCACTCCCGCGCGCTCGCCGCCCGGGTGACGCGAGCGCGCGCCTGTCGCCTCCTGCAAGGCGCGCTTGACCACGGTGGCGTTCTCGTCGCCCGTCGCCGAGCCACCCACGTCGCCCGCCGCGACGGACGCACGCACCAGGTCGTCCAGCCCGTAGCCGTTGCGTTGCCGGAAGGTCGCGCCCTGCGTCTGACCGTGGTCCGACAGCACCACGATCTCGTACGGGCGGGCGGCGTAGGCGCGAGCCCGGTCGATGCGGCCGATCTGCTGGTCGATCTTGCGCAGCACCTCCAGCGCGTCGTAGCGCTCGAGGCCCGAGTGGTGCGCGACCTCGTCGTAGCCGGCGAAACACGCATACACCGCCGGCCTGCCCTTCATCATGTCGGTGAGGACGCTGTACACGGCGAGGTCCCGGACGACGACGGCCAGGCCGGCGCGCAAGAAGGGGTACTTGCCGCCGCGGCGGCCGCGCGGGCGGATGTCGCGGCGGATGCCGCGCGCGGCCGCGGTCCACTCCAGCGCCACCTCGAACAGAAAGAGCACCAGGGTGCGCGTGACGTTGAAGCCGTTGGCGAAAAAGGCGCGGTAGCCCGGGTTGGCGCGCTTCTCCGCGGAGAGCCTGCTGATGGTGAGGATGACCTCGTCGGCGTCGCCCGAGAGCAGGTTGCCGCGGCTGCAGCCGCCGCCGGCGAGCAGCCCACGCCCGCTCGAGTGCCGCTCTTCGATGAGGGCGCAGTCGGCGGGTGCCGAGCACGTCATCACCCGCCCGGACTCCTTCTCCACCCAACGGAACGCGGGGATATCGTCGTTGGAGCCCAGCAGAAGCGCCGCCTGGGAGGCACCCGTCTGCGACGACAGGTCGGTCTCCCACTCCGTCAGCCGGTGCGTCCCGTCGGCCACCCAGCGCGCGAGGTACGGGGCGTGGCCGTCGCGCATGGCGCGCCGCAGCACCGGCGCCGCCAGGCCATCGATCTCCAGGAACAGGATCCCCGGCACGTCGGTGACCGTCCGCTGACGCGAGCGCCGCGCGATCCGCTGCGTGACGCGCATCGTGTACGTATCGTCGTCGTTCGTCCCGAACAGGACTTCGAGGACCACCGTGGCGGCCGCGATGACGATGGCGGCGAGCAGCGCCCGACCGAACGACTGCACGGCGAAAGTATGGTCCGAGAGGTCGGCGGTCAGCTGCAGGATCCACGCGTCCAGCAGGAGGACCAGGACGAACCCCAGCGCCAGCGTGTACGGCAGGCGCAGCGAGGCGATGAGCGGAGGGAGTAGCGCGTTGAACACCGCGATGAGGGCCGCCGCCAGGAGCGCCCCGCCCATGACTTCGACGGCGACGCCGGGGACCACGATGGCGGCCACCCACACCGCCAGGGCCGCCGTACCCCAGCTCACCAGCACCCGCCGCAGCCGCAGGCGCGGACGCGCGGGAGTCCACGCAGGCATCACTCCGTACTCATGTGCATCGCCGCCCAGCGCCGGCCTCCCGTGACGTCCCGCCCGCTACCACCCGGCATTGTACCGGGAGACGGCGTCCGGCTTCGCCACGCCCCCCGGCTCCCCCACCTCAGTGCGCATGGCGACGGGGCCGTCGGGACGTCTGAGACGACCCGACCTCAGGTGCGATGTGTCACGTCGCGGAAGCCTGCACCCACGCCCGCGTGGCCTCGACCTGGTTGAAGGTGAAGAGGTGGACGCCCGAGATGCCCAGACCGGGCCGGTCGAGCCGCGCGGCGACGGCGCCGGCAAGAGGGGTCGGGTCGAAGGTGCGGCGTCGCATGAGCCGCGCCATCTGGCGCCCGTGCTTCATGAGATACCGCACCGAGGCGCCGACCCCGGTCTGCAGAGAGATCTCGGCAAGCTTCTTCCTGTCGACCACGCCCGGCAGGCCGACGACCACCGGCAGGCTGAGCCCGAGGCCACGCATCTCCTCGATCCAGCTCTCCAGCACGCCCGCCTCGAAGCAGATCTGCGTGGCGACGTAGTCCGCGTGCTCCTGCTTGCGAAGGAGCGCGTCGCGCAGCTTGTCGTCGGGGATGGACGGGTGTCCCTCCGGATAGCCGCCCACGCCGAGGCGCGCGAAACGGTCGGGCAGCTCGGCGAGAGCCTCCAGGACCTGGCCGGCGTCGTAGAAGTCCCCGGCCGGCGGCCACGCGTCGCCGCCGACCACGAACGCCTCCGAGATCCCGGCGGCGCGCATGCGGGCCACGGCAGCGGCCAGTTCGTCCCTGCCGGAGATCATGCGCGCCGAGAAGTGCGGCACCACGTCGTAGCCTGCGGCGGCCAGACGCTCGCTCACCTCCAGGGTCCGCACGAACCCGTGGCTTGGCGAGGCCGTGACCGTCACGGTGGACCCCGGCGGGAGCGCCGCGGCCTTGTCCTCGATGCCCTTCACGGGGATCACTTCGTACCGCGGGGCGTGAAGGAGCCTCGCGAGCGGTGTCTGCAGGTCGGCGGCTCTCAGCGCTGACATGGCGGCCTCCCGGGCTTAATTGGACAATTTCTATCCTGTTCATACCCGGGCCCGGAGCAGCGGAGACCTCCGCCGCGGACGCGGCACGACTGCGGTACGATTGCGCGCGTCCGCCAAGCGACCACAGGAACGACCATGCAGGAGCTCGCATCAGACGTCGTCGCCGGCATCACGGTCACCATCGACGCGGCGGCCGTCCACCTCCACAGCGAACGACCGCTCCACACGCTCAGCTCGGCGGTGGCCGGCGGCGGGTTCGGGACGACGCGGGACGTCCTCAACGTCCACGTGCGCGACGACTACGCCGGCGACCGGCCGGCCGACGACCTGGAGGCGTTCGCTGCGGCTCGCGGGGTGTGCGGCGGCTCGTGGGTCTGATGACCGCGGCGGAGACGCAGTACGCCTGCGCGCGGACGGCGCAGGCCGGCGACCTGCGCGTCACCTCCGTGGTCTCGATGGGCCTGAGCAACGTGGCGGCCGCGGGAGTCACGCCGCCGGCGCCGGTGCTCCCCGGGACCATCAACATCGTCGCGGTCGTCGAGGGAGCGCTCACGCCTGCGGCCATGGTGAACGCCGTCATCACCGCGACCGAGGCCAAGGCGCTGACGCTCGCCGCCTGGGACGTACGCACGCCGGATGGCGATCTCGTCGCCGGGACGAGCACCGACAGCGTGGTGATCGGCTGCACCGGCGCCGGCGCCGACCTGGAGTACGCAGGCTCGGCCACCACGGTCGGGTGGCTCCTGGCGCGCACCGTGCGCGCGGCGATGGACCACATCTGCCGCGACAAGTGCGCCCGCGACGGCGGGCGCTTCGGCTGGTGACACCCGGCGCCGTCTGGCGCCGGCGCTCCTTGCGGCTCACTGACGAGTGCCCCTGCGGCGCACCCGTCGTTGAGCCCGCTTCGTCGCTCAGTGACGAGTGCGGCTTCGCTGCACCCGTCGTTGAGCCCGCTTCGTCGCTCAGTGACGAGTGCGGCTTCGCTGCACCCGTCGTTGAGCCCGCTTCGTCGCTCAATCGGCGGCGAGTACCTCGTCTATCCAGCCGAGACCGGCGATGGCCGTGGGGAACCCGTTGGTGGTGATGGCCATCACCGCAACGTGACGCAGTTCCTCCGGCGTCGCGCCGGCGGCAAGGGCCTTGCGGGCGTTGGACTTCACCGCGCCCTCAGCCGTGCCGCCCACGGCGAGAGCAAGGTGGACGAGACGGGTTGTGCGATCATCAAGGGGGCCGGACCCGTCGACGGCCTCACCGAGGCCGTCGAGCGCGCCGGCCACGCCGGGATACGCCTCGCGGAACTTGACATACACGCCGGGCAGATGTCCGTCGCTCATGGCGAGCCTCCTGTTCTTCGGGCCGCCCGCGCCGCGGGCGGCCTCCTCTGTCGTCGCACCCTCAGAAGGGCGGATCCACGGCGCGCTCGAGCACGACCACACGCGGGGTGGAGATGCCGGTGGCGGACCACTCGGCAGCTTGGTGGAGGTCCAGGGACAGCGCGAAGTCCCGGGCCCGCTCGATGGTGTCCCACTCCAGCAGGACGATGACCGCATCCGGGTCGTCGGCGGCCCTGAGCACGTACCCGCCCAGCGAACCGAAGCGCTTGCGGCGATCGGCATCGTCCAGAAAGACGGCCTTGAACGTCTCGAAGTCGCCGACCTTATGCTCGATGAGCACGAACGCCATGTTGGCCCCCCACGCCGGTCCGGCGCGACCCCTCCTGAGCGTGGGTCGCGCCCGCTTCTTCGACTTCTTACCCGGTCGCGACGCTGCATCCACACGCCGAGGGCCGGGAGCCTCCCGGGAGGCTCCCGGCCCTCCGCGAGCAGCGGGGCTGGGCGGCGACTCAGTACAGACCGCCGCCGAGACCCTGCCCGTAGGGGTCGCTGTAGGGGTCACTGTAGCCCTGGCCGTACGGGTCGCTGTACGGGTCGCTGTACGGGTCGCTGTAGGGGTCGCTGTAGGGGTCGCTGTAGCCCTGGCCGTAGGGGTCGCTGTAGGGGTCTGACCCGGTGGACGGAGCCGCCTCCTGACCCTCGGCCTGCTGAAGACCGCCGGCCTTGATCTGCTCCAGGACCTGCATCGCCGTGTTGATGGGCACCGCGAAGCCGAGGCCCTCGTTGCCGCCGGACTGCGTGCTGATCTGCTCGTTGATGCCGATCACCTTGCCGGCGGGATCGAACAGGGGGCCGCCCGAGTTGCCGGGGTTGATTGCCGCGTCGGTCTGGATGCCGCCGGTGATGGTGCTGCCGTCGGGGGACTGCATCTCCCGATCGGTGGCCGATACCACGCCGGTGGTGAGGGTGAAATCGAGGCCCACCGGGTTACCGATGGCCACGACCTGCTCGCCGACCTTGACGCTGGAGGAGTCGCCGATCTCGACGGGCCGCAGATCGCCGGTCTGGCTCGGGTCGACCTTGATCACGGCCACGTCGGTGGAGTCGTCGGCGCCGACGACCGTGCCCTGCACTCTCGTCTGCTGGTCGCCGTTCGCCTTGAAGACGACCTCGACGGTGGCGGCCGTCTGACCGTTCTGACTCACCACGTGAGCGTTGGTGAGGATGTAGCCGTCCTCCGACACCACGAAGCCGCTGCCGAGGCCCTGCTGACCACCGGAGCTCTGCCCGAAGATGTCGGTGACGCCCGGGAACGTGGTGACGATCTCCACGACACTGCCCACGTTCTCGTCGTAGATCTGCTGGGGGGTGAGCCCGGTGGATGCCTTGAAGGACGCGAACGAGGTCGAATCGGAGCTGCCGGAGGCGTCCCCGCCGCCGACCCACCCGATGGCCGTGGCGCCGACCAGGAGCATGGCCGCGCCGAGGAACCCGGCGCCGACTGTGAGAAGAAAGCGTTTGAAGCGCATCTGTGCTGCCTTTCGTCGCGAGCCACCCGCCATGGCGGCGGGCCGGCGTTGTCTGGGCAGCACGATACCGCTCGTGCCTTAAGGGAGCCTGAGAGCACACTGGGGTCGCCCTGTGACTGGCCTGAGGGGCGGCCCGTCCGCGGGCGCGGGCCGCGAGCCGGCAGGCGCCACGACCGCCGCCGCCGTCACGATGCGGCGGTCAGGCCTCCCCTCTCTCCTGCGCGACCGCCTGCTCGGTCTCCCAGCGCGCCTCGAACGCGCGCTCACGCCTCCTCCCCACGAGCCAGACCGCGAACACGAGGAGGACGAAGACGGCCACACCGCCGGCGATCCCCGCGATCAGCGTCGTCGACACCACACTCTGCTGCGTGACCGTGGGTGCGGGCGAGAGCGTCAGGTAGCTCTGCCGGTCGAGGTGGTTGTGCCACACACTCCCCCCGGCGTAGGGCTGCCAGCCGGCCCACGCACGGGCGTTCACGGCCTGCAGCCGCGACGGGTAGTCGAGCACGATCATCGGCTGCTTCATGTACATCAACTGCTGCATCTCCGCGAGCCGGCCGAGACGCTTCCGCGGGTCGACGGCGCGCGCCTGGCGCTGGCAGAGGTCGTCGTAGTCCTCGTTGGACCAGTTCAGGTCGTTGAGCCTGCCGACCTGGTCCGAGGTGTACCAGGTGGCCGTGATGCCCGGATCGGCCGAGCCGGTGGCGCTGCGGACCACGAGGTCGTAGTCGGGCGCGAACACGGGCTTCACGATGGGTTCGGCCTGGGCCGCCGCTGCGGCCGCGGCGGCCGCGGCCGCCTCCGGGCCCAGGCCGGCCGGCACCTGCGGCAGCTCCGGGGGCACGACCACGAGCTTGACCTGGTGCATGCGCTCCTGGATCTCGGCCTCGCTCAGAGTCTCGTACGTGATCTTGATGCCCACGTCGCGAAGCCACTCCGCGATCAGCTCTCCCTGTGCTTCGCTCTGCCAGGCGCCGTCCTGGGCCCACAGGCGCAGCACGATGTGCTTGCCCTCGTGCTCACGCACGCCGTCGTCGTCGGTGTCCTTGTAGCCCGCCTCGTCGAGGAGTTCCTCAGCCTGGGCCGGATCGAAGCCGATGGCCGTCTCGGGACTCGGCTCGAAGTAAGGGTCGAACGACGCCGGCCAGCCGTCCTCGGGGTAGATGCCGTAGCCCGGGCTCGCGAACCCGTCCCACACGTCGGCGCACGCCTGCCGGTCGATGGCCCACGCGATGGCGCGCCGGAACGCGGCGTCCTTGAGCACGGGATCCCCTTCGGAGGCGTCGCCCGAGGAGCAGTTGACTGCGACGTACTCCCAGCTGTAGAGCGGGTAGGCGATGCGCTCGATGCCCGCCTCGGCGGCGAGGTCCCTGTACGAGGAGGGCTTCACCGCTTCGGCGGCGTGGACGGTCCCGTCCTCGAGGTCCTGCACCAGGTCGTCGTTGCCGGAGTAGGTGAGGAAGACCAGCTCCTCCACCGTCGGTGCGGGACCCCAGTAGTAGGGGTTCTTCAGCATCCGGATGTAGCCGCCCAGCTGGAACTTCACCGTCTGGAAGGGCCCGGAACCCACGATGGGTCTCTTGTTGACGAACGTCGTGGCCGCCTTCTCGGCACTCACGTCCTTCCAGACGTGCCTCGGCAGGACGTACACCGACGCCAGGGCCACCAGCATGTCCGCCTTGGCGTGCGCGCAGTACAGCTTCACGGTGAGGTCGTCGACGACATCCACGTCGTCCACGTCCTGTAGCTCCAGCGACCCCTTGAGGTCGTTGTCGATGATGAACCTGTACGTGAACGCGACATCGGCCGCCGTCAGCCTCCGGCCGTCCTGCCAGTGCACCCCGGGACGCAGGCGGAACTTCCAGGCCTTCTGGTCGGCCGAGCTCTCCCAGCTCCGCGCGAGCCCGGTCTCCGGCGACGGCAGGCCGTCGGCGCCGAGCCCCACCAGCGTGTCGTAGTTGAGCCGCCAGATCTCCTGTGAGGTACCCGAGCCGATGAACGGGTTCAGGCTGAACGGCGTCTCGGTCCACCCCAGCTTCAGGGTCACGCCGGGCGACGGCGAGGGCGAAGGGGACCCGGGGGAGGGCGACGCGGGCGATGGGCTCGCGGCGGCACGGCCGCTCTGCCATGCCACCAGCCCCACGGCGGCGGCCAGCAGCACGACCAGCAGCGCTCCTCGCGCCCCTGCCAGCCTGCGCATCAGCCTCGTCACGTCCTGCCCCCCGGAGCCTGCCAAGCGCGGGGACCCATCGCCCTCCGGCGCCCCGCTCAGGCCTGACCGTAGTCAATGAGGCGAGAGGGTGTCAAACGTGGACCGCCGCGGCTGGTCTGGAAGATTCCGCGAGAATGTGAAAGCGTCTGTGCGACTCACGGGCGAAAGGACGTCACCATGTCACAGTTCGGACCCGAGGAAGCCATTGGCCGCATCGACGCCTGGAAGGGTCACGATGTGCGGTACGAGGAGCTCGGCGGAGGCATCACCAACCACAACTACATCATCTGGGTCGACGGGGGGCCGCCCCAGGGAAAGAAGTATGTCCTCCGCGTCCCCGGCACCGGCACCGACATGTTCATCGACCGCGAGGTCGAGCGCTACAACATGATCCAGGCCGCCAAGGCCGGCGTGGGCCCCGCGGTCGCCTACCAGATCGACCCCGAGGGGGCCCTCGTCAGCGACTTCGTCGAGGGCGAGCTCATGCACCCCGACACCATCGCCGGGCACCCGGACCGCATCCGGCAGGTCGTGGAGACCGTCAAGGTCATCCACGAGAAGGCCACCTTCACGCACAAGATCCAGGTCTTCGACATGCTGCGCCACTACACGAAGATCGCACGGGAGATCGACGCCCCCATGCCGCCCGAGCTCGAGTCGCTGCTCAAGGAGATGGACGTCATCGAGAAGGCCACGTCGGCGCGCCCGCCCCAGGACGTGGCCTGTCACAACGACCTGCTGAGCGAGAACTTCATCGTCGACGCGAGCGGCAAGATGTGGGTGATCGACTGGGAGTACGGCGGGCAGACCGACCCGTACTTCGACCTCGGTGACTTCGTCATGGAGCACCCGTTCACGCGCGACGAGGAACGCCTGATCATCGAGACGTACTGCAACGGCATGGACGAGGGCCGCTTCGGCCGCATGATGCTGTACAAGGTCGTCTCGGGAGTGTGGTGGGGCGTGTGGGCCATGATCCAGAAGACGGTGTCGCACATCGACTTCGACTACTGGGAGTGGGGCATGGACCGCATCGTGAACCGCTCCCAGAAGACGGTGGACGACCCCGAGTACCGGAAGTGGCTGGACGAGTGCTGAGGTGAGCTGAGAGAGAGATCGCACCGCACGAGAAAGGGGCGGGCGCCGGCCGGCGCCCGCCCCTTTCTCACGGTGTCACGCCGTAGTCTCTACCTCCACGTGAGGTTGAGGTTCGGTCTCGATCCGGGCGTCCTCACCGCGGTACCCGGCGTCGCGCTCGTCGCGCTCGCGCCCGGACGAGACGCCGCTCTGTGGCGGCTCCACGCTCACGGGGGCGGGCCGGGCGGCACCGAGGCGCCGTCGGCGGACGGCTCGGCCGCATCGGTGGGCTGCCAGGGCCCGTCCGGGTGCGGCGGGACGACCAGGGCCTCGCCCGGGTCCAGCAGCCGCACGTCCACGTCTGGTGCGGCCTCGGCGGCGATGGTGGCGAACGCCTCGGGCCGCCGTCGGATCTTGCGGAACCACGCGTACGTGGCCTCCTTGCCGGCATACGCGGAGCCGGGCAGGTAGAGCGTGCCCCAGTGGATCGGCACGGCGATGCGCGGCTCCAGCATGGCGAGAGACGTGGCCGCGGAGCGCGGGCTCATGTGCCGGCCCTCCGGCGGCCGCACGCCCCACGTCTCGATGGGCAGCAGCGCCACGTCGATGCGCTCGTGGATCTGGTCCATCTCGTCGAAGAGGGCCGTGTCGCCGGCGAAGTAGATGATGGACGAGCCCTGGATGATGAACCCCAGCGGCTCCGTGGCCGGTGTGACCACCCAGCGGCGCTTGGTGTGCTTGGCGTGCACGGCGATGACGTCGACGTCGCCCACGTGCAACACCGTGTCGCGCCGTGTCTCGATGACTGTCTTGAAGCCCACCTTGTGGACGGTGCGACCCACCAGCGGCGGCCCGATGACCACTGCGTGCTTGGGGAGCATCCTGAGTGAGGGCGAATCCAGGTGGTCGAGGTGCAGGTGAGAGATGAGCACCGCGTCGAGGTGGTGGTGCACGCTGGGGTCGGGCAACGGGCCGTAGCGGCGCAGCGCCCCTGTCCAGCGCTTGAGGACGGGGTCCGTGATGATGCGCACGCCGTCCATCTCGATGAGCACCGTGCCGTGGCCGACATAGGTGATGCGCGTCTCCCCCGCCGCCTTCTCGTGCTTCACGTCCAACCTCCTCTCCGCGGCCGCGCGCCGCGCGCAGCAACCGTATCGACCGGGGAGGCCCGCGTCAGTAGCCCTGCCGGACGGCAGGGCGACGGCCGGGCCCGGCCGGGCCACTCGTCTCCTGCCAGACATCCTGCCCGCCGGAGGCCTCGCCGGCACCCGTGCGGGCCCGGGCGACGGTCGTCTCGGCACAGGCTGCGCTTCGTCAGCGCGTCAGACGCCGCCCCCCGGCGAACTCCGACGCGTACGGCTCGGCGGACAGCGAGACCTCGGCGACCGGCTTGCCGGTGCGCGGCGCGTGGATCATGCGGCCGCCGCCAACGCAGATGCCGACGTGATGCACCCCGCCGGAGGCGCTGCGGAAGAACACCAGGTCGCCGGCGCGCAGCGAGCCACGGGAACGCACGGCGCGGCCGAAGACCGACTGCGGGCCGGCGTCGCGCGGGATCGTGACGCCGAGCACGCGGAACACGGAGTACGTGAAGCCGGAGCAGTCGAAGCCGAACCCTGCCGTGCCGGCCCAGAGGTACTGCAGACCGAGAAAGCGGCGCGCCTCGGCCAATACCTGCGCGCCGGTCGGCGTCAGCGCCTGCGATCCGCGGGCGCGCAGGACGACGGCACCGCGGGCGACGAACAGGTGATCGCCGGACGGCGTCGCGACCTCCACCCAGCCGTCACCCGTGCCCTGCACGTACAGCCGCGTGGCGTACGACACCTCGAGGACGCGCTCCTCGAGGTCCGACGCCGCGTGGAGCCACGCGGTGGGCCGGACCACGGTGGCAACCCCCTGCGTGGGCTCGGGCGCCCGAACGCTGAGCTGGGCCGTGGGCAGCCAGCCCGGGTAGCCGCGCCTATCGCGCGGCGTGGGCTGGTTCACGACGGCCACTCTGGACCACGAGCCCCTCGTCGTCACTACCGTGACCTTGTCGCCGAGCAGCGCCTGGGTCTCGAGGCGGCCCACCAGCCAGCGCTTCTGCTCGACCGACATGTCCTCGACCCACTCGCGCGGGTCGGCCGGCACGGCCAGCGAGGGTGCATCCACGGCGCGGGCGCCACCCGGCTGCACCCAGAGCGTCGCCACGGAGACAGCGACGTAGCGGGTCTTGCCGGCGGCTCCCGCCGGCCCCGCGCTCACGCCCACGCCGGCCAGGGCCGCGGCCAGAAGTGCGAGCGCGACGAGAGCCGCCGCGCCGGCGCCATGCACACCGCGCTCGCCCCCGGCCCGCTTCACGCGCGGCCCTCGGGGGCCGGCTCGCGCAGCACACGCAGAGCGCGGGCGTACCGCCCGAGCTCGTCGAACAGGGCCGTCGCGGCGCGCTCCACGCTCTCGCTCGCCTGGAAGCGCCCGTCGTCGAGCGCCTGCGACACGAACGGGATGTACACGCTCTCGAAGATGGGCACGACGCGCAGCCCCAGGAGGGCGAGGCGGAGCATCTCCGCCGAGCGCGACCCCGCGGCGATGCCGCCGTAGGTGACCAGCCCCGCCGGCTTGTGCGCCCACTCCTGGTACAGGAAGTCGAGGGCGTTCTTGAGCGGGGCGTTGAGGCCGTGGTTGTACTCCGGGAACACGAAGACGAAGGCGTCGGCTGGATCCACACGCTCGCTCCATGCCCAGGTGTGTGGCTTGGTGTAGTGCTTCAGCCGCGGGTGGTTGGGCTCGTCCATGAAGGGCAGGCCGAGCTCGGCGAGGTCGGCGAGGTCCACGTCGAAGCCGCCGTGCGCCTCAGCCTGCTCCACGACCCACTCCCCCACCGGCAGACCGACCCGGCCGGGCCTTGTGCTGGCGATGACCACCATGAGGCGCAACGCCCCGCCCTCGCTCACGCCGGCTCCCCGCCGTCCCCGAGATGCCTGTCCATGAACTCGAGGATGATCCGGAACCGCCGCACGCGGTGCAGCGGGCTTCCCGAGCGCGACAGCTCGTGCGACTCCTTGGGAAAGCGCACCATCTCCACCGGCCGCTTGAGCAGGCGCAGGCTGACGAACAGGTGCTCGGCCTGCTCGACCGGGCAGCGCAGGTCCTCCTCCGAGTGCAGGATGAGGAGCGGCGTGCGGATGTCCCGCGCGTACGACGCGGGGGAGACGTCCAGGTACTTCTGCACGTCGTCGAAGAGCCAGGCATCCATGTAGCCCTTGAAGTCCCAGCCGAAGTCGCTGGAACCCCACTCGCTCACCATGCTGTTCACCGAGCGCTCGGAGATGGCCGCCTTGAAGCGGTCGGTGTGCGAGACGATCCACGAGGTCATGTAGCCGCCGTACGAGCCACCCATCACGCCCAGGCGCTCCGGGTCGACGAAGTCGAAGCGCCGGAGCGCCTCGTCCACCACGGCCATGCAGTCGTCGTAGTCCACGGAGCCCCAGCCTGGGCCGGCGTCGCCGGGGCCACGGATGGCCCGGCCCCAGGCCTCGCTGTAGCCGGACGAGCCGCGCGGGTTGGCGTACAGCACCACGTAGCCGGCGGCCGTATACACCTGGAACTCGTCGAAGAAACCGACTCCGTACTGGCCGAACGGCCCGCCGTGGATGTTCAGCAGTGTCGGGTACTTCTCTCCGGGCTCGAAGCCGGCCGGGCGCATCACCCAAGCCTCCACCTCGGCGCCGTCGGCCGAGACGGCCGTGTAACGCTCTGGAGCGGAGAGGTCACGCGCGGCGGCGAACGCCTCTCCGACGCCGCTGAGGCGACGGCCGCCGTCGGGCGCGCCGTCGGTCACGTACAGCTCGCTGAGCCGCGTCGCCTCAGTGGCCGAGAACACGACGCGGCCGGCGCGCGCGTCGAAGCCGGTGACCACACGCTCACCGCCGACCACGACCCCGGGCGCTGCGGAGCCGTCCGCCGGCACCCTGTAGACGTGCGTGCGGCCGCGGTCGTCCACCGGGAACAGGAGGTCGTCCGCGTCCCAGACCGGCTCGCGGATGGCTCCGTACCCGCCGCAGTCGCGGTCGAGCGCCTGCGTGAGCAGGCGGATCTCGCCCGAGGCGGCGTCGACGACGCCCACCTGCGTGTTCTTCGGGTCGTCGTAGACGGCCGGGTACCGCTGCACGGCGATGCGTGTACCGTCGGGAGACCAGGACAGGCCGCCCGTGGACCCGCCGCCCTGCGTGAGACGCCGCGGCTCTCCGCCGGCGGCGTCCACAAGGTACACGTCGCTGGCCATGTCGATGTCCCAGTCCTCATGCCGCGCCGAGACGAAAGCAATCGTCCTGCCGTCGGGACACCAGGACGGTGAGGAGTCCTCGAAGTCGCCGGCGGTGAGCTGGACCGGCTCGGACGAGCCGTCGGCCGCGACCGTGAACACGTGCTGCGGCCGGTCGAACGTCCAGCCGATGTTGTCGTGCTTGTACTGGAGGCGCGTGATGCGGCGCGGCTCCCGTTTCTTTTCGTCCTCCTCGGTGTAGGCCGCGTCACGCACGCGCGCGACGAACGCGAGGGTAGCCCCGTCCGGCGACCACTCCGGCTGCGTCACGTCCTCTTTGAGGTCGGTGAGCTTGCGCGCCTCGCCCCCCCGCGCCGGCATGACGTACAGCTGCGCCACCTTGCCGTCGCGGTTGGACGTGAAGGCGAGTGAGGCGCCGTCCGGCGACCAGCGCGGGTCGCCGTCCATCTTCGCGCCTGCGGTGAACTGCCGCGGCTCGCCTGAGCCGTCGGCCGGCGCGAGCCAGATGGCGCCGCGGTACTCGTTCGCCTCGCCGTCGACCCGGTCCACCACATAGGCGACGGTCGTGCCGTCCGGCGAGAGCCGGGGGTCCGACACCCCCGTCAGCCCGTAGACGTCCTCAGGGACCATGCCCCCCATGCCTGCTCCCTCCTGCCGGCGTCAGGGCGAGGGCATTCGTGCCCCGCCCGCGGCCGGCGTCACTGCATACATTCTATGCTGCGCCGGGAGCGTCGCCCGCACGCGGGAGCCTGTGGAGCGGCGGCGCCCGCGCGTCAGCCGAGGTCGCGCCGGTAGTCCCACTCCGGAGCGATCACCGTGGTGCCTTCGGTCTCTTCGATCTCCCGGCGCCAGGCGACCCGCTGGCCCACGCTGGCGCGCAGCCGCCAGAGGAACGTCTTGCTGGCGCTCTCGACCGACTCCTTGATGGCCCGCAGCCGGGCGAGCACGCGGTGCTCCTCGTCCGCGGTGAGGCCGTAGTCGCCGGCCATCGCCAGGGCCTTGTCCAGGTTCGTCGTGATGTCGTGGTACAGGCCCCAGTCCCGCGAGCAGACGTCGGCGATGTGGAGCACGTCGATGCTGGTGTCGTCGTCCACGTCGCGCAGAGGCACGTCCTTCACCAGGGCGACGATGTCGTGGACGTCCTTCTGGTTGATCTTGCCGATCTGCATCTTGGCGATGAACGCGTCTGCCGGCGCTATGGCGTACTCGTCGATGTCGAGGCGGTCCTGCACGTCGACATCGTGATCCATGCGCATGACGTCGAGAAAGACGTCCACGTGATCCACCAGAGGCGGCTCGTACGATGCGTCACACGCGCTGCCCGCCGCCTTCTCGGCGGCGTGGCGCAGCGCCTCGTCCTTGATGTACTGGAGTTGGGCGTGGCCGGTGGACTGGCTCACGTAGCGGTTCTCGGTGTAGCCGAGCGCCTCGAAGGTCTCGCCCACCTCCTTGGCCTGGGAGGACAGCGCGACGAAGTCGATGTCCGAGTACTCGCGGTCCATGAAGACGAGGTCGGTGCAGTACCGGCGGATGGCGAGCCCTCCGGTGAGGCGCAACTGGGCGCCGCGCTCGCGGGCCGCATCGATGATGTCCATGGCCTCGGCCATGAGGCGGTCGGCGCGACGCGGCGGGCCTTCTGTCTCCGCAGCCGCGGACTTGATGACGGCGCCCTGCGCCTCGGCGGCGGCCAGGGCGCGAAGGTCCTCGACGGGGTGCAGCACGGCGTCGAGCACGTGCCGCGCCAGGTAGACCCGCGGCCAGCTCTTCTCGCCCCACTCCTCGAGCAGACCCCTGGCCTCGAGTTCGCGCACGGCGCGTCGTGCGGTCGGGTTCGTCACGTCGAGCACCCGCTGAGCCTCGGGGACGGTCATGCACGGGGTGCGGAACAGCTCGTCGGCCAACTCTAGCGTATGCCCTCGGAGCTTCTCTCGATCGCGCTCGTAGTGGCCGATGAGCGCGCGCGCCTGGCGCGACGCGCGCCGCGCCGTCTCGTAGACGCCCTGGGCGAAGAAGCGCAACCACGGCTCCCACTCGCCGTGGGTTCGCACCCGCTGGAGCAGCACGTAGTACTCGTCGCGGTGACCCTCGAGAAAGGCGGAGAGGTAGAGCAGCGGGCGGCTGAGGCGGGCGCGCTCCATGAGGAACAGCGTGATGAGCAACCGCCCGAGCCGGCCGTTGCCGCCCACGAACGGGTGGATGCTCTGGAACTGCGCGTGAAGCATGGCGCACTGCACGAGGTCCGGCACCGCGCCGCGCTCCTGCAGGAACGCCTCCCACTGCGAGAGCGCCTGGTGCAACTGCGCGATGGGCGTGGGCACGTACGTGGCGGTGGCCAGCGTGGCGCCGGGAGGCCCGATCCAGTTCTGCGAGGTGCGGAACTCGCCGGGCGTGCGCGCCTGCCCCACCTCGCCCATGAGCAGGCGCTCGTGCAGGGCGCGCACGAAGTCCAGCGAGAGCGGCTCCTCCTTGAGCCGCTGCACGCCGAAGCGCAGGGTGGCGATGCAGGCGCGCACCTCGCGCAGATTGTCGCGCGGAACGCTGGGGCGCGCCGCGCCCACCTGATCGAGAAGCAGGTCCGAGAGGCTCACGTCGGCGCCTTCGATGCGCGAGGAGCACAGCGCCTCCTGGCGCTTGAACGGCGCGTCGAGCAGGTCCGGGTCGGGCAGCTGCGTGCCGATGCCGGAGAGCTCGCCCAGGGCGGCATCGGCCCTCGACAGGGCGAGGACGAGCTCGCGCGTGTAGGCGAACTTCGGCGGCAGTGGCGCCGGCACGAAGGCGGCGTATCCTTCGGGGCAGCTGACGACCTCGCCGGCCTCGACGGCGTGGAACTCGCTCGGGTCCACAGGCATCCCTCCCAACGCAGTCAGCTTGCCGTGTTCGTTCCCGCGTACTTTGAAAGCATACACGTACTTTGGTTACAAAATCATGAAGAACGTGCAAACCTTTCGGGGGCGCGGTGCGTGGGTGGAGCGGGCGCGCGTCGCGGTACGACGTGCGCCGACGGGCCGTACGTGACACGCTGGCGCCGCGAAAGCGGACGACGAGGAGGGACGCCATGGACGAGGCGCCGCTGCGAGAGACCGAGGGAGGTCTCGCGCCGGCCGCAGAGGGTTGGTTCACCGTCAACGTGCAGGACGCGGCGTGGCGGCGAAGCGAGACCTTCGGCAGCAGCTGCATCTTCGAGGGCGAGCCGGAGTTCGACCGGATCGGCTACACCCTCTGTGTGCTGCAGCCGGGGCAGCCCAACGGCATGTACCACAGCGAGGCGGAGCAGGAGGACTTCCTGGTGCTGACCGGCGAGTGCCTGCTCCTCGTCGAAGAGCAGGAGCGCCGGCTCAGACCATGGGACTTCGTGCACTGTCCCCCAGGCACGCGACACATCTTCGTGGGCGCCGGCGACGGACCGTGTGCGATCTTCATGGCCGGCAGCCGGACCACCAACGACCAGGGCCTCCTCTACCCGCGCTCGACGCTGGCGCTCGAGTACGGCGCCGGCGTCGAGCGCGAGACGCCGTCGCCGAAGGAGGCGTACGCGGCGTTCCCGCGGTGGCGGCCTTGGGGGCGCGCGGAGCGCGCCGGGACGGCCGCCGACCGTGACCCGCTCGGCCTGTTCGGGGTGTGAGACGCCGAGTCCGCCGGTGCGCCGACCCGCTCAGCGCCCCGCCTCGTCGCCCTCGACATGCCGGGCCACGTTGCCGGCGCGCAGCTTGACGATCTGCGCCCGCAGCTCCTCCTCGTCAGGGAACTCGTCGTCGGAGGCGCGGTCGTGGTGGACCATCTCGCCGCGCAGGCGCATCAGCTTGCCCGAGAGGGGCGCCTCCATGGCCGACTCGCCCACGAGCACGAGGTCGTACAGATAGATGTGCTCGGGCAGGTTGAGCAGGTGCTTGACCTTGCCCTCGACGGTGGGGTACTTGACGCCGGAGCAGGGCACGGCCGCCAGCCCGAGACTGTGGGCGGCGAGCAGGATGTACAGGAACGCGTTCGCCAGCGACGACTCGAAGATGGAGTCGCCCTTCTGCTTCGCGTACCGGGCGGCCATGGGCAGGCCGACTCGGCGCCGCGTGTCGCCGAGCACGGCGATCATGACGGGCGCCGCCGGCGTCTCCCAGCGCCCGTGCGTCTCGATGGTCCACGGCGACCCCTGCCAGGGCTCCCGGGTCGCCTCCAGGGCGAAGAAGTCCGTGTTCTTGTAGTCGTCGACGACGCGCCGGACCGCTGCGCGCAGCTCGGGATCGTCCACGACCAGGAGCTCCACGGGCTGCATGTTGAAGCCGGTCGGTGCCCAGCGCGCCGCCTCGAGCAGCCTGTCGACGACCTCGGGTGAGAGTGGGTCCGGCTTGATGGCACGCACCGTGCGGCGGCCTTTGACGAACGCGAGGAACTCTTCGTACTGCACGACACCCTCCCGAGGAACGGCTGGCCTGACACCCCCATCCTACCTGCGGCGCCCGCGCCTCCCAGGGTCGGCCGCGGAGTCTCCCTGCAGCGAGACCCGCTTGCCCGCCGGAGCCTCGGGGAACATACAGATACGAGAACCCGGAGAGGAGACGCCGTGACCGGCGGGATCAAGATAGGACGGCTGTTCGGTATCGAGGTGCGGGTCCGCGGAGGTTGGTTCGTGATCGTCGGCCTTCTCACCTTGTCGCTGGCCACCGCCGTGCTCCCCGCCATGTTCGAGGCGGGCACGGCGACGTACTGGGTCCTGGCCCTGGTCGCATCTCTCCTGCTGTTCGCCTCGGTGCTCGTGCACGAGCTGGCGCACTCGCTGGTGGCTCGCGCCCAAGGCATCGAGGTACGTGGCATCACGCTGTTCCTCCTCGGCGGCGTCTCCACCATCGAGGATGAGCCGAAGGGTCCTTGGCGCGAGGCGCTGATGGCCGGCGTCGGGCCTGCCACGAGCCTCGTGCTCGGCGGCGCCCTGCTCGGCCTCGCCGCCCTCGTCTCCGCACCCCCGGCCGTGCACGCGCTGGCGCTGTACCTGGGAACCCTCAACCTGATCCTGGCCGCCTTCAACATGCTGCCGGGGTTCCCTCTCGACGGCGGCCGCGTGCTCAGGGCAGTGCTCTGGGGCCTGTGGCACGACCGCGCCAGGGCGACGTCGGGCGCCGCGACCGCCGGGAGTGTGCTCGGGTACGCCCTGATCGGCGCTGGCGGCCTGTTCATCCTTCAGGGCGCCCTTCTCAGCGCTCTGTGGACGGCCTTCGTCGGCTGGATCCTGGTGCAGTCGGCGCGTTCCGCCGCACGCCTGGGCGAGGCCGAGAAGCAGCTGCGGGGCGTGCCGGCCGGCCGGCTCGCCGAGGCGCCGGCGGCCTGGGTGCCGCCGCGCATCACCCTGAGCGCGGCCGTGCGTGACTACCTGGCGCCGTCCGGGGCGCGCTGCCTGCCGGTGGCCGGCGGCGAAGAGGGCGGGTACGAGGGCGCGCTGTGTGCCGCCGACGTGCGCGAGGTCGACCCGCGGCGCTGGGACGACGTCCGCGTCGCCGAGGTCATGCGCGGCCGGGACCAGGCCGCCGAGGTCGACCCCGATCGTCCGGCCCTGGACGTGCTGCACGGCATCGCATCGGGCGGGACGGGGATGGTCGCGATCGTGCGCGAGGGTCGCCTGCTGGGCCTCGTCGACGACCAGACGTTGACCGAGTACGTGGCGCGCGCGGCGCTGGCCCGGGAGCTGCACGGGCACAGAACCGGCTCCGTGCACCAGCTGCCCGATCCCCCGGCACGCGGCGACCGCGGGCACGAGCGGCGCGCCGCCTGAACGCCTCAGTAGGCCGCGGGCAGCACGCCGTCCCCGGTCCACGCGTCGTACACCTGCCGCAGGGTCACGGGCGTACCCTTCCTCCGCGAGCTACGCCATCTGGGCGCGGAAGCGCGCGGTGCTCATGTCCACCAGCGACGCGCCGGCGGGGTGCGGCCGCGCAAGGTGGCAGACGAGGATCGGCACCGCCGGGCGGGACGACCGCGTCACGACGCGCCCGTCCCGCCCGGCCCTCGCCCCGCTCGGACCGGCGCCGGTGGGAGACGCTCAGGCCGCGCCGGCGAAGCCCCTGGCGCGCGCCGCCCGCTCCGCGTCGTCGCCGGAGGCCTCCACGACGTCCGGCCCGAGCACCTCCGCGAAGGCGCGCAGACACTTGACCACGTTTGCCTCGGTGCACGCGTGCCCCATGAGGCCCACACGCCAGACCGTGCCCGCCAACGTGCCGAGGCCGGCGCCGACCTCGAGGTCGTACTCCTGCAGCAGCCGCCCGCGCACCGCCGCCTCGTCGACACCGTCGGGCACCACGACCATGTTGAGCTCGGGCAGACAGTCGGCCTCGGGCACGAGAGTCGACAGACCGAGGGCGTTCAAGCCCGCGACCAGCGCGAGGTGGTTCACGCGGTGCCGCTCCCAGGCAGCCTCCAGGCCCTCCTCCGCGAGGATGAGCAACGACTCGTGCAGGCCGTACAGCGCGTTGACCGGGGCGGTGTGGTGGTACACGCGCGTCCCCGACGACCAGTACCCGAGCTGAAGGCTGAGGTCCATGAACCAGCTCTGGCAGGTGGTCGTCCTCGCCTTGACCCGCTCCACCGCACGCGGCCCGAAGGTCACCGGCGCCAGACCGGGCGGGCAGCTGAGGCACTTCTGCGTGCCGGAGTACACGGCGTCCATCTCCCACTCGTCCACGAGGACCGGCACGCCGCCGAGCGCGGTGACGGTGTCGACGATGGTGAGGCAGCCGCGCTCGTGCGCCAGCGTCACCAGAGGCGCCGGAGGCGTGTGTGCGCCGGTCGAGGTCTCGGCCTGCACGAAGGCGAGGACCCTGGCGTCGGCGTTCTCGTCGAGCGCGGCCGCGACCTTGTCCACGGAGACCGGCGTGCCCCAGTCGTCATCGACGACCACCGGCACGCCGCCCACACGTGTGGCGTTCTCGAGCATGCGCGCCCCGAACACGCCGTTGCGACACACGATCACCTTGTCGCCGGGCTCCACCAAGTTGACGAAACACGTCTCCATGCCGACGGAGCCGGGCCCGGACACCGGAAACGTCACCTCATTGGTGGTCTGGAAGGCGTAGCGCAAGAGCTCCTTGATCTGCTCCATGAGTCGCACGAACTCGGGGTCGAGGTGGCCGATCGTCGGGCGCGCCATGGCCTGCAGGACCCGCGGGGCCACATCGGATGGGCCGGGTCCCATGAGGGTCCGCAGCGGGGGGTCGAACGGGGGGAACTGGGGGCTGGCCACCGTGGTCACGCGTCCTCGCTTCCGTAGGGTCTCCCGGCGCCGTCGGCCGGTGCGAATGCTGGTATGTACCAGAGTCTATCGCCGCAGCACACGACGCGTCCAGCCCCGGTGGCGGAGGGCGCGCGGCGGGACCGGTCGGAACGCGGCGGGTCGGTCGGCGGACGGCGCGAACCTTGACACGCGACCGTCCGGCGACGACGGTGTGCAGAAGGTCGCGGCGAAGAGGAGACCGACCAGATGGGCACGCCAAGACAAGAATCCGGCATGACGCGAACGGCGGTCGCGACGGCTCTTCCCGGCGCGCCCGCGCGACTGCTCTTCGTTGACAACATCCGCGTCTTCCTCACCGTCCTCGTCATCCTGCACCACCTGATGATCACCTACGCGGGCACTGGCAGCTGGATCTACCTCGAGGGACGGCAGGACACGGTGACCGACGCCCTCGGCGGCTGGTTCTGTTCCGTAGACCAGGCCTACTTCATGGGCCTCTTCCTGCTCATCTCCGCCTACTTCGTGCCGGGCTCCTACGACCGCAAGGGGCCGGGGCGCTTCAGCAAGGACAGGCTGCTGCGCCTCGGCGTGCCGCTCGCGGTCTTCAGCTGGGTCGTGATCCCGCTCTTCGCCTGGTGGTTCTACGGATTCGCCGGCGACATGTCGTACTGGACGTTCCTCACGGCCGAGTACTTCGCCGGGTGGGAGATCCTCGGCCAGGGACCGCTGTGGTTCGTCGAGGTGCTGCTCGTCTTCTCGCTGCTGTACGTGCTCTGGCGCGCGCTCGGACCGCCCGGGCCGGAGCCCTCCGTCACGCCGCGCCCCTTTCCGCGCGGGCGCACGCTCGCGCTGTTCGCCCTCGGCCTGGGAGCCGTGACGTGGCTGCTGCGCGTGGCGTTTCCCATGGACGGGTGGAATTTCCGGCCGCTGAACCTGCAGCTGGGCTTCTTCGCCAGCTACGTCGCCCTCTTCGTCGTCGGGCTGCTCGCGTATCGCCGCGACTGGCTGCGCGGGCTGCCGGACAAGACTGGACGCCTCTGGCTGTGGGTGGCTGTGGCTTTCATCCTGGTCTGGGCGCCGCTGATGCTGGCGGCCGGCGCCGCCGACGACGACACCCCGTTCAAAGGCGGCGTCCACTGGCAGTCGGCGGTGTACTCGTTCTGGGAGGCCTTCATGTGCGTGAGCATGTGCATCGCCGTGGTGTACTTCTTCCGCCGGCACCTCGACCATCGCGGCCGGATTGCGGCGTTCCTGGTTCCCAACGCGTACACGGCGTACCTCATCCACATGCCGGTGATCGCGACGCTGGCGTATGAGCTCCGCGGGCTCACGTGGTATCCGCTGCTCAAGTGGGCGCTCGTCTCGGCCATCGCCGTGCCGCTGTGCTTCGGCCTCAGCGCCCTCATCCGCCGGATCCCGTACACCGACAGGGTGCTCTGAGGCACGCCGCGCGCGGGGAGCACGAGGAAAGGAGGACGCCATGGACGCACGCTGGATCGGGTTCGGCGAGATCGAGGTCGAGGGGCGCCGCTACGACCACGACGTCGTGATCGACGCCGGCGCCGTCGGCAAGCGCCGCAAGAAGGCGTCCAAGGAGCGGCGCGAGGAGTACGGCCATACGCCGCTGACGGCGGCAGAGAAGATCCCGTGGGGCGGCGGGCGGCTGATCGTGGGCACCGGCGCCTACGGCAGCCTGCCGGTGGCGCCGGACGTCTTCGAGGAGGGCGAGCGGCGCGGCGTGGAGGTGGTCACCGTCACCACGCCGGAGGCTCTCGCCCTGCTCCGCGAGCTCGAGCCGGGTGCGGCATACGCGGTGCTGCACGTGACCTGCTGACGGCCGGGCCGGCGGCGCCGGCCGAGCGCCCGAGACCGCGCACAGGTGGCGCCCCTCGCTCGATAGGATGAGCGGGAGCGGCGTCGAGCTTCGGGAACAGCGCCGCGCACCGCTGAGAAGGGAGACGATGCTCATGGCGACGGGACGCTTTCCCACGCGGAGCGCGGAGGAGGCCGCCGAGCTGATCCCGCACGGAGCCACGCTCGGCCTCGGCGGCTTCACGGACCCGGGTATCCCGCAGGCAGTGACGGGCGCGCTGACGAAGCGGGCGCGCGCCCTTCACCAGGCCGGCGAGCCGTTCAAGATACGCATCCTCGCCGGGGCCGAAGCCGGGCCCGCCGGCGACGTCGAGCTCGCCAAAGAAGACGCCCTCAGCTTCCGCATGCCGTTCCAGTCCGAGGGGCCCTGCCGCGACGCCATCAACCAGGGCCGCATCGAGTACCACGACGAGCACCTCTCCCACTGCGCCCAGCAGCTGCTCGAAGGCTTCTTCGGCCCGGTGGACATCGCCATCGTGGAAGCCACCGACCTCAGCGCCGACGGGCGCGTCTCCCTGACCACGGCCATCGGCAACGCCCCGACGTTTCTCACCATGGCCGACAAGGTCATCGTCGAGCTGAACCGGCGACACCCCGCAAGGGTCAGCCTGCTGAGCGACATCACCATGCTGCCGCTGCCGCCGCATCGCGAGCCGCTGCCCATCCGGCACCCGCTGGACCGCATCGGGACGACGTACGCCACCGTCGATCCGGCCAAGATCACCGCCGTGGTCGAGACCTACCAGGCGAGCACGCGCCCGGCCCCACGCACCCCGGACGACGCCAGCCGCGCGATCGCCGAGCACCTCGTGCGCTTCTTCCTGGACGAACTCGCCGCCGGCCGCCTGCCGGCGGAGTTCCTGCCGCTGCAGAGCGGCGTCGGCAACATCGGCAACGCCCTCATCGCCGACCTCGCCGAGCACGACGACATGCCGCCGTTCACCATGTACACGGAGGTGTTCCAGGACTCGTGCCTGGACGCCATGCGCGCCGGCCGCCTCACCGCGGCCAGCGTCGGTGCCCTCACACTCTCCGAAGACCGGCTGGACGAGTTCTACGCCGACTTCGACTTCTTCGGCCCGCGCCTCGTGCTACGCCCCCAGGAGATCTCCAACAACCCGGCCGTCATCCGCCAGCTCGGCGTGATCGCCAGCAACACCGCCCTGGAGGTGGACATCTACGGGCACGTGAACTCGTCGCACGTGTGCGGAACGCAGCTCATGAACGGGCTCGGCGGTGCGGGCGACTTCGAGCGCAACGCCCGCCTCTCGGTGTTCGTCTGCCACTCCGTCGCCAAGGGCGGAAGGATCTCGTCGATCGTGCCGTTCTGCAGCCACGTGGACCACAGCGAGCATTCCGCGCACGTCATCGTCACCGAACAGGGCCTCGCCGACCTGCGCGGGCTCGGCCCCGCGGCGCGGGCGCAGCGCATCATCGACCGCTGCGCCCACCCCGCCTACCGCGACTACCTGCACGAGTACGTGGCTACGGCGCGCCAAGGCCACATCCGCCACGACCTGGCGCGCTGCTTCGAGCTGCACCGCAACTTCGAGGAGTACGGCGCGATGCTGCCCCCCCCTCATACCCTCCCAGACCTGGATCTCACCCTGGTTCCGTGAGCCGGCGACGCGCCAGGGCCGCCGACCCAGGAAGGCGGGCGATCAGCGCCAGTAGCACCAGCCCAGGTGCAGACGGATCAGGTACATGATGTAGTCGAAGTGGTTGAACATGGTTCCTCCTCCGTCGATCGTCACACGGACACGTGTATCACCGACGCTGCAGCACGGCAAGGGGCATCGCCGTTGGCGTTGCACGCCGGTACACATCGCCCGGGCACAGTGCCCGGCCGGTGTCGAACCGAGGGTGCCGGGGTCGGGCCGTGGGCTCCTTCGGGGCCCGCTTCCCGCCCTCAGCTGAGCCGCGTCAAGTAGTGCTCGTAGGCCTCGTCCTCACCGCGAAGGACCGCCAGGTACCTTTCGCGGACGGCCGCGGTCACGGGGCCCACGCCGCGGCCGTTGACGATGCGGGCGTCCACCTCGATCACGGGAGCGATGTAGGTGGACGTTCCGCAGGCGAACACCTCGTCGGCGATGTACAGCTCCGTGAGGTCGACTTCGCGCTCGTGGCAGGGGATGCCCAGGTCGGCCGCCACGGAGAGCACGGTGCTGCGGTTGATGCCCTCGAGCAGGTCCTGCGCGGTGCTCGGCGTGATGAGCACGCCGCCGCGCACGATGAAGATGTTGGCCGCGCTCAGCTCGCACACGTGGCCGGCCACATCCAGGAAGATGCAGTCGTCGTAGCCGCTGTCGATGGCGTCCTGCTTGGCCAGCACGGAGTTCACGTAGGCGCCGTTGACCTTGGAGCGCGAGGGGATGGCGTAGTCGGGGATGCGCCGCCACACGCTCGTCTTGAGGCGAGCGCCGTCCAGCGGGAGGATCGGCTCCGCCCGGTACACGAACATGCTCATCGCGGTGGACATCCCGCGCGAGCGGGTGCCCGGCAGCTGCGCATCCACGTGCACGCTCGCGCGCACGAAGACGTCCTCCTTGACCTCGTTGGCCAGCACCACCTGCCCGGCGGCCTCTCGGAAGCGGCGCTCCGGCCACGCGGGCTCGAACGTGTCGATGCCGATGATGCGCGCGGAGTTCACGAGGCGCCGGTAGTGGTCGGCCAGGCGGAAGGCCACGGCGTGGCCGCCGCCGGTCACGCTGACCGGGAAGACCGTGTACACGCTGAGGCCGTAGAGGACGGCGGAGCTCGTGATGCTGAGCGAGGCGTCGGCGACGGGAACGGTGCCGTCGCCGAACCAGGCGATGGGGTGCACGTAGGCCATGTGTGGCGTCTCCTGAGCGGGGCGGGCGCTGGGCCGCGGCCGTGGACGAGGACGTCGTCCGCGTACCTAACAGGAGTCCCGAGCGGCTGGCAAGCGTGCGCACCCTGCAGCAGCCGCTCCCGAAGCGCCCACTCCCGCACCGCCGCCACTCAGAGAAGGGCCGCCCGGCTCGCCGCTGTCACCCGCTTGGCGAGCGCCATGATGGTAAGCATCGGCGGCTTGCCGAGAGACCGCGGCAGAAGCGTGGCGTCGGCCACGTACAGGTTCGCCGGCAGCCGCCCGTCGTGAACGCCCTGCACGCTGGTCGCGGTGAGGGGCAGCGTGCCCCCGGGGTGGCCGGCGTTCAGCGTGCCGAGAAAGAGTGCATCGCGCGGCACGCCCATGCGCGCAAAGACCTCGGTGCAGATTTCGAGCGCCTCCCCGACGACGCGGCGGTCCCGCCCGGTGAGCCCCTTGTGCACGCGCCGCGGCGTCACCCGGCCGCTCTCGGCGTCTGCGAACTTGACCATGAGTGAGACGATCCGGGACGAGGGGCGCCGCCACGCCGGATTGAAGAAGTGGCTGAGGTGGTCGAAGTACGGCGACACGATGAACGCGCCCCTGTCCACGACGAACGGCATGGGCACCTCGCGGTGGAGCCGCGCTTCCGGGACCACCGCCGCCACGCACAGGACGGGGTCCACAAACAGACGCGGCTCCGTGCGGACGCCGGACGCCTCCAGGATCGCCGGCGTGCCCAGGCCTCCGGCCGCCAGCACCACGAGGTCGGCGGGCACCAGCCTCCTCCTTCCCCCGGCGCGGACCACCACGCCGAGCGCGCGGGCGGAAGGTCGGCGCGTTCCCCGGCCGTGCTCCAGCGCGACGCTCTCGACCCTGACGCTGGTCATCAGGCGCGCGCCGGCGGAGCAGGCCTGCTCCAGCAGCACCCTCGAGTCCCACTTGGCGCCGCAGGGACAGCCGAGGACGCACCGGCCGCACCGCCGGCAGCGGGCGTAGTCGACCAGCTTGGGCGTGGCCTGAGGCTCCAGCCCGAGCTCGTGGCAGGCGGAGAACAGCCGGCGTGTCGCCGGTCTCCACGACCTGGCGTGCGCCGTGGAGGGTACGAGCTCCTCCTCCAGCGAGAGGAACTCCTCGTCGAGGTCCAGACCGAGCTCGCGCAGGGCGTCGTCGCAGCGGAGCGCGTTGGCGGTGGCGAGCGCGGTCGTCCCGCCGGTGCACGATCCGCGCACGAGGACCATACGGTCGCCCACGCGCGAGACGCGCATGGGGGGGAACAGGGCCTGGATCATGCGCTCGTCGACGAACAGGCGCGTCGCGCGGAGCCTGTCGAGGGTGTCGAGATCGTGGTGGAACGGCCGGAAGGCGCGTCCCTCCTCGAGGATCGTGACCGAGAACGCGCCCTGCAGCTCGCGGGCGGCCATGGCGCCGCCGGCCCCGCTGCCCACGACGACGGCGCGCTTCATCGTGCCGCCCCCTCCAGCCGCGCCAGGCAGCACGCGTCTCCGGCGGTGATCCGCCGGGCGAAACGCAGCGTCCCGCCGCCGGAGAGCCCGGCGGCGAAGCCGTCGTCCAGGGCCCCCACAAGCTCGCAGGTGCGACGGCTGAAGTGCCCCGCGAACAGACAGCGGCGCACGCGCAGCTCGCCCCCGCCGCACACGGCCCGGATGCCGATCTGCCTGTAGAACGCGCACAGCGCGGCCAGAGCTTCGTCCGGTCCGTGCAACCCGAGCAGCCGCCGGGCGCAGGAGCCCAGCTCCCGCGCACCGCGCCACAGCTCGCGGGCGGCGGCCTCCGCCGCGTCGGGGTCGCCGGCCTGCAGCAGCGCGTCGGCCTGGGCCGCGGTGGTCCGCGCGTACCGCTCGAGCCGAGCTTCCCAGGCCAGACCGGAGAACGGGGCAGGCGTAGCTCCCATGGCCCGCGCGGTCACCCCTGCCAGCCTGTCCAGGAGCACGCGGCGCAGGCCGCAGCGCAGCAGCCAGGGAAGGAGCGTGACGCGCACGTTCACCGCGCTCAGCCCAGGGACGCGGGGCGGTCGCCCAGCCCCTGGCCGGACACACGGGACGTCGCGGCGTCCTGCGGTGAGCCCTCCGGCGCACCGCGGAGCGCGAGCGCCCACACGCAGACGGCGATGAGGCCATCGACGAGCGCGTTCGCCGCGTAGACGAAGTACTGGTCCTGCGCTACGAACAGGACGAGACACAGCACGGCGCTCGCCGCCTTGGCCTGTACGAGCAGCCAGGGGTAGGCCCGCACCTGCGGACGGCGGGCCATCTGCACGGCGAGCAGCGTGACGAGGTACATGTAGGCGACGGCCAGCGCCAGGTAGAGCGTGAAGGCGTCCGTAGTGGACACCGGCGCCCCGAGGACGTCTCCGACCGTGTTGAGCAGCGAGAGGACCTCACCGGGGACCACCAGGAAGACGACCCCGACCGCCGCGAACGTCACGGCCATGGCCATGCCGGCCAGGCGGACGAGGCGCTCTCTCGGTGTCAGTGAGCCCGTACCCATGTCCTCACCCCGCGATCGTCGCGTTCAGCGGAGGCCCGCGCGCTTCTGCGGGCGGCCGGGAGCGCCGCCCGCCTGCGCAGCCGGCGCTGGAACGCCGCGGGCTCTCGTCTGAGCGAGCGTGAGACGAGCTCGACGGAGCGGGAGCGACCCAGAGGCAGCCGTCCCCCGGCATCGGCGAGCAGGCGGAAGTTGTCGTTGATGAAGCAGCGGGACCCGCCCGGGAAGGACGCGCGCATCTCGTCGACGATCTCGCGCAGCGGCCGTTCCCGGACGTTGCCGAACGACAGCGGCAAGAAGACGCACGGGCTCACCTCGCCGAACGCGTCGACGTACACCATCTTGCAGCCGGCGTTGCAGCCGAACGTCTCGGCGCCCTCGAAGTGCCCGAGGTAGTTGACGGTCATGCCCGGCCTGCGGTTCCAGTCGTCCTGGAGGTCGGCGACCCTGCGCCGCTCCTGCTCGGTGATCACGAGGTCGTCGCGCCAGAAGGCCTCCTGGGTCGGCTTCACCTCGCTCAGCCACGCCTCGTCGACGTCGAGCGACGCAAGAAAGGTGAGCAGCCGCTCGATGCCGCCGTCGTGCACCATCTCGCGGCTGAAGACGGACGACACACTCACGTGCAGGCCCGGCACACCTTTGGACACCGCGATCGCCTCCAGCGCGGCGTCGAACGCGCCGGCAAAGCCGCGCCCGGCGTCGTGCACGGCGGGCTCCCAGTGATCGAGACTCACGGCCACCGAGAAGAGGCCGGCGTCGGTGAGCTGCTCGGCCCGGCCCCGCGAGAGGCCCATGCCGGTCGTGAAGAGCTTGACCGCGCAGCCTTGAGCGGAAGCGCGGGTGATGGCGGCCAGGTCGGGAGAGAGCAGGGGCTCTCCCCCCGTGAGGCCGAGCCAGCAGACGCCCATGTCCTGGAGCTCCTCGATCACCCGGATGATGGTCGGCGTGTCCAGGCGCTCGCCGCTGCGCTGCCTGTTGTAGCAGCAGGCACAGGCCTGCGGGCAGGCGTCCGTGATGGCGATCTGGGCGTGTGAAGGACCCGGCGTCCTGGCCACCAGGTGCTGCGCGACGAAACGTGCATACGCGTCACTGTCGAGCGGCGGCAGGTGCGAGTGAAGGAGCAGGTTCCGCCCGGAGCGCTTGATGCGAAAGCGCCGCAGGTACCTTGCCATGAAGAGGCTCAGGTCGGGCCGCACCCGCACCAGGCCGGGATTGGCGAGCATCACCTTCGCTGAAGAGAAGCGTTCGGCGCGTGCGGTCATTCGGTCCCTCCCGGGCTCCGCCCTGTCCTTGACCGTACCGGCATGGCCGCCCGGTACACGCAGAGCCTACGGCCGCGCTGGACGCGGCGCCCCGGGCAGCAGGACGGAACCCGCACTGCCTCGCTGGGGGGTCTCTCACCTGACCAGGTGGCCAGGCAGGCGCGGGAGGAGCTTCGCTTCAGCCGCGCCCGGAGGATCGCTTCGCGGATGCGCGCCGCTCGGAGGCAGGCGCGGCCGCCGTCGCCGCGAGCGCCGTCCCGGAGGGCGCGGACGCCCGCGAGACGAGAACGCGCGTCAAGACCTGCGGCGGGGCGTGCCTCGAGTGGTCCGGCGGGCGACAGGCTTGGCGTCCGCTCGCCCGCCACGCCCGCCATGTCCCGTGCTCTCCATGTGGGTCACGAGCTCGCTGCGGCGGGCGAAGGACGTCCCGCACTGGGCGCAGCGGAAGGTGACCTCCGCGCCCGGCCGTACGGTGCCACAGAGGTCGTGGAACAGGCACATATGGTTGTCAAGTGCCCACTTGGACTGAAGAGCGGCGCCACAGAGCTCGCAGTCGTACGTCTTCGTTGAACTGGTGACGGGCACGACGCCTCCTCATCGCTTGTGCGTGCAATCATTTCTACCCGGGGGTGAGCTGTTTGAGACGCCTGGCGAGCCTTCGAGGTGCGCATCCGGCGAGACTGCGCCTGACGAAGCTGCCGGCCGGAGCGGCCCTCGCGCGGTCGGCGGGAGGAGGCGCCGCGGCAGCCGGTACGCCGACGCTGCGCCGCCCGGGGCGCTATCATTGGTGATCGACCCGCGGGGTGGGCGGCTCTGACACAGTCGTCCGGCACGAGACCGAACGACCGGTGAGGACGCGCACGTGAAGGGGACGATCCAGATAGACAGGGAGCGCTGCAAGGGCTGCGCCCTCTGCATCGAGCTCTGCACCAAGGACTGCATCAGCCTGTCCGAAGACCTGAACCTCAAGGGCTACTTCGTGGCCGCCTTCGACGACCAGAAGGGCTGCAACGCCTGCCGCAACTGTGCGCTGATGTGCCCCGACGTCGCCATCGAGGTGTGCGGGTCATGAAGCGGCTCATGAGCGGCAACGTCGCCATAGGTGAGGCGGCCATCCTCTCCGGGTGCACGCACTACTTCGGCTACCCAATCACGCCGCAGAACGAGATCACCGAGTACATGGCGAAGCGCATGCCGGACGTGGGCGGCGTCTTCATCCAGTCGGAGAGCGAGATCGCCGCCATCAACATGGTGCTTGGCGCCGCGGCGGCCGGGGCGCGCGCCATGACCTCGTCGAGCGGCCCCGGCATCAGCCTGAAGCAGGAGGGCATCTCGTACCTCGTCGCCGACGAACTCCCCGGCGTCATCGTCAACATCGTGCGCGGCGGCCCCGGCATGGGCAGCATCGCCGGGGCCCAGTCGGACTACTTCCAGGCCACACGCGGCGGCGGCCACGGGGACTACCGCACGGTGGTGCTGGCGCCGGCGTCGGTGCAGGAGCTCACCGGGGTCGTGCCGCTGGCCTTCGACCTGGCGGACAAGTACCGCAACCCCGTGGTCATCCTCGCCGACGGCATCCTCGGGCAGATGATGGAGCCGGTGGACTTCGACGGTCTCGTGCGCCCGCCGGACTACGACAAGCCCTACATCCTCACCGGCGCCAGGGACAGGCCCGCGCGCAAGATCCATTCGCTGATCTTCGACACCAAGCTCCAGGAGGAGCACAACTGGAAGCTGCAGCGCAAGTTCCGTCTCATCGAGCAGAACGAGGTCCGCTTCGAGACGCATCTCACCGACGACGCCGAGATGATCGTGGTCGCCTACGGCATCGGGGCGAGGATCGCCAAGGGCGCCATCAAACGGCTCCGCGAGGAGGGCAAGAAGGTCGGCCTGCTCAGGCCCGTCACGCTCTGGCCGTTTCCGGCGCAGGCGCTCCGGGAGCTCGCGAAGACCGTTGACGACTTCTTCGTCTTCGAGATGAGCGCCGGCCAGATGGTGGAGGACGTGCGGCTGGCGCTCGAGGGTCAGGGCCGTATCCACTTCTACGGGAGGCCCGGCGGCGTCGCCCCCATGCCCGTGGAGCTCTTCCGGATCGTCTCACGCCACTACCTCCAGGCACACGCCGAAGGCGAGGGGAAGAAGCGATGAACACGGACCAGGCGATGACGAAGGTCTTCGAGCGGCCCAGACTGCTCAAGCAGGCGGACTTCCACTACTGCCCCGGCTGCGGTCACGGCATCATCAACCGCCTCCTGATGGAGGTGGTCGATGAGATGGACCTGCAGGGAGACGCCATCTGCGTGGCTCCGGCGGGCTGCGGCATGCTCCTCTACAACTACTTCGAGATCGACGTGATCGAGTCGGCCCACGGGCGCGGGGCGGCCGTCGCCACCGGCATCAAGCGGGTGCTGCCGCAGAACCTGGTCTTCTCGTACCAGGGCGACGGCGACCTTGCCGCCATCGGCACGGCCGAGGGACTCCACGCCGCCAACAGGGGCGAGAACATCACCGTCATCTTCGTGAACAACGGCGTGTACGGCATGACCGGCGGCCAGATGGCGCCCACCACGCTCCTCGACCAGGTGACGACGACCACCCCGAAGGGCCGCGACGCCGGCCTTGCCGGCCACCCCGTGCGCATCTGCGAGGTCTTCGCCCAGCTCGACGGCACGTCGTACCTCGAGCGGGTGGCCGTCAACAAGCCGGCGGCCGTGGTGAAGGCCAAGAAGGCCATCGCCAAGGCGTTCCGGCGCCAGCTCGACGGCGGCGGCTTCTCGCTGGTCGAGATCCTCTCCCCCTGCCCGGTGAACTGGAAGATGGGCCCTCTCGAGTCCTGCAAATGGATCGACGACGCCATGCTCGCGTACTTCCCGCTGGGCGTGTTCAAGGACGAGGTCGCGCCATGCTGACCAAGACGGTCATCTCGGGCTCCGGCGGGCAGGGCGTGCTCTCGCTCGGCGCGACCCTGGCCACCGCCGCCATGCTCGAGGGCAAGTACGTCACCTACCTGCCCAGCTACGGCGTCGAGGTGCGCGGCGGCACCGCGAACTGCGCGGTCTCCGTGTCGGACGAGGAGATCGCCTCGCCGGTGGCGTCCACGCCCGAGGTGGTCGTCGCGATGAACCAGCCGTCGTTCGTCAGGTTCCAGGGCGCCCTGCAGTCCGGCGGCCTCCTGTGCGCCAACTCGACGCTCGTGAACACCGAGACGGCGAGGAGAGACATCGAGGTCCTCGCCGTCCCCATGAGCGAGCTCGCCGGCGAGCTGGGGTCGATGAAGGTGGCCAACATGATCATGCTCGGCGCCCTGGTCAGGGCGAGCGAGATGATCTCCTACGAGGCCATGGTGGAGAACCTCACCGAGATCCTCGGCAAGGGCAGGGCCAGGCTCCTCGACCTCAACAAGAAGGCCCTCGCCCTGGGCTACGACTACGCGAAGGAGCAGGGCTGATGTCCATCAAGCAGCTGTCAGTGAGTCTCTCCAACGTCCCCGGAGCCTTCGCCGCCGTGAGCGAGCTCCTGGGGCGCGAGGGCGTGAACATCCGCGCGATCTCGGTGGCCGACACCTCCGACATCAGCACCGTGCGCTTTGTGGTGGACGATCACGAGAAGGCGAAGAACATCCTGACCGGCGGCGGCTACGACCCCAGGGAGGTCGACGTGCTCGCCGTCGAGATCCCGGACCACCCCGGCAGCGTGCTCGCCGTGCTCAAGCCACTCACGGCGGCCGGGGTCAACGTGCACTACCTGTACCCGCATCTGGGCCACATCGACGGTCAGGCCATCGTCATCCTCGGAGTGGACAAGACCGCGGAGGCCCAGCGGGTGCTGACCGACAACTACGTGACCACGCTGGGGCCCGAGGTCTACAACGTCTGAGCCGCCCGGTGTTTGTGCCGCTGCCATGTGGCGGTAGTATGTAAGACACATGGCTAGCACGTATCAGGGACAAGAGACCGAGCGACTGGTGTCGCTGCTGGGCGGGCAGACGGCGTTCGGCTCGAGCATCCGGAGTCTGGCGGACATGCAGGAAGCTCTCCGCCGCGGGCTCCCCTATGCGGCGTTCGAGGCCGTCCTCGAGGCGCTGCAGCTGGACTCGTCCACGCTCGTCCGGCTGGTCGGCGCATCCCCCCGGACCATGGCGCGGAGAAAGGTCAAGCGCGTCCTCTCGCCCACCGAGTCGGACCGGCTCTACCGCGTCGCGCGCGTGACCGTGCAAGCAGCGGACACGTTCGGCTCGCTCGAGACGGCGCGCGCGTGGCTGCACCGCCCGAACGAGGCCCTGGGCGGTGACACCCCCATCAGCCAGCTCGACACCGAGATCGGCGAGCACGAGATCGAGCAGCTGCTCGCCCGCATCGAGTACGGCATCTTCAGCTGATGCGCGTCTGGCGCATCTGCGCTGAGCGATACGCTGCGGACACGCTCGCCGGCAGAGGCGGTCTGCTCACGCCGGGACGCTGGCACACCACGGGACACCCCGTCGTCTACACGTCGGCCTCACTGGCCCTGGCCGCCCTCGAAGTGCTCGTGCACGTGGACAGGGACCTCCTGCCTGAGGGTCTCGTGCAAGTGGAGATCGACCTTCCGGACGACGTGACGGTGGCGACCATCGCCGCCGGCTCGCTTCCTGAGGACTGGCGGCTCCATCCCGCGCCCGCCGAGCTCCAGGCGATCGGCGACGAGTGGCTCGCCGGGCGATCGACCCTCGTGCTGCAGGTGCCGTCCGCGGTGATCCCGCGCGAGGCCAACTACCTGCTGAACCCCCAGCACCCCGAGCTGTCGAAGGTCACGATCGCCTCGGTCGCTCTGTTCTCCTACGACCCGCGACTGGTCCGGTAAGACCGGAGACGAGCGCGCCCAAAGTCCAGGGCACGTGAGAGGGGCATGGAGGCAACGGTCCGGCGGACGGCCGGGCGTATCATCACGGTGCCGGCCTCGTCTGACGGAGGGAGCAGACCATGAGCGCTCGAGCACGGATCGCCACGGCGGCAGCCCGGCGGCTGCTCATCCTCGTCACGCTCCTCACGCTCGTCCTGCTGCTGGAGACCGCGCTCGCCGGCCCAGCCTCGGCCGGCGCGGCCTGGACGCCCGTCACGCCGGGGTACGGCAAGTACTACCAGGGCATCGACTTCCTCGATGCGCAGAACGGCTGGCTGGTGGGTGAGGACCAGGTCGTCCTCCGCACCAGTGACGGCGGGGCGACGTGGGCGCAGCAGTACGTGGACACCCGCAACTACGCCCTGCACGCCGTGCAGATGTGGAACGACACGCGGGGCTGGGCGGTCGGCAACGGCGGCGCCTCCAGCGGCTCCGGGTCGGCGATCCTCGCGACGAGCGACGGCCGGACCTGGGCCCCGCAGGCGGAGCCGCCGTACATCGGTGTGCTCAAGGACCTCTGCTTCGTCAGTTCCACCGAGGGCTGGGCTGTCGGCTCGAGCTCGCACGTCATCCACACCACCTCGGGCGGCTCCACGTGGACGGAGTCGCACGCGGGCGTCCCCGACGGCGTGGACGACGTCGACTTCAACGGCGTCGACTTCGCCGACGCGCAACACGGCTGGGCCGTCGGCGAGGACTTCTACCAGCAGCCGCAGGGCACCTGGTGGGCGAGCGTCTACGCGACGTCGAACGGCGGCGCGAGCTGGAGCTTCTCACTGCCGGGCCGGACGGCGATCGCCGGCAGGTTCAACGACGTCGACGTCTTCCCACCCGGCGGGCTCTGGGCGGTCGGCGAGGACACGACAAGGGCCTACGGCGACCGGGGGATGATCTGGTACAGCACCACCGGTGGGGCGACGTGGGTACGACAGACGCTGCCGCCCGACTCCGACACGCTCGCAGCCGTCCACTTCGTCTCGGCCACGACGGGCTGGGCGGTCGGCCAAGACACCATCCTGCTCACCGAGAACGGCGGCGCGACGTGGGTCCGCGAGGACTCGGACCGCTACGACGGCGACTTCACCGGCGTCGACGCGATCGACACGACCACCGCCTGGGCCTCCGCGTTCGGGGACAAGGTCATGCGCCGCGGAGGCACCCCGACGACGGCCGACGCCAGTCCTCTGCCGTCGTCTCCGGTGTCGGGCAGCCTGAAGGCTCCGTTCTTCGTCGATCTGTGGAGCCTGCACCTGGACGCCGGGCAGCAGCTCATCGTCACCATGACGGCCCGGGACGACGCGCTCGAGACCTGCCTCTGGCCGCCCGGGACGGTCGACGTCGGTGACCCCTCGGCGGCGGTGGCGCGGTCCGACAGCTACGAAGACGTGAAGCGCTTCAAGTACGTCGTGCCCTCAGGCCGGGGTGGCACCTACTACATCGAGCAGTGGAGCACCGACACGAGCGTCTCGGACGGTTCCTACTCCTTCACCGCCAACGTCCAGAGTCGGACCCGCAACGTGACGGTGACCGCGCCGTCGGTGCCGCGCACCGTTCAGGCCTGGCGCGACTACACCGCCTACGGCACGCTGCAGCCCCTGCACTTCGCCGGCGACAAGTCGGTCAAGGTCGTCTGGCAGAAGTTCTCCGGCGGCCGCTGGCGCACCGACGGTACCATGCGTCCGGAGAACATCGACTACAAGGGCGCCACGCGGTTCAAGGTCCAGTTCAGCTTCTCGGCGATCGGCAGCGGCTCGATGCGCTGGCGCGTGCAGGCCATACACCTGAAGGACGAGCTCCACCCGCAGAAGGCCTCGCCGTGGCGGTACTTCACCGTGAGGACGTGAGGTCGGAGCCGTTCGAGCGCAGCCGAGGCAGCACGGGCAGGAACGGCGGGATCGAGGCGAGCCCTTCCCGCCGACCCAAGCAGCTCGTCAGGGTCGCCCGGCAGCGCCTTTCTCGACCTTTCTGCGCTGGAAATCGACGGCATCGGAGAACCGCATCAGCCAGTCGCCGAGCGCTGGCGACACTTCGTTCAGCACGAACGCGAAGCGCACCGGCCGGTCGTTGACGATCGTCTCGAGCCTGTCCCTTTCGATAGTCTCCACGACCGCGTCCGCGACCCGCGCGGGAGAGCAGGAACCGATCATCTTCGGGGCTTCCACGCCGAACCGGGCGAACATCCCGACTTCTCTGACGTAGGAGGGGAAGACGGTCGAGAAACGCACGCCGGAGCCGGCGAGCTCCAGGCGCAACGCCCGTGTCCACTCGGCGAGCCCCGCCTTCGTGGCCGAGTACACGGAGGCGTACGGAGCGCCGCTCTTCGCGGCGACCGAGGCGATGTTGACGATGTGCCCCGCACCCCGCCGCAGCATCTCCGGGAGGATGAGGTGGGTCAGCGCCATCGGGGCGACGAGGTTCACCTCGATGTTCTCCTGGACAGACCCCCAGGGCAGGTCCGCGTACGCGCCCTCCGTCTCGAGGCCGGCGTTGTTGACCAGCACGTCGACCGTCCCGAGCTCGCGCGCCACAGTGGCCACGAGCTCCGCGCGCTGTGCCGCCGACCGCAGGTCGACCGGCACCACGAGCGTCCGCGTGCCCAGCCGTCCGAGGCGGCCGGCCACGCTTCGCAGCCGCTGCTCGTCTCGTGCTGCGAGGGCGACGGTCGCGCCCCGCCTGGCGACGGCCTCGGCGATCACGTCGCCGAGCCCTCGAGAGGCGCCCGTCAACAGGAGGACCTTTCCGCTGAGCGATGTCATCGAGCTCTCCTTCCTGGCAAGGCGCCCGCAGGGTATGAGCGTGGCATACGCCGCCGGCCTTGGATCTGCAAGTACGAGTGGGGACACGGCGCGGGGGGGCGCGCCCATGCACGGCGCGCCCCCCCGCGCCGGTACACTCCGTCAGGGAGCTACCAGACCAGCGGCACGAACCTGCTGCGCACGCGCGCGCGGTACTCCTCGTACTCCGGGTTCGCCTCGACCAGCCAGGCCTCCTCGCGGCGGCGCTTCGCATCGAGGAAGAGCGCAGCGAGCGCCCAGGGCACGAGCGCCAGCGGCGAGGACAGCAACGCCCAGGCAAGCGCGAGCAGCAGCACGCCGCCGTACATCGGGTGGCGGACCAGGCCGTAGACGCCGCTGTGCTTGACGGAGCCGCCCGCGACCGGTCTCGGGAACGGCGTGAGCTGGCGCCCGAGGCCAGCGGCCGCGGCGCCGAAGAGGTAGAGGCCGCCGAGGCCGACGGCGACGGCGGCCACGATGCGGACGTCGTGCGCCGTAGTCGACCAGCGCGGACCGAGCGCTCCGGCCGCAGCGATGACCGCGACCAGGACGAGCTGCAGGGCCACCCAGCCTTCGCCGCGGCGGCCGAGCTGAGGCAGACGCTCGCGGCCGAGTCTGACGAGACGGCCGGTCACGACGCACCTCCTCTCACAGCCGTGGGGGTGTCGCCGTTGCGATGCGCGCCGCGCTTCAGCACCGCTTCGACGAGGATGGCGAGCCCGATGGTGATGGCCAGCGCGGACCACAACACGGTGCCGTCGGCCCACGCCTGCGTGTCGGCCAGCAGCGTGACGCCGATGGCGGCGCAGACCACGCCGCCGAACGTCACGCGGCGCACGTTCAGCATCTCCGCGACCGCCCAGCCCACGATGGCGAGCGGCCACCACTGCCCGATGGTCTCGCTCGACGGGACCACCCCGGCGACGTCGAGGATGCCGCAGGCCCCCAGGGCCAGCAGCACGATGGCGATCCACACGGTACTCGGCTTCATTTCGTTCTCCTTTCGAATGTTCGACAACTATCGAAGTACAGGGCGAAAAAAGGGGGGTGGCCTCAAGAGGGCGCGGTAGCCCCCTGTGCGAACTGCTCGAGCTCGCGGAGCACGTCGGGATCGACCCAGCAGTAGAGCCGCTGGCCGCGCTTCTCGCAGGTGATGATGCCGGCGTTTCTCAGCTCCTTCACGTGGTGGGACACCGTGGAGAGCGACAGGTGGAACCGCTCCGCGATCTGGGAGAGGCTGTCGCTGGCCTCCTCCTCGGAGCAGCCCTCAGGCTTGCCACAGTCGCGCACCAGCTCGAAGATCGCGAACCGCGTCGGGTCGCCCAGGGCCTTGAAGATCCGTGTGAGGTCGGTCACGCTGCTCCTCTCCATTATTCGATACTTCGACGACAATCGAAGTATAGCAGCACGAAACGGTCTGTCAATAGCCCCGTTAGGGCGCGTAGACTGCGCGGTGATGAGCCGGCTCGGGGACAGGATCGCGGCGGTACCGCCCAGCGTCACGGTCGGGGCTCTCGCGACGCTCACCATGGACGCCGTCTTCGTCGCCGGCGCATCGCTTGGCGGCTCGCGGTTCGCCTCGGACAAGGTCGGGCTGGAGCTCGTCGGCCGCTGGGTCGGCGGCCTCGCGCGAGGACGCCTGCGGCACGAGGACATGGCCGGCGAGCCGCCGCTGCGCGGCGAAGCCGCGCTGGGGCTCGCCGTCCACTACGTGACGGGCATCGCGCTGACGCAGGCCTACTACGTGGCGCTGCGGCGCTCCCGCCGCGATCCCGGCCTGCTCTCGGCCGCGGCCTTCGGCGCCGCCACGGCCCTCCTGCCCCTGCTGATCATGTACCCGTCCTGGGGCATCGGGCCGTGCGGGATCCGCAGCGGCGAGGCGGCGCGCCTCGTGCGGCTCATGCTGCTCGGCCACACCGCGTTCGGCGCCGCGATGGGGCTGTGGACGCTGCTGCTGCGACGAAGCGCCGAGACCGACGCGGCGGGGCCACAGGAAGGCTGAGCCGGGCTCACGCCCCCCGGCAGTCCGTGCGCGGGAGTGTGGAGCCGATGCGGTCCGAGGCGGTCGCGTTGCCACGCCGAGCGAGCGGAGACCGCACGCGAAGTCGGCTCCGTCGAGCAGCTCGGAGATGGTCTTCTCGCCTGAGGAGTCCTCCCGTGGCACGGCGAGGTCGAGGTCCCGCTGGCGTGGCCCGCACTCACCGTGTCAGGATGCGGGCCGTGCACCCTCACCCCGCGACCCACGTGCGCACAGGCGTCTGACCAGGATGCGCTCCCGTGCCGCCCAAGGGTACGCGATGGTCATCGTCTCCTATCTCCTCATCGGGTTGTCGGGCACGCTGGTGGCGCTGACCACGGCGCCGCCGAGCGTTCTGCTGGTGCTGCGGTTCGTGGTGGCGTTCGCCCTGCTCGGCGCCGTGTTCGCGCGCCGCCGCAGGCTTGCGGGCCTGTTCGCTCCGGACCTGCGCCGGCGGCTGCTCCTCATGGGAGCGATCGACGCGGCGACGCTGCTGCTCTTCTTCTTCGCCATCCGCGAGACGGGCGTCGCCGTGGCCACCTTCTTGTACTTCATGCAGCCGGTGTGGATCGCGCTGCTGGCTCCGCGGCTCCTGCACAGCGAGACCGAGAGGGTCGTGTGGGTGGCCATCGTCGCCGCGCTCGCGGGCCTCGTGCTCATCCTCGTTCCCACCCTCTCCGGGGTGGCACAGGTCTCGTGGGCCGGACTCGCTGCCGGCCTCAGCTGCGGGTTCCTGTACGCCTGCTTCGCGCTGCTCGTCAAGGACCTCTCGCTCCGGCTCGACAGCGTCACTCTCGTGCTCACGGAGAGCGTGCTCGACGCGACGTTCCTGCTGCCGCTGGCGCTGTGGCAGACGCTGGTGGCGGGGTATGCCCTGACGCGCAACGACCTGCTCGTCGCGCTCGTGCTGGGCGTGCTGTGCACCGCCGTCGCCTACACGCTCTGGGTGGAGGGCACGCACCGGATACGCATGCAGCACAGCGCCGTGCTGGGCTTCATCACCCCGGTGGCCGCGCCGTTCTTCGCGCTGGCTCTGGCCGGCCAGAGCATCACTGCCTGGACGGCGGCCGGCGGCGCGCTCATCCTCGGGTCGGGGTTCCTGGTCGCGCTGCGCGGCCGCGTGGACATCCAGGAGGAGGTCCCCCTGTGAAGAGGGGTCCCTCTCCGGGACGGAGGTGAGCTTCGCCGGTGCTGCCAGCCGGATGTCGGCCGGCAGCACCCCGATGCCCGCGTGACGTTTCGCTCAGACCGCAGAAGCCTGCTGCGATCGGCCCCCCTCACCGTCGGGCAGCTCGCCCTCGCTCTCTTGACCTTGGACTGCCGTCCGGCGCGCGATGAGCTTGCCCAGCTCCCACGCGAACAGGAGCGCTACGGCCGCGATCAGACCGAAGCTCCACTGCTCGACGGTGAGCTTCACGGTACCCAGGATGGACCTCATGAAGTCGGCCTGGGTGGCGAGGAACGCGAGCACGAACTCGATGACGGCGATGCGGTTCATCCGCCCGTTGTCGAACGTCGACCCCACGAACACAGTCCTCGTCTCGCTACGGCACTCGAACGCCGCCACGATGAGCATGAGGAGGAAGGAGAGGAAGCCGATGGACTGGCCGATCTGGGCGCTGCCGTAGTAGTGCGTTCCCACCTGGATCAGCACCAGGTTGGTGACCGCGAGGAACAGCCCCACGAGGCCGCAGGTGATGAACATGCCCCTTGTCATGACGGACTCCCCGCGGGGACGCGGCCTGCGCAGCATGAGGCCGGGCGACTCCATGTCGAAGCCCAGCGCGAAGCCGAACGGCGCGTTGATGACGAAGTGGATCCAGAGCACCTGGGTGGCGTTGAACGGCTCTCCGGCGGCGATGTTGAGCACGGTCGCGCCGAGGAAGGTGATCACGAACCCCACCAACAGGAGCAGCACGAAGCGGATGTACTTGGTGAGGTTGTCGTAGAGCTTGCGTCCCTGCTCGACGGCGTAGACGATCGTTGCGAAGTTGTCGTCGGAGAGGATCATGCGTCCGGCGTTCTTGGCGACGTCGGTGCCGCTGCCCATGGCGATGCCGATGTCGGCGGCGTGGATGGCGGGGGCGTCGTTGACGCCGTCGCCGGTCATCGCCACGACGTCGCCCTTCTTCTTCAGCGTCTCCGCCAGCAGGACCTTGTGCTCCGGGGCGACGCGGCCGACCACGCCGATGTCGTCGATGCGCCGCAGCCGCTCCTCGTCGCTGAGCGCGGCGAACTCGGCGCCGAGGATCGCCTCGCCGGGTATCCCGAGCTGCTGGGCGATGGCGGCGCCGGTGGTCACGTCGTCGCCGGTGACCATGCGCACGCGGATGTGGGCGGCCTGGGCGTCCGCGACGGCCGCCTTGGACTCGTCGCGCGGCGGGTCGACCATGCCGACGAGGCTCGTCATCTCGAGGTCGTGCACGTAGGTGAGCAGGTCGCCGGCCGGGTCGAAGGCCGCCGGGTCCAGGTCGCAGTAGGCGGCGGCCATCACGCGCAGGCCCTCGCCCTCCATGCGGGTCATGTTCTGCTCTGCGCGCTGGTTCATGTCGTCGTCCCACGGCACGCTCGTGCCGTTGGAGAGCGCCGTGACGGCGCGCTTCATCACCGCCGGCGCCGCCCCCTTGACGTAGCAGCGCACCACGTTCTTGCCGGTGGCATCCTTGGTCTGGTTGAACGTCGCCATCAGCTTGTAGGTGGGGTCGAAGGGCAGCGTCGCGAGCCGCGGCTTCTCCTCGCGCGTGGCGTCGATGTGCAGGCCGGCCTTGTGGGCGAGCACCAGGAGCGCGCCCTCGGTCGGATCGCCCACCACCTTGCCGGCGACGAGCTTCGCGTCGTTCGCGATCACATACGGGAGGATGGCGTCGTCGAGGGTGTTGGTGTTGCCGGCCGCGTGGACGACGTTGCCCTCGAGGCCGTACCCGATGCCGCTGATCCCGTAGCGGTCGGTCGGGTCGATCACCTCGACCGCCGTCATCTGGTTCATGGTCAGCGTGCCCGTCTTGTCGGAGTTGATCGCCGAGGTGAAGCCCAGCGTCTCGACGGACGGGAGGTCCTTCACGATGGCCTTCTTCTTCGCGAGCTCGACGCTGCCCAGCGACAGGACGATCTGGACGACCGTGGGCAGCGCCTCCGGGATCGCCGAGATGGCCAGGGCCACCGCGCTGATGAAGATGGCGTCGAAGGCCTGACCGCGCCCCAGGCCGAAGACGAACATGATGACCATCGTGATGCCGGCGGCCCCCACGATCCACAGGGTCAGCGTGTTCATCTGCTTCGTGAGCGGGGTCTCCTCCTTCGTGGTGCCCGAGAGCATGTGCGCGATCTTGCCGACCTCGGTGGCTCCCCCGACCGAGGTCACGACCATCGTGGCGCTGCCGTGCGTGACCGGGGTGTGCATGAAGGCCATGTTCGTCTGGTCGCCCGGCCCCAGCTCGCTGGCGGGCAGCGTCTCCGCGTCCTTGCCGGCCGGCACGCTCTCGCCGGTGAGCGCGGACTCGTCGATCTGCAGCGAGCTGGCCTGGATGATGCGCCCGTCGGCCGGCACCTGGTCACCGGCCGCGAGCAGCACGACGTCGCCGACGACCAGCTGCTCGGCCGGGATGTGCGCCTCGACGCCGTCCCGGCGCACCCGTGCCGTCTCCTTCATCATCGACTTGAGCGCGTTCATGGCGCTCACGGCCTTGCCCTCCTGGCGCAGACCGATGAAGGCGTTGAGCAGCGTGATGATCAGCAGCAGGACGCCGGTGTGGAACTGCTGGATGGCCAGCGAGACGACCGCCGCCCCCACCAGGATCAGCTGCATGTAGGTCGTGTACTGGGCGAGGAAGCGGCGGAGGCGCGACGGCGGCTTCTCGGCCGGCAGCTCGTTGGGGCCGTTCTGCTTCAGCCGCGCGGCCGCCTCGGCTGCCGTCAGACCCGCCTCTGGGCCGACGCCGAGCTTGCGCTCCAGCTGCTCGGCATCGAGCGCGTACCAGCGCTCCGCCACCGGCTCTCCGCGCTCGGGAGTCGCGCTCGGGGTCGCCATCACGACTCCTCACCGTGCCCAGTCGAGGCGGGCGTCGGCCAGATCAGGCCCGCGGCGTGGTGTCGATGCTTGCTGAGCATGAGTCCCCCCCACCTTCCCTGTCGACCACGTGCTGCGGGTTCTGCGACCGATCGCCGCTGGACAGGGGAGTGAGAGGCCCCGAGACCAAGTGCATGTCACTCGGGACAGGGGCCATCGCGAGGCGACTCAAGCGGCCGGGCCGGAGGGAGCCGGTCCGGGGCGAACGAGGCGGCGTAGGCCGGCCGGTCAGGGAGGAGCAGCTCCACGACCCCAGCCGCAACCACGGCAGCGCACAGGGCCAGCGAGCCATGCCTCGAGGCTTGAGTGCATGGTCTTCGATCTCATGGTCCCCTCCCCTACGGCGTCTGACATCAGGCGACGGGCGCCACGCCTCGAGCGCGTCGCCCCGCGGTGGTCACCTCGGCTAAGCCGCGAAGGATCCGTGGCGGACGCCGGGCACGTCCCGCTCCATGCGAAGCGTCGTGCCGCGTTCGTCGGAGAGGATCTGCAAGTCGTCCATGAGGTTGCGGATCAAGAAGAGCCCGCGTCCGTGCTCGCCCATCAGGTCGGGCTCTGCGTCACTGTCGATCTGCGAGGGGTCGAAGCCGGGTCCCCCGTCGCTGACTTCGAGCGTGAAATGGTCGTCGCGCAGGTCGGCGAAGACGCCCACGGGGCTGCCCGCCGCGTGTGCGACCGCGTTGATGAGCGCTTCGTCGGCGCAGAGCACGATGAGTCGCTTCTCCGCGTCGTCGATGCCGTTCGCGGTCAGGTAGGTGGTGAGAGTCTCGCGCAGCACAGCAGCCGACGACGGCCGGGCCGCGAACCAACGCCGGAACGCGTCGGCGCGCCGCGGCCGACGGCTGGTATCGCTGCAAGCAGCCCCGACGGCCAGGAGACCAGGGGTGCTGCCCCTCGTGGCCGTGAACGTGGCCGCCCTGTGGCGCGGGGTACGATCGACAGTGGTCTCCAGCTTCCGGATCATTGCCGTGGTCTTCATCGCTCCCAGCCTCCGATGCTCCCTCGGATCGCCGATGTGGTCGTGGCTCCAGTGTGGCCCCGGGGGAAGCCGGGCGCGCCCGCCATCGGGGGAGAATCCGACCTGCCGATGCGGAGAGTCTTGGCCCTGGCCAGTTGGGCAGAGGGCGCCAGCCGCGCCCCGGTCGACTCGGCCCGCTCGGCTCATGATGCCGACACGGAAGGCGCCAGCGCGGCGGCCGTGACTGCCCCACCGAGTGCTGCGGTCAGGAGAAGCCGTCTCATGATGCCGTCGCTGCTTTCTGCGCGCCGTCCTTGCCAAGGTCGACCCGCCTCGAGTCCGGGGACCCCGACGCAAGCCCCGGCTCGCGCAGGAGAATGGCACCGAGCGCAGCCGCCATGATCAGGTTCGGCACTGTCCAAGGACCCAGGGGGGAGAGCACCAGCAGGAAGACGATGCCGCCGAGCAGGCCGAGGCTTCCCCACTGGCCACCACTGATCATCAGCAACCCGACGGTCACTTGAAAGCTGGCAATGAGCAGGCCGAAGGCCACAGGGGCTCTGGCGACCACATGTTCGAAGACCCACTCGTAGGGGGGAAGCAGCGGCGCACGCGTGCCGAGGTCCACGAACCCGTCGGGCGCGGCCAGGACGAACACGACGTTGACGCCGACCGCCATGACGACGAAGAAGACGCCGAGAGCCCGACGCCCGGCGCGCGGGCGCCAGAGCGCGATCCCCAGAGCGACCAGGCAGAAGGCCGCCCAGACCGTGGTCTGCTGCACCATGACCATCTCCCCTTCCCGGCTCCGTCTCATGACCCAGTGGTCGCCATCCAGGACGATCCACGAGCCTCCGTGACCGAGGCGCGCTCCAACCACGGTCAGCAGGATACGGGACGATCGGCGCGGCCGCGCCCTGCACGGGGACAGGCATCCGGCCCGTCATGGGGGCAGTCTTCCGACTGGTCAGGTGACCAGGCTTCTCGACAGCCGGGCCAGGATCCAGGCCCCGTGGTGTGCAGCAGCGGCGGCCAGAGCGGGCCGGTGGCGTTGGGGCTGCGCGACGGCTACGGACGCCAGACGGCGCGGACGCTGGTGCCGTCCTCGCTCGACGACAGCTCCAGCCGCGCCCCGATCGACTCGGCCCGCTCGGTCATGATGCTGAGTCCGAGGCTGCCCGGCCGGGCCGCCTCCAGATCGAACCCGCTGCCGTCGTCGGTGACGACGAGCTCCAGAGCCCCGCGCTCCGGCCCGTCGTCGTCGCAGTCGCGCAAGAGCACGCTCGCATGCGTGGCCCCGGAGTGTTTGGCCACGTTGTTGAGCGCCTCCTGCGCGATCCTGTAGAGCGCCACACCGACCCCCGCCGGGACATCGCCGGCCGTGTCCACGTGGACGTCGATCGGGATGCGCGAGCGCCCGGCCACAGCCTCCCCCAGCTGCTGCAGCAGATCGGGCAGGTTCGCCTCGGCGAGCGCGGCCGGACGCAGCTCGAGCAGCAGCGTACGCATCTCTGCGAGGGCGCCGCGGGTCAGTTGACGAAGCTCTTCCAGCTTCTCCCTGCCCTGCTGCGGGTCACGCTCGTAGATACGAGGGAGGACCTCCGCGACCAGCGACGCCGAGAACAGCGTCTGGCTCACGGCGTCGTGGAGGTCGCGAGCCAGGCGGTTCCGTTCCATCGCCGCGGCCGACTCCTCGGCCCGCGCGTAGAGGCGGGCGTTGTCGACCGCCATGCCTATCTGGTTGCCGAGACCCGACAACGAGGCGAGCTGCTCGGGTGTGAGCTCCATTTCTTCCGCGGCGAAGAGCACCAGGGCGCCGAACACCGTCCCCTTGGCGGCGAGCGGGATCTCCACGACGGACCGCCAGCCCGCCGTCTCGAGCGCGGTCAGCGCATCGCCGGAGGCGAGGACGTCGAGCGTCAAGGCCTGGGCCTGCCTGCCGGGCTCTGTCAAGCGCCGCTCCAGGACCTCCGGTACACGGAGCGCGAGGGCAGCCGAGACGTCGGGCGACAGGTTCACGGACGTCACCAGCTTCAGCACGCCGTCTCCGCTGTCGGGATCCGGGAGGACGAACGCCGCCCCTGCCGCGAAGCCGAGCTCAGGGATGATCTTCCCCAGGGCGTCCTCCAGGATGCGTTCGAGATCGAGCGACTGACTCACCACGGCGGCCACGGCGTTCAAGGTCGCAAGCTCCTGCGTGCGAGAGGCCACCCGCTTGTCCAGATCCGCGTACGAGTCACGCAGGGTCGCGGACATCTCGTTGAACTGCTGCCCGAGCTCCTGCAGCTCGTCGTGGGTCGTGATGCTGACCGCGTGCTCGAAGTCGCCCGCCGCCACCCGTCGAGCCGCCTGCGTGAGGTCGAGCACCGGCCGCGTCAGGCGTCGCACCCCGAGCAGCACGACCAACGACGGGACCAGGACGCCGAGCACGAGGAGGACCAGCAGGAAGGTGCGGTATCCCTGGGACGGTCGAAGGAGCGTCGACCAGTCCTCGACGGCGATAAGGCCCCAGGGCGTCCCCGGCACCGGGGCGTAGCCGGCCACCACGTCCCTGCGGTTCAGGTCCCGGGTACGCTCGGCACCGGCCTGGCCCGACACGACGCGCCGGACCACCCTCTGCGATGTGAGGTCGGTCCCCACCAGCGCCGGGTCGGGGTGGGCGATGACGCGGCCGTCGCCGTCGACCAGGTACACGTCGCCGGTCACCCCTACGCGAAGCTTGGCGATATCGCCGTAGAGCGCGCTGACCGAGGTCGCCCCCAGCCGGAACATGCCGGCGAGGACACCGTTGAACTCGCCCTGCGGCCCGGTGATCGGCACGGCGACCGCGATGACCTGGGCACCGCCGACCCCGTCGGGGGTGATGTCGGAGAAGACCGGCCGCGCAGAGCGCAGAAGCTGGACGAAGTACGGGCGTGACGCCCAGTCTTGGCCGACGTCCCCGGGACGCTCCGGCCAGGCTGCGGCGAGGGTGCCCCGCGCGTCAAGGATGATCGCACCGGCGTCAAAGACCGAGAGCTTGTTCGCGGCCGCCGCCAGTGCGGCTTGCTGCCGACCAGAGCGGCCGCCGGCGATATCGGACTGCCGAGTGAGGCTGCCGAGGTCGAGCGAGAACTGGCTGATCTCGGCCTGGAGGTTGGTGGCCGAGAGGCGAGCCAGTTCCTGGTTTCGCTGGACGGCCTCCTGCTCCGTCACGCGGGAGTAGGCGTACACGGCCACGACCGCCACGGCGAAGAGGATGACGGCCGTAGGGACGAAGGACCAGGCAAGGATCCGCGTCCTCAGGCGGACATGCGGTAGGCGCATTGGCATCGCCGCGACCCGGACCGGTCTCTAGCTGGTGGCGTTCGACTGAGCCGCCTCGATCTGCCGGCTTACGCCGCGCAGGATGTCGACGCTCTCTTGACCGAGGGTGAAGATCTTCGCGAAGGCGTCGTCGATTAGGCGCGTCGCCTCCTCCATGTTCTGCGGGAACGTCTCCTGGACGACCGAGTATCCGTCGCGGTGCGGGGCGGCGAACACGTCGAGGTCCATTCCTTGAGCCTTCTGCGGATACTGCTGCTTGACGAGCCGCTCCCAGTCGGCCACCAGTGACAAACGAGCCGGCTGCAGGAGGTTCGCCTCGGCCATGGCCAGCGCGTACTCCCTGCTCACGAGGAACTTGACGAGCTCCCACGCCTCCTGTGGGTGACGCGTACCCGAGTAGATGCCGAAGCCGTCGGTCGTGCTGAGCGTGACCCGCCCCGCCGGCCCCGCGGGGATCGGCGCCACCCCGATGCGGAACGGTGCGTTCTCGAGGATGCTCTTGAGGGCCCAGGAGCCGTCCTCGACCATCGCGAGCTTGCCTGCGGAGAACGCCGCCGCCGTCCCCACGTTGTTGACGTCGGTGAAGGTCGCCATGACCTTGTCGTCCCACATCCGGGCCCGCACCCACTCGAGGGCCGACAGGGCCTGCGGGTCGTCGAGGTCACACTTCGTCGGGTCGGTGGGGTCCACGATGTGACCCCCCCAGGCATTGATGTGTACCTGCAAGCGGTCCCAGCCGATGTCGATCATGCTGCCCCAGATATCGGTCCTGCCGTCACCGTCGCTGTCGCGGGTCAGCTTCTTCATGGCCGCGAGGTAGTCGTCCTGATCCCAGGAGTCGTCGGGATAGGGGACCTTGTACTTGTCGAAGAGGTCCTTGTTGTAGTAGAGCGCCAGCGTGCCCTGGTACTTGGGCACGCCGAACTGACGGCCGCTGGCGTCGAACATGGCCCTGTACTGCGCGGGGTCCCAGTCGGCCACGATCGACTTGTCGAGGTCGGTCTCGACGTACTCCCTCAGGTCGAGCACGTAGCCCATCTGCGCCCAGGCGGGGAAGAAGCCGCAGCATGCCTGGAACACGTCGGGTGCGTTGCCGGCCTGCATGTCGATCGGCATCTGCTCGATGAGGTCCTCCGGGTCGGGTGTGTAGAACACGCTGAGGTCGGGATGCTGTGCCTGGAACAACTGGAGCTCCCGCTGCGCCATTGGGGGGAACCACTCGGTGCGCCAGTCCTGGTAGACGAGCTGGACCCGCCCCTGGCCGGAGGAGGACGTCGAGTCATCGCCTCCGGAGCACGCGCTGAGGCTCAGCGCAGCCGCCGACAAGGCGAAGAGAAGGACGATGAGCAGGTCCGACCCACGAGCGGTGCGTCGCCCCGTGCTGCGACCAGGGAGCCGGACCGCCATCATTCCACGAGCCTACGCTGCACGGCCACGGCGACCGCCTCGGTACGAGTCGCAGTGCCCAGCTTCATCAGGATGTTGCTGACGTGGAACTTGACGGTGGACCGGCTGACGAAGAGCTTCGCGGCTATGTCGGGGTTGGTGTCTCCGTGCACCATGAGCTTGAGGATCTCCAGCTCCCGCAACGTGAGGCCCTCCTCCTGCGCCGGCTCGGTCGCCGCCTTGATGAGCACCTGAGCCGCCTCCGGCGCGAGCGTAGGGCGGCCGGCGTGCGCCTTGCGGATCGCGTCGGCGAGCTCGTCGGCCGTGACGTTCTTGAGAAGGTAGCTGAGGGCTCCGGCCTTGAGCGCGCCCTGAACCAGGTCGTCCTCCTTGTAGCTGGTGAGGGCGATCACCTGGACCTCGGGGCAGGCCGCCTTGATGCGGCGGGTCGCCTCTGCGCCGTCCACCTCGGGCATGACGAGGTCCATGAGCACCACATCGGGATGCAAAGACATGCACTTGCTGACAGCTTCCGCGCCCCCGGTGGCGTCGCCCACGTGCTCGAGGTCGTCGAACGCCAGCAGGAACGTAGAGAGCCCGCTGCGCACGACTGCGTGGTCATCGACGATCATGACCTTGATGGCACGGCCGTCACCCATCGTGCCTCCCCTCACTTCCCGTAGGCAGGATAGCCGCAATCACGGCCACGAGAAAGGCGATGCTGCAGGTCGGGCACCGGTGGTCTACCTCGCCACCTGGCCAGGCCACGGACTCGCCAGTCTGTCAGGCACAAGTCTCGCCGCGTGGCGGGCGCGCGCGAGAGGGTCCCAAGCCTAGGCTGTAGCTGCGATGGGAGCAACTGGAGAACAGCCTGGGAGCATGCGCACGGTCCTGGCCGACGGCCAGCCCGCGGTCCGGGATGCTCTTCGCATCCTGGTGACGCAGGGCCTCGGCATGCAGGTGGTCGACGAAGCCGGCACGCTGCAGACGCTGCAACGCCAGGTGCTGGCCCACCGCCCGGACCTCGTGATCGTGGACTGGGACCTGCTGGCCCGGTCCACATCCGTGCTGGCGGGCCTGCGCGCCTGTTCGCCGGGTCTGCGCATCGTCGTCATCGGGCTGCGCCCGCAGATGCGTCCGGCCGCCCTGGCGGCCGGCGCCGACGGGTTCGTCAGCAAAGTGGATCCACCCGACGTCGTCGTCGGCGTCCTGCAGCCCTGCACGAAGGCTGCTGGTGAGGCCACAGGGCGTCTGTCATGAACGAGTCCAGCGCCGTTCTCTTCAGCTCGTGGGCCAGCACGGTCCATTCACCGGGACCCGTGCGTCGCGGCGGTCCCGTGGATCGTGCCGTGCTCGTCGGTCACGCCTGCGCGCTGCACCCTCACCCCGCGCAGCCCGACGCCGGCGACGTCGGCATGCGCTGGGCGACCGCCCAATACGAAGGAATCCGCTCATACCGCAGGAGGAGTGGTCATGTCGCAGCGTAGGTGGGACACGCACAGCACGTCCGGGACCAGCGGATTCACCGAGCGCCTCGCGCGCAGCTGCGCCACCCATCCGTGGCGCACCATCGGGATCTGGCTGGCCGTCATCGTGATCGCCGTCCTCAGCATGGGCCCCCTGCTCGGCAGCGGGCTCACGTCAACGTCGAAGCAGCACGGCACGCAGCCGGACAGCGCCATCGCGCAGCAGCTCATCGAGGAGCGCATGACCGGCGCGCAGAGGATGACGGACTTCGTCATCGTCCAGTCCGCCGCCCGGACCGTCGACGACCCGGTCTACGAGGCGTACGTGACGGGCCTCGCCGGCAAGATCCAGGACCTCGGCCCCGCGGTCGTCGAGGGCGCCGCGACCTACTACCGGACCGGCGATCCGACGATGGTGTCGCAGGACAAGCGTTCGACTCTCATCGCCGTCGTGATGGCGGGCGACACGGACGACGCCCTCGAGAACGTCGCGTCGCTGCATAGCCTGGTCGGCCGGAGCGGCGGCGACGGCTTCACCCTCGCCCAGACGGGCGCGGCCAGCCTGAACCGCATGGGCAACGAGCTGGCCAAGAGCGACATGGAGCGAGCCGAGGTCTTCGGCGTGCCGGTCGCGCTCGTCGTCCTGCTCGTAGTGTTCGGCGCCGTGCTGGCCGCGTTCATGCCGCTGGTGCTCAGCATCATCAGCATCCTCCTGGCGCTGGTCCTCGCCGGTCTCATCGGGCAGCTCTACCCCATGAACGTCTTCATGCTGAACATCCTCACCACGATGGGTCTCGCGGTCGGCATCGACTACACGCTGTTCATCATCAGCCGCTACCGCGAGGAGCGCGCCCGCGGCCTCGAGAAGATCGACGCCATCGCCGCCACCGGCGCCACCGCCAACCGCGCCATCTTCTTCAGCGGCCTGACCGTCGTGCTCGCCATGCTCGGCATGGTCGTGGTGCCGGTCGACATAACGATCAGCATGGGCGTCGGCGCGATGCTCGTCGTCGCGACCACGCTGCTCACCGCGCTCACCCTGCTGCCCGCCGTGATGGGCCTGCTCGGCGACCGCGTGAACGCCCTGCGCCTGCCCTTCGTCGGGCGCCTCGCCGCGCGCCGCGCCCACGGCCGCGAGGGCGTCTGGGAGCGCCTCTCCCACAGCATCATGCGGCGGCCCGTGATCTGGCTCGCCGGCGCCGTGGCCCTGCTCCTCCTGGCCGCCTCGCCCATCTTCTTCATGCAGACCGGCAGCACCGGCATGAGCGCGACCGGCTACCCCGACGACCAGTACGCGAAGCAGGGCTGGGACATCCTCGACCGCGACTTCTCGCTCGGCACGGCGAACCCCGTGCAGGTCGTCGTCGACGGACCGGCGGACGCGGTCGCCGTCAAGGACGGCGTCGCCCGCCTCCAGACCGCACTCGCGGACGACGGCCGCTTCGGGCCCGCGCAGGTCGCCGTCAGCGAGGCCGGCGACCTCACCGTGCTCTCGGCGCCGCTGGCCGGCGACCCCGCCGGCGCGGCCACGCAGGACGTCGTCAAGAACCTGCGTGAGCGCGTCGTACCGACGGCCTTCGGCGCCACCACCGCCCACGTGTACGTCGCCGGCACCACGGCCGGCGTCGTCGACTACCTGGGCTTCTTCGACACCTGGCTGCCGATCGCGCTGGCCGTCGTCCTGAGCCTCAGCTTCGTGCTCCTGCTCGTCGCCTTCCGCTCGCTCGTGATCGCGGCCAAGGCCATCCTCATGAACCTGCTCAGCGTGGCCGCCGCCTACGGGCTGCTGGTGCTCGTCTTCCAGATGGGCGTCGGCGCCGACCTCCTCGGCTTCACCCAGGTCGACACCATCGAAGCTTGGGTGCCGCTCTTCCTCTTCAGCCTGCTCTTCGGCCTCTCGATGGACTACCAGGTCTTCCTCCTGAGCCGCATCAAGGAACGCTTCGACGAGACCGGCGACACGCGCGAGGCCGTGGCTCACGGCATCGGCCGCACCGCCGGCATCATCACCGGCGCCGCTGCCATCATGGTCTGCGTCTTCGGCGGCATGGCCACCGGCGAGCTGGTCATGTTCCAGCAGATGGGGTTCGGTCTCGCCGTCGCGATCTTCCTCGACGCCACCGTGGTGAGGACGATCATCGTGCCGGCGGGTATGGAACTGCTCGGCGACTGGAACTGGTACCTGCCGCGCTGGCTCCAGTGGCTGCCGAACGTGAGCGTCGAGGGGCACGCGCCCTCCACGCGCCGGCCCGGCGGCGTCCCCGCGCCTGCCTTCCGGCCGCAGCTTCAGCCCGCCTACCGTCGCGAGAACGCGCGCACCACTGTGATCGAGTAGACGGGAGTCGTCCCGGGTATCCCGGGGCGCCGAACGACGAGGAGGGGGCGGGAGGCCGATGGCGCCTCCCGCCCCCTCTGTCGCGCGTGGTGAAGACCGGGGCCTGCCAAGGTTCGACGACTCCTGGACTGCAGCATCGGCGTATTCCGGCTGTTCACATGTCGTAGCTTTCGACGACTCCGCTCAGGATGGTCTGGCATTCCGGTAGGTACTGATAGTGGACCATGCGACCCAGATCCAACTGGCGTAGTTCCTTGCCGAGTTCATGATCGCCTAGCTCCAGCCTGACGTGGCCAGGGTTTCTCGAGAAGGCCTGGTTGCGGACATTCACGATGACCTCGCTGCGAAGGATGAGGTCGTCACGAGTCGTGATCCCATGGAAGCGCCAGCGAGGAGAGGGGTGCACGGCGAGCTGTCGAGCGGACAGGGTGAGGATGTGTCGATCGCCCTCCGCCAGCCGGCACCGAATCCAGTCGCTCTTGCGGGTGAAGTCGATGCTCGCCATGAACTTGGGGTAGTTGTAGAAGTCCACGCCAAATTGATACGCGGACTCGGTGGTCACCGGCAACTTGTACACATATGAAAGTGGCCCTCGCTTGATCTCGCCGAGGAGGCCGGTCAGTACCGGCGCTGACTTGTCCAGGGTGAACGGGAACGCGATGGCTACCTCGTTATAAGGACCTGCATCGCTGTCGCGGTACTCGAAGCAGGAGATCATGGTCACGGCGTGCCAGGGAGTCGCCCGTAGTGGCTTCATGCGCGGTGATGGCAGCAAGGCTTGTACCTTTTCGAGCGGAGTCAAGAATCCTGCCATGACGGCGGTGACGTCGTAGTAGAACACAGGAAGACTGAGAGCTCGGCCGCGACAGTCCTTCTGCAGATGATCCACCTGCCGGTAGAAGCTCAAGTCACGCATGTCCTCGCTCCGTTCCTCCGTCTATTCGGGCGGCGCACCGCGACGTGCTGCGAGCGCGACGCCTGCCCGTAGGGCCGCCGGCGCTGCAGCGAACCACCTGATCCGCCTCCACGAGAAGGACGCGGCGGTCAAGGCCGGACTCCCGTCCGTGCTGCCCCTCCTCCGAGGGTCAGCGTAGCACCTCCCCCCGGCTGTCCAGCGTTCTGCGGCCATATCAGCACCTCGCGGGCGCACCCGAGGCGCAGGGATCGACACCGGCCTCGTGTTCACCAAGGAGGACGGCGAAGCCTGGCATCCGGAGGTCGTGAGCCGCTTCTTCCGCGCGGCGGTGAAGCGTTCACGGCTGCCGGGAATCCGCTTGCACGACCTGCGTCACACGCACGCCACTCTGGTGCTGCAGGAGGAGGCGGCGGAGTGCATCGCCGGGCTAGTACTGGCGGAGGGGTGGGGGCCGGCGTCAGCGGCGCCGGTGTTGCACTTCGTACTTGGACTCAGGACGGATGACTAGACCATAAGAAATGGATTCAGGCGCAATCACATCTCGGCGAGCCACCAGCTGTTGCGCGGCACAGCCGTTGACGATCCGCCTGATGCGCCACCGCATCACCGCGGCATCAGCGCGAACACACCCCAGCCCAGGTATGCACGCGTGTACGCGGCGTAGCGCTCGGGTTCCGCGGTCAGTTGGGCTCGAACGGCTTCCGCGAGTTCGTCGTCGGGATTGGCTTCGAGCCAGCGGCGCATGGTGAGCCATTTGGCCGCCTCGTATCTGTCCCAGCCGTCCTGGTCGGCCAGGACCATCTCGACGACGTCGTAGCCAAGGTGGCCGAACGACGCGAGAAGCTCCGGAAGCAGGAGGAAGTCGGAGATCGAGCCGGCAAGACACCCCTTGGCGACGTCTTCCGTCGGCGGCACCTGCCGCCAGTAGGGCTCGCCGATGAGGACGATCCCTCCGGTGCGCAGGCTGCGCGCCAGGAGCTCGATGGTGCCGGCGACTCCCCCGCCGATCCACGTGGCACCGAGACAGGCCGCCACGCCGGCCTTCTCGTCAGAGACGTAGCCGGCGGCATCGCCGTGGATGAACTTGACTCGATCGGCGACGCCGAGCTCTTCAGCACGGCGTCTCGCCTGCTCGGTGAACGACCGGCTCATGTCGATGCCGGTGCCGCTGACGCCGTGATCGCGCGCCCAGGTGCACAGCATCTCCCCCGAACCGCTGCCGAGGTCGAGCACCCGGGTTCCCGATTCGAGACGCAGCGCCGCGCCGAGCGTGGCGAGCTTCTCGGGTGTGATCGGATCGTGGATGCGGTGGGCGCTCTCGGTGATGGTGAAGATCCGCGGGATGTCCACTGTGGAAGATCTCCTTACGGGTGTGTGAACAGAGTCGGTTCGGGCTGACGCACCAAGATCCGCTTGTTAGCCGGCCCCAAGGTGATACTCCGCCGCATCGCACACCGGGCGATAACCGATCGCCTGGTAGATCTTGTTCGACGTCGGATTGGCGAGGTCAGTGTAGAGGCAGCACAGAGCAGAAGCCGTTGGTCGCGACAGGTTGATGCGCTGTTGGCTGCGCGGATCAGCGCCCTCGGACCCGGCCTCAGGGATTCCCGAACGGCACGAGCATGCGGATTCTCCCGCGCTCCACGGCCATCCAACACGCCGCGCGGGGGACGGTCTTCGCGAAGCGTTCGAGCGTCCAGACGCCACCTGCTCGCGGGTAGATGGGCAGCACGCCCGAAGCGAGCCGCAGGGTCTGACGATGACGGACGTCGTTGCGGTAGACGATGGCGTTGTCGACAATGCCGCCGGCTTCTCGGTCGGCATCCTCGAGCTTGACGACGTCGAAGGTGATCTCACGTCGGTCGACGTCGACCTTGTCAACGGCGGCGGCGAAGACTCGTGGCGTCCCCTCTGCGACGACATCGCCTTTGGGCTCGTACGTACTGGTCATGAAGGTGAAGTTGTAGAGGGCAGAGGTCAGAGCGTCCGCCTCGCTGGTCACAGTGGCGCGGGGAGAGACGCTCGCGGTTGCAGGCGAGCCGGATGCCGAGCTGCCCGTTGCTCCACCCCCGCAACCGGACGCGGCAGCGACAAGTAGTGCCAGCAGCACCAAAGCGAACTGGAGTCCTCCCTTACGCATGGCACGGCCCCCCGTCCAGCCAACGTGTTGGGCATAACCTGCGGCGCAGGCGCCCTCGGGCCGTGCCAACAGGCCCGTCAGAAACAGTGGAGATGGTGACGCTGCATGGGGCTGTGTGGAGGCTGGAGGGGTACGGCAGGCACGGTCAGGGTCGACTGAAGATCGTGTCAGGCGTCCTCAGTGCGCCGCAGGGCGTGCCGACATGCCGACGCGACCGACTGGACTTCTCACACTGACCGCGGGCGCCACCACTGAGTTCGCGCGCAAGGGCAACGCCCTCCGAGTACCCACACGCTGACCAGCTCTCGCGCTCTCACAGGAAGTGGACCAAGGAGCGGGGTCAGGTCAAGCTTGGGACTGCGGGCTCGCGAGTCTTGCGTCACGTCAAACGCATCACCGTCATGGCGTCTGACCCGGTGGCTATGGGAAGCTTCGTTCGTGTCTGCTCCCACCGCAGGTGAAGGAGAGTCGGAAGATGGCGAAGCCGAAGCTGAAGTTGAAGCCCGTCGCAGAACTGCCGCAAAGGCATAGGACGAGCGAGTACACGCTTCTCGTGCAGGAGTTCCTCAAGGGCAAGGACGCGCACGCAGAGATCGAGAACGCCCCGAGAAATGGTGCCACCAGTCTTCGCAACGCCGTGAAGAACCTCGGCGTCGCCGACCAAGTCGAGGTCAAGACGATCGGCGGGGTCGTCTACCTGACGAAGAAGTAGCCGACCTGGCGCGAATGGGCCGTGCTGCTCGAGGAGCAGGCACCGGCGTCGCAGACCGGCAAGCAGTGCCCGCAGGGCTGGCCCTCGGCTGAGGCGACTCTGGGATAGGGAGGTCGGCGCTCTGGGTAGGCCATGGGCGCAGGCTACAGCGAGCGAGGGTAGGAGGTGACGGTGATGGCCGTCTACGAGTTCAGGTGCAAGCAGTGCAAGCGCAAGTTCGCGGTGAAGTGCCACATGGAGGAGCGCGACGCGAAGGCGGTGTGCCCCAAGTGCGGCAGCCACGAGGTCGAGCAGAGGTACACCGCGGAGTTCTCATCGCCGCCGCCCGCCAAGTACTGACCGTAGAGCGTGGCGGCGGGGCACAGGTGCGCCAGCGCAGGCCTGGTAGCGCGCGACCGCGCCCAGGTCCGCGTTCACGTGCAACGTCTGCGGCGAAGCCTTCGCAATCGTGACAGCGCTCAGCGAGCGCGACGAGAAGGCCGTCTGCCCGCCTGCCCGAGCCGACTGAGGACCGGCACAGGTACAGGTGACGTGTTACCCGCCAAACACACCGCGATGTGCAGCAGCTTCTCGGTGCGGCCGACGACGCGCAGACGTGCGAGCTGTCAAACGTCTTGAGAACACCTCAGCCACTGTCACACAGGACGCCGCCCTGAAGGAACCTTGGGCCATGCGCCGGCGGGCCGCCGACCTTCATCTCAGCGCTCTGTGCAGGCCGTTCTTGACGAGTGCCGCCGCGAAGCCGACGTGCAACATCGCACGGCGCCTTGAGAAGTGGGAGTCGGCGCGGGCGGGGTGACCGTGAGCCGCTTCACGTGGCTGATCCGAAGCCAGCTCCTCCGGGTGTCTGTCAGCCTCACTGGTGTCGGGGCGCCCCGGAGGCAAGCGTCAGGACACGTTCAGGAGGGTCTCCTCGACGCCGGACAGGAGCTCCGAAACCAGCTTGGGAGAGATCCTCTTCTCGCTGCGCACGCAGGAGTCGCTGAGCTCCGCGAGGCGCCTGATCTGCCGTGAGCGCGCCGCGTCGCAGACGCCGGCCTTGCGCAGGGCGCGACCGAGCCGGGACACGCTGGCTGCGTCGCTCTCCGCGAGCGCCACGTCGTGTCGTTGCGCCACTGTGAGCAGGTGGCTCTCCAGGACGGCGCCCGCCAGGGCACCGGCAGCGCGGCGGTGCCCCTTCGCGAGCAGTAGCCGCGCTGCCTGTAGCCCCCGGTCCGGGCGTCGCTGCTGCGCGAGCAGTGAGGGCAGCGCAGAGGCGAGGATGGCGAGCTGCATGCCGAGCAGATGGAGGAACGTGGCCTGCTCGAGCCCGGGATCGAAGAGGCCGGCGAGCGCCTCTCGCTTCTCTGTGGTCGCCCGAGGGCGACTCAGGGAACCGAGGATCGCGGAGATCGTCGCGGCCTGATCGCGGCTCTCTTGATCGGATCGGTAGTAGCCCTCGAACTCGCGGCGCCGCTCAGGCAGCAGACGCTCCACGAGGCGGAGCGTCTGCGTGAACCAGAGCTGGTAGCGCTCATTGACGTCCCGCGGATCAAGGTTCTCGCTCTGCATGTCGGTGCTCAACTCACGTCCAGTCGCGAGGAGCAGCCCAAGCTCGAAGCGGAGCCGGTCTCGCTCGTCCATGGCGGTGCCTCCTTGCTCCAATTGCACTGGAACGGCCGCCACACATCGGGTGACGCGGCCGTTCTGGGAGTGGCGTCAGTGACGAGAACGGTTGAGTCTGCGCCGCCTCGACGACTTGAGTCCGATTCAGCAGCCGTACTCTTGACCATTGATGACGGTCTTCAGAACCTCACAGCACTGCATCTCCGCCCGATAGTAGAACATGCTGAGCTTCCGCTCCGCCTCCTCGTTGGAGAAGCTTAGGTCATCGCAGACCTCGACGTGGCCGTCCGGGAATCCGACGTGAACCTCAGTCTCGACTCTCGGACGCTCTTGGGCATCTTGGGTGGCCTCCTCTACGCGCCCGCCACATTGCGGCGAGGCGCGAAGCACGATCACCGTGGAGTTGGAGTTCGACAGGGTGCAAGCCCTTCAACGCTGCCTGCTCGTCTTCTTCTGCGAAGAAGGAGTCGGATACCGGCAAGACGATGGCCGAGCATTCTATCGACTATGCGCCCGGCGGGGATTGGTCTGCAGCCGACACGATCAGCACCGGCGACTACAGCTCTATGGAGTACTCAGTCCAGTTCTAGTGCACTGTCTGCCAAAACAGCTTTGCAGCGCCCGACCTTCTCGAGGATGGCCTCGACGGAGGCCGTCCAGACGAACGGCTTGGGGTCCTCGTTGTGGGCCTCGAGGAAGGCGTCGATGGCGGCGACGAGGTCGGGCACGCTGGGGAAGACGCCACGGCGCAGAGCCTTCTCGGTGCAGCTCGCGGAACCAGCGCTCGACGAGGTTCAGCCAGGAGCTGTGGTGGGCGTGAAGTGGAGATGGAAGCGCGGATGCTTCTCGAGCCAGGCAGCGACGTTGGCGTGCTTGTGGGTCGGGTAGTTGTCGAGGATGAGGTGCAGCTCGAGCCCGCGCGGGAACTCGCGGTCCAGCGTGCGCAGGAACGCTGAGGAACTCCTGGTGGCGGTGGCGCGGCAGGCACTGGCCGATGACGCTGCCGTCGAGCGTGCTCGAGCGCGGCGAACAGGGTCGTCGTGCCGTTGCGCTTGTAGTCGTGGGTCATGGTGCCGGCGCGGCCCCTCTTCATCGGCAGGCTCGGCTGGGTGCGGTCGAGCGCCTGGATCTGGCTCTTCTCGTCGACGCACAGCACGAGCGCCTTCTCGGGCGGGTTCAGGTAGAGCCCGACGATGTCGCTGAGCTTCTCGGCGAAGAGCGGGTCGTTGGAGAGCTTGAAGGCCCGCGTGCGGTGCGGCTGCAGGCCGTGGGCGTCCCAGATGCGCTGCACCGTGGCCGGGCTCACGCCCTGGCCTTGGCCATCGTGCGGCAGCTCCAGTGTGTCTCGCCGGGGGGCACGGTCTGGGTCGTGGCCGCCACGATCGCCTTGACCTTGGCGGCCGAGATCGTGGGCTTGCGGCCGCGGCCGGGCCGCACCTCGTGAGGGCCGCCGGGCCACCGGCGGCGAAGCGCTCGGCCACATGATCACCGTCGGCGGCTGACGCCGACAGCTGCGCGAGCGATCGCGCTGTTCGACTCACGAGCGGGGCCGTCGAAGGTAGCCAAGATGCCATCGCCGGTCGTCTGATCTCTGTTCCACGGTAGCGGGTCAAGAGACTGCGGACGGTGGCGTGGTGGCGGTCGAGCAACGCCTTCCACCGGTGGTCGCCCAGCTTTGACGCCTTCTCCGTGGAGCCGACGATGTCGGTGAAGACGACGGTGCTGAGCCGGCGGTCGAGGGCCAACTCCTCCTCCCTGGCCGAGGCGATGAACGCCTCAGAGTGGAGACGTAGCGTTCCATGTCAGCGGGGATGTGTAGTGCCCTCCTGTCCAGCTCGACTCGGCGGCAGCCGGGGATGCGGGCGGCGATGTATCATCGCCGCGTCCTCTGGATACGGTGTCGTGCAGGATCCAGCTGGCAGTCCCTCGCGGCCGCTGGTCGATGCGTGTAGAGGATCACGGGTCCCCGTGGGCACGCATATCGTGGGCATGATCGGTCGGATGTCGGTGTTGAACCACATCCTCTCGAGCTGCACCACGCTGGTAGGGGCGGCAGCGGACGGGTCTATTTGGGCAATCAGCGACAACGCAGTGGAGTCTATCGTCTTGAACATCACGCACAGATGTTGAAAGACCACCATCGGGAGCGGGCGCCACTCGACGAAGCTGTTGAATCTCTCCTGGGCGGTGGCATTGAGCTGCGGGCTGCGAAGAAGACGAAGCTCGGTCCGGGTGGAGCGGTCGCACGTACCATCTCGGAGCTTCCGTCAATGGTGGGTTGTCCCACTCAGTCGAATCGGTACGGAGTTCGACAAGGGGAACAGCATAGTGGACGCGGAGATTCCGCAGGTCCCAGAGCGCACACGTTGAAGGCCATCGGGTCTCGCGCCGCGGGGTCTGGATGATCGTGCTTCAGGAAGACCGAGAGCAAGGGGAGACCGGTTGAACTGCTCGGCCTTGCCAAGCATCTCGAAATCCGTCCAGCATGCCGCACGAATGCCGGTCAGGGCGGAGGCACGCTACCACGAGCTGAGGGGTGCGCCAAAGGCACAGTGCGCAAAACCGCCTGTTTGCGGCGCATGTTGAGACCCGGCCGACAACATGCCGACGCCACAACCAGCCTCTCGCGGCTGCGTGCCTCGAGGGGCATCGTCGGCCCCGACGCGCCGCCGACCCCGCGAGACCATGGGCATCCGCGCTCGTCGCTGAAGCGCAACGCCCACCTGGGATCCCACTCCCCGGCCGCGTTGCACTCAGAGGATGGCAACTGCGTGGCGGCGGCGACTTCCAGGCTCGGATGCAGTGCCGCACGCGATACACGATCGTGTCGGCTGCGTAGCCGCCCTCCCTCCAGGTGACCGGCCCCGCTTCGGGGACTGCGCCCAAGCGGGCGGAGCGTCCGGTCAGGCGCCACAGGAGGCCACGCGCCGGTCGGCCCGCAAGGGTGACGATCGCCTAACGGGACTGCGTCTCGGCGAGACGGGTAGCGTCAAAGGGTACGAGACTCCCGACATGAGCAGTTCGTCGGTACGGGAGGCAGTGATCCGTCGGACGCTTCTACTGCGGCCACCGCAGTCCGGCGGGGAGCCACTGGTGAGACCGGCCCGGTGAGCCGGTCTTCGCGCCTCTTGAGGCCGAGCCGCTCAGGAGTCCTGGAGCCGAGGGGCACTGGGGGTTCCCTATGGGACGACCCTGCGGGCGCATCTGAACCAGCCCTCGCTACCTGCCTGCCGCCGCCTGGCGGTCAGCGGCGCGAGCCCACACAAGGGAGCGTCACCGCAGCGAGCCGGAGCGGGGAACACCAAGGAGGGAGGCATGAGACCTACGTTCGCTCTCGTCACGGTCCTCTGCCTGGCCGCCGCCGCCCTGGCAAGCGGGGCGGCTCCGGCCTTGGCCCGGGATGGCTGCGACTGCCATACCGCCGTGCCGCCGACGAACGGTGCCCCAGCGGCGCACACGCCGTTCGTCGCCAGCGTCAGCGATTGCACCGTCTGCCACACCGACTGGGTCGTGCCACATCCGCACGCAAGATCGCCGTGGCTGTTCCTTGATCGCATCCCCTACGTAAGCGGACTACACCGGCTGTCTGGGTTCGTCGGCGTCGGCGTCGATCTCTGGATCGTTCGCGTTCACCCTGGCGTCGTCGTCTACCTGCAGGAGCGGGCCTGGGGTGAGACCGCGTTCACGGACTTGGGACAGGTGACCACAGGAGCCAAGGGCCGCTTCGCCTTCACGGTGGCCTCACCGCCGCGCTTCGCGACCTACCGTGCCATCGCCCAGGGCCACGTCGGGGGACGGAGCGGAGGGGGCACCGCCCTCTTCAAGCCCGCTGTGACCGTGCCATCGCTGATGATGCCGGTACTGAAGCTGAAGCTTCAGGGCGTGAAGAACGGCACCGTCAAGATCGGCCACAGCGTCACAGCGAATGGAACCGTGAGCCCCGCCGACATCGGTGTGAAGGCCATCATCCGTGTTCAGGAGCGGGTGGCCGACAAGTGGGTCACACGTACGATCGTGTATCGCGCTCTCAGCGCGACGGGCACCTTCAGCTACCGGTTCACGCCGAGGGAGCTCGGCGTGTTCCGCGTGAAGTTCCGCACGCAGAGCACGGAAGAGTGGATGTTCGTGGTGTCGCCGACGCGCCAGTTCCGCGTGCAATAGCGGACAAGGTAGGAAGGCCCGCAACAGCAGGACCGGCCTGTTCGCGGGCATCAAGAGTGACGGCCCGGCGGCCCAACGGCCGAGTCCAGGCCGCTTGCCGCACACAGAGGCCCTCCGCCTTCACGGGCAGCGGGCCTCTTCTCGTGACCGGCCACCGTTCCGGGGACCGCGCCCACACGTGCACAGCGTCCGGTCAGGACTGACCAACGTCTACGGCCAGCAGTTCCTGCCGGGGTCTTCAGCGACGATGGTTGTCAAAGCAGCACCGGGTGGAGACACCCTGTACAACGGGTCCCTGCAGATCGACGAGTGGGGCAACTTCGAGGCATACCTGGGAGACACCGTCGATCTCGTGCCGGGGATGTACGTCTCGGTATCTGGTTTGGACCCCTGGGACCAGGACGTCGGTTTTGGGCCGGTGTCCGTCACCAAAGAGGTGACGCTCGTGGCCCTCTCGGTCGACCCCGTCTTCGTCGACGACACCGTGATCGGCCTCGCCCCGTCGAACGCGGTGGTCTCGGTGGATGCCTTGGTGGACGACAGTTGGCGGGGCTTCTACGTCACCTCGGACGCCAACGGCAACTGGGCCGCCGACTTCTCCACCATCGGCGTCGACCTTATCTCGGGCATGCACGTCGGAGCCGCCGTGTCCGAGGACGACATGGACACGACCTCCGCCGACGTGGATTTCATCGTACCGGGGACGCCCAGCGACATGCTCGCAGCCCTGGTCGCCAACGGTGCCCTGCCCAACGAAGGCGTGGCCCAAAGCATCATGGTCCAGGCTCAGAAGGCACCGCTCAAAGCCCTCACGAACCACCTGGCGGATCTCGTGCGCCGCGGTGTCATCACGCAGCAGACCATGGACCTGATCTTGGGGTTGGTCGACGCATAGCTTCCCGTCAGCAACCCGCTAGCACGGCAAACACCTGGAGGCCCGCCACCCGTGAGGGCGGCGGGCCTCTGTTCGTGCCGGGTCGGCGAGGATGTACGGGCTAAACGAGTCCCGGCCTTGCCAACAACCTCGCCAACATGCCCATCACAAACAGTGGAGGTTGGAGTCCAGCGCTGATCGCGGGGCTGGTGTTCGCGACGAAGTAGCTCAAGCCCTCGCTGCCGCCCGCGCCTACTCGACGGGCGCGTCGAGCGCGCTCACACCACCCTTGGCCTTGACCTCGATGCGCTGCGAGAGGACCTCCGCGGCCTTGGGCACGCGCACCTCGACGACGCCGTTCTCGTAAGTCGCCTCGATCGCGTCGCGCTTCACGCTGTGGGGCAGCGTGATGCTGCGCTGAAAGGCGCCGTAGTGCCACTCCGTACTCTGGTACTGCTCGGTCTCGGCCAATGGACGTGCACCCACCGGTGATTGCAGGGAAATCGCGTTGCCATCGCCTCGCTCAGGCAACTCCAACTCAAACCCGGGGAGCGCGACCCTGCTCTGCGCATCGCGAAGTATGATGAGTCGCTCACCGACGCCGACTTCAAGCCCTACATCCTGAGGGGGACGAGCGCGTGGGCTCTGCGCGTGGCGGCCATCACCTACAAGCGCAGCCTGGCGACCTGAGGTACTGGAGGCGAAATGAAAGCAATGGTCCTCACTTCCTTCGGCGGTCCTGAGGTATTCGAGCAGCGTGAAGTCGCAAAGCCTGAACCTGGGCCCTGCGATCTGCTAGTCAGGATCGTGGCTACCTCCGCCAACCCCTGTGATTTTCAGACCAGAAGAGGTGACTACAAGGAATGGGTATCATGCCCCGCGATCATCGGAATCGATGCTGCTGGTGTAGTGGAAGCGGTCGGGTCCGACGTCACGAGATTCAAGGTCGGTGATGAGGTCTTCTATGAGATGGAACTGTTCACCAGGCCCGGGACATTCGCCGACTACAACCTCGTGCATGAGAGCATCGTCGCGCTCAAACCAGAGAACGTCAGCCACTTCGAGGCCGCGAGCTTGCCCCTTGTATTCGGCACGGCGTATGGCTGTCTCATCGAGAGGGCGAAGCTACAGGTCGGTGAGAGCGTGCTGGTTCACGCCGGTGCCGGCGGCGTCGGGTCGGTTGCGATACAGATAGCGAAGGCTGCTGGAGCCAAGGTCTTCACCACCTGCAGCACCAGGAGCGTCGAGTTCGTGGAGAGCCTGGGCGCCGATGTGGTCATCGACTACAAGGTGGAGAGCTACGAGGACGTGATCGGCCGGGAGACTGACGGTCAAGGAGTGGATGTGGTCCTCGATACTGTCGGCGGGAACACCGTGGAGCGAAGCCCCTTTGTCCTCAAGAATCACGGACGGCTTGTCTCGATCGTTGATATCACTGCTGCCCAGAACCTGCTCGAGGCCTGGAGTCGGAACATCGACATGATGTTCTTCTTCATCGAACCGACCCGTCAGAAGATGGAAGCCCTGCGTACCTTGATCGAACAAGAAAGGATCAGACCGATCATCGACTCCGTGATGCCGCTGTCCCTGGTCGGCGAAGTCCAGCAGCGTCAAGAAGCGGGCGGGGTGCAGGGCAAGATCGTGTTCGACACGAGCAAGTAGATCGTTGCCTGCGTCCTCCGCGTGCTGTTCTGTGCCGGTCACATTGCCCTGAACAGACGGTCCCTGAGCCGGCTCCAGATCGATCCTGCGGACAGCCTACACTGACCCGGTACGGGGATGAGCGGCCTCCCTGCCGAGGAGTGCCGAGCCGTATCCTCCGTATCCTCCAGTCTCTTTGAGTCTCGTCGGCAAGATGTCGGCAGAATCGCCGCATCAGAAACGAGGTGTGCTACTGCACACCACAGGAAATCGCGCTGGGCAGGGAGAGCGTTGGAGGCGGCGACCGGAGTCGAACCGGTGATGGAGGTTTTGCAGACGTCAGGGGAGCGTCTGCATGGAGGCCTTCAGTGCGGGTAAGTGCTGCACAGTCCAGGTTTCCATGATGTTGCCAAGCTGTGTGGTGCTGTCTCGTAGTGACTGGTGGCGGGACCTCTTGTCAGCATGATGTCGGCGGTCTGTCGGCGCTGGCGTACGCGACACGGCAAGACCTGGTTAGGACGAGTCAGCGCCGCTTCACAAGTCAAGGTCCACGATGAGTGGCACGTGGTCGCTGACCTCTTTCCATGCGGGCGAGAACTCCCCAACGCAGACATCCCGAACACGCGCGAGCCACGGGCTAGGGAGAAAGCAGTAGTCCAGATGGAAGGTTGCGGCCCCGTCACCACGCCAGAAGTGCGTAGGTCTTGTCTCGCATCCTGGTGCCTCCCCATAGAAGTAGTGGTAGGCGCTGACGAGGCCGAGCGGCTCGAGCTGAGCCATCAGATCGGACCAACGAGTTCCCCGAAACGAGGCGTTGTCATTGAGGTCGCCTAGGATCACGGTGGGCCGCTCCTGGATCCACGCGACGTGCGCCTCGACACCTTGGTGCGCCTGACGATACGAAGTCGCGGCGTCCTTGGTGGCAGCAGTCCAAGTGGCAATCACATTGAACTCGAGTCCCGGCCTGCTGGCGACGTAGCGACGGAACGCATAGAGCGGCGCCTCCAGGTCGACAGGCTGGATGTCCAGGCCAGTGTACGAGAAGACGCCGATCGCTCGCCTGGGAAACGCCGGATCGCCAATCCTGTCTCGATAGGTCGGCTGACATTCTCCGCCGAAAACGAGCACCTGCTCCAGCGGCTCTACCTCCTGCACCGCTAGCAGGTCGGGCCGCAGTCCGGCCACATGCGCGGCTTTGTAGCGAAAGCCGCCGACGCGGCAGTTCCAGGTGATGAGACGAAGCACGGCTAACCTCTTCTGCCCACCCGGAACCGCGTCCTAGCTCGGCTATTTCACGCGCAGATAAGCGTTCCCGATGCGCGACTGCAGATTGCCGGCGAGATCGACGCCGGTGATCGTGAGCCGATACTTGCCCCTAGCGAGCTTCACGCGGAAGTCCCAGTGGCGTGAGCCCTTGCTCACGAACCCGGAGTGAAGAGTCATCTGAGTGACCCCACTCAGCGTAGCCACGGTGATGGTGGTGTCGGTCTTGGGGCTCTCGTTGTCGTAGGACGAGTAGTTGATGTAGCCCATGCGCCCGCGCTTCACGGTGTTCGACTCAACGTAGCAGGAGGGTCCGATGACATCGACGTTGTACTTCTCGCTGTGCGCTTCCTCCACGTTGCCCGCCTTGTCGACAGAGCGGTAGTACAGGGTCTGGTTCCAGCGCGTCACCTTGATCTTCGAGTACGAGTTGTACTCAGTCCAATACGCTCCTTCGCTAAGCGAGTACTCGGTGCGATCCACCCCGCTGCCGCTGTAGCCGTCGCTCGCCGACAGCGTGACGGTCACTGTCTCTGCTGGGTCGAGCCACGACTCGTCGTCACTCGCTGTCGTGGTCGGCGGGGTGGTGTCCAGCTTGATCGAGTCGTCGCACTTGTCGTAATACGTGTCGTCCGGATCCACTCTGAACTGCATGTAGACGCGCTTCGAGCCGTCTCCTGAGCCCAGGTCCCAGTCTGCCTCGTCGGTGTAGGGGATTGCATACCATGGGTCGTAGGTGCCGAAGTACGACGAATCACCGATCCGGAACTCCTTGTTCAAACCGTGGTAGAAGCTGACCGTCACGTACCGGGAGTTCGTGTATTCATCGTTGTCATTGATCTCGCAAGAGGCTGAAGCGTTGGCGACGCCTGATATCAGGAGCGCGATTGCCATCGTCAACAACAGCAGAAGACTGCCTCGCCGGAGAGTCCTCCCTCGATGCGGCTGCCCGAGCACATGAGCGCTCCCCATGACCCCCCCAGTGCGGTTGTCTTCGAGACTGCTCCTAGTATCGGGCGCGAGCAACGGCAGCTGAATCGTCTGACTGCCGTCGCCTTGGCAATGCATCGTCAGTCGTAGAACATGACTACCGCGCCTGTACTGATGTTCGTGGACCAGCAGGCGGGACAGCGGGGGGGCGCAGTGAGCGTGAACTTGCCTCCGCAAACACAGCGTCCGGCAACGGCTTCGATTCCTGCGTAGTACTCAGTCTCGGTGATGGGATCGACCGGAGCATGCTCATGGATGAAGGTATCCCAGGGCTCCGTGCAGTGGCTGTAGGCTCCACGAAGACCCTTGACGAAGCGTGTGTGGTGGCCACCCAGCTCGAAGAGGCTGATGAACTTCGTCTCGCCGCACTCCTCACAGCGAAGCGCGTGGGAGAAGACGGCGCCGCCCTCAAACACTGTGAACGATGTGCGGCAATCAAGGCAGGCGGCTCTCAGTTCGCATCCCATGCCAGTCTCCTCTGTTCGAGCCCCACGGCCTTGTGTCTGCAAGGATGAATCGACCGTGTAGTGCGGGGGGGTGACCCCTAAGCCACGTCGTCGGACGACCGAGGCTCGTCCTCGGGAAGAGCTCCTTCGCGCGCTCGATGAGCGCCTCGACCGCTGCCTTCTGCTTGCCCGACCGAGTCACCTTGACGTTGAGCTCCACGCCGGGCGCGAGGACGATGTGCTCCCACCGCGTGCGCTGCCCCACCTCAGAGGTCTCGCTCTGGGCTGACCGCTCCCTCCTAGGCACGATGCGCGGGGAACTCGGCCGCGCCAGCTGCCGCTCCACGGACCTGCTGGAGGACCGACTCGGCGATCGCCTGCGGGTCGAACGACCACCAATGGGCCTCCGACGCCTCCTCGTCGCCGGCGTCCTGCGTCTCTGCGTCCGCCTCTGGCTCCGCCTTCTCGGGCCGGCCTTCTCGCCCTTGCCCTTCTTGCGGAGCTTCTCACCGAAGCCGTGCCGCTGGGAGGCCTTCGCTTCGGCCTCCTGCGCGTCCAGCGCCTTGATGAACTCGCCGATCTCGCTGAGCGGCATGTGCCCTTCCTGAAGCTTGCGGATGAGCGTCAGCCGGTTCAGATGCTCCTCTGTGTAGTGACTCCAGCGGCCGATCCCCTCGGGCTTCGGCAGCAGCCCGAGCGTGATGTAGTAGCGCACAGTGCGCTCGGTCACGTCGGTGAGGTCGGTGAGCTCCGTGATGCTGTAGGTCTTCTCTGCCATCGCGCCTCCTGGACATCCATGGCCGGTCCTTGCCAGCGTCGGAGTCAGTGACGGTGATGCGCTTGACGACCCACTTTCGATGCGCAATATTTTACACGGCACTGCAGCTGACGTCTACGGATACTGACCGCGGTAGACGACAACGACAGCGGCGTGTTTGACACCCGTCCCGGCGTGGTACTAAACTACGCGTCACTGTCGCTGAAGTTCAGCAACGCCGGAGGGGTCCCGATGTCCATCCCGTTTGAGCCATCCAAGGAGTTCGCCTTCAAGGCGGCCAAGACCGCGGGCGGGTTCGCGCGAAAGCACGTCGAGGTATCTTGGAAGGCGACGCCCGACGGCATCTCCATCACGGTGCGCCTGCGTTTCAGAGGCACGAGCCCAACGCTGGCGGCGGCCTGAGCCGGGCCCACCCTGCGGTGGGTCGGCGGATGCTCCGCGCATGGCCGATCCGAGAGTCAGTGCGGCAAAGTGCTGGACGATCCAGGTTTCTGCCTCGTCACCGAACGGCTCCCCGCTCTACATGAAGCGCGAGTCCTCGAACTCCGGCCAACCCTTGCCGTAGTCGGCCAGTGCGTCCATCGCACACACCACGGTCATGAAGCTCCCATGGTCGGACCGCTTGAGCCGAGTCAGGCCGGTGTAGGCAAGGGCCAGGCCCTCCTCGTCCGCCTGATGCCTGAGGTGAAGGACGATTGCCCTCGACTCCCAGCCTTTGAAGCTGTGGACGGTCGTAACCTTGAGCCGTGGGTTGCCCAGGAAGAAGGCTCGCTTGAGGCGAGTGTCTTCTCTGCCTGGGTCGGGACCGTCGTCGTCCATGCTGAATGTAGTCACGCACTCGATGTCACTCTCGCGCAAGCACCAGACCACGCCAACTCCGGTGTGCACGTCGGTCGTCAGCACCGTGATCTCGGTCATCCCGAGACCAGTGGCCGAAGCGGCGAGCTTGCAGACCTCCTCAGTGACGAGCTCACTGGCGTCATCGAGGTCGGTCTGCACCCAGCGCAGTTTCGTCACGAAGTCCGCTTGACCGGGGGGCGCGACGGGCAGGTCGTCCGGCTCTGCCGTCAGGTAGCGCTCCGCGAAGTAGCTGGCCTGCTCAATCAGCGGCGCCGGCAGTCGATAGCTGCACTTGAGCTTGGTCGGCTTCGCCAGGCCCGAGCCCGTCTTCTTCTCGTCGGTCCAGTTGTCCTTGCGCCCGAAGATGTCCTGCGCAAGGTCGTCGACGAGGAGCATCTCGCCGCCTTCGGCCAAGGTCAGGCGCAGCGTGTTCCACCACTCAAGGGTGTAGTCCTGACCCTCGTCGACGAGGATCGCGTCGTAGCTCGGTGGCGACCCATGAGGCTGTGCGTCTTGCCGCCACCGAAGCTCGTCTCGGAGCGGATGACGCCGTGCTGGGCGCCCTCGACCTTGGCGCCCGTGAGGCGTCCGAAGCTGCGGGCCAGCATCGTCTTGAGGCCCTGAGTCGGGTACGTGAGGGCAAAGAACTGGTCGGGCGAGCCGTACACCTCGTAGCCCTGCGGGTTCCTCACCACCTGATCGAGTTGAGCCGCGAAGTGATCTGTGGTGCGCGCTCGGCATCGAGGCGGCAGGCGCACGACATCCGTCCCTCTTCTGGCGACAGGTCTACACGACCTGTGCATCGGCCCAGGATGGCCTCAGTGCAGCAGAGTAGAGCACACCGCCGACGGGTTGCCGACGCTTGAGCGAAATCCGACGAGCCCCTCGATGCCTCGTTCGGAGGGCAGAGGGGAGAAACGCCGTTGCAAGGTGCGGGTCTGACGCCGCCTCGACGTCAGGCGTCGCCAGCAATCACATCTCGTCGGTAGCGTGTCGAAAGCGGAGCGAAGCCGAGATGCTGGAAGGCTTCATGAGCGTCGCGGTTGAAGCTCCATGAGCCAAGCTCCACACGATCAAGCCCTCTCTCCCGTGCCACCTCCAGGGCCTTCCCCACCAAAGCCCTTCCAATGCCTCGCCTCTGCCACTCAGCACGAACGCCGATTTGGTCGATCTCGAGCGATCGGGACGGGCAGCAGTAGGGATGGTCCGGCCGTTCATTGATGAACGCAACGGCAAAGCCCACAGGGTAGCGCTCGTGTTCGGCAATCCAGACCCACGTCTCTTCATCCTGCAGCATGTCGTTGAACCATCTCGCGACCTCGCGTTCGCGCGGCGGTCTGAAGTCCGCAGGCAGGTTTGCGACGTGGAGCTCCTGCACCAAACCGCTCAGTTCGACCAGGGCTCGCAGGTCCGTGAACCGCGCTGGACGTACGGCAATCGTCATGTCGCCCCCCGACTCGTCACGGGTCTCGCCGCAGCGTCCGCAGCCATCATTCGGAGTAGTGCCCCATCAAGTAGAGGGCGAACAGCCCAATGCCTCCAAAGATGAGGGTTAGCTCAAGGGCAAGTCCGAATTCGCCGGGATGCCAGATGGCGAGGTAGACGAGAAACAGCGCAAGCAGCGCGAGGTCGCACAGCCCAACAACTACGAAGAACCTCTCCAGCGCGAGCGCCTCACGCCACCATTTCGAGACCGGCAGGACTTGAAGATCTGGGTTGGCGCTACGCTTGACATACAACTGCACCAGGTCGTGGGCGAGGCCGCGGGCTATCGTGAATAAGACCATGGCCGGAATGAGAGTCAGGACCGCAAGCACGCCTAAGGCTCCGATGGTGTCCTCCCTGGGTCGGACGAAGGTAGAATGCCACCCTTCTTCGAGTCTACGACCCCGCGCAAGCCCCTCATCCTCTGGCGGTTCGCGGTGCCAGCAGAACCCGACCCGTCCAGCCGGCACTTCCATGCGCGCCACAGGTCACGCGAACCTGTGCCGCTCAGGTAACAGCGCGACGTCCACGACTTCTTGGCCCACCGCCGACCTTCGGCTGACGTTCCAGCCGCGTCGACCCTTCCGGGCCTAGCTCCAGATCACTCGCGCAAATCACCCGCCAGCTGCAGCCAGTCGCGTCGCCGAGCCAGAAGATAGGCTGTGACTGACTGCCAGTCGGGGAACTCCTCGCTGCCGAGCTGAATGACTTCACGGGCGATCCGAGAGGCGTCCTCCGTGATCCCTCCGTGGACCAGGTAGTCGCCACGATCATCTGTGGAGCGAGGCAGAAGTGGGCGCTTCCACGGCACTGCGGCGAGGCGCCGCTCGAGCCAGCGTTCCTTGTCTTCGCAGGCCGACTGATCTTTCCAACGCGGCTTCGCGACGAAGCGCATGTCGTAGTGCACCGCCAGCTCACGAACAGCCTCCAGGGCGCCGGATGCGGGGGACATGCGGGCGAAGATGCGGGGCACCTCGTCGAGGCGGCCCGCGTACTCTCGCGCTTCGGAGGCGGAGAGGCGGGCGACGCCTGAGGCGAAGTCGACGAGGGCGCTGTCCACGTCGATGTAGAGGAGTCTTCTGGCATCCTGAACCCGCTGGCGGACGTCATCCAGGGTGGCCCCGGCGCAGAGGCGGTCACCCCCAGACTGCCCCTGGCTGCAGGCGAGGGGATGAGGTCCTTGAGGCGCAGTCCGTACCTGTCCACGAGGATGGAGGCGATCTCGCCGAAGAGCTCGTAGTCCTCCCAACCTGCGGGCTGGCGCCACACCAGCTCTTCGCCGCAGCTCAGGACGTAGTACCAGGCGGGCAGCAGGGGACCACCCCACTCCTCCCGCGGCCCCTCCTCCCAGTCCCAGGTGATGACGATCTCCTCCGCGTCCAGGTCCGGGAGCTGCTCGGCGGACCTCAGCTTCCCTCGCCGGCGGCGGGCGTGGAACGCCTTCTCCTTCTCGGCCGCCGCGATCCGCGCCTCCTCCGCGCGCTGCCTCAGCTCCATCTCCGTGGGGCGACCCTCGGCCGCCGCCTGAACCCGCTCGCGGGCCTCGGCGATCACGCGCCCCGCAGAGAGGCGGTCGCCCCAGAGGAAGAACGTGGCCGCCCCGGAAGGGACGACGTCCTTGAGGCGCGTGCCGTACTTGGCCATGAGGAGCGCGACGACCTCCTCGAAGCGCCGGTAGTCCTTGAAGCCCGCCGGCTCTCGCCAGAGCTCCCGCTCGCCGCAGCGCAGGACGTACCAGCGCGTCTGTTCGTCCAGCTCTTCGAGGTCCCAGCTGACGACGATGACGTCCGCGTCCGGGTCGGGCAGCTCGTCGTGCGAATGCAGCGACTCACGCTGGCGGCGCTCCCGGCGGTCTTCGTGGGCCTCCCAGTCGCGGCGCTCGGCCTCGCTCAGCCGATTCCACTTCTCGCGCGCGTCCTCGATAGAGGGGTGGTTGCAGATGCCGAGCTTCTCGTCGCACCTCGGGCAGTTGAACTCGAACAGCTCGGAGAAGATCTCGCCGACTCCCGTCTCTCGGCCCGTGCCTGACCAGCCGCAGTCAGGACACGTGAGCTGAGCGTCGCGGAACTCGTAGAAGTTCTGGAACAACATCGTTGCCACCCCCCTCCCTCTAGGCACTCGGCCGCCTCGGCAGTAGGCGACTTCCAGGACAACAGGAACGCGCGTCTACCTCATGGTGCTGTCACTGGGTACGCTCCTCTTGCGTCCAACCACTCCATGGTTGGTCCCGCAGGTAGGCGATCCCCATTCCCCCTCCCGTGTCGCAGCGCGTGGGATCCGGCACGCAGTACGAGATCAAGCGAAGAATGACGCTACCACCGTAGAGGGACGGCACCGGCCCGCTCCGGGCGAACGCTGATCGCAGACGCCGTCCGCGAATCGCTGCGGTCCATCGACGGCGCTGCGGCGGGGCCACCGGCCGAAGGTCGCGCCTCGCCCAGTGGGCTACGCCAGCTGCCACCCGTAGACCGCGCTCAGCACGAGTGCGTACCCGATGACGGCGAAGTACCAGCGCCCGCCGAGCTTGGGCGTCTCGATCGACGCCACGTTGAGGGCGGCGAGCACCAGCAAGGCGACGTAGAGGACGAGGGCGAAAGTCGCTTGGCCGACGAGCGGCTCGAAGACGAAGAGGAGCGCGAGGACGAAAACGTTGTTGTCGAGCGCCAAGCCACGGTAGGTCGAATCGTCGAGCAGTCCGAAGACGTTGAAGTAGCTAAGGCGTATGGCCCCCGTGGCAAGGATCACGAAGGCGCCGGGGATGAACAAGGGGCCGAAATGGCCGACGCTCAGCAGCAGAAGCGCGGGCGCGACGCTGAAGCTGACGATGTCGATCAGGGAGTCGAGCTGCGCCCCGAACGCCCGTCGCTCGGCCGTGCGGCCCCTCATGCGGCGCGCGATGAGGCCGTCGCTCCAGTCGAAGACGACCGCCCAGAGCAGGCCGATCATCGCCGCCGGGTAGACGCCGCGGATCGCGAAGTAGAGTCCGAGCAGCGCGGCGAGCAGCCCAGCCAGCGAGCACAGGTTGGGCAGGTCGCGGGCGAAGGAGAGCATCGGCCTGGGACTCCCGGGCGACCGCGAGGCCCCCCGGCTCACACCTCCGCTCCGTCGCGGTGCGTCCGCCGCCGCGTTCCTCTGGCGATGATCGGGTGCCTGGGGAACACCAGCTCGGCCGCGACCAGATCGGTCGCCGTGTCGACCTCGTACCAGCGTTCGCTGGGGAAGATCACGGCCGCCAGGGTCATACTGCCATCTGCGGTCATCTCCTCGAACACGGTCTCGTGGAGGAAGCCGGTCTCGCCGGCTGCCACATGCCGGTCGAGTCGCTCGCAGACCTCGGCCCAAGTGTCGCGTGCTAGGCTGGTGATGTTGACTGCCATGAAGTGGTCGGCGTCGGTGCAGTGTTGGTCGGGCGCGCCCGGGGGCGGCGGATAGAAGGCGCTGACGTTGCCGCTCGCGTCGAGCGTGACCGTGGCGCCGCTCATCCACGGCAGCTGCCTCGAGACGGCGATGCGGTCGGGCCGCAGCAGCGGCGTCAGCAGCTGCTCGTCGAAGACGACATCGCTTTCGACGAGCAGGAGCGATTCGTCGATCAGCTGTCGCGCCAGCCACAGTGAGTAGATGGTGTTGGTGGTCGCAAACAGCGGGCTGACGATGTACTCGACGGTGATGCCGCCGAAGCACTCGCCGAGGTAGTCGCGTATCATCTCGGCCTTGTAGCCTGTGACGATGACCAGGCGCTCGAAGCCGTGAGCGTCGAGGGCGCGAACCAGTCGCTCGAGGATCGGCACTCCGCTCACGGAGACGAGGCACTTCGGCAGCGCTTCGGTCAGCGGCGCCAGCCGGCAACCCACGCCGGCGGCGAGCAGCAGCGCGGTCCGCACCTGGGCGCGCTTGGTGGCGGGATCGTGACGCTGCATACGCGTTCCTCGGTCCTCAAGAGGCGAATAGTCCTCGATCGGCGACCGTCTTCTGTCACCGCCCTATGTCCCACTCCCTGCGATGCTCTTCGGACTAATCCTACTCCCAGCATCAAACGGTGAGGCTCTCACGCTATCGGCGGCACCCTGAGTCCAGCGGGCTGCAGCGTCCACGGGTGCTGCGCCAGAGGGCCGTCGCTCGGGGCTGAGCAGCAGATGTCCGTGCCGCTCCATATTCAGCCGTGTCGCCCTATCACTGGGAGTCTCGTCGGCAGAATGTCGGCAGAATGTCGTGCAGAATGTCGTGCAGAATGTCGGTGCAGAATCTAGACGCGCGCATTTGGGTTGCAGAATGGTTGCAGAACGAGTGTCTGGCGGAGCGTGGAGAAAGCGATTTCGCTGCAAATCGCTGGTGGGCGCACGTGGATTCGAACCACGGACCTCTTCCTTATCACCTCGACAACGAATGAGTCGGGCATCATTGCGAATCTCACCACTTGAGGACTGTCTGACGAAATGCCATCGGCTCCTCGTAGGCGCGGATGTGCCCGCAGTCCGGAAGGATCACCAGCTCGGATCCGGAGACGCGGCGAGCGATCTCCCGAGCATTTGACGGGCCGCAGATGAAGTCGAGCTCTCCGACCCACCTGGCACTGCGAGCAGTAGCGCTCACCTAGCTTGTGAACTGCACGACCTGGCCACGCGCCTCGTTGGCGAGGACGTCGGCAGGGACCCCACTACGCAGCTGATACGAGCGGGTGGCAGCGCCGGCCGCTATGGCCCAGAGGAACCAGCTGCCGTAGACGAGACCAAAGACCCAGGTGGCCATGCCTCCCGAGTCGACATCGCCGCGAAGGAGCCCGACGACGAACGCAGAGCAGGCCGAGAGCCCGAACGTGGCGACCACGACGCTGGCAAACCAGCCTGCGGCCAGCAACGGCCGGCGCGGCAGCCAACGCGGCGTCACCACCAAGAGCAGAGACAGGGTGGCCGCCAGCAGCCACGGGACGGCGGGCAGCCAGAGCGCGAAGGAGCCGGCCAAGCCGTCCGCTCCCGGCCACTTCAGGCCGAAGTCCCCTCCCAGGGCCCACCACGTCTTGAGGACGGGGTAGGGCAGCGCGAACGCGAGTGCGGCGTAGCCGTACCAGGTGGCGACGCGGGTGGAAGCGAAGGCGGACGGGCGCGCCAGGGCTAGATGCGCGAGGACGACGGCGACGGCGCAAGCGAACGCCCGCGTCGCCAGCCCCAGCCAGTCGACACCCGCCGCCGGCATGAGGCCCGGGATCACGAGGCTCACGACGCGCAGAAGGTCGATCATCAGTCCACCAGCAGCCCCCAGCATCAGCAGGAGAGCGCTCCAGCTCAGGGCGCGTTGCAGACGCAGCTGCGGGCTACCGGTCAACCGCATGAGGATGCCCACCGCGGCGACGCCGGCGGCGGCGAGGGGCAGCCAGCTCGGACCGAATATCTCCGCGTAGTCTGGCCGATCGTTAACGAGTTGCTGCAGTATCCCGGCCGCGACCACGGCCGCGCAGAGGACGAGGCCGACCCACAGCTCAGCCTTGCCGCCCACGGAGTGTCTCCTCAAGGATCCCATGACCATCCTCTCGCCTCGTCAAGCACCCATGCCTCCAGGTGCTCCTCCGAGCTACAGGCTAGCGGGATCTCCTCCTCAAAACGCCCACCAAGCGGACGGACTATTGCCTGCCTGGATGAGCAGTCCTGGAGCTGGTCGCCCGGCCAGGTGGCGCGCCTCCGTGCGACTCCGGACAGTCTGCGTGGCCCACTTCCGCAATGACGCCAGCCCGAATGGGGCCTGTGATGTCAAGCCCTTCACCGGACACTAGAACTTGGGAGTCACCGGAGGGGACTGGGACGATCGGCTGGACGGGCAGACCGCCATCGCACCGATGCAGTTGCTCTCTTCCGCCTATGACATCAACACCCATCGTGGATGGGCGGCGTAGGCTGCCCGGAGAGCCGCCGGCCAAGGCTGCCGAGGGTTCGCAATTCCGTCCGTTCCAGACGAGACCCGTCTCAAACCACCCCGTCCCACGTATTTGGGTCGCCACACGTCGGCGCACATGGCAGCATTCGGTGACATCCGAGAACGTGCGCAGAGAAGAACATGCCCATTTGCAGGAGAGAAGTTGGAGGCGGCGACCGGAGTCGAACCGGTGATGGAGGTCTTGCAGTCGTCAGCCTACGGTGCTGGGCCGTAGGCTGCCGTGCGCAATTCTGCTGCACAATCCAAGGTTCTGCATCAGCTCCATGGCGGGCCGTGCGCAGGCTTATTGCGCCGTGGTGAGGCGTCTCGTCGGCAATCCGGCGGCGACTATGCGCGCAGCCGGGGCGGGGTCTTCGCAGACCCCGCCCCGCCGACGTCGCCGCTAGTCCTTTTCAGTCAGGCGGCAGCTGGTTGTAGGCGAGCTTGGAGATGTCCACCCCCTGGGTGCGGGCCCGTGCTTTCCAGATGAAGTACCAGGCGATACCGATCACCCAGGAGCCGCCGATGAAGATCGCGGAACCCCAGGTGAGAGCGCCAGTGTCGGGCATGGCGAAGAAGGCGACCGCGAGCAGCGTCAGGTAGACGAGGTACACGATCGCGCCGAGCGCGATGACCGGTATCCCGAAGAGCCTCGTCTCGTGGTACGGCGAGCTCTCCCAGATGAGCCGTGAGCGCTTGCGGTAGGCGAAGACCAAGGCCGAGATCGCGGTCAGTCCGAACAGCCCAAACACCTGCTGCAGCGTCGCGCTCAAAGCGGCCAGGGGGTTGCTGGTCCAGAACACGTAGACCGTGATCAGGGTCTGGCCGAGGACGAAACACAGGACGTGCGTCTTCACCGGAGACGCAAAGCGCGGGTTCACGTCCGTGAACCACTTCGGACCCATGCGGTCCATGCCCCACGCGAAAAGCGCACGTGGAAAGCCGAGATACTCCAGAGCTGTCCACCACAGGCCGAACGCAATAAACGAGCAGCCCATGATGAACGCCAGAATGCCGCTGCCGTTGCCAATGTGGATGAGGCCCATGAAGTTGGTCGAGAACGGCAGGTTGTAGCCAGGTACCGCGCCGTTCACGTCCATCCAGGAAGTCGCCGCCATGAACTGGTGGTCCATGAGACGCTGCAGGCCACCGACGATCCACACTGTGAAGACGGCCGGCACGAGGATGGCAAACAGGTTGGCGAGGATCAGAGTGCGGTCAGGCCGCTTGACCTCACCAGCCACGTAGACGGTCATGTAGCTCGCCCCGAACAGCCACGACGCCGACATCAGCAGCCCGAAGGTGTCGAGCCAGTTCCAGGTCGTCGGGATCGCCTGGCCGGCGGCCTTCGCCACGGCAGGGATGAAGGCCTCGTAGCGCAGCGAATCGTACTGACCCGCGAGTTCGTTCCAATTTTGGACGAAGGTGGCCTTGTTGACCGTGAGCAGCACGATTCCCATGACAACGAGGCCGATCAGTCCAACGGCCATGAAGATCTTCTGGAAGATCGCGTACCACTTCACCCCGAAGACAACGAAGAGGAAGGCGATGATGTTGGTCACGGTCGCGACGACGTACACGCCCCAAGACGTGGCCACAAAGTCGGCGATACCCTGCCAACCGAGCAGCGAGGCCATGGTTGTGAGGCCCGGGTCGGCGACCCAGGGTGCGAGGAGCGCTATCCACAGGAGGAAGACGATGACCGTGGTGAAGCTCTCCGCCATGCCGAGAAGCGGATGCAGGATGCGCGAGTTGTAGATGTACTCACCGCCGGCTCGCGGCATGCTGCCTGAGAGCATACCCCAGACGATGGGGATACCGATGCCGGCGAGAACGACGGAGATGAGCGTGGCGAGCAGCAGGTTCCCGCCCATGTACACGCCCAGTCCCAGGCTGATGAACACCCAGAGGCTCGGCGTCACGCCCTGCGTCATGAGCCCGACGCCAAAACAGTCGATCAGCGAGAGCCCCCTCACCAGACCACTCGCCTTCCTGGCGAAGGAGAGGTCCGTGCCCGAGGCTGTGGGAACGCTCATATCCACTCCCTTCTTGTTCTCACACGTTGTCCGTCACGATGCCGAGGTAGCTGGCTGGGACGGATCGGCTTCACGCAGAGCGGCCAGCTCTGAGTACTCCTTCGCGTAGAGGTCGACGCGCAGATCCTTGAAATGGTTGTCGCTGATCCACTCCTTCCTGATGCGACGCACGTTGAGGATGTCCATGGTGTCGAAGAGGACGCGTTCGCCCATGTTGTCGCTCGACTCGATGAGCACGCGCCCGAAGGGATCGACGAGCTGGCTGCAGCCGGGGTAGGTGAAGATCTCGTCCTGCTTGATGCAGGACACGGCGACCACGTAGCAGTGGTTCTCGATGGCCCGCGCCCGGTTCTCGATCTGCCACCACTCCCAGCCGAGGGCGTTAAGCGGGTCGTTCATCTCCGAGGGGCGAAAGATGATCTCCGCGCCCTTGAGGGCGAGGATGCGTGAGATCTCCGGGAAGCTGCCGTCGTAGCAGATGTTCATACCGATGACGCCCAACGGGGTGTCGAAGACGGGCAGGGTGGCTCGCGCGTAGGGCGGCTCAGGCGTCCACGGCTGCACCTTCGTGTACTTGCCCACGAAGCGCCCCTCGTCGTCGAGCAGGACGGCGGTGTTGTGGATCTCGCCTTCGTCGTCGGTCTCGAGGACCGATCCCGCCTGGATCCACACGTGATGCTCGCGTGCCTTCTCCGACAGCACGCCCAGAATCGTGCTCGAAGCCGGCACCTCTCCCCGCGTGTCCGGTACACGCTCGCCCCACTTCTGGAACAGCTCTCGGTCTGGGGGATAGAAGCTCGGAAACCCGGTGGCGAACGTCTCCGCGAGGCCGATGATGTCCACTGTCCCAAGGTCGCCTTTGCCGTGCATCGCGACGTCGATGAGCTCCAGTGCGCGCTCGAGATTGCGCTCTCTGTTCTCGATGCCTGACAGGACACGCTGCTGGATCAGTGCAACGCCGATGGCGTTCAGGTCTCTCATGTCGTACCTCCTTGACGACCGGTGAGTGCCGCCGACGCTCACGGGGGTCGCGGACGAGCGGCTTGACGGAGGTCACGAAAAACGGGCAGCAGCGAACAGGAAGGTGTCGAGCTGGGGCGCTGAGTGTCGCGGCGAGCCACGATCGTCACGCAACCGGCCTCGGAGTGTGAGAGTGCCGTACCCTTCGACTCGATGCTAGGCGGCACCTGACGCTGTTCAACGGAGCGTTATGGGAGGATAGTCATAGGTCTTGGATAGGCTGAGTTCACGCCAGGCACGGAGGGACCCGTGAACACGACGTCCGACGCGGAAGCAGCGGCATCCGAGCTCGACTGCCTGAAGCTGCCGTCGCGGTCGCTGGTGCTCGTGTTCGACCCCACCTCGCTCAGCTTCGTCGCAGGCAACACGCCCGCCCGTTCGTCTCTTGGGCTGCGTGGGTCGCCGCCGACCTCCGCTTGGCTGCGCGCCCTCGCCGCGGACCGCCCACAGGGCCTTCCGATGACCGCGTTCCGTGCGCTGAGACCAGGGGAGACGCAACGTGGACGGCTGACGGTCGATCTGCGTGACCACGCTCGCTTGATGCGGTTCGAGGCTCGCCTGGTGCATCACGCTCGACCCTATCTCGTCGTGGAACTCACAGAAGTCGTTGAAGACGAGCGCGCCATCACCGGCGTGGGGGCCTCGGCCAAGCGCTTCAAGGCCCTCCTCGAAGGCATCGCCGACGCCTACTACGACTGGCACATCCTGACGGACTTCGTCGAGCTCACCGCCCCACTGGACCTCATGCTGGGGTTGGAGCCGGGGGGGCTGCCGCGCACCAACATCGGCTTTCGCGAGCGGATCCACCCGGACGACCGCGTGGAGGTCATCCGCACCAACGACGCCGCCGTCGCACGCGGAGACCCGTACGTCGGCGAGTACCGCATGCGGCGCGAGGACGGCAGCTACATCCTCGTCCAGGACAGGGGGATCGTGATCACTGGCGCCGACGGGTCGCCGTCGCACCAGGTCGGCACCGTCCGGGACATCACGCGCGAGCGTCAAGCCGAGCAGGCGCTGCGCGACTCCAGGGAGCTCTACCGCACCCTGTTCACGACGGCTACCAACCCCGCCTACCGCGTCGATGCCCAGATCACCGTTCTCGACGCCAATCCCGCCGGCCTCGAGCTGCTGGGAGCTCCGGAGAAAGCCGTCTTGGGCGAGGCACTGGAGGACCTCTTTGCCAAGGATTTCACCGACGCCGTGCGGCAGTCGCTGGCCACGGAGAGCGTTCAACGCCGTGAGGCGGAGCTGCATCACGACGACAGGCCACGCCACCTGCTCTTCACGATCGTCCCCTGCAATGTCGGCGGCGACAGCTTCGCCTTCTTGCTTGGCACGGACGTGACGCCGCTCTTTCGCGATCTGCGCGGCGCACTCGAGGAATCGGAGAGTGCCCTGCGGCAGCAGGCCGAGCTGCTGGAGAAGCGCGACGCCGTGCTGGTGGCCACCCTCGGCCAGATGCAGCAGGACCGCCACGACCTCGAGCAGACCGTCATCCGAAATCTCGAGCAGTTCGTGCTGCCCACGCTCGACCGCACCCGCCGTTCTCTGGGCCTCCGGCCCGAGGCGGCCCAGCTGGAGGCGCTGGCCCGCTCGCTGCGAGAGATCAGCAGGCCGCTGCTGGGCCTGCCCGCGAGCAACCCCGCGGGCGCCCAACATCGGGCGTCTTTTACGCGCCGCGAGACCGAGGTCCTGAACCTCATTCGCGCCGGCAGGACGACCGCCGAGATCGCGGAGACGCTCTACCTGTCACCGGCCACCGTGACCTTCCATCGCCGCAGCATCAGACGCAAACTGGGGCTGGGCAAAGGGGAGGCCCGGCTCGACACCTACTTCTTCGGCAGCTAGTCACGCGAGACAAGCGACCTTGGCCGAGGGGAAAGGAGAGGCAGCAATGATGGACGGCTACGGCACCATCGGCCACCTCGCCATCGACTATCCGGCCGCCTGGGAGACCGTCACGGACGGTGTCTACCTGGTACGCGCGCCCCTGTGGGGACCGACCGGGGTGATCTCACCGGCCGCGATCTACATCGGCACGGTGGTCGTAATCGCCGATGACGACGTACTTGTGGTCGACCCCGGCCTCGCCTACCACCCCGCCACCTACCTGCTGCCGTTCCTGGGCGCCAGGGGGCTCGGACCGCGCTCCATCCGCGTCATCGTCAACAGCCACGACCACTTCGACCACGTGCTCGGCAATGTCCCACTCAAGCGGGCCTCGGGAGCGCCGGTGGCCGCGCATCCCGACGCCGCTGCTTCGGTGCCGGACGGCGTGGACATCCCCCTCGCGGATGGACAGGAGCTCGCCTGCGGCGACATCGTCTTCCAGGTTCTGCACACCCCGGGCCATTCGTCGACGGCCATCAGTCTGTGGTGCGCTGGCGAGCGCCTCCTCCTGTGCGGCGACGCTGTGCAGGGCAACGGCGACTACTCACAGGGCCTGCCGATCATCACCGACGTTGCGGCATACCGCGCGTCGCTCCGGCGCCTGCGCGAGCTCGAGGCGGAGCGGCTCGTCACAGCCCATCTCTATCGCTATCAGCCGTCCCCCGTGCTCACGGGCGAGCAGGTGGCCGCGCAGATCGACGAGAGCCTCCGGTGGAGCGAGGTCTACGAGCAGGAGATCGGGCGGCTGCTGCGCGACTCCCCGGAGCGACTCTCGAAGGCCGAGCTTCACGCCCGCCTGATCGAGGCCCACGCCTGGCATCCGGAGGAGGCCAAGCTCTTCACCCTGCGCTTCTTGTCAGCTTGGTCGCGGCCCACAGTCGAAGCCTACCTGTCGCAGCGCACGTCGCAGGAAGATCTGCTCAGACTGTCCGACGAAGCCTGGCCAGACGTGGGTGAGCTCGCGGAGTCGGGCATGGACGACCAGGGGTGACGATAGCTCACGACGGCATTGTTCCACGATTGGATCTGCAGGGGGTCTTGATGTCGTCAGCTGGCGGTGCTCAGGCGTAATGAGATAGACGCAATTGTGCTGCACAGTCCAGGTTCCTGAGTAGACCCGCTGGCGGCCTGTGACTGGTCGTGATGGGCCGTGGCGATGCATCTCGTCGGCAAGATGTCGGCACGCCATTCGCCTAGCCTGAGATATCGCCTGCACCCACAGTGATGCCGAACATCTCGATGCGCGATGAGCCGGACTTGGAATCGCGCATTCAATTTCGGAGCGGGTGCGCACCGGTCCACATGGCGGCCGTGCGAACCGGTGCGCGGGTGGAGACCTACCTCACGTCCGGGTCAGGCAACATGAAGTCGCGGACCACGGCGACCAGGTCGTGATAGGAACTGATGAACCCGCGCAGCGTGCGCGCCGTGGCGCCGTAGGCGTCGAACTCCGCGTCCGTCATGCCGTCCTCGTCGTAGGCTCCCCGAAAGTCCGGGAAGCGGCGGTAGAGCTCATCGACGATCTCCACCGGCACCGGCTCGTCCATGCGCGGCACGACCTCGATGTCGGACTCGTTGAACAGGCGCTGCCAGGCGTAGGGGATGGTGAGGATGACGTCGCCGCCGATGAGCTCCGACCAGTGCAGGTGGTGGCGGTAGGCCGCGGCCAGCAGGCGGGTGCGGTAGCCGCGCTCCATGAAGATGCCGTACGCCTTCTTGAAGCAGGCTACCCCCGCCCAGTGCACGATGCCGGGGTCGGCCACGACGCCGTCGCGCTTGACCAGTACCTGCAGCCAGTCGTCGAGGCGCCCGATCATGACCGTGCAGACCGGCGTCATCGGAGTGACGTCCTCGCCAGCCATCGCACGACGGGCGAGGCCGCGTTCGACCGCCTCTGCGACCGCAAGCGCCTGCGGCACGGTGAAGCACACCGTGGCGTTGACGTTCACGCCGGCCACGGTGGCCTCCTCTATGGCTGCGATGCCCGCGTGCGTCACCGGGATCTTCACCTGCATGTTCGGCGCCAGCGCTGCGAAGCGGACGGCCTGCTCGACGATGCGCGCCGCGTCGCGGTAGTAGCGCGGGTCGGTCTGGATGGAGAGGCGGCCCTTCCTGCCGCCCTCGCGCTCGAACACGGGCAGAAGCAGCTCGGCACCGCGCTGCGCCATCTCCTCGATCAGCCTCCAGGTGACCTCGTCCTCGGTCCACGTCGGGTTGCCGGCGATGAGCTCCGCGATGCGCTCGCGCCAGAGATGCATCTCCTTCTTAAGCACGTCTCCGACGATGGTCGGGTTGGTCGTCGCCCCGACGGCCCCTCGGGTGATGGCGTAGTCCAGTTCCTCCACTGAACAGGAATCGTTCCAGTAGTCGGTCGCGGTGGTCGCGGCCGTCTCCTCAAGGGGCTCGCGGCGCGGACCCGCCGGGGTCGGGCCGGGCCGCTCGGCCGGCGAGGACGAGGGTGTGCTGACGGACATGTGCGTCTCCTCCGGATAGGGCATGGCGCTCAGCTCGAGTGACTCAAAGACATCGCCTGCTTGTTAGACCCCCCGATCAGCAAGCCAGGCTCGGTTCGCTCGCTGCGCGGCTACAGCGTCCTCAAGTGCCCAGCCCTCCACCAGTGGGCGCTCGTGCTCGACCACGAGCCAGCCTTCGTAGCCCGCACGGTCGAGCTCCTCGAGGCACTCGGCGACCTGGGCGTCGCCGCTGCCGATCTCACAGAAGACCCCCGCGTCCCAGGCGCCCTCCACCCCCTGGCCACTGCCTTGGACCCTCGCGAGCAGGCCGAGATCGAGGTCCTTCAGGTGGACGTGGTTCACCACCGGCATGTACTGCTTGAGGAGCTCGGCCGGCCGGGAACCGGCGAAGGCGATGTTGCCGGTGTCGAAACAGAGGCCGAGGAGGTCGGGGTCGGTGGCCTCGAAGACCGAGGTGATCTCGCGCTCGGTCTCGATGTAGCTGCCGTAGTCGGGGTGCAGCGAGCAGGTGAAGCCGAGCTCACAGCAGCGATACGCGGTGCGCTGCAGGTTGGCGACGAGCAGCTTCGAGCGCTCCGCGCTCAACCACGTCTCGGGATGCTGCTCGATGGCGCCGGCGTACTGCATCCTGTCGGGCTCGGCGCCGAACGCGTCAGCGAGGAGGACGATGGGCAGCTCGTTGTCTCCCGCAGCGAGACTGAGCTCGGCGAGCGTCCCGTCCAGGGCCGCGAGGTCCTGGCGGAACTCGTCCTCCCGTGAGAGGCGGAACATCAGGAAGGACCCGGCCAGCCGCAGGTCGGCCTGCTGCAAGAGCCTCGCCACTGTCTCGCCGCTCCCCAGATAGCCGGGCGGACCGAGTTCGGTCCCTTCGTAGCCGCACTCTCGCACGAGCCGCACGAACTGCGCCGGTTCGGGGTGGACGCCCTCCTCAACGTTGGTCTCCCAGACTCCGAACGAGCAGGGCGCGGACGATACCTTGACGTTCATGGGCTGCTCCCGTCTCCGGCCGACTTCGGTGGACGGTCAGCCTGCACATCGGCTGACGCGCGACCCCCAGCCGGCGCCACAAATGGTCGTTCGCGGAGGCGCGCCGTCTCGTAGGCTTCCCGGGCGGTCGCGACCGCCGGCATCGCGCTGACCTCAGCCACGGCCACGTCCCACCACGACCCGTAGCTCGGGACACTGTGGTCCGGGCTCGTCTCCACGACGATGACGACGGGCCGCTCGCTGCTCCGCGCCTCGGCGAGCGCCTCGCGCAGCTCCGCGAGCGTGTCTGCCCGGCGAGCGCGCGCGCCCAAGCTGGCGGCGTTGGCGACGAAATCGATCGGCAACAGCTCGCCCGACAGCTGCCCGTCGGCTCCTCGCCTGCGATAGGCGGTGCCGAAGCGCGCGCTGCCGAGCGACTGCGAGAGCCCGCCGATCGAGGCGAAGCCGTGGTTGTCGACGAGCACGCAGACGAGCGGGACCGCCTCCTGCACCGCGGTCACCAGCTCGCTCGACATCATCAGCCACGAGCCGTCGCCGACCATCGCGAACACCGGCCTCTCGGGGTCGGCGAGCTTCGCGCCGATTCCCCCGGCCACCTCGTAGCCCATGCAGGAGTAGCCGTACTCCATGTGATAGGAGCGCGGGTGGCGACTGCGCCAGAGCTTGTGCAGGTCGCCGGGCAGGCTCCCGGCGGCGTTGACCACGACGCCGTCCTCCCCTGCCGCCTCGTTGACCGCCGCGATGACCGCGGCCTGGGTCAGCGTCGCTTGGTCGGGAGGGGTGCAGACGCGCTCGAGCTCAGCCTCCCACTGTTCATGGAGAGCGGCAGCCTTGGCGGTCCACTCCGCTCGAGACCGGTGGCCCTCGAGGAGAGCGGCCAGAGCGGTGAGCGTGGCGCGCGCGTCGCCGACCAGTGGGCAGCCGGCGAAGCGGCCGGCGTCGAAGCCCGCCACGTTGACGTTGACGAAGCGCACGTCAGGGTCCGCGAAGGCGGTGTGCGAGGCGGTCGTGAAGTCCGAGTAGCGGGTACCGACGCCGAGCACGAGGTCGGCCTCGCGAGCCAGCGCGTTCGCCGCCAGCGTCCCTGTGACCCCGACGCTCCCCAGGGTGAGGGGGTCGGCGAAGTGCATCGCACCCTTGCCGGCCTGGGTCTCCGCGACCGGTATGCCCGTCGCCTGGCTGAACGCGGCGAGTGCCTCCGAGGCCTCTGAATAGAGGACGCCGCCGCCGGCCACGATCAACGGCCGCTGGGCCGCACGCAGCAGCGCGGCCGCACGTTCCAGGGCGGCCGCGTCGGGCACGGCGCGAGGGATGTGCCAGACGCGCGGCGCGAAGAGCTCGTCCGCATAGTCGGCGGCCTCGGCCTGCACGTCCTGGGGCAGGGCGAGCGTCACGGCGCCGGTCTCGGCCGGGTCGGTGAGGACGCGCATCGCCTGCAACAGGGCGCTCGGAGCCTGCTCGGGCCGCGTGAGGCGGTCGAAGTAGCGCGAGACGGGACGCAGGCAATCGTTGACGCTGACGTCACCGGCGTAGGGCACCTGCAGCTGCTGCAGCACGGGGTCGGGCCGTCGACCCGCGAAGACGTCGCCAGGCAGGAGCAGCACCGGCAGGTGGTTGACGGTGGCCACCGCCGCCCCGGTCACCATGTTGGTCGCCCCGGGGCCGATCGAGGAGGTGCAGGCGAGGGTGCGCCGGCGCCTGCTCTGCTTGGCCAAGCCCGAGGCGATGTGCACCGCGGCCTGCTCGTTGCGCGCCTGGATATAGCGGAAGTCGGGCCGCTCCTGCAGGGCCTGCCCGATGCCGGCGAGGTTGCCGTGTCCGAAGATGCCGATGCAGCCGGCGAAGAACCGATTGCGCACCCCGTCGCGCTCGACCTCCTGGGCGGTGAGGAACTCGATGATGGCCTGGGCCATCGTCAACCGGCGCGTCTTCATCGGGCCACCGCCGTCGTCAGCGGGATGCGCGGGTCTATCGCCTGCGTCTGCCAGGACTCGCGTATCCAGTGCTGCTCGGGGTCGTCGGCGACGATGAGCGAGCGCTCCGCCGCGGGCCCGGCGAGCACGTTGAGGTACCACATCGGATAGCCGGGCGCGGCCATGCAGGGCCCGTGGTAGCCACGCGGCACGAGGAAGACGTCGCCGCTACGCACCGTCACCGTCACGTCCCAGCCCTGCTCGAGGTCGTAGGTGCGGTGGCAGCCGTAGGCGGCGGGACCGCCGCCGAGGCGGTAGTAGTAGATCTCCTCGAGGACCGACTCGCCGGTCATCGGGTCGTCGTGCTTGTGCGGTGGATAGGAGGACCAGTTGCCGTCGGGGGTAAGGACCTCGCACAGGCAGAGGCGGTCCGCGGGGAGGCCCCCGGGCGCGAGGTAGTTGTTCTTCTGGCGTGTCGCCTGTCCGGCGCCGAGGATCTCGATGCCCACCGCCTCGGCCTCGCCGTAAGCGGGCTCGAGGCGGCGCCGCGCCCGGGCTGAGGGCAGGGCCAGCTCGCAGCTGCGGGCGGCCGTGATGCGCACCTCGCTGTCGCGGGGCACGTAGGCGAAGTCGCTGATGCGCGCGAAGACGTCTTCGCGCCCCTGGAGGTCTGCCGACAGGCCGTCCGTCTCGACGCGGCAACCGCCGGCGAGGGGCAGCACGACGAGCTCGTCTGCGTCCGTCCGGAGCGTGAGCGTGGCCTCCGGTTCGAGCCGCACGACGCGCAGGCCGGCGAAGGAGAACCCCATCCGCTCGGGCGTGATGAGGAGCTCATCCTCCCCCTTTGCGAGTTGCCCGGCGCGGTAGTGGAGACTCCGCACCTTCTCGCCGGGCGAGGGCGTGACAGTGCTCATGACACACGCTCCACATCCGCCGCGAGGCTCTCGGCGACGCGCGCCACAAGCTCCTGACAGAAGCCTACGTCGTCGCGAGCGTCGGCCGCGGTCGAGACGACTGGTACTCCGCTCGGTCACGGCCGCGTGGAAGTCGCGCAGCTCGCGCAGGAAGGCCGCGTCGAAGGCGCCCGAGGCGCCCACGGACTCGTGCCCGCCGTCGCCGCCCAGGCGTTCGACGGTCAGAGCCGCGGTGCGGTGATGGAGGTAGGGGGGCGGCAGCTGCAGGCGCACGCCGCCCTCGGGGGAGAAGACCTCGACCAGCTCGCGGTACTCGGGATAGCGCTGCAGCCAGGCCCAGGTGAGGTCGAGGCGACACTCGCCGCCGAAGGAGGCGAAGACCGAGAGCGTCGGCAGCTGGTCGTCGGGACCCCAGCCGAGGGGTGGGCTCTCCGGGTCGAAAGGCCATGCGTAGGCCGCGATGATCGACTCGGGCAGGCGCCCGAAGAGCGAGCGAAAGACGGCCAGGTAGTGCACGATCGACCCCAGTCCGAGCTCGCTGTAGAGCCACTGCAGCCCCGGCGCGACGTCGCCGATCGCCTCCCGCACGAGGACCGCGTTCTCCTCCGCAGCTTGGCGCAGCGCATCGGGATCGGCGTCGTCGAAGCGCAGCACGTTGACGTGCTCCTGCTGCTGCACCTCGGAGGGATGGAAGACGGCGTGCCGCACGAAGCGCAGGTCGCCGAGGCGCTCGACCTCAGCGCGCGCCCGGGCCATCACCGCCTCGTGCGACTTCATGTAGCCGACCTGCAGGACGCGGCCGCTGGACTGCGCCAGCGCCTCGAGCTCGTCCGCCTCCCGCACCGTGAAGCAGAGCGGCTTCTCGGCGAGCACGTGGAGGCCGCTCTCGAGCGCCGCCCGCGCCTGCGGTCCGTGTGACCCCGAGTTGAGGAGGATCACCGCGTCGAGGCTCGCATCCGCGCACAGCTCGCGCCAGTCCGTCGTGCGCGCCGCGACGCCGTAGCGCTCGCCGATGGTCTCCACGAGCCGCGGCGAGAGGTCGCAGACGTGCGCGAGCTCGTAGCCGTCGCGGAGCTGCTCGAGGTTCGGGAGGTGCTGGATCTGGGCGATCGCGCCGAGGCCGACGACGCCGACACGGAGTCTGCTCACTTCGATTCTCCTCTTCTGCTGATGAAGGTCGACGTCAGTCGCGTGAGGTACCAGGCCGCGAGCGAGAGCAGCGCCAGACCCACGAGGATGAGCGTCCCCACAGCGTTGGTGTCAGGGGTCACGCCGATGCGCAGCTTGGACCAGATGTAGAGCGGCAAGGTCACGGTGCTGCCGGCGACGAAGTTCGTGATGATGAACTCGTCCAGCGAGAGCGCCGCGGCGACGAACGCCGCTCCCACGATCACCGGGAAGACGAGCGGCAGCGTCACCTTGCGGAACACCCCGAAGGGGCCGCGGCCGAGATCGCGCCCCGCCTCCTCGAGGGCCGGGTCGAGGTCGGAGAGGCCGGCGACGATGGCGAGCACGACGAACGGCGTCGCGTACACGAGGTGGCCGAGGGTGATCGTCCAGAGCGAGAGGGTGACGCTGAGCGCCACGTAGACGGTCAGCATCGCGATGCCGGTGATCAGGCCCGGCATCGCGAGGGGGGCGAAGAGCAGGCCCATGAGTGGCCCCCGGGCGCGGAACTTGTGGCGCGCGAAGGCAAGCGCCGCGAGCGTGCCCAGGACGGCGCCGATCGCCGCCGTGAGAGCCGCCACCTTGAGGCTCGTGTAGAGAGCGTCGCGGAACGAGATGTTGGAGAACACGCGCGCGTACCAGTGCAAGGTGAGGCCGCGCATCGGGAAGGCCGGCACCGAGCTCGTGTTGAAGGAAAGCAGGATGATGATGGCGAGGGGCACGAACAGGAACAGCACGACGGCGACCACGTAGGCGTGCGCCCAGTAGCGCGAGAGCGGCAGGCGTACGTGGTCGCTGGCGCGCAGCGGCGCCGAGAGTACCCAGCGCACTGAGGGCGGCCGCGGGATGCGCGCGACGAGCGCGGGCAGCAGCCACGCCGCCACGGCGAAGGCGATGAGCAGCACGAACGCGAGCGCCGCCCCGAGCGGGTAGTCATTGAGCAGGCCGAAGGCGACCGAGATCTCGCGACCGATCATCGTGCCGCTCGGCCCGCCGACCAGGGTCGGCGTCACGTAGTCGCCGGCTGCCAGCACGAAGGCGAAGAGGAAGCCGGCCCTGGCCCCGTTCTTCGTCATCGGGTAGACGACGCGCCAGAAGGTCGCGAATGGCCGTCGCCCCGAGGTCGCGCGCCGCCTCGAGCTGGTTGCGCTCGACCGACTGCATCGCCGCCCAGATCGGGCAGGAGCACGTAGGGCAGGAAGACGTTGGTCAGTGTGATGACGACGGCGAAGGAGTTGAAGAGCAGGAAGGAGAGCGGCTCGTCGATCAGGCCGAGGCCCCGGAGCACGCTGTTGATGACGCCGGTCTCGCCGAGGATGGTCTGGAAGGCGTACACCCGCACCAGGTAGGAGGTGAACATGGAGAGAAGCGCCGCGAACAGCAGCGCCCCTCGCGCGCGCGGGAAGCGGAAGGTCGCGGCGTAGGCATAGGGGTAGGCGAGGGCGACCGAGAGGAAGGCAACGGCCGCACCGATGACGAGCGAGCGGAGCAGGAGCTTGAGATAGAAGGTGTCGGTGAGCGCCGTGACGTAGCTCGCCAGGGTGAACTCGTGCACGACTTCGAAGCCGCTCTGCTTCCAGAACGAGTAGGCGAGCAGCAGGCTGAGCGGCACGAAGAAGGCCAGCAGGAGCAACGTGCCGAGCGGCGCGAGCTCGCCGGCGACGGTCAGCTCATCCTTGCGCCGTTTACTCAAGGAGGACATGGGCCTCGCCCGCCTCCCACGATGCCTGCAGGCTCGCGCCGAGCAGGGAAGATCTCGTCGCCGGCGCGCACCGGCGCCTCCGCCACCAGCTCGATCTGCGCGTCCTTGACCGTCAGCCAGTAGCGCACGATGCCGCCCTCGAAGGCGGCGTCCGTCACCGTCACCTGGAGGCCCTCCCGCTCACCCCCGCGGTGCAGCACGACGCGCTCGGGGCGCACGTAGAGGTGTGCCGCGGCGCCCGCCGGGCACCGGCCCGCGCGTGGAGGCGCTGCATGGCGATGCCGTCGATCAGCTACCACGGCCACGTCCTGCTCCACGCTCCGGACCGTGCAGCTCGAGCACGTTCGCCTCGCCGATGAAGGTCGCCGCGAAGACGCAGTTGGGCGCGTCGTAGAGCTCCCGCGGGCGAGCAGTGCTGGATGACGCGGCCGCCGTTCATGAGGACGATCGAGTCGGACATGGCGAGCGCCTCGCCCTGATCGTGCGTGACGTAGAGGAAGGTCGTCTCGAGCTCCTGCTGCAGGCGTCGCAGCTCGAAGCGCAGGTGTCTACGGAGCTTCAGGTCGAGGGCGGCGAGTGGCTCGTCGAGGAGCAGGATCTTCGGGCGGTTGACGAGTGCCCTGGCCACCGCGACGCGCTGCGCCTGCCCGCCCGAGAGCTCGCTGATGCGCCGCGTCTCGAGGTTCTCGATGTTGCACGTGGCGAGGGCCTCCCGCGCCCGAGCGAGAGCGCTCGGGCGCGGGACGCGGGCCGACTCGAGTCCGAACATCACGTTCTCGATGACGTTGCGGTGCGGGAAGAGCGCGTAGCGCTGGAAGACCATGTTCACGGGGCGCCGCTCCGGCGGCACCCCGCGCATGTCACGGCCGTCGATCTCGACCGTCCCCGTCGCCGGCTCCTCGAATCCGGCGAGCATGCGCAGCAGGGTCGTCTTGCCGCAGCCCGAGGGGCCGAGCAGCGTCGTGAAGTGCCCCTGCGGGATCTCGAGGGTCACGTCGTCGACCGCGACGACCTCGCCGAACCGCTTGGAGACGCCCCGAAGACGCACCACCGGCTCGGTGCGCGCAGCCGCGCTCGCGGCCGCCACGTTGCCCGCGGCCTCCGCCGCGTCGCTGCTCGCCAGGCTGCTCACCGCACCTCCCGAGAGGGCTGCCGAGGTCACGCCGCCGTGAAACGCTCCCACGCGGCGGCCCAGTCGACGAAGCCGACGTAGTCACCCTCACCACGGAACGGAGGCAGCCTGCGGATCGGCGAGGTCTGGAAGTTCTCGGAGAGGCTTGACGTACTGATAGGCGTCCTGCAGCTCCTGCGAGAGCATCGGCACGGCCTTCTGGTTCGTGATCCCCTGCGACATCTCGGTGGCGAGGTTCGCCTGCGCCTCGGGAGACAGCGTGAAGTCGATCCAGCCGAGCGCGTTCTCCGGGTCCTTCGTCCCCTTGACCATCGTCAGCAGGTCCATGAACCCGTAGACGCCCTGCTCGGGGAAGTCGTGGTAGAGCGTCGCGCCGTCGGCCGCCGCCCAGGCGACGATCGCCTGCCAGCCTGGCACGGTGCCATCGATCTCGCCACGCACTAGCAAGTCCTTGGCCACGCCGTAGTCGCCGAGGATCGTGCGCAGGTTCGGCTTGAGCCTGTACCACCAGTCCATCACCTGGTCGAGCTGGTCCTTTGTGAGCTTGTCGTACTGGGTGAACCCGGAGGCGAGGCACGCGGTGGCTACGGCAGTGGTGGGATCGTTCACCGTGACGATCTTGCCCTTGTAGCTCGCGTCGAAGAGCTGGTCCCAGTTGGCCAGCTCGGGCAGGTCGCCGCTCCTCACGAAGCCCTGGTAGCCCCATGAGAAGGGCATGCCCATCATCTTGTCGCCCTCGCCGGTCTGGATGAAGTCGAGAGTCATGAACTCGGGGTAGATGTCGGCGGAGTTGGGCACCGAGGAGGGCGAGATGCCCTCGAGAGCGCCCATCTCAAAGAGGCTCGGCACGAGGCCGGAGTTGTAGGTGAGTACGTCCCAGGCGCCGATGCCCTTCTGCGCCCCGAGCTTCGTGAAGACCTCCTGGTCGCCGGCGATGTAGGTGGTGCTCGTGCTCACTCCGAAGTCATTCAGGAGAGCCTCGAGGTTCTTCTTGTTGTCGTAGCCCTGCCAGGCGAGGAGCTTGACCGTGCTACCGGATTCAGCTTCGCCACCACAGCACTCGCCGCGGCCGAGGGCGAGGCACTGGTAGTCCCAGACTCACCGCACGCGGCCAGACAGCCCGGGCAGCACGGTGAAGCCGAGCCCGGCCACGGTGCCGTACTTGAGGACTTCTCGCCGGGTGAGACCGCTATGATCTGCCCTGTCCATGGCCCTTCCTTCCCCCTAGTCGATCGCATCTCGTGTCGATGACCGCACCGAATCGATCTCCGCGAGCAACATCCTGCGCGCGGTGGACTTGTCGACGTGCTTCGTGACTCGGGTATGGACGCCGAACCCGTCGATCAGGGCTGCGAATTTCACTGCCCAGGCGCGTGCGTCCGGCACGACGAGGTCACCCCGCCTCACGGCGTCACTGACGGCAGCGGTGAGGATGTTCGAGCCAGTCCGAGCTGGCGATCTCGAAGATCTCCCGGAAGTAGGCATCCTCCGCGCGACTGGCGAACGCCCAGACGTCGAACTCCACATTCCAGACGGCCTCCTCCTCGCCCTCGGGGAAGCACAGTTCGACGACGCGGTCCAGCTTCGACGCGCCCTCGTACAGCGCGATCTCAGCCTGTACGCGGCTGCGGAATCGCTGGTCGGATTCGCGGAAGGCGACGGAGAGGAGATCGTCTTTGCGGGGGAAGTAGTAGAGCACGGCGGCGGGAGAACAGCCCGCCCGTTCGGCGATGTCGCGCACAGTGGTGCGCAGGAAGCCACGCTCGGCGATGGTCTCGATCGTGGCGTCGATAAGCTCGGAACGCCTGAGCTGTTCGATTGGCGTCCGGCCCGCCACGTCCCCGCTCCCCCATCTCAGTGAGCATCACAGCTTGTGAAGCTGAACACACACTCAGGTACCTGAACACTTGTTCAGAACTCTTATAGAACGAGGCGATGACGATGTCAAGAAGAAAGGGGTCGGAAAGGCCGGCGCGCAATGCAGGCATGGGCTACATAGCCACGCGACTGCTGCGGCGATTGCCACGACCGCCTGCCTCAGCAGCACCAGAAGCTCAACCTCGCCAGTCGAGACCCTCGACCTCGGCTTCAGCCTGATACTTTCGCCGTGCCGCATGGACCCGACCTCTCGTCGGGGAGCGACGAGCGACCCCCTTACTCGGAAGGCCGGCCGGCCTCTCGCCAGCCAGCCGCCGGCTTCGGAGCAGGGCCATCGCTCACCGGTGGAGTCGGAGCAGGGGCCTCTACTTGAGGAGGAGAACGGACAGCCGTTGCCCGGCCTGACGATGTGAGCTGCTTCCTTGGCCCTCGAGAGCGCGACGCAGCGACCCATCGCCGGGCCGAGCACGGGCAGATCGCAATCCGGATCGAGCTTGAGTGAGGCGGCCGAGCGTGCTCCGCCCCGAGCCGTCACCGACGACGGCTATGATGGATGTTGGAGGCATGGTATGCGGGTCGCCACGGGAGGGGGTCACGATGGACGTTCGCGCCGAAGTGGACAGGCTCTTCGACGATGCCTCGATCCCGGCCGACGAAAAGCCGGTCGCGGTCATCATCTCCGGCGGCGTCGCGGCCGGCAAGACGACGCTGCGCAAGGAGAGGTACGCGAGCGGCTACGTGCTCATCGACGCGGTCGACATCTTCCTCAGCCTGAGCCGCGGTGAGTACTTCGACTTCCCCGGTCCGCTCGAGGGCCCCATGGAGCGCATCGGGCGCCTGGTCGCCAAGCGCGCCGTCGCCGAGCGCCGCAACATCGTCACCGAGATCGTCGGCATGGAACGCGAGCCGACGCTGCAGCTCATCGAGGCCCTGAGGAGCGCCGGCTACCGCGTCCACGGCGAGGTCGTCACCTGCGACGTCGACGAGGAGCTGCGGCGCAACGAGCTGCGCAGCGAGGATGACATCTCGTGCTACTACGCCGAGCCCTACCAGCGCGCCTGGCTCATCGCCGCCTGCCGGCCGCGCAAGTCCTCTACGTGGACATGGACGGCGTGCTCGTCGACTTCCGCTCGGGGCTCGACCGCGTCCCGGCAGAGGTCCGGGCCGCCTACGAGGGCCACGAGGACGACATCCCCGGCGTGTTCGCCCTCATGGAACCGGTGTGGGGGGCACTCGAGGCGCACTGGGAGTTGTCGCTGCTCTACGACACCTACGTCCTCTCGACGGCGCCCTGGGAGAACCCGTCGGCCTGGTCGGACAAGCTGGAGTGGGTGAAGCGGCACCTCGGCGAGGCGGCCTACAAGCGCCTCATCCTCACCCACCACAAGGACCTCAACCGCGGCGACTTCCTGATCGACGACAGGGACACGAAGGGCGCCGGTGAGTTCACCGGTGAACTGATCCGGTTCGATTCCCGGGAACCGGACTGGCCGGCCGTCGTCGCGTACCTGCGCCAAAGGGACAGGGAGCGCGCGCCCGAGGCCACGACTGCGGAGGGTCGATGATGCTGAGCATGACCACGGAGGACCACACCGGCCGGCGGCAGCGGCTCCGCGCCGAGACCTACGAGGGCCTGGTCGAGGCGATGCACGCGACCGCCTTCGTCCGCGAAGAGTCGGCCGAGGCGTACATGCCCCTCACGCCGTTAACTCCAGTGTACTCGACTGCGCAGACGGCCAGGAAAACGCTGGTCTTGTCTTCACGAAGGAGGACGGGGAGGCCTGGCACCCGGAGGTCGTGAGCCGCTTCTTCCGTGCGGCGGTGAAGCGCTCACGGCTGCCGGTGATTCGCCTGCACGACCTACGGCACACGCACGCGACCCTGACGCTGTGCGCCGGCATCCACCCCAAGGTCGTCTCCGAACGCCTCGGGCACGCGACCATCGCCATCACGCTCGACACCTACTCGCACGCGATCCCGGCGATGCAGGAGGAGGCGGCGGCGCGCATCGCCGAGGTCGTCTTCGCTGCCTCGTGAGCGTGCCCCGCAATGCCCTCCCGGTAGCGCCGTCGGCAACCTCGGCGGCATAGACGCCGATTCTAGGTCAGGCACGAGACAGAGAAGTTGGCCCTGTGCAGGAAGAAAGAGTTGGAGGCGGCGACCGGAGTCGAACCGGTGATGGAGGTTTTGCAGACCTCTGCCTTACCACTTGGCTACGCCGCCCCGGTGAAGAGGCGCCCCCTGACGTGACGAGAGGCAGACGACAGAGCACATCGGCCTCTGTCCTCTGCCTCGCACCCCGAGAGGGGAAAATGGAGCGGGTGAAGGGACTCGAACCCTCGACCTTCTGCATGGCAAGCAGACGCTCTAGCCAACTGAGCTACACCCGCAGCGCCGTGGGATGATACCAAGGGTGCGGGCGGCGTGCAATTCGCCGGCGTGGCTGGCCTCTGATGGCGGCTCGGAGCATGCTGTGGAGAGGCTCGTGGAGCGGCCCGGGAGGAACGCGGTGAGGGCGAGAACGAAGGACCGGAGCGAGCGCGGGGAGCGTAGCGGTCGCCCGCGCGGGTCGACGGCCGCGCTGCTGCTGGCGATCGTCGCGGCCGCGCTGCTCGTGGCGGCGGCAGCGCCGGCCGCGCATGCGGCCGCCGGCGCGAAGACAGGACTGGTGCGCGGAGTCGTCGTGCTCGGCCCGCTCACGAAGGGGGACCGGGGCACGCAGCTCTCGTGGCCGCCGCAGAAGGCCGTGGTGAGGATCTTCCGGCACGGCCAGGACGCCGCCCTGCGCACGCTGCGCACCGGCGACGACGGTCGCTTCGCGGTGCGCCTCGCGGCCGGTACCTACCGCTTCACAGCGGAACTGCCCGGCCCCAGCACGCTCCCGATCCCGCACGACGTGGTGACGAAGGTACGGCCCGGCCACTCGAGGAGCGTCCGCCTGTGGCTCGACACGGGCCTCGAGTTCCCGGACGCGAAGGACGCCGGCCATACGGTGACACCGGTCGAACCCCCCGCGGGCCGGCACGCGTACCGCCAGGGCGCTCTGGGGACGACGCGGCGCGGTCCCATCGTGCCGGTGGTGCGGCCGGAAGAGCCGAGCGACGAGCCGTGCGACGCGACTCTCGCTGTTCTACCGGCCGAACGGAAGGGTGGCCGCGCGGGTGGCGAGCACCAGGCACGCCGGGTTCCTCGTCTCGCTGCCGGCCGCGACCTACGTCGTCAGCGCCTCGAGCGCCGTGTCCAGCTTCGACCGCGGCGGCCCCTTCACGCTGCGCGTGCAGAAGCGCCAGTGGCTGTCGCTGATCGTGTGGTTCGACACGGGGATCCGGTTCGTGGGCGCGCCCGCGGGTGGCGAAGCGCGCGCGGGCGCGGCTGCGCACGCCCGCCCGCGCTGAGCGGTCAGCGCCCCGACCAAAGAGCAGCGACGGGCAGCGCCTCGAGCCTGTCGCCGAACGGCAGTGCAGCCTCCCCGAGGTGCAGCACCACACCGCGCACGAAGCGTTGTCCGGTCAGCTCCTGCAGAAAGCGCAGCCCGGCGAAGTCGGCCTGTGACGGCGTCGCGCTCGCGCGGACCTCTATGCCCACGATCCGGCCCCGGGCGTCCTCGAGCACGATGTCCACTTCGCTGCGGTCGGAGCTTCTGAAGTGGAACAGGCGCGTCCGGGTGTCGGACCAGCCGAGAGTCTTCTGGAGTTCGCCGACGACGAAGGTCTCGAGAAGTGCCCCGAACTGCATCGGCGCATCGGCCAGCCCGTCCTCGTCGAGCCCCAGGAGGTGGGCGGCCAGGCCGGTGTCGACGAAGTGGAGCTTGGGGGCCTTGACCAGGCGCTTGCCCAGGTTGGCGGACCACGCAGGCACCCGCTGCACGAGGAACACCGTCTCGAGCAGGGCGAGGTAGCGGTTGAGTGTCGTCAGCTTCATGCTCGCGCTGCGCGACACCTCACTCGCGTTGAGAAGTCCCGCGCTCCGAGCGGCGAGCAGAGAGAGCAGCGCCGGCATCGTCACCAGACCGTCGATATTGGCGATGTCGCGCACGTCCCGCTGGAGGATCGTCGTGACGTACGAGGCGAACCACGCGTCCCGTCGCGCCGGCGTGCGCAGCGTGCGGACCTCGGGGAAGCCGCCGAGAGTGATGAGCCGGCGGATCTCGTCGGCATCGATGACGGAGGCGGCCGGAGACGGCAGTGGACCGGCCGCGAACAGTGCATCGATGAACGAACCGGCGGTCCCCACGAGTCTCGCTCTCCGCGAGGGGCCACAAGGTCAGTACCTCCATGCGGCCGGCGAGCGACTCTGAGAGCCTCGGGAGCAACAGCACCTGAGCCGACCCTGTGAGGAGGAAGCGGCCCGGACGCCGCTCGCGGTCGACCGCAGCTTTGAGCGGGCGGAACAGCTCCGGCACGAGCTGGACCTCGTCCAGCACGATGTCGCCCGTCGAGGTCGCCAAGGAAGCCGACGGGATCGCCGGCCGCCGCAGCCAGTGCCGGCGGGTCGTCGAACGTGAGGTACCGCGCCGGGTGTGCGCCGGAGGCGAGCGACTGGGCGAGCGTGCTCTTGCCGCTCTGCCTGGGGCCGACGAGGAGCGTCACCGGGCGATCCCCGAGAGCATCGAGCAGGCGAGGGGCGAGACGGCGTTCGATCATGCCCACAGGATACAGCGAGGAATCACGCAAATCAACCACGACGTGGGTAATTTTTACCCACCGCGTGGGTGATCTGCAGGTCAGTGCGTGGCGGCGTCGATGGCCTGATTGACCAGGGCGTCGGCCTCGGCGTTCTGCTCGCGGCGCACGTGCCGCACCTCGACGTCGTGGAAGCGGCTGAGCAGCAGGCAGGCCTGCGCGTGCAACGGCTTCAGGCCTGCGTCCTTGACCTTGTACTGTCCGTTGACCTGGCGCACGACCAGCTCGCTGTCGAGAAAGACGTCGAGGCGTTCGACGCCGCGGTCGAGCGCCATCTCCAGGCCGGCGAGCAGTGCCTGGTACTCGGCCACGTTGTTGGTGGCCTGGCCGATGAAGTCGGCAAGCTCCTCGGCCACGTCGCCGCCGGAGGTGAGCAGGCGCGCGCCGATCCCGGCAGGGCCGGGATTACCGCGCGCGCCGCCGTCGGTGTACAGGCGGTAGCGCTCATCGTCGCGGATGCCGTCCAGGTGCAGGGAGCCACGCTCCGGCGCGTCCATGACGGGGAGAGCCGGCTCCGGGGCGAAGATGTCGCGCTCGAGCACCACCGTCTCGTCGGGCTCGACGGCGCCGGTCTCTTCGTCGTTCGCGCCGGCGCCCGGCCGCACGCCGCGGCCATGCGACGTGACGTGCCACACGCCTACCCCCGGGTTGGCGAATGTCTCCACGCGCACCTCCGGGCCAAGGGACTCCGCCAGCACACGCGCCCAGCGCAGGACGGCGGCCTGTTCAGTGAGGCCGTGCGGCGCGTCGACCAGGGCCAGGCCCTGGTCCCGCGCGCGCCGCGCCTCGTGGTACTTGACGTCGCCGGTGACGAGCACGTCGGCCAGGCGCGCGACCCCGCGGGCGATGGCCTCGGCACCCGAGCCCGGCAGGACAGCGACCCGCAGGACCTCGCGGTCCGGGTCGCCGGCGTACCGTACGTCCGGCAGGTCGAGCACGGCGGCCACGTCGGCGGCGAAGCCGGCCAGCGTGGCCGGCGCCGGTAGCTCGCCCAGCCGGCCGAGCCCGAGCGTGCGCTCCTCGTTCTCGACCGGGTACAGGTCGAAGGCCGGCTCTTCGTAGGGGTGCGCCTTGAGATAGGTGGCGACGACGCGGCGGCGCAGCCGCCGCGGAAAGACCACTTCGAGGCGCAGCTCGTCCACTACTTCGTCGCGGCCGGCCTGTCCGGCCACGGGGCTCGTGCCCTCGCGCCCGAAGAAGGTTCCCTGGCCGCCGACCGACCACGAGCAGTGCTCGTACTCGCCGATCACACCGGCGCCGGCAGCGAACAGCGCCTTGCGCACCAGGTCGATGTCGTCCTGCGGCACGAAGCCGACGAGCTTGTACGCGTCCACGGCCGACGGCGCCAGCGGCACGGTCGCCTCGAGGCCGAGCATGCCGGCCACGACGTCGGCGATGCCGCCGCGCGCCTTGTCCAGGCTCGTGTGCGCGGCGATGACGGCGATGCGCTCGCGCGCCGCGCGCAGCGCCAGGCGCGCGCTCGGCTCGTCGTCGGTGAGCCGCTCCAGCGGCGAGAAGATCAGCGGGTGGTGGCTCACGATCGCCGCGCACCCGAGGCGGCCGGCCTCGTCCAGCGCGGCGTCGTCCACCTCGAGGGTGACGAGCACGGCAGGCAGGCCCTCGGCGTCGGCCCCCGGTCGCGCGTCCAGCACGTCGTGCGGGCTGCCGACCTGCAGGCCGACATGGTCCCACGACTCCGCCAGCTCGAACGGAGCCAGCCTGTCCACCGCGGCGATGACCTGTCGCACGTCCATGAACCGATTCTACCTGAGCGTGTACACTCGCTTCATGATCCACGATGCAGACGCCGGCTTCCCGACCCGCGGCTGGCTCGTCCTCGTCGCCGTCCTCCCGGGGATCTTTCTCACGCTGGCCGATGCCACCGTGATGAGCGTAGCCGTCCCGCAGATCATCCGCTCGATGACCGCGTCGGTGATCGCCGTCTCGTGGGTGATGAACGGCTACAACCTCGTGCTGGCCGTGCTCCTGCTGACCATGGGGCGACTGGCCGACCGGTTCGGGCACCGGCGCGTGTTCGTGCTCGGCCTCGCGCTGTTCACGCTGGCCTCGGTCGGCTGCGCCACGGCAGGCGGCGTGCAGGTACTGGTCGCCTTCCGTGTGGTGCAGGCAGTCGGCGCAGCGGCCGTCGTACCGGCCTCGCTGGCGCTGCTCATGCAGGCGTACCCGGCGCGGCGGCAGGGCTTCGCGGCCGGCCTGTTCGGCGCCCTCAGCTCGGCCGCCGCCGCGTTCGGGCCGGTGCTCGGCGGCGTGCTCGTGCAGACGTGGGACTGGCCGGCCATCTTCTGGTTCAACCTGCCGGTCGGCGCGCTCGGAGTCGTGCTCGCCCTGACGCTCATCCCGCGCCGCCCGCCTGCGGCCGCCGGCGCCCGTCTGGACTGGGCCGGCGTGGGCCTCAGCTGCGCCGGCCTGCTCTGTCTCACCCTGGCCATCATCCAGGGCAACGAGTGGGGCTGGCTGAGCGCGCCGATCCTCGGCCTGTTCGCCGGCGCGGCCGCCATCCTCGCCGGCTTCGTACTCTGGGAGCTGAGGATACCCTCTCCGCTGTTCGACCTGCGGCACTTCCGCGACCGCACGTGGGCCGCCGCCAGCGCCGCCATCATGACGGTGGACATCGCCATGATGGGCGCCATGTTCATGCTCGTCATCTTCATGGTGGCGATGATGGACTACACGGAGCTCAAGGCCGGCCTGACGATAGCCACCCTGCCGGCCGCCGCCCTCGTCATCGCGCCGTTCGCCGGCCGCCTCGTGGACCGCGTGGGGGCCCGGCCCCTGGCCGTGCTCGGCGCGGTCCTGGCGGCGGCCGGCCTGGTCGCCATGGGCCTGCTCTCGCGCACGGCGCCGCTCGACCAGGTCATCTGGCGCTGTGTGCTCGTCGGCGCCGGCATCGGCCTCTCCCTACCGGCGCTCACGGCCGCGGGCATGGGCGCCCTGGCCGAAGACGTCAAGGGCGCCGGCGCCGGCATGCTCAACACGGCGCGCCAGCTCGGCTTCCTTCTCGGTGTCGCCGTCCTCGTGGCCGTGTTCGCGCACACCATGACGGCCGCCGTCAACGACGCCGCCGACGAGGGCCAGGCCGTCACGCGCGCCCAGTCCGGCATCTCCCAGCCCGTCAAGGACCAGATCGTCGACGCCCTCGACTCGGCGCGCACCATCGACGCCACCGCCGGCATGAGCGAGATCCGCAGGATCGCCCATCCCATCGCCGAGGTCATCGCGCCGCAGGTCGGCTTTCTCGAGGGCATCGTGCTTGTCCAGCTCAAGAACGAGCTGGAGATCATCTTCTGGGACGCCGTCTCGGCCGCGTTCCGCTGGCCGTTCTACGTGGCCGCGCTGGCCGCGGCCGCCGGCGCCGTGGCCGGCGCTTTTCTGCCGCGGCGCCGTGCTTCCCACCGCGCCCCGGCCGGGTAGACTGACACCATGTCCAGAGTGAACGAGACACGCCTCCCCGGCGTCGGCATCCGCTTCGACTTCACCACCGGTGACGGGTCCAAGGTCGTCGTGATCAACCACGCCAGCGGCCGCTGCGAGATCATGCTCTGCAGCAGGGACGACCCCGACGCCTGCCACGAGGTCCTCCGCCTCGCGCGCGACGACGCCAAGGCGCTCGCCGAGGCCCTCGGTCAGTCGCAGGTGACCGAAGAGGTCACGGCCATGCGCCTCTCCCTGCAGGGCCTCAGCATCGACTGGCTGGCCGTAGCCCCCTCGGCGCCGGCCGTCGGTCGAACGGTGCACGACGTGGAGCACGAGGACGAGGAGGCCGCGTCCATCGTGGCCGTGATCCGCGACGACGCCACCATCGCTTCGCCGCCCTCGGCGTTCACGTCTGCAAGGCGGCGACACAGTCGTCGCGGTCGGCACGCCGGACGGCGTCGACGCTCTCTCACGGCTGCTCCGGAGCACGTAGCCGCCGTGGGAGTGCTCGCCGTCACGCCCGGCAGCGCGCGCTTCCTGCTCGAAGTGGGTCTGGTGCTGCTGGTGCTGGCGGTGCTCGCCCGCGTCGCGGTCCGGACCGGCTTCTCCCCCATCCCTCTCTACCTGCTTGCCGGGCTCGGGATCGGCTACGTCGCCCCTCCGACGATCGATCCGCTCCTCGTCTCCGTGGAGTCGCTCCTCGCCGTCATCCTGCTGCTGTTCCTGTTCGGCCTGGAGTACACGGCGGAGGACGTCGTGGGCAGCCTGCGATCCGGCTTCGGGGCCGGGATCGCCGATTTCGTATTGAACTTCCCGCCGGGGTTCATCGCCGCGCTGCTCCTGGGATGGGGCGTCCTCCCAGGCGTCGTCCTCGGCGGCGTGACCTACATCTCGTCCTCGGGGATCGTGGCCAAGGTGCTCGACGACTTCGGCCGCCTGGGCAACTCGGAGACGCCCCCGGTGCTCTCCGTGCTCGTGACCGAGGACCTCGCGATGGCGCCGTACCTGCCGCTGCTGGCCGTCCTGCTCGCCGGCGGGAGTGCGTGGCGAGGCATCGGGCTCGCCGTCGCCGCCGTCGGCCTCGCCGTCGTGGCGCTCGCGGTGGCGAGGCGGCACGGCCACATCCTCTCTCGCGGGCTGGCGCACCCCAAGAGCGAGGTCGTGCTGCTCACCGTCATGGGCCTGCTGCTCCTGGTGGGAGGCGCCGCCGAGCTGATCAGCGTGTCCTCCGCGGTGGTCGCGTTCCTCGTCGGGCTCTCGATATCGGGCTCGCTCGCGGCCCGCGCCCGCGAGCTGCTCAGCCCGCTGCGCGACGTCTTCGCGGCGATCTTCTTCGTGCTGTTCGGGATCCAGATCGACGTGGGGGCGATCCCGAGCGTGCTGGGCGTGGCGGCCGTGCTGCTCGTGGTGACCGCCGCGACCAAGATCCTGACCGGCTGGATCGCGGCGCGCAGGACCAGCGGCGTGGCCGGCCGCCTGCGCGCCGGCACGGCGCTGGTGGCACGCGGAGAGTTCAGCATCGTCATCGCCGGGCTCGGAGTGGCCGCCGGCCTGGAGAGCGTGCTGGCCCCGCTGGCGGCCACGTACGTGCTCTTCACCGCCATAGGCGGGCCGCTGCTCACGCGGTACGCGGACCCACTCGGCCGCTGGGCCACGGGCAGGGGTCGGCGGCGCGAGCGGGCCGGCGGCGGCTGATCGGCGGCAACGCGACCTGGCCGCAAAGCCCCGATCGCGTGGGGATGCCGACGGGATGAGTCCGCATTCCGGCACTCAGGCTTGATTGCTTTCGAGCTGTCAAGCCTGAGTGCTTCGAGTACAAGACCCCCCGTGCGGCACGACATGCGGTGTGAGTCCGCCGCCCCCCGGCAGCGTCCCGTTCTGTTCACATATACTTTCGCCCCATGGACGAGGACCAGCCCGCAGCGCCCATCCCGGCCGACGCCCACAGCCACCTCGAGAACGTCACCGCGAACCTGCAGCTCGTGGCCGACCTCGGCTACGGCGACGCCGCCCTCGCCTGGCTGGAGGACGACGGCACCCTGAGCGTCCTCGCCGACGCCCGGCCGGCGACCGCCATGGACCCCTTCCCCACCTCGCGCGGGGGGGACGTCCTGTCGCCGGACGTGGAGCCCGAGGCGTACGAAGCGGTGGCGCTCCGCCAGCCCGTGCTCGGCACACCCCGGCGCGGCCCCAACGGCGTGACGCGCACCACAGACGCGTACCCCATCGGCGACCCCGAACCGTACGCCGTGATCCTGCGCACCTACGGCGAGCAGATCGAGACCACCGCCAGCCGCATGGAGACCGCCTTCATCGACGCGGCACGGGACCTCATGCAGACGCTGCGCACCGGGCCGCTGCTCGAGAGCCGCAGCGGCCTGCCGTTCGCCACCGAGCGCCGCGCCGGCGACGGCGTGCTGCGTGTGGGTCCCCGCGGCGACCTCGTGTACGCGTCGCCCAACGCCGTGAGCATCATGCGCAGCGCCGGCGTGGAGGAGCGCGTGACCGGCATGCGCGCCGGCGAGCTGCCGGGCGGCGCGGTGGGCATCTCGCCGCTCCTCGGCGGCAGCGGGGCCCTGGCCAGCGAGCTTGAGGTCGGCTGGCCGCACGCTCAGCTACCGGACGATCGCCCTCTCGTCCAGCCTGCTTGTCCTGGTCGAGGACCTCACCGAGGCCCGCCGCCGTGAGCGCGAGCTGGGCATCAAGGAGGCGACCATCCGCGAGGTCCACCACCGCGTGAAGAACAACCTGCAGACCATCGCGTCGCTCCTGCGCATGCAGGCGCGGCGCAGCGACAACGACGAGGTGCGCCGCGCCCTCACCGAGGCCACCGAGCGCGCCGCCTCCATGGCCACCGTCCACGACCTGCTGGCCCACTCGGACCACGAGCGCGTGGACTTCGCCGAGGCCACGCGCCGCGTCGTGGACCTGGTGCGCAGCGGCGTGCTCACCGTGGACCAGGACATCACCGTGCAGGTGAGCGGCAGCACCGGGTACATCACGGCGGGCGAGGCCACGTCGCTGGCCCTCGCCCTCACCGAGCTCGTGCACAACGCGCTCGAGCACGCCTTCGCGCCGGGCGCACCGGGTCGCGTCACCGTCGACCTGGTGCGCGAGGGCGACGAGCTCACGATCACCGTCGTGGACGACGGCCGCGGCCTGCCGGAGGGCTTCGATCCTGCGACCAGTCGCGGCCTGGGGTTCTCGATCGTCCGCACGCTGGTCGAGGAGGACCTGCGGGGCTCGCTCAGCGCCGGGCCCAGAGAGGCCACCGGCGCCGTCATCACCATCCGCGTCCCGCTCCTCGAGTTGCGGGACTGAGACAGCCGGCGAGGAGAGAGCCGTGCGTATCCTGATCGCCGAGGACGAAGCGCTCATCCGTATGGACCTGCGCGAGATGCTCGAGGAAGAGGGCCACGAGGTGGTCGGTGAGGCGCGCGACGGAGCCCAGGCCATCGATCTGGCCCGTTCCACGCGGCCCGACATCGTCTTCATGGACGTCAGGATGCCGAATGTCGACGGCATCGAGGCGGCCAGGGTCATCTCCGGCGAGAGCATCGCACCGGTCGTGATGGTCACCGCCTACTCCCAGGCCAGCCTCGTGGACGAGGCGGCGCGCGCCGGGGCCATGGGCTACGTGGTCAAGCCCTTCACGCGCGCCGAGATCGTGCCCGCCATGCAGATCGCCGTCAGCCGCTTCGCGGAGATGAGTGCGCTCTCCGAGCAGGTCGAGGACCTCACCGAGCGCCTGGAGACGCGCAAGCTGCTCGACCGCGCCAAGGGCATCCTGATGGCCGGCGGCCTGAGCGAGCCCGATGCCTTCAAGCGCCTGCAGAGGCAGGCCATGGACAAGCGCAAGTCCCTCAAAGAGGTCGCCGAGGCGGTCATCACCGCCCACGAGATGCTGGAGTAGGCCACGACGGGCGTCCCGTCTCTCCGCTCGCCATTCGCCTGTAGGTCCAAGGCCCGCCGCACAACGATGAGCAGCCCCTCGGAGCAGCCCCTCAGGCTCACTGTCAAGGGTCGGCTGGTGCGCGTCTCGGTTCTCGCACGGCCTCTGCCCAAACGCTTGAAGACGTCAGCCGTCGGGCGTATACCGTTTTCATACGAGACTCCTGAGACGTGCAGCGCTGCACACGGGAGGCCAAGATCCGCCGGAGGTACCTGACGGCCACCTTCATCGGGCGGGGAGCCACTGGTGAGACCGGCCCGCGGGTCGGTCTTCGTGCTTTGTGGGGACCGTGGGGACCGGCTCCTCCGGAGCCTGGGAGCGCAGGGGGAAGGGGCTTGGCCATGAGGACTCACAGGGACCGCTGGGGCGGGGCCACCGGCGCCCTCCTCGCCGGCGTGGACCGGCGTATCAAGGCCTACGTGCTCACCTACGCCGGCGGGAGCATCCGCGGCCTGCCTCCCCGCCTTGACGGGGAGGTGCAGGACCCTGCCGAGTACATCGCCCACAGTCGCGGCGCGGCCTTCCTCTTCCAGTACACCAAGGAGGACTTCGACGACGGCTGCTTCGCGCCCGAGCGCATCGCCGCGATGTTCGCCGCCACGCCCGAGCCGAAGCTCTTCCAGTGGGTCCCAGGCTGGCACGGGATGTTGTTCGACTCGGCACAGGGGCCCTCGCGGTTCCATCGCGAGTGGCTGGAGAAGCACCTCTGAGTCGAGGCGTCGACGCCGCGAGGGATCGGGCCTGGCGGCCGGACTGCCGACGAGGACGCCGTTCACAGCGAGCAGCGCGTGCGACGCGATGATGAGGAATCGCCGGCGGGTCCTGGCCTCAGACTGACTCCGGCAGCACGCGAAAGCCCTCGAGGAGCGCCGCCTCCCGCAAACGCTCGTCCAGGCTCACGAGCTCGCGGCCGGCGGGAGCGTCGCGCACCAGGATGAGGGCTGCGGCCAGCTGAAGGGCGTCTGCGGCGCGGAGCGGATGGACGCCCAGCAGACGGAGAGCCTTGGCGCAGAGCGCGTCGCCGGCCTGCACGGTGTCGGCGGCGCCGAGCGCCATGGACATCGCCGCGAGAACATGCGCCGCCTCGCCGGCCGAGAAGACCCCCTCCCTGCGCAGCCGGTGCACGGCGCTCGCGCACTCCACCGGGGTGGCCCACCATACGGCCATGTGTGGGTCGGCCTCGGCCAGTGCCTTCACGGCCTGCGAGTGCGCCTCGAGAACGAAGAGCGGGATCAGCGCCGAGGAGTCCCAGAACCTCACAAGGCGGACCTCACCGGCCGCCTTCGCGCTCGTCTAGAAGAGCCTGGAGCAGCCGGCCCTCGGCGTCGGCCGGCAGCGACCTGGACCAGAACCCCGGCGGCAGGGGCTCGCCGCCGCGACGCAGCTGGCCGGTGCGCACGAGATCGTCGAGCTCGGCAGTGCCGGAGACGTAAGGGACGATGCGCGCGACCGGACGCCCGCGGTCGGTCACCACGACCTCCTCGCCGGCCTTGACGCCGGCCAGCAGCTCGCTGAGCGAGGCCTTCAGGGTGGCTATCGTAGTGACAATCATATGACTACTCTGGTCATGAACGTGCTCCATGTCAAGAGCGTACCAGCCGGCGTCGCGGCGCAGCGTGCCTCGCCTGTCCAAGTCGGGTGACATTGGCGAAGCGGTGGGTGGACGATGCAGCAGTCCCGGCGTGAGCATCATGCGCTGCGCCGCGCCCACCGCCGGCAGAGCCGGCCCGGGGCGCGGCGCAGGAGCGGCCCGTGCGACCGGTTGTTTGCGGCGCGCCGCGACCGTGGTATCCTCTGTGAACGGCACAACGGCGTGCCGCCATCTTGAAACGAGGAGCAATGGCGCTCCCCGGTCTTCGCTGACCGGGGGGCCTTTTTCGTTTCGGGACTCGAGCAGAGCCACCAACGCGGCCCCGGCACGGGGCACGCAGACGCCGACGGAGGCAGAGATGACGTACAAGGGCTACAACCCGACCAGCATGCCGGCCGATGCGCCGGTCGAACATCCAGTGTCGCCCGAGATCAAGGCCCCGCCACCGACGGTAAGCGAGCCGGAGTCGCGCTCGGACGCGTAACCACGGCGCACGAGCCGTTCGTGGAGGACGGCTCCGCGGAGCAGGCTCGGCGGCACGACGGCGTGCCGCCCACATGCAGGGAGCAACGGCGCTCCCCGGCGGGACCCGCGAGGGTCTCTCCGGGGAGCGTTCTCGTCCCGGGGTGGCGGTGGCAAGGACACCCGGCAGCAGGAGGACGGAGAGGTGGCGGCGTGAGGAACGAAGCAGCATGAGGGACTACGCGGTGTTCTGGGGATGCACCATCCCCGCGCGCTTCCCGGCGATCGAGAAGGCCACGCGCCTCGTCCTCGAGGACCTGGACGTGCAGGCCCGCGAACTCGAAGGGCATACCTGCTGCCCGGAAGGCACGCTGGTGAAGGCCGGCGACCCGGACCTGTACTACCTGGTCGCCGCGCGCAACCTCGCCATCGTCGGCCGCTCCGGCCTCGACCTGCTCACGCCCTGCAACGGCTGCTACTCCACCTTCAAGGAGACCCAGCGTCACCTCACGCTGCACGGCGCGGAGCGCGACGGAGTGGACGAGGCCCTCGCGGAAGAGGACCTCGCCTGGCCCGAGGACCTGCAGGTGTACCACCTCGCGGAGTACCTCTCCACGGTCGAAGGCCCCGCCTCCGTGGCCCGCCGCGCCGTGCGCACCCTCGGCGGCATGCGCCTGGCCGTGCACTACGGCTGCCACCTGCTGCGTCCCCAGCCGGCCGTCAGCTGGGACGACCCGCTGCAGCCGACCAGGGTCGAGGCGCTCGTCGCGGCGCTCGGGGCGCGCGTCGTGGACTACCCGAGCAAGATGCAGTGCTGCGGCGGCGCGCTCGACCGCGTCGGCCACCGCGACGGCTCCCTGGACATGGCACGCCGCAAGCTGCGCGACCTCACGGAGCACCAGGTCGACGCGCTGGTCGTGGTCTGCCCCAACTGCTTCCAGCAGTTCGACCTCAACCAGGCCGCGCTGCAGCGCCTGGGGGAGGAGCTCGATATCCCGGTCTTCTACCTCTCCGAGCTGCTGGCGCTGTGCTACGGCCACGCCCCCGAGGAGATCGGCCTCGGCATGCACCGCGTGAGCGTGGACCGCTTTCTCGAACGCTGGGAGGAACGTGAAGAGGGCCGCGCCCGCGCCCGCGAGTCGTTCGACCTGCGTCTGCTGGAGGAGTGCGACTCGTGCCGCGCCTGCAGGGACGACTGCCCGGTCGCGCACGATCGACCCGGACTTCCAGCCCAACGACATCGTGGCGCGCATCCTCGACGGCGACATGGACGCCGTCGATGGCCGACGGCCAGTCCTGGAAGTGCCTCGAGTGCTTCACGTGCCTGGAGCTGTGCCCCTCGCGCATCGGCCTGGCCGAGACGCTGCGCGTGCTCAAGGAGCAGTCCGGCGCGCAGGGCGGCCGCCCCGAGCCGGTGCAGAAGGCCTACGACCTGTTCACCAGCGACGGCCTGCTGGGCAAGCCGCGCGACTCCGCGCGCGCCAAACTGGGCCTGCCAGCGCTGCCGCAGAGCGGCGGCGATGCGCTGGCCCGCCTGCTGGCGCGCACGCACGGCGGAGCCGCCGGCGAGGGCGCGGCCGTGCCGGCCGCGCTGGCCGGCGTGGGCGCGCCGGCGGTTGCGTGCGACGAGACCGCAGCACCCGAGGAGGGGTCATGACCGGGCACGAGCCGCGCCGCGGCGAACCCCTGCTCGAGCGCATGCCGAGCGCCCGGCCGGCCGGTTACGCCGAGCCGGGCGTCCGCCCCGCGTACCGCGAAGAGGCGCCGTACAAGATCCACGGCGGCTGCGGCCTCATGGGCATCTGCGACGAGTCCGGGACGCGCATGGACGGCGAGAACGCCATCCGCGCCATGGCCGTACAACGCGACCGCGGCAACGGTCTGGGCGGCGGTTTCGCCGGCTATGGCATCTATCCCGACTTCGCCGACCACTACTGCTTCCACATGATGTACCACGACCACCAGGCGCGCACCGAGGCCGAGGAGATCATCAACCAGACCTTCTGGATCGACCAGGCCGAGCCGATCCCCACACGCCACGTGAGCACCATCGTCGACCCGCCGCTGCTGTGGCGCTACTTCGTGATGCCCCACGAGCGCAAGCTGGAGGCCATCGGCCTGCCTGCCGACGACGTCGTGGTCCGCACCGTCTTCGAGATCAACGCCGGCGTGGACGGCGCCTTCGTCGCCTCCTCCGGCAAGGACATGGGCGCCTTCAAGGGCGTCGGCTACCCGGAGGAGATCGCCGACTTCTTCCGCCTGGAGGAGTACAGCGGGCACACGTGGCTCGGTCACAACCGGTTCCCGACCAACACGCCCGGCTGGTGGGGCGGCGCACACCCGTTCGCCCTGCTCGACTGGGCCGTCGTCCACAACGGCGAGCTCAGCAGCTACGGCATCAACCGCCGCTACCTGGAGCAGTTCGGCTACCGCTGCACCCTGGGCACCGACACCGAGGTGGCCGCGTACCTCTTCGACCTGCTGCTGCGCAAGCACCGCCTGCCCATGGAGCTCGCCTGCCTCGTGCTCGCCAGCCCCCTGTGGAGCGAGATCGACCGCATGGACGCGGACGAGCGCGAGCTCAGCCTGGCGCTGCGCGAGGTGTACGGCTCGGCCATGCTCAACGGTCCGTTCGCCATCGTGCTCGGCTTCGACGGCGGCATGGTCGCCATCAACGACCGCATCAAGCTGCGCCCGCTGGTCGCGGCGCGCCAGGGCTCGATCCTCATGGTGGCCTCCGAGGAGAGCGTGCTGCACGAGGTGCTCGACGCGCCGGAGCGCGTCTGGTCGCCGCGCGCCGGCGAGCCCGTCATCGCGCGCGTGGCCGGCGGCTCCCGCTCGGTCAAGTTCGCCGACGACTGCGCCGTGGCGGAGGTGGCCTCATGACCAACCAGCTCGTGCAGCCCGAGTTCCGCGTGCGCATCGACAACGACGTGTGCCACAAGTGCGGCCGCTGCGTGCAGCAGTGCGGCTGGGACGTCTACACGTTCAACGAGCGTCCCATGCCGGACCACGCCCGCTGCCGCGCCTGCCACCGCTGCATGACGTACTGCCCGGCCGGCGCCATCTCCATCGAGCGGAGCCCGCTGGCGTACAAAGAGAACCCGTCCTGGACGCCGGCCCTGCGGCGTGCCGCCTGGCGGCAGGCCGAGACCGGCGGCGTCCTGCTCACCGGCATGGGCAACGACCGCCCCTACCTCAACATCTTCGACCACCTCGTGCTCGACGCGTGCCAGGTGACGAACCCCTCCATCGACCCGCTGCGCGAGCCGATGGAGCTGCGCACCTACCTGGGCAGCAAGCCCGACAGCCTCGAGGTGGAGTGCGGCGAGGGCGGCGGCTTCAAGCTCAAGACGCGGCGCGGCTTCGCCGCCGGCATCCGCCTCGACGTGCCGGTGGTCTTCGCGCCGATGAGCTACGGCTCGGTGTCGCTCAACGTGCACAAGAGCCTGGCCATGGCCGCACAGCGCCTGGGCATCCTCATGAACACCGGCGAGGGCGGCCTGCACGCCGACCTCTACCCCTACGAGAAGCAACGTCATCGTGCAGGTGGCCTCCGGAAGGTTCGGGGTCGACACCGACTACCTGAACCGCGGCGCGGCCGTGGAGATCAAGGTCGGCCAGGGCGCAAAGCCCGGCATCGGCGGGCACCTGCCCGGCGAGAAGGCCGACCACGACATCGCCGCCACGCGCATGATCCCGCAGGGCTCCGACGCCATCAGCCCGGCGCCGCACCACGACATCTACTCGATCGAGGACCTGCGCCAGCTCATCTACTCGATCAAGGAGGCCACGGACTACAAGCCGGTCGGCGTGAAGATCGCGGCCGTGCACAACGTGGCCGCCATCGCCAGCGGCATCGTGCGCGCCGGCGCCGACTACGTGTACCTGGACGGCTTCCGCGGCGGCACCGGCGCGGCGCCGCAGGTGATCCGCGACCACGTCGGCATCCCGCTGGAGATCGCCGTCGCGGTGGTCGACCAGCGCCTGCGCGACGAGGGCATCCGCCAGCGGGCCTCCATCATCGCCGCGGGCTCCATCCGCGGCTCGGCCGACCTGGCCAAGGTCATCGCCCTCGGGGCGGACGCCGTGGCCATCGGCTCCGCCGCGCTCATCGCCCTCGGCTGTCACCTCTGCCAGGGCTGCCACACCGGCAGCTGCAGCTGGGGCCTGACCACGCACAAGCCCGAGCTCACCCGGCGCCTGGACCCCGAGTGGGGCGCCGAGCGGCTCACCAACCTGGTCAGCGCCTGGAGCCACGAGCTGCAGGAGATCCTCGGCGCGCTGGGCGTCAACGCCATCGAGTCGCTGCGCGGCAGCCGCGACCGCCTGCGCAGCATCGGCCTGGACCAGCAGACGTGCGAGATCATCGGCGTGAAGCCGGCCGGACTTTGAACGAGGAAGACATGATCGCGATCAGTCCCGAACGCCCGGCCGCAGCCGGCCGACAGCAGGGTGCGGGACGACCCGCAGCCGCGCACACGCCGGCACAGTCGACGGACGCCGGCGCCGCGACCTCCGGCGCCCCGACCCCCGGCCCAGCCGCGAAGCGCCCGTTCGGGCACACCACTGAGACCCCGCCCGTGGAGCGCGACGGCGACGCCGCCGTCATCGACTGCCAGGGCGTCTACTACCGCGCCGTCAACGAGGCCGTGCGCGCCGCCGTCCTGGTCGGGGCGACCACCGTGCGCCTCATGAACGTCAACGGCCAGCGGTACATCGGCACCGGCCTCCGCGGCGAGGGACTGCGCATCGAGGTGCAGGGCACACCGGGTCAGGCGGTGGCGATGTTCATGGACGGGCCCACGGTGGAGATCTTCGGCAACGCCCAGGACGGCGTCGGCAACACGATGAACTCCGGACGCGTCATCGTGCACGGCAGCGCCGGCGACGTGCTGGGGTACGGCATGCGCCGCGGCCGCGTGCTCGTGGAGGGCGACGCCGGCTACCGCGCCGGCATCCACATGAAGGCCAGCGAGGGCGCCGGCCCGGCCGTGGTGTGCGGCGGCAAGGCGCGCGACTTCTTCGGCGAGTACATGGCCGGCGGTACGCTGGTGCTGCTCGGCGTGAGCTCGCGCGTGGAGGGCCCCATCGTCGGCGGCCACCTGGGCGCCGGCATGCACGGCGGCGAGATCTACGTGCGCGGCGAGGTGCTGCCGTGGCAGTGCGGCGGCGAGGTGCGCGTGGCGCCGGCGACCGAGGCCGAGATGGAGACCCTGTCGCCGCTGCTCCAGGAGTACTGCGACGCGTTCGGCGCAAGCCTCGCGGGACTGCTCGCCGAGCCGTTCACGCGCATCGCGCCGGCGGGTTCACGACCCTACGCGCGACTGTACACGTACCTCTGAGGCGGGCGGACGCCGCCCGGCGACTGCTAGCGCTCCGCGCGCGAGCGACCGGGGCCTACGCCGTCCTGTTGTTCGGCGCGGGCTTTGGCGGAAGGGTGACGAGCCGCTCGGGATGCTGCTGCTCGCGCAACGGAGGTCGGCGGCCATGGCGCGCAGGTCGTTACCGAAGCGCGCCGCGTACTCCTGGCGCACGCGTCGTACTTCTTCCACGATGGGGTCGGATCGCATCGTCAGCCCTCCATCAGTTCCTCGGGCGTGCAAATCACTGGGCAAGCATAGCCCAGGTTCCCCACCCAGCAGCGATCCGAACGCGCAGCGACGCGTTCGCGAGGTGCTTGCACTTCCACGTGAGCAGATAGTCGATACCGTTGGCGGCGGCGACGGCGATATGAAGCGCGTCCGCCACGGCCTCCTCCGGCGGGATCGGTCCACAGCCGGCCAAGTGCTCGGCAATGGAGACGGCTTCGTCGCTCAATGCGAGGATCGCCATGCCCTCGATCGCTGCAAGGCGGCCGCGCGACGCCTCCGGGTCGCCGGCGCCGGCCTCTTGCACGACGAGCTCGGAGATGACCAACTCGAAGCCGTTCGACTGCTCGTCCCACCACTCGCGCGTGATTCCCTGATGCGCAACGCGACGATCAAGTCACGAGCAGGACGGCCGGCCAGGTAGCTGATGACGCTGGTCTCCACGTACACCCGTCCGCTTCATGATCCTGAGGATAGCAGAGGTCGCCTTGCCCTCCATCGAGACGTCCTCGTCGGGCTCGGTGTGCGATCAGGCTCGGTCTCCATGGCCACGATACTGGCGGATGTGCATGCCGCGCGGAAGTGAGTGAGCACAGCTCGAGGGTGACGTTGGGGCCGCGCGTGGTGGACGTTCAGAGCTTGAGTCGAACAGTGTCGCGCACGCGACTGCGCGTCCGTACGGCCGGGTGCTCGGCGCGGCGCCGAGCCCGACGATGTACAGCCGGCTTCGTCGGGCTCGAGGGCGGGATGATCCGTGTGCGCGACCAGGATGTCACGTGACACCCTCGACGCGGCACATGGCGCCTCGTGGCAGGCGAGGCCAGGCTTGCGCGCGGCTTTCCTCCTTACGCGCGATCCGCCGAGGGCCCCGCCTGATGGGCCCGTCACCGAAGCGGCTCGGCGGCCCGCCGACGCGCCCAGGCGCGGCGCGATCCCAACGTCTACCGCCTCGCGTGCCTGTGATCCTGTTCCCGTCCTCGCGGTTCGCTGTAAAACACAACCAATCGCGAGGACGGGTGAGGGAACAGCCGGCCGCGCCGCCGCCGCATGCGGCCTCGTGCGCGAGCGCGCGGGAGCCGGTCCGGAGCGAGTCCGGAGCGAGTCAGGCGCCGGAGGGCGGCAGTGCCGCCGGCGCGCCAATGCGCTTGAAGATCGCGGCGATGTCCTCGTCGCCGTCCCCGGCCTCGTGCACCTGGCGGCAGTACGACAGGTAGCCGTCGGCCATCAGGCACTGCAGGCCGCGCCCCGCGAACACCTTCCTGCGACGCTCGGCGCCGTCCAGATGCGTGTCGGTCGAGGCCTGGTCGCCGGCCCACTCGCCGCTCTCGATGCGCCGCGTCGCGTCCGCCAGGTGGTCGAGCAGCAGAGCCGCCATGCCGGGCATGACGGCGGCCAGCTCGGCTACGGGCACGCCGCGGGCGGAGACCAGCGCGGCGTTCTCGAGGAACCCGCACAGCGCGGCGAAGTACACGCCGAAGGCCGATTCGTACACCGCGTTCTGCACCGCCGGGTCCTCGCCCACGAACCGCTGCCCGCCCGCCAGGGCGGCCAGCGTCCCGCGGTGCTCGTCGAAAGCCGAGCCGTCCCCGGAGTACAGGATCACCGTCTCCGGCCGCCCGACCTGCCGCGGGTAGGCCATGATGCCGCCGCTGAGCATGCGCCCGCCGGCGGCCCGCACGCGCTCCATGTGCGCGCGCACCTCGGCTTCGCTGCCGTTACTCAGCTGTACGAGCACGCGCCCGGCGAGCGACTCCGTCACGCCGGGCGCGCCCAGGATCTCGTCCGCGGCCGGGTAGTGGCTGACGCACATCACCGTCAGCGGGCCGGCGGCGACCGCCTCCGCGGCCGAAGCGGCGACGCGGACGCCGGGTCTGGGGGGCGACCCCGGGCCCGCCTGCAGCAGCCCTTCCCACCGCTCCGGCCCGATCCCGCGCCGGCTCCACACCGTCACGTCGTGCCCCCGCTCCACCAGCACGCGCGCCAGCGTGCTGCCCATCGCACCCATCCCGATCACCGTCACCTGCGCCACGGTCCTCCCCCTTCCCGTCGTCCGCCTCGAGCGCACCGCGACCGCGGACGATACATCTCTCCGGGGAGTGTATCGTTGCGCTCAGTGACGAGTGCTCCCGCGGTGCACCCGTCGCTGAGTCCTGTACCCTCGCCCAGTCCCCAGAGGAAAGGGCCGACAGCGGCATGTCACACCTGATGCATCGCCTCGGCGCGCTCTGCGTGCGCCGCAAGTGGATCGTCGTCGCGGCCTGGGTGGTCGTCGTCCTCGTCGTCGGCGCCGCCGTCCTCCACTACGGCCGCCAGACCACCAACGACATCACCCTCCCGGGCACCGGCTATCAGGCCTCGGCCGACATGCTGCGCGAGGAGTTCCCGCCACAGCAGAACGGCGCCAGCCCCATCGTGTTCCACGTCAAGAGCGGCAAGCTCACCGACCCCGCCAACAAGAAGGCGGTCGAGGACGTCCTCAAGGCCATCGAGAAGATCCCGGAGACCTACAGCGTCTTCAGCCCGTTCGCGACCGGCGGCGACGTGTTCCTGAGCGAGGATGAGAAGACGGCGGTGGCGCAAATCCTGCTGAACCTGAACTGGGGCCAGCTGGACAAGGCGGTCGCGAGCAAGATCATGGCCGAGGCGCAGACCGTGGAGAAGGCGGGGATCCAGGTGGAGGCGGGCGGAGGGATAGGCGCCCGCCTGGCCGAGCAGACCGACCGCAAGAGCGAGGCCATCGGCCTCGCCGCCGCCCTGGTCATCATGGCCTTCACCTTCGGCGCTCTGGTCGCCGCCGGTATGCCCGTCATCACCGCGCTGGTGGGCCTCATCGTCGGCCTCGGGCTGGTCGGGCTGCTGGGCCACGTGGTCAGCATCCCCAACGTGGCCCCCACGCTCGCGACCATGGTTGGCCTTGGCGTCGGCATCGATTATGCCCTCTTCATCGTCTTCCGCCACCGCGACCAGCTGCACAGCGGCATGGCGCCGGACGAGTCCATCGCCGCGGCCATGGCCACCAGCGGCACCGCCGTGGTGTTCGCCGGCGCCACCGTGATCGTGGCGCTGCTCGCCCTGCTGGTGGCGCGCGTGCCGCTGCTCGGCGCGATGGGCTACGCCGCCGCGCTCACCGTGGGCATCGCCGTGCTCACGGCGATCACGCTGCTGCCCGCCATGCTGGCAATCCTGGGTCGTCGCGTGGATGCGCTCCGGCTGCCCGGACGGCGCGGCGCCACCCGGGCTCCCTCCGACACCAACATCTGGGCGCGCTGGGCGGGGTTCGTCACGCGCCACCCGTGGGCGATGCTCATCGCTTCGCTGCTCGTGCTGGCGCCGCTCATCGTGCCCATGTTCACGCTACGCCTCGGCCAGGAGGACGTGGGCGTGATGCCCACCTCCATGTCGCAGCGTCGCGCGTTCGACCTGATCTCGGAGGGACTCGGTCCGGGCGCCAACGGCCCCCTCGTCGTGGCGGCGGAACTCGACCCGCAAGCCGAGCCGAGCACCGCGTACACGGAGATGAAGGCCGAGGCCGACGCCCTGAAGGAGAAGCTCGAGGCGGAGAGCCAGCGCCTCAAGAAGAAGGCCAAGGCGCTGGAGCGCCGCGCCGACGAGCTGAAGGCGGAGCAGAAGGAGCTGATGCGCCTCGCGGCACAGCTCGAAGCGCAGCAGGCCCCGCTCGAGGCGGAAGGCGCGGAGTTGCAGGCCGAGGCCGCAGCCCTGAAGGCGCAGAAGGACGACCTGCTGGCGGAGCAGGCTCGCCTCGAGAAGGAGAAGGCGAGCCTCGAGCGGCAGGGCGAGGAGCTGGCGGCAGAGGGCCAGGCGCTTGCAGCCGAGGCACAGGCGCTGGCCGTGGAGAGCGCGCAGCTGCAGGCGCAGATCGCCGACGTGCAGCAGCAGCTCGCCGCCGCGACCGACCCCGCGGAGAAGGCGCGCCTGCAGGCGCAGCTGGCCGTGCTGCTGCGGCAGGCGCAGGACCTGCAGGCGCGGGCGGCCGCGCTGGAGCAGGAGAAGTCCGCCCTCGAGACCGAGCAGGCGTCGCTGGAGAAGCAGGGGGCGGCCCTCAAGAAGGAGGCGGCCGCCCTGCAGGCCGACGGCGAGGAGCTGGCCGCCCAGGGCGCGGCGCTGGAGTCGCGGGGCGCCGAGCTCGAGGCCCAGGGGGCGGCCCTCGCCGCCCAGGGCGAGAGCCTGAAGAAGCGCGGCGTCAGGCTGGAGAAGGAGGGCGCCGCGCTCGAGAAGGAGTCTGCCCGGCTGAAGAAGGACAAGCGCCGCCTCGAGCGGCAGGCCGACGAGGCTGAGGCGCTCAAGGACGAGCTCGTCGCCCTGCTCACCGACGCCGGCGGCGAGCCCATGGCCACCGACCCGCGCGTGGTGAAGCTGCAGCGCGCGCTCGAGACCACGCCCGGCATCGCCTCGGTGCTCCCGCCACTCGTGAACGAGGCCGGCACGGCCGTGATCCTCAGCGCGACGCCGACCACGCGGCCGGCCGATCCGGCCACGGCGGAGCTGGTCGACAGGGTGCGCGAGCAGGTCGTCCCGGTGGCCATTGCGGGCGGCGGCGTGACGGCCTACGTGGGCGGCGGCACGGCGGCCTTCTCCGACCTCGCCGACCTTATCTCCGACCGGCTCCCACTGGTCATCGCCACGGTGCTCGCCCTCAGCTTCGTGCTGCTGATGATCGCCTTCCGCTCCCTGCTGGTGCCGCTCAAGGCCGTGATCTGCAACCTGCTCGCCGTGGGCGCCTCGTTCGGCATCATCACGGCGGTGTTCCAGTGGGGCTGGGGCCTCGGGCTCATCGGCCTCTCGAACCCCTACGGGACCGTGCCGATCGCCAGCTACGTGCCGCTGCTCATGTTCGCCGTGCTGTTCGGCCTCTCCACCGACTACGAGGTCTTCCTCATCAGCCAGATCTTCCAGGCCTACGGTCAGGGCCAGGACCCGAGTCAGGCCGTGCGCACCGGCGTGGGCACGAGCGCACGCGTGATCACCGCCGCGGCCGTCATCATGGTCACGGTGTTCCTGAGCTTCCTGCTGCACCCCGACCCCATCATCAAGGAGTTCGGCGTCGGCCTCTCCATCGCCATCATCCTGGACACCACCATCGTGCGCCTGGTGATCGTGCCGTCGACCATGGTACTGCTGGGCACATGGAACTGGTGGCTGCCGCGCTGGCTGCAGTGGCTGCCGCACGCCGAGGTGCGCGAGGAGGACGCGCCGGTGGCGCCGGGCGCGGCCGGGGCGCCGGCCGGACGGCCGGCGCTGACGGAGCAGACGGACTGACGGCCGGCGGGCGGCGGGTCTGACAGGCCCGCCGCCCGCCGGCTCACCTCACAACTGCAGCGACACCTTCTTGGAGTTGTAGTAGAGCGTCATGCGCACGACCTTGCCGTCGCGCACCTCCAGCACCGTCGCTCCCGGCATGGCCAGCTCGACGCCGGTCGAGTAGACGCGCCGGGCCGTCCAGCGCACCACCGCCCAACCGCGGCCGGAGATCGGCGACTTGTTGTAGAACGCGACCGTCCCGGGCACGTTGGCCCACCACGCGGCCACGGCGTCCGAGCCGCGCGCGCCGCGCCCCTGCGTGGTGTCGTAGAAGAGGACGTCGGGCGCGAGGAGAGCCTGCAGCGCGGCCAGGTTGCCGCTGGCGAACGCCCCGCCGACTGTACCCCCGACCCTTGACGCTGCGTCACGCCGTGTCATGGGGTCCCGGTGCCGTGCCGCAGAACGTCACCGGCCGGCCCCTGCCGTCGTTGAGGAAGATCTCCTCGTGCGCGATCGTGCTCCCGTCCACCGCGAGCAGGGAGATGGATGGAGTCGGGGTCGTCCCGTAGACGGTGAACACACCTTCGTCGACGCCCACCCCGGGGGCGGCCATGACATGGCCCTTCGACCAGTCACAGTCGGCGGCGACATCGCGGTAGACCTTCGTGATCGCCGCGGCGCCCTGGCGGTGCTCCTCGCTGGACCAGATGTCCCACGTGGCGTCCGAGGCGTAGAGCCTGGCGTCGGGGATCTTCTCGGCATGCAGTGCCGCGGCGTAGCGACGCGTGACTGCCTGTGTCCGCGCCAGCGACGCCGTGCCCGGCGCATCCCACTGCGACACCGGCTCCTCAGCGGGGACGACCGTCGGCGACGCCGAGGGCGTGACGGCCTCCGCGCTCGGCGAGCTCGAGGCCGTGCTGCCGGTGCCGCCGCAGGCGCCGAGGGCGACGAGGCCCAGTACGGCGAGCCCGCCGACCAACAGGCTCAGGCCCAGGACTGCGATCGAGTCCAGGCGCGCGCGCCGCCGAGCGGCGGCGCTCGAGGTCGTTGGACATGGTCTCATGACGATGCCTCCTTACCTCCGATTCCCGATGGAGGGTCGAAGCGGGAAGCGGGCCCTCCGCCCCTTTCGACACGGGGAGGGTCCCGGGCTTTCAGCAGGCACCGTTGTCGGCAGGCAGACGGGCAGGCACTCGAGGGCGAATCGCTGCCGGGGCGATGCTTGCGCTCGCCGCCCGGGGCGGCTCGGAGGAGGCGGTATCGGTCCAGAGGATTCAGACTCTGAGGAGGCCCCGGAAACCGCGGGCAGCGTAGTAGGACTCCGCCCCGTTGTGATACACGAAGACTGCGTCGTAGCGGCGATCACAGAAGATCGCGCCACCGAGCTTCCGGATGCTTGCGGGAGTCTTCACCCAGCTGGACGTCTTCAGGTCGAACTCCCCAGACGCCTGCAGCCCGCGATACTGCTCTTCGGTCAACAGCTCGACACCCATCTCACGCGCCATGTCCAACGCGCTGGATCTGGGCTTGGCTTGCTTGCGCGATTCCAGAGCCTCGCCGTCGTAGCAGAGGCTTCTCCGGCCGCTCGGGCTTTCGGCAGAACAGTCGACGAAGAGGTACTCGCCGGTCCCATGGTCTTGGCCGATGACATCCGGCTCGCCGCCGGTATGCTCCATCTCGTGGAGCGACCACGACTTCTCGGGATGCCGTTCCAGTCTGGTGTACACGTTGACCCAGGCGAGACCCGGATGGCGCTGCACGTTCTGCTCGAAGCGGGCCTTCAATACGCTCAGCAGCTCCTCGCGCTGGTCGGCCTTCAGGGCCTTTGCTCTTGACATCGCCGGATCCGCCTTTCTGCCACTATGAGTGAGCCACGGCCCAGTCAGGGCACGCCCACCGGTCGCGTTCCGCTGCGACGAAGGCATCGACGCCTGCGGCCTCGATGTGCGCGAGGTTGTCGAGCACGCTCATGCGGTACTTGGCACGGTAGCGGGCGTCGAGGCGCTTCAGGCGCGCGCACGGGAACGTCTCGCACTCGAAGCAGAAGCCAGACGTGTTCTCCCGGGGTGTCGCGCACGTGCGGATCGTGCACGACAGGACCGATCTCGCCTTGCCCTCGTCCCCGGCCCGGCAACCGCCGCAGGTGTTCTTCTCTCTCAAGAAGCACATGCAGAGGCCGCAGCCCATGCCGCACGGGGCGATCAGCGCCGCCTCGAGATCTTGCGGTGAGCGCTTCTGGCCGGGCTTGACCTTGAGTCCCATCGTCTCCCGCCTTTCGTCCGCCTGACGCGCTCGACCTCAGCGGCGACCCGGAGGGTCGTCCGTTCGGATGCCATTGTGAGCCCGTGCCGGGCCGCCGTCACGGCAGTCGGCCTGCGCGAGCTCCAGTTGCCGTTGGAGCACCCGCCGGAAGACCAGGTTGTAGGTTCGCGCGACGCGCAGCCCACGGCTCTCGTACGCGCCTTGCGCCTCGGCCATCACAGGATCATCGCCGGTGTACAGCCTGAGGAACCTGGCTCCGGACTCCCGGGCCTTCTCGATGGCATAGTCCAGGAGATGTGCCCCGATCCCCAGCCCCCGAGACTCCGGCGCCACGCAGTACCACGAGAGCCAGACAGCCTCTCTGGCGTCCCGGCGGAACCGGTGCAGACCGACAGTGCCCACCACCCGCCCGTGATCGTCGATCGCCAGCCAGAACTCGCCGAGGCTGGCGACACCGACCCGGGCGAGCAGGAGTCTGGCCGCGGGTCTGTCGCGATGGGGCCACGCCCAGAAGAACAGCCACCCCGCCGGTCCTTCGTGCCCGAAGACACGATGGACAAGGGCCTTGGCCTGCGGCAGGGTCTGGGCGGACATCGGTACGATCCCCATCAGCGGTCCTCCGAGGGGCTGACGAACCGGCGACAAGCTGCGAGCGCGCCGGCCCGCTCCTGCGCGACAGACCCTGTGCCGTTCGGCCCGGCGGTGCGGTAGACCCCCTTGCGGTGCTGCGCATGGCTGCAGTCTTCCCTGCGCCCCGAACGGCCGCAACACGCGGGTGGCGACGGTGGCCACGGACTTCAGCCCGAGGGCCGTCGCCTCAGCTGCCCATCACCCCCATCGGAGAGGACGATCGCGTCACCCAGACGGCCGTGCCGCTCCACGGGCTGGACCTGTCCGGCGCCCGAAGATGCTGGCGGGTGGTGGTCACGCTCGTGCCGCCGCCGCAGGCGGCCAGAGCCGGCGCCGCAGCCACGACGAGCACGGCGAGCGGCCTGGCCCGCCTCTCGAGCCACCTAAGGCTCCAGCAGACTCCGGTCCATGGCGACGTAGTTGTACTGCCGGACGATCTGGCCAGCTTCTAGCTCCATGACGATCAGCATCGGCAGGCCGCCCGGCACTCCCAGGTCGAGGTAGGTTCCCTGCACGGCAGCGAAGCGCCCGTCGGGCGACACGAAGTAGGCGGAATCCATGGCCGACCCAGGCGACGGTTCGAGCTTGGACTGGAACTCATTCCGGGGAAACAGCGAGGCGACGTCGGCGGCAAGCTGGTTCTTGGTCATGACGCGCCACTTGGGGCTGACGAGGTCGACGTACCTGGCGTCCTCGGCGTAGAAGGACAGGAATGACGCGGCGTCCCTGCCGTTGTAGGCGACCAGCCACCGACCGATGGCGGTCGTCGCCTCGGCGACGGCTCTCTCGGCCGCCGGGGATCCGGGTTTGACCACACCAGGCGGGATGGCCGGCATGGGCGTCGTCTGCCCGGCCACGAACCGCTCACCGCCATAGTAGTCGCACTCCCAGACGATCTTGTCGTTCGCGACCGCCAGCACAGAGGCTGCCGGCTGCCACGGCAGGTCGCCCATCTCGTCGCGCAGCGCGATCTTGCCCAGCGTGGCGGCGAAGCGGCCGTCGGCCGAGACGAAGGACGATTCCAGGGTCAACCGGAAGGCCTTCCACCAGTCGCGGTCCTGACTCATGGCGTCCATGTCGCTCTTGGTGATCAGCGCGTAGCCCGCGGCGGCGTCGTAGTACTGCACCTCGTCCGCGTACAGAGACGACCGAGCGCGTCGGTCCTTCTTGGCGCTCCAGGCGTTGTTCCATGAGGTCATGACTGACCTCACCACCGCCTCGGTCCGCGCCACCTGCGCGGGGTCGGAGGCGGCGGGCGGTGCGGTCGCCGGTGACTCCGCTGTCGACGGAATCGTCGAGCTTGCCGCGGTGTCGCTCTGGCGCGAGCCGCCGCAGGCGGCGAGGGCGAGCGCCGCGAGCACGACGAGCAGCGCCGGCATGATCGCTGCCTTCGCATCACTTGACCCACGGTGCCCCTCCATGGCCTCTCCTTTCCCCAATGGCCCACCGGATCTCAAGCCGGCCGGCCCTCCCGCTGACCGTGGTCGCGGCTGGAGCGGGCCCGCGATCCTGATCTGCCGATCCCTTTCATGGCCTTGCCCCTTCCCTCCTGGTCCCTCGTCTCGCCCGACGCGTGCCTACTTCACCGCCGTGAGGCAGCCGCGGCGGAGGGGGTCGGAGGCGTCGCTGACATAGACGAAGTAGACCACCCCGTCCGAGACGGTCGGGGAGTCGTCGATCTCTCCACCAGCCGGGAGCGCCCAGAGCTCCCGGCCACTGCTGGCATCCAGCGCATGGAGCGCGCGGTGCGGCGCACCGCTGCCGAAGTAGACCACATCGCCGGAGAGGACCGGCGAGGACCGGACCCCATCGTAGCCCCGCCCCACCCAGAACCTCCACTTCTCCACGCCGCTCCGGACGTCCACCGCGTAGAGATTGCCGTCATCGCTGCCGACGTAGGCGTTCCCGCCTGCGACGGCGGGGGACGTGACCACGCCGTGCGGATCGAACTCCCATCTCTGCCGGCCGGTCCGGGCGTCCAGCGCGTAGAGATGATGACCGCTGGGGCCGAACGCACCTGGAGTGCCGAGGCTGTCCCAACTGCCGCAGTAGACCACGTCGCCCGCGACGGCGGCCTCGGTCGTGACCGGACCGCTTGCCTTGAACTTCCATCTCTGCCGACCGGACTGGGCGTCCAGCGCGTAGAGGTGGTGGTCATGGCTGCCGACGTACACCACCCCGTCGGAGACGGCGGGAGACGAGGAGATCGCAGCGTCCGTGTTGAAGTGCCACACCTCCTTGCCGTCGCGGACGTTCAGCGCGTAGAGAGCGCCGTGTTCGCTGCCGACATAGACCATGCTGTCTGAGACGGCCGGGGAGGACGTGATCGCAGCCCTCGTCCGGAACTCCCACTTCTCCCTGCCGCTCTTGGCACGCAGCGCGTAGAGAGAACCGTCATGACTGCCGACATAGACGACCCCGCGCGAGACGGCCGGGGAGCGCACCCAGTCATCCGCTTTGAACGTCCACATCTCCCGCCCAGTGCGGACGTCGACCGCATAGAGGCGGCAATCCTGGCTGCCGACGTAGGCCACACCGTCCGCGACGACCGGGGAGGAGATGAGCTCCATCCAGGCGGCCGAGGTCGTCTTGAAGGTCCAGAGCAGCTCGGGCCGCCGTGTCGGCCCGCCGCTGGGATAGACCCCCGTCCGCTCGAGGTTGGCCCTGAGCATCGCCGCGTGCTCCTCGCCAGTGGCCGCCGCGGCGTTCTCCGTCGGAGTGGCAGGCGTGACCGCAGGGGGCGTCGTCGGGCGGGTGGCGGACGGCGAGCTTGATGCCGTCGTGCCCGTGTCGCCGCAGGCGCAGAGGCCGCAGAGGTTGAGCGCACCGAGGCCGAGGACGACCAGGCAGAGGACCACGACCGAGGCTGGGTGCGCGCGCCGTCCCACGGCGGCCGTCGAGGACACTGCACGTGGTTTCATGACGACGCCTCCTTCCCGCTCGTGCCGCATGACTTCTGAGCCGGGCGGCCGATGGCCCTACTCCGGTCGCCACGCCGCGCTCAGCGCGTTCTCGACCCGGGGGACCTGTGAGAGTCCGGAGCCGTCGGCGTTGACGACGTAGAGGTGGGAGCCGAGCCTCTCCCCCCAGGTGCTGCTGCCCAGGACGAGCGCCCTGCCGTCCGCGGTCCACCCGGCGGTGGGTTCGCCGCCGTCGGGGATGTAGGGCAGCGCCGGGTGGAGCAGTGTCACGGTCGGGCCGTCGCCGCGCAGGGGCATGACCACGAGGCGGTCCTCGCCCACCACGTAGGCGGCGATGCCCTTCCCGTCCGGAGAGGCGAGGCACTGACGAAGCCCCGCGTTCCGCGTCAGCCGCACGAGGCCCGTGCCGTCGACGTTGACGTCGTAGAGGTCGCCGTCACGGACGAAGACGATCGTGCCGTTCGGGCCCCAGGACGGAGTGTCGGCGGGGCCCCGAGTATCTACGCGGCGCTGACTGCTGCCGTCGGCGTTCATGACGTAGACGCCGTCCCCCCGGCTGTAGACGATGAGCCTACCGTCGGGAGACCAGTGAGGAGCTCCGCCTCCCCCCAACGCGACATCGCCGGAACCGTCCGCATTCATGACCCGCAACGTGCCCTTCTCATAGTCGCTGTAGACGATCCGCTTCCCGTCGGGGGACCAGCAGGGGTGCTCTTCCACGCCGGGGTCGTCCGTCAGCTGCCTGAGGCCCGTGCCATCGCTGTTCACGAGGAAGATGTCGTAGTTGGGGGTGTCGGGATCGACCACCTTGTCGAAGACCAGAGTGCCCGCGACGATGGGCGCCGGCAGAGGCGGCGTGGCCGGGACAGCGGGCAGGGCCGCGCGGAGGCCTGCGCTCGCCCGCCTCCAGGTCTTGCCGCCGTCCAGGGACTTGTAGACACCCTCCATGGTCCGCGCGTAGAAGACCGAGGGGTCCCGCGGGTCGACGAGGGGCCGGCCGAAGATGTTGAGCAGGGGACCGGCCTCGGCGGTGTGGTCGAGAATCCATGCCTGCGGACGGCCGCCGCTCGGCTGGAACTCGGCCATGAACGCGTCGAGCGCCTGTCGCGCAGCGGCGGACATCTGCCGGGGCACGTCGCCCGGGTCCCACGGCGGGTCCCGCTGCTCGGCCGTGCGGTCTCTGGTCCAGGTCTCGCCACGGTCGGAGGACCGGTACACGTGCCAGTCACGGCCCTTCACGCCACACGTCACGCCCCACGTGTAGACGCTGGACGGGGTCGCCGTCAGATCGAACCACACGACCGCATACCCGTCGATCCGTGGCGAGCGTGCGTCGCTCAGGTTCACCCAGGTGGCGCCGCCGTCATCGGACCTCTGCAGTCGCCCGGAAGGGACGGCATCGTCCTTGAAGTAGATCGCGTAGATCGTGGAGGGCGCGGCGGGATCGACAGCGACCGTCCGGTAGAAGCCTCTGAACGTCCCTGGGAGCCGGTGCCAACTCTCCGCTCCGTCATCCGACTTGAAGAGACCCTCCGTCGTGGCGGCGTAGAGGACCGACGGGTCGCGGGGGTCCACGTCCAGGGCGCCGACGAATACGACGCGCGTCGGCCCGGCTTCTGGGCCGCTGGTCGAGGCGGTAGCGGCGACACCGGCGGTCGCGGTCGCGTCAGGGTGCGTCGTCGCTGCGTCGTCGCAGGCGGCAAGGGCGAGCGCCACAACGAGGGCGAGCAGCGCCGACAAGCCCAGGACGATCGTGCCCGCGAGCTTCGGACCTAGCTTCATGACCATGCTCCCCTCCGCTGCCTCGCCGGGCGGAGGGCCTACGCAAGGCGCTGTCCCTCCACCCTTTCGACACAGGTCAGGCCCTGCACTTTCGCCCGGCGCCGTTCAGCGGCTCGCGGGTTCCAAAGAGGCGGCGACCGCAACGAGCTCCTCGGCCGACGCGGCGCCGGCGACCGTGAGCAGGACACCGTCCTTGACGGCCCAGAGGTGCGGCGTGGTCGTCACCGGCGCCACGACTACTTGTGCGGTGACGCCACGGAAGGCGCCGTCGGGGATGACCGCCGGCCAGGCCACCTGCCTCGCCCACGACTGGTCCAGCTCCAAGGGGTCGTACTCAGTCGCGAGCCATGGGTCTGCGACCCTGCGCGTGGTCACCGTCAAGCTGTCGAAGCCGCGAGAGTACTGCAGGGCCACGACGTTGCGCCCCCTGACGAGGCGGTTCGCGGTGACGGCGTGCGCGGCGGCCGCTGCCGACGTCAGGCCATAGCCGCGTGGTACTCTCGCCGGCACCAGCGTCGTGTACCCGGGGAGCCTCGCGATCTCGGCGACCGTCATGCGGCGGAAGCCGTCCTGCACACGCTTCACTGGGGCACCGGTGGGGGCTTCCAGCGCGAAGGCGTCGTCCGGCAGTGGCGCGTTGACGCGCACGTCGCGGTAGCGGACCTCGAGCATCATATCGTCGTCCAAGAACCCCTTGAAGCAGACGGGGAAGGCGGTCGCCTTGTCGATCGTGATCTCGAAATGGAACCCCTCGTCCGTGATCGCCGGGCGAGAGGGCCCCGAGTACAGCGAGCAGGTGAGGACCCAGGCCGGTCGACGTTCGTACGAAGCCGATATCGGCCGAGCCCCCCCGAGGGCCTGAAGAGCGCGCCCGGCCGCGCTGAAATCGTACTCCGTGACGAGGCCTGCCCAGCGGTCGGGTGGGCCGGGCGGGTAGCCAGCGTGCTCGACGACCCCCCGGCCGGGGGAGTACGTGGTGAGCACACCCGTGCTCGCGTCGAAGACGACGTCGACGGGCGGGTGCGAGCCGGCGCGCGGCAACCAGAAGATCCGCGACGGACCCAGACCAGTGAGCCGGTAGCTGCCGTCCGCCTTGAGCCAGAGGCGGTAGCGGTCCACGTCGTAGTCGGGCTCGGTTGTCCAGCCGAGCTGCTTCTGTGTCGTGACGATGACCTCGGCGGAGAGCGTGCGGCCGGAGGAGAGCGCGCGCAGAGCGCGCTGCAGGACATGGCCGGCGCTGACGGGCTCCGGCCCGCCGCCTCCCGGCGTACCGACCAGCAGGACGCCTGCGACGAGGGCGACGATGGCGAGGGCCGCGAGCCCGAGCGCCGGCCCGCGGTGACGGGCGAAGACCGCGAACGGGTGCCGTAGCCACGAGCGCGGCCGTGCCGCATCCGCCGGGGTGGCCGCTGCGGGCGCGCGCGTCGCTTCCGCCGCCGCCTTCGCGACGGCGGCGCGGACCCGCTCGCGGGTCTCCGCGTCGGGCGGCGGCGGCTGCAACCCGCGCAGGGCCTCGCGCAGCCGCTTGTCCTGCTCGTCGCTCATCGCATCTCCCTGTCGCGTCGCGGGTCCTCGAGGCACTTGACCAAGGCGGCGCGCGCCGCCGACAGCCGCGAGGCGACCGTCCCGGGCGGTACGCCGAGCACCCTCGCCGCCGTCTGGTGGTCCAGCCCTTCCTCCAGGACCAGGAAGACCACAGCTCGTTGGACGGCCGTCAGCGAGGCCAGCGCGGCGGCCAGCTCGATGTGCAGCAGCACCGATTCCCCCGGGTCTCCGGTCGTGTCGTCCGCCGGTGCCTCGACGTCCGGCTGCGGTACGAAGCGGCCGCGCCCGCGTTGGAGGTTCAGACAGGTGCGGTAGGTGATCTGGAACAGCCAGGTCCCCACGGCGCACTCGCCGCGGAAGTGGGGCAGCCCGACGAAGGCCTTGACGGCCACCTCCTGCATCGCGTCATCGAGAAGGCCGGCGTCGCCGAGCGTGCGGAACGCGAGGCCGCGCAGACGCGAGTGGTAGGCGTCGTAGATAGCCATGAACGCGTCGGCGTCCCCGGCGCGGGCGGCCGCGACGACGGACGACGGTACGGACTCCCGCTCGCCGGCTCCGCCCGCAGTCACCAGATCGGGACCCCTGACGGTCATGACCCCCGTTCCCACGGCTCACCTCTGCTTTACCCACCGCCCGGCAGGGACCGGCGTTGAGACGCACCATCCCTCTTGCTTTGGACACGGCGGAGCGCGCGGAGTTTCGGTGGGGATCCTGAAGCAGGCAGCCGAGCACGACCCAGCGGCGGCCGTCTGGATGGTCGCCGGGGCGGCGCGCAGCTCCTCGCGCCTGACAGCCGACCGGTGGCTGCCGCGGCTTGGAACACGGGCGGCTCGCGCAGCGGCCGGCCGCCGCCGGCCGCAGACCGGCGGCGGCCTCGTGCTACGAGTCAGGCCGGCTCGTCGACCTCGGCGACCGCCAGTGACGAGAGCAGCTCAAGCGGGTGGACCGCCGGGATGGTGCCGCGCGAGAAGCCTGCGGCGTCGCGCGTGACGATGGCCGCGGCGCCAGCAACCCGCGCCGCCTCGTGCACGACGGCGTCTTCGAAGTCGTCGAAGTCCAGCCGCAAGGCGCGTTCCAGCACGGCGCGGTCGACCGGCACGATGGCGCAGATGCGGAGGAGCTCGTCGAGGAGCCGGCGGCTGCGCCTCGCCCCGATGGCCTTCGCGACCACGTAGTCGACGGTCGTGAGCGCACCGGCACACAAGACGCCGTCGAGCGTGCCGGCGTCGGCCAGCGAGAGGAGCTTGGCCGCAGTGACTGCGTCGGGCTCACGCTTGAGAAGCACGTCGAGGACGACACTGGTGTCGAACAGGAGTCTCATCCGTACTTCTCGAGGAGGTGCCGCTCATAGTCCTCTTCGTCAACGCCGCTGCCCTCGATCGCCCCCAGCAGCCCGCGCACGCGCGGGGTGATGAAGCCCGCCTCCCGGGGCGAGTCGCTCGTGAGGATCGCGAAGTAGTCGGCGACCAGCCCCGACACCGACTTCCCCGAGCGGTCGGCATACTCCTTCGCGCGGCGGATGAGGTCTTCGTCGAGCCTGAGTGTGAGCTTCGTGTTCAGGTGGCCGCTCCTGACGTACAGTCTTGCCCAAGACTGTACGTCAGCACCGCGGCGCGCGCAAGGTTCACGATGCGGCCGGCGAGCCCAGCTTCGCCTGCATCGCGGGCGACAGCGGCACGACCAGCTCGGCGTTGTACGCCCCGCTCGGCGGCGACCCCACGTCGTTGCCGAAGATCTGCTGAGCGGCCACCGCGTACGTCCGCGACGTCCAGGCGGGCTCGCCCTCTTCGATCGCGGGGTCGACGTCCGTGGCGAACACCGACAGGGTGCCGTCTCCGTTGAGGCGGAGGTCGAACGTGCGCAGCTGCTGGGGGAAGTCCCGCAGCGACGCGGTCTCCACCTGCCAGAGGCCGAGCTCCGGACGCGCCGGGTCGGGCGACGGCAGCGGTGTGACTGCGTTGCAGTGTCGATGCCCCGCGACCCACAGGACCACGTTGGGACAGGCGTGCAGCTTCGCCAGTAGGTCCTCCTCGCTGCCGCACGCCGCGGCGCTCCAGGCCATCGGGTGCGGCGGCTTCGCGACGGCGATGGGGCAGTGCGCGGCCACGACCATCAGCACGCCTTCCGCCTGCCCCCGGTCGAGCTCCCGCTGCAGCCACGCGACGCGCTCCGCGTCGAGCGACACGTGCCCGTAGCCGTTGTGGTAGGGCTCGTCGTCCCGCTGCGTGTCGTCCAGGACCAGGACACGCAGGGGCAGGCCGGGCTTCGGCTCGAACGTGTAGCAGCCGAAGCCCGTCCCGGCGGCGTCCTCATCGAACCCGTGGCCGCGAGGCTCGGAGGTGGTGACGAAGAACTCCTTCACCCAGTCCGGAGGCGTCAGCGACCGCCGATCGGGGTCGGCGGCGAGGACCTTGGGCGGCGTCGCGAACGAGGCGACCGGCCCCAGGCCGAAGATGTCCCCGTACGGCGTGCGACCGTCCAGGCAGCCCATGTAGAAGCCGCGGCTGTCCGGACCCAGCGGGTCCTCGAAGACGTTGCCCAGGTCGAGGATGCGTCTCGCCCGTGTACGTGGCCCGCAGGTAGTCGTCCACGCGCAGGAACCCCGTCCAGAAGTGGTCGTGGTTGCCGCGCGTCTGGTACCACGGGATCGAGGGATCGAGCCCGGTGGCCTTGTACGCGTCGAGGAAGGCCGCGCGTGGCTGCGCCTCGCGTCCAGCCTTCAGGCCCGAGTCCGGGTCGACGCGCCCGCCGTCCAGCACGTCGATGTACCAGCGCAGCTCGTTGTACTGCGTGCTGTTGCACGTGTCGCCGAGCGAGATGCCGAAGTCGATCGGGTCCTCGGCGTGCAGGGCGTTGACCGTGCGCACGGCCGCGTCCAGGACGTGGTGCGTGTAGAGCATGACGCCCGAGTACGCCGACGAGAGGAAGCCCTTGTAGCCGAACAGGATCGCCTGCGCCGGCGACTGCACGTCGGTGATGTGGATGTCCGTGATGGCGAAGAAGCGCAGGAGGCGGCGCGGCGCCGGCCGCCGTCCCTCGGCCGGCGCCTCCGAAGGGGCCCCGGCGGTGGCCGGCCGCCCCGCGCGAGCCGCGGCGGCCGGCTGCAGCAGGTCGAGCCGGCGCTCGTGAGGCAGGCCGGGGCCGTACGCCCAGCGCCCGTACCCGCACTCCCGGTACCTGGACAGCTCGTACGGAAGCAGCTTGGGGGCGCCGTCGGGGACGGGCTCCGGCACCACGGTGCGTTGCACCGTCGTCGGAACGGTCATGGATCCTCCAGGAGCGTCGCGGTCCGAAAGACGGCGGCCGTCGACCGCCGTCTCCTTCAGTCATCGGCCGCGGGTGCCGCGTTCTGGAGAGGCGGGCCTCCCTGGAGCCCCGGCGGCGGCTGCCCGGCCGCGGCTACCCGGCGACGGCCGCGACAGCCTGCTCGACGGTGCGCAGACCGTCGAACAGCTCGTCCCGCGTGATCGTCAGCGCCGGGAAGATGCGGATGCCGGTGCCCTGCGTCTGGCGCACGAAGACCTTGCGCTCGAGACAGCCGGCGGCTACGGCGCCGGCTGTCTGCTCGTCGGGGAACGCGACGAGCAGCAGCAGACCGGCGCCGCGGGCGCCGGTCACCACGCCCGGGTACCGCTCGGCCCAGGCCGAGAGCTCGCCGAGGGCCTCGGCCCCAAGCTCGGCCACGCGCGTCTCGACGTCGTTGTCCACCAAGTGCGAGATGACGGCGTGCGCCACGGCGCACCCCAGGGGATTGCCGCAGTAGGTGCCGCCGTGGTCGCCGAGCTCGAAGCGGGCGGCGACCTCCTCGGTGCAGACGAACGCCCCGAGCGGGAAGCCGCCGGCGACGCCCTTGGCCATCGTGAGGAAGTCCGCACGCGCGCCGGTCGGCCCGGTCGCGAACATCGGGCCGGTGCGGCAGAAACCGGTCTGCACCTCGTCGACGATGAGCAACGAGCCGTTCTCGTGGCACAGCTCGGCCGCACGCCGCAGGTAGTCCCCGGGTGGCACGTTCACACCGCCCTCGCCCTGCACCGGCTCGACGATGAAGGCGGCGGTGTCTGCGTCGAGCGCCGCCGCCAGCGCCTTCAGGTCGGCGTACGGGATGAAGCTGTAGCCCGGCATCTGGGGCTGGAACTGGGCGCGGTGCTTCGCCTGCCCGGTGGCCGAGACCATGCTGATGGTGCGGCCGTGGAAGCTGTTGTCGGTGGCCACCACGCCCTCGCGGCCGGTGACCTTGCGCGCGAGCTTGACGGCCGCGTCGTTCGCCTCGGCCCCGCTGTTCGTGAAGAAGACGCGGGTGAGGCCGTCGGGCAGCAGGCCGGCGAGCAGCGCCAGCAGGCGCGCTCTCGCCGGTGCGTACGTCAGTCCCGAGTCAGGGTTCTGCAGGATGAGGGCGCCCTGCTCCGCCAGCGCCCGCTGGATGGCCGGGTGCGCGTGCCCGATCGAGGTCACTCCCCAGCCGGCGGTGAGGTCGAGGTACTTCTCGCCCTCCTCGTCCCACACCCACACGCCCTCCCCGCGCGCGATGGAGATGGGCGTCTTGCTGAAGAACGGCGCCATGTGGGCGTTCTCGACGGCGATGGTGTCGGCGGTGCTCATGGTCTCCCTCGGGATGGTGGCCTCGACTGGGGCGCGCCGGACGCGGCGGCGGGCGCGCCGGACAGACAGCTTATCGAATCGGGCCGGCCCCGGCGGGAGGAGCAGGATCGGGGGCGCCGGGGCCATCGCCGCCGAGCCTCGCGGTCAGCTGCGCCAGCGGCGGCGTCGAAGTCGGTCAGCTCGACGGCCGGTAGACCTTCTCGCGCGCACAGCTCCAGCAGGCGGCCGCGCGCGAAGACGAGGTCGGCCTCGCGAGCCATGCACAGGTCGCGGCCACCGTCGCCGAACGCGACCACGACCTGCCCGGGACGGCGGAGCCACCGCGTGAGCGCCCCCTTGCAGCGGCCAGCGCCGCACACCGGGCAGTCGCCGAAGCGCTCGTGAAGGACCAGGCCGTACCCGTGCGCCGCGTCGCCGGTCAGTTCCCCTGCGTACACCGGGACGGCGGGCACGCCGGCGGCGGCGAGGACCGCCTCGATCGCCGCGCGGATGCCGGCGCTCACCACGGCCGCCTCTCCCCCGTCGGCCAGCAGCCGCTCGAGAAGGCGGCCGAGCCCCGGGCGCAGCTCGGCCGCGTCGACGAACGCCGCCACGATCTGCTCCGGCGGCGTGCGCAGGAGCGCCAGGCCGCGGCCGACGCAGGCGACGTCGCCGAGACCCTCGGCGCGTGCGGCGGCGAACACGGCGGGCCAGTCGTCGAGAAAGCGGTCGAGCACCTCGAGCATGCAGTCGCCCGTCGTCAGGGTGCCGTCGAAATCCATGACGGCGAGCACGCGACCGAGGCCGCGATGGTGGGAGAAGCGCGGCCGGTCACCCTGCGGCGCAGCCGTCATCCGGCGTCCGCCCCCGGGTCCTTGAGCCGCGACAGTACCACCGCCATCACCGCGAACAGGCCGGCGGCGAGGAGCAGGGACACGGTGAACGAGCCGTTCGCCGTGCGCAGCGCCGCCATGATGTACACGCTTACCACCGACACCTGCCCGCACAGCTGGATGAGGCCCGTGGACGTGCCCTCGGGTGTCGGGTTGGCGATCTCGGCCGCGTATTGCATGCCCAGGGGGAGCACCGCGACCACGAAGAAGCCGAGCAGCGCGGCGAACGCGTACAGCAGCAGCGCCGACGAGGCGAACGCCACGCCGAGGATGCCGGGGATGGACGCCGCCAGTGCGATCACCATGTACCGCACCCGGCGACCACTGCGGTCGGAGAGCGCCGACAGCACCACGGCGCCGATCACGCCGGCCACCAGCATCAAGGCCCCCATCGTGCCGGCCTCCGTCGGCGTGAACCCTCGCGGCTTGATGATCTGCTCGACCCAGGTCGTCACGCCGTTGAACGTGCTCATGACGATGAACGCCACGAGCAGCATGACGAGGAACGGGCGCAGCCTGAGCGCGTGCTTGAGGCCGTCGAACATGAGCACGCGCTCGTCCTCGCCGGGCGGTCCCGGCGACGTCGCCGGGCGCTCGCGAGCCACCGCGAGAAACACGACCGCGGCGACCGCGGCCAGAAGCCCGTACACCAACTGCACGGTGGGGATGGAGAGCGACTCCGCCAGCGGCGGAGTGAGCGCCATGCCCACGGCGATGCCGAGCATGCTGGCCAGCGTGGTGAGGCCCACCGCCGTGGCCCGCTGGCGCCGATCGAACCAGTGCGCCGGCATCTTGGTCCACGCATTGAGCAGGAACGGCTGCGCGACGGCGATCGCGATCGTCGCCAGCAGCACCAGAGTGTAGCTGTCGCCGGCCAGGCCGCGGGCGATCCCGCCCGCGGCCGCGAGCACGGCGCCGAAGCCCACCGCCACGCGGAACCCGCGCGTGTCGATGAGCCACGCCGCCGGCAGCGACATCACGATGAAGACGATCATGAACGACATGGCGAGGAAGCCGATCGCCAGGTCCGAGACGCCGTAGTACGCGGAGGAGAGGCTGGTGACGGGCGCGTACGCGATCCACAGCATCTGGATCGTGAGGTTCACGAACATGACCGCCATCAGCACGACCCAGCGGTAGCCGTACACGCGGTATGCCTGCGTCACACCCTCACCTCCTGCGGTTGAGCCGGTGATAGAGCCCTTTGAGAGAGCCGAACAGCTGGCGGTACTCACCGTACAGGCGAGCGTAGGTCGCGGCGTCGGCGGAGGGCACGAACGTCCCGGCCACGGGCACGAGCGCCGGCACGTCCTCCAGATTGAGCTCGCCCAGGCACATGCGCGCCCACAGGGCGACGCCGCGCAGCTGGGCGTTGCGCGGGTCGGCGACCTGCTCCACCGGCCGCCCCAGCACGTCGGCGTAGATCTGGCACCACAGGTCGCTCTGCGCGCCGCCGCCGAGGATGCGGACCCTGGGCACCGGCCGCCGCAGGAACTTCTGGTACGCGTCGAACAGCCAGCGCGCGTTGAAGGCGACGCCCTCCAGCACCGAGCGCACCAGCATGGACCGGTCGCAGCGCAGCGAGAGGTTGAGCCAGGCGGCGCGCACGACCTTGTCCTCCTGGGGGCTGCGCTCTCCGTCCAGCCAGGGCGTGAACAACAGACCTTCGCAGCCGGCAGGCGCACGCGCGGCGAGGCGGAGCAGATCGTCGTACGACGGTGCCAGCGACTCCTCAGCCGCCCCCTCGGCGCCGATGCCGCTGCCGCCGCCCAGCAGCCCGTCGTTCGGGGCCACGATCTGCTCGCGCAGCCAGCGCAGCGCGGCGCCGCCCGTCTCCTGGTTGTTGGCGACGATGGGGAACGCGGGGTCGAGTCCCGGCAGCGTAGCGATCTGGTGGAAGATGTCGGTGCGCTTGAACGGCACGCGGGCGCTGAGCCACGAGGTGGTGGAGACGGCGACGTGGGTCTCGTACGGAGCCACCGCGCCCGAGCCGACGATGGCGGCGTGCATGTCGGGCACGCCGCACAGCACCGGCGCGCCCGGGGCCACGCCGAGGGCGTCCGCCACCTCGGGCAGCAGTGCGCCGAGCACCGAGCCGGTGGGCAGCAGCTCGGGCAGGCGGTCGCGGTCGCGCCGCGTGCGCGCGACCAAGCCGTCCACATAGCCCAAAGGGGCCCCTGGCCGATTGTCCGTGAGCCACCAGCCCATGATGGAGGCCGGCGTCGCAGCGGCCCGGCCGGTGAAGCGGAGCCCGAGGTAGTCCACCGGCTCGAGCAGGACCTTCGTCCTGGCGTAGACGTCGGTGAGTCGCCGCTGCAGCAGGAGCGAGTGCCCGGTCGGGTCGGCCCCGCTCGGCGACGGGGCGCCGCCGGTGTAGCGCACGAAGGGCAGCACCTTCTGCGGCGCGAAACCGGACACCGTCAGCGGCCCACCGATGACCGGGCGCGTGAGGTCGCGGGCGCGGGTGTCGGCCCACAGCAGCACGTCGCCGGCGGGGCGCCCGTCGGCGCCGACCGGTACGGTGGAGGCCCACTGCCCGGTGACGGCGACGGCGTGCAGCCGGTCGGGTGCGGCGGCGGCCGAGGCTATCGCCTCCCGCGCCGCCTCCAGCAGCGTATCCCACCACTCCACGGCGTCCTGTGTGGCGAGGCCGTCGCGCCCGACCTTGACCTGTACGCCGCGGATGGCCGTGCTGAGGACCTCGCCGTCGAGCGAGCACACGGCGACCTTGGGGCCGCCGTTGCCGAAGTCGACGGCGAGGATCCAGCGGGCGCCCATCTCAGGGCGCCGTGGTCACGGCCTCGCCGTCCGCGGCGCCCGGTGAGGCGGCCGCCTCCTCGCCCTCGGGCTCCGGCGCCGCCTCGTGGAACGCGTCCAGCACGCGCACCATGGTGAACTTCACCATGTCCTGCGCCAGCTGGTACGTGCCGAACCCGTACACTGCGCCCGACCGGGACTTCTTGCCCTTGTGCTCGGTCGCGTACGCGACGGCCGTGCGCAAGGCCTCCAAGAAGCGCTCGGCGAGTCCCGGCGCCGTGTTCGGCCGCGTGACGCAGAAGTGCAGCGCGGCCGGGTACTGCAGCGCGATCATGCGCCAGCCCTGGGCGATCAGCGAGTCGTTGACCAGGTAGATGTCGAGGTCGCCGGCGGACTTGAAGGCGACGAGGAACAGCGGGTCGCCGATGACCTCCAGCTCAGGGATCCCCTCGACTCCCTCCTTGATGGTCGTCGCCGTCTTCATGATCGCCTCGGCACCGGCCAGGTACCCCGACTCCCCGGTCGCCACGAGAGCCGCCCACGTCGACGCCAGGATGCCGCCGCTGCGGGAGCCGACGAAGCCCGGGGAGACGTACATGCCGCCGGGCCACGTGGGATACGTGAAGTACTGGTACTTGCGCACCTCCTTGTCGCGGTACAGCAGCACGCTCGAGCCCTTGAGCGCGTACCCGTACTTGTGCGTGTCGGCCGAGATGGAGGTCACGCCAGGCACGCGGAAGTCCCACGGCGGCACGTCATAGCCGAGACGCTCGATCCAGGGCAGCAGCCAGCCGCCCAGGCAGCCGTCCACGTGCAGACCGATGCCGCGTGACCGCGCCAGCTCGCCGAGCTCCTCGATCGGATCGATGAGCCCGTGGGCGTAGTTGCCGGCGCTGCCGACGATGCACACCGTCTGGTCGTCCACCATGTCGGCCATGGCTTCGACGTCGGCCACGTAGCCGTCGGTGAGCGGCGCGTGGCGCATCTCCACGTCCATCCAGTGGGCACCCTTGTCCAGCGAGCAGTGCGCCGTCACCGGCATGACGACGTTGGGCTTCGTCACCTTCTTCTTGGCCCTGGCCTGTTCGCGGTACGAGTACAGTGCCGTGATGAGGCTCTCGGATCCTCCGCTGGTGACCACCCCGACCCCGGTGCCGTGCAGCAGGTCCGACGTCATGGCGATGATCTCGCCCTCGAACTTGGTGGCGCTTGGGTACATGTCGCGCTGCAGCACGTTGGCGTGGGAGTACAGGTCGAAGACCTCGCCCAGGAAGTGGTAGTGGGCGTGGTCGCCGGCGTAGATGCTTCCCGAGACCCGGCCCTCGTCGCCGAGCTCGTCCTCCCTGTGCGCCATCGCCGACAGCTCGTCGAGGATGGCGGCGCGCCCGACCGGGTCCGGCGGCACCCTGCGGTAGGTCTCCGTCGTCGTGCGGTACGGGTAGAGATCGCCCAGCAGCTGCGTGATGCCCTCGTCGACCACCTGTGCCACCCCTCTCTGCTCCGGTCGTCCCGCCCGGGGGAGCCCCTCGCCTCCACCCGGCGGCTACCCCGCAAGCCTACTCCTTGGGAGGTTCCGGAGGCAGGGCGGCGCGCGGGCTGGCCCGCAGCAGAGCACCTCGCGAAGTGAGGCATGTTTGGGCCCGTGGCTCCCATGCAATCTTGACATCGTCAAGTTGACAGTGTCAAGATATCCTCATGACCACGCTCAGGAAAGGAGCGTCACGATGTCCGACAGCCTGCATGTGATACTCGGGACCGGCCCGGTCGGGACCTGGATCGCGAACACGGTCATCGCACGAGGAGACCGCGTGCGTCTCGTCAACAGATCCGGCAAGCGCCCGGCGCTCCTCCGAGGCGAGGCCCAGATCGTGGCCGCCGACGTGAGTGACGCGATCGCTGCCGCTGCCGCCGCCGACGGCGCTTCGGTCGTCTACCAGGCGCTCAACCCGCCATACCACAGGTGGCACGAGCTCTTCCCCGCGCTCCAGGACGGCGCGTTGGCGGCAGCGAAGGCCGCCGAAGCTCGTTACGTCTCCATCGACAATCTCTACATGTACGACTCGTTCTCCGGTCCCATCTCCGAAGACACGGCGGTCCAGCCGCGATCACGCAAGGGCGAGTTGCGCGCGAGGATGGCGGCAGCGGTGCTCGCCGCACACGAGCGCGGGGAGGTGTGTGCTTCGATCCTGCGCTCGTCCGACTACTACGGCCCGGGTGTCACGGCATCGGCATTCGGAGAACGCGTGTTCCCGCCGATCCTTGCGGGCAAGGCCGGTGAGGCCCTCGGCTCGCTCGACATTCCCCACTCCTACGCATACATCGAGGACGTCGCTCGCGCAGCCGTCGTGCTCGGCTCCTCCGACGAAGCCGCCGGCGGCGTGTGGATCGCGCCGCACGCCCCTGCCGTCACGCAGCGCGACGCTCTCGGCGGCGTCTTCGCGCTCGCCGGCCGGCAGCCGCGGTTCAAGGTGGTGAGACCGGGCATGATGAGGCTCGCCGCCCTCTTCGACAAAGGAGCGCGCGAGATGGTGGAGCTGATGTACGAGTTCACGCGGCCGTTCACGGTGGACTCCGGTCGTATCGAGCGGATGCTGGGGCTGACTGCGACGTCGCTCGAGGAGGGCATGGTGCACACCGTGGACTGGTTCAGGACGGACGCCGTGCCGGAGCCGGTGGCCCGCGGCGGCCTGACCGGACGCGAGGACGTGTCATATTCCCGGTCATGAGCCCCAAAGACGCCTATCACCACGGCAACCTGCGACGGGCGCTCCTCGACGAGGCCGTCGCAGTCATCAGGGAACAGGGCATCGACGGCCTGTCACTGCGCGCCGTGGCGGCGCGGGCCGGCGTGAGCCACGCCGCGCCGTACCACCACTTCAGGGACAAGGCAGCGCTCGTGGATGCCCTTGCCGGCGAAGCCGCGGCCGCGCTTGACGAGTGGATGGCCGCGGCCGAGGCGCGGGCGGGCGACGGCGCCCGGCAGCGCCTGCTCGCTCTCGGCACGGCCTACGTGAGCTTCGCCGTCGACCACCCCGAGCAGTACGCGGCCTTCACGGCGTCGCCGAGGACCGCCCCGGAGAGCGGAGGGCTCCGGGAGACGGCCGCCTACGGCGCCACTGCCTGGAGCCGGCTGCTCGACGCGGTGGTCGCAGCCCAGGCCGACGGCGTGCTGCCACGGGGCGATGCCGCCATACTCGGCGCCTACCTATGGTCGCTCGTCCACGGCCTCGCCGAGCTGTGGCGGACCGGCCTGCTGGCGCAGCTGCCGCAAGCCGCAGACGGACTGGAGCCGCTCGCACACAGCGTGCTGCTCGCGGCCCTCGGGCCCCTCGACCCGAGTCAGACACCCTGATCCCGCGCCGTGCGCCCGGCGGCGCGCGACCGCGCCGCCGGGCGCACGGCCGTCAGGGTGTCACGCGCAGTACACCCGCACCGTATCGCCGTTCTTGGCGTCGACGTTGACCTCCATGTCGCGGAGCGCCGTCACCAGCTCGTCGACGTCCTCAGGCTTGAAGTTGTTGAGGTCGACGGAGATGCCGTGCTCGGACATGGAGTCGTTGATCTTGTCCATGGCCAGCGGCGGGATGAGCGACGTGAGCTTCAGGCCGGAGCGCACCAGGGCGATGGGGATCTTGATGTTGACGTTGTCGCCGTTCGCCGCGTCGACCTTCACGTAGAGGTGTTTGGGGAGCGCGGCGATCAGTGGCGCCGGGTCACCGCTGATGCCCGGCGCGGGCATGCCCGGTGCGCCGGCGTCCGGCGTCGCCGCGTGCGCGTGCGCGTCCAGCGCATCGAGCAGCCGCTCCGCCTCGTCGGCGCTGATCTTGCCTGCGGCAAGCAGGTTGAGGATGCGGGTCCTGTCTTCACTCATCGGTGACTCTCCTCTCTCACTGGGCGGTGCCACTCCGCTGCACCGCCAGCTGACTCTGCTTCGTCGGTCAGTAGTCGGTGCCACTCCGCTGCACCGCCAGCTGACTCTGCTTCGTTGGTCAGTGGACCGTCAGGTGGACGGTGGTCTTCTCGTTCTCGATGTCGAACTCGGTGCCCCGCGCGTCCGTGAGCGCGGAGAACACGCCGATCACGAACGCGGTGGTGTGGTGCGGGCGGCCGCCGGCCAGCGCCACGGCGTCCATCGCGGCCGCCACAGCGACGGCCACGACGAACGCCACCAGCACAAGGGGCCACAGCAGGAACAGGGGCAGCCACAGGCGGAAGGGGCGACGGTCCGCCTGTGCGACCCTGAGGTCGAGGACCAGTGGCGGCACGCTCATCGCCGCAGCCTCTCGGCCGCTTCGTCGGCGGAGATCTCGCCGCTCTCCAGAAGATCCAGCACCTCGGCTCGCTCTTCCGACGGGATCTCGGACACCGGCACCGCCTCCACCAGACCCAGCTGCTCGGTGATGCGGTTGAGGCGGTTCTTGACGGTCGGATAGCTCACCCCGAAGGCCTTCTCCATCTCCTTGATGGAGCCGTGGCTGCGGACGAAGGCGCTCACGAAGACCTGGTCCTCGTAGCGCAACCGGGCCAGCGGGGGCAGCTCGAACTCACCCTCGACGGAGACACCGGAGTCGAGACGCACCCGCGTCACCAGGAACCGGAGGTCACCGGTGAGGTCGGTCAGCTCGTGCCACTCGTGCGACATATCGACCTCCTGACTCGTTGACTTACTTCGGTCATTGTGCGTCATAACATCATTAAAGTCAAGAGGAAAATTGATTTTCTGTATTTCATGACGATGCGGACTGCACGGCGGACCCCGCCGCGGCAGGCGCCTGTGCTGGAGAGGACGAGGCCGACCGGGAGGATCCTGAGGGCTGCGCCGGAGGTCATACCGCGGCGGCATCCGGCCTGTTGCCGCGGACCCGACGCCGCCGGCAGCCGGACTGCTGTGGTCAGCCGGCGGCTGAGGACCCCGCGCCGCCGGCCGCCTCGGCGGTCGCGGCCTCGACGGCCGCCGCCAGGTCCGCCCCCCAGCGACGCGCACGCTCGAGCTCGCCCTCGCGCAGAGGCCCGAACCTGCCGGAGACGACGAAGCCCTCCGGGTCGGCGGCCCGACGGTAGCCGGCCGCCTCGAGGGCCTCGGCGATGGCGGGCGCGGCCTTGCCGAAGGGGCCGCGGACCTGCGTGTCGAACGCCGCGGCCATCCCCTGCCCCCGCGGCACCGTCTCCAGCCAGGAGCGCACGGAGGGGTGCGAGAGATCGGCCGGCCGCGGCGGCATCCCGCCCGGGTTCTTCAGGGCGCCCTCGCGCATCTTCTCGGTCGGCAGCTTGAAGCCCAGCACCGGCGACCCGGCGACCAGCAGATCGGCGCCGGCCACGACCTCGGGGGTGGCCCCGGCGGTCGAGAGCGCGCGGGCACCGTGCCCGATGCCTTCGGCGATGGCCGCGGCGACCGCGGCAGTGTTGCCCCACAGGGACTCGTAGACGACGACGGCGTTCATCGGGGACTCCTCTCAGTGTCACTGAGCTGTGTGCGGCCCTCGCCCGTCCGCCGCCCGGTGACAGCCTACCTCACGCTCGGCCGCGGCACGGCTGAGGACGGGCAGCTCGGCGTGAGGCAGCACGGGCGGGGAGACGTGGATCTCCCCGCCAGACGCCGGCGCAGCGGTCGTCGCCGGTCGGCCCGCGTGCCGCAGCACGGGTGCGCCGCCCACTCGCAGGTCGCCGGCGGCCGGGACGGCGCGACAGTCAGGCGCCGCCGACATCGCGACGACGCAGCCCTATCAGACCGGCGACGGCGAGCGTGAGCGCCACCGCGGTCAGCGCGAAGAGAGGCGCAGCGCTGAACGGCGAACCGGGCAACCTGGGCACGTGGGCGAAGGGTGAGAGATCCATGACCCACCGGTCGAGCCCGAGCAGGGGGCCAAGCTCGCCGACCAGCACGAACGCCGCGAGGGCCATCCAGCCAAGGGACACGAACCGCGGCGCAAGGCCGAAGAGCGCGACCACCACGCCTGCGAGCACCCAGGCCGCCGGCACCTGCACGAGCGCCGCCGCTACCATACGGCCGGTCTCTGAGGGCGCGCCACTCTGGGCGGCGCGCGCGACACCGGCCGCGGCGCCGGCCAGAGCCAGCAGGAGCGTGGTGCCGCCGACCGCGACGGCGACGTGGCTCGTCGCCCACCGCACGCGCCCCACGGCGGCGGCGAGCACCGGCTCGGCGCGCAGCCCCGTCTCCTCGGACTGCAAGCGCAGCACGACCTGGATACCGAACGCAGAAGCGACGATCCCAGCCACCGCGAACTCCATGGCCAAGAAGGAGTCGGTGAGACCCTTCTCTCCTCCGAGTCTGGCGAGAAGCTCGCGCGCGCCGGCGTTGTTGACGAAGTCGCCGACGTTCGCCGCGAGAGCGCCGAAAACGACCCCGGCCACGACGAATCCCAAGCCCCATCCGGCCAGCGCCCCGCGGTGCAGCCGCCAGGCCAGCGTGAAGGGACCGCGCAGCGACCGCCCGGCAGCGACGGGTCCGGCGCTGTGGCGCACGAGCCCCGTGCCCAGGTCACGCCGCATCGCCAGCGCCAGCGCGGCGACCGACGTCACGAGGGCGAAGGCGAGCGTGATCGACAGCACCCACCAGCGATCGCCCGCGTAAGGCCGAAACTGCTGGGACCAGCCGATCGGCGAAAGCCAGGTGAGCCAGCGCAGACCAGACTCCCCGGCCGCATCTCCCACGGCGCGAAGCAGGTACACCGCGGCGAGGACAGCGGCGCAGATGGCCGTGGCCGTGCGGGCGCTCACGGCGGCCTGTGCCGCCACAGCCGCCACAGCCGCGAAGGCAAGTCCGACCCCCGCCCACGCCAGGCCGAACGCGATCGAGCCGGCGGCCGGCAGGCCGGCGGCGGTCAGTCCGGCGGCGGTGAGGGCCGCGAGCACGAGATCCGCACCGAGGGCGACGACGAGTGCCGCAGCAAGCGGCGCAGCTCGGCCCACGACGCCGCCGCCGGCCAACTCCGTGCGGCCCGACTCCTCGTCGGCGCGGGTGTGCCGCACCACGACGACGACGCTGAGCATGGCCACGAAGACAGCGCCGAACCCGCCCGTCTTGATCAGCGCCAGCGATCCGAGTGAGGCCGGGTCGTACACGCGACCGTACAGTGCGACGAGCGCCTGCGAGCGGTTGACGGCGGCGGCGGCCTCCACGCGTGACGCGAGCGTCGGATACAAGTCGATCGTGGCCTTGGCCGAGTACGCCGCCATCGCGACGAACACGGCGACCCATCCCGCCAGCAGCAGCCGGCTGCGGCGCAGGGCGACCCGGACGAGGGCGCCGGTGCCCGTGAACGTGTTCATCGGTCGTCCGCGACCGGGTCGTCAGCATCTCCCGGACCCGCGGCGGAGTCGGGTCCCCCCGCCGCCCAAAGGAGGCCGTCCGCGGCGGAGTCCGCGGTCGTCCGGCCGCGAGATCCCGCAGGCTTCCCAGGCTCGGCGTAGTAGCGGAGGAACAGCTCCTCGAGAGTGGGCGGCTGACTTGTGAGGCTGTGCACTCCCAGGTCCGCGAGCCGCGGCAGAAACGCGCCCAGATGCGCCGTCTCCACCTCGGCGTGCAAGACCCGGCCATCGAGCCGCAGGGCAGCGACACCCGGCAGGCCGACAAGCCCCGCAGGATCCCCGTCCACTTCCGCGGTGACCGAGGTGCGCGCCAGGTGGCGCAGGTCGGCGAGCGCGCCGCTCTCCACCACCCGGCCGCTCCGGACGATCGTCACCCGGTCGCACACCGCCTCGACCTCGGCGAGGATGTGGCTGGACAGCAGGACGCTGCGGCCGCGCTCGCGCTCCTCGCGCACGCACTCGCGGAACGACGCTTCCATCAACGGGTCCAGACCCGAGGTCGGCTCGTCCAGCAGCAGCAACTCCGCGTCGGAGGCGAGCGCGGCGACGAGCGCGACCTTCTGACGATTGCCCTTGGAGTAGGAACGTCCCTTCCTGGACGGGTCGAGGGCGAAACGCTCCAGCAGCGCCGCCCGGCGCCTCGTGTCGAGGCCGCCGCGGAGGCGGCCCAGAAGGTCGATGATCTCGCCGCCGGTGAAGTTCGGCCAGAGCGCGACGTCGCCGGGCACGTACGCCAGCCGCCGGTGCAGGTCCACGGCGTCGCGCCAAGGATCGCCGCCCAGGAGGCTCGCGCGCCCGCCGTCCGCTCTCACCAGTCCCAGCAGGATGCGCAAGGTCGTCGTCTTGCCGGCGCCGTTCGGACCGAGGAAGCCGTGGACCTCTCCCTGCTCCACCGAGAACGTCAGACCGTCGAGCGCACGCGTTGGGCCGAACGACTTGGTCAGGGACTCCGTCGTGACGACACTGCCCACGAGCCCTCTCCTCTCGCTGCGGCCGATCCGTGCTCCATGGGCGCCTTGAGCATCCTGCCCGGACGCCCGCGCGCCCCCGCGCGCTGGCCGCTACCCCCACCACGACGCGCTTTTCCGAGCATACGCCAGAACGACGCGTCGAGCGGCACCGGCGGGACTCAGCGCGTGTCCTTCGGTAGCATCGGACCACGAACGAGACCGGGAGGGGCAGATGCGTATCGTGGTGCACGGCCAGCAGGCGTTCGGCAAGGCGGTGCTGGAGGCGCTGCTGGCGCGCGGCGACGACGTGGTCGCCGTGTTCACGGCACCCGACGGGCCGGGCGGCGGGCGCGACCCGCTGGCGGAGGCCGCCGCGGCCGCGGGGTTGCCCGCCTTCCAGCCGACCACGTTCCGGGACCCCCAGGTGCACGACGAGTTGCGCGCCCTGGCGCCCGACCTCCAGGTCATGGCGTTCGTCACCCTGGTCATTCCCGAGTCGTTCCTCGGCATCCCGACGCACGGCACGATCCAGTACCACCCCTCCCTGCTGCCGCGGCACCGCGGCCGCAGCGCCATCAACTGGCCGATCATCGCCGGTGATTCCGAGACGGGACTCACCGTCTTCTGGCCCGACGCCGGGCTCGACACCGGCGACGTGCTGCTGCACAAGACGACGCCCATCGGGCCCGACGAGACGCTCGGCACGGTGTACTTCCGGCGGCTCTTCCCGATGGGCGTCGAGGCGCTCCTCGAGGCGGTGGACCTGGTGAAGTCCGGCGGGGCGCCGCGGATCGCGCAGGACGACGCGCTGGCCACCTACGAAGGGCCCTGCGAGCGCGGCAACGCGCGCGTCGACTGGGGCAAGCCGTGGAAGCAGATCCACGATCTGATCCGCGGGTGCGACCCCCAGCCGGGCGCGTGGACGACACACGGTGAAGACGTCGTGCAGCTGTTCGGGACGGCGCCGCAGCCGGCCCGCGACCTCGCGGGCCTCGGCGGCGCCCCCGGCGAGGTCCTCGAGGTGACCCCGGAGGGCGTCGTGGTCGCCTGTGCGGACGGCCGCATCCGCATCGCGCGGGTGAAGCCGGCCGGCGGAAGCAAGCTCCCGGCCGGCGAGTGGGCGGCGCAGGCGGGCCTGACACTCGGCGCCCGGCTCGGCTGACGCCGCGCGTCGGGCTCCGGGCGCAGCTGCCGGCCCGCGGGTCCTTCAGACCGTCAGCTCAGCAGCCCCTCGATGATGAGGTCGGTCGCCTCGTCCTCCGTGAGCCCACGGCTCATCAGCGTCTGCAGCTGCTTGGAGTCGACGGAGCCGATCGCCGCCTCGTGCGTCACGTGCGCGAGCGGGTGGCTGACCTCGACCACGGGCACGGCCTTGGCGAGCGCGTGCCCCTGCACGATCTCCTTGCAGTCCACGTGCCCGCGGGCGTACGGGGCGGAGGCGGTGAGCGTGTTGTAGACCTCCGCCCGGGCCTCGTCCTTGAGCGCCAGATACGAGTTGAGCACGGCGCGGGCGCCCTCACCGTTGAGGTGGCCGCTCTCGCGGATGGTGACGGTGTCGTCCCCGCGCCCGATGATGCGGGCGATCATCTGCAGGGTGCTCTGCGCGTCGCAGTCCACGTCGTAGTCGAAGTCGATGACGCCGGCCTGACCCTTGATGAGCTCGAACTCGGTCTTGAAGCGGGCGCCCTCGCCGATGTGCACGCGCGTCTTGGGGACGACGATGACGCCGCCCTCCTTGCCGTGCAGGTGCCGCTCGAAGTACTCGTAGGTGCCGCCCGGCTGGATGTCCACCACGGCGTCCATCTTGTGCGTGATCTCGACGGCGTTGGGGAAGGTGCAGTGCGCCTGCACCGAGGCGAACGAGTCCGGCTCCACGTCGACCTTCATGACGATGTGCTGCAGGCCCTCCGTCGGCAGCATCCCGAAGCAGATATGCACGGGGTTGGCGAGCCTGACGCCCTCGCGCAGGCGGATGTGCGCCTCGATGCCGTCGTCGAGCTGCTCGATGTCCATCTCGAGGCCGGGCACGAGGTGCGAGCCGACGACCTCGTTGCCGCTGACCTCCAGGTGGGCGACGTCGTCGCCGGTGAAGTGGTGGCCGTAGGAGCCGAGCGACTCCAGCAGGGCGCGGGCGGTGGCGACGTCGCTGAGGGGCGTCCCTCCGGCGCCCCCCTCGACGGGTCGCCTGCGTGGCCCGCTCATGCCTGCACCAGCTCTTCCAGGCCAGGCACGTTCTCGTGGCCGCACGGTATGCAGTTGTGCGAGAAGTAGCCACGGATCTTGTCCACCGTGCCCTTGTCGATGATCTGGCCGTTGCAGAGGAGGAAGGCGTGCTCCGCGTGCTCGAGCACGGCCATGCTGTGCGTGATCATGATCACCGTGGTACCCATGGCCTTGAAGTCGGCGAGCGCGTCGAAGATGCGCTGCAGCGCCTCCACGTCGATGCCCGAATCGGGCTCGTCCATGAGCACGATGCGCGGCTCCATGGCCAGGATGGAGGCGAGCTCCACACGCTTGCGCTCGCCTCCGGAAAGGGTCTTATCCACCTTGCGCGTGATGTAGCGGTCGGGATCCAGGCCCACCCGGGCCAGCATGTTCCGCACTCCGGCGGTCGACTTGTCCCTGGCCCCGGCGGCTATGAAGCGGTCCATTCGAAGGCCCTCGAAGCGCGCCGGCTCCTGCCACGCGAGCGTGATGCCCCGGCGCGCCCGCTCGTCCACCGGCACGTCGTCCAGCGGCTCGCCGTCGAGCCTGACGTGCCCGGTGTAGTGCGTGTAGCCGGGCAGGCCCATGATGGTGCTGGCGAGCGTCGACTTGCCGGCTCCGTTGGGTCCGATGAGCGCGTGGACGTGGCCCTCCCAGAACTCGACGCTCAAGCCGTTGAGGATGTGCTTGCCGCCGAGCTCCAGGGACACGTCCTCGAGTGCGAGGATCGCCATGGTGTCCGACCTTTCCGAGCCTGGCGGCTCGTCCGTGTACCGCTGCCCATTCTACCCGGCGCGGCGGCCCCGATCGCGAACAGGACGCAGAGCCTGCCGGTGCCCGGCAGGTCGACACGATAGCTTGACCCCTTGGCTTCCGGATCCCAGTCCCCGGCGAAGGAGTCGGCCATGCCCGCCGAGTGGGAGCCGTACCAGCGCTGCATCATGGGGTGGCCCACAGGGCTCCGCGTACCGACCGTCTGGGGGGAGCGCTACCTGCTCGCCATGGCGAGCTACGCCGCGGTCGCCCACGCCATCGCTCGTTTCGAGCCCGTGCTGATGCTCGCCCGTCCTGGCGAGGGCGCCGTCGCGCGGAGCTACTGCGGCTCGGACATCAAGGTCGTCGAGATGCCCCTCGACGACTCCTGGCTGCGCGACAGCGGCCCCATCTTCGTCACGCACCCCGACGGGCGCCTCGCGGTCAGCGACTTCAGGTTCAACTCGTGGGGCGAGAAGTACGTGCCCTACGACGCCGACGCGGCCATCGGACGGCGCCTGGCCGAGCACTTCGGCGTGGAGCGGTTCGCGGCCCCCATGGTGCTCGAGGGCGGCTCGATCACGGTCGACGGCGAGGGCACGCTGATCACCACGGAGAGCTGCCGCCTGCACCCCTCGCGCAATCCCGATCTCACCAAAGACGACATGACTCAGATGCTCAGGGACTACCTCGGCGTCGAGAAGGTGATCTGGCTGGTGTCGGGGCTCGGCCTCGACGATGACCCCGACACGGACGGGCACGTCGACGGCGTCGCCGCGTTCGTGGGACCGGGTCGGGTGCTCCTGCACATGGTGCGAGACCCTGGCCATCCCGACTTCGAGAACCTGCGCGAGAACCGGCGGAGGCTCGCGACCACAGACGCCCTCGGCCGGCCGCTCGAGGTCAGCGATCTCGATGCGCGCAGCCGGCCGGTCCTTGTCGGCGACACGCCGATCGTGGAGACGTACATCAACTCCTACTTCGCCAACGGCGCGCTCATCGTGCCGACCGGCGGCACTGCCGACGACGAGGCGGCGCTCGAGCACCTGCGCGCCGTCGTCCCCGACCGCGAGGTCGTCGGCGTGCCGTGTCCTGTGATCGGCTACGGCGGCGGCGGCATCCACTGCATCACCCAGCAGGTGCCGGCGGTCTGAGGCGACGCTACCGCCGGCACTCCCCGCACCTCCGGCGCTCCGGCCGCCGCGTCGCCCTCACCCGCGCCGCCAGGTGATGCCCCTGGGCACGGACAGCCCGAGGCCGCGCCGCAGGACGCGCGAGACGGGGTCGGGCCTCCGGCCCTGGTCCTCGAGCACCTCGCAGTGCTCGATCGCGGTGCGCACCAGCCGCGCGCCGGCCGATCGCAGCGGCTCCGGCGGCAGGTACGTGGGCGCCTCCGACACAAGCGGTGACCGGGCGTAGTCGTCGCCGGCCTCCAGGACGACCGACGCCAGCGTCCGCCCGATCAGGTTGGAGGGCGCCACGCCGTTCCCGCAGTAGCCGATACCGTAGTGGACGTTGCGGTACCGGCCGAGCACGCCCACCCAGGGCAGCCCGTGCTGGGTGCGTTCCACCGGACCGCCCCAGGACCACTCCACGGCGAGGCCACGCGTCGCCGGGAACAGCGCGTGCATGTCCCCCACGATCTGCTCGGTCTGCCGGGGGTCGTGGTAGTGCGCCGGGATGATGCGTCCGCCGAATCCAAGGCGGCCTCCGCCCCTCCCGAAGACGAGGCGATGGTCACCCGTACGCTGCGCGTAGTGCACGGCCGTGCGTCCATCTGCATACGGTCGCCCGGCGGGCCACCCGAGGACGTCGAGCCGTTCGCGCGACGTGGCGGTGGCGACGATGTGCGAGGGGATGAGGAAGACCGTGCGGCAGAGCTCCGGCACCCGCGCGAGCCACGCCCCGCTGCCGAGCACGACCCTGTCGGCGACCACGGACCCCGACGGGGTCTTGACCACCGCCGGCAGCCCACGCTCGAGGTCCAGCAGGGGCGTGCACTCGTAGACCCGGACGCCCGCGGCGAGGGCGAGCCGGCGCAAGCCCTGTGCCAGCAGCGCCGGCTGCACGCCGCCGGCGTGCTCCATGATCACCGCCGCCTCGGCCGCCGGCGATCCCGAGAGCTCACGGGCCTCCTCCCTGTCCAGCTCCCGGAACAGGCCTTCCCGGCCCAGCTCCCGGGCCAGCCTGGCGGGCCGCAGCACGCCCTCCACCTGCGCCGGCGACTCGGCGACGACCAGACCGCCGGCGAGGCGGAGGTCGCAGTCGATGGCGCCTTCATCCACGACCCGGCGGATCTCGTCGACGCTGTGCCGCGACGCGTCCAGCAACCACAGGCCGGCGTCGCGGCCGAACCGCGCCACAAGAGTGGGGAGAGAGCGGTCCCACCCGTCCACCCAGCCACCGTTGCGGCCGCTGGCGCCGGCGCCGCAGTACTCGCGCTCGATCAGCACGACGTCGGCGCCGGGATCGAGTCTCTTGAGGTACAGCGAGGTCCACAGGCCGGTGAAGCCGCCTCCGACGACACAGACGTCCGCCCGCTCCGCCGTGGTCAGCGGCCGGAGACCCTGCGGCTGCCACCGCGGGTCGCCTCCCTGCCAGAAGACGGCCCGGTGCCGCCGCCCGAACGCCCGCCCGCCCACTGGCGTGCCAGATCGGTCCATCGTCGATCCCTCCCCGCGGTTCGGCCGGGTGTGGCAGGTCCGGCCGGCATCGCCCTCGCGACTTGACCGGCGCGTTCGCGCGACCTCGCCGGCCCGGCCCTCATGGAGTGTCCAGCCCGCGCGAGTGGCCGTCCCCGGACAGCGAGCCGGAGCGCGTCCGCTCAACCGATGATACGCCGGTCGCGCCGGTGGGCGACCCCCCATCGCCGGGCAAGGAAAGCCGGCACTCGCGCCGGGCACGACCCTCCCCGGCCGCAACGGGGCTCGACGTTTGTTATCGTCGCCTTGTTCCCATATAAGAATGACTGGCAGGAACGCCGGCGGGCGCGAGCGGGGACCGGACCACGGTCGCCGGTGCGGCAATCCAGGCGAAACCGGGGAGAGAGGAGTGCGATGGCGTTGCGGTCCGACGAGATCGCTCGACGCGTCGAGCAGCTCTCGCAGGCACTTCGCGAGGCCGGCCTCCGCCTCACCCACCAGCGGCTCGAGATCGTCCGCGTCCTCGCCGCCGACGACACGCACCCGGACGTCGAGAGCGTCTACCGGGCGGTGCGCGAGAGGGTGCCGACCATCTCGCTCGACACCGTGTACCGCACGCTGGCGACGCTCACGGAGCGAGGGCTCGTCACTCGGGTACTGTTCACGGCCGGGCCGGCGCGCTACGACCCCAACACGGCCCGGCACCACCACTTCGTGTGTACACGCTGCGGGCTCATCCGGGACGTTGAAGACGGCGGACTCGACGCCATCGGTCCGACGGCGGATGTCTCCCGCATCGGACGCCCGGACACGGTGACCGTCCAGTTCCGCGGCGTCTGTGCCGCGTGCCAGACCAACGAGACGACCGCCGAGCGATCGGCGAGAGCGAGGCCCACGTGACACGGCAGCACTGACGCTGTCCCGAGAGGAGAGAGTGACATGTCCGACGAGAGCACGAAGCCGAACCGCCCCGAGAGCGGGTCGATGAGGGCCCGGGAGTGGTGGCCGGACCGGCTCGACCTGAGCGTGCTGCACCGCAACCCGCCGGCCGGCGATCCGATGGGGCCGGACTACGACTACGCCGCCGAGTTCGCCACTCTCGACCTCGAGGCCGTCCGGCGCGACCTCATGGCGTTGATGAAGGACTCGCAGGAGTGGTGGCCCGCCGACTACGGCCACTACGGCCCGCTGTTCATCCGCATGGCCTGGCACAGCGCCGGCACCTACCGCATCAGCGACGGCCGCGGCGGCGGAGGCTCGGGAACGCAGCGGTTCGCCCCGCTCAACAGCTGGCCGGACAACGTGAACCTCGACAAGGCGCGCCGTGTGCTGTGGCCGGTCAAGCGCAAGTACGGCCGCAAGATCTCGTGGGCCGACCTCATGATCCTCGCCGGCAACGTCGCCCTGGAGTCGATGGGCTTCAAGACGTTCGGCTTCGGCGGCGGCCGCGAGGACGTGTGGGAGGGCGAGGACATCGACTGGGGCACCGAGCACACCTGGCTCGGCGACGAGCGCTACAGCGGCGACCGCGAGCTCGCCAACCCGCTGGCCGCCGTCCAGATGGGCCTCATCTACGTGAACCCGGAGGGCCCGAACGGCATGCCGAGCGCGCTGGCCGCGGCGACGGACATCCGGGAGACGTTCCGGCGCATGGCGATGAACGACGAGGAGACCGTCGCGCTCATCGCCGGTGGACACACGTTCGGCAAGACCCATGGGGCCGCGGCCGCTTCGCACGTCGGCCCCGAGCCCGAGGCGGCCCCGCTGCAGCAGATGGGGCTCGGCTGGAAGAGCGACTACGGCGCCGGCAGCGGCGACGACACCATCAGCAGCGGGCTCGAGGGCGCCTGGACGCCCACGCCGATCGCCTGGGATAACAGCTACCTCGAGACGCTGTTCCGCTACGACTGGGACCTCACGAAGAGCCCAGCCGGCGCGTGGCAGTGGGTCCCCACCGACCCGGAGGCGCGGAACGCCGTGCCGGACCCCCACGACCCCTCCAAGCGGCACGCGCCCGTGATGCTCACCACGGACCTCGCCCTGCGCATGGACCCCGTCTACGCGCAGATCTCGCGGCGCTTCCTGGAGCACCCGGAGGAGCTCGCCGACGCGTTCGCCAAGGCGTGGTTCAAGCTGACGCACCGCGACATGGGGCCGATCGCCCGCTACCTCGGCCCGCTGGTCCCGTCCGAGCCGCAGATCTGGCAGGACCCCGTGCCTCCGGTCTCCCATCCGCTGGTCGGCGCTGAGGACGTCGCCGCCCTCAAGGCGAAGGTCCTCGCCTCCGGGCTCTCGGTGTCCCAGCTGGTCTCCACCGCGTGGGCTTCGGCGTCGACATTCCGCGGTACCGACAAGCGTGGCGGCGCCAACGGCGCCCGCATCCGCCTCGAGCCGCAGAACGGCTGGGCCGCCAACGAGCCCGCGCGGCTGGCGCATGTCCTGGACACGCTTGCGGCGGTCCGGGACGAGTTCAACGCGCAGGCTGCAGGCGGCATACAGATCTCGCTCGCCGACCTGATCGTGCTGGGCGGCTGCGCCGCGGTGGAGAAGGCCGCGAAAGACGCCGGCGTCGACATCGACGTGCCGTTCACCCCAGGGCGCACCGATGCGACGCAGGAATGGACCGACGTCGAGTCGTTCGCCGTACTTGAACCGAGCGCGGACGGGTTCCGCAACTACCTCGGCGACGGCCAGGCGAAGCCCGCCGAGCACCTGCTCGTGGACAAGGCGAGCCTGCTCGACCTCACCGCGCCCGAGATGACGGTGCTCGTGGGCGGCCTGAGGGTGCTCGGCGCGAACCACGGCGCGTCGGACCTCGGCGTGTTCACGAGGCGCAAGGAGACGTTGACGAACGACTTCTTCGTCAATGTCCTCGACATGGGCACGGTGTGGACGCCGGTCGACGAGGCCGAGGGGACCTTCGAGGGCCGGGACCGGTCGACCGGTGAGGCCCGTTGGACGGCGAGCCGCGTCGACCTCGTCTTCGGGTCCGACTCGCAGCTGCGCGCGCTCTCCGAGGTCTACGCCAGCGACGACGCGGAGGAGAAGTTCGTGTGCGACTTCGTCGCCGCGTGGGACAAGGTCATGATGCTCGACCGGTTCGACATCGCCTGACCGCAGCGGAGACGATGGCGACGGGAGCGATGCTCGCCGGGGGCCATCGACCGCGAAGGTCGCGGCGCAGTGACGGCAGCGCGGGGACGGTGGGGCGGGGCCTTCTGCGGCCCCGCCCCACCGTCCTTCACGCGCAAGCGATGGGGCTCCCCGGCGCCGTCGTTCTCGCGTAGCATTCCCCCGTGTCGACCACGTACCACGCGTCCGGCGTGACTGAGGAGACCGAGCCATGAGCGCCAGGATCCGCTACATCGTGCTCACCGACGTGCACCTGGGTGCCGGCAACAGCATCCTCACCGGCCTCACGCCGGGGCAGACGGTCGCGGACACCCACGAGGCCAGCCCGGCGCTGCTCGCCCTGGCCGACTGCATGAGGGCTCTGGTCGCCGGCTGCAACGGACCCGGGCGACCACCGACGCTCGTCGCAGCCGGCGACCTCATCGACCTGGCGCTCTCGCCGCCGGAGCGGGCGCTGCCCGTCTTCGGCCTGTTCGCCCGCGCGCTCCTGACGAGCGAAGACCCGGTCATCACCGATGAAGTGATCCTCCTCCCGGGCAACCACGATCACCTGCTGTGGGAGTACGCGAGGCAACGGTGGCTCGAGGATCAGCTCGTGGCCGGCGGCGGACGCATGGGCGGGGATTTCAGCAGTCGTACCGGCCCCATGCTGCTCGACCGGGAGCCGGCCATTGCCTCGACCGCGCTCAGCGCGCTGCTGCGGGCGTCGACGCAGCGCAGCGGCGCGCGCGTCAGGGTGCTCTACCCCGACCTCGCCCTGCCCTCCGCCGACGGCCGCCGGCTCGTACTGGTGACCCACGGCCACTACATCGATCCGGTCTGCATCAGCATGTCCGAGTTCGCCAGGCTCTTCGCTCCACACGCCCAGCTCCCCAGAGACGCCGAGACCCTGGAGCGCGAGAACTGGCCCTGGATCGACTTCTTCTTCTCCTCGATGACGCGCTCCGGCAAACCGGGCGCCCTGGTCGAACTGGTCTACGAAGCGCTGCAGGACGACACGGCGTTCGACCGGCTCATCGACACCGTGGCGCGCAACGTGACGATCGACCAGGGACGCCTGAAGGGCGCTGCCGAGCGCTGGGCGATAAGACACCTGGCCGGAGGGCTCGTCGGCAAGCTCGCGGCGTCACGCGAACGCGGCGACCAGGGCGGGGTGCTGAGCGCCGGCGCCCGCAAGGCGCTCGGGACCTACATCGGCGCCCTTCGGCAACGCGTCGAGACCGACCTGGGCGGGCTGCCGGCTCAGGCCTCCTTGATCCTCGGCCACACGCACAAGCCCTTCGCCGAGAGGTGGGCCGACGAGGCCTGGCCGGGGGGCGGGCTCGACGTGTACGACGCGGGCGGCTGGGTCGTCGACCACCACGAACCACGACCGTTCGTGGGCGGCGCGGTGGCCCTCATCAGCGACGACCTGGATGTGGCCCTGGTGCGCATGTACCAGCAGACCGCCGATCCCGCGGAGTGGCGCATCGCCGTCGAGACGGTCGACGGCCGCGCCGGGGAGCTCGCCGACCGGCTGCGCGGCCTTATCGGAGCGGACACGCCGCCCTGGAGCACGTTCGCGGCCGCCGCCGCCGAGCTCGTCGTCGAGCGGCGGCGGGAGATCGAGACGGTCCTGCAAGAGGAGCTCGAACGCCTCGACACCTGACCGCTCCGCTATCGACACCCCGGCCTGAGGTGCCACCGGCACCGCGTCGGGCAGGCGCTGGCGGAGATCTCCGAGCAGGCGCCACGACGGCCGCGGGCGGACCCGTGGCTGTGATGGGCGCCATCTGACCGAGAGGCGCGGTCTCTACAGCCGGTGTGGGAACGGGCCGGGGCCCTGAGGCGCGTGGGGATCGCGCAAACGAACGGGGCGCGTGCGGCTCGGTGAGCCGCACGCGCCCCGTTGCAGTACAAGCGGTGGCGCTCAGGAGATGACGCGGACCTCCGTCGCCTGAGGCTTGCCGTTCCGGCCGGTGCCGGACTCGAAGGATACGGCCTGCCCCTCCTGGAGGGACTTGTAGCCGTCACCCTGGATCGCCGAGAAGTGAACGAAGAGGTCGTCGCCGCCTTCCTGCTCGATGAACCCGTAGCCCTTTTCGGCGTTGAACCACTTCACTTTGCCTGTCGCCATGCTGATCTGTTCCTTCCGCCCCATGCGGGGACAAGAAATGACGTGAGATCCGCTCCGAACGTGCGGCTCGACACGTCGACATTCCGCGGGCCCACTCGACCCGTCGCCGGCAGTATAGCACGCAGGATGGTACCCTTCCCAGGCTTCACGCCGTCATGCGGCAAGACGACCGACACAGCGCCGCACGCGCCGGCCTGTTACACTTACTATCTCGCTCCGAACGTCGCCTGACGTCTCTACCATCAGACTCGGCGCCCGCGTCGCCCGTCGCGAGCGGCGGATGTCGGCGCCCCGGCCCCACCGTGCGCGTACCGTCCATCACCCAGGGCGCGGGACCAACGGCAGGAGACACCCGTGCCCGGACCGGCCACGAGAGCACGACCCACCTGGGCCTCGGCGCCGCTGATCGGGTGCCCCGAGATCGCGACGCTCGTCGAAGAGGGCCACGACCTGGGCAGGATCTGTGTCCGCGACGTGGCCGATGCCCTGCAGGACATCGACGTCACGGGTCCGCAGGTGGAGGAACTGCTCCACGCCCTCGCCGACCTGGGGATCGAGATCGTGGAGGAGCACGGAGACCTGGCCGCAGAACCGGACCAGCCCGTCCGGGACGACGAGAGCGGACCGACGCTGGACCTCTCCGTCAAATCGGTGAGCACCGACCCGGTACGGGTCTACTACCAGCAGATGGGCAGAGTCCCGCTCCTCAGCGCCGTCGAGGAGGTGGCGCTCGCCAAACGTATCGAGCGGCACGACCGCGCAGCCCGACAGCAGCTGATCGAGGCCAACCTCAGGCTGGTGGTGAGCATCGCCAGCCGTCACGCCGGCAGGGGCCTGCCGCTCCTCGACCTCATCCAGGAGGGCAACCTGGGACTCATGCGCGCCGTGGAGAAGTTCGACTACCGGCGCGGCTTCAAGTTCAGCACCTACGCCACGTGGTGGATCAGGCAGGCGGTGAGCCGGGCGCTGGCCGACCAGTCCCGTACCATCCGCGTGCCGGTCCACATGGTGGAGCACATCAACCGGCTGGGGCGTGTACGGCGACACCTGGTCCAGGATCTCGGGCGCGAGCCGACACAGGAGGAGGTCGCCGCCGAGCTGGGCGTCACCGTGGCGCGGCTGCACGAGCTCCAGAGGATCGACCAGGAGCCGGCGAGCCTGCAGCTCCAGGTGGGGGAGCGGGGCGACGCCCAACTCGCCGACTTCATCGAGGACAGGGAATCGCCGCCACCCCCGGAAGAGGTCGCGCAGATGGTGCGGCGTGAGGACGTCGTCGCCGCGCTCAGCGTGCTCTCCCAGCGAGAGCGCACGGTCATCATGCTCCGCTACGGCCTCGCGGACGGACGGGCGCGCACTCTGGAGGAGGTCGGCCGGGCGTTCGGCGTGACCCGCGAGCGCATCCGCCAGATCGAGGCCAAGACGCTCGTGAAGCTGCGAGCCTGCCGCGAGGCGCGACACCTGCTCGAACTCATCGACTGACGTGGCGGGTACGTTGCAGGTGACCGCGAGAGGAGCGCCGTGAAGATCCGCCTGATCGAGCCGAGGGCGCCGAGCGTCCACCTCATGTCGCCCTGGCGCTACCCACGTCTCGGGCTGCCGATCATCGGCGCCGCACTTGCCGACGCAGGCCACGACGTGCGCATCTACTGCGAGCAGCTGGCCCCCGTAGACTGGGACGACGTGCTCGGTGCGGGCATCGTCGGGTTCTCGACGACCACGTCCACGGCCCCGGCCGCGTACGCGATGGCCGACCGCCTCCGCAGCCGGGGCGTGCCGGTGATCATCGGCGGCTCGCACGTCACGTTCATGGCCGACGAGGCGCTCGCGCACGCCGACTACGTGGCGCGCGGCGAGGGCGGCGACCAGCTCGTGATCGAGCTGCTCGCCGCGCTGCGCGGCGAGCGCGATCTGGCATCGATCGCCGGCCTCTCGTTCACGCGCCACGGGCGGCACGTCCACAACGCGGTGCGGCCCGCCTGCGAGGACCTCGACGACCTGCCCGTGCCCGACCTGTCCCTCATCGTCGGGCACGAACGCATGCGCTCCACCCCCATCATGACCAGCCTGGGCTGCCCCTTCGCCTGCAGCTTCTGCTCGGTCACGGCGATGTTCGGGCGCAAGTACCGCTTCCGCAGCGCGGCGAGCGTGGTCGACGAGATCGAGCGCAAGCGCCCGTCGCACATCTTCTTCTACGACGACAACTTCGCCGCCGACCGCGGACGCCTCAAGACCCTGCTGCGCGCCCTGATCGGGCGCGGTCTCGTGATCCCCTGGCAGGCGCAGGTGCGAACGGATGCCGCGAGGGACGGTGAGCTGCTCGATCTCATGCGACGTTCCGGCTGCGAGACCCTGGGCCTGGGCCTGGAGTCGGTGGACCAGGCCACCCTGGACGCGCTGCACAAGTCGCAAACCGTCACCGACATCGTGGCGGCCATCGACGCCATCCACCGCCACGGCATCCGCGTGCACGGCATGTTCGTCCTCGGAGCCGACGGCGACGACGCGGCCACCATGCGCCGCACCGTGGACTTCGCCCTGCACCACCGCATCGACACGGTCATGCTGAACGTGCTCACCCCGGCGCCGGGCACCGGCTGGTTCGACGAGGTGGACGGCGCAGGTCGCATCTTCGACAGGCGCTGGCAGCTCTACGACGGGCAGCACGTCGTCATCACGCCCGCCGCCATGGATCCGTCCACGCTCCAGGCGGCCGTGCTGGAGGGGTACCGACGCTTCTACTCCACGCGCCAGTGGCTCACGTGCCTCGCAGAACGCCGCTGGCTCAGCCTGCGCGACCACACCTGGTGCTGGTGGTACGCGCGTCGCTGGGCCAGAGACCGCTGCAACCGCGAGTACCTGCGCACGCTCGCGGCCGTTCGTCGCCCGACACCGCCCGCCCCCACGGCCGGCTGACCGGCTCCGTCCCCGCCAACAGAAGGGTCCCCATGGACTGTCGTCGCCTCGCCCCCCCGATCTCTTGAAGTCCCGCACCCCAGGGAGCTTCTTGCCCCCTGCAACCGGCAAGGCCGGCGACCGGATCGCCGAGTACGGGTACGGGCGCGTGTGCGCGTCACCCGGCTGCACGACCCTGCTCTCGGCCTACAACCCCGGACCTTGCTGCTCGGTGCACGACGCCTTGTGCCCGTCGCCGGCGAACAGGCGCCGGACCTGACCGGGCTTCACCGCCGACATGGCTCCGGTGAGCATGCGCGGCGGAAGGTGCGTGACACGCCATGCGTCTCCTCCTGATCGACCCGTCCGACCCGCAGGGCAGCATCCTGCGCGTCAAAGAGAACCGCTGGAGTTCATCGGCTTCGAGTCCCCCTCTCCCGAGGGGCTCAGGGAGCTCGGCAAGAGATTGAATGCCCAGGGAGATCGCGACTTCCGGGCCTCCGCGCGACGCATCCAGCGGCACAGGATCCTCGTGGCCGGGTCCTTCGTGATCGGCCTGGACGTGGACCGACCCGGCATCGGCCGGCGTGTCGCCACGACGGCGAGCGTCTGCCGTGTGACACGCTCAACGCACTGTTCCTGACGCCGCTGCCGGGTACTCGCCTCTGGGACCGGATGAAAGCGGACGACCGCGTGCTTCTCGACCGCTCGCCGGAGGACTGGCAGCACTACACACTGGCCCTCCCCGTCGCCCGGTAGGCTCAGCTGTCGACCGCGCAGATCGTCGCCGAGATGGACCCGTGCACGCGGCGGTTCTACTCCCTGCCCCGCATAGCGGAGCGGGTGGGCGGAGGCATGTGGAGCGGCCGCCAGCCTCTCCGCAATCTCGTCAGCAACCTGGCTACAGGAAGAACACGCGTCTCAACCGTCAGGTGCGCGCGGACTTCACGCGTGAGCACGGCACCGCGTCTGTGGCGACCCTGGCCAAGGGACCGTCCTCGCCGATCCCGTCACGGGCGCCTCGCCGCCACGACGACGTGCTCACCTCGGTGTGAGCTTCGGCGCGGCGTGTGGCGCGAGCAGAGAGCGTCGTGGCGCGCGGTGGCACGGGGGGTTTGGTGAGCCTGACAAGACAGCTTTCGGACTCCTCGAGCCAGATTGGACGGCGAGAGTGAGGAGAGTGGTCCTACAGGTCTTCCGGTCTCAGCCCCGTGTGCTTCGCGATCCTCGCGAGCATGCGTGGCCCGATCTCGTCACCGTCGTGGAAGGCGAAGACCACGTCGGGCCGGCCGGGGCGAGCGAGTACCTTGTGCGAGCCCGACTGGCGCTTGACCTCCCAGCCGATGCGGAGCAGCGCGGCGAGCACGAGCCGCGCTCGCGTGCTCGGCCACTCCGTCATGCAGCCTTGAAGGAGATGTCCAGCAGGGAGCGATCGGTCTCGTCGTGCTCCAGGCGGTCCGCCACGACCCGCAGGGCGAGCGCCTGCACGCGCGCGATGGCTTCGCTGTCGGTGGCGCCGTAGGCGAGCACCCCCGGCAACTCGACCACTTCGGCGATCCAGCGGCCATCGGCCTCTTGCTCCAGTTCGATCATGAAGGTGACCGACATGCATGACCTCCGTCCCCGCAGCCAAGCGGCGTAGTTCCCGTAGCGGGACCTTGGTGCGTCCGTGGCCTCCTGCGCTGAGGTGTCCAGTCTCCCCCGGCGGCGGTCCGCTCGCAAGACGCTGGGGGGGGCGCCGCTGATCGTGGGCGCATGCGCATGGTCGAACGGGTAGGCAGAGATCGGCCGTTTGCAGGGAGAAACGTTGTCATTCTGACAACGTTGGTGGACCAGACAGCTTTCGAACTTCTCGGCGGGGTTCAGGCAGCATGGATGCCCCTGAAGAGACCAGTGGTGTCGTGTCAGTCCTCCCCTGCGATCTGGCCGAGGAGCGCCGCGCACTCATCACGGAGGACTGACACGTCATGCCGGGCGATCGCAAACACGGCCTCGTCATCGATGGTCGCATACTCGTGCACGACCTGGTTGCGGAAGCCGACGATGAGGCGCGCACGGGAGATGCCGGCCGCGACCTCGGGAGCTTGGCGGGTCAGCGCCGACACGGCCTCACCGATGATGACGAACTCGCGCTCCACAGCAGAGCGGATCGGACGCCTGGCGCGGTAGGTCTCGAGATCGACACCCTCGAGTACTTCGCTGATCGAGTCGCACGCATCGACCACGTCAGCGAGGTAGGCAGCGGTGCTACGCGGCATAGAGCAGCTGCCGCGTGCGTTCGATGTCGCGCGCGATGTAGCGGTTCTTGACGGCACTGGCCATGACGAGGTCGACCTCGACGCCGAGGAGGCTGCGCAGGTCTTCGAGCAGGTCGAAGTAGGCGACCGCTTTCGCGTAGCCGTCCATGGGCCCAAACTCTACGAGCAGGTCCACATCGCTCTCGCCGGGACGGTAGTCGTCGCGCAGGGCAGATCCGAACACGTCGAGACGCACGACGCCGTGGCGAGCACACAGCTCTGCAATAGCCTCACGCTTGTCCTCCAGGATCTCGACCACTTCGGCACCTCCTTCGCTCATGCTACCCGGGAGCGCCTCGACTGGCCACAGGCGCGCTGTCTTCCCAGTCGCTCCATGCGGATGGAAGAACGGGTAGGCGGACTTCGCCGTTTTGCAGGAGAAACGTTGTCATTGTGACAACGGTTGGTGGACCTAAGGAGACAGCTTTCGAGCTTCTGCGGCCCCGTCTGCCGAGGGAACGATGGCGCCGGCTGACCTCGCCGCCGCAAGGACTGCTTCAGGCGCCGCCGTCCTCGGCGATGATCACCCTCAACCGTTCGACGAGCCCAGGCAGGTCGTCGTGCACTGTCTTCCAGACGAGCGCCATGTCGACATCGGCGTAGTCGTGCACGACGACGTTGCGCATGCCGATCATCTCGCGCCAAGGGATCTCGGGGTGAGCCGCCTGCAGCTCCTCGGATCCGCCGCGTGCTGCCTGCCCTACGAGCTGGACGGCGCGCACGACGGCGAAGCCGACGAGGCGGTCGCCGGCGAGGCTCTCTGGAGTCTGCCCGTCGCAGAACTCGACTGCCGCCTCGGCCGCCTCGATCATCGGCGCGATGAAGACAGTGTCGCGCCTATGCGGCATAGGCGACCTCGGCGGAATCGATCACGTCATCGCGGAAGAAGTGGCTGAGGCTCGCGGGCGTGTGCAGGTCGACGTCGCGTCCAAGCAGTTCGCCGAGCTGGCGCTGCAGATCGACGAACTCGAAGAGCCCGACCCTGGCGTCGGGGACGAACTCGACCAGTACATCGACGTCGCTCTCGGGACCGAAGTCTTCACGCAAGACGGAGCCGAAGAAGGAGAGGCGACCGATGCCGTTGCGCCGGCAGAAGGCAGCCAGTCCCTCTGCATCCACGTCGATCTGAAGACTCACCTCAAGCCTCCTCCCACTCCGTAAGGCTCCTCACTCCCGGTGATTGCATCTTACGCCCTCGGGCACGGACATCGCGTGCCCGGAGGCGGGCATACACCTCTCCATCCGGATGGACGAACGGGTACGCAGACTACGCTGTTTTGCAGGGAGAAACGTTGTCATTGTGACAACGCTGGTGGGCTGGTGGGCCCAGCTGGACTCGAACCAGCGACCGGCCGATTATGAGTCGGCTGCTCTAACCAACTGAGCTATAGGCCCACGTGTGCATACGTCCGGGGCCGTTCGAGACGCGGCAGGCGCCCCGCCCCGCCCTGACCAATCACGCGCAGCTGGAGCCAATCGTATCAGGACCGGCAACGCCACCGGCTCCCGTGGCGGCGCGTCCGCGTCCGGGCGGCGCCGCGTCCACTGCCCGTCATCGCTTCGTGCACACGCGGTGCGGAGCCGCGGGAGGCTCCTGCCACGAGCTGCTCGTCCGGCGCGCGAGGATCGGCCCGGGTGCAACACCGTTGCGCAGCCCGGCTCCCGACCACAGCCGGGGGCTCAGCGGCGAAGGCCCGCTCGGCGCGAGGTCGGCGCGCGCCGTGCCCGCCGGCCGGGCCAGGCTAGGCGCCGGCCCTCGCGCGCCGCGCGGCCGAGCGCCGGTACAGCAGGAAGCCGATGAGCATGACGATGCCCGCGACGATGGCTCCGCCGACCACGCCCGACAGGCTCGTGCCGGCGTCGACCGCCGGCCAGACCGGCCCCTCTTCTTCGACGACCGCCTCTTCGGCGGCCGCATCGGTCTTCAGGGCGTAGTCCGGCAAGATGGCCGTGCGTGCCTGCGCGCCGGCGGCGGCTTCGTGCGCCGCCGAGCTGGTCTGCAGCTCCTCCTCGGTGCCCGTGACCCTGGCGATGGCCCACTCGAGGCCGTCGGAGTTGGTGGAGGCGAACCACGAGAGGGCGACGCCGGTGACGACGGCGGCGACGGCAAGCCCGATGATCACCGGCTTGAGGCGCAGCCCGCCGAGAGGCTTGCGGGCCGCGTTGCGGACCAGCAGCTCGGGTTGCGCGCGGTAGACGAACAGCACCACCGCCGCCGTCACGAGGCCCTCGACGACGCCGATCGCAAGGTGGATGGGCTGCATCAGCAGCACGAAGGTGGAGAAAGGCAGCTCGGTGATACCGGAGGCGGTGGTCTCGAGGACGACGGCGAAGGCACCGAGCTGAAGGCCCACGATGGCCGCCAGGATGCTGCCGCCGAACACGCGGCCTGTGCCCAGCTCGGGTCCGTCTCCCACCATCTTGCGGTAGATGAGCGGGTAGGCGACGAACGCCGGGAAGAAGCCGAGGTTGAAGATGTTGCAGCCGAGCGCGAGGAGCCCCCCGTCGGCGAAGAACAGCGCCTGCACCGCGAGTATGGAGGCCATCACGAGGAACGCGGCCTCGGGCCCCAGGAGTATGGCCAGCATCAGCGCCCCTCCGAGGTGGCCGCTGGAGCCCGTGCCGGGGATGGTGAAGTTGATCATCTGGGCAGCGAAGACGAAGGCGCCGGCGACGCCCATCAGGGGGATCTTGCTCTCGTCCAGCTCGTTGCGCACCTTGCGCGCGCTATAGGCGATCGTCACGCCGGTGGCGGCCCACATGGCGCCGCCCACGGCCGGAGAGATCAACGCATCGGCCATGTGCATCGCGAGAGCTCCTCCCCGCATGATTCCTGTGCAGCAGCCCGTGACGTGCTACGATGTTACGGACTGTGAACTCGTGCTACCCCGCAGCTGGGTACTTTAGAGAAGCCTGCGGCAGGTGTCAACGCCACTCGCGGTTGGTACTACGTCCTTGAGATCCGTAGCATGTTCCGTGCTATTCTTGCGACCATTGAGTGGCACACTGCGGACACTGGAGGGATGACGACATGTCGAACCTCGCGCGCTTCGGGGTCTCCATCGACGAGCGCCTGCTCGACCGCTACGACCGTCTCATCGCCGAGAAGGCCTACGTCAACCGTTCGGAAGCCTTGCGGGACCTCATCCGCGGCGCCCTGGTCGAGGAGCAGTGGGAGCTCGGCGACGCGGAGGCCGTGGGTACGGTGACGCTCGTCTACGACCACCACTCCCACGACCTGGCCGACAAGCTCACCGAGAGCCAGCACACGCACCACCAGGAGATCGTCTCGTCCCTTCACGTGCACCTCGACGCCGACCACTGCCTCGAGGTCGTCGTGCTGCGCGGCGTCGCCCGCGACATCAAGCGCATCGCCGACGGCCTGATCGGCACCAAGGGCGTCAAGCACGGCAAGTTCGTGGCGACCACCACGGGCGAGATCGTCTGAGGCCGGCGAGACCGTGTCGTCCGTCGCCACCGGCCTCTCCGCCCTCGACCGGCTCGACAGGCTGTCGCGGCTCGACACCCCCGTCCACCGCGTCGACCCCCGCTCCAAAGTCCTCGCCACCGCCGTCTACATCGTCTGCGTCGTCTCCTACGGCAAGTACGACCTGCTCGGCCTGCTGCCGTTCGCCGTCTTCCCCGTGGTCCTGGCGACGGAGGGCGGCCTGCCTCTCGGCTTCCTCGGCCGCCTGCTCCTGGTCGTCTCGCCGTTCGCCCTCGTCATGGGCGCGTTCAACCCCTTCTTCGACCGCGAGATCATCGTCTACATCGGCAGCTGGGGCATCAGCGGCGGCTGGGTCTCATACGCCTCCATCGTCCTGCGCTTCCTGCTCACCGCCGGGGCGGCCCTGGTGCTCACCGCCACGACCGGGTTCACCGGCATCTGCCTGGCGCTGCAGCAGCTGCGCGTGCCGGACGTGCTGGTCACGCAGCTTCTCCTTCTCTTCCGCTACATCTTCGTGCTGGGCGAAGAGGCGACCAGGATGAGCCAGGCGCGCCGCCTGCGCAGCTTCGGGCGGCGCGGGATGGGCTGGCGTGTGTACGGGCAGATGCTCGGCCAGCTCCTGCTGCGGACCCTGGCGCGCGCCCAGCGCCTGTACCTCGCCATGAAGTCGCGCGGCTTCGACGGCCGCATCCGCGTGGCGCGGCAGCTGCACTTCGGAGCGGCCGACCTCGTCTTCCTGCTCGCCTGGTCGGCCGCGTTCGTGGTGTTCCGCCTCGTCGACCTGCCGCTGTTCGTGGGCCGTCTCGTGACGGAGCTCGCCGGATGAGCCACCACACCATCAGCGTCCGCGACCTGAGCTTCGAGTATCCGGATGGGACGCGAGCCCTGGAGGGCGTCTCGTTCGAGGTCGGGCACGGCGAGGCGATCGCCGTCGTCGGCGCCAACGGCGCGGGCAAGTCGACCCTGCTGCTGCACCTCAACGGCCTGCTCACCCCGGAGCACGGCTCCGTCGACATCGGCGGCATCCCCGTGACCAAGGGCACCCTGCCCGACATCCGCCGCACCGTCGGCATGGTCTTCCAGGACCCCGACGACCAGCTCTTCATGCCGACGGTGGCCGAGGATGTGGCCTTCGGGCCGCTGAACCTCGGGCTGCCGCCGGCCGACGTCGCGGCCCGCGTCGACCAGGCGCTCGCGCGCGTGGGCGCCGACCACCTGAGGGAACGCCCCCCCTACCACCTGTCGGGCGGCGAGAAGCGCGTGGTGGCGATCGCCACCGTGCTCGCCATGGAGTCGAGCATCCTCGTCCTGGACGAGCCTTCCAGCGGACTCGACGCTCGCGCGCGCCGCCGGCTCATCGGCCTTCTGACCTCGTTCGAGCACACGCGCATCATCGCGACGCACGATCTCGACCTGGCCGCCGAGCTGTGCGAGCGCACGATCGTGATGAGCCGGGGACGGATCGTGGCCGATCGAGCCACCGGCGACGTGTTCCGCGACGACGGACTGCTCGCGGACAGCGGGCTCGAGCGGCCGCTGGGCATGCGCCCCTGCCCGGTCTGCGGGCGTGACTGACCGCGGCAGGCGGCGCGACGGCCGGAAGGCGGTCGACGCGCGGTGCACCTTCAGGCACACCGCACGCTGCATGTCATGAAGAGCGCCGCGAGGGGTGGACCGCAGGCGCACTCGTCAGTGGTCGGCTGCGCCCGGACACAGAGCGTCCGGTGATACGCTCTCTGCCGCAGGGGCAGTAGACCGCACGTGAAGGGGCACCCGCAGGTGGACAGCCCAACGCCGCAGCGACAGCCACAGCCGCCCAAGGTACCTGCGACGGAGCTCATCCGCCGCGCGGGGATCGTGACGGTGACGGTCCTCGCGGTCGTCGGGCTGGTGATCGTGCTGTGGCAGATCCGCAGCATCCTGCTCTGGGTGCTCATCGGCATCGTGCTCGCCGTCGCGCTGCAGCCGGCCGTGGGCTGGCTCGAGCGGCATCGCTGGCACCGTGTCCTGGCCTCGCTCGTGGTGTCACTCGCCACGGTGCTCCTCATCGCCGGCGCCGCGGTGGCCATCGCCTGGCCGGTCATCACGCAGGCGGACGACTTCATCAGAGCGCTGCCCGGACTCGTGGATTCGCTGTTCGGCCCCGGCGGCGCGCTGCGCTGGATGGAGGTCAACCTGCACGTGGTCGAGCGCTTGCGCGACGTGACGCCGGAGCAGGTCGGCAAGGTGCTCATGGGCAGCCAGGCGACCATCGTGAGCGCACTCACGCGGGCGGCCTCCATCATCGCCGCCACCATCACCATCCTCACGATCATGGTGATGATGCTCATCGAAGGGCCGCGCGCCTGGCTCTCCTTCACGACGATGCTGGTCGGCGAGCAGCGCGTGTGGGCCGAGCGTATCGGCCAGAACTTCCTGCGCGCCACCGGCGGCTACGTGCGTGGCAACCTCGCCATCAGCATCGTCGCGGGCATCACGTCGTACATCGTCCTCAAGGTCCTGGGGGTCCCTTACGCGGAGACCCTGGCCGTGCTCGTGGCCATCCTCGACATCATCCCGCTGGTCGGGGCCACCATCGGCGCGGTGATCGTCTGCATCGTCGGATTCGCCACCGGCGGCGTCGTGGACGGCGTGGTGCTGGTGGTGTTCTTCGTGCTCTACCAGCAGTTCGAGAACAACGTGCTGCAGGCCCTCGTGTACTCCAAGACCGTGGCGCTGAGCCCGCTGGTGGTGTTCGTCGCCGCTCTGGTCGGCGCCAGCCTCGGCGGGATCGTCGGCGTGCTGCTGGCGATCCCGCTGGCCTCGGCGGCCTGGGTGCTGGGGCGGGACCTCATCGCGCTGCGCACGGCACAGCGGGCCGGCGAGACCGGGCCCGGCAAGGACGGCGACGTGATGCTTCCCGGCGACCTGCCTCGCGTGCCGCCGCCCGAGGCTGGGCTGGCGGACGGTCCAGGCGGGCGGTGAGGAGGCCTGGCGTCTCGTGCTGCGCGCCGGCGCGGCGTCGCCGTTCCGGCGGCGCGTTCACGCGCATGGGGACCGGGCAGGCGGGCATGCAGAACGGCGGGCGGGCTGCTCACGCAGTCCCGCCCGCCGGGTCTCGTTGGGCGTCACGCCGCCTTGCGCTGGTCGCCGGAGGCGCGCCGGGTCGTACCGATCTCGTGCACGTCGGCCAGCTCTCCCGGAGAGCGCCGCGAGCGAAGCGTCAGGACGCCGTACACGGCAGCCACGGCCGCCGTCACGGCCACCGCGATCGCTGCGAAGACGAGCGATGCCGTATCACCGGGGGCGTCCCCCGGCCACAGGTAGGCTCCGGGCGGCGTGGTCGTCGCCCACGCGCTCGACACTCCGAACGCGAGCGTCGAGACGCCGGCCGCCACTGCCACGACGAGGCCCTTCAGCTTGGAGAGTCTCATGATGCACCTCCGAGTGCCGCTCCGTTGTCCGTCAAACGGGCCTACCTTTTTCCTTCCTCGCTCATGAGCCGGGGAAACCGGCCGGGAGGGCCCGGCCGCGAACAACGGCTGGCCGCAGTGGCGTGCGCAAGGCGTGGCGACGAGCACTCCCCTAACCCCCTGGTCGCGCCGTCCACACACGGCCCTGCCAGCGTACAGTCGAAAGGGGGAGGGATGCCGGCACTCTACTCGGTGATGCTCAGGATGCGCTGCCCGCGGTGCGAGACCGTGGTCGAGGCCAGGCCATCGTGGACAGGCGGTCAGTGCTCCTTCACCTGCAGACACTGCGGCGCCGGCGTCGAGCCGCACGCGGTCGAAGTGAGACGCGCCGTCCCCCGCGATGACCTCGCCTGCGCGCTCCTGTGGGAGGAGCTTCGCAGGAACGCCGAGTTCCCCACGGGCACGGACCAGTGACGACCCCGTCGCGACAAGGAGGAGAGGTGGAGAGGTCCGACAACGACGCGCAGAGCGTGTGGGACGACTTCATCAGCCTGCGGGACCAGGTCTTCCTCGTGCTCTGCGGGCACCAGTACGGCGAGGCGACTCGCGTGGGCCACAACGCCCTCGGTCACTCTGCCGCCCGGTACAAGGCCGACGAAGCGCCCCACCTCGCCGACGAGGAGTCCCTCGCGAAGGGCGACTTCGTCGTTCGCCTCGACGGCTTCCGCGAGCGGCTCAGGCGCACTGCCGACGCCGACCTCGTCCTCCCTGTGGCGCGATGAGTCAGGCCGACGGCACTGGGCGCGACGGCGCCCTGCGCAGGACCAAGATCGTCGCCACCCTCGGGCCCGCCACCAGGGGGCTGCACGCAGTCGCGGAGCTCGTGGACGCCGGCATGGACGTGGCGCGACTCAACCTGTCACACGGCACACGGCGCGACCACGAGGCATCGCTCGAGGACGTGCGCAGCGCCGCCGGGCGCCGCGGCGTGCCCGTCGCCGTGCTCGTCGACCTCCCGGGCCCCAAGCTGCGGTTGGGAGACCTGCCCGCCCCGCTCCAGGTCCGGCGCGGCCAGGTGGTGCCCGTCGGAGCGGGCAGCGATACACACGCCTCAGTCAACTACCCCGACCTGCTCGGCCACTTCCGCTCGGGCGATCTCGTGCTCGTCGACGACGGCGCCGTGGCTTTTCGCGTGTGCGCCGTCTCCGCGCGGTCGGTGGCGCTGGAGGCGCTCGACGACGGCGTCCTGGAGTCGCGCAAGGGGATCAACGCGCCGGACACCCGGCTGCCCATCACCGCGCTCACGGAGGCCGATCGCGCATCGGTGGCCTGGGGCGTCGAGCAGGGAGTCGACTACTTCGCCCTGTCGTTCGTGAGGAGCGCCGGCGACGTGCGCGAGCTCAAGGACCTCATCGCAGCCGAGGGCGGCGACCAGCTCGTGGTGGCCAAGATCGAGAAGAAGGAGGCACTGGCCGCCCACCAGGAGATCGTGGCGGAGGCCGACGCCGTGATGGTGGCCCGAGGCGACCTCGGCGTGGAGATCGACCCGGGGGATGTACCCATCTGGCAGAAACGGCTGATCCACGCCTGTCACGTCGCCGGCAAGCCGGTCATCACGGCGACGCAGATGCTGCAGTCGATGGTCTCCTCGCCGCGTCCCACCCGCGCCGAGGCCAGCGACGTGGCCAACGCGATCTACGATGCCACCGGCGCGGTCATGCTGTCCGGCGAAACGGCCGTGGGCGCCTACCCGGTGGAGGCCGTGCGCACCATGGCGTGCATCGCCCTGGCAGTGGAGGCAGACATCGCCCGGGTGGGCCGCGCCCCGCAGCCGTGGGCCTCGGGGGGCGCCGGCATCTCCGACGCCATCAGCTACGGTGCCTGCGAAGTCGCGCACCGGGTGGGCGCCGCGGCGATCGTGAGCCCTACGTACTCGGGCGCCACCGCCCGCGCCGTCGCCCGCAACCTCCCCGCACAGCCGGTCGTAGCGATCAGCCCGAACCCGCGGGTAGTGAACCAGCTCGCCCTCGTCTGGGGGGTCACACCGCTCCTGGGGGCGCAGCGCGGCAGCTTCGAGGAGGTCGTCCGGGAGGCCGTGGAGCTCGTGCTCGAGCGCACGTTCGCGTGCCGCGGTGACGTGGTGGTCATCACGGCAGGCCTCCAGGCGAACCTGCCCGGCAAGACGAACCTGATCAAGGCGCACAGACTGGAGTGAGAGGCGCCCGCCCGAGCCGCGTCAGGTCAGCGGCCCGGCCCCGTCGCGCATGTCCTCCCAGAACCTGGTCCAGTCGCGCTCGACCCTCGCCGCCTCGCGCCGCATCTCGACGGACTGGAGATCGACGCGGGCGCCGCACGCCGCGCAATGGACCACCCGCTGACGCTGGACGAGGACGTGCTGGACGGCTGTGGTCGCGCCGCAGACCGGGCCGCACAACCTCACTCCGAGGGCGTACAGTCTGGCCACGGGTCCTCCTCGCGGTCGGGGAGGACACGATGACGGGCGCACGTTCAGGCGCTGTGACCGGCGTGTGAGTGGGCGATGGGGACGTCGCGGCGCGGAACGCGGGGATCTGCGCGCAAGGTGCACGCGGCCACGCCGTCACATAAAGTACGGCGGATGCGACGCCCACCCGTCCTCTCCCTGCTCGCCGTTGTCGCACTGTTCCTCGTCGTCACGGCCGGGGCCTGCGTAGCGACCGCCCCGGCCACGGCATCCGCGAGCGGCACGCCGTCGGCGGAGCCTTCGCCGTCGCCGCAGGAGAACGACGACGGCCCGCCCGTCCTCTCGTACGTCGACGCCGTGATCCTCGGCATCGTGGAGGGCGTCACCGAGTACCTGCCGGTGAGCTCCACCGGCCATTTGCTGCTCGCCGCCGAGGCGCTGGGGCTCACCGACACCCAGGAGAGCAAGGACGCGACCGACGCCTACGTCATCGTCATCCAGTTCGGCGCCATCCTCGCCGTGCTCGTGCTCTACGCGAGACGCATCTGGAGCATCCTGCGCGGCGTCGTGGGACGCGACGCCGACGGCCGCAAGGTGGCGATCGCCCTCATCGCCTCGGTGATCCCCGCCGTCATCATCGGCGTGCTCGGCGAGCAGCTGCTCAAGGAGTACCTCTTCGACCTGTGGCCGATCACCGCTGCGTGGCTGGCAGGCGGTCTCGTCATCCTCGCGGTCGCCCGTCACGACAATCGCTCCGGGCGCACCTCGGCGCAGGGCAACGCCCTGGAGGACCTCACCGCCCGCCAGGCTCTCGTGATCGGCCTGCTGCAGTGCGTCGCCATGTGGCCCGGCGTGAGCCGCAGCCTCATCACCATCCTCGGCGGCCGCCTGGTCGGACTGAGTACGCAGGCGGCGGTGGAGTACAGCTTCCTGCTCGGTCTGGTGACCCTGACAGGAGCATCACTGTACGAGACGGCCAAGGAGGGCGGCGCCATCGTCGACACGCTGGGGATCGTGGCGCCCGTGATCGGCATCGTCGCGGCCTTCGTCGCCGCGGCTCTCTCCATCAAGTGGATGGTGGGCTACCTGAACCGGCACAGCCTGGCGATCTTCGGCTGGTACCGCATCGGGCTCGCCGTGGTCGTCGCGGCTCTGCTGCTGCTCGGCGTGCTCTGAGCGGCCGGGACGAGGCCGGCGGCCTCATCCTCAGGGCGGCTCAGGACCGCTGACCCGCCACGGGCTCGACCTCCACCCACGTGGAGTGCAGGCGGCAGCCCCGGCTCGGCAGGGTGGGCTCACTGCAGGTGAGCACGTTGGCCGAGCCGGCCTCGTCGACCCCGTCGGCCGCGAACTCGGGCGAGACGCCCGCCAGCACCGAGACGACGCCGGGCATGACGTCGTCGGTCACGCGGCAGGCGCAGCGCACGCGCCCCTGCGCGCTGTCGATCAGGACGGCGTCGCCGTCGGAGATGCGCCGCGCGGCCGCGTCCTCAAGGTTCAGACACAGCGCGCGATCGTCGCGCGCCCGGAACGCCGGCAGGTCCGCCAGCTGGGAGTGGATGCGCACGCGCGACTTGGGCGTGACGAGACGGAGGGGGCGCGCCCGGTCGACAAGCTGCGGGCGCGCCTCGGGCGCTTCGCTGAGGCCGGCGGCCGCGCAGACCGCGCCGGCCAGCTCGACCTTGCCGCTCGGCGTGGGCAGCGGGTGCCGCTCCGGGTCGGCCGCGAACTCCTCCAGGCCGACCCGCCCGCGCTCCGGGCACAGCGAGATGCCTGTCCGGCGGAACTCGTCCGCATCCTCGACGTCCGAGGCGGCCAGGAACTCGCTGAGCCAGGCCGCCTCGCCCTTGCCCTCCGTGAACGCCTCGCCGAACCCCATGCGTTCGGCTATCTCCGCGAAGATGTCGTAGTCGTGACGCGCCTCGCCCGGCGGCTCCGCGACCTTGTGCGAGTACAGCAGGAAGTCGGCCCACGAATCGACGACGTCGTCGCGCTCGAGCCAGTGGGTGGCCGGCAGTACGACGTCGCATTGCCGTGCAGTGGCCGTGAGGAAGAGGTCGTGGCACACGGAGAACTCCGAGGCCTGCAGGGCACGCATGTTCAAGCCGACGTCCGCACCCTGGACGACGTAGTTGCCGCCGACGTTGTAGACGGCGTGCACCTCCGGGTACCCGCCGGCCGGACCCTCGAGCAGGACGCGCGCCCAGTCGTTGACGGCAATCGTCGTGGACGCCGGGGCGTCGGGGACGGGCATGCGCCCCGTGCGCGGGCGCGGCAGCGCGTCCCACACGCGCCCGCCCGAGGAGCCGCCGAGGCGGCCGAGGTTGCCGGTCGCGACCTGCAGGGCGATAGCCAGGCGCGAGGCCTCCTCCCCGCCGACCGTGCGCTGGGCAGCCAGGCCCTGGACGAGCATGGTGGGCCGGCGGCACGCCCACGCGCGCGCCAGCGCGACGATGCGCGGCGTCGGAGTCCCGCAGACCGTCTCGGCCCACTCGGGAGTCGTCGGGCCGCCGCTGGGCAGCCCCGGCGCGGCGCCTCCCTCGCCGAGCACCCGGGCGCGAAGCTGGTCGAACCCCGTGGCGTGCGTGGCGACGAAGGCCTCGTCGACGAGGTCCTCCGTGACGAGCACGTGCAGCAGGCCGAGCAGGAGCGTGCTATCGGTGCCCGGCCGCACCGGCAGCCACTCGGTGCCGAGCTGTTTCGCCGTCGCCGTGCGCCGCGGGTCGATCACGACCACCGGGACGCCGTTCCGCTTCGCCTCACGCACGCGCGCGCGCCACTCGCAGCCCATGATGCAGTCCATAAGGTTCGCGCCCCACAGCACGAGCATCTCCGCGTGCGGCACGGTGCCCGCGTCGACGCCGCCGTCGTTCGTGCCGAGCACGACCTGTTCCGTGAACCGGATGGCCGCCGAGCTGTAGCTGTCCGACTCGCTCACGTGACCGCCGGCGAGGTTCAGGAAGCGCGAGCGCAGGCGGCCGGTGTGATGCAGGGCGCCGCGGCACGAGCCGGAGCCGCCGAGGCCGAGGACGGCGCCGTCGCCGTGCTTCTCGCGCACCCACGCGAGGCCGTCGGCGACCAGACGCACCGCCTCGGGCCAGGAGACCTCGCGGAACTGGCCCGACCCCCGCGGCCCGGTGCGCACCAGCGGCTTCGTCAGCCGCGCCGGGTCGTACAGCTGCTCGGCGGCCAGGTAGCCGCGGATGCAGCCTTTGAGGTACGGCCCGCCGGCCGGGTTGTGCGTGATGCGCGCGACCCGGCCGCCCTCGACGTGCGCGAGCAAGGGGCAGCCGCCGCCGCAGTCGCGGTTGCAGGAGACCGGGAGGGTCGCCGCGCCGCCCGGCACGGACGTCGCGCTCCCACTCATGCCGGCACCGAGGCCGGCGCCTCCGCGTCGAGCCCCCAGGCCATCTCCATCAGCTCGGTGAGGCGCCGCAGGAACAGGGCGACGGGCACGCCGTCGGTGACGTCGTGGTCGAAGAGCACCGTCATGCTGAGCAGCTCGCGCTCCGGGTCGCGCAGTTGCGCGACCGCGCCGAGCGCGACCCACAGCGGATGGATGCCCACGGGCGCGGCCCAGGCCCGCGTGCCCGAGCGCGTGGAGAGCGGCACGGAGGTCACCATCACGGTGCCCATCGTGCGCTTGACGCGGAAGGGGTCGCCGAGCAGCCGGTCCCAGAAAGGCCACTTGCGCAGGAGGAACGGCGCGGAGAACGCGAGGCGCATGAGGCGCGGCAGCGGGACGCGGCCGCCGCTTGCCAACCACTGCTCGCCGGGCGCGAGCACACGCGTCTGCGCGCGGCGGATCTCCTCGCCGATCTCCTCCACTGTCTTACGGTCGGCGCGCCGCACCACGAACGGCATGGGGACGCGCTCGCCGCCGTCACGTCGACCTCCAAAAGCACGGGGATGTGGTGCCGCGTGATCCCGATGCGCACGGTGTCCACGGTCGCCACGCGGGCGAGTGGGAACGGCAACTCTTCGTACCGCCCGAGGAGGTCCTCCGCCATGTCAGCCACACCAGCCTCGTCGACCACGTCACCCTCCTGCCGCTCGCTCGCCTGGGCCGCATGGTAGCAGAGCCGCCGAGGCGCGCCGACGGTCCCCCGCCGGCGCCCCTGAAAGGCCCGGATGGCCTGCCCGACGCCGCGCCGTCAGGCCCCGTACTTGCGGCCGGCCTCGATGAAGGCCCGGTAGGCCGCCGGGTCGGCCTCGTCCAGCACGATGCCGCTGCTGAGGATGAAGCCACCGTCCGTGGCCGTCTTGCCGAGCAGGTCTTTGACGTAGTCGTCCATCTCCTGTTGGGTGCCCATCGCGAACAGCGCGGCCGGCGCGTTGCCGCCGGTGCACCGGCGCTTGCCGACGGTCGCCTTGGCGCGCTCCATGTCGGTGGCGTCGAACATCCAGATCATGCGGTGCGCCGGGATATCCTCGTCGGCGATGACCTCGAGTCGCTCGTTGTACGAACCCTCCACAAAGACCCACGGCACCAGACCCTGCTCGATCAGGCCCAGCAGCACGGCCTTGAAGGTCGGCCAGTACAGCTCCTTGAAGTCGGCGTCGCTCATGAAGCCGTCGGCGCCCTTGTGGATGGGGATGAACACGATGGGGTTGCCGGTCATGTTGTTGGACCGCACCGCCCAGTCGATCGACTGCGGCACGAGCCGCTCCATGGCCGCCTTGACGTTCTCTGGCTGACGGAACTTGTCGAGCATCAGCCCGCGCGTGCCGCGCATGGTGTCGCCGAGCGTGTCGTACGGCGCCTTGGTGGCGCCGGCGGCGGTCTGCGGGATGCCGAGGGTGGTCATGACCCTGCCGTCGGCGGCCATGGCCACCTGCAGCCACTCCATGGCGGCGTCGCCGGCCTCGGCCGGCTTGAGCAGCATCTCCTTGACCGGCGGCGCCGAGATGCCGGCGAAGAACGGCGCCGTGAACGGCGACCATCGGCCCGGCGACCGTCTGCCCTCGGAGGCGGAGCTCTGCGCGGCGTTCGACGTGAGCCCCATGACGGTCCGCCGTGCCATCGCCGAGCTCGTGCGCAAGGACGTCGTGTACACCGAGCACGGGCGCGGTACCTTCGTGAAGCCACCGCAGCTCGCCGCGGCGTCGTTCGACCTCAGCGACCTGATGAGCTACATCGCCGACCCCAGCATCGAGGCGCGCATCCTGGAGGCGCGCATCGTCACGCCCGCGCCTCGGGTGGTCGAGAAGCTCGCCGTCGCCGAGGACGACCGCGTGATTGCCATCAAGCGCCTTCTGCTGCCCGGCGAGGAGCCGGTCTTCTGCCACAGCGAGTACCTTGTGTTCGATCCCGCCCGGCCGCTGGTCGAGGCCCAGCTCGAGATGACGGCGCTGCGCGACCTCTTCTCCGGCGCGGCCGGCTCCGACCTCAAGTACGGGCGCCTCACCCTGCACGCCTCCGCCCTCACGGAGGCCGAGGCGGCGTACCTGGGCGACGCCGCCGTCACGCTCGCCTGGGTGGTGGAGCACCTCTTCTACGACTTCGACGACCGCCCCGAGAGCTGGGGCCGCTTCGTGGGCCGCGCCGACCGCCTGAGCTTCAGGTGACGCCGTGAACGATGGCCGCGAGAGCCTGGACGAGCTGATCGTGCGCATGGACGAGCGCGGCGCCCTCACGCAGGTCCGCGAACGCCTCGCCGGCGGCGACGACCCCGCGGTCCTGCTCGACGAATGCCGCGCGGGGATGGCACGCGTCGGCCGGCTCTACGAGGAGCGGACCTACTACATCTCCGCGCTCATCATGGCCGGGGAGATCCTGCGCGAGGCGGCCGAGCTCATCGTGCCGCGCCTCGAGGCCGCCCGCGGCGAGGCGAGCGGCGGCAAGATGGTCGTCGCCACCGTGCGCGGCGACATGCACGACATCGGCAAGAACATCGTGGTCGCGCTGCTCGACGCCGACGGGTTCACCATCGTGGACCTCGGCGTCAACGTGCCGCCGGAGCAGGTCGCCGAGGTCGTACAGCGCGAACGCCCGGACGTCGTCGGGCTCTCGTGCCTGCTCACGTCCGGGTACGAGAGCCTGCGCGAGACCATCGACCTGGTGCGCGTCGCGTCGGCGAGCTGGCACCCGCACCTGCCCATCGTGATCGGCGGAGGCGCCGTGGACGCGATGGTCAGCGAGCGACTCGGCGCCGACGGCTGGTGCGACGACGCGGCCCGCGGGCTCGGGATCGTCAGGGCGCTGCTGGGCTGAGCCGCGGGCCGGCGCCGAGGCCTCAGATCGTGCGGTATGGTGGTATCGCAGAGTGCGAGATCTTGGTAGCATGTTGTGCGGAATCTTGGTACTATTATGGCATGTCAGGCTACGTGCAGAGGCTTCTTGACCCCCTCCTCACCGATGTCCTGAGCGAGCTTCCGGCCGTCCTGCTCGTCGGAGCCAGGGCAGTCGGGAAGACAACGACGGCCGTTCGTCACGCCAAAGATGTCGTCCGGCTTGATCGAGAGGCCGATGCCGCGGTCTTCCGCGCCGACCCCGACGTCGCACTCCGCGGCCTCAAGGAACCGGTCCTCATCGACGAATGGCAAGCGGTGCCGTCTGTACTGGGTGCCGTCAAGCGTGCGGTCGATGAGGACGCGCGACCCGGTCGCTTCCTGCTGACAGGCTCGGTGCGCGCAGATCTTGATACCGAGACCTGGCCCGGGACCGGACGGCTCATGCGCGTCGTCATGGACGGCCTGGTGACTCGCGAGCTCACCGGACGGACGCATGTGCCTGGCCTCTTCCGCCGTCTGCTCCTCGAGGGCATCGACGCGGCCCTCTCCGTGCCGAGTGACGTCCCCGACCTGCGCGGCTACATCGACGCGGCTCTGGCGGGGTCGTTCCCTTCACCACGGCTTCACCTTTCCGGGGCAGGGCGTCGTCGCTGGCTCCGTGCCTACCTCGACCAGGTTCTCACGCGTGATGCCTCGCAGATCGACGTCGGCCGTGACCCGGCCCGCCTCAGAAGGTATTTCGAAACGCTGGCCGTGAGCACATCGGGCCTTGCCGAAGCAAAGAAGCTCTACGATGCCGCGGGCATCAACGCCCGAACCGCCGCGGCCTACGATGGCCTCCTCACCAATCTGTTCATCGTCGACTCCATACCGGCATGGTCGACCAATCGTCTCAAGCGCCTTGCTCGCACCCCCAAGCGATATGTGGTCGACCCGGCACTCGTCGGCGCTGCGCTCCAGGTGGACGGGGAGGGAGTGCTCCGTGACGGCGATCTGATGGGCAGGGTGCTCGATACGTACGTCATGAGCCAAGTCAGAGCTGAGATACACACAGACGACCTGGAGTTGCGAGCCCACCACGTGCGGCTCGAAGGCGGCCGCCACGAGATCGACCTCCTGCTGGAGAGCCCCGACGGTCGCCTCATCGCAATCGAAGTGAAGGCAGAGGCTGCTCCCGCGCCCGCCAGTGCGCGTCACCTTCGCTGGCTGAGAGACGAGTTCGACGATCGCTTCGTCGCCGGGCTGGTCCTCCATAGCGGCCCACGTCCGTACTCGCTCGGGGATCGCCTGTTGGCACTCCCAATCTGCTGTCTGTGGGCGTGAAGGGCGCTCCGGGCTGCCGGACTCCGCGTGTTCGGGCAGGAGGAGGGCGCTCATTCACCGTGCGATGTATGTGCGCAGTGACAACGTGGTGGGCCAAACTGGACTCGAACTGGCGACCCGCCGATCACGAGTCGGCTCCGACGATCAGCTGACACCTGGCCCTCCTCGCGCCCCCTCCACGTCCGAAGCCGCCGCCACGCCTGTGCCGTACATCCTCGTAGCGCTCCAACCGACAGCATCGCGCAGACCCGTCGCCGCGGGACTCATCCCGACCGGCACGCGCCGCCGCACCCAGCGCGACGAAACGCAGCCGGCCGAGATGGAGCAGCTCGCGGACGACCAGCCGGCGGAGACGGCGTGAGAAGAGGAAGGGCCGGGGCCGCCGCAAGGCGGGCCCCGGCCCGGGTGCGCCCGCCGGAGCCGTCTCTCACCGGCGGGGCAGCTGGTGTGCGACTCGCCGGGGGCGACGCGGCCACTGGCCGGTGGCCGCGCCCCCGGCAATCAGTCACACGGACTTCAGGCGCTCGACGAGCGCGGGCAGCACCTCGTAGAGGTCGCCGACGATGCCGTAGTCGGCCATCGCGAAGAGCGGCGCCTCCTTGTCCTTGTTGACGGCCGCGATCAGCTTGGCGCCGGCCACGCCCACCGTGTGCTGGATCTGGCCGGAGACGCCGACGCCCAGGTACAGGTCGGGCGCCGTCTTGGCGCCGGAGAGGCCGATGATGCGGTCCTCGCCCAGCCACTCGAAGTCGGCGAGGCTCTTGGTGCAGCCGACCACGGCGCCCAGCGCTGCCGCCAGGTCGTCGCCGAGCGCCAGGTCCTCGCGCTTGTTGAAGCCGCGCCCGACGCCGACGATGAGCGGTGCGGCGTCGAGGTTCACGTGGTCGCCTTCTTTGGCGCGCCTGTCGACGACCTTCACCTTCGACTCGAGGGTGAGGCTTACGTTCTCCACAGCCCCCGCGCCGGGCGTTGCGTTCTCGGCGCTGAAGGTCTTGGGCATCACGGCGAAGACCTTGACCGGCGTGGTCACCTTCTCTCGCGCGACGGTCGCGCCGCCGAACGCGTAGCGGCCGGCCACGACGTCGCCGTCCTCGATGGCGCAGCTGTTGACGTCGGTGACGCAGCCGGCGCCGAGCTTCTGCGCCAGCCGCGGCGCCGTCTCCTTGCCGCGCCGCGTGGAGCCGACGAGCACGACGGTCGCGCCGGCCTGCTCGACGATCTGCGCGAGGCCGGCGGCCACTGCGTCGGCCGGCCAGCCTTCCAGAGCCGGGTCCTCGCTCACGTACACCTTGTCGGCGCCGGCGGCGGCGAGCTCGCTCGCCGCGGCTCCGGCGCCCGGCCCCAGTGCCGCGGCCGCCAGGCCGAGGCCGAGGGCCGCCGCTATCTCCTTGCCGCCGGCGACCAGCTCGCGGGCGGTCTCGATCTTCTCGCTGTACACAAGCAGCTCGGCCATCGTTACCTCCCCAGGACGCCTTCTTTGATGAGCGCGTTGACGAAGGCGTCGGCCTGCTCGGCCGCCGAGCCCTCGAACAGGACGTGTTTGCGGTCCTGCTCCTCCGCCAGGTTGCTCACGATCTCCCGTACCGGCGCCGGCGCGTCGACGCCCAGGTCGGCCAGCGACCACGTCTGCATGGGCTTGCTCTTGGCCTTCATGATGTGCATGAGCCCGGGGATGCGCGGCTCGTTGATCTCGCTGACCACGGTGACGGCGGCCGGCAGCGGCGCCTCCACGGTCTCGAGCATGTCGTCCATGCTGCGCTCGCAGCGCACCACACCGTCCTCCGCCTGGACCTTGCGGGCGTAGCCGATCTGCGGGACGCCGAGCAGCTCGGCAACGCGCGACCCCACCTGCCCGGTGTAGTTGTCGCTGGAGCCCTCGCCGAACAGCAGCAGGTCGCAGGTGCCGATCTTCTTGACGGCGGCGGCGAGCGCTGCCGCCACCGCCGCCTGGTCCGGCGCCGAGAGGGCCGGGTCGTCCACGACCACGGCCTCGTCGGCGCCCATCGCCAAGGCGTACTTGATGTCCTCGGCCGCCTTGCGGTTGCCCTCGGCCAGGCACAGTGCGACGACCTTGCCGCCGACCGCGTCGCGCAGCACGACGGCAGCCTCGAGCGCGTTCCTCTCGAGGTCGCCGATCTTGTACGGCACGCCCTCGGTTTGCGCCACTCGGTCCTTGATGCGGACCATCTGCAGGTCCGGGTTGGTCTTCACGCAGACCACGATGTCCACGCCGTCACCTCCGTCAGCTCATCCGGTACTGCACCCCGTACGGCCCGCTCGGGTACTCCCACGAGAGCGCGCGGGGGTCGCAGCAGATCATGCAGGTGCCGCACTCCAGGCACCCCTCCCAGTTGACCGTCATGCGGCCCTGGTCGTCGCGCTCGTACAGGTCGGCCGGGCACACGTACACGCAGGCCTCGTCGGTGCAGACCTTGGCGCACACGTCGGTGTCGATGACGATGTGCGGCTCCTTGTCGAGCTTGAAGACGTCGAGGCCGAGCTTGGCGTCGATCTTCATCGGCATGGCTCCTCCTCAGGCTCCTATATCTTTCTCAGGGACCAGGCGTCCTTGACGGTCGCCAGGCTCATGAAGTCGCGGCGCGCCGCCTTCCAGGCCTTCTTGACGTGGCCGGCCTGCGGCTGGTCGTCGACCGTCCAGATGCTCTCGAGCAGCCGTCCCACGGCCTCGGGGTAGTGCGTGAACAGGCGAGGGTTCTCCATGACGCCGGGGATGGCCCTGGCCGTCTCCAGGTCCCTGAGCACGAAGCTGTCGCGCAGCCTCGCTTCGTAGGAGGCGAGGCCGGCGGCCGAGAAGTCCCCGGCCTCCTTGGCGGCCTTGACCGCCTCGGCCGCGAAGTAGCCCGAGGCGATGGCGAAGTCCATGCCGCGCACGGTGATGAGGGCGTTCAGGCTGAGCCCCGCGGTGTCGCCGGCGACGACGTAGCCGTCGCCGGACAGCCGCGGCACCTGGCTGATGCCGCCCTCGGGGATGGCGTGCGCCGAGTACTCGGCCACGGTGCCGCCGGCGACCAGCGGCCGGACCGCGGGCAGCTCCTTGAACTCGTCCAGCAGCTGCCAGCTCTCGGTGCCGTCGCGCCGGCGGCGCATGTCGTCCATCCCCACGACGATGCCCAGCGAGATGCTGTCCTTGTTCGTGTACAGGAAGGCGCCGCCCATCATGCCCCTGGTGCACTCGCCCATGAAGAGCTGCGCGGCGCCCTCGCCCGGGTTCAGGTGCCAGCGGTCCTCGATCACGCCTTGGGGCAGCTCGATGATCTCCTTGTAGCCGAGCGCGTGGTGCCGGGCCTCGGGCTTCGCCGCCAGGCCCGCCTCCGCGCTGAGCAGCCGCAGCACGCCCTCCGCCACGACCACGACCTGCGCGCCGATCTCGTCCTCGCCGGCGCGGATGCCGATGATCCGGCCCTCCTTGCGCAGGAGCTCGTCCACCTTCATGTTGGGCACGACCATGGCGCCCTGCGCGGTGACCCTGTCGGCCAGGTACTGGTCGAGCCTGGCGCGCACCACCGAGTAGCTCTGCGGCGACTCGGCCGTGAACCGCTCCGAGGCGATCTCGATGGTCGTCTGCCGCCCGCCGGCCATCATGGTGACGAGCTCGCGGGCGATGGGCCGCTCGAACGGCGCCTCGTCCCACAGCTCGGGGTAGAAGCGCCTGATGGGCTTCACGTACAGGCGCCCGCCCGTTACGTTCTTGGCGCCGGAGTAGTCCCCGCGCTCGAGGACCATGACCTCCATGCCGGCCTGAGCCAGGCCGTAGGCCGCGGAGAGGCCGGCGAGGCCGCCACCGACGACGATGCACTCCACTGTCTCCATGTCACTCTGGCTTCTGACCCTCGCGTGCCTCGCCGCCCGGTTGCCGTGACGACCGGCTCGAGCTCACTCCGCGTCAATCCTTGAACGGGTTGTGCGTCTCGCCCCACTCGTCGCGGGCGATCACGCCGCGCATGATCATGAGGCCGCCCTCGGCGCCCACCTCGTAGCTCATGACGCCGCGCAGGAACATCTCGAGCGGGGTCTCCTTGGTGTAGCCGAAGGCGCCGTGGTACATCATGCCGTGGCGGGCGATGTCGTGAGCCAGCGCCGGGCTGAGGCACTTGCAGGTGCTGATGACCTTGTTGATCTCCTTGCGCCCGAACTGGCCTGGATTCGTGTGCTCCTGGCCGATCATCCAGGCGCCGCGCAGCAGGTTGAGCTTGAGCATGTCCAGCTGCATCCAGTCGCCGGCCATCTCGAAGCTGATGCCCTCGTACTTGCCGAGCGGCTTGCCGAACGTGGTGCGCTGAGCCGTGTACTCACCGCTGATCTCGAGCGCCTTCTCGGCGCCGCCGAGGCAGGCCGCCGCCACCAGTACGCGGGCGGCGTTGAAGCCGTCCATCACGACGTAGAAACCCTTGCCCTCTTCGCCGAGCAGGTACTTCCTGGGCAGCTCGACGTCCTTGTAGATCCAGCCGCCGGTGCTGAGGCCCATGCGGCCCATGTCCTTGTAGGTCGTGTAGCTGATGCCGTCCAGGTGGGCTGGGATCCAGATGAAGGTCATGCCCTTGTACGTCTGCGTGGGATCGGTCTTGACGAGGGAGCAGTGGCCACTCGGGGCGCCCCACTTCTCGCACTCCTTGGGGCCGCTGACGTAGGCCTTCTCGCCGTTGAGGATGTACGCCTGCTTCTCCTCGTTCCACGGGGCGACGGTCTTGATGGCGGCGAGGTCGGAGCCGCCGCCGGGCTCGGTGGTGTTGATGCCTGCGAACGCCTTGCCGGCGGCCACGGCCGGGAACAGCTCCTGCTTGAGCTCCTCAGTGCCGTAGCGGTTCACGATGTACGACCAGCCGATGGTGAGCAGCGTGTACACGGGAAGGCTCATGCTGAGCTCGGCGCGGGCGATCTCGTGGACCGTGATCATGGCGTAGATGAGGCGCTCTTCATCCGGGAGCGGCATGCCGCCGTACTCCTCGGGGATGGTGGTGCCGAACATGCCCATCTCGGCCATGCCCGCGGTGATGTCGTCGGGGATGCCGTCCTCGGCCTCGTCGATGGCGCGCGAACGCGGCTCCACGTTCTTGGTGAGCCACTCGCGGATGGCCTGGCGGTACATCTCCTGCTCGGTGGTGTAGCGGAAGTCCATGCAGTTCCCTCCTTCGGGACCGGTGCGTGCCGGTATCTGCGCGCCGGCGGGGCCGCGAAGCGGCGGTACCGGCGCGTCGTGAGAGTCCCCCTGGAAAACGCGAAGACCCCCAGGGGACGCGCGGATGCGCGCGCTGGGGGTCCATGACCTGGGTGCAGGGGGCGGAGACGGCGCCCGGCTGCGGTCATGTGTGCAGCAGTCGAATCATAGGCCGGGCACGAGGGAGCGGGCAAGCCCGGCGTGCTGGCCAACGTGGAGCGGCTTTCGGCCGGGTGTACGACCGGGCGGCCCGGCCCCTGGTCACGGCCCGGCGGCAGACCGGCCGGAGCCCACAGCGCTCGTCAGCGGCGCGGCGGCACACTCAGGAAGCGAGAGTGCATGACCTTGCGGCCGGGGGTGCCCCAGGCAAGGGCCAGCTCGCCGACGAGTCGGGGGACAGGTCCGGCCGCGCGCGTGCGGGATCGAGAGAGCCTCGCTTCTCGGCATCGCTCCCGGACGCAGGGCTCTGGGTCTCAGAGCACCTCGAGCTCGCCGAGGCGCTTCGACACGAGGTCACCTGCGGCGTGCGAGGCCGAGGCGTGGCCGGTGAGCGCGAGGACGAACGGCTCCTTCTCGAGCGAGAACAGGTGCGCGTCGGTGAGCGCGGTGACGGTGGCGGTGCGCGGCACGTCCTCGATGAGGGCGATCTCGCCGAAGCCGGCGCCGCGACGCAGTACGGCGACCTCTTGGCCTCTCTTCGTCACCTGCATCTCGCCGGCGGCGATGGCGTAGAAACAGTCGCCCTCGTCACCCTCGCGGATGACGACGGCGCCGGCCGCGACGTCCACAGGGACGAGCGCCCGCGCCAGCCCCTCCAGCTCGGGCGCGGGCAGCGGCGCGAAGATCGGGTTGAGCCGCAGCAGTTGGATCTGGACCTGCGGCACGTCGGCACTGTCGTCGATGCTGCGCAGCCGCCGCCAGACCACCGCCACAATGACCAGCAGCAGCAGCGCCGTACCGACGAGTGCAGCACGGGCGCCACTGAGGCCCACCAGGATGGGGACGAAGATGGCGCCCAGGGCGAGGCCGGCATCCATGAGCGACTCGAGCAGGGCGAAGACCTGACCGAGCACCTGCGGCGGCGCCGCACGCTGCAGCAGGATGCGGCCGGTGACGTCGAACACCGACCGGCTCAGGCCGGCCATGGCCAGAAGGGCGAAGGCGCCGACCACGCTCGGGAAGACGCCCAGGATGGCGAGCGCGAACGCGGCGGTGACGATGCCGCCGATGAGGGCCGGCGCGAGGCGCCGGCGCGCCACGAGGGCCGCCGTCAGGGCCACGCCGATGAGCCCGCCGGCGCCGAACGCGGAGTTGAAGTAGCCGGCATAGGACTCGCCCATGCCCAGCGTCGTGATGGCGAGCACGACGTACAGCACATCGAGCGCCCCCACCAGGATGTACTGCGAGCCCACCACGCCGACGAGGGTGCGGGCCGCGGGGACCTTCCACACGGCGGCGACGCTCTCCTTGACCTCCGCCGTGAGCGAGACCGTCGTGTCGCGCGCGGTCATCGGCCTCGGCCCCGGCACGCCGATGACCATGAAGGCGCCGGCGAGCGTGAAAGCGGCGAGCACGCCGGCCGCGAGCGCCGGCCCCCCGACTCCGAGCAGCACGCCGGTGAGCGCCGGCGCCAGGAGCACGCTGACGTTCTCCATCCAGCTCGACACCACGTTGGCGGCCGTCAGCTCGAGCGGCGTGCGGACCACGCCGGGCAGCAGCGCCGCCTGCGCCGGCCGCGGGACGGAGAGCGCGAGGTTCATGATCGGCGCCAGGACGTAGACGAGCCAGTCCGGCGCTCCGGCGGCCATGGCCGCGCCGAGCGCCCCCATGGTGCCGCCCATGATGAGGAGCCCGAGGAAGAGCACCCGCCCGGCGCGGGCCCTGTCCGTGATCGCGCCGAGGTACGGCGAGATGAAGATGCACGGGATCAGCTGGACGAGCACGATGAGGCTGGCGGCCGCCGCGCCGCCGCTCGTGTAGGCCCACACCATGAGCGCGAGCCACACGCCCCACTCGGCGCTGTTGAACGCCAGCCACGACAGCTCCACCAGCAGCAACGAGCGGTTGCGGAACGCGGTACCGAACACCCCGAACGTCGCCCGCAGGCGACTCTCGCCGTCTGCTCCCATCAGACCCCTCCAGGTCCGGACGCACCGCAACTCTATGCCTCACACGGCCGGACGACGAGAGTCCGCTGACCCTTGGGCGGGAGCGAGCGAGCGCCACGGCGGCAGGCCTAACGGCCTGACCCTCACCGCGACCGAGCGGGAGGCCCTGACGATCATGCTGGATCTCGCGGCAGGGGCTGTGGGCGCGGACGATCCATGACGGACCACGGACCACTGCCGGTTCGACCCGAGCGAGCCGGCAGCGGCGACGTGCAGCTCCGGGAACTGCGACTGGCGGCGCGTTTCGAATGTCAAGGCTCATCCGAAAGCGTCATCTTGAATAGTGACTCTTCTGCTGGACCGCTCCACAGAGAGTCTGCCGTCTTTCGTCGGCGAGCTGGCCGCGCTCGACTGGGGCGCCGGCTACGGCACGTTGCGCAACGCCGAGGTGCAGGCCGAGACCGCCGGGACCGTGCTCGGGCTCACGCCCGAGCTGCTGGCGGTCGCCCTCAGGCGCTCGCCGGAGGCGCTGGCGCTGGTGGAGAGCACGGCGCGGGCGCGGATGGGGGCGGCGGAGCAGGCCTGACCGGCGCCCGGGCGGCGCCGAGATCGGCTGCCGGCCTCAGCTGCCGGCGGCCCTCGCCAGCCACTCCTCCGTCTCCGCCAGCGCCGGCTTCGCCCCGAGCCGCGCGAAGATCTCCCGGGCCGCGGCGAGGGGCGCTGCTGCCTCGGGCGCTCTGCCGAGCGCCACCAGGCAGCGCCCCCGACCCAGCAGGGCGTGCCCCTCTTCGTAGGGCACGCCGAAGTCGTGCCAGCGGCGGGCGGCGTCAGCGAAGCCGGCCGCCGCCGCCTCAAGCCCGCCGTCCGCCTCGGCCAGCAGCGCGCGGACGGTGACCATCACGTGCTCTTGCAGGGGCAGCAGCGTCGCCGGCAGGTGCGCCTCGATGCCGGCCACCAGACGGCGCGCCAGTTCGGCGTCGCCGGCAGCCAGCGCCAGCCTGGCCGTCTGAGGCAGGTCGTCGGGGTCGACCGCGGCGGACTGCGGTGAGGAGTGCGCCTCGGCCAGCAGTTCCAGGCCTTCCCGGTCGCGCCCCAGGCTCAGATAGACCACAGCGGCGGCCCAGACGGCGTAGGCCCGGGTCCAGCCGATCTCGCTCTCCCGGCCCTTTTCCAGCATCCAGGGCACGAACGGCAATGCGTCGGCCGAAGCCCCGCGGAGCGACTCGAGCACGGCCCAGAGAGCCCGCACCACCACCGCATCCCACAGCTCCTCGTGCTCGTCGAACTCCCTGATGAGCTCCTCCGCCTCGCCAAGCGCCCGATCCCACTCACCGGAACCCATCCAGGCTCCGACAAAGGCCTCTCGACAACTCAGGACGTACGACTCCAGCCCGTGCAGGCGGGCGAACTCCACGCCCTGCTCGAGGACGTCCACACGGGCCTGCGCGCCGCGCGCTACGAACGTGAAGTCTGCGGAGTTCATCTCGATGGTCGTGCGCTCCACGCCGAGCCCCTGCTCCCGCGCGGCCTCGACGGCGCGCCGCCAATCCTCGAAGCCGTCGATGTCGCCTTGCTGCAGCCGGGCGCCACCCCGGCAGCTCAGGGCCATCGCGGGGTCGGGGAGGCCCAGCCGGGCGCAGATCTCCAGCGCGCCGTCCGCCGCCTCGATCACATCGCCGGGCTCGGCGTCCGTCAGGACCAGCCCGAGCGCGTACAGCCCCAGGACCTCCGCCTTCTCCGCCGACAGCCCATCGTGCTCGAGCAGCTCCACGGCGGCTCGAGTGATGTCGAAGCAGGGTTCGCCCATCCACGTGAGGACGCTCACCAGGTGACACATGGCCACCGCCGCGGCGCGTATCTCCCCCTGCTCGCGGTACCCGGCGATCGCCTCGCGGTAGGCAGCCGCTGCATCGCTGTAGCGGCGGCGGAGCCAGAGCGCTTGAGCCCAGTACTGAGTCAAGCGCGCCCGCTCGGGCGCGTCCGGGCTCACGAGCACCAGGCCGCGCGCGCAGTAGCGCTCCGCCGCTGCGACGTCGAGACGCAGGGCGCGCTCGCCGGCCCGCACGAGGGCGCGGGCAGTCGGCGCCGCCAGAGAAGCGGCGAGCTCGGCGTCCTGCGCCGCCTCGGCCAGCTCCAGTGCCGTCTCGTAGTGGTGCACGATGATCTCGCTGAAATCGTCCCGACGCGCGCCGGACCGGTCCTCCAGCCACCGGGCGGCGGCGGCGTGCTTGTGGGCCCGCCGCCGCCTCGGGAGCTCGCTGTACGCGACGTCGCGGGCGAGGGCGTGCCAGAACAGGTACTCCGGCTCGCCCTCGATGGAGCGTGCGACGACCGGCCGCACCAGGTCGCGGGCGGCGAGTGCCGCCATCGCCTCTTCGACCCGCTCCGGATTGCCCCCGGACAGCTCCGCCACGCCGCCACGCCAGAACGACTCGCCGATCACGGCGGCGTCACAGAGCAACGACTTGAGGTCGCCGGGCAGGGCATCGAGACGGGCCGCCAGGACGGCTTGCAGCGTCGCGGGCATCGGGATGTCCGCATCCTCCCGCACGCGGACGCCGGCGTGGGTCCGTACCACATGCCCTGCGTCCAGCAGCAGACGCACGTACTGCTCGGCGTACAGGGGGTTGCCTCCTACCAGCCGGGTCAGGCGCTCGAGACCGGGTGAGGGCGGCGCATCCAGCAACTCGGCCATGAGCAGCCGGGCCGACTCGGCCGTGAGGGCGGGCACATCCAGCCTGACCTTGCGGCCGGCTCCCTCGCCGAGGTGGCACAGGGCCCCTTCGTGCCTGTGCAGCAGCTCCGGCCTCGTCGTGACCACCACGAGCAGGGGGACGTAGAGGTCCTGGGCAAGGAGGTGCTCGACGAAGCCGAGCATCGCCTCACCCGCCCAGTGCAGGTCCTCGAGCACCAGGACCATGGGCCTGTCCGCGGCCATGACCTCGAGGTACCGGGTCCAGGCGGCGAAGTTCTCCTCTCGCTCGGCTTGCGACGCCTCGAGCCCCAGCAAGGGCCGCAAGCGCTGGCGCAGCCAGGCCCGGTCGGTACCCAGGGGTAGCACTTGCTCCAGCTTCTCCTCGACGGTCAGAACGTCGTCCGAGTCGAGGATGCCGGCGTGCTCCTTGACCACCTCTCCGAGCGCCCAGAACGCGATGCCGTCCCCGTAGGCGAGACACCGCCCCTGCCGCCACGTGATGAGCTCTGTGGACGCCTCCACCGCGCGTGAGAACTCCAGGACAAGCCTGCTCTTGCCCATGCCGGGTTCCCCGACCACCAGGACGAAGTGATCGAGGCCGGTCTCCCAGGTGGAGTGCGCGGTGGCGAGAAGCGTCTGCAGCTCGCGCTCCCTGCCCAGGAACGGACCGCGCGTGGAGCCCGCCGTCCGCAGCCCCGTGCGCGAGCGCGCCTCGACCGCACGCCAGGCCTCGAGCGGCTCCGCCTTGCCCTTCGCGGTAAGAGGCGGGAGCGCCTCGTAGACGATGACGGCGCCGGTGAGGGCGTGGGTCAGCGCCCCGGCGGCGACACCCATCGGCGCAGCGGCCGCCTGCAGGCGCGCCGCGGTGTTCACCGCGTCGCCGGTGAGGAAGCCGCGACCCGAGGCCGGGTCCACGTCCAGGCGCACGAGGGCCTCGCCGGTATTGACGCCCACGCGCGCCTCGAGCGGGGTCCCGTCCGGGCGCGTGATGCCGGCCAAGGACCGGAGGACGCGCAGGCCGGCGCGCACGGCGCGCTCGGGGTCGTCCTCGTGCACGGCCGGCACCCCGAAGACGCCTACCACGGCGTCGCCGATGTACTTCTCCACGACGCCGCCGTGGTGCTCGATCTCGCGGCGCGCGACCTCGTGGTAGCGACCGAGCACGGCCTCGACGTCCTCCGGGTCGGCGGCCTCGCTCATGGCCGTGAAGCCGACGAGGTCGCAGAACAGGATGCTGACGACCTTGCGCTCCTCGGCCGGCCTGGGGCGCGGCGCGGCCAGCGGCGCGGCGCACTCCATGCAGAACTTCGCCCGCGGCGGGTTCTCGGCCCGGCAGGACGGGCAGACGAGGACCTCGCTCATCCCGTCGCCCCAGACGGTCCGCCAAGGGCCCGCACGAGCCACTCCTCCGTCTCCGCCAGCGCCGGCTTCGCCCCGAGTCGCGCGAAGAGCTCGCGGGCCGCGGCCAGAGGCGCTGCCGCCTCAGGCGCTCGTCCGAGCGCCATCAGGCAGCGCCCCCGACCGAAGTGGGCGTGCCCCTCTTCGTAGGGCACGCCGAAGTCGTGCCAGTCGGCGGCGGCCGCGGAGAAGCCGGCCGCCGCCGACTCGAGCTCGCCCTCCGCTTCGCTCACCTGGGCGTCCAGGGTCTCGGTCGCAAGCTGGTTCCCGCGGAACTCCCCGCCGGCTCGGCGGCGGATCGCGTCGGCGAGCGCGACGTCGCCGGCGGCGACGGCCATGCGGCCGGCATCAGGCACCAGCGAGTAGAGCCAGGCGATGTCTATCTCCCCGGCATCCTCTCCGGGAGGATGCGCGCCGAGCAACTCCCAGAGGAGCGCCGCTGCTCTCCCGAGGTCGGCTGCAGCGGCCAGAGTGGCCGCGCCGAGTTTCGCAAGGACGACGTCGTCCTGGTAGCGGCATCCCGCCGTCCCGACCTGAGCGAGCATCTCCGAGGCGGTGTCGAGGTCGCCACGCCAAACCAAGGGCATGACGACCATCAGGCGCGTCCATTCCCTGTCGATCACGCTGTCGTCGAGCCTGAGGACTTCGGCTTCGCGCAGCGCCTCGTCCCAGTGCCCGCCCGCCACGAGCGGGTCGAGCCGGTTCACCCGGCCGAACGTCACCGATTCGACGAGACCGTGAGACACCCCGAACGCGAACTCCTTCTCGTACTCCTCCAAGGCGCGCCGCGGCCCCTCGGTGACGGTCAGCAGACTCGCGTAGTTGCCCCACACCCTCTCCCGCACGACGACGAGCCCCTGCTCCTCGGCCAGCCGCAGCGACTCCCGGAAGTCGTCCAAGCAGGCTGGGTCGCCCATCTCCATCCGCTCGATCCCTCGGAGGTTCAGGGCCAGGGGCGGGACAGGCAGACCCAGCGACGCGGCGACGTCGAGAGCGCCCTGCAGGAGATCGAGAGACCTCTCTCTGTGCCCCACGTTGCCGAGCTGGCGGCCCAGCTCGGTGAGGACGGTGACGAGCTCGTCGCAGGGATCGTCTGCGAGAAGCTCGACGGCCTCCTCGTAGAGCTCGCGCTCCTGTGAGTCGCTCAACAGTGTGTGCTGCGCGCGAGCGAGCCTGGCGAGTGCGATGGCCGCTCGCCGACGATCTCCGGCAGCCCGCAGCAGATCGGCCGCCATCGTCAGGTGCTGCGCCGCCTCCCGGACCTGCCCGCTCCACAGCAGAGCCTCGCCGAGCTTCGACTCGATATCTCCACGTCCCGGGTCGTCGGCCGGCGTCAGATCCAGAGCCGCTTCGTAGTGCCGGCGCGCCGCCTGCAGGTCGATGTCGGCGGCGCGATCGCCGGCCGCGACGAGCGCACGGCGGGCCGGATCCGTGAGTTCCCCGGCTGTGCCGGGGTCGCGCACGGCCGTGGCCAGCTCGAGAGCGGTGGAGTAGTGATACGCCAGCACATCGGCGAGCTCACCGCGCCGGTCATCGACCTCAGCGCCCAGCCAGCGCGCGACGGCGGCATGCTTGTGCGCTCGCGAGGTGCGCGGCAGCTGCCGATACGCGACCTCACGGGTGAGTGCGTGCGCGAACGCGAACTCGCGCTCACCCGGGAGCGTCGAGACCGTCGAACAGCGGACGAGTCGCTGCGCCATGAGCGCGCGGAGCAGTCGGTCCGTCTCGCCCGACTCCCTGGACCCCAGCGCCCGCAGCGCACCGTCCCAGAAGACGGTCCCGACCACCGCGGCGTCGGCCAGCAGGGCCTTCTCGTCACGACCAAGCCTGTCGAGCCTGGCAGCGATGACGGCACCGAGCGACGCCGGCACGGCGGACACGTCCGCTGTCGCGCTGAGCAGCCGCACACACTCCTCGACGAACAGCGGGTTGCCGCCGGAGCGCTCGACGATGTCCTCCGTGGCGGCACCCACAGCCGCCGACCCTGCCGCGATGCTGCCGATGAGCGTCGCGGTCTGCGAGTGGCTGAGAGGTCGGAGCGTCAGGACTTCCACGCCGCCGTCCTCAGCGCCGATCGACGGGCGGCGACGAGAGGCCTCGGGACGCGATGTCGCGACCACGACCAGCGGTACCGAGGTCGCCCGTGCCCGCAGGTGCCCCAGGAACTCCAGCAGAGCCTCGTCGGCCCAGTGGAGGTCCTCGACGACCACGACCGCCGGGTGCGAGACAGCCAGTGACTCCAGGAACCGTGACCACGCCGCGAAGCTCTCCGGTAAGGACGCGGAGGGAGCCGGGACACCGAGAAGCGCTCCCAGGCGCTCGACGAGCCAGTCGTGGTCCGGCCCTTCGGCCACCGCGTCCTCGAGGCGCGCGCGAGCCGCCTCCACATCGGTGGCCTCCACGATCCCGCACTGCGCCCGAACGATTTCGGCGAGCGCCCAGAAGCTGACACCCTCCCCATACGGCGGGCATCGCCCCTGACGCCAGGTCGTGAGCCCGGGGCGGGCGTCGACGTAGGCAAGCAGTTCGTGCACAAGGCGCGTCTTGCCGATGCCCGGTTCGCCGACGATCGACACGAAACGCGGCGTCCCGGAGGAACAGGCCGATTCGAACAGCGCCGTCAGGGTTGCCACGTCCTCCTCGCGCCCGGTGAAGGGAGAGAGGGCGCCGGGGCTGACTCGGGTGCCGGCGAAGGAGACGGGAGCGAGCGCGCGCCACACGGTGAGCCGGTCCCTCTTGCCCTTGACCGCGATCTCTTCCGGGCCCTCGAGGACGAACTGGCCATCGGTCAGGGCGCGCGTTGCCTCACCGATGAGGACCGTCATCGGCGCAGCGGCCGCCTGCAGGCGCGCCGCGGTGTTCACCGCGTCGCCGGTGAGGAACCCGCGACCCGAGGCCGGGTCCACGTCCAGGCGCACGAGGGCCTCGCCGGTATTGACGCCCACGCGCGCCTCGAGCGGGGTCCCGTCCGGGCGCGTGATGCCGGCCAAGGACCGGAGGACGCGCAGGCCGGCGCGCACGGCGCGCTCGGGGTCGTCCTCGTGCACGGCCGGCACCCCGAAGACGCCTACCACGGCGTCGCCGATGTACTTCTCCACGACGCCGCCGTGGTGCTCGATCTCGCGGCGCGCGACCTCGTGGTAGCGACCGAGCACGGCCTCGACGTCCTCCGGGTCGGCGGCCTCGCTCATGGCCGTGAAGCCGACGAGGTCGCAGAACAGGATGCTGACGACCTTGCGCTCCTCGGCCGGCCTGGGGCGCGGCGCGGCCAGCGGCGCGGCGCACTCCATGCAGAACTTCGCCCGCGGCGGGTTCTCGGCCCGGCAGGACGGGCAGACGAGGACCTCGCTCACCGTCCTGCTCGCTGCGCCACGCGGACCCCCTCCTGGGCGCCGGGCGCAGCGTCAAGCCCTGCCGCCCGGCGCCACCCTGTCTCCGGGACCGATGCTAGTCCGCGCCCCGGGGACTGACAACAGTCGCTCGAGGGGCGCGTCTCACCGGCCCCCGGCCCCAGTTTCACCCACTCCGGGTGATACGTCCGCCGCCAGCTGCCGATACAGAACTGACGGGCGGCTTCCGGATCCGACCGGAGCCAAGTCACTCCGCCCGGAGCCGCCCGCTCAGACACCAGTGGAGGGAGGGCCACCATGGGTCGTCGCACTCGTCACCGCGTCCACACCGGACGGTCGCTCAGCGTCACTGTCGTCCTGCTTCTGTTGCTGCTCGCGGCCTGCCTGGCGGCCGGGCTGGGACAGGCCGCCGCGTCCAGCCCCACCCCGTCGGCGTCGTCCGAGAAGATCGTCCTCCGCATCGGCTACGTCGGCGAGCCCGACAACCTCAACCCCTTCGTCGCCCAGGTCATGGGGTCGTACCTGATCTTCGCCACCAACTACGACTTCCTCGTCGGGGTCGATCCGGCCACGCTCGCGCCGTCCAGAGAGACCGGCCTGGCGGAGGACTGGTCGGTGAGCGACGACGGCCTCACCTGGACGTTCACATTGCGCGACGGCCCCACCTGGCAGGACGACGGCCAGCCGGTCACGTCCGCCGACGTCGAGTTCATGTACGACTACATCATCGAGAACGACATGACGGCCTACACGAGCTACACGGCCGGCATCAGCGAGGTCACCGCCGTCGGCCCGAAGACCGTCGAGTTCGTCACGGACAAGCCCAAGGCCGACATGCTGCTGGCGCTCAACGCCATCCCCATCCTGCCCGAGCACATCTGGAAGGACGTCTCGCCCGAGCTCGCCGGCACGACGTACTCCAACAAGCCGCCCATCGTCGGCAGCGGCGCGTTCGAGTGTGTGGAGTACAAGAAGAGCAGCTACGTGATCATGGAGGCCAACAAGGACTACTGGCGGGGCGCTCCTCACATCGACGAGCTGATCTTCCAGTGCTACACCAACGACGACACGCTGGCGCAGGACCTCAAGGCCGGCACGCTCGACGGCGCCGTCCAGATGCTCAACTCGCAGATCCAGCTGTTCGAGAACGACCCCGGCGTCACCGTCGAGTCCATCCGCAACAACGGCTACGACGACGTGGTGCTCAACTGCTACGTCCCGCCCGAGGGCGTCGAGAGCCTCGGTAACCCGGTGCTACAGGACTGGAGGTTCCGCCAGGCGCTGCAGTACGCCGTGGACCGCGAGAAGATCGTCTCCATCGTCTACTACGGCAACGCCAGGCCGGCCGACACCATCATCACCGCGGGGTACTACACCGATCCGGACTGGCACTGGACCCCGCCAGCCGACCAGGCCTACGCCTTCGACCTCGCCAAGGCCGACGCAGCCCTTACCGCCGCCGGCTACCCGCTCGAAGACGGGGTGCGCGTCGACAAGCAGGGCGAGCCCATCACGCTGAGACTCTGGTCGCGCCAGTCGAGCGCCGAGAGCCAGCAGGAGGGCAAGATGCTGTCCGGCTGGCTGCGCCAGCTCGGCATCAAGGTCGAGCTCGAGACCATGGACAACGGCGCCCTCATGGACAAGCTCTATAACACGAAGGGCGACCAGTTCCTGCCGGACTTCGACCTGTGCATCTGGGGCTGGTACAACTCCATCGACCCAGGACAGGCGACCAGCTACTTCACCACCGACCAGATCGGCGGCTGGAGCGACTGCGCCTACTCCAACCCCGAGTACGACGAGCTGTACACGGAGCAGCTGCACGCCATCGACCCGGTGGAGCGCAAGGCGATCCTCGACAAGATGCAGCAGATCATCTACGAGCAGTCGCCGTACCTGCTGCTCGCCTACAACAACGACACCGAAGGCTGGAACACCGCCGAGTGGACCGGCTGGGTCAGGTCGCCGGCGGAGTTCGGCAACGTGCTGAACCAGACGACCGGGGTGTTCACCTACCTCGAGGTACAGCCCAAGGTGGCGGAGACGGCGTCCACTGAGACGAGCGGCGGGTCGAGCACCACGACGTGGATCATCGTCGGCGTCGTCGCGGCGATCGTCGTCATCGTCGTGATCGCGCTGCTGATGCGACGCGGGCGCGGGCGCGCGGTCGAGGAGTGATGCGGGCGAGAAGCACCGGTGTCTGACGTCGGCCGGGGGCGGCGGGCGCAAGAGCGCCCGCCGCCCCCGGCCGTCAGCTCACCACTTGACCACGATGTCGCCCATCGTCTTGCTGCCCTTCTTCACCCCCGAGGTGTAGAGCGGGATCACCAGCTGCGCCGTGCGCGTCGTGCCCTTCCACGCGGGGAACGGCTTCATCTTCTTGGGGTACCACGTGAACCCGTACCTGCCCTTGCCGAGGTGCTTGAAGAAGGCCGTGGCCTTGAAGACGCGCACGCCGGTGGCGAGATCGAAGATGTACAGCTTGGGCTTCGCGGTGAGGACCGGACCGCCCTTGTTGTTGCGCAGCCTGATGCGCAGAGGGAACGACTTCTTGGCCGTGCTCGAGGTGCTGCTCACGTCGACGCTGCCGCTGGACGGGAGGCCGTCGACGGGCGCGAAGTACCCGGAGACGGCGTAGCTGACAGAGGCGGTCCCGCTGCCGCCCGGGCTGTCGTAGGCGACGGTGAGGACGTGCTCGCCGCTGTGCTCGGCGGGCAGCGTGCCCGAGGCCGCGACGCTGCCGTCCGGAAGCGTGGACCACGTCACCGCGACCGCCGTGGCCGCTGTGGCGCCCGGCTCCAGCACCGTCACCGTGACGTCGAGCGGCGGCGAGACGGCCGCGAGAAGCGGCAGGTGCGGGCGCGCCTGCGCGCCCGGGGTCTGCCGCACGGTGAAGAGCACCTGCTCCTCGAAGCCCTTGCCGATGATCAGGCCGGGCGTCAGGAAGGGGCTCAGCTTGACGACGGGCGGAGGCACGGCGGCGAACGACGCAGCTATGGTGTGCGGCGCCGTGACGGCCACGAAAGTGTACGTGGTCACGGCGCCCACCGACGCGCCGTCGACCAGCACGTCGGCCACCTCGTAGCCGGCGTCCGGCGTGATCGTGAAGGTCTGGTCGGCGCCGGCGGTCACCTCCACCTGCCCCGAAGGGGCGATCGTGCCGTGCGGCCCGACGCTGGCGGTGATGACCACCTTCGCCTGGGTGAATGAGGCGGCGATGGTGTGCGCCACCGCCACCTTCGTGAAGGTGTACGTGACCACTGCACCCACGGATTTGCCGTCGACGAGCACGTCGGCCACCTTGTAGCCGGCGTCGGGAGTGATCGTGAACACCTGGTCGGCGCCGAGCGGGACGACCACGTCGCCTGAGGGCGAGATGGACCCGTGAGGCCCGGCGCTGGCCTTGATGACCACCCCGTCCGGGATGAACTGCGCGTAGATGCTGTGGTTCCGTGTGACCTCGTAGAACGTGTACGTGCTCGGAGTGCCCACCGACACGCCGTCAACGCGCACGTCGGCCAGGTGGCTGCCGGCGTCGGCCTTCATCGTGAACGTCATGTTGCGCCCGAAGGACACCTGGATGTCCCCGGACGGCTGGATGCTGCCGGCCCCCGTCGCCGAAGCACTGATGATCAGGATCTTGGGCGTCTCCTGCAGACCGGAGCCCGTCGGGCCGGGACGCGCCCCCGCGGAAGCGGCGACGGCGGCCAGAAGCCCGGCCAGCGCGGCCGCCAGCAGGAGAAGGCGGACCAGGGTGCGGCTGACGCCGCCGGAAGGACTACGCCTCATGATGACCTCCTCGCTTCAGGCCCGGGGCAGCAGACCGACGTCCCGCGCGCGGTCCACCGCCTCGGCACGCGTCGCCGCCCCGAGCTTGCGGTACACGCCCTTCAGATGTGACTTCACGGTGTTCCGGGAGACGAACAGGTGCTCCGCCATCTGCGCCTCCGTGAGATGCGTGGGCAGGAGCTCGAGTAAGCGGCGCTCGGCCGGCGTGAGCGGCTCCAAGAGCCGCGTGAGCTCCACGGCGCCCTGCAAGTGCTCGGCCCGGCGCCGAAGGATGCCCGGGTCGGGGTAGCGCTCGAGCAGGGCGGCGGCCGCAGCTGCGTGATGGGCCGCCGCCTCCGCGTCGCCGCACTCCACCGCCGCCTCGCCGAGCACGACGTCCGCGAGGAGCGCCATCCACGGGTGCGGCACCATGTGCTTGCAGCAGGCGGCCCACGTCGTCCGCCGCCTGCTTGACGTCGTCACAGCCGGCGTGTGCACGCAGCTGTACGCGGGCCAGCAGCATCGGCAGGCAGCGCCGGTTGGTGCCGAACCCCAGCTCGGCGAGGCGCACCGTGGCGTGCGCCTCGTGCTCGGCAGCGAGGTCCCAGTCGCCCTCGTCCACGGCGATCAGCGCGAGGTAGCCGAGAGCGGCCAGCTCCGCCGACTGGTTGTGCACCGAGCCCTCCCGGGCCGCAACCTGCAGCGGATGGACGGCGCGCTGGGCGGTGCCCGAGAGCCAGCGCGCCACACCGAGCGCCACCTGGGCATCTGCGTACCAGCTCGTAGGCGGTACCGTCTCCAGCTTTGCGGCCAGCTCGGCGTCCTCGCGCATGCGCTTGACGCCCTGTGGTGCGACGGTCGCGCGCAACAGCGCCTGCGACGAGCGCAGCGAGGCGGCCCCGTCCGGCGACGGATCGTCGGTCATGACGGCGGAGCAGGCCGCCTTGCCCCAGCGGGCGCCGAGCTCGCCGGCGTCCAGCGCGGTGAAGATCCACCCGGCAGTGAGCGTGAGCGGCCGGTGGCGCAGGATCTGCTGGTCGGTGAACGACTCGAGCCAGCGGCGCACCGTCTCCGCCTGGCCCCGCGACCAGACGGGCCGCCACGACGCCGCCACAAGGTCGCCGGCCTCGGCCACGTCACCCGCGGCCAGCAGGTGGAACACCGCCGGATCCGGGAGGCCGCGCTCCGCGTACCAGCGCGCGACCGCACGGTGGGACACCTGCGGCCTGCCGGGGCGCCGCCGCGCCAGCTCGGCCTGGAGCATCTCGGCGAACAGGTGGTGATAGCGATACCGGGACGCCTCGTCGCCGACGGGCACGACGAAGAGCTCATCATGCGCGACCCGCGCGAGGAGCTCTCCCGCATCCTCCCGGCCGGTGACCAGCAGGCAGAGCTCGGGCGTGAGCTCCGTGAGCACCGACGTCTCAAGCAGGAAGTCCTGCAGCTCGGGCGGCTGCCGGTCCAGCACCTCCTCCGCGAAGTAAGAGGCCACCTCTCGGCGGTCGCCGCGCACCTGCGGCAGCCACTCCGACGTCGGCCGCCCCGCGGCCGCGAGGCAGGCGAGCCGCAGGCCTGTGGCCCACCCCTCCGTCGCGTCGACGAGCGCGTCGACGTCGTCGTCGTCGAGCGCCAGGCCGTGCAGACCCAGCAGCTCCAGCACCTCGTCTCGGTCGAACGCCAGCTCGCGCACGCCGAACTCGAGCAGCTCGCCCGACGCGTGCATGCGGGCCAGGTGCAAGGGCGGGTCGACACGGCTGCCCAGCGCCAGTTGCGCGCCCTGCGGGAGCTCACGCTGCAGGAACGAGACGACCTCCCAGGCCCGCTCCGAGCCGAGGAGGTGAACGTCATCGAGCACGAGGATGAACGGCGGCGCCCCGGCCAGCGCCTCGGCCATCAGCGGCAGGATGCGTTCCTGCAGCGGCGGCACGGACACCAGCAGCGAATCCTCGACCGCCGGGTCCACGGTGGTGACGGCGGAGAGCGCGCGGCCGGCGTACGTGAGCAGCACCACCGGGTCGCCATCGGCCGGGTCGATCTGCACCCAGGCCACAGGTCGCCCGTCGTCCTCGGCCCACTGGCGCAGGACCGTGGTCTTGCCGGTGCCGGCCGGAGCCGACAACACGACCAGCGGTTGGGAGCTCCCGCAGAGGACGTCGAGGACGGCCCGCCTCTGCACGTCCCGCACGCGGGCCGCGGGAGGCGCGAGCTTGGCCGGAAGCTGTGTGCCGTTCCCGGCTGCACGTTCCTGCACAGCGACCCCTTCCTGCAGGTGCTTCTTCGTCCTCAGTGTACGTCCGCGACCGGCCTCCGTCACCAGTTGGCCACATCGTGGGGAATCGCCCGGGCGGTCCGCGAAGACGCGACCGCGGCCTCGAAGACGCCCGGCACCTCCATACGGTCGTCACCCGTCGCACCCGGCGTGACGGCCGGCGCCGTCACGCCGTCGGCCCCGTGAGGTCACCCGGGGCCGAGCCCGCCATCCGCAGCGACGGGCGGTGCGCAAGGCTACGCCTCGGCCCGGGTGCTCAGATCGGGCCGGGCGTGTGGGGGGCTTGTCTACTGACCCCTCCGTCCCTCAGGGGTCGAATCTACGAGCCGCAACGACGCCCCGCCTCGCCCGATTCGGGTGAAATCGAAGGGCAGACAGCGAGCGGAGCCCGCGAGCGGCCGCGCCTCAGCCGAGCTGCTCGGTCTCCGGGTCGCCCTCAGAGGCCGGCCCGCCTGCGGCGGCCGGCCCGGACGCGGCGGCCGGCCCGAGCGGGCTCTGGTCGACTGCCTCGAACGCCTTGTGCAACGCCGAGAGCAGGGCGCCCTGGGAGTGCCCGCGGTAGCGGTATCTCACGGTGGCCTCGATCTCGCGCCGCTCACTGACCACGTTGCGCCCCACCAGCAGCCGCGCGAAGAAGTCCGAGGCCACCGGCATGATGAGCGTCGTGCCGGCGGCCACGACCTCGCCGTCGGGGTCCACCTCGAGCACCACGCCGACGCGCTTGTACATGGCCTGGTGACTGACGTCCTGCGGCAGGCGCGCGTACCCCGAGAACAGGAAGGTGAGCTTCTCCTCGCCCATGGGCGGATGCTAGCACAGGCACACGTGGTCGCGGCCGGCGCCGGCCCGCCAGCCGGCCGCGGCTCGCTCAGTCTGCTTCCGCATCCTGGTCCGGCGAGGATGGGGGCTTGAGGAGCTCCACGTCCACCCCGCCCAGCACTCGGCCGTTGACCTGCACCTCGATCCTGTGGAGACCAGGGTACAGGCGGCGCACGGTGACCTCCCGGAACACGTGGCGACGGCGGATCGTCACCGCCTTGCCCGACGGCAGCGTGCGCGTGGTCAGCTTGAACACCTTGGCCCCGCGGACGCCGCGCGCCCCTACATGGTGGACCAGGTAGTCGACCACGACCGGCGCGCCGTCACCGTCGGCGCGCAGCGTGAACTCGAGCGTCACGGCGCCGCCGATGGCCACCCGCGGCGGTGTCACGCTGATCCGCTGGAGGGTCACGGGCGCGTCGGAGTCATAGCCCAGCAGGGCCAGGGCCTCCGGGTCCCCGGCCTTGACGAGGGACCGCAGACCGTGGCGCACCACCTCGTCGGCGTGCTCGCCGCCGGCCGCGAGCCAGCGTCGCGCGACCGTCAGGGCGAGATCGGGGTGGTCCTTGGAGATGTCGTTGAGGTTGTTGGCGACGGAGCGACGCACGTAGGCCGAGGGATCGTCGCGGAGCTGGTCCAGGAGCGCGACCACCGGAGCGGGGTCGCGCACGAACAGCTCGAGGCGGGGCGCCCACGGCAGGCGCGGGCGCGTAGTCTCGGAGGCCAGGCGGCGGACGTGCTCGTCGGGGTCACGCGCCCAGGAGCCGACGTACTGCATGGCGAGGTCCGGATACCGCTCGATGAACGGCCGCACGGACCACTCGCTGGAACACCTCGGTGAGAGGCGGGCGAGCAGCGGCAGCGCGAGCTCGGGGTGGTCGATACCGATCTGGGCGACGCAGACGCCGCACGGGAGCGAGATCCAGGACGCGAAACCCGGCGAGCGCAGGGCCTCGTCGAACACCGCGGCGGCCGCGGCGAAGTCGCCCGGCAAGTGCCGGGCGAGCACCGCGGCCACGTGCCGCACGCGCGCCATGAGCTCGAGCGACTCCAGGCCCTCGCACGCCTCGCGCGTGAAGGCATCCGTCGCGAACGCCGGCCACGCTCGCTGGAGCTCGGCCGCCAGCGTCCGCACCGCCTGCGGCGAGATCTGGTCCTTGAAGTCGGCCACGTGCTGCTCCCGGCTCGGTGCCTCTGAGCCTACCGCACGGCGGCCCTCGGACAAGACCCGGCGAGCGCTCACGCGGCCGGCCCGTGCCTCACGGCCGGATCGCCACGGCTTGCCGCCCGCCCGCGCCCGTGTATCATGGTGGCGCTGCCACAGGGTCGCGGCCGGCGGCGCCCCCGCCGGCCTCCCGCACAGCCCCTGTCCCCCAGCTCAGGTGGTGACGCCCGCTGGGGGTCTTCGCGTCTTCAGGACCCGCACCCCCGCACCCGGCGCCGCCCGCAGGCGACAAGGGGGACAGAGCATGGCTGGGCACAACGGCCTCGACGGCAAGCTCATGACCATCGGCGAGGCAGTCGAGCGGTTCGTGCCCGACGGCTGCCAGATCGCCGTCGGCGGCTTCACCATCAACCGCAACCCGATGGCGGCGATGTACGAGATCGCCCGTCGCCGCATCAAGGACCTGCACCTGGTGGCCCACTCCAACGGCCAGGCGCTGGACGTGCTCATCGGCGCCGGCTGCGTGAGTCGCCTGGACATCGCCTACGGCGGCAACGGCCGCTTCGCGCCCACCTGCATCCGCTTCCGCAAGGCGGTCGAGCGCGGCGAGATCCTCGTCGAGGACTACTCCAACAACATGATGAGCCTGCGCTTCCTGGCCGGCTCGCTCAACGTGCCGTTCATCCCGAGCAAGTCCGGCCTGGGCACCGACGTCGTGGAGAAGTGCGGCTTCCCACCGGAGGTGCGCGGCCGCGACGGCATCCCCTCCCAGAAGGTCATCGTCCAGGAGAACCCGTTCGGCGGGGAGGACGACGAGGTCGTGCTGCTCCCCGCCCTGACCCCCGACGTCTCCATCATCCACGCACAGCAGGTGAGCACCGACGGCACCGTCCGGATCAAGGGGCTCACCTTCGCCGACCTGGAGCAGTGCAAGGCGGCCGGCGCCGTCATCGTCACCTGCGAGGAGATCGTCCCCGAGGACTACCTGCGCCTGGACCCCGACCAGAACGCCCTGCCGCCGTTCCTGGTGGACGCCGTCGTCCGCGTCCCCTACGGCGCCCATCCCACCGCCTGCCGTTACTTCTACGACTACGACCCCGCCCACCTGAACCACTACAAGGCGGTGGCCAAGGATGATGAGAGCTTCGCCGCCTGGCTCGAGGAGTGGGTGTACGGCGTGGAGAGCTGGGACGCCTACCTGGACAAGGTCGGTGGCGCGCAGCTGGCGCGCATCCGCGCGAACACGGTGGCCGGCTACGCGCCGGGTCTGGACCGGAGGTGAGCGAGATGACCGAACCGACGCAGGCCACCGCGACGGGCGCGCCCGCCTACTCTCCGCGCGAGATGATGGCCATCGCCGCCGGCCGCTTCATCAAAGACGGCGACGTGCTGTTCGCCGGCACCGGCGTGGCCATGCTGGCCGCCACAGTAGCCAAGCGCATCCACGCCCCGCACGCGCACATCTTCTTCGAGACCGGCGGCATCGGCCCCCGGCTCGAGGAGCTGCCCATGGCCGTGGCCGACCCCCGCGTGATGGCCTTCAGCAACCTGAACGCCGGGCTGGTGGAGGCGTTCAGCTACGTCGCCAACCGGCGCCTGCACACCATCGCCTTCCTGGGCGCGGCCCAGGTCGACAAGTACGGCAACATGAACTCCACGGTCATCGGCGACTACGCCGCGCCTACGGTGCGCTTCAGCGGCAGCGGCGGGGCCTGCGACGCGGGCTCGCTGGCCAGCGGTTACATCGTCTTCATGCAGCACGGCGTGAAGAAGTTCGTCGAGAAGCTCGACTACATGACCACACCGGGCTGGCTCGACGGCGGCGACTCGCGCCGTCACGCTGGGTACCGCCGCGGCGGCCCCATCGCCGTGGTCACCAACCTGTGCGTGCTGAAGTTCGCCGACGACACGCACGAGATGTACCTGGCCGAGCGCTACGAGGGCGTGACACCGGAGCACATCCAGGAGAACACCGGCTTCGCGCTCGACCTGTCGCGCGCGACGGTCGCCGCCCCACCGACGGCGGAGGAACTGCGGATCCTGCGCGACGACGTCGACCCGCAGCGCCTGATCCTGGGCTGACGGCGCGCGTCTCGCGGCGCCGGACGGCACGGTCAGCGGTCCGGCCGCGCCGGGGCAGCGTCCCGCCGTCAGGGCGCTGCTATGCTCGCAGTGTGAACGAGACCCCCGCACAGGCCGGCTTCTCCATGCCGCCCGAGTGGGCGCCCCACGCGTGCTGCTGGATGGCGTGGCCGTGCCGCGTGAACGGCTTCTACCACTTCGAGGAAGCGCGTGACGAACAGGCGCGGTTCGCTCGCGAGATCGCCCGCCACGAGCCGGTGCGCATGATCGCGAACTCCGCGGATGTCCAGGAGGCGCGCCGGCGGTGCGTCGAGCCGCCGGGCGCTGCTCGCGACAACGTGGAGGTCGTGTCCATGGCGACCGACGACTCCTTCACCCGCGACAGCGCTCCGACGTTCGTCGTCGACCGCCACGGGACCCTCGGCGGTGTCGAGTGGCACTTCAACTGCTACGGGGGCATCCACGACGACTACGCGGAGACGGCGCAGATGGCGCGCCGCGTGAACGAGCTGGCCGGCGCGCGCCGGTTCACCGCCCCCATCGTGCTCGAGGGCGGCGCGATACACACGGACGGCGAGGGGACTCTTCTGACGACCGAGCAGGTCGTCCTCGACGAGCGCCGCAACCCGGGCCTGTCGCGCGCAGAGGCCGAAGAGGTGCTGTGCGCGTATCTCGGCGTCGAGAGGGTGATCTGGCTGACCGAGGCGTTCGAGGACGACACCATCGGCAGCCACGTCGACGCCATGGCGTGCTTCGTCGCTCCCGGCGTGGTGGCGGCGCTGTGGTGCGAGGACCCCGCCGATCCCCAATTCGAGCCGCTGCGCGAGAACACCGCGCGCCTCGAGGCGGCCGAGACGGCGTCGGGCCGCCGCCTCACGGTAGCGAAGCTCCGTCAGCCGGAGCGCCGCATCGACCCCGAGGGCGGGCACCGCATGTCGACGTCGTACATCAACTTCTACATCGCCAACGGTGCGGTCGTCGTCCCCGCGTTCGACGATCCCGCCGACGCGCCCGCCCGCGAGACCCTGGCGCGTCTCTTCCCCGGGCGCGACGTGGTGCAGGTGCCGACCCACGAGCTCGGCCGCCTCGGCGCGGGTCCCCACTGCATCACCCAGCAGCAGCCGCTGGCCTGAGCACCTCGCGCTCGTGCCGGTCGCGTCCGGGGCACCCCACTGAGGCACGACCGATCCCGCTCACGGCTGTGCCGGCCGCTGGGCCATTCTGTCCTGCCGCCCCCGCATTGTCTGGCCCTCTCGGCCCTTTGCGCTGTGCTTCACAAGTACGGAGAATCGCGCCAATCGGGCTAGGCGGCTGGAGGGTATCCCTGCCGATGCCCGGCCAGAGTCTGGTCTGAAGGCAAGGTTCGCCGACGTACTCCCTTGAGGGTCCCGAGCCTGAGGTGCCGGACACGTCATAGGGAGGATTTCGCCATGGGCGAGATCAACGCTGGGGACACCGCGTTTGTCCTCATGTCAGCCGCGCTCGTCGCGCTGATGACCCCAGGCCTCGCGTTCTTCTATGGAGGCCTCGTCCGCCGCAAGAACTTCCTGGCGATCATGATGCAGAGCTTCATCAGCATGGGCGTCGTGACGTTCATCTGGGTCGCGGTGGGCTACTCGCTGGCCTTCTCGGGGGATGGGCCGTTCATCGGCAATCTCGACTGGGCATTTCTCAACGGCGTCGGGGAGACGCCCGGGCCGTGGGCGCCGACCATCCCGGCGCTGGCGCACTTCACCTACATGGAGATGTTCGCCATCATCACGCCGGCGCTGATCACCGGCGCCTTCGCCGACCGCGTGAACTTCAAGAGCTACTTGTGGTTCCTGGTCGCGTGGAGCCTGTTGGTGTACGTGCCGTTCTGCCACTGGGTGTGGGGAGGCGGCTTCATGGCGCAGTGGGGCGCCCTCGACTTCGCGGGGGGCGCCGTGGTGCACACCAGCGCCGGCATGGCGGCCCTCGCCTCCGTGTGGGTGGTGGGGCGGCGCGTGTTCGGCAAGGGCGAACGCAGCATCCCGCACAACATCGCCTTCGTCGGCCTGGGCACGGCGCTGCTGTGGTTCGGCTGGTTCGGGTTCAACGGGGGCTCGGCGCTCGCGGCGAACGGCGTAGCCGCCCAGGCGTTCGTGAACACCGACATCTCCGGCTCCATCGCCATGTGCGTGTGGCTCTTCCTCTCGTGGAAGATCGACGGCAAGCCCAGCCTCATCGGCGCCTTCACCGGCGCCGTGGCCGGCCTCGCCTGCGTCACGCCCTGCGCCGGGTTCGTCCCCACCTGGTCGGCCTTCGTCATCGGCCTGCTCGCCGGGTCGGTCTGCTACGGGGCGGTCAAGTTCAAGGAGCGCATGCGTTGGGACGACGCCCTGGACGTGTGGGCGGCGCACGGCGTCGGCGGCGTCATGGGCTGCATCCTGCTCGGCGTGTTCGGATCGCTGGCGGTGAACGCAGCCGGCGCCGACGGCCTCATCAACGGCGGCGCGAAGTTCTTCGGCGTGCAGGTGGCCATGGTGGCCATCATCGGGGGGTACGCATTCGTGGTCACCTGGGTGATCCTCAAGATCATCAACCGGTTCCAGACGGTGCGCGTGCCCGACGCGGTCGAGCGTAGGGGGCTGGACAGCGAACTGCACGGCGAGACCGCTTACGTGCTCGACTGAGCCCGGAACGGCGAGAGGGCGGGGCCGAAAGGGAGCGGCCCCGCCCTCTCGCCGTCAGGTAGCTCCTGATGTCAGTCGTTCCAGCGGAACGACGGCAGCGGCAGGTGCGGCAGGTGTGGCATGGCTGGCAGCATCTTGCGCGCCGACTTGGCGGTCTGCAGGCTGATGACCGCCATCAGGGCGAAGCAGATCACACCGACCAGCGGGAACACCAGGAGCACAGCCATCGGGCGCACCGGGTCGACGATCCGCTTGTACTCGGCCTTGCCGCCGCTGATCTCGATGTAGCCCACAGGGGTGGCCTGCACCCCGCCGCCGTGACCGTACCCGACTTCCTGCCCGGCCTCGTCGCCGTCGCGTTTCTTCTTGCGCCCGGCACCGCGGCCGCCGCCACCGCCGACGCCGTAGCGCACGCGTGCCACCGGCACGATGGTGACACCGTCCTTCTCGACGGGGTCGCCGAACACGGCGCTCGCCGAGGCGGTGCCGCCGAGCGACTCGACGAGCCGGTTGAACCGGTCGCCCGAAGCAGCCGCGTCGGCCTCAGCCTCGCTCTTGGCTTCTTCGACTGGATCCGCCATGGTCCCTCCTCGCTTGGCGACCGCGCGATCGCGGCCACAAACCTACGTTTCACCGTGTGTACCCTGCTGACGAAAGTAGAAGCCTTACGTGGGACGACACCGGCCGCGGCTCCCCGCTGAGGTCCGGCTCCTCAGGCCCCGCCCTCGTCGTCAGCTCGCGCTGCGACAAACGGAGAGTGAGTACCCCATCTCACCCGCGTTGGCGGTGGTGTAGGCTCCCCACATGATGACGACCGAACAGCGCGAACGGCTGCTCGGACAGGTGGCCTCTGGCGTCGAGCTCGAGGCCGCTCTGGAGGCGCTCGACATCTCCGCAGGCGACCTCCAGATGTGGCTGCTCTGCGACGAGGCGTTCGACATCTCCCTGGCACTCGCCCAAGGGATGCGGACCGAGTTCGCCAAAGCGCTGTTCGAGAAGCTGGCCTCGAGAGAGCGAGGCGAGCCGGTCGCGCTCGGCGCGACCCGGACGCCTGCGTCAGGTCAACTGCGCAAGGCCGACGATCTCGTAGAGCACTACCGCGCCGAACGCGGCGAAGAAGAAGAGGGCCGTCATCAGCGCCCGTCGGTAGCGCCGCAGCCCCCAGAGCCCGAAAGTCACGGCGGCAGCGAGGCAGCACTTGACGGCCGCCGCATGCGTGGCGCTCGCCTCGAAGAAGTACCCCATGATGGGGTTGGCCTCGGCGGCGCCGAGACGAAGGGCCATAGTGGTGAGCCCGAGATCAAGCAGGCTGAGCAGATTGGCGAGCGCCAGAATCGCCACGAGCGCGAGCCGGTGATCGCGCAGGTAGGCGAGCGACGCGTCAAGTGCGGCGCCGAACGGCGTGCGGCGCCTCATCTCTCGCCGTTCGAATCCCGAGCGTCGCTCCCGCAGGACGAAGCGGTGGGTCCGCCGCCGATCGCCTCCGCGCAATCTGACTGGTGCAGCCGACTCCACCACGCCGCCTTCTCGAGTGTTCGCAGGTCTGAGCCGCGCGAAGCATAGCCTCCGAACTCAGGGGTGACAATGCTCGACGCCGTGTCGTCGTGCTCCGCGAGTCCTGCGAGCCCTCCGAGGGACTCTGGACAGCCGCTCTGCGACCTGAATCCGTACGCTCGTGTGGGGGCGATTGGGAGACGGCGTCTTCAGGACGGCGGGAATACCCAATCCGGCGCGGCGCGGCGCCGCTCGCGCGAGCGGCGCTCGACGGCACTCTGTGAGCTGCTCCGGCGTCGCTCAGCGACGCGGCGGTCCTTGACGACCTCGACCCCGACCCGCCCCCAGAAGAGGCGACTGAAGTGCTGATAGAGCCGATCGCGCTCGGGGCCCGTCACCACAAGCCGGTGCATGACGGTGTCTGCAGGCGCATCCATGCCGTCGTCATGCCAGCGGCGTCGACGTGCGATGTGGTCGCTCTCTGACGGCCGGCCACTCACGGCGAGCCCTCATCGGCACCTGACACGCGGCTGGGCCATGCCCGTCGTCCACCCAGACAACATGCGCTTGCAGGCCACACTCGCGGGCCAGATCGTCCTCGCTGCTGGCCCGGGCGGTCGTCGGTCCCCACGCTACGACGGTCATGATCCCTCCACGCCTGACCCCGGACCATTATCTGCCCGGAGGGCCGCAAGTGGTAGCTCCTTGGGCGTTGACTGGCTCCGGAGTCGATCACCACCCAGATGTGCTGGCGAGCGTTCACCTCTTGCCGAGGGTCCCTGGAGGGGTCGCACGGCCAGCGTCTACTCCACGCTCAGCTCCAGAGGCGAGGACGCGCTGACGTGGGCGTGCTCGCGGCCAAGCTTGCCACCGAACCGGGCCCACGCGGCCGCGTGCGCAACCCCGCCACAGGGCGGTCGCTCCTCGTCGCTCTGCACCACGCGCTCGGTGATGCCGTGCGTGAGTGCCCGCTGCGGACAGACGTACTCGCACCTGATCCCCCACATGCAGGGAGAGGCCGCGGACCTGGTGGCCAGCATGATCAGCTGGCCTCGGGCTGGCCTCGCAAGCGACGTCCCGGGACGTTGCAGCAGAAGGGCGCGGCCCGGGCGTTGTGTGAGAACCCGGGGCCGCGCCTCGGTGGCGTGTGCCGTCCTTCATCGAGGGGCTGGCACCTCTCGGGAACGGCGTCGCCGGCTGCTGAGGGTCCTTGTCCGACCGGCTGGCCACCCACCCCGCGACGGGCCTCACCACCCGCGCGGGGGTTTTGCGTGAGGCGAGGCTGCAGTCAGGCTGTCCTCGCGGCGGTCGCGCGCATCTCAGGTCCGTCGCCAGGCCTTCTTGATTGCGTCGTCCTCGGCCTGAGTGCGCTCGTCGTGCTCGGCCTTGTCCTTGTCGTGTGCGAGCTTGGCTTCGGCCTCGCTCCTGTCGTGTGCGGCCTTGGCCTCCGCCTCGCTCCTGTCGTGTGCGGCCTTGGCCTCCGCCTCGCTCTTGTCGTGCGCCGCTCTGTACTCCGCGTCACTCTTGTCGTGCGCCGCCCTGTACTCAGCCTCGCGCTTGTCATGCTCGGCCGTCGTGTCGTCCATCGTGCTCCTCTCCGGAGCGGTAGGCGCTCGCCCGCTCGCCGTGCATGTGCGTGGGCCGGCGTGGCGGGGCGATCGTAGAATCGGGACCTGAGGGGCTCCCCGCTGCCCCTACGGGTGGCGGGGCTGTCGCGTCACGGCCCGTTCATAGCGCAGGCCGCCGTCGCCGGGCCACTCCCGTTCGTGGTCGAACTCGCCCCGCTGGATCGTCCACGGGATGCCCTTCGGGAAGGCGTCGCACTTCAGCGAGCCGGCGTCGCAGAGGTACGGATCGAGCAGCTCCTCCGGACTGGGCGCGTACTCCCCGTGAAAGCGGCTGCAGGAGCCGCACTGGTGCGGGATCGGCGATGCGCACATTCCCTCCACCTCCCATCGATCCCTTGGAGCCTACCCGCCGCCGACGGCGGCGAGCGCGGGCGCCGTTGCGGCTCACGTCGCGCGCCCCCCCGGGGAGTCCAGGGGGCCGTCTGGCGACGTCCAGGCGCGCGGGAGTATAGGTAGCGCCCGGGCGGCTTCCGGGGCGCGCGTGGCCTTGTGCGGCGGTGCGGCTTCAGCCCTCGGGCGTGTCACCAGCTACCCCCTTCGTGAGCTGCGTCGTAGGCGGCGGTGTAGGCCTCGTATGCGGCGGTGTAGGCGGCCCGAGCGGCGTGGTAAGCGGCCTTGGCGGCGGCGAGTTCTTCGGCGTAGGCAGCGGCGAAGGCGGCGTCGCAGCCGGGTTCGGCGGCAGCGCGGGCAGCACTATAGGCGCGTCCTCCGGCGGCGGATCTGTCGGAGTTGCGCCCCCGCTCGAGCGACTCGACGTCCCGATCGGCGCGCCGGGCGGCTCTTCGGGCGACCTTGGCGGCCTCGCGGGCGGCTTTGTAGGCGGACATGCGGGCAGGGTCGGCGGAGGGGTGGTCGGTGCGGTAACGGGTCAGGTAGGCAGTCGGGTCGGTGGGGAAGGCGGCCAGGGCGGCCTTGCGGACGGCCCCATCGGCGGCGTCGGCGGCGTCGGCGGCCTCGCGGGCAGCGGCCTTGGCGGCCTCGCGGGCGGCCTTGTAGTCGGCGTCGAAAGCGGCGCGAGCGGCGGCGGCGGCCTTGAATCCGGCATCCCGGGCGGCGTTCCGGGCGGCCAGGCGGACGGCGTCGCGGGCGATGTCGTAATCGGCCTTCGCGGCGGCGTAGGCGGCCTTGGCGGCCGCGAGCTGGGGGTCGGCGTACTCGGCGGCGGCGGCGCACGCGGCCTCGTAGGCGGCCTCGTAGGCGGCGGCGTAGGCGGCCTCGCGGGCGGCAGGGCGCGCGGCCTCGGCCTCGCGGGCGGCGGCCTCGCGGGCCGCTTTGGCGTCGGCGCGGGCCGCCTTGGCGGCTTCCTCGGCGTAGTCGGCGGCGTAGTCCGGGGCGTAGCCGTCGGCGCACGCGGCATGGTAGGCGGCCGTGTAGGTGGCAGCGAAGACGGCGTCAAGGTCGGCGTCGGCGCTCACGGCGTGTCACTCTCGCCCGTCCCCGCCGAGCTGAACGTCGCGAAGGTCATGGTCCCTCCCGGTGGCCCCTTCTGTTGTCGGCAGGATGAGCGGCGACTGTGAACAGGCGGCCACTCTCCGATGATGAGCGGCACCTCGGACGGATACGCGTGCGCCCCCGCATCGTCACCCGCCCAACCCCATCGTCACCCTCGAGGCGCGCCCGGCCGTCGCCTACCCTCTTCCGCGACCGGAAGTCTGTGCGTGTGGGCGCAGTCCCCGAAACGGAGGCCGGTCGCGCGGAGGGGGCGGCCGGGCTGCCGGTGCGCACCGGTGGCTGGTGACGACCAACGGCCGCCCTCCCACGCCCAGAGCCTCAGCAGTTGCGCCTTGCGACCTCTTCGGCTATTCGCCTCGCCGCCCACTGCGGGTCGTCGTGCTCCCAGATCCTCACGACGCACCAGCCGGCGTCTGTGAGCCGTGCGTCCGTGTCGCGGTCCCGCCGGACGTTCGCCTCGATCTTGTCGCGCCACCAGGCCGCGTTCGCCTTCGGGGACGAGCCGTGTTCCGGGCAGCCGTGCCAGAAGCAGCCGTCGACAAAGACAGCGACCTTCGCCCTGGTGAAGACGAGGTCGGCCTTGCGGCGGACCTCCTTGACGGGCCGCACATCGACGCGGTACCTGAGGCCGGCCGCGTGCACGAGTCTGCGCACGGCCATTTCGGCCTCCGTATCGCGTCGTCGCTGCTGCTGCATGCGGACACGGATCGCAACGCTTGAAGCATAGGGGATAGGCGTAGGTCCCTGCCCGTTCGGTGAATCGAAAGCGGCGGAAGTCACTGGGGTGCTTCGCGAGACGCATGATCGGGCAACTCGGAGTCGCCTGGAGCGGCCGTGGACAAGGGCGGCAGCGATGCTAGGAGAGCGGCACCGGCCGCATCGGTGCTGGCAGAACCGAGGTCAAACGATGCAGACGAGACACGAACTCCGCCGGCGTGCACCTCCAGCTCCGGCCTCAGGTCGGACGGGTACACTAGGACTGCCTCGGTCGCCCCCACCGACACCGCATAGGCGACCGCCTGATGAATGTCAGCGCTGTCGGGCGTGGTCGTGAGTTTGTACTTGGTGTCAAGCGTACAGAGAGCCGCGCCAGCTTCATCGTGAAGCACCAGGTCGATTCGGAACTCGAGCCCCGAAGACTCATCGATGACCACTCGCTCTTGCGGCTCGACCGTCACACCCTCGGGTAGATGATGGAGCTCCAACCAGCGATAGACGAACACCTCGAAGAGAGCCGCCATGTCCAGCAGGAACGGCGGGGCGACGAGGTCACCTCCGGCGCTGAGTGGGGCGCTGCCTGACAATAGCAGCCTGCAGAGACCGTGGAGAGACGCATAGTCGTCACTGTTCAAGCGGGTGTAGTGCCGGCCGACGCAGTCTCTTGGCGTGAACGGCACGAGGCTGACGCAGCTGGCCAAGGCTCGGTAGGCGGAAGCCAAGCTGGCCTTCTGGTCGCCAGCAATCCCAGCCCGGCCAATCACATATAGAGTCCAGAGAAGAATGCGGTTCTCGTCGTTGTCGGTCTCGTTGACCTCGAAGAGGCATGGAATCTTGGAGCGCACCGGTCGCCTCGCCAACTCCTGCCAATCCGGCCGGCCCCTCACGTAGTTCGTGTCCTCGCTCACTTGGGTGTAGGCGACATACAGACCTCGCCGCGCTCGTCCTGCCGTCTTCGTGCAGAAACGCAGCGGCGCCTGGCGCGTCGTCCTAGAGCTCGGCGAGCAGGCGGCCGTGCGCTGCCCCACGTGCACGACCGTCCGCCGCGTCACCCGCAAAGACGGCACGGCATATGAGTACCAGCGAGGCGCGGTCTACTGGATGGACGAGGACCCGCCCGATACCTGCCCGAAGTGCGAGGGAGAGCTTGAGACGATCGTCTCCCGTCGTCAGGAGCTGATGCCCGCCAAGTACGCCACCAAGAAAGAGGCCGACAAGGCTCTCCGCGACACCCTCCACGACCGCGAGCACGGCGACTACATCCCGCCGGTCGACATGACGCTGAGCGACTGGCTGACGCGCTGGCAGACCGCACTGGAAGCCGAGAACCTCGCGGCCGGGAGCCTGCGCCTGTACAAGCTGCACGCCGGCCGCATCGCCGGCCACATCGGCCACGTCCCGCTGCAGAAGCTGACGCGCGCCGACGTCGGCGTGCTCGCCGCCAAGCTCAACACGGAGCCGGGTCCGCACGGCCACGTCCTCTCCCCCGCCTCGCGGCGCTCGGTGCTCGGCGTCCTGCACCACGCCCTCGGCGACGCCGTCAAGGACGGCCTCCTGCGCACCAACCCGGCGACCGGCGTCAGCCGTCCCACGGTGCACCAGCGCGAGATGCACGTGTGGTCGCTCAAGGAGCTGAACACCTTCCTGCAGGCGACCCGCGACGACCGCCTCGGCCCCCTGTGGCACATGCTGGCGCTGACCGGCCTGCGCCGTGGCGAGGTGCTCAGCCTGCGGTGGAGCGACGTGGACCTCGAACGCGGCCGTATCGCCCTGCAGCGCCAGCGCACGTCCAGCGGCTACGAGGTCGCCGAGACCGTCACCAAGACCGGCGGCGGCCGTCCCGTCGACCTCGACCCCGCAACGATCGCCGTGCTGCGGCGGCAGAGTGCGCAGCAGCTCGACGACGCCGACACCTGGGGTGAGGCGTGGCAGGCGACCGGCCACGTGTTCACGCGCGAGGACGGCTCACCGTGGCACCCCGACCGCGTGCAGAAGCTCTTCCAGCAGGCGGTCGCGGCTGTCGCCGTGCCGCGCATACGCATGCACGACCTGCGCCACGGCTGGGCCACCTACGCACTGCAGGGAGGCGTGCACCCCAAGGTGGTGCAGGAGCGCCTCGGCCACGCGAACATCCGCATCACGCTCGACACCTACAGCCACGTGCTTCCCAACATGCAGGGGGAGGCCGCGGTGCTGGTGGCGGCTCTGATTGCCGCCGCCGGGGAGTAGGCGCGAGACCCGGGAGTACGTTTGGAGTACAGAGGCCGAAACGGCACCGCCGCAAAGGAACTTGAACATAGCTCCTTTGCGGCAGTTTTGAGTGAAGGTGGCTCCTCGGGTAGGACTCGAACCTACAACCCTTCGGTTAACAGCCGAATGCTCTACCATTGAGCTACCGAGGACCGCTCTGGCCGACAGATTATAGGCCACCGGCTACGGTGCGACAAACGAGTATCGAGCCAGTGTCGGGTGCCGTTTCGGTGCACCCGACGTTGACCCGCCTGCGGCGGTCAGTGTGAGGTGACGCTGGCGCGGCACCTCACGTTGACGACACTTCGCAGGTCAATCGAGGAAGTCGCGCAGGCGCTGCGAGTCGCGGTACGCCTTGAGCTTGGCCAGCGTCTTGGCCTCTATCTGGCGGATGCGCTCGCGCGTGACGCCGAACTTCTGCCCCACCTCTTCCAGGGTACGCGGGTGCTCGCCCTTGAGACCGAAGCGCAGCTCGATGACCTTGCGTTCGCGGTGTGTGAGCGTACCGAGGACCTGCTGGAGCTCCTCTTTCTGCATGATCTCGCTCACGGCCTCGACCGGCATGGTCGCGTCTTCGTCCTCGATGAAGTCACCGAGCTGGGAGTCCTCTTCCTCGCCGATGGGCGTCTCGAGGCTCACGGGCTCCTGGCTGATCTTGAGGATCTCGCGCACCTTCTGCGGCGTGGTGCCCATCTCGGCGGCGATCTCCTCCGGGGTGGGCTCACGGCCGATGTCTTGCAGGAGCTGACGCTGCACGCGGATGAGCTTGTTGATGGTCTCCACCATGTGCACCGGGATGCGGATCGTACGGGCCTGGTCGGCGATGGCGCGCGTGATCGCCTGGCGGATCCACCACGTGGCGTACGTGCTGAACTTGTAGCCCTTGCGGTAGTCGAACTTCTCCACGGCACGGATGAGGCCGAGGTTGCCCTCCTGGATGAGGTCGAGGAACAGCATGCCGCGCCCGACGTAGCGCTTGGCGATGGACACCACGAGGCGCAGGTTGGCCTCGATGAGCTTGCGCTTGGCCTCCATGTCGCGGCGCTCGATGCGCTTGGCCAGCGACACCTCTTCTTCGGCCGTGAGCAGCGGTACCTTGCCGATCTCCTTGAGGTACATGCGCACCGGGTCGTTGGTGGGCGTCTTGACAGAGAGGTCCAGCTTGATGGGCACCTCTTCTTCGGGCTTGGCCTCGGGACCCTCCTCGCCGGCCACCGCGTCGCCCTCGATGATGTCGATGCCGTTGTCGGCAAACAGGTTGTAGATGCCGTCGATCTGGTCGGGCGTGAGCTCAACGTCCTGCAGAGCGTCGGCGATGTGATCGCTCGCAAGATAGCCCTGGGCGAGGCCCTCATCCAGAAGCAGACGGACCTCGTCGATGGACAGCTCCGCCGGGTCGGCGGCCTTGGTGCGATCTTCAGCGGATTCGGTCAAAACGTCCGTCCCTACCCTTCTTGGGGCTCCTCGTCCACGGGAATGGCCCGGAGCGCCTCGCGGAGACGCCGCCGCGCAGCCTCGAGTCTCGCCAGTTCCCGCGCCTGCTTCTCTGTCTCGTCACCCTGCATCGCGACCTTGAGCCGCGCCATGAGTCTTCCCAGTTGCGCCTCTTGCAGACGCAGGAAGAACTCGTCGACCACCACGTCCGTGAAGCGCTCGCGACCGGCGCGCACGATGACCTCCGCGAGCACCGTTCCGCCCGCGTCTTCAGCCCCGTCGTGCAGTGTTTGCAGGGTATTCCCCGCGTCCGGGACCTCCAACCGCGCCTTCACAGAACCTAACGCCGCACGCGTCTCGGCCGACGAGAAGAAGCTGTCGTCCAAGCCGGTCACCACCGCGCGCCCCTTTTCCGGCCGCGCAAGGCAGCCGGCCAGAAAGCGGACCTCGAGCTCGTGCGCGCCGCCGATCGCAGCCGCCGCGCCCCCGTCCGGGGGGGTCTCGCCGCGGCCCTGCGCGGCGGCGCGCCCGTCTCCAGGTCGTCCGCCGCCCTTCAGCAGGTAGCTCGCGCTCTCGGCCGAGAGCTGCAGCACATCGGCGATGTACCGCAGCTCGTCGTCGCGCTCGATCGGCGTCGCCGCCTCGGAGAGGACCTCCTTGAGTCGCGCCACCGCGCGTGCCCGTCCATCGGGCTTGTCGAGGTCGTGAGTGGCGAGCGCCAAACGGACGTGGAATTGTAACAGGGTCTGCGCCTCGGCGGCAAGCCGCTCGAAGCCGTCGCGCCCGGCGCCGGAGAGCACGTAGTCGGCCGGGTCGAGCCCGTCGGGGATGCGCACCACGTGCAGGCTGAGGCCCATGGCGCGGCCCAGCCTGAGGGCCCTGTCCATGGCCCCGATGCCGGCGGCGTCGGCGTCGTAGCAGAGGTACAGGTTGCGCGTGACCCGGGAGAGCCGCGTGAGCTGCTGCTCCGTGAGCGCCGTGCCCATGCTGGCGACGCTGTTCTCCACCCCGGCCTGGGCCAGCGCCATGACGTCGGTGTAGCCCTCCACGATGTACACACGGTCGTCGCGGGAGGCCGCGGCCCTGGCCTTGTCCAGGCCGAACAGGGCCTCGCTCTTGTGGTACAGCGCCGTCTCCGGCGAGTTGAGGTACTTGGGTTTCTCGTCGCCCAGGGTGCGGGCGCCGAACCCGAGGGTGCGCCCGCGGTCGTCCGCCAGCGGGAACATGATGCGCCCGCGGAAGCGGTCGTACGGGCGCGCCTGGCGGCCGGGGACGACCAGGCCGGCGTCGAGCAGCTCCTGGTCGGTGAAGCTCTTCGTCTGCGCCGCGTCTCGCAGCTTCTCCCAGCCCGGCCGGCTGAAGCCCACGCGGAAGGCGCGGCAGACAGCCTCGCCCAGGCCGCGCCGCGCGAGGTACTCGCGGGCCGGCGCGGCCGCGCCTGAATCCCACAGCACGCGCTCGTAGTGGGCGGTGGCGTGCTCCAGGAGGGAGCGTAACCGGTCGCGGCGCCGGCGCTCGGCCTCGCCGCGAGGGCTGCTCTCCTCGTACTCGAGCTGGATGCCGTACCGGTCGGCGAGGTGCTCGACGGCGCCGGCGAAGTCCAGGTTCTCCTTGGCCTGCACGAAGCCGAAGAGGTTGCCGCCGGCGCCGCAGCCGAAGCAGTAGTACAGCTTCTCCGTCGGGTTCACGGAGAACGACGGGGTGCGCTCCTCGTGGAACGGGCAGCGCCCGCTGTAGTTGGCCCCGGCCTTCTTGAGCTGGGTGTACTGGCCGACGATCTCGACCATGTCGGCCATGGTCTGGACCTGCTCGATGCTGGCGCGTGAGATGAGCGGCACGGTCAGCGGTCCTCCGTCCGGCGCGTCAGCTCCGCCTCGGCGTCGGCGCGCGCTTTCTCCTGCCCGGCGAGGAAGCCCAGGCCGGCGCGGAGGCGGCGGAGTCGCTTCTTCTCCTTGCGCGGCGCCCTGTCCCACGCGCTCCAGTGGTGACCGACGCGATCGAACGACCAGACGAGCAGCACCATGAGCGCGGACAGCCAGCCCAGGTAGAGCAGCGCGAAGAGCGCCCACGCCTCGGGCGGCGTGGTGTCGGGCAGCGTGGGCCCACCGGTGGGCAGGTCGGGGTGGCCGAAGGTGAGCCAGCCCAGGCCGAAGGCCACGGCGGCCGGGAGCACGGCGAGCGCCACGGCCGCCACCGTGATCAGGGTCTTGAGCAGGTGGGAGCGGTCCACGGCTCAGACGGGGTCTGTGAGGAAGCGCGCCATGAGGACCTCGTCATGATACTGCCCGGCGCGGACGAACTGGGCACGCCGGCGGCCCTCCTCCACGAACCCGTGACGCGCGTAGAAGCCGATGGCCCGGACGTTCTCGGGAAAGACGCCGAGGGCGATCTTCGCGAGGCCGCTCACCGTGGCCCACTCGACCGCGGTCTCGAGCAGGGCCCCGCCCAGCCCCAGACCGCGGAACGGCTCGCCCATCGACATCCCCAGCCACGTGACGTGCGCCGAGCTCGGGTGGGCGTCGGGCCGCAGCCCCAGGTTGCCGGCCAGCTTCTCACCCACAGTGGCCGAGAGCTGCAGGCAGCGCGGGTCGGCCAGCGAGTCCTGGATGCGTCGCTTCCACACGCTCGCCGTGAACTGGCCCGGCAGCATGAGCAAGGCCGGCTGCGGCTCGGCGGCGATGTCGTCGAGCAGGCGCGCGAGCGGGCGCGCGTCGCGCGGGCGCGCGTCGCGCACGCACCACGCGCGCCCGTCCTCGAGCACGCCTGTGACCTCGCCGCCCAGCTTCGCCACGCGGCGCCTCCCGCCTACTTCTCGAGCGCCAGCGAGCTGCGCTCCTCGATCGCCGCCTGGGCGGCCGCGAGGCGCGCCACCGGCAGGCGGAACGGCGAGCAGCTCACGTAGTCCATGCCGGCGCGGTGGCAGAACTTGACCGTCTCGGGGTCGCCGCCCTGCTCGCCGCAGATGCCGACCTTGAGCGCGGGCCTGGTGCTGCGCCCGCGCTCGATGCCGAGCTCGACCAGCTGGCCCACGCCCTCCTGGTCGAGCGTCGCGAACGGGTCGGCCGGCCAGATCTCCAGCGCCTCACTGGTGTACAGCGGCAGGAACTTGCCGGCGTCGTCACGGCTCACGCCGAACGTCATCTGCGTGAGGTCGTTGGTGCCGAAGCTGAAGAACTCGGCCACCTCGGCGATCTTGTCGGCGGTCAGCGCCGCGCGCGGGATCTCGATCATGGTGCCGACCAGATAGTCGACCTCCACGCCCGCCTCGGCGAACACCTCGGCGGCGATGCCGCGGACCACGGCCGTCTGGTGCTCGAGCTCCTTCTTCGTGCCCACCAGCGGGATCATGATCTCCGGGTGCACGTCCACGCCTTCCTGCTTCACCGTGCAGGCGGCCTCGAGGATGGCCCGCGCCTGCATCTCGGTGATCTCCGGGTAGGCGATGCCGAGACGGCAGCCGCGGTGGCCCAGCATGGGGTTGTTCTCGTGCAGGTCCTCGACCTTGTCGCGCACGACGTCCTCGCTCACGCCGAGCGCGGCGGCGGTGCGCGCCGTGTCGTCGTCGTCGTGCGGCAGGAACTCGTGCAGCGGCGGATCCAGCGTGCGGATGGTGACCGGGCGATCGCCCATCACGCGGAAGATGGCGGCGAAGTCCTCGCGCTGCATGGGCTCGAGCTCGGCCAGCGCCGCGGCGCGGCCCGCGTGATCGTCGGCGAGGATCATGCGGCGCACGCTCATGATGCGCTCGCCCTCGAAGAACATGTGCTCGGTGCGGCAGAGGCCGATGCCCTGCGCCCCGAAGGCGATGGCGTTCTCGCTCTGGTCGGGCTGGTCGGCGTTGGTGCGCACCTTGAGGCGGCGCTCCTTGTCGGCCCACTGCATGATCTCGCGGTAGTAGCGGTAGGTCTCGGCCTCTTCGGGCGCCTTGCCCTCGAGCAGCACCTGCTGGACCTCGGGCTCACGCGTCTCCAGCCGGCCGAGGATGACCTCGCCGGTGAAGCCGTCGATGGAGACCCAGTCGCCCTCCTTGACCTCCGCGCCTTCGACGCTGAAGCTGCGGCCCGGCCCGTCGATGTCGAGGGCGCCGCAGCCGACGATACAGACCTTGCCCATCTGCCGGGCCACGAGCGCGGCGTGGCTGGTCATGCCGCCCTGGGCCGTGAGGATGCCCTCGGCCGCGTCCATGCCGCGGATGTCGTCGGGGCTGGTGAAGTCGCGGACCAGCAGGACCTGCTCGCCGCGCTCCGCCCAGGCCACCGCGTCGGGGGCGTTGAAGACCACGCGGCCGGAGGCCGCGCCGGGGCCGGCGGGCAGGCCCTTGGCCTTGACCCGGCCCTCCTTGACGGCTTGCTGCTTGTGCTCCGGGCTGAAGATCGGCTGCAGCAGCTGGTCGAGCTGCTGCGGCTCGACGCGCATCAGCGCCTCGTCGGGCGTGATGAGGCCCTGGTCGGCCATGTCCACGGCGATGCGGATGGCGGCGAGGCCGGTGCGCTTGCCGTTGCGCGTCTGCAGCATGAAGAGGCGGCCGTGCTCGATCGTGAACTCGAAATCCTGCATGTCGCGCATCTCGTGCTCGAGCGTCTGACGGACCTCCATGAGCTGGTCGATAGACGTCGGGCCACACGCCCTTCAGCTCGATCACCTGGCGCGGCGTGCGCACGCCGGCCACCACGTCCTCGCCCTGGGCGTTGACGAGGAACTCGCCGTAGAACTCGTTGACGCCGCTGGCGGGGTTACGTGTGAAGGCCACACCGGTGCCGCTGTCGTCGCCGGTGTTGCCGTAGACCATCGTCTGCACGTTGACCGCCGTGCCCCAGTCGTCGGGGATGCCGTACAGACGCCGGTAGGCGACGGCGCGGTCGTTGTCCCAGCTGCCGAACACGGCGCCGATGGCGCCCCAGAGCTGCCGACGCGGGTCGTCGGGGAACTCGTTGCCGGTGCGGTCCTTGACGGCGGCCTTGAACTCCGCCACAAGAGCCTTGAGGTCGTCGGCGTCCAGCTCGGTGTCGAACTCGACGCCCTTGGCCTCCTTGGCCGCGTCGAGGATCTCTTCGAACGGGTCCCGCTCGTCCTTGTCCTCGGGTTTGAGACCGCAGACCACGTCGCCGTACATGCTGACGAACCGGCGGTAGCAGTCGTAGGCGAAGCGAGGATTGCCGGTGGATGCGATGACGCCCTGGATGGTCGTGTCGTTGAGGCCCAGATTCAGGACGGTGTCCATCATCCCCGGCATGGAGGCGCGGGCGCCCGAGCGCACGCTGAGGAGCAGCGGGTCCGCGGAGTCGCCGAACTTCTTGCCGGTGTCCTGCTCCAGCGCGGAGAGGGCGGCCTCCACCTGGGCGTCCAGGCCGGCGGGGTAGTCCTTGTGCGCGGAGTAGTGATTGCAGACCTCGGTCGTGATCGTGAACCCCGGGGGCACCGGCAGGCCGATGGTGGTCATCTCGGCGAGGTTGGCCCCCTTGCCGCCGAGCAGCTCCTTCATGTCCTTGTTGCCTTCGCTGAACCGGTACACGTGCTTGTCAGACATCTCTCGTCCTCCCGGGGACTGTCTTCGTCACGCCGCGACGGCGGCGATGGGGTCGGTGGGTGCGGCGTTCACGTCTGCGTGAGCGGCAGGCGGCTGAACTCGCCGATCGCGCCGATGAGCGCGGTGACGGCGGCGAGCTGGGCCAGGCGGTTGGCGCGCACCGCCTCGTCCTGGTCCATCACCAGCACGTCGTCGAAGTAGCGGTCCACGGCCGGCCGCAGGCCGGCCGCCTCCTTGACGGCGCTCTCCAGCTCCAGGTGCCTGAGCGCCTCGAGCAGCGGGCCGCGCGCCCGTTCCACGGTCGCGGCCAGCTCGCGCTCGGCGTCGTAGCTGAACAGGGCCGGGTCGACGGCGCGGGACCCGGCCTCGGGGTCTTTGGAGGCCAGCGCCGCGCAGCGGTTGTAGGCCGTCACGGCGTCCTCGAAGAAGTCGCGGCCGGCGAGCGCCGCGAAGGTGCGCGCCCGGGCCGCCAGCGCCGGCAGGTCGCCGGCGGGGGCGGCCAGCGCCGCCTCCACGCTCGGGAACGGCACGCCGGCGTCGAGCAGCTGCACCTGCAGGCGCTCGCGCACGAACGCTGCCGTCTCGGCCACGATGGCCGCACGGCGCGCGTCGTCCACGCCTTGCACGCCCTGCAGCTCGAACTGGTCCAACGCGCTCTGCAGCAGGCCGGTGAGGGAGAAGCGCAGGCTGTACTCCAGGGCGATGCGCACGATGCCCATGGCGGCGCGGCGCAGGCCGTACGGGTCGCGCGAGCCCGACGGCTTCTCTCCGGCCGCCCAGGCGCCCACGATGTTGTCCACCTTGTCGGCCACGGCCAGCAGGGCGCCGGCCAGCGTCTCCGGCAGCGGCGCCGTGGCCGAGAGCGGCCGATAGTGCTGGCCGACGGCGTCGCCCACGGCGTCGCCCAGACCGCCGCCGCGCGCGTAGATGCCGCCCATCTCGCCCTGCAACGCCGGGAACTCGATGACGACCTGGCTCACCAGGTCGGCCTTGGCGAGCCGGGCGGCCGTCCGCAGCGTGCCCTCGAGGCCCGGCGCCGGACCCGTTGCCGCCGCCGGCCGCGCCGCAACCGGGCGCGGCGCAGAGCCCGGCCACCAGGCCCTGCAGGCGGGCCGCCTTGTCGGCCAGGGAGCCGAGCTTCTCGTGAAAGACCACGGCGCCGAGGCGACCGGCCATGTCGTCCAGGCCCTCGGCCACGTCGCGGTCGTAGGCGAACTCGGCGTCGTCAAGGCGGCCGCCCAGCACGCGCTCGTTGCCGTGCGTGATGAGCTCCGCGGCCGCCGGGTCGGCGTTGTTGATGTAGAGGAACGCCGGCAGCAGCTCGCCGTCGCGGTCGCGCACCGGCAGGTAGCGCTGGTGGCTCTGCATGGCCGTGATGAGCACGGGGTCGGGCAGGCGCAGGTGACGTTCGTCGATGCGCCCGCTCTCCACACTCGGCCACTCGACCAGGAAGAGGTTCTCGGCGAGCACGTCGCCGGGGTCGGACCACTCGCCGCCCAACTCCTTGGCGCGCGCGTCCAGACCCTCGGCGATGAGGCTCCGGCGCTCGTGCTGCGAGACCACGACCTGGTGCTCGATCAGGTACCGCTCGTAGTGCTCGGCCTTGCCGATGACGACCGGCGATCCCAGCACGCGGTGGCCCTGGCTCACATCCCCGAACGGCAGGCCGTAGAACGAGCCGTCGATGGTGCGCGACCCCAGCTTGACCACGAACCAGCGGATGGGCCGCGAGAAACGGAGGTAGTCCTCCTCCCCCTCCGGACGGCGGCCCCAGCGCATGCCGCGCGGGATCTGCAGCCCGGTGACGAGCTTGCGCACCAGCTCCGGAAGCACGTCCGCGGCGAGCGCCCGCGGCGCCTCGACGCGGACCACGGCGAACTCGGTGCCGTCCTGCACCTCGCGGCGCACGTCCTCCGGCTGCGCGCCCTTGGAGCGCGCGAAGCCGGCGCCGGCCTTGGTCAGCCCGCCGGCCTCGTCGAAGGCGACCTCGGCCTTGGGCCCGCGGAAGTCGTCGGTGCGGGCCGTCTGGCTGTCCGGCACGTCCTGCGCCAGCACGGCGATACGCCGCGGTGAGACGAGCACAGTGGGAGCGGGCGCGCCGGGCTCCGCGAGGCGCGCCTCGTCCAGCAGCCGCCGGGCCAGGCCAGGCGTCTCGCCGTCACCCTCCAACTGACGGATGACGGACCCGCAGACCTTGTACGGCAGCTCCTCGCAGCCGATCTCGATCAGGAGGGTCTCGCTCATGCCGCACCTCCGTCGGCCGCGGCGGCGTCTCCGGCGCCGTCGGCCCCGGCATCGTCAACGTCGCCAGTGACCTCCAGGTACAGCCCGGCGACCTTGCGCGCCAGGTCCCGGACCCGGGCGATGTGCATGGTCCGGTCGGTCACGCTGATCACGCCGCGCGCGTCGAGCATGTTGAAGGCATGGCTGCACTTGAGCACGTGGTCGTAGGCGGGCACCGGCAGGCGTGCCTCCAGGCAGCGCTCGGCCTCGGCCTCGAACTCGCGGAAGTGGCGGTACAGCATCTCGGTGTCGGCCACCTCGAAGCTGTAGCGGCTGAACTCGCGCTCGTTCTCCTGATACACGTCGCCGTAGGTGACCACGACCTCCTCGCCGCCTTCGTCCCAGCGCGACCAGACCAGGTCGTACACGCTGTCCACGCCCTGCAGGTACATGGCCAGGCGCTCCAGTCCGTACGTGAGCTCCACGGTGATGGGGTCGAGGTCGAACCCGCCCAGCTGCTGGAAGTAGGTGAACTGGGTGGCCTCCATGCCGTCGACCCAGACCTCCCAGCCCTGCCCCCAGGCTCCCAGGGTCGGTCCCTCCCAGTTGTCCTCCACGAAACGCACGTCGTGCTCGCGCAGATCGACGCCGAGGGCGACCAGGGACTGCAGGTAGACGTCCTGGATGTCGGCCGGCGACGGCTTGATGACCACTTGATACTGGTAGTAGTGACCGAGGCGGTACGGGTTCTCACCGTAGCGCCCGTCGGTGGGCCGCATGGACGGCTCCACATAGGCGGCGCGCCAGGGCTTGTGCCCCAGGCAGCGCAAGAAGGTGGCGGGGTTGAACGTGCCCGCCCCGACCTCGGTATGGTACGGCTGCATGACGACGCAGCCTTGCTGCTCCCAAAAGGCCTGCAAGCGGCCGATGACCTGCTGGAACGTGGGGATGTCTCCCCGGGCGTCCACAGCACTCGTGTGCTTACTCACGTCTCCTCCGCATCCGGGGCGCCGATTCTAACAAAGTCGCACACGTACGACCAACGAACCGCTGCCGTCGGCCGCATCCCGTCCAGCCATGCGACGGATGTTCTATGCGACGGCGCACCGTAGTGGGGTAGTTTCCCCATGACGACCGGGAAAAGCACCCCGGGCGCCCGAACGCGGCGCGACGGCGACGCGAGCGTCCGGTCCAGGGCGCGACGGCGACGCGAGCGCCGCATTCGTACGTCCGGAACCCTGCCGGCCGGCCGGCGCCGTCACCCTTCTCACTGCGACGCGCGCGCGAAGCGCAGGGCACGCAGGCGCGCGCCCGAGTGGTATGCGTACAGCTCGTGCACGTCGCGCACGGCCTCACCGACGGCGTCGGACGGCTCGGCGACGCGCAACTCGGCCAGCGGCCGCTCCAGCGCGTCGCCGATGGCGGCGACCGCCTCGGGCGTGACCGGCAGGCCGTGGCCCAGGCACTGCCCGCAGACCAGGCCACCGTGAGAGGCCGAGAACCCGAGCGCCCGGTCGCCGCCGCCGCAGGCGGCGCAGTGGTCGAGGATAGGGGCGTAGCCGGCCTCGTACAGCAGCTTGAGGAGCGCCCCCAGCACGATGGGCGCTCGCGCCGCCGGGCCGGTGAAGCCCTTGTCCAACTCGGCCAGCGTGTTGCGCAGCAGGGCGAACACGCGCTCCTCGGGCTGGTGCTCGGGCGTGAGCCCGGCGGCGGTCTCGCAGACCACCGCCGCCGCCGTGAGCGCCTCGCGGTGGTCGCGCAGGTGCAGGAAGACGTCCACCAGCTGCGCCTGCGTGACCGTGTACAGGCTGCGACCCGGATACAGCAGCAGGTCGCAGACGTTGAAGGGCTCCAAACGGCCGCCCCAGCGCGACGAGGTCTTGCGCACGCCCTTGACGACGGCGTCCACGCGGCCGAGCTCCTTCGTGAACAGCCGCAGGATACGGTCGGCTTCACCCAGAGGGCGCGAGCTCAGGACGACGGCTCGCGCCTTCTCGCTGCGGGCGCTCACGGACGCGCCTTGTCATCGGCCCGCCGGCGCGCCCAGACGACGCGCGGGATGCCGGAGAGATCCGCGCGCACGAGGGCCGGCTCGTACGTCCCCGTAGCCGCGAACAGCTCTTCGACAGCGTCGGCCTCGCCGGCCCCGACCTCCACGGCCAGCGTGCCGCCGGGCAGCAGCACGCAGGCGGCCTGCGGCAGGAGCCGCCGGTACACGTCCAGCCCGTCCGCACCGCCGTCTAGCGCCAGCCGCGGCTCGAAGTCGCGCACGTTGGTCTCGAGCGCCTCGTACTCGTCGGCCGGCACGTACGGCGGGTTGCTGACGACCAGGTCGAAGCGCTCGCCCGGGTCCACGCCGGCGAGCAGGTCGCTCACGAGCACGAGGACGCGAACGCCGAGACGCAGGCGCGCCGCGTTGCGGCGCGCCACCTCCGCGGCGGCCTCGTCGACGTCCACCGCCGTGACGCACACGTACGGGTTCTCCGCGGCCAGCGCGAGGGCGACGCACCCCGAGCCCGTGCCGACGTCCAACACTCGCGGTTCGTAGGGCGCTGCCCCGACCAGCGCCGGTACGCGCGCGAGCACCTCCAGCGAGACGTCCACCAGCGTCTCCGTCTCGGGGCGCGGGATCAGCACCGCGGGCGAGACCTCGAGCTCCAGCGTGCGAAAGGCGCGCCTGCCGCGGATGTACGCGACCGGCTCGTGCGCGACGCGGCGCTCCACGTACTCGCCGAAGCACCGCGCCTCGTCGCGCGTCAGCTCGCGCTCGGGCGCGCGCAGCAGCGCGGTGCGCTCGACGCCGAGGGCCGCCGAGAGCAGCAGCTCGGCGTCCAGCCGCGGCGACCGCGAACCGCTCGCGCGGAGCCGCGCGGTCGCCTCCCGCATAGCTTGGCCTGCCGTAGGCACGGTGCCCTGCCCGTCGCGCGTCCCGTTCGGCCGTCAGCCGACGAGCGCCACGCCCAGACCGACGGCTGCACGGGCGAGGCTCTTGTCCAGGGTCGCCAAGGGGAGTCCGTGCGTCGCCGCGAGCCCAAGATAGGTCGCGTCGTACACGGACAGGCCGACGTCCCGGGCCAGCTCACACAACGCCTCCGCATCCTGCAGGGTCGGCGCCACGTCGATGTCGATCGGCAGCGTGCCCAGGATCTGGCTGAACCGCAGGGACTCGGCCCTCTTGATGCGCCGGCGGCGCTCGGCCGCAAGGAGAGCGTTGCCCACCTCCAGCGGCCAGATGGCAGGGACCACGGCGGCCTCACGTGTGAGGCGGTCGCGTACCGACGCCGCGTAGACATCGTCCTCATCGTCGAAGATCCATGCCATCGACACGGAGCAATCCAGGACGAACACGTCAGTACCTCCGTCCTTCCTCGATCGCAGCGCGGATGTCGAAGTCGCCGCGGCGCCGTCCGCGCGCGAACTCCTTGAGGGCCTCCACCGCCGCCGCCGGATCGCGACGGGGATACTCCCCCGCCGGGATCATCACGGCGACGGGCCGGCCGTGGCGGGCTATGGTTATGTGCTCCCCGAGCTCGACTCTCTTGAGCAGCTCGGGGAGCTTCGTCTTGGCTTCGTACGCGCCTACGGTCGTCATGGTGCACCTCGTCAACCGTTTCAGACTGGTCTGAGACTGGTCTATTCTTGCCTACCGAGTATGCGCCGCGGCAGTCGTCAAGGCAAGGGTGACGATCGATCGCACCGACATCGCCGCAGTACGCGCCGTGTCCTCTTCACTCCCCGCCCGCGGCGGCCAGCTGCTCGCGCCGGTCCTCGGAGGCCAGCGCTTCGATGAACTCGTCGAGGTCGCCCTCGAGCACCTCGGCGATGCGGTGGCTCGTGAGCCCGACGCGGTGATCGGTGACGCGGCTCTGCTGGAAGTTGTAGGTGCGGATCTTCTGCGAGCGGTCGCCCGTCCCCACCATGCCGCGCCGCACGGCGCCGCGCTCGGCGTCCTGTTTGGCCTGCTCGATCTCGAACAGACGGGCGCGCAGGATGCGCATGGCCTTCTCCTTGTTCTGGAGCTGGCTCTTCTCGTCCTGGCAGCTCACCGTGACGCCGGTCGGGATGTGCGTGAGGCGCACCGCCGAGTCCGTGGTGTTCACGCTCTGGCCGCCCGGCCCGCGGGCGCGGAAGATCTCCACGCGCAGGTCGTTGGGGTGCACCTGGACCTCCACGTCCTCCGCCTCCGGCAGCACCGCCACGGTGACCGTGGAGGTGTGGATGCGCCCCGTGGCCTCCGTCACAGGGATGCGCTGCACGCGGTGCACGCCGCCCTCATACTTGAGCAGCGAGTAGGCGCCCTGTCCGCGGACCTCGATGGTCATGTCCTTGTAGCCGCCGTCGTCGTTCTCGTTGAAGCTGAGGATCTCGGTCTCGAAGCCCTTGCTCTCGGCGTAGCGCAGGTACATGCGCGAGAGCTCGCCGGCGAAGATGCAGGCCTCGTTGCCGCCGGCCCCGGAGCGGATCTCGATGATGACGTCCTTGGAGTCGTTGGGGTCGCGCGTGAGCATGGCGACGCGGATCTCCTCGCCGAGCTCGTCGAGCTGCCTGCGGCCCTCGACGAGCTCCTCCTGCGCGAACGTGCGCATCTCGGCGTCGGTGCTCTCGTCGGCGAGCAGGGCCTCGGCGTCACTGACGGTGGCCTCGGCCTCGCGGTACCGCTCGGTGAGGGCGTGGACCTGCTCCAGCTCGGCGCGGCCGCGGGCGACATCGGCGTAGCGCCCGCGGTCGCCCAGTACGTCCGGGTCGGCGAGCTGCGCGGTGAGATCGGCGAACGTGCGCTCGATCTCCTCGATGAGGCTGTCGACGGCGGACACGGCCCGGCCCTCAGGCCATGACCTCGACGCCCTTCACCGGGGGCCGGTCCTGGGGCTCGAGCTCGATGATGCGGTCCAGCGCGGCGATGGCGACCTCCACCTGGCCGCGGTCCGGCGGCTTGGTGGTGAGCCACTGCAGCGCCAGCCCCGGCGCCATGACCACGCGCACCACGGGGTTGTCCTCGTGCCGCCCGGCGAACTTGATGATCTCGTAGCTGATGCCGGCGATGAGCGGAACCAGCACGACGCGACTGAGGATCAGGTAGTACCAGGCCGGCCACTTGACGATGGCGAACACGAAGATGCTCACCACCATGACGATGAGCAGGAACGACGTGCCGCAGCGCAGGTGCAACGTCTTGTACTTCTCCACGTTCTCGGGGACGAGCACCTCGCCGTGCTCCAGGGCGTGGATGCTCATGTGCTCGGCGCCGTGGTACTCGAACACGCGGCGCAGGTCGCGGAACTGGCTGATGACGACGATGTAGGCGAGGAAGATGCCGACGCGCACGCACCCCTCGATGAGCCAGAAGACGAGACCGGTGCCGAGCCAGCCGCGGAACAGGCCGGTGAGCAGCAGGGGGGCGACGAAGAACAGGCCGACGGCGAAGACCATGGCGATGACCAGCGTGATGCCGATCTCCTTCTTGCCCAGCGGCGCCACCTCCTCCTCGGGCATGCCCATGGACTCGTTGGCCGACTGGGTGAGCGCCTTGATCCCGATGACGAGGGACTCGACCAGGGCGACGACGCCGCGGATGACGGGCGTCTTGAGCACCGGGAACCGGACCATCCAGCTGACGAGCGGGTACTCGTGCACGCCGATGGTGTCGTCGGGACGGCGCACGGCGAGCGACCAGTGGTTCACGCCGCGCATCATGACGCCCTCGATGACGGCCTGGCCGCCGACCTGCGCGCGACGCGCGCCAACGGCGGCCCACGCGACGAGTGTGAGAGTCATGTGCATGAGTCGGGTCATTCCACCAACCGGTCTGGGGTCTCGAGGGGCCGGACGGACGCGCGCAGCTAGCTGCGCGCGTCCGGGCGCACGTCGGCCGGCGCGCCTGCGGCCGCCGGCCCGTCCACGTCCTCGGCCTTGTACGGCGTGCCGCACGTCATCTTGCCCTCCGGGCAGGAGCCGTAGAGGCAGCCGGGGCCGCTGTGCTCGAACAGGTTGGGCGCCAGCTCCTTGACCATGCGGCGCATCTCCCACGAGAGCGCGCGGATCTCCCACTGCGCACGGTTGCAGCAGCGCACCTGGAAGAAGTGGCGCAGCTCGCGCGCGTTCATGGTGACGACGATCTTGGTCTCGGCGGCGTTGGGCAGCACGAAGCGCGCGTCCTCCTGCACGCTCTCGCGCGTGCGGCCCTCGGCGAGGCCGAGCTCCAAGAGCTTGTCGTAGGCGACGCGTGCATGCTCCATGGCGTCCAGGAACACCGCCTGGGCCTCCGCGTCGGCCGCCACGGAGGGCGGGATGATGAAGCTGTCGCCCGCCCCGAAGTTCACGTACCGCTGCGACTGCTGGTTGTAGCTGGCCACGCGGTGCCGCACGAGCTGGTGCGTGAGCGCCCGGGAGACGCCGTCGACGGCGAAGCTGAACGAGGCGTGCTCGAGCGCCGAGTGGTGCCCGCTGCGCACGAGGATGCGGACCAGCTTGGCGACGTCCTCATCGGACATGTCGCTGGCCAGGTCGGCGGCCGACACCGGCGCATAGCAGAGCCGGCCCGCGACCGCGACGGCGCGGTCGGGGTCGGGGGTGTGCTGCAGGAGCGAGACGCGGAGCTCGGCGCTCACGACAGGCTCCGGGTCAGACCTGAGCGGCTTCCGCCTGGGGCTCTTCGGCCTTGGGCTCCGCCACGGGAGCCTCGGCCTTGGCCGGCGCGGCCTTGGCGGCCGGCTCGGCCCTCTTCTCGAGGCGCTTCTTGAAGCGGTCCACGCGGCCGCCGGAGTCCACCAGCTTCTGCTTGCCGGTGTAGAACGGGTGGCACTGCGAGCAGAGCTCGACGTGGAGCTCCGGCTTCGTGCTGCGCGTGGTGAACGTGTTGCCGCACGAGCAGTGCACGGTCGCCTCTACGTACTTCGGGTGGATGTCTTTCTTCATGCTGACGGTTCCCTTCTGGGGATGAGACCCGGTGTTTGACGCGAACGCAGACGACCCGCGAACAGGCCGAATGGGCATGATACCACGGCGCGCGGAGCCGGTCATATCGTTCCCGGCGGCAAACGCCGGGGCGAGCGGCCACGGCTTGCAGTTGGCCCCGACCTCCGGGCACGTCCTGCCGGGGCCCCATCGCCCGCTGCTCCTATCGGTGCGTGGGAGAGCGTGCCTCTGGTCCTCATCCGTATCTCCTCCAGAGCGAAGCCTCTGGGCCGTGACCCCCGGTGATCGCGGTCGGCGTGGCCGTAATAGCGCGCTGGCGAGGCGCCGAGGACGGGGGCCGCTCTGGCCCGGCAGCCAGCCCGCGAACGAGCGCCGCAGACCGCCGCCGCGCCTGCACGGCACCGCCCCCCAGGCGCCTCGGCCCTCGGCGCACGGTAGGATGCCACGGCCATGCCCGACATGCTCGCACACTACGAGGTCGCCGAGGCGGCCCGGGCGCGCCTGGCCGAAGGCCCGCTGGCGCGCCTGCTCGCCGCCGAACACGACGCCTACAAGGTCGGCGCCCAAGGTCCGGACTTCCTCTTCTACGCCGGAGTCTGGCCGGGCCAGCGCGACCGCTCGGACCTCGCCGGCCTGGTGCACAAGAACCGGATGAGCGACGTCTTCCACGCGTTGTTGACGGCGGCGGCCTCCGCCCCGGCCGCCGAGGCGGGCGTCATCACGGCGTTCACCTGCGGCTACGCCTCGCACCTCTGCATGGACGCGAGCGCCCACCCCTGGGTCCAGTACTGGACCGGGGACATCACGGGCATGGCGGCGCCGGTCCAGCCGGCCGCCCGGCGCCGCCACGGCGTGCTCGAAGGCTCCCTGGACGTCACGCTCGCGCGGCGCCACTCGCGCGACACCGGCTGGATCCGCGCGCAGAAGCTGCTGACCATGACGCGCGCGCAGACCGGCGTCGTGACGCGGCTCTGGGAGCAGGTCATGCGCGACGTACACGGCGAGACGTTCACCGCCGCGGAGGGACGGCGCGCCTTCGGAAACATGGCCTTCGCCTACAGCCGCATGAGCGACCCTCACTCGGCCTTCTCGCGCCTGCTGAAGCGCGTGGCCGCGACGCCGTGGGCCGACGCCGACGGCGTCATCCGCACGCAAATCTACCCCCGCGAACCCAACGCCACGGCCGCCCGTCTGCTCGCCGAGCGGCGGCCCTGGTTCTATCCGTCGGTGCCCGACGAGCCCCGCACCGAGACCTTCGCCGAGATCACCGAGGCCGCCACTGCGCAGACCCTCGCCTGCCTCCAGGCCGTCCAGACGACGCTCTTCGGCGGCGGCGACATCCCCACGGCCGTCGCCGCCATCGGCGACCGCAACATGCTCACCGGCGTACCCTGCGACGACCCGCGCCCGCCGGTGGCCTTCGCCTCCGGCATCGAGCGGCTCTGGAACACCGGGCCCGGACTCCTGAGTCCCTCCATCGTCTCCACTCGAGGGGGTGCGGACACGGTGGACATTGCTTGAGACTCAGAAGATACTACTTATAGTGGGCTGGTGTGGCGCGTCGAGTACACAGACCAGTTCGCGGAATGGTGGGACAGTCTGACTCACGACTGTCAGGAGCGTGTCGCAGCAGCAGTAGAGCTCCTCGAAGTACACGGTCCCGCGCTTGGACGCCCGCTTGTCGGCACCATCCAGGCGTCCCGGCTGGCGAACCTGAAGGAGCTCCGCCCACGGGGAGGTCACATCCGTGTACTGTTCGCCTTCGACCCTCGGCGCACCGCGATCCTACTCCTCGGTGGTGACAAGAGCGGGCGGTGGCACTCCTGGTACGAGATGGCTGTTCCCGTAGCCGAGCGGCTCTATCACGAGCACCTTGACGCCATCACCGACAAGGGACTGATCGATGAGTGAATCTGAGGGACACAGGCAACCGAAGAGCTTCGACAGGCTCCGCGCGCAGATTGACGCCGCGCCCGATCGCCGGGCGCGCGTCGAAGCACACAAGGCCTCGATGCTCGCCGATCTGCGCAGGGAGGTCGACCTCACGCAGGCAGCCCTCGCCGAGTTGCTCGACGTGACCCAGGAGAACGTCTCCCAGATCGAGCGCGGCGAGGCGGACCTCAGGCTGTCCACGTTGCAGCGCTACGTCGAGGCTCTCGGCGGACACCTGGACATCCGGGCTGTGTTCCCCGAGCGCACCGTCGAGCTCAATGTCGGTAAGCACAGCGGTCGTCAACGCCGGTCGCGTCAGGCCGATGCGTCATAGCCGCATGCGGGCTCTTGGGCAGCCGCGGTGCCCACGAGATCTCTGGCCCCAATCATCACCGTCGTAACACAAATCGCTCATCAAGTGGGCGCTTTGTGCACCATCACATGGCACGACCACGCCGGTCCGCGGCGCAGAGCCGAGGGCGAAGCGCACTGCGCCGGGCCCGGCGACGCCCGCCTCGCTCCCGTGCGATGATGCCGTCATGAGCGCCCCGGCCGCCCAGCCACCCAACCACGACGGCCACACCGACGTCCTCGTCTTCGGCGCCGGCCCGGCGGGCATCGCCGCCGCCGTGGCGGCGGCGCGCGAGGGCTGCTCGGTGCGCCTCGTCGAGCTGCAGAACGTCGTCGGCGGCGTCATCTCCAGCTGCCCGGGCATGATGCTCGGCTCCGGGTACCCGTGCGGCGTGAGCGTCGGCGGGTTCTTCGAGGAGCTCGTGCACCGTCTGTTCGCCCACGACCCGCCGGCGGCCGAACGCCGGCCCTGCGACCTCGCCAACTTCGGCGACGAGGTCGTGTACGACTACGACATCATGATCGCCGAGCTCAACGAACTGCTGGCCGGCGCCGGCGTCGAACTCCTGCTCAACCACCTGCCGGCGGACGTCGCCGTCGCAGACGGCCAGGTCCGCCATATCGACGTCGTCAGCCTGCTCGGCAGCGAGCGCTTCACCGCCGGCGTGTACCTCGACTGCACCGGCAGCGGCGACGTGGCCGCCCGCGCCGGCGTGCCCAGCGTCACCGGCGACGCCGGCGGCCGCACCATGGGCGCCACCCTCACCTTCTTCATGGAGAACGTGGACTGGGCGCAGGCCTTCGCCGACCATTCGGATCCGTACTTCGCACGGTACGCGCGGCGGGGCATCGCACAGGGCAGGCTCCCCGAGACCCTGCGGCAGATCTACATGTTGAAGGGACTCCGGCAGGGCAGCGTGTACTTCAACACCGTCACGGTCACCGGCGTGGACGGGTCGAACGCGCGAAGCGTGAACGAGGCGACAATGAAGGCACGCCGGCAGGTGCTGGCGCTGGCCTCGTTCTGCCGAGACTCGATGCCCGGGTTCGAGCACGCCTACGTCTCGCGCATCGGCCCTGTCGTCGGAGTGCGCGAGGGCCGCCGGCTCGCGGGCCTGTACACGCTGACGCACGACGACGTGGCGCGCGCGACGAAGTTCGACGACGGCATCGTCGCCTGCGACAGCCCGCTGGACGAGGTGTTCCGCGACGACGCGGAGGCGGTCTACTCGCACGAGGCCGCGCTGCCGCCGGGCGACTACTACACGATCCCGTTCCGGAGCCTGGTGCCGCGCACCGTGCGCAACCTGCTCTTCGCCGGTCGCGCCCGCTCGGTCGACCTGCAGGCCTACGCCACCGGCCGCGGCATGCCGCAGTGCATGCTCATGGGCCAGGCCGCGGGCGTCGGCGCCGCGATGGCGCTGCGGGCCGGCTGCGACGTGCAGCACATCGACCGGCCGGCCCTGGTCGAGCGCCTCGTCGATCTCGGCGTGAACGGCATCGGCGGCCGAGAGCTCTAAGCTCCGCCGGCCGCGCTCTCCGCAAGCGGCCGGGCACTCTGAACTCCTCCAGCCGCACCGCTACCGTGAAAATCCGTCATCTACCGCTGGATTCTCATGGAACTGTCCAGAAGGAACCGGGCGCCGGCGGCGAAGCCGCTCCGGCGCGAGCCGCGTCGCGCGTCAGTAGTAGAACGACCCGGCGCAGACCAGCCGCGCGGTGCCGCGCAGCGTCACCGCGCCGTCCCACAGCACCGTCTGCACGCCGCCGGGCGTGAGCACGCGCACCGGCGAGCGGGCGCGGCCGGCGGCGACGGCCGCCACGGCCGCGGCCACGGAGCCGGTGCCCGACGAACGCGTCTCGCCGGCGCCCCTCTCGTAGAAGCGCGCCTCGACCTCGGCGTCCGACACCACGCGCACGAGGTCGACGTTGGTACGCTCGGGGAACCGCGGGTGCGTCTCGATCTCCGCGGCCAACGCCTGCCAGCCGCGCTCGAAGCGATCGACGAGGACCACGAAGTGCGGGTTGCCGACCGAGACGGACCGGCCGGTCACCGAGCCCACTGACAGCTGGAGCTTCTCGGGCTCGCCGAGCCGCGGCGCCCTCATGTCGACGGCGAACTCGAACTCCGGATCGTGCCGCGAGATGAGCTCGCAGATGCGGATGCCGGCGCCGGTGCGCACCGTGAACGACGCGTGCTCTTCATGCGCCGAAGCGAGGAGCGCGGCCACACAGCGCGTGCCGTTGCCGGAGATCTCGGCCGGCGAGCCGTCGGCGTTGATGAGCCGCGCGGCGATGTCGGCTTCGTCGTCCGCCGCCAGCCACTCGACGCCGTCGGCTCCCACGCCCTCGCGGCGGTCGCAGGCGCGACGCGCGAACTCGGCCAGGTCGACGGGCGAGAAGCGCTCCTCGACCAGCAGGAAGTCGTTGCCGCAGGCGGCCGCCTTGACGAACGGCACGCGCCAGGCGCCGCCGGGTGCGTCGGTCATGAGCCCCTCCTCGCGGGCACGGACACTCGCGCCCCGCGCGTCGCCGCCCGCCCGTGCCGCGGTCTTACCTGGTGTTCTTCTGCAGCGCGGCCAGGAACTCGGCGTTGCTCTTGGTCTCGCGGACCTTCTTGATGAGCAGCTCGATGGCCGCCGCCGGGTCGAGGCTGTGCAGCACGCCGCGGAGCTTCCACACGGCGGCCGCCTCGGCGGGCTCCATGAGCAGCTCCTCCTTGCGGGTACCGGTGGTCTCGATGTCGATGGCCGGGAAGATGCGCTTGTCGGCCAGACCGGCGGTCGAGGCGGATCTCCATGTTGCCGGTGCCCTTGAACTCCTCGAAGATCACCTCGTCCATGCGCGAGCCGGTCTCGACGAGCGCCGTGGCGAGGATGGTGAGCGAGCCGCCGAACTCGATGTTGCGGGCGGCGCCGAAGAACTTCTTCGGCGGGTAGAGCGCGGTGCTGTCCACACCGCCGGAGAGGATGCGGCCGCTGGCCGGCGTGTTCAGGTTGAAGGCGCGAGCCATGCGCGTGATGGAGTCGAGCAGCACGACGACGTCGTGGCCCATCTCCACGAGGCGCTTGACGCGGTCGAGCACCAGCTCGGTGACCTGCACGTGGTTCTCGCTGGGCTGGTCGAAGGTGCTGGCCACCACGGTGCCGAGCACCGACCGCTGCATGTCGGTGACCTCCTCAGGGCGCTCGTCCACGAGCAGCACGAAGAGGTCGCACTCGGGGTTGTTGATGGCGATGGAATTGGCCAGTTTCTTGAGGATGGTGGTCTTGCCGGCCTTGGGCGGAGAGGTGATGAGGCCGCGCTGGCCCTTGCCGATGGGGCACAGCAGGTCCATGATGCGCGCCGCGGTGTCGTGCTCGTCGGTCTCCAGGCGCAGGCGCTCCTCCGGGAACAGCGGCGTGAGCTGCTCGAAGACGGGGCGCTTGCGGGCGGTGTCGGGGTCGATGCCGTTGACCAGGTCGATCTTGAGCAGGGCGTTGTACTTCTCGTTGTCCTTGGGCTCGCGCACCTGACCGTCGATGAGGTCGCCGCGGCGCAGGCCGAAGCGGCGGATCTGACTGAGCGACACGTACACGTCGCGGTCGCCCTGCGTGAATCCGTTGGTGCGCAAGAAGCCGAAGCCGTCGGGCAGCACGTCGAGGATGCCCTGACACGGGATGGACGGGCGGTCGTCGCGGACCTGCTCGCCCCCACCGCCGCCCTGGCGCTGCTTGTCGCGCCCGCGACGGTTCTTGCCCTTGCCCTGGCGCTGCTGCTGGCCGGGCTGGCCCTGCTGCTGGCTCTGGGGACGCTGCTGATCGGAGCGGGCGCCGTCGCCGTCGCCGGTGGGCGCCTGATCGGCACCGAAAGGAACCTGATCCGCTCCAGCCGGCGCGGGCGCGTCGCCCTCAGTACCGGACGGCGCGGCGGGGGCCTCGGTCGCCGGGGCGGTGGAGAACGATGCGGCGACACTCGCGGCGCCGTCGCCGGAGCCGTCGGCCTGGGCGAACGCGGGCGCGACGACGGACTGCACGACGGGTGCGGACGGGACGGGATCGGTCGCGGCGGGCGCAAAGGCCGGCGCCGCAACGACGACCGCGGCGGCAGGAGACACGGGCGCGGACGGCGCAGCCGGCTCCGCGCCGGAAGCGGCGGCTGGTGAGGTTTCGGCCGGCGGCGCGGCGGGCGCAGCCGCCTCCGCGCCGTTGTCGCCGGCGGGCGCGGCGGCCTTCTTACGGGCGGCCGGCTTGCGCGCCGGCTTCTCCGGCGCAGGCGCTGCCGCCTCGAGCGGCACGGCGGGGGTAGTGGGTATGGGTGTCTGGTCTGTCAGTTCGTCAGTGCTCATGGGCTCCCGGTACCTCTGACATCGCCTGGCACGGTACGCAGCCGCGACGCGTGCAGGATGTCGGACGAGTAGAGGCAGATGCTGTGATGAAGGACGGCGCCGACACTGGCGCCGGCCCAGAGTATGCCATACAGGTCAAGAGATTCCTACTCCCAAGTGGTGGAGCGCGCTCCGGGCAGGGAGCACGGAACGGCGCGCGGCTGAAGGGGAGTGGCCTCAGTATACCCGAAGTCGGCGGCAAGGCCGCGCCCTTCAGCGCTGGGCGCTGTGCTCCTCCACGCGGTGCAGGATGGTGCCCAGCACCTCGCTCAGGTTCTCGTCAAGGCTGGCGCCGTCGATCACCGGCACCCCGAGAGCCTCGGCGCGGCCGACGATGTACTTCTGGATGCGGCGGATCTGCGCGAAGTGCTCCACGTACTTGCGCACAGGGCGCACGCCTCCGGTCTCCCAGTCCCGCACGGTGAAGTTGCTGCGGTGCCGGTCCCTGTCCGTCACCGCGAGCACGAACTCCAGCACGATGGCGTCGTGCCAGCGGGACCGGTCGAGGAAGCCTGGGACCAGGTGCACACCCTCCACCACCATCTGCTGCGCCTCCGTGATCCCGCGTTCCACGATGGCCTCGATGCCGACACACACGGCCTTGGTCTGCTCCATGAACCCCACCTTCGCGAGATCGGTCTCGCGGGGCACCGGTACGCGCACCGACGAGGCGGCGTCGAACGACGAGGTGTGGAGGGCGGGCATGAGCTCGGAGGCGAAGAACGCACGCATGGTCTGGCGCACCATGTCGGTGCTGATGACGCGCGTGATGGCGAGACGGTGGGCGAGCTCAGTGGCCAGTGTGCTCTTGCCGACCCCGGTGGCGCCGCCGATGAGCACGATCAGCGGCGTCTCCAGACGGCGCAGCGTCTGCCACTGGCGGAAGCGCTGGATGAGCACCTCGCCGTCCAGAGGTCCCAGCTCCCGGCAGGCGACATCGTGCAGATCGGTGAACGTGAGGGCGGCGGCGCTGCCGCGGCGCCGCAGGCGCCGCTCCAGCGCCGTGACGACGAGATAGGCGCGTTCCGGCGACAGCCCGGTCGCGGTGAGCGTCTGCGCCATCAGCCCCTTGCTGAACGGAGGACCGCCGGCAGGACCGGTCAGCTCCAGGTCGCGGTCGTTCACGGCACGCCTCCGTCCGGCACGGCGGCCGCGCGGCGGGCGGCGAAGCGCTCCGCCGCCAGACCGGCCGCCCCGTCGACCGCCGCGCCGAGGTCGCCTTCGAGCGCCACGGGCTCGTTGTCGCAGAACACCAGGTCGCGACCGGCGACGTCCGCAGCCTCGGCCACCACGTCCACGGCGGCCGCCTTGATCTCGCAGAGGAACACGTCGGCTTCGCGAGCGGCGCGCCCGACGTCGGCCGCGAGGCGCGCGCGGTCGGCGAGCGCGGTCGAGACGAGCACGACCTCGGCGCCGTGGTCGTCGGCGAGCGCCTGCGCGAGCCGCGGCACGGCGGTCTCCGGCGCGGTCGTGAAGTAGGCGACCCGGCGGCCGCGGACGGGCTGCGCCGGCCGCGGCCTGAAGACCGTCGGCACCACGCGCAGGCCGGGGCGCACGGCGCGCGCGGCGTCCGTCAGCTCGCGGACGCGGGCCGCGTCGGCGAACGGCGCCTCGCACTGCGTGAGCACGAGCACGTCGCTGAGCAGCAGCCTGTAGGTGCCGAGCAGGCCGGCCACGTAGTTGGCCGGCTGCGACGCCGCCGACACGCAGAGCGCCGCGTCGCAGGCCACCGGCGGCACCACGGCGCCGCTGCCCTCGATGACGGCGAGAGCAGCGCCGGACGCCTCGAGCAGCGGCAGCGCCGCGCGCACCGTGTCGTCGAACGGCGCCCCCGCGAGGCCGCCGCCGCAGCGCCGGCAGCCGACCGTCGTCACGCCGGCGAGCACGGCGTCTTCGTAGCAGTCGCTGGCGGCGTGCCGGCCGCGACGGGAGGCCGCGAGCAGGTCGGCTGCGCCGAGGCCCTCGCGGCCCGGCACGAGCTCCGGCTCAGGCGGGCCACCGCGGCCCATCGCCAGCACGATCACGCCGCCACGCTCCTGCAGGGCGGCGTCCAGCCGCCGCGCCAGCCAGCCGCTCACGGCCGTCTTGCCGACACGCTTGCCGGTGCCGAGCACGCCGAGCGCCGGCAGGCACTCGAGCAGCGCGAAGTCCTGCGGCCGGACCTCCGTGTCGGCCGCCACGTACCGCGCTCCCTCCGCGAGCGCTGCGCTCATCAGCAGGAAGCGCTCGCGGTAGCCGACCACCGGCTCGTCGGAGAGGTCCACGAGCGCCTCGGCGCGCGCGACCCGCAGAGCCGCGCGCGTGCCGTCCAGCACCTCGTGCGGAGCCGCGCCGGCCGGGTCGACGCGATCGAGTCGCGGCAGCCCGAGCGCGGCGGCGAGCGTGTCCAGGGCCTGCTCCTCCCCGCCGCGCAGCTTCTCGCTCCCCCCGGCGAACAGGCCGCCCACCACCTCGAACCGCCGCCGCAGCCCTTCGAGGGCGGCGGCCACCACCGGCGGGTAGTGCTCGCCGTCCACCAGCACGAGGGCGCGGGGCAGGCTCATCGCCGGCGCCTTCCCGCGAAGCATCCCATCAGCACCTCGCTCCCTCCCCCCGCGGGAGCGGCAGCGTCACCGCCCGCTCGCTCCCTCGCCGGGGACCGGACACACGTACTTGGAGTACGACGCCGTGGACGGCACGAAGTCGATCAGCGTCTCCGTGCCGTGGAACGGGAACTTGCGCACCACCGACACGTTGTCACCGTCCAGACGCACGATGTTGTAGCAGGCCTTGGTGTTCCCGCGCAGGCGCAAGGATGCGCAGGTGCCGGCGTTGACCACGAACAGGTTCTCGAGCCGCCAGGCGTAGGGCACGTGCTTGTGGCCGCAGAGCACGAGGTTCACACAACACTCCTGCAGCACCTCGAGCAGGTCGCCGGCGTCGTAGACGATGTTGCGCTCCCGCCCCGTCCCGGGCACCGGGAGCAGGTGGTGGTGCAACATGAAGAGCCGGAAGTGGGCCGGGCCCGCGAACTGCTCACGCAGGAACGTGTAGCGCGCGCGCCCGATCTGCCCGTGGTCGAGGTCGGGCTCGGTGGAGTCCTCGGCCACGATGGTGATCTGTTCCAGGTGCAGCGTCTGCCAGCGCGGCCCGATGAGCTCCTCGAAGTGCACGTAGCCGACGTTGCGGGCGTCGTGGTTGCCGGGGATCACCACCAGCTGCGGGCACTCGATGCGCTCGAGGTACTCGCGCGCCGTCACGTAGTCCTGGCGGAACCCCATCTCCGTGAGGTCGCCGGTGCACAGCACGATGTCCGGCTCGAGCTCGTTCAGCTCGACCACGACGCGATCCATCATGCTCGGCACGAAGTACGGCGAGCCCGCGTGCAGGTCCGAGATGTGCGCGATGGTGAACATCACTCCACGACCACGATACGCCCGGGTCCCTGCTTGTCGAGCACCGCGAAGCTGGTCTGGCTGCCCTCGCGGCGAAAGCGCAGGCGCATGGTGGTGCGCCCGACCCTGAGATTGGCCAGCGTCACCTCCCCCAGCCACTTGGGGAGGTCGGGATCGTGCACGTACACGATGTTCTCGTCGGCCTGCGCGTAGATGCCCAGCATGGACTGCAGGATGAGGAAGAGGGCGCCGGCCGACGAGGCGTCGGGCGAGCACGCCATGGGGAACGCCACCGGCTTGTTGATGGAGCGGCGCGTGAAGCCGCAGAACATCTCCGGCAGGCGGTCGTACTCGTGCGCGCCGGCCGCCTCCACCAGTCCCCAGGCGAGGCGGTTGGACTCCTGCGCGTAGCCGTGCTTCTTCATGCCGTTGGCGATCACGGCGGTGTCGAACGGCCACACGCTGCCGTTGTAGAAGCTCACGGGGTTGTAGCCCTTCATGTCCTTGCTGAACGTGCGCACGCCCCAGCCGGTGAACATGTCCGGCGCCATGAGGCGCCTGACCACCGCGTCCACGTGGTCGTCGCCGACGATGCGCGTCCACAGGGCGTGGCCGATGGTGGAGCAGATGCCCCGGACCTGCTGCTTGCGACCGTCGAGCGCCATGGCGAAGAAGCCCTCGTCCTCCATCCAGAAGCGCTCGTTGAAGGCGCGTTTGAGGGCGCCGGACTGGCGGCTGAGCTCCTCGGCGCGGTCGACGTCGCCGAGCTCGCCGAAGATGGCGGCGAGGCGGCGCTTGGCGTAGTACACGTAGCCCTGCGTCTCGGCCAGGGCGACGGGACCCTGCGCCGGCGTGCCGTCGGCGTGCAGCACGGCGTCGCCGGCGTCGCGCCAGCCCTGGTTGAGCAGGCCGGCGCGGGAACGGCGCTCGTACTCGACGAAGCCGTCGCCGTCCAGGTCGCCGTAGGTGTCTATCCAGGCGAGCGCGGCATCCACGGCGTCGCGCCGCGCCTCGAAGCCGTCCAGGTCGCCGGTCCACATGGTGAGCTCGGCGACCAGCAGCAGCCACAGCGGCGTGGCGTCGATGGAGCCGAAGTACGGGGTGTGCGGCACGGCCTTGAGATTGGCCAGCTCGCCGCGCCGCAGCTCGTGCAGGATCTTGCCCGGCTGCTCGTCGCGGAACACGCTCTCGGTGCGGCCCTGCCGCGCCTGCAGAAAGTCCACGGCGCCGCGCGACCAGCGCAGGTCGAGCAGCAGCGTCTCAAGGCCGACGAAGATCAGCTCGCGCCCGAAGGGCGCCGCGAACCACGGCAGACCGGAGAACGGTATACGCGTGCCCCCGACCAGGGCCGAGAGCACGCGCAGGTCCTCTTGGCCGCGGCGCAGCACGCGGTTCACCTCTTCGTTGTCGGTGAAGATGTCGGTGGCGCCGGAGTCCCAGCGCTCGTGCTCGTGCCGCAGCGTCGCGAGGCGTGCCTGGGGCTCGGGCTGCGGGTCCTCTGGCAGGTGGCCGCCCGCCGGCGCATCCGGCCCCGAGGCCCGCGTGGCGCGCACGGTGACATCGTAGCCGATGGAGGCCACCGCGCCGGGCGCCAGGCGCAGGCGGAACCGGGCGCGTCCCTCCTTGAGCGACTCCGGCGGCTCGTCGAAGGTCACGAGCGTCTCGCGCACCACGTCGTCGAGACCCAGGTACGAGAGCGCCAGCGAGCGCTCGCCGTCGCGGGCCGGGAGCCTGGTGCCGCGCCGCCGGCGCCGCAGGCCGCGCACCTCGAAGAGGTCGGCGAAGTCGGCGTCGAAGTGCACGTCGAGCACCAGCTCGACGTCGGCCCTGTGGAAGTTGCGCACGCGTACCTGCTCGCGCAGCCCGGCGGCGATGAAGCGCGTGCGTCGCAGGTGGAGGCTCGCCTGCGGCAGCACGCGGCCGTCCGGCGCGCGCGATTCCAGATTGGTGAGCTCGATCGTCGCGGCGTAGCCGCGCTCGGCCGTGGACGAGAGCAGCACGGGCTTGCGTCCGGCCACCGTGAGCTCCAGGCGGCTGAGGTGCCGCGTGTCCTGGAAGTACAGACCGAGCTCCGAATTCTCTCCGCCGGACGCCTGGCCCAGCGCGTCGCTGTAGAGGAACAGGTCGTCCTCCTTGACCACCAGGTGCGCCGCCTGGCCTCCGCTCATCACGTAGCGTTCGGCGGTGGTGGTGACCACGGGCTCCCCGGCCGTCGCGCCCGGCTCGGGACGGCGACCGGCCTCGACGCGCTGCGCGGGGCGGCGCGGGGACTCGTCCGTCAGGTCGCTGCGATCGGGCTGTTCTGGCGCCGCGGTCATGGTCGTTGCTCCCGTCGAAGATGGGGGGCGGGGCCGGCCCACCCGGGCCGGCCCCGCCCTCAGTCAGTCTGCCCCGTGGCCTGCAGGAAGAGCCGCATCAGCTGCGGTCCGTCCTCCACGAACAGCCCCGTGGTGGCCGCGTCCGGCTCGCTGTAACCCATGGCCCCGCCCCCGCCCGAGCCGGGCAGCGGCTCGCTGATGACGAACGGGACGGGGCGTGGGTCGTGCGTGCGCGTGGACAGCGGGGTGTAGTGGTCTGGCAGCACCATGGCCGTCGGGCGGGCGTGCGAGTCCAGGATGGGCCCCAGCACCTCCCCGTCGACGCGCTCGATGGCGCGCACCTTCTCGCGCAGGTCGCCCATGTGCCCGGCCTCGTCGGGAGCCTCGACGTGGACCCAGACGAGATCGTGGTCCTCGAACGCCTTGACGGCTGCGCGCGCTTTGGCGCCGTAGTCGGTGTGCAGGTCGCCGGTGGCGCCGGGCACATCGATGACGTCCATCCCGGCCAGCCGTCCCAAGCCGCGCACCAGGTCCACGGCGCCGACCACCGCGCCGCTCAGGCCGTACAGGTCGCGGAAGGAGGGCATCTTCGGCGCCGTGCCCTCGCCCCAGAACCAGGCGCTCGTCTGCGGGCGCAGGCCGGCGATGACCTCGTCGCAGCGCTGCTGCAGGGCGGTGAGCGTCCGCACAGCGTCGGTCTCCGGCGCGCCGGCCGCCTCGCCGGGCAGGTAGCCGGCCACCGGCCGGTCCAGGATGTCGTGCGGCGGCGTGCAGGGCACCACCGCGCCGCCGCGCCACACCATGAGGTTCCGGTAGCTCACGCCCTGGTGGAACTCGAAGGCGCCGTCGCCCAGCGCCGCGCTCAGCGCGTCGATGAGGCGGCGGCCGTCCTCGTCGCTGATGTGGCCGGCCGTGTTGTCCCTCATGAGGCCGTCCACGACCGTCACGAAGTTGAGACGGTAGGCGACGTCGGCCGGGCCGAGCTCGACGCCGATGCTGGCGGCCTCCAGCGGGCTGCGCCCGCTGTAGCAGGCCGCCGGGTCGTACCCCAGCACGGCGAGGTTGGCCACGTCGCTGCCGGGCGGCATGCCCTCGGGCACGGTGCGCACGCGCCCGGCGATGCCGTTGCGCACCAGCGCGTCCATGTACGGCGTGCGCGCGGCCTCGAGAGGCGTGCGCATGCCGAGCGCCGCCTGAGGCTCGTCCGCCATCCCGTCGGGGACGAGCAGCAGGCGGCGCCTCATGCTGTGGTCCTCCACGCGCCCGCCCCGGTCACACAGACCCGCCGAGCACCAGCATCGGCAGCCCGTCGAGGCCGTCGTAGCGCGGCCGGTAGCGGTCGGTGTCGTAGCAGCGCTCCACGTCCACGACCTTCTTGGTCGCGACCACTTCCTCGATCGGCACCGACCCGTACTTGCCGCCGCGCAGTCCGACCATCCGGCCGGTCTCGCCCTTGAGGATGCAGTCCACGGCGAGGTTGCCGTACACCGTCGGCACTATGGCGTCCACGGCGTCCGGCGCGCCGCTCCGCACCAGGTAGCCGAGGTTCATGCTGATCATGTCGATCTTCTTGCCGCCGTTGTACTTCGGCGCCAGCTCCTTGATCTTGTTGCTCACGTTCTGGCCGATGCCGCCGAGCTTGGCGTGACCGAACTGGTCCTTCTCGCCCGCCTGGAACACCATGTCGCCGCCCGCGGGCATGGCGCCCTCACTCACGATGCACACGGCGTAGAGGTCGGGGTGGCTGTTGCGGTCGTGCACGAGCAGTTCGGCGAGGTGCTCCATGTCGAACTTGTACTCGGGGATCAGGCAGCGGTCGGCGGCGCCGGCCAGTGTGGGCAGGAGCGCCGTGAAGCCGGCGTAGCGGCCGAACACCTCGAGCACGACGATACGCTCGTGCGAAGCGGCCGAGCTGGTCACCTGATGGGCCATCTCGATGGTGCGCGACACGCAGGTGCTGAAGCCCATGCAGTAGTCGGTGCCGGGCACGTCGTTGTCCATCGTCTTGGGGACGGCGACCACGGGGAAGCCTCGCCGTCCCAGCTCGACGCCGTAACTCAGTGTGTCGTCGCCACCCATGGGCACCAGGTAGTCGATGCCAAGGTACTCCAGGTTCGCGACGACCTCGTCGGTGAGGTCGTTCTTCTCGGCCGTGTACTTGCCCTTGAGGTGAGCGGGCAAGTCCTTGAGCGGCACCGCGCTCGGCTTGGTGCGCGAGGAGTGCAAGAAGGTGCCGCCCTTGTAGCCGTTGGCCTCGACCACGTCCTCGGTGAGGGGGATGCAGTAGTGGCTGAGGTCTCCTTCGCCCCCGGCTCCTTCTCCGCCCCCGGCTCCTTCTCCGCCCCCGGCTCCTTCGCCGCCCGCGTCGCGGTCGATGTCGACGAGGCCGGCCCAGCCGCGGCGGATGCCGACCACGTCGAAGCCCTCACGCAGGGCGCGCATCGTGACGCCGCGGATGGCCGGGTTCAGACCGGGGATGTCGCCGCCGCCGGTCAGGATGCCGATGCGGCCTTTGGGTCCCTTGTCCATGGTCATGCCTCCCCCTCCACGCGGATGTAGGCCGGGGCGCCCTGCACCTCGGCCAGCGCCTTCATCTTCTCCAGGGCGCTGAAGAACTGCGCTTCACGCACCGGGTGCAACAGCAGCACGAGCTCGGCCGAGTCGCCGCGACCCTCCTGCACGAGCGAGGCGATGCTCACGCCGTGGTCGCCGAACAGCGCGGCGATCTTGGCCAGCACGCCGGGCCTGTCGGCCACCGCCAGACGCAAGTAGAACGTGGACTCCATGTCGGCGTCGGGGAAGAACTTGCGCTCCTTGTAGCACAGGCAGTTCTGCACGTAGCTGCCCTTCACGGTGTTGACCACGGAGATGATGTCGCCGATCACGGCCGAGGCCGTGGGCACGCTGCCGGCGCCGGGGCCGAACAGCATGATCTTGTCGAAGGAATCGCTCTCCAGGAACACGGCGTTGTAGGCGCCGACCACACCGGCGAGGGGGTGCGTCCTGGGGATGAAGGCCGGGTACACGCGCACGTTCATGGCGCCGTCGATGAGCTTGGCGACACCGAGCAGCTTGGCGACCAGGCCGAGGCGCTGCCCGTGGGCGATGTCCGCGGCCGTGACGCCGGTGATGCCCTCGTACTGCACGTCGTCCAGCCGCGTGCGGCTGTGGAAACCGATGGAGGAGAGGATCGCCATCTTGGCAGCCGCGTCCTTGCCGCCCACGTCCTCGGTGGGGTCGGTCTCGGCGTAGCCCAGGCGCTGGGCCTCCTTGAGCACGTCGGCGTAGTCGGCCCCGGTCTCGGCCATCGCGCTGAGCATGTAGTTGGTGGTGCCGTTGACGATGCCGAAGATCGTCCTGACCTCTGCCGCCACCAGCGACTCGCGCAGGACCTTGACGACGGGCACCGCGCCGACGGCGCTGGCCTCGAAGCGCAGATGCACGCCGGTCTGCTCCGCGGCGGCGAACAGCTCGGCGCCGTGCTGCGCCAGCAGCTGCTTGTTGGCCGTCACCACGTTCTTGCCGGCCTTGAGGGCGCGGAGCTGGAAGTCGAGCGCCGCGCCCGTCCCCCCGATGAGCTCCACCACGACGCTGATCTCCGGGTCGTCGAGGATGTCCTCGACCCTCGTGGTGAGCAGGGCCGGGTCGAGGTCCGGGTGACTGAAGCCGGGGTCCTTCTCCAGGACCCTCTTCAGCTCGACCTCCTTGCCCGTGGCCAGCGTGACGTCGCCGGCGTTGCGCTTGAGCAGCTTGCCCACACCCGAGCCCACGGTGCCGTAGCCCAGGAGCCCGATCCCTACCTTGTCCACTGTCACCCTCCGGTCTACGGGGACGCTCAGTGCCCGAGGGGCCGCTGCAGCCGCAGCACGTCGTCCCAGGTCTCGCGCTCGATGATCACCCGCGCCTCGCCGCCGTTCACCATGATCACGGCCGGGCGCGGCTGCGCGTTGTAGTTGTTGGCCATCGCGTACCCGTAGGCGCCGGTACTCGGCGTGACGAGGATGTCGCCAGGCTCGGGCGGCGCGATGTGGATGTCGCGGATGAGCACGTCGCCGGACTCGCAGTGCTTGCCGGCGACGGTGACCACCGCGGTCTCCTGCTCGGTGGCCTTGTTGGCCAGCATGGCCTCGTACCGCGAGTCGTACAGCATCGGCCGCAGGTTGTCGCTCATGCCGCCGTCCACGGCCACGTAAGTGCGCACGCCGGGGATCTCCTTGACGGTGCCGACCGTATAGGCGGTCACACAGGCCTTGCCGGCGATGCTGCGCCCCGGCTCCACGAAGAGCTTGGGCATGTCGATGCTGTGGCGGGCGGCGCCGTCGCGCACGGCCCCCACGGCGATCTCCGCGAACTCCGCGATGGAGCTGGGCTGGTCGCTGGCCGTGTAACGGATGCCCAGGCCGCCGCCGATGTTGAACACGCAACAGGCGAAGCCGAAGTCGCGGCGCCAGTCGTCGATGGCCACGAAGAGCACCTCGACCTCGCGCCGGTACGAGTCCAGCTCGAAGATCTGCGAGCCGATGTGGGCGTGCACCCCGACGAGCTCCAGGTGCGGCGCGTCGTGCAGGCGCCGCACCGCCTCGTGGGCGCGGCCGTCGGCCAGCCCGAAGCCGAACTTGCTGTCCTGCTGGCCGGTCTGGATGAAGTCGTGCGTGTTGGGCCGCACGCCCGGAGTCACGCGCACCAGCACCTGCTGCGTCATGCCGCGCTCGGCCGCGGCCGTCTCCAGCCGGTCGATCTCCTCGAAGGAGTCGACGACGAAGTGGCCGATGCCCAGGTCGAGCCCGAAAGCGATCTCCGCCGGCGACTTGTTGTTGCCGTGGAAGTAGACGCGCTCGAGCGGGAAGCCGGCGGCGCGGGCCGCGGCCAGCTCGCCGCCGGTGGCCACGTCCAACGAGAGGCCCTCCTGGGCGACGAGCTCGCACATCGACCGGCAGCTGAACGCTTTGCTGGCGTACACGATCTCGTAGAGGTCGGTGAGCGCGCCGAACGCCTTGTGGTAGGCGCGGCACTGGTCGCGCAGCGACTGCTCGTCGTAGATGAACAGCGGCGTGCCGTACTCGCGCGCCAGATCGACCACGTCGCAGCCGCCGATCTCCAGGTGCCCGGCGGCGTTGTGGACCGTGGTGTGCGGGTAGATGAGGGTGTGGGTCACGCCGTCACTCCTCGCTGGTCCGCCTCGCGCTGGGCCCTGCGGGCCGCGAGTCGCTCACGAGCGCTACGGCTCCTGCGTCGCCTACGGGCATTAGTACTCGATACCGGGGCGCGCGTGCACGCCCGCCTCATAGTAGTGCTTCAGCGGCCGCATCTCCGTCACCAGGTCGGCCGCCGCGATCAGCGCCTCCGGCGCGCGGCGGCCGGTGATCACCAGTTCGACGGCCGGCGGCTTCGCCGCGATCATCGCCAGCACGTCGTCGATGCGGACGAGCTCGAAGAACAGGGCGGTGCAGAGCTCGTCGAGCACGACCAGGTCGTAGTCGCCGCTCTCCACCAGCGCCCGGCCGCGGGCCAACCCTTCGGCCGCCGCGGCCCTGTCCGCGTCCGTGACCTTGCCCTGGAGCACCCAGTGGTCCAGGCCGCACTGCACGACCGGCACGTCGAGGCGTCTGAGCGTGACGATCTCGCCCCAGCTGGGGTCGCCCTTCATGAACTGCAGCACGGCCGGCCGCAGGCCCTGGCCGAGGGCCCGCACGATGAGCCCCAGGGAGGCGGTCGTCTTTCCCTTGCCGTCCCCGGTGTAGACCTGCACGTAGCCTGCGCGACCCTCGCTCACGGCCCCGTCACTTCCCGTAGTCGTAGAAGCCGGCGCCCGACTTGCGCCCCATCTTGCCCTGCTCCATGAGGTCGTACATGACCTTCGCGGGGTGGTACTTGGGGTCGCCCAGCTCGCGCTCGAGAGTCTCGAGGATCGCGCTGGTGGTGTCCATGCCGACCAGGTCGGCCAGCGCCAGCGGCCCCATGGGCCAGTTGGCGCCGAGCTTCATGCCGGTGTCGATGTCGGCGGCGCTGGCCACGCCCTCCTCGAAGGCGTGCGCCGCCTCGTTGATCATCGGGAAGAGAACACGGTTCACCACGAAGCCGGGCGAGTCGATGGTCGTGATCGGCGTCTTGCCGACGGCCTCGGCGTAGGCGCGGGCCGCGGCCACCGTGGCGTCGCTCGTCAGCTGGCCCTTGACGACCTCGACGAGTGCCATCATCGGCACGGGGTTGAAGAAGTGGATGCCGACGAAGCGCTCGGGCCCCGTGACGAACGCCGCCAGCTTGCTGACAGGCAGGCTGGAGGTGTTGCTGGCGAGGACGGCGTCCGCGCGCAGGAGCTCCGAGGCGCGCCTGAACAGGCCCTCCTTGATGTCCATGACCTCCGGCGCCGCCTCCACGAAGAGGTCGGCTTCAGCGCCGGCGGCCATGTCGGTGGCGCAGGTGATGCGGCCGAGAGCGGCTTCGCGGTCGGCCGCCTCGAGCCTGCCCTTCTCGACCATGCGGCCGAGTCCCTTCTCGATGCCGGCGAAGCCGCGCTGCACGAACTCGTCGCTGATGTCGGTCATCACGACGTCGAGGCCGGCCAGCGCCGAGACCTGGGCGATGCCGGCGCCCATCTGTCCGGCGCCCGCCACGAGTACCTTCGTCACGCTCACGGGATCCCTCCTGAGTCAGTCACGCGCGCGAGCGGCTGCGCCCCTCGCGCGCGACATCGTGTCGTGCAATGAAGCCTGCCCATGCTACCGCAGCCCGGGCGGCGGGGCACAGCGGCGGCTGCTACCATGACCTCATGGACAGACCGCGCAAGATCATCAGCTGCGAGGTGCTGCGCAACGAAGTCGAGAAGGTCAACCCCGGCTACGAGGTCGACTTCTTCGAGGGCGCGCTGCACGACTACCCCGACAAGATGCGCGCCGCCATCCAGGGCCGCATCGACGCCACCGACGGCGAGCGCGAGATCCTGCTCTGCTGCGGCCGTTGCAGCAACGGCGGCACCGGTCTGCACGCCGGTCCACACCGCCTCGTCCTCCCTCTCGTGGACGACTGCATCTCCCTGGTGCTCGGTTCACGTCAAACGTATCTCGACGAACACCGCCGCGAGCCGGGGACCTACTACTACACGCGCGGGTGGATCGACTTCATCGACGACCCGTACAAGCAGTACCTGAAGACCGTCCCCAAGTTCGGTGAGGAGAAGGCCGCCATGGTCGCTCACATGATCATGCAGCACTACACGCGCGTGGCCGTCATCGAGACACCGGGCGTGCCGGGCGTCGAGGACAAGCAGGCCTACCTCGACGAGGTCGCCGGCTTCTACGAGCTCCCGCTGCAGAAGCTCACAGGCTCCATGCGGTACTTCGAGAAGTTCGTGGCCGGGCCCCACGACGACGAGTTCGTCGTCGTCGAGCCCGGCGGCACGCTGGACGAGCGGGCCTTCTGGGACCTGCCCGGGCTCTGAGGCCGTGCGCCTCGCCGTCGTCCAGGTCCGCGACGTCCCGGCCGAGGTGCCGGCCCGCACCGCGCACTGCCTGCGCACCCTGCAGGACTGCGCCGGCCGCGGCGCGGACCTCGCGGTCTTCCCCGAGCTGTACCTCGGCGGCTACGTGCTCGACCCGCAGCTCGCCCTCAAGGCGCGGCAGGTACCGCACGCCCTGCCGCGCCTGCAGGCCGCGGTCGACGAGCTTGGCGTGAGCGCCGTGCTCGGGCTGCCGTACCTGCGCGGCGAGTCCATCCTGAACGCCGTCGCCGTGCTGCGCCCAGGACAGGAGCCGGCGGTCGTCGGCAAGACCCACCTCTTCCAGGTCGAGGAGCAGTGGTTCGCCGCCGGCCATGACTTCTGGACGGGCTCGCTGGCCGAGTGGCCGTCCGGCGTGCTCGTCTGCTACGAGCTCGGCTTCCCCGAGATCTCCCGCGTGCTGGCCCTGCGCGGTGCGCGCCTGCTGCTCGCGCCGGCCGCCTTCGGCGCGGCGCGCGAGCACATCTGGCGCACCGTCACGGTCGCGCGCGCACTCGAGAACGGGTGCTATCTGGCCGCGGCCGACACGGCGGGTCCGGGGCAGCGCGGCGCCTACCTGGGTCTCAGCCGCATCGTGGACCCGCGCGGCACCGTGATCGCGGAGGCGGGCGACGGCGACCACCTGCTGGTGGCCGACCTCGACCCAACCCTCGTCGACGAGGTCCGAGCCGGCGACACCGGCGGCGGCGGTCACAGGTACTTCCGCGACCGCCATCCCGCGCTCTACGAGGACCTCTGCCGGATCAAGGCGCCGCCGCCGCAGCGAGCGGAGACCTCAGGCAGCTGAGCGACGGGCGCCCGGGCGACGGCCCCCGGCGCGCCCGGCGGGTGACCGGTCCGTTCACCCGGCAGACCCGCGGGCCGGTTCAGCCCTCGTCGCCCGCCTTTGACGCGGGCTTCTTGCGCGCCGCGCTTCTTCGCGGCCGGCTTTCGGGCCGCGCGAGCCGGCTTCTCGGCGACGGCATGCTCCACGGCCTCGTCGGCCGCCAAGTGCCCCTCGACCTCGTCCGGCGTGTCCTGGTGCGCGGCGGCGGCCTCCGCCTCGGACGGCGTCTCCGGGGCGGCGGGCGGGCGCGGCGCAGCCGCCGGCGCCTCCTCGGCCGCGGGCGGCTCGGGCGCCGGCCCGGCCTCCGCCGGCGCCTCCGGCCGGCGGCCCTCGAGCTCGAGGGCCTGCACGTACCCGAGCTGCATCTGCGCGAGCGTCGAGTGCAGGTCGCGCAGGTCCGACACGGGGTGCTCGCGCTCGGACACCTTGAGGACGGCCCCGAGCAACTCGATCGCGTAGTGCGCGTCGTCGAGGTCGCGGAGCTCGGCCGTCTCCCCCGTCAGGCCGAGCTTCTGGTACCCGAAGCTCACCAGGCTGACCATCATCTCGTAGGCAAGGTCGAATGCGTGCAGGCTCTTGAGCTGCTCGCGCACGGCGCGGGCGCGCTCCTCGTCGGTCAGCACGCGGCCACGTTCGTCGCCCTCGCTCATCTCTCCTCCCGTGTCGGAGCCGGCGCGTACTCGGAGACCCGGTGGGCTCTCTCCACGGTGCCGGCGAACACCTGCTCCAAAGTCTGACCTTCAAGGTGAGCCTTCACCTGCTGCTGGGCGCCGTTGCCCTCGCGCAGCATGCGCTCAACGTCGTCGAGGTGCGGCGTCAGCCCCAGGCCGGCGGCGTAGGGCCCGCAGAGCTCGACCAGATGCCGGATGGCGTCGGCCGCCGGCATCTCTGTGTGGGTGGCCCAGTCCACCAGACTACCGTCCAGGCCGTAACGGATGGCCCGCCACAGATTCTCCTCCACGTACCGCGTCGGCAGGATCGGCAGAGGCATGCCCTCGTCGTACACGCGCGCGAGGTGCGCCACGAGGCCCACCGTGAGCGACGAGATGGCGAGGCTCTGCCACGCCTCGGTCTGCGCGTCACAGATGCGTATCTCCACCGTCCCGAAGCGGTGGTGCGGCCGCACCGACCACCACACCTGCGTGAACTCCTGGATGCAGTTGGTGTCGATGAGCTCCTCGTAGAAGGAGCGGAAGCTCGCCCACGAGCCGAACACGTCTGGGATGCCGCAGCGCGGGAACATGCGCACGAAGGTCTGCGTGCGCACCGACTGGAGCTGCGTCCACACGCCCTCTATGAACGGTGAGTTGGCAGACAGCGCGAGGATGTGCGGCAGGTACGTGCGCAGCGCGTCGCAGACGGCCATGGCGCGGTCGCAGCCGCGCACACCGATGTGCACGTGCGCGGCCCACGTGTTGTTACGCCAGGCCACGTACTTCAAGCGGTCCTCGACCAGACGGTAGTGCGGGGTGTCGATGATCTCCTGGTCCCTCCAGCCCGAGAATGGGTGCGTTCCCGTGGAGCCCAGGGCGAAGCCCCTGCTCTCCGCGTGGGCGAACAGCTCGGTGCGGTTGAGGAGCAGCTGCTTGGCGGCCTGGCCGAAGTGGAGCGTGCGCGGCGTGGACACCTCGATCTCAGAGGTGAGCAGCTCGCCGGCGATGCGGCCGCGCAGGCGCTCCGGAGCGGAGTCGCGAAGCGCCTCGAATCCGGGGGTCAGCGCGAGAGTCTCCCGGTCAAGGACCTGGAACTCCTCCTCCAGACCGAGGTCGAAGTCGAGGGCGCGTTCGAAGCGCGCCTCGACCTCCTCGAAGTATGCATCGTGGTCGGACCCCATCTCCGCGTCACTGTATCCAAAGACGGACGCGCGCACACCTCGCGGCGGCGCCGGGAGTGAGGCGGTCGCGCACTCTCCTGAACGCCGCAGGGGCGGCGGCGCTCCCGCGCCGCCGCCCCTGCGGCGACTCCCACGAGCCGGACGGCCGCGCGTCCGTGCGGCTCTTACTCCGCCCCGAGCAGCGCCTTGGCCGCGCTGACCGCCTCGATGGCGTCCTCGGCGTAGCCGTCGGCGCCGATCTCGTCGGCCCAGGCGCGGGTCGTGGGGGCGCCGCCGATCATGACCTTGACGCGGTCACGCAGGCCGGCCTCCTTGAGCGCCTCGATGGTCTTCTGCTGGTTGGGCATGGTCGTGGTGAGGAGGGCGGAGAGCAGGAGCAGGTCGGCGTCGACCTCGCGGCACTTGGCGATGAAGGTCTCGACCGGCACGTCGCAGCCCACGTCGGTGACGCTGAAGCCGGCGGCGCTGAGCATCGAGCAGACGATCGTCTTGCCGATCTCGTGGATGTCGCCGGCCACGGTCCCGGCCACGGCCACGCCGAGGCTCTTGCGCTCGCCGCCGGCGGCGTCCAGGGCCGGCTGCAGGACGGCCACGGCGGCCTTCATGGCCTCGGCCCCCTGGACGAGCTCGGGGAGGAAGAACTCGCCGCGCCCGAAGAGCTCGCCGACCTCCTCGATGCCCTTCACGAAGCCCGAGGTCGAGGATGTCGCCGGGGGCGAGGCCGGCGTCGAGGCCCTCCTGGGCGAGGCGCTCGGCGTCCTCCACCTCGCCGTCGATGACGGACTGCTTCATCTGGTCGTACAGGTCAGACACGGGGGTCCTCCTTCGAACGTCAACTCACATGGCTCCAAGTGTCCCGGGTGCCGCCGGCAGGAGCGCTGACGGCAGCCCGTGGCGAACGTGCGCGCGACCCTCCGCCGGCGCGCACGTGTTCGAACGCAGGCTACTGGAATCGCTCAGACTCGCGCAAGCGCACGCTCAGGCGGCGGCTCCGGAGCGCACTGCCGGGCCATGTTAGCGCACCGTTTCCGCACCGTTAGGACACGGTTGCGCCGTCCCCCAAAACCGGTAGCATTACCCGCGGCGCAGGGCGCGGGCGCACGGGACGCCCTGGGCACGGAAAGGAGCCCTTCGTGAAACTCAGCCTGGTCCCCAAGGAGCAGGACTACTTCCGTCTGTTCTCGGAGCTGGCCGCGAACCTCGACGCAGCCGCCCAGCTGCTCGTCAGGTTCATGAACGACGGGGACCGCGAGCACCTGGCCGCCGCCATCCTCGAGCACGAGCACGTGGGCGACAAGATCGTGCACGACATCGTGCGCCGCCTCAACAAGTCGTTCATCACGCCCATCGACCGCGAGGACATCTACGACCTCGTCGCGACCGCCGACGAGGTGCTCGACAACATCGAGGAGGCCGTGGGGCTGGTCCTCATCTACCGCGTCGAAGAGATCACCGTCTACGCCAAGCAGCAGGCGGACGTCATCGCCAAAGCCACGCCGATCCTGCGGGAGTGCATGGACGCGCTGGCCAAGCCCAAGGGCCTCGACGAGAAGGTCATCGCAGTCAACAGCCTCGAGAACGACGGCGACCGCATCGAGCGCCAGGCCATCGCCAGCCTCTTCGAGGGCGACACCAAGTGCACCGACATCATCAAGTGGAAAGACATCTACGAGACCCTCGAGGCCGCCATCGACGAGTGCGAGCACGTGGCCAACGTCATCGAGAGCATCGTGCTCAAACACAACTGACCTGAGCCAGGCCGTGGCCCTCCTCATCGCGATCGTCATCCTCGGCCTGGTCTTCGATTACACAAACGGCTTCCACGACACCGCCAATGCCATCGCCACGTCGGTGTCGACGCGGGCGCTCTCGCCGCGGATCGCGGTGCTCATGGCCGCCGGCCTCAACCTCGTCGGCGCCCTGGTCTCCACCAGCGTGGCCAAGACGGTCGGCGAGGGCCTGGTCGACACCGACCTCGTCACCCTCGAGCTCGTCCTGGCGGCGCTCGTGGGCGCGATCACCTGGAACTTCGTCACGTGGTATTTCGGCCTGCCGTCCAGCTCCTCCCAAGCGCTCTTCGGCGGCATCATCGGCGCCATGATCGCCGCCCAGGGCCTGGACGGTGTGTTGTGGGGCGGCGTGGTGACGAAGATCCTCCTGCCCATGATCGGCTCGCCCGTGATCGGCTTCTTCTGCGCGCTGCTCCTGATGACCGGGCTGATCTGGCTGGTGCGCAAGCGCCAGCAGGGCCCGGTCAACAAGTGGTTCCGGCGGCTGCAGCCCATCTCCGCCGGCTTCATGGCGTTCTCGCACGGCGCCAACGACGCCCAGAAGACCATGGGCATCATCGCCCTCGCGCTCTTCGCCAGCGGCGTCACCGCGGAATTCACGATCCCGCTGTGGGTCAAGATCGTCTGCGCCGTGGCCATGGCGCTGGGCACGTACTCCGGCGGCTGGCGCATCATCCACACCCTGGGATCCAAGGTCATCAAGCTGGATCCCATCCACGGCTTCGCCGCGGAGACGGCGGCCGCCAGCGTCATCCAGGTCGCCACGCACTTCGGCTTCCCCGTGTCGACCACCCACACCATCACGGCCGCGATCATGGGTGTGGGGGCCACCAAGCGGCTCTCGGCGGTGCGCTGGGGCGTGGCCGGCAACATCATGTTCGCCTGGGTCCTCACCCTGCCGGCGGCCGGCCTCGTGGCTGCCGGCATCTACCTTGCGCTCACGGCCATCCTCTGACCCACCGCGCGGCTTCACTTCCCGCTCGGGAGCGTCTACCATCTGAGGTGGCCGGACTCTCCGGCACGCCTGAAGCTGCCCCCGTGCGGGCGCCGACGGCCGCGGCCCCAAGGAGGAGCATGAAGATCCGTCTCATCGAACCCGAGCCCCCGGGCATGCACGTCTGGGCCAAGGTACTGCTGCCGCGCCTGGGCCTGCCGATCATCGCCGCCGCCCTCAAGAGCCGCGGTCACGACGTGCTCGTGTACAACCCGACCATGGCTCCGATCGACTGGGACGACGTGAACTCCTCGGACCTCGTGGGTCTCTCCAGCACCACGTCGACTGCCTCGACGGCCTACGAGTTCGCCGATGGGCTCCGCGCCCGCGGCATCCCTGTCGTCATCGGCGGATCGCACGTCACCTTCATGGCCGACGAGGCACTCGGGCACGTGGACTACGTCGCGCGCGGCGAGGGCGGCGAGCAGCTCATGCTCGAGCTCATCGAGGCCCTGGACGGCGAGCGCGGGCTCGATTCCGTCGCCGGCCTCTCGTTCACGCGAAACGGCAAGGCGGTGCACAACCCGCTGCGGCCGCCGCTGGACGACCTCGACGAGCTTCCGTTCCCGGACCTGCGCCTGCTCGTCGGCAACGAGCGGCTCAAGACCATGCCCATCATGACGAGCTGGGGCTGCCCCTTCGACTGCACGTTCTGCTCCGTGACCGCGATGTTCGGCAAGAAGTACCGCTTCCGCAGCGCCGAGAGCGTCGTCGCGGAGCTCAAGGACAAGCGGCCGCAGATCATCTTCTTCTACGACGACAACTTCGCCGCCAACAGAAAGCGGCTCAAGACGCTGCTGCGGATGATGATAGACGAGGGTGTCGCGGTCCCGTGGTCGGCGCAGGTGCGCACCGACGTCGTGCGCGACCCCGAGCTCCTCGACCTCATGCGCCGCTCGGGCTGCCACCTGGTCTACCTGGGGCTCGAGTCGGTGAACCAGAAGACGCTCGACGAGTTCGAGAAGTCGCAGACGGTGGACGACATCCGCAAGGCCATCAAGGTGCTGCACGAGTACGGCATCAAGAGCCACGGCATGTTCGTGCTCGGCGCCGACAACGATGACGTCCAGACCGTGCGCGACACGGTCTCGTTCGCCATCGACAACAAGATCGACACCGTGATGCTCAACATCCTCACGCCGCTGCCCGGCACGCGGCAATTCGCGGACATGGACGCCGAGGGCCGCATCTTCGACAAACGCTGGGAGCTTTACGACGCGCACCACGTGGTCTTCGAGCCGCGCCGCATGACGCCGTACGAGCTGCAGATCGAGACTCTGCGCGGCTACATGAAGTTCTACTCCCTGCGCACCTGGCTGAAGTACATCTTCACCTTCCGCTTCACCAAGCAGCTGCTCTTCCATGGGTGGGGCATGGTCATCATCCGCAACTGGCGCAGGGACGAGCGCAACAAGGCGTTCATCGCGGCCCTCAAGCGCATGTGGCCGCGACCCACGCCGCAGGGTCAGGCGCACAGCGCCGGCGGCGATGCAGGCAGATAGCCTCCCGAACGCGAAAAAGTGAAGCTGGCTGGTTGTCAGTCGGCGGGTGGGGTGGTAGGGTCTCGCGTTGAGTCTGGTGGCTTCACCTCAAGCACGCGTGTCAGCCCCCGCGACACGGCTGAAGGAGGCGGTGAGTGAACGGTAGAAGACGACAGGCACTGATCCTCGTCATCATCACCGCGTTCCTCCTCACCGCCGCTCTCGCACCCCTCGCTTCCGCCTCCCCCATCACCGAGAAGAAGGCCAAGCTCCGTGCCCTGCAGGCCAAGCTGCAGCACGTGTATCACAAGGCCGACGTCGCGGTAGAGCGCTACAACCAGGCCTCCGGCCAGCTGCACACCGTGCAGAACCAGATCAAGCAGAACCAGCACCTGCTCAAGGTCGCCCAGTACAACCTGGACATCGCCAACAGGCAGCTGCAGTCACGCGCGGAGAGCATCTACAAGACGCGCGACGTGGGCATCGTCGACGTCCTCTTCGCCTCCACCAGCTTCGACGAGCTGGTCACCCAGCTCGACCTCATGGAGCGCCTGGGCAACAGCGACGTCGACACCGTCAAGTCCATCGCCGCGTACAAGCGCGACATCAAGGACCGCAAGGTCAAGCTCGAAGCCGACAAGAAAGCCGCCACCAAGCTGGTGAAAGAGCGCGCCGCGCAGAAGAACGAGGTCCTCTCGCTCCAGGGACAGCTCGAGCAGATGACCGCCGGCCTCAAGAACGACATCCAGCGGCTGCAGGAACAGGCCGCGGCGGCCGCAAGGGCAGCCGCGCAGGCCGCGGCGCAGGCGCAGGCATCGTCCGGCGGCTCCTCGTCCACCGGCGGTACCGGCGCCGGTGGCTCGGTGCCCGATCCCGGTGGCTCGGGCCGCTCCGCGGCCGTCGCCATCGCCCAGCGGTACCTCGGGGTGCCCTACGTCTGGGCCGGCGCAAGCCCGAGCGGCTTCGACTGTTCCGGGCTCACCATGTACGTGTACGCGCAGCTCGGCATCGGCCTCTCGCACGGTGCCACCGACCAGCAGCGCGCCAGCACGCCCGTCCCCATCAGCGCGCTGCAGCCCGGCGACCTCGTCTTCTTCGGCAGCGCCAGCTACAGCTACCACGTGGGCATCTACGCCGGCGGCGGCAGCATGATCCACGCCCCGCACACCGGCGCCGTGGTGAGCTACGGCTCCGTCAGCGGCGCCTGGATCGGGGGCCGGTTCTAGAATCCTCTTCGACCCCCGCCGCTCCCGTAGGGGAACAGCGGCGGGTATCGAATATCGTCCCTACCCTTGTACCCGACCGTGCGCCGCGCGACCCCTGAAGGGCCGCGCGCGAAAGGACCCGACAGAGTGACTCGCACCCCACCGCGCCGGCGCCTCATCGTCGCGCTCCTGACCGTCGCCTTCGTCGTCGCACTACTCTTCACGACGACGGCCTCGGCTTCGCCCGTCTCCCGAAAGAAGGCCCGCCTCCAGGCCGTCCAGGCGCGACTGGAGACCGTGTACATGCAGACCGAGGCTGCCAACGAGCGCCTCAACCAGGCCTCCTCACAGCTGGCCACCGTGCAGGAGAAGATCCGGCAGAACACGCACCTGCTCGAGGTCGCCCGGCGCAACTACCGGCGCGCGAACCGCCAGCTCGAGCAGCGCGCCGTGAACATCTACAAGTCGCGTGACGCCGGTGTCCTGGACTGGATCCTCCGCGCGACGAGCTTCGACGACCTCGTCACCCAGATGGACCTGATGACCCGCCTCGGCAACAGCGACGTCGACACCGTCCACTCCATCGAGAAGTACAAGCGCAACATCAAGGACCGGCGCATCAAGCTGAAGGCCGATCGCCGGCAGGCCGATGCGCTGGTCGAGCGCCGCTCCGCCGGGAAGGCACGGCTCGTCAGCCTGCAGGCCGACCTGGAGAGCATGACCCGCGGCCTCAAGAAGGAGATCAAGAAGCTTCAGGCCAAGGAGGCGCTGCGCGCCAAACTAGCGCTCATGGGCTACGACGGACCCATCCCGGACGTCGACCCAAACAGCCCCGGCCACCCCGAGATCGTCGCGATCGCCCAGCGGTACTTCGGCGTGCCCTACGTGTGGGGTGGCGCCGGCACCAGCGGCTTCGACTGCTCCGGCCTCACCATGTACTGCTACGCGCAGATCGGCATCAAGATGTGGCACGGCGCCACCGACCAGCAGCGCGCCAGTGTCCCCGTGCCCCTGAGCGACCTGCGCCCCGGCGATCTCATCTTCTTCGGCAACGCCAGCTTCAGCCACCACGTGGCCATCTTCGTCGGCGGCTCCACCTGCATCGAGGCTCCCCACACAGGCGACGTGGTGCGCTACGGCACCTGGACCGGCCGGGACGCCTGGATCGGCGGGCGCTTCTAGACCGTGGCGGCGCGGCGCCAGCGGCGCCGCGTCCAACGGAATTCCTGCATCGCGCGGGGTATGGTTTTCCCGGTACCTGCCGAAACAGGGAGGTGAGCTGTGGAACCGAGCCCCGGGGTGATCACGTGAGATCCATCGACGAGCTGCTGAGCGAGATGATGGCGCACAACGCGTCGGACCTGCACATCAAGGCGGGCAGCCCTCCCGTCATGCGCATCGACGGCGAGCTCGCGCTCATGGACGACCCGCCGCTCACGCCCGAGGACACCAAGGACATCGCGGCGTCCATCATGACCGACAAGCAGATCCGTCGCTTCAGTGAACACAACGAGATCGACTTCGCGTACTCCGCCCCCAACCTGGGCCGCTTCCGCGTCAACGTGTTTCGCCAGCGGGGCAGCATCAGCATCGCGATGCGACAGGTGACCACCAAGATCCCCGGTTTCGAGGAGTTGCACCTGCCGGAGATCCTCAAGCGCCTCGCCCTGGAGTCTCGCGGTCTCGTCCTCGTCACAGGGACCACGGGCTCAGGCAAGACGACCACCCTGGCGGCCATGATCGACCACATCAACAACACGCTGCGCCGCCACGTCGTGACCATCGAGGACCCCATCGAGGTGCTCCACAAGGACAAGAAGTCGATCATCAACCAGCGGGAGATCGGCCTGGACACCGACACCTACGTCACGGCCCTCAAGTACGTGCTGCGCCAGGACCCGGACGACATCCTCATCGGCGAGATGCGCGACACCGAGACGGTGCAGGCGGCGCTCACGGCGGCCCAGACCGGCCATTTCGTGATGAGCACCCTCCACACCATCGACGCCACCGAGACCATCAACCGCATCATCGACTTCTTCCCCCTGCATCAGCAGAAGCAGGTACGCATCATGCTGGCAGGCACCCTCAAGGGCATCATCTCGCAGCGTCTGCTCACGCGTGCCGACGGCCAGGGCCGCGTACCGGCAGTAGAGGTCATGGTCACCACGAACCGCATCCGCGACTTCATCCTCGACCAGGACCAGGCCATGCTGATCGGCGACGCCATCAAGGAAGGCGACTTCTACGGCATGCAGACGTTCGACCAGGCGCTGCTCAAGCTGTACGAGGACGGCCTGATCACGCTGCACGACGCGGCCGAGGTCGCGAGCAACGCGCACGACTTCAAGCTGCTTGTGCAAGCACAGGGGCACGACGTCAGCCTGATGACCTTCTGACGCCGCCGCAGACGCGGGCCGGCGGCCGGGACCCCCGCGAAAGCGGGCGCGCCGGCCGCCGGCCCTTTCAGGAGGCTTGTTCGACCCGACAGCGGGCGCTCAGCCCAGCACCCTCCGGCTCTCCAGGTGCAGGTCGACCTTGCGCTTGATGCGCTGCAGGGCATTGTCGACCGTCTTGCAGTCGCAGCCCAGTTCGTTGGCGATTCGCTCGTAGCTGAGCCCCTGCAGATACAGGCGCAGCACACGCCCCTCCAGGTCTGACAGCATCCGCGTGAGGCAGTCGGTGAGGCTGCCGACCTCCTCCGAGCTGATGACCTGGTTGACGGGGTCGTGAGTGCTCGGACCCGGGAGTACGTCGCCGAGCGAGCAGTCGCCGTCGTCTGAGGCGTCTCCCGGCGACTGGCTGAACGACAGGTAGCCGTTGAGCGGGACGTGCTTCTGCCGCGTGGCCGTCTTGATGGCGGTGATGATCTGCCGCGTGATGCAGAGCTCCGCGAAGCTACGGAATGAAGCCTGACGGTCGTCGCGGTAGTCGCGGACCGCCTTGTAGAGCCCGACCATGCCCTCCTGGATGAGGTCCTCGGCATCGCCTCCGGCGAGGAAGTACGAGCTCGCCTTCAGGCGCACGAACTGGTGATAGCGGAGCATGAGGGCCTCGAGGGCGGCGCGGTTGCCCCGCCGGTATGCCTGAACGAGGGCGAAGTCGGCACTCTCACTGAAGGGTTGAAGGTTGTGTGATGCCCCTACGGAACGACTGTGATCTGCCTGACGCGCCATGTTGTTGCCCCCCCGGCGTCGGCGTGTGCCCTCTACGGGTGCGTTTCTCCTGTAAAACCCGAGGAGATCCGACCTCCCCGGGCTACGTGGGCTTGTTCCGCAGCTCCTCGAGCCTTCGCAAAGTCTCAGGGTCTACTTTATCCTCAAGCCGTGAGGGCATTCTACTTACTTCAGGAGAAGAAGCAAGGGGTTCTCGCGAGAGTCGAAGCTCCGCCTGGAACTCGCGTGGAGTCATGCGGCTCACACCGGCTCGCGCGGCCGTGCGCTGCACTTCCTGGTCGGCCGAGACCACGACCACCCGCTGGTCTGCCTGCCGTCCTGCGATGCGGCGGGCGATGAGCGTGTCGGCCGTGAATCTGCCGCCGGCGAACACGACCTCGAGCGGCCCGCCTCTGAACGGCTCGTTGCTGGTGCTCTCGGCGCCGTGCCCGTCGAAGACCAGCACGGCCCGCGCGCCGCGCAGGGCGGCGAACCCCGCGAGCCTGTCGGCAAGCCAGTCGCGGCGCGCGAAGATCTCCTCTTTGGGCGCGCCGTGGAAGATGTGGTGCAGCACGTTGTAGCCGTCGACGATGTACAGCGTCGCCGTCATCGGCCGCGGCTCCCCGGCGCGCCGGGCCCCTGCGGCCGGTCCGCCACCCGCTGCCTGCGGGCCTCGTACAGGAACAGGGCGGCCGCCACGCTGACGTTGAGGCTCTCCACGGGAGCCTCCACAGGGATGGCGGCCAGGCGGTCGCAGGTGCGGGCGACAAGCGGGCGCAGGCCGCGGCCTTCGGCGCCGAACACCAGGACGACGGGGCCGGTGAGGTCGAGCTCGAGATACGAGAGGCCGGCCTCTCCGGCGGCCCCGTAGATCCAGCTGCCGGCCTTCTTCGCGTCCTTGAGGAAGGCGACGACGTTGGTGACCTGCGCCACGCGCAGGTGCTCGAGGGCGCCGGCCGAGGCTTTCACGGCGGCCGGCGTGACGGCGGCCGCGCGATGACGCGGCGCCACCAGACCGCCGGCGCCTGCCGCCAGCGCGCTGCGCGCGACGGCCCCCAGGTTCCGCGGGTCGCTCACCTCGTCGAGGACGACGAGCACCTCGGCGCCCAACAGGTCGTCCGCGGGCACGTAGGGGTACGCGTCGACCTGCAGGGCGACGCCTTGATGTTCCCTGCTGCCGGTGAGCGCTTCGAGAGCCCTGCCGTCGACGGTCTCGACCGCCAGCGAGTGCGGCAGCACGCCGCGGAGCTTCGCAAGCGCCGGCGCGGTGGCTGCCGCGCGGTGCGCGCGACGCCGCGCGCCGCGGCTCAGCGCAAGCTCCACGACATTGCGTCCGTAGATCCACTCCACCGGGTCAGCCTCCGCCCGGGCGCGTGCCGGCGAGACCGCTCGGGTATGCTCCCCGCATGTCGCTCGCGGAGACAACCGGCTGGCCCACCTGGCTGGCGGCCACGAGCATCACCGTGCTCGTGTGGTGGACCATCGCCTCGCCGCTCGCCGTCCTCGGCGTCGCCGTGCTCACCGCCCGGCGACCACGCACAGGGTACGCGCTGCTGCTCGCCGTGTGCGTGCCGCCCCTGCTGGTGCTGCTGCCGCTGACGGTCATGCGCGGCGGCGCGGGAGCGGCCGCTGCCGGCGCCGCCGCGGCGCTCGAGATCGCCGCCGTGATCCTGTCGCTGGCCGCTCTGGTCTCGTACCGGCGGCCCGCCCTCCCGGCAGCCGCCCGGGAAGACGCGGTCGCCGAGTTGCCGACGGCGCGACACGCCAAGCTCGGCTGGGCCGCCGCGTTCTGCGCAGTTGCCGGAGGCATGGTCGGGTCGCTCGCCTTCCTCACCCTCTTCTCCTGAGCGCTGCGGCGCTCAGCGGCGCACCACCTGGGTGCCCTGCGGCGTGTCGCGCACGTCGAAGCCGGCGGCCTGCAGCGCGTCCCGGATCCTGTCGGCGCCGGCCCAGTCCTTCTCAGTCCGCAGGTGGTCCCTGAGGGCGCAGGCGTACGAGGCGTCACCGCACGAGAGCCGGTCCTCGTACACCAGCTCGACGTCCGCCCAACGCCCCTCCTCCGCCAGGCGCACGGCCGGTGCCAGCGCCAGCATGCCCGTGGCGCACGCCGCAGCATCGCCGCCGGACACGTTGCCCGCCGTGGTCGCCGCCACGGCAGGCGCCGGCAGCGGCACCAGGAGCACGCCGAGCGACTCGCGGACGACCTCGCACACCGTCACAAGGGCCTCGGCGTCCAGCGGCACCTCGCCGCGGTCCACCGCGGCCAGATAGCGCCGCGCCTCGCCGATGAGCGCGAACAGCTCGCCGAAGGCCCCGGCGGTGTTGAGGTCGTCGTCCATGTGCTCGGAGAAGCGCAGCCGCGCGGCCTCGGCGCGCAGGGTGAGATCGGGCCACTCGCCCTGCTGGGTGGCGCGGGCGGCGTTCTCGATGCGGAACTCGAAGTCGGCCAGCGCGTCGCTGATGCGGCCGTACGCCGCCTTGGCCTCGTCCAGCTTCTCGACTGAGAACTCGAGCGGGCTGCGGTAGTGCGTGGTGAGCAAGTACGTGAGCACGGTGGACGGCTCGTAGCGGTCGAGCACCTCGCGCAGCAGGAAGATGTTGCCCACGCTCTTGGCCATCTTCTCGCCCTCGCTGCGGATCATGCCGTTGTGCATCCAGATCCGCGCGAACGGCAGGCCCGCCGCCTCGCTCTGGGCGATCTCGTTCTCGTGGTGCGGAAAGATGAGGTCGCGCCCCCCGCCGTGCACGTCGAACCCGGCTCCCAGGTACCGCAGGCCCATGGCGGAGCACTCGATATGCCAGCCCGGCCGGCCCATGCCCCACGGGCTCTCCCAGGCCGGTTCGCCCGCTTTGGCGGCCTTCCACACGGCGAAATCGAGCGGGTCTTCCTTGCCAGGCTCGGTGTCGATGCGCACGCCCTCCTCGAGCTCGTCCACGCGCTGGCCGCTGAGCTTGCCGTACTCGCCGAAGCCGCGCACGCGGAAATACACGCTTCCGTCGGCCTCGTAGGCGTGACCCCCGCTGACGAGCTGGCAGACGAGGTCGATGATCTCGGGGATGGTCTCGGTGGCCTTGGGCTCGACGTCCGGCCGGGGGATGCCGAGGCGGCCGGTGTCCTCCACGTACGCCGCCGTGAACTCCTCTGCTACCGCGGCGGCGTCGCGTCCCTCGGCGTTCGCCTTGATGATGATCTTGTCGTCCACGTCGGTGATGTTGGTCACCAGCGTGACGTCAAGGCCCCGGTGCCGCAGCCAGGAGCGCAGGACGGCGAAGGTCACGTAGGGGCGGGCGTTGCCCACGTGCACCAGGTTGTAGACCGTGGGGCCGCAGCAGTAGACGCCGGCCTTGCCGGGGTCGCGGGGCTCGAACTGCTCCTTCTGCTGGGTGAGTGAATTGAAGAGGCGGATCACGGTGTGTCTCCCGGGGTCGTCGTGGCTTCGCCGGCAGGATTCCCGGCGCCGGGACCGGTCAGTCCCGAAAGGTGGGGGTCGAGACGCCGCAGCGTCTCGGCGCGATCGAGGGCGGCGAGCACGAACGGCAGTTCGGGCCCGTGCTCGGCCCCGGTGAGCGCGATGCGCAGCGGCATGAGCAGGTCGCGCGCGCCGATGCCGGCCTGCTTGCCCCAGGCGCGGTAGGCGCCGAGAAGCTCGCGGGCGGCGGCGGGCGGCAGCCACTCCGCCGCCTCGGCACGCAGGCTGCGGACCTCGGCCAGCTGGGCGGCGGCCGGCGGCAGCGCCGCCGCCAGCTCGGGGGTGAGGACGGGACGGTCGAGCACGGAGGCCGCCAGATCCGGCGCCTGGCCGTAGGCGACCAGCGACGGCTGGAAGGCGGCTGCCAGCGACGCCGCGGCCGGGACCGGCGTGCCGGCCGGCAGGCGCTCCGCGAACAGGGCCTCGTGCACCTCCGGCGCGAGGCCCATGACGTGCTCGTGGTCGAGCCAGTCGAGCTTGGCCTGATCGAAGACCACGGCGCTAGGCGACAACTTCTCCAGCTGGAAGTCGGCCACGAGGCGGTCCATGGCGAGCACCTCGTCCTCGCCGTGCGACCAGCTGAGCAGGGCGAGGTAGTTCACCAGCGCCTGCGGCAGGTAGCCGAGCTCGCGGAAGTCACCGACCGAGGTGGCGCCGTGCCGCTTGCTGAGCTTGCCGCCCTCGGCGCCCAGCACCATGGAGTGGTGGGCGAACACGGGGACCGACGCGCCCAGTGCCCGGAACAGCAGCAGCTGGCGCGCCGTGTTGGTGAGGTGGTCGTCGCCGCGGATCACGTGGGTGATGCGCATGTCGCGATCGTCCACCACCGTGGCGAAGTTGTAGCCGGCGGCGCCGTCGGAGCGGATGATGATGAAGTCGCCGACGGCGCCCTCCTTGACGACGATGGGCCCGCGGAGGAGGTCGTCGACGGTGATGTCGCCGTCGGGGACGCGTAACCGCAGCGTGGAGGGTTCGCCGGCCGAGAGGCGCCTCGCCACCTCGCTCAGCTCCAGTCCGAGGCAACGGCGGTCGTAGCGCGGCGCGCGGCCCTCCGCCAGCTGCTCGGCCTTCAGCGCCTCGAGGCGCTCCTGCGAGCAGAAGCACGGGTACGCGGCGCCGGCGAAGACGAGCTGCTCCGCGGCGGCGTGATACCCGTCCCAGCGCTCGCTCTGGCGGTACGGCCCGTACGCGCCTTCGGCCCCGGGTCCCTCGTCCCAGTCCAGGCCGAGCCAGCGCAGGTCGGCGAGGATGGCCTCCTCATGCCGCTCCTCCGAACGGGCGATGTCGGTGTCGTCGATGCGCAGCACGAAGCTGCCGCCGCAGTGACGGGCGAACAGGTAGTTGAAGAGAGCGGTGCGCGCCGAGCCGATGTGGAGCGTGCCGGTAGGGCTCGGCGCGAAGCGTACCCTCACTGTCTGGTTGAGCGTTATGGCATCTCCCCGAACGAACTTTTCCCTGCAAATCCCCCTCAGTCTATCACCAGACGGCCGCAGGCTTGTCCGCCCAAAGGGGCTCGGATAGAGTCGGGCCGATGACCGCCCACGACCAGCGTGACACCCCCTATCTCGACGCCGTGCTGCGGTACCGCGCCCGTCACGCCACGCCGTTCCACACGCCGGGGCACAAGGACGGCAAGGGTGCGCCGCCCGGACTGCGCGAGCTCCTCGGCGAGACGTGTCTCGGCGTCGACACCGCCATGGCCGGCGGCGTGGAAGACACGCGCGAGTCGACCCATCTCATCCGCCTGGCCGAGGACTACGCGGCGGAAGCGTGGGGTTCCGAGCGCGCGTGGTTCCTGGTGAACGGGTCCACCAGCGGCATCCACGCGCTCACCCTGGCCCTGTGCGGCCCCGGGCGGACGGTCATCATCCCGCGCAACGCGCACAAGTCCATGTTGGCCGGCCTCATCTTCTCCGGGGCCGAGCCCGTCTACGTCGAGCCGGCCGTCGACCCGGAGTGGGGCATCCCGCTGAGCGTCGACGCGGCGCAGGTCGCGGCGAGGCTCGCCGCCCACCCCGATGCTACCGCCGTCTTCGTCACCTCGCCGACCTACAACGGCCTGGGCACCGACCTCGCCGCCGTGGCCGCCGCCGCCCACGCCGCCGGCATCCCGTTCGTCACCGACCAGGCCTGGGGCCCGCACCTGCGCTTCTGCTCACGCCTGCCGATCGACGCCATGAGCGCCGGCGCCGACGCGGCGGTGGTGAGCACGCACAAGCTCATCAGCGGCCTCACGCAGACCTCGGTGCTGCTGGCCCGGTCCCCGCGCATCAACCTGGCGCGCCTGGACGGCATGGTGCACATGACGCAGAGCACCAGCCCGCAGGCGCTCATGTACGCGAGCATAGACGCGGCGCGCCAGCAGATGGCCACGCGCGGTGAAGAGCTCTGGGCGGGCGCGGTGGAGCTCGCGGAGTGGGCCCGCGCCCGTCTCAACGAGCTGCCCGGCGTCCGTTGCCTCGCGCACGACGTCGTAGAGCGCTGGCGGGTCGCGTCGTTCGACCCCACCCGGCTCACGGTCTCCACCGCGGACCTGGGGCACAGCGGTTACGAGCTCGAGACCATCCTGCGCGACGACTACCGCATCGCCGTTGAGGCGGCCGACCCGCTCAACGTGGTCCTCAACGTCACCTACGGCGATTCGCGCGCCGACCTCGAGCGCCTTGTGGCGGCGCTCGCCGACTACGCCGGCCGGTACAGGGATGCGGCGAGCGGCGAGCGCGCGCGCCGGGGCACGCCGCCCGTCACCCCCGCCTTCACGCGCCAGGTGATCTCGCCACGCGAGGCGTTCTTCGCCCCGTCACGTCCGCTGCCGCTCGCGGAATGCGCGAGTCACGTGAGCGCCGAGATGGTCACACCCTACCCGCCCGGTATCCCCGTCCTCGGCCCGGGAGAGGAGATCTCCGAAGAGATCGTCGCCTACCTGCAGGAGGGTGCGGCGACCCAGCTCAAGGTGCATGGGCCCGAGGACCGCACCCTCGCCACGCTGCGTGTGGTGTGCTGACGGAGGACGCGGCCGGATGAGAACGAGGACGCACAGCGGCAAGAGACGCCCCGGCCGTGCAGTACCCGGCGCCCCTCGGGGGTCACGCATCCTCGCGACCGTGCTCGCGGCGCTCGTCGTCGTGGTGCCGCTCGCGACGGCGTGCGGCGGCGGCACCCCCGCCGGCGAAGAGTCGGCCGAAGGCCGGTCCACGGACACCTACAGAAACGACTCCTACAGGTTCAGCATCGCCTACGACGCGCTGTTGACGCAGGGTGAGGCCGACGAGGAAGGCGACACCGGAGCCGATTTCGGCATCTCGTTCGTCGATGAGACCGGCCCCAAGGCCGGTGAGGCCTACGTCGACGGCGTGCGGGTGTCGGTCTTCGAGCTCGCCCGCGCGGTGAAGACGTCAGAGGTGCGCGGGCTCAAGCCCCAGCTCGAGGCCTTGGTGGCCGACAGGCTCGCGAAGCTGCCGTCGGGCGAGGTCACCGAGCCACTCGCCCGGACCGCGGTCAACGGCACGCCCGGGTTCACGGTCTCGTACACGTTCGCGACGGACGGCGTGCCCGTCACCGCCGTCTCTACCTTCCTGTTCTCGGGGCAGTACCAGTACGAGGTGACGGGACAGGCGCGCGCCGCGCACTGGGAGGAGCTCCGGCCGACGCTCGAGGCGGCGATGGCCTCGTTCACGGTCGACTGAGCTCAGCTCTTCTTGATGCCCAGAGAGGTCGCGGTGAAGAGCGGGTCGAAGGTGAGCCCTTTGGCCTCGATCTGCTCGCGACCGCCCTCCTCGCGGTCGACCACGCAGAGCAGCGTGTCGATCGTGAGACCGGCCTCGCGCAGCTTGTCCACCGCCATGAGCGCAGCGCCGCCCGAGGTGACGACGTCCTCGATCATGATGACTCGCTGGCCGGGCCCGGCCTTGCCCTCCAGAGCCTTGTCGGTGCCGTAACCCTTGGCGCCCTTGCGCACGATGACGAACGGCTTGCCGCAGGCCAGTGAGGTGGCTGCCACGATGGCCACGGCGCCGAGCTCCGGCCCCGCGAGGAGGTCGAAGTCGCCGTGAGCCGGCAGCTTCTCGGCCAGACCGGCGGCGATGTCGCGCAGCAGGTCGGGCTGGGTGGAGAACAGGTACTTGTCCAGGTAGAACCTGCTGCGCCGCCCCGAGCGGAGGACGAAGTCGCCCTCCAGGTAACTGGCGGCGAGCAGGCGGGCGCCGAGATCACTGAGCGGCGCCCCTTCTGTGCCCCACTCGTCAGGCAGCCTGCGGTCGCTGTTCACGAGACTCCCTCCACGGTCGTGCGTCGGCGCGGGCCGGGGGGCCCGCCGGCCGACTGTAGCCGGTCTGGAACCGGGGTCCAGGCGCGGCCGGGCGAAGCCGGCGCCGCGCTCACTCAGGTACCGCTGATGGCCACGCCGTCCATGAGCACCGAGGGCGTGTGGATGCTTCCGCCCGGCACCCAGCGGGCGTCGTCGCCCAGGGCCTTCACGTTGGTGAGCATGCTGATGATGTCGCTCGCCAGCGTGACCTCGCGCACGGGAGTCGAAAGCTCGCCATCTGCTATGAGCATGCCGGAGATGCCCACCGAGAACTCACCCGAGATGGGGTTGGCTCCCGAGTGTACGCCGACGGCGTCGGTGACCAGCACGCCGCGTTCGACGCCTGCGACGATGTCGGCCAGCGGGGTGGCGGGACCGCTCACCACCAGGTTGGTGGGGCGCACGCCCGGAAGCCCGGCGTAGGACCCGCGCAAGCCGTTGCCGGTGGACTCGCGCGCGGCCTTGCGCGCCGTGTACGTGTCGTACAGGAAGCCCTGCAGCACGCCGCCTTTGCCGATGAGCGGCGTGCGTCGCGTGGGGATCCCCTCGCCGTCGAACGGCGCGCTGTCGAGGCCGTCGGGCAGCGTACCGTCGTCCACGAGCTCCAGCAGCTCGCCGGCGACCTTCTGGCCCTCACGACCGGCGAACAGCGAACGGCCCTTCTGCACGGCGTCGGCCGTGAGCGCCGAACTCAGCACACCGAAGAAGGCCGCCGCCACGAACGGGTCGAGCAGCACCTGGCCCTTGAACGAGGCGCAGGGCCTGGCGCCGAGCAGCCGCACGGCGCGCTCGGCGGCCTCGCGGCCGCAGCCGGCCGGGTCCAGGTCTTCGAGCGCGCGACCGACCGAAAAGGAGTAGCCCGTCTCGACCTGGCCGTCCTGCTCCGCGAGCGCGTAGGCGAAGCAGTAGCACTGGTTGGCGCGGAAGCTGCCGCGCACGCCGGCACTGCTGGCGAGGAAGACTTCGCCCTCGCCGTCGGCGTACATGGCGTCTTCGACCGTCTTGATGCGAGGATCGGCGGCCAGCGCCGCGGCTTCGACGGCGAGCGCAAGCTCTATACGCTGCTCGTCGGTGGCCGCCGTGAGCCGCTCGTCGTACGGAGCGACGTCGGCCGGCGCGCCGGTGGGCTGCGGCAGCGCCACGAACTCGTCGGCGTCGCTCACGGCCGCGTTGTCGGCGGCGCGCCGCACGACCTGATCGAGCGACTCGGCGCCCACATCGGACGTGTACGCGTGACCGACGGCACCGTCCCGAAAGACGCGCACCCCCACACCACGGCGCTCTGCCGCGGTGAGCTGCTCGACCTCCTGCTTGTAGACCTTGATGCGGCGCGAGGTGCTGCGCTCCGCATAGACCTCCACATCTCGCAGACCCTGCGCCCGCGCCCGCTCGAGCGCGGCGTCGACGACGTCGAACATCAGCCCGTCCCTCCCACCGTCATCTCGGAGATGCGCAGCGTGGACTGGCCTGTGCCCACGGGGACGCCCTGGCCGTCCTTGCCGCAGATGCCGGTCTTGACCTCGAAGTCGCCGGCGATCATGTCGATCCTCATGAGGATGTCGATGCCGTTGCCGATGAGCGTGGCACCTCGCAGCGGCGTCGTGATGCGGCCGTCCTCGATGAGGTAGCCCTCGGCGACGCCGAACACGAACGCGCCGCTGGCCGGCTCCACCTGACCGCCGGCCAGGCTCTTGGCGTAGAAGCCGCGTGGCGTCGCCGCGATGATGTCCTCCGGAGTGAGGTCGCCCGGCGCGATGTACGTGGTGGTCATACGCGGGATGGGTACGTGACGGAAGGACTGGCGCCGGCCGTTCCCCGTAGGGGCGGCACCGGCCTCACGGGCACGGAGGCGGTCGTACAGGTACCCGGTGAGCCGACCGTCGTCGATGACCAAGGTCTTCTGCGTGGGCACACCCTCGTCGTCGAACGCCTGGGAGCCCCAGCCGTTGCGGATGGAGCCGTCGTCATAGGCGCTCACGTGCGACGCCGCGACCACCTCGCCCATCTTGCCGGCGTAGATGCTGGCCCCCTTGGCGATGGCGTCTGCCTCGAGCCCGTGACCGCAGGCCTCGTGGAAGAGTGTTCCGCCGAAGCCGTTGGCCAGCACCACGGGCATGGCGCCCACCGGGGCCGGCCGGGAACCCAGCATGGTGACGGCCTTCTGCGCCGCGGTCGCCGCCGTCTCGCGTGCGATCGTCTCGTCCAACAGCTCGAAGCCGGCGCTGCCGCCCACCGTCTCGTGGCCTGTCTGGATGACGTCGCCGCGACGCGCCACGACCTGCGCGGAGAACCGCGTACGTGTGCGGTCGTCGAAGACCAGGTCGCCGAGCGAGTTGGCGATGAGGACCTTCTGCCGCGTGTCGCCGTACCCGACGATGGCCTGCACGATCTCGGCGCCGCCCGAACGCGCCGCCTCATCGGCCGCACGCACGAGCTCCGCCTTGCGCGCGATGGCCACCTCGTCCGGCGGCACCGCGACCGGATGCGCCTCAGGAAGGCTCCGCACCGCGCCCAGATGCACGACCTCAGCGCCACCGTCGCCGGCGCGAACGGCGGCAGCCACTGCGTCGGCCGCCGCGGACAGCCCCGCCTCGTCGAGCGCGTCGCTGTACGCGTAGTACGTGTGCTCGCCGGAGAGCAGGCGCACTGCGGCGCCCGCCTCGCGGCCGCCGCTCGTCTGCTCGATGCGGCCGTCCTCGAGGCGGAGGCCCATGCTGTCGCGGTCCTCCACGTACACCTCGGCGAAGTCGCCGCCGTGGCGCAGGGCACGCTCCAGCGTGGCCTCCAGGAGGCCCCTGTCGAAGACGGCGATGTCCATCAGAGGTCCCGGAAGGCTGCGCGGACCTGGGCGGCTGCCGCCCGCACGGCCGCCACCCCGGGGTCGGAAGAGGAGAGGTCGCGCGAGGCGCCCTCGCGCGCGCCGAGCTGCACCGGTGCCGAGTCGTGGGCGGCGTGCTTGCGCCGGACGTAGACGGCCGCGCCGGCGAGCACCAGCGCCAGCGCGACGACGGCGATGACGAAGAGCCGGATGCGCCGGCGAAGTCTCTTCACGAGGCCTCCTCGGGGTACGCGTCGCTGAGGCAGGTGCGCAGGTCGAACAGCAGGAGGCCGAGCGCAGGCTTGGGCCCCGTGACCGCGACGATGCTGTGCCCGTCGGCGGCGAGCATGGCGACCACGCCGTCCTTGTCCAGGACGACGACGTGTTCGAGCGGCGTTGTGGACGTGCCTGAGGCGCAGGCCTGGGCCGCCTGCCAGAGCGCCGCGGAGGCGGCCTGCAGGGCGGCGGCGTCAGCCGCCGGCGCCGCCGCCACGACGTCGCCGGCCTCGCCGAGTACGGCGACACCGCGGATGTCGCTGGAGAAGTTCAGGAGATCGTGGATCGCCTCGTCGACGCTCACAGGGCCCTCCTCATGTGCGGTCCCGCTACTGTATCACCCGGCTGCGGAGCCCCCGCCCTCGCCGTTCGGCGAGAACGTGCAGAGAAGCTCGCAGCGTGCGTCGCCGCAGCTGATACGGCAGTCGCCGGACTCTATGCGCAGCGTCCCGAGCCCCGCCGTGACGATCTCGAGCACGCCCTCGAGAAAGGCGCGGTGCATGGCGCACACGAGGTCGGGGTCGGCTCCGGACAGCTCCTTGAACGTGCAATTGTTGACGACGACCTCGAGGCCGTCGGCGCGCCACTGCACCGCCGGGAGCAGACCCTGCTCTTCAGCGACGCGACGCACGAGCTCCGCGGCACGCGCGGCATCTGCCGGCGGGCGCCCCTCCTGCGCCAGCAACCGCCGTCCCTCCTCGCTGCCGGCCTCACGGCAGGCACGCAGCGTCTCGTCGCGCGAGCCGCCGGCGGAGAGAGCCTCCAGCGCGAGACGCGAGAGAAGCTCGTACCGGCGCGGCGGGAACCCGAACGTCACCACCACATCGCTCAGCCGGTACAGCTTCGCCGGCCGGCCCCCGCCGGCGCTGCGGCGGAAGTCAGTGGCCAGGAAGCCTGCCTGCTCGAGCTTGGCGAGGTGCATGCGGGCCACGTTGGGATGCAGTCCGAAGCGCGCGGCGATGTCCGCCACGGTCACATCCTCACCGGGACACTCGGCGATGCTCCTGTAGATGTGGTAGCGGGTGTCGTCGGCAAGGACGGCCGACAGCTCGTGATCGCGGTCCACGCACCTCCCTCAAGGCAGCCTGTCGCGCGATAGTACAGGGAGCACCTTTCCCTGTAAACACCGTGTCAGTAGTGTGAAAGCGGACACGGCGGCAGTGTGCCCCGCGACCGCGGCCTCAGCGCTCGATGACGAACCGCGAGGAGATGCGCACGCCAGGCCTGAGCGTGGCCTGCACGGAACAGTACCTGCTCTCGGACAGCTCGATGGCGCGTTTGACCCTGTGCTCGTCGAGGTCGCCCTTCAGACGGTAGACGATCTCCAGCGTGAGATACCGCTTGGGGTGCTCGTCGGCCTTCTCGCCGCTCACCTCGACCTGGAGGTCCTCGAGGGGCTGCCGCATCTTCTGCAGGATGGAGACGACGTCCATGGCGGTGCAGCCGCCCAGAGCCACGGCGAGCAGCTCCATGGGGGTCGCGCCCGCACCGACCTCGTCGAGGGCAGACGAGAGGTCCACTCGGCCGTGAGGTGTGACGCCCTCGAGCAGCAGCCCCCGCCTCTTCCAGCCGACCACGACCGGTTCGCTCCGCGCCATCGACTCCCCCGTTCCTCTTCGCCGCCCGACCGCGGTCGACGCCGGGGCGGTCGCAGGTATACCGTCACCCTACACTCTCGAGCGCCGCGTGTGCGAAAGGCGGCCTTCGATCCACGTGAGTGAGCAGTGACTCGTGCCCATCCTCCAGTCCGGCGGGCCCGGCATGGTGCGAGGGCGTGTCTCCAGGAGTCGGCAGTGCGGAACCTCTCCCGCGGCGACCGCGGCAAAGAAGTGCTCGACGTGCAGACGCGTCTGCGCGGCCAGGGCCACGAGCTCGGCCGCGAGGGCGTGGACGGCTTCTTCGGCCCCGGCACCGAGCTGGCCGTTCGCACCTTCCAGCAGCAGCGAGGGCTGCTGGCCGACGGCGTCGTGGGTGCCACCACCTGGCGCGAGCTCGTGGAGGCCGGCTACGCGCTCGGCGACCGCCTGCTCTACCTCAAGGAGCCGCCCTTTCGCGGCGACGATGTGCTGGCCCTGCAGGTCAAGCTCAACCTCCTGGGCTTCAACGCCGGCGCCGAGCGCGGCGTGCACGACGACCAGGTGGAGCGCGCCGTACTCGACTTCCAGCACAACGCCGGGCTCATCCCCGACGGCATCGTCGGCGAGAGCACGATCCGCAAGCTCGAGGCGCTGCGCAAAGCCGAGTCGGGCCGCGAGGGCAAGAAGATCCCCGAGCGGGACCGCGGCTACGTCGGCGCCCGGAGCCTCACCGGCCAGGTGATCGCCATCGACCCGGGGCACGGAGGCGCCGACCCCGGAGCCGTCTCTCCGACGGGTCGTACCGAGAAGGAGTTCACGCTGGCTCTCGCCGTGCGGTTCGCCGAGCTGCTCCGCGCCGAAGGGTGCCGCGTGTGGCTGACGCGCGAAGGCGACGAGACCGTGCCGCTGTACGCGCGCCCCGAGCTGGCCAATGCCGCGCGTGTGCACTGGTTCTTCTCGTTGCACGCCAATGCCGACCGCTCCCCCGCAGCCCGCGGCGCGGCCTGCTACTACTTCCAGCGCAGCCACTACTACTCCGAACACGGCCGGCGCCTCGCCACGTACCTGGGCGCCCGCCTCGAGACGGTAGGCTTCCCCGGCCTGGGCGTGTTCGGGCGCAACTACGGGCTCCTGCGTGAAACGCGCGGCATCGCCGTGCTCGTCGAGCCGCTCTTCCTGAGCAACCCGGAAGAGGCGCGGACGGCGACGGACCCCGCCCGCGTCGAGTCGCTCGCGCGGGCGCTCGTGGCCGGGCTGAGCGACTATCTGACGAGAGCCCCACTCCCTGGAGGTGAGGAGTGAGTGAACAGACAGACTCGGGAGGCGTGCGCCTCTCGGCGACCCAGGTGCAGCGCCTGCGCGAGCTCGGCGGTGCAAGTCAGCTGGCCGACGCCACCTTCGCGGACGCCGGGGAGCGCGACACCGCGTTCCGCGCCGCCGAGGACAAGCTCGTGCGCGCCGGGCGGCGCCACCTGAAAGACCTGAAGGGGGGCGCAGTGGCGCCTCGCTTGCTCGAGCTGGAGGCGGCGCTGCGCGAAGCACTCGGCGCCGCCGGGTTCGTGCCCATGGTCACGCCGCTCATCATCGCCGCCGAATCGCTGACGAGAATGGGCATCGAGCACGGTCACCCCCTGCGCGAGCAGGTCTTCTGGCTCGAGGACGGCCGCTGCCTGCGACCCATGCTGGCGCCCAACCTGTACACCATGCTGAGGCGCCTGGGTCGTATGTGGGGCCGTCCGTTCGGCATCTACGAGATCGGGCCGTGCTTTCGCCGTGACAGCAAGGGGTCCAGCCACCTCAACGAGTTCACCATGCTGAACCTGGTCGAACTCGGCACGCCGGAGGAGAGATGCCGCGAGCGGATGACGGAGCTCGCGGCCGTGGTCATGGACGCCGCCGGCGTGAAGACGTACGACCTGGTCAGGACCGAGTCCGAGGTGTACGGCCAGATGATCGACGTCGAGGTCGGCGGCATCGAGGTGTGCTCGGCCGGCATGGGCCCGCACCCACTGGACGGCAACTGGGGCGTCATGGACCCGTGGGTGGGCCTGGGCTTCGGCCTGGAGAGGCTCATCATGGTCCGCGAGGGCTTTCCCAACATCGAGCGCGCCGGCCGTAGCCTGTCGTACTTCGACGGCGTCCGCCTCAATATCTGACGCAGCGCGTCAAGGGCGGCGCAGCCCGGCCGAGCGGCGCGAGTGGGGGTCTTGAGCGGAGCGCCGCAGGAGCGCCGCTCTGCATCTGACAGGCCGGGCGGGCGGCCGGCCCCTTACGGGCCTGCCGGGCCGCTCAGACGCCGAGCAGCTCGTTGATCTTCTCGAGTCTCCACCTCCTGCCTATACCACATCCCGCTCTCAGTAGCCGCGGTCGCGCGGCGCCTGTATGCACGCCGATCCCTTTCAGCAGATCGTTCCCGGTCCCCGGTCGTCCGGGCTCACGCGAGCCCGGCGTGCCGCCTGAAGCGCTGCACGCAGTTGATCGGGAGGTCGAGCAGCTCGGCAATCCGGAACTTCGACTCCATCGCGCTACTTTCGCTCGCGTAGCTCATCTCGAACGTCGTGATGCGTCCCAGCTGATGGTGCCTACGCACGTCCGCCATCGCGAGCGGGTCGGAGAGGTCGGACGGACCGACCCCCAGCCGCTCGGCCACGTAGGCCTTGGCCTCATGTATCCGCATCCCCCGAGTGATCTGCATGCGCGCCACCAGATCTCCAGCAGCGCGCATGCCGCACATCCCCGAGGCGATCGCGTGGGCACAAGGCATGCCCAGAGGATCACCCGTGCCGACCTACAGACCGTCCAGCCGCAGGATGTCGACGCAGGCACGGGATGCTCGGGACACGGCGTCCAGCGGCAGGTAGCTACTCATCGGGACGCCGCCGACGCCCATGCCGACGTTCATGTGCACGGGGATCTCGGCGACATCCATGCACGGCTTGACCAGGGTGAGCGCCCGGGCGATGTTCCAGGCGCCCGACTTGCGCGTGTTCACGTTGACCGCGGGGCCGAAGATCGTCGCGCCCGCCCGGCGCACGAGCTCCATCTGGGCGCGAGGCCAGAGCCCGGCCAGGCGCACGCCGTCGTACTCGAGCTGACCGTGCACGCCGAGGACGAACTCGCCGGCCATGCCGACCTCGATGCCCATGTCGGGATGCTTTGCGCGAATCTTCTCGACCGCGCGAAGCGTCGCCAGGAGGTCGCCGTCGCCGGCGGCGCCGGCGGTGTCGAAGTCGATCCCGTCGGCGCCCGCCTCCCACATAGCGTCGGCGACCGCGACCATGTCTTTGACGGCGTGCTCGATCGCCTCTTCCTGGGCGGCACGCGCCTCGGCGATCTTCGTCATCGGCAGGAGCTCCGACCAGTTGGGCACGGGCCCATCCGGCTGGGAGTACAGCCCCAGGTTGGGCATCGCCCCGTACATCATCGGCGCCGTCAGGACGAGCTGGGCGTCCTTCATGTTCTGCGCTTCGTGCGGAAGGATGGTCTTGACGGCCTTGAACGAGTAGTCGACGTGCGCGAGCTCCACGGAGTCGGCGCCCATCATCTGCTCGTAGATGAGCAGGTCCTGCGTGCGCGTGCCGACCGTCTTCGAGCCCGACCCGTCGTACGTGAGCACGACCTCGTCACCGATGTCGACGGACGAGAAGCGAGCCGGAGACGCCCAGATGTCGAGCAGGTGGTCCAGCTCGTCCGTCGTCAGGGGCGGGACCTTGGCGCGCGCTGCCGCCGCCTGCGTCCCCTCCTCCAGCTCTGAGTGAAGCTGGCCGCGAGTCATGCGCACGAGCGATCCGTCGCCGTCACGCGTCGGGTAGCTGTTCTCCATCTTCGGATTCTCCCTGGGTGGCTTACCTTGCTGGGTCAGCGCGCACGGCAGGGCGTGGCGAGGCTCCTCGGTGCCCTCTGGCGCCGCCTGTTCATCGTCGACGCCGCCTCGTGGTCGGCCGCGTCGACGATGCCGCGAATCTCGCGCGCCACGGCGTCCGGCAGCGGTTCCGGGGCGTGCGTCGCGAGGATGCGACGCGCCTCCTCCTGCGCGCGCTGGTGGAGGTCCGTGCTGCCGGCGGCAGCCCACTCCTCCAGCACGCGGCGGTCGATCAGCTTGGGCTGGGACTGGCCGCGTCTGCTCATGCGCGGGGCGCTAGACCCACAGAGGGGATTCATTGAGATGCACGGTGGCCATCCTCTTCGTCGCCCCGTCCGTGTCGGCGGGCGCGACCGCATGAGGCGACAATCCCGACCGCTCGGCCTCGCCCAGCTTGGCGAAGAGCTCCTCGGTGCGGTAGCGCTTCTGGGCATGACTGACCTCCTCCTTCTCAATCCAGGACCATGGCCCGCGAGTAGACCGTCTTCAGGCGTCACGTCAACTTGCGGCGCCATCAGCAGTTCCCGTGACCACCTCGTCAAGGCAGCGTTTGAGGAAGATCTCAAGGATGTCAAAAGAGGCGGCCACGTCGAAATCCTCCGGCTGCAGCGACGCCTGGATGGCCAGCCCGTCCACCACCGCGACCATCAGTGCGACGAACGCCCTGAGGCGGTCCCGGTTCTCGTCGGTGACCCTGTCGGTGAGGCCCAGCCACACCATGTTCATATGCCGGTACCACTCATAGAGTGGCGCTACTCGCCTGCGCAGCTCTTCGTCGCGAATCACGTGCGGCAGGACATCGAAGAACAGGAGAAACGCTTCGGCGTCGCTGGCAAGCTCGGTCTGTCCGATGATGTAGCGGCTGAGGCGCTCTTCCCCGTCGGCTGCGGCGGTGCGCTCGGCCAAGGCGAGGCACTGCTCGTGGTCAAGCGAGTCGATGAGGGCGGTGATGAGGCCCTGCTTATTGCCAAAGTAGTACTTCACCGAGGCCTTGTTCCTGCCAGCCTCGCGAACGATGGCGTCGACGCGCAGGGCCTCCCAACCGCCGAGCAGCAGCAGGCGGCGCGCCGCCTGCACGATCTCGTTGGCAGGCTCAGGCAGGGTGAGGGATGGATCCTCGAACGGCGCGTGCCGGACCGCTCCCGCTTCGGAATCCAGCACTGCTGTCCGGTTCTTGTCGATTGCGGCGCACATAGAGAGTTCTCCAGTGGTTGACTTGTCTGCCGCCCCGGGGCCTCTCCCGGGCGGCCTATACCTCCGAGAGGGCGAGCAGCGTCACGGCCACCAGGGTGGCGAGGATGCCCACACGCTGCTGTAGGAGCGGGCGTTCGTGCAGTATCAGAACTCCCAGAATGACGCCAAACGTGGCGAACTGAGCGGTCGTCACCGCGGCCACCGACACGGGGCCACGTGCGGTGGAGGCCGCCAGCGCCACGAACGCTGCCAGTTCGACACAGCCTGCGAAAACGACCCGCGGGCGCCACACCCGCGGCAGAGCCAGGCCCTGATGCGTGGCCGCGTAGGCAAGCACAATGAGGAAGCTCACCAGGCGGGACATGGCCACAGCCGAGAACGGCGGCAGGTCGGCGGCCCACCCGTAGATGAGAATGGTGGTTCCGCCCGCCGTGGCCGCCAGTAACGCCCAGCCGGCGCCGCGGGCGGCCTCCCAGGCACCGGGTGCACGGCCGCCCTTCTCGTCCCGGGTGCCGGCGTTCGCGCCGCAGGAGCCGCCTTCGGCTTGGGCGACCTCGACCGCAGACGTCATCGCGACGGCCGGCTCGGCCGACACTCGCACAATCGACGCCAGAACGGCGCCGATCACGGCGAGCGGCAGACCCACGGCCGCCAGGCCGCCGAGCTGCTCGCCGAGCACGATGGCCACCAGCGCCGCGAACGCGCCTTCAAGCGCGGTGATCGGCGACATGATGGACAGCTGGCCTACCGCCAGCCCGCGGAACATCGCCCCCAACGCGGCCATGTACGTGACTCCGCCGATGGCCGCGATGCCGACCCCGCGCCACTCCGCGCTGCCACTCGGGACCCCGTCCACGAAGAGCGCCAGCGGCACACTGATGAGCGCGCCGACACCGACCAGCCACACCAACGCCAATGCCACGGGCACCGTGCGCACGACTCGCACCATCAGAAGGTCGACGAGGGCGTAGCAGAACGCCGCCGTCAGACCAAGGGTGACGGTGAGCATCGCTCGTCACACCCCAAGGCTACATTTGCTCCATGGCGAGACTCCCCGCCGACCCTGGCAGTTCAAGGCTCACGCCGGGGAGTGAAACGCTCCGGACTCATCGCGGTATCGACCGGTCGCCGTGAGCGGATGAGATGACACCCAGATGCGCGGGCCGCACGTGCCTCAGTACGCTCCGCGCCATCATGGCTCCTTCGGATCGACATCCACGACCGGGGGTTGTACGCCTCCTCTTCGCCAGCGCTTGATGCGCAGGATCACCGAATCCAGACCGCCCATCGCACCGGCAGGAAGGAACAGCACCAGAACGACGACGAGCCCCCCGAGGATCAAGAGACGGTAGGTCCCGGTGGGGCGCAGACTGTCCGTGACGAACGTCACCGCTATCGCTCCCAGAACTGCCCCTGGGAACTTGCCCACGCCGCCTGCGAGGATCGCAATGATCAGGAAGAGGAACAGGTCGAGTCCGAGCAGGCGTGGCGAGAGGACTCCCTGGTAGCTGGCGTAGAAAGCTCCCATCATCCCCGCCAGCGCGCCGGATATGCCTACTACCGCCAGCGAGGAGCGAAAGCGGTCGACTCCCAGGGCTTGTGCCAGCGACTCGGAGTCGCGCAGGGCGATGAATCCACGGCCCAGTCGCGACCTGACGACCCATACCACCACGACCATGCAGACCACGAGGAGTCCAAGGGCACAGTAGTACCACGGCAGCGGGTCATAGACCGAGAATGGCTGACCGCCCCAACTCAAAGGCGGTATGGGCAGGAGCCCAGCCTTCCCCCCGGTCCCCCACGGCTTCCCCAGGGTGAGCAGGGGGCCAAGCACCTCAAAGAAAGCCAGCGTGAGCAGAGCGATGTAGATACCCGTCAGGCGAAGGCACGCCACGCCGATGGCAGCTGCGATGAGACCGCCGACCGCCGCCCCTACAACCAAGCCGAGCCACGGGGAGATATCGACGTACATGGTCAGCATCGCAGACGCGTACGCACCACACACGAAGAAGCCGATCTGGCCCAAGTTGAAGATCCCTGCATACCCGAGCTGCAGATCCCACGACAGGGCCAGTCCGCCCCACAACATGCTGATCAGAAGGAGTCTCATCATGTACGAGTCGTTGCCCACTATCAGCGGCAGCACGGCCAGAATGGCAACGATGCAACCAGCGAGCACGTATGCGCGCCTGCGTATCACACCCGCCTCCCCGCTGCCCCGAACAGTCCGTGAGGCCTTGTGAGCAGGATCGCGAGAAGGACTCCGAACCAGAAGGGCATCACCCACAGAAGCCCCGCCTGCCAGCCCACGAACGCTTCGAGCATGCCCAGAGCGAAGGCGGCCACCAGGGTCCCCTTCAGGCTCCCCATGCCTCCAGCTACAGCAATGATGAGAGCCTTGATGAGAATGGTCCAGCCGCCCAGTGGCGTGATGAAGAACCGCTGCGCCAGGAGAATCCCTCCGGCAGCGGCCAAGGCGACCGACAGACCGAACGTCAGGGCGTACACGTGGTTGAGCCGAATGCCGACCATGCGCGCCCCTGTCGGATCCTGGGCGACCGCGCGGATGCTCATGCCCGTCTTGGTGCGCTGCAGAAACAGCGTCAGTGCGAAGGCAAAGGCGCCGGCGAACGCAATGATGATGAGTGCTTGCGCGCTGAGCACGAAGCCTCCGACCTCCAGGCTCCAGCTGCCGAAATCAGGCAGCGCCTTTGGCCGCGGTCCGAAGATGACGAGCGCCAGATTGTCCAGAACCATGGCAAGGCCCAGGGTCGCCAGGAGGACGCTGAAGTCGAACTCCGGCCGTTTCCGCAGCGGATTCACCACACCCCGGTCAACGGCCACGCCAAGCAAGAAGAGCAGGGGGACTGCAATAAGGCCGCCCACGACTATGGGCAAGGTGGCGACGCCGACCGTGAACACCCAGCACACGTAGGCTCCCCACACGAAGAAGGACCCGTAGGCCAGATTGAGCACGCGGCCAACGCCGTATACGAGCGTGAATCCGAGAGCCATCAGGTAGTACACGCTGCCGATGGTCAGACCGCTGATCAACACGTCACCAAGGGATCGCCAGCTCACTCCTCACCTCCCGGCCCCTGGCCGAGGTAGACGCGCTTGAATTCTTCGTTCTGCAGCGCCGCTGCTGTATCGCCACCAAACACGACTGCCCCGTCTTCGATCAGATACACCTGGTCCGCGAGTTCCGAGATCCGCGCCGTCGACTGCTCGACGACGAGCACGGTCAAGCCGCCATCTGCCAACTGGCGCAGGGAGTCGAAGACCACGTGGCGCAACTTCGGAACGAGCCCGAATGACGGCTCGTCGACCGCGAACAGTCGCGGGCACGACATGAGCCCTCTTCCGATGGCGAGCATCCGCGCTTCTCCGCCGCTGAGTGTCGCGGCCTCCCGCCGACGCAGATCGGCCAGTTTTGGGAACATGTCGAACACGCGGGTGAGATTGGCATCCTCGGCGGCGCGAGCGGCACGCGAGAACGCACCAAGCTGGAGATTCTCCATCACGGTCATCTCCGAAAAGAGGTGGCGTTCCTCGGCAACAAGGACAATGCCTCGATCAACATGCTGGTCCGACGGGCGACCCTGGAACTCCTCGCCGTCGACGCGCACGGTGCCTGACGTCGGGGTCACCAGACCGCAGATGGTCTTCAGCAGCGTGGTCTTGCCGTGCCCGTTCGGTCCGAAGATGGCCGTCAGTTGGCCCTCTTCTGCCGTGAGGTTGATGTCGCGAATGACCTGGATATCACCGTAGCTGACGTTGAGGCTCTCGACTTCGAGCATGCTCATCCCAGCAGAGCCTCCTTCACGTCCGGATCGGCCATGACCGCGTCCGCCTCACCGATGGCGAGCACCTTTCCATCGTTCATCACGAGGATCCGATCGCACAGCCCGGTAAGGATGCTCATGATGTGCTCGATGACCAGCAGGGTCAGGCCAGCCTCGCGGTTGAGATGCTGTATGAGCTCGAACAACTCCTTCATTTCCACAGCGCTCAATCCAGCAGCCACTTCGTCAAGCAGAAGGACGCTGGGACCCGTAGCGAGAGCTGCCGCCAGCAACGCCAGCTTCTTGTCGTAGAGCTTGAGCGTGCGGACAGGCGACTCAGCCTTCTCCAGCATGTGCACTCGGTCCAGCGCCTCGTCGACTCGCGCGTGCATGGCCTCTCTCCGATGGCTGCCACCACCGAAGACGGCGCCGACCTCAACGTTCTGCCGCACAGTCATCGAATCGAACGGTGCAGGGATCTGGAACGTCCTGGCCACGCCCAGCCGGCAGACGCGGTGCGGTTGGAGACTGTCGAGTCGGATCCCGTCCAGAAGTATCTTGCCCTCGGGGCGATGAAAGCCGCAGATCGTGTTGAAGAGCGTCGTCTTGCCGGCCCCGTTGGGGCCGGCGATGCCCAGCGCTTCACCCTTCTCCACGTCGAAGCTGACGTCGTCCACCGCGGCCAGTGCGCCGAACCGCTGAGTGACGTTCTGCAGACTCAGGGACACAGCGTCACCGCCCCCATGGGCCCTTTCGATGGGCTGGTCGAGCGGGGATCGGACCCGCTCGACCGTGGCCTCGAGAACCTGGCGATCACTCGGCCTTGGGCCATGGAGGCTGGATCCAGGGCGGCAGGAAGAACTCATCAACGCCGAAGAAGAGCAGTTCGTTGTTCCCAGCGTATTGCGCGTACCCGATTGGGAAGTCGGGACCGTAGAGCACGGTCTGTCCGGGGTTGTTGAAGTCGTAAAGACCCCCGAGCCCCTGGTAAGGAGTGGCCCTGATCTTGTCGGCAATCGCCTTGTGGTCGCTCACGTCACCGACCGCCTCAACCGCCTGCGCCCAGATCATGACCGAATCGTAGGTCGACGGCGGAGTGGTGAGAGGCAGATCGTAGCCGAACTTCTCCTTGTACCTGGTCTTGAAGTCGTCGTTCGTTTCGCTCGGAGGCAAGTAGCTGGTCACGTAGCCCATGACCCCAATGAGGTTGTCGCCGCACGCGTCCTGTACGTCCTTCAGAACAATCATCGACGAGATGTCCAACGTCGCGGGGGGCGGATCCTCCATGAATTGGTTGACGAAGGCCGAGATGTCCTTGACCGACAGGATCGAACACGAGACCGCGGTCGGTTCGGCTGCCCGGAGCTTCGTCAGGACCGGTCCCCAGTCTGTCGTGCCATAGGGAACGGTCTCGTTGAGGACAACGGTCCAGCCTGCAGCCTCAGCCGCCTCGGCGATCGACGCGGTGTACTTGAGATCCCACTCGAGATCTCCATGGATGATCGCGATGCGCTTGGCCGGGATCTGGTAGTCACTCTCGAACTTGGCCACGCCGTCCCATGCTCGTCTTCCCCAGTCCGCCTCGACCGGGAACACGTCGAACATGTTCCAGTAGGCCTCCGGATCCTCTGCAGCCAGCTCGGCCGCCTTGGAAGAGGCCGTGCCGTTGATGAACGGTACGTCGCTCCTGGCGCCGTAGGCCAGGAAGTCCGTGCCGTAGTCCGCGTAACCCTCCACGACCAGGTCGACCTTCTCCTTCCCGAGAAGGTACTCCGCGGAGGCGTTGATGTCTTCGGCGAGCAACTCCCCGATGTCGAACGTGACGAGTTCGAGCTGGCGGCCCAGGACACCGCCCTGAGCATTGAGATCGTCGATCGCCATCTGCATCCCGGTCTGCATGTGCTGGCCGTCGAGTGCGTACGAGCCCGTGATCGGCAGGGGTGCGCCGATCTTGATTGGAGCGCCGCCTGTTGCGTCGTCGCTCGTCGTTTCGTCCCCCCCGCATGCAGCAAGTACAGCGCCGCTACCTCCAACCGCTATCAGGAGTAGTACGGCCAGTATCGGCAGCATCCGGCGAGTCGTCTTCATGCGTTTCATGAGTCCCCCGTCTCCTTGCTCCATACTCGGTGGTCCGGCCTCAGTGGCACTTGGCGATGTCGACGGTCACCATCTTGAGATACGTCAGGTCTTCCAGAGCGAAGCGCATACCCAACCGGCCGTGCCCGCTCTTGGTGCCGCCTCCGCCGCCGAACGGCAGGTGTGCTTCCCAATAGTCGGTCGATTGGTTCACGACGATGTTGCCCGTGCGCAGCTGGTCAACGTAGTAATGGGACCTCTTGAGCGAGGAGGTGAACACGGCCATGACCAGACCGTAGCCGCTCTCGTGCGCGATCTCGACTGCTTCAGCGTCTGTCTTGAACGTGAAGATGGGTGCGACCGGGCCGAACGTCTCCTCCATGTTGAGCAGGGTATTGCGGCCGACGCCGTCCACGACTGTCGGCTGGAAATACAGCCTGGTCGGACGGCCATCTTCCAGTCCGCCGCCCGCCAGAACGGTCGCTCCCTTGCTCACCGCATCCGCGAGGTGCTCCTCGACCTTCGCGACCGTCGCCGCGTTGTTCATCGGCCCCACGGTCGTTGCCGCGTCGAGAGGATCGCCGAGCTTCCAGTTCGCCAATTCTTCAAGCATCAGCTTGACGAACTCGTCATGGACACTCTCCTGCACAAGGATCCGCTCCGTTGCGCAGCAGACCTGACCGGCGTTGTAGAAGCAGCCGAGCGCAGCGGCCTTCGCCGCCTCCCTGAGGTCGGCGTCATCGCAGACGATCTGGGGCCCGTTGCCGCCAAGCTCCATCAAGGTCTTCTTGATCCCCGCCTTGGAGCAGATCTCTTCACCGGTGATGGTCTCCCCGGTGAGACCGATGAGGTCCACCTGAGGATGGGTCACCAGCTGCTCGCCCACAACACCGCCTGGACCGGTCAGCAGGCTGAACACCCCACCCGGAAACCCGAACTCGTCAAGCGCCTGCTGAATGCACTGGGCCGTGAGGATCATGGACAGGGGCGTTGTGGATGCCGGCTTGCTGATGACCGTGTTGCCGGTCAGCAATGCCGGAGCGATGTACTCGGCAGGGATCATGACCGGGAAGTTCCATGGCGAGATGATCGCCACGACGCCGTAGGGTGAGTAGATCGCGTGAGCCCGGATGTTCGGGTCGCGGAAGGGGATGGTCGGTCCCTCCCAAGAGGCCGCCCCTTCGGCGAAGATCTGGAAGTTGAAGGCCGTCTCCTCGACCTCAGGGAAGGCTTCGGTCTCGTACGGCTTGCCCTGCTCCATGCTCAGTACGAGCGCGATCTCCTCTGTCCGCTCGCGGATCAGCTCCGCCATCCGACGCAGCGCGTCTGCTCTCACGTAGAGAGGCACGTCCTTGAAGACGGTCCACGCCTTGGCGGCAGCGTCGACAGCAGCGTCCACATCGGCCTTGCCGCACTTCGGAACGGAAGCGAGCACCTCGCCCGTGGCCGGGCTGAGCACATCGAACGTCTCGCCTGAGATGGCAGACACCCACTTCCCGCCGATGAGATTGGCGTTGTCCCCGATGCTCGCAAGCGCTTTGGCATCAACGGCCATGTTCTTCCTTTCTTTCGGCTACACAGTCGGAATCGTTGCGTCGGTCAGAGGGCCGACCGCTCCTCGGAGCGGTCTCAGTAGACCGACCGGAGCGAGCGCCGCTCAAAGCGCAGACCCCGGTGCTCGAGCTCCTTCACGTAGGCCAGACGCACCTCGCGCGGCAGGCCTTCGGGCGGCACGACGCCACGGGTATCGATGACGCCGTCCAGGATGAACCGGGCGTAGGCGGCGCAGGGCACCGAGGTGCCATAGCTGACGCGATTGGCGCCCGGGCACATCTCGGTGAGCTCCTGGATACTCGGCGGGTAGACGTAGAACGACTCGGTGGGCGGGTCGTCGAGCTCTGCGTGCAGGTCGATGACGTACACACCCTCGTCCACGATCTTGCCGGCCCGAGCCATCTCCGCCACTTCGTCGGGAGACGGGCTGGGCGGCAGGTTACTGACCAGCACGTCGAGGGGCCTCACGGTGACACCCTTCACCTGTCGCGGCTCCGGGCTGGCCATGCCGCTATCGACGACGGCCTTCAGCGCATCCAGGCCGGCGTCGCTCGCACCCATCTTGAAGTCGACGCACTGCAGCCCCTTCTCGCCCAATCTGGGCAACCAGCGTGGCAGCGTGGTGGCTTCCTCGTGTTCGTGGAAGGTGACGGGCCGGCGACCGTACGGCCTCGGGAAGTCGAAGTACTCGCGTCCGCCGAAGGGCGCGGCGCGGTGGAAGGTGCCCTCTGAGAAGTAGAGACATGGTGTCTGGCAGTCGATGTACCATGTCTCCTGCGACCAGACCTGTATGGGCTTCTCCGACTGGAAGTTGGAGGTGGCGCGCACGTGCACAGCCTCGCAACGGTCCATTTCCTCGTAGCCGATAGCCGCCAGAGTGTTGGTGACGCCGGGTGTCATGCCGGTGGTGATGAGAGCCGTGAGACCAGCCGAGCGGAAGGCCTCGTCGAGGTCCATCTGGTCCATGTAGCCGTCGTCGACGGTGCCGCCCGGCCTGCGCGTGGCCATGTCGATGTAGTGTGCGCCGGCCTGCAGCGCCGCCTGCATGCAGGAAACGTCCCATTCCGGCAGCACGGCGTTGATAAGGATGTCGGCGCCGGCAGCGAAGCGTGCCACGGCGTCGATGTCGGTGGCGTCGACGATGACGGCCTCTGACTTGCCTGCACCCCAGCGATCGACGACCTGCCGCGCCCGCTCCGGCTCGTTGTCGCCGACGACGATGCTGTCCACATCGGCGCAGGCAGCGAAGTACCACGTGAGTACGAACCCCTGCGCGCCGGCTCCGAGAATAGCTACTCGCATACATCCTCCTGTGCTGTCTGCGCGGGCGGTCTGGGGCCTGCCGACCACGCCGGCGCGTAACCAACCGTTCGGTTATGCCGGCATCATACAGAGCTCTCGGCGAGACGCAAGGGGTCGCTCCGCTGCCGGCGCAGCCATTGTCGGCCCCGTCTCTCATCATCGTCCTGGCCACGTTCACCAGGTGCCTGCGCGCCCTTGGCCCCAGACTACCGATGCTTCCACGAGTTGACGGCTGCTGTGCACCAATCGCATGGAGTTGTGAGCGTCAAGGGCGTGGGATCTGTGGCCGAGAGATGGACATTCACCCCGGGAGGCAGTCTCCACATCCCGAAGAGCCGCGAGGCGGCCGAGCAGGCGGAGATCGGGATCTTGGCCGAGGGTGAGACGAGGATGCTTACAGAGCGCGTGCACCAAGTTGCAAGCTCGACAGCTTCTCACCTGGGCTACCCTCGCGTCGCGCACTGCGTACAGGGTCGCGCCCGCCAATGCCCGGACCTCTGAAGGCCGATTGCCAGCGCATCGCCCCCAACCTCACCCATAAGAGAAAGCACCGGGCTCGACTCAGTGTCTGGGCCGGCCCGCCATCACCGGCGGCGGTAGGGGTGCGGCCCCGGCTGCGCTGCGCCCCCGGCGTCTGCTCGCCGACCGCGGCTACGACCACGAAGCCTACCGCCGCAGGCTGCGAGCGCGCGGCATCACCCCGCAAATCGCGCGGCGCGGCACCTCTCGCGGCTCCGGTCTCGGTGCCCAGCGCTGGGTCGTCGAGCGCACCATCGCCTGGCTGCACGGCTTCCGCCGCCTGCTCGTGCGCTAGGAGCGGCGCGCCGACGTACACGAGGCCTTCCTCGAACTGGCTTGCTGCCTGATCTGCTTCCGGCGACTGCGAGCGTCATTGTGAAACGATTTCCAGGAGACCAACGGCAACGCCCTCGCCATCGCGCGCATTCTCGCGCCTCACGTCAGACGAGTGGCAGTGGCCGGTGCGCGCGAGCCGCACGCTTTCGCCGTCGCCAACGCGAAGACCGACCGCCTCGATGCGCGCCTTGGCGAAGCTGCTGGCGGCCGGCATGCTGCAAGGCGCCCTGCTGCCGGGCGAGAAGACCCGTAACCTACGCCGCCAGCGCACGTGCCTCAAGAACGAGATCTCCGCCACCCTTTGCCACAACCTGAAGGGCGCCCCGCCAGTGAGCGATCCGTTCGGCGCGGACGGGCGCTGCTGGCTCACGGGCCTCGAGCTGCCCGGCGACAAGCGCGAGACGGTAGACGCCTGTCTGCGCGTGCTCGACTTCCTCGCTGGCCAGCTCGGTATTCTCGAGAGGGACAGCGCCCGCGCAGCCCTGGACTCACCTGAGATCCCACCGCCTGGTGACAGTCTCCGGCGTCAACGTGATTAGCGCCGCTTTGCCGCGGCGCGCCGGCCGGTCGGCTACTTTCGCCTCAATCCTCAGGAGTGCCCGTCAGGGAGCACGCCGGCGCGCATCGGCCGCATGTCCAAGGAGGGCGCCGCCGCAGGCCACGTCCAGCGCTGCCACACCGGGTCCCGACTCGCACCAGGCCACGACTTGGTCGAGGTCGGCGCCGAGCGCATGGGTCGGGCTGTCACGGTAGTAGTCGAACCGGTCGTCCCACTCGTTCACGCGCCGATGGTACACAGCACGAATGGCGTACGCGACGAAGGGCGGCCCTCCCGGCCCGCCCTTCGTCGCGCGCTTCTGCGGCCCCTCAGGGGCTTCCCGGGACGCTCAGACGCCGAGCAGCTCGTCGATCTTCTTGACGCCGTCGGAGGCGTCCTCGGCGTAGGCGTCGGCGCCGATCTGGTCGGCCCAGCGCTGCGTCGCGGGGGCGCCGCCGACGACGCACTTGTAGGCGAGGCCCTCCTCGCGCACGCGCTTGATGACCTTCTTCTGCTCCTCCATCGTGGTGGTGAGCAGGGCGCTCATGCCGATCACGTTCGCGCCGACCTCGGCGGCCTTGGTGAGGAAGGCGTCGGCGGGCACGTCGCGGCCGAGGTCGTGGACCTCGTAGCCGTTGGCCTTCAGGTAGGCGATGACGATGGCCTTGCCGATGTCGTGCACGTCGCCCTGCACGGTGCCGATCACGATCACGCCCTTGGCCGCGGCGGCCTCGCCCTCCAGGGCGGCGTTGGTGACCTCGGTGGCCCCGGCCATGGCGTCGGCGCTCATCATCAGCTCGGGGAGGAAGACCTCGCCGCTCTCGAAGAGCTCGCCGACCTCCTGGATACCCTTGACGAAGCCGTTCTGCATGATGTCGGCGGGCGCGAGGCCCTGCCCGAGGGCGCGCTTCGCGACCTCCTCGGCGGCGGCGCGGTCGGCGTCGACGATGGTCTGGGCTGCTTCTTCGTAGATGGTGGCCATGCGTGGGGCTCCTTCTGTGACGGCCGTTGTGGGACCGGAGAGGCGAGGGGCGCTTCGCACGCCCGGTGCACGCCCAGGCCGTGTCGAGACGCGCGCCGTCGCCACCCCCTTCCGCGACGGCTGCAGTCTACCAGTCGCGCGTGTGAGCGTAAATGTGCGGCACCGCACAAGAGCGACCGCTCTGGTAGCATCGGGAACGTGAGGTACCACGGCGCCGTCATCCGCCCCCCCAGCGAGGCCAGCAGTCTTATCGTGCAGGTCACGTACGGCTGCTCCAACAACACCTGCGACTTCTGCGGCACCTATCTGGAGAAGCCGTTCGCCGTGCGACCGTTCGACGAGGTGGTCGACGACGTCCTGGGTCTCCCCTCCACGGTGCGCAACCGTGTGGACCGGGTCTTTCTGGCCGACGGCGACGCCATGGCACTGAGCCCGCACAAACTGCACGACATCCTGGATCTGCTGCACCGGGCTCTGCCGAACCTGGAGCGCGTGAGCACCTACGCCAACGCCCGCAACCTGCTGGCGAAGAGCGTCCGAGGACCTGGTGACACTCCGCGCGAACGGCCTCGAGCTCATCTACCTGGGCCTCGAGTCGGGCGACGACCAGACCCTGGCCCACATCCACAAGGGCATGACGGTGAGCGAACAGATCGAGGGCTGCGTGCGGGCCTCGACGGCCGGCATCGCCCTGTCCGTCACGGCCATCCTCGGCCTCGCCGGCGCAGAGCGCTCGCTCGTGCACGCGCGAGCCACGGGCGTGGCTCTCTCGGCCATCGACCCGCGGTACATCGGCATCCTCACGCTCATGCTCACGCCGGGCACCGCCATGGAGCGCAAGGTGGCGCGCGGCGAGGTGGTGCTGCCGGACTCGCTCGGCATGCTCCGCGAACTGCGCGAGATCGTCGCGGCCACTGAGGTCACCGACTGCCTCTTCCGAAGCAACCACGCGTCCAACTATCTGCCCGTGGGAGGGCGCCTGCCGCAGGAAAAGGCGGCCATGCTGGCCACGCTGGACAGGGTGCTCACTGCTCCGGAATCGATGCGGCTGCGGCCGGAGAGCTGGCGGCTGCTGTAGCCGGAGCCTATCGACGGGCGCGCCTGCGACGCACCGCTCGCTGAGCCCCCTTCGTCGTTCAGTCCCTCAGGTGAGAGCCGTAGCCCCGATTGAAGTGCGTGGAGGCGTACTTCTGGAGCTTCCACTCCGGGATGCGGCACTTGGGACACGCCTCGGCGTACCACTTGTTGCGCAGCCATCGCGCGGCGCGGCTCGTCTTGGAATCGCGCACCACCATGTGTTTGCCGCAGTGGGTCACGATGATGGCGTACTCGCCGCGCAGGGTGATCTCGCGGATGCCGTGCAGGATGCCGCGCCGCGAGGGCCACAGCTTCATCTTCTCAAGCAGCCTGAAAAGCGGGATCTGCTTGCGGTAGTAGCGCGCTTTGTTGGGATCGGTCGGCATGGGGACGTGAAGTGTACCACCGAGCGCAGGAGGAGGCTGGCGCGTCCCGAAGGGAAGGACTCCGTCTATCGGGTGAGGTGCCCATGACCGCCTTCTGCAGCTTCCGCACCCAGGGCCGGCGCGAGCGCCGCCGGTCCGTGGCCGCCGCGCTCGCGCTGCTCGCGGCCGTGGCGCTCGGCGCCGCCCTCGCGGCCGGCTGCGGCGTGTCGGACGGGGGCGCCGGTGAGAGCGCCTCGCCCGGAGCGCCGACGCAGGTCACGGCCACCACGGCCCCCTCCCCCGGCGAGTCGGCGACAGCGGCGGCGGACGAGATGGTCGTGCGCGTCTACTTCCTGCGCGGCGAGAAGCTCGGCGTGGCCGAGCGGCCGGCGCCGCGCAGTGAGGCAGTCGCCACCGCCGCGATGTCGGCGCTGTGCCTGGGTCCGAACGCGGAGGACCAGGGGGCCGGCCTCAGCTCCGCCGTGCCGGCCGGCACTCGGCTCCTCGGCCTCACCATCAAGGGGGGCGTCGCCATCGTCGACCTGTCAGGCGAGTTCGCCTCAGGAGGAGGCTCGCTGGCGATGCAGGCCCGCGTGGCGCAGGTGGTCTACACACTGACACAGTACCCCACTGTGAAGGCGGTGGACTTCCGCATCGACGGCGAGCCTCTCACGGAGCTCGGAGGCGAGGGCCTCATGCTGGACTCCAGCCAGAAGCGCGCCGACTGGCGGGACTTCGAGCCCGCGATCTTCGTCGAACGACCGGGCGTCGGCGCCGTGCTCGGCAGCCCGTTCGCCCTCGAGGGGACGGCCATGGTGTTCGAGGGCTCGTTCATGGCGGAGCTCGAGGACGCCGGCGGTTCGCAGCTCGTGAGGACGCCCGTGCAGGCGTCGGCCGGGGGGCCGGAGCGCGGCGACTTCAGCAAGACCGTGCAGTTCACAACCTCGGCTACCCGCGGCACCCTGATCGTCTACGCCCAGTCGATGGAGGACGGCTCCCGCCAGGACGAGGTGCGCATCCCGGTCACGTTCGCGCCCTGACGCGGGGAGCGCCGCCGCAACGCGGGGGGAGAAGCCGGAGAAGAGAAAGACTGGCGGGGAGTGCGGGAGTCACACCCGCCTACGTGGATTTAGAGTCCACGCTGATCCTTGCGATCGACCCCCCGCGCACCCGGATTGTACTACGACATCGCCGGCGCCCGTCGATGTGACGTCTAGGCGAGCGCCCGAGCCGCCATGACGGCGACGCCTACGGCCAGCGGCTCGTGGATGTGCCGACGGCCCATGGCCGCGCGCGCTGCGGCCGTGAACCCGGATGGGATACCCGGCACGGCGGCGATGGTGCGTTCGGTCACGTCGGCGATGTCGATGATGTCGAGAGCCGGTGTGGCGTCGAAGACCAGGTCACAGCGCGCCAGGCCCTCGTCGAGGGTGGTGGGCCTGACGTGCAGGCCGATGTCGAGGGCGGCCTGCAGGCGCTCGCTGTTGGGCTCGACGACCTCGACCTTCGCCCCTCTGCGCACGAGGCGACGCGCGGCGGCGCGGCCCACTGGGCCCAGTCCGAGCAGGAGCACGGGTTTGCCGAACAGCCCTCCGGCGGCGGCCTCGAGGGCTGTGACGTAGCCGTCCGCCGTGGCAGGGTCGTCGTCGACACAGCGGCCGTTGCGCAGGTCGAGGGCGATGAAGCGGTGGTCGTCGGCGAGGAACACGACCTCGGCGCGGCTGGTAACGGCCTGCTGGATGCCGCGCACGTCCGGCTGGCCGGTCACCCACGCCTCGCAGCCGAGATGGCGCAGGATGACCGCCACGCACTCCGTGAAGCCGGAGATGACCCCCTCACCCGACGTCACTGGCACCGCGGCGATGCGGGCGCCGTGCAACGGTACGCAGACCGGGGGGTCGGCCACGGTGGCCAGCGCGAGGGTGCGCAGGTCCAAGCCTGCGACCTCGAGCAGACCGGACTCGAACGCGGTGAGGTCTTCGGTGAGGGTGCGGACGTCGTCCTCGGTGAGCCTGGTCATGTCCGCGCCTCCTGGGGAAGGACGGTCTGGTCGTTCTCGGGCAGGAGCTCGAGACCCTGGCTACGCGCGAGCTCGCGCGCCGCGGTGTCGGCGGCTGCACGCGCCTCGGCGGCGCTCGCCGCGGAGACGATGAGCGTAGCACACCACTCACGGGCGCCGGGCTCGTAGTCGGTGAGTGCCTCGTCGACGTCGTAGAACCCCGATACGAGGCGCAGCGGGCGGCAGCCGCCCATGACGTGCTCCCCGCAGACCTCCGCCAGCCCGTCGCGGACGCGGACATGCTGGTACACGCAGGCGCGACGCGGGACGGCGTCGCCCGACGGGGGCGCGCCGTCGGAGACCGTGTGCCACAGCTCCTCGAGGATGTTGAGGCCGCTCGACCAGTACACCGCCGTCGGCGTCTGGCTGGGCAGGCGCGCGTCGATCTCCAACAGGAGCGGCTCGCCGTCGCGGACCATGACCTCCACGTCCATCAGGCCGCTGAGACCCAGGCCCAGGGCGAGGTGCTCGGAGACGGCGGCGAAGCGCGCCAGCGAGCCCTCGGGCACGGCGCGCTCCCAGACCGTGGATCCGTCGGCGCGCACCGGCGCCGCCGCGGCGCCGCGGCCGGTCTCCCCGACCGGCGCTACCACGCGCTTGCAGTCGTAGACGGCGTCGAACTCGAGGCCGGTGACCTGAAGCGCGCAGGCGCGGCCGCCGGCCGCAAGGACCTCGTACGACAGCGAGGGGCCACAGACGTACTCCTCGACGACGGGCCGGTGGCCGGCCGCGCGCAACACCGCCACGGCCGCCTCCAGACCCGCCTCGTCGCCGACCACCGCCACGCCGTCGCTGCCGGACGCCGCGTCCGGCTTGACCACGGCGGGGAACCCGCAGGCCGGCCACGGGGCCGGCAACGGCACGTCGAGGCGTGCGAAGAGCTCACGGGAGGCCGCCTTGGATTGAGTCACCTCGTAGGCTGCCAGGTCGAACAGCAGCGGCACACCCCAGGTCTCGACGCGGGCGGCCAGCCACTCGAGCGTGGCGAGATCCTCGCACGCAGGCAGCACGGCGTCACACGACGCGACGAGCGCGCGCGCCGTCTGCTCGTCCGCCGTGATGTCGAGCGCCATGTGCCGCGACACCAGACCGGCGGCCGGCGGGGCCGGCCGCCGGTCGACCAGCACGACGTCCCATCCGGCCTTGCCGGCGAGATACGCGGCCTCCGTGCCCTGCAGCTTACCGCCGACGACGAGGAGCCTCACGCCCGCACCAGCGCGCGCTCGTGTGCCGTGGCCAGCCAGGCGCGGTACTCCTCGACGGTGCCGGCGCGCAGGCCGAGACGCGCGAGGTGCGGCAGCACGCCCTCCACGGTGCGGTAGCCCTCTTCGATGTCCAGCTCGCTCTGCGACACACCGGCGAGCCCCTTCGTCGGCGGCACGATGGACGTGACCACGCTGGCGCCTGCGTTGAGGCGCCGCTCGAGGCCGGCGATGCCGTCCACGTCAAGGGAGGCCGGGATGAGCGCCTGCGGGCAGGCGAGGCGCAGCACGGCGATGGTGAGGAGCTCGTCGAGATCGCCGGCCGGCACCACGTCCTCCAGGGGCGTGCCGGCCTGCGGCACGAACGTCATGATGCGCACCTGCTCCCAGGCGGCGTCGCGCATGGAGGCGATAGCACGGGCACGATCGGCCGGCGTGTCGCCGATGCCGGTGAGCATGCCGTCCTCGACCAGCAGACCGGCCCCACGCGCCGCGTCACGCGCGTGTACACGCTCCTCGAACGGCTGGTGCACGCGCAGGCGGTCGTAGAGCTCCCGCGTGTGCGTCTCCTGGTAGAGCGCGTACCAGTCCGCGCCGCGTTCGGCGAGGCCGGCGAGCGCGTCGTCCGGCACCACTCCCGGCGAGACCATGACCGGCAGACCGCTACCGTGGCGCACGGCCGAGACCAGGTCGAGGAGACTCCGGTAGCCCGGCTCGTCGTGGATGACCGGGTCCTCGCCCATGGTGAGATCGAGCAGCACGACGCCGGAGCCCGCCAGGTCGTTGCAGATGGCCACGACCTCGTCCAGGGACTTGCGATACCGCGGGCTCTCGAGGTTGTCGGCGCGATAGAAGCAGAACGCACACGCGTTGCGGCAGTACGTGGAGAAGTAGATGAAGCCATAGAGGAAGATGCAGTCGCCGGAGACCCGGCTGCGCGCCTCTCGCGCCGCCGCGAACACGGTCTCGGCGTCGGCCGGTCCGGCCGCCAGCATCGCCTCGAGCTCGCGCTCCTCCAAGGTCTCGCCGGCCAGGGCACGGGTGCACAGGTCGTCGATGCTGAGCGTCGGGTCTGCCACGGGGGTTCCTCTCTGACGGGCGATGCGGACCGGAGACTGCGGCTGGGCGAAGCGCCGTGCTCTCGAGTGTACCGAGGCCCGGCGCGCGGAGGCAAGCGTGGCCCGTCGCGACTGCGGCGCGGAACGGCGCGCGGAGTCACCAGGGCCGGACGGAGGGCCACGCCCCGCGCGAGTCAGCGGAACTCGAGCACGTCCTCGACCGGGCGCCGCGACGACGGCCTGACCTCGCCCGCAGGTCGGCCGATGGGCACGAGCGCCACGAGCCTGGCCGGCGGCTCGACGCCGAGGATCTGCTCGATGGCCTCGGCGGCCAGCACCGGCGCCGTCATCCAGCAGGCGCCGTACCCGAGGACGTGGGCGGCCGTGCACAGGAGCTGGACGGCCGCCCCGATGCTCTGCAGGTCCGGCCTCTGGCGCAGCCGATCGCGCTCCTCGGGCCCCACGCCGCGCGCGGCCAGCATCTCGTCGGCGCGCGACACGTACGGGACGCCGCACACGGCCACCGTGAGCGGCGCCTCCACGAAGAAGGTGGCGTACACGCGCAGCGCCTTGATCTCCTTCTCCCTGCCGGCCAGCTCGGACCAGGCCGCCATCTCGTCGATGGCGTCGTCCACCGCCTGGCGCATGGCCACCTGCGTGAGCTCGTCGTCGACGGCGATGAACCGCCACATCTGGGCGTTGCCGGCGTTCGCCGCGTGTACGGCGAGGTCGACCATGGCCGTGACGTCGTCGCGTGGTACCGGGTCGGGCAGGTAGCGCCGCACGCTGGCGCGGCCCAGCACGGCGGCGGCGAGGCTGGCGGCGTCGAAGGCCGAGACTGGCGGGGTCGGGCTCACGGCGACAGTCTACCAACGACAGAGGGCCGGCGCCCCCTTCGAGCGCCGGCCCCCGGCCTTGCCTGTTCCGTGCGCCGCTCAATGAGCGGTGCCCCTGCGGCGCCCCGCTCGATGAGCCCGCTTCGTCGCTTATCCGCCGGACAGCGGCGGCAGCACGTTGAGCTTGTCGCCGTCCGCCACCGGCGTGTCCATGCCCTGCAAGGCGCTGATGTTGCGCCCGTTCAGAAAGATCCCCGCGTACTGCCTGCCGTCCTCGCGGAAGATGCGGGCGCGCATACGCGGTTCCGCCTTGATGGCCTGCTCGATGACCTCGCGCACCGTGACGCCGTCGCAGGCGACCTCCTTGCGGCCGTCGACGGTGGTCATCCCCACCGGCAGCTTGACGTAGGCGGGCACGCGTACGTCCTCAGACCTGCGCCAGTTCCTTGTCCATCTTGTCGACCTTGAGGTCGACGGCCAGCACGTGCGGGTTCTGGCAGAAGGCGATGCACTGGGGCTCGCCGCCGCAGAGGTCGCACTTGAAGGCCACCTCTTTGGTGGGGTGCTCGTGGATGGTCTGCGTGGGGCAGACGTCGTAGCACTCACCGCAGTTGGTGCAGAGCTCGTCCACGACGACCAGCACGTAGCCCGTGACGGTGTCGCCGATCTTCTCCTTGGCGCCGAACTCACCCTTGACGTGCAGGGTGATCTCCTTCGTCACGATGGCGTCGTTGGGGCAGGCCTTCTGGCACTTGGCGCAGCCGGTCTGCAGGCAGGTGTGGCCCTTGGTGGCGCCGGTGGTGGGGTTCACCTCGGACCAGAGCCGGGCCAGCGTGGGCTGGTACACGCCCTCGTGCTGGGCGGAACAGGCCAGCTCGCACATGTGGCAACCGGTGCACTTCTTGCTCGAGATCATCACGTGAGGCATCTGTCTCTCCTTCGTCCGGCGTCGCGCCTCAGAGGCGCACGTCGACGCCGAGCTCGGCGAGCTTGGCTTCGCTGGGCACGCCGTTCTCATCCCATCCACGGATCTTGTAGAAGTCCTGCAGCGCCTGCTTGAACGTCTCCGTCCCGATGGCGCGGCCGGCCGAGGCGCCCTCAGTGTGGGCGTGCTCCTCGGCGTACAGCTTGTGCGGGATGGTGTCGGCCTCGACGCCCTCCCGGAGGTTGAACAGCCGGCCGAGGTTCCAGATGCGCTCGCCGATCTCGAATACCTCTTCGTCCGTGAACTCGCGCCTCCACGCGTGCCTGAGAAGCTGCCCGACCTGCTCCGGCGTGATGGCCCAGAAGTCACACCAGATGCCGGCGAACTTCACGGCGCTGAAGTTCTCGCCGATGAAGCCCTCAGCGGGGTTGCTCCAGACGATCTTGTGAGCCTTGCCCTCGAGGCTGTCGGGCGGCAGCGTGCCGCCGACGATCTCGTCGGCGATGGGGTAGGTGCGCATATGGCAGCCGCCGCGGTCCGACGTGGCGTAGCCGAGGCTCATGCCGAACGAGCCGCGCGGGTCGTACCCCGGCAGCTCCATGTTCTTGACCTCCATGGCGAGCTCGGGCACGCCGTACTTGGCGGCCAGTGCACGGGCGCCGAGCGCCAGCTCGGCGCCGACGCCTTCTTTGCTGGCGATGAGGGCCGGCGCCTGCAGGTACGTGTCGACCTCACCGAAGCGCATGCCGAAGTCGTGGATGCCCTTCTCCGTGAGGTCCATGGCCAGGCCCACCACGCTGCCGCTGGAGATGGTATCGATGCCCAGCTCGTCGCAGAGGTGGTTGAACTTGACGAGGGCGGCGATGTCGCCCATGCCGCAGTTGGCGCCGCACAGGGCGATCGTCTCGTACTCGGGACCCTCGCCGTAGACGCCCTCGACCTCGTGGAACTGGCGGCAGCCGATGGCGCACTGGTAGCAGGCGCGGTTCTTGGTGCGCACGCTGACGAAAGCGTCGGAGTTGATGCTCTCGATGAGGTCGAACGTGCCCGAGGACCAGTTGCGCGTGGGGATGACGCCGGCGTCGCTCATGATCTGCGCGAGCACCGGCGTGCCCTCTTCGTTGGCCCACAGGTTGTCCTCGGTGAGCACGTAGTCGGTGTGGATGCGGTACAGGTCGGCGAGAAACTCCTTCGCGTCGCCGACCTCGACGCACCCGGTGCCCCTCACCGCGATGGCCTTGAGCTTCTTGCGGCCCCAGAGGGCGCCGTGACCGCCACGTCCGGCCTTGTGGTACTGGTCGGTGGAGAGGCAGGCCCAGAGGACCTCCTTCTCGCCGGCAGGGCCGATGGAGAGCGTCTTGGCGCCGGCGTCGAAGTCCTTGCGCATGGCCTCTTCGATCTCGGAGGTCTTGAGGCCCCAGTACCTGCCCTCGGCCGGGATGAACGAGACGACGTCATCCTTGATGGTGACGACGACCGGCTCGGGCGACTCGCCCTGGATGATGACGGCGTCGTAGCCGGCGAACTTGAGCTCGGGCGCGAACGAGCCGCCCACGTAGCTGTCGTTGAGGATGCCGGTCTGCGGGCTCTTGCAGCCGACCACCAGGCGCGAGGCGGTGCTCACGTTGGTGCCGGCGAACGGACCCGTCATGAGGATGATAGGGCTGTCGGGAGCCCACGGGTCGACCTTTGCCGGGACCTCCTCCCACATGTAGCGGAGCAGCAGGCCCTTGCCCCCGATGTACTTCTCGGCCCACTCCATGTTGAGCGGCTCCACGGTGGAGGTGCCGGCGCTCAGGTCGATCCTGAGCACGCTGCCTTTGTAGAAGTCCACTGCGTCCTCCTGGGAACGATGACGGGTCTCCCCCGCTCGCCGGGCCGCGCCGAGGTGCCCCTCGCATGCGCGGGAACGGTGGGATCACAGGCCCGGCCATTCTAGCCGCGGCGCGCGACGGCAGCAACAAACCGCCTGCTCAGCGGGCAGAAACGGAGCCGAGAGAGCGGGCTTGTTGGACATTCCGGCCCGCCCGACCGGGGGATGAGCGGTGCAAGGGCCGGGAGAGCCGCGACACCGTTGCCGCTGCCCCCGGACCGCATTCAGATGTCCCGGGGCGGCGCCTCGGGCAGGTTCTTGATGTTCTCGGCCGCCTGCCACTTGCTGTGGTTGTCGGCCATGGCGTCGAGCAGCTCCTTCATGAACTTCGGCGAGAGGTTCACGCGGCTCACCACGACGCCGTTCATCTCGCCGGGCTCTTCTCCCTCGTGGTCGAGGCGCACGAAGGTGATGGAGAACTCGTACTCCGAGTGGCTCACGTTGGCGAAGTTGGCGTACACGCCGGCCATCTTCTTGGGCGTGGCGTGCAGGTTGATGCGCTTCTCTTGCTCCTCCACGGGAGCCTCCTTCTCTGGTCGCGGCGCCCGGGCGAGCCGGGCGTGGGTGCGGCGCCGGGTGGTCAGCAGGCGTCGATGCGGGCGGCGATGGCCTGAGCCATGCCGCTGGTGCCCGCGGTGCCGCCGAGGTCGTACGTGACGTCCTTGCCCTCGGCGACCACGGCGGCGATGGCCGCCTCCATGCGGCGCGCCGCCTCGGCTTCGCCGATGTGCTCGAGTAGCAGCACGCCGGAGCGCAGCAGGGCCATGGGGTTCACCTTGTCCATGCCGGCGTACTTGGGCGCACTCCCGTGCACCGGCTCGAACACCGCGGCGCCGTCGCCGATGTTGGCCCCCGGCGCCACGCCGAGCCCGCCGATGAGCCCCGCACACAGGTCGCTCACGATGTCGCCGTACAGGTTGGGCATGACCAGCACGTCGTAGAGCTCCGGCTTCTGCACCAGCTGCATGCACATGTTGTCGACGATGCGGTCCTCGAACTCGATGTCCGGGTACTGCTCGGCGACTTCGCGCGCGACGGCCAGGAAGAGGCCGTCGGTGCACTTCATGATGTTGGCCTTGTGCACCGCCGTCACCTTGCTGCGCTCGTGCCGGCGGGCGTACTCGAAGGCGAAGCGTACGATGCGCTCGCTGCCGCGGCGGGTGATGATCTTGATGCTCTCGGCGGCATCTTCGCCGACCATGTGCTCGATGCCGGCGTACAGGTCCTCGGTGTTCTCGCGGACCACCACGAGGTCGATGTCGTCGTAGCGCGAGCGCACGCCCTTCATCGTCTTGGACGGGCGCAGGCAGGCGTACAGGTCGAGCTCCTTGCGGAGCGCGACGTTGACGCTGCGAAAGCCCGTCCCAATCGGCGTCGTGATGGGGCCCTTGATGGCGACCCTGGTGCGCCGTATGGAGTCGAGCACGTGTTCCGGCAGCGGCGTGCCGTACTCCTCCATCACGCCCAGGCCGGCGTCGTGCACCTCCCAGAGGATGGGTACGCCGGTGGCGCCGATGACGGTCTCGAGGGCGGCGGCGAGCTCGGGGCCGGTGCCGTCACCCGGGATCAGGGTCACTGTGTAGGTCACGACGCTCCTCCGGATCTGGGCGCGGGCTGTGAAGCCCGCCGATGTGGTGAAGCGGGTCAGCCCTCGGGCAGGGCGAAGCCGCCGTGCTTCTTGACGTGGTCCACCAGGCCGCCGTCGTCCAGGATGGTGACCATCACCGGCGGCAGCGGCACAAACGGGATCACGGCGCCGGTGGTGAGGTCCCGCACCTCGCCGGCCGTGAGATCGACCTCGAGCTCGTCCTGCTCGCCGATGCCCGAGGTGTCGCACTGCAGCACGGGGAGACCGACGTTGATGGCGTTGCGGAAGAAGATGCGCGCGAAGCTCTGAGCCAGCACCGCGCCCACGCCGGCGATCCGGATGATGCGGGGTGCGTGCTCGCGGCTGGAGCCCAGACCGAAGTTGCGCCCGCCCACGACGAAGTCGCCGGGCTTCATCTGCCCGGCAAACTCCGGACGCGCGTCCTCGAGCACGTGCTTGGCGAGCTCGGGCAGATCGGTGCGCAGGTGGAAGAGGCGGCCGGGAGCGATGTGGTCCGTCGAGATGTCGTCTCCGAACAGCCAGGCGCGCCCGTGGAGGTGCCCTTCGCGGAGCGGTGACCTTCCGGCGCCCCGCTCGGTAGCATCCCTTTGGAGGCTACTCACGTCACCCATTCCTCCTCGACCACAGTGACGGTGTTCATCGCGAGGCCGGGCCGCGAGGCGCGCATGGGGTCGCGCTCGGGGATCGCCTCCAGCACGTCCATGCCCTCGATCACGCGCCCGAACACGGCGTGCCTGCCGTCCAGGTGCGGGGTCTCGCTGTAGGTGATGAAGAACTGTGAGCCGTTGGTGTTCGGCCCCGCGTTCGCCATAGAGAGGATGCCGGGCTGGTCGTGCTTGAGCGCAGGGTGGAACTCGTCTGCGAACTTGTAGCCGGGGCCGCCGCGGCCCGAGCCGGTGGGGTCGCCGCCCTGTGCCATGAACCCCTTGATGACGCGGTGGAACGTGACCCCGTCGTAGTAGCCGTCGCGGGCGAGGTACACGAAGTTGTTCACGGTGCTGGGCGCCTTGTCGGCGAAGAGCTCGATCCTGATGTCGCCCTCGTCGGTGCTGATGGTGGCGACGTAGTGCTTGGTGGTGTCGATGACCATCGGCGGCGGGGCGTCGTACTGCTTGGCCATGACGACCTCCTTTCCTAGAGAAGCTCGCGGGGGTCTGTGATGACGCCGGCCACGGCCGTGGCGGCCGCGGTGGCCGGCGAGCCGAGGTAGATGAAGGCGTCGGGGTTGCCCATGCGCCCGTGGAAGTTGCGGTTGGCGGTGCTCAGGCAGACCTCCCCGTCGCCGAGGATGCCCTCGTGGATGCCGACGCAGGCGCCGCACCCGGGGTTGGTGACCACGGCGCCGGCCTCCCAGAACACGTCGAGCAGGCCTTCTGCGGCGGCGGCGCGGGCCACGGCGCGCGACGCAGGTGTCACGACGAGGCGCGTGCCGGGGCTGCGACGGCGGCCCTTGAGCACGCGCGCCGCCGAGCGCAGGTCGGCCAGGCGGCCGTTGGTGCAGGTGCCGATGAGCACCTGGTCGACGGCGACGACGCCGAGATCGGCCGCCGCCGCGGTGTTGTCCACCGTGTGGGGCTTCGCCACGGTGGGCACGACGGCCGCCGCATCGACGGACACGACGCGCTCGTAGGCGGCGCCGGGGTCGGGCGCGAGCGGGCGCCAGTCCGCCTCGCGCCCCAGCTCGGCGAGGAACGCGCGCGTGACCTCGTCGCTCGGCATGAGGCCGCACTTGGCGCCGGCCTCCACCGACATGTTGCTCAAGGTGAGCCGGCCGGGCATGGGCAGGGCATCGATGCCCGCCCCCCCGAACTCGAGCGCCCTGTAGGTGGCGCCGTCAGCGCCGAGCCGCCCGATGAGCGTGAGCATGAGGTCCTTGGCCTCCACACCGTCGCGGAGCACGCCTTCCACCTCGATGCGGAACGTCTCGGGCACCCGCAGCCATGTTCGGCCGGTCGCCATCCCGATGGCCACGTCGGTGCTGCCCATGCCGGTGGCGAAGGCGCCCAGGGCGCCGGCCATGCAGGTGTGGGAGTCGGCGCCGATGACGAGGTCTCCGGGCCTGGCGTACTTCTCGGCGACGTTCTGGTGGCACACGCCCATCTCGACGTCGCTGAGCGTGGCGCCCGAGGAGGCGCAGAAGGCGCGGATGGTCCGCTGCGCGTTGGCCAGCTCGCTGCGCGGCGCCGGCGCCGCGTGGTCGATGAAGAACACGCAGATGGGCGCCTTGACGCGGGTGGCGCCCAGCTCCTCGATCTGCTGGATGGCCAGCGGGCCGGTGCCGTCCTGCGCGATGGCCACGTCCACGTCGGCGACCACGATCTGGCCGGGGACGACCACATCCAGCCCCGCAGCCCGCGCAAGGAGCTTCTCGGCCAGTGTGCTCACGAGCCGGCTGCCCTGCCGGCCGGCGCCGCCTGCGGCGCGCCGGCCGCGTCTGCCGCGCCCGCGGCCGGGGCGGCGCCGTTGCCGATAGGCACCGCGTCACCGAGGCGCCCGAGGTAGTCCTGATAGATGTACATGAGCTCCTTGTCGAACAGCGCCCGCTTGAGCTCCACGGCCGTCTGGCGGACGAGCTCGAGGATGCCCTCGCAGTCCTGCCTGCTGAGCTCGAGGCCGAACTCCTGGAACTTGCGGTAGATGGTGCGCGACCCGGAGTGCTTGCCGACCACGATCTGCCGCTCCAGACCGACGTCCTCGGGGGCGAACGCCTCGTAGTTCAGGGGGTTCTTGATGACGCCGTCGGCGTGGATGCCGCTCTCGTGGGCGAACACGTTGGTGCCAACGATGCTCTTCCACGCGGGGATGGTGCGCGCCGACGCCGCGGCCACGTACTCGCTGAGCTCGCGGAAGCGGCTGGTGTGCAGGCCGACGTCGACCTTGCCGAGATACTTGAGCGCCATCACCACCTCTTCGAGGGCGGCGTTGCCGGCGCGCTCCCCGAGGCCGTTGACGGTGGTGTTGACGTAGGTGGCCCCGGCCTTGATGCCGGCGAGGGCGTTGGCCGTGGCCATGCCGAAGTCGTCGTGCGTGTGCATCTCGATGTCCAGGCCGCCCTCGCGCTTGAGGAACGCGATCACGTTGTAGGTGTCGAACGGGTCGAGGATGCCCAGGGTGTCGCAGAAGCGGAGCCGGTCGGCGCCCTCCTCCCTCGCCGCCTGCGCGAAGCGCAGCAGGAACTCGAGGTCGGCGCGGGAGGCGTCCTCGGCGTTGACCGAGACGTACAGGTTCTTGTCCTTGGCGAACGCCACGCACTCGCGGATCTGGTCGAGCACCCACTGGCGGCTCTTCTGCAGCTTGTGCTCGATGTGGATGTCGCTGGCCGACATGGAGATGGCCACGGCGTCCACGCCGCAGTCGATGGAGTGGCGCACGTCGTCGATCACGGCGCGGTTCCAGGCCAGTACCGACGTGTCGAGGCCAAGGTTCACGATCTGCTTGATGGTGGTCTTCTCGTCGCCGCCCATGGCGGGGATGCCGACCTCGATCTGGTGGACGCCCACCTCGTCGAGCAGCTTGGCGATGCGGATCTTCTCGTGGTTGGAGAAGACCACGCCGGCGGTCTGCTCGCCGTCGCGGAGCGTGGTGTCGTCGATGCGCACGGCCGGCTCTGCCGGCCGCGGGCGACCGATGACGAAGCTTGAGAGGTCGCTGGTCATACTCACCTACCTGTCAGCGCCGCGGCCTCGCCCGCCCCGGGGACGGCGCGACCACTTCGAGGGGACGTAGTGTGACGAGACCCGGGAGCGCGACGGCCGCAGGCGCACGCGCGGCTTGACGTCGCAGGCATTGTCCCACAGCGCCGGGAGGGCGGGCAACAAGCGGCCGTGGAGACAGACGAAGCTCGTGAGCCCTTGACAGACGCTTCGGGGGCGTATAAGCGCTCAGCCGTCGAGGGCGCGCCGCAGCAGCTCGTTGACGAGCTGCGGGTTGGCACGCCCGCCCGTGGCCTTCATCACCTGGCCGACGAAGAAGCCGAGCACCTGCTGCTTGCCGCCGCGGTACTGCTCCACCTGGGCCGGGTTGCCGGCCACCACGGCGGCCACGGCGGCCTCGAGCTCGGCCGTGTCGCTGATCTGGCCGAGCCCGCGCTGCTCCACCACGTCCTCCGGCTCGGCCCGCTCCGCCACGATCACGGCGAACACCTCCTTGGCCGCGCTCGTCGAGACCACGCCGTCATCCACGAGCTTGACGAGCTTGGCGAGGCGCTCGGCCGTGACGTGCCCGTGGCCGGCCTCGAGGCCGGCGGCGTTGAGATGGGCGAGGTACTCGCCCATCACCCAGTTGGCCGCCGGCTTGGCGCCGGCCCCGAGCCCCACGACCGCCTCGTAGTACTCGGAGAGCCCGTGGGAGCTGCCCAGCACGAGCGCGTCCGGTCGCGAGAGGCCGTACTGCTGGATGAAGCGCTCCACGCGCGCTGCCGGCAGCTCCGGCTGGGTCGCGCGCAGCTCCTCGAGCCAGAGCGGCTCGATCAGCACCGGCACGAGGTCCGGCTCGGGGAAGTAGCGGTAGTCGTGCGCCTCTTCCTTGCTGCGGAGGGGCGTGGTCGTCCCTGTGTCGGGGTCGAAGTGCAGGGTCTCCTGGTCGATGGTGCCGCCCGCCTCGATGATCTCGATCTGCCGCGGGATCTCCGCGTCCAGCGCCTGCTGCAGGTAGCGGAAGCTGTTCATGTTCTTGAGCTCGGTGCGGGTGCCCAGCTCGCTGCTGTCGACGGGTCGCACGCTGACGTTGGCGTCCCAGCGGACCTGCCCCTCCTCCATGTTGCACTCGCTCACGCCCAGCTCGACGACTGTGTTGCGGAGCTGCTGGAGGAACTCGCGGGCCGCCTCGGGCGACGGGATGTCCGGCTCGGTGACGATCTCGATGAGGGGCGTGCCGCCGCGGTTGAAGTCGACCATGGAGTAGTCGGACCCGGCGATGCGCCCGGTCTCGCCCCCGGCGTGGACGAGCTTGGCGGCGTCCTCCTCCATGTGCACGCGGTTGATGCGACAGCGATGAAGCTCCCCTCCGGCCCAGTACTCGAACCAGCCTTCCGTGGCCAGCGGCTCGTCGAACTGGCTGATCTGGTATGCCTTGGGCAGGTCCGGATAGAAGTAGTTCTTGCGATGGAAGATGCTGCGCGCACGCACCGTGCAGTTGAGTGCCAGCGCGATGCGCGCGGCGTACTCGATGGCGCGCTGGTTCACGACGGGCAGCGCGCCGGGATGCGCCAGGCACACGGGACAGGTGTGCACGTTGGGCTCGTCACCCTTCGTTACCTCGCAGCCACAGAACATCTTCGTGCGCGTGTCGAGCTCCACGTGCATCTCGAGCCCGATGACGGGTTCCCAACGGGTACTGAGGGGTGCGCCTCCGGCGCCCCCCTCGATGACGTGCCTGCGGCGGTCGTTCATGACTGCGCGTCCTCGGGGTGGTAGGTGATGGCGCCCTCGGGACACCAGCCGGCCGGCCCCGTCGTGCCGGAGTCCCGGAACGTCGGCACGGCGTCGAAGCCGAGGGCCGCCTCCAGGGCGTGGGCGGCGTCGAGGATGCGGTTCTCGCTGAACGCCGGGCCGATGAGCTGGAAGCCCACGGGCAGGCCCTCGCTGAGCCCGCAGGGGATGCTGATGGCGGGCAGGCCGGCCAGGTTGGTGGGGATCGTGCAGATGTCGCTCATGTACATCGCCAGCGGGTCGTCGACGCGCGAACCGGCCTTGAAGGCGACCGTGGGCGAGGTGGGCGAGGCGATGAGGTCGACGGCACCGAAGGCGCGCTCGAAGTCGTCGCGCACGAGCGTGCGCACGCGCTGCGCGCGCCCGTAGTACGCGTCGTAATAGCCCGCCGAGAGCGCGTAGGTGCCGATCATGATGCGGCGCTTGACCTCGGGCCCGAAGCCCTCGCCGCGCGTGCGCTCGTACATGTCGAGCAGGTCCTCGGGGTCCGCGCAGCGGTAGCCGTAGCGGACCCCGTCGAAGCGCGCGAGGTTCGCGCTCGCCTCGGCCGGCGCGATGATGTAGTACGCCGGCAGCGCGTACTCGGTGTGCGGCAGGCTGACCTCGACGCAGGTGCCGCCGAGCTGCTCCACGAGCGCGACCGTCTCGTCGAAGCGGGCGCGCACGCCCGGCTCGATGCCGGCCCCCAGGTACTCCTGCGGGATGCCGACGCGCACGTCGTCGAGGCGCTCCGCCGCCGGCAGGGCGATGGGCTCGGGCAGGGCCACGCTGGTGGCGTCGTTTCGGTCGTGGCCCACGATGTGCTGCAGCAGCAACGCACAGTCGTACACCGAGCGCGTGAGCGGGCCGATCTGGTCGAGCGAGCTGGCGAAGGCGACGAGCCCGTAGCGGCTCACGGCGCCGTAGGTGGGCTTCATGCCGACGATGCCGCACAGCGCGGCCGGCTGGCGGATGGAGCCGCCCGTGTCGCTGCCCAGGGCCCAGAGGGCCTCCCCGGCGGCGACGGCGGCGGCGGAGCCGCCGCTGGACCCACCGGGCACGGTGCTCAGGTCCCACGGGTTGTGCGTGGGGTGATAGGACGAGTTCTCCGTGGACGAGCCCATGGCGAACTCGTCCATGTTGGTCTTGCCCAGCATCACCACGTGGTCGTCCCACACCTGGCGCACCGCCGTGGCGGTGTACACCGGCATGTAGTTGTGCAGGATCTTCGAGGCGCAGGTGGTGGTGACTCCCTCGGTGACCATGTTGTCCTTGATGGCGATCGGCAGCCCCGCGAGCGGGCCGCGCATCGCCTGCATCTCACGGTCGACCTTGGTGGAGTACTTCGCCGTATTGTCCGGGGTGAGGCGGATGTACGCCTTCACCTTGCCCTCGACACCGTCGATCTGGTCGAGGTAGACCTTGGCGAGCTCCGCGGCCGAGATCTCGCCGTCGACCAGCAGCCGCTTGGCCTCCCGGGCCCTCAGCCGCAGCGCGTCCACACCGCTCACCCCATCCTCGGCACGCGGAAGCAGTCGTCGCTCACGGCCGGAGCGTTGCGCAGCGCGTCGGCGCGCTCCAGGCCCGGCCGAGGCCTGTCGGCGCGCGCCACGTTGACCACGTCGAGCACGTGCGCGGTGGGCGGCACGGCGGCGATGTCGAGCTCGCTCATCTGGTCGATGTGGGAGAGGATCTTGGCCAGTTCCCCGGCCATGCGCGCCACTTCGTCCTGTTCGAGACGCAGACGGGCGAGCTTCGCGACGTAGCGGACGTCGTCTTCACCGATCATGGTGGGCCTCCTGCGAGGGTCCGCGAAAAGCGGGACGGCTAGAGTACTGCATCCCTCGGGAGGGGACAAGAAAGGGCCCGCCGGCTGCCTGCAGCCGGCGGGCCCTCGCGTTCGTCAGTCGTCAGATGGGGCGGACCGTGGAGGCCTGCAACCCTTTGTCGCCCTCGGTGATCTCGAACTCGACGCTCTGACCCTGGACGAGTGTCTTGTAGCCGTCCATGGTGATCTCGGAGTAGTGCACGAACAGGTCGTCACCGTCTTCCCGTTCGATGAAACCGTACCCCTTCTCGTTGCTGAACCACTTCACGGTCCCCTGCGCCACGACTGCTGCCTCCTCCTCAAAGCTGAGCGCTGGCCGGTAGGCCGTCGGTGCCCCCCATGCGGCGCCGCACGCGCGCGGCGAGCGTACACCTTGGGTCAAGACCTGTAAATGAACGTACGGGAGGACCCTCAGACGCCCGTCTCGCGGTCCAGGAACTCCTCCCAGAGGCGCAAGAGGCGGTCCAGCCGCCCGGGGTCCGGCTCGAGGAGTTCCTGCACCGCCAGCCCGTCGGTCATGGCCACCATGAGCGAGGCCACGTCGCGCCGCCGCACGTCGCCGGTGGTGCCTCCGGCCTCTCCGGCCATACCGGCGGAGTAGAGGTCGCGGTACCAGTCGTAGAGTGCCGCGACGCGCGCCCGCAGCTCGGCGTCCTGCACCACGTGAGGGAGCAGGGCGAAGAAGTCCCGGAACGCGTCGCGGTCGTCCAGGAGCCGCCTGTCGCCGGCCACGAGGGCGCGGACGCGCTCGGGACCGGCGGGCACGTCGCGCGTCTGCTCCACCGCGGCGAGGCTCTGGTCGTGCGCCAGCGAGTCGACGACCGCGGCCACGAGCGCCGCCTTGCTGCCGAAGTGGTAGCGCACCGCGTCACGGTAGGCGCCGGCCTCTGCGGCCACCGCCTCGACGGTGAGCGCCCGGAAGCCGCCGCGCGCAAGCAGCGCCCGCGCGGCGGCCACCAGCTTCGCCGCGACCGGCGAAAGCTCGACCGCCCCGCCGGGGCCGGGCGGCGCCTGCCCGGGGTCGGGCGCCGCCGCCCGGACGGCCGCCCCCGGCTTCCCGCGCGAAGGCGGCCCATCCTGCGGGGTCACCCCTGGCTCGCCGGCTGCCGTCGTTGCAGTCTGCTCCTTCACGAGATAGAGTCTCCTTGTATTCGGTCGGACATACGAACTATACCGCAAACCGGCAGATTCGGCTGGTCAATCAGTCACAATCAGGGGGGCGTCATGGACGAGCGGCTCAGGCAGGAGGCTCTGCGCGAATCGACGAAGGCGCTGGAGCTCATGGCGAAGCCCACTCTGGACGCGGGGGAGCAGCAGGCGGTCGTGGACGACTGCGTGCGCACCTTCCAGGCGTACGTGAACCCCGGCATCCTGGAGTACCGCAAGTCCTGCTCCACGGACTACACGGCCGTGGAGTGGCGCGACGAGGGCAACGTCTTCTACGACATCCACGGCAAGGAGTTCATCGACTGCCTCGGCGGTTACGGCATCTACATGCTGGGGCACCGCCACCCCACAGTGGTCAAGGCCGTGATCGACCAGCTCGGCCACCAGGCCCTGCACTCGCAAGAGCTGCTGGACCCCATGCGCGGCTACGCCAGCGAGCTGCTCGCCATGCTCACGCCCGGCGACCTGCAGTACAGCTTCTTCTGCAATTCCGGCACCGAGGCCAACGAGGGCGCCCTCAAGCTGGCCAAGCTCCACGGCAAGCGCAAGAAGGCCAACCACACCAACGGCATCATAAGCTGCCTGCGAGGCTTTCACGGCAAGTCGTTCGGCAGCCTCAGCGTGACCGGCAAGGCCGCCTGGCGCGAGCCCTTCTACCCGCTCGTGCCCAACGTGCGCTTCGTCCCCTACGGCGACGCCGACGCGCTGCACAAGGAGCTCCAGGTCTGCGACACCATCGGCCTGGACATCTCCGCCTTCATCGCCGAGCCCGTGCAGGGCGAGGCCGGCGCGCACGTGCCGCCCGACGACTTCTTCCCCAAGGTCCGCGAGATCTGCGACGAGTGGGGCATCCTGTTCATCGCCGACGAGGTGCAGACCGGCATGGGACGCACCGGTACCCTGTGGGGCATCGAGCACTGGGGCGTGGCGCCCGACATCATGACCCTGGGCAAGGCGCTCGGTGGCGCGGTGATCCCCGTGGGCTGCTTCATCTCCACGCCCGAGGTCTTCGAGCCGCTCATGGAGAACCCGTACATGCACACCACCACGTTCGGCGGGAACCCGGTGGCCACCTCGGCCGTGATCGGCGCGCTGCACGCCACGCTGACCGAGGACATTCCCAGGCAGGCGGCGGAGAAGGGCGCCTGGCTCAAGGCGCGTTTCGAGGAGCTGCAGCAGAAGTACCCCGACCTGCTCGACGAGGTCCGCGGCCTGGGGTTGCTGATCGGTCTGGAGTACAGCAGCGAGGAGGCCGGCTACGCAGTGGCCACCGGCCTCTTCGGCGAGGGAGTGCTCACCGGGGGCACGCTGTTCAGCGCGAAGACGTTCCGCATCGAGCCGCCGGCGACGCTGACCCAGCACCAGATGGACGAGATCGTCCGCCGGCTCGACCTGGTGATGAGCCGCGTCGACGCACAGCTGCACGACGGGACACTCGCGGCGCACTGACCGGCGCAGCGGAGTCAGCTGGAGGGTGGGGCGGCGGCCTGAGGGCCGCCGCCCCGCCCTCATCGCGCCCGGCCGGGCCCCACTCAAGCCCGCTCGGCGTTCCCGTCCACGAGCAACGCCTGGCCGGAGATCCTCGCCCCCGCGTCCGACACCACGAACATGATGAGCGCGGCCACGTCGTCGGCGCTGACCATGGTGCGCAGCGACACGGCCTCCACGCGCTCGGCGTACACCTCGTCGTAGCTCAGGCCGCGGTTCTCCGCCTCGAGGGCGATGACGCGGCGGATGCGGTCTCCCTCCACATCGCCGGGGCAGATGGCGTTGGCGCGGATGCGGAACGGTCCCAGCTCCATGGCCAGCGTCTTGACCAGGCCGATGAGCGCCCACTTGGTGGCCACGTACGGGGACCGGTACGGCAGCCCCATGGTCCCTGCATTCGAGGACATGACCACAAGCGACCCGCCCCCGGCCTCCTTGAGCAGCGGCACGGCGGCGCGCACGCAGAGGAAGGCGCCGGTGAGATTCACGTCGAGCGTCCGGCGCCAGCCTTCGAGATCCATCTCGTCGACGGGCGCCGCCGGGCCGGCGACGCCGGCGTTGCTGACGAGCGCGTCGAGTCCACCGAGCCGCTCCCGCGCCTCGGCGAACAGACGCTCCACGTCGCCCGGCACGGCCACGTCGGCCTCCGTCCCGCGGATCCCCGGGTGGGCGTGGAGGTACGCCTCCAGCGCGCGGGGCTCGCGGTCGCAGATGTGCACCGCGGCGCCCGCCGCGGCGAAGCGCGCCGCCACGGTGGCGCCGATGCCGGTGGCGGCCGCAGTGACCACCACCCTCTTGCCGCGGATGGTCGCGGGTGCGTCGTCTGCCGTCATGAGATACCTCCCTGAGTCGTCCCGCCGACGCCACTCGTGCCGACAAGGCAGCGCGCGTCCAGCGCGAGTGCACCGCGCGGCAGCACGAGCAGCGGGTTCACCTCCACCTCGGCCACCTCCGGGTGGGCGGCGGCGAAACGCGAGAGGGCCGCGGCGGCCGCGGCGGCGGCCGCCACATCGAGCCGCGGCCGCCCGCGGGAGCCGCGCAACAACGCCGCCCCCTGCAGTTCCTCGAGCAGGCGGCCGGCTTCGGCCTCAGAGACCGGGGCCAGCGCCGTCCTCACGTCGCGGATGAGCTCCGCGAACACCCCTCCCATGCCGACCATGAGCAGCGGGCCGCAGCGCACGTCGCGGCGGCACCCCACGATGAGCTCGACCCCGGCGTCTGTGGGGGCCTGCACCTCGACGACGAGGCCCGGCGGTCGCAGGCGCTCCAGCAGGTCACGAGCCGCGGCCGCCACGGCGGCCTCATCCACCAAGCCGAGCACCACACCACCGGCCTCGGACTTGTGCAGCAGGCCGAGGGCCTTGAGGACCACGGGGAACCCCAGCTCCGCGGCGGCCGCGGCGGCCTGCCCGGCGTCCGCGGCCGCCCGCGCCGCGGGGAACCGCAGACCGGCGGCGGTGAGCGCGTCCCGGACGGCCAGGTAGTCCGGACCGGCGGGCAGGGGCGCCGCGGCCGGCGGCAGGGGGGGCACCCCGGTGGCAGGCCGCTCGGTCACCGCCGCCAGCGCACCCAGAGCCGCGACCCCGGAGTCGATCTCGCGGTATACAGGCACACCTCCGGCGCGGAGCCGCGCCGCAGGAGCCGCCCCCGGGTAGACGGTGCACGCCACCACGGGCATGCCGCGCTCCGCGGCGACGGCGGCAAGCGTCTCCGCCGCCTCGACCTCCGCCTGCGTGTGCTGCGGGAACTCCGGAAACCGCGCCGACCAGTACCCCATCTGCCCGACGGCCAGCACGGCGTCCACCTCGCCGGCCTCGGACAGGACGGGCACGGCGCGGGCGAAGTTGTCGGGCTCGATGGTCGCAAGGGCGAAGTCGACGGGGTTGACGCCGGCGCACCCGGGCACTGCGTCGCACATGTCGCGCACCGCGGCGGCGCTCAGCGCGGGCACCTCGAAGCCTGCCTCGTGGAGAGCGTCGGCGGCGATGCCTCCCGGGCCGCCGCCGTCGCTGATCACGGCCACGCGGCGCGCGCGCAGAGGGCGGCCGCGCAGCGCCACGGCCAGCTCGAACAGCTCGCGCGGCGTGGCGGCCCGCACCACGCCGCTGGCGCGGCACAGCGCGTCCACTGCCGCGGAGCTCGAGACGAGAGCTCCCGTGTGAGAGCGCGCCGCACGAGCCCCGGCCTCGCTGCGGCCCGGCGCCAGCAGCACGACCTGCCGCCCGGAGGCGGTGACGGCCGCCGCGGCGGCGCCCAACTCGCGGCCGTCCACGAAGTCCTCCACGTACAGGGCGACGACCCGGGTCGGTTCGTGGTCGGCGAAAGCGGCGAGCACGTCGGCCGCCGTCAGGTCGGCCTGGTTGCCGAGGGTCACGTAGCGCGAGAACCCGCAGCCCCAGGCCAGCGCACGGGCCACGAACTCCTCACCCATAGCCCCGCTCTGCGACACCAGGCCCACGTCGCCGGCCGGGACGTCGAGGTAGGCGACGCAGTGGAAGCCGGCGGCGGTGTCGGCCAGGCCCATGCAGTTGGGCCCGAGCAGGACGGCGCCGGCGGCCCGCAGGCGACGGACCGCGTCCCGCTCACGGCGCCGCCCCTCTTCGCCGGCCTCGCCGAGGCCGGCGAAGATCCCGACGAAGGCCCGGCTGCCCAGGGCGAGAGCCTCGTCCAGCACATCGTCGAAGGTGGCGGCCGGCGTCGCGACGACCACCAACTCGGGCGCCTCCGGAATGTCGCTCACGGACGCATAGACCGGGCGCCCGTAGAGCTCGCCACCGCGGCGGTTGACGAAGTACAGATCGCGGTCCCCCGCCGAGCGGGACAGCCGCAAGGCCAGGTCGCCGCCCCACTTGGAGGCGTCGGCGGAGGCCCCGATCACCGCTACCGAGCGGGGGTCGAAGAGGGAGCCTGGGTCGCGTGGCTGCGCATGCGGCTGTGGCACGGCGTGCCTCCAGTGCGGTCGGGGCTCATCAAGTGCTCCGCGAGCCTACGCGGGGGTGCACGCGACCTCAAGGCGCCTCGCCGGCGCCGCGGCCGCCGGGATCCCCGAGGGCACGACCCCGGGCGGCCCGTACGCGCGGAGGGCCGGGGCGCCCGGTGGCGCCCCGGCCCTCCGGGACACACTCAGGCGGCGGCAGGCTGCGCCGCGCCGCCCGTCCGTCTCACCAGTCCGAGAACCCGGTGTTGTACCAGAGCTTCTTGGTGCCCTTCTTGGCGCGCTTCTCCCAGACCTTGGTCTTGGGCTCGGCGTCGATGCGCGCCCGCACCTGGTCGGCCACCTGCTTGATGTGGGCCTTCTGCTCGTCGCTCAGCGCAGCCACGCCGTCGACGTGTTCCTTGACGCGGTCGAGGTTGGTGGTGCCTGTGTACCAGAAGCCCCAGTCGTCGGCGAAGCGCTTGGCGATGTACGCGACGTTGACCTTCTTGTCGTCGTCCTCGCCGAAGGCGGCCACCGTGAAGAGATACTCGATGTCGCAGAGGTCCTTGTGGTTGATCTCCCAGATCTGCAGCTTCTGCAGCAGGATGTCGGCGAGCGAGACGCTCCAGGGATCGGCCTCGAGCCGGCCGATGTAGCTCACTTCGTGGCAGTAGTCGAGCTTGTCGAAGAACACGTCGATCATGGGGACCGCCCCGCCGAAGTAGATCTGGCGGGTCTGGCCGGTCATGGCCATGGTCTGCAGGTCGCACTCGTAGCCGCAGGCCTCCATGAGCTTGACCATCTGCTTGCGGGTCTTGCCGTACGAGGCGAAGTCGATGTCGGTGAAGTAGCGCTCACCGAGGCGCTCGAGCTTGGCGTAGAGGTCGATCTGGTCCGGGAAGTAGTAGTGCAGCGCCAGCGGACCCATGACGCGCATGACGACGCCCTGAGCCTGGGCAGCGGCGGTGATCTTCTTGCCCTCCTCGAGGAACACCTCGGGCTTGGGATACCTGTCGAGCGGGATGTCTTTCGGCAGAATGAACTGACCCATCGCTATGTATCGCCCCCTTCCGGGTTCTCGGCGTCGTCGTGTATCGGCGTCGTCGGTGCGTGGCTGAGTCTACGCGCGGCTCACCCGGAGGTGAACACGTAGTCCTTCACCTTCTTCTTGTCGAGCATGATGATGACGCCCTTGAGGATGCCCTCCGAGTACTCGCTGCCCGGGTTGATGAGCAGGGTGCGGCCGGCCTTCTGGGCGCCGCGCGACTCGTGGATGTGGCCGTGCAGGCCGAGCAGCGGCTGGTACTCCTCGATGACCTTCTTCGCGCCGATGCTGCCGGCGTGGATCTTCTCGTCGGCGGCCATGGTGAGGTTCTCATCGAGCTTGGGGCACAGGTCGAGAGAGTACCCGTACGGCGGCACGTGGAAGTTGTAGATCGCCGTCTCCTGGTTCTTGACCTTGCCGCAGAGCTCGCGGAGCTTGCTCTCGAGATCCTCCTCGCTCAGCTCACGCGGCGTCTGCCACGGCGTGGGGTTGGAGTCCGACGACGTGATCATCTCGTGGTTGTCGATCTCGACGACGCGCGCGTCGCACGGGTGCACGAGCTTGGCGTTGTCGATCATGTCGTCGATGACGAACCAGTCGTCGTTGCCCGGGGCCATGTACATCTGGAAGGGCTTGCCCTCGAGACGCTCGTCGGCGAGGTCGAGCCACTCCTGCACGCGCTTGAAGACGAGTTCCTTGAAGAGCGCGTCGATCTTCGCCGGGTCACTGCGCGTGTCGTCGAACTCCTCACGCGACTGATGGACCCAGTAGTAGCCGGCGTTCTCGATGGTCTTCTTGATGTCGGCGAGCTCGTCCTTGGTGGCGATGTCGCGGTGCTGCCCCATGAGGGTGCACTCCCACGAGTCGTTGCCCTTGTCGACGAGCGGCACCAGGACCTTGCCCGTGAGGTCACCGAGCAGCACGGCCACGTCCACGCCGTAGATCGGAAGAGCGTTGAGGAACTTCCGGTAACAGACGTTGGAGCCGTGGATGTCGGTGACGAAGAACAGCTTGATCATCTGCACTCTCCAGAGACAGTGACGGGCGGGGGCGGTCGCCCCCGCCCGTCACGTTAGCTCGCTATCACTCGGGCGGCAACTCCCCGTAGGTCATGGAGACGTCGACCCCTACGGTCCTGCTGCGCTGCTTCCAGAAGAAGTACCAGGCGATACCTGCTGCCCAGATGCACGCGAAGAAGATGATACCGGTCGTCGTGAAGCTACGGAGATCCGGCATGATGAAGAAGAACACGAACAGGATGGCGAGGTAGATGAGGTTCACCACCGCGCCGATCGTGATGACCGGTATGCCGAGCAGCTTCCAGTTGCGGTACGGAGATGACTCCCACACGCCGCGCGAGCGCTTGACGTACGGGAACATGAGCGCCGCGACCGCAGTCACACCGAACACCGTGACGACCTCAAGACCGGTGACGGCGAGGCCCTGAAGCGGGCTGTTCGTCCAGAAGACGTACAGGGCGATGCCGATCTGCCCCAGGATGAGGCAGAGAACGTGGTTCTTCACCGGGCTGGCGAAGCGCGGGTTGATGTCTGTGAACCACTTGGGGCCCATGCGGTCCATGCCCCAGGCGAAGATGATGCGGGGGAACGCCAGGTACGAGAGCGCGACCCACCACAGCCCGAAGGCGATGTAGGAGAGGGCGTAGATGACCCCCAGCCAGGCCTGCGGCTCCATGATGAAGCCGAGCGCCACGTAGTTGGTCGAGAACGGCAGATTGTACCCCGTGAGCGTCTCGCCGGAGTTGTCGAACCAGAACGCCGCCGAGAGGAAGTTGAAGTCGATCTGGTAGAGGGCGAAGGCCGTCCACAGGCAGAAGACGCCGGGCACCAGGACGGCGAACAGGTTCGCGAGGATGATGGTCTTGTCGGGGCGCTTGACCTCTCCGGCGATGAATGCCATGCAGTACGCGTAGGCGAAGGCCCACGACGCCGCGACCATCACGCCGATGCTGTCGAACCAGTTCCAGGTGGTCGGCATCTTCTCGCCGGCCAGGCCCTCGACGCCCGCCAGGAACTCGTTGTACTTGAGCGAGTCGTACTGTAGCGCCATCGCATCCCACGCCGCCTGGAAGGCACCGGCCTTCCAGGTGAGCATGATGCAGAGCACGATACAGCCGCCGATACCGACGGCCATGACGACCTTCTGGACACGCGCGAACACTTTGATGCCGAACACCACGAACAGGAACGCGACCACGTTCGCGACGGTCGCGATGGCGAACATGCCCCACGTGCTCGTCGCGAAATCCGAAAGCCCGGTCCAGCCGGTGAACTGGGCGACCATGGCGACGCCGGGGTCGGCGACCCAGGGCGCCAGGACGTAGATCCACATGATCCACACGAAGGCGTTGCCGAAGCTCTCGGCGATGCCGATCACCGGGTGGATGATACGTGAGTTGTAGATGTACTCCCCGCCGGAGCGCGGCATGGACCCGCCGAGCACGCCCCACACGATCGGCATGCCGATGCCGGCCAGGATGATGGAGAGCGTGATGGCGATGATCATGTTGCCGCCGGTGTACACCCCCACACCGAGGCTGGTCAGCACCACGATGCTCGGCGTGAGCCCCTGGTTCATGAAGCCGACGCCGAAGGCGTCCCACATGGAGAGGCCGCGGACGAGGCCGCTGGCTTTGCGGGCGAATGCTAGTTCTTCGGCCATACTTCCCCCTCGCTACGTACAGACCGGCGCCTGTGAGCAGCTGCGGCGCGGTCCGGATTGATGGTCAGGACACACAGGGACAGGTGCACTCAGACGATCGTCCTCCCTTCTTCAGCGGCGTCGACGGGCACCTGCCACTGATAGACGTCCTTGAGCTTCCACGGCACCATGGCGAGCTTGGTGCGTGTCACACCGGCGACCTTGCCTATGACCTCATTGACGAAGCGCAGCAGCTCTTCCGTGTCGCGCGCGTACACCTGCACGCTGAGGTCTCCTTCGCCGACCGACCCCGCCACGTAGCTGACGGTGGGGAAGTCGACGAGCTGAGCGGCCACGTCCTGCAGCTTGCCGGGAGCCACGTCGACGAGGACGTCACCGATGATGGGGAAGCCGACGGCCTGAGGCATGACGATGGCGCTGACGCGGATCACCCCGTTGCGGACCAGCCTGTCGATGCGGTACCGCACGGCCCGCTCCGAGACGTGCCCTATGCGCCGCGTGATCTCGGCCGACGAGATGCGGCCGTCCTCGATGAGCAGCGACACGATGCGCCGGTCGATGGAATCCAGAGTGAACGCCAACGGGACCCCCCCGGGTAAGCGTCTGATTCCCAGTTGTCTATTTCGATACCCGACGTCGGAAAATGTCAAGGCCGCACCGAGATGATTCGGTTTCGGCAACACGCGGAATTTTCGTGATTCCGAAACCGACAGGGGGCCGGCGAGCCGTCGTGGCCGGCCGCGGTCACCCGCCGGGGCGGCCGCGGTCACGCGGACGCGGCTCACTCCGGCGGCAGCTCCCCGTAGGTCATGCTGACGTCCACGCCGACGCGCTTGCTGCGCGCCGCCCAGAAGAAGTACCAAACGATGCCAGGACCCAGACGATGACGTACAGGATCCACGACTGGCCGTTGGAGTCCTCCAAGCTCCCCCGTGAAGATGAGGTAGTAGAAGAGGATGCCGAAGTAGACGAGCGAGACCACGGCGCCCCAGCTGACCAGCGGGATGCCCAGGAACTTCCACGCCTTGTAGGGGGACGAGGGGGGCTCCCCCGAAGCGTCGGCCCGGCACGGACTGCACGGAGACCGTGTGTGCCGGCGACGCGTGACCTCGTTCCCAGAACGGTCGCGACACGCGAGTTAGTTAGCTGACCAACCAACACGCGTGCCATCATACGATACCGCAGCGGGTACGGCTTGTGAACGGGATCGCGCGCAAGTCACTGCGCACGAAAGAGCGCCGCGGCGGGAGGCCGGAAGGGCCTCCCGCCGTGGCGCTGTCACCGCAGCAAGACCGGCGCGGCGGACGGCGCCCGGGCGCGGCGCGACCGGCCGGCCCCGGCGCTCAGACGCGCTTCCCGCCGGCGGCCGCCAGGCGGGGCGCGTCAGCGCTTCTTCGCCTTCGCAGCCTCGTGGCCCTCGCGCTGGGCAGCGACGGCGACGGCGATCTCCTCGGGGCCGCTCACGATCTTCACGGCGTCGAACTTGCACGCGGCGCTGCAGGCGTCGCACTTGATGCACGTCTCCTGGTCGATGACGTGCGTGAGCTTCTTGGGGCCGCGCGCCGCCCCGGTGGGGCACTTCTTGGCACACAGCATGCAGCCGGTGCAGGCGTCGGCGTCGATGGTGTACGCGATGAGGGCCGTGCAGGCGTGCGCGGGACACTCCTGCCCGTCGATGTGCGCCTCGTACTCGTCACGGAAGTAGCGCAACGTGGTGAGCACCGGGTTGGGCGCCGTCTGGCCGAGCCCGCACAGGCTCGTCTTCTTGACCGACAGCGCCAGGCTCTCGAGCGTCTCGATGTCGCTGTGCCGGCCGTTGCCGGCGGTGATGCGCTCGAGGATCTCGAGCATGCGCTTGGTGCCCAGGCGGCAGGGCACGCACTTGCCGCAGCTCTCGTTCTGCGTGAACTGCAGGAAGTACTTGGCCAGGTCGACCATACAGGTCTGGTCGTCGGCGACGACCATGCCGCCGGAGCCCATGATGGCGCCGGTCGCGTTGAGGCTCTCGTAGTCGACCGGCGTGTCGAGCAGGGCGGCCGGTACGCAGCCACCGGAGGGGCCGCCGAGCTGGACGGCCTTGAACTCGCGACCGTCCTTGATGCCGCCGCCGACCTCGAAGATGACGTGCCGCAGGGTGGAGCCCATGGGCACCTCGGCGAGACCGCCGTTGACGATCTTGCCGGCCAGGCTGAACGCCTTGGTGCCCTTGCACGACTCGGAGCCGACGGCGGCGTACTCGGCCGCCCCGTGGGCGATGATCCACGGCACCGAGGCGTAAGGTCTCGACGTTGTTGATGTTGGTGGGCTTGCCCCAGAGGCCGGAGACGGCCGGGAACGGCGGGCGCTTTCGCGGCATGCCGCGCTCGCCCATGATGCTGGCGATGAGCGCGGTCTCCTCGCCGCACACGAAGGCGCCGGCGCCTTCCTTGATCTTGAGGTGGAAGTCCCAGCCGCTGCCGAAGATGTCGTCACCGAGGTAGCCGCGTTCCTCGGCGTCTGCGATGGCCAGGCGCAGGCGTTTGACGGCCAGCGGATACTCAGCGCGCACGTAGATGAAGCCTTCACGCGCGCCGATCGCGTAGGAGGCGATGAGCATGCCCTCGAGCACGGCGTGCGGGTCGCCGTCCATGATGGAGGCGTCCATGAACGCGCCGGGGTCGCCCTCGTCGCCGTTGCAGATCACGTACTTGACGTCTCCCGGCGAGCTGCGCGCGAAGCGCCACTTCTGGCCGGTCGGAAAGCCGGCGCCGCCGCGGCCGCGCAGGCCGGAGGCGAGGACCTCTTCCACGATCTCGTCGGGCTGCATGGCGGTGAGCGCCTTGCGCGCGGCCTCGTAGCCGCCGCGCGCGAGGTACTCGTCGATCTGCTCGGGGTCGATGACACCCACGTCACGAAGGGCGATTCGGGTCTGCCCCTTGTAGAACGGGATGTCGTGGGCGCAGGCGATACGCTCGCCTGTGCTCGGGTCCACGTAGAGGAGCTTCTCGACGACCTCTCCGCCGGCCAGGTGCTGCTCGACCACCGTCTTGACGTCTTTGACCTTGAGGCGGGGGTAGTACGTGTCCCCGCCGGAGACCACGGCGAGCGGACCCTGGGAACAGAGACCGTGGCAGCCGATGATCCGGACCTCCACCGTGTCGTGCAGGCCGGCGGCCGCCACCTCCTCATCGAAGGCGTCGCGGACCTTCATGGAGCCGGCGAACACACAGGCGGTGCCGGCGCACACCGACACGCGCGTCTTGCCGTTGCCGCCGGCCGAGACGCCGACCTTGACGCCGCCGGCGTCAGTCATCGCCGTCACCCCCCGCAACGGACGTGGCGTAGTTCTCCTCGAGGCCGTAGTCCTTGATGAGCGTGCGGATGGCCGCACGCGTCTTGTCGGCCGTGAGGTTGCCGAACGTCTCCTCGTCGATGCGCATGACCGGCGCCTGCGAGCAGGCGCCCATGCAGGCCACCGAGTCGAGCTTGAACTCCATGTCCGGCGTGGACTCGCCGTCGGCCACGCCCAGCTCCTCCGCGAGGGCCTGCGTCAGGCGCGGGGCGCCTGCCACGTGGCAGGCCGTGCCGTGGCACACGAAGATCTTGTGCCGGCCGCTGGGCACGGTGGAGAACTGCGCGTAGAAGGTGAGGATGCCGTAGATGCGCGACGTCGGCACGCGCGTGAGGCGCGAGATCTCCCTGACCGCGTCCTCAGGCACGTACCCGAACTCGTTCTGCGTGCGCTGCAGGAGCGCGATGAGGTTTCCGTGCGCGCCGCCCTCTTCGACGATGAGGGCGACCTTCTCGAGGTCGCAGCCCGGCTGGACCTCGCCGGCTGCGACCGGGTCGCTTGGAGCGGGCATGGGCTGTACTCCGTGTCGCGTTGCTGGGTGGGCCACTATTGAACCACGTCGCGGCCCGCGGCGCGCTCCTTTCGAAGCCGTACGCCGCGGGCCGTGGACGCTCGTCCGCGTCCCTATTTGACGCCCGTCTGGGCCTTGCAGGCCTTGATGGCGTTCTGCAGCAGGATGACGTTGGTCACAGGGCCGACGCCGCCCGGCACAGGAGTGGCCTTGCCGGCGACCTCGCACACGGCGTCCCAGTCGAGCGAGCCGACCTGCTTGCCCTCCACGCGGATGGTCGTCACGTCGATGACGACCGCGCCCGGCTTGACCATGTCGCCCTTGATGAGGTTCTGCACGGGGGCGGCGCAGATGAGCACGTCGGCCTCGCGGCAGGCGGCCGGGACGTCCCTGGTGAACACGTGCACCACGTGCACGGAGGCGTTGCGGTTGAGGCAGAGCAGGGCCACCGGCTTCCCGACGATGTTCGAGTGGTTGACGATGGTCACGTTGAGGGCCTTGCCGTCGGGGCACAGCTCCACGCCCTCGCGGTCGAGGATCTCGATGCACGCGCTCGGCGTGGCCGGCGCGAAGAGCTGGTCGCCGAGCAGCACGTGGCCGATGTTGGCCGGGTTCACACAGTCCAGGTCCTTGACCGGGGCGATGGCGTTGAACACGGTGGTCTGGTCGATCTCGGCCGCCATCGGCTGGAGCGCGAGGATGCCGTGCACCGCCTCGTCGGCGTTGAGCTTGGCGATGAGGTCGAGGATCTCGGCCTCACTCGCGCCGGCCGGCAGGGTGTGGTTGAAGTAGTTGAACCCCACGTCGCCGGTGTTCTTCTCGATCTGGCCGCGGTAGAACTGCGCGCCGCCGTCCTCGCCGACCAGGATGGTGGCGACGCCGGGCTTCACGCCGCAGGTGGCCAGTCTGGCGACCTCGGCCCTGATCTCCTCGCGGATCTGCGCGGCGATGGCCTTGCCGTCGATGATCTGAGCTGCCATGGCTTCCCTCTCGTGTGTGGGTGGTTGATCAGAGCTTGGCGAGCGTGATGGCCAGCACCTCTTCGCGCAGGGCCTTGGCCTCCGCCTGCATCTCGTCGATGGCCTTCTGGGCGGTCTCGACGTAGTCGCAGTCCTCGATGGAGCCGAGGTTGATCTTCACGTTGAGCGCGCCGCCCACCACGGCGGCCTCACCCAGGATGGCGCCGATGCCGGCGTCGGTCACGGCGCCGGGGTTGCCGAGCTCGGCCGCGGTCTTCGACCAGCGGCAGACCTCCACGGCGACCCTGCAGATGTCGAGCGGGACGTTGGCGGCGATGATGAGGCCGGCCTGCACGGCCGCCTTGCGCGCCCTCTGCTCCTCGTCGGTCTCCTTGGGGAGCTTGTATGCCTGGATGACGCCGCTGTAGGCCGTGGTGTCCTCCTGCAGCAGCTTCTCAAGGCGCGCCCGGCAGGACTCGGTGCCCTCGACGACCTTCTGGATGTCGGCCTCGACGTCGGCGAACTTCTCCTTGCCGAGCGTGAGGTTGCACACCATGGAGACGAGCGCCGCGCCAAGGGCGCCGACGCAGGCCGAGACACTGCCGCCGCCGGGCGCCGGGCGGTTGCTGGCGGCGTGGTCCAGGTAGGTCTGCAGTGGTTCGGACGCGTAGATGGTGGGACCGTCGCTCACCGTGTACCTCCGGGTGGGGCGGGTGCGGTGCGGCGGCGCCGGCGAAGGCCGCGCCGCGGCCGTCCCCGGCGGCGCCGCGGGGCGGGCCGGCCGAAGCCGGGCCCGCCCCGGGGCATCACCCGCCGATCAGGTTCTCAGAACAGGCCGATGATACGGCCGGTCTCGACGTCGATATCGACGTCGACGGCGGCCGGCCGCTTGGACAGGCCGGGCATGGTGCGCATCTCGCCGAGGAGCGGGTACAGGTACCCGGCGCCGGTGGCCGGACGGATGTCGCGGATCGGCACGCGGAAGCCGCGCGGCCGGCCCTTGAGCGCCGGGTCGTGGCTCAGCGAGAGGTGCGTCTTGGCCATGCACAGCGGCAGCTTGTCGAGGCCCTGCTCCGTGAACTTCTTGATCTTGGCCTCGGCCTCCGGCAGGTAGTCCACGCCGTCGGCGCCGTAGATCTTGGTGGCGATGGTCTCGATCTTCTCCTTGATGGAGGCCTCGAGCGGGTACAGGAACTGGAACTTGCCGCCCTTGTCGGCCGCGGCCTTGACGACCTCCGCCGCCTCCTGGCCACCGTCGCCGCCCAGCGCGTGCACGTTGATCGGCACGGCGTCCTCGGCGCCGGCCGCCACGGCCTCCTTGCGCACGATCTCGACCTCGGTGTCGCGGTCGAAAGCGAACCGGTTGATCGTCACCACGACCGGCACACCGAAGTACTTCATGTTCTCGATCTGCTTGGCGAGGTTCTCGCAGCCCTTGGTGAGGGCCTCGTTGTTCTCGGCCTTGAGCAGCTCGGGATCCACCGGCAGGCCGCCGTGCATCTTGAGGGCGCGCATGGTGCAGGTGATGACCACGGCGCTGGGCTCGAAGCCGCCGTAGCGGCAGATGATGTCCATGAACTTCTCGGAGCCCAGATCGGCGGCAAAGCCGCTCTCCGTGACGATGTAGTCGGACAGCTTCATACCGACCTTGTCGGCGATGATGGAGTTGTTGCCCTGGGCGATGTTGGCGAACGGGCCGGCGTGGATGAGCGCCGCGTTGCCCTCGAGGGTCTGCATGAGGTTCGGCTTGAGGGCGTCCTTCATGAGCACCGTCATGGCGCCGCCGGCGCCGATGTCGTCGGCCGTGAGCGGCTGGCCCGACGTGTTGTAGCCGAAGGTGATGCGGCCGAGGCGCTTGCGCAGGTCGGCGAGCGAGGTGGCGAGGCCGAGGATGGCCATGACCTCGGAGGCGACGGTGATGTCGTAGCCGGTCTGGCGCGGCACGCCGTTGAGCTTGCCGCCGAGGCCGTTGACGATCTCGCGCATGGCGCGGTCGTTGAGGTCGACGACGCGACGCCACGAGATGGTCAGCGGGTCGATCTCCAGCTCGTTGCCGTGCATGAGGTGGCTGTCGACCATCGCGGCGAGCAGGTTGTTGGCCGCGCCGACGGCGTGGATGTCGCCGGTGAAGTGGAGGTTGAGGTCCTCCATGGGGAGGAGCTGCGAGTAGCCGCCACCGGCCGCGCCGCCCTTGATGCCGAACACCGGGCCGAGGGACGGCTCGCGGAGCACCAGCATCGTGTCGATGTCGATGGCGTTCATGCTCTCGGAGAGGCCGACGGCCGTCACGGTCTTGCCCTCGCCGAGCGGCGTCGGCGTGATGGCGGTGACGTTGATGATCTTGCCGTCCGGCTTGTCCTTGAGGCGCTCCAGAACGGCCATGTAGTCGATCTTCGCCTTGTACTTGCCGTACAACTCGAGTTCGTCCTCCAGGATGCCTGCCTTCTCGGCGATGGCCTGGATGGGCTGCATGGTGGCTGCCTGGGCGATCTCGATGTCGCTCGGCACCGGGGACTTGCGGTCGATACTCAACGCGTCCTCCTTTTGGCTTCGATCCCACGCTCGAAGCATCTGCGGCGGCCCGTGTCGGGCTGCACGACGATGCGGCTCCTAGCGCGGAGATTGTACAAGTGCGAACAAGCGCGAGCAATTGTCAAAACGCGCGTGGGGAGCGACGCGCCGAAGCCGGGACGAAGCGGAGGACGCCGCGGCGTTCCCGGCCGGGCACCGCGCGCGGTGCGTCAGGAGCCGCTGAACTGCGCCCGCGCGGCCGCCTGCGCGGCCTCGTAGACCACCCGCGCCGGGCGTTCGACGGCCGCCGCCACCCGGCGTACGTCCTCGTACTCAGGCGACACGCTGGCCAGTCTGCCGTCTACGAAGCTGAGCCGGACCCCGACGCGCAGCTTGCCGATCTTGACCTCTTCGCTACGCTCCTCGGCATACATGCGCCCGCATGGCACAACGCGAAGGCCGAAGGTGGACGTTTCGGTGAAGACGACAGTGGCGAGGCGCTCTCTGTCCGCGGCGGCCGCCAGGACGTGCAGCACGGTGCCGACGCGACCCTTTTTCATGAAGGCCTGGGTCATCCACACGTCCACGGCGCCGGCCTCACGCAGCGCCTCGGCGGCGTGGGCGAGCAGCTCGGCGCTCTGGTCGTCGACGGTGCACTCGAGCAGTACGTGGTCGCCGGCGCCGTGGCCGGCAGGCGCGGCCTCGTCCGCCGGCGCGGCCGCCGACGGGTCGACGAGCACGGCGCGCAACACATTGGGTCGGCCGGGCACCTCGCGGCGGCCGGCGCCGTAGCCGGTGAGCTCGATGCGGCCGGCCGGCATGCCGCCGAACTCGGCCGCATAGTGGGCGAGCAGAGCGGCGCCGGTGGGCGTGGTGAGCTCGCCCGACGGTTCGCCGCCGGGTAGCGGGGCCTCGCCGGCGGTCGGCAGCCCGGCGAGCAGCGAGAGCACGGCCGGAGCCGGCACGCTCAGCCGGCCGTGCGCCGTGTCGACGAAGCCGGAGCCCAGCGCCGGCGGCGACGCCACGATGCGCTCCGGCGCCAGCGTCTTGAGCAGCACGGCCGCGGCGATGAGGTCCACGGCCGTGTCCACGTCGCTGAGCTCGTGCAGGTGCTCCTCGTCGCGGCCGTGCACCTCGGCCTCGGCGGCGGCCATGCGCTCGGCCATGGCCGCGACAGCATCGGCGACGTCCTGGTCGAGGTCTGACGCGTACACCGACAGGATGAGCTCGTCGAAGGTGGCGAAGCCGGGCTCGTGGGACACCTTGAAGGCGAGCGCCGCCAGCCCGCCGCGCCGCACGCCTCCGAGGGAGACGAGGCGCGGGTCGACGCCGGCCGCGGCCAGCGCCGGGCGCACCACGTCGTCGAGGGGCGCGGGGTCGTCGGGGCGCGCCCCGAGCAGCGCCAGGAGCGCCGCCGCCAGCATGTCCCCGCTGATACCGCTCGCACAGTCAAGGTACAGGATCATCGCCGACACTCTACCCTCCGCCGTCGCAGTCCGGACACCCCTCCGCCGCCGTCATCGGCACACGGGCGCTCCTCCTGTAGAATGCCGCCATGCGCATCGCCCAGCTCGCACCCCCCTGGATCGCCGTCCCGCCTGCCGGCTACGGCGGCACGGAGTGGGTCGTCCAGCAACTCTGCGACGGCCTCACCGCCGGCGGACACGACGTCGTGCTGTACGCCACCGGCGACTCACACACGGCCGCGGAGCTGTGCGCCCTGTTCCCCCGCCAGATGCCCGAGGTCATGGGCCAGACCGCCTTCGACGCCCGTCACGTCTCGTTCGCCTTCGGCGACATCGAACAGCAGCCGTTCGACATCGTCCACGACCACTCGGGCTTCCTCGGCATCGCCTTCAGCCGCTACCTCGCGCCCCCCGTGGTGCACACGGTGCACTGCGCCTTCGACACGACCGCATACGGATTCTACGAACAGTTCAAGACCGAGGTGGCCTACGTCGGCATCAGCGAGTACCAGCGCACCATGGGGCCGCCCGGTATGCGCTGGGCCGGCCTGGCCTACAACGCCATCGCCGTGGAGCAGTGGCCGTACACCCCCGAGAAGGACGACTACCTGCTGGCCTTCGGCCGGGTGTGCGAGGCCAAAGGGTTCCACCACAGCATCGCAGCGGCGAAACGGCTGGGGCGCCGGCTCATCATGGCCGGCGTGCTGCAAGACCAGTACCGGGAGTATTTCGAGACACAGGTCGCGCCGCTCATCGACGGGGAGCAGATCGTGTACGAGGGCGAGGTCTCCGACGAGCGTAAACGCGAGCTGTTCGCGCACGCGCACGCGTTCCTCTTCCCCATCACCTGGCCGGAGCCGTTCGGGCTGGTGATGATCGAGGCCATGGCCTGCGGCACGCCGGTCGTGGCCATGCGCCAGGGCTCCGTGCCCGAGGTCGTCGACGACGGCGTCACCGGGTTCGTGGTGGACGATCTCGAGAGCTTCGTGGCGGCGGTGGGCCGGGTCGGGCAGATCGACCCGGCCGTCTGCCGCCGCACCGTGGAGGAGCGCTTCACGGTGCAGCGCATGGTCGCCGACTACGAGGCGATCTACCGGCGCGTCCTGGGGTGAGCCCGGGCGCGCCGGCCCCCGGGGTGGAGCTGCTGGACGGCGACGCGCCGGACCTGGCGGTCCGCGTCGCCGCCCACTTTGCAGGCCACAGCTCCCGGCGCGCTGCTCGTGCGCGGCGACGCGCTCGCCGTCCTTCGCGAGCTCCCTTCCGCTTGCGTAGACTGCTGCCTGACCAGCCCGCCCTACTACGGGCACCGCCGCTACGCCGGCGGCGGGTTGGGCGCCGAACCTCGCTGGCAGGACTACGTGGACGGGCTCGCCGCGATGGCAGCAGAGCTGCGCCGGGTCCTCAACCCGTCCGGCTCCTTCTGGCTCAACCTCGGTGACACGTACCGCGGCAAGCGCCAGCTCGGCATGCCCTGGCGCGTGGCCTTCCGCCTCGCCGACGACCAGGGCTGGACCCTGCGCAACAGCGTGGTCTGGCACAAGGTCAAGGGCGGGCCCGACACCAGCCGCGACCGCCTGCGGAACGTCCACGAGCTGCTGTTCCACTTCGTCATGCAGCCGAAGAACTACTACTACGACGCCGATGCCGTGCGCTCGACGCCGCGTGCGGGCGCGCGTCGAAAACGGCGCCGTGGTCTCGGCCACCGGCGTGCGCGGCGTCCGCTACCGACGGCAGATCGAGCTGTCCACGGCGCTCACGGACGAGGAGAAGCGGGCCGCCCAGGCGGCCATCGAGGCGGCCCTGGACGACGTCCGCGAGGGCCGCCTGGCCGACTTCCGCATGGTGCTTCGCGGGGCGCAGCGCGCGACGCACTCCGACGTCACGGCCGTATCGGGCCGCGCCCGCGAGTTGCATGACCGCGGCTTCTGCCTGCTGCGGTACCATCCCGGCGGCGCCAAGCCCGGCGACGTGTGGGACATCCTGCCGGAGGACACCCAGGGCCGCGACCGGCCACTTCGCGCCGTTTCCTGCCGACCTGTGCCGTATCCCAGTCCTCGCCACCTGCCCGCCCGGCGGCGTCGTCCTCGACCCGTTCTGCGGCACCGGCACGGCCCTCGTCGTCGCCTGCCACCTCGGGCGGCGGGCACTCGGCGTCGACCTGGCCGCGGAGTACGTCGAGCTGGCCGCGGCGCGGCTGGCGCGCGGGTGAGGCTGCGCCCCGTCCGTCCCCTGCGGCGCGGGGGCCCGGGATGACCACCCGGTCGGCGCTGCTGTAGCATCTCACCCGAATCGCCACCGCCGGGAGGAGCGTGCAATGCCCGAGGGCAACATCAACGCCGAGGTCGCGGAGAAGCTGCGCGAGACACGGCGAGCACGAGGGCCTGAGAGCCACAGCCGAGCAAGCGACGCATCGAGACCATCGAGATCCTCGAGGCCATCCTCCTCGGTGATCGTCGCCCTCGCCACCGCCCTCAGCGGATACCAGGCGGCGCTCTTCGACGGTGAGAGCGCCAAGGAGTACGCCACCTCGTCGCGGCTGCGCGTCGAGGCGAGCAACACTTCGCTCACCGCCAACCAGCAGCTGGCCTACAACGCCGGCAACTTGACCGCGTGGCTTCGAGGCCTGCGAGGCCAAGGACGACAGCCAGCTCGCCGACTCCTGGAGCGGCGCTTCCTCCCCAATTACAAGCAGGCCTTCGACGCTTGGGTCGAGACCGACCCTCTGAACAGACCCCGACGCCCCTGCCGGGCCCGCGTACATGCCCGAGTTACGAAGACCCCTTGGTCGAGAAGGCGGCGGAACTCACCAAGGAGGCTACGCACGCCTTCGACCTCGGGCGTGGAGACCCGCCTCATCGGGGAGGACTACGTGCGCGTCACGGTGGTCCTCGCGGCGGCGCTGTTCCTCATCGCCATCGGGCAGCGCTTCAAGGTCAGGGGCGTGCGGTGGAGCGTGAACGGGGTGGCCGGGGTGCTGCTCATCTACTGCGTCGTCCTGTTCGTCTCCTACCCGCACATCTATCCGAGCTGACGGCGGAGGCCCGCGCGATGATGTGAGCCACGACTCTGTGGCCTGAGACTGCCGGCGGGGCTACAGCTCCTGCGCCGCGCTCAGCCAGGCGCGGATCTCGGCCGCCGAGCCGGCGTGACCCGCCGGCGCACAGCACCCGGCCGTCCACCCGCAGCGCCGGCCAGCGGCGTGCACCGCGGGCGATGATCGCGGCAGGGTCGGCGACGCGACGCACGACGACGTCGTCCGGCAGCGGAGGTCGCGAGCGCCTCGCGCACGCGCTTCGAGCGCGGCCGTCTTCTCGCCGTGATGCCCATGATCTCGATGACCATGACGCCACGGAACGCCGGCCGTCGTGGCGGCGCCCTGACTTCGGTCAACGAGAGGGTGAAGCCTCAGCCCGGTCTCACGAGCGCCCTGACGCCCGGTCAGGAGATCGGCGGTCGGCGCGGCGGCCCGCGATGCTGCTACGCCGGGGGGTCCTCGGCGCGCTTGGCGGCGATGTCGTCGAACTGCGTGGCCACCCACTTCTCGATGGTGTTCGTGTCGACCACGCTGCGCAGCGCCTCGGCGCGCGTGCGTCGCTCGTCCGCGCCCATCGTGAGCGCCTGGTGGATGGCTTCGGCCTGCTGCTCGATGTCGAAGGGGTTCACGCCCACGGCGAACATGCCGAGCTCCTCGAACGCGCCGGTGTTCTCGCTGAGGATGAGCACCCCGTCCCGCGTGTTGACGACGGGACCCTCCTTGGCGACCAGGTTCATGCCGTCGAAGATGGCGTTCACCACCAGCGCGTCGTAGTGCTTGTAGGCAGCCAAGGTCTGGGGAAAGTTGTCCTCGACGCGCAGGTCGATGGGCATCCAGTCGGTGTTGCCGTGCTTGGTGTTGATCTGCTCCACCGTGCGCACCACCCGCTCGCGGTAGACCACGTACTCCTCCACGTCCTCGCGAGAGGGCTGCAGCAGGGCCAGGAAGGTGATGCGGTCCTTGAACTCCGGGTGGAGGTCGAGGAAGCGGTCGAAGGCGACAAAGCCGCGGATGATGTTCTTGCTGAGGTCGAGACGGTCGACGCGCAGCACGAGGAACTCGCGGCGGCGCGCCAGCAGAGCCGCTTCGGCCGCCGCGACACGGCGCGCGGCGGCGGCCCGTACCAGCTGCCCGGGATCGATGGAGACAGGATACGCCCGCACCCACACGCGGCGGCGCCCCGTGTCGACCACCAGCGCGCGCTCGTCCACCTGCAGGTCGAGCAGGTCGCGGCAGCCCTGCAGGAAGTTCACGGCGTAGTGATGCGTATGGAAGGCCACGACGTCGTTGCCGAGCAGGCCGGTGAACACGGCGTTCCTGATCGCCTCCGGCAGCACCAGCCAGGCGTCGCTCTGCGCCCACGGGATGTGCACGAACTGGTGCAAGAAGGCGCCGGGCACCGCTTCGCGCACCAGCGGCGCCACGCCGTACAGGTGGTAGTCGTGCAGCATGGCCAGCGGCTCGCCCGGACCACCGGCCCTGAGCTCGTCGCTCACTGCCGCCGCGAAGAGGCGCTGCACCGGCATGTACCCGTTCCAGAACGCGTCGACCTCGTTCGGCGAGATGTCGGGGTGCCGCCCGAGGTCCCACAGGTAATGCTGGATGAACCACAACATCGGGTTGGCGACGATGTTGTAGTACTTGTGGTAGACGTCCCGCTCCACGGCGACGTACCGCACGCGGTATGCGTCGCCCTCGAGCCGTACGTCCACGGCGCGGCGCTGGTCGGCGAGGCGCTCCTCCTCGTCGCCCAGCGCCGTGGCCACCCAGGTGCCGGGGTGCGTGCGCAGCAGCTCCGTGAGCACGGTGACGAGGCCGCCGGGTCCGCGCGTGACGACAGGCTCACCGGACGGGTCGCTGTGGAACGAGACCGGGCCGCGGTTGGCGGCGATGACCAGACGACGTTCCGCCTCAGCGGCCACCACCACCCCCTGTTCGCTTGGGACCTACTCGGCTATCTTACCCGCGCGCAGGTCGCGGAAGAGCCGCAGGTCGTCCCGCAGCAGGCGCGGCGTGAGGAACTCGCGCCGCACGTACTCCTTGCCGGCCAGGGCCATCTCGCGATGCCTGGCCGGCTCGGCCATCACCTCGAGGCAGCGCTCGGCACACTCGGCGGCGGAGCTCACCAGGTACCCGGTCACACCGTTCTGGATCTGCAGCGGGATGCCTCCCACGGCACCGCCGATGGTGGGTCGCGCCTTCCACAGCGCCTCCGTCACCGTGAGACCGAAGCCCTCGCGCAGCGACTTCTGGATGACCACGTCGGCGTGGCTCTGGAACGCGTTCACCTCCACGGAGCCCACGTTGTCCAGGTTGGAGAGCACGAACACATCGGGGTCCTCCCCCACGTAGTCGATGACCTTCTCGAGGAACTCCCAGCCCTCGGGGTCGTCACTGGCCATGGAGCCGATCAGCGCCAGCTGCGCGCCCTCGTGCACCTTCTTGACGGCGCGGTACACGTCGACCAGTCCGAGCGGGTCCTTCCAGGGGTCGAAACGCGACACCTGCAGAAGCAGCGGGCGCTCCACGTCCACGCCGAACTGTCGCACGATGTAGGTGGCGTCTTCGGAGGAGAGGCGCATGTTCTTCGGCGCCAGTGGATCGATGGTCGGGGCGATCTCGCGCACCGGCACCGTGAGACCCTGCGGCACGTAGTCGCGCAGGGTGTACACGGCCGCGTCGTAAGCGTTGATGGACGGCAGCAGGTAGTCGTACAGCGCCACGTTGGGTGTGGACGTGTCGATGTGGCAGCGCCACGCCCACTTCGTCTCAGCCGGCACCTGCGTGGCGAAGCCCCGCATGAGCAGCGGCTGGGGGTCGTGGATCACGATGAACTCGTAGTCGCGCGTGAGGTCGGCCGCGTTGGCCCTGCACACGTCCTCGTAGAGCGTCCGGGCCTCGGCCGGGAAGTCGACGTCGTGGCCCTGCAGGCCGTTGTGGAAGCTCTTGGTGACGTTGAAGAACTCGGGCGGCGCGCTCATCACCCGCCACTCGGCGTGCAGACCGGCGTCGGTGACCAGCGGGACCAGCGTGTACAGGATCTCGGCGACGCCGCCGCCGAAGGCGGTGGCGTTGACGTGCAGCACGCGAGCGCCGCGCAGTTCCTCGGCGAGGGCATCGATCTCATCCATGAGCTCGCGCGGAACGATGGAGCGGTAGTCGGCCAGCGACTTGCGGCCGACGTTGACTTCGTGCATGAGGCCTCCAGGACGGCGGGCAGGGCCGCCGGATAGTACAGGAAAACCGCAGGCGCTTCGCGACGGCGCCCAGCGCAGGGCCGGGGCGCCGCGGGGCGCGGCCGCGACCGCCCCGGCGTCGACCGCGTTGCCGCCGACCCGCGCGATCGTCAGTCCCTCGCCACCCACGTCCGCGACCGGCGGTTTAGACTGCCGCTGTGACGAACGCTCCCCCCGCACTCCCCCACCCGATCACGTTCACCGCTGACGGGCTCGAGCTCGCCGGCCTGCTCTACCGGCCGGCCGGCGAGCCCGACGGCGCACTCGTGGTCTGCCACGGCGCCGGCAGCCGCAAGGAGAACCACGCCCTCATGGGCGAGCAGGCGGCCGCGGCCGGGCTGGCCGCGCTCACGTTCGACTTCCGCGGCCACGGGGACAGCGCCGGCGTCCTGGACCCGGACGCCTGGCACGACGTGGTGGCGGCCGCCGAGACCCTGCTACGCCTGAGCGGCGCGCCCTGGGTCGCGGCACGCGGGGCGAGCATGGGCGGCTGCATGCTGCTGCTGGCCGCCCACGCCCACCCCGAGCTGTTCAGCGCGCTGGTCGCGCTCTGCCCGGCCGACGGCCCGTCGCTGCTCGCCGGGCTCGACGAGCTGGAGGGCGAGCGCGACGCCCGCGTGGGCGCCGAGGGCGCAGCGCTCGGCGCCCACCGGGAACCGGGCTACCGGGGGCGCTTCGACGCGGCCGCTCTGCGGCCGTTCCTCGCGCGCCTGGACCTGGTGACTGTGGCCAAGTGCATGCCGCGCGTGCTGCTCGCGCACGCGCGCGACGACGACGCGGTCCCCTTCGCCCACAGCGAGCGCCTCGCGGCCGTGCTCGCTCCGCCGACGCGGTTCCTGGTGCTGGAGAGCGGGGGACACCACGCGCCCGGGCGCTCGCCTGAGGTCGCACGCGCGACCCTGGGATGGGTGCAGGCGAACGCCCCGCAGAACGGCTGACGGGCGGGCGGGTCGCGGCGGGCGACCGTCTCACCCGGGCCGCCGGCTCCCGTCCTTCCGGCGTACGACCCGGGTCAGCCCGGCCTCAGGCGTCGTGCGCGAGCCCGAGGTACCTGAGACGAAGCTGCATGGCCCTGCGGCTCACGAGGAAGCGGTCCGAGAGCCGCGCGACGTCGAGCCCCTGCTCGTACACCGCCTCGCGGACCAGGGGCTCGGGCATGAGCAGCTCGGCGGCGAACACGTCGGCCTCACGCTCCTCGAGCCGGCCTCCCTCGGTGACCTGTCCGCCTCGCTCCATGCGCGGCCGCCCCGGATGCAGCACGAAGTGACCGATCTCGTGGGCGATGGTGAAGCGGCGACGGCGTTCGTCGCTGTCGCCGTGCAGGACGATGGCGTAGCCGTCACCCAGCGGCTCGAGAGCAGCTTCGCTCATGAACGGCTCCCGGGCGGTCTGGACGACCTCGAGGTTCAGGGCGCTGACGACGTCGCGCAGCGACACCGGCTCGCGGGTGATGCCGGCACCGTGGAGCAGGCGGGACGCCTGACGCCGGATGTGTCGGTCGGAGTGGCCCATGGTCGCGCGCCTCGGGATTCTCTCCGGGCGAGAGGAATCCTACCACCGGCCGGCGACGGCCAATCCTCGTGCCGTGCGCCGTGCTCGAGCGCGGCGCCTCAGGCGCCGAGCAGCGGGAGCAGACGGGCCACGACACCGCCGACCGCGAGAGCGAGGGCGATGGTGCCCAGGATGATGTACACCGTGCGTTTCCAGCCCACCACGCGGCCGAGCACGGTGATCGTGGCGAGGCAGGGGATGTAGATGGCGTTCACCAGAGCGTACGTCACGATCTGCGACGTCGACATGATCGTCGCGATGCTCACCACCGCACCGCCGGCTTCGACGGCCGCGAACACCAGCAGGAGCTGGAGCGCCATCTCCTTGCGCAGCACGGCGAAGATGAGCGTGAGCCCTGCAACGGCCGGCAGCATGAGCCAGCCCTCGACGATGGGCGAGAGGACCGGCCCGAGGTTCCAGACGAGCCCGGTCTCGTAGAGCACGCCGAGCGCCATGCTGCCGAGCAGGATGATGGGGGCGGCGTCCCAGACGAACTCGCGAAAGCGCCGCCAGGTCTTGGCCAGGACCTGGCGGATCACCGGCCGCCTGAAGGGGAACATCTCCATGACGAGAGGTCCCTCTTCGCCCGGCAGCAGGCGGTTCAGAACAAGGCCGGCGCCGACCAGCACGACGAGCAGCACGCCGTACGTGAGCAGGGCGTACTGCCAGCCGGCCACGCCGGCCACGGCGCCGATGATCACGGCCGTGCGCGCGCTGCACGGCGTGAGCGTGGCGAGCACGGAGGCGATGAATCGTTCGCGCGGGTTGGAGAGCGTGCGCGTGGCGATCACGGCCGGGACATTGCAGCCGCCGGCCGCGATGAGCGGCATCACGGCGCGACCGTGCAGCCCGAACCGGTGCATCACGCGATCGCTCAGGAACGCCGCCGCGTTCATGTATCCGGAGTCCTCCACCAGCGCGAGGATCAGGTAGAACGTGAGGATGTACGGGATGCCGACGGCGAGTGTGGCGAGGATGCCGCCGTCCACGCCCCAGAGCACGATGCGCGCCGCCGTGCCGTCGCCGAGCACGGCCTCCACCGCGCTGATCACGGCCGGCGAGATCCACGCCGTCCAGAGCCCGGTGAGCAGCCGCGACAGCACATCCCCGACCACGAACAGCGTGGCGAACATGGCCGCCACCACGCCGATCATGATGGGGATGCCGGTGCGCGGCGAGGTCGTGAGGCGCCACAGCGTGTCGGAGGCGGCGCTGGGCGGCGCCTGCGCCGCAGCGGCGAGGCGCCGCGCCTCGGCGTGCCGCGCCGAGGCGATCTGTACGGCGAGGCCGTCGTCGTCCTTGGTGAGCACGCCGTCAGCGACGAGGCCGAGGCCCTCGGCGATGGCCGTGTCGCCCTCGAGCACGGCCAGCGCCGTGGCTCTCGGCGTGAACCCGCCGGGCAGCTCGCCGTCGCCGCGGCGCTTCGCGATCTCGGCGGCGAGCTGGTGCAGGCGGGCCTCGACGGCCTTGGGGAGCTGGGTGCCGCGTCGCCTGAAGCGCGGGTCGAACGCGGCGTCGATGATGGCCGTCTGCAGCTCCGGCAGGCCGTGGCCGCGGGGCGCCACCGTGGGTACCACCGGCGCCCCGAGTCGTTCTTCGAGCACATGAGCGTCTGGCTCCCGGCCCCGGCGGCGCGCCTCGTCTGTGAGGTTGAGGGCCAGGGCGACGTGGTAGCCCAGGTCGATGAGCTGCAGCGGCAGGTACAGGCCGCGCCCGAGGTTGGTCGAGTCGACCACGGCCACCACCACGTCCGGCCGGCGCGCCAGGAGATCGTCCCGCGCCGCGCGCTGGTCCTCCGACCTGCCCGCCAGCGCGTAGGCGCCGGGCAGGTCGACCACCTCGACAGAGCGCTCGCCCCAGTGCGTGCAGAGACTCACGGTCTCGACGCTCACACCGGCGTAGTTGGCCGTTTCTTCGGCCGCGCCCGTGAGCGCGTTGAACAACGAGGTCTTGCCGACGTTGGGGTTGCCGGCGACGTAGACGACCAACGGCTCGTCGGCGTGGCGCATGTGATGAGGGCGTTGCGACGGGGCGACGGCGGCGGTCACGGCTCAGGAACGGACCATGATCTTGCCGGCCACCTCACGGCCCAAGGCGTACTGAGACCCGGCCACGCGCACCAGCAACGGGCCGCCGAAAGGAGCGACGCTCTCGATCTCGACGGGGGTCTCCGGAAGAAGTCCCAGCGAGCCGAGGTACCGCAGGAACTCGCCGCTCTCCTCGGTGATGCACCCGATCACGGCGCGATCGCCGATCTCGAGGTCGGAGAGGGGCCGCAGCTCCGTCTCCGCGAGCGTGCCGTCCTCGGCCGGGATAACGTGGCCGTGCGGGCAGGTGCGCGGGTCGCCGAGCTGCTCCGCCAGGCGCGCCTCGACCTCGGGGCTGAGCACGTGTTCGAGCTTGCACGCCTCGTCGTGCACCTCGTCCCACGGCATGCCGAGGTAGTCGACCAGGAAGCGTTCACTGAGACGGTGTCGACGCACCAGGCTCGCGCCCTCGCGCGCGCCCTCTGAGGTGAGGCGGATGCCGCCCTCGCCCCTCTCCTCCACCAGACCCTGAGCCCTGAGCCGCGACACCATCTCGGACACCGAGGGCGGCGTGAAACCCAGCTCTGTCGCGAGGCGCTTGACCGTGACGGGCTCGGCGCCGCGTTCGAGCTTGAAGATGGCCTCCAGATACTCGTCCGTGCCGTGGGTGCGTGTGGGCAACGTGTCCTCCGCTCCTGCAGAGCCTCCGGGGTCGGGAGGCGGGATACATCGTTAGGATACCCGCATTTCCACCGGCAGGGAATCCTGACTTCGCTCGAGCGGCACACCACAGGGCGGCGAGGAGGGCGACCGATGGGGCGCGGCGGCCGGCCGCGAGCGCCAGTCGGGGGGATGGGAGGACCGGTCAGGGGTGACGATATGGCGGGTCAGACGCCAAGGATCGGGAACTGGAGCGGATGACGGGACTCGAACCCGCGGTCTTCAGCTTGGGAAGCTGACGTGCTACCAACTGCACCACATCCGCTCGCCGTGCTAGTTCACCACAGGCGACGGCACCCCGCAACTTGCCGCCGCCGGAGCCCCGCTCGACAGGAGCGGTACCTCAGATCCCAAGCTCAGACAGGCCGACGCACGCCAGGAAGGCCCCGTAGATCTCCGGCAGGCCGACGCCGGCTATCTCGAGCGTGCGCCCGTCCAGACGCCGCACGCCCGGGCAGCCGGCGGCGCGGTCGCAGAACTCCACGCGAGTGAACGTGAGGCGCAGTGGCTCGCCGTTCCAGACGAGCGGTTCCGGCTTCTCCGGCGCGCGCAGCGCCCGTTCGACGTCCGCGGCCATGCGAGCGCGGGACGAGGCGGGCGACGGGAGCTCGGCGGCCAGCCGCGTGACGCCGCGTTTCACCACGGTGGTCACGATGCCCGGCACCAAGGCCGCCGCCTCGGCGGCGGCCTTGTCGTCGCCGGAGAGGTACACGGCGGGCACGCCGTGGTGGCCGGCGACCAGGGCGCCGAGTCCGAACTCGCCGACCTCGAGGTCGCCGAAGACCGCCGAGAAGACCTTGTAGTTCCAGGTGTGCTCGAGCACGGCCCCGGCCGTGCCGGCGCGCGCGTGGTAGCCCACGAAAAGCGCGCCGTCGAAGCCGGGGCCGAGGCCCTGCAGCATGCTGTCGGGCGTCGGCGACCCGGCCACCAGCACGACCTCTTCCGGCAGGCCTTCGGGATCCAGGTTCCGGCCGTGGTCGTGCGCGTCGCACACGACGATGTCCCGTGCCCCGGCGGCGAGACAGCCGGCGAGGACGGCGTCCAGATCGGCGCGCATGTGGCGCCGGGCCTGCTCGGCCGCCGGGCCGCTACGCTCTGTGTCGGCCTCCGAGACCACCCCGCTGATGCCTTCCAGATCGATGGCGACGAACAGCCTCATGAGGTCCTCCCGATGACAGCAGCGCCGTCGGGGTCGCCCAGACGCCGCGTGAGGGCGGCCACCAGATGCGCCGCCGCCTCCAGGTCGTCGAGATGGGCGACCTCGAACGGCGAGTGCATGTAGCGCACCGGCAGGCTCAGCGACAACGTCGCCGCCGTGCCGCCGGCCATGAGCTCGTCGGCGTCCGTGTACATGGCCTCCGGGGCGGCTTTGACCTGCACCGGGAGGCCCTCCCGCGCGGCCACGTCGAGCGCCAGCCCGAGCAGGGCGTGGTGGCTCCCGGCGCCGCGCCCGAAAACAGGCCCGGCGCCCAGCCGGACTTCGCCGGCCAGCCGCTTGGCGTCGGCCGCCGGCGTGTCGCTGCAGAAGTCGCCGTCGACCACGATGAACACGTCCGGGGCCGGCCGCAGCGCGACCGCCTTCGCCCCCATGAAGGTCGTCTCCTCCATCACCGTGCACAGCGCCGTGAGCCTTGCCGCGCCGGGAGAGCCGGCGTACAGCTCGAGGGCGCGCACCGCCGTGTACACGCCGGCGCGATCGTCGAGCGCCTGCGTGGCGACGACGCCGGCCGAGAGCTCGACGAAGGCGGGCGCGAACGTGACCGCGTCGCCGACCGCCACCCGCTCGAGCGCCTCCTCACGAGAGAAGGCCCCGATATCGAGGAACTGCTCGTGCAGCGGCGACGTCTTGTCGCGGTCTGCCTCCTTGGTGAGGTGCGTGGGGGCGCGGCCGGCCACGGCGTGCACCGGACCGCGCGACCCGTGGACCACGAGCTCGCGGCCCGGGATGAGGGAGACGGCGACGCCGCCGATCTTGTCGACGCGCAGGTAGCCCTGTTCGTCCACGAACGTGACGATGAGGCCGATCTGGTCGGCGTGCGCCGCGACCACGACGTGCGCGCCCCGGGACGGCCCCGCCGTCAGCCAGAGATCGCCGAGGGCGTCACGGGACGCTTCACCGAGCGGGGCGAGACGCCTGCGCACCACCTCCTGCACCGGAGCCTCGAACCCGGACGGCGCCGGCGCCAGACACAGCTCGCGCAGCAATCCGACATCGCCCGCCACCCTCGGCCTCCTCGTGCGTCTGCTCACTGTCCCGGCGTCCCGGCACTTCCGGCTGGTTGAGTCTACACGGTCGATGCGGCCGCTTGCCTCGGAGCCGGCGGACACCGGCTCTCCACGCGCCCGACGGTGGACGGCCGGGTCAGACCGCCTCCCACGGGGCAGGCGAACGGCACACGATGATTCGAACGCCCGACTTCGACGGATGATACGTACCGTGAGGTTCGTACTCCGGGCCACGTCCGCCGGGGTGCGCAGCCCGGGCAGCGGGAGGAGAGTGCACATGGATGAGCCAGCCCAGCCGCAGTGGATGCGCAGTGCCAAGGGGGCCCCGTTCGCCGGGATCGGCTCGCTGGAAGCGGACATCCTGGCCGTGATCTGGCAACGGGACAGGACGACCGTCCGCGAGGTCTACGAGACACTGCGAGAGCGCCGCAGGATCGCCTACACGACGGTGATGACCGTCATGAACAACCTCGTCAAGAAACGGCTGCTCACGCAGGACAGGAGCGGCATCGCCTACGTGTACACGCCGGCCATCCCCGGCCGCGAGGTGGCGAAGACGGTGCTGGACAGCGTCGTGGACCGGCTGCTGCAGGGGGAGTACAACGTCGCCGTGTCGCAGCTTCTGCGCCTCGACCGCGAGCTGGACCGGGACGAGACCGCGGAGTTGAGAGACTGGGTGCGCCGGCGCTTCGGCGCCTGAGGCGCCGGGCGAAGCGCCCGGCGCCGGCGCCGCGTCACATGGCGTCCGGCGCCGAGACCCCCAGAAGGGCGAGGCCGCCGGCGAGCACGTCGCGCGTCGCCCGGCACAAGCCCTCGCGGAACGCGGCCACGTCGGCGTCGTCCACCAGCACCCGGCAGTGCCGATAGAACACGTGGAACTCGGCCGCGAGCTCGCCGAGGTATGTGTACAGGCGATGCGGGGCCCGGTTCTCCGTGGCGCTGAGCAGGACCAGCGGGTAGCGCGCCAGGGCGCGGACCAGGGCGCGCTCGAACGGCCCGGCCGGAGCGGCCGGCAGCGCTTCTCCAGCCTCCCCGCCGTGGGGAAGGTTGCGGAGGATGCTGCAGATGCGCGCGTGTGCGTACTGCACGTAATACACCGGGTTCTTGTTGGACTGCTCGCGGGCCACGTCGATGTCCAGCTCGAGGGTGGTGTCGTGCGAGCGCCCCACGAGAAGGAAGCGCGCGGCGTCCACGCCCACGGCGTCGACGAGGTCGTCGACTGTGACGATGTCGCCCTTGCGCTTGCTCATGCGCTTGGCCTCGCCGCTCTCCAGCAGGCTCACGAGCTGCCCGATGATGAGCTCCAGCCTGTCGGGATCGTGCGGCGGCAGCGCCGTGAAGGCGGCTTTCATGCGCGGCACGTAGCCGTGGTGGTCCGCCCCCCAGATGTCGATCAGGTGAGCGAAGCCGCGGTCCGTCTTGTCGCGGTGGTAGGCGATGTCGCTGAGGAAGTACGTGGGATCGCCGGTCTGACGGATGAGGACGCGGTCCTTGTCGTCGCCGTACTGGGTGGTGCGTAACCAGACCGCGCCGCCCTCCTCGTACAGGAGCCGCTCGCCGTCCAGGTCGGCCAGGGACTTGCCCACCTCGCCGGAGAAGCCGCGGTGCTCGCCCTCGCCCTCGTAGAGCGAGCTCTCGGGCGTCCACACGTCGAACGGCACGCGCAGGCGCTCGAGCGTGACGCGGAACTGGCCGAGGGTCGCGTCCCGGCCCCAGACCTTGATGTCCTGGAGCGTGCCGGGGTCGAGCGCTTCCATGTCGACGCCGGCGGCAACGATCGCTTCTCGGTAGCGCTCCCCGCGCTCCGCGATCAGCACGTCTGCCAGGTCGAGCAGATACTCGCCCTGGTAGCCTTCTTCGGGCACCGCGGAGTCGAGCCCGAGACGCTGCCCGTAACGGGCGGCCAGCGACTGCGCGAAGCGCGTCATCTGCGTACCGTAGTCGTTCACGTAGAACTCGCGCGTCACGTCATGGCCCACATAGGCGAAGATGCGGCACAGGGCGTCGCCGTACGAGGCGTAGCGGGCGTGACCCACGTGGAGGGGGCCCGTGGGGTTCACGCTCACGAACTCGACGTTCATCCTCACGCGCCGTTCGGGCGGAAGGACGCCGCGTCCGTAGCTTGCGCCCTCGGCGATCACGCGGTGCACGGCGCCGGCGTACCAGGCGTCCTTCAGGAACAGGTTGAGGAAGCCCGGGCCGGCCACCTCCACGCGCTCGCAGAGCGCAGAGCCGGGGCCGGCCAGCCAGCGCTCACCCAGCGCCGAGGCCAGCTCCCGCGGCGCCGTGCGCGCTACCTTGGCGCTGACCATCGCCGCGTTCGTGGTGAGGTCGCCGTGCTCCGGACGCTGCGCCGCGGAGAGCTCGACGACCGGGGCCGCGGAGACGTCCGCCCCGGCCTCGGTGAGCAGCTCCGCCAGCGCGCCGGAGAGAGAGGCGGCGAGACCGTTCAGGTCGAAGAGGTCGTCAGTCATGGATCACACCAGGGTCCGTGGGCAGCGCCCGGCCGCGCGACCGGGACGCTCATTCTACCCTGCCCGGCCGTGCACCGGGCGAGCATGGCCGCACGCGCCGCTGCGGCCTGCCCCACGGCGGCGCCGTCAGTGATGGTACGGCTGGCCGGCGAGGATCTTCGCGGCGCGGAAGACCTGCTCGAGGAGCACGACCCGCGCCAGCTGATGCGGGAGTGTGAGCGCCGACAGGGAGAGCTGCTCGCCGCATCGCTCCAGCACCTCGGCGCCCAGACCCACGGAGCCGCCGATCACGAACCCCACGCCGCCGCGCTCGAATCCTTCGTGCAGCCACGCGGCGAAGGCCTCGCTCCGCAGCGCACGGCCCTCCACGGCGAGGGCCGCCACCACCGGGGTCTTGGGCCAGACGGCCAGCAATCGCCGGCCCTCGTCGCGCAGCACTTCCGAAGACTCGCGACCCCGCAGCGGCACCTCCTTGACCTCACGCACGTTCACGGCGATGAACGGCTTGAGAAGGTCGAGATAGTGACGCGCCGCAGGCTCGAGGTCGCGGTGGAGCGATCCCACGGCGAGGATCTCGACGCGGGCGGCCACGGCCGGCGTCAGGAACGCGGCGGCCGCGAGAAGAAGGCGACGCGGCCGCTGCCCCCGGCCCGGGCCGCGTACATGGTGGTCGTCGACTTGGCGACGAGGTCCTCGAAGGTGGAGCCGTCCCGAGGGAAGACGGCGACGCCGGCGGAGGCGGTGAGGGCGACGGTGCGACCCGACACGGTCGTGGCCAGCTCCCCGGTGGCCCCGAGGACGCGCGCCAGCACGCCGTCGACCTGCTGCTCAGCGGTCTCGGGAAGCACGACGACGAACTCGTCGCCGCCGTACCGGCACACCAGGTCGCAGCTGCGCAGCTGCGCCGTGAGGGCGGCGGCCCAGTGACAGAGCACCTCGTCGCCGCCTTCGCGGCCAAGCTCTTCGTTCACGGCGCGGAAGCCGTCGAGGTCGATCATCGCCACAGCCACACCGCGGCCGTACCGCGCCGCGCGGGCCAGCTCGAACTCGGCGTGCTCGCGCAAGCGGCGGAAATTGACCAGACCCGTCAGCGCGTCGCGCGTCTCGTGCTCGCGCCGTTCGTTGATCAGGCGCAGGTTGTTGAGCGCCACCTCGGACTGCTCGGCGAGCTGCACGAGCAGGCGGCGCTGGGCGTCGGGGTGGAACCCGTTCTCCTGGTACGCGTATCCCTGCGAGCCGCTGTAACCCTCGAACTGGCACACCGTGTCGCCCAGGCTCCAGCACAGGGTCTCCTTGGTCACCACCTCGGTGCCCAGGACGGTCTCGAGGACGCCGTCCACGATGCCGCGCTCCACGTCGCAGACGGCCGTACCGGTGGGAGGCAGCAGCCTGCAGCTCGCGCACTGGGTGAGCTTGACCAGCACGCGCTCCTGGTCGAGTTCCACCTCGAGCTCGCCGAGGCCCATGGTCTGGAACCACTCCTTGAGCCCCTGGATGGAGCGCAGACCGAGCGAAGCGCTGAAGCGCTTGGCGGCCACGTACAGGGCGGGGCCGGCGCTCTCGCCCAGCAGCTCGGGAAGGATGCGGAACTGCAGCAGGCGGAAGAGGGACGCCGGCACCGTGGCATCGACCGGCGTCTGTTCGAGGATGTGCGCCGTGGTCGGCCACGCGCGGCGGTCCTCGGACGACGTCAGCGCCATGAGGTTGCGCAGCGTACGCGTGAACGCCGCGGCGAGAGAGATCTCTTCCTGGGAGCGAAGCGCCATACCCCTCCTCTCGGCAGTCGCCCCGGGGAGTGTATGGAACAGCTGTCCATCCCGACCGGGTGGGACTTTTATACTATAGAGGAAGCCATGCCTGTCCGCCCTGCTCCGGCGAGCGTCGGGCACGTCCGTTGTCAGCCCTGAGAACACTTGCGAGGTCGCCGCGCATGTCCGCATCCCACGAGCCCCCCGCCCCACCGTCCCCGGAGACGAAGCAGTCCCTGCGAAGCTCCGCCCTCGCCGCCCGCGACGCCATGGTCGCCGAGGAGCGCGCGCGCCTGAGCGCAGCCATCTGCGCGCGCGCCCGCGAGCTGCCGGAGCTCGTCGAGGCCCGCACCGTGATGGTCTTCGCCTCCTTCCGCACCGAGATCGACACCGATCCGCTCATCGCCTGGGCGCTCGAGGCCGGCAAGGTGGTGTGCCTGCCACGCATAGTGGGGCCGCGCACGATGCTCGCTTTCCACGTCGATGACGTCGAGGCCGACCTTGAACCAGGCACCTGGGACATCCCTGAGCCCACGCAGGCCTGTGAGCTGGTGGACCCCGGCGACATCGATGTCGTGGTGGTGCCCGGCGCCGCCTTCGACTGCGACGGCCACCGCTGCGGCTACGGCGGAGGCTTCTACGACAACTACCTGCCGCTCACGCGCGCCGGCGTCCCCCGCGTGGCGCTCGCCTTCGAAGCGCAGATCGTGGACGAGTTGCCGTGTGAGGTCCACGATCTCCCGGTGACCGTGATCGTCACTGAGGACCGGGTCATCCGGCCGGAGTAGGCGCCGCGCACGACGTGCCGCTGCGCGCCGCGGTCGCGGAGTCAGCCAGGCGCCGCCGGGCGCCGCACAGCACCCCGCAAGGACCGCGCAGACGCCGCTCAGCGCAGATCGAGAGCGGCCGCCAGGTCGACGGCCAGGGTGCGCGCCGCAGCCAGGGCGTCGGGCTGCTGCGCCACGACGCCCCGCCCGTCCGTGCCGAGCCCGTCCGCGAACACGCCGCAGGTCACGGTGGGCACCTCGGCCACAGTGGACAGCGCCACGTACCGGCGCATGGCGTCGAGCGCGTCGTCCAACCCTGTCTCGGCGGTGACGGCCAGCAACCCCACGGCACGCGCCGGCAGCCACTCGTCGTGCGCGTACCGGAACACGTTCCGGTCCATGAACGCCTTCATCTGGGCGGTGACGTTCTCGTAGTACACGGGGCTGGCCAGCAGGAGCCCCTCGGCTTCATACACCAGGTCCAGGACGGCCGCGGCGTCATCGCGCTGCGGGCAGACCTTGAAGCGGCCGCACTCCTGGTGGCCCAGGCACGGGGCGACGGCGTGCTCGGCCAGGAGCACCTTGCGCACCCGGGCGCCGCGCCGCTCCAGTTCGGCCAGCGCGGCGTCCACGAGCAGGGACGTGTTGCCCCTGGCGCGGGGGCTGCCCACCACGGCGACCACCAGTGGAGTCTCGTCGGCGCCCGTCATCACGCACCTCCCGCGTCAGACGCTGTGCAACGCGACGAGGATCTCGTCGCGCACCCGCACGAGCGCTGCAACCACCGTGTCGGCGTCTTCGGCGAAGCGGGCGGTCGGCATGGGCACCGACACCGACGCCTTGGTGCCGTCCATGTCGGTGATGGTCACGCCGACCCCGCAGATGCCCACGTGATGCTCCTCGCGATCGTACGCGACGCCGGTCTCGCGCACCTCGGCGAGCTCCTTGAGCAGGTCGTCTCGCGTGACGGTCTGGTGCCGCGCCGGCGTCTCGAGCCTGCGCGGAAGCCGGCGCTTGAGCTCGTCGGCCGGCAGCTGCGCCAGCAGGGCTTTTCCGTTGGCGGTGCAGAAGGCCGGGAACCTGGCGCCCACGTGAGAGACCACCATGAGGGCACGCTGCGGCGCCGGGATCTGCGCGATGAAGAGCACGTTCATACCGTCGAGCACCGTGAGGTCGACGGTCTCGTTGATCTCGGTGGACAGGCGCTCGAGGTACGGCTTCACCACCGCGGGCAGGTTGCGCCGGCTGGCCACGCCCAGCTGAAGAAGGCCCGGGCCGAGTCGCAGGCGACCGGTGGCCTCGTCGGTGGCCACGAAGCCCTCATGCTCCAGGGCGTAACGGATGCGATGCACGGTGGTCCGCGGCAGACCGGCCCTCGCCACGAGCTCACTGAAGGTGAGCCCGCCGGACGAGTCCGCCGCCAGCAGGCGCAGGATCGTCGCGGCACGGCTCAGCACCTGGACGCCGTTCCGCGACTCCCGGGAGTCTTCGGCGTGATCGTTGTTCACAAAGCCCTCCATCACGCGCCCCGCCCACGCGGGGGCCCCACGAGTGGTGAGAAGACCCGCCGCGGCCCCCCTCTACAGCCGCGCCGGACCCGATGTGGTGCGGCGCCGGCGGCCCTGAGGCGGCCGGCGCCGCACCCCACACTCGTCAGCCGGCCTCTGTGGCCGCGCCGTTGCCGGAGGCGACCCCAGTCGCCGCCGGCTTCTTGGGTTCGTCCGGTGGACCGAGCACCGATGCGTCGAGCATCAGGTTGCGGCGCACCGGGAACAGGTGCAGGTCCCAGCGCTTCACGACCCAGCCCCAGATGCCCTTGGGGGCCAGCGTCACCATGATGACGGCGATGACGCCGAGCAGCAGCATGTACAGCGTGCCGTACTGACTCAGGGTCTGCAGGAGCGCGAAGTAGATGACCGACCCGATGATCGGGCCTTCGATGGTGCCGAAGCCGCCGATCACCACGATGAAGATGGCGTAGGCGGTCCAGTTGATGCTGAACGCCGCCGCCGGCTGGATGCGCAGCAGGTTCATGGCGACCACGGCGCCGACGACGCCGCAGCCGAACGCGGACAGCAGGTACACGTACAGCTTCGTGCGGAACACGTTGACGCCGGAGCTCTGGGCGGCAAGCTCGTTGTCACGGATGGCGGTGAGCGCCAGGCCGTTGCGCGAGCGCAGCAGGAACCACACGAGAAGGATGGAGCCCACGGCCACGGTCATGGCCAGCCAGTACGTGCCGGGGATGCGGGTGGTGAGCGGCAGCTTGGCGGCGGAGATGACCGTCTTGCCGGAGCCGCCGCCGGTGGCGTCGATGTTGGCGACGATCAGACGCAGGACCTCGGCCACCACCCACGTGCCGATGGCGAAGTACCCGCCCTTGAGGCGGAACATGAGCGGGGCCACGGGCAGCGCGATGAGGGCAGCCAGGCCGCCGGCCAGGAAGACGGCGATGAACGGGCTCAGGCCGAGCACGTCGCCGATGAGCCAGAGGCCGTAGGCGCCGAGGCCGATGTACGCCTGCTGGCCGACGGAGACGAGGCCGGCGTAGCCGCCGAGCAGGTTCCACATCTGAGCCAGGGCGAGCAGGGTGAAGAAGGTCACCATGGTGCGGCACACGGCCACGGTTGACCAGAACGGCACGCTGGCGAGACCGATCACGACGAGGATCGAGATGATGAGCACCCAGCGGTGCATGTTCCGGGAGCGCGAGACGGTGAAGTCGGTGATGCTCATGGGTTTGTCCTGGGCCGTCATGCCGTCACCGTCTTCGCGAAGAAGCCGCTGGGCCGCAGCGCCAGAACGGTGAGGAACACGACGTGGCCGACGAACAGGCCCCACCCGGCGCCGAACGCCTGGGAGCCGACGGTCTGCGCGACACCCAGCACGACGCCGCCCAGCAGCGTGCCCCAGATGGAGCCCATGCCACCCATGATCACGGCCTCGAAGGCAAAGATCAGGCGAAAGGACCCCTGCGTCGGGTCGAACGTGCTGCGCACCGCGAGGAGCACGCCGGCCAGCGCCACGATGGCCAATGCGACCGCCATGGCGAGCCCGTAGATGTGCTTGTTGTTGATGCCCATGAGCTCCGCCGCGTCGCGGTCGTCCGACGTGGCGCGGAAGGCGCGGCCCATCTTGGTGCGGTTGAGGAAGAGCTGCAGCACGGCGATCACGACGATGGAGAGGACGAACACGAGCAGTGGGAACCAGCCGATCGCGAGCTGCTTGCTGATGGTGATGCTGGCGTTCTCGATGGCGCCTGCGTCGAGGCCCTGGGAGTCGGCCGACCACCACATGATGAGGCCGTTCTGGATGATGATGGACAACCCGAACGTCACCACGATCGGCCGGGTGTCGTCACTGCCCAGGGTGAAGTTGAGCAGCCCCCGCTGGAGCAGATAGCCGACGACGAACATGATGACGATCGTGATCGCGCCCGCCCAGATCACGCCCAGGCTGAGCGACTGCACGACGAACAGGCAGACGAAGGCGGCGAGGATGCCGAGGTCGCCGTGCGCGAGGTTCACCATGCGCATCACGCCGAACACGAGGGCGAGGCCGGTGGCGAACAGGGCGTACAACCCGCCCAGGAGAATGCCCTGAAGAGCGACGTTGACCCAAGTCATGACATCACATCCCGAAGTAGGCTGCAGTGATAGCTTCCGAGGTCAGTTCGCTCGGCTTGCCCTCGAGGCTGATGCGGCCCTCGAGGAAACAGGCGACGTAGTCGGCGACCGTGAGCACGTGCTGCACGTCCTGCTCGACCACGACGATGGTCGTTCCGGTGCCCACCAGGTGCACCATGGCCTCGTAGATGCGCTTGATGACCACGGGAGCGAGGCCCAGCGAGACCTCGTCCAGCAACAGGAGCTCCGGGTTGGACATGAGCGCCCGCCCGATGGCCAGGGCCTGCTGCTCACCGCCGGACAGGCTCGAGGCCTGGCGCTTGAGCAGCGGCTTCAGCAGCGGGAACAGCTCCAGCACCGACTCCACGCTCCAGTCGCCCTTGCGCCCGCCGTAGGCGCCGATCTGCAGGTTCTCCAGCACGCTCAGGCTGGGGAAGACGCGGCGCCCCTCGGGGACCAGGGCGATGCCCATCTTGACGCGCTCGTGGGCAGGGACGGAGTCGACCGGCTTGCCGTGGAACAGGACCTCGCCCGAGCGGGGACGCATGGAACCAGCGATGGTGCGGAGCAGCGTGGACTTGCCGCCGCCGTTGGCGCCGATACAGGCGAAGGTCTGGCCCCCTTCGACCTTGAACGAGACCTTGAAGAGGGCCTGGAAGTCGCCGTAGAAGACGTCGACTTCCTTGAGCTCGAGGACGGTCATAGCGGCGTCCCCCCCATGTAACAGGCCTGCACCTCGTCGCTGCACATGACCTCGTTGGGGTCACCCTCGATGAGGTTGCGCCCGAAGCTGATGGCGACGATGCGCTGCACCACGGCGAGCAGGGCGTGGACGATGTGCTCGATCCAGATGATGGAGATGCCCTGTGCGTGCAGGTCCTTGACCGTCTGGATGAGGTCCTCGACCTCGGAGTCGGTGAGGCCTCCGGCGATCTCGTCCAGCAGGAGCACGGTGGGGTCGCCGGCGAGCGCCCTCGCGAGCTCGAGCCGCTTGCGGTCGAGCAGCGGGAGGGCGCCCGCCTGCTTGTTGGCCTTGGCCGCGAGGCCGGTGAGCTCGAGCGTCTCGACGCAGCGCCGGTAGCTCGCGCGCTCGCTCAGGTTGCGACCGTAAGCGGCGCAGACCAGGACGTTCTCGAACACGCTCATGTCGCCGAACGGCCTGGGGATCTGGAACGTGCGACCGATGCCCTGGCGGCAGCGGTCGTGACGCCTCACGTGCGTGACGTCCCGATCCTTGTACATGACCCGGCCTTCGTCGGGCCGGTAGACGCCGGTGATCAGGTTGAACAGGGTGGTCTTGCCGGCGCCGTTCGGCCCGACGATGCCCAGCGCTTCTCCCCCGTACAGCTTGACGCTCAGGTCGTCGATGACCTTGACGCCGCCGAAGGACTTGCAGAGACCGACTGTCTCCAGGACTACGGTCACGGGTTATCACCGCCCCGCATCACAGGGACCTCCTCGCGTGCTCGGTCAGCGCCGGACTGCATGCCGGATCGATCGAGATCAGTACTCGATCGGCTGCAGCTCCCCCGTGAGCGGGATGTCGGCGGCGAGCGAGTTGCCGACGATGGCCAGGTCGAAGGGGTACTTGGTGCCCTTGATCCACTGGCCGCCCACGAGCGGGGTCGTGCTGACGTTCTGGACAGGGTTGTTGGTGCCGCCGCCCCAGTTGACGGGGCCGCAGATGGTCTCGACGCTGGTCCCCACGACGGCGCTCAGGATCGATTCTTTGTCGTCGATGTTCTCGGTGCGCTTGATGGCGTCGGCGACGACCTCGAACACGGCGTAATGCATGATCGGCTGGGTCCACTGCTTGCCGGTGGACGTCTCGTACGCGTCGCCTATCTGCTGGCAGGTCTCGCCGGTGAGCGACGACTTGTACGGGTGGTTCGGCGACCACCAGACCTCAGAGGTGAGGCCGTAGCCGATCTCGCCGAGCGCCTCGAGGGCCGACGGGAAGAGGATGGCCTTCGCCATGGTCGCGACGACAGGCTTGAAGCCCTGCTGGTAGGACTGCTTCCAGAAGTTGGTGAAATCCGGCGGGATCATGACGCCGTTGAGGATCTGGCAGTCGGCCGCCTTGAACTTGCCGATCTGGGCGGTGAAGTCCTCTGTGCCGTTCTGGAACTTGCCGGGGTTCACGAAGGTGTAGCCGGCCGGCCCGTAGAAGCTCGGCATGCCGGTCTTGGGGTCAGACCAGGCGTTGCCGTCGGCGTCGTTCGGCCACATCACGCCGACCTTCTTGTTTGTGTCGAGCTTGTCCCAGAGGTCGATGAAGACGTTCGCGGCCTCGCCGGTTCCCCAGAAGAAGTGGTAGGTCCACTTGAACGGCACGGGGTTGGCGGGGTCCTTCTGACGGCCGAAGTAGTACGCCTGCCACGGGCAGTCGTTGGAGACGCAGGGCACGCCGAGCGCCTCGGCCTGGTCCGCGACGGGCACGACCGTGTCGGGCGTGGAGGCCACCATCATGATGTCGACGGCGTCGTTGGTCATGAGGTCGCCGGCCACCTGCGCCGCCCGGTTCGAGTCGGACTGCGAGTCCTTCATGATGATGCTGATGGGATGCACGGCGCCGTCGGCGGTCGCGAGGCCGTCTTTGACGGCGGCGTTCCACTGGTCGACGCAGAACTGGTCGGCCTCACCGAAGGCGGCCAGCGGCCCGGTGAGCGGCGCGACGAAGCCGACTTTGATCTCGCGCCCCTCGGCGCCGGAGGTGCTTCCGCCGCCGTCGTCGGTGGCGCTGGTGGTGCCGCACGCCGCGAGAGCGCCGCTGAGACCGCCGGCAAGGCCGAGCGCGGCGCCGCCCACGCCGGCGACCTTGAGGAAGTCGCGCCGCGTGATCGGCTTGTGCATGCCGGTCTCGTTGGTGGTGCGTTCGTCAGAGCTCATGCCGCCTCCTTGTCCTGGTCCTCGGGCAGGCGAAAGCTCACCACGAGCCTCTGCCGTCGGACCCCCCCTTGGGTCCTTGCTCCTTCCGGGCACACGCGCCGGCCGATGACTCTTCCGCCGCCGGGCGCCGCCGGATCTTCCCCTGCTGCCATCCGCCATGCGGACGGTCGTTCCCACGATACGGGCATCATACTGCCCGCGTACCCGCTGTCAAGGATGCCGGTCCGCGTAGCGGAATATCCGGGTCTTACCGTTCCGCTAAGCGGACCCAACGATCACTGCGGGTTGACCAGCTCGGGGTGCAGCCTCAGCCGCTCGACGACCTCGGCCACGGCGGCCGGTTCGCGCTGCATCGAGCGGGCGATGCGTACGAGACGCTCGACAAGCTGCGCGTTGGATTCCGCCGGCACGCCCTTCTCGAGTGTCAGCGTGTCCTCCATGCCGGTGCGCGCGTTGCCGCCCATGGCGAGGCCGATGGTGGTCATGGGCAGGTTGGCCCCGGCCACGGCGATGACCTGCCAGCTCGTGCCCTCAGGCAACTCGCGCACCAGCCAGGAGAGCAGCGCGGGGTCGCCGCGCATGCCGCCGTGCACGCCCATCACGAAGGACACCTGCAGTGGCTCCAGCAGCAGCTCCTTCTTCAGCAGGTACAGCATGAAGTCGAGGTGGCCGGTGTCGTAGATCTCCACCTCCGGCTTGACCCCGAGCTCGATCATGCGCGCCGCCAGCTCCATCATCTGCTTGGGCGGGTTCTTGAACTCGGCCATGCCGAACGTCATCGTGCACGGGTTCAGTGTGGCCATGGCCGGCCTGGCCTCGACGAGGCTCATGCGCTCCTCGTAGGTGAACTGCAGGCCGCCGGTGGAGAGCTGGACGATGCCGGGGCAGACTTCACGGACGGCCTCGACGGTGCGCTTCGCCACGTCGAGGTCCGCGGTCATCTCGCCGCGGTCGTCGCGCAGGTGGATGTGGATGACCGCCGCGCCGGCGTCGTACGACGCCTTCGCGGCCTCGGCGATCTCGGCCACGCCGCCCGGCAGCCCGGGGTTGTCGGCCTTGGTGGCGACAGGACCGGTCAGCGCCGCCGTGATGATGGGGTTGGTCATGGTGGCCTCCTCCAGGGTGGTGCGTGCGTGGCCGCGGAGCGGCCGGGTCCCCGTCAGAACTCGCGCGGCTCGGGGTACGGCATAGCGACCAGCATCGTCGCCGGCGAGTTGGTGTGGTTCAGGATAGAACGGGCCTCGTTCGGGGCCAGGTAGATGGAGTCGTACTTCTTGAGCACGACCTCGCCCTCCTCGGTCTTCACCGTGACCTCACCGTCGAGCACGAAGTACACCTTCTCGATCGGGGTGGCGCCGTACTCGCAGCCGCCACGCGGGAGGAAGTGGGAGATACTCACGGAGAAGTTGCGGGTCTTGGTGACCTCGAAGCCCTGCACACGCAGGCCGTACACATCGAAATGCCCGGGGGCCTCGTAGCTCGGGGCCTCGTCGTAGCGCGTGACTTCCATGCCTCACTCCTTCTCGTGCCGTCTCCGGCTTCTCTGAACGAAAACGAACCCTGCCAGCCGCAGTCGGTGCCGTCCCGTGGCGAACGCCGACGGGCGCCACGCTGTCGGCCCCTGGGGGCGAAAGGCGGACCTCAGTAGCCGGCTCCGGGACCATAGCCGGTGCCGGCGTAGGTGTACGTGCGATCCGGCACGTCGTTGACGTCGGCCTCGTCGATCTCGGCGACGCAGCGGACCATGGAGCCGTCGCCCATGTACCAGCGGATCGGGAAACAGAAGAAGCGGAACCGCTTGCCCTTGACCTTGTCCAGGTCGCCGCCGAGGTTCTCGACGCCCACGATGCCGTGGCCGAGCATCTGCTTGTGGCAGGGCTCCCAGGTGCCCTCAAGGCCGATGGCCTCGAGGTCGCCGAACTTGGCGTCGTAGGCCTCCCGGCCGTGCACCTCGATGTAGACGGCCTTCTCGAACTCGGCGTAGGCCTCGAGGCCGAACTGCTCGACGTACTCCTCGGTGATCGGGCGGCCGGTGGCGCCGGGGAGGTTCATCTGCGGCGGGCCGTTCTTGCCCATAGCAGTGTGGAGAGGGTGGTCCAGGGCCTGCATGTCCATGGCCACGCACTTGACCTGCTTCTCGACAAACCACCTGCCGGCCTCGACGCCGGTGCCGCAGGAGTACTGGTAGTAGTCCATGGAGTCGTCGAACTTGCGATGCATGCCGGTGTTGAGGCAGAGGACCATGCCCTTGAGCTCATCGGGCTTGATGTCCGCGCGCTCGCAGGCGTCCTCGATGTGCCTGGGCAGGATGAGGCCCCACTTCTCGATCTGGATGTCGAGGCAGACGGCGTCGCCGGTGTACGCGTCGACCGGCATCTCGTGCGTGTAGCGGGCACGCTTGCCGTTGAACTCGCGCTCCATGACGTGACGAGGCGCGTCGGCGTGGGTGCCGGTGTGCTGCACGCAGTCGATGCGCTGCGTGAGGACGCCGCCCTTGGCCAGGGTGTGCATGGAGTCGATGACCGGCTTCACAAAGTACGGCCACCGAGGGATCTCCGCGCTGAACGGATGTGTGAGGTCAACGAATACCTTGTTGCCCATGGCAGTCCCTCTTCTCCTCGTCTCGTTGCTGACTCGGCCGCCGGGCATTCGCGCCCGGACCGGCGGCCGGTACTCACGAACCGTACCTCCCACGGCGGCGAACGGCGGCTCGTGCGCCGATGTCTTCACGAGGGGCCGTCGGTCCCTCGGCTGGTCCGCGATACGGAACATACTCGCCGTATCGTGGATACGCTACCCGCGCCGAGAAGCCAGTGTCAAGACTCGGCGCCGGCGCGGCCGGCGGCGGGCGCGTCGCCGTTCACCGCCCGCTGGATCTCGTCGCGCACACGCAGCACCGCTGCGGCGATGAGCTCCTCGTGCCCGTCAAGGCGGGCGGCCGGCATGACCACGGTGAGCGCGGCCAGCGCGCCTGCCGCGTCGCGGATCGCCGCCCCCACGGCCGAGACGCCGATGGTGTGTTCCTGGTGGTCGTAGGCCACGCCGGTGGCACGCACCTCGTTGAGCTCTTCGAGCAGACGCGCGCGGTCGACGTCGGTGTGCGGCGTGTACTGCTCGAGCCTGGCCGGGATCAGCCGCACGGCCTCCGATGGCGTGAGCTCGGCAAGCAGGGCCTTGCCGCAGGCCGTGCAGTACAGCGGGAAGCGGTCCCCCACCTGCGCGACCACGCGCAGCGAGCGGGACGAGATGAACTGGTTCGTGAACAGGGCCTCGCCGCCGTCCAGCACCACGAGCTCGACCGTCTCGTGCAGCTCGTGCGAGAGCTGCTCGAGGTACGGCGCGGCCTCGTGGCGCAGGTCGCGGCGGCCCGCCGTGGCGATGCTGATGAGGCCCGGACCGATACTGAGCTTGCCGCCGGGCGACACCCTCACGAAGCCCTCGTTGACCAGGGTGCCGACGATGCGGTACGCCGTGGAACGCGGCAGCCCGACGCGGTCGGCCAGCTCGATGGGCGTGAGCCCCTTGGGCTCGGCCGAGAGCGCGCGAAGCATCTGGGCCGCCCGCTCCAGCACCTGCACGCCGTCACGGCGCTCGCTCACCCCGCGCTCCTTGCGGCGCGCCGCGGCCGAGGCGCTCGGCACCTCGCGGTGCGCCGTCCGCCGGCCGTCAGCGTCCCCTCTCGTCGTCGGTGAGCACGTGCACCAGGTAGCCGAGGAGCCGCCGGCGCGATGCGTCCGCCTTCTCCGGCGGCCAGTCCTGGAACCCGTGCCCGGTCTTGAAGCCGAGATCGCCGGCCGCCACCTTCTCCTTGAGCAGCGGCGACGGCTCTCCCGACGCCTCGAGATGAGGCAGGATGTACTGGTGGATGGCCAGCGTGAGGTCCAGGCCCACCATGTCGGCGTTCTCCATGGGGGCGAGGACCGGCAGCCTCAGGCCGGGGCCGAAGCGGATGCTTTCGTCAACGGTGGCCGCGTCGGCGATGCCGTGCTCCACGAGAGAGATGGCCTCGCGCCACAGGGCGTGCTGCAGGCGGTTGGCCACGAACCCCGGCACGTCCTTTCTGCAGTCGATCGGTCGCTTGCCCACGCTGCGCAGCAGGTCCATGACGCGGGCCACGGCCTCGTCGGCCACGTCCGCGGTGCGCACCACCTCCACCAGCGGGATGAGGTACGGCGGGTTCCAGAAGTGCGTGCCGACGACCCGCTCCTTGTGCACCGCGCGCTCCGCGATCTGCGTGATGCTCATCACCGAGGTGTTGGTGCACAGGATGGTGTCCGGCGGGCACAGCTCGTCGAGCTGCTCGAACAGTCCCCGCTTCAGCTCCAGGTCCTCGAAGACGCACTCCACCACGTAGGCCGCGCCCTGCACCGCCTCCACCAGGTCGGCGGTGGTGCGCACGCGAGCCACGGCCGGCTCGACGTCGTCGAGCCGGCCGAGCCCGTTCTCAGCCAGGAACGTGAGGTTCGCGCGCAGCGACGAGGGGGAGCGCTCGAGCGCCTCGGAGAAGGCGTCCTGCAGCGCCACCTCGTGCCCGGCGAGCGCGAAGATCTGCGCGATGCCGACGCCCATCATGCCGGCGCCGATGACGGCCACCTTCTCCTTGGCCACGGTCACCCTCCTCTCGCCGCGTCGCGACTCAGCCGGCGGTGCTGCCGCCGTCGACCGCCATGATGGCGCCGGTCACGAAGTCCGATGCGGCCGACGACAGGTACAGCACGGCGCCCATGAAGTCCTGGGGGTCGGCCACGCGGCCCCAAGGGATGCGCGACAGGAAGATCGCCTTGAGCTCGGGGTTCTCGATGACCTGCTGCGTGAGCGGCGTCCAGAAGATGCACGGGGCGATGCTGTTCACGTTGATGTGGTACTTGGCCCACTCGGTGGCGAGCTGCTTGGTGAGCAGGTGGACGGCGCCCTTGGCGGTGCCGTAGGCGGAGTAGCCGCCGGGGTGCCCGAACTCGCCGCGCACGGAGCCGACGGTGATGATCTTGCCGGAGCCCTGGGCGATCATGCGCTTGCCGGCCGCCTGGCAGCACAGGTAGGTGCCCTTGACGAGGGAGTCCATGACCTTCTGCCACTCGTCGATGGGGAACTCCTCGGCGGCGAAGCGGTTGGCCTGACCGGCAGCGGTGATGAGGACGTCGACGGAGCCGAACGTGTCCACGGTCTTCTGGACCATGGCCTCGACGCTCTCAGGGTCGACGCAGTCGCACGACACGGCCAGCACCTCGGAGCCGGTGGCCTCCTTGATGGCGGCGGCGGTCGACTCGAGGCTCTCGGCGCGGCGGCTGGTGACCACAACGTTGGCGCCGTAGGCGGCGAGCGCCTTGGCGGCCTCGCCGCCGAACGCCCCCGAGCCGCCGGTCACGACCGCCGTCTTGCCCGTCATGTCGAACAGGCTGCGGATCTTCTCCACGCTCCAGATCTCACGCTCCATGACACCTCTCCTCTCGTTCCCTGCGGCAGCCACGCGGATGGCGCTGCACTGGACACTTGCGACGATCGAACGGCGATGAGCGTCCCGGCGGACCGCGCCGGAGCCGGGATGCGTCGTGCACGCGGTCTCGAGGCCGCCCTCCTCGACCGGCTGCCTCACACGGTGGTGACCACGATGCGGAACAGCTATTCCGTGATGCGAACAGTAGTGCAGGGGCGGGAGGAGGTCAAGACTCGGCGGCCCGGTGCGGGCGGGCCGTAGGGGCGGAGAGCCGCCGTGCGCAGCTACACCCGAGCCGTCAGACCGCCGTCCACGTAGAGGATCTGTCCGGTGACGAACGCGGATGCAGGTGAAGCCAGGAACAGCACCGGGCCGACGACGTCCGCGGTCTCCGCCCACCGCCCCATGGGGATGCTCGCGCGCAGCGTGGTCGCGAAGGCCTCGTCGGCCAGGACCGCGCGCGTCAGATCGGTCTCGACGAAGGTCGGCGCCACCGCGTTCACGCGGATGCCGAGCTCGGCCCACTGGGCGGCCAGCGAGCGCGTGAGCGAGTCCACCGCGCCCTTGCTGGCCGAGTACTCCGCCTGTCCGAAGGTGGCCCCGTAGCGGCCGCGCACCGAGGACAGATTGACGATGGCGCCGCCGCCGGAGCCTGCCATGTGCGCGCCGGCGGCCTGGCAGCACAGGAACGTGCCGGTGGCGTTGACGTCGAGGATGCGGCGCCACTCACCCGGCGAGAGGTCCTCGGCGCGCTTGCGCACCGTGACGCCGGCGGCGTTGACGAGGGTGTCCAGGCCACCGAGAGCGCCCACGGCGGCCGCGACCATGGCCGCGACCGAGTGCTCGTCGGTCACGTCCACCCGCACCCCGGCGGCCACCACTTCGTCGGCCTCGAGCTGGGCGGCGAGCGCCCGGGCGCGCGCCAGGTCCACGTCGGCGACCGCCACGTCGGCGCCGTGCGCCGCGAAGCCGGCGGCGATGGCGCCGCCGAGGCCGCCGGCCCCGACCACGAGCGCGCGCAGCCCGGCTATGTCGAACACGTTCATCGATCTGTCCTCCCCGTGAGACCGGGCGCAGGCGCGGCAGGCTGTACGACGACCGGCCGAGAGCCCAGCCGATCGCACCATGGCCGGGCGGCGGACGTGCCGGCCTGCCGCAGCGGTGCGCGGTCCCGGCACCTCGGCGGCCGCGTCAACGGCCGCCGAGCTCGGCCTGGATGTCGTCGCGCAGGCGCACCAGCGCCGCCGCCACGTCCTGCTCGCTCTGCGTGAACCTTGAGGCCGGCATCGGTACGGCCACGGAGGCCGCGCGCCCGTCCACGTCGACCACGGCGACGGCCACCGCGCAGATACCGTGCCGGAGCTCTTCGCGCTCGTAGCCCAGTCCGGTGAGGCGCACCTCCCCCAGTTCGCGCAGGAACTCGTCGCGCGACTTCACGCGCCCGTCGATGGTCGGCTCAAGGCGCGATGGGAGCATGCGCCGGAGCTCCGCATCGGACAGTCGCGCCAGCAGCACCTTGCCGCTGGCCATGCTCGACGCGGGGAAGCGGAACCCGACCCTGGCGATGGCCATGAGCTCGCGTTCCGGCGCGGGGTGCTGGGCCACGAACAGGATGCTGCCTCCGTCCAGCACGGCGAGGTCCACCGTCTCGTTGAGGTCGTGGGAGAGGCGCGCCAGGTGCGGCTCGAGAACGCTGCGCAGGTCGCGCCGGCCGATCACCGCGAGACGCAGCAGCGCCGGGCCGAGCTCGCGCTGTCCCGTGGCCGGATCCACCTGCACGTACCCGACGCTCTCGAGAGCGGTGCAGATGCGGTGCACCGTCGTCTTGGGCAGGCCGGTGCGATCGGCCAGCTGCCCGAGACTGCGGCCGCCGCCTGGCTCGGCGAGAGCGCCCAGCACCGCGGCGGCCCTCGTGACCACCTGCATGGCGCCCTTGTCTGACCCACCCCCCGCGTCGACCCCGCGTCCGTCCGTCGCTCGTGCCATCTGACGACCCCTTTCGTACGCCCGCCGGGCCTCCGGCCCCGCGGGCGTACAGCCCCGGTCCTTCAGTCGTCCGGCGTCCAGGCCTCCACCTGCACGAGGCAGGAGTTCGCAGCCAGGGAGTGCGACGCGCGGATGATGCTGCGCCCCGGCGTGAGCGTGTTCATGCACCCGCCCCTGTCCGGGGACTCACCCGGCTCGCCGATGGGCTCGTAGACGGCCGACGACTCGTATGCGTGCACTGTACCGGGCGGGACGCGTTCCGTCAGCTGGACCGCGCAGATCACCGCTCCGCGGTCGTTGAAGACCTTGACCAGCTGGTGGTGCCGCAGACCCCGGGCCGCCGCGTCGGCGGGGCTCACCCGCACCACCCAGTAGTAGTAGCCGTCCACCAGCACGCGGTGGTCCTTGACGTCGTTCACCACCGCGCGCTTGCCGTCGCTCTGCGTGTGGAAGCTGTGCCGGGGGTGCGGGGTGATGAGCTGCAGCGGGTACTTCGCGAACAGCTCCGCGGCGTGCGGACCCTCCCACGCCGGCACGTACTTCATGAGCGGCGGGCGCTCGGGGTCGTCCGCGTCGAAACGCTTGAGGCTCGACGCCTCGAACTCGAGCTTGCCCGACTGCGTCTGGAGCCCGTACCCGTAGTCCCCCGTGTAGTCGGCCGGCAGCGGCGTGAGCTCCGGCGTGTCCTTCTGCCGGCCCTCGGCGAACCAGCGGTACGAGACGGGGTCGCGCCGCTCCTCCGGCGGCGCCGGCACCACGTAGTAGCCCTTCTTCAGGAACTCCTTCCAGCCGACGCGCCGCGGCAGGTCGGTGCCGTCGAAGAGACGCTTGCACCAGTCCAGCTCGGTGACGCCTTCGGAGTACATGGACCCCAGGCCCAGCCGCGTGGCGATGTCGAGGAAGATCTGGTGGTCGGAGCGCGACTCGCCGAGCGGCTCGATGCACTTGTGCTGCATGACCAGCACGCGGTGGTTGCACTGCGTGTAGGCGTGCTGGATGTAGCCGCCGCAGTTGGCGGACTCGCTGATGTCCCAGCGCTCGAAGTTGGTGCACGCCGGCAGGATGAGGTCGGCGAACTTCGTCTCGCCCTCCATCCAGATGGCCTGGTTCACGACGCACTCCAGCTTGTCCGAGCGGTACATGCGCGCGTAGCGGTTGGTGTCGACCATGGTGCCGAAGTGCGAGCCGCCGTACTTGTAGTACAGCTTGACCTCGCTGTGACCGGGGGCCGGGTACTCGTAGCGCATGAACTGGCCCTCGATCGACTTCGAATCCGTGGGCCAGCTCTCCACGTGGCCGTCCATGACGGCCTCGGGGATCCTGAGGCGTGGCACGACCTGGGACACCGTGTTGACGGTGGGCAGCTGCGGCATGCGCTGGTACATGTTGATGCTCAGTGCGGTGCCGTAGAGGTCACCGGAGTAACCGCCCTCGGCGTACCCCGGAAAGAAGAAGTGCGTGTCGAGCGGCGTGCCCTGTTGCAGGCAGCCCATGTTCACGCCCGGCTTACCGAGACCCTGCATGGCCATGAGGCAGACCACGCCGCGGGCCCAGTCAGTGCCGGTGGCGGTGCGGCAGGCGCCGCCGAAGCCGACGAGGCCGCCGGCGGCGAGGTAGGTCTTCTTCTTGCCCCACGCGCGCGCGAGCGCACGCACCTCGCGCGCGGGCACGCCGGTCTCTGCCTCCTGCCACTCCGGCGTTCTGGCGACGTCGTCCTCCTCGCCGAGGACGTAGGCGCGCCACTTCTCGAACCCGACGGTCCGCTCGGCGACGTACTCCGCGTCGTAGAGACCCTCCGTCATCCACACATGCGCGATCGCCAGCACGAGCGCGCTGTCCGTCCCCGGCCGCGGCGCCAGCCACTTGCCCCCCATCCAGGACGCCGTGTGGTTGTGGTATGGGTCGATGTGCACGAGCGGGATGCCGAGATCCTTGAGCCACTGCCGGCGGATCGTCCCGTCGTGCGCGCCATACACGCCGCTCGTGGCCTCCGGGTCGGACGACCAGAACACGACCATCTCCGCGTGCCGCAGCAGGTCCTCCACCGTGCCGTAGGTCTCGCCACCGCCGTTTCGCGCCGTCTGGCCCCAATGGTGGGCGGCGCCCCAGTACCAGCCCTCCCAGCTGTCGGGGTTGTGCATCACAGGGGTCCAGCCCAGCATGTTGAAGAAGCGGATGCGGGCGCTCAGCCAGTAGCCGAGCACGCCCCAGGTGTGGTGCGAGCCGCTGCCGTTCATGATGGCGCCCGGCCCGTGCTCGCGCTTCACGCGCTTGATCTCCGCGACCACCAGGTCGAGCGCCTCGTCCCAGCCGATGCGCTCGTATCCGGAGACGCCGCGGTTCTGCGGGTTGCGCTCGCCGTCCGGGTCCCAGTCCACGCGCTTCATCGGGTAGAGCAGGCGATCGGGCGAGTAGATCAGCGACTTCCAGGCCAGCGTGTGCGAACTGACGGTGGTCTTGCGCGGCGGCGTGAACGCCGTGCCGCGTGCGTGGATGGTCCACGGCTGCGCATCATCCGCGTCGAACTCGATTGGCGTGATGCGCAGGATCCGGCCGTCCTCGCACGTAGACGAAGACCGGGCCCGCCGTTGGTGTTACTCGTGTAGCGGCGCACGCCTTCGCCCGCGTCGGTGCCGAACTCGAGACCGGCGCTGAGCAGCGACTGGAGCGTCTCCGAGAACCACACGGCGAGATCGTCGGGGCCCTCGACGTGCATCTGGAAGTTCTTGAGCGCGTCGATGAACTCGAGGTAGTCGCGGTCAGGCCGCATCACGCGGTTGGCGACCTCCGCCGAGTCGAAGGTCATCGTGAGGTCGGGCGACGGGTGCAGGCCCGACCGGGAACGGACCCTGCCGTCACGGATGGAGTACGCACGGGCGATGCTGCCGTCGGCCAGGCGGATCAGCGCGACCAGGTCGCGCTGCCTGAGCCGCGCAGCGAACCGCGGGTGCCGCGCGGCCGTGGTGCGCAGCAGGACCTCAAGGCCGGACAGCGCGGCCGCGAACTGGATAGCGGCGAGCTTGCCCTTCGCCCTGTCCAGCGTGCGCGCCGCCCGCCGCATCCCTCGCGTCGCCATGTCCGCCTCCTCGCCTGAAGCCGTGGCGGGATCGCTGCGGATCCGCCGTTTCGTTCCGAATATCGGAACTATCATTCCGCTGAATAGAACGATAGCGCAGGCGCACGGACAGGGTCAAGCGGTCGCAGAGCACCTGCGCGATGCTCGGGAGGATGCGTGCGGCGCCCACGAGTGCCCGCAGGCCGCGTCGAGCGGGTCGGCCGCCAAGAAGAGGGGCGCCGTCCCGTGGGAAGGACGGCGCCCCTCGCGTACCTCGCGGCCGCCGAGCCCATGGGCGGTCACGGGCCGCGGCGCAGGGGGTGCGCCGCAGGCGACCGGAGGTGACGGACCGGGGCGGGCGGGCGAAGGGCCCGCCCGCCCCGGTCTCTGTGCTGTGCTCAGTGTGCGGTGTACCTTGCGGCGCACCTCACGTTGAGCCTGCTGCGCAGCTCAGTACTGGAGCGGCTGCAGCTCGGCCTGTACCGGGACTTCGGGAGCCTGCGAGTTGTTCACTACCACCAGGTCGTACGGGTACTTCTCGCCCTTGACCCACTGGCCGCCGGTGATGGGGGTGGTGCAGACGTTCGGGACCGGGTTGAGCGCCTTGTCACCGCTGTCCCACGTGATGCGGCCGCCGATGGTCTCCATGTCGGTGGAGGCGACGGCGTCGCGGATGACGGCCTTGTCGTCCACGTTCGTCGCGCGCTTGAGGGCGTCGGCGACGACCTCGAAGATGGCGTAGTGCAGGATCGGCTGCGTCCACTGCGCGCTGTTGTCCGCCTCGTACTGGTCGGCGATCTCTTTGCAGGTCTGGCCGGTCAGCGAGGACTTGAACGGGTGGTTCGGCGACCACCAGCACTCGCTGGAGAGGTTGTAGCCGACGTCGCCGAGCGCCTCCAGCGACTGCGGAAACAGGAGCGCCTTGCCCACGGTGGCGATGGTGGGATTGAAGCCCTGCTGCAGCGACTGCTTCCAGAAGTTGGTGAAGTCGGGGGGCAGCATGACGCCGCTCAGGATCTCGGCGCCGGCCGCCTTGAACTTCGCGATCTGCGGCGTGAAGTCGTCGGTGAGGTCCTGGTAGCGGCCGCCGTCGATGATGGTGTAGCCGCCGGCCTTGAGGACCGGCGGCTGGCCCGTCTTCTCATCGGCCCAGGCGAGGCCGTCGCCGTCGTTGGGCCACATCTCGGCGACCTTCTTGTTGGTCTTGATCGAGTCCCACATGGAGACGAACGTCGCGGTGATTCCCTCCAGTCCCCACCAGCTGTGATAGGTCCACTCGAAGCCCACGGCGGGGTCGCCGCCGCGGCCGAAGAAGTACGCCTGCCACGGGCAGTCGTTGGTGACGCACGGCTCGGCCATGGCCTCGCACGTGTCGGCCACCGGCGGCACGGTGTCGGCTGTGGAAGCCGCCATGATGATGTCGCAGCCGTCGTTGGTGATGAGGTCGCCGGTCACCTGCGCGGCGCGGTTGGTGTCCGACTGTGTGTCCTTCACGATGAACTTGATGGGGTGGACCTGGCCGTCGCCGCACTTGAGGCCGTCCGCGACGGCGGCCTCCCACTGCTTCACGCACCACGCGTCCGGAATGCCGAACGAGGCGAGCGGCCCGGTGAGCGGCGTGACGAAACCGATCTTGAGCTCGCGGCCCTCGGCGCCGGAGCTGCTCCCGCTGCTGGTGCCACCCGAGTCCTCGCTCACGGTGCCGCAAGCGGCGAGCGAACCGGTCAGGGCGCCCCCTACGCCGAGCGCGGCGCCGGCGAGCACGCCGGTCCTCAGGAAGTCGCGCCGCGTGACGAGGCGGGACGTGCCCATGTCGTACTCAGAAGCCATCCGTGGTCCCCCTTGGTAGTGAGTCACAGCTCACAATGCGGACATATCGCTCACATTGTGGACGGAATACTAAGACGCCGGAACCGGTCGGTCAAGCACCTGTGAGTGGAGCGCGCGGGTGGGCAACAGCAGGAGCGCCGGCGATGGCGGCCGGCGCCGGGCCCGCGGTCGCCGGCCGACCTGAGCGCGCGGGCGGGCGGCCGTCAGGCCGGATGTGGCTGCTCTGAGCCGAGCAGGGCGCGGTGCGCCTGCGTCCGGCAGCGCAGCAGGGCATCGACGATGCGCTCCTCGCTGCCGCGGAAGCGCGCCGCCGGCACCTCGACCGTGAGTGCGGCCACGGCCCCCACGGCGTCCGTCACGGGCGTCGCCACGGCGCACACGCCCATCACGTACTCCTCGTAGTCGTAGGCCACGCCCTCGGCGCGCACGCGGCCGAGCTCCTGGAACAACACGGCCTTGTCGGTGACGGTGTTGGGCGTGAACACGCTCAGGCGTTCGGCGAGCGCCCGGCCGACCTCGTCGGGCTCCAGCGCCGCGAGCAGCGCCTTGCCGCTCGCGGTGCAGTGGAGCGGCAGCCGCGCGCCCATGTGGGCGACCACGCGAAGGCCGCGCACGGAGACGAACTGGTCGACGAACAGCGCCTCGCCGTTGTCGAGCATGGCCAGGTCGATCGTCTCGCCCAGTTCGTTGGAGAGCTCCCGCATGAACGGACGCATGTCGTGGCGGAGCCCACCGTAGGTCGACCCGCCGATGACGAGGAACGCCGGCCCGACGGCGTAGCGGCCGCGCGACAACTCGCGCACGAAGTCCTCGTCCGCCAGAGCCCTCAGGATGCGGTAGACCGTCGGGCGCGACAGGCCGAGCCGCTCCGCCAGCTCCACGGTGGTGAGCCCGTCGACCGCGGTCGCCAGCTCGCGGCAGATCTCGGCGGCGCGGGCGATGACCTGCACGCCCATGCGCCGCTCGGGCGGGTTGGCCCGGCTGCCCTCGGTCCTCGTATCGCTCACTCCGTCTTCTCCTCGCGTCGCGCGGGCGCGCATCCTGCGCCCCGTCCGGTCGTGCGCCGCGCAGCCGCCTGCGCGCAGACCGTGACGGGGCCATCGGGACCGGCATGCGTCCATAATGCGGACGTACAGCTCATCATACGGGCGCGATGCTACGGACGGGTGAGTACCGCGTCAAGGACCCGCCCGCATCGCTGCCATCGCCCCGCCTCGCCCAACGCCGGTCCCGCGGCCGAACCACTCCGTGGTGTCGCCGTCGCCGGGGACGAGAGGGAGCGGCGGCGGCGTCAGACCGAAGGCACGGGCGACCGTCGCGGCGTCACCGACCGCCACCGGCCTGTGGGTGCGGGCGCCGGGCCGGCCCCGCGCCCGCACCCTCTCAGGCCTCGGCCAGGGTGATCGTCCCGAGGTTGAGGCTCTTCTCCAGCGTCACCGTGCACTGCGCCGGCTCGTAGCCGTCGAGCGTGATGGTGACGTCGTACTCGGCGCCCGGCGCGAGCTTGTCGACGAGCACCTCGCCGAAGAGGTCGGCGGCGGCCTCGCCGCAGGCCTGGCCGCCGCGGGCCACGCTCATGGTCGCGCCCTCGGCGCACTCGTCGTCGTCGCCGCGGACCACGCTGGCGGCCACGAAGGCCTTCTCCCAGCGGTGCAGGTTCTTGTACCAGACGCGCGGCTGGGTGCCGAGGTTGCCGCGGTAGCGCTCGAGGCCCTCGGCGGCCACGAGCGCGTCGAACTCGGCCTCCTCGCAGGAGACGTACTTGATCGCCTCCGTGGGGCACACCTGGCTGCAACGCGTCTCGGTCCAGCCGTCGTCGAGCAGGTGGGCGCAGCCGGTGCACTTCTGCGGCAGCTCGAGCTCGTCGTTCCAGTAGATGACGCTGTAGGGGCAGCTCGCGACGATCTCCTTGCGGCCCTTGGCCTTGACCGGGTCGATGATGACGAGGCCGTCCGCGCGCTTGTGCACGGCGCCGTCGGCGGTGAGGCACGGCGCCGCGTCGCAGTGCATGCACGGCGTCGGCAGGTAGGCAGTCTGCACGATGGGGTACTGGCCGCGCTCCTTGCGCTTGATGTTCATCCAGCGGTGGCCGTGCCAGGGCTGGGGGGCCGAGTAGGGCGGGAAGTCGTTGCCGACGAACTCGTCCTTGTCGGCGAGAAAGCAGTCGTTGCAGTCGTGGCAGCGCTCCACGTCGATGGTCATGTGCCAGCTCTTCATGAGGCCTTCCCCTCCCACTTCTCGACCTGGATGAGGCAGGAGTTGTTCGACATTGCGTTGGACGTCGGCGTGATGAACCGTTTGCTGGTCAGGATGTTCACGCACCCGGCCACGTCGGCCGACGCCCCCGGCTCGCCGGTGGGCAGGTAGTCGGCGCAGCTCTCGTAGGAGTGTACCGTACCGGGGGCCACCCGTTCCGTCAGCTGGACGTGCAGGATGACCTCGCCGCGGTCGTTGTAGGCGCGCACGAGGTCGCCGTCGGCGAGGCCGCGCGCCTCCGCGTCCTTGGAGTTGAGCCGGATGATCCAGTAGCGGTGGCCGTCGTCGTGCAGGATGCGGTGCTCGTCGACCTCGTTCAGCCACGTGCCCTTGGAGTCGCCCATGGTGTGGAAGCTGAAGCGCGGGTGCGGGCTCACCATCTGCAGCGGGTACCTGTCGTACAGCTCGGTGGTGTGGTGGCCCTCCCAGCTGGGGATGAACTGCGGGCCCATGGCCGGCCGCTCGGGGTCCTTGACCGTCAGCTCGAAGTTCTGGAGCGTCTTGCTCACGAACTCGATCTTGCCGGACGGCGTCTGCAGGCCGTGGAAGCCCACCGTGTCGCCCGGGCGCGGGCCCCAGTCCGGGGTGTCGCGCTTGCGGCCCTCGGCGAACCAGCGCATGGCCGGCGTGCTCTTGTAGTCGTCGGGGAAGGGCACCACCACGTAGCCCTTCTTCTCGAACCGCTCCCAGGTGGTGATCTTCGGGAGGTCGGTGGCGTCGAAGTAGGCGCGGCACCAGTCGTACTCGTCCATGCCGCCCTCGGTGAACACGTCGCCCAGGCCCATGCGCCCGGCCACGGCGGCGAAGATGTCGTAGTCCGACTTGCTCTCGCCGAGCGGCTCGATGCACTTCTTCTGGAAGACGATCACGCGGTGGTTGGTCTGGTTGTGGTTGTCCGGGATGTAGCCCGAGCAGTTGCCGAACTCGCTCATGTCCCAGCGCTCGAAATTGGTGCAGGCCGGCAGGATGATGTCGGCGTACTTGGCCTCGCCCTCCATCCAGATGGACTGGTTGACCACGGTGCGCACGCCGCCCTCGCGGTACGCCTTCACGTAGCGGTTGGTCTGCTGCATGGTGCCGAAGAACGAGCCGCCGTAGCGCCAGTACATGGTCACGAAGGGGTAACCCGGGGCCGGGTACTCGTACTTCTGCATCTGGCTCTGGATGCTGGGACCGCAGAAGCCCTTGCCGCGCCACTCGAACTTCTCGTGCATCATCGCCTCGGGGATGCGCAGGCGCGGGACGGCTATGCCCTCGGTGGAGTCGTGCGCGTTCACCGTGGGATGCAGGCCGGTGTCGTGGGCGAACAGGCGGTAGAGCATGCGGTAGGCCGCCGCCGACTTCTCAGGGTCGCCGGACATGCCGCCCTCGGCGTAGCCGGGAAAGACGAAGGCGCAGTCCGACGGCGCCCCCTGCGAGGTGCCCCAGATGTTGACGCCCGGCTTGCCGTAGCCCTGCATGGCGGCCAGGGCGACCATGGTGCGCGCCCACTCGTTGCCGGTGGCGGAGCGGCAGGCACCGCCCCAGCCGCCCAGGCCGCCGGCGGCGAGCATGGTCTTCTTCGTGCCCCACTCGCGGGCCAGGGCGCGGATCTGGCGGGCGGGGACGCCGGTCTCGGTCTCGGCCCACTCCGGCGTCTTCGGCACGTTGTCCGTCTTGCCCGAGGACGTAGTCCTTCCACTCGTCGAACCCGTGGGTGCGCGCGGCCACGTACTCCTTGTCGTACAGGTCCTCGGCCAGCCACACGTGGGCGATGCCGAGGCCGAAGGCGACGTCGGTGCCCAGGCGCGGTGCGAACCACTTGTCGCTGAACAGCTCGGCGGTCGGGTTGTAGTACGGGTCGACGAACACCATCTTGATGCCGAGCTCCTTCATCCAGTAGCGCCGTGAAGTGCTCTCGAAGGCACTGTAGATGCCGCCGCCGGTGGACTCCGGATCGGACGACCAGAACACGATCATCTCGGTGTGCTTGAGGGCGTCCTCGAGGAGGTCGTACTGCTCCGGGATCCCGAGGCGGTGCGAGTTGCCCCACATGGGCATGGCGCCCCAGTGCCAGCCTTCCCAGCTGTCCGGGTTGTGGGCCGTGTGGACCATGCCCATGAGGTTCAGGAACCTGTAGTAGGCGCTGTGCCGGTAGCCCAGGTTGCCCCACAGGTGGTGCGAGCTGCAGGTGGTGAGGATGGATCCGGGACCGTTCTCGCGCTTCTCGCGGACGAGCTCGGTGGTGACCAGGTCGAGGGCCTCGTCCCAGCTGATGCGCTCGTAGCCGCTCACGCCGCGGTTCTGGATGTTGCGCTCGCCCTCCGGGTCCCAGTCCACACGCTTCATCGGGTACAGGATCCGGTTCGGCGAGTAGACCATAGAGCGCTGCGCCTGCGCGTGCGGGGAGAGCGTGGTGCGGCGCGGGGGGCTGAACTTCCTGCCCCGCGCCTCGATCACCCAGTCGCCCTTGTCCTCCTCGTCGAGGTCGATCGGGAACATGCGCACGATCTTCCCGTCCTCCACGTCGACGAAGAGGGGACCGCCGGTGGTGGCGTTCGTCATCCTCTGCGTATGACCCATACCGTGACCTCCGCCTGGTCGTTGGGATGGAGAGCGCCCACGGCGGACGCCCGCTGGTGTTCCGGCATGCGGAATCGGCTGTCCGCACTATGGGAATCCTACCGGCGCGGGGCGGAGAGTCAACTGCTACCCGACGCGAGCGCGGCGCCGGGGTCCCAGCGGGACCCCGGCGCCGCGCGAGGACGCGAAAGCCGGCGTGAGAGACCCGCTCAGGCCTCGGTGTCCATGATGTGCTCGAGCACCTCGAAGCGCGGCATGGACACGTTACCGGTGGCCCACTTGATGGCTTCGTGCAACTCAAGGCCCTCGGCGTGCTCGTGGGCCTGCTCGACCGTGTCGAACTCGAGCACGACGCGGATGTTGTTGGGCTCGCCGGCGATGCGGTACACTCGCGCACCCTTCGAGCCCAGGCGCCTGCGGCGCTCCTCGTCGTCCAGGAAGACTTCCTTGAACGTCTCGTAGTTGCCGACGACGTGGTTGATGATGAGCAGCGCCACGATTCCTCCTCCGTCGCTCCGTGCCCTGACCGCATCATACGGCAGGGGCGGAGGCGGAGGCACGTGCGGACCGGCCGGCCGAGCGCGGCGATGCATGCGTTCGGGTCCGCACAACGGGGGAACCGCCCGGCCGGGCGCGACGCCGGTGCGTCGTAGGCTAGACTGCGGGGACCGTGAGCCAGTCCGCCCGCATCGACACGTACGGCATCCGCGTCGCCGCCCTGCTCGCCGGCGGCGAGGCACGCCGCCTGGGGCGCGACAAGCGACGCCTCAGCCTGGGCGGCGAGACCCTCCTGCAGCGCAACCTCGCGTTCCTGCGCGGCATCTTCCCTGTCGTCGCGCTCTCGGTGCGAGACGCCGCACAGGCGCCGGAGGACCTGCCGGCAGGCGTGGAGGTCGTGCCCGACGTCGTCACCGGCTCGCCGCTCGCCGGGATCGCCTCAGTGCTCACGCGGTACGGCGAGCCGTTCTTCGCGCTGGCGACCGACGTGGCGTTTCCGCAGACCTCGGCCGTCGAGCGTGTGCTTCGCGAGGCCGCCGGCGTGGACGTCGCGACGCCGGTCGTCGGCGACCACTGGGAGCCGCTGCACGCCGTGTATGCGCCTGGCTGCCTGCCGCACATCGAGGCGCTGCTGGCCGCCGGCGCGCACAGCATCCTCGATCTCTTCCCGCTGGTGCGGGTGCGCCGGATCCCGTTCGCCGACCCGGCGCCGTTCTTCAACGTCAACACGCCGGGCGACTGGGCCGAGGCGCGGCGCCTCGCCGGCGAGGCGCCGGACGAGGCCGCCGGACCCGGCGCCACGGGCTCCGGGCCGCTCGTGCTCGGCGTCGTCGGCCGCTCGGGGAGCGGCAAGACGACACTCGTCGAGAGGCTCATCCCGGAGCTCACGCGCCGCGGCCTCAGCGTGGCAGCCATCAAGCGCGTGGCACGCTTCGACATCGACACTCCGGGCAAGGACTCGTGGCGTCACAGCCAGGCCGGCGCGCACGCCTACGCCGTCGGATCGGCATCGCGGTTCGCCTTCGTCAGCGACCTGACCGGCGAGCCCAGCCTGCACAGGATCGTCTCGCGCTACTTCAGCTCCTACGACGTCGTGGTGTGCGAAGGGTACCGCCACGAGACGCCCTGGGTCGTGGAGGTCTTCAGCCCCGGCGAGGGCCGTGAGGCCCCGCTGCTCGACGCGCAGGTCACCCTGGCGCTCGTCACCGATGAGGACCTGCCACACCACCACCGCTTCGCCCGCGACGAGGTGCCGGCCCTGGCCGAGTACCTGGTCCGGCGCTTCGATCTCGCCGGCTTCGACCGGTAGGTGTCCCCGCGGGCCTCGCGGCCCCGGCCACAAGGCCGCCGGCCGACTGGCACACCCGCCGACCACCGTGCTACCCTTCTGCCCGTCCGACTCCAAGCCCTTCGCCCTACGGCAGCCCGCCTGCTACGGGCGCCGGGCCGTACCACGGAAAGACCGTGGGGCGGCGAGGTGTCGCCGCCGTGGGCCGGGGTGGAAACGCCTCGACCTCCCCGTGCTTGGAAAGGAGCGAGGGACATGACTCGTCGCTCGACCCCGCCGGGTCGGGCCGCCGGGGCAGGACCGCCGCGGGCGGCCGGGCCGGTGGCTCAGCCACCACCTCTCGCCTGTCTCGCACGCAGGCTTGCCTTCGCGGCGTTCCTCGCCCTCGCCGTCGCGAGCCTGCTGGGTTCTGCTGCCTGCGGCGGTTCGTCCGGGGACGATGCGACCACGCTGCACGTCCTCGCGGCGGCGTCGCTGAGCGAGGCGTTCACCGAGATCGGCGCCGACTTCGAGCAGGACCACCCCGGCGTGAAGGTCGTGTTCGACTTCGCCGGGAGCCAGGACCTGGTGGCCCAGATCGGACAAGGGGCGCCGGCCGATGTGCTCGCCACCGCCGACACGTCGACCATGGAGAGGGTCAGCGGCGACACGACCACTCCTCAGGTGTTCGCGACCAACGAGCTCGCCGTCGCCGTCGCGCCCGAGAACCCGCTCGGCGTCACCGGCCTCGCTTCGCTGGCCGACCCTGACCTCAAGGTCGTCCTGGCCGCGCCCGAGGTCCCCGCCGGCAGGTACTCCGCGGACGTCCTCGCGCGCGCGGGCGTGAAGGTGAAACCGGTGTCGCTCGAGGAGAACGTCAAGGGCGTGGTCGCCAAGGTAGCGCTCGGTGAGGCCGACGCGGGCATCGTCTACGTGAGCGACGTGCGGGCCGCCGGCGGCGAGGTCGGCGGGGTGACCATCCCCAGCGACCAGAACGTCACGGCCACCTACCCCATCGCGACGCTGAAGGAGGCCGGCTCCACGTTCATGGCCGACCAGTTCGTCAAGTACGTGCTCTCGGACGCCGGGCAGCAGACGCTCCGCCGCTTCGGCTTCGGGGCAGCGGAGTGAGCTGAGGGCGCCGGGCACCATGGACGAGCGCGCAGACATGACCGAGGGGGGAGGGCGCACGCGGGAGGCCGCGGCGAACCTCGCCGTGGTGACCGGTGACGCGCTCGTGCCGGCCGGAGCGCCGTCGCCGTGGGCGCGGGGCCGGAAGCGCAGAGGCTCGGAGGCGCCGGCCCGCCGCGGCGCCGGCGCACCATTCGGCTTCGTACCGCTCGCCGTGCTCGCCGTCGCCTTCCTGGCTCTGCCGCTGGCCGCCCTCGTGATCCGCGCCCCCTGGCCCCACCTGCTCTCGGACCTCGGCGCGCCGGGCGTGCTCACCGCGCTCAGACTGTCACTCGTCTGCTCCTTCGGGGCCCTCGCCGTATCACTCGTGCTCGGTGTCCCGCTCGCCTGGCTGCTCGCACGCGTACCGTTCCGTGGCCGCAACCTCGTGCGGGCTGTCGTACTGCTCCCCATGGTGCTGCCGCCGGTGGTGGGCGGGGTGGCGCTGCTGCTCGCCTTCGGGCGCAACGGCGTGGCGGGTCAGGTGCTCGACCACGCCTTCGGGCTCACGCTCCCGTTCACAACGGCCGGCGTCATCGTCGCCGAGGCCTTCGTCGCCATGCCGTTCGTGATCATCACCGTGGAGGCCGGCATCCGCGCCATGGATCGGCGCTACGAGGACGCGGCGGCCACACTTGGCGCCGGACGCTGGACTGTGTTCCGGCGCGTGACCCTGCCGCTGATCGCGCCGGCGCTGGGCGCCGGCGCCGCGCTGGGCTGGGCCCGCGCCCTCGGCGAGTTCGGCGCCACCATCACCTTCGCCGGCAACCTGCCGGGCAGCACGCAGACCATGCCTCTGGCGGTCTATCTCGCACTGCAGAACGACCCCGACTCGGCCATCGCCCTGAGCCTGGTCATGCTGGCCATCTGCCTCACGGTACTGGTCGCCCTTCGCGGCCGGTGGTTCCCGAGCAGATGAGCCGGCCGGCGGAGGCGAGCGCGTGAGCCTGGAAGCGGCCGTCGCGCTGCGCAAAGGTGAGCTGGCGCTCGACGTGGAGCTCGCCGTGGCGAGCGGGACGGTGGTGGCCCTGCTCGGTCCCAACGCGGCCGGCAAGACAACGCTGCTGCGGGCGCTCGCCGGCCTGATCCCGCTGGACGGCGGCCGGGTCGTCCTGGATGGAAGCGTGCTGGACGACCCGGCCGCCGGCGTCCACGTGCCCACCGAGCAGCGCGCGATCGGCGTCGTCTTCCAGGACTACCTGCTGTTCCCGCACCTGACGGTGCTGGAGAACGTGGCGTTCGGCCTGCGGTCGCGCGGCGCGAACCGCCCCGCCGCGCGCGCCGCCGCACAGGCCTGGCTGGCGCGCGTCGGCCTCGACGCGTGCGCCTCGGCAAAGCCGCGCGCCCTCTCCGGCGGTCAGGCACAGCGCGCCGCCCTGGCGCGGGCCCTGGCGACCGACCCGCGGCTCCTGCTGCTCGACGAGCCGCTGGCCGCCATGGACGCCGGCGCCCGCGCCGACCTGCGGCGGGCGCTCTCCCGTCACCTTGCCGCCTACGAGGGCACCTGCCTCGTGATCACCCACGACCCCATCGAGGCCATGACGCTCGCCGACCGGCTTGTCGTGCTGGAGGGCGGGCGCGTGGTCCAGACCGGCACGCCGGAGGAGCTCTCGTCGCACCCGCGCTCGCGCTATGTCGCCGAGCTCCTGGGCATGAACCTGTACCGCGGCCGCGCCGAGGAGCGCGCCGTCGTACTCACCGGCGGCCACCGCCTCATCGCCGCCGACCCGCTCCCGCTCAGCGGTGAAGTGTTCGCCGTGATCCCGCCGCGCGCCGTGGCTCTGCACCGCTCGCTGCCCGAGGGCTCTCCGCGCAACGTCTGGAGAGGCGTCGTCGAGGACCTCGACGTCGTCGGCAACCACGTGCGCGCGCACGTGAGCGGCGACCTGCCCATCATCGCCGAGGTCACCCATGGCGCCGTCGCCTCGATGCACCTGGACGACGGCGGCCCCGTGTTCGTGTCGGTGAAGGCGGTCGAGGTGGAGGTGTACGAGGCGTGAGCTGCCGGGCCGGGTTTCGCCGGGACCGCGTCGTCGCATAGCATCACACGCATGAACGACGCACCGCAGCAGCCGGCCCTCGTCGCCATCGTCGGCAAGAGCGACTCGGGCAAGACCACGCTCATCGAGAAGGTCGTGCCCGAGCTCGTCAAGCTCGACCTGCGCGTCGGCACCGTCAAGCACGACGCGCACAGCTTCGAGATCGACCACCCCGGCAAGGATTCCTGGCGGCACGGCCAGGCCGGAGCCCGTGCCTACGCCATCTCCTCGCCCGAGCGCCTGGCGTTCATCACCAAGCTCGACGGCGAGCTCGGACTCGCCGAGATCGTGAAGACGTACTTCGGCGACTTCGACATCGTGGTCGCCGAAGGCTACAAGCGCACGGCGCCGTACCGCGTGGAGCTGTTCCGCCTCGGCGCCGGCCACGCCGAGCCGCTGTGCGCCCCCGGCGAGGCCATCGCCCTGGTCACGGACTCGGGCCTGGAGCACGAGCACCGCTTCGGCCTCGAGGACGGCGCCGGGTTGGCCGCCTTCCTCGCCGCCCGGCTCGACACCCTGCGCGCGTACTGACACGCGGGCCTCGGGCGCTGCGCTGCGCCCGCCCCGCAACGTCACCCGCCGGCATCCTCAAGGGTAGCCGGAGTCCCGCATCGCGGCACTTGACACTCCCCGTTCCGGGGCAGAGAGTAGTGCCCATGATGCGGTCGAGCTGTTCCGCATCGTGAGAATTGCGCACGGAGTCACACGGAGCCGGAGGCCGGTCGACGCCACGGCTCCTCAGCCGTCGAGCAGGAGGTAGCAGTATGGCGGAGGACATGAGCAGGACCGGAGCCTCGGGGGAAAAGACCCTGATCCGTGACATCAGCTTCTGCGGCGTCCCGGAGAACGGCTCCAACGCGTCGATGGTCGACGTCAAGGACGGCAAGATCATCCGCATCCGCCCCATGCACTACGACTGGAAGTACAAGAAGGCGGATCTGAACCCCTGGAAGTTCGAGGTGCGCGGCAGCACGTTCGAGCCCAGCATGAAGACCCTGATCCCGCCGTACAGCATCGCCTACAAGAAGCGCGTCTACTCGCCCGCGCGCATCCGCTACCCCATGATGCGCGTGGACTTCGACCCCAACGGCGAGCGCAACCCGCAGAACCGCGGCGTGAGCAAGTACAAGCGCATCTCCTGGGACGAGGCCCTGGACGTCATCACCGGCGAGATGCAGCGCATCAAGGAGAAGTACGGGCCGACCGCCCTGCTGTACCAGTGCGACCAGCACGGCGAGAACAAGGTCGTCCAGGCCTGCCACGGCGCGGGGCGTAAGCTGCTGCGCGCCTGGGGCGGCTTCACCCTCCAGATCCGCCAGCCCGACAGCTGGGAAGGCTGGTGGTGGGGCAACAAGCACTTCTGGGGCTGCGAGCCGGTCGGCCAGGGCCAGCAGAGCAACCTGCTCTGGGACATCTCCAAGAACGCCGAGCTGCTGCTGTTCTGGGGCTGCGACCAGGAGACCACCCCGTGGGGCTGGCAGGGCCAGCTCCCGAGCCGCCTGAGCTACTGGTGGAGTGAGATCGGCATCAAGCAGATCTACGTGTGCCCCGACCTCAACTACGCCGCCGCCGTGCACGCCGACCGCTGGATCCCGGTGCTCCCCAACACGGACGCCGCGCTGTACCTGGCGATCTGCCACCGCTGGTTCAAGCAGGGCACCTACGACAAGGAGTACCTCGACACCCACGCCGTGGGCGTCGACAAGTTCGAGGCCTACGTGATGGGCGACGAGGACGGCGTGGAGAAGTCACCGGAGTGGGCGGAGCCCATCTGCGGCGTCAAGGCGCGCGTCATCAAGGCCCTCGCCGACGAGTGGGCGAGCAAGCGCACCACGGTCGTCATCGGCAACGGCGGGCCCGGCATCCGCGGCCCCTACGCCACCGAGCCGGCGCGCCTGCAGGGCATCTGCCTGGCCATGCAGGGCCTGGGCAAGCCCGGTCAGAACCAGGCCAAGATGATCGAATGGGGCCTGTTCGACAAGCCGGACCAGTACGCCCAGCCCAAGCCGCTGCGCGTGCCGTACCTGCGCAAGGCCTACACCGGCGGCCACCCGGACGAGAGCAACCACCCGTCGTTCATCCCCAAGACGTACATCCCCAAGGCCATCCTCGAGGGCGAGTGCGACTGGTACGGCTGCGAGTCCGAGACCGCCGACCGCGTCAACCAGTTCGTGCACTACAAGTACCCGGCCGACGGCTGCAGCAAGGTCCACATGGTGTGGACCGACTCGCCGAGCTGGATCACCTGCTGGAACTCGGGCAACGACTACGTGAACGCCATGCGCCACCCGGACATCGAGTTCATGTTCGCGCAGCACCCGTGGCTGGAGAACGACTGCCTGCTGGCCGACATCATCCTCCCCGTGAACACCAAGCTCGAAGAGGACGATATCGCCGGCGACATCTTCAGCGGGCAGTACAACCTCCTCTTTCCCGAGCACAAGTGCATCGAGCCGCTGGGCGAGAGCTTCAGCGACTACGAGATCGCCGTCATGCTCAGCGAGCGCCTCGGCCTCAAGGAGGAGTACACCGGCGGCAAGACCATCCCCGAGCTCATCAAGTACGGGTACGAGACCTCGCGCTGCGAGGACCTCATCACCTGGGAGGAGCTCAACGAGAAGGGCTACTACGCGGTCCCCACGGACAACGGCTGGGAGGACGTGCCGGCCGGGTTCTACAACTTCTACAAGGACCCCGAGAAGTACCCGCTCACCACGCCCACCGGCAAGCTCGAGTTCGAGGCGCAGGGCCTTACGGAAAACTTCCCCGACGACCTCGAGCGGCCGCCGGTGCCCAAGTGGGTCGCCAGCGGCATCAGTCACGAGGAGACGCTGGAGACGGAGCGCAGCAAGAAGTATCCGCTGCTCGTGGTCTCCAACCACCCACGCTGGAGCGTGCATTCGCAGCACGAGGACATCACCTGGCTGCGTGAGATCCCCAACACCGGCAAGGTCACCGGTCCGGACGGCTACCAGTACCATCCCATCTGGCTGCACCCGTCCACGGCAGAGCGCTACGGCATCAAGGACGGCGACGTGGTCACGATCTTCAACGACCGCGGCGCCGTGCTCTCCGGCGCCTACGTGACCGAGCGCATCATGCCCGACGTCGTGTACATCGACCACGGCGCCAAGTGGGACCCCATCGTCCCCGGCGAGCTCGACCGCGGCGGCGCCATCAACACCATCGTCCCGCGGCACACCACCTCGAAGAACGCCGTCGGCCACGCCGTCAGCGGCTTCCTCGTGGACATCGAGAAGACCGACATGGCAGCACTCAAGGCCAAGTATCCGGAAGCGTTCGAGAAGCCGTTCCACCCGTGTGCCGGGCCCGGATTGGAAGCCTGCATCTGGGGGAGGGCGTGATGGGCAAGGTCCTCGTCATCGACTACGACATCTGCAACGGCTGCTACAACTGCCAGGTGGCCTGCAAGGACGAGCACGTGGCCAACGACTGGTCGCCCATCGCCAAGCCGCAGCCCGACACCGGCCAGTTCTGGAACAAGATCACCGACATGGTGCGCGGCCAGGTGCCGAAGGTGAAGGTCACCTACACGCACAGCATCTGCCAGCACTGCGACGAGGCCCCGTGCATCCCGGCCTGCAACGCCGACGCCATCTACAAGCGCGACGACGGGGCCGTGATCATCGACCCGGACAAGTGCCGCGGTAACCAGCTCTGCCTGGAGGCGTGCCCCTACGAGGACGTCATCTACTTCAACGACTCGCTCAACATCGCCCAGAAGTGCACCTTCTGCGCGCACCTGCTGGACGACGGCTGGACCGAGCCGCGCTGCGTGGACGCGTGTCCGACGGGCGCCTTCGCGTTCGGCGACGAGGACGACCCGCAGATCGTGGCGCTCATCGCCAAAGCCGAGGCCGTGCTCAAGGCCGGTCACGAGGACGTCAAGCCGCGCGTGTTCTACAAGGGCCTGCCGAGGCCGTTCATCGCCGGCGCGGTGTACGACAGCGAGGCCGACGAGTGCACCGAGGGCGCGACGGTCACGGCGACCAGCACGACGAGCGGCGCCAGTTGCTCCGACACGACCGACAGCTACGGCGATTTCTGGCTGCGCGACCTGGAGCCGGGCACGTACACGCTGCTCATCGAGAAGGCCGGCTACCTGCCGGTGAAGATGGGGCCGGTGGACGCCACCGCCGACATCAACGTCGGCGACATCGCGGTCTGGAAGGCGTGAGGCACGGCGGCGTGAGCCGCCCCTGAGGGAAGGGCGCCGGGACGGGCTGGCAGACGCAGACGCAGACGCGAGAAGGGGGCGGGGCCACGTGGCCCCGCCCCCCTCTCGTCCCGCGGGCCGGACCCCGCGGAACGCACCCGGCACCGACGGTCCCGGTCGATCAGACCGGCACTCCAGCGCCGGGCCGGGTCTTCAGGCGCGAGCGGCCTGCTGCTCGACCGGCAGGCGGCAGTCAGGCCCGGGTCCGCTGACGTCGGCCAGCGAGACGCCGTCCAGCTCGGCGAGAAGCGCGTCTTGCGCGGCGAAGAAGGCGGCGTGCACGGCGCAGACGCCGCCGGCGGAGCACGGGCCGCCGCGCAGTACGCACGTCTGGCGGCGGCTGTCGCCCTCGATGGCCTCGATGATGGCCAGCAGACTGATGGCGGAGGCGGGCCGGGCAAGGCGATAGCCTCCTGCCCGGCCCGGTTCGCTCGTCACCAGCTCCGCGCGCACGAGGTCGCCCATCACCTGCGGCAGAAAGCGCGGTGGCATCACCATCTCCTCGGCGATGCGCGGGGCGCTGAGCATCCGCTCGCCCCCGCCGCAGGCGAGGGCGAGCATCGCCCGGATGGCGTAATCGCCGCGCTTCGTCAGCTCGAGTCGCACCACGTCAGTCTACGCCGTGTCCGCGGGGGTGACAGCAGGCTGGCCATCAACCGCCCTCCGGGTCGAGGCGAGCGGCCTTCAGGGGACCGTCCTGCGCTTCGGTCGTCTCGTCCTCTCCATGATCCGGCACCTTCTCCCGCAGCGGCAGGATCCACGCCGCCAGCGTGAACACGAGGGCGCCGAAGCACAGCACCCCGAGCGCCACCAGGTACTCGATGAGGCTCGGACGGTAGAACAGGTGCAGGGCGAACGAAGTCACGCCCTGCGGCTGCGAGGTGCCGATGGAGACCCCGGGCGGGTACGGCACGGTCGCGTACGAGAGCCCGTTGAGCACGATGTTCAGGCGGTGGATCAGGATCCCCACCACCGCCAGCACGGAGGCCACCGCGACGACGGGCAAACGCCGCCGCCAGCGAGGCACGACCAGCAGCACGAACGGCACGGCCAGGCCGACCAGCACTTCGAACCAGAAGAACGGCGCGTAGGGCCCGTACAGCAGGCGGCGCGCCGGGTCGGCCTCGTAGGCGGCACCCGGGTACGCCGCCGTGAGCATCTCCGAGAACACCAGGAACGCCTCGACAGCCACGAACACCGCCAGCATGCCGCCCAGGTACGCCACCAGCCGGTCCTTGAACTCGACCCTGCCCAGGCGCCGCATCACGAGCGAGAGCAGGATCATGAGACCGGTGCCGGAGACCAGTGCCGAGGCGATGAACAGTGGCGCCATGATGGCCGAGTACCAGAAGCCGCGGGCGATCTGCAGGCCGAAGATCCACGAGGTGATGGAGTGCAGCAGGATCGCCGCCGGAAGGCCCACCGCCGCGAGCACGCCCTTGGCGAGGTCGTCGCGGCGCAAGGCTTTCCCGGAGAGGCCGGTGCCGAGCGCGATGAAACTGCCGCGACGCGCGAGATCGGCGCGCGTGTAGACCCACACGTAGGTCGCCGAGAGCAGGAAGTACACGGTCACGATGGCAAAGTCCCAGATGAGCGGCGAGGTGGCGTGGGCGTGCAGCAGCAGGTTGAGGACGCGGTCGGGGCGCCCGATGTCGGGGAGCAGCAGCAGGGCCGCGATCAGCACCGCCACCGCGGCCTCGAGCACGGCCACGCGCACGATGGGCTTGAGGCGCGTGGCCCCGAACAGCCGGCCGGCGGAGGCGACGATGAGCCCGCCGGCCGAGAGGCCCACGAAGTACATGAAGAGCGTGATGTACAAGCCCCACATCATGGGGTTGCGCATGTTGGTCACGGCCAGGCCGTTGCTCAGCTGATAGGCCCACGCGCCCAGACCGAGGACGAGGCCGGCCAGCAGGGCCGCCAGCCACAGCGCCAGGCGGCGGTCGACGGTCTTCAGGGACGGGCGCCGGGCGGCCGGAGTCGCGGATGTCGTGGCTGCGCTCATGTGTCCAGCCCCCTCTTGCGGCGCGGCGGCAGATAGAAGACGCGCGGGTCGGTGCCGCGCTCGGCCAGCAACTGCTCGCCGCCGCGCTCCCTGATCAGCGTGCTCACGCGGCTCTGCGGATCGTTGAGATCACCGAAGATCCGCGCCTGGGCGGGGCAGGACCACACGCACGACGGCAGCTGGCCCTCGGAGAGGCGGTGCACGCAGAAGGTGCACTTCTCCATGGTGCCGACGGGACGCGGCGGCACCATCCCGGTGTCGAAGTCCACAGGCCGGTCGGGCTTGCCCCAGTTGAACGTGCGCACGCCGTAGGGACACGCCACCAGGCAGAGGCGGCAGCCGATGCAGCGCTGCGAGTCCTGCATCACCACGCCGTCCTCACGGGGGTACGTGGCCTGCACGGGGCACACCTTGGTGCAGGCCGGGTTCTCGCAGTGCTGGCAGGCGAGCGGCATCCAGTGCATCTCCAGCTCGCCGAACACGCGGCGCGGCGTGTCGAGCGACGCCCCGACCGTATCGATGCGATTCCACCACATGCCGAGCGGGATGTCGTTCTCGGACTTGCAGATGACGCAGCACGACCAGCAACCGATGCAGCGCTCCTGGTCGACCACCATCGCCCAGCGCGGTTTCGCGGACACCTCGCCGATGCTGCCATACTCGCGGGAGGCCGGCGGCAGGGCTTCGATGGGCGAGACCTTCTCAGGCATGACTCACCTCCAGCGGGGACGCGGGACCTTCGGCCGCCGGCACCGTCTCCTCCTCCATGCCGGCCGGCGTGCCCATGAGGAAGGGCTCGCCGTCGACGACCTTGGCCAGTTGGCAGCGGCAGTCCTTCCAGCCCGTGGACGGCGACCACATATTGGCGACGTAGTGGACCTCGTGGATGGGATTGACCTCGGACGAGGTCAGCTCGTTGACGCTCTTGCCGCCGCCCAGCTGACGGCTCCACCAGCCCTCGAACAGGGTCGCGGTGCCGGGGGTGGCCGCCTCGGTCAGGTGGGCCCAGGCGCGCACGCTTCCGCGGGTGTTGCGGAGCTCCACGAGGTCGCCTTCGTCGATGCACAGCGCCGCAGCGGTCTCCGGGCTCAACAGCACGGGCGCCTTGCCGCCGGTGATCTCGTTCAGCCACGCCACGTTGGCGTAGCTCGAGTGGATGCGCCACTTGGAGTGCGGCGAGAGCAGGGTGATGGGGTACTCGGCCGGGTCGTGCACCTCGTCATCGTGCGGCGGCTTGTACGTCGGCACGGTCTCGTCGAGCTCGATGAAGCGCTCCTCCTCTTTGTAGAACTCGGCCCGGCGCGTGGGGATGAACTGCGCCGTGGCCTCGAGCGGCGCCGGCAGCGACACCGGCGGGAAGGGCGCGAGCTCGCGGACCTGGCGCACGAAGGCCACGTCCGGGTCCGGCACGCCCAGGCGCACCGGACCGGCCTGGAGCTGCTCCAGGGTGATCCCCGCCGTGGCGCCGCCGCGCGCGAGGATCTGCTCGATCGCCTCCTCCGCCGTGACGTCGAACCACTGCGCGAACAGCTCCGGGTCGATGCGCTTGACGATCTCCTGCCACATCCACAGCTCGGGCTTGGACTCGCCCACCGGCGGGATGGCCTCCTGCTGGATCTGCAGGTAAGGGTGCAGGGGCGTGGCGGTGAGGTCGGTCTTCTCGTACCAGGTGGCGGCCGGCAGCACGATATCGGCGTACTTCACCGTGTCGGTCATCTGGTGGTCGACGACCACGACCAGTTCGCAGCCGTCCAGGGTCTCGTGCAGGCGGTTCACGTCCATGGCCTGCAGGAACATGTTGGCGAAGGTGCAGATCAGCGCCTTGAAGCCGTTCTCTGGGTACGGCACGAGCGGGTTCATCGTCTCAGTGCGGCCGCGCACGAAGTACACGCTGGGCACGATCTTCGCCTTCACGTCGCCGAGGGCCCACCAGGGCGACGTGTCCACGCGCACCTTGTACTGGCCGACGTACACGGAGAAGCCGCCGCCGGAGCGGCCGACGTTGCCGGTGAGTGACGCGAGCAGGGCGAAAGCGCGGCCGGTGAGATCGCCGTGGAACCAGTGGTTGCTGCCGCCGCCCATGATGACGGCGGCAGGACGCTGCGCAGCGAAGGAGCGGGCGAGGCGCACGATGGTGTCGGCCGGGACGCCGGTGACCCCCGAGGCCTTCTCCGGCGTCCAGGCAGCCAGCTCCTGCTGCACGAGCGCGAAACCGGGTGTCACGCGCACGCGCGAGCCGTCGGCGAGCTTGACGGCGTAGTCGCCGTCGAGGGCGAGGTCGGCGCCCTCGGGCACGCCGAGCCGGTCGGTGCCGATGACGACGGCACCGCCGCGCGCGGCGTCCCAGGCCACGTAGCGGTCCTTGGACAGGGCCGGCAGGCCGTGAGCCGCCGGGCCCGGTGGCTGTTCGGGAGCCGTGCCGACGAGCGGCGCCTCGGCGCCGTACTCGCCCAGGCCCACGCCGGCCGCCGGGCCGGGGTCGTGCGCCTGCCCGGCCGCCAGCTCGTGCGCGCGCAGGCGCCTGCCGGTGTCCGCGCGCACCAACAGTGGCGCGTCCGTGAACGTGCGCATGAAGTCCCAATCGGCAGCGTCGTCCTCGATCACCTGGCGGGACAGGGCGAGTCCGAGCGCCGCGTCGGTGCCGGGCTTGATCTGCAGCCAGGCGTCGGCCTTGGACGCCGTGGAGGAGTAGGTCGGGTCGACGACCACGAGGCGCGCGCCGGCGGCCACGGCGTCGTGGATGAAGTGCGCGTCGGGGATGCGCGTCTCGAGCGGGTTGGCGCCGATCAGGAGGATGAAGCGGCTCTTGGCCCAATCCTTGGATTCGTGCTCGGCGTTCTGCACACCGAACGTGATCGGCATGCCCATGGGCAGGTCGCCGTTGAAGTCGAAGCTCGTGCCGTGCGTCATGCCGAGCGCGGCGCAGGCGCGGTAGGCGGCGCCCTTCTGGATATACCCTGAGCCGGGCACCTGGCTGAACACATGGACGGAGTCCCAGCCCCAGGTGTCGCCGATGCGCTTGAGCTCGGCGGCGATGCGGTCGAGCACCTCCTCCCACGTGGCCTCGCGGAACTCCCCGGACCCTCGTTCGCCCTCGCGCACCAATGGGGCCTGGATGCGGTCGGGGCCGTGGATGAGCAGGTGGTACGAGATCCCCTTCATGCAGCCGCGCGGGTTGTACTCGTTCTCCGGGTAGTCGGCGGCCTGCTGCACCTTGACCACCTTGCCGTCGCGCACGAACGCGAGTTGGCCGCACGAGCCGGTGCAGTTGGGCGAGCACGTGGTGCGCACCACCCGGTCCACCGGCAGGGACTGCGGGGTCTCATCCCTGCCGGCGAGGACGTCGGCGGCCTTGGGGCCGAGGGCGCCGGCCACGGCCGCCGTCCCGGCGGTGGCGCCGGCACCGACCAGCAGCTCGCGGCGCGTGACCTTCATGTCGCCGCCCTCCGGCGTCCGGCGGCGCGACGCCGTGCCTCACTCTGCAGGGCGCGCCTCGGCGCGGCGCCCTGTTCGCAGGCCGGGCTCAGCGTCGAGTGCGACGGAGAACCGCAGTGGGCACAGCGGCCTGCGCTGGTCCCGGCTGCAGCGGGACGGAGTAGCGGAGCGCCGGCGGCCAACGCCGGCTCCGCCTTCCTGGACGCGTCGAGGACGAGGGCCCCGAGTGCGGCCAGACCGGTCAGCGACAGAAAGCGACGCCTCGTCGTGACCGGCAGGTCAGGTCGGCTGAGCGCGGTCATGTGGCCTCCTCGTGCGCTAAATCAATACTAAGTAACTTAGCATTATTATATGCGCCCGGCCGACCACGCAAACCCCTGAAGGCCGTTACGCGGCCCCCCTCGCCCCCGGATGGATTGCTAACCGCCGTGCGAGGCCCTACAGTGTCTCCAGCGGCAAGCGACATCCCGCCCACAGCGGCGTCGAGAGCACCAAAGGCGCCGAGCACCCCAGGAGAGTGACATGCCCAATATTGGTCCTCTGGAGATCGGCCTCATCGTCCTCGTCATCCTGCTGCTCTTCGGCGCCACGCGCCTGCCCAAGCTCGGGCGCTCGATGGGCCAGAGCATCAAGGGGTTCAAGCAGGGCCTCAACGAAGAAGTGGTCGACGACGACGAGAAGGCAGCGCAGGAGATCGCGTCGGCCAAGGGCGACAAGCCGGCCGACGCCTGAGAGCCGGCGCCGTCCGGCGTCTCACCCTTCTCGCGAAAGCAGACACACGGCCGTGGCGGAGATGCCTTCGCCACGGCCTTCCCATCCCATGCCCTCGCTGGTCGTCCCCTTGACGCCTACGGCCGAGGGCGTCACGTCCAGCACGGCCGCCAGACTCTCGCGCATGACCTGCCGGTAGGGCGCAAGACGCGGCCGCTCGCAGACCACGACCAGGTCCACGTTCTGCACCGCCCAACCGTCCCTGGCCAGCCGGTCGACGACCTGCTGCAAGAGCTCCATGCTGGAGACGCCGAGATAGGCCTCGTCGCTGTCGGGAAAGGACTCGCCGATGTCGCCCAGGCCGGCCGCGCCGAGGAGCGCGTCCATGAGGGCATGCACTGCGACGTCGGCGTCGGAGTGCCCGGCGAGGCCCTGGGGGTGCTCGATCGCGACGCCGCAGAGCACCAGCCGGCGACCGTCGGCGAAGCGGTGGGCGTCGTAGCCGGTGCCGACCCTAAACGTCTGCCTCGACCTCCCAGGACAGGAGCGCGCCGGCCAGCGGCAGGTCCGCCGGCGTGGTGATCTTGACGTTGGCCGGCGTGGACGGCACCAGCCGGACCTTGTAGCCACCCTTCTCGAGGAGCGCTGCGTCGTCGGTCGCGTCCGGTTCGAGGCCGCGCCGGTACACGTCGCGCAGGGCGGCGGCGCGGAACACCTGCGGCGTCTGCGCCGCCCACATGCCGCGTCGATCGACGCTGGCCTCGACCAGGCAGTGCGAGCCCTCGCGCTTGAGCGTGTCGCTCACCTCGAGGGCCGGCACGGCGCCGTCGGCCTCGCGCAGGGCCTCGAGGCAGTGCTCGAACACATGCTTGCTGAACAACGGGCGGGCGCCGTCGTGCACGGCGATCGCGGAAGCGCTCTCGGGCACCTCGAGCAGGCCGGCACGCACCGAATCGAGGCGCGTGCGCCCGCCCTCGGCGATGAGCAGCGGTTTGGTGTCGTCGAAGGCGAGCAGCTCGCTGGCGAAGCGGATGGTGTGGGAAGGATGCAGGACGACCACGATGCCGGAGACCTCGGGCATGGCCAGCAGGCGACGCACCGAGTGATTCAGGATGGGTTCGCCGCCCAGCAGCAGGAACTGCTTGGACTCGCCGTCAGGCAGGCCCATACGGCGGCTCTCGCCGGCCGCGGCGACGATGACCCAGAGCTCTCCGGCTTGCTGGTCCTCCATGACTCAGTCCTCCTGGTCGGGCCGCGTGTGCGCCTACGGCAGCACGCGACTGAAGATCATCTTTCCAGACGGGCTCTGCAGCACGCTGGTCACCTCGGCCTTGACGCGTGACCCCACCAGCAGCGCCCCCGACTCGACGACGATCATGGTGCCGTCGTCGAGGTAGCCGACACCCTGGTCCTGCTCCCGCCCCTCACGCAGGATCTTGACCTCGATGACCTCGCCCGGCAGCACGGCCGGCTTGACGGAGTTGGCGAGGTCGTTGACGTTGAGCACCTTGACCCCCTGGATCTCGGCCACCTTGTTGAGCGTGTGATCGGTGGTGACGATCTGGGCGCCGAGATCGCGCGCCAGGCGCACCAGCTTGCTGTCGACGGCGTCGATGTCGGAGAAGTCGGTGTCGTCGATGCGCACGGCGCCGGACGTGTTCTGAAGACGCTTCACGAAGTCCAGCCCGCGGCGCCCGCGCACGCGCTTCTCCGCGTCGCTGGAGTCGGCCAGGTGCTGGAGCTCCTCGACGACGAAGCGCGGCACCAGGATCTCCCCCTCGACGAAGCCGGTGTTCACGATGTCGAGGATGCGGCCGTCCACGATGGCGCTGGAGTCGAGCAGCTTCGACGGCGTGAGGCCGGGGAGCACGGCGAACGCTCCGCGCAGGCCGAGCAGCCGCAGGATCTCGACGTGCTTCTTGGCGGCCACGTAGGCGGTGAAGTAGCCGGCCAGCAGATAGATGGGGATGGTGAGGTACGGTCCCACCACGGGGATCCGCACCAGGGCGATGCTGATGAGGGTGGCGATGACCAGTCCCACGACGACGCCGCCGATGGCCACCACGACCTCGGCGCCCGAGGCCCGGGCCATGACCTCGTCCATGTGCCGGAATCCCCGCAGCACGTAGCGCGAGAGCAGGAAGCCGCACACGTAGCCGACGGCGAAACCAACGAAGGTGGCCACGACGAGCCAGACGATCTTGCCGGTCTCGCCGAAGTCCGGAGCGAACGACGAAACGAGGATCTGGTCGGCGAACTGGTAACCAGCCAAAGCGCCGAGCAGGGCGAGCACCGTGCGGACGGCCGGGGCGAGCACGCCCCGCGGCTTGCGCTCCTTCTTCGGCCGGGGTCCGGCCTCAGACGACGGTGGCCGGCTCGAGCGGCTCGTCGACAACCGGAGCCCCGTCGACATGGATGTTCTCGAGGACCTCTTCGAGGAACGCGTTGGCCTCGTCCTCGCTGAAGTCGCGCGCATACATGAGCTCGCTGGCAAGGATCTTCTTGGCCTTGGAGAACATCTGCTTCTCGCCGGTCGACAGGCCTTTGATGGCGTGGCGGATGGCCAGGTTGCGCACGACCTCGGCGACCTCGAAGATGTCGCCCGTCTTGAGCTTGTCGCGGTTGTGCTTGTAGCGACGGCTCCAGTTCTTGGGCATCTTGGTGGGGTCGCCGCGCAGGACCTCCAGGACCTGGTCGACGACGTCGGCCTCTACCACCTTGCGCAGGCCGGCCCGGTCGGCGTTCTCCACCGGGACCATGACGGTCATGTCGTTGTGGAGGATCTGGATCGTGAGGTAGTCACGCTGCTGGCCGAGGATCTCTTTCTGCTCGATCTTCATGATCTTGCCCGCGCCGTGATGCGGGTACACGACCTTGTCACCGACTGAGTACAACGTTCTCAAACCCCCAATTGGTCGTTGCCGGCCCCGGAGCCCTGCCGCGACGGAGACGCTCCGCCGAGGAGAGCACCAAGAGCCCCGCGCAAGTCCGCGCTTCCCGCAGCGACACCGCCGAGACGTCGCGCGTCGGCAGTGGGCACGACAACACGGTCGAAGCCGGCACGGCCGGCCTCGACGACACGTCGTTCACACTGACTGCAGGTGCGCAGCTCGCCCGTCAGGCTGACCTCCCCGATTGCGGCGACACCTTGCGGCAACGGCACGTCACGCTCGGCAGAGGCGATGGCGAGGGCAACGGCGAGGTCGGCCGCAGGTTCGTCGATGCGGATTCCGCCTGCAATTGTAACAAAAACGTCACTGGATGACAAAGGCAGATGGGCGTGCCGGCCGAGCACGGCGACGATCATCGCCAAGCGGTTGCGGTCGAAGCCGACGGCCACGCGTCGCGGCATGGCGAGTTCCGTGCGGTGCACCAGCGCCTGGACCTCGACGGCGAAGCAGCGGCTTCCCTCCACGGCGATGTGGACGGCGGCGCCGGCCGCGGGGCCACCGGCGCCGAGGAACAGGGCCGAAGGGTCGGCCACCCCTGCGAGGCCGGCGCCGGTCATCTCGAACACGCCCAGCTCGTTGGTGGAGCCGAAGCGGTTCTTGGCAGCCCGCAGCGTGCGGAAGAAGCGTGTGCGGTCGCCCTCGAACTGAAGCACGGTGTCGACCACGTGCTCCAGCACGCGCGGCCCGGCGATGGCTCCCTCTTTGGTGACGTGCCCGACGAGGAACACGGCGGCGCCGGTGTCTTTGGCCAGGCGGAGGAAGCAGCCCGCCGCTTCGCGCACCTGGCTCACGCTGCCCGGCGCCGACGTGAAGGCGTCGCAGTAGAGCGTCTGGACCGAGTCGACGACCACGAACGCCGGCCTCGCCGCCGCGACCGCCTCGACGACGGTGTCGAGGTCGGTCTCGGCGAACACCTCGATGGGCGCGGGGTCGGCGCAGACGCGCTCGGCGCGCATCTTGACCTGGGCCGCCGACTCCTCGCCGCACACGAGCAGCACGCGGCGCCCGGAGGCGGCCACGCGGTCGAGCGCCTGGAGCAGAAGCGTGGACTTGCCGATGCCGGGCTCGCCGCCGACCAGCACGAGCGAGCCCGGGACGATGCCGCCACCGAGCACCAGGTCGAGCTCGGCGATGCCGCTGGAGAAGCGGTCCATCGCCGATGAGACGACCTCGGACAGACGCACGGGGCCAAAGGAGCCGGGGCCGGAGGACGAGGCGCTGCCGCCCCCTCCGGCCCGGCCTCCTTCGGCCCCGTCGCTCTTCTTGGCCCGGCGGGCCCTGCCGGCGTAGCCGGCGCCGCCCGCCGCGACACGCTCCTCGTCGAACGAGTCCCAGGCGCCGCAGTCGGGGCAGTGCCCGAGCCACTTGGCCTCGCGCCGCCCGCACTCGCGGCACGTGAACGCCGTCTGCCCTTTGGCCACCTCAGGCGGCCCGGCAGCCGGTCGTGCCCGGCCCGGTCACCGGCTCCTCAGGCTCCCGCCGCGGCACCGCCGGCATCGGGCCCGTCGTCACCGCCAGGGGACGGGCCGCCGAGCGGCCCGACGCTCTGCGTCACCGGCTCGTCGAGGCCCACCATGGGCAGCTCGACGCGCCCTCCCACGCGCTCGCCGTTGACGGTGAGCACGGTGTCGTCCTCGGCGGCGTCGACGATGATGATGGTCCCCTCCGGGAACTGCCGCTCGAGCATGGCGTCGCTGAGCTTGTCCTCGATGTACCGCTGGATGGCGCGGCGCAGCGGCCGCGCGCCCAGCATGGGGTCGAAGCCCTTGTCCACCAGCAGGTCGCGGCCGGCGTCGGTGAGCTCCACGGTGATGCCGCTCGGGGCCACCTGGTGCCGCAGCCTGTCGATGAACAGGTCGACGATCAGGGCGATCTCCTCGCGCTCCAGCTTGTGGAACACGATGACCTCGTCCACGCGATTGAGGAACTCGGGCCTGAACACGCGCTTGAGCTCGCCGGTGATGCGGCTCTTCATGTCCTCGTACGTCATGCCCTTGTTGGCCGTCTGCGTGAAACCCAGCGGCGTATCGCGCGTGATCATCTCGGCACCGATGTTGCTGGTCATGATGAGGATGGTGTTGCGGAAGTCGACCGTGCGGCCCTGCGAGTCGGTGAGGCGCCCGTCCTCCAGGATCTGGAGGAGGATGTTGAAGACGTCCGGGTGAGCCTTCTCGATCTCGTCGAACAGGATCACGCTGTACGGCTTGCGGCGCACGACCTCGGTGAGCTGGCCGCCCTCGTCGTGACCGACGTAGCCGGGCGGCGAGCCGACGAGGCGGGACACGGAGTGCTTCTCCATGTACTCGCTCATGTCGATCTGCACGAGGTGGTCCTCGTCGCCGAAGAGGAAGTTGGCCAGCGTGCGCGCGAGCTCGGTCTTGCCGACGCCGGAGGGACCCAGGAAGATGAACGAGCCCGTGGGCCGCCGCGGGTCCTTGAGCCCGGCGCGGCTGCGGCGGATGGCCTTGCTGACGGCGCGCACCGCCGGGTCTTGCCCGATGAGCCGCGTGTGGAGCTCGTCTTCCATGCGCAGGAGCTTCTTGCTCTCGGCCTCGGTGATCTTGACCACCGGGATGCCGGTCCACATGCTGACGATCTCGGCGATCTCGTCTTCGCCGATGCTGGCGCGCATGCCCTCGTCACTCGTCTTCCACTGGTCCTCGAGCTCGAGCTTCTTGTGGCTGAGCTTGCGCTCCTTGTCGCGCAGGTTGGCCGCCTTCTCGAACTCCTGGGCCTCGATCGCCGCCTCTTTCTCCTTGCGCACACCGGAGATCTCCTCCTCGAGCTCGCGGTAGCTGGGAGGCGCGGTCATGGTGCGGATGCGCATGCGGCTGGCGGCCTCGTCGATGAGGTCGATGGCCTTGTCCGGGAGGAAGCGGTCGCTGATGTAGCGGTCGGCCAGCTCGGCCGCCGATGTCAGTGCCTCGTCGGTGATGCGGATGCGGTGGTGGGCCTCGTAGCGGTCGCGGAGCCCCTTGAGGATCTCCACGGTCTCCGGGACCGACGGCTCGGCCACCTTGATCTGCTGGAAGCGGCGCTCCAGCGCGGCGTCGCGCTCCAGGTACTTGCGGTACTCGTCCATGGTCGTGGCGCCGATGGTCTGCAGCTCGCCGCGGGCCAGCGCCGGCTTGAGGATGCTGGCCGCGTCGATGGCGCCCTCCGCGGCGCCGGCGCCGACGAGGTTGTGGAGCTCGTCGATGAAGATGATGATGTCGCCGGTGTCGCGGATCTCCTTCATCACCTTCTTGAGGCGCTCCTCGAACTCGCCGCGGTACTTGCTGCCGGCGACGAGCGCGGCGAGGTCCAGTGTGTAGACCTGCTTGCCCTTGAGGAGCTCGGGCACCTCGTGGTTGGCGATGCGCTGCGCGAAGCCCTCCACGATGGCCGTCTTGCCGACGCCCGGCTCGCCGATGAGCACGGGGTTGTTCTTGGTGCGCCTGCTGAGGATCTGCATGACGCGCTCGATCTCGATGTCGCGGCCGATGCAGGGATCGAGCTTGCCGTCCTCGGCGAGCTTGGTGAGGTTGCGCCCGAACTGCTCCAGGACCTTCGCCTGTCGCTTACCCTCGGCGCCGCCCTGCTGCTGCCCGCGGCGGCCGGGACCGCTGAGCGTGCGCATGACCTCATTGCGGATCTTCTCGGGCTCGGCGTCGAGGTCGAGCAGGATGCGCGCCGCGACGCCCTCGTCCTCGCGCACGAGGCCGAGCAGGATGTGCTCGGTGCCTATGTAGTTGTGGCCGAGGCTGAGGGCCTCACGAAGCGCCAGTTCGAGGACCTTCTTGGCCCGTGGTGTGAACGGGATCTGGCCCTGCGGCGACTCCTCGCCGGAGCCGACGATGCGCACGACGGCGGCCCGCACCTCCTCCACCGACACCTCGAGGCCGTCGAGTACGCGGGCGGCGACCCCCTCCTCCTCGCGCAGGAGGCCGAGGAGCAGGTGCTCGGTGCCGATGTAGTTGTGCTTGAGCGCCCGCGCCTCTTCTTGCGCGAGGACGACGACCTGCCTGGCGCGTTCGGTGAAGCGTTCGAACATCAGGCCACTCCTTCCGGAAAGCGCCGCCCTTGCTGGTGATGGGAACGTGGGCGGCCGCCGGTGCTTGCTCTGTGGGTCTCCAACGTACCCCCTGGAGACCTGACGTAGGTCTATGGTACCCGATTGACGCCAAGACGCGACCCGGTCCTCGAACTCCCGCGAGGACAGTCTGCCGGGTGAGGCGGGAGCCGAGCCAGATGCTTCATCGCCTCGGGCCGGCGGGTTACGATAGACGCCGGCGCCGCGAAGGAGGACGATGGAGCACCCGTACCAGCCCAAGTACCCTCGGGCGAAGCTCAAAGAGATCGTGCTGAAGCACCTGAAGACGTTTCGCCTGGCCGGTCTCAGCCCCAACTGCTCGGTGGATTTCGGTGCGTCCGGCGGAGAAGTGCGCGGGTGGCTCCTCGAGGACCCGCGCCAGCGGCCGGCCGAGGTGCGCTACCTGCTCCTGGACGACGGCGACGTGTGGAGAGAAGTGGACGGCCCGGGTCAGGACGGCGTGCTGCAGGAGCGCCTCTGGCTTCTCGGGCCGGACGACGACCTCGTGACGCTCCTCATACAGGCGCAGAACGACGCCCGGCGCGGCGGTCGCGCCTGCCTCGTGCCGGAGGAGCGCGTGGACCTGGCTCGCAGATCGGTGGCCGATCGTCGCACGAGTCGCGCGCCGCATGACGGACCGGACCGCCGGCACGGGTCCTGAGGCGCGCCCGCCCGATGCGAAACATCATCACCTGGTCAACGCGCGGCCGGCACCCGTGGATCGTGATCGCCGTCTGGATCGCGATCGCCGGCGCACTCTCCATGGGCCCGACCATCCAGAGCGTGACCAGCAACGACGCCTCCAAGTCCCTGGCCCCCACGGTGGAGAGCAAGCGCGCCGACGCCCTGCAGCAGGAGAAGTTCGCCGACGCCAAGGGCACGCCCATCATCGTGGTGTACAGCTCCGACACGCCACTGACCGAGGCGCAGAAGGCGGCCGTCGGCGAAGGCGAGGCCTGGCTCACCGGCGGCGCCGAGCCCGTCAACAGCGCCAGCGTCCAGTTCTCTGAGGACGGCAGGGGGGCGCTGGTGTTCGCGAGCCTTGACGGCAACCCCGGCGAGGAGTCGTTCCGCGACTCGGTGCAGGCCATCCGCGACCACTTCGGCGACTCCGTGAGCGGCATGCAGGTCCGCGTCACCGGTCCGGGCGGCCTCATCACCGACGTGTACAAGATCTTTCTCAACGCCGACATCAAGCTGCTGATCGGGACGGTGATCCTCGTCCTCGTGCTGCTCCTGCTCATCTACCGCTCGCCGGTGCTCCCGTTCGTGCCGCTCATCACGGTGGGCTTCGGCTACTTCGTGGCCGGCGGCCTGCTGGCCATCGGCGCCAACGCCTTCGGCGACACGCTCTCGGGGCAGGCCACCTCGCTCATGGTGATCCTGCTGTTCGGTGCCGGCACCGACTACGGCCTGCTCCTCATCTCCCGCTACCGCGAGGAGTTGCGCCACGAACCCGACGCGCGCACGGCACTCGCCACGGCGCTGGCGGAGACGTGGGAGGCCATCGCCGCCAGCGGCCTCACGGTGACGCTGGCCGTGCTCACCCTGGCCTTCGCGGAGTACGGCGACTACACATCGTTCGCGCCGGTGCTGGGGGGCGGCGTCTTCATCACCCTCATCGCCGCCCTCACGCTCATGCCGGCGATCCTCGCGCTGCTCGGACGCCGCGCCTTCTGGCCGCGCGTGCCCAGGCTGGGTGACGCGGGCAAGCAGGGCGCCTGGCAGCGGGTCGCCGAGCGGGTCGTCCGCTCGCCCCGCCGCGCGGCCGCCGCTGGTCGCGGCCATCCTCGTCGTGCTCGCCCTCGGGTGCTTCTACTACAGCCCGCGCTTCAGCTTCACCGACGACTTCCTCACCAGCATGCCGTCCAAGGAGGGCTTCACCCTGCTCGAGAAGCACTTCCCCAAGGGGGCGCTGGCGCCGACCACGGTCCTGATCAAGTCCGAGGAGGCGCCGCCTGAGTTCGTCGCCGGCATGATCACCGGCGCGCTCAACCAGAGCCCGGGCGTGGCGGCGGCCTTCCCCATCGGCACGGCCGACGACGGCAGGCTTCTCGGCTTCCAGGTGATCTTCGAGGGTGACCCCTACTCCAAGGAGGCGTTGCAGCAACTGCGGCAACTGCGGGAGACGGCGCGCAAGGCGGCCGCCCAGGGAGGGGGCGAAGCTCTGGTGGGCGGCCCCACCGCCATCCAGGCCGACACGTGGGAGATCAGCAACCGCGACACGCTCGTGGTCGCCGCCATCGCCCTGGTGGTGGTCGGCATCATCCTGGCGCTCCTGCTGCGCGCCCTTGTCGCCCCGCTCTACCTGCTCCTGACCAACGTGCTCTCGTACCTCGCCGCCCTCGGCGCGACCATCGTCATCACCGAGAAGATCCTGGGCTGGGGAGAGATCAGCTACCGCATCCCGCTGTACATGTTCATCTTCCTGGTGGCCCTGGGGAGCGACTACAACATCTTCATCACCACGCGCATCCGCGGTGAGGCCCTGCTGCGCGGGCTTCAGGACGGCACGATGAAGGCGCTGGCGGCCACCGGCGGGGTGCTCACCAGCGCCGGCATCATCCTCGCCGGCACCTTCCTCATCCTGCTCTCGCAGCCGGTCAAGGACCTCGCCGAGATCAGCATCGGCGTGGCGCTCGGCGTGCTCATCGACACGTTCCTGGTGCGCACGGCGCTGGTGCCCGGCCTGACGCTGTGGATCGGGCCGAAGGCCGGGTGGCCGGGGCCGCGCTGGACGAAGCGGGCGGCGCGTGAGGAGCTGGACGGAGAGACCGCGGACGCGCCGGCCGTGGGCGACGGCGCCTGCGAGCCGGCGCCTCAGGAGGCCTGAGGCACGAGGTCGCGAGGAGCCTCGGTCGCATCCAGGTGCCTGACAGCCCCATCCCACTCGTGCGCGAGCGAGCCTAGATACCCGAATCCTCGAAGAAGTCGCCGTCGACTCGGACGATCTTGAGTTCTTGGGCCACAACAACGCCAACCCCGTGAACGACCATCAGTCGCGCCAGCTCTGCGCCGTCGATGAGGATGATGCGTTTCTTGATGGACTTCACGTAGTCGAGCGCCGGTCCTGTGAACTTGTCCGTCGCGAAGAACACCCCCTTGTCGGTTCCGTGCTCGTCGAGTGAGCCAGCAAACTCCCGGATGAGCTTCACGTCGACCGCGGAGTTATGCCGCTTCGCCTGCACGACGACCTGGTCGAGACCGAGCGGGTCTTCGTTGATGACGCCGTCCAGCCCACCGTCATGGCTGTAGGCGGTGAGCGTCGCGCGTTCAGGGTCAGAGCCCCCGTAGCCCATCGCCGTCAGCACTTCGAGGACAATCCCCTCGAAGCGAAGCGGATCGACCCCCCGAAGACGTTCGAGGACCTCAGCCGCGACGTGATCCTGCATCTCCTCGTATGCGGCCTGCAGCCGCTCTTCGGGCGTGCTCGTCTCGACATCGTCGGCGGTCACCTCGGATGGTGTGGGCTTGTGACGCCCGCGCTCCTTGAACTCCTGGTACTCCGCATACTGCTCGAGCGTCTTCATGGTGACGGCGGACGGAGCCTGCTCGAGCAGCGCCCTGCCCTGGTCTGCGATCACGTACCGGCCGCGGCTGGGAGAGGCGACCACACCCGCGCGCTTCATGTGATGGAGCGCCCACAGGATGCGATTCCGGTAGCGGCTCATCGCACCACTGGGCAGCATGGCGCTCTGGTCTTCTGCGCTGATTCCGAGCCTGGCGGCGACGGGGTCGTAGATCTCCGCGGGTCGCCGGATCTTCCCGTCGCCGAGAAACGCCAGAACGGGCAGCATGAGCGACTCGAAGCCAGGAACAGCCATTCCCCATCCCCTCAGTCCGCGTTCGAGCCCGGTCTATCCGAAGGCAGTGACCGTGGCCGTGGTCGAACCCTTGCGCTTGAACAGCGCTGGCGCCATCGGCTTGATCCGCTTGTTGGACTGACCCGCCACCCTCAGGCCGCCGACTCCCTCCACGGCTTGATCCGCGCCAGCTGGTCGGCCAGCGCCACTTCGGCGACCTCGGTGTCGTGCGCCGCCTGGGCGCGCAGCCAATAGCCGTTGGAGAGACCGAAGAAGCGGCACAGCCGCAGGTCGGTGTCGGCGGTGATGGCGCGCCGGCCCGCAACGATCTCGCCGATGCGCTGCGCGGGCACGCTGATCTCCTTGGCCAGACGGTATTTGGTGATACCCATGGGCAGGAGGAACTCCTCGAGCAGCAGCTCGCCGGGGCTCACGGGCTTGAGCTTCTCGTCCATCCGTCGCTCCTAGTGGTAGTCCACGATCTCCACGTCCTCGGCGCCGCCGGCCGTCCAGCGGAAGCAGACACGGAACTGGTCGTTGACGCGGATGCTGTGCAGGCCGGTGCGGTCGCCCCGCAACGCCTCGAGCCGGTTACCTGGGGGCACGCGCAGGTCTTCGAGCCGTCCGGCGATCTCGAGCTGCCGCAGCTTGCGCCGGGCGACCGCCTCGATGTTCACGAACCTCACCACGCGCCGCCCCGATGCCAGCTGCTCGGTGTCGCCGTCCTTGAACGAGACAATCATGCCTGGATAGTAATGTTACGCGTTAGTAACGTCAAGCGTGAATACCGGGTGACGACCAGCCGGGTCCATGGTTCTGTCCAACGCCACCGCTACCGAGCGAGCGTGACGCCCCAGGGCCAGGAGGAGCTGGGACGCCTGAGGCGCGAGGCGGTGAGGCGCCGCACAGTGGAGTGTCGGAGAACGACTCACCCTGCCAATCGACCGAAGAAGCCGCGCGTCTGGTGAGGACTCCGATCTGGCTCAGCTTGCCATTGCCAGGCGCTCAACAGTCGATGCCGTGCCTGGCTATGGCCTTGTTGGCAAGGCTCTTGCCCTCGTCGAGCTCGAAGCCCACGTTCGACCTCCACGTGCCGGCGGGTATGGAAGGCAGACCCGACGTCTCCCGCCATGCTCGCGAGGCGGCCCGTAGCGTTTTCGGCTCGATCTCATTGCCCGACACTGCTCAGCTGCGGACATACGGCACGATGACGCCCTTGACCATGGGATAGTGCCGTCCGTTGAATGTCACCAGCGCCGCATGTTCGGACTCGGCCGACATCGCCACGATCGCATCCGCGAGTCCGGTGCCGTGAGCCGGCCGGTAGCGCTGCCTGCACAGGCCCCCGAGGCGAGCGAGCGCCCGATCGACAGGGATGACCTCGAATGCGTCCAGGAACTGCTCGAGCGCCGACTCCTCATCCTTGCCCCTCGCGCCCGAGTAGAGCTCCGCCGCAGTGATGGCCGAGACGTACAACCTGCCTTCGAGAGACTCGAGATACCGGATCGCCTCATCGCGGCCGCGCAGGTACTCGATGATCACATCGGTATCAAGGAGGAAGCGGTTCGCCGTCACGAGTCGTCAGCTCCGACGTCCGGCCGGTCCCATTCGCGCCGCAGGACATCCGCGTCGGGCAGGTCCTGGCGATCCTTCCACAGTCCCCTTGCGCTGCGAAGCAGGTCGAGCTGACTTGAGGAGGTCTCGCGATCGATGAATCGGTCCACCGCGGTGCGGATCACCTCGCTCTGGGTCTTGCCCAAGCGCCGCGCGATCGACTTGACCGCCGTCTGTTCGCGATCCGTGAGGTAGATCTGGGTTCGCTGCATGCTGCACCTCCGCCGAATGTACATCGTCAGTGTACATCACCCCGTCGATTGTGCCCACCTTCCAGCATGAGCCGAACGTTCCTGGCATCACCAGCGGCGCGTTCGCCCTCAGGAGAATCGTCAGGCAGGCGGCGCCGGCGTAGGGGCCGCCAAGCCGACGAGCTCGAGAAGGCGAAGGAGGTTCTCGTAGCTAGGCTGGCGGACGCCGAGTAGTGGTCGGGGATCGAAGACCGAGACTGGAATGGCATCGCTGGCCCGAAAGGCGTCGTTGTCGTTCGGCTTTTCGAAGACGAAGAACAGGTCAGGATCTCGGCGCCCTGCACCGCGGAACACATTGGGCGGATTCTGCTCGCGGCGGTGGACGGAGCCTTCAAAGCACACGTGACAGAAGTCCGTCGTACTGCGGCACAACTCGTCGCGTAGCTCACTGAGTTCCTTAGCCATCTACTACATGCCTCCGCTGGACACTGCGGGCGAAGTCAACGTCCTGATCCGGGAGGAGCCGGTACTCGCAGAAACGAAGCCCATCATGCACGAGGGACGGCACCAGGTGCGTGCGGCCGCAGGGTGTCACTGGCGTGCCGTGTTCGTTGGCAGGCAGCGAGCAAAGCTCACGCTGAGTCTGCCGCGCTAGCTGCGCAGCGCCGGAAACAGGATGACGTCGCGGATGCTCGGCGCCCCGGTGAGGATCATCACGATGCGATCGATGCCCATGCCGAGTCCGCCGGTGGGCGGCATGCCGTGCTCCATGGCCTCGAGGAAGTCCTCGTCCAGCCGGTGCGCCGTCTCGTCGCCGTCGGCCAGGTCGGCCATCTGCTGCACGAAGCGCTCGCGCTGGTCGTCGGGGTCGTTGAGCTCGCTGAAGGCGTTGCTGGTCTCCATGCCGGCGATGAAGCCCTCGAAGCGCTCCACGAAGCGCGGGTCGTGTGGCGTCTTCTTGGCGAAGGGGCTGGTCTCCAGCGGGTGCTCGGTGATGAACACCGGCTGGATGAGCTTGGGCTCGACGCACTCGCTGAACAGCTCGTCGACCTGGGTGCCCCAGGTCGGCGCCGGTTGAACAGCCCCGTCGAGCCCCTTGTCGCGCATGCGCGCCTGCAGGTCGGCCACCGTGCGTGCGTCGTCGGCGCCGATGTCGATGCCGGTCTCCTGCTCGATGGCCTTGCGCATGGTGAGGCGCGGCCACGGCGGTGTGAGGTCGATGTCGTGGCCGCGGAAGTGCACCTGGAGGCCGCCGACGGCGCGAGCCGCCTCGGCGACCATCTCCTCCACCATGGTCATGACGTGGTTGTAGTCCACGTAGGCCTCGTACGTCTCGAGCATGGTGAACTCGGGGTTGTGCTTGTAGCTCACGCCCTCGTTGCGGAAGTCCTTGCCGATCTCGTAGACGCGGTCGATGCCGCCGATGATGCAGCGCTTGAGATACAACTCGACGGCGATGCGCAGGTAGAGGTCGCGCTCAAGCTCGTTGTGGTGCGTGATGAACGGCTTGGCCAGGGCGCCGCCGTAGAGCGGCTGCAGCACCGGCGTCTCCACCTCGATGAACCCGCGCGCATCGAGGAAGCGGCGGACGGTGGCGATGATCTTCGCGCGCTTGATGAACACCTCGCGCGAGTCGTCGTTGGCCGCCAGGTCCAGATAGCGCTTGCGATAGCGCGTCTCGACGTCGGTGAGGCCGTGGTACTTCTCCGGCAGCGGGCGCAGCGATTTGCTGAGCAGCTCCCAGGAGGTGACACGCAGGCTCAGTTCACCGCGACGGGTGCGCATCACGGCGCCCTCGGCGCCGACGAAGTCGCCGAGATCGAGGCCCTCGAGCGCCGCGTAGCTCTCCTCGCCCAAGGCGTCGAGCTGGCAGAAGAGCTGCAGCTCGCCGCTCAGGTCCTTGAGGACGACGAAGGTGAGCTTGCCGTGCACGCGGCGGGCCATGACACGGCCGGCGATGCGGTGCACGTCGGGCGAATCCTGGCCCGCCTCCAGCGACGCGTACGCATCGTGCAACGGCCCTATCTCGTCGCGAGGCTGGTACCGGGTGGGATACGCGGCGCCGGTCTCGCGCCACGCCGCGAGCTTGGCGCGACGCTCGGCGAAGACGTCGCCGTGGTCGCTACGCTCCTCCACGGCGCCGGGATCAGGCCTTCTCGATGGCCAGGACCTTGAACTTCTTGGAGCCCTGGGGGACGCTCACCGTGACCTTGTCGCCGGGCTTGTGTCCGATGATCGCCCTGCCCACGGGCGACTCGTTGGACAGCTTGTGCGCCGACGGGTCGGCTTCGGCGGAGCCCACGATGCTGTACTGGACAACGTCTCCGGCCTTCATGTCCTGCAGGGTGACCTTGGTGCCCACGCCCACGGTATCGGTGCTGATGGCGTCGGAATCGATGACGATGGCGCTGCGCAGTCGCTCCTCGAGCGCGTAGATGCGCGCCTCGAGCATGGCCTGTTCGTTCTTGGCGTCGTCGTACTCCGAGTTCTCCGAGATGTCGCCGAAGTCGCGAGATGCCCGGATGCGCTCGGCGACCTCGTCGCGCTTGACGCTCGACAGGTACTCGATCTCCTCCTTGAGGCGCTGGAAGCCCTCGGGGGTGAGGATGATCTCGCGGTCGACCACTGGTTCCTCCTCTTCAACACGACGGCGCGGCCGCCAGAGAGCGACCGCGCGCCGAACGGTCGGAAAGTATAGGCCATCGGGGGGGCGCGCGCAAACGGGTCGCGGAGGACCCGGCGAGGTCGCCGGAAAGAGCCCGGCGGCGGCCGGCACCCTGCCGTCACCGGCCGGGCGCCGGCGATCCGTGAAGGCCGAGGAGGTCGCGGAGCTCGGCCTCCGCGGCCGCGTGCATGAGCGCCAGCGAGAGCGGCTTGTCGATCGTCCCGCTGCGCCGGAACCGCGGCCAGAACTGGCGCAGGTGGCCGACGGCGCGCGGACCCATGTCGGCCAGCACGTCGGCCACGAAGGCGCGCAGCTCGGCCAGGCGCGCCGCCTGCGGCGGGGGCGGCGCGCCGTCCAGCACCTCGCGGAAGAGCCACGGCCGGCCGAGAGCGCCGCGCGCGAGCATCACCGCCGCGGCGCCGGCGTCGAGCAGGGCGAGAGCCGCGGCGCGGCCGTCCACGTCGCCGGAGGCGATCACGGGAACGGGTGCCTCGGCCGCGAGCGCCCTCGTCACATCGTGATCGGCGTGCCCCCGGTACAGCTGCCCGGCCGTCCGCGGGTGGATGCACAGCGCGGCGGCGCCGGCCTCGATGAGGAGCGGCGCCACCCTGCGCCACGCCTCGTCGCCGTCGCGCAGCCCGGAGCGCATCTTGACGGTGACCGGTACGCGCGGGCCGGCGGCGCGCACCACAGCCGCGACGATCGCTGAGGCGCGGTCCGGCTCGGCCAGCAGCGCCGCGCCCGCACCGGTCTTGACGACCTTGCGCACCGGGCACGCCATGTTGATGTCCACGAGATCGGCACCGGCCTCGATGGCCGCTGCGGCGGCGTCCGCGAGCACCTCCGGCTCGGCCCCGAACAGCTGGTAACCGATCGGGTGCTCGTCCTCACGACATGCAAGGTAGTCCAGCGTGCGGCGGTTGCGGTAGTGCACGCCGCACGCGGAGATCATCTCCGTGAACACGAGGCCGGCTCCCCAGCGGCGCACCGAGGCGCGAAACGGCGGCGTGGTGATGCCGGCCATGGGCGCCATGAACAGGCGCGAGCCGACCGCGAGCGGGCCGATGCGCAGGGGCGCCGACAGCCGGCTGTCCCCTTTCGCCGGGACGGCCCCCTGGCCACCGCCGGGAGGCCGGGGCGCCCCCCCTGCCTCGTCGTGCGGCCGGGCCTCGCCGCCGGACGGCGGCTGGTCCGTCACGCGCCTGCCGCAGAGGGGCTCGCCTTCGACGCCCCCCTCGATACCTCTGCTTCGGGGGGTATTCACGGCGCGTCGCGCGTCAGTCGCGCTGCTGGCGCCGCATCACCAGCTCGATGCCGCGGAGCGTGAGGTATGGGTCGACGAACGAGATGACGTCGGTGTGACGGGCGATGAGCGCGGCGAGACCGCCGGTGGCGATCACCGGCACCTCCTGCCCGAGCTCGCGCCACACCGCGTGCACGATGCCCTCGATCTCGCCGGCGAAGCCGTACACAGCGCCCGACTGCAGGGCCTCGATAGTGGACTTGCCGATGGCGTGCTCGGGCTCGGCGACCTCGACCTTGATCAGCTTGGCGGCACGCGAAGTGAGAGCCTCGAGCGACACCTCGATGCCGGGGGCGATGACGCCGCCGATGTAGTCACCCTCCGCGGAGACCACGTCGAACGTGGTGGCCGTGCCGTAGTCGGCCACGATGCACGGCCCCCCGTACCTCTCGAAGGCCGCGACCGCGTTGACGATGCGGTCGGCGCCCACCTCGGCCGGGTTCTTCATGATGATGCGCATGCCGGTGCGCCCCCCGGGGCCCACGACGAACGCCCGCACTCCCAGGTGCTTCTCGCACATCTCCTCCCACTGCTGCGTGAGCCGCGGTACCACCGAGGCGATGCCGACCTCGTCGATCGCCTCCTTGAGCCGCAGGCCCTGGAGCGAGAAGAACCCCTGCAGCAGGCCGGCGATCTCGTCGCTGGTGCGGTGGCGCACCGTGGCCAGACGCCACTCGCTGATGATCTCCCCCGCTTCGGAGACCCCGATGTGCGTCTGGGTGTTGCCGACGTCGACGGCGAGCAGCACGTCACACCTCCACGTCGAGGCCCAGGTCGAGCCACGGGGCCTTGGTGGTGAGGGCGCCCACCGAGATGATGTCCACCCCCGCCTCGGCGAGCTCGCGTACGCGCTCGAGGCGCACGCCGCCGGAGACCTCGACAAGGGCGCGCCCCGCGACCAGCGCAACGGCCTTTCGCACCGTGGGTGTGTCCATGTTGTCGAGCAGGACGATAGAGACGTCGACGCCGAGCGCTTCCTCGAGCTGGGCGAGTGTGTCGACCTCCACCTCGAGGCTGTGGACGTGCGCAGAGGCGGCGCGGACGGCCGCGACGGCCGCGGCGACGCCCCCGGCCGCGGCGACATGGTTGTCCTTGATCATGGCACCGTCGAACAGGCCGAAGCGGTGCGGCGTGCCGCCGCCATGTACCACGGCCTGTTTCTCGAGGGCGCGCAGGCCCGGCGTCGTCTTGCGCGTGGCCGCGATGCGCGCCTTCGTGCCGCTCGTCTCGGCGACGTACCGCGCCGTGAGCGTCGCCACACCCGAGAGGCGGCAGAGGAAGTTCAGGCCGGTGCGCTCCGCGGCGAGGATGCTCGCGAACGGGCCGCGAAGCTCGACGAGGGCCGCGCCGGCGGCGAAGCGCTCGCCGTCGGCCACGAACGCATCCAGTCCGAGGACGGGGTCCATGAGCTCGGCCGTGGCGGCGAGCGCCACGAGGCCGGAGAGCACACCCTCCTCACGCGCCACGACGCGCGCAACGCCTGGACCCGGGAACACCGAGCCCGTCAGGTCGCCGTACCCGGCGAGGTCCTCGGCCAGGGCCCGCGCCGCCACCTCGCGCGCCGCCCGTTCGCAGGCGTTCATTGGCGTTCCACCTTGCCCACGAGACCCTCCTCGCGCTCCTCGGGCGGCAGCCGCAACGTGAGATGACGCCGCCACTGCTCGTCGTCGAGCGCCGGGAAGTCCTCGCGCAGGTGCACGCCGCGCGACTCCTCGCGCAGCAGCGCACACTTGGCGATCTGGGTGCCCAGCGTGAGCAGGTTGAGAAGCTCGTACTCCGGGGCCCCCATCCGCGCGAACTGCACCTCCGAGGTGAGGGAGCCGAGGTCGGCCAGCGCCTCGCCGAGGGCGTCGGCGCGGCGCACCACGCCGACCTTGTCCGACATCACAGCGGTGAGCCGGCGACGGGCCTGAGCAGCATCGCTGCCGCCGCCGTCGCCGGCCGCCTCGGGCAGATCGAAGCGCAGGCGCCTGACGTCTTCGCCCAGGCGCCCGACGTACCGGTCGAGGTCGCGCACCACACGGTCGCTGAACACGAGGCCCTCGAGAAGCGAGTTGCTGGCCAGCCGGTTGGCGCCGTGCACGCCGGTGCTCGCCACCTCCCCACTGGCGTACAGGCCCGGCACCGTGGTGCGGCCCCACACGTCGGTGACCACGCCGCCCACGAAGTAGTGGCACACCGGCGACACGGGGATGAGCTGTGTGGCCAGGTCGAGTCCGTGAGTTGCGAGACCCTTGGTGACATTGGGGAAACGCTCCTGCAGCCAGGCGGCGTCGAGATGGGTGGCATCGAGATAGACGTGGTCGGTGCCGGCCGCGCGCATCTCCACCTCCATGCCACGCACTACCACGTCGCGGGACGCGAGCTCGCCGCGCGCGTCGTACTTGGCCATGAAGCGCTCGCCGGCCTCGTTGCGCAGGTACGCGCCCTCGCCGCGCAACGCCTCGGTGATGAGCAGCACCGTCTCCTGCCCCGGTGCGGCGAGCCCTGTGGGGTGGAACTGCACGAACTCCAGATCGCGGATGGCGGCGCCCGCACGGTAGGCCATGGCGACGCCGTCGCCGGTGGCCACGCGCGGGTTGGTGGTGCGCCCGTACACCTGCCCCGCGCCCCCGGTGGCGAGCACGGTGACCATGGCGACGTTCAGCGTGGGCACGCCGTCGTCGAGGTCCAGCGAGAGGGCTCCGACGCAGCGGCCGTCCACAGTGAGCAGGTCGATGACGAACTCGTTCTCGTAGAGCGCCACGCTGCTGCCCACCCGAGCCGCCTCGGCGAGGGCGCTCGACACCTCGCTGCCGGTAGCGTCGCCCCCGGCGTGCACCACGCGCGCCACCGAGTGGGCACCCTCGCGACCCAGCACGATCTGCCCATCGACCTTGTCGAAGCGCGGGCAGATGTCCATGAGCTCGCGCACACGCTCGGGGCCCTCGTCCACCAGCACACGTACGGCGGCCTCGTCGCACAGGCCGGCCCCAGCGTTCACGGTGTCCTCGAAGTGCAGGTCCGGCGAATCGGTGGGTCCCAGGGCGGCGGCGATGCCTCCCTGTGCGAGGAACGTGGTGGTGTCGTCGAACCCGGCCTTGGTGAGGAGCCCGACGCGCCAGCGCCGGGCGGCGCCCATGGCGGCCGTGAGGCCGGCTATGCCGCCGCCCAGCACGAGCACGTCGAAGGTGCGCCGGTTGAGCACGCCTGGCGTGCGGCTGGCGATGTACGGGCGCGGCACCGGCGAGCCTCAGCGCGACCGGCGCGGCCTGCGCCCCGGGAGGGCCTGGGCAGTCGCGCTCAAAGGGTCAGGCCTCCGCCGCGCGGTACGGCCGCACAGGCTGCTCGCGCGCGGCCTCGGCGGCCAAGGCGGCGACGTCGATCTCGTCCATACCCCGCGCGTGACCCCAGATCTCCCGCAGCGGGACCAGCACGAAGGCCCGTCGCAGCATGCGCGGGTGAGGCAGCGTGAGCTCCGGGTCGCGAGACTCCACATCTTGGACGAGGAGTATATCCACATCGAGCGTGCGAGGCCCGAAGCGCAACTCACGGGTGCGGCCGTGCTCGTGCTCTATGCGCTGGCACTCGGCGAGGAGATCGTGAGGGTCGAGCCCCGTGTCCAGACACACCACCTGGTTGAGGAACTCGGGCTGCCCTTCGCGATCCTGCGGCGCCGTCTCGTAGATGCCGGAGACAGCGACGATCGTGGTGCCCGGCAGGGCGGCCAGCGCCTCACGGGCGGCCGCCAGCGTGGCCGCGCGGTCGCCCAGGTTAGACCCGAGCGACAGGAACGCACGCCTGACCGGCGCCTCGCTCACGACGTGCGTACGATCTCCACGCGCGCCGCGGAGGCGGGGATGACGGTGGGCGGCGCGATCTTGGCCACCGAGACCTCCAGGAAGCGGAGCTCGAACGCCCCCCAGATCGTGTCGCAGAGCACCGTGCCCAGCCGCTCGAGCAGCTTGAACTCGCCGTTCTCCACGATGTCGCGCACGATCCGCGCGACCTGCCCGTAGTTGACGGTACCCTCAAGCTCGTCGGTCTCGGCGCCACTGCACTCCGCCGGCTCCAGCCGGACGTTGATGGCGAGCGTCTGGCCGATCATGCGCTCCTCGGGGGTCACGCCGCAGCGACCGCGGAGCTCGATGCCTTCGAGAGCGATGGAAAGGGTGCGTGTCATCGAGCCTCCTGGGGGGTGCGGCGGCCGTCGGAGCTCACGCCGCCGGCGTGCCTTCGAGAACGGCCAGCGTGACACGGAGCGCCTCGAAATTGGGGCGCACGTCGTGGACACGGAACACGTGCGCCCCGGCGAGCAGGCCGATGACCGTGGTGGCGACGGTCCCCGTGATGCGCTCGGTAGGGCTGGAGCCGAGGATGGCCCCAAGGAACCGCTTGCGCGACGTGCCCAGCACCACCGGCCTGCCGAGTGCGGTGAAGCGCTCGAGATGCCTGAGCAGGGCGAGGTTGTGCTCGACCGTCTTGCCGAAGCCGATGCCGGGGTCGAGCATGATCTGGTCCTCGCGCACACCCCGCGCCAGGGCGTACGACATGCGCTCCTCGAGAAAGCGCTGGACCTCGTCGACCACGTCGTCGTAGCGCGGGTCGTCCTGCATGCTCTTCGGCTCGCCCTTCATGTGCATGAGGCACACCGGGCGGCCCGACTCCGCGACGACGTCCACCATGGCGTCGTCGAAGCGCAGGGCGCTGACGTCGTTGATGACCGCGGCGCCGGCGGCGAGTGCGCGGCGGGCGACCTCGGCCTTCATGGTGTCGACGGAGATGGGCACCCCGACCCGCTCGGCGAGCGCCTCGACCACGGGCACGACGCGACGCATCTCCTCGTCGAGGCTCACCGCATCCGACCCCGGCCGCGTGGACTCGCCACCGATGTCGACGATCGCGGCGCCGTCACGTACGAGCGCGAGGCTCTGCGCCAGGGCATCCTCCGCGTCGAAGAAGCTGCCCCCATCCGAGAACGAGTCGGGGGTGACGTTCACCACCCCCATGAGGCAGGGGAAGAGGATGTCCAGCGAGCAGGTGGGCGGGACGCCGGTCACGTGGCGGCAGGTCAGCGCGGCGTGTTGATGAGGGCGAACGCCTCGGCCCGTGTGGCGTCGTGCGACTGGATGATGCCGCGCACGGCGCTGGTGACGGTCTTGGAGCCCGGCGTGCGCACGCCGCGCATCGACATGCACAGGTGCTCGGCCTGGATGAGCACCAGCGCGCCCGCCGGATTGAGGGCGCGCACGATGATGTCGGCCACCTCGGTGGTGATGCGCTCCTGCAGTTGCGGGCGCGCCGCCACCTGGCGCACGACCCTGGCCAGCTTGGAGAGGCCACAGATGTGCCCCTCCCGGCTGGGGATGTAGGCCACGTGCGCCATGCCGGCGAACGGCAGCAGATGGTGCTCGCACACCGAGTAGAAGTCTATGTCGCGGATGATGACCATCTCGCGGTGGTGGTCGCCCTCCATGGCTGTGAGCAGCTCGGCGGGGTCGGACCCTGCGATGCCCGAGAAGATGTCCTCGTACATGTCGGCGACACGGCGGGGCGTGCCGACCAGCCCGGGGCGCTCGAGGTCCTCCCCGATGCCCTCGAGGAGCAGCCTCACTCCTCTTTCGATCTTCTCGCGATCCACAAGCGTCTCCGGCCGGCCCGGGGCCGTCAGGTGGTCTCCGGGTTGACCGGGTTCACGTGCGCCGGCTTGGGCACGGGAGGCTGCGACGGGCGCCGCGTGCCGCGGTCCTGCCCGAGCTTGGCGCGCCGCTGTGCCGCCTTCTCGTCGCGCTCGCGGAAGACCTCTTCATCGGGCACGCCGTCGACGAGGGCCTGGAACTCGGCGGCCTCGATGGTCTCGCGCGTCATGAGGATCTTGCTGATGGTGTCGAGCAGGTCGCGCTTCTCGGTGAGCAGGTCGACGGCCGTCTGGTGCGCCTCCTCGATGATGCGGCGGATCTCATCGTCGATCTGGCGCGCCACCTCGTCCGAGTAGTCGGCCTGCTGCTGGAACTCGCGCCCCAGGAACGGCATGGACTGGTCGTGACCGAGCGTGCGCGGCCCGAGCTCCTCGCTCATACCGAAGCGCATGATCATCTGCTTGGCCGTGGCCGTGGCCTTCTCCAGGTCGTTGGCGGCGCCGGTGGTGATCTCACCGAACACGACCTCCTCGGCGGCGCGCCCGCCGAGGGTCATGGCCAGGGTGTCCATGAGCTCGCCCTTGGTGGTGAGGAACTTGTCCTCGGTGGGCAGCGAGATCGTGAAGCCCAAGGCCTGGCCGCGGCTGACCACGCGAGATCTTGTGCACGGGGTCGGTGTGCTCGAGGAAGTGGCCGACCAGGGCGTGGCCCATCTCGTGGTAGGCCGTGACCGCCTTCTCCTTCTCGGAGATGATGCGGGTCTTCTTCTCGGGTCCGGCGAGGACGCGCATGATGCCCTCTTCGAGCTCGTTCATCTCGATGATCTTCTTGCCGTAGCGCGCCGCCAGCAGGGCCGCTTCGTTGACGAGGTTGGCCAGGTCGGCGCCGGTGAAGCCCGGCGTCTGCGCGGCCAGCGCGTCGAGGTCGATGTCCTTGCTGATCGGCTTGCCGCGCGAGTGCACGTCGAGGATCGCGCGGCGCCCCGGCCTGTCGGGACGGTCGACCACGATCTGCCGGTCGAAGCGCCCCGGGCGCAGCAGCGCCGGGTCGAGGATGTCGGGGCGGTTGGTGGCGGCGATGAGGATGATGTTGTCCTTCATCTCGAAGCCGTCCATCTCGACGAGCAGCTGGTTGAGCGTCTGCTCGCGCTCGTCGTGGCCGCCGCCGAGGCCGGCGCCACGGTGGCGGCCCACAGCGTCGATCTCGTCCACGAAGATGATGCACGGCGCGTTCTGCTTGGCCTGCTCGAAGAGGTCGCGAACGCGTGACGCGCCGACACCGACGAACATCTCGACGAAGTCCGAGCCGCTGATGGAAAAGAACGGCACGCCCGCCTCGCCGGCCACGGCCCTGGCCAGCAGGGTCTTGCCGGTGCCGGGCGGGCCGAAGAGCAGCACGCCCTTGGGGATGCGGGCGCCGAGCTGCTGGAACTTCTTGGGGTTCTCGAGGAACTCCTTGATCTCGTGCAGCTCCTCGACCGCCTCCTCGCAGCCGGCGACGTCCTTGAACGTCACCTTGGGCGAGTCGACGCTGACGCGCTTCGCCTTGCTCTTGCCGAAGCTCATGACCTTGGAGCCGCCGCCCTGCATCTGGTTCATGATGAAGATCCAGAACCCGATGATGAGGATGAACGGCAGGATGAACGTGAGCGCCCCGGTCCACCACGGCGACTTGGGGCTCTTGGCGTCGTAGGGCACCTGGTACTGGTTGAGCAACTCCGTGGTCATGGTCGGGTCGGCGAAGCCCACGGTGTACTGCGTGGCCTTGCTTCCCTCCGGGGCGACCAGCGTGACGTCGAGCACCTGGTCTTTGGTGTTCATCACCACGCTGGCGACCTTGCCGTTGATGAGGTCGTTGGTGAAGCTCGGCACCACGGGGGGCTTGGTGACCGCGCCCTCACTCACGGTGATCGGGGGCTCGACCTCCGTCAGCTCGGTCTTCAGGAGCACCGGATCTGCGACCTGGGTGACGTACGAGACGCCGCCGGCCTGCGTGACCGAGGCCAGCTTGCTCGTGGGGTCGATGATCACGGACTGGACGATGCCGGCGCGCAGGTCGTTCTCGAGGACCTGCTCTGTGGCCATGCCCGGAGCCGAGTACACGGCCTTCGGCGCGTTGTTGTCGCTGTTCCCCTGGATGACCCACTCGATGAACATCGCCACGATGATGACGATGAGGATCGGGAACAGCGCGCTGCGGATGAATCTGCTCACGTACACCCTCTGGTGCCGGTATGGAATGGACTGAAAGAAGGCAGGCACGACACGTGCACGCGCCCGGCTTGCCACCTAAGCATACCCCCTGCTCTACAGCAAAGAACCCGCCTGGTCCATGATGTCCGCGGCCGCCTCGGGGGTGAGGACGCCGATGAAGTCGAGCGTGCGGAAGTGGTCGGCGAGGTCGAGACCGTATCCGACCACGAACTTGTCCTCGATCTCGAAGCCGACGTACCGGCAGGGGATCTCGATACGCCGCCGCGACGGCTTGGTGAGGAGCGCGCACACCTCCAGCGAGGCGGGCCCGCGACTGCGCAGATTCTTGAGCAGGTAGCTGAGCGTAAGGCCCGAGTCGATGATGTCCTCGACGATGAGGACGTGACGGCCGCGCATGTCGAGATCGAGGTCCTTCAGGATGCGCACGACACCAGAAGAGTCGGTGGACGAGCCATAACTCGACACGGCCATGAAGTCCAGGGACACGGGGCACTCGATGCGACGCGCGAGGTCGGCCAGGAAGAACACGGCCCCCTTGAGCACGCAGACGAGCAGGAGCTCCTTGCCTTCGTAGTCGCGGGATATCCGGGCGCCGATCTCGTCGACGCGGCGGGCCAGCTCCTCGCTGCCGATGAGGACTTCGGCGATGGGGTCGCTCACGCTTCCTCCAGCTTCACGTGCAGGGTACAGCCACTACTTTCGTCCACGACGAAGGGCTGCGCAACCCTCGCGCCGCGCCCGCCGCCGCGGACAGCAAAGCCGACCCAGGCGGCGGCGCCGTCCACGTCGAGCACGACGGCGCACCGGCGGTCGTCCGGCGACACACGCTGCGGCGGTCAGGAATCGGGCCAGCGTGGTCTCGCGACCCAGGCCCGCCGGTGCGAAGCGCTCGCCCCGGCGCGGGTGACGCACGACGACCCGCGCGGGGGCCGCAGCCAAGCCGGCGTAGCCCGCGCCCGACCGGGCCGCGGCGCGATCGAAGACGGCGCCCGGCCGTAGCGCGACCCCGACGTGCCTGCCGCAGAAGGGGAGCCGGACACCCTCGCCCGATGCGGTCAGCTCGGCACCGTCGATGGCGACAGGCGCGCAGGCATGCGGCGGCGGCGCCAGGCGGACGACGAGCAGGCCGCCCTCGCGGGCGGCCTCGAGGTCGCGGCCGAGGTGCGTCCTGCCGCCTCCGGGACGGGCCGCCAGGGCGAGGAGAGCCTCTACCACGCGTCGCTCGACCAATACGCCCTCGCCGAGCGCCTCCGCGACGAGGTCGTGGAGCACGAGGGCGCGCACGGCGGGCGGTTCCGCCACCAGCGCGGCGACGTCCACGGCCGCCAGCTCACGCGGGCCCGGGTCGGCCGCCGCGCGGCGCCGGGCGTCACGGACGACCTCCGCCAGGACGTCGGCCTCGGCGGCGGCCTGCAACGCCGCCGCCGCCAGCGTCTCGGTCAGGCGAGGGTTGAGCGCCTCGAGCCGCGGTACGACCTCGAGGCGCAGCACGTTCCTCGCGTACGCCGCCGTGGCGTTGCTCGCGTCCTCGCCGAACGCCACACCGGCTGCTCGGCAGTACGACCGGACCTCGGCCGCGCCGAGGCACAGGAGCGGCCGCGCAAGATAGCCGTCACGCGGCCGCATCCCCGCGAGACCTCGAGGGCTCGCGTACTTCGCCAGCCGGTACAACACCGTCTCGGCCTGGTCGTCGCGGTTGTGACCTGTGACGATGACTGAAGCCGCCTCGCGCCGCATCACCTCGCGCGCGTGCCGGTACCTCACCTCGCGCGCGCGCGCTTGGAAAGAGCCTCCCTTGAGCTGCTCCTCCAGACGCAGTACGTGCAGCGGAACGCCGGCCGCGGCGCAGGCGCGCTCCACGATCTCGCGGTCGCGGTCCGACTCACGGCCGCGCGCCCGGTAGTCCACGTGCGCCGCCGTGAAGCCGAGCCCGAGCGCGAGACGCCGGTCGACGGCGGCCACGATGGCGAACAGCGCCATGGAGTCGGGACCGCCGGAGAGCATGAGCAGCACGCGTTCGGCCGGCCTCAGCACCTCGTGCTCGGCTACGAAGGCGGCCACCCGCCGCTCAAGGCGCAGGCAGTGAGGGTCGGCGCGCGTCACGACGGGCCTGCGGGCGTCAGCCGGGCCGGGCGGCCGTCAGAACGACACGGTCTTGTCGGCCCTCGCCACCGCCGCCGCCAGGTCGTGGATGGTGCCCGGACGCACCTGAGGGATGAGGTCTTGTTCGGCCAGGCCGCGTGTGGTGCAGCAAGTCCCGCAACAGGTGACGTCCACACCCTTCTCCAGCAGGGCCTCGGCCATCTGCTGCAGCGAGGTGTGTGCTCCGCGCGGGTCCTGCCCGGCCTGGGCCGCCCACACCGCGTCGCCCATGAGAAAGACTTCGACGTGCTCGTCGCGCAGCGCGAGTGCGTCGGCAAGCCTGAACGCGTTGTACGGCCCCTCGCTCCCGTAGGGGGCCGTTGAGACCACGAGCAGGACGGTCATGGCGCCTCCTTCCTGAGGATGATGTCCCTCCGGAACGGCTGCGAGCATAGCAGACGGCCCCGGCGGCGCGCTGCGCCGCCGGGGCCGTCTGCACCGAGAAGGACCGGCCCGCGCACCCGCTGCGCCTCGCCGGCCGGTCCTCCCGACGGCTCAGGCCCCCTCGGGCGCCTCGCCCGGACCCTCCACCCTGTCGCGCGCCTCAGCCGGCACCTCGAGCACGTACCGGTACACGAGCCCGCCGACGAGGCCGCCGATGATGGGGAAGACGATGAACACCCAGAGCTGTGCCAGCGCCCAGCCCCCCACGAAGAGCGCCGGAGCCAGGCTTCGGGCCGGGTTCACGCTCGTGTTGGTGACCGGGATGGAGACCAGGTGGATCAGCGCCAGCGTCAGGCCGATGGCCAGGGGCGCAAGGCCGGCGGGTGCGCGCCGGTCGGTGACGCCGTGGATGACGAGGAGGAAGGCGAACGTCATCAGGAGCTCGATGACGATACCGGCCGCCAGCGAGTACCCCGCCGGCGAGTGCTCGCCGTAGCCGTTGGCCGCGAAGCCGTCGGCCAGCGTGAATCCGGCCCTTCCGGAGGCGATCACGTACAGAACGGCGCTGGCGCAGATGGCGCCGGCGACCTGAGCGACGAGGTAGACGAGCACCTTGCTCCCGGGAAAGCGCCGGCCGGCCCAGAGGCCGAGCGTGACGGCCGGGTTGAAGTGCCCCCCGGAGATGTGGCCGACGGCGTACGCCATCGTGACCACGGTGAGTCCGAAGGCGAGTGACACGCCGAGCCAGCCGATCCCGCTGTCCCCGACGGACGCGGCGAGCACCGCGGCGCCGGTGCCGCCGAAGACAAGCCAGAACGTGCCGAAGAACTCCGCCGCGGCTGCCTTTCCAGTGTTCATGGGGACCCCCTGCACAGGTGAGTGGTCGACTGAGAATCGCGGCCTGTATACCCACACGCGGGGTGGACTGCACCACAGCGACGGCACACACAGGCCGGGGACACGTGGGTGAACGAGAGAGGCGCCCTTGCGGGCGCCTCTCTCTCACATGGTAGCGGGGGCAGGATTCGAACCTGCGACCTTCGGGTTATGAGCCCGACGAGCTACCGGACTGCTCCACCCCGCGACGTATCTGGACCACAGAGTTTAGACGTCCGTCCGAGGATTGTAAAGCCTCGTGCGGTCGCACGACGTAAAGGAGCCGACGTATCATCCGATACAGTGAACGAGACCGTGAAGACCCCGCTCCGGCAGCACGCACTCGCCCCACGGCGCCGCGCGGCGGCGGCGATCGCCGTCGCCCTGGCGGCGGCCGTCCTCGCCATCGCGGCGGCGGCCTCGTCTTCGGCGACTCCCGCCCCGTCTGCGTCGCCGGCCGACCTCACCGCCGACATCGCGTCCGCCCGCGCCCAGGCGACGCAGGTGCGCACGGAGGTCGCGCGGCTGGACCGCAAGACCCAGGTCACCGTCGAGAAGTACAACCTCGCCCGCGCCCAGCTGGACGACCTCAACGCCCAGCTCATCTCCATGCGCGCCGACCTCGCGCGGGCACAGACGCAGCTCGACGTGGCCCGCGCGGTGCTCGGCGAGCGCATGGCCGACATCTACAAGAACGGCGGTATCAGCGTCTTCGACATCCTGCTCGGAGCCGGGGACTTCACCGAGATCGACACGCAGATCGACTACTTCCGCCAGATCAGCCAGGCAGACCGCGACACCGTGGCCGGCATAGAGAAGCTCGAGGCCGGCGTCGCCGGGCTCACCGGCCAGATCGAGGACGACCGCGCCGAGGCGCTGCGCAGTGAGCAGGAGCTGCGCGCGCGGCGCGCGGACGTCGAGGACCAGCTGGCCGATCGGCGGGCCCTGCTCTCCGACCTGAACGCGCGCGTCAAGGAGCTCGTCCGGGAGCAGGAGCTCCGCGACGCTGCCGCGGCCCAGCGCCTGGCCGACGCCGCCGGCGTCGACATCGAGAGCATCAACGGCAGCGACGCCCAGGTCGCCGTCATCAAAGAGACGATGAAGTACCTCGGCATCCCGTACGTGTGGGCCGGCGCGACCCCCTCGGGCGGCTTCGACTGCTCCGGCCTCGTGCTGTACGTGTACGCCAAGTTCGGCGTGCAGTTCCCGCACGGGGCGACCATGCAGGCGTACCAGGGCACGCCCGTGCCGGCGAGCAGGGTCCAGCCGGCGGACCTCGTGTTCTTCGGCACGCCGGCGTTCTACCACCACGTCGGCATCTGCATCGGCAACGGCCTGTTCATCGAGGCGCCGCACACGGGCGACGTGGTCAAGGTCAGCCGGCTCGCCGGCCGCGGCGCCGCCCTCTTCTGCAGATACCCTATCCGCCTGCCGCAGGGGCTCTGAGGACGCCTTGTCTGTCGCGCGCCCCCACGACGGGGTAGACTGACGCCCATGGATCAGTTCACCGGCATCTACCTGCTCATCGTCGGCCTCGCGTGCTTCGTGGTGGTCCTGGGTTTCGCCGTCCACATGGGCCTGAAGGCGTGGAGGCTCATCAGACGCGGCCTCCGCATCTCCAAAGTGGCTTTGCCGCTGGCCGAGGGTCTGGCACGCCGCGCTGAGGAGCTCACCACACTCTCGTACCACATCGGTCAGAAGGTCGACCGCATCGCCCTCGACCTGGACGACCTCGACCGCGCCCTGCGCCGCCTCGCCCTGGTGCTGCAGGCGTTCAACGACAGCATGCGGCCGTACCGCAAGGTCAGGGACTACCTGGGCCTCTGAGAGCCGGTCGCGCGCTCAGATCTTCTCGTCGAGCAGCGCGTTGTGCGCCACCGGTGCGACCTCGGGCAATTCGCCCCAGCCGCGGATCTCGTAGTACTCGCGGAGCATGTGCTCCATCTCGCTCTGGGGGAAGGTCCAGCCGTTGTCCTCGCGCGGCGCGTCGGACACCCACTCGGGCAGCCGCTCGGTCTCGCGACCGATGCCTCGCGCCAGGTTGAAGTCGCGGGTCATCGTGATGATGCGGTTGGCGATCTTGTGCAGGTCGTCCGGCGTGTAGTCGGTGCCGACCGCTGCGTTGACGACGGCGGTGATGTACGGCCACTGCACCATGTCGCGGTAGAAGCGGCAGTAGACGAGCGTGTCCATGATGGTGAGGCGGTCCTCCCAGTCGCAGTAGATGGCCGCCTTGCCCACGATCTCCTGAGGATCGATGACCCCGGTGATCTCCGGCTTGTACATCGTGGCGCGCAGGTGGCAGGCGCCGCGCGTGGTGGTGGCGAAGCCCAGACCCATGCCCTTCATGCGACGCGGTTCGTAGCCCGCCGGCGCCATGCCCTTGCAGTGCACGGCAAGGCCCTCCAGGCCGTACTCCTTCTCCACGGCAAGGAGGCCTTCGGCCCAGAGGTCGCCGATGCCCTCGCGCAGGCACAGCTTCGTGAGGAAGGCGCCTACCCCCTCGGGATCGTTCCAGCCGAGCTGGTCCTCGATGATGCCGCGCTGGCTGCACTCGATGGCGAGGGCGCAGAGGTTGCCCGCGTCCATGCTGTCGACGCCGTACCGGTCGCAGAGGTCGTTGAGCCACATGATCTCGGCGAAGTCGTCGATGCAGCAGAGACCGCCGAACACGTAGGCGGTCTCGTACTCAGGACCCTCCACCACGAGCCCCTCGTGGCGGCCCTTGAAGACGGTGTTGCGCTTGACGCACTTGAACACGCACGGCGGGCAGGTCTGATTGACCGTGCCGTGCTCCTCGAGCATGGTCTCGACCGTGATGCGTTCGAACGTCTCCATGGAGCCCGCGCGCCAGTACCTGGTCGGGAATGCGTTCTGCGTGTTCATGATGCGCAGCATGTTGAGCGTGCCGCCGCGCTGGTAGGCGGCAACCCCTGGATCGTCTTTGCAGCGCTCCACGAGGTCTCGGACCACGGCCTTGTAGTCGTCCGGACGGGCGACCTCCACCTTCTGGTCGCCGTGCCACACGATGCCCTTGAGGTTCTTGCTGCCGAACACCGCGCCGGGGCCGCCGCGGCCGAGTTGATGCCAGTAGTTGTTGTTGACGCAGGCGAAGCGCACCAGACGCTCGCCGGCCTGTCCGATGACGCAGGCCTGGGCCTTCTTGTTGTCGGTGCGTGCGAGCAGAGCGTCCTCCGCGGCGAACGCGTCCATGCCCCACACGTCCGAGGCGTCGTGGAACTGCGCGCCCTGCTCGCTGACCTCGAGGTAGGTGGGGCAGTCGGCCCTGCCCTCCACGATCACGACCTTGTAGCCGGTCTTCGCGAACTGTGGAGTGAGATTGCCGCCGGAGTAGCACTCCCCGTAGCCGCCCGTGAGCGGCGAGGCGAAGTACACGGCGTAGCGGTTGCTTCCGTACATGGACGTGCCGCCCATGGGTCCGACGCAGAAGACGAGCTTGTTCTGCGGGCTCAGCGGGTCGACGTCCGGCCCGACCTCCTCACACAGGTAGTGCGTGCCGACGCCCTTGGCGCCGATGAGCTCCCTGATGAGCTGTGGCGGGATGGTCTCTTCGCTGCAGGTCCCAGCGGTGAGGTCGATGCGGAGAAGGTCGCCCAATGGTCGCTCCTTTGCCGTGCGCGCTCGCCTGAGGCCCCTCCGCCCCCTCCCCAGCCGGCAGCGCCGGCCGGGGTCACATCGTCGCCCGGACGCAGATGGAGCCGCGTTCGGACGGTCGTCCGAACGCGGCTCCATTCTGGCACGTCCGCTCCGGTGCGGCCACTGGCCGCACCGGAGCCGAAAGGGTGCTTACGCCAGCACTTTGTCCAGCGGCGTGTACTTCATCTTGTGGGCCTCGGCCGTGGCGGCGTTGGTGAGCTTGCCACGGTAGACGTTGACGCCCAGAGCGAGGGTCGCGTCGTCCTTGACGGCCTGCTCGAAGCCCTTGCTGGCGATGGCGAGGCCCTGAGGCAGGGTCGCGCCGGCCAGCGCCATCGTCGAGGTGCGGGCCACGGCGCCCGGCATGTTGGCGACGCAGTAGTGGATCACGCCGTCGACCACATACGTGGGCTCGCTGTGCGTGGTGGGCTTGGAGGTCTCGAAGCAGCCGCCCTGGTCGATGGCGACGTCGACGATGACCGAACCCGGCATCATGGTCTTGAGCATCTTCTTGGTGACCAGGTGCGGAGCCTGGGCGCCGCCGGGAAGGAGCACGCCGCCGACCACGATGTCGGCGTCCACGATCTGCTCCTCGATGGCGGCGGAGGTGCTGAGCACGGTCTCCACGGCGCCGCCGAACACGTCGTCGAGGTAGGTGAGGCGCGGCGCGTAGGCGTCCATGATGACGGTGCGCGCGCCCATGCCCACGGAGATCTTGGCGGCGTTGGTGCCCACGGTGCCGCCGCCGATGATGACGACCTTGGCCTTGGGTACGCCGGTCACGCCGCCGAGGAGCACGCCGCGGCCGCCGTTGTTCTTCTGCAGGTGGGTGGCGCCGGCCTGGATGGCCAGCTTGCCGGCGACCTCGCTCATCGGGAAGAGCAGCGGGTGGGCGCCGCTGGGGAGCTCGACGGTCTCGAAGGCGATGCCGCGGATGTCGGCCTTGAGCATGCCCTTGGTGAGGTCCTTGGCGTAGGCGGCGGCGAGGTGGAGGTACGTGTAGAGGATCTGGCCCGGCTTGAACATGGGCCACTCCTGCGGGAGCGGCTCCTTGACCTTGTAGATCATGTCGGCCTTGGCGAAGACGTCCTCGACGGGAGCCATCTTGGCGCCGGCGGCCTTGTACTCAGCGTCACTGAAGCCCGAGCCCACGCCGGCCCCGGCCTCGACGATGACGGTGTGACCGGCGTTGACGAAGTCCTTCACGCCGTTCGGCGTCATGCCGACGCGGTACTCCTCGTTCTTGATCTCCTTGGGGCAACCGACGATCATGGCTCCTCCTCGCTCCTCTGCTCGCTCAGTTTCGCTCGCGACTCGCGCGTGCGCGGTTGCACATGGTCGTGCACGATTGTGCACTCTAGCACATCGGAACGAACAGAAAAGCCCACAATGCAAAGAATTCGCCCACTGAAGTCACACGGGAAGCCGGGACAGCGCGCAGCGTTCACGGGCGGGCACTACAATGGTGGCCGTGGACGCGAGTGGAGAGCCACGGCGCGGGAGGACGACATGGACATCGCGGGGGCACGAGTGCTGGTCATCGGCGGCGTGCACCGCCTGGGTCGGGCGATCGCCGGCGATCTCGCGAAGCGCGGCGCCGGCCTGTGCATCACTTCACGGAGCGCCGGGCCGCCGGCCGGTGAGCGGCTGGCGGAGCTTCTGGCCGCCGGGGCCGGCGGCGCCGTCCTGGCCACCGGCGACGTGCGCGAGCCTGAGGGCGCGCGCGCGCTCGTGGCCGACGGAGCCGCGGCGCTCGGCGGCCTCGACGCCGTGGTGTACGCGGCCAGCGGCGCGTTCAGGCCGCAGCGTCCCGAGAGGGTCTCCGGAGACGAGTGGGACGCCTCGCTCGACACCATCGCCAGAGGGTTCTTCTTCGCGGCGGGAGCGGCGCACGACGAGCTCGTCCGCAGAAGGGATCCCGCACGTCAGTCGGGCGTGATCGTGGCGATCACGGACTCGATGGGCATCATGCCGTGGCCCAACTTCGCCGCCCACGGCGCCGCCAAGGCGGCCCAGATCCACCTCGTCAAGACCTTGGCCTCCGCCTGGGCCCCCGACCACGTACGCGTCTGCGGCGTCGCGCCGGGACCGGTGGACCTGCCCGACGACGAGCACCGGGAAGCCTCGCAACGCGCCGCGCTCAAGCTGTCGGGCGGCCGGCTGGTCGACCCGGCCGACATCGGCGCCGCGGTGCGGTTCTGTCTGGAGACGGAGGCGGTCACGGGCACGAACGTCGTCGTCGACCACGGAGCGCTGGTACTGTCTTGAGCAGACCGTCAGACGCTCAGCGCCGAGGCACCTGCGGCGCGCGGCGGAGCTTGACACCCCGGGCGGTCAGGACCTGACGGGCTCCCCGCCGTGCTTGCCCTTCTTGGACTGGTCCATGAGCTCCTTGGCCTTGAGGGCCAGCCAGAACTCCATGCGGTCCTGCGACTGGTCGAGGTCGCGCCCGGTGATCTCCTCCACGCGCTTCATGCGGTAGCGCAGCGTGTGGCGATGCACGTAGAGCTTCTCGGCGGCGTCGCCCCAGTGGCCGTTGGCCTCGAGAAAACAGGCGAGACTCTTGACCAGGTCGCTGGAGTTCTGCTCGTCGTACTCCTGCAGCCTGCCGAGCACGCTGTCGTAGAACACCTGCAGCGAGAGCGTGTCCTGCAGACCGAGCAGCAGGCCGTACGAGCCCAGATCGTCGAAGCTTGCGATGACACGACGCTCGCCTTTGAGCGTACGGATCTTGATCGCGTAGCTGGCCTCGTAGTAGCTCTGGCGCAGGTCGATGAGCTGGCGGTGCGGCCGCCCGATGCCCAGTGACACGCTGACCTCCGGAAGGAGCTGGGCGATGCCGCTCTGCAGCTCGCCGGCCAGGCTGATGACGTCGCCGCCGTCCGGCCTGGCCGGCTGCACGAGGATGACCACAGAATCGGCGCGGGACGCGGAGATGAACAGCACGTCGCGCCGCGCCATGAACTCGTCCACGGCCCAGTGCAGGCGCTCCTTGACATCCTGCACGGCCGCCTCGCTGCGCTCGGCCGCGGCGTCGCCGTCGGCGTCGTCGATGTCGAGCAGCATGATGAGGTGCGGCGCCCGCGGGTCCAGCCCGAAGAAGGCGAGGCGGCGGGCGATCTCCTCTTCGTAGAGGTCGCTGGCGATGAGCTCGTCGAAGAAATCGCCGGCGAGGCGCTTCTCTGTCTCGGCGACGGCCTTCTTCTTCACCAGCTCGAGGGCCGTGACGGTGACCACGTTGTGAAGGATGATGCGGTCGTACTCGCTGAAGTCGCCGCTGTCCTTGACCACCGCGAGGAACGCACCGATGCGGTGCGACGCGACCACAGGGTACACCTGCACGCCTGAAGCGACACCGGCGATGGAGAGGGCGAAGTTCTGGCGATCGGCGCGGCGGTCGCTGATGCGGCCCCACAGGTCGGCGACCAGCTCGGCGCTGAGGCGGCGGCGGTACGCGGCCTCACAGAGCACCACGCCGTGGAAGTCGAAGAGGACGGCTGAGCAGCCGACGAGGGCCGAGAGCGTGGAGAGTATCGCCTCGAGGCCTTTCTCCTCCAGCACGATCTTGGTGAGCTTCTCGTGCACGGCCAAGCTGCGCTGCAGCAGCGAGTACTGCTCATTGACGATCTTGGAGGCCACGGCCTCGGTGATGGCGATGAACGGCACGTGATACGGCACCTCGAACAGCGGGAAGCCGTACTCCTCGGCCACGCGCACCAGGGCCGGCGGCACCTTGTCGAAACTGAAGCCGGTGCCGAAGCCGAGGCCGGAGATGTTGTGGTCGATGAGCACCTTGAGCAGGTCGATCTGGTGCTGCTCCTCGGTGGCGAAGCCGTAGCCGGTGGTGAGCAGCAGCTCCCCGCCCTTGAGCCAACGGGTGGGGTCGGGCACCTCGGTGATGTGGACCCAGCGCACGGGATTGCTGGTGGACTTGGCCCCTGCGAGCAGGCGCAGGTCGAGGTCGGGGATCTCGAGGATGTCCTGAACGGTGATCATCGGGCGCGATTCTACACGATGTCCAAGTGACAGGCGAGCAAGTGCTTTTCAGGTGCCTACTTGGACGCTACGTTCTGGACCGGCCGGCGACCCTCAGAATGACGTTACGGCCAGTCGGCGGCAGACGGCACTTGGTGTGGGCCGGTCCATGCCGGGGTGTGAGGGCCGGCCTGCGCCGAAGCACGGGGCCGCCGAAGTCAGGCGTGCTTGAGCACACGGCCGGGCAGCGCGCCCGTGTGCTCGCCGTCAGCCACCACCGGGACGCCGTTGACCACCACCCAGTCGAAACCCTCGGCGTACCGGTGCGGGACGTTCTCGAAGGGGAACGTGTGCGGAGCGGGGTTGGTGGCCCTGTCCCGGACACGGCCAAGGTCGAACAGCACGAGGTCGGCCTTGAGACCAGGGCGCAGCACGCCGCGGTCGTGCAGGCCGAAGCGCTGTGCCGGGAAGGAGGTCATCTTGCGCACGGCCTCCTCGAGGCGCAGCACACCCTCGTCGCGCACGAAGCGGGCCAGGACCCCGGCGTACTCGCCGTAGCTGCAGGGCCAGTACAGCGCCGGGTCGTCGAGGTCCTCGGCCGGCGGCATGACCAGCCCGTCCGAGGAGACCATGGCCAGCGGGCTCCTCAGCAGGGCGCGGATATCGTCCTCGGCGATGTAGTCGAAAATACCGACGACCTCGTCGTCGTTGTCCACCACGAGGTCGAGGAACGTGTCGAACGGGTCGCGACCGCGCTCGGCGGCGATCGCCGACACGGAGCGGCCGCGCAGCTCCGGCTGCCGCGCGGCGTGCAGCACGACGATGCGGTCGAAGCGGCCGTGGCGCAGCAGCCCTGTGTACCCCGCGCCCGGCAGTGCGTCGGCGGCCACGTCGCGCCGCAGCTGCTCGCGCCGCTCCGGGTCGCGCAGCAGGCGCAGCAGCTCGTCGCGACCGAGGTCGAGCACGGGCTGCGGCAAAGCCCGCGAGAGCGGCGGCGCGAGCTCGGGGTGCGTGTCGTTGTCGGTCGTGACGTCCTGGCCTTGATCGCGGGCTGCTTCCATGAGCGCCAGGTTGGCGCTCGCGTCCTCCGGCGCGCCCCATTTGGGGGCGTTGTGCGACACCTCCACCGGTACGCCCGCCTCGCGCCCGATGAGGACGGCCTCCGCCACGGCGTCCAGGATCGTCTCCCGCTCGCCGCGCACGTGGCTCGTGTAGATGCCGTGGTAGCGCGCCACGACCCGGCAGAGGGCGACGAGCTCGTCGGTGGAGGCGTAGCAGCCGGGAGGGTAGACCAGGCCGCTGGACAGGCCGTGTGCGCCGGCCCGCATGGACTCATCCAGCAGGTGTTCCATGCGTCGCAGCTCGCGCGCGGTGACCGGCCGTGCGGCGAAGCCGACCACGGCCAGCCGCAGCGCCCCGTGTCCGACGAGCGGGGCGATGTTGACGGCGTGTCCGATGCGGCGAAGCGCCTTCAGGTACTGCCCGAAGGTGCGCCAGTCCCAGGCCACCCGCTCGAGGCCCCACGCGTAGTGCGCCCAGTTGTGCACCGCGTCGTCGCGGTGCTTCTCGGTGAGCGGCGCCGCCGACATGCCGCAGTTGCCGGTGACGTGTGTCGTCACCCCCTGACGCACGGCCGTCTCGGCCCGGGGGTGCAGCAGGACGGTGAGGTCCGAGTGCGTGTGCGGATCGATGAAGCCCGGCGTCAGGTACCGCCCGCCGGCCTGCACGCACGTCGCCGCGGCCAGCGTCCCGGGGGGAGCCATGACGGCGATGCGGTCGCCGCGCACGCCGACGTCCGCGCGGAACCAGGGGTTGCCGCAGCCGTCCACGACACGGGCGTCGGCGATGACGAGGTCGAGTGTGGGCACTAGTGGACCTCGGGCGACGTCAGGCGACCGGCCAGACGGTGTACGGGTTCTCGCACGGCGGGCCGGCGCAGGCGTGCAGCTCCATGGCGTCGAGGTCGCAGACCATGCTGGCCACGGTCATCACCTGCTCGCCGGGCGGCTGCGCGTCGTCAGGGTGGCCGCAGACACAGTCGGGAGCGCCGTGGTGGCTGCGCAGCACGGCGTCGACGAGAGCGCGGGGATCCTCGCCGGCCGCGAGGCCGCCGGCCAGCGCGGCCTCGGCGAACGCCAATCGCGCGCGGGACTCCAGGCTGTGGCTGCCCTCGTACACGCTCATGGCCGGCGCCACGTAGTGGTTGGTGTGCGCCGCGAACCCCTCGTGCTCCGTGAGCACCGCGCCGTGCGCCGACGTCTCCAGGTCCCAGATGCGGCCCGCGCGGTCGGCGATCAGGTGGTTGGAGCCGCGCGCCCGTACGGGCATCGCGGCGCGCGCCGCCGCCTCCTCGAGGCTGCGGGCCTCGAGGGCCCAGCGGCGCACGAACACGTTGGGCACGCCCGGGCGTCCGTCGTTGCAGTACACGGAGTTGCCCACGTAGGCGATGCCGTGCGAGTTCATTCCCAGGATCGGCAGGTAGGGCACGCCGGCGATAGTGACGATCCTCGTGCCGTCGGGCGTGGTCAGGTCGAACAGGACGTTCTTGTCGACGTCGACGACATACCAGTCCATGTTGTGGCCGACCAGGTGCCGCGCGCCGGTCATGGCGGCGACCGCCGTGCAGAAGTGACCTGCACCGGGGGGATCCTCCTGCGCGGCAGGACCATCGTCGACGGGACAGGTGAACTCCTCAGCGCAGTTCGGCACCAGAAGCTTGCCCAGAGGCTGCCCCGAGCCCTCGGCCATGCCTTCAAGCTCCTCGAGGTACTGCGGCAGGTACCGGCGCACGAACGGCGCGTACTGTTGCGCCTGTCGCTCGGCCTCGGCGAACTCCAGGCCGCTCATCACGCGGAAGTGCGTCTCGTAGAACTCCATGGCCGCGGCGATCTGCTCGCGTGCACCCTCTCCCACGGCTCTCCCCAGCTCCCTGTACGAGCCCCGTGCCTGGATGCAGGGAAACGAGACCGGCATGGGCGTACCCCCCGTCGTCGTCGCGGCGGGAGTCCCAAGACCCGCCGCGGTCACTCTACAGGCCTAAAGGTCGAGGACCGAACGCGGGTCGGGGACGGCCTCAGCGCCGAGCTCGGCGGCGCAGGCGGCGATCAACCCGCACAACTCGTCGAGCACGTCGTCGGGCAGACCGGACGGCTCGCGCTCGACGATCGCCGCGACGCGCTCCGACGCCAGGTCCAAGACGCCGCCGCGGCCGGAGGCCTGCCACTCGCTGAGGCCTCCGCGATAACTGAGGAGCGGCGCCACGAACTCGCTGCGGATGTAGCGCCGCGTGTGCTTGGTGCCGAGGAACCCGCGCCCCGAGAGCACGCCGTCCACCATGGCGTCGACATCGAGCGCGTCGGGGTCCCACGGGCGCTCGGCCAAGGCGTAGAACACGTTGTTGAGGACCTCGTCGTCGATCACGAGGACCTCCAGGCAGCTCCCGACGCCCGCCTGGATCTCGCCGATGCCCGAGAGCAGTCGCGGGCGGGCCGCCAGGCCGAGCAACGCGTTGACGGAGCGCTCGTAGCCGAACTGCGCATCGACGACCTTGCTGTCGCTGCACGGACCGTAGCAGTCGCAGGCGAGCCCGTACCTGCGCGCCAGCAGGACGGCCGCGACCGAGGCCACCCCGGTCTCCGGCGTGCCCGAGACCACCACGCCGCTGCGCGGGTCGACGGCGCTGAGCCGGGGGCCGTAGTACACCGGCGTGCCGGGCGCCGCGAGCTGCGCGAGCGCGAGCCCGGCGAGGATCTCGCCGTTCTGCTGGGCGATGGCACCGGCGAGGGTGCCCGGCGCGGTCGTCGCGGCCGCCGGGCACGGCAGGATCTCCACCACCACGCCGCCGCGGCGCACCTGCGAGACGAGCGCTTCGGTGACGTCGCCGCCCAGGACGAGCGGGCTGACCGGCGAGAACGCGAGATCGACCGGGTACACGCCGCCCGTGCCGTCCGCGCCCGTCACGGCGGTGGCCATCTCCTTGAGGTAGCGGGCCTGGTACGCGTGGGAGATACCCGGGCCGCCGATGGGCTTGTCGGTCTCGAACGCAAGGACAAGATACGAGTACAGCGGCTCGAGCTCGCCGGGAACGTCCTGGGGCTGCCAGAGCGACGTGACGCAGTGCTGGTTGACGAGGCTGTGCATGATCCGGGCGCCAAGGACCTGGTCGCGCAGGCGCGCGCGGCGCAGGGCGCCGGTGCGCGGGTCGGCCACGTCGGCGGCGCCCCCCATGTTGTGAACGTACGTGGGCCCCGGTTCGCCGTCCAGGACGATGGACCGGGCCGGGTCGCGTGCCGCCAGGGTGGCCGACGCCGGGCAAGCGTCGACGGCGTCCATGACGACCTGGCGCGGCACCCGCACGCGCCCGCCGGAGACGCTGCAACCGGCGGCCAGGAAGAGGTCGAGGGCGGCCGGCGACTCGACGCGGACGCCGGCCCGTTCGAGCAGGTCGAGCGACGCCTCGTGCATGGCTTCTATGGCCTCTTCGGGCCAGATGTCGATGCGCGAGGGCAGCATGGCGGGGACCGCGGACCGCGCGGTCAGGAGATCCTCAAGCAGGAGGCGTAGTGATCCCCGCCGATGTGCACGGCCGCCGGATCGGTCTCGCGACACGCGTCGATCGCCTCGGGACAGCGCGGGTGGAAGCGACAGCCCGAGGGGATATCGATGGGGTTGGGCGTCTCGCCGGTGAGGATGACGTGCTCGCGCCTGGCCAGGGGGTCCGGCACCGGGATGACGCTGATGAGGGCGCGCGTGTACGGGTGCCTGGGATTGGCGACGACCTCCTCGGTCTCGCCGATCTCGACGATGCGCCCCAGGTACATCACGGCGATGCGGTTGCTGATCACCCACGCCAGGGAGAGATCGTGGGTGATGAAGATGTACGTGACGCCGAGCTTCTCCTTCTGCTCGACCATGAGCTTGAGGATGTCGTTGCGGATGGAGACGTCGAGACTGGCCACGGGCTCGTCTGCGACGATGACGTCCGGGTCGAGCACCGTGGCGCCGGCGATGCAGACGCGCTGCCGCTGTCCGCCCGAGAGCTCATGCGGGTAGCGGTAGAGGTAGTCGGTCGCCGGCCGTAGCCCAGCCTCGCTGATGGCCTTGACGACGCGCTCCTCCTTCTCGCGTTCGCTCGACGTGAGCCCGTTGACCTCGAGCGGCTCGGCCACGATGTCGAAGATGGTCTGCTTGGGATTGATGGAGTTGTAGGGGTCCTGGAAGATGATCTGCGCCTTCTTGCGGTACTCGCGCAGGGTCTTCGTGGAGAATCTCTCGACCGGCAGCCCCTTGTAGAGGATGTGGCCGCCGGTGGGCTCCTCGAGCCTCAGGAGGGCGCGGCCGGTGGTGGTCTTGCCGCAGCCCGACTCGCCGACCAGCGCCAGGATCTCGCCCTGCAGCACCTGGAAGCTGATGTGGTCCACGGCCTTCACGTACTTCTTCTCCTTGGCGACCATGGCCTTGAAGAAGCCCTGCTGGACCTGGAAGTAGACCTCCAGGTCGGTGACGTCGAACAGCACCCCGTCCTGCGCCGTGGCGGAGGCGAGGTCGCCGCTGCCCACGGAGCCCTTGTGCGCCGTGGCCGCCATCACGCCCCTCTCTCGACCTGGAGGCAGCGCACGAAGTGGCCACGCTCCACCTCGACCAGGCCGGGGTGCTCGGTCTCGCAGGCGGCGACCCTGTCGTCGCAGCGGGGACAGAAGCCGCACCCGGGCGGCGGGTCCAGCAGGTTGGGTGGGTCGCCCTTGATGGAGCTGACCATCTCGCGCTTCTCGTGGATGTTGGGGAACGCCCTGATGAGCTGGCGTGTGTACGGGTGAGTCGCGTTGTTGAAGATGTCGGCGGTGGTGCCGCTCTCCACCACCTCGCCCGCGTACATGACGACGCCCTTGTCGCAGGTCTCGGCCATCACCGAGAGGTCGTGGCTGATGAGGATGAAGGAGAGGTCCAGCTCCTTGCGCAGCCGCTCGATGAGCTCGAGGATCTGCGCCTGTACCATGACGTCGAGCGCCGTGGTGGGCTCGTCGCCTATCACGAGGCGAGGGTTGCAGGCCAGGGCCATGGCGATCATGGCGCGCTGACGCATGCCGCCGGAGAGCTGGTGGGGGAAGTCGTTGACGCGCTTGGGGTTGATGCCCACCAGGTCGAAGAGCTCCCTGACCCGGACCATCGCCTTGCCTTCGCTCAGACCCTCGTGCAGGCGGATGGGCTCGGCGATCTGCGTGCCGGTCTCCTTGACCGGGTTCAGGGCGTTCATCGCCCCCTGGAAGATGATGCTGATCTCCTTCCAGCGGATCCTGCTCATGCCGTACTCGGTGCGCTTGGCGAGGTTGCGGCCGTCGAAGAGCACGTCACCGCTGACGATGCGCCCGTTCTCGGGCAGGAGCTTGAGGATGGAGAGCGCGGCCGTGGTCTTGCCGCAGCCGGACTCGCCGGCGAGGCCGAGGCTCTCGCCGGGCCTGAGCGTGAACGAGACGTCCTGCACGGCCTTGACGTCGCCGGCGCCGAGCTTGAAGTACGTGGTGAGGCCGCGCACGTCGAGCAGGCCCTCGTGCGCGATACGCTCTACCGGCTTCTTCTGCGGCGCCTGGCCCTTCGCGGACCTGCTCTTCGCGGCGGCCGGCGTCACGGCTCTTCCTCTTCGAGGTCGTCGTCCCTGATGTGACCCCCGACCCAGCCGCCGCCCTCTGGCCGGCCGATGCTGCCGCCGGCCGGCTTGTCGAAGTCGGGCATGGCATCGTCGGTCTGTACGCCGGGCGTGAACAAGCCGGCCCCGCCGCCCACGCCGGCGGCGCCGGCGACGGCCACCGCGGGCTCACGCGCGGTGATGCGGCCCCCGGCGGGGCTCTCCTCGCGCTTGCGCAGCTTGGGATCGAGCACCTCGTCGTAGGCCGTGCCGATGAAGGTGAAGGCCAGCACCACGAGGACGATCGCGATGCCCGGCGGGAGCAGGTACCACCAGGCAGGCAGGCCGGCCGCGCCGCTGATCCAGGCGTAGTGCAGCATGGTGCCCCAGCTGTAGTTGAGCGGGTCGCCAAGACCGAGGAACGCCAGGGTGGTCTCCGACAGGATGGCGATGGCCACCACGAGCACCAGGTTGGCGAAGATCAGGGGCATCACGTTGGGCAGGATGTGCTTCGCCATCACGTGGGCGCCGGTGGACCCGATGGCCTTGGCCCGTTCGATGAACTGCAGCTCGCGCACGCGCAGCGTGTCGGCGCGTACGACGCGGGCGGTTCCGGGCCAGCTGGTGATGCCGATGATGAGGATGATCATCCAGTAGTTCTGGCCCCAGGCCGCCGCGAGCACCATGGCCAGCGGCAGCCACGGGATGACGAGGAACGCGTCGGTGATGCGCATCCACACCTCGCCCTGCCAGCCGCCGTAGTAGCCGGCGGCGATGCCGATGCCGGCGCCGACCACGGTGGACATGAGCGCGGCCAGCAGGCCGACCATGAGCGAGATGCGGGCGCTCCAGATGAACTGCGCGAGGACCGACTGCCCCACCTGGTCGGTGCCGAACAGGTTCGGCCAGTACCAGGTGGGCGGGTGGAACGCGCCGAAGAGCTCGCCGGTGGCCGGATCGCTGATCTGCGCGTTGGGGTCGAGCAGGCCGTGGTCGATGAGAAACGGCGCGAACAGCGCCATGCCGATGAAGGCGATGAGGATACCGAGACCCACCATGCCCTGCCAGTTGGCGCGGTAGAGCTTCCAGACCTGGTGCGTGTTCCAGACCAGCAGTTCGGCCCGCTCCGGATTGCCGGCGGCCCACAAGTACGCCGCCGCGCCGCCGAGGACGACCTCCACCGTCTGCAGCACCCAGTTGTAGGCGAGCTCGTTGGCGCCGGCCGACCAGCCGGACTCACCGCGACCGGCGAAGTACGCCCACGCGACGAACACGACGCCCATGGCGAGGAGCACGTAGTCGAAGCCCGCGGCCTTGGACCTGCGCACGCGCCCCCAAACGCCGAGTCCGACGGTGACGACGGCCGCGAGGACCATGACCCAGGCGGGATACGCCCCCACGCTCTGCGAGAAGAAGCCCTTGAGCATGGCCGCGGCGCCGGCCGACCACCACAGGTCTTTGGGGTACATGACCAGCTCGAGGGTCATCCAGACGACCGGAGTCCAGAACAGCACCCAGTTCCTGTAGCGACGGGGGACGAGTGTGTTCACGCGCGCACCCGCGGGTCGAGGTAGTAGTACATGATGTCGGCGATGAGGTTGGCGATGATCACGGCGATACTCGCGATGAGGAACACGGCCTGCATCACCGGATAGTCGCGGTTCTGCATGGCCTCGTAGGAGAGCAGGCCCAGCCCGGGCCAGTTGAAGACGCTCTCGGCCAGGATGGCGCCGGACATGATGAAGCCCAGGTTCATCATCACGATGGTGACCGTGGGCAGCATGGCGTTCGGCACCACGTGGCGCCACAGCACCGCGTTCTCACTGAGGCCCTTGGCCCGCGCGGTGAGGGCGAAGTCCTCCTTCATCACGCCGGTGATGGAACTGCGCATGATGAGGTGGTACTCGCCCACATACGCGATGGCGAAGGTGAACGCGGGCAGGAACAGGTGTCTGGCGAGCGACTGGAACGCGGCCCAGCCGCTCAGCACGACCCCCGGCTCTTCCATGCGGCCGGTCGGGAACCATCGCAGCCTGGTCGCGAACAGCATGATCATGAGCAGGCCGAACCAGAACGTCGGCATGGCGTACAGCACCATGCCTGTGTTCGTCGATACAACGTCATAGACCCCGTTTCGTCGCCACCCCGCGAACACGCCCGTGATCATGCCTATGACCGTGGCGAAGAGGGTGCCGACGCCGACCAGCAGCACCGTTGGCCAGATGCGCTCCAGCACGACCTCGGAGACCGGCCGTTTCTCCGAGAACGACATGCCGAACCTGCCCTGCAGCGTGTCGCCCCAGTAGAGAGCGAACTGCTGCCACATGGGCTTGTCCAGGTTGAAGGTCTTGCGCTGCTTCTCGATGGCCGAGGGGTCCTGTTTACCTTTGGGCAGCAGGAGGCGGGCCGGGTCGCCCGGGAGGATGCGGAAGAGCGCGAAGTTGAACGACGCCACGAGCACGATGGTGAGGACGGCGTTGATGATCTTGCGAACGAAGTAGCGCCGTTTGTCCACTGCGAGCCGGGATCGCCGCGCTCGAAGCCCCGAGCGGCGAACCCTCACCTCCCTCTCACGCACGCCGTACCACGACCAGGCCTGCTGACGTGGGCCGCCGCCAGAATAGTCTTCCGGGGCGCGGCCGGGCAAGCGGGACCGCACGACGCGGGAGACCAACCCGCAGGTGCACTCCCGACAGAGTGGCCCGCCCGCGCCGCCGACACCCGCGCCGGACGGGGCCGTTCAGACCGTCAGCGTGCGACCGGCGGCGCGCAGGGCGCCGGTGAGGCGGTCGAGCGGCAGCTCGTGGACCGTGTTGCCGCCGCGGCCGACCGTGGTGCGCGCCGCGCAGAGCGAGTTGAGCACGCTCTCGGCCGTGGCGTCGACCGCCGCCGCGAACAGCTCCCACAGGTGGTCGTTGGTCACGGCGGTGAAGCGGAGGGGCTCGGCCGACGTCCGCGGAACGCGGTGCGCCGTGCTGAAGGCCAGCATGATCTCCCCACTGCCGTCGGATGCTATGGAGCCCGTGGCAGCCAGGCCGAGAGAGCAGCGCTTGGCAAGCCGCTCGCACTGACGCGCGGTGAGGGGAGCGTCGGTGGCGAGGACCACGATGCAGGAGCCCTCCCGGTGTTCGACGGGCAGGAGGTCCGTGATGAGGCGGCCCACGGCGCAGCCGTCCACGGTGAGACGGGCACGATCGCCGAAGTTGGTCAGCGCCAGCACGCCGACGGTGAAGGGAAGGCCGTGGGCCGAGACGGCCCGTGACGACGTGCCGATGCCGCCTTTGAAGTCGTAGCAGGACATGCCGGTACCGGCCCCGATGCAGCCTTCGGCCACGGGGCCGGCGGCGGCGGAGTCAAGCGCGGCGCGGACGTGCTCTTCGTGCACGTGCATGCCGCGCTGGTCGTTCAGGAAGCCGTCGTCGCACTCACCGACCACGGGCATGGCCGCGTCTTCGATGCCCACGCGCGGATCGCGGTCCATCATCCAGCGCACCGCGGCGTCGTACACGGCTCCTACGCTCTGCGAGTTGGTGAGGAGGACCGGCGTCTCGAGGAGGCCCCACTCACGGATAGCGCTGATGCCGACGAGCTCGCCGACACCGTTGGCGACGTAGGCGCCGGCGACGACACGTTCGTGCCACACGTCGCCGGTGTGGGGAAGGACGGCGGTGACGCCCGTGCGGGCGGGCCCGCTGCCAGGTGGCAGATCGGGCCCGCCCCACGAGACGGTACAGTGACCGACGGCCACGCCGGGCACGTCGGTGATGGCGTTCAGAGGGCCGGCGGGCAGGGTACCCACCGCGATGCCCAACTCACGGGCACGCGAACGGCCCGGCTCGATCACGCTGTTCTCAGCCGGCGCTCTGCGCGTCAAGCAGGCCGGAGCGGTGCGCCATGAGGTAGTTGCCGCAGAACTGGTCGTCGCCGCGCAGCGCCTCGATAGCCTTGATCGTGGCCATCATGGCCTTGTTGCGCACGTCGAGGATGGCGCCGTCGATGCCGAGGCCGGCGCACATGGCGACCATGGTGCGGTTGAGGAGCGGGCGGTTCGGCAGGCCGAAGCTCACGTTGCTGAGGCCGCCGGTGGTGCGCACCGGGAGCTGCTCCTTGACCATCTTGAGGGTCTCCATGGTGACCACGGCAGCCTGGCTGTCGGCCGACACGGTGAGCACCAGCGGGTCGACCCAGATGTCCTCGGCCGGCAGGCCGGCGGCGGTGCACATGTCGTGCAGCGACTTGGCGACGGCGAAACGGTCCGCGGCGGTCGGCGGGATGCCGTCCTCGCTGAGGCACAGGGCGAGGACCGGGGTCTTGTACTTCTCGACGAGCGGCATGGCCGCGTCGATGCGCGCCTGCTCACCGGAGATGGAGTTGATGAACGGGACCTTGCCGCCCTTGTCGATGATCAGCTTGACGCCGTGCTCGAGCACAGAGGCGCTCGCCGAGTCGACCATGAGCTGCATGTCGGTGACTTCCATGACGGTGTCGATGAGCCACGTCATGTCGGCGATCTCGTCGCCGCCGGCGACGCCGCCGTTGACGTCGAGCACCGACGCGCCGGCCTCGACCTGGTCCGTGGCGAGCTGCTTGATGAACGCGGCGTCACGCGACTGGATCGCCTCGGCGACCTGCTTGCGCGTACCGTTGATCGACTCACCCATCAAGAACATGTTGAAAACCTCCGGGACGATTGGACTGCCGGGCCGAACGTCCGCACAGTATATGTGAAGCGCAACGCAATCGCGCAAGTATTCGGGCAGGAGACCGGACGGTCGTCACGACGACCGGGCCGGCCGTCGGCGGAGCAGCGCCGGCCGCTCGGTGGCCAGGCTGCGCCGTTCACTGAGCGGTGCGCCTGCGGCCCACCGCTCTTCAACCCGCCTGCGCAGGTCAATCAGGCGGAACGAGCCAGGGGCGCTCGCGGCGCCGCTCGTACAGGCGCCGATCACGCGGCACGGCGTCGGCTCCGCGACGCCGCTGGTCGTGGCGCCTGTCGCGCACGACGGTCACGCCGACGTGACCGTTGAACAGCCGCGAGAAGTGCTCGTACAGCAGGTCCTGTGCCGGACCTCTGACCACGAGCGTGTAGGTCCTCTCGACGTCCGGAGTCATGAGAAAACAATACTCCCCAGGAGAGCGGAGTGCGACACGCCCACGCTCGGCGCAGCACACGCTCAATACGTCACATACACCGTCTTCGTCCGCGTGTAGAACTCCACCGCGGCCGGGCCCTGCTCCTTGAAGGTGTTGGCGCTGGACTGCTTGAAGCCGCCGAAAGGCGCCTGCAGGGCCAGTCCCGTGGTCGGCTCGTTCACCTTGACGACGCCGGCTTCGATCCGGTCGACGAACGAGAGGGCGCGGTGCAGGTCGTTGGTGACGACGCTTGCGGCCAGTCCGTACCCGATAGCGTTGGCCTTGAAGATGGCGTCGTCGAGGTCGCGCGCCCGCACGATGCCGACCAGGGGGCCGAAGACCTCCTCCTGAGCGAGGCGGCTGCGGACGTCCATGTGGTCGAACACCGTGGGCTGCACGAAGTGCCCGTCGCCGGGCGCGCGCCCGCCGCCGGCGAGCAGTTCCGCGCCCTCGTCACGGGCGATCTGCACGTACTCCAGGTCGACGGCCAGCTGCTCCTCGCTCACCGCGGGCCCCATCTGCACGCCGTCGTCGAGGCCGTCGCCGACGGTGAGCTCACGGGCGGCCTCGGCGAGCGCGGCGGCGAAGCGGTCGGCGACGCTCTCCTCCACGATCACGCGACTGGTCGCCGTGCAACTCTGCCCTGTGAGGCCGAACCCGCCCGCCGTCACGAGGCGGACGGCGAGGTCGAGGTCGGCGTCGCCGAGCACGACGGTCGGGTTCTTGCCGCCCATCTCGAGCTGGACGCGGGCGAAGTTCTCGGCCGCGCGCGCGTAGAGGCCGGCGCCGGTGGCGTGCGAGCCGGTGAAGGTCAGGCCTCGCACGACCGCGTCGCCGGCCACAGCCGCACCCACCGTGGACCCGGATCCGGCGATGAGGTTGAGCACACCGGCGGGCAGCCCTGCCTCCACGAGGCACTCCACGAGCCGCAGCGCCGTGAGTGGCGTCGCCGACGCCGGCTTGAACACGACGGTGTCTCCGTAAGCGAGCGCAGGCGCGATCTTCCAGGCGGGGATGGCGATCGGGAAGTTCCACGGGGTGATGACCGCGACCACGCCGAGGGGCTCGCGTCGGCTGAACAGCATGGCGTGTGGCGTAGTGGCCGGGAGCACGTCGCCGCCGGCGCGCCAGCCCTCCCCGCCGTAGTACCGCAGGATGTCGCGGGCGCGAGTCACTTCGCCGCGTGACTCCGCGAGCGTCTTGCCCTCCTCGCGCGTGAGCGTGCGCGCGACATCGTCGAGCCGCTCGGTCAGGAGCTCGGCGGCGCGAAAGAGGATCGCGCCCCGCGCCGGCGCCGGCGTCGCCGCCCACGCCGGGAAGGCCTCGGCCGCCGCGGCCACGGCCTGGGCCGCATCGGCGGCCGTGGCGCTCGGGAACACCGCCAGCACGTCGTCGGCGTGCGCCGGGTCCCGTGACTCGAACGTCGCGTGGTCGGACGCGGCCACCCACTCGCCGCCGATCAGGTTGCTGCACATCTCCATGGTCCACCTCGCCGTCGAAGGCCGAAGAGCACGCCTTCGCCCACCATACAACGGCCCGCAATGGCCCGGGCGCCCGCCCGGCGACCGCCTCAGGTGAGCAGACCGGCGAGCGACCGCGCCGCCCAGAAGTGATGCGCGGAGAGCAGGTCGTCCGAGAAGCTCGGCCAGGTCGAGAACTTGGCCAACACGAAGCCGGCGGTGCGGTCGACGTACAGGAACTGACCGAAGATCCCGAGGCCCATCAGCACGGTGCGGCCCTCGAAGGCCGCCGTCCAGAAGTTGCTGCGGTACCCCTGCTCGGCTTCGTAGGTCCCATCGGCCAGACCGGACAGCCTGAAGGCCTCACGGTCGGCGTGCTGCTCGCAGTCGGCGATGAACGCCTCGGGCAGCACCCGCCCGGCGCGACCCTCGCCCCCCAGGGACAGCATCAGCCCGAAACGGCCGAGGTCGCGCAGGCTCGAGCAGAACCCGCCCTCGAGCTGGGTGGCGCCGGCGGCATCCAGCGCGACGTACGCGGGGTGCTCGGCGCCCAGTCCGGACCACACCTCGTCCGCGATCAGCTCCGGCACGCTCCGGCCGGTCGCGCACTCCATGACCCAGCCCAGCACCTGCAGGTCGAGAGAAACGTAGTGGAACACGCGCCCGTGCGCGCCCTCGCGGGCAGTCTCGGTGGCGAACCGGTAGGAGGACCCCGGCTCGTCGTCCGAGCGCCGGGGCCTGAACCCGTACAGCCGGTCGAGGCGTGCGATCTCCGCGCCATCGTCCTCGTAGTCCTCGCTGAAACGCACGCCGACCTGCATGTCGAGGAGATCACGCACCGTGGCCCCGTCGTACCCGCTGCCGGCCAGCTCCGGGACGACAGCGGTGAGCGGCGTCTCGGCGGTGAGGACCCCGCGCTCGATGAGGCGGGCCGCGACGCACGCGCCCACCGACTTCGACACAGACTGGTAGAGGTGCTGCGTATCCTCGGTCATGGACCCGAAGTACCGCTCGTAGATGACCTCACCGCGCCTGAGCACCAGCACGGCGTCGGTGTGCGTGGCCGCGAGCATCTCGCGCAACGTCCAAGAGCGGCCGTCGCCCCCTCGCACGACCGCGCCGTCGAGCTCGCGGGGGGCGCGCGGCAGCTCCCACAACGGGCCGCGCCCGGACGACACCCTCGACGTCGGCACGACCTCGCGCACGTGCTGCATGAACCAGCGCGTGGACGCGTGATCGCCGTACACCGCCTCCGACAGGCGCGCCGCAACGGGTCGGCGCAGAGCCGGCACTCCCGCGTCGCCGGTCACGGGCCGTCACATTCGGGGGGCGACGCGGGCAGCGGCACGAGTGCGCGGTCCGACATGCGCAGCGTGGAGCGGTACCCGGCCGCCAGGGCGTGCTTGATGGCCTCGTCCCAGAGCCTGCCGACGTGCTCCGCCTCGTGGGCGTCCGAGTCGATCACGAGCGGGATGCCGCGCTCGCGAGCCATGGTGAGGATGTCGCGCGACGGGTACATGACCCCGGCCGGGTCGCTGATGCGGTCGGTGTTCAGCTCGAGGGCCGCGCCCGAGGCCGCCAGGGCGTCGAGCGCGGCCTCGACTTCGGGCAGGACGGCCGGCCCGGGCTCATGCCCCCACAGCCCGATGTAGTCGAAGTGGGCCAGGATGTCGCCGCGACCGTACTCGGCCGCGCGGCGCATCGTACGGTAGTACGCGGCCAGCAGCTCGTCGGGCCGCGTCCAGCGCGCGTCGCGGCGCAGGTCGGGGTCGTCGAACACGAACCCGTCGACCTCGTGTACGCCGAGCACCACGTAGTCCCACGCGTACGCGTCGAGCAGAAGGTCCAGCCCGGCCTCGCGTCCCACGACGAACTCGGCCTCCAGGCCGGCCAGGACCACGATGTCGTCGTGCCGCTCCGCGGCCCGGCGCACGTCGGCGACGTACTCGCCGAGCCGCTCGAGCGGCACCCACCACTCCTCAGCCGCCCGCGGCGCCGGCGACACGTGGTCGGCGATCCCAAGCTCGGGCAGGCCGAGGTCGACCGCGCGGGCGACGCAGCCCTCGACACTGCCCGTCCCGTCCGACCACGTGGTGTGCACGTGGTAGTCGCCCGGTGGCGAGGGCGCGGTCATTCTTCGAGAGCGCGTCCGCGGCGGCGCAGCACGACCCAGGCGATCAGCGCCACGCCGAGGAGGACTCCCACGAGGACGATGAACCAGACGGCGTTGGAGGAGCCGCCGCCTTCCGTCGCCGGCGCCTCCGCCGACCTTCGGCTTCGAGCTCGATGTAGCTCCGCCGATCGAGGAAGTTGTTCCACACGCTGCCGCCCACGTACGGCTGCCAGCCCTCCCAGCGACTGACGTTCACAGCCTGGAGCACCGACGGGTAGTCGATGACGATCATGGGCTGCTCCGCGTACATCACCGCCTGGCCCTGCTTGAGCAGTTCCATGCGCGCAGCGGGATCCATCTCTCGGTACTGCTCCTCGGTGAGCCTGTCGTACTCCGCGTTGGACCAGTTCATCTCGTTGTAGTTCTCGATCTGGTCGGTGGTGAAGCAGGCCGCGGAGTCGCCGGGGTCGATGTAACCCATGAAGTCCCACAGCGCGAGGTCGTAGTCGGGCGCGTACGTGTCGCCCTTGTAGTTCCAGATGCTGTCGCCCAGCGCGCCCTCGTCGACCACCGTGTACTCGATGTCCAGGCCGATGTCCTGGAGCCAGCCGGCTATGAGCTTGCCCTGCACCTGGCTCTCCGGAGAGATATCGCGCGCCCAGAGTCGCAGCTCGATGTCGCCGTCGCCGTGCCTGGGGTCGTTGCGGATGCCGTCCCCGTCGGTGTCCGTGTAACCGGCCTCGTCCATCAGCTGCTTCGCCTTCTCCAGGTCGAAGCCGATCGTCTCAGCCGCTTCCGGCTGGTAGTACGGATCGGCAGTCGCCGGCCATCCCTTCTTGGGGAAGATGCCGTAACCCGGGTCCGCGAGACCGTTCCAGGCCAGGCTTGCGCACTTCTCGCGGTCGATCGCCCACGCCATGGCCACGCGGAACCCGGGGTCTGTCAGGACGGGGTTGCCGAGCGAGTCGGGGCTGTCGTAGCAGTTGATGTCGACGTACTCCCAGTTGTAGAGCGGATACGGGATGGCCTCGATGCCCGGCTCGTTCTGCAGCTGCGCGAACTGCGTGGCCGGGATGACCTGGGCGCCGTCGATGGCGCCGCTCTTGAGGTCCTGCACCATCGTGTCCGAGTTCGTGTAGTACTGGAAGATGACCTCGTCCAGGGTCGGCTGCCTGCCCCAGTACGAGGGGTTGCGGACCAGCTTGACGTAGTCGTCCTTCTTGAACTCGACCGTCCGGAACGGGCCGGAACCGACGATCGGCACCGGGTTGCGGAAGGTGGTGCTGAGCTCATCCACGCTGAGCCCGCCCCAGAGGTGCTCGGGCAGGATGTAGATGTACACCTGCGTGAGCAGCATGTTGGCTTTGGGCGCGCTGCAGTACACCTTGAGCGTGGTGTCGTCGACGGCGACCGCCTTCTCCACGTCCTTCAGATAGACCGCGAGGCTCAGCTCGTTCTCGATGATGGTGTTGAACGTCCAGGCGACGTCGCGCGCCGTGAGCGGCTCGCCGTCCTGCCACGTGACGCCCTCTCTGATCGTGAAGGTCCACTCCTTCTCATCAGCGGAGAGCGTCCAGTCTTCGGCGAGGCCGGTCTCTTTGGACGGCGCACCGTCGGCGCCGACCGCCACGAGGGTGTCGTAATTGAGGAGCCAGACCTCGTACGAGTTGCTGTAGCCGATGAACGGGTTCAGGTTGAGCGGGCTCTCGGTCCAGCCGAGGCGCAAGGTGAGCGTCTCCCCTGCGGGCGAGGGGGACGGCGACGCCGTTGCCTGTCCAGTGAGCGAAGCCGTGACGCACGTGGCCACCACCAGTGCGATGAGCAGCGTGGTGGGCGAACGGACGGCGAGCATCGTGCGAACCATCGTCGACATGGCCCCTCCCGGGTCGTCCTTGCCCCGGCGCCACACCCGAGCCGTGCGGCTCCGCCCGCGACACCGTGATGTCGCAGGACGGTACGCGTCGTGTGTCGGCGACGTCAAGGCATCGGGGCAGGACGTTGTCTGCGCCCGTGGGCGCGACTATGCTCGCCCTGCGACCGCAGGCGGCAGTCCGTCCAAGGAGCGGACCCGCCACCGGCGATGAACGGAGGACCGATGAGCGGACCGACGACCGGGCCGGGCAGAGAGCGCCTGCGAGAGCTCGAGCGGACGACCTTGTTGCAGGGGCTCGGCAGACGGCACCGGCGCCGGGTGCTCGAGCTGGCGGTGATAGACGAGGTGGAGCCGGGCCGGCCGATCGTGCGCGCCGGTGAGGCCGGGGACGCGTTCTATGTGATCCTCACCGGGGAGGCCGAGGCGGAGACGCAACAGGGCGCCGTCGCCGAGCTGGGCCCGGGCGATCACTTCGGCGAGCTCTCCCTGATCGACGGGGCGCCGCGAGCCGCCACGGTGCGGGCCGTCGGGCGCGTCACCCTCGCGCGCATCCCGCGAGAGGCCTTTGCGGAGCTGCTGACCTCGGAGCCGGAGCTCGCGGTGAGTCTGCTCCCGGGCATCGTGCTGGTGATTCGCGACCTCTTGCGGGCTGACGCGTCCAACATCCCGGACCACCGCCAGGTGGGTGCGTGGCGCCGGGCAGAGGGCGAGACTCCGCTCGCCAGCGACCGGGCCGGCGACTTTCTGGAGGGGCGCGATGCGCTCGGGTGGCTGCTGCTGCTGCGGCACGTGGATCTGTTCGCGGCGCTGCCTGACCAGCACTTGCGCCGCGTAGCCGCGCTCTTCAGCGTGGTGCGCTTTCCGGACGGCGCCACCGTGGTGGTCGCCGGAATGCGTGGCGACGCCATGTATGTCGTCCTGGACGGATCCGCTCGCGTGCGCACGCCGGGCGGTCACCTGCGCCTGCTCGGCCCCGACGACTGCTTCGGCGAGCTCGCTCTCATCGACGGCGCGCCGCGCTCGGCAACAGTGTCGGCGGTCGGCGAGCTCACGACCGCCAAGGTCGGGCGCAGGGACTTCCAGAAGCTGCTCAAGGCGGAGCCCGGGATCGCCGTGGGCCTGCTGCAGGGCCTTGTCCGCACCGTCCGCGACATGCAGGAGAGCACCCGGGCTTGAGGCGCCGAGCATGACCCTGCAGCCCAAGACGCGTTACGCGAAGACCCCCGACGGGCTGTCGATCGCTTACCAGGTGGTCGGCACTGGGCCGGCAGACCTTCTGTCCTTCGGTGGATTCGGGAGTATCGAGGCGGTGTGGGAGGTCGGCTTCACGGCCCGGTACTTTGAGGCGCTGGCCTCGTTCTCCCGGCTCATCCTGCACGACCCGCGAGGGATGGGCCTCTCCGACCCTCCGGACGGTCCGCTCACCCTGGAGTCGTGGGCGGAGGATGCTCGCTCGGTGATGGACGCGGCCGGGTCGGCCAGGGCCGTCCTGAAGGGGAGCATGCAGTCCGGGGCCGTGGCCTCGCTCCTGGCGGCCGCGCACCCGGAGCGCGTGACAGGTCTCGTCTGGTACCTCCCGACTCCCCGACACGCGTGGGCGCCGGACTACCCCTGGGGGCAACGGCCCGAACAGCGGACGACTGAGGATGCGGCGGTGGCGGCAGACTGGGGCGGGGACGCGCCGGTCCACACCTACTACGAGCGGGACAACCCGAGCCTCGCAGCAGACCCGGGCCTGGCCGCGCAGATAGCGAAGCTGATGCGGCAGGAGACGTCCCCGAGAATGGCGCTCGAGGTCACGCGCCTGCTGTGGGAGATCGACGTGCGCCTCGTGCTCCCCACGCTGAACGTGCCGGCGCTCGTCATCGACCGCGACGAGACGGTGCCGGAGGAGGGCGAGTACGCCGCGTCGCTCATCCCCGGCTGCCGGCGGGTGGTGCTGCCCGGCCGCGACTGCCTGGAGTTCCTCGGCGACTGGAGGTCCGTGATCGACGCCATCCGTGACTTCGCGGGCGTCTCTCCCCCTGCGCCTGAGCCGGACCGGCGACTCCTGACCGTGCTCTTCACGGACATCGTCGGCTCGACTGCTGCGGCCTGCGACATCGGCGACGCCCGCTGGAAGGCTCTGCTCCAGCGACACGACGCCGCGACGAGACAGGCGCTCGCACGTTTCGGCGGGTGCGAGGTCAAGACGACCGGCGACGGGTTCCTGGCGTCGTTCGAGAGGCCCGCGCTGGCCGTGCGCTGTGCGCAGGCGATCTGTGTCGCTGCGCGGGAGCTGGGCGTCGAGATGCGCGCCGGCTGCCACACCGGCGAGATCGAGCTGCTGGGCGCCGACGTGGGCGGCATCGCCGTGCACATCGGCGCCCGCGTCGCGGCGCTCGCCGGACCCTCCGAGGTCCTGGTGTCGTCCACCGTCAAGGACCTCGTGGCCGGCTCGGGTCTCGTCTTCGAGGACCGCGGCGAGCACGTGCTCAAGGGCGTGCCTGAGAAGTGGCGACTCTTCGCCGCGCTCCCGCCGTCCGCGCCCTGAGAACGGAAGCGGCGGGCGGGCCCGATGGGCCCGCCCGCCGCGACGCGAAAGACGCTTCTTCCGAGCGACACTGGCCGATCAGAACCCGCCGTAGGCGAGGTTTCTGGCCGACCGGCCGAAGGCTGCGTCGGCTTACATCATCCCCGGAGGCATACCGCCGCCCGGCATGCCGCCGCCGGCGCCGGCCGGCTCGGGCTTGTCGGCCACGATGCACTCGGTGGTGAGGATGTTCTTGGCGATCGACGCGGCGTTCTGCAGCGCCGAGCGGGTGACCATGGCGGGGTCGATGATGCCGGCCTTGACCAGGTCCTCGTACTCGCCGGTGTCGGCGTTGAGGCCCTCGCCACCCTTGAGATCCTTGACCTTGTTCACCACGACCGAGCCTTCCATGCCGGCGTTCTCGGCGATCTGGCGCAGCGGCTCCTCGAGCGCGCGGGCGATGATCTGCTTGCCGGCGCGGAAGTCGACGTCGTCCGACTTCTTGTCGACCTTGATGGCGTCGATGGCGTTGACGAGCACGACGCCGCCGCCCGGCACGATGCCCTCTTCGAGGGCCGCGCGGGTGGCGTTGAGGGCGTCCTCGACGCGGTGCTTGGTCTCGCGCATCTCGACCTCGGTGGCCGCGCCGACCTTGATGACGGCCACGCCGCCGGCCAGCTTGGCGAGACGCTCCTGGAGCTTCTCACGGTCGAAGTCGGAGTCGGTGTTCTCGATCTCGGCCTTGATCTGCTTGATGCGCGACTTGATGGCGTCGGTGTCGCCGGCGCCGTCCACGATCGTGGTGTTGTCCTTGGTCACCACGACCTTGCGGGCGCGGCCGAGCTGCGTGACCTGGGTGCTGTCGAGCTTGAGACCCATCTCCTCGGTGATGACCTCGCCGCCGGTGAGGATGGCGATGTCCTCCATCATGCGCTTGCGGCGATCGCCGAAGCCCGGAGCCTTGACGGCGACGCTGGTGAACGTGCCGCGCAACTTGTTCACGACGAGGGTCGCGAGAGCCTCACCCTCGACGTCCTCGGACACGATGATGAGCTGCTTGCCGGCCTGGATGACCTTCTCGAGGATCGGGAGGAGGTCCTGCACGGCGCCGATCTTCTGGTTGGCGATGAGGATGTAGGGGTCCTCGAGCACGGCCTCCATGCGGTCTGGGTCCGTGATCATGTACGGGCTGAGGTAGCCCTTGTCGAACTGCATGCCCTCGGTGAACTCGAGGTCCAGACCGAAGGTGTTGCTCTCCTCGACGTTGACCACGCCGTCCTTGCCGACCTTCTCGATGGCGTCGGCGATGACGTCGCCGACGGCGCGGTCGCGGGCGGAGATGGTGGCCACGCGGGCGATGTCTTCCTTGCCGGAGATCTCCTTGGACTGCTTCTTGATCGACGCGACGGCCTCGTCCACGGCCTGCTCGATGCCGTGCTTGATGGCCATCGGGTTGGCGCCGGCGGCTACCATGCGCAGACCCTCGCGCACGATGGCCTGAGCGAGCAGGGTGGCGGTGGTGGTGCCGTCACCGGCGATGTCGTTGGTCTTGGTGGCGACTTCCTTGACCAGCTGGGCGCCCTGGTTCTCGAAGACGTCCTCGAGCTCGATCTCGCGGGCGATGGTCACACCGTCGTTGGTGATCGTCGGCGCACCGTACTTCTTGTCCAGCACCACGTAGCGGCCCTTGGGGCCGAGGGTGATCTTGACGGCGTCGGCGAGCGCATTGACGCCACGCTCCAGGGAGCGCCGAGCCTCGTCGTGATACCTGAGTTCCTTAGCCACGATTCGTCAGCCTCCCTTTCTTACTTGACCACGGCCAGGATCTCGCTGGCGCGCAGGATCAGCAGTTCGTCACCATCGGTCGTCTTGTACTCGGTGCCCGAGTACTTGCCGTAGATGACCTTGTCGCCGGTCTTGACGTCGACCGGGATGCGCTTCTTGCCCTCGTCGTCCCACTTGCCGTCGCCTACGGCGACGACCTCGCCCATCATCGGCTTCTCTTTGGCCGTGTCGGGCAGCACGATACCGCTGGCGGTCTTCTCCTCTTCCTTGACCGCCTTGATGATGACGCGGTCCTCGAGCGGCTTGAGCTTCATGCAGCAACCCTCCTCTTTGTCTCGTCTACAGTTCTGGCACTCTCACGACGAGAGTGCTAAGTCACACGGGGTCGCTATCGTATGTCCCGGATCCGTGCAAGTCAAACCATCACCGGACGCTCGCGACGGCGCCGGACGGACCTGACGGAAAGCGTCCGTTTGCACGGGTTTCGTGCATCGATACGGGCGCTGGCGGGAATCCCGCACTCGCGCCTCCTGAGTGCCGGGCCGGCATCGGGCCGGCTGGCGGAATCCGGCACCGGCCGTCTAGACTTGGCTTATGCGGATCCTGATCCAACGAGTGAGCAGCAGCGCCGTCTCGGTGGACGGCGAGGTCGTCGGCTCCGTGGGCCGGGGTTTCCTCGCGCTCGTCGGCGTGACGCACGGCGACACGGCCGAGACGGCGGCGAAGCTGGCCGGCAAGACCGCCAGGCTCCGCGTGTTCACCGACGGGGCCGGCCTCATGAACCTCGCCCTGCCGGACGTTGACGGCGCCGTGCTGGCCGTCTCCCAGTTCACGCTCTACGCCGACGCGCGCAAGGGCAACCGCCCCAGCTTCGTCGCGGCGGCCGCGCCGGACGTCGGCGAGGCAGTGTACGACGCCTTCGTGGCGGCCTTGCGCGCCGAGGGCGTGCCGGTCGAGACCGGCGTGTTCGGCGCACGCATGCAGGTCGAGCTCGTCAACGACGGGCCCGTCACGATCCTGCTGGAGGCGTGACCGGCCGGGAGGACGGGCGATGGTGTACTACACCGGCAGGCTGCTCGACCACGTGCATCTGACGGTCGCCGACCTCGAGCGGAGCAAGGTCTTCTACCGGGCGGCGCTCGGCGCGCTGGAGCCGCCCATCACGCTCACGGAGGGGCCGGACTTCTTCGAGGCCGACGAGCTCTTCGTGAGCGCCGCCGACGGACTGGTCTCCTCGGTGCACCTCGCCTTCCAGGCCGCCGACCGTGAGACGGTGCGCCGATTCCACGCCGCGACAGTGGCCGCCGGCGGCACCGACAACGGGGCGCCGGGCGAACGCCCGTACCATGCCGGCTACTACGCCGCCTACGTGCTCGACCCGGACGGCAACAACGTGGAGGCCGTGTTCCACGGTCCGGAGGAGCGATCCGCGCCGCACGTTGCGGTCACGCCGCTGGAGCCTTGAACGGCGAGGGGCGGGCGGCCCTTCGGCCGCCCGCCCCTCGTTGAGACCTCTTCCGTCGGTCACTGAGCGGTGCCCCTGCGGCGCACCCCTCGTCGAGCCCGCCGCATCCCTCAAGCGCTCGGCGGCGGCGACCCCTTCTTCGGCTCGACCCTGATGGCCGCGATGTAGCACACCACGGCGATCGCCAGGAAGACTCCGGCGGTGATCAGGATGGCCGTCAGCATGTACCCGAAGTTCCCCAGGAACCCGGAGCCGTACGTCTCGGCGTAGTACTCCTCCGCCCAGTCACCCTCGAACCACTTCAGCCACGGGTAGGCGACGAAACCCACGATCGCGAGCATGGAGAACATCCCCGCGATCCTCTTCAGGTCACCGTGTGCGAGGCCCGTCTTGCGATTGACCGGGTACTGCACCGGGTCCTTCTTGGCGAGGCCGCCGTACATCTTCTTCCAGATCACGTAGAGGATCGGTCCAGACGTGATGCCCAGCATCCCGCCGATGAAGAAGTCCGTACCGTTGATGAAGAACGCGGTCACGGCGATGACGATGGGCACGATGCAGAGCACGCACAGGAACCAGTACCCGCCGGGAATCCTGAACTTGTACTCCTCCTTGGGGATCCTCTTCCTCAGGATCATGGCGGAGATGTACACCAGGATGTACGAGGAGATCAGCAGGAACACGTCGACGATGACGATGGTGGTGAATGCGAAATTCACCAGGATCAGGTTGACGATCCCGACCGACAGCACCGCGACATACGGCACGCCGCGCTTCTTGTCGCACTTCACCATGATCGGGGGAGCCAGGTGGTCGTCGGCCAGGGCGAAGAACCCCCGCGAGCCCGACGCGATGTAGGTGTTGTAGATCGAACACTGGGCCAGCACGGCGACGATCACGAAGAAGATGCCGAATCCCCCGCCCCAGGCTGCGGTGACCACGTCCGCGTACCCGATCGAATCCGCCGTGGTGCCCCACTCCTCCCAGCTGTCGATCGAGCCCAGGCCCGCCAGCGTGGGGAGGATGTAGACGGCCATGATGATCGGGATGACGATGAGGGTGGCCTTGGGGATGACCTGGGGGTCCTTGAGCTCACCGGCCACCGTGGACATCGACTCGTAGCCCGAGTACATCCACAGGCCGATGGCGATCCCGGCGCCGATGAACGTGACCCAGTCGGCGAAGGCGAGGCCCGACACGCCCAGGATGTCCCCGTGCGCCGTGAACGGGCTGAAGGGGTTCATGTTCCAGTTCGTGAAGCCCGCGATCGCGACCAGACCGAACGCCACGATCACCAGGATCGAGAGGACCGAGCTGATGATGCCGACGTCTCTGATGCCGCGGATGTTGATGTACGTGAAGATGATGATGATCCCCGCCTTGAGCAGGAACTCCTCAGTGCCGTTCAGGCCCCATTCGGAGGCGACGTAACCGCCGGCGAGGATGACGTAGAGGGTGTTGTCGATGTAGATGGAGATGGTCCTCCACCAGCCGGCCTGGAACCCCCAGAACTCCCCGAGCGCCTCCTGCACCCACTTGTAGTAGCCGCCCTCCTGGGGCCTGACCGAGCCGAGCTCGGAGGCCACCAGGCCGAAGGGCAGCGCCCAGACGAAGGGCAGGACCATGAGCATGACGAGGGACAGCCCCGGACCCGCGGAGGGGATCATCTCCTCGATGCCGTAGGCGCCCGCCGCGCACAGGCAGAAGATCATGAACACGACCGTCCACACCCCGACGTGGTGCTGCTTGAGGCCGTGCTGCTCGAGGTCCACGGCGACCGATCGTCTTTGCTCCGTAGCCATCTATCCCCCCCACTTCGTCGTTCGGCAGTCCGGCATGGTCCAGGCACCCGACGGCCGCGCGCGTCGCAGTAGTCGCGTCGAAGCCCGCCAAGATGACGGCGCGGCAGAGACCCGTTCCCTTCGGCGGACGCGCGTGGACACGGCTACCACTGCAGTGTTCGCCCGCACGCGTGGTCGCTTCGGCCCTTCAGTCAGAAGCAGCTCTTCCATACGGACCCCCCCGATGAAGATTGTGCAACTTCTAGATGAGTGCTTCCGGCGCGAGTTTCCACAAGTCGACGCCGAGCTTCTCAGTCTCGGCGTAGTCTATCGGAATGTCGACGAGTACGGGACCGGGAGCTCTCAACGCCGTGGCGAGAACCTGCGGGAGCTCCCCGGCGCGCCGTACGTGTACGCCCTCGAGCCCGAAGGAGCGCGCGAGGGCCACGAGTGGCGCCTTGTCAATAAAGGCGTCGCCGATGCCGGTGGCCAGGTTGGTGGCGCCGGGGCCCAATGTGGCGAGGCACACCCCGGGCCTGCCGGTGAGGCGGCCGTAGGCGTCGGCCATGAAGGCGGCGCTCTGCTCGTGGCGCACGGGGACGAAGGTGATGGAGGATGAGTGGTCCAGCGCCTCGCTCAGGTCGAGGGTCTCCTCGCCGGGGATGCCGAACACGTACTCGACGCGCTCGCGCTCGAGGCACCCGACGAAGAGCTCGGCCGCGCCGCGCGGGACATCATCGGCGGGGCCGCGGGGCACCTCGGGGTGTGCGCTGGCGGCGTCGCTCATGGTGGAGTCTCGTTCGACTCTACCAGAGCGTTCCCTCGGGGGGCAGTGCGCTGGGTCGAAACGCGAGGCCTCAGGCGCAGCGGCGCGCGGCGCGCGAGCCGCGGCTCCAATGGAGGCGCCCCGCCGTCTCGTGGCGAAGCCGCCGTCAGGCGGAGGCGCGCCGGCGTCTCTTCACGGGGCGCGCGGCCCTGGCCGCACTGTCGCTGGCGAAGGCGTCCAGGGCGAGGTAGTCGGGCCACGGCACGGCCGGGAGGAAGCCGGCGGCGAGGCCGATCATGGCCGCGTTGTCGGTGCACAGCCGCAGCGGCGGCAGCGACACCGCGAGACCCGCGGTCTCGCCACGCGCGGTGAGCGCCGCGCGCAAGCCGGAGTTGGCGGCCACGCCGCCGGCGACCGCAACCGAGCGCAGGCCCTCGGCCTCGGCGCAAGCCAGCGTCTTGTCGACCAGCTGGTTGACGATGGCCGCCTGGTACGACGCCGCGATGTCGGCGCGGTGCGCCGCGACCTCGGCCTCCGTCCTCTCCCTGAGGTCGTACAGCAGCGCCGTCTTGAGACCGCTGAAGCTGAAGTCGCGGCCGCGCGGCACGGCGCGCGGGAACGTCACGAAACGCGCGTCGCCGGTCGCGGCCAGCTGGTCCAGCTCCCTGCCGCCGGGGTAGCCCAGGCCGAGCAGACGGGCGCCCTTGTCGAAGGCCTCGCCGGCGGCGTCGTCCATGGTCCGCGCGGCGACCCGGTACTCGACGCCGCGCTCCACCACCGCCAGCAGCGTGTGCCCGCCGCTGGCCACGAGACAGACGAACGGGGCCTCCACGCCGAGGGCGTAGTTGGCGGCGATGTGGCCCTGCAGATGGTTGACCGGGATGAGCGGCAGGCGGCGGCGGTAGGCGATGGCCTTGGCCGCTGCCAGCCCCACCAGCAGGGCGCCGATGAGGCCGGGACCCCGGGTCGCGGCGACGCCGCCGAGGTCGTCCCACGTGATGCCGGCCTCCGTGAGCGCCTGGGCTACGACCTCGTTGACGAGCTCCGTGTGGCGGCGCGAGGCCACCTCCGGCACCACGCCGCCGAACTGCGCGTGCAGCTCGTTCTGCGACGAGACGACGGACGACAGCACCTCACGACCCCGCACCACGGCGGCGCTCGTGTCGTCGCACGACGTCTCGATGCAGAGCAGGGGGCCGGCGGGGCCGGCGGCCTCGTCCCCGCCGCGGGCGGCAGCCGTCAAGCTGACTCCCCCTCCCAGTCCTTCCACATGATGAGGGCGTCCTCGCGATCGTCGCTGTAGTAGCGCGGCCGCACCCCGGTGGGCACGAAGCCGAAACTCCGATACAGGTCGATGGCGGCGACGTTGGAGACCCGGACCTCCAGCGTGTGACCGCGATGCCCCTGTCGCTCTGTGATGGCGAAGTACGCTTCCATGAGCGCGGAGCCCAGGTGCTTGCGCCGATGCGGGGCGTCGACGGCGAGGTTCATCAAGTGCCACACGTCCACGAACATGTCGGCGATCAGGTAGGCGGCGATCCGGTCGCCGTCCTCGCAGACCAGACAGATGCCGCTCTCGCGCGCCAGTTGTCCGCTGAAGATGGCGAGCGACCACGGCAGCGAGAAGACACGCCGCTCGATGGCGGCCACGGTCTCGAGGTCGGTGAACTGCATGCCGCGGACCACCACGGTCTCGTCGGCGCCGCCGGGGACGACCTCGAACGTCACCGGTGAGCCTCCTTCGAGGGAGCGACCGCAGCAGCGCCGGCGGGCGCGGCCACCGCGGTCTCGCCGGGGCGCGGAACGCCGCCGGCCGGCATCGCCTCGGCCGCCCCGGGCCAGCGGGCGGCGTCGGGAGCGCGGCCGTACAGGGGCAGCACGGCATCCGCGCCGACGACGAGACCCGGGACGCCGCGCGCCACGGCGAGGCCCACCATGGCCGCGGTGGGCGCCGTGACGCCGGAGGCGGTGACCCCTGTGGGCAGGACGCCGGTCAGAAGGGCGACGCCGTCGCCGCCGACCACCGGCTCGTCGAACCTGGCCAGCCACGCAGCAACGTCGGTGAGCGCCAATGCGCGGGCCTCCTCGATCACGCGCACGCCGCGTTCGTCGTCGGCCACGAAAGCGGCCGCGAACACCTCGCGCCGCTTGCCGTCGATGAGCGGCACGAGCGTGGCCGCGCGGGGCGAGCGGCCGGCCAGCGCCAGCGCCAGCGCCGCGGTGGTCGGCACACCGGCGAGGCGCACGCGCCCGTCGGCCTGAGCCAGGGCGCGGGCCGTGGCGACCCCGATCCGGAGGCCGGTGAACGCCCCGGGGCCCAGGCCGGCGGCCACGGTGTCGACGTCGTCCCACACCGCGCCGGCCTGCGCGAGCACCTCGTGCACGCCCGGCAGGAGGCGCTGCGCATGCGCCGGCCCGTCCAGGGCGATGGCCTCGGCGAGCACCCGGCCGTCGCCGTGGCAAAGAGCGACGGAGCACGCCGTCGTCGCCGTCTCGAGGGCGAGTATCATGGCGAACGCTCCTCCCCTCCCGCGCCGGCGTCGCCGGCGAGCGCGACGGCCTCGATGCGGATGCCCTCGGCTGCCGCGCCCTCGGCCGCGGCAGCCTCGAAGGCCGGCGCCGCGAACAGGCGCGCCGTACGGCTGTTACGCGTGCGGTGCTCGAGCTCGAGGCGCACGTCGGCCGGGGGCAGCACGCCCTGCCCGGCCGCCGGCCACTCCACGAAGGTGAGCGCCTCGGGTCCCAGGTAGTCGTCCCAGGCGAAGAGATCGACGTCGGCCCCGCTGGCCAGACGGTAGAGATCGAGATGATGCAGGACCTGGCCCCGCGTCCCATGATAGCTCTGGGCCAGCGTGAACGACGGACTCGTCACGGCGCCGCGCACGCCGCGAGCGCGCAGCACCTCGCGCACCATAGTGGTCTTGCCGGTGCCCAGGTCTCCGTCGACGGTCACGAGCGCGGGCGGCTGCAGCAGGGCCGCCAGCACCCGCGCGAACCGTCGTGTCTGGGCCGGCGAGGCGAGCGTCAGCAGGACCATTCAGAACAGGCCGAGCTGCTCCGGCGGGCCGGACTCGGCGAGGGGCCGGGCGTCAGGCGGGCCGGGCACGGCGGCAGACCGGCCGGGCGCGGCGGGCTGCGCCGGCTGCTCGTCCGGCGGCGGGCCGGACGAGGGGGACGGCGGCGGGCCGTCTGGTGGACCCGGCGCCGGCGCGCCGGACGGGAGGGCAGGCTCGTCGCGGGGCGGACCTGACTCAAGCGAAGGCGCAGGCTCGTCGGGTGGGCCAGGCGCCGGCGAGGACGCCGGCTCGCCGGGGGGCGAAGCAGGCTGCTCAGCCGCGGCGGTCTCCGCGGCCTGCGGCGGCACGCTGAGCAGGTCCGGCTGATCACCGGCGGACTGCCGCCCGTCGCCGGACGGGGAGGCCTGCCGCTGGGGCGGCCGCCAGGCCGGGCGCTCGGCGCCCGGCGCCCCGGCCGCCTGCCCGCCTTGAGGCGCAGCGTGCGCCAGAAGCTCGGGCAGACGCAGGAAGTCCTGCTTGAGCGTGTCGAGCATGGCCGGCGTGTACAGTGCCGCGGCCGGGTGGAAGATCGGGAACAGGTACAGGTCGACGTCGTTGATGGTGTGCGCCTGGGGCTGACCGTGCACGCGCGTGATGCCGGCGGGGTTGCCCGTCAACAGCTTCGTCGCATGGTTGCCGAGCGTGCAGATGATCCGGGGACGGATGAGCTCGATCTGCCGCCGGAGGTATGGCTGACAGGCGGCTATCTCGTCAGGGCGCGGGTCGCGGTTGTTGGGCGGGCGGCTCTTGAGGACGTTGGCGATGAACACCTGCTCGCGCGTGAGACCGATGGATGCGAGCAGCTGCTCGAGCAGCTTGCCGGCCTGACCTACGAACGGCCGGCCCTGCTGGTCCTCGTGATAGCCCGGGGCCTCCCCGACGAACATGAGGTCGGAGGCGGCATCGCCCTCCCCGAACACGGCCCTGGTGCGTGTCTCGTGCAGGGGACAACGCGTGCACGCCTCCACTTCGGTGCGGAGGGCGTCGAGCGCGGCGATGACGTCGTCAGTGGCAGGTGGCACAGGAGGAGCCGGCGCAGGAGGAACAGCTCTTGGTCGCTCCCTTGCCGCCGAGGTTGGCGGATGACGAGTGCACGGCGAAGGTGGAGAGCAGGCGGCAGACGTCGCCCGACCTGCACTCCGGACACACGGGCTTGGTGCCGTTGCGGACCAGCTCCTCAAAGGCGGTTCCGCACTGGTTGCAGCAGAATTCGTAGATCGGCATGGGCGTAGTGTACCACCCGGTCACGGGAGGAACGTCGCGCCTGAGCGCCGCGCATCCGTATCGTGGTCAGCGTGATTGACCGCGCGCGCGAGCGCCGCTACCCTCTTCACAGCCTCCGCTCCGAGCTTCGGCAGGAGACGGGGATCCTCGCCTGTGGTTCACAGGCCTGAGGCAGGCACGGTACCGCCCCGGCGGCGGACCGCAGCCGGAGAGGTCGAGGGCTTGAGCATCGACGCGTACCGCTTCTGCGTGATCGGTCCCGGACGCCTGGGATCGACCGTCCTCGCCGGCCTGCTCGAGGCCGGGCTCACAGTCTCCGCCGTCGGGGTACACGCCGACGACGACACCTCGCTGTTCAGCAGCATTCCGCACGTGCGCGTGCACGACGCGGCACTCGAGGCGGACGCCTGGTGGCTGGCCGTGCCCGACGACGAGATCTTCGGCGTGGCCGGCCGGCTGGCGGAGGCCATGCGGTCGTGCCGCCGCGCGGGCGGGCCGCAGCCGCTGGCGGTACACTCGAGCGGCCTCGGTTCGATCCACCTGCTCAGGCCGCTGCACGAACAGGGGGTGCGCGTGCTCTGCCTGCACCCCCTGCAGACGTTCGTGGGCGAGCCGCGCGCCGAGCTGCTGCGCGACGTGTCGTGCGCCGTGACGGCGCACGAGGAGCGCGACCTGCGGCTCGGCGAGGAGCTCGCCTCCCGCCTCGGCATGCAGCCCTTCCGGCTCGACGACGAGCGCAAGACGCTCTACCACCTGTCGGCCGTGGTCGGCTGCAACCTGCTCGTGGCTCTGGAGAGCGAGGCCAAGCGTCTGATGGACGAGGCCACGCACGATGGGCAAGGCCTGCGCTACCTGCAAGCCCTGCTCCGGACCACCGTGGAGAACCTGCTGGCGAGCGGCGAGCCGGCGCACGCGCTCACTGGACCGGTCGCGCGCGGCGACGTGGGTACCGTGCGTGCGCACCTCCGCCTGCTCGACCGCGAGAGCCCCCGGCTCGCAGCGACCTACCGCTCTCTGAGCCTCGAGGCGCTGGCGCTCGCCGCCCCGCGCCTCGACGACGAGCAGGTGACGACACTGCAGCAGCTGCTCGGCAAAGACGAGTGGGCGTGAGCACCGCCCCTGCCCAGACGCCGGCCCCGGACGGGCACCCGTGATCGTCACTCGGACAGTCGACGAAACGAGGCAAGCCCTCGCCGGGCTGCCGCGCCCGCTCGGCTTCGCGCCGACCATGGGCGCGCTGCACGCCGGGCACCTGGCGCTCGTGGACGCAGCCAGGCAGCGCTGCGCGTCGGTGACCGTGTCCGTGTTCGTGAACCCTACGCAGTTCGGCGCGGGTGAGGACTTCGACGCGTACCCGCGCACCGAGGCGAGCGATCTGGCCATGCTCGAGGAGCGCGGCGTCGACCTCGTCTTCGCCCCGGCCGCCGCGGAGATGTACCCCAAGGGCTTCGCCACCGGTGTCCAGGTGCGCGGCCCGCTGACCGACCAGTACGAGGGCGCCCACCGGCGGGGTCACTTCGACGGCATGGCGCTCATCGTCACCAAGCTGACCTGCGTCGTCCGGCCCGACGTGCTCTACTTCGGGCAGAAGGACGCCCAGCAACTCGCGGTCGTGCGCCGCTTCGTCGGCGACCTGGACCTCGGCGCCGACGTGGTCGCCGTGCCCACCGTGCGCGAGCCGGACGGGCTCGCCATGAGCTCGCGCAACACGTACCTCACGTGCGAGCAGCGCGCCGCGGCACCCAACCTGTACGCGGCCCTGATGGCCGGGGCTGCCGCCGGCGGCCGGCCGCACGCGACGGCCAAGGACGTCATCGTGGCTGCCGCGAGCGCACTGCTGATGACCGGTCCGCCGCCCACGGACGAACGCCCCGCCGCCCTTCGCGACGAAGCGCCGCGGTCCGACACCACGTTCGACCTCGACTACCTCGCGATCGTCGACCCCGACACCTTCGAGCCGCGCGCGACCATCGAGCCTGGCTCGCTCCTCATCGCCGCGGCCCGCCTGGGCGCCGTGCGGCTCATCGACAACGTCACAGTCACCCCCAGCGCGTACCCCGCCGAGGACGCGACCACCTGAAAGGAAGGGACCCATGGCGACCGTCTTCGTCAACGGCAAGCAGAAGGACCACGCGCGTGAGGGCCTGGTCCGCGTCATCACCGGCAGCATCGAGTTCTCGAGCAACGGGAACGCCGACATGATCAAGATCACCGATGACGTGGTCGAGGCCGTGCGCCGGACCGGTCTCTCGGACGGCACCGTCACCCTGTTCGTCCCGGGCGCGACCGGCGCGCTCACCACGCTGGAGTTCGAGCCGGGCGTGGTGGAGGACGTGCAGCGGGCGCTCGACGTCGTCGCGCCCGCCGGGCAGTTCTACCGGCACAACGTGAACCTGGGCGACGGCAACGGGCACTCGCACGTGCGCGCTGGGCTCGTGGGGCCGTCGCTGGTCGTGCCGTTCGTCGACGGCCGCCTGACGCTCGGCGTCTACCAGAACATCGTGTTCTGCGACTTCGACGCGCGCCCGCGCGAGCGCAGCGTCGTGGTGCAGGTGATGGGCGTATGACTGCCGGAGAGCCTGAGGCCGGCCGCGAGGAGCTCGTGGACGAAGCCATCCTCGGCGAGCCCGAGTGCGCGGCCGGCGGCGACCCCAGCAGGCCGCGCCCGATCCTGCAGGTCGCGCTGGACTTCGTGGACCTGCCGCGCGCGCTCGAAGTGGCGCGCGAGGCGGTGGCGGGCGGCGTGGACTGGATCGAGGCCGGCACGCCGCTCATCAAGGCGGAGGGCCTCAACGCCGTGCGCGCGCTCAAGGCCGAGTTCCCCGACAAGGTCATCGTCGCCGACATGAAGACCATGGACGCCGGCCGCACCGAGGTGGAGTACGCGGCCAAGGCCGGCGCCGGCGTGGTCGGCGTGCTCGGTGCCGCGTCGGACAGCACGATCAAGGAGTGCGCCGAGGCGGCGCGCAACTACGGCTGCCGGCTCATCGTCGACATGATCGAGGTCGCCGACCCCGTCGCGCGCGCGAAGCGCGCCGAGGAGCTCGGCGCCGACTACATCGGCATCCACACGGCCATCGACCAGCAGATGCGCGGTGAGGCGCCCTTCGAGACGCTCAAGGCCGTGGCCGAGGCCGTCGTGATCCCGGTCTCGGTGGCCGGCGGCATCAACAGCGAGACGGCGGCGGCGGCCGTGGACGCCGGCGCGCAGATCGTGGTCGTGGGCGGCGCCATCATCAAGTCGGTCGACGCCGCCGGCGCAGCGGCGGAGATCCGGCGCGCCGTGGACGAGCGCGTGTGCATCGAGACCAAGCTGTACAAGCGCGCGGCATCCGGCGACATCCGCGCGGTGCTCGAGCAGGTCTCGACGGCCAACGTGAGCGACGCCTGGCACCGGCAGCCGAGCCTGCCGGGCATCCGGGCCCTGTTGCCGGGCGCGCACATGTGCGGCCCGGCCGTCACCGTGCGCACCTACGCGGGCGACTGGGCCAAGCCCGTCGAGGCTATCGACGTCTGTCGGCCCGGCGACGTGCTCGTCATCGACGCCTGCGACGCCACGCCGGCCATGTGGGGCGAGCTGGCCACGCACAGCGCGATGGTCAAGGGCGTGGCCGGCCTCGTGGTGTGGGGCGCGATCCGCGACACCCCGGAGATCGCGCGCCTCGGCTTCCCCGCCTTCAGCAGCAAGGTGTGCGCAAACGCCGGCGAGCCCAAGGGCTTCGGCGAGATCAACGTGCCGATCACCGTGGCCGGCCAGACGGTGCGCCCCGGCGACTGGATCGTCGGCGACGACGACGGCGTGATGGTCCTGCCCAAGGAGCAGGCCGTCGAGCTCGCCAACCGCGCCATGGACGTGCTCGAGAAGGAGAACCGCATGCGCGGCGAGATCGACGCCGGCAGGACCCTCGCCGAGGTGGCCTACCTGCAGAAGTGGGAGAAGGCGCGCTGAGCGGCTGACGCCCGCCTCGAACGGCGGCCTGAGCGCCCGAGCGCGGTCGATCTGGGCCGACGAGCTCAGTCCGCGGTCACGACCGTCCACTGGAGGCTCAGCGCCAGGGAGCTGCCCGCGTACACGGCGGAGTCGACCGTCTGCTGCGGGAAGGTCACGGCGATACGGTACGAGCGTTCATCGCCGGGACCGAGGGTGCCGAGGTCCAGGCCGCGCAATCCGGCGAGAGACCCGTTGTAGACGAGGTGGTGATGTCTCCCAGCCGTGACGTCGACAACTGACACGCTCAGCGCATCAGCGAGGCTGCCTCCGCCCGCGCCGGGGTTATCCATCAGCGTGCCGGTCCCGAACGTGAAGCGGCCGCGGGCGTCTCCGTCGTTGGCGACCGCCGCCACCCACGTCACGGTATAGCCCGGCGTGAGCGCTGCCGCATCCATGTCGACGGAGCCGCCGGCGAGCGCGACGCCCCCGGGCGAGAAGACTCCACTGGGCAGCGCGGTCGCCGCCGCGGACCACTGCGCGGAAGCACCGGCACACACGCCGGCGGCCACCAGGACGACCAGCAGCGAGACGACGATGCGGAACCCTCTGCTGAAGCTCCTGATGCCCGCGCCGTCCATGGTGCCGTGCCCCGGCTCCTTCCGCGGGCGCCGGAGGCGCCCGCACCGTCCGTCGGTCCACTGAAGTCATCGGGACGGCCCTTCCCGGGCGACATGGGCAAGGAGGACTCGATGCGCGGGTATCCCGCCTGCGCCGGCCCGGACGACGCACCGCGGCGCTGGGAGCGTGCGTTGACTCGGGGTCGGCGGACCACCGGGCGGGCTGCTCCGGCGGGAGATCACCTCGTGGTGATAGCGGGACTGGTCCCGGTGCGTCCGGTGCTCGAGGCGGTGATGAGGTAGACGGTGCCGAGGGTCGGGCCTGTGGTGAACGTGACCGTGGCGATGCCGTTGGTGTTCGTGGTGGTGGGGTTGGCGCTGAAGGTGCCGCCGGACCCCGTTTTGCTCCAGGTGACGGAGATGCCCGACGTCTTCACCGGGTTGTTCCACACGTCGGCAAGCTGCGCCGTGACGATGACGGCGGCGCCGGCGACCGGGTTGTAGCTGCTCGACGTGACGACGTACCTGGTGGCCGCGCCGGCGAGGCCGGTGGCGGTGAAGGTCAGCGGTGAGCCGCTGAGGCCGGCGCTGGTAGCCGTGAGGGTGTTGGCGCCGGCGATCGTGCCCAGCGTCCAGCTGCCGACGGCGGCGATGCCCGAGGCGCCGGTGGTGGCCGTGGCGCCGGTCACGGAGCCGCCGCCGGAGGCGACGGCGAAGGTCACGGTCACGCCGGCGACGGGGTTGTTGTTGCCGTCCGTGACCTTGACGCTGGGAGCCGTGGTCACGGCGGTGTTCACAGTGGCGGACTGCGCGTTGCCGGCATTGACCACGATCTTGGAGGCCGGACCTGCGACGCCGGTCGCCGTGAACGTCAGCGGGGACCCGGTGAGGCCGCTGCGGGTCGCCCTCAGCCTGTTGGTGCCGGCGGTCGCGCCGAGCCTCCAGCTGCCGACGCTGGCGATGCCGGACGCGTTCGTGGTGGCCGAACCCCCAGTGATGGAGCCGCCGCCTGAAACGACCGAGAACGTGACGACGATGCCGCTCACGGGGTTGCCACCGGCGTCGGTGACCAGGACGCTGGGAGCCAGGGCGACCAGCGCTCCGGCGATCGCGGACTGCCCGTCACCGGCGCTAAGCGCGAGCCTTGACGCCGTACGCGTGGTGATGGCTGCGCTGGTGCCGGTGATGCCGGTGCTGGTGGCGGTGACGGTGGCGACGACGCCGGATGTGCTGCTGGTCCTGAAGGTCGTGGTCGCCATCCCGCTCGCGTTGGTCACTGTGGGATTGGCTCCGAACGACCCCCCGGTGTTCGACTTGGTCCAGGCGACGGAGCTGCCGGATGTCGGGACGGCGTTGCCGTACCCGTCGGAGAGCTGGGCGGTCATGGTGACCGTCGTGCCCGCAGACGGGTTGTAGCTGCTCGACGTGACGACGTACCTGGTGGCCTCGCCGGCGAGGCCGGTGGCGGTGAAGGTCAGCGGTGAGCCGCTGAGGCCGGCGCTGGTAGCCGTGAGGGTGTTGGCGCCGGCGATCGTGCCCAGCGTCCAGCTGCCGACGGCGGCGATGCCCGAGGCGCCGGTGGTGGCCGTGGCGCCGGTCACGGAGCCGCCGCCGGAGGCGACGGCGAAGGTCACGGTCACGCCGGCGACGGGGTTGCCGTGGACGTCGGTCACGCGGACGCTCGGCACCACCGCGACGGCCGTTCCCACGGTGGCCGACTGGCCGTCTCCGCCGGTGGCGGCGATTCGGTCTGCCCCTCCGGCGACAGTCGTGATCGGCGCCGTCACTCCGCTCACCGCCGGACTCGGGCTCTCGGCACGCACGGTGGCGACCCTGCCGGCCACCGTACTCGTCGTGAGCGTGATGGTCGCGGCGCCGGCGTCATCGGTCACGGCGGGGTTGGCACCCACGAGTGTCCCTTCGCCGGCCAGAGAGAACGTCACGCCGATGCCGGGCGTGAGGATGGGGTTGCCGAACTCGTCGGCGAGCCGGGCGGTGATCGTGACATCGCTGCCGGCCACCGGCGCGTAGGTGCCGGCGATGACCTGACACCTGGCCACCGGCCCGGCCACCGCGGTGGCCGAGAAGGACACGGCCTCCCCAGGGAGGCCGGCGGCTGAGGCCCTCAGCGTGTTGGCGCCCGCGCTCGTGCCCAGCTTCCAGCTGCCCACTGCGGCGATGCCCGAGCTGTCCGTGACGCTGGTGCCGCCCGTCACCGTGCCGCCCCCCGACGTCACGGAGAAGGTCACTGCGATGCCCGACACGGGGTTGCCGTGACCGTCTTCCACGAGCACGCTCGGAGCCGTGGCAACGGTGTGATCCACCACGGCCGTCTGTCCGTCGCCGGCGTACGACTCCATCCGGTCGTCGGTCAGCAGTGAGGTGGAGACCTGGAGCGTCGTCGCACTCGTCGTCGTGAACGACGCGCTTGAGAGCACGACGTTGACGGTGGCCGCAGCCAGCAAGGCCAGCGCGAGGGCGGTGACGAAGACGCGACTCACGCGCTCACTCAGCGTCGGCGCCGGACGACGTGTGCGGCAGGGCGCGGTCCGCCGCCTCCCGGCGGCGCAGTTCGTCACCGGCGGACCGCCAGATCGACCACAACAGCGAGACGGCCAGGACGATCGCCGGCACAGCGATCACCACCAGGCGCACCTGACGGCTCCCCAGCGGCGCCAGTGCATAGCCCAGGTACGGGATGTGGTACACGCAGCGCGCCTGCTGGGGCTGCGAGAAGACGATCCTCCCGGGGTCCGCAGCTGTGTTGAAGTCGCCCTTGGTCTGGAAGGCCAGCCTACCGTCCCTGGTCCTGGAGATGCCGATGATGCGGTGGGTGACCATGCGCTGCTCGCCGGGTGGAACGAATGTGACGATGTCGCCCACCCTGAGCCGCTCCACCGGCGTGAGCCGCGCGTAGACCACCGACCCTCTGTCGATGGCGCCCGCCATCGACCCGCCGGTGATGACGTAGCGATGCAGGCCCAGGAGCGCCGGGGCCAACACCAGGAGCACGAGGGCGATGGACAGCGCGAGGCACGCGGCGGTGGTGGCCGGCCGGGCCAGGCGCGTCATCGCGCGACCCCCGCGACGACGAGCTCCAGCACCATGGTCGCGCCCTGCAGGGCAGCGTCGTTGGGGCCCTCCGGATACGCGAGCGAGAGAACGTAGGTGCGCGCCGTGCCGGCCCAGACGGTGCCCAGGGCGGCCGAGGAGAAGCCGGCCACCGGCCCGTCGTACAGCGTGTCGTTCACCTCACCGACCTCCTCGATGGTCAGCGTGAGCACGGTCGAGAGCCTTGCCGGTCCCGGCGTGTCGGTGAGGCGGGAGGCACGCAGTGTGTAGTCGCCGTCAAGATCGCCGGTGGCGAGGAGCGTCATCGTCCCGGCGCAGGTGGCGCCGGGGGTCAGGCCGCTCGCGTCGATCGTCAGCTGGCCATCGCGGTCGTTGACGTGCGACAGGTTCCCGGCGGTGAAGACACTACCCGGATTGGCAGCACCGGACGTGAAGCTCGCTCCCGAGAGCTCGAGGGAGCTGAAGGTGAGGGCGAGGACCGCGAGCACGACCAGAGAGAGGAGTACCTTCCTTACCCAGATGTCGCGGCTCGTCGTGAGCACGTGGTCCCCCGTGTGCGAGAGAAGCGTCCGGGGGCGGGCTGTGGACCGAGCCCGCCCCCGGACGCGGAGCTCTCAGGTCACTGGACGGCAGTCCAGACGAACTGCGCGGTGATGCTGGCGTGCTTGTAGGCGTTGTCCTCCGTGGTGTTGCTCGTCGGCGTGCCGGAGTCGGGGAAGGTCACCGTGAAGTCGTAGGTGTGCGCGGCGCCCGGATCCCACGTGCCGAGGCCGACCGAGGTCAGGTCGCCACCGATGGTGCCGCTCCACACGGTGCTGCCGCCCTCCGAGATGGTCAGCAGGAGCTTGCCCGCCAGGTCGCCGCCGAACAGGCCGGGCACATTGGATGTGATGGTCTTGGAGAGCGTGAAGGTGCCGGGGATGTCGCCGTCGTTGGTGAGGGTGATGCTACCGTTGGCGGTGTCGCCGGGCTTCATCAAAGCCGCCGTGATGATCGCCGTCCCATCTGCCGGGGTGCTGCTGTGATGCAGGTTGCCCGTAGTGAGCAGGTTGTCCGGGTTGGCCGACGTGCTCGTGAACGTAGCGCCCGAACCGATGACCACGCTCGCGGCAAGCAGCACCACCGCGACGGTGACCAACAGCTGGAACCGCCGCTGCCCGAACAAGACCCTGAACCGCTTCATCTGACCTCCAAGTCCGATCCGTCAGTTACGTTCTGTCGCCGGCGCGGACACCCTGCTTCGAACCGACGACCAGCGTCGCCCTTTCGGCTGCGGAGTCCTGTCCGGCACCGGCCGCCCGAGCCCTCACGGGCCCTTCGCGGACGTTCGCCGGACCCAGCGTCCATCGGCGCTCCAAGGCGCCAGACTGGCGCTCACTCCGGACGGCGACCGTCGCACGCAGCCTGGATGGCAGCGCGAGCAAGGCATCGGCAACTGGGGCCACGACTTTAGAGATGGCGGGCGCGAGTAGACAGACGTTCTAGGTACGATGGCCCAGGCAGCATGGGTACCGACGCTCATCACGACCGCTTGCTGGGCCAACGCAAGGCAGGCGTGGGCGCCACGCGGCCGGCGCGCGGCGCCGGTGAGCGGTCAGGGCGCCGGGTGAGTGGCGCGAAAGCGTCGCACGGCGCCGGCGGGCAGGGCGCCGGCGGCGTGCGCCGCGGCCGCCAGGTCAGGGCGCCGGGGCCGGCGCGCAAAGCGCACGAGGTGCCCGGCACATCGGCAGTCGCCGGCGCCGAAGCGGGCCGGACGGCGCTCCGCGCCGGGCAGTGCCGCCAGGGCGCCGGCCAGCCCGCACTCACCGCGAGCGCCGTCGACCAGCCACGCGGCCCTCGCCGGAACGGCGGCGAACAGGTAGTCGGCGTGCCAGCGCAGCGGTTTCTCGCGCGCGAGGTGGCGGGCCACGCGCGCCTCGCGCGCCCGCACGGCGCTGCCCACATACGTGTACCAGCCGCGGGGGAACGCCTGCGGCCCCTTCTCGCCGATCACGATGACCGTGCGGCGCGGCACGTAGGTCAACACGATGTAGAGGGGAGGCGCAGCGCCCGCGCCGGCCGGTGATTCCGGTCCGGACACGCGGCCTGGGCCGTCCCCGGCGCCGGCCCTCACCGCTCCGGGGACGCCCAGTCGGGGGGCTTGCCGCTGCGCGGCGGCACAGAGCTGCCGCGCAGCCGCCGCGAACCACGCGACATGCCGCCGCGGCGCGGCTGGCACGACGGGCAGTAGTGCGTCCCCCTGCCGCCCACCTCCAGTCGCCGGACGGTCGTCCCGCACACCCGGCACGGCTGCCCGGTGCGCTGGTAGACGTTGAGCATCTCCTGGAAGCTGCCCCGGCGCCCGGCCGGGTCGATGAAGCTCTCGATCGACGACCCCTCGTGGTCGATACCGTCCTGCAGGGTCTCGAGCAGGGCCGCGTGCAGGCGACGCGCCTCACGCGGCCCCACAGACCCTGCCGCCCGCAGCGGGTGCAGGCGGGCCCGGAACAGCGCTTCGTCGGCGTAGATGTTGCCGACACCGGCGACGCGCCGCTGGTCGAGCAGGAACGACTTGAGCGGCGCCTGACGCCCGTGCGCCGCCTCCAGCAGGTGTGCGACCGTGAACGCGGCCGAGAACGGCTCCGGACCCATGCCGGCGAAGAAGCCCTCCTCGGCCTCGGGTGGAAACGCCCAGAGGCGGCCGAAGCGGCGCACATCCTGGAACTGCAGATCGGTGTCCGGCTCGAGCCGCCAGACGAAGCGCGGCGGACGGTCGCCCGGCTCCGGGCGAAAGAGCAGCTGGCCGGTCATGCGCAGGTGGATGACGGCGACGGTGGGGCCGGCGGGCCCAGCGAGGCCGGCGGGCGAAGCTGGACCGGCAGGCAGAGCAGGGCCGGCGGGCGAAGTACCGCCGGCCGCCTCGTCCTCCCGCGGCCCCAGGTCGACGATCAGGTACTTGCCGCGCCGCCGCAGGCCGGTGACTCGGCGGCGTCTGAGCAGGGCGCGGAGCTCCGCCTCGCCCTGCTCGCTCACCGTCGCATCGTTCACGACCACATCGCGCACCAGGAGCCCCGGCAGACAGGTCATCAGCCTGCGCCGGACGGTCTCGACCTCGGGAAGCTCAGGCATCTGGTCCGCCTTCGGGCCGGCCGCCGGATCCTCCGGGCGGGCCGGGTCCAGCAGGCCGGCCGCCGGGTCTTCCGCCCACGGTCCCGCCACTGCCTGGCCTGCCGGCCGCGTCCTCCTCTTCGCCCGGCTCCTCGCTCTCCCGCTCCCACCACGCCAGCAGGAAGACGCGCGCCTCGTCCTCCGTGAGCACCTCGCCGGCTTCCAGCTCTTCCTCGAGGGCGTCCAGCGCCTGGCCGACCGCCGGACCGGGCTCGATACCGAGCACCTCCATCACGTCGTCGCCGCTGAGCACCTGCGGCACCGGCGCCTTGCTCACGGCCGTCCACACCGACCGCGCCACGCGGTAGTGCCGCGCCATCGACACCGCGGGCGTCTTCTCCCCCCGCGTCGCCAGGCGGTCGCACAGCGAGACCACCACCGATTCGAACACCCACGGGCTCACGTCGCGACGGTACCGAGCCAGGGCCCGGCGCGTCAGGGGGTGCTCGCGGATGAGGAACCCGAGGCGCAGGTGCTGCCTGATCAGGGTCCCCAGGTACTGAGCGAAACGGTGGCTCATACGCAAGCGGGCGGCGATCTCCTGCCCCATCCGGCGGCCGGCCTCGTCGTGGTGCCAGAAGATGATGCGTCCTTGCTCGTCAACCACCTTGACCACCGGCTTGCCGATGTCGTGCAGCAGCACGGCCCAGGTGACGGGGACCAGCGGGGCGACCCCTGGGAGCCCTGCCTCCTCGGGAGAGGTGAGGTGCGACTCGCCCCCGAGCTGCTTGACGACGCCGTCCACGAAGGTGAGCGCTTCGAGCGTGTGCTCGAACACGTCGAGGTGGTGGTACGGGTTCTGCTCGACCCCGCGGAGCGCGTCGACCTCGGGAAGGACGAAGGCGAGCGCGCCCCACACGGCGAGGTCGCGGAAGGAGACGGCCGCGTCGGGACCCGCGAGGATCGCCGAGAGCTCGTCTCGCACGCGCTCGCCGCTGACCTGGGTGAGCAGCGGGGCGGCTGCCACGGCCGCAGTGGTCGCGACGTGGTCGGGGACGAGACCGTGGTGCCGCGCGAGGCGCGCGAGACGAAGCACGCGCAGCGGGTCGCTCTCGAGCGCGCCGGGCGAGCACAGCCGCAGCCGGCGTGCGGCCAGGTCGTCGAGGCCGTTGAGCGGGTCGACGATGCCGCCGCCCTCGAGCGGCCGCGCCAGCGCGTCCACGGTGAAGTCGCGCAGGCGCAGGTCGGCCTCGAGACGGGCGCTGCGAGACGCGGGCGAGGCTTCGCCGGCCCGCCCGGCGGATCTGCGCGCGTCACGACCCGGCTCGCCGTTCTCAGCGCTCACCGGGAGGGCGCGCAGCGGTGCAACGTCGACGTGGGCGCCGGCAACGAGGACACGCCACGTGCCGAACGCGTCGGACGAGGCGAACAGGGGGCCGCCGAGGCGGCCGGCCAGCGCGCGCGCGAATCGCTCGGGGTCGCCGTCCACGACGACGTCGACGTCACCGGAGGCGCGCCCGAGCAGCTCGTCACGCAGGCATCCGCCGACCAGCCAGCCGGCCTCACCGGGACCGAGGCAGGCGCGTGCCGCCACCGTCACCTCGTCGGGTGACGGCGGGCGCGTTCCCCCTTCAGGCAGGCCAGGCACGGCTACCTCAGGCGGGCGGGCCGGCGGCGCTGGATCCGGCGCCCGGCGCGGGCTCCACGCCGCGGTAGCGGCGCGCCACCCGCGCCCCGACGTCGCAGGCCACCTCGTAGTTGATCGTCTCGAGCACCCGCGCGACCTCCTCGCACAGGATGCGCGCCGCGTCGGGCGCGTCCGCGCGCGGCCCCGGGCCGCCGGCGGCGTTCGGCGCGGACAGGCCGAGCCGTCCGCCGTCCCCGGCTGCGCCGAAGAACACGACTTCGTCCCCGGGCCCGCCCCAGTCCTCGGGCAGGCGCACGGTGAGCTGGTCCATGCTCACGGTGCCGGTGATGCGACACCGCCTCCCGGCGACCAGCACATCCCCGCGGTTCGTCAGAGCTCGGCGCACCCCGTCGGCGTAGCCGATCGGCACGATCGCCACCCGCGCCGGCTCGTCGGCGATGAACCGGCGACCGTAGCCGACCGACTCGCCCGGTTCTACCAGACGCACCGCCGCCACGTAGGAGCTGAGCTTCATCGCCGGCCGCAGCCCGTCCTTGAACGGGTCGTCGTTGGACGGCGCCAGCCCGTACATCGCGATGCCGGTGCGCACCATGTCGAAGTGGGAGCGCGGCGCGCGCAGCACCGCCGCGCTGTTCGCCGTGTGACAGAGCAGGTCCGGGTACAGCGCTTTCAGTTCGCCGGCGAGCGCGGTGAACCGCGCCAGCTGCTCCTCGAAGAAGCCGCTGTCCGCCTCATCGGCGGTGGCGAAGTGGCTCATCAGGCCCGCGAGCAGCCCGTCCGCGGCCGCCGCGGCACAGAGCATGCGGGTCTTCTCCTCGCCCACGCCGAGCCGGCCCATCCCGGAGTTGTACTTGACGTGCACGCGAGCCTTGCGGCGGCGTGCCGCCTCCAGGAACCTGGCCGACCACACGACCACCTCGGCGCCGGCCGCCACGGCCCGCGCCAGGTCGAGGCCCGTCATCGGGCCGAACACGAGCACGGGAGCGGTCAGGCCGGCTGCGCGGAGCTCCTCCGCCTCGCCGGCCGTGGACACCCCGAGCCAGGCCGCGCCGGCCTCGAGCGCCGCGCCGGCCACCGGCACAGCCCCGTGCCCGTAACCGTCGGCCTTGACCACGGCGCACAGCCGCCCTCCGACCGGCAGGCCACTGCTCAGCCGCCGGACGTTGTGGCGGACCGCCTCGAGGTCGACCTCCGCCAGGGCACGCTCGCACCCGGCCAGCATCTCAGAGCCCGATGAGCTTCATGATGTCGTGCCGCGTGACCAGCCCCAACAGGTCGTCGTCCTCGTCCACAACGGGGACACGGTCGAAGTGGTGCTTCACCATGAGGTTGGCGGCCTGGCGTGCCGGGTCGTCCGGCCCGACGGTCATCACCTTCTCGCGGTGCGTCATGAGCTGTTCGACGTTGGCGGCGGCGGCCTTCTCCAGCTGCGCTTTGAACTTCTTCTGGCTGCCCAGGTAGATGACGCTGTCGAACAGCTCGAACCAGTGCGGGTACTGGATGTCGGCGTCCATGGCCATCATGTCGCCCTCGGTGACCATGCCGATGAGCCTGCCGTCCTGGACGACGGGGACTCCGCCGACGCGCTGCTCGCGGAACAGGGCGGCGAGGTCCTTGACGGACATGTCGGGACCCACGGTGATGACCGGCGCGGTCATGATGTCGCGCACGAGAGCCTCGGCGTCTTCGGTCTCGCCCGCATCGGCCTCGCCGGTGTACTCCTCGTCCTCGACCGGCGCAGCGCCCTCGACGGGCGGTTCAGTGGTGCTCATGCCCTTCTTCCTCCTCCGGGCCGGCCTTGAGCCGCTCCACGGCCGCCGGCAGTGATTCGATGACGTCGCTTGCCACCATACCCTCGGTCCCCACCTGCTCAGACGCGAGGTCGGCGGCGAACCCGTGCACGTAGGCGCCCAGGCAGGCCGCCTCAGTACCGCTCATGCCCTTGGCCAGCTGCGCCGCGATGATGCCGGTGAGCACGTCGCCCGTGCCCGGCGTGGCGAGGCCGGGGTTGCCGGTCGGGACGACGTAACAGTGTCCCGACGGGTCGGCGACGATGGTCGCCTCGCCCTTGAGGACCACCGTCGCGCCGCTGCGCTGCGCGGCGGAGCGGGCGCACACGAGCCGCTGGGCCGCGACCTCGTCCGCCGGGCGGCCGAGCAGGCGGCCCAGCTCGCCCTCGTGCGGCGTGAGCACCGTCGGCTGCGTACGCTCCGCGAGCAGCTCGAGCTTGCCGCCCATGGCCCACAGGCCGTCGGCGTCCAGCAGCAGCGGCCGGTCGAGGCTCAGCAGTTCTCTGACCAGCAGCCGGGCGCCGTCGGTGCGGCCGAGGCCGGGGCCGACGGCCATGGCCTTGAGGCCGGCGGCCTGCTCCGCCAGCGCCGGCCTCGCCTCCAGCGAGAACTGCCCGTCCTCACCGGGCACCTCGACGGTGATCACCTCCATGAACGGCTTCTCGCCGCCCGCGCCCTGCGGCAGGGCGGCGTGTACGAGCCCGGCGCCGGCGCGCAGCGCCGAGAAGGCGGCCATGTGCGCCGCCCCGGTCATGCCGCGCGAGCCGCCCACGACGAGCACGGTGCCGACGGAACGTTTGTGGTCGAGCGAGCTCTTGGGCACGACCAGCCCGGCGACGCCCTCGGCCGTGAGCAGCCACACGTCCGTGTCGTGATCGCACAGCGGCGGGATGCCGATGGGCACCACCACCACTTCGCCGCTGAACGCTCCGCCGGGAGTGACGAAGTGGCCGACCTTGGCGGCGTGCAGCGCCACGGTGAGGTCGGCCGCCACCGCCGGCCCGTGCACGGCGCCAGCGTCGGCGCCCACACCGCTGGCGATGTCCACGCTCACCACGGCGCCGGGCGCCTCGTTGATGAGCTCTATGGCCAGCGCGGCGGGGCCCTTGGCGGCGCCGGTGAATCCGGTCCCGAAGATGGCGTCCACCACCACGTCGGCCATCTCGGTGAGCGAGACGACGCCCTCGTGCAGCTCCCCGGCGTCGTCCGCAGCCGGCAGCACGTCCACACCCAGCTGCTCCAGGACGAGCAGGTTGAGGCCGGCGTCGTCCTTGTACTCGTCCGGCGCCGCCAGGACGAACACCGTCACCTCGACGCCGGCGTTGAACAGCTCGCGCGCCACGACGAAGCCGTCCCCGCCGTTGTTGCCCTTGCCGGCGAAGACGACGGCCTCGTCCGGATCGTAGCGGTCGAGGATCTCCGTCGCGACGGCCAGGCCGGCACGCTCCATGAGGTGGCCGCCGGGGATGCCGACGCCGTGGATCGCGGTGCCGTCGACCTTGCGCATCAGGTCGCCGGTGTAGAGCGGGAGCAGCAGGGACTCATCCACGCGCGTCCTCCTTGAGGGCGGCGGCCACGGCGTAGGCCATGCCGCCTGTATGACTGAGTGAGAGCTCGACGCGGGTCACGCCGAGGCGCCGGGCGATCCGGGCGACGTCGCCGTGCAGGGCGATGAGCGGCTTGCCGCCGGAGAGCACCTCCACCTCTCGCCACACGAACCCGATGATACCGATGCCGAGGGCCTTGCCGACCGCTTCCTTGGCGGCGAAGCGGGCGGCGTAGTGCGGCCACGGGTCCGAGAAACGGTCGCAGTACGCGCGCTCCTGCTCGCTGAAGAGACGCTGATAGGCGCGCGGCAGGCGCTCGAGCAGGCGCCGGATGCGGGCGGCCTCGATCACGTCGATCCCGAGGCCCAAGAGCAGCCCGGCGGGCGGGATCTGAGGGAACCCGCCGCCCGCCCTCTCTGTGATCCGGTCGTCCATCCCGCCATTCTATCCGCCCGGCTCGCCGTGCCGTCCCGCCGCGAAGGGGCGTAGTATCCACGCGGACTGACCCGCCTGCAGGGCGCGTTCGCGAGCGAGGAGCCGACGATGGGACCCGTTGTGGTGGACTTCCCGTTGAGGGGCGAGTGGTGGACTCCCAACACGCCGGGCACGCGCGTGCCGAGCCACGGCACCGACCTGCTGGGGCAGCGATACGCGTATGACTTCGTGCGCACCGTGCAGGCATCGAAGGGCGTGCGCCTCTCGCGACACTCGGTCTTCCGGTACTTGACCTCCGGCATCCCGCTGCGAGGTTGCTTCGGCTGGGGTGAGCCGATCCTCGCGGCGACCCCCGGTGTGGTGGTGCAGGCCGAGGACGGCTGGCCCGAGCGGGACCCGGTCCACCCCGTCCGCGACTTGGCCGTGGCCCTGCGCAACGGCCTCACCTTCGACGTCGACAAGCTCACGGACTTCCGGCCGCTGACCGGCAACCACGTCATGGTGGAATCCGAGTACGGCTTCGTGCTCTACGCCCACGCGCAGACCGGCTCGGTGCGGGTCCGGCCGGGAGACCGGGTCACCGCAGGTCAGGTCGTCGCCGCCGTCGGCCACTCCGGCAACTCGACGGCTCCGCACCTCCACTTCCAGCTGATGGACGAGCGGGACCCGCGGACGGCGCGCGGCATCCTCTGCTGTTTCCGTGAGTACGACGTGCTCGACGGCGACACCTGGCGCACCGTCCGGGCGGGGATCCCCAAGCGGACCGAACGCCTCCGCCGGCTTTGACGCCGGCCTCGCTCGCCGATAGATGTGTGCGCACGTGCGGCAGCCGGGTACCCTACGGCTCACATCGCTCACGAAAGCGAAGGTGCGGACCATGGCTGACGTCACCGCGACAGGGACGGGCACCAGAGAGGACCCCTGGGTCCTCAAGACCCCGCCCGGCAGCTCCGAGTACCTGATGTACCGCGACGAGGCGGCGGACCCGCCCGCCCTCGTCTGCGTGGTCGGCAAGACCACACTCTCCTACCGTCTCAACGCCATCGACGACCTGCACGCCTGGCTGAAGGAGCTGGGTGACTGGGTCCCCCTGGGCGCCGCCGACGAGCAGAAGCCGGCCGCGGAGGGCACCGTGGAGGCGTGGGGCCGCTCGCCCGACAACCCGGTCGGCGGCTGGTACGGACTCAGGAAGGGCCTCCGCGGCCGCTTCGGCATGTACCTGCCGCCGCTGCTCGAGGCCCTGGGCCTGGCCGAGCTCGAGCACAACCCGCGCAACAACCGCATGCGGGCGGTGTGACGCCCTCGTCGTGCGGGCCCGACGCGCGACAACGAGGAGGAGACGATGACGCGGCGCGACCTGAAAGGCCCGCCCCGCTATCTGGCCGAACACCCGGCCGTGTGGGCGCTGTCGCTGGCGGGTGCGGCCGGAGCCGCAGCGGCCCTGGCGGCCCGCTCCGCCCGGGCGCGCGGCCCGCGACGCTGCGGCTGGGCCGCGCTGGCGCTGCTCGAGCTGGCGATCGCGCTGGGCATCCTGCGACTGCGGCTCGGCCGTCCCGAGTGAGGGGCGGCCGCGCGGGCCGCAGACATCGCCGCAGGCGGCGGGGGCGACGGCGGCCCTGCGCGTGGCCACCCCCGTCGCCCTCCCGGTCCGGGATCCCTACTCCACCGTCACGGTCTTGGCCAGGTTCCTCGGCTGGTCCACGTTCAGACCCTTGATACCGGCGATGTGGTACGCGAGCAGCTGCAGCGGGATCACGGTGAGGATCGGCGCCAGATGCGGGTCGGTCTTCGGCACCCAGAGGACGTCCTTGGAGAGCTCCCCGATGACCTGGTTGTCGTCGGTGGCCACGGCGATCACGTCGGCGCCGCGGGCGCGGACCTCCTCGATGTTGCTTACAAGCTTGGGGAACACCGGTCCGTCGTCGGCGACGACCACGACGGGCGACTCTTCGTCCAGCAGGGCGATCGGGCCGTGCTTCATCTCGCCGGCGGCGTAGGCCTCGGTGGGGATGTAGCTGATCTCCTTGAGCTTGAGGGCGCCCTCCAGGCAGACGGCGTAGCCCATGCCGCGGCCCAGGTAGAGGAAGAAACGCTCGTCGTGGTAGCGCTCGGCGATGCGCTCTATGGCGCTCGGGCGGGCCAGCAGCTGCTCGGCCAGCTCGGGCACCAGACGCAGCTCGTGCCCGAGCCGTTTGAGCTCGACCTCGGCCATGGCGCCGCGCGCCCAGGCGAGGCGCAGCGCCAACACGAGCATGGCGGCGACCTGGGCGGTGTGGGTCTTGGTCGCCGCCACCCCGATCTCCAGGCCCGCCCGCGTGAACAGGACGTAGTCGGCGTCGCGCGTGGCCTGGCTGCCGTGGATGTTGGTGAGCGCCAGCACCGGCGAGCCGGCCTCGCGCGCCAGCCGCATCGCCGCGATGGTGTCGGCCGTCTCGCCCGACTGGGTGATGCCGATGACCAGCGTGTCGGGGTCGAACACCGGTCGGCGGTAGCGGAACTCGCTGGCCACGTCGATCTGCACCGGCACGCGCGCCAGCTGCTCTATGGCGTACGCCGCGATGAGGCCCGCGTGGAACGAGGTGCCGCAGGCGACGATGAAGATGCGCCGCAGGCGGCGCAGGAACTCGTCGCCCATCCCCGTCTCGGAGATGTCCACGGTGCCGTCCTCGCGCAGACGCCCGGCGAGGGTGTCGCGCAGGGCGGCCGGCTGCTCGTGGATCTCCTTGAGCATGAACGTCTCGTAGCCGCCCTTCTCGGCCGCGTCCTCGTCGCCGGGGAAGTCCCACTCCTCGCGCACGACCGTGCGACCGGCGACGTCGAGGTACTGCGCGCCCTCGGCGCGCAGGGTCACGACGTCGCCGTCCTCCAGCACGACGACGCGGCGCGTGTGCGAAAGGAACGCCGGGATGGCCGAGGCGAAGAACATCTCGCCGTCGCCCACACCGACCACGAGCGGCGTCTCGTAGCGCGTGCCCACGATGACGTCCGGCTCGTCGGCGGACACGGCACAGAACGCGTAGTGGCCCTCCAGCTCGGTGAGGGCGCCGCGGACCGCCGCCGTCAGGCTGGCCGCGTCGTTCTCGCCCCTGCCGTCGAGGTGCTCCTCGATGAGGTGCGCCACGACCTCGGCGTCGGTCTCGCTGGTGAAGGTGTGGCCGCGCTCCGTCAGGCGGGCGCGCAGCGCCTTGTAGTTCTCGACGATGCCGTTGAGCACGATGCTCACGCGGCGGCTGCAGTCGTCGTGCGGGTGGGCGTTCTCCTCGGAAGGGCGCCCGTGCGTGGCCCAGCGCGTGTGCCCGAGGGCCGTGGTGGCGGTGGAGCCGTCCGGCCCCGCCGCCTCGAAGAGCGCGTCGAGGTTGCCGACGGCGCGCACGGTCTGCAGACAGCCGTCCTCCAGCAGCACGAGTCCGGCGGAGTCGTAGCCGCGGTACTCCAGGCGTCTGAGGCCGTCGAGGATGATCGGCTTGCCGTCGCGATAGCCGACGTAGCCAACGATGCCGCACATGGCGCTCCCTCCCTCGCGGGGTGTGGGCGCAGATGGGCAGGGCTGCGGACGGCACCTTCGAGCCGGTTTGTTCCGCCGTCGCCGGCGGGTTTTGGCGACTCGATCACGACCGTGCCGGGCCGGGAGGCATCCGCCGAGTCTTTCGATGAACCTCCACCTCGTCACCCGCGTGCGGCGCCCCGGAGGGGCGCGACCACGCGGGCCAGGCGCTGGGTTGCTGACTTGGGAGTCCGCTCCGCCGGTCTGCGTATGTCGGGAGTAGTGTACCCCGTCGCGCTGCTCGGGTCCTCCCCGCGTCGTCCGCCGGACACGAGACCGAGCTCGATGTCGACTTCCATGGATTCTAGAGAACCGGAGCGAGTGCGGGCCTCTGCGGCCTGTCTGCTGGAGGGCACGATCGTCAGCCTCGCCCGGCTGGGCCCTGCCGGCCAGGCGGAGTTTGGACTGCTGCTGGATGCGTTCGGCATCGAGGTCGTCTCACTCACGCACGAGCTGGCGGTGTTCGCCGCGGAGGCCTGGAGCGTTGGGGCAAGGGCCGGCGCCCCGCGGGGCTGAACATCGTGGACTGCTGTTCCTACGCGCAGGCGATGCAGGCGGGGGCACCACTGATGGCGGTCGGCAACGACTTCTCCCGCACCGATGTCACGCTCGTCGCCGTCCCCGACTGAGCAAGGGCCGCCCGCCGCGCCCGGACTCAGCCCAGGCCTTCGTAGTCCTTCCGCGGGGACGACCGGGCCCGCCGTCCCTCAGGTCAGATGCTCCTGCACGACCGCGACGATGCGCTCGCAGGCCCCGTCCACGTCTTCCACCGTCGGCCCCTCGGCCATCACGCGCACCAGCGGCTCCGTGCCGGAGGTGCGCACCAGCACACGGCCGCCGCCGCCCAGACGCTGGCTCTCGGCGTCCACCGCCGCCCACACCTCGGCCGCGCCTGCGAGCTCGTCGCGGTCGCGCACGCGCACGTTGACCAGCTTCTGCGGCAGGCGCCGCATCACTGTGGCCGCCTCGGCGAGAGGCACGTCCATCTGGCCCAGCGCCTGGAGCAGCAGCAGGGCCGTCGCCAGACCGTCCCCCGTCGTGCTCAGGTCGCGGTTGATGATGTGGCCGGACTGCTCCCCGCCGAGCAGGTAGTCCCCCTTGAGCATCTCAGCTATGACATAGCGGTCGCCGACGTCGGTCACCACCACCTGGATGCCCTCGCGCGCCATGGCCTGGTGGAAGCCGAGGTTGGTCATCACCGTCGTCACGACGGTGTCGCCGCGAAGGAGCCCACGGCCTTTCAGGTGTTTCGCTAGTATCGCGATGATGAAGTCGCCGTCCACCAGCTCGCCGGAGGCGTCGACGGCGAGCACGCGATCGCCGTCGCCGTCGAAGGCGAGGCCCAGGTCGAACCCGCCGGCGCGCACCGCCTGCTGCAACGCGCCGATGTGGGTGCTGCCGCAGCCGGCGTTGATGTTCACGCCGTCCGGGTCGGAGAACATGACGGTGGCGTCGGCGCCGGACTCGACCAGGGCCAGCGGCGCCGCGCGGTACATCGCACCGTTGGCGCAGTCGACGGCGACCCTCATGCCGCGCAGGTCCAGCGGTATGCGCCGCGCCAGGTCGAGGGTGTACGCCTCCACCACGCCGTCGAGCCGCTCGGCGCTGCCGAAGTCGGCACCGGCCAGCGACTGCAGATCGTGGTGGGCGATGTGCGCCTCTATCTCGGCCTCCTCCTCGTCGCTGAGCTTGAGCCCGGCCGAGGAGAAGAGCTTGATGCCGTTGTCGCGGAAGGGGTTGTGGGAGGCGCTGACCACGACACCCGCGGCGGCGCCGTGCTTGAGCACGAGCGCGGCGAGGGCGGGCGTCGGCATGACGCCGGCGACCTCCACGCGGGCGCCCCCGCTGGTGAGACCGGCAGTGAGCGCCGCCTCCAGCATCGGGCCGCTGAGCCGCGTGTCGCGCCCGATCACGAACAGCGGGTGCGGGCCGGCCTTCTGCGCCAGCACAACGGCCGCCGCTCTGCCGACCTGCACGGCGAGCTCCGCGGTCAGCAGTTCGCCGGCGACGCCGCGGATGCCGTCGGTACCGAAGTAGGCGCCCACTTCGCTAGTCCGTCTCTCTCTGCGCCTGACGGCGCGAGAGCCGCTCTACTGCTCTTCCGTGCATCAGTCCCAGCTGCGCAGGCTCAGGTGCACGCCGAGCAGCTTGGCCATGACCCACACCGCGACCGCCGCCACGACGATGACGACGAACAGGAAGAGGAAGAAGTTCCACTCGTTGGCGTGCAGCAGCGTGACGACGACGACGACCGCCACCGGGGCCGCCAGCACCACCGAGAGCTTCTTCCACAGGGGGGCGGTGTTGCGCGGCGGGCGCGCGGGATTGCGATACCGGGCCATCGGGACTCCTCGCGGTCGACTGACGCATCCTAGCACCGACGGCCGGGCGCTCGCCGCCGGCTCAAACCCGCGCCGGCTCCTGGTACCTTCCGCGCCGCAGGGCCGCCAGCCGCCAGCCGAGGTAGCCGCGGTTGAACCCCATCACGATCCGCGGGTCGAAGTACGGGTTCTTCGCACCGCTCAGGTGACACAGCATGAGGACCTGCTCCGCGACGCTGATCGGGCAGCCGGGGAGGCGCACGTGGTCCGCCCCCCTGGCCTTGAGCAGACGGTACGTCACGGCCAGCATCTTGGCGTAGATGTCCTGGTGCCGGGCGTGGTGCGGGTCGGTGAGCGCGCGGGCGACGGGCAGCTTGTCCACGGCCACCTCGCGGCCGCCGATCCTGCCCTTCCACGTGGTGCAGCCGCCGACGAACACGACCTTCTCCCCGCGCCGTGCCGGGATCTCGCCGCGGTAGTCGCCGAACACGATGTGCAGCTTCGGCATCTTGCGGTCGGTCTCCGCGTCGAAGCGCCGCAGCACCGAGTACGCCTCGAGCAGCGTCCCCGGGCACCCGCCCCAGCAGTAGTCGTGGGTACCGTCCGCGGTCGGCGGTCCTGCGTAGCAGGAGACGCTCGTACCCTCGAACCACTCCTCCACGCGGACGAGTCCGACCTTGAAGCCCCGCGCCCGGCGCCGCGCCTCGTCCACGGTCACGTCACCGCTGACGACGATGTCGCCGAGGTCGATCGGGCCGAAGCCCTGTGCGTGCGCGACCCGGATGTGCTCAACGCTGTGCGGGTCCACACCGATCACGGCGCAGCACACCGCGTCGAAGGCCGGCTGGTTGTCGCCCATGATCACCAGGCCAAGGTCGAAGGGCTCCGGCGTGAGCATGGGGCCCTGCCCCGCGACGATGGCGTCCATGGCGATGAAGCGCGGCTGGATCACGTGCTGGAGGTCCGCCACCTTGGCGTTCAGGTGGTGGTCGTGGTCGATCAGGCGGTGCCGGTCGTCCTGGATGCCGATGAAGTTCTTCATCGAGAAGGTCACGGTGGTCCAGGGGTGCGCCTTGAACTTGGGGCAGTTGACGAGGAAGTCGGTGGCCGCGACGGAGCGCGGGACGAACACGGAGTCGCGCAGCCGGCCCTCGTGACGGAGCGGCACCTCGACCTGCTGCTCCTCGTCGAAGCAGAACCGGCGGATGCCCGTCTTCCGGATGACGCGGTCGAACCCCGAGCCGGCGTAGGAGAACCGCGTCGGGATGGTGACGCCGCTCCTCTCCCCGACCGCCAGCCCGCTCCGACGGCCGTCGGCCCTGTCCTGCAGCGCCAGGATGACGCCCTCGAAGAACTCCGCCCGCGTGTGCGAGTGCGTGAACAGGCGGCCGCTGGCCACGAGGTTGGGCTTGACCAGCGTACGCCCCTCAGGCCGCAGCCCGAGCTCCTCCATGCCCTCGCGGACGATGCGCCTGATGCGCGCCACGTCGTACGACGGGCAGGCGCGCAGGATCACGCGCGGGCGTGCGCCCGATCCCGCGCAAGCTGTCTCGGTCGTACCCATCCCCACCTTTCCTGTGAGGCCGTGCGGCGTAGGCGGCAGTATGCCACCTGCCGCCCCGCGCCGCGAGCACGAGCTGCGCGGCGGCGCCGGGTGCGGCCGGCTGCGGCGGCGCCCAGCGTCCACGGCGCCGCCTCAAGACGAGCAGCCGCCAGAGTCAGCCGCTACGGCACGACCCGCCCGACGGCGGGCCGGGCGGGCACGTGGGCAGCCGGAGGATGTACACGCTCACGGCCGCCGCGAGCGCCAGCATCACGGCGTCGGCCCACAGCAGCGGCACGACCAGGATGACGCTGAGCAGGATGCTCGCCCACAGCATCGCCAGCGCTGTCACCTTGGCACGCACCCGCAGACCCCGCCCGGCCAGGTAGTCGGCGATGTGGCGGCCGAACAGCGGGTGCGTGACCAGCCAGCGGTGCAGCCGCTCGGAGCTTCTGAGAAAGCAGGCCGCAGCCAGCAGGAGGAACGGCACGGTCGGCAGCACTGGGACGACGATGCCGACCGCCGCCAAGCCGAGGGCCGTCCAGCCGACGGCGAGCAGGAGGTGTCTGGTGACGAACCGCACAGCTCGACTGTACCGGCTCGCGCGCGCCATCCCCTTGATGCCGGTCAACCTCCGCGACCGGGCGCCTCGTCGTGAGCCGCCCGCCGGCCGCACGCGGCCACGCTGGCACCCGGGCGATCCCGACAAGGACGCGGGACCCCGTACGCGGACGGGCCGCCTCGCGGCGGCCCGTCGGAGCTCGCTGATGTAGCGGTGAGTGCCCGGGGTGCGTCAGCGCTTGCTGAACTGCGGCTTCTTGCGCGCCTTGTGGAAGCCCGCCTTCTTGCGCTCGACCTGACGGTCGTCGCGGGTGAGGAAACCGGCGCGCTTGAGCGGCGTGCGCAGGTTCTCGTCGGCCTCGCAAAGGGCGCGGGCGATGCCGTGACGCACGGCGCCGGCCTGGCTGGAGATGCCGCCGCCGTACACGTTGGCCTTGACGTCGAAGCGGCCCTGCGTGCGCGTGGTGTCGAACGGCATGAGGGCGATGGTCTCGAGGACCTTGCGGCCGAAGTACGCGTCTATCTCGCGGCCGTTGACGGCGACCTTGCCGACGCCGGGGATGAGCGTCACGCGAGCGACGCTGGTCTTGCGCTTGCCGGTCGCGCGGTAAGTCACTGCATCAGCCACGCCTACTCCTTGATCTCCAGCGGAACGGGCATCTGCGCCTCGTGAGGATGCTCCGCGCCCGCGTAGATCTTGAGCTTGCGGAGCTGGGCGCGGCCCAGCTTGTTGTGGGGCAGCATGCCGCGCACGGCATGGCGTACGATCTCCTCCGGACGGCGCGCCAGCAGCTTGGCGTAGGACTCTGCCTTGAGCCCGCCGGGGTAGCCGGAGTGGTGGTAGTACATCTTCTGCTCGGGCTTGCGGCCCGTCACGACGATCTGGTCGGCGTTGATGACGACGACGAAATCACCCGTGTCGATGTTCGGCGTGTAGATGGGCTTGCGCTTGCCGCGCAGGCAATCGGCGACGACGGTGGAGAGCCGGCCAAGCGTCTGGCCCTTGGCGTCGACGATGTACCACTTCTTCTCGATGGTGGACGGTTTGGCGACGTACGTCTTCATGTGCTCTCTCGGTCTCGCTGACGGAACGCGCGCCCCTTCGGACGCGCGAAAGAGGACTATAGCGAATCCCGGCGAGCGGCGCAACACCGGGCGCGCGGTGAGCGTAGGAGCTCCGCGCGCTGCTCCTTCGGCAGGCTACCCGAGGCGCCGCAGGCGGACCTCGTCGCCGGGCTCCAGGCCCAGGACTTCGACCGCCGAGCCGGCGTTGACGGCGATCGCCGCCTGCCCGTAGCTGTCCACGAGCACGACGATGTCGCTGGGCCGCACCGACGAGAACGTGCGCGCCACGCGCGCCAGAAAGCGCTCGCCCCCGCAGAGCAGCTCCACGTCGTCGCCAAGCCTGGCCTCCTCGAGCTGACGGGCGCGCAGGTTGAGTGTGACGTTGCCGAAGCGGTCCACGAGCAGCGCCGTCGCCGTGAGTCCGTCGCGGTGACGGCGCACCTGGGGAAGCTCGAGCGGGACCAGCCCGGCAGGGTCGACCGCCGTGCCGGCCGCCTCGAGCGGCAGCCCGTCGGCCAGCCGGGCGGCGACCGGCGCGAAGATGTCGCGGCCGTGGAAGGTGGCCGAGAGCGGGGACAGCCAGAGCTCGTCATTGGTGAGCTCGACGGCCTCGATCACGCCGCCGTCACGCGCGACGGCGAGCATCATGAGGCCGTTGTCCGGACCCACGAAGAGGCGGTCGCCGCGGCTGCGAAGGGCGACCGCCCGGCGCGGGCCGCCCACTCCCGGATCGACGACCGTGAGATGCACGGCCCGCTCCGGCATGTACGGCAGCGAGTTGCGCAGGATGAGCGCGCCGGCCATCACGTCGCGCTGCGGCAGGCCGTGCGTGACGTCGATGACGCGCACGCCGGGCGCGAGACGCGCGATCACGCCGCGGCACACGCCGGCGAAGTCGTCGGCGTGGCCATAGTCGCTGGCGAAGCAGATCAGCCGGGCCATGACGGCAACCTACGACGTTGCGCCCGGAGGCGCAACGTCGTAGCGGGCGCCCGGGACACCGGCGCACCGCCGGCATGCGTAGCCTGGACGGTATACACGCGACCCGCGTGGCAAAGGATCAGGCGGACCGCTGCGCGGCGCCGGCGATCGCCGCCACGAGGCCGGCGGCGGTGTGCTCCGACGCCTCCACCGCGACATGCAGGCCGAGTGCACCGAGAGCGGCGCTGGTCGCCGGTCCGATGGAGCACACGCGCACGCCGACGAGAAGCTCCGCGAGCGCCTGGGAGCCGGCCGGCGCGCCCCCCGCCGCGAGGGCCGCGCCCACGAGAGCGGCGAGCTCCTCGGCGGTGCTGGCGGAGGTGAACGTGATGAAGTCGGCGGCCGCAAGCTCGGCCGGCGGCAGCGCGAGGGTCTCGGCCGCGACGGTGTCGTAGACGGCCAGCACGTCCACCTGCGCGCCCCGGGCGCGCAGCGCGTCGGGGAGCACCGGCCGCGCGCGCCGCGCCGTGGGCAGCAGGACCCTCGTCCCAGCCGGCACGATGCCCTCCTGCTCGAGTGTGGACACGAGGCCCTCCGCGATGAACTCGTCCGGCACCAGATCGACGGCCACGCCGCGCTCTTCCAGAGCTGAGGCTGTAGCCGAGCCGACGGCAGCGACCAGCACGCCGGGGGCGAGCGGCCGCGGCGTCATGGAGCCCGGCACCGGCCCGGACTCGGGCCTCCGCCCGGCCGTCTCGAGGTGGTCGAGGAAGCTGTCCACGCCGTTCCTGCTGGTGAAGACCACCAGCCCGTAGGAGGCGAGTCCCTCGACCGCGGCCGCGACCTCGTCGTCCCAGGGTCTGGGTACGATGCGGATGGTCGGCGCCAGCAACACACGCGCGCCGAGGCGCTCCAGAGGCTCCGCCAGAGAAGCGGCCTGCTCGGCCGGCCGCGTGACGACCACGGTCTTGCCGCCGAGCGGCCGGTCGACGTGCACGGGTCGTCAGCCGCGGACCGAGGCCAGGATACGGTCGGCGCCCCGCCCGAGCAGGTCCTCGGCCAAGGCGATGCCCAGCCCCTCCGGGGCCTGCGCAGGGCCGACCAACTCGCCGCGCACCGCGGCGCTCCCGTCGAGCGAGCCGGCGAAGGCGCGCAGGCTGAGCTGCAGTGAGGCGACGTCGTCGGGCACGCGGGAGACGCGGGCATGTGCGGCGATGGGCACCTGGCAGCCACCCTCCAGGCGGTGCATCAGGGCGCGCTCCGCCCGCACCGCCAGGCTGGTCGGCTCGTGCACCAACGGCGTGACAAGCGCCTCCACACGCGTGTCGCCGGTACGCGCCTCGATGGCGAGCGAACCCTGCCCGACGGCGGGGAGCATCTGCTCGAAGGAGAAGGCGAACGCCGCCAGTCCCGGCTGCCCGAGGCGCGCGAGGCCGGCGGCCGCGAGCACGGTCCCGGCCATGCCCTGCTCCTCCAGCTTGCGCAGCCGCGTCTGCACGTTGCCGCGGATGTCGACGAGCCGCAGGTCGGGGCGCAGCGCCAGCAGCTGCGAGCGACGGCGCAGGCTCGACGACCCTATGACCGCACACTGCGGAAGGGCGCCGATGTCGTGCGGGCGCGCGCCCGGCCCGGGGACGAACACGTCGTGCACGTCCTCTCGCGCCGTGAAGGCCACGATGGCGAGGCCGTCCGGCACCGACGTCGGCATGTCCTTGGCCGAGTGCACGGCGAGGTCGGTGCGGCCGTCGAGCATCGCCGCCTCCAGCTCCTTCGTGAACAGCCCCTTGTCGCCCAACTTGGCGAGCGGTGCGTCGAGCAGCCTGTCGCCCTTGGTCTGGATGACCACGATCTCCACCTGCAGGTCCGGGTGCAGGCGCACCAGCTCGTCGCGGACCCACTCGCTCTGGATGAGCGCGAGCCTGCTGCCTCGCGAACCTATCCTGACGACATCGCTCATACGCCCGTCCCGGTCTCACGCAGCCTGTGCACCGTGGCGCCGGCCGGTTCCGGATCAGGCTCGAGGAGGGCCTCCTGCCCTTCCGCGGCGGTCAGATCCGGGGCGGCCGGCTCGCGCGGCTCGGACGGCCGCTCGGCCGCCGGGCAGGAGGCCGCGGACGCGCGCTCCGCACCGGCCGCCGCGGCCGGCGCCGGCTCCTCCTCCCCCGACCCGTCCCCGAGGTCGAAGAGGGTACGCACGGCATCCACGTACAAGTAGCAGGAGTCGCCGCCCGCGGCCTCCTTCATCTTGACGGTCGGCATGTGCAGGATCTTGTTGACGATGCTCGTCGTGAGCATCTCCACCTGGGCGCGCTGCTCGTCCGTGAGACTCGAGAGCTTGCTCCCCAGGCGCTCGAGCTCGCTCCTGCGGATGCTCTCGACGGCCTCCCGGAGCGTGGCGATGGTCGGCACGACCTCGAGGCTGCGGAGCCAGTCGTCCACGTTGTGGAGCTCCTCCCCGACGATCCGCTCGGCGTGCTGCGCGTCTCTCTCCCGCTCGTGGCGGTTGTGCTCCACCACGTGCTGCAGGTCGTCGATGTCGTACAGGTAGGCGTTCCTGATGCGGTTGATCTCGGGGTCCAGGTCGCGCGGCACGGCGATGTCGATGAAGAAGATGGGCCGCTTGCGGCGGTGCTTGAGAGCCCGTTCCACCGTGTCGCGGGTGATCACGTAGTGGGGCGCCGCGGTGGAGCTGACGACGATGTCGGCCGCGGCCAGGTGCTGCTCGAGATCGGGCCACGGCACCGCGATCCCGCCCACGTTGTGCGCCAGCTTCTCCGATGTCTCGAGCGTGCGATTGGTGACCAGGATGCGCGCGACGCCGTGCGCCTTCAGGTGCGTGGCGGTGAGCTCACTGGTCTCTCCGGCACCGACGATGAGCACCGTATGGTCCTTGAGCTTGCCGAACACCTGCAGGGCGAGCTCGACGGCCGCGGAGCTGACGCTCACCGGGCGCTCGCCGATGGAGGTCTCGGTGCGCACGCGCTTGCCGACTTCGAGCGCGTGCCGGAACAGGCGGTTGAAGACCACGCTGGTGCAACCGCCCTCGCACGCCAGCTGGTACGCCGCCTTCATCTGCGCCACGATCTGCGCCTCACCGACCACCATGGAGTCGAGGCTCGAGGTCACGCGGAACAGATGGGAGATGGCGCCATCGCCCGAGTAGCTGTACAGGCTCGACTCGAGGTCGGCGTCGGCCACGCCGGCGTGGCGCGCCAGGGCGCCGACGCAGGCGTGGCGCGCCGCCAGCGAGTCGTGCGCGTACGTGTACAGCTCGGTGCGGTTGCACGTGCTGAGCGACACCGCCTCGCAGGCCACGCCGCTCTCGAGCAACTCCTGAGCGACGCGCAGGGCGTTCTGCTCGTCCAGCGCCAGTCGCTCCCTCAGGTCGAGCGAGGCGGTCTTGTGCGAGATGCCGGTGACGACCACGAGCACGCGCTCAACCCCCGTAGGTGTGGAAGCCCGTCCAGAACGGGACGGCGGCGAAACGGATGACGAGCAGCACCACGAGGCCGCTGACGGCGAGCCAGGCGATGCGACTGCCGACCCAGTCGGCGCGCACGCGTCCCCACAGCAGCGCCGCGTACAGCGCCCAGGCGAAGATGGCGAGCAGCACCATGGGGTCCAGCCACCACTGCGGGACATTGAAGGTCTCGGCACGGATGATGCCGGCCAGCATGCCGGCGGTGAGGAACGGGAGCCCGACCAGCGTGGCGTGATAGACCAGCTTCTCCAGCGTCCCGAGTGACGGCAGGCGGCCCAGCACGCCGTCGGCGCGGTGCCGCCGCAGCAGCGACTCCTCGATGAGGTACAGGGTCGCGGCGCCGCCGGCCACGTACAGGCAGCCGATGGCGGTGAGCATGACGACCACGTGGAGCACGACGATGTCGCTGCGCAACGCCGGCGTGAGTCCGACCGGGGCGTCGTACTCGATGAGGGCCGCGGTGAGCAGCACGAGCACCACCGGCAACACGAACAGGCCGACGGCGCGCATCTTGGTGAACGACTCCAGGACGTGCCACACGAGGACCACCGCCCAGGACACCAGCACCAGCGACTCGTAGGCGCCGACGAAAGGTACGTGCCCGGCGCTGAAACCGCGCAGGATGATGGCCACCGTCTGGAAGACCAGGCCCGTGGCGGCCACCCAGAGCCCGATACGGGTGAGCGTCGGGCTCTTGGTCAGGAACTGCACCACGAAGATCGCGAACGCACCCGCGTAGAGCAGGTACGCGATCCACAGGAGGATGATGGAGACGTGCTCCATGAGTCAGGCGTCGGGGTGCGCCGGTGCCGCCGGCGGGTCAGGCCTCCGGCGACCCGACGCCCTGCCGGCGCTCGACCTCGCGTTCGAGGATGTCGACGTCGCGTGCGAGCCGGCTCATGCGCCGGGCGCTGATGATGAAGTACAGGATGAGCACGGCAAGGATGACGGCGTAGGCCGCGGCGACGTACCGGGCCGCTTCTTCGATGGACATCGGATCAGCCTCCGATCGAGTGCTTGAGGTCGGCCACGCGGTCCTTGAGCGTCTCCACGTGGAGCTCGCTGCGGATGAGCGCGACCAGGAGCAGGGTCATGCCGATCATGCTGATGAAGAAGCTCGCGAACATGCTGCCTTCCATGCCGGTGTCACCCGTCGTGATCACGACCGGGTGCAGACCCTCGGGAAGGAAGCGCGTCGCGAAGAAGGTGATGGGCACGTCGATGAACGCGATGATGGCGAACACCGCCGCGTAGGTGGCGCGGCGCTGCTCCTCCTCCACGACGGAGCGCAGCACCCAGTAGGCCACGTACAGGAAGCACACCAGCAGGAAGGTGGTGAGGCGCGGCTCCCACGCCCACCACGTGCCCCATGACGCCTTCCCCCAGATCATGCCGGTGATCATCACCAGCACGGCGAAGAGCAGGCCGAGGCGCACGCACACGTAGCCGAGGCGGTCCCACTTCAGGTCCTGCGTGCGCAGGTACATGATGGCCGCCACGAAGGCGATGCCGAAGGCCACCAGCGACGTCTCGGCGATCGGTGCGTGGTAGTAGAAGATCTTCTGGGTGAAGCCCATGGACGACGAATCGACGGGCGCCCACCAGAACCCGAGCAGGATGCCGACGATGAGGAAGATGCCGGCCCCGATGAACAGCGATGGTGCGCTGAGGAGCTTCTTCACACTCATTCTCCTATCGCGAAATCGTAGGTGCCGTACGCCGCCACGAGGAAGACGGCGTCAAAGCCTAACAGGAACAGAACGCGGGCGAGGAGGCTGCCGAAGCTCGCCCCTTCCGCGAAGATCAGGGTGGTCGCGCCGGTGGCCGCGATGAGCACCGGCACGATCAGCGGCAGGAAGATGATGGGCAGCAGCAGGTCGCGCGAGCGCGTGTTCATGGAGATGGTGGCGAGCAGCGTGCCCAGGGCGCAGATGCCCACGTCGGCGAGCAGCAGCACCACGAGGAACTGCAGGGATGTCGCCCGCGTAGCTGCGGTCGACGAAGAACAGCGTGAAGACGGGCACGGCGACGACCTGGATGATGAGCAGGAAGATGAGGTTGCCCGCGGTCTTGGCGAGGAAGATCGTCACGCGGTCGACCGGGCACAGCAGCAGGCCGTCCAGGCAGCGCTCGTCCTTCTCCTGCGCGAACGAGCGGTTCAGTCCCAGCAGCATGGCGAAGATGAACGTGACCCACAGCATGCCGCCGGTGAAGAAGGTGAGGTCGGCGCCCTCCTTGACGCTGAAGGCGTAGTGGAAGATGACCATCGCCAGCAGCACGAAGAGGATCATGCTGATGATCATCTCGCGAGTACGGAGCTCGCGGATGAGGTCCTTGCGGATGATGGCCATGAACTGGCGGCGCGCCGTCAAACCACGCTCCCGTCGTGCACGTGCTCGCGGTACACGGCGCTGAAAGCGTCGTGGTCGACGCCGGCCGCATGCTCGTAGGCGATGCGGCCGTTCTCGATGATCATCAGGTGGGTGCCCCACTCAAGACCCTTGGCGATGTTGTGGGTCACCATGACGAAGGTGTGCTCGTCGCGGATCTCGCCCAGCAGGCCGTCGAAGATGTCCACGGCGCGGGGGTCGAGGCCGGAGTGCGGCTCGTCCAGAAGCAGGACGCGCGGCCTGTGAAGGACTGCGCGCGCGATGGCGAGCCGCTGACGCATGCCCTTGCTGTAGGTGCGCACCACGTCGTGGCGCCGGTGGCTGAGCTCCAGACGCTCGAGCAGGTCGCTGATGCGCTCCTCGCGATCGGTAAGGCCGTACATGTCGGCGTAGAAACGCAGGTTCTCGTCGGCGGTGAGGTCGGGGTACAGCATGGGCGTGTGCGAGATGAGGCCGATGGCCGAACGGACGGGCATGGGGTCCTGGCGCACGTCGTGACCCGCCACTTTGACGGTGCCGGCCGTGGCCGTGAGCAGCGTTGCCAGCACGCGCAGCGTGGTGGTCTTACCGGCGCCGTTGGGGCCGAAGATGCTGAGAAAGCCGCCGCGCTCGACGCTGAAGGAGATGCCCTTCAGCACCTCGCGGCGACCGAACGTCTTGCGCAGACCCTCGACCTCGATCTCGAGCGGCACAGGCTCTCCCGTCAGGCCGACGCCTCGCCGAGCTCGCCGTCCTCGTCGGCCGGCGCCGCCTCGCGGGCCTCCTGCTCCTGACGGCGAGCCTTCGGCCACAGTGAGACGACGGCGCCCACGCACAGCAGGATGGAGCCGATCCACACCCATTGGATCAGCGGGAACACGACCATGCGCAGCGCAAGGGTCTCGGAGCTGCTGTCGAATGGCTCATCGGTGACGACGAAGAGGTCTTCGCGCGGGCCGCCCAGGATGACGGCGCGCACGGCCGCCCCGCTCACCGGATAGATCTCGGTGTGCGGGGCCACCGTCCCGACCGACCGGCCGCCCCTGGACACCTCGAAGACGGCGTTGGCGCGCGTCGAGCTCTGCGGCCCCGTGCCTCCGGTCATCTCGACGTAGGTGAGGGTGTAGTCGCCGATCGTGGCCGTCTCGCCCTTCTTGACCTTGACCATGGCGGTCTCCTCCTGCTTGTACAGGGAGGAGCCGAGCAGGCCGGCCACCACGAGGATCATGCCGAAGTGCACGATGTACGCGGCGGTGCGGGTGCGACTGCCGGTGAAGGCGCGGCCCATGCCGGACCACAGGCTCCTGCCGGGTCCGGCCGCGCGCCGCGCCGAGCGCAGCACGAACTGGATCACCGCGCCCACGGCGAAGCCGCAGACCAGGAAGCCGATGAAGCCCCACACGTTGCTCTGGAAGCCCAGATACAGCCACAGCGGGATGGAGAGCAGCATGGTGACGAGCGGCAGGATGAGCGTCTTGCGCAACTCGGCGCCCTCCGTCTTGCGCCACGCCAGCAGCGGGCAGACGGCGATGAGCAGAAGCACCACGACGCCGAGCGGCTGGGCGATCATGTCGTAGGTACTCGCCCCGACGGTCTTCTCCATGGTCAGCGGGACCACCACGGTGCCGAACGCAACAGCCACGGCGAACAGGGTGAGCAGCAGGTTCGTGAGGTAGTACATGAAGTCACGCGACACGATGGAATCGAACTGGTCGTGACTGGAGAAGCGGCGCCAGCGCCACGCCATGAGCCCGACGGCGGCGGCGGCTGTGACCACGAGGAAGCCCGAGAGGATCCACACCAGCAGCGGGTTGCGCTCGAAGGCGTGCACCGACTGGATGAGGCCGGTGCGCGTGGTCCACGTGGCGAGGATCGTGAACCAGAAGGTGGCGATGGCGAGGCCCAGGGCCCAGTGCTTGAAGATGCCGCGCGACTTGTAGAGCGTCATCGCGTGGAGCAGGGCGGTGGCCGTGAGCCACGGCACGAGAGAGGTGTTCTCAACGGGATCCCACGCCCAGTAGCCGCCGAAGCTGAGGACCACGTAGGCCCACCACGCGCCGAGGCCGATGCCCAGCGAGAGGAACAGCCAGCCGAACACCGCCCACTTCTGAGAGAGGTTCACCCACATCCTGTCGGCGCGCCCGAGCAGCAGGGCGGAGATGGCGAAGGCGAACGGCACCGACAGGCCGACATAGCCGATGAACAGCGCCGGCGGGTGCAGCACCATGCCCGGATGCAGCAGGAGCGGGTTGAGGCCGAACGGCATCATGCCCGCCGCAGCCGGCTCGAACGGGTTGGAGCCCTTGTTCAGCACCATGAGGGCGGCGAACACGGCCCCGGTGAGGCACAGCACCATGACGGCGCCGGCGGTGAGCCGCTGGAGCTTGGGGAGGTCGAGGAGCGCGATGACGACCGTGACGATGGCGATGAGCAGGAGCCAGAGCAGGAACGATCCCTGCTGGCCGGCCCAGAACCCGGCGATGCGGTAGAACACCGACAGGGAGGCGTCGGAGTTCTCGGCCACGTAGCCGAAGCTGAAGTCCTTCTTGAGGAACGCCTGCAGCAGCACGGCGGAGGCGATCACCGTGGCCAGGAAGAACCCATACACGGCGTAGTAGCCGTTGCGGAGGTAGTCCGCCCGGTCCCAGCGCATGCCGAGGGCGAGGAAGAGAACGCTCGCCACAGACAGGACGAGCGCCAGGGTCAGGGAGATGTTCCCGAGGGTCATCACAGGCGCGGGCTCACTGCGTCTGGGCGGCGGGCGCCGGCGAAGCCGACCCCTCGTACTTGCTCGGGCACTTGGTCTGCAACTGGTCGGCCGTGAGCACGTTGGACGCGTAGGTACCGATGACCACCACGTCGACGCCGCTCTCGAAGGTGTTCGGCATCTGCCCGCTGTACGTGACCTGGATCGTGTCGGTCTTCCCGGTGAGGTCCAGGATCTCGAAGTGGACGCCGCTGTCGTCGCGGTTGATCGTACCGTCGATGACGCGGCCACCGACCTTCACGTTCTTGCCGTCGTACTGCCCCGTGGTCAGGTCTGAGACCTGCCTGTAGTACGCGCCCTGCTTCTGGACGAGGAACACGATACCGACCACGAACACGGCGACGATGACACCCGTGGCGATGAGGAGGCGAGTTCGGGATCTCTTGTTCACGCGGATACCCCCGGTTGTATGACGAGGCGAAGCCTAGTGTAGCCCACCTTCTGCCTTCGCGCCATTTCCACTACAACGGACGGGATTAGACCGTATTCTCGAGCCCCTCCGCCGGGCGCGCGCTCCGCGGGAGGAGACGCAGGCGGAGCGGCGTAGGTTGCAGCATGCCCATCGACACACGCCGCGAGAGCAGAGTCGTCGCCACGATCGACGCCGACGTGACGGGCGTGGCGGAATCCTCGCCGGACCTCCCCACTCTGAGAGCCGCCCTCGACTCCGTCAACCGCACACTCCATGCGGCCTTGTGGGAGCCGTTCTCGGCGGCCGCGCCCGACCGTTTCGACGGGGCGCTGGCCGACCCGTCGCAGGCGCCGCTCTGCCTCAGCCTGCTGCGCGAGGGCCTGGCGCCGCACGTGGTGCGGGCCGGCGTGGGCGTGGGCGTCGTGGAGCTCGGCGCCGAGATCGGTGACGGACGCGACGCGCACGCCTTGGCCCGTCGCGCTCTGCAGCTCGTCGTCCGCGAAGGCGGACTCACGCGCTATCTCGGCACCGGCGAGGCCGGGGACGTGCTGCTGGGGGCGCTGTGCCGCCTGGTCGACCCGATCCTGCGCGCGCGCAGCGACAAACAGTGGGAGGCGGTCGCCGCCTACCGCGAGCTGGGACATCAGCAGGCGGTGGCGCGGAGGCTGGGGGTCACGCGTCAGAGCGTGGGCGAGCGCCTGGCGGCGGGACGATGGCGGGACGTGGACGAGGCCGACGCCGCCGTGAGCGTCTTCCTGGGCCTCACGGCGGTCCGTCCGCCCGGCACCTGAAGGGCCGCGGACTCAGGGCCGCGGCGCGGGCGCGCAGTCGCCGCCGCGGTCCTGCAGCTTCTCCACCGCGTGCGGCAGCGCCTTGGCGATCATCGCGAACTGCTCCCTGCAGGCGTTCGGGCTCCCCGGCATGTTGATGATCAGGGTGCGCCCGCGCATACCGCTCACGGCGCGCGAGATCATCGCGTGCGGCGTGGCGGCCAGCGAGCCCGCGCGCATCGCCTCAGCGAAGCCCGGAGCCTGGCGGTCGAGCACGGCCAGTGTGGCCTCGGGCGTCACGTCGCGGCTGGTCATCCCCGTGCCGCCCGTCGTGAGCACGAGATTGACGTTGGTCTCGTCGGCCCAGCGCCTGAGTGCAGCCGAGATCTCGTCCTGTTCGTCCGGCACGATCGCACGCTCCACGGAGGCCACGCCCATCGCGGTGAGTCCTTCTTCAAGGGCGTCGCCGCTGGTGTCCTCACGCTCGCCGCGCGACCCCTTGTCGCTGACCGTGAGCACCGCCGCCACGATGAGGCTGTTCCTGAACAGGACGATGCCGTCGCCGGGCGAGATCCGCCCGGCTTCGAGCACGCGCGCGAAGATGCCCTCGCGCGGCATCACGCAGTCGCCGGCCTGATGGAAGATGGCGCAGCGGTCGTGGCACTCCTTGCCGATCTGCGTGACCTCGAGCAGGCACTCGCCGCAGTAGAAGCGGGCGCCGACGGGGAGCTCGTAGAGCACGAGACCCTCGGTGGTGATGTTCTCGCCGAAAGCGCCGTTGTCCACGGTGGGACACGCGGCCAGCATCTTGTCGACGCTCTCGCGCGCCAGCAGGCTGACCTGACGGTGCCACGGGCCGGCGTGCGCGTCGCCCTCCACACCGTGCTCCACGATCAGCGTGATCGACTCGACGGGGTCCTTGCGCACGCCCTTGCTCTCGGCGACGTTGACGGAGACGACGTTCCCATCGACGTCGTGAACGCTCATGAGCTCTCCTCGCTGAGGTCGGGACGATTCCAGTGGCCACTGCGGCCGCCGCTCTTCTCGAGGAGGCGCACGGTCCGCACCTCCATGCCGCGGTCCACGGCCTTGCACATGTCGTAGATCGTGAGGCCCGCCACGGAGGCCGCCACGAGCGCCTCCATCTCCACGCCGGTGCGGCCGCGGAGGCGCGCCTCGGTGACCACGCGCAGGCCCGGCAGCTCCTCGTCGGCCGTGATGTCCACGTGCACGGCGGTGAGGTTGACCTGGTGGCACAGCGGGATGAGCTCGTGCGTGCGCTTGGCGGCCATGATGCCGGCCAGGCGGGCCGTGGCCAGCACGTCGCCCTTGGCCACGGCCCGGTCGGCGATGAGCCGCAGGGTCTCGGGCGCCATGACGACGAGCGCCTCGGCGCGCGCCACGCGCTCGGTCTCGTCCTTGGCGCCCACGTCCACCATGCGCGCGCGGCCCTGCTCGTCGATGTGACTGAGCTCGCAGAGCGGTGCCTCTTCGGTACACCGCTCGTCAGCCCGCCTGCGGTGGCTGTTCACGCTCAGCCGCCGATCTCGGACATGGCGCGCTCGTTGGCGCGCCGCTCGGCGCAGCGGTCGAAGCTCTTGCCCGAGACCGCGGCGAGGATGGCGGCGCGCAGCTCCTCCGGGCGGGAGATGAGCGGCCGCACGGCGGTCTCCTCGCCCGAGAACAGGCAGGTGCGCAGACGCCCGTCGGCCGTGAGACGCAGGCGGTTGCAGCTCTCGCAGAAGTGCTCGGAGACGCCGGCGATGAAGCCGATGGTGCCGAGAGCCCCGGGCACGTGCCAGTACTGCGCCGGCCCGTGTCCCAGCGGCCCCTCGTGCGGCACCAGCTCGTACAGCTCGCGCAGCCGCTGCAGCACCTGCGGCGCCGGCACCAGGCGGCCGCTCCCGCCCAGCCGGCGGTCCAGCGGCATGAACTCGATGAAACGCACGTGCACCTCGCGCGCTCGCGTGAGGTCGACGAACGCCGGCAACTCGTCCTCAACGCCCTCGAGCAGGAGGGTGTTCACCTTGACCGGCGCGAAGCCGGCCGCGAACGCGGCATCCAGGCCGGCCAGCGCGTCGCCGAGCCGGCCACCACGCGTGACTTCGGCGAAGCGCGCCTCGTCCAGGCTGTCCAGGCTGATGTTGACACGGCTCAGGCCCGCGTCGCGGAGCTCGCCGGCGAAGCGCGCGAGCAGCGTGCCGTTGGTAGTCAGCGAGAGGTCGCGGATGCCGCTGGTGCGGGCGAGCATCGCCACCAGGTCGGCGCAGCCGTGGCGCACGAGCGGTTCGCCGCCGGTGATGCGCACCTTGCTGATGCCGCAGCCGGCGGCGACGCGCGCGAAGGCGGCGAGCTCCTCGTAGCTCAGGATCTCGCCGTGGGCGCGCGCCGGTACGCCCTCTGGCGGCATGCAGTACGCGCAGCGCAGGTTACAGCGGTCGGTGATCGAGAGGCGCAGGTAATCCACGCGGCCCTGCACCCTGTCGGGGATGGCGTTCACGCGCTGGCCGTTCTTCCTCGGACGGACGGCGCAGGGCGCCGCCGAATGGGCGTCAGTTCACAACGAGTCTAACGCCGGGGCGCCCATGCGTCACTTCTCTATCATGACCTCCGTGGACTTGATGATGGCCTTGACCTCGTCGCCGGCCTTGAGGTCCAGGCGCTCCACCGCGTGCCGCGTGATGGCCGAGACCACCTCGTGCCCCGCCACGTCCACGACGACCTCCGCCATCACCGTGCCGAGGACGACGCTCTTGACCGTGCCAGGGAGCTGGTTTCTCGCGCTGATTGCCATGGGACCCTCCTCCGCTGGGGACGCCGCGCCTCGCGGCCTGTCGGCTCACACATTCCCCGGCGGGCGTTCTGCAAACGGCGTTACGACCGCTACGCGATCGGGATCACGTGGACGTGGGCGGGGTCGATGACGAGCTCGATCGCGGTCCCGATGCGCAGGTCCAACTCCTCGACCCGGCGACGCCCCAGCAGCGCCTCCAGCGGCGCCTGAGCACCGTCCGCTGCACGCGCTTCGACGCCGACCAGCACGTGGCTGCCCTGCAGGACGAGGCGAGCCACGGTGGCGTGAGCCACAGTGCCTGCCGCCACCGCGGCGCCGGGCGGACGGACCTCGACGTCCTCGGGGCGGACGACCAGGTCGAAGGCGCCATCCGGAAGCGGGGTCGTGACTGCCAGGGTGAGTCCTGAGACGGTCAGGGCGCGCGCGGGATCGGCCGGGTCGCGCGAGGCGCGCAGGACGTTGCGCGCGCCGAGGAGCCGGGCGACCGCCTCGTCGGCCGGCTCCCTGAGCACATCCTGCGGCCGGCCGGTCTGGCGCAGCCGGCCGCCCACGAGCACGGCGCACACGTCGGCCAAGGCGAACGCCTCGGCGCGGTCGTGGGTGACGTGGAGCACGGTGAGACCGCGCTCGCGGCTGAGGGACCGCAGCAGCTCCTGCAGCTCCTCCCGCGCCTCCGTGTCGACGGCGCTGAGCGGCTCGTCGAGGAGGAGGACGCGCGGACGGGGCGCGAGGGCGCGCGCCAGCGCGACTCGCTGCCGCTCGCCGCCCGAGAGCGTGGCAGGGCGGCGCTCGAGCAGGTGGCCGGCGCCGACGGAGCCCGCCAGCGCGGCCACGGCCGCGGCGCGGCCACGGCGCCCGGCCCCCACACGCGGCTCGTCACGCAGGCCGTAGGCGATGTTGTCGGCCACGCTCAGGTGCGGGAACAGCAGGCCGTCCTGGAAGACGAGGCCGACGCGGCGCCGCTCTGGGGCGCGCGCCGACACCTCCTCGCCGTCGACGAGCACGGCGCCGGCGCGGAGCGGCCACACGCCGGCGGCCGCCTCGAGGACGAGGCTCTTGCCGGCGCCGCTCGGCCCGAGCAGCACGCCGTAGACCCCGTCGCCCACCTCGAGGTCCAGCGGCCCCACGCGAAAGCCGCCGGCCTCGACCTGGAGCCGCCGGAGGCCGATCACGACGCGTCCCTGCGCGAGCGCCTGCGTCGCGGCAGCAGCAGCGTGCGCAGCACGAGGAAGACGACGAAGGCGACGATGACGATGAGCACGGCCGGGGGCTCTGCAGCGTCGAGCCCGAACCCCTCGAACCGCTCGAAGGTGAGCACGGAGATCACCTTGGGGTTGTAGGCGAGGATGACGACGGCACCGAACTCGCTGATACCGCGGCCCCACATGAGCACGGCGCCCGAGAACACGCCGCGCCACGCCTGGGGGAAGGTGACGCGCGCGAAGGCCCCCGCACGCGACGAGCCCAGGGTGCGGGCCACGTGCTCGTACCGTTCGTCCACCAGCGCGAAGGCCTCTCGCGAGGTGTCCACCAGGAACGGGAGGCTCACGAACAGCATCGCCAGGACGATACCGGCCACGGTGTCGGTGAACGTGATGCCCACCGAGGCGAACGCCCGCCCCACGACGCCCTCGCGGCCCCACACCATGAGAAGGGCGACGCCGGCGGCGGTGTGCGGAAAGACGATGGGCAGGTCGATGATGCCCTCCACCACACGCTTGCCGGGAAAGTCCTTGCGCGCGAGCAGGTAGGCGAGCGGCACGCCGGCGACGAAGGCGATGGCGGTGGAGATGAGGGCGGCGCTCACGGTGAGCCACAGGGAGCGCCGCACGTCGTCCTGACGAAGCGCCTCGCCAAGCATGCCGGCGCCGGCACCGGCGAGCATGCCGGCGGCAGGCAGCACGACGAACGCCACCAGCACCGCGCCGGCGACGGCGCAGAGCGCCCAGAACAGCGAGGGGCGGCGCCGGGTCACGGGCCCGTGAGGGGCCGCCGCCGGTACGATCCGCGCCCGGCGGGAGACGGGCGGGCGCAGGGCCCCGGCGCGAAGGGTCGCCTGTGATCCCTGAGGACGCTCACCGTGACCCTGCGCACGCCCGTCTCACCTCCTCCGGGGCGGCGGCCGCGCCGTCGAGCTCGGGCGGCGTGAGCAGAGGCTGGTGGTCGGCGAGGAGGATGCTGCGGCCCTCCTCGCCGACAAGGAACGCCGCGAACTCCGCCGCCAGCTCGGGGTCCGGCGCGTTCGCGGGGATCGTGAACGCGTAGCGGATCACGTCGCCGCGGAAGACCGGGCGCACGCTGGCGAAGCGCTGGAAGTCGAGCTTGACCTCCACCGTCCCGTACAGGTCGCGGCGGGACGGATCGCCGAGGTCCACGGAGCCGGGCAGCCGCACGTACTCGAGCCCGTGCTGCCGGGCGACGCTCTCGTACTCGAAGGCGCAATCGAGGTCGCCCGATTCCAGCAGCGCCACCAGCTGGATGCTCGCGCCGCGGAGCACGACGTGCGATCCGGAGCGGGTCTCGAGGATCTCGGGGACCTCGATGACCGCCGTCGGACCGCGCTGCTCGACGGTCACCGGCGACGTGAACGCGCCCATGAACATGTCCTCGAACAAGTACGGGTCGTCGTAGGCACGCTCGGCCAGCTGGAGCACCATCAGGGCGCGGTAGCCGGCGGCGTCGAAGCGCGGGTCGGCGAGCCCGAAGCGCACATCCGGCTCCGTGATGCGCCGGTACCAGTCGGCGGCCGTGAGCTGCCCGGCCAGCGGGCTCTTCGGCGACACGGCGAGGACCACCCGGTTCGTGGCGAACGAGCAGTACCAGCTCGCGAAGGGCTCGCCCGTCGCCGGGTCGTCGCGGTCGTACAGCAGCGGCTCCATGAGCTGCTCGTCGGCGCTCGCGGCGAGGTCGAAGCGCTCGCCGAGCTCCGACACGTAGCGCAGCACCTGGATGCTTCCGTGGCTCTCCGTGACGACCTCCACGCCCGGGTGCGACCGTTCGAACGCGGCGGCCACGTCGGCGAACGGGACGATGAGGCTGCCCGCCTCGATCACCCTGACCTGCCGCGGGGTGTCGCCGCAGGCCGCCGAGAGGGCCGCTGCCGGCAGTGCGACGCAGGCCAGCAGCGCGAGTGCGGCCCCGCGAGCCCACGCACTCCGGACCGCCCGCCCGGACCCGCGACCACCTGCCGCCATGCCGTACCCGCTACCGCGGGCGCACGACGATGCGGGCGACGCGCCCGGGCATCTGCGCTTCGTCCAGACCCGGGCCGACCAGCCGCAGCGGGAAGTCCTCGTCGGAGAGCTCGCCGCCGTCCACCTTGGACGACAGCACCACGTCGTCCCTGCCGGCGATGTCGCGGGAGTCGATGGTCGTCACCTCGCCGTCGGCGTCCTCGATGAGGATGTCGTAGCCCTGCTTCGCCAGGGCCGCGTTGTAGGCGCCCTCGCCGTGCTTCTTCTCGTCGTCCACGAGACCGGCGACCAGGTAGAGCGGGATGCCCTCCCAGCGCCTTCCGCTGTCGTCCACCCAGCCCGAACCGTGGCAGCCGGGCGAGGCGCAGTTGACGTACCTGGGCTTGTCCAGGGTGTCGGGGCGCGCGCCCTGGATCTGCACCTTCCACTCCGCGGAGGCCTTGGTGACCGAGACCCGGTCGACCCACTTCACCGTCCAGTGTCCGTCGACGATCTGCCCTCCGGGATCGGGGGAGGCGACCATCAGCCGCAGCGGCCCTTCGTCCTCGCCCAGCGGCTCGCCCTCTCGTGCGTAGGCGACGATGACCGTGAGGTCGTCCGCCGGCGGCACCTCGTCGCCCGTGGCAGGGTCATAGGTCGTGAAGGCGTGATCGACGAGCTGCGCGTACGAGATCGTCATACCGTAGCCGTCCTTCGCCACGAGCGTGACGCCGTTGGTCTTGCTCATGCCGCCCACGAGGTCGGTGAGCGAGGTGAGCGAGACGCCGGTGTACTCCACGGGGAGCGTGATGACGCCGGTGCTGCTCTTGAGGCCGGCGTACCCGGTGTAGGCCGGCAGCGCCTGGAGCTGGTTCATCGTGAACTGCTTCTGGCCGTCCTCGCCGACCACCGTGAGCACGACGGGCCCGGAGGGGCTCACGGAGGGCGAAGGCGAGGCGGAGGGGCCGGCCTGGCCGCCGCAGGCGGCCAGGCCGGCCGGCACGGAGAGCGCCAGCACGAAGGCGACGGCCGCGAGGACCCGGGTCCTCATGATGCCGTCCGCTGGGCAGCACCGGGTGCCGCGGCGCACGCGGCCGTCAGGTGTCCACGGAGCGCTCTCACTTCGGGAGCAGCGTGATCTTGGTGATCTGCCCGACCCAGTTCTTGCTGCCGATCTTGGGACCCATCAGCCGCAGCGGGTAGTAGTCCGGTCCGAGCTCGGATCCCATCAGCTTGTTGGCCAAGATGATCGTCTCGACGTTGCGGATGGTCCGCGAGCCGATGATCGCACTCTTGCCGGCGGCGGATGTGATCTTGATGCGGTAGCCCTTGAGGGCGAGGGCCTCGTTGTAGGCGCCGTAGCCGCCGTGACCCTTGCCGCCGTCGACCTTGCCGATGCACAGGAACAGCGGCACGCCGCTCCAGGTCTTCTGCGTGGCCGGCTCGACCCAGGAGGCGCCGTGACACCCCGGCGTGGCGCACGAGTCGTAGCTCATGCGGTCCAGCGTGTACGTCTGCCGCTTGCCCTTCTTGTCCTTGAGGCCGTACATCTTGACCTCCCAGGGCACGACGGCGTTGCGCAGGCCGACGCGGTCGACCCACTTGACGAACAGATGCCCGTCGACGATCTGGCCGACGTCCTGCGTCTGGGCGAACACGAGGCGCAGGGGCCCGTCTCCCGTCGGGTAAGCCGCGATGGGCGCGCCGTTCTCCTCGTACGCCAGCACCATGGAGAGCGGCGCGGCCGCAGGCTCCTCCTTCTTGGTGGTGGCGTCGTACACGGTGACGGAGCCGTTGACGGCCTCGTCCCAGGTGAACGTCATGCCGTAGTCGTCGATGGCGGTGACGTCGACCGACTGCCCGTCGGGGATGCCGCCGATCTCGGCCAGCAGGTCCGTGACCTTCACACCCTTGATGGGCCACGGCGGGCTGACGGTGCCGGAGCTGTTCACGTACCCGGCGTAGCCGGTGTAGGCGGGCAGCGCCCGCAACTCCGTCATGGTGTACGTCTTGGTCTGACTGTTGCCGGTGATCGTGAGCACCACCGGGTCGGCGGCGGACGCCTGCGGCGCGCCGCCCGTCACCGCCGTCCCCACGAGGGCGACGGCTGCGACCAGCACCACGGTCACGAGGGCCGCCCACACGCTCGTTCTCTTCATTGCTGACTTCCTCCAGTGCTGCCCGTGAGCCGTCGTCGGCTCATGCCTTGCGTCGCCCGCGCGGCGGCACGTGGCCGCCGGATGCCGGCAGGCGCGACGGGAGCTGGGCGAAAGCCCCCGTCGCGCCGTCTGCCGGTCGCGCACGGCTCAGAAGATGAGCCGGATCTCCACCACCCCGTAGGCCGACAGCTTGTTGTTGAACGGCTGCGTGATCGGCTTGCCGCCGACGAAGCGGAACGGAGCTTCGTCACCCTGCAGTGGCTTGCCGCTCTTGAGCTTCGCCACGATCCAGGTCTTCTTGCCGACGATCCACTTGCTCGGGATCTTCGGCTTGTAGCCGTCCCGGCAGACGAACTGGATCTGGTAGCCCTTCTTGGCGAGCGCGACGTTGAACGAGCTGTTCCCGCCGTCCACGAGCCCCACCAGCTTGGACAGTGTCTGGCCCCGGTACACGTACCGCAACGACGGATTGATGTTGCCGGCCTTCTCGCCGTGCCAGGCCACCTTGGCCGGCACCTTGGCCCACGGCAGCACCTTCTTGGTCTTGCCGCGCAGGGTCAGCTTCAGGTCGTCGGTGCCCGCCGCTCGCGCCCGGTCAAAAGGGGGCTGTCTTGGGCGCCTTCGACGAGATCGTCAGGCGCACGATGCCCTGGACCTTCGCATCCACCTCCACGTCGGGCACGTTGCTCACCACGCGCAGCGGCCAGTCGGGCACCCACTCCGCGGCGCCCTCGCTGTTGACGAAGGGCTTGGGCACGGGCAGCGGGGCGCCGTCGGCCTGGCTCGCCACGATGACCTTGTTACCGAGCTTGGCGAGGCCCTTGCTCGACCACGCGTAGCTGAACCCGTCCATGCCGAGGATGGTGATGTAGTAGCCCTTGGCGGCCAGCTTCGTGTTGAACGTGGTGCGGTTCTTGTCGTCGAAGTAGCCGACCAGGTTCTTGAGCGAGACGCCCTTGTAGGCGACGGTCTTCGTGCCTTCGGTGCTGCTGACGGTGACGGTACGTCCGGCCTTGGCCGCCCAGGTCGCCCACTGCGTGGAGGTCATGTCGGCGCTGTACTTCTTGGTCTTCGTGTTCCGCAGCTGCAGGTCCCAGGCCACGGGCTCGGCCGGCGCGTTGGGATCTGTGGCCGACACGATGCTCACGCGCAGCACGCCGCCGGGCTTCATCTTGCCGGTCACGCTGCCCTCGTTGCTGACGACCCTGAGCGGCCAGCTCGGCTTCCAGCTGGCAGCGCCACCGCTGCCGAGTGTGGCGGCCGGCACCGCAAGCGGGGCGTCGTTGGCGAGATTGGCGAGGATGACCTTGTCGCCAAGGGCGGCGATGTCGGCTGCACTGAACGTGCCGGTGAAGCCGTCCATGCCCATGAGCACGACGTTGTACCCGGCCGAGGCCAGCGCCGTGTTGAACGTGCCGGGGTCGGCGTCGTCGAAATACCCCACGAGCGTCTTGAGGGCGACGCCCTTGTACGTGGTGTCGTCGGCCGGGTTGTCCGGCGTCTTGTTGGTGTCGACGATCGTCACCTGATGCGCGGCCGCCCAGGCGGTGAACGCCTTGTACGCCATGTCGCTGCTGTACTGGGTGGACACCGTGTTGCGCAGCTGCAGGTCCCAGCCGTACATCTCGGACGAGGCGGCATGCCTGGCGAACGCCATCGCCCCCGCCGCGAGCACCAGAACGACCACCAGCACGGTGATAACAGTCAGTCTTCTTGTCATGCTCCCACTCCTCCCCGTGGCCCGGTTACCGCTTCTCCGGGAAGGTCGGGACGGCCGGTTCGCCCGGTGGGGAACGAGGAGGAGCCCCGTCGGTCGCCGGGACGCGTGCACCGGCGGCGGTGGGCCGCCCGCGTGACGGGGGCAACGAAAGGGCCCTTCCGCACGCGGAGAGGCCCGGCGAAGCGCGCTCTCCTTTCCGCACTGGGAGACACGGCGGTTTCCCGCTGTACCCTTCCGGTCGCGGCGCCATAGGCCCTTCGGCCCTTAGGCATCCACGACTCGGAGAAGCGCAGTGAGTCTACGCGGTCGTGCGACGGCTCACAAGGACGCCGGGGTAGAACGGACGGCGTTCGCGTTGTACAGGATGGCATCCGCCGCAGGCGGTGCCTCGCATCGCGGCCATCGAAGCCCACTCGGCTCAGAGGACCACGAGACCGGCGACCACGAGGCCGAGCACCACGGCCACCCGCAGGTCGTAGCGCCCGCGGCGTAGCGGCAAGGCGCGCGTGTGCTGCGGGGAGAACCCACGCACCTCGGCGGCCGCGGCCACGTCCTCGGCGCGCCGCACCGCCGAGGCGAGCGCGGTCACGGCGGCCAGGCGCAGCACCCGCGGCCGCCGCCACAGCGACCCTCCACGCAGTCGCGCCGTGTCCAGCGTCTGGCGGACAGACCGCTCCATGGACGGGAGGAGGTTGAAGGCGACGCCAACGGTGAACCCCAGCCCCTTGACGCCGGCGCGCTCCAGCAGGCCGGCCGACTCCCCGGGCGAGACGCGCGCCGCCAGCCCGCGCACCGCCAGCGTGATGGCCAGCGCCCGCAACGACATCTGCAGGCCGGCGGACAGCCCGCTGAGGGACGCCGGCAACGGACCCAGGCTGCCGGTCGGCTCCCCCACCCAGAACGTCATCGAGACCAGCAGCAAGCCCACGAAGACCCAGAGCCCTGGGTGCGTCAGCGCGCGGAAGGCGACGCGGTAGAACAGCAGCGCGAGAGCCGCAGCGAGGGCGAGAGCCAGCGCCGCCCGCCAGCCGGGCAGCAGCACGGCCGCCGTCATCGAGGCGGCGAAACAGCAGAGGTAGCCCGGGGTGCCGAGCCACCCGCCGAGTGATGCGGTCGCGGCCGTTCGTGGGGTGGCGACGCTCCGCCGGTCACTGAGCGGTGCCCCTGCGGAGCCCCCCTCGCTGAGCCCGCTACGTCGCTCAGTCACCTGGAACCTCCACGGGGGCACGCGAACGCAGACGTCGCGTGAGCTGACGCCCCACGCCGGCCGCCACCGCGCCCGCGCCCAGACCGACCAGCGAGTGCGCCAGGACGACGATGGCGACCAGGGCGACAACCATGCCGGGGCTCAGACCCAGCAGGTCGGCGACCCTCTGCAGCGTGCGCGTGTAGATGAGGAACACACCTTGCCCGGCGAGCACGCCCTGGGTGAAGAAGGGCTGCACCAGCGACCAGTTGACGGCGAGCACGCCGGCCAGGAGGAACGGCAGCAAACGACGGTGCCGGCCGCCGATGGCCAAGCCGAGCTCGGCGAGCAGGCCCTCCACGACGATCGCGATCATGGGGTTGAGCACCACGCCGCCGACGCTGAACGCCTTCAGGATCGCCGCGACCAGGCTGATCATGAACACGGCGCCTGCGCGCGGCACGAACACGTAGCCGATGAGGGCGACACAGATGCCCACGCCGGCGAGCAGAAGCCCCGTGAACGGCGCGTTGGCCGCGTGCAACCAGGCTCCCAGCGTCATCTCCACGCTTCCCCACAGCGTGCCGAACACCGCCAGCGTCACCAGCTCCTTGGTCGAGAACTTCACGGCTCCGCCCCACGTCCGGTACGTGCTCCACGCCGCGAGAAGGCGCCCTCGGCGGCGATGCGCCCGTCGCGGAGGACCATCACCCGGTCGGCGCAGAAGTGGGCCAGCTTGAAGTCGTGCGTGATGAGCAGGATCGCGCTGCCGCCCGCCTTGAGGTCCTGGAGGACGCCCACGAGATGCTCCAGGTGTCCCCAGTCCTGGCCGTGGGTCGGCTCGTCCAGGATGAGGACACGCGGCCTCAACGCCAGAGAAGCGGCGAGCACGGTGCGTTGCTGCTGTCCGGCGGACAGGGAGAGCGGAGGATAGCCGCGCAGGTCGGCGAGGTCGCTCCTCCTGAGCAGGTCCTCGTGCGCCGCCGCGTCGAAGCGCCCCCAGGAGCGTGGCCCCAGGGCGACCTCCGCGTCCACCTCGTCCGTGAGCAGCTGGTCGGCCGGGTCCTGCAGCAGGAGCCCGATGTCACGGCCCGGCCGCGGCTTCCGCACGCCGGGGAACGTCAGGCTGCCCGAGGCCGGACGCCGGAGACCGGCGAGGACGCGCGCCAGCGTGCTCTTGCCCGAGCCGTTCTCGCCGACGAGGGCCACGAGCTCCCCGGCGTGCAGCTCGAGCTCGACGTCGTGGAGCACGCGGCGCCTCCCGTAGCCCGCCGCGAGATGCTCGGCGCGAAGCACGACCTCGCCGGCGCCGGGACCGGCCAGCGGCTGCAGGAGATCCTCCCACTCCGACGCCGGCTCGACGGCCGGATGGCGGAACCCCAGCCGGCGCGACAGCTCCTCGTCGTGGAGGATCTCCCGGGGCCGGCCGTCGGCCACCACGCGACCGCGCTCCAGCAGCACGACGCGGTCCGCCAGCGACACGACCTCCCCCAGCCTGTGCTCGATGAGGACGACGGTCACGCCCTCCTCACGGTTGAGGCGCTCCAGCGTCGCAAGGAGCGCACGGACGCCCCCCAGGTCGAGACCGGCAAGCGGTTCGTCGAGCACGAGCACACGCGGCCTCATCGTCAGCACCGCCGCGGTCGCCACCCGCTGCTGCTCGCCCCCCGAGAGCGCCGCCGGCGCCCGCGAGCGCACGGCCTCGAGGGAGCAGGCCGTCACGGCCCGGTCCACCCGCTCCGCCACCTCCCGTTCGTCGAGGCCGAGGTTCCGTGGCCCGAAGGCGAGCTCCTCGTCGACGGTGAGACAGAAGAGCTGGGAAGCCGGCTCCTGGAACACCGTGCCCACATGGCGGGCGGTCGCCGCCGGACCGCGGGCGACCGGGTCGACCTCTCCGACCCTGACCGCCCCGTCGACGACGCCGGGCAGCACGTGAGGGACGAGACCGGCCAAGACTCGCGCCAGCGTGCTCTTGCCGCAACCGGAGGGGCCGCTGACGAGCACGAACTCGCCCGCCGCCACGTCGAGGGTCACGTCGCGCAGCGCGGGCCGACCCGCATAGGTGACCGAGAGGCCGCGGAGCTCGACGGCCGGCGCCGCGGGCGCGCCCCGACGAGGCCGGCCTGCGACTCCGGAGTCGTCGAGGCCCGCGGCGCGCACCTGCGCCGCCAGCGCATCCGGAGTGACGGTGCGGGCGAGCGGCCAGCGCTCCAGCGCGACGTCCACGAGCTCAGGCCGCACGACCGCCACGACGAGGCCGGCCGCGGCCGCGTCGACGAGGTCCAGCGCCGAGGTCAGGCCTTCACCGCGCAGCAGCTCCAGGGGGCCGAGCTCGTCGATCACGAGCAGATCGCACGCCGGGGACGAGGCCGCCAGCACGTCGTCGGCCCAGGCCAGAGCCTCGCGGTCGAAGCTCCAGGAGCCGAGGATGAGGTCCCCTCCGGCCGCCGCATGATACGCGTCGGCGCCGTCGAGCCTCGTGGCGAGCCGCCGGCGCGCACCGCTCGCCACGTCCACGGCGTCGATGCCGACCTTGACGCCGTCGCGGAAGCGGGCGGGACACACGATGCCGGCCACCACGCCAGCGCGGGAGACCGTGTCCGAGACCAGCGCGCGGCAGGCGGTCGTCTTGCCGCTCCCGCGCGGTCCCGTCAGGAGCAACACCCCGCCCGTTGCGACGAGAGAGGCGCGCCCGATCGGTGCGGGACGCGTCAGAACCGAGTGTGAGACGGCGGTCACGCGGAGGAGCCTGCGTCAGAACACGAGCTGGATGCGTGTGAGCATCTTGACCGACTCGCGACCGTAGAAGTGCTTGATGAACGAGCCGACGTCGCGATACGGGCCTTCACCGTCCGGCAGCGGCTTGCCGTTCTTGAGCCGCGCGACGATCCACGTCTTCTTGCCGATGATCGCCTTGCTGTCCATGTCCCAGCTGTAACCGTCGGTCGCCAGAAGACGGATCTTGTAGCCCTTCCTGGCCAGAGCGACGTTGAAGCTCCCCGGCTTCTTGTCGTCCACAAGGCCGATGAGCTTGTACAGCGTCTGCCCCCTGTAGACGGCCTGCAGGTCCTTGGGGATGTCGCTGTCCTTGGTGCCGTCCCAGGAGACCGTGACGGGGAGGTCCGCCCACGCGATGCGCTTGGTCAGCTTGCCCTTGAGCACCAGGTCGGCGTAGGGACCCTCCGCGGGGACCGCGTCCGGAGGCCGTAGCGCCACGAACAGGCTGACGGCCAGAACCACGGCGGCGGCGGCCGCGAGCAGGCCTATCGTCCGCCAGCTCAGTCTCGATGCTGTCTCGGTCATCGCTCCTCCTTGAGATCAGGACTCGACGCTGAAGCGTTCACGGCCCCGGTCCACACGGGTGCGGTCCAGGCGTCCGCCGCCCCAAATGGTCGTCTCCGGGCCAAGCCTCCGTGCCGTACACGTTGAGGTGACCCCAGCTCAGCGTCGCCTCGTAGCCGCTCAAGGCCACGAAGTCCGCGGACGTCGCAGCCGCGGACAGCTGGCCCGACCACCGGGCAGGACCGAACCAGGTCGGTGTGTTCGGTGACGGCGAGGGAGTCTGCCCCGGCCACTCTGGCCGCGGCGTAGGCGCGGGCGGGGGTGCCCCGCCCCTCGGAGTCGCCGGTGTGGACGTGCAGGTCGCCGAAGAACGCCCGCTGCGGCGGCGCCGTCGCCGGCAGCGATTGGGAGTCCCGTGCATGTACAGCCGCAAGCCCGGCCGGGGGCAGCGTCAGCTGCGTCATCGTCCTCTGCTCCTTTCCAAGCACGAGGAGGTCCGGGCGTTTCCGCCGCGGGCCCACGACAGCGCAGTCGCGCTGCCCCACGGTCTGTCCGTGGTACGGCCCGGCGCCCATAGCAGAGTGCCGTAGGGCGGAGGGCTTGGAGTAGGACTGGCGGCATCCTAGCACAGCCGTCCGGCGGGACGCCACGGCCCGCTCCGGACGACGGCCGGGTCGGTCACTGCCGGAGGGCCACGGCCATCCAGCTCCTGCCGAGGGCCGGAGGGCCGGCGACGAGCGCTTGGGCGCGCGGCCGGGAAGGGCCGGCTTGCGCGCCACGCGGCGGGCGCCGGCGGGCCGAAGGCCGGACCGGCGCCCGGAACGAAAGAGGGGCGGCGGACCCGAAGGCCCGCCGCCCCAGACTATGGTGCGGCGCGCTAGAGCTCACCGCATGCGGGGCGTCTAGCGCGCCGCACCTCGTAAGTTACTCAATGTCGCGAACCTCCTTTCCTCGTGGCTCCCGGCCGAGCTCCGGGCTCTCCCAGCCCCGGCGCCTCCGGCCGCTTGCCCGTCCGAGCCTCTCGGCCTCACGGCCCGAGCGGCTCGCGCAGGCAGGCGTCGGTGGGCGATCCGCCGGTCTGCCAGTCCATCTCGCGGATGGCGACCATCTTCAGTTCAGTCATTTCCGCAAGGGCATACCGTACTCCTTCCCTTCCCATGCCGGAACCTTTCACGCCGCCATACGGCATGTGGTCGACACGGAAGGTCGGGACCTCGTTGATCATAACCCCTCCGACCTCAAGATGCTTGGCCGCGTACAGCGCTTTGTTGAGGTCGTTGGTGAAGACGCCGGCCTGTAGTCCCATGTCGCTGTCGTTGCTGATCGCGATGGCCTCGCACAGGTCGCGCGCCTTCAGCACACTGAGGACGGGGCCGAACACCTCCCGGGCGCACACCTTCATGTCGGGCGTGACGTCGGTGAGCACGGTGGGCAGCAGCTTGCCGTCGTCGCGCACGCCGCCGGTGGCGAGGGTGGCGCCCTGCGCGACGGCCTCCAGGATCCAGCTCCCGACGCGGTCGACCTCGCCCTGGTCGATGAGCGTGGATACGTCCGTGGTCTCGTCGAGTGGGTCCCCCAAGGTCAGCGCCTCCACCGCAGGGACCAGCCTGGCGAGGAACTCGTCGTACACGGCCTGGTGGACGATCACGCGCTGCACGCTGATGCAGATCTGGCCGGAGTTGGCGAAGCCGCCGGCCACGACGCGCTGCAGGGCGAGATCGAGGTTCGCGTCCTCGTCGACGATCGTCGCGGAGTTGTTGCCCAGTTCCAGCGTGACCATCTTCATGCCGGCGTCCCTGGCGATCTGCCGCCCGACCGGCGGGCTGCCGGTGAAGCTCACCATGGTGGTGCGTTCGTCGGTGACCATCAGCCGGCCGATGGTGGACCCGGAGCCGACCACGACCTGCAGCACGCCGGCCGGCAGGCCGGCCTCGGCGAGCAACTCGGCCAGCCGAAGCGCCGTCAGCGGCGTCGTGGAGGCCGGCTTGAGCACGACGGCGTTGCCGCCGGCCAGCGCCGGCGCCACCTTGTGGGCCACGAGGTTGAGCGGGAAGTTGAACGGCGAGATGGCGGCGACCACGCCGCGCGGTTCGCGGATGGTCCAGCCGAAGCGGTGCTCGCCGCCGGGGTCGGCGTCCATCTGCACGAGGTCGCCGGCGGTGCGCTTGGCCTCCTCAGCCGCCCATCTGAAGGTGGACGCGCCGCGACGCGCCTCGACGCGCGCGTCCTTGAGCGGCTTGCCGCCCTCTGCCGCGATGAGGCGCGCGATCTGCTCGGCGTGCTGCTCGATGAGGTGCGAGGTGCGCTCGAGGATCTGCGAGCGCTGCCAGGAGGGCGTCCACTTGTACGCCTCGGCAGCCGCGCGAGCGCGGTCGAGCACCACGTCCATGTCGTCGAGGGTCGCGGTGGGCACCTCCGCCAGCACGACGCCGTCCCACGGCGCCCGTAAGGTGAGGAGGGCGCCGCGACCGTACGGAGGGCCGATGAACAGCCCCGGCTCCACGACATCGCTCACCGCGATCCCGGACGTGCGCTCGGCGGTCTGGCTCATGCTCGCTCCCTCCCCCTCGTCGTCTCCGCCTGACTCGACGGCGGCTCAGGCGCACGCTCTCTCACTACCCTGACGGGCGGGGACCCGAACGGCCAGGCCCCCGCCCGTGCGGGGTCACCCTTCGCCCACGCAGTTGCGGCAGTACTGGACCCACGGCTGCTGTCGCGCCGACTCGTCTCCGCGGAACGGCCGCCGCTCGCTCAGGGACACCACGCCGCCGGGCGCGTCCGCGCCCGCACCATCGCCGCCAGGCTGCGCCTTGCCGCGCGGGTACACACCCATCGCGACGCCGGTGAGGTCGATGTTGATCTGCTTGACCTCGGTGTACTCGTCCAGGCCGTAGGTACCGAGCTCGCGGCCCACGCCGCTCTGCTTGTAGCCGCCCCACGGCGCCTCGCTGTAGGTGGGGTGGTAGGTATTGACCCAGGTGATGCCGGCACGCAAGGCCTTGATGACCCGCATGGCGCGCGTCACGTCCCTCGTCCAGACCGCTCCGGCCAGGCCGTAGATCGTGTCGTTGGCGATGCGGATGGCATCCTCCTCCGAATCGAAGGGGATGACCACCAGCACCGGCCCGAAGATCTCCTCCTGGGCGATGCGCATGCCGTTGTCGACGTCGGTGAAGATGGTCGGCTCGTAGTAGTAGCCGTCGCCGTCCAGGCGCTGCCCGCCGGTGGCGAGCGTGGCTCCCTCCTCGAGGCCGATCCGCACGTAGCGCTCCACGGTGTCGAGCTGCTGTCGCGAGACGAGCGGGCCCATCTCGCTGTCCTCGTCGAGGGCCGGACCGACCTTGATCGCCATGGCCCGGCTGACGAGCTCGCCGACGAAGCGGTCGTGGATGGAGCGCTCCACGAGCAGGCGCGAGCCGGCGGAGCACACCTCCCCGGTGCCGGCGAAGATGCCCGTGAGAGCACCGTCGACGGCTGCCTCGAAATCGGCGTCGGCGAACACGATGTTGGGGCTCTTGCCGCCGAGCTCGAGCCCGACGCGCTTCACGTTCTCGGCGCCACGACGCATGATCGCCTTGCCGATCTCCACCGAGCCGGTGAAGGCGACCATGTCCACCTGCGGGTGCGCGGCCAGGCAGTCGCCGATCGCGCCGCCCGGGCCGGTGAGCACCTGGAACGCGCCCTTTGGCAGACCGGCCTCCTCGAGGATCCGCGCCAGCTCGAGCGACGTGAGCGGGCTCACGCTGGCCGGCTTGAGGATCATCACGTTGCCGGCCGCGAGCGCCGGCGCGGCCTTCCACGCGGCCATGAGGAGCGGGTAGTTCCACGGCGTGATGCCGACGGTGACCCCGACCGGCTCGCGCACGACCATGCTCAGCGTGTCGCCGGGTACCTCCAGCGTCTCGCCGCCCGACTCCATCACGAGCCCGGCGTAGTAGTCGAACGTGTGGGCGGCGTCGCCGACGTCGACGACGGCCTCGGCGTACAGCTTGCCCATCTGGCGGCTCTCGAGCCGCGCGAGGTCCTCCGCCTCGTCACGGATGATGTCGGCGGCGCGCCGCAGCACGGCGGCCCGGTCGGCGGCCTTCATGCGCGGCCAGGGGCCGCCGTCGAAGGCCTCGCGGGCCGCCGCCACGGCGCGCTCGGCATCGGCCACCGACGCCTCGGGTACCACGGCGACGACCTCGCCGGTAGACGGATCCACGATCCGCGTGCTCTTGCGGTCCTGCGCGTCCACCCACTCGCCGCCGACGTACATGCGGTAGTCCAGGGCGGGGACACTCCGGGTTCCTGTGCTCATCGATCTCACCTCACCGCGGCCTCCTCGGGCCGCTCGAGCAGGGACCGAAGACAGCGCTGACCGGTCACCTGCGGACTCGTCTCGATGATGCTCTTCCCGGGTGGCCCGCCAGAAAAACACTGCACACGTGGTGTTTTGATGGCCCCGCCGAAGGGATGCGCGGACCGTCCGCGCGTCCGCGCGGACGGCGGGCGCCTCAGCCCTCGGACGTCAGAAGCAGCCGAGCTGGCACTGCATCATCTTGATGCCCAGCTCGTTGCAGGCGTGCCCGACCTCGGAGAGGGGCACGTCGAGGTCCTGCGCGATCCTGAAGGCGTCGGCGCAGGCAAGGCGCTTCTCGTCCCCGGCCTGCGCCTTGAGGGTCTCGATGAGACGGGGGATGTTGCCGGCGGTCATGCGCGCGAGTGTAGCCACCGGGCTCGCGCGCGGCAAGTAGTTCGCAGGCTTGCCCTCCCGGCGCTGCAACGGCGCCCGGTGCGATCCGGCTCCCGGTCCGGTGGCGGGGCTCGGCGACTGGGCTCGATCTCCGCCTCAGGCTCCGTCCTTCGGCCCCGGCGGCCCCCCGGCGGGCCGGCCTCCGGGCCGCGGCTTGGCGAGCTTGGCGAAGATGTACACGGCCGCGTAGATGAAGAGGAACAGCGCCGTGAACAGCAGGGTGAAGCCCAGCAGCCGCGGCTGTGTCGCCGGGTCTGTGACGTTGCCCACCAGTTGCTCTGCCAGAGGCCCCGGCCGCCGCAGCAGGTCCCAGCTGTTCCAGCGCAGAAAGCGCCCGACGTAAATGCCCAGGCTCCCCGCCAGCGCCACCGCGACCACGAACGCCCAGCTCACGGCGCGGCCCAGCCCCCTGGCCACGATCTCTTGCATGAGGTAGAGCGAGACGACCCCCAGAAGCAGGCCCGTCCACGAGTACCAGTACAGCATCAGTACGTCATACCAGCCGGGCATGGCGTCACCCATGCTCCCCAGGTGCAGGAAGTCCGTGAGGATGTACGGAGCGTTGGGGAAGAAGAGGAGCCAAACCAGCGCGGCACAGACCACCAGGACCCACGTGAGGGTGCGACGCGACGACGACAGCGCGTACGCCAGCCCGGCGAAGACGAAGGGGACCCAGGCGAGAGCCAGGTTCCAGATGAGGAACCAGTACGCGATGGTCTGCGTGTAGGCCCAGCGGAAGAGGAAGAGGCCCACGCAGACGACGCTGGCGAACGCCAGCAGCCCGACGATCGCCACGGCGAAGCGGTGGCCGCGCGGGCCGTCTCGAGTCGACCTGTCCACTACGGTGACTGTACCCACAGGCGCCGCCACGGCCAACCGCCGGGCGCACGGACGACGGCCCGCCGGGCCACCCGGCCGGAACGTGCTCCACTCGAGCGTGGGACCTGCCGATAGGGGGGAACGACCTGGAGACCGGGAGAGGAGCGGACGGCGTGAGGGAAGATGACGGCAGCGTGGAGTCGACCCGGGGGTCGGCGATGGCTCACGAGCGCAGAGGAGCCCTCGAGCAAGGCCCCGCGGAACGCCCGAACACCCCGCAGGATGCGCTCCGCACGATTCGCGGGCGCCTGCTCACGGACATCGACGACGCCGTCGACGATCTCGCGCGAGCGCGCGTCGGCGACTCCGCCCGGGAACACCTCGAGATCCTCCGCGGCCTGCTCAAGACGCAGGTCTCCGCCTACCTCGACCACTTCATCTCCCGGCGTGCGACCCTGTACTCGCACACCTCGGTGATGTACGCCGGTGAGGTCGGCCCGCCCGGCGTGCTCTCCACGACCTTCCGCGGTCTCGTGGACGGCGGCACCCTGGCCGCCGGCCAGGCCGCCACGCTCGTGCGCCTGATCGGGGAGCGTCGCACGCTGGTGATCTTCGGCGACAGGGCCACCGGCAAGTCCACCCTCCTGAACTCGCTGTTCGAGCTCGTGCCGGTGGACGAACGGTTCGTCACCGTCGAGCGCGGCCCGGACCTCCCCTCCCTGAAGGAGCGCTCCTTCTGCGTGCGTCTCGGCGTGGACGACGACACCGACGTCCCCGCCTTGTTCGCCAAGGCGTGGCGCATGACTCCAGGCCGTCTTGTGGTCGGCGAGATGCATGCCGCCGAGATGCGGGAGTTCTTCACCCTGCTGGCGAGCGAGCCCCACGTAGGCGGCCTCGCCACTGTACGCGCCGACAGCGTGAGCCACCTCGTGGACGCCGTCGTCCGCGCCTTCGGGACGGAGCAGCAGGAGGCCCGCGCCACCGTGGCCGCCGCGCGGCCGGTGTTCGCGCACATGCACTCCGACCAGAAGGGCCTGCCGCGCCTGGCCGCCCTGTGGGACGTGGGCGGCCTGGCCGGCGGCGAGCTGGTCCTCAGCGAGGTGGACACGGGGCTCGCCGCCCGGCACCGCCTCGCGGCAGAGACCTGAGGTGCACGCGTAGACCCGACTCCGCCCGGGAGACCTGACCGCCGGCGCCGGGGGCGCAGGCCCGGTCGGCGAGACGGGAGCCCCCCACGGCAACGTCATCCGTCCCGGTCGTGCGTCACCCTCGCGTCCCGGACGGCGAGCGTCTACAGTTTGCCTGCGACCTGCAGCGACTGGTACAGTGCCCCTTCACGTTGCCACGAGGCAGCTTGTCACCCCTGCTCCAGCACACCGGCTGGGGCCGCGTAGACCACAGGAGGTGATCGCGATCAACAAGTATGAGCTCATGCTCATCGTGAACCCGAACGCGGACGAGGAGCGCCAGAAAGAGATCGTGGAGCGTCTTCGCGCCACCGTCGAGAAGGGCAAAGGCCAAGTAGCCGGCATCGACGAGTGGGGCAAGAAGAAGATGGCCTACGAGATCAAGAAGGAGACCGAAGGCGTCTACTCCGTCATCACGTTCACGGCCGCTCCCGAGACTCTCGCCGAGGTCGAGCGCGTTCTGGGCATCACTGACGAGGTCTTGCGGGTCAAGACCATCCGGCTGAAGTCCTAGCCGTCGTTCTCAGCGAAGGGAGACCCCGTGGCCGGTTCAGTCAATGTCGTCGTCCTCGTCGGCAATCTGACGCGCGACCCTGAGTTGCGTGCCACTCCGGGCGGCACGAGTGTCTGTCGTCTCGGCATCGCCGTGAACGAGCGCAGCAAGGATCCCTCGACCGGAGAGTGGGGCGAACGCCCCAACTACTTCGACATCGACGTCTTCGGCCAGCAGGGGGAGAACTGCGCCCAGTACCTTTCGAAGGGCCGCCAGGTGGCCATCGAAGGGCGACTGCGCTGGCGCTCCTGGGAGACCCAGGACGGCCAGAAGCGATCGGCCGTCAGCATCGTCGCCAACTCGGTCCAGTTCATCGGCCCGCGCGATGCCGGTGGCGGCCAGGGCGGCGACTGGAACCGCCAACCGGCGCGTCAGACCGGCGGCACCACGTTCAACGACACCGGCCTGGGATCCCCGCCGGCGTCCGACTTCGCGGACGACGACGACATCCCCTTCTGAGTCTCAGGGTCGCACGAGCACGGCGCCCGCGGGCGCCGAGGAGAGAAACCACGCATGCCCGTTTCACCAAGCAAGCCCCGGCGCGAGAAGCCCAAGGCCGGCGCCGCCGGTGCCTCTCACCGGTACTGTCACTTCTGTCAGGAGAACATCGACGAGGTCGACTTCAAGGACCTCGCCGCCCTGCGTCGCACCGTGTCGGAGCGCGGAAAGATCCGTTCGCGCCGCGTCACCGGCACCTGCCGCCGGCACCAGATCCAGGTCGCCGTGGCGGTCAAGCGCGCCCGCGAGATGGCGCTCCTGCCCAACGTCAACAGCTGAGGAGGGCTGATGGAGGTCATCCTGCTCCAGGACGTCGAGAACCTCGGCGACAAGGGCTCTCTTGCCAACGTCGCCAAGGGCTACGCCCGCAACTACCTGATCCCGCGCAAGCTGGTCGAGCCGGCCACGCCCGGCAAGATCGCCGAGTTCCGCCGGCGCGAGGAAGAGCGCAAGGCGCGCGAGGCCCGCATGGCCGTGCAGGCCGAGGAGTTCACGGCAACGCTCAACCGCACCGTCATCACGCTCGGCGCCAAAGCGGGTGAGGGCGGTCACCTGTTCGGCTCCATCACGGCCGCCGACATCGCCGACGCCATCAAGGACGCCCGCGGTTTCACCGTCGACAAGCGCAAGGTGCTGCTCGAGGAGCCCATCAAGGAGCTCGGCACCTTCATGGTCGACGTGGAGCTCGCCGAGGGCTTCGTGGCCTCGGTCAAGACCATCGTCATCGCCGAGTAGCGGTCCCTCCCGTCTGATCGCGGAGACGACGGCGCCGGCGGCCTCGGCCGCCGGCGCCGTCGTCGTCCCGGACCCGCTCGAGGCGCTCGCCGGCCGTCGTCTGCCGTCCCCTCGGACGGCTATCATCGGGTGTACACTGCGAGACCCAGCCACCCCGCACCGCGACCGGAGCACCCATGGCCGTCCAGCCCGTCGACACGGCGATGATCCGCCTCCCACCTCACGACCAGGAGGCCGAGCAGTCTGTGCTCGGCGCCATGCTCGTCAACCCCAACGCCATCACGGCGGTCACCGAGTCGCTCGTCGCCGAGGACTTCTATCGTGACTCCCACCGTCTCATCTACCGCGCCGTCGTCGAGCTCTACAGGCGCGGCGAGGAGGTCGACGTCGTCACGCTCAGCGCCCAGCTCGAGCGCGAGGGCATCCTCGAGCGGGCCGGCGGTCGCGAGCTGGTGCACACCCTCGCCGAGTTCGTGCCGGCCGCCACCAACGCCGTGTACTACGCCGGCATCGTCCGTGAACAGAGCGTGCTGCGGGCGCTCATCAAGGCGGGCAACGAGATCGCCGAACTGGGGTACCAGCACCCCGGCACTCCCGCCGAGCTCCTCGACCGAGCAGAACAGAAGGTGTTCGTCATCCAGCAGCAACGCCGGGTGGCCGAGTTCCAGCACCTCAAGCAGGTCCTCGTGGAGAGCTTTCTGCGCATCCAGGAGGGCCAGGAGAGCGACGGCATCACCGGCCTCGCCACCGGCTTCGACGGCCTCGACGACTACACGGGCGGGTTCCAGAAGACCAACCTCATCGTGCTGGCTGCGCGGCCCGGTGTCGGCAAGACCTCGCTGGCGCTCAACATCGCCCACAACGTGGCCGTCGACCACGGTCATCCGGTGGCCGTCTTCAGCCTCGAGATGAGCGCCCTGGAGCTGTGCGAGCGCCTCATGTGCTCGCAGGCCCGCGTGAGCTCGCACAAGCTGCGCACCTCCCGGCTCACCGGCGAGGAGATGGCCAAGCTCGTCACCGCGGCCGGCGTGCTCGAGAAGGCCGACATCTTCATCGACGACTCGTCGGACCTCAACCTGTTCGAGCTGCGCGCCAAGGCGCGGCGCCTGTTCGCCAAGACGCCGCCGGCTCTCATCATCGTCGACTACCTGCAGCTCATGGCCGGCGACTCGCGCGCCGAGAGCCGGCAGCAGGAGGTCGCCAACATCTCGCGGTCGCTCAAGCAGCTGGCCCGCGAGCTGGAGGTCCCCATCATCGCCGTGTCTCAGCTCAACCGCTCCCCCGAGTCGAGCGCGAGTGGCGAGCCCCACCTCTCGCACCTGCGCGAGTCGGGGGCCATCGAGCAGGACGCCGACCTCGTCCTGTTCCTCTACGAAGACCAGAGCGACCCTGCGTCCAAAGGCATCATCAAGCTCAAGGTCGCGAAGAACAGGCATGGACGTGTGGGCACCGTACGGCTGGGCTTCAACCGCGAGTACACGCGGTTCCTGCCCCTGAGCCTCACCGAGGACTACGACATCGGCGAGGACTGAACCTCGCCCCGCTCCATGCCGCCCGTCCTCACCCGCTTCAGCACGCCGTCACTCGACCCCGTGGCGCTGCTGCGCGCCCTGGGTCTGGAGGGGCAGGCGCCCGTCGTGCTCCTCGACTCGGCCGGCGGGTCCCCGGCGCTCGCCCGCCGGCACTACCTCGCGTGGCACCCCTTGGTGCGCCTGCGAGCGCGGGCCGGAGTCGTCACGGTGCTCGCCGAGCCCGAGACCGCATGGAGCGCCGCGGCGCGGGAGCTCTGCGGCCGGGCGACCGAGCTCGCGGCGCTCGCGCCGTTCGAGGCGCTCCGACGGCTCACGCGGCTGGCGGCGCTGCCGGCCGGGGCGCTCACCGCAGCCGCGCCGGGCAACGGCCACCCCGGGTCTGCAGGTGCGCAGCATGGGGTGGCCGACCTCGCGGGCCTTCCCGAGGCCGAGGCCGCGCTCGGGCTGATCTCCTACGACGCCGTCCGCTACCTGGAGCGCCTGCCGGACAGCACGCGCGACGACCTCGGCCTGCCCGACATCGACGTCTTCGTCCCCGGTCGCCTGCTGCGCTACGACCTCGAAAGCGGCGAGGTGCTGCTGCTCGACCGCCTCGCGGCGACGCCGGAACAGGCGGGCGTGGAGGCGGCGCGCGTGGCCGAGGCCCTCGCGCGCGCCGCGCAGCCGGCGCCCGCAGAGCTCCACGGCAGGGACTCGTCGGTGTTCCGCTCCAACTTCCGCCGCCCCGATTACGAGGCCGTCGTCGCGCGCGCCCGAGAGTACGTCTTCGCGGGCGACATCTTCCAGGCCAACCTCTCGCAGCGGCTGGACGGCATGTACTCGCTGCCGAGCCTGCATCTGTACGAGACCCTGCGTACCGTCAACCCGTCGCCCTTCGCCGGTTACCTGCACTTCGGCGACTACGAGCTCATCTCGTCGTCCCCCGAGCGCCTCGTCTCCCTGGACCGTGCGGGCTGGGCGGAGACGCGTCCCATCGCCGGCACGAGGCCGCGCGGCGACCGCACCCCCGAAGACGACGCCCTCACCGAGGAGCTCAACCTCGACCCCAAGGACCGCGCCGAACACATCATGCTCGTCGACCTCGAGCGCAACGACCTCGGCCGTGTGTGCGAGTACGGCACGGTGCGCGTCTCGGAGCTCATGGTCAACGAGTACTACTCGCACGTCATCCACATCGTCAGCAACGTTCGTGGCCACCTTCACCCGTCGCGCGACAGCGTCGACCTCATCCGCGCCATGTTCCCCGGCGGCACCATCACCGGCTGCCCCAAGGTCCGTTGCATGGAGATCATCGACGAGCTCGAGACCGTGCGCCGCGGGCCGTATACCGGGTCGTTCGGATGGGTGGCCGAGCACACGCTCGACCTCAACATCATCATCCGCACGCTCGTGCGTCTCGGTGACCGTCTGTTCCTGCAGGTGGGCGGGGGCATCGTGGCCGACTCGGTCCCCGAGAAGGAGTACCGGGAGACGCTGCACAAGGCGGCCGGCATGCTGCGCGCCGTGAGCGCCGGCATCGCCGAAAAACCGACGTAGTACCTTCGCAGACCGCGGCCGAAGGCGGTCAGGTCGGCGACTCACGCAGCGGCGTTTTCGAGCGGGGCGCCGCAGGCGCACCGCTCAGAAACCGACGTAGCACCTTCGCCGACCGCGGCCGAAGGCGGTCAGGTCGGCGACTCACGCAGCGGCGTTGTCGAGCGGGGCGCCGCAGGGCACCGCCCTGCGACCGACGTAGCTGAGTCGCTGACCCGTGCGTAGCTGGCGCACCCGTCGATGACCGACCGCGAGGCGCGTGGAAGCACGCAAGCCGCTCCAAAACGGCGGGGGCGCCGGCGGGCCCGGCACTGTAGACTCCGCGCATGACGTTCGTGATGCTCAACGGCGGCCTGCTCCCCGTCGAGGAGGCGACGCTGCCGGTCACCGACCGCGCCCTCACGCACGGCCTCGGCCTGTACGAGACGCTCAAGCTGGTGGACGGCGTGCCCGTGTTCTTCGAGGAACACGTTGCGCGCCTGGACCGCGGGCTCGAGACGCTCGGCCTGGAGCGTCCGGCCGGCCGCGCGGAGATGGCCGCCCAGATCACGGCCATCTCGCGGGCCACCGGAGTCGCCGCCGGCGCCTGCCGAGTCCTCGTCACGGCGGGCGCGTCCGGAGGCACCCCCAACCTCCTCATCCAGACCGACCAGCGCCCGTTCCCCGCGCGGCCGCTCCAGGTCATCACCTACCCGGGCGTGCGTATCCGCGCCGAGCTCAAGGCGATGACGGTGATGCAGTCCTACCTCGCGCAGCGCGCGGCGACGGCTGCCGGCGTGGACGACGCCATCCTCGTGGACGACGAGGGGCGCATGTTCGAGGGGGCCACGTCCAACCTGTTCCTGGTGCGCGGCGGCGGCCTTGTCACGCCGCCGGCCGAGGGCGCCATCCTGCCCGGCGTGCTGCGCGCGAAGGTCGAGGAGCTGGGGTCGGCCGCCGGACTCACCATCGTCGAGGCGTACGCCCGCGTCGCCGACCTGCGCCCGGACGACGGCATGCTGCTCACCAGCAGCGTGCGCGGCATCGTGATGGTGGCCAACGTGGACGGCCGCGAGCTGCGCCTGCACGAAGACATGCACGCTCGCCTGCTGGGCCTCGTCACCGAGGCCGAACAGGCGAGCGCCGCCGCCTTCCGCGCCACGTACGCCTGACGGCGGCCCGCGCCTCCCGCACTACGGTCGGAGTGCGTCACCTCACACCGAACACTCGCCGGTGCAGCCCTGTTCGCGTCCACAGCAGTGACGTGGCCGCCGCGGTGAGACTCCGCGTGTCGAGACCCGTGCGCGCCGCCCGTCGCAGCGCGACCGGCCACCGCGTGAGGTCGCGCGCGACCGTCGCCATCCCCTCCTCGGCCTGATGCGGTGACATGGCGTCGGGGACGAACGTGGAGTGCCAGGTGTGGAAGAGCACGTAGTCGCCAGGGAAGCGCGTCCACAACAGACGCCCCTGGCGCGCGAGCCGCTCGAAGACCGGTGTGCCCGGCGTAGGTGTGAGGAGCCCGAAGTGCGCCAGATCGACGCCGGCGTCAAGCACGAAGTCGGTGGTACGGCGAAAGACGTCCATCCCTTCACCGTCATTGCCGAAGATGAACGTCCCAACGACCAGCAGTCCGTGCTCGTGCAGCCGACCGATCAACTCCCCGTAACGCTCCACGCCGACCCGCAGGTTGACGCCCTTCCGCATCCTCTTGAGGGTCGCCTCGCTCAGCGATTCGAAGCCGACCTCCACGAGGAAGCAGCCGCTGGCCCGGAGCGCGTCGAGCAACTCGTCGTCATCCGCGATGTCGAGCGAGGCCTGCACCGCGAACCGCCGCTTCAGCCCTCGTTCCTGCATGCCGCGACACACCTCCAGCGCATGATCGCGGTCGGCCATCACGTTGTCGTCGGTGAACATCATGAACGGCGTGGACGGCACGCGTGGCAGCTCGGCCAACACCTGCTCGACGGGACGCACGCGGAACCTCCCCGACTCGAACTTCCAGACGGCGCAGAACTCGCAGCGCTCGTTGCAGCCGCGCGCGCTGGTCACAAGGGCCACGCGGTACGGATACCGGTACAGATCGCGGCGCGGCAGGGGCAGATCGGCGAGGTCGGTCGCGCCGCCCACGTAGCGCTCGGCAAGCCTTCCGGACTCGAAATCGTCGATGAGCTGCGGCCACAGTCCCTCGGCCTCCCCCTGGCACACCACGTCGACGAACCGTGCCGCCTCGTCCGCGCAGAACGTCGCGTGCATCCCCCCCATGGCCACCGGCACACCACGAGCGCGGAAGTGGGCCGCGACATCGTACGCACGCGGCGCGGCGGGCGTCTGGCTCGTGAGGCCCACGAGATCGGGCTCGAAGCTCCAGTACGAGGGCATGCCCTCGACCGTCTCGTCGACGATCCGCACCTCCCAATCCGGCGGCGTCAACGCGGCCACGTACGCCAGGGCGAGCGGCTCCATGGTCGCGAACGCGGCGAGGCTCCACCTCTCCCGTCCGAAGTGCGCAGCCGACGGATTGATCAGCAGAAGTCGTCGCCCCATGGTGCAGCCTCCTGGTCCGGCCGCATGCGACTCGTCGAGGGAGTCCTCGTGCACATGGCGGCCTAGCGCACTCCACGAACACACAGTACTCCCGGCAGGGCGCGGCAATGCCGTTGCGCCGGATCACCGCCCGTGTCCAGCCTCCGGCGGCGGCATGCCCGAGGGTTCCTGCCGCACGCCAGGCTGCCATGCCCAGGCTCTGGTTTGCCCGCCGGCCGGCGCGGGATGCTCACAGCATGCGCCGCACACGACTGTTCACGCTCGTCGCGGCCGCGCTGGCCCTCGTCGCCGCGGCCGCCGCCCTCGGAGCCTCGTCCCTTCGCGAAGGACAGGCGGAGGCCGGCGTCGAGCCGCGCCAGGCGACCCCGTCTCCTCCGGCCGTCCGCCTCGAGCGGATCGCCGGCACGTACCCCGGCGCCCTCTACGTCACCGCGCCACCCGGAGACCGCTCGCGGCTCTTCGTCGTCGAGCAGGGCGGCCGCATCTTGATCGTGAAAGACGGCCGCCCGTTGGCGACCCCGTTCCTCGACGTGTCCGGACGGATCTCCACCGGGGGTGAACGCGGCCTGCTGGGGCTCGCGTTCGACCCGCGCTACGCGTCGAACGGCCTCTTCTACACTCACTTCACCGACACCGCCGGTGACACGCGGGTCGTGCGGTATCGAGTCTCAAGCGACGACCGCGACCTCGCCGATCCCGGCAGCGGCGTCGTCATCCTCGCTGTGGACCAGCCGTACGCCAACCACAACGGCGGCCAGCTGGCCTTCGGCCCTGACGGCCGCCTGTACGTCGGCCTCGGCGACGGCGGGGCCGCCGGCGACCCGGGCGACCGCGCCCAAAGCGATGACAGCTTGCTCGGCAAGATCGTGCGCATCGCGTCCCCGCACTCGGCGCCGCGCGTGGCCGTCTACGCCAAGGGGCTGCGCAACCCCTGGCGCTTCTCGTTCGACAGCCGCACGGGCGCCCTGTGGATCGGGGACGTGGGGCAGAACGCCCGGGAGGAGATCGACTACCTCGCGCCCCGCCGCAGGCCGGGCGCCAACCTCGGCTGGAGCGCCTACGAGGGGCGAAACGTGTACAGTGCCGAGCGCGCCGCCCGGCTGCCGCGGAGCACCGTCGTCTGGCCGGTAGCGGAGTACGGGCGCCGCCAAGGCGTCTCCGTCATCGGCGGCTACGTCTATCGCGGAAGCGCGATCCCCGCACTGCGCGGCTGGTACCTGTACGGCGACTGGGCGAGCGCCAGGGTCTGGGCACTCCGCGGACCCACCGCGACGCCGCGGCCGGCGCCCGGCCTGGACCGGGCGCTCTCCGGGATCACGTCGTTCGGGCAGGATGCCGCAGGTGAGCTGTATCTGACCGCGACCGACGGCGGCGTGTACCGCATCGTGCGGTAGGCGGCGAAGCGCGGCGCCGGCGGCCCGCAGTGGGCGGCGTGCCTCAGCGCCGCCGACCTTCCACGAACCAGCTCGTGTGGTGGTGCACGCCGGCAGGGTTCCGCTCCTCGTAGCTGCGCTCGTCGAGGTCGAGTATCTGGAAGTCGGCCAGCTCGGCCTCCAGCTCCTGCGCCGAGCTGAAATGGAGATACACCTTGTCGACCCAGCTGCGCTCCTCGCCGAGCACCTGACGACCCACGGCGTAGTGCTGGGGATCGCGCGGCGAGAGCGTGCTGAGAAAGAGGAGGCCGCCGGGCCGCGCGGCGGCGCCCAGCGCCGCCGCGAACTCCCGGCGGCCGATCGGCCCCAACAGGTGGTAGACGTTGCAGGCGAAGACGACGTCGAAGCGGGCGTCGTCCCCAAGCCCTGCCGCGAACTCGACCAGGTCCGACGCCACGAAGTCGACGTCCAGGCTGGCCGAGCGCTGCCGGCGGGCTGCAGTGATGGCCGCGGGCGACGGATCCAGGCCGAGCACCCGGCAGCCAAGCTCGACCGCCAGGTAGCGAGTGTCGCGCCCGTACCCGCAGCCGACGTCGAGCACCGACAGCTCCGGCGTCGAGTAGGGACGCAGCCGGGCGACGGTGAGGCGAGCCAGCTCGCTGGGGCCGTCGCCCCAGAGCTTGCCGTCGCTTCCGTACCGCGCGTCCCAGTGGCGTGCGGCCTGCGGGATGTCGTCGCCGCTCACGCGCAGCTCACTGGGAGGCCCCCCTGCGGCCCGCCTCTCGCTGACCCTGCTACGTCGGTCATGGAGCGGTGTCCCTTCGGTGCACCCCTCGATGAGCCCGCTACGTCCGTCATTCCTGCGTCAGGCGGCGCCACGCCTCCAGGTACTTCTCGCTCGTGCGTTTGACGACGTCGTCGGGCAGCGCCGGGCCGGGATCCGTCTTGTCCCAGTCCAGCGTCTCCAGGTAGTCGCGCACGTACTGCTTGTCGTAGCTCGGCTGGCTGACGCCCTTCTCGTAGCCGTCGGCCGGCCAGAACCGCGACGAGTCCGGCGTGAGCGCCTCGTCGATGAGGATGAGCTCCCCGTCGAGGATGCCGAACTCGAACTTGGTGTCGGCGATGATGATGCCACGCTCCAGGGCGTAGGCGGCGCCGAAGCTGTAGAGCTCGAGGGCGGCGTCGCGGACGCGTTCGGCCAGCTCCCGGCCGACGAGGTCCACGGTCTGCTCGAAGGAGATGTTCTCGTCGTGCGTGCCGATCTCGGCCTTGGTGGACGGCGTGAACAGCGGCTCGGGCAGGCGGCTGGCTTCGACCAGACCCTTGGGCAGCGGGATGCCGCAGACCTGACCGGTGCGCTCGTAGTCCTTGCGCCCCGAGCCGGTCAGGTACCCGCGCACGATCGCCTCCACCGGCAGCGCCTGGGCCTTGTGCACGACGACCGACCGCCCTGCCAGGTGGGCGTGCTCGCTGTCGGTCGCGAACGGGTCGGGGTCGACGATGTGGTTGGCGATGATGCCGCTGGTCTTGGCGAACCAGAAGTTGGAGATCTGCGTGAGCACCATGCCCTTGTCGGGGATGGGCGTCGGCAGGATGACGTCGAACGCGGAGAGGCGATCGCTGACGACGATGAGCATCTCGTTGGGGGCGTAGGCGTACACGTCGCGCACCTTGCCCCGGGCGATCAGATCCCAGGCGGTCTCGTTGGTCTCGTACAGCGTCCCCACGTCGCGCTCCTCTCTCGTCTCTGCTTCGTCAACGGCCGGCGATGAGCCCCAGCAGGGCCTCGGCGGCCGCTCGTGGTCCGGCCACCCCCTGGCCTGCCAGACCGAGCTGCGTGCGCAGCTGACCGACGTACACCCCGGCCCGGAAGGCCGCCGCGAACGTCTGCCGCGCCAGCCGCTCGTGCTGCTCCGGCCGCTGCGCCGGCCCGAAGGGGTTGGCGAAGAGGCTCGTCGTCAGTCCAGTGGCGGTGGTGGTGCCCTTGGCCATGGCCTTGCCCTCCCCGAACACGGCCAGCGCGGCCTCGTCGTCGGGAAGTCGCTCCAGAACGGGATGGTCGGCGTCGACCGTCTCGTAGTTGTTGGCGTACAGCAGGTAGTCGACCGGGTAGCCGCGCAGCACGTGCTCCAGCGTGGTCACCGGGAGCACAACGCGCGCGTTGACCCGGTTGGGGCTCATGATGACGGCCCTGTCCAGCTGGCCGAACGCGTACCCCTGCTGCAGGTCGTCCAGCCGCACGAAGGCGCCGATCTCGGTGCCGTACCCCAGCAGGCGGCCGTCGGTCGCGACCTCGAGCGAGCCCATGTCGTCGGCGATGACGCGCACCTCCCGGATGCGCTCGTCGCCAACAACGCGAAGCGCCTCCAGCGTCTCGGACTTGCCGGTGGCCGTGTCGCCGATGATGAGCACGCTGGCCGTGCGGCCGCCCGCCAGGCTCAGCCGCACGTACGCCCCGTGGAAGGGCATGAGTCCGCGCTGCATGACGGCCACGTTGTGCAGCGTGAGCACCATCTTCTTGATGTAGCCGAAGTACCCGAAGCGGTCCTCCAGCGGCACGGCCGCCACCAGCAGGCGGCGGGCGGTGTCCTCGTGGAATACCGTGGGCAGGTCGCCGTAGCGGGCCAGTGCGGCCGGCGGGACGCCGTAGAGGTACACGGCGTCGGGCCCGGCCGCGATCTCCTCGTCGGACGCCATCTCGAACAGGTTGGCGAGCGTCAGGCCCAGTCCGGCGAAGCGCTGATTGAAGTACACGAACACCACCAGCCGGCCCACCAGAGCGGGGTAGCACAGCCACTCCTCACGCTGCAGCACGAGGCCCTCGAGCGGGTCGTCCTGCACCTCGGTGAACACGCCGGTGCGCGTGTTGGAGGGAGGGTCGAGCATCATGGGGGGGTACATGAGCAGGTGGCGCACGAACGGGATGCCGCCGAGCAGCTCGCGGTACTTGGCCGGCACCGGCCACTTCTGGGGCGCCGCGTAGACGCCCATCTCCGCGCCGGCCGCCACCTGCCGGTACACGCGCGGCCGACCGCCCGAGACGTGCTCCGCGACGTTGCGGTACAGCGTGCGGACGAGGAAGCCGAGCGTGTCCACGGTGTCGGTGAAGCCGTGCAACGGGCGCGCTTCGCTTGGCTCCCGGACGGCTTCGGCGCGCACGATGAGGAACCTGTCCCAGTGGCGCCAGAAGTCGTAGAGGCCCTCGATGAACTCGTGCAGGCGGTCGCGGCGCGCCAGCAGGTCGGCGGAGCCGACCCCGAGGCGCGCCACCCGCTCGAGCGGGTTGTTGGCGAGCAGCCGCAGCAGGTCGAGGAGGCGGGCACGACGGGGGTCGCCGGTGCCCGCCCGGTCGTCGCGGCCGAACTCCAGGTCCTCGGCGTGGTCGAGACCGAGGTCGTCGAGGGCCGCGGGATCGTGGCTCTCGAGATGGTCGAGGTACAGACCGACGACGCGCGCGAAGGCCCGGCTCTCGACAAGCTCCTGGGTGCTCGAGCACACAGCTCCGGCCGTGTGCATGACGACCTGGCGGTCGCCGACGTCCAGGCGCAGAAGGGACATCGTGGCGGTGGTCCTCCGTCTCGGTGGCGGCTGGAACCGCGACCTTACCAGATGCGGGCGGTCGTCGCGCCGTCGGCCCCCGCCCGTGCTACAGCGACCTCTTGAGCAGCCCGAAGAGCCCGCGCACCACCTCTCGCTGCACCGCCTTGCCCTGGCGTGAGTTGAGGAAGTCACCCAGCACGTCCACACCGCCGGCAACTGCCCGGCCCGCCTGCTTCTGCCGGGCGGTCGGCCGCGGCGCCGGCCGCGGCGGCGCGTCCGGCTCAACCCGCGGCAGCGGCGCCGGCGGAGGGAGCACCGGCGGCTGCAGGCGTGCGGCCAGCATCTCGCGCGCGCTCACCGCGTCCACGCGCGCCCCGTACCTGGCCCACAGCGGCGACGCCAGGGCGGCCGCCTGCACGTCGTCGGCCGGCGCCATGCGCGACATGGGCGGCCGCACGCACGTGTGCACCACCGGGGTCGGCACGCCTCTCGGCGAGAGGATGGTCACCGCCGCCTCGCCGATGCCCATCTGCGTGAGCAGCGCGGCGATATCGTAGAACTCCGAGGTGGGGTACGTGGACACCGCCGCCTTGAGCGCCTTCGCGTCGTCGGGGGTGAAGGCGCGCAACGCGTGCTGCACGCGGTTGCCCAGCTGCCCCAGCACGTCCGCCGGCACGTCCTTGGGCACCTGCGTCACGAAGAACACGCCGACGCCCTTTGAGCGCACGAGGCGCACGGTCTGGGCAACGGCGTCCACGAACGCCTTCGTCGCGCCGTCGAACAGCAGGTGCGCCTCGTCGAAGAAGAACACGAGCTTGGGCTTCTCCAGATCGCCGACCTCCGGCAGCTCCTCGAAGAGCTCAGCAAGCAGCCACATGAGCGCCGTGGAGAACAGCGCCGGCTTGTCCTGCACGGCGGGCAGCTCGAGACAGGAGATCACGCCGCGGCCGTCCGGAGCCAGGCGCAGCAGGTCGGCGATGTCGAACTGCGGCTCCCCGAAGAGCTCGTTTCCGCCACCGTCCTCGAGGCCCACGAGCGCGCGCAGCAACACGCCGACCGTGGCCGAGGAGAGGCCGCCGATGCCGGCCAGCTCGGCGTTTCCGCTCTTCGAGTCGAGGAACGTGAGCAGTGCCCGCAGGTCGCTGAGGTCGAGCAGCGGGAGGGCCCTCTGGTCGGCGTAGCGGAACACGAGGCCGAGGCTCTGCGCCTGCGTCTCGTTGGCCCCCAGGATCCTGGCCAGCAGCTGGGGGCCGAAGTCCGACACCGTGGCGCGTACGGGCACGCCAGGCCCGATCCCTCCCAGCGAGAGGAACTCCACAGGGAACGCCACGGGCGCGAACGGGATGCCCAGGTCGGCGGCGCGCTTGACCGCCGGACCCTCTGTCCCTCCCGGTGCGGCGAGGCCCGAGAGGTCGCCCTTCACGTCGGCGACGAAGACCGGCACGCCGGCTGCGGACAGCTGCTCCGCCATGACCTGCAGGGTCTTGGTCTTGCCGGTGCCGGTGGCGCCGGCCACGAGACCGTGGCGGTTCATCATCGCCAGCGGCACCGTAACGACCGCGTCGGGCACCACGGCGCCCTGGTACACGCCGCGGCCCAGGTCGAGCGCCGGCCCCTGCGCCGCGTACGCCGCGGCCATCGCCTCCGCGAAGGTGGCCATGACCTCAGGCCGCCGTGTCCTGCGGCGACGCGCAGAAGGCGCACTTGCGTGCCGCGATGGGGATCTCGCTCAGGCACTCGGGGCACTGCTTGGTGGTCGGATCCTCCGGCGCCTTGCCGCGAGCCTTCAGCTCGTTCATCTTGTTCATCGGGACGATGACGACGTAGTAGACCGCGAGAGCGATCAGCACGAACGAGACCAGCGCGTTGATGAAGAGCCCGTACTGGAACACGCTCCCGTTGACGGTGAACTTGAGGGCGGCGAAGTCCGGCTGCCCGAAGATCGCCGCGATGATGGGCGTGATGATGTTGTCGACGAAGGCCTTGACCACGGCCCCGAAGGCGGCGCCGATGACCACCGCCACGGCCAGGTCGACGACGTTGCCGCGCATGATGAACTCACGGAACCCCTTGAACATCGCTCCTCCTTGGTAAGACGGTCGCCGGCGCCGCTACGGCCTCGGCTCTCGCGCACTGATTCTGGCCGCAAACCCGGCTCCCTACCAGAGACCGCCGTTCGGCGACGTCGCCTTGCCGCGCCACCGGTGGTGGTCGTGCACACCGTGAGCTGGCGGTGGGCGACGACGTGCTGCCGCAGCCCGCGGGCGACGGCCTGGCGCGGCCGCGGTGCTGCCGGGGCCGTACGCGGCCAAGGCCGGAGGGCTCTCGCCCTCCGGCCCTGGCCGGTGCACCCACCTGCGATGGGACGACGGCACAGCGTCGCGACCCAACGCCCCGGTCGTTACTTCGCGGCGGCGTAGTTGGCGGCCGCGAACTCCCAGTTGGCGAGCTTCTCGAAGAACGTCTCCGTGTACTTGGGACGCAGGTTCTGGTAGTCGAGGTAGTAGGCATGCTCCCACACGTCGACCACGAGAAGCGGCGTGCCGGCCGCCGGCTGCTCGGCGTTGGGCGTGCTCACGATCTTGAGCTCGCCGCCGTCGGCCACGAGCCATGCCCAGCCGCTGCCGAAGCGACCCACGGCCGCGGCCTTGAAGGCCTCCACGAAGTCAGCGTAGCCGCCCCACGTGGCCGTGATCTTGTCTCCCAGGGCGCCGCCCGGCGCTCCGCCGCCGCCCGGCTTCATGCCGTTCCAGAAGAAGGTGTGGTTCCACACCTGGGCGGCGTTGTTGAACACGGCCTGCTTCTCGGCGTTGCCGGCGACAGCCGCGATGACCTCCTCGAGACTCTTGTCCGCGAGGTCGGTGCCGTCCACGAGCTTGTTGAGGGTGTCGACGTAGGTCTTGTGGTGCTTGCCGTAGTGGAAGCTGATGGTGTTGGCCGAGTAGTCGGGCTCGAGAGCGTCGTCGGCGTAGGGCAGGGGCGGCAGTTCGAAGGCCATAGGTCCTCCTTGATGGTCGGGGTGCGACGCGCTGTGTCGCTCAGATCTCGACTTCTATGGCGCCGTCGGTGACGCGCACGTTGTACGTGTGCAGGTCGTGCACACGGGTCTTCCACTCCAGCCGCTTCTGCAGCTTGAACCAGCGCTTGACCGGCTCGGGGATGTCTTCCTGCGGGCCCATGTCGTGGTCCAGCGGCCAGCTGAGGTTCACGCCGCTGCGGATGTCGAACTGCCCATTGTGGAGGGGACAGGTGATGATCCAGCCCTCCAGGGAGCCCTGGTCGAGTGGGGCGTTCTCGTGGCCGCAGCGACGGCTGACGGCGTAGATGTCGCCGTCGAACTCGCAGAGGCAGATCTCACGGTCGGCGGCACGCACGTACTTCATCCCGCCGGGAGCGATGTCGTCCATCTTGGCTACCTCGTGCCACATCAGGCTTCACCCTCCTCCGGCTCGAGTTGCGGGAGGCTGTCGGGGTCGGTGACGTCGGCGTGCACGAACAGCCCGCACCAGCACCGCTTCATCCTGTCGAAGTGGGCGCGGTGAAAGGGGATGCAGGGGCACACGATCAGCATGTCCTCAGCCCGCACGCCGCTGCGGCCCTGACACGGGCAGAACGGCGCGCCCAGGTCCTGCTCCAGCTTGACCTCCTGCTCCAGGAGGAAGTCGACGAGCCCCTCGTCGGGGGTGAACTTGAAGCCGAGTGGACCCACGACCCTCTCGTACAGGTAGCGCATCGACTCTTTGCGCGCCTCTGAGCCCATGCTCACCCTCCCCAGCCCTTGAGGTGTTCGAGGAACTTGTCGGGGCTGTAGCCGACCACGACCTCGCCGTTGATGACGACCACGGGGTAGCGGCGGCCGCCGCTGAGCTGGTAGGCCTTCTCGGCGGCCTTGTCCTGTTCGTCCTGAGGCAGCTTGTCCACCTCGACCCACTCGTAGGCGATACTGCTGTCTTCCAGCCACTGCCTGGTCTTGCGACACCACGGACAGGTGCTCAGGGCGTACACGTAGACGTCGTCAACCATCGCCGCGCCCTCCGATCCGCACGAGGACCTTGCCGTCCTCCACGCGAGTCGGGAAGGTGGCGATGCCCAGCTCGGGCGCGTCAAGGAACTCCCCGCTGCGGACGTCGAAGCGCCAGTCGTGGCAGGGGCACGTGATCACCGCGCCCGAGAGCTCGCCGCCCTCGAGCGGACAGGCCATGTGGGCGCACTTGTTGGCCACGGCATGCAGCTCACCCTCGACGCGCACGAGCAGGACGCTCAAGCCCTTGGGATAGACGGCCACGTACGCGCCGTCCTTGATCTTCGTGTCGTCGATGGTAGGGACCCACTCAGGTCCGGCCACTGTCACCCCTTCCGAACCGCTTGCTCCAGTCCACGACCCGCGGGGCGGAGCCTGTCTCGGTGGCGCCGGGCCCCCGGGCGGCACCCGCCGCGTCGCGGGTCGCTAGCGGAAGTACCCGTGCCGGGGACCCCGCAAACTGCGGCGCGGCCACGATCGGCGCCGCGCCACCTCACCAGCGCCCGCGGTGCACGCGCGAGTCGTCCCAGCGGTCCGACGGGCGCTTGATCTCGCCCGGGTAGCCGATGGGAAGGAGCGCGAAGGGCACGACGTGCTCGGGCATCCCCGCGATGATGCGCCGCATGTTCTCGACCCGGTCCTCGCGCGGGTAGATGCCGAGCCACACGCTGCCGAGACCGATGGCCTGCGCCTCGATCAGGATGTTCTCGGTGGCCGCGGAGCAGTCCTCGACCCAGAAGCCCTTGCTCCTCTCCAGCTCGGGGTCACCGCACACGAGGATCGCCAGGGGCGCCTGTGTGATCATGCGCGCGTAGGGATGGAACGTGGCGACGGCGTCGAGCAACGAACGCTCGCGGATGACGACGAAGTGCCAAGGGCGTTCGTTGCCGGCCGAGGGGGCACTCATGCCCGCCTTGAGCAGTGTCGTCACGTGGTCCTCGGGCACCGGCCGGTCGGTGAACTTGCGGATGCTGCGCCGCTCAAGGACGGGATCCTCCATGGCTGCCTCCGATCTGCGACTCCCCGACAGCCTCTGCCTACCCGCGGACGGCGCGCCGGTACCGTTCAGGCCGCGCGTGCCGCGTGCTCAGGGGCCGCAGCGGAAGACCGGCGCCAGACGTTCACCAGCGTTCGACGTGCACCCGCCCCGGGTCGTAGCGGTCCGACGGCCCCTTGGCCTCCACCGGGTGCCCGATGGGGACGATCGCGAACGGCACGACGTCGTCGGGGATGCCGAGGAGGGCGCGCAGGCCGCACTCGCGCTCCGCGAGGGGATGCACGCCCAGCCACACGGCGCCGAGCCCGAGCGCCGCTGCCTCCACGAGGATGTTCTCGGTGGCCGCGGAGCAGTCCTGGACCCACATCTGCGGCCACTTGCAGCTCCCGGGGTGGCCGCACACCACGAGTGCGACCGGAGCGTTGGGCATCATGGCGGCGTACGGGTGGAACCCGGGCACCGCGCCCAGGCTCGCGCGGTCGCGCACGACGACGAAGCTCCACGGCTGCTGGTTGCCGGCCGACGGCGCCGCCATGCCCGCCCGCAGCAGCCGCTCGACGTGCTCGTCGGACACGGGCTCGTCCGTGTACCTGCGGATGCTGCGGCGGCTGAAGACGGGGTCGTGCATGGATGCCTCGGAGGCTACCCGGGCGCACGACGGGAGACAAGCCGGACGGCGACGGCGTACGGGCAGGGCGGGCGGCTCCGCTGGGCCGGCCGAGCCGCCCGCCCTGCCCGTCTCACGGGCCCGGTCCCGGAGCGGCTGCGCCGCCGGGACCGGCTGCCTTCACTCGCTCACGACCGTCATCTGGAAGTCCGGCTGCGGATCCGGCGACGGTGTCTCCCAGGGCCGCACGTAGAAGCCGAGGAGGTCGGAGCTCCCGGCCTCGGTCACCTCGAGCGTCACCACCTGCTTGCCCCCGACGCCCACCAGGCCCGACGGGTTGGGGTCGGGCACGTACTCGCTGCTCTCGATCACGAACGTGTCGCCGGCGGTGAACTGCCACTCGTAGCCCGTGGTGGCGTTGGCCGCGAGACTGACCACCACCGTGTCGCCGACCTTGACCGTGACGCTCGTCGAGCCTTCGGGATCCGGACTGAGCCGTACTGTCTGACCCGAGGAGCCGCTCTCGCCGCCGCAGGCGGCCAGCAGCCCGGCGGCCGTCACAGCCACCGCCAGCACGACCGCCACCGATCCCGCCTGTCGCCACGTAACCCGGAGCGTCATGACCGCCTCCCGCGTCGCCACGCCCCGGCCCTCCGCGCAGGGCGCCACACACGAGATTCGAGACGCGCAGCGTTTGTCATGCGTTCGCGGCCCCGCGCGCACCGCGCGTTTGTCATGCGGACGCCGCGCGACTATCATCCCGCCAGGGAACCGCTTTCGCCCTGTTCCCGACCCTCCCCCGTCCTCACCCATGAACGCTGACCGCAGCTCATACGACGTGATCATCGTGGGCGCCGGTCCGGCCGGCATCTTCGCCGCCCTGGAACTGGTGCGCCGCGACGGCCTCGACGTGCTGCTCGTCGAGCGCGGCCCCGACATCGGCCGCCGCAGCTGCCCCGCGCGCGCCACCGGCGTGTGCAGCGGCTGCGAGCCCTGCGACATCACCTGCGGCTGGGGCGGCGCCGGCGCCTTCAGCGACGGCAAGCTCACCCTGTCTCCCGACGTCGGCGGCTGGCTCGACAGGTTCGTCTCGCGCCAGGAGCTCACCGGGCTCATCGAGTACGTCGACGGCATCTGGCTCGAGTACGGCGCCACGCCCGAGGTCCACGGTGGTGGCAAGCGAGCCGACAAGATCCGCCGGCAGGCTCTGCTGCACGGCATGACGCTGATCGAGTCGCCGGTGCGACACATGGGCACCGAGCGCTCCTACGAGAGCCTCACGCGCATGCGCGAGGAGCTGCAGGAGCGCATCGCCGTGCAGACGGGCACGCGCGTCGACCGCATCCTCACGGAGAAGCCCGCCGGCGCGAGTGCCCTGCGCGCCACCGGCGTGGTGCTCGAGGACGGCACGCGGATCCGCGCCGGCGCCGTCATCGTGGCTCCCGGACGGGAGGGCGCCGGCTGGCTCGCGGAGGAATGCCGGCGTCTGCACATCAAGCTGCGCACCAACCCGGTGGACATCGGCGTGCGCGTGGAGGTGGCCGCCTCCATCATGGAGCCGCTCACCACGGCCCTGTACGAGAGCAAGCTCGTCTACTACACGCCGAGCTTCGACGACCCGGTGCGCACCTTCTGCATGAACCCCTACGGCGAAGTCTCGCTGGAGAACTACGGCGACGTGGTCACTGTGAACGGCCACAGCTACGCCGACATGAAGACCGACCGCACCAACTTCGCTCTGCTGGTGAGCACCGACTTCACCGAACCCTTCGACGATCCGCTGGCCTACGGCAAGAGCATCGCGCGGCTGGCCAACCTGCTCGGCGAGGACATCATCGTGCAGCGGCTGGGCGACCTGCACCAGGGCCACCGCAGCACGATGGACCGCATCGGGCGCGGGACGGTGCAACCGTCGCTGAAGGGCGCCACGGCCGGCGACCTCGCCTTCGTGCTGCCGTATCGCCACCTGCGCGACATCCTCGACATGCTCGAGGCGATGGACAACCTCGCCCCGGGCGTCAACGGCCGCGACACGCTGCTGTACGGCGTGGAGGTGAAGTTCTACTCTGCGCGGCCCGAGATGGACGCCGGCCTGCAGACGCCGGTCCGCGACCTGTACGCCGTCGGCGACGGCGCCGGCGTCACGCGCGGGCTTGTGCAAGCCTCAGCGGCCGGTGTGCTCGCCGCGCGGAGCATCCTGGGCGGCCGGTCAGCCGCCGGCTGACGTCAGCGCCACCGCCGCGGTCTGTTCCGCGGCGCCCCCGAGCACGGCGTCGATGCGCGCCAGCACGCGCGAGGCCTCGTCGCGACGCCGAAGGACCGCCGTCCGCGTCGCCTCGTCGCCGCCGACCTGCCGCAGCCGCGCGGCGAAGCGCTCCTCCAGGCCTGCGAAGCGGTCGGCCAGCACCAGCTTGTCGGCGAGGTAGACGACCTGAGTCTCGTCGATCCCGGCGCCGGCGGCGTCGCCAAGGTGCATGTGGCTCCGGACCACCGGGGCCAGCCGCGGGTATCCGAGCCGCACGAGCAGGGCCGCGCCCGCGTTGGCGTGCCCGGGCGCGTCGCGCGCGACGTCGTGGAGCAGCGCGGCGGTGGTCACGAGCGGCAGGCACAGGTGCTGTTGCCGCTCGTTCAAGGCCGCCGCGAGCGCCGTAGCCGCGGCGGCTACGGCCACAGAGTGCGCGACGAGCGCCTCACCGGCGCCGTGCTCCCGCAGCAACTCGAGGCAGCGGGGCTGCGGCGGCAGTTCCTCGCGCACCGCCCGCGCGTTCAGCGCCTCCAGGTCCGCGGGCGTGTCGGCGTCGTCCAACACGCCCGGGTCGTCCACCGACACGCGCGACACCCGGTCCGGATGGGACAGGAGCAGCTCGCGCAGCCCTCCGGATGGATGCTCCGCCAGGATCTCGGCGAGGAGCCCGGGTCCGAGCAGCGGCGGATGGCCGGGCACGTCGCCGTGGACGGGCACTGTCACCGGAGAGCCGCGCGTGGTTCCCACCCTTGCCAGCCGGCCGACCGTCTCCGGGCGCACGAGCGGGCAGTCGACGGGCAGCAGGAAGAAGCTCCGCCCCTCCGAGACGGCCGCGGCGCCGGCCCGGACCGAGGAGAACATGCCGTCCTCATACCGCGGGTTGCGAACGGACCGGACGCCGAGCGCCGCGGCCGCCGCGCCCACGTCGTCTCCGCGGTGGCCGGTCACCACGACGACGTCCTCGACCCCGGCGGCGCCGAGCCTGCCGACGGCCCACGCGAGCAGGGTGCGGCCGCCGGCCGTCAGCAGCGGCTTGGGCGACCCCATGCGCGACGAGGCGCCGGCGGCCAGCACGATCGCCGACAGCTCGCCCACGGCGTCAGGCGCTCTTGCCGGCGCGCACCTTGATCATCTCGGCCACGATGCTCACGGCGAGCTCTGCGGGAGTCTCGGCGCCGATGTCCAGGCCGATGGGCGAGTGCACCCGTGCGACCTGGTCGCCAAGCCCGGCCTCTTCGAGCGCCGCCACCATGCGTGCGCGCTTGCTGCGGCTCGCCATGAGTCCGACGTACCGAGCCGGGGTGCGCAGCGCCTGCACGAGCACGTCCATGTCGTGCGTGTGGCCGCGGGTCACGATGACGACGTACGCGGTCACGTCGACGCCGACGCGCTCGAGGGCCCCCGAGAACGGGGCGAGCACCGTCCGGGCCCCAGGGAAGCGGCGCGGGTCGGCGAACTCCTCGCGGTCGTCCAGCACGGTGACGGAGAAGCCGGCACCGAGGGCCACGGGCACCACGGCGCGCCCCACGTGCCCCCCGCCGCAGACGACCGCGGTGGCCGGCGCCTCCAGCTGTTCGACAAGCACGCGGCGCCCGTCGGGCAGGGTCGTGCTGCCGTGCACGGCGACCTTGCCCACAGCCGTGCGCAACGCCCGTGGCTCGCACGGCCGCGCTCCTGTGACCTCGCCGTCGCCGCCGAGAAAGCAGTACTCGACGGCGGCGCCGTCCTCTGCCGGCAGCAGCGTGAACAGCCAGGCGCGGCGCCGGGCGGCCCGAGCCGCCGCTACCGCCGCCAGCACCTCTCGCAGCGCCGCGTCACCGGGCGGCACGTACGTGACGAGCACCTCCGCGAAGCCGCCGCAGACCATCTCCTCGTCGCTCGCGAGGTCCCTGCCGGCGAGGCGCAGGTCGACGGTGCGTGAGCGCCGCGCCTCGAGCACGCCCGCCGCCTCCCGCATCATCGTCAGCTCGAGCAGGCCGCCTCCGATGGTGCCTGCGATCGAGCCGTCGCGGCGCACGAGCATCTCCGCACCGGCCGCCCGCGGCGTCGAGCCGCGGTCCGCGGCGAGCTTGACGAGCACGAACTCCTCGCCGGCGTCGAGCAGGGCGAGGACATCGTCCAGGATCTCTCTCACGCGATGGCCTCCCGTGTCTCCATGTCCCGATTGTACGCGCTGCCGCGGCCGGTCTCGCGCGGCACCGTGCCGGCCGGCGGGCGCCGGGCCTTCGTTTGTCAAAGCCCGGCCGCCCTCCCTATGATGTCGAAAAGGGAAGCTCCTTTTCGCACCATCCCCCCTCACGGTCGCCTCCGGGCACGCGCGTCCCGTCGTCGCGTCCCCGCGACCCGCCAGACAAGCGAACACGGAGGGAGTCCGCCGTGCCCGGTACTATCGTGGTCGGCGCCCAGTGGGGCGACGAAGGCAAAGGCAAGATCACCGACCTCTTGGCCGAGAAGGCCGACGTGGTCGCGCGCTTCCAGGGCGGCAACAACGCCGGGCACACCATCGTGCGCGACGGCGAGGAGTTCAAGCTCCACCTCATACCGTCCGGCATCCTCTACGAGGCCAAGACCTGCGTCATCGGCAACGGCGTGGTGATCGACCCCCGCATCCTGTTCGGCGAGCTCGAGGCGCTGCGCGCCCGCGGCATCAGCGGCGACAACCTGCGCGTCTCCGGCAACGCCCACCTCATCATGCCGTACCACCTGCTCCTGGACGGCGCCAACGAGCAGCAGCTCGGCAAGTACAAGATCGGCACCACCGGGCGCGGCATCGGCCCGTGCTACGTGGACAAGTACACGCGCATCGGCATCCGCGTGCAGGACCTGCTGGACGAGAAGATCCTGCGGCGCAAGATCAAGACCGCGCTGCAGGAGAAGAACTTCCTGCTGCAGCGCTACGACATCGGCGTGCTCGACCCAGGCCAGGTCAGCGACGAGCTGCTGGGCTACCGCGAGCGCTTCGAGCCGTTCATCTGCGACGCGAGCCTGCTCGTCAACCGCGCCCTCGACGAGGGCAAGCACGTGCTCTTCGAGGGCGCCCAGGGCGCGCTACTGGACATCGACTTCGGCACCTATCCCTTCGTCACGAGCAGCAACCCAATCTCCGGCGCCGCCTGCACGGGCATCGGCGTGGGCCCCACGCGCATCGACCACGTCATCGGCGTCGCCAAGGCCTACACCACGCGCGTCGGCGAGGGCCCCTTCCCTACCGAGCTCTTCGACGAGACCGGCGCCGCCATGTGCGAGGTCGGACACGAGTTCGGCACCACCACCGGCCGCCAGCGCCGCTGCGGCTGGCTGGACCTCGTCGCGCTCAAGTACGCGGTGCGCCTGAGCGGCATCACCCACCTCGCGATCACGAAGCTGGACGTGCTCACCGGCCTGCCGGCGCTCAAGGTCGCCACGCGGTACAAGGCGGGACGCAAGCTTCTCGACGAGTTCCCGCTGCTGCAGACCGATTTCCACCACGCCAAGCCGGTGTACGAAGAGCTGCCCTGCTGGACGGAGGACCTCCGCGACTGCGAGACGTGGCAGGACCTGCCGCAGACGGCCCGCGACTACGTGCAGTACATCGCGGACTTCACGCAGACGCGCGTGAAGTTCATCGCCGTGGGGCCCGGCCGCGAGGAGACCATCATCCTGCCGCGCAGCATCGGGCGCGGCGGGGCGGTCTGAGGCGCCGCTTCCCGGCCGGGCAGCTCGGCGCGTGACGCGCCGGCTGCCCCTCCCCAAGCACGCCGCGCGCGGGTAGACTCGCACGGTACTGCCGGGGGCGGCGGCGTAGCCTGCCCGGCCCGGCTCCACTTCAGACACACACGGGAGGCGTCTATGCGCGTGCTCGTTGTCGGCGGCGGTGGCCGGGAGCACGCCCTCGTCCACTCGTTCGCCCAGTCCCCGCTTGCAGAGCGCATCTTCGTGGCGCCGGGCAACGCCGGCACCGCCGCCGAGGCCGACAACATACCCCTCAGCGCCGAGGACCTGCCGGCGTTGCTCGACTTCGCCAGCCGCGAGCAGGTCGACCTCACCGTGGTCGGCCCGGAGGCGCCGCTGGTCGCCGGCCTCACCGACCTCTTCGAGGAGCACGGGCTGGCCGTGTTCGGGCCGAACATCGATGGCGCCCGGCTCGAGGGCAGCAAGGTCTTCGCCAAGGAGATCATGCGCGAGGGTGGCGTGGTGACGGGGCTGTACCGGCGGCACGAGAGCCTGGAGACGGCCCTCGAGTGCCTCACGCTGCAAGACACGTACCCGCTCGTGGTGAAGGCCGACGGCCTCGCCGCCGGCAAGGGCGTCATGATCTGCGAGGACTACGAGGCGGCGCGGGCCGCGGTCGAGAGCTGTTTCGTCGACCGCGCCTTCGGCGCCGCCGGCGACGTGGTCATCGTGGAGGAGTTCCTGCAGGGCTCGGAGGTCTCGCTGCTGGTGCTCTGCGACGGCGTCAACGCCGTGCCGCTGGCGCCGGCGCAGGACTACAAGCGCATCTTCGCCGGCGACCAGGGCCCCAATACCGGCGGCATGGGCAGCTACTGCCCCGTGCCGGGCTTCGAGCAGAGGGCGATCGACGCGGCCATGGCGACGGTCGTGGAGCCAACCATGGCCGCGCTCAAGGCGCGCGGCATCGCCTACAAGGGCGTCATGTACGCCGGCCTCATCGTCACTGCCGACGGCGTCAAGGTGCTGGAGTTCAACTGCCGCTTCGGTGACCCCGAGACGCAGGCGGTGCTGCCACGCCTGGACAGCGACCTGCTGGAGCTGTGCGCGGCGGCGGCGGCCGGCGAGCTCGCCGGCGTCTCCGCCGCCTGGAAGCCGCAGGAGTGCGTCACGGTCGTGATGGCCTCGGCCGGTTACCCGGCAAGCAGCCACAAGGGCGATGTCATCACCGGGCTGGACGCGGCGGCCGGCCTGGAAGGCGTGAGCGTCTACCACGCCGGCACGGCTCTGCACGACGGTCAGGTGGTCACCGCCGGCGGCCGCGTGCTCGCGGTCAGCGCGCTCGGCGACGGCTTCCCCGCCGCCCGGGCGCGCGCCTATGAGGGCATCTCAAGGATCGCCTTCGACGGCATGCAGGTGCGGCCCGACATCGCCGAGCGGGCCGTCAGGGCACAGGCCGGCACGCTGGATCTGTTCCCGCATCTCGGGACGGCCGACTGATAGTCACCACACCCGCGCGCCGCGTACCCCGAACACCCACGAGACAGGAGCCGAGCAGTGGAGAGGACGAGTACCGAGGTCGAGGCCCTTCTGCAGGGCATCGAGCTGGAGCCCGTGCTGGTGGGCATCGTCATGGGCAGCGAGAGTGATCGCGAGGTCATGGAGGGGGCCTGCAAGGAGCTCGACGAGCGCAAGATCAAGTACGAGATCAGCGTGCTCTCCGCCCACCGCGACCCGGACAAGGTAGCGCACTACGCGAAGACGGCCCAGTCGCGCGGCATCAAGGTGCTCATCGGTGGCGCCGGCAAGGCCGCGGCGCTGCCGGGCGTGCTGGCCGCCTACACCAACGTCCCCGTGATCGGCGTGCCGATCAAGACGAGCGACCTGGGCGGCCTGGACTCGCTGCTCAGCATCGTGCAGATGCCGCCCGGCGTGCCCGTGGCGTGCGTTGCCATCAACGGCGCCCGCAACGCCGCGATTCTGGCGGCGAAGATCCTGGACGTCTGAGCGCGGGCCGCGACCGCGGCGGCCGGGCAGCGCCCGTAGCCGCGCGCGGACCCACGCGCGCAGTCCCTGCGCCCCGCGGCGTGAGCTTCGCTCGTCGCGGGGACACTTCGAGCATGGTGGTCCACGGCTTCACCTCTGCGCTCGTGCCGCCGCCGCGCGGGCCCTTCTCGGCGGCGGTCTCGGCCGGTCGCCTCGTGTTCGTCTCGGCACAGCTGCCGTTCGGGCCCGGCGAGGAGCCCGGCGGCGACGCCGCCGGGCAGGCGCGCCGGGCTCTGGCCCACCTCGCCCACCAACTCCGCGCCACCGGCCTCGGTCTCGAGAGCGTGGCCGAGCTCACCGTGTACCTCACCGACCCTGACGACCTGACGGCGGTCGACGACGTCCTCCGCGAGTGTTTCAGCGCGCCCTTCCCGGCGCGCAGCGTCGTCGGCGCCGCCTGGCTGCCGGGCGGCGCGCTGCTGCAGGTCGCAGCCGTCGCGGTACGCTACTGACCGACACACCCACCACCGCGCACAGCGTGGACGAGAGGAGCCGGCATGGACAAGCAAGCGTACGCTTCACCGGAGGGCGCGCCCGCCGTGGGACCGTACTCGGCGGCGCTGGGAGCGGGCGGCTTCGTCTTCGTCTCCGGCCAGATCGCCCTGGACTCGAGCGGCAGGATCGTCGGCCCCACGCCCAAAGAGCAGACCCGCAAGGCGCTCGAGAACATGGTCGCGACCCTGGGCGCGGCGGGCCTGACCCTCGACAACGTGGTCAAGACGACGATCTTCCTGAAGGACATGGACGACTTCGGCGCGGTCAACGAAGTGTACGCCGAGTTCTTCAGCGAGCCCTACCCGGCGCGCTCGACCGTGGAGGTGGCGCGCCTGCCCAAGGACCTGCGCGTGGAGATCGAGGCCATCGCCATGCGCTGACACCGGCGGGCGGCGGAACCCGCTGTGCGGGGACGGAGCCTCGAGCGGCCGAGGCCGGGGCGGCAGCGCCGCCCCGGCCTCGGCCGCTCGCTCTTCTCAGGAGGCGCCGGACCCCTTCTGGCGCTGCATCTCCCGCTGGATCTCGTCCTCGCTGATGGGCCGATTTCCACGGCCGTACGCGTCCCAGGCGTTGAAGGCCAGGCCGATGCCCCAGCCGGCCATCACCCAGCCGGGCCAGAAGTAGCCCGCCCCGGTGAAGAAGTACCAGACCACCACCAGAAAGGCGTTGACGATGACGTAGGCGGCCACGTGGCCCCAGAACTCCCGCTTCTTCTTGATCACCTTGATCGCGTGGTTGCGCAGTTCCTCGTCGGTCGCCATCATCCCCTCCTCCGGTCTCGGTGCCTCCCCGATGCGCCTCACCTGCAAGTCTACTCCCGGCCGGACGGCGCGCTGCCGGAAACGGCTCCGCCGGCCGGCCCAAGACGTGTGAGAGAATCGGCGGCGTCACGACCACGGAGGCACGTCATGATCGAGCGCTACACGCTCCCGGAGATGGGCGCGGTCTGGACCGAAGAGGCCAAGATGCAGGCCTGGCTGGACGTGGAGATCGCCGCGGTCAAGGCCTGGAACGAGCTCGGCAAGGTCCCGCACGCCGCCGTGAAGGAGATCGTCGCCAAGGCGTCGTTCGACGTAGCCCGCGTGCAGGAGATCGAGGCGACCACCAACCACGACGTGATCGCCTTCCTCACCAACGTCGCGGAATACGTGGGCGACGCCAGCAAGTACGTGCACTACGGCATGACGAGCAGCGACATGCTCGATACCGGGCTGGCGCTGCAGATCAAGCGCGCCGGGCGCCTGCTGGAGCGCGACCTCGTCGCGCTGGGGCAGGTGCTCAAGCGGCGCGCCTTCGAGTTCCGCGACGCCGTGCAGGTGGGCCGTACCCACGGCATCCACGCCGAGCCCATCACCTTCGGCATGAAGCTCGGCATGTGGGCCTTCGAGGTCAGCCGCGACCTCAAGCGCCTGCGCCTCGCCACCAGCATGGCCGCCGTCGGCAAGATCAGCGGCGCCGTGGGCGCCTACAACAACATCGACCCGAGGGTGGAGGACCTCGTCTGCGAGATGCTCGACATCGGCCGTGAGCCCATCAGCAACCAGGTTGTGCAGCGCGACCGCCACGCCACCTTCCTGAACGCGCTCGCCGTGACCGGGTCGAGCATCGAGAAGTTCGCCACGGAGATCCGCCACCTGCAGCGCACCGAGGTGCGGGAGGCCGAAGAGGCGTTCGGCAAGGGACAGAAAGGGTCCTCGGCCATGCCCCACAAGCGCAACCCCATCCTCAGCGAGCGTATGGCCGGCTGCGCCCGCGTGCTGCGCGGCAACGCCCTGGTCGGGATGGAGAACAACGCCCTGTGGCACGAGCGCGACATCAGCCACAGCTCCGCCGAGCGCATCGTGCTGCCCGACAGCTGCATCCTGCTCGACTACATGCTGCAGAAGTTCACGAAGCTCATGGACAACCTCGTGGTCGACCCGCAGCGCATGCTGGCCAACTTCGCCATCAGCCACCGCCTGGTGTTCAGCGGCACGCTGCTGCTCGTACTCGTGGACAAGGGCATGCTGCGCGAGGACGCCTACCGCGTGGTCCAGGACTCCGCCATGAAGGCCTGGCGCGAGGGCGTCGACTTCGGCGACGTGGTGAAGGTCGACGCCGAGGCCATGGCGGTGCTCACGGCGGCCGACGTGGACGCGGCGCTCGACCCGGACCAGTACAAGGCCGGGCGCGACGTGATCTTCGCCCGGCTGGAGGACCTGGAGTTCTAGGGAGGCCGGCGCGCGAGTGAACCGACGGGACCGTCAGGTCGTCGTGGCCCCTTCGAGAGGCTCCTCGGGCACGACGCCGCGCATGATCGAGCAGCTCTCCGCGGCGGCGCACCACCTCGCGCACCCGTTGTCGAAGCGCGGGTTCTCCACGACGGCGCCGCAATGAGGGCAGCGCCGGCGCTGGTCGTCTTTGAAGTACTCGATGTCGCCGCCGCACTGCGGACAGCGGATCTCGAAGATGTCGTCCGGGGTCCAGTTGCTGCGGTCCTGGCCGGGACAGCGGTGGATGTCCATCGCTCCTCCTCGAACGGGCGGACGGCCCTCGCGCCGTGACGGGACTACCGTGAAACGTACCACGCCCGCAGCGGCCGCAGTCTTGACCCTGCTCAAGCGACGCGCGGAGCTCGCGTGATGGACCGCCAGGAGACACCTCTTCCGCTGGTCAAGCCGCTGGGCGGAGGCGGCGCGCCGCCTCCGCGGGCCGCGCCGCCCAGGCCGCCCAGGCCGCGGCGCGAGCGCCGGCGCTCCGTGCCGCGCCGCGCTCTGGTCATCGTCGCCGCGGCGGTCGCCGCCGCCGTGCTCGTGTGGTTGCTCTTCATCCGCGATCCGGGCAACCCGTTCGCCGGCACGTGGGCGGCTCCGGCGGACGCGCCCATCGGCCGGGTCGTGATCGCCGGGCCCGGCCGCCGCATCGAGGCGATCTTCAGCGGCAACGCCACCTCGGGCACTCCGCAGACGTTCACCGTCCGCGCCCATCTGGACGGCGACGACCTCGTGATCACCGCCGAGGACTTCGCCGACGCGGCCGGCGACGTGGCGGACGCGCAGCGCGTACGCAACGCCTTTGCGGCCTACGTGAAGGACTTCCGCCTGGTCTTCGCGCCACAGGACCAGGCGCACCTCAGGCTGACCGTGGAGGGGACCTTCGTCGGGGTCATCAAGGTGAGCCTGGACGAGCGTTCGCTCGTACTCACCAAGGTAGACTGACGGGGTCATGACAGGCAGCCCCAGCCACATCCGCCCCGCCACGCGCGGCGACCTCCCGGAGATACTCGACCTGCTCATCGCCTGCGACGTCGCCACCATGGGCGTGCCCGACACCGACGCGAGCGACATCGAGGGCGACTGGAACCTGGCCGGCTTCGACCTGGCTCGAGACACGTGGCTGGCGGAGGTCCCGAGCGGCGTGACCGGCTACGCGTACACCGGCGACCAGCTCCACACCGGCGAGCTGGAGAGCGACGTGTGGGTCCACCCGGAGCACCACGAGCCGGCGTTGCTCGACCGTCTTCTGGCGCTGGCTGAGGGGCGCGGGCACGAGCTCGCGCGCGAGAGGGCCTACCACGCGGCGGCGCTCGACATCTTCTGCATCAGCCTCGACCACACGAAGCGTGACGTGCTCCGCCGGCGTGGCTACGAGGTGCGCCGCACCGTGTACCGGATGGGCATGGACCTCACCGCCGACGCGCCCGCACAGGCTCCTCCCGAGGGCATCGCGATCCGGTCGTTCCGCGAGGAGCAGGCGGCGGTGATGCGCGACACCATGAACGAAGCCTTCGCGGACCATTTCCGGCACAGCGAGGAGCCGTTCGACGCCTGGAGGCAGCGCCTGCTCGGTCACCCCACCTTCGACCCGGACCTCTGGTTCATCGCCTGGGACGGCGAGCAGCCGGCCGGGGGGCTCATCTGCTTCAACTACGACGACCTCGCCTACGTGCAGGGTCTCGCCGTGCGGCGCCCCTGGCGCCGGCGCGGAATCGGCCTGGCCTTGCTCACCACGGCGCTCGCCGCGCTCGCCGCTCGCGGGCAACGGCGCGTGGAGCTCGGCGTGGACGCCGAGGGCAAGACGCAGCCGCTGCTGCTCTACGAGCGCGCCGGTATGCGCCTCACCTTCACGTACGAGCTGTACGCCAAAGCGCTCGCGGGCGGCTGAGGGGTGGGCGGGGACCACGTGAGGGCCGCGGGCGGGGGCGACCCGGCACCGCGGCTCGTGCGGCCGGCGCGGGCGGACCTCGACGTGATGGTCCGCGTGCCCGGCTCCAAGAGCATCACCAACCGGGCGCTCCTGCTGGCCGCCCTGGCGGACGGCCCGTCGACCCTGCGCGGCGTGCTCGACGCCGACGACACGGCGGCCTTCGCCGGCGGCGTCCGGGCGCTCGGCGTGCCGGTCGAGCCCGCCGGGCCAGGCGCATGGCGCGTCGAGGGGCGCGGCGGGCCGGTCCCCGAGCGCCGCGCCGACGTGTACTGCGCCGACGCCGGCACAGCCGCGCGGTTCCTGCTGGCGGCCTGCGCCGCCGGCGAGGGCGAGTATCGCTTCGACGCCTCGCCCCAGCTCCGGCGGCGCCCGCTGGCGCAGCTGCTCGAGGTGCTGCGCGCGCAGGGCGCGCGCACTGACCCACAGGACGCGGAGTGCCTGCCGTTCACCCTGCTGGCCGGCGGTCTCCGGGGCGGGAGTGTGCGCCTGCCGGGCGACACCTCGAGCCAGTTCGTCTCCGCCCTGCTCATGGCTGCGCCTCTCGCGAGGGAGCCGCTGGAGATCGTCGTCGACGGGCTCGTGAGCCGCCCCTACGTCGACATGACCCTGCGGATGATGGCCGAGTTCGGCAACGAGGCCGAACGCGACGGCCACCGCGCCTTCCGCGTTGTGCCGGGCACGTACAGGGCGCGCGAGTACGACGTGGAGCCGGACGCCTCGACGGCCTCGTACTTCTTCGCCGCCGCCGCGGTGACGGGCGGGCGTGTGTGCGTCGCCGGGCTTCGCCGGCGCGATGCCCTGCAGGGCGACGTGCGCTTCCTCGACGTGCTCGAGGCCATGGGCTGCGAGATCGGCGAAGGTGCGGACGGCGTCGCCGTCGGCGGCTCGGCGACGCGCTCCTGCGCTTCCGGCCCGGCGGTGCTGCAGGGCCTCACCGTCGACATGAGCGACATCTCGGACACGTTCATGACCCTCGCCGCGATCGCTCCCTTCGCCGCCGCGCCCGTCACCGCGACCGGCATCGCCAACGTCAGAGTCAAGGAGTCCGACCGCATCGCCGCCATGGAGGGGAACCTGCGACGGCTCGGGGTGCGAACGGAGTCCGGGCCGGACCACCTGCGCGTGTTCCCCGGTCCACCCCACGGCGGACATGTCGACCCTCACGGTGACCACCGCATCGCCATGGCGTTCACGGTGCTGGGGCTGCGCACGCCGGGGGTCCTGATCGACGACCCGGGTTGCGTGCGCAAGACCTGTCCGGAGTTCTTCGACCTGTGGGCGCAGCTGGAACAGGGAACGGACTGAACGGGGCAAATACAGGGTCACGAAACCACCACTCACGTCACCCGGCCGGGGAGGGCGAGCATGGACGACGACATCGAGGGGACGCCCGAAGGACAGGCGGGTGCACCAGACCAGGACACCGAGGCCACGCGGGCGTGGCCGGGGGATACCGGCCCCGACGACGACCCGACCTCGGTCGTGCCGCCCGAGGACGCCACCCGGGTGATGGCGGGTGAGCTCGCCGAGCCCACCCGGGTCATGCCGGCCGGCGGAGCCGCGCCCCCGTCGCCCGGCCCGGCGCCGACGCTGGTGATGTCGTCGCGCCCGCCCCGGGAGGGCTCATCCGCGGGCTGGATCGTCGTGATCGTCATCCTCGTCGCGCTGGCGGCTGCGGCCGCGGCCTGGTACTTCCTCATCCGTGACCAGGGCGCCGAGCCGGCGCCGACGCCCACACCGACGCCAACCGTCGCGTTCGCCTGGGTTGGCGCCTGGGCACCCACCGACGGCAGCGGCGGAGGCATCGTGGTGCAGCGCACCTCGGGTGAGTACCAGATCACTGTGTACGACACGATGGTGCGCGTACTGGGTTCGGCCGTCGCGGCCGCAGAGGGCGAGGACCTCACGTTCGCACTGGAGACGTCCGCGTCACTGGCCGGCATCCCCGGCCCCTACGACGTCACGCTCAGCCCCGGGGCGGATGGCGACGAGATCACGATGAGCGTGACGGGAGCGAACGAGACCACCATCAGCATGCCCCTGGGCCGCGTGCCGGCCCTGGTACCGGTCACCCCCAGCAGCTCGCCGTCCCCGACGGTCTCCCCATCGCCCACTCTCTCGCCGACCTCGTCACCGACCGCGAGCCCGACCCCGACGCAGTCGGCAGAGGCCCAGCAGGTCATCGACGGCATCGACCGCATCCAGGCGGGCATCATGACCTGGTCGACGAACAACAACGGCCTGTATCCCGCGCCGCAAGACGTCACCCAAGACGGTGACGTCGCCCAGTTTGTGGATCCGTGGCCCACGAACCCGTACGACGGTCAGCCGATGAATCCGGGGACCAGTCCGGGCGCGTACATCTACGAGCAGCTCAACGGCGGCGCCGGCTACCGGCTCACGGGCTACGTGTCCGGCGGCCTCACGTACACGGTTCCCTGACGGGCGCCGGCGAGAAGCCGGAGGACCGGCGGCGGCGGGGGCGCGAGGCGCCCCCGCCGCCGCTCTGTCTCGGGCGCGGCCCCGGCGCCTGCCACCTCGACCGCCGACTCGGCGCTCGATACCATGACACGGTCCCCCCGCCACACCGGAGGCAGAGATGCGAGCGATCCGCGTGCACGAGTTCGGCGACCCGGACGTCCTGCGCCTCGAGGAGGTGCCGGCGCCGGCGCCCGTCGAGGGCGAGGTGGTCGTCCGCATCCAGGCGGCGGGAGTGAACCCCTACGAGACCTACGTGCGCGCGGGCAACTACCGCAGCCTGCCCGCGCTCCCGTACACGCCCGGCGTGGACGGGGCCGGCGTCGTCACGCAGGCCGGCCCCGGCGTGGACCTCGAACCGGGAGCACGCGTCTACGTCACCGACTCCTTGGGCGGGACCTACGCCGAGTCCGCCCTCTGCCGCGCCGAGGACGTCCACGCGCTACCCGACACGCTCTCGTATCCGCAGGGCGCCGCGCTGGGCGTCCCGTACACCACGGCCTTCCGGGCGCTCTTCCAGCGCGGCCGGGCCAGGGCGGGAGAGAAGGTGCTCGTACACGGAGCGAGCGGCGCGGTCGGCATCGCCACCGTCCAGCTCGCCCTGGCCGCCGGCCTCCACGTGATGGGTACGGCCGGCAGCGAGGCCGGCCGCGAGCTCGTGGCAGCACAGGGTGACGTGCGCACCTTCGACCATCACGACCCCGACCACCTGGCGGCGGCGTTCGCGGGCACCGGTCGGCTCGGCTTCCAGATGATCGTCGAGCTCCTGGCCAACGTGAACCTCGGCGCGGACTTCACCGCCCTGGCACGGAACGGCCGTGTGATGGTGGTCGGCAACCGCGGCACGGTGGAGGTCAACCCTCGCGACCTCATGAACGTGGAGGGCGCCGTGTTCGGCGTGATGGCCTCTCTGTCCACTCCGCAAGAGACGGCCGAGGCCGATTCCGCCGTGGCCGCGGGTCTTCGCGAGGGCTGGCTTCGACCGGTCGTAGGGCGTGAGATGGCCCTGGCCGACGCCCCCCGCGCACACCGTCACATCATGGAGCGGCCCGCCCTGGGCCGGCTCGTGCTCGTCCCCTGATCACGTCGAGGAGCGCACCTTGACCGACTACCGCGCACGCAGTCTCTGGCTCGACGGTCTGGAAGAGAGCCTCACGCCACGGCCGTCCCTGCCGGGGGACCTGGACGTCGACGTGGCCATCGTGGGGGCCGGGTTCACGGGACTGTGGACGGCGTACTACCTGGCCGGGGCCGACCCCCACCTGCGCATCGCGGTGCTGGAGCGGGAGATCGCCGGGTTCGGAGCCTCGGGGCGCAACGGCGGCTGGTGCCACACCACGTTCCCCGGCTCTCGCGAGAAGGCCGCTCGGCGTCACGGGCGCCAGAAGGTCGTCGATCAGCAGCGCGCCCTGCACGCGACCGTGGACGAGATCGGTCGCGTGGTCGCCGAGGAGGGCATCGAGGCGCGTTTCCACCGCGGCGGGACCCTCGACCTGGCGGCCACGCCGGTACAGCTGCTGCGCCTGCGCGACGCCGTGGCGTGGGAGCGGTCATGGGGCTTCGGCGAGGAGGACTACCGTCAGCTCGCGGCGGCCGAAGCGCGCGCACGCGTGCGCGTGGCCGGCTGCCTGGGCGCCGGCTACTCGCCGCACGCGGCGTGCGTGGACCCGGCCAGACTGGCGCGCGGCCTGGCCGCGGCCGTCGAGCGACGGGGGGTGCGCATCTACGAGCGCACCCCGGTCACGCGCCTGGAGCCGCGGTGCGCCCACACGCCGTGCGGCGCGGTGCGCGCCGAGGTGATCGTCCGCGCCACCGAGGCGTTCACGCCGCAGCTCCCCGGGTGCGCGCGCACGGTAGTGCCGATCTACTCGCTGATGATCGGCACCGAGCCGCTCCCGGCCCAGGCATGGGACGAGATCGGCTGGGCCGGACGCGAGGTGTTCGGCGACTTCCGCTACCTCATCTACTATGCGGCACGCACCGACGACGGCCGCATCGCGCTGGGTGGGCGCGGCGCCCCCTACCACGCCGGCTCGCGGCTGAACGAACGCTTCGAGCGGGACGAGCACGTGCGCCGGCACCTCACGGAGCTGCTCGCCGAGCTCTTCCCGGCGCTCAGCGGCGTGCGCGTGACGCACCACTGGGGCGGCGCCGTCGCGGCGCCGCGCGACTGGTACTCCTCGGTGGGTCTCGACCGCGGCACCGGTATGGCGTGGGCAGGCGGCTACATCGGTGACGGCGTGGCGACCACCAACCTCGCCGGCCGCACGCTTCGCGACCTGATCCTGGACCGGAGGACCCCCCTGACGGACCTGCCCTGGGCAGACCACCGGTCGCCGCTCTGGGAGCGCGAACCGCTGCGCTGGCTCGGGGTCAACGCCGCGTTGCGGGCCATGAGCAGCGCCGACGAGACCGAGCTGGCCAGCGGCCGGCCCAGCAGGCGGGCGACCTACGTGAAGCGCCTCATAGGGGCGTGACGCCGCGTCGCGCTGCCGCCGGGACGAGCCTCGGAACCAGCCGGCTGCGGGGCAGGAGCCGGCAGGCGATCGAGAGTCGCGCCGGCGCCGCCCTCGGCGGCGAGCCCCCTCGCGACGCACACTCTGTCTCGGCCCTCGTGCTTGGCCCTGTAGAGAGCGTCGTCGCCCGAAGCCAGCAGTTCGTCGGCCGCGGCGCCATCCTCCGGCACGACCCGCGCGAGCTCTACCGGGCGGCGACATCTCACCTCACGGCGCGTTGTACACGCTGCCGTCGGACACCACCACGCCGAGGGTGTAGGCCGTGCCGGCGCCGGGCGCATAGGCGATGTCGCCCGGCTCCTTGCCCTGCTTCATCGGCGCCTGCGTGAAGGGGTTGTCCGGCCAGGGCTGCACGAAGCTCCCGAGCGTCTCCGCGGACGCGTTCGCAGGCGCCACGCCGTTCAGCTGGACGTAGGCAGTCACGCCCGTCTTGATCATCATGATCTGCGCCTTGACGGCCTGGTCCTTGGCGATGTCGATGGTGTCGGTCGGTGTCTGGATGTCCTCGGAGCCACAGGCGCCGAGTGCCGCCGCGAGCGCGAGCACGGCCAGCGCGGCGGCCAGGCAGATCACGGATCGTCTCATCTCGCTCCTCCCTCGCAGGTGTCAGGTGGACTATCGGCCGCTCCGGACTCATCCTGCAGCCATCTGTGCGGTCTGGCGTTTGGCGGAACCGCCTTGAGCGGTATCCAGCCCGGGAGGAGAAGGTCGGGACCATGAAGCTCGCGCGCCGCAGACACCGCTTCACCCGCGCCGACTGGGTCGGCTACGCCGCCCTGATGATCGCCGGCGGCGCCGTCGGCGTGGTCTCGCTCTTCCTGCCGTGGGCCAACCACTACACGGAGCAGTCCGTGAACTTCGGCCTCAGCAAGCCGCCCGAGGTGGTCGGCGTGCTGCAGACGCAGTGGGGGCCACCGGTGCTGGCGGCCGCGCTCGCGGCGCTGGCTGCGGCCGTCCTGCTGCTCGTGCTGGGGCCGCGGCGCGTCACGATCGCGTTGAGCCTCGTCGTCGTGGCTGCCGGCGCGGTATACGCGGTGGAGTCGGTCGCGGCGGCCGATTCGATGATCGACCTGTACCGGCCAGGTCTGGGCCTCTACCTGACGTTGCTCACGGGCATCCTGCTGGTGCCGATCGGGCTGGCCTCGCTGACCGTCGGCGCGGCCATGCGCGCCGCCCGCCGCGCCGCCGTCACGCCAGCCCCGCCAGCTCCCGAAAGCGCTCCACCGAGTTGATCCGCAGGCCGAGCAGTTCAGCGATACGGAACTTCGCCGCCAGCGCGTTCGGCTTGCCGGGGTGCAGGTTCGAGTGGTCGAGGATCCGCCCCAGACCCAGCTCGCCGCGCAGCTGCTCCATCGCGTAGCTGTCGCTCAGATCACCGACCGAGCAAGCCAGCCGTTCCGCGACGTACCGTTTCGCCTCCGTGAGGCGCATGCCCCGGGACATCTGCAGGCGCGCGACCAGGTCTCCGGCCGTGCGCATGCCGCCCATGCCCGCGGCGAGCGCGTGGGTGACGTCCATGCCCCTGGAGTCACCCGAGCCGACCTACAAGCCGTCGCAGCCGAGGATCTCCACGTGCGCCTTGGCCGCCCGTGACGACGCGTCCTCGGGCGGGTAGCCGTTCACGGGCACGCCGCAGACCCCTTCGCCCACGTTCACGTGGACGGGGATGCGCGCTACCTCCATACACGGCTTGATGACGGTGAGCGAGTACGCCGTGTTCCAGCAGCAGGACCGGCCGGTGCGGATGTTGACGGCCGGTCCGAAGATGGTGGCGCCGGCGTCCTGCGCGACCTCGAGCTGGCCCTTGGGCCAGAGGCCGGCGAGCCGCCGGCCGTCCCAGGCGAGCTCGCCGTGCACGCCGATCACGAACTCTCCGGCCATGCCGAGCTCCACGCCGGCCTCCGGGTACCGCTCGCGGACGTGCTTCACGGCGCGGAGGGTGCTGAAGAGGTCGGCGTCGCCGGCGCCTCCGGTGGTGTCGAAGTCCACGCCGTCGGCGCCGGCCTCGATCATGCCGTCCGCCACGTACACGAAGTCCTGCGTGGCGTACTCCATGGCCTCCTCGACGGCCGCGCGGGCGCCCGCCACGTCGCCACGCGGCAGCAGCTCGAACCAGTTCTCGCACGGCCCGTCCGGCCGGCTGTAGAAGGCGAGGTTGGGCTGGGCGCCGTACTGCACCGGAGCGGTGAGCATCAGCTGGACGTTCTGCATCACCTGCTGCTGGAACGGCAGGATCGTCTTGATGGCCTTGTAGCTGTACTCGATGTGCCACAGCTCGAGGATGTCCTGGCCCAGACGCTGTTCGCTCTCCAGGAGGTCGAGCAGGTCGGTGCCGGTCATCTTGCTGCCGCCGCCATCGCAGCTCAGCACGACCTGGTCGCCGATGTCGACGGCCGTGAAGGCCGCGCGAGAGGCGTAGATGTCGAGCAGGTGTTCTTGCTCGTCGGAGGCAAGTGGCGGCGCCTTGGCCTTGCGCGCCGCCTCACGCGTCGCGTCCTCGATGTCGGCGCGCAGCTCGCTGCGCGTCCTCTCGACCATGAAGCCGTCGCCCATGCGGGTGGGGAAGCGGGGTTCCATGCCCCGCATCCTAGACCAAATGCAGTAGCCCGGCACCGGACCGCACACCATGGCACAGGTCGCCGCCGCGGTTGACCGCGGAGAGGCGGGGCGGAGACACTGAGACGACACTCCGAGGCGTTTCGAGGAGGCACCCATGCCGAAACATGTCCCGCTGAGGCGCGGCGCCGCGGTGCTCGCGGCCGCGGCGCTCTCCTTCTTCACGGCCGCGGCGCTGCCGCAGCAGGCCGCCGCCGCCCCGAGCTTCGTCGACAAGCAGGTGCAGATGAACGTCCTGCTGTTGCAGGGCTACGTCAACACCCAGGCGGAGAAGGACGGCTTCACCTACCCCGCTGTCGCCGACGTCAAGAAGGGCGGCGCCCTGGTGGCGCCGGTGTGGCCGGGCAACCCGTGGACCGGCAAGACCATGGCTCCGGGCACCAGCAGGGGCACCTACACCTACAGATTGAAAGCCGACGGCACCGGCTACACGCTCATCGGCCACCTGTCGAGCGGCGACTACAAGCTCACCGGGGGCGTCCCGGCGTGGCTCAAGACCGACCGCGACGACGCGAGCAAGGCCGGCCTGGCGCTGCTGCAGAGCTATGTCGAGGCGTGGAGGGCCGGCCACGGCGGCACGCCGCCGGCCGGGGCCGACCTGGGCGCCGCCGGCGCGGTCGGCCTGCAGCCCGGCGTGCCCGTGTGGCCGCAGAACCCCTGGACGCACGCGCCCATGGCGCAGGGGACGGGCAACGGCGACTTCGCGTACTCCGTCACCGACGGCGGCGCAGGGTACACCCTCAAGGTGCACCTGGCAGCCGCCAAGGACTGGGTGCTCTCGGGGAACTGAATCCCGGGTGGCGCCACAGGGCACCGCCCACCTTCGGTTGGCTCTCGCCCTTTCTCCCCCGCGAAGAAACGGTGCCCTTCCCCGGTCTATCTGACCGAGAGGAGGGAGAGGAGCCATGCACGCGACGACGGTCGCGGCTCGTGTTGGGGCCGACAGCGCCCTCGCGGCAACGGGCCTGCGACTCCCCGGGAGTGGTACGTTCATCCAGAGGAGGGTCAGGCGTCCGGAGGGAGGGGCGGCCGTGTCTGCCGTGGCCCGGAGGACCGAGGAGATCGACCCGAGCGTCCTCGCCGCGGCCGCAGCCGGCGACGGCGAGGCGTTCATCGCCGTCATGCGGCACTACGACCGCCGCCTGCGCATCGTCGCCTATCACACGCTGGCGGACCGCCAGCTGATGGACGACGTCCTCCAGGAGGTCTCGCTCAGGGTCTACCGCTCGCTCGCCGGCTTTCGCGGGGAGGCGTCGCTGAGCACCTGGCTCTGCCGCATCACCTACCGCGCCTGCTGCGACGCCGTAGCGCGGTCCAGGCGGCTGGTCCCTCTACCTCCGGAGGAGATGCCCGAGCCAGACGACTGTGACCCGGACCCCGCCGACGCGCTGGCGGTCCGCGAGGCACTCGCGGCGGCCCTGTCCGCCCTGTCGCCCGAACAACGTCTGGCCGTCCTGCTGGTCGACCGCGAGGGCTTCGACTACTCGGCGGCGGCGGACATCCTCGGCGTACCCATGGGGACCTTGGCCTCGCGCCTGTCCTCGGCACGAGCCAGGCTACGCCACAGCCTCGGCGCCACAGTCGGCCGTGAGCTGGAGCCGTGAACGAGCAGCGCGACATCGAGCTCGGACGCCGGCTCGAGAGCATCGCCGAGCCGGACCACGCGCCGGACTACTGGGATCGGCTCCGCCTGCAGCTTCGCGCCGCCGCAGAACCGCACCCCAGTCTCGCACAACGACTGCGCGCCACCCTCGGCGGCCGGCGCCTGCGCCTCGCCGCCGTCGCCACCGCCGTCGTCGCGGTGGCCGCCGCGGCCGTCCTCTTCGGTCTGCCGCGCTCTCGCGGCCCGGAGCCCGTCGACGCCGGCACGATACTCAAGCGCGTGCTGACCGCCTCGTCGTCTGGACGCACCTGGCAGGCCGACGTGACGCTCAAGGCCACCGACTGGAACCGGTCCCTGATCGGCTACCACTACGACTACCTCCGCTACCACCTGCTGCAGAGCGCCGACGGCAGCTACCGCCTCACCCAGCTGGGGCGGACCCGCCACGGCGGGTCCGGCGCGTCCGCTTCCGCGCAGCCGACCGACGTCCTCGTCTACGACGCCAAGACAAGCGTCCTCGGCCACTACCGCGCAGGACGAGGACTGGTCGTCACGCGCAACGTCCCGCTCGGGCCGCCGGACGCGCCCGCCGACCCGCTGACGGGGGTCGACTTCGGGAGCGGCGGGCGCGCCATGGAGGCGGCCGGCGCCTTCACCCTCGAGGACACCGTGGTGGACGGCCGTCCGGCCTGGACGGTGACCTGCACGAAGGGGGACATCGGCAAGCGAGCGGTCTCCGGCTCGACCGTCGACTGGCCCGTCTACAAGGTCACGGTCGACAAGCGCACGTGGCTCCCCCTTCGCTTCCAGCAAATCGAAGGAGGGGTGCTCATCGCCGACCTGCGGTACCTGGACGTCCGCTACAACGAGCCACTGCCGGCGAACGCGTTCTCGCTGCCGGCGGCCGAGAGGCGGCCGGTCCGGCACATGGACGCGGGCTTCCGGCGCGTCACCTTGGAGGAGGCGGGCGGGCTCCCGGGAGTGACGCCGCTCGTGCCTGGGTTCGTGCCGTCCGGCTTCAGCCTGGCCGCCGCGGCAGTGGCGGAGGAGGCACTCACGGCGAACCACCTCGTCCGCACGCGTCACATCTTCGAGCTGCAGTACACGCACGGCTTCGACGCGCTCACGGTCTCCACGCGCACCATCGCCGACCCGTACTACACGGCGCGCGAGGACCCGGTGGACGCGTACGACCCCTCCTGGACCGCGCTGGTCCTCACGCGGGCCCCGATCACCTCCGGCGCCTTCGCCGGCCAGACGGCGAGCATCGTGGTCGCGACCACGTCGTCCGCGCCTCACCTCTGGGCCGTCAAGGAAGGCGTCCTCCTGACGATCGCGGGAGCGGCCACGGCCGAGGAGCTCCTCGAGGTCGCGAACTCGCTGCAGGCGTACCCGGCGGCTCCGGCGACCCAGGACTAACGCCCGTAGCGTGCGAAGCCGCCGGAGTGCTGTTGAGCGATTCGCGGCCCGAGAGGGCCCCGCGCGAGGCGGACTAATGCCCGCAGGCGACGCAGTTGCCGTAGCGCTAGTGAGCGACTCGCGGCCCGAGAGGGCCCCGCGCGAGGCGGACTAACGCCCGTAGCGTGCGAAGCCGCCGGAGTGCTGTTGAGCGATTCGCGGCCCGAGAGGGCCCCGCGCGAGGCGGACTGAAAGGTGGAGTGCGCCCGCGGGTAGCGGGCTCCCAACCCCTTGATCGACCAGCACTCCCTGCCGCACACGAGCCAACCCCCCGGCCAACGGCGGCGGCGAAGAAGCGGCCCGGCCTCCCGGTCTGTCTGGGTGAGCGGAGAACCTCTCCGCCGAGAGGGAGGAGAGGCCATGTCTGGAAGGGCCTTGTGGGGGACGCTGTTCGCGCTATACGCGCTGCTGGCCGCTGCTCTGGCGACCGCCGGTCTGTCGGCGTGCGGCACCACCGGCGGGGGCGCAGCCTCCGCGCCGGTGGCGGCCGGCGCCACGCCGGTCGCGAGCGCGCCGCCGGCACCCGTCGCGGAGTTCCGCGGCATGCTGCCGGTCGTCTGCATCGGCAGGGTGTACGACACCGGAGACTACCGGAGCGTCACGACGGTCGACGGGGTCAAGCGCATGCGTCACGCCCAGTGGAAGCTGCTGCAGAAGAGCTCCGACCCCCGCCTGAGCGGCAACCACGTCGTCGTGATCAACGTCGACCAGCGCCAGGCGGACATGAGCGCCGCCCTCCGGGGCACCAGCGTCGTGCGCAACGCGGCCGGCGCCTGGACCGGGAAGTGGACGGGGGGCGTCGCCGCCGGCGGCGACGTGCACTACCTGCGCCTGACGATGAAGGGGACCGGGGAGTACACCGGCCTCGTCTATCGCGCGACGGCGACGTTCGTGGAGGCAGGCGAGGGCTTCACGCCCGACATCGAGATCGTGTACGCGGGCCGGATCGAGACGGCCGACGGCAGCCCGGTGCCGCCCACCCCGGGGCCCGGCACGACGCCGGTGGACTGGAGGCCCGTCGTCGGCATCGCGACCACGGTGCGCACGTCCTACGACGACGACCAGCCCTGGGTCTGGGACGTCGAGCAGTCGGATCCGCGCCTGAGCGGCCGCGTGGAGGGTGAGGTGGAGGAGATCGGCTACCCGCGCACGGACGGCAGCATCGACTATCGCTCGTGGAGCACCGTCAGGAACCAGGACGGATCCTGGAAGGCGCCGGCGGAGCTCGACGTGCGTGGCCCCGGTCCGCGGTTCGAGCACTTCATGTCCTGGACGGCGGCCGGGTCGGGCGCCTACGTGGGGCTCACGTACCACGGCTTCTGGTTCTTCCCCGAGCCGCGCGACATCGTGCCCGGCGACACGTTCGTGTACACGGGCTGGGTCGAGAAGACCGAGTGACGGCTGCGCAGCCGGGCGGCCCCTGGGGGCGCCGCCCGGCCGCGCCACGTTGCGCAGGACATGGTCCGGCAGCAGGAAGGAGTGAGCATGAAGGACCGGGTCGCATCGAGGATGGTGAGCCTGCTGTGCCTTTTGGTGGGCACGGCAGCGGTGACGGCGTGCGCGACGGCGTGCGCGAGCACGGCCGGCGGAGTGGCCTCAGGGCCGGCGGCGGCGAGCAGCACGTCCGCCGCAGTCACGCCTTCTGCGTCCGTCCACGAGTTCCACGGCATGCTCCCCTACGTCTGGACGCAGTCGCAGACCGGTAGGCGCGAAGACTTCAAGCAGATCGGCGGCCGCAGACAATGGTACACCGTCTGCACACTCCGCCAGGAGAGCTCCGATCCGCGCCTGAGCGGCAGGGTCGACATAGTGATCTACCTCGAAGCGCGCCAAGGCGGGAGCGCCCGCATGCGGGGCACGTGGCGCCTGCGCAACCAGGGCGGGACCTGGCTGGGCAGGTGGACGGGCGGCATCGCTGGCCGCGCGGCGGACATGGGAGGCCAACCCGCCCACCGCAGCGCGAGGGGGACGGGCGACTACGCAGGCCTCGTCACGCGCGGGTGCTGGTGGTTCCCGGAGGCCGGCGCGGGCTGGGTGAATCCCAGTACCAAGTACGTCGGCGCGGGCTGGATCGAGACGACCGACGGGAGCCCGGTGCCGCCGGCCCCCGGCCCCGGCACGGCGCCGGCGAACTGGACGCCGGTCGTCGGCATCGCCACCATGAGACAGACGGCATACGACACCTCGGATCCTTGGATCCTTGACCTCGAGCAGTCGGACCCGCGCGTGAGCGGCCGGCTTGAAGGCTTCATCGAGGAGATCGGCCACCGGCGACGCGACGGCAGCATCGATTCCTCCTCGTGGTCCACCCTGACCACCAAGGACGGGGCTTGGGAGGACCTCGGATCGACGGCTGTGCGCGGGCCCGGCGGGATCGAGCACTTCCAGTACTGGACGTCCTCGGGGTCGGGCGCATGTGCGGATCTCTACTACTGCGCCTTCTGGCACTTCATGGAGCGGCGCCCTCTCGCGCCGGGCGACACGTGGGTCTGGGCGGGAGTGATCGTGAAGGCGAAGTAGTCATGCGCTGACGATGGGGATCGAGACTCCGCCGGGGAGTGGCCATGAGCGCCGGCCTCGAAGCCGCGGCGGCGCTCGTCCTCGCCGCCTGCAGCGGGTCGGACACGTCGGCGGCCGCCGCCGGGGGCGCGGCCGCGGCGGCCCCGGCGGCGGCCGCAGTAGGACGATGCTTCGGGTGGCGCCGCAAGGCGCCGCCCGGCCCCCTCACCGGCGCGCCCGTCAGGCCCTGCCGGCCGCCCTGTCCTCACGGTCGACGATGTCGCGGACCCGCTGCCGCACGTCGTCGGGCAGCGGCTCCGGCCTGTGGTTCTCGAGGATGTCGCGTGCCCTGGCGTGGGCGCGCTCGTACATGCCGGGGCTCCCCGCCTCTTCCCACTCCTCGCGCACGCGCCTGTCCATGAGCCGGGGCTGCGACTGCTCGCGCATGTGCGCCATGGTCGCGTCCAGGCTGAGGAAGTCGCCGAACGAGCCGACCGAGGCGATGTCGTCCACCGCCAGCGTCTCGTCGTCCACGCGCACGCCGCCGACCACCTGCTTGACCATGCGCGCGATCTCGTCGTCGATGACCAGCTGCGCGAAGTCGAAGGTGACGCCCGACTCGATCATGCCCGACCCGTAGATGAGGTTGGTCCCTGCCAACGCCGCCATCAGAGCCGTGAGGGTCTTCTCGTGACCGGTCTGCACGTCACTGGTCTTGCCGTCGCCCTACATCCCGGCGATGTAGCTGGGCAGGCGGTACTGCTTCGCGAGCGCGGCCGCTCCGGCGCTGATGAGAGCGCACTCGGGGGAGCCGACGGAGGCCGTGACCAGCCGCAGGTCCATGGCCGTGGTGGACGAGCCGTACAGGACCTTGCTGCCGCGCTCGGTCAGCTGCGCGAGCACGAGGCCGGCCAGCACCTCGGCGTTGTGCGTCACGAGCGTCCCGGCCAGCGTCACCGGCGACGAGCCGCCGGCCATCGCCATGCTGAGCACGCAGGACGGCAGCCCGACGCGCGCCGCCTCGATGACGATCTCGCAGAAGTCCTTGACCAGCTTGAGCGGGCTCACCGGGCAGGTGCCCATGACCATCATGGGGCGCTCGCGCACCGCATCCTCGCTGCCCTGCACGGCCGCCAGCATCTCGACGGTGGTGTGCACGGCGCGGCCATCCTGGGCCCCGCCGGAGATGGGCTTCGTCTGATTGACGATCGCCGCCTCGTGGTTGTGCAGCGAGAACGTCTCGGGCGGCTTGTCGCCGCTGACCACGGCCATCTCGAACACGTCGATGTCGGGCAGCGCGTCGACCAGGCGGGCGATCTGGCCGAGGTCCTTCTTGGTGGACGGCCGCAGCTCACCGGTGTAGGGATCGATGACCTTGATGCCCTCGCCGAAGTTGCTGAAGCCCACGCGCCCGGGCTCGAGCAGGATGTCGTTCCTCGGGTCGCGGCCGCACAGCGCCACGGCCTCGGGGGCGGCGGCGATGCAGTCCTCCACGATGTGCGGCGGGATCCTGACGATGTGCGACTCCCGGTCGACCCTGCAGCCGCCGTCGCTGAAGATGTCGAGCGCCTCGTCCAGCTCCACCCAGATGCCGGTGCGCTCGAGGACGACGAGCGTGCCGCGGTGGATCATACGGAGCTCGTCGTCGCTGAACATGGTGAGGCCGATGCCGCTGGTGCGGCGCTGGCCCGCGAACAGATTGCGTTTCACGCCCTTCCTCCTCGGGGCGGGTGCCACTGAGACTGACCCCAAGGTAATCACACGCCGCGGTCGCGCCGCCACCGGCAGACCCAGCAGACTCGACGTCAGACGCCTCTGCGATGGTTGTATTCTGCAACGAACGCTGAGGATGCCGACGGGGTGATGATGCCTGGGCCGGGGCGGAAGAAGCATGCACCTCACAGCGCCCGGCGCGACGTCGCCGACAGCGCTCCCGCGGAGGCGCGGCTTGCGTAGCGCCGCCGCGCCCGTCACGCTGTCGCCATGGACCTGAACCGCACGCTCGTCATGCTGGGCGCGGCGCTCCTCATCGCCGCCCTCACGCTCTTCGTCTCGCGCAAGTTCGGGTTCACGTTCCTCTTCCTTCCGCTGTTCTTCGTCGGCGGGTCGAAGAGCGGGCGCTGAGCGCCCGCCGAGCGGTCCGCACGCCCGCGTCACGCCATGATCGAACCACCGCGCCGTACCAGCCAGCGCATCCGGGCGGCCCGGGCGCACACCCGCCCACACGGCCTCTCCACCATGCTGCTGGCGTTCTCAGTGCTGTTCGTGCTGGCCTACGTCTTCATCATCCGGACGCCGCCGCAGCCGCCGGCGCCCGTCCTGCGCAGTGCGAGCGGGACCTACACGTGGCAGAGCGCGTCCGCTGACGGAGCAGGGCGCGCCGGCGGGGGCGCGTTCGCGGCGACCGCCGGAGGGGACGCGACCGGTGCGTTCCGCCCGGACGACGAGAGCACCGCTCTGGTCTCATCCTCCTACGACGCCGGAAGACGCAGCGAATGGACCACCGTGGACGGGGCGGAGCGCGGCGGCGCCGTCACCGTCGGCGCCTGGCCCCCCGTCTGGCGCCTGAGTACTCACTCGCCACTCGAGCTCCAGGGCCTGTCCGCCATCGTCAGAGCGGCAGTCGAGGACGGCGACACGAGCGTCGGCATCAAACCGCTCGAACAGGATGGGCGCGAGGTGTGGCGTGCCGCGCTGAAGCTCGACGGCGCGACCCAGGAGCTGGTCGTGGACCAGTCGTCCGGACTCGTGACCTGGTGGACCGACGGTTCCTCCACGTTCGCCGCCGGCGTCGACTGGGCGACTCTCGACGGCACGCCCTCGCCCGGCGCCTCGACTCTGGGGACCACCGCTCCGGCCACCGTCACGGTGGACCGCACCTACACCTACGAGCGGTCCTCGGCGGCCGCCGGCGAGGCCGCCGGCTTCGACCCGCTCGTCTCCAGCCTCGCGCCCGACGGCTTCGTGCAGGCCGCGGTCGCCACGGCGGCGGCCGGCGACGCGCCGGCGGTGTGGGGCTCCGAGACAGGCGGGAGTACGGGAGCCGGCTCCGCGCGCCAGATAGTCCAGCTGTTCACGCGCGGCCTCACCTGGTTCGAGGTCCGCCAGGTCGGCCCGACGACGTCTCCAGCCGCCTTCGAGAGCGCCCTGGAGACCGCGCGCGCCACGGCGCTGTCGTTCGAGCAGACGCCGCTCGAGTACGGGGTCTTCGCCGGGCGGACCGCCGCCACGTGGTACGCGGCCACCGGACCGACGCTGCTGGTCGGCAACGGACGCCGGGCCGTCTACGTCACCGGCGCCCTCACCCGCCAGGAGCTCCTGTCGCTGGCCGAGGGCTTCGAGCAGCTCACGGCCGGGGCGACTGCGTCGCCGGCCGCATCCGCGACCCCCTGAACGCGCGAGGGGCGGCGAGGCGCCTGCGGCCCGGCGCCCCGCGCGTTGACCCCACCCAAGATGATCAGTCGGTCAATCCTCCACGAAGGGCGCGAACTCTTCCTTCTCCACGCCGCACTCGGGGCACACCCAGTCGTCCGGCAGGTCTTCGAACGCGGTACCCGGCTCGATGCCGTTGTCCGGGTCGCCCACTTCAGGGTCGTAGACGTAGTCACAGACGGTGCAGACGTACTTCATCAGGGCCTCCCCACGCTCGTGGACTCGCCGCACAGTGTACCCCGCCACGGCTCTTCGCGAGACCCGGGATGCAGCCCACGACGCATGGCTATCTCCCCGGCACGGCGCCTCGCCCGGAGCTCCACCCGAGCGCTACAGCTTGGGCAGGTTGGGGCGCATCTGACCTCTTCAACCGGCTCCTGCCGGAGCGTCCTCAGGATAGCCGCGGCTCTCCCAGTAGCCGGCCTGCGGCTTGTCCGTGACCTCGAGGCGGGAGACCCACTTCACGTTCTTGTAGCCGAGCTGCTTGGGCACCACGAGCCGCAGGGGGCCGCCGTGCTTGAGCGGGAGGGGCTCCTCGGCGAGCATATCGGCGAGCACGGTCTGCGGGTCCCGCATGAGCTCGAGCGGGAGCGTGCTCACGTACACACCGGATTCCGCGTGCACGATCACGTACTTGGCCTCGGGGTGTACGCCGGCCCTGTCCAGCAGGACGCTGGGCGCCACGCCGCCCCACTTCACGTTCGCCACGCTCCAGCCCTCGACGCAGTGGAAGTCGACCGTCTCGTCCAGTCGCGGCAGCGTGGTCCACAGCGCGTGGTCGACGGTGAGCGGCGTGTCCACCAGCCCGTCGACCTGCACCGTCCACCTCGAGATGGGCGTCTCGTCGATCTCGTCCACGCTGCGCACCGGGAACGGACCGAACCTGTCCTTCACCGCTTCGCCGACGGAGGAGACCGCCGAGCCGGCCGAGCCGCCCAGGGCTCTCAGCCCCGCGACCACGCCGACGAGTCCGGCCGCACAAGCGCCGCCGAGCACGAGCACGCGCTTGCGCGAGAACCGCATCGTCATGCGCGGCGGGGCCTTGACATCCGCTCCGTCGTGCGCCTCCGAAGTGCCTTGGGATTCGTCCGTCAGGGGACCATCCTGCCCGACGCCTTCCCGGAGCCGGTCGTCGCGCTCCACCCGCTGCTCATCCATCCCGTCTCCACCCGCCTCTCGTGACCGCGTTTCGAGTGTACACGCACTCTAACGCAAGGAACGCGGGAGTGCTCAGTGGAGTGCGACCGACGATGGGACGATGGAGCGGTGGCGACGGCGGGACGCGCCAGACAGCGCGTTGGGGAATCGCGGAATACGCGGGGCGGACGGGGGAGCGTACACCGCTCCCCCGCCCGCCCTCGGCCTCACGCGCCGGACCGCGTCAGCGCCAGTGAGGATACGTGACGTAGAAGAACCTGCCGTACGTCTGCGTGCTCCAGTAGACGACCAGCCCCTTCTGCTGAGGGATGTACACGATGTCCCCAGGCTGGAAGGACCGCGACTCACCGTCCTCGGTGAGGCTGATGTCGCCTTCGAGCATGTAGCAGACGGCAGCGTCGTCGTCGTAAACGCAAGGCGGAGGCGGTGTCCGCGGAGGTGCCCGGGGCCGGGCGGCGTGAGCTGCGCACTCATGCCGCCCGGCCCCGACGCGGGGGCGGCGGCCATCCGGCCGCCGCCCGCCGCACCTCCGTCCCGCCGCCCTGAGGCGGCGTTGTCGTGGGCCGGAACGCCGGCGAGGCGGCCCGACGGCCGCTCGCCCCGACCCGCTCACACGACCGCTACGAAGTGATCCCTCCCTTCCCAGGATCGTCGTCTGCGGACATCTGCTGCATCTCTGTGACCACATCGGTGTTCAGCATGCGGCCGGCTTCACCTGCCGCCATCGCCTCGACCGCGACGGCTTCGGCCGGCGACTCGTCGATCTCGTGGATGGTCACGCTCAGGTCGACGCCACGCGCCCGCTGGATGACGTACACGATGATGCCGGCGATGAGCACGACGGCCAGCGAGACGACGACCAGGTAGTTGTCGTACCAGGCAGCGTCGGGCGTCCGCGGCCACGCCAGATTGATGATCATGAAGACGCCGTAGATGAGCGCGAGGATGTTGACCGGCCAGCCCCAACCCTTGAGGTTGAAGTACGCCTTCTCCTTGGGCCAGCCCTTGATCTCGCCACGAGGCCGCCGAAGACGACCATCTGGTAGGCGATGTAGGTGCCTGCGGTGGCCCACGCGGTGACGCGGGCGATGGCGAGGAAGGGGTCGCTGCCGCCGAGGTTCACGTAGAGCAGCACCACGACTGCGGCCACGGCCACGAAGATGGCAGAGGTCATCGGCGTGCGCGTGCTGGGATGCACGTAGGCGAAGAACCTGGAGGCGGGGATCATCTTGTCACGACCGTAGGCGAACAGCAGGCGCGTCGTAGCAGCTTGGATCGCCAGGCAGCACACGAAGATCGCCACAATCACCGCCACGAGAAAGAGGTCCGTGACCCAGGTCGGGAAGTGCGCATCGAAGATGTACGCGATCGCGCCCGTCCCCTGCGCCTGCGTCTCGGCGACGTCCGGGATGGCCAGGACCATAGAAACCAGCCAGAACGCGCTGAGCACGGCGGTGATGCCGATCGCGAACAGCATGGCCCGCGGCACCTCACGTGTCGGGTTGACGGTCTCCTCGGCGAGACCGCCCGCCGAGTCGAACCCGTACAGCACCCACGCGCCCGTGAGCATGCTCGCAAGGAAGATGCTGCCGTACCCGAACAGGGCTCCGGGGCCGGCGCCGGCGTGGTATCGAAGAGTACGCCCAGGGTCTGATGGTCGCCCTTGCCGAAGATGACGGCGGCGTACAACGCGATGGCGATGACCACCAGCCCGATGATCTCGGTGACGGTCCCGATGTTGTTGAAGAAGGCCGTCACCTTGACGCTCAGGATGTTCAGGATCATCGGGCCAAGGGCGAAGGCGATGGCGATCCAGAGCAGCGTGGTGGCGTTGCTTGCATCCCAGCCCATGAGCGAGCAGACGATCGGCGCCACTCCGAAGGCGACCGCCGCGACCGTCACCAGAAGCGCCGCCGCGAACAGCCAGGCCACGAACCAGCCATAGCTCCCGCCCATGAACCGCTTGGCCCACTGGTACACACCGCCGGCCAGCGGGTAATGCGAGGCGGCCTCGGCGAACACCAGAGCGACCATGAACTGGCCGAACACGATCATCGGCCACTGCCAGATCAGGCCGGCCGGGCCGCCGACGTCCAGGCCGAAGTAGAAGAGCGCGTAGAAGCCGTTGGTCGCCGAGATGAAGCTGAAGGCGATGGCGAAGGTGGAGAAGAAGCCGAGCGAGCGCTTGAGCTCCTGGGTGTAGCCGAACTTGGCCAACTGCTCGGTGTCGCGCTTGTGCTGCGCGTCCATCTCGTCGTGGAACATGTGGTGGCGTGATGCTCAGGTTCCGTTGCCACGGCTACCCCCCGTGAGTGATGGCTGAACGGACTGCGCGCGAGCTGTCACCGGCGACCGCCTTCCGCGCGCGACGACGGGCGCCCGCCTCATCGCCAGTGCGGATACGTGACGTAGAAGAAGCGGCCGTAGGACTCAGTGCTCCAGTACACGACCAGGCCCTTCTTCTGGGGGATGTAGACCACGTCCCCGGGCTTGAACGCCCGCGTCTCCCCGTTCTCGCTGAGGAGGATGTCGCCCTCCAGCATGTAGCACGCTGCGGCATCGTCGTCGTAGTCGAAGTCCACGGGGGCGCCAGGAACACCTCGCAGACCCCGGCGCAGAACGGAGCCCCCTGGGTACGGTCGAAGATGTCCACCAGCTGCAGCTTGCTGTCGGGCCCCACGTCCAGGGGCTCTGTCGCGATCTCCGCCGCGGATACGTGGTGTAGCTCCATGTCTGCCTCCCATCGCGCCGTTGTACGGTGTCCTGCCGCTCTGGTGCCGGAGTCGGGACAAATGCCCGGGAAGGAGCGATGTCGCTGCGTTGACTTGCTCGCAATCTATCGCCAGAATCGCCGGGAGCAAGACCAGTAAACTACGAGGTGACTACCAGGTTATGCCTAGTATCCACGTGCCTCCTGCGCTCCGCCGGATCCTCCGTGCCCGAGACCGCCCAGCTGTGGACGGGCAACGATCGCGCCCTCCCATCACCGCGAAGGACCCTCGCCTCCAGGCCTTCCTGCAGGTCACGTTCGACGTCCTCTACGACTGGGATCTCGAGACAGGTGCGATCTCGTTCTCGGAGCAGATCGACGAGCTCCTCGGCCTCGACCCCGGCGCCTTTCCGCGGGCCCTGGACGGCTGGCTCGAATGCGTCCACTCCGACGACCGAGAGGCTGTCATGGATGGGCTGGCCGGCAGCATTGAGGGCGGCAGGCCGTTCCACGCCGAGTACCGCATGCAGCACAGGGACGGCCGCTGGCTCGTCTTCAGCGACCAGGCCGTGCTCCTCACGGGCCGCGGCGGCCGTCCGACCAACATGATCGGCGCCATGCGAGACGTCACGCACGAGCTGCGCGCCCGGGACATGGCCCGCGAGGTCGAGGAGCTGCGCAGCGTGCTCTTCCGGCTACCGAGCCCGGCCCTGCAGGTCGACGGGTCGGGCGCCTACGTGGACGCCGACGCCTATGCACTCTCGTTCTTCCGCCGCTCGCGCGAGGAGATGCTCCGCTGCTCGGTGCGCGATGACTTTCCGCCCGAGGTCGTCGACCTCGTCACGGGCTACCGGGAGGATCCCGAGGTCACGACCGAGCTCGAGGTGGAGTCTGACGTACACGGCGAGAAGAAGAGCCTGCTGCTCACCGTGATCCCCTGCCACATCGAGGGCCGCAGGGCGCACTTCCTGCTCGGCACGGACATCACGGAGCAGAAGGCGATGCAGGACGACCTGGCCCGTTCCGAGCGGGCGCTCCGCCGTCAGGCGACCATCCTCGACGAGCGCAACACGGCCTTGCGCGTGCTTCTGGAGCAGCGCGAGCAGGACAACCGCGAGCTCGAGCAGCGTGTCGTGCACAACGTGGAGCAGCTGCTCGAGCCGACCATCGAGCGCCTCGGCCGGGCGCTGCGGCACCGGCCCGAGCGTCTCGAGCTCGAGGCACTTCGTGTGAACCTGCGCGAGATCGTCGGGCCGTTCGGGCAGCACCTGAGCTTACCGGGCAGCGGCGGCGAGCCGCTCACGCGCCGCGAGCGCGAGGTGGCCAACCTGGTGCGCCTCGGCAAGACGAGCGCCGAGATCGCCGAGGCGCTGCACGTCTCACGCTCCGCGGTGTCGTTCCACCGCGCGGGCATCCGCCGCAAGCTGGGACTGCCCAAGGGCGGGCCAAGCCTCGCCACGCACCTGTCCTCGCTTGCAGAGCCCTGAAGGGCGGCGAGACTACTGGTTCTCGAGCAACTCGTCCTCGTACACGTCGCGCACGACGCGCGCCGGCACGCCCATGAGCACCTTGCGGGCCGGCGCGTCCTTCGTGACCACGGCGCCGGCGGCGATGAACGCCTCTTCGCCGATCTCGATGCCGGGGCAGAGCACCACGCCGCCGCCGACGCGGGCGCCGCGGCGGATGGTCGCGCCCTTGATGAGCGCATGCCGCTTCTCGGTGCGCCCCATGAAGTTGTCGTTGGTGGTCTGCACGCACGGGGCGATGAAGCAGCGGTCCTCGATCGTCATGTAGGCGGTGATGTACACGTTGGTCTGGATCTTGGTACCGTCGCCGATGGTGGTGTCGTTCTCGACGACGCTACCGCGGCCGACGACGACACGCTCGCCAAGCGTGCAGCGCTCGCGCACGCCGGCGTAGTCGCCGAGGATGCAGCCGGCGCCGAGCGTGGTACCGCGGTAGGCCACCGCGCCGGTGCTGACCACGCAGCCGGCGCCGAGCACCAGCGGAGCGAGCTCCCCGCGCTTGGCGGTGCTGGTCGGCGAGAGGGACGGCACCTTGCCCAGCACGGCGCCGTCCTGGATGAAGCAGCCGTCGCCGATGACGGTGTCGTCGTACACCACGACGTTGGCGCCGAACACGACGCCCTCGCCGATGCGCACGTTCTCGCCGAGCAGCAGGTTGTGAGCGCGCTCGGAGACACCCCCCGAGAGCATCATGACAGCTCGGCCGTCTTCACCGGGCGGCCGCCCTCGCGCAGGCTCCGTTCCATGGCGTCCAGCACCTTGACCACCTTGAGCGCGTCGTAGCCGTCGCTGCGCGGCGTCGCGTCGTCCACGATGCAATCGATGAAGTGCTGGCACTCGATGCGCAGCGGCTCGTCGTTGCCGATCTTGGGGATGTGGATGTCACCGAAGTGCAGGGTGACGAACTCGCCGTAGGTCTCGAACTTGGTGCGCGTGGTGGTCGCGCCCTTGTCGTAGATAGTGAGCTTACGCTCCGACTCCATGTCGTCGAACACCACCATCTTCTTCTCGCCGACCACGGTGATCTTGCGGCTCTTGTGCGGATCGAGCCAGCTCACGTGCAGGTGCCCCACCATCCCGCTCGCGTAGCGGATGTACCCGAACACCACGTCCTCGACCTGGTCCTGCAGGTAGCACTCGCCGCGGGCGCTGACCTCCTCGGGCTCGTCGCCGGTGAGGTAGTTGAGCACGCTGACGTCGTGCGGGCCGAGGCTCCACAGCGCGTTCTCGTCAGTGCGCACCTTGCCCAGGTTGAGGCGGTTGGCGTAGGCGTAGAACACGCGGCCGAGCTCGCCGGAGTCGACGAGCTCCTTCATCTTGTTCACGGCCGGGTGGTACTCGAGCAGGTGACCGACCATGAGCTTGACGCCGTTGGCCTCGGCCCTGTCGAGCAGGTCCTGCGCGTCCACGGCCTTGAGCGCGATGGGCTTCTCGATGAACGCGTGCTTGCCCGCGTCCAGCACGCGCTTGCCGAGCGCGTAGTGCGTGGGCACGGAGGTGGCGACGACCACCGCGTCAAGCGTGTCGTCGGTGAGCAGCAGGTCGAGGTCGTCGGTGACCACGGTCTCGGGGTAGAGGCTGCGCGCCTTGACGAGGTTGGCCTCGTCCAAGTCGCAGCAGTACGCCAGATCGGCGCCGGGCAGACGGTCGAAGTTGCGCGCCAGGTTGGGGCCCCAGTAGCCGAGCCCGACCACGCCGACGCGGACCTTGTCAGCAGTCACGGGTTGTTCTCCCTCTCAGAGTTTCCAGACGTTGGCCGTGCTCGGGATGCCGGCCGTGGCGTTGCGGAAGTCGACCACTAGGTCGGCCTCGTTGACGAGGGCCCGGTAGTCCACGTCCGAGTGCGCCGTGACGATGGCCACGACGTCGTATCCGGCGAGGCTCCGATACTCGTCGAGCGGCACCGAGCTCAGGCCGAACTCGGCCAGCTCGGGGCAGTACCTGTCGTGATAGGCGACGTCGGCGCCGTGCTCGCGCAGCAGGCGAATCACCTTGAGCGCGGGGCTCTCGCGCAGGTCGTCGATGTCCGCCTTGTAGGCGACGCCCAGGACGAGGACCTTGGCCCCGTTCAGACTCTTGTTGCGCGTGTTGAGCGCGCGGTGCAGCTTCTCCACGCAGAAGTACGGCATGTTCTCGTTGACCTTGCCGGCCAGCTCGATGAACTCCGTCCAGAAGTCGAACGCGCGCGCCTTCCAGCTCAGGTAGAAGGGGTCGATGGGGATGCAGTGGCCGCCCAGGCCCGGTCCCGGCTGGAACTTCATGAAGCCGAACGGCTTGGTGGCGGCCGCGTCGATGACCTCCCACACGTCCACCTTCATGCGGTCGCAGAGCATGGCGAGCTCGTTCATGAGGGCGATGTTGACGCTGCGGAAGATGTTCTCCAGCAGCTTGGTCATCTCCGCGACCTCTGGGGTGCTCACCGGTACGACGTGGTCCAGCGCGGGCCCGTACACCTCAAGCGCCCGCGCCGTGCACGCAGGGGTGAGGCCGCCGATGACCTTGGGCGTGGTCTTGGTGGTGTAGTCGGTGCGGCCGGGGTCGACGCGCTCCGGCGAGAAGGCGAGGTGGAAGTCGACGCCCGCGGTGAGGCCTGAGCCCTTCTCGAGGATCGGCGCGAGCTCGTCGCGCGTCGTGCCCGGGTAGGTGGTGCTCTCCAGCGTGACCAGCTGGCCGCGCCGCAGGTACCCGGCCAGCTTCTCCGTCGCGTCCTTGACCATCGAGAGGTCGGGCTCGCGGTTGGCGTTGAGCGGCGTGGGCAGGCAGATGATGATGGCGTCGCAGTCCTCGGTCGCAGCGTAGTCGGTGGTGGCGCCGACGAGCCCCGCGTCGACCACTGCCTTCAGCGCGTCGGACGACACGTCCTGGATGTAGCTGCGGCCCGCATTGACCTCGTCGCAGCGCGCCGCCACTGCCTCGATGCCGACGACCCGCGTGCCCGCCTCCGCGAACACCATGGCCAGCGGCAGGCCGACGTAGCCGAGGCCGATGACTGCGATCTTCACGAAGAGCTCCTGTGATCCGGGTGCAGGGCGGGACCGCCCGTTGATGGCCGCGGGTAGTCTACCGTATCGCCGCGCCCGGCCCCGACCCGGGGTCTGCGGCTGCCGCCTCGCGCGCCCGCGGGTACAATCAGACCATGACGAGAGAACCGCAGGACGTCGAGACCATCCCGGCCGACCTGGACCGGTTTCTCGGGGCGTTCTTCGACAGGCGCGCCTGGCGCTCGTCGATCCTCTACGACGTCGCGGAGAACCGCCTCTACCTGGACATCACGCTGGCCAGCGGCAAGCTCTCTCAGGATGACCGCTTCTTCTCGCTGGTGGAGTACTTCGCACGGGCGCAGGACGCAGTGCTGCGCCGGCGCTCGGGGTTGCCGCTGCACTGCCGTCTGTACGCCACCGACGGCAGCGAGCTCACGTCCCGGCTGCACGCACGCGCGGCCAGCTATCTGGACGACACCGCCCGCGGCCAAGGGATGCGGCGGCGCCTCGCCCTGCTCGGCATGCGCCGCCGCCTCGTCCGCAACGTCCTCCCCGGTGCGCTCCTGTGGGCGGTGACGCTCGTGTTCGTGGTGAACATCCTGGGCCTGCCGATGAGCTGGGCCCTGCTCATGGCGATCGTCGCCGTCGGCATCCAGGCAGGGGTCACGCTGGCACTCTCGCGGCCCCGCGGCTGACCGGGTCATGGCGCCGCCCCACACAACGCCCGAGCACCTGTGCAGCGACGCCGATGCGACGGTGCGAGCCCTCGACGCCGTCGCCGCTCTGACGGCGGCCTGCGAGACCGACGCCGTGCTGCGCGCCACGGTCGAGGCCGCCTGCCGGCTCACCCGCTCGGGGCACGGCCTGGTTGCACGCGGCGAAGCCGGCGCGACCGAGGCGCAGGAGCGCTACCGCCAGACCGAGGGATGGGCTGCCCGCAGCCAACGGTGGCCGCCTGGGGTGGGCGCGTCGGGCAGCGCCGGCGGGGCGCCGGTGACCCTCGGCGGCGCGGCGGCGGAGCGGGTCTTCGGGGGCGAGGTAACCCACGCCGCCGCCGTACCTCTCGCGCCGACCGAGGCGTCGCCCTGTCTCGTGGCGGTCGGCCGGGACGAGGCGTACACCGACGCCGACCTGCAGGCGCTGGCGGCGCTGGCCCGCCTGGCTACGGTCCGCCTGGACGAGGTGCGGGAGCGGCGGCGCTGCGTCACCGAGTTCTGCGCCGTCCAGGCCGACATCGCCGACCGCCTGCAGCGCAAGCTGCTCCCCCAGAAGCCCCCGCGCCTGGACGGACTCGACATCGCCTTCTCGTATCGCTCGGCGAGTGCCGGCGTCTTGAGCGGCGGCGACTTCGTCGACTTCTACAGCCGCTCTCCGGGCGCCCTCGCGTTCGCGATCGGCGACGTCGCCGGCAAGGGGGTGGACGCCATGGCCGTCACGTTCGTGACGAAGTACGTGCTGCGCGCCGCCGTCCAGGGCGGTCAGCTGTCGTGGCCCACCCATCCGGGCGAGGCGCTGCAGGAGCTGCGCACGGCCCTCCTCGAGCAACCGGACTTCGTAGGGGACTTCGAGCGCTTCGTCACCGTGCTCTTCGGCACCCTGAGCGTGACGCGTGGGCTCCTTCAGCTCGCCAGCGCCGGGCACCCCACGCCCTTCATCGTGCGCGCCGACCGCGTCGAGAGGCCGCTGCTGCTCACGGAGCCGGCCATCGGCGTCGAGTTGGGCGCGGCGCTGGCGCCGTACCCTCAGGAGACCATCGAGCTGCGGCAAGGCGATGTGGTCCTGTTCTTCACCGACGGACTCACCGAGCTGCGCGACGCGTCCGGCGGGTTCTTCGAGGACGCGCTCCCCGACGTCCTGCGGGGCTGCCACGACCTCCCGGCAGCGGAGGTCGTGGACCGGCTCCTCCAGGAGGGCGAGGCGTTCTCGGCCCGGCCTCCCGCCGACGACCTGGCAGTGCTCTGCATCCACCTCATCACGCCCCCTGCAGTACACTGAGTGCGACAGGACCGCAGGCGACCACGGAGGCGTGAGCAAGGTGAGCGCACGCTGGCGTGCAGAGGACGGCTTCATCCGCGAGATCGTCTGGCTCGTCGTCATCATCGTGGTCCTCGCCGTCGCCGTGCTGGACGGCCTCGCCATCTTCTGGGCGAACCAGAGCGTCAAGGACGACGCCCTGCGCGCGGCTCGCGCGGCCGCGACCGAGTACGTCCAGACACAGAGCCCAACCGCCGCCAAGCTCGCCGCGCAGCAGGCCCTGGTGATCGCGAACGAGGAGCTCATGGGCTTCGAGGTGTCCACGGCGGCCGACGGGTCGGCGGTCTTCACCGTCACGGCGAAGGCCCACGCCAAGACGCGCGCGTTCAAGCTCCTCCGCTACGTCGGCCTCAGAGAGTGGGTCGAACGGGTGACGAACCCCAGCGCCACACGCAGCTCGCGGTGAGGTGAGCGGGGCGCCCCTGGGTGGCGGCGCCTGCGTCGGTCAGTAGCCGGTGCCGCTGCGCCGCCCCGTCAGCTGAGCCCTCTTCCGTAGCTCAGTAGCCGGTGCCGCTGCGCCGCCCCGTCAGCTGAGCCCTCTTCCGTAGCTCAGTGATCGGTGCGGATGGCGCGCGCCTCGTGCCGCGCCAGGCCGAGCCGCACGATCTCCTCGACCAGCGCCGGCCCGTCGACCCCCGTGGCGGCCCACAGACGGGGGAACCCGCTCATGGCTGTCATGCCGGGGATGGTGTTGATCTCGTTCACGAGCACACGCCCGTCGGACTCGAGGAAAAAGTCACAGCGCGCGAACCCGCTGGCATCGATGGCCGAGAAGGCGGCCTGGGCCAGCGCCCGCGCGCGCGCCATGATGGTGTCGTCGACGGCGGCGGGGATGACGAACTCCATCATCCCCTCTGTGTACTTGGACTCGTAGTCGTAGTACTCGTTCACGGGGAGGACCTCGCCGGCGACGGAGGCCCGCGGCTCCTCATTACCCAGGACCGCGCACTCGATCTCGCGGCCCGTCGAGGTGGCCTCGACGATGACCTTGCGGTCGTACGAGGCCGCCAGGCCGAGCGCCGGAGCGAGCTCGGCGCGGTCGTGGGCCTTGGTCATGCCCACGCTCGAGCCGAGATTGGCCGGCTTGACGAACACCGGGTAGGCGAGCCTGTCTTCGACCAGCGCGACGGCGCCGGGCTCCACGGCAGCGCCGTCGCGCAGCACGACGTGGTCCACCTGCGGCAGCCCGGCCGCGGCGAAGACGGCCTTCATGATCTCCTTGTCCATGCCGACCGCGCTCGCCAGCACGCCGGATCCCGCGTAGGCGAGGCCGGCCATCTCCAGGAGCCCCTGGATGGTGCCGTCCTCGGCGAACGTGCCGTGCATGATGGGAAAGGCGAAGTCCAGCGGCCGGAACGACCCGTCGGCGACAAGCAGACCAGGCTGCGCGGGGTCGGCGACGAGGTGGACAGGGTCGCACGGACTCGCCTCGAGCCCATCGGCCAGAGCCGCCTCCGGGTCACGCGGCAGGACCCACCGACCCTCTTTCGTGATGCCCACCGGGACGACCTCGTACCTGTCGCGGTCGAGCATGGCGGAGACGAAACGGGCCGAGGCCACGGAGATCTCGTGCTCGGCCGAGCGGCCGCCGTAGATGAGCGCCAGCTGAAGCATCGCGGCCACCCTACCCGCGCCGCCGGAGAGGCGCAAGTGAGCCCCCGGCGGTGCGGGAAGAAGCGCGCGGATCGCCGGACGGCCGGCGGCGGCCGTCCGGCGCGACGCCCGTCAGGCCGCCTCCCACACGGCGCGCACGAGCGCGTCAAGCAGGTCGTCGACGGCCCTGAGCTGGAAGAGGGTGTCGGCGAAGGAGGGCACCTCTCCGGCGGCCATGGCGTCGACCAGCACGTCGACGGCGGCGCCGCGCAGCCCCTGCAGGGTGCGCACCATGTCCATGCGGTCGAAGCCGAGCTGGACGCGTGATGTGGCCTCCCCCGCGACCCGCTCCTCCGCCTGCCGGTACAACCCGGGCAGCTCGTACGGCTCGGACTCGGAGCACGTCACGAAGTCGTCGGTGAGGCTGCGCACCATGTGCTGCCCGACCTGGCTGGCGATGAGCTCGTGGTAGTCCTCCGCGACGACGTCGCGCACGCGGTCTGACAACGCCTGCCAGAGCTCGTCGCGGTGGTCGCGGAGGATCAGGGCGACGGTCTTCACGTGGCGCTCCGCCTGGCGATGAGCGCCGCCGTCGCCCCGGCGCCGATGCCGTTGTCGATGTTCACGACGACAAGGCCGGGGCTGCAACTCTGGAGCATGCCGAGGAGCGCAGCCTCGCCGCGTCCGCCCAGGCCGTAGCCGGTGGATGTGGGAAGGCCGATCACCGGCACGTCGGCGAGTCCGGTGACGACCGACGGCAGTGCGCCCTCCATGCCGGCGGCCACGACCAGGGCGGCGGCGCCGGCGGCGCGCATCTCCTCCAGTGGGGTCGCCAGCCTGTGCAGACCCGCCACGCCCACGTCGAAAGCGGTTACGACGGCGACGCCCATGGCGCGGCACATGGCGACGGCCTCCCCGGCCGCGGGCACGTCGCTGGTACCGGCCGCGAGGACGCCGACGACGCCGCGGCCCGCCGGCGGCTGCTCGCCGGGCCGGCGGGCGATCACCACACGGCTGCGCTCGTCATGCTCGAGCTCGCCCGCCACGCCGGCCAGGAGTGCGGCTGCCTGCTCCGGCGTGACCCGACTGCACAGCACCGCCGGACCGTGCTGCAGAAAGCGGCCGACGATCTCGACGAGCTGCTCCGCCGTCTTGCCCTCGGCATAGACGACCTCGGGCACGCCTTTGCGGGCCGCCCGCGACACGTCAAGGCGCGCGTAGTCGCCCACCGCCGTGTAACCGAAGCGCCGCAGGCGCTCGGCGGCGGCGTCCGGCGCGAGGCGGCCGGAGGCCACCTCCGCCAGCAGGTCGCTCAGCGTTTCATCCATGTGGCCCGCATTTCGCGCGGCCCGCCGTTTTCCTGCTCTCTGGGACATTCCGCCATCCAACGTTCCATCCGGCCGGGTCCTCGGGTATAATCGGACCGAAATCGTCCAAGAAAGGAAGTAGTGGCCACCCCCGGCTACACCGTCTACAGGCAAGAGCCTCAACACACGCGCCGCCGCCGTTGGCCCTTCATCGTCATCGCGGCGGTGTGCCTGTTGGCAGCCGTGGCCGCCTGGCAGGTCATCGGCGTGCCGCGCGTCGCCGCCGTCACGCCGGGCCCGGGCTTGTACGTCAGGAACCCGTCCACCGAGGTGGTGCTGGACATCAACGGCCTCTCGAACCTCAAGGACATCCGCGTCACTCTGGACGGCAAGAACATCACCGCGAGCACCAGCCGGGACGGCGACAGGCTCACGTTCACTACCGGCGAGCTGGGCGACGGCGAGCACGCCGTCACGTTCAGCGCCCGCAGCTCCAACCTGATCCGACGGACCGTGAACGAAGCCTGGCGCTTCACCGTCGACACCAGCATTCCCAAGCTCAAGCTCGAGGCGTCCAGCGGCCAGGGCCGCCTCAACACCTCACCGCCCACGTTCAGCGGCACCACCGAGCCCTACGCCCTGGTCACGGTGACCAGCGGCGCCATCAAGGCCTCCGGCCAGGCAGACGCCGCCGGCAACTACTCGGTCAGCGTCAAACTCGCGGACGGCCCCTCTGACGTCACCCTCACGACCACCGACCGGGCCGGCAACTCCACGGCGCGCCAGATGGACGTGTACGTGGACGCCGAGGCCCCGGTGCTCAAGACGACCACGGTGGACAAGGTCGCGAAGCGCGCCTCGTTCAAGTTCAGCATCAACGCGCAGGACCAGCTCGGCGAGCCCAAGGTCACCGTCGTCGTGGACGGTGAGGAGGTGGACTACTCGGGTCCCGCGTCCCGCGGCCGCATCGACCTCAAGGGCCTCGCCCAAGGCAAGCACACCATCACCGTCACGGCCTCGGACAAGGGCGGCAACGTCGTCACCCGCAAGCAGACGTTTCTCGTCGACAGCACCGAGCACTTCGGCTCCAAGACCATGTGGAAGGGCGCCCAGGGCAAGGACGTCAGGAAGCTCCAGAAACTGCTCGCCGCCGACGGCGTGTATACCGGCGACATCACCGGCACGTACGACGACAAGACCGAGAAGGCCGTCAAGAAGTTCCAATCCCAGTACGGCATGACCGCGGACGGCATCGTCGGCGGCAGCGTGCTCACGGCCCTGGGGGGCAGATCGTCGTCGACATCGGTGAGCTCAGGCTGTACCTGTACCGCGACGGCAAGGTCGTCAAGACCTACCGCGTCGCCACAGGAGCGCCCGCGTACCCCACACCGACCGGCAGCTTCCACATCGTCGACAAGATCGAGGATCCCACCTGGCTTCCGCCCGACTCCGACTGGGCGAAAGACGCGCAGCCCATCCCGCCCGGCACCGAGAACCCGCTCGGCACTCGCTGGATGGGCACGAGCGCCACGGGCGTGGGTATCCACGGCGTGCCTCCGAGCGCCGACGGCTCCATCGGCACCTACGCGTCGCACGGCTGTATCCGCATGCACAACTGGGACGCCGTCGACCTCTTCGACCGCATCGTGGTGGGCATGCCGGTCGTCATCAGACCGTAGGCCCCGCGTTCGGGTAGGCTTCACACCGTGGCAGACGTACGCCCTTTCAGGGGTATCCGGTACGGCGACGACCTCGCGCTCGACGACGTGGTCTCGCCGCCGTACGACGTCATCTCTGCGGCACGGGCCGCGGCGTTGCGCGCGCGCAGCCCGCACAACGCCGTGCACCTCGACCTGCCGGTGGCGCCCGGTGAGGCGGCCGACGACGCGGCCTACGCCCGCTCGGCCGCCCTGTTCCGTGCGTGGCAGACTGAGGGTGTGCTGCGACGCGACAGGGAGCCCGCGTTGTACGCGGTGGAACAGACGTACGTGGGTCCGGATGGGCTGCAGCGGACGCGGCAAGGGTTCGTCGCGCGGCTGCGACTCGCGGAGCTCGGCGGCGGCATCGTGCGGCCTCACGAGCGCACGCACGCCGGGCCCAAGGTCGATCGCCTGCGCCTGTACCGGCACACCCACGCCGACCTCAGTCAGGTGTTCCTCCTGTTCCCGGACGACGGCGGCGCGATCGCGGGAGAGCTCGCGGCGACCCTGACCGAGCCGGCGGCCTGGAGGCAGGCGCGTGACGCGGACGGCAACGTCCACCGAGTCACACGCCTCGGGAGCCGCGCGGCGGAGCGCATCTCCGCCGCCCTCGCCACCCGCCCCGTCTACATCGCCGATGGACACCACCGCTACGAGACGGCGCTCGCCTACCGGGAGGAGCGGCGCGCCGTCGGCGACCCGAGCGCCGACACGCTGATGGTGTACCTCTGCAGCCTGGAAGACCCCGGACTCACGGTGTTTCCCACGCACAGGCTGGTCAAGGGGTTCGAAGCGCCGCCGGCGACACAGGTCGTCGAACGGCTGCGGCCGCATTTCGCCATCGTGGGCGAACCCCTGCACGGCCTCGAAGCCGCAGCGGCCGCCTTCGAGACGCTGCCGGAGCAGGCCGACCCCGGAAGGGTCTTCGGCCTGTACCTCGTGCGCGACGAGATGGGGCTGCTGATCCGCACGCGTAACGACGCGGTCACCGGGAGCCTTCTCTCGGCGGGCCACTCGCCGGCGACGGCGGCGCTCTCCGTCAACGTGCTGCATGACCTGGTGTTCGTCGATGCCATGGGCATGGACCCGGCCGACGAGGAGAGGCAGGTCGAGTACGTGAAGAACGTGCCCGACGCCGTGACGGCGCTCGCCGGCGGCGGCTACGACCTTGGCGCCTTTCTCAACGCCACCGCCGTGGACCAGGTGCGGGCGGTCGCCGATGCCGGCGAGACCATGCCGCAGAAGTCCACCTACTTCTACCCCAAGCTGCTCACCGGCCTCGTGTTCGACGAGCTCGGCTGACATCCGGGTCGCGCCGCGCACCGCGCCGGCCGGACCCGTCCGCAACCGCCCCCGGCCCCGCCTGCGGGCTGCTCCCACACCAGCTCGCGCAAGCGCCGGCGGTCCGCCACCCCCAGCTTGCGCAGCACGCTGCGACAGTGTGAGCGGGCAGTCGCCGGCGAGACGCAGAGCCTGTCCGCCACCGCCGGGGTCGTGAGCCCCGCGGCCAGCAGCAGCACGACATCGGCCTCGCGTGACGTGAGGCCGGCACGCTCGATCGCGGTGCCGCCCGGCGGATGTGCGAAGACGGCTCCGCCGGGCTCCACGGTCAGCTCGAGGTATGCGTCGCAGCAGCCGTGCACGCGGTGCACCGCGAGCAGGCCGGCGCGCGCCGCGTAACCCACACGCAGGACGCCCTCGTCCCGCACGGCGGACTCCCACCCCGTCGAGGCGCAGTACAGCCCCGGACGATCCAGGCCGACGAGGACCGCCGCCGGTGCGCCCGGCCGGACGAGACCAGGTGGCGGGTCGTCAGCGCACGCGCCCGCCGCAACGGAGCGCAGGCCGAGGGCCAGGACTGCATGCTCGACCAGGAGCCGCAACAGGGGGTCGTCCTCCACGATGAGGGCGGGAGCGGTGTCGGTCCCCGGCGACAGGGCCGGGGGTGGAATCGGAGCATCCCCGGGTCTGATCATTGGAGTCTCGCCGCCGTTTGAGGGGTCTCTGCGGTGGACAAACACGGCATCGAGGACAACCGACGGGACTGGAGGGAACCATGCCGGCCATCGAGCGCTCGATCGAAGTGGACACGGACATCAGCAAGGCTGATCACGAGTGGACGGAGTTCATGTTCCGCTGCCTGGTGGGTCACTACCGCACAAGCACCGAGGCGGACATCGAGTGGTCGCTCGCCGAGGATGCCGAGCAGGGCGCATTGGTGGCCATGGTCAAGCTCCCCGGCGACCGCACGCGCGTCACCGTCAGGGTGACCTACGAGGGCGACGCGGCCGCCGAAGCCGCGGTGGGTGCTCACCTCGAGAGGGACCTGGCGGAGTTCAAGCGGTTCGCGGAGACCCGCGGCTGAGGCGAGCGCACGGGTACGGGGCGGACTGGGCTGACGAGCGCGCACGCGGCCTCCGTCGTGGGCTGGGAAGTACGGGCGACACCCCTGACGCACCCCGGCTTGGCGACTGCGCCGCGCCGCGGTGTTCACGGTGCGTCCAGGGTAGCGCCCAGACCTTGCCGTCGCGTCGGACCAGGGGTTGAGATGGGCGGCGGCTGCAGCACATCCGGACCGCTGCCGCATCGGTCCTCAGGACGAGCGCGCCAGGGACAGGTGGTCGACATTCGCCGACCGCTCCTTGCACACGGCATCGCAGCACACATCAGGAGGAGTGCCGATGACCTTGATCGAGCGCTTGGCGTCCGTCCCCTGCGTGGGCGCGGACTACAGACCGTTCTCAGTGGCCCCTGACGGCGCCACGCTCGCCGTGCAGCTCTACCGCGACGGCGACTGGCAGGTGTTCCTTGCGCGTCCGGACGGCGGGGACCTGCGCCGCGTGGGCGACCTCGACGACGCCTGTCTGTGCCCGCAGTTCGCGCCCGACGGGCGGCTCTACTTCGCCTGTGACGACCGCGGCTCGGAGTGCTACGACTTCTACCGCTACGACCCCGCGACCGGCGACCTCGACAATCTGCTGCCGGAGACCCCCGACCTCTCGCCCCTCCCCGACTTCGACCTGTCCCCGGACGGCTCGACCCTCGCCATGACCGCGTCGCACGGCGAGGGCTACTCGGTGGCGCTGATGCCGTGCGAGGCGTCGCCCGGCGGCAGCAGCCCTGCGTCACCTCATCGACTTCCCGTACACGGAGAGCTCGCCGCGCTGGTCGCCGGACGGGACGCGGGTGGCGGTGGCGGCCGGCACGCGCGGGCAAGACACAGCCGTCTCTGTGCTGGACGTGAGCGGGGGCGCCACCGACGATCGTGGGCGGCGCGGACGACTTCTACGCCGCCCACCCGTCCTGGGCGCACGACGGCCAGAGACTCGCCTTCAGCGGCGGCCCGTTCGACCACCCGGCGATCGGCGTCTTCCACTTGGCGACCGGGGAAGTCACCTGGGCATGGCAGGGCGAGTCCGACGCGCACCACCCGGTGTGGGCTCCGGACGGTGGCAGCCTCGCGTTCCTCGTCGAGCGCGACGGGGAGACGGGGCTGGTCCTCCTCGATCTCCAGACCGACGAGCTGCGCGACCTCTCGGTGGGGCCGGGAAACCACTACCAGCCGTCGTTCTCGCCCGACGGCACTGCGCTACTCGTGGTGCTGAGCGGTCCGCGGCGGCCGCCGGAGCTCTTCCGCGTGCCGATCGACGGTCCGCCGGTGCGCCTCGTCGAGGCGCTGCCCCCGGACCTCGACGAGCGGCGCTTCGCCCGCGCCCGCCCGGCACGGTACACGAGCCTCGACCATCTCGCCGAGGTGCCGGCCCTGCTCGTCGAGCCCGACGAGCCCACAGGCGCCGGGGTCGTGCTCGTCCACGGCGGCCCGACCTGGCACCACGCCAACGAGTGGGACCCCCTTCGACAGGCGTTCGTCGCGGCCGGGCTGACCGTCGTGCACCCCAACTACCGGGGCAGCGACGGGTATGGCCGCCGCTGGCAACTGGCCAACCGCTACCTGATGGGCCAAGGCGAGGCGCTCGATGTGGCCGCCGCTCACCGCTTCCTCGTGGCCCACGGCTGTGACCCCGCGCGCGTCGCCGTCACCGGCCGCAGCTGGGGCGGCTTCCTGACCATGGCCATGCTCACGCAATTCCCGGACCTCTGGGCCTGCGGCGTGGCCGGCGTACCGTTCTTCGACTTCATCGAGGCGCAGACCGATCCGGACATCCGCTTCGACCTGCGCTGGTGGGACCGCGAGAACACCGGCGACATCGTCAAGGACCGCGCCAAGCTGGAGTACTACTCTCCGATCACCCACCTGGACCGGATCGAGGCGCCCCTGCTGCTGCTCGGCGGGCGCCTGGACCCCCGCTGCCCGCCAAAACAGATCGGCGACGTGAGGGAGCGCCTCCTGGCAAGGGGCGTGGAGTGTGAGGCGGTGATCTACGAGGACGAGGGTCACGAGATCAGCGGCCTCGAGCACCGCGTGGACTACGATCGCCGCACGGTGGAGTTCATCGTGCGGCACACGGGCGGCCGCGGGGAGACGTGAGAGCGCGCCGCGAACGCACGCGGCCGCGGCGCGCGCACCTTGCGAGGGCGGCGCCGGCCCGCGCCCGCGGCCGGCCGGCGCCGCCCTCGCGTCAGCGCTGAGTGATGAGGTAGTCGAACGCCGCCAGGGCCGCCTTGGCGCCCTCGCCGGCGGCGATGACGATCTGCTTGTCCTTGGTCGCCGTGACGTCGCCGGCGGCGAACACCCCGCGCACACCGGTGTCGCCCATGGCGTCGACGATGACCTCGCCGCGCTGGTTGGTGTTGGCCAGGTCGAGCAGGGGCTCCGAGTTCGGCGAGAGGCCGACCTCGATGAAGACCCCGTCCACGCTGAGCGTGCGTTCGGTACCCTTCTTGAGGTTGCGCAGGCGGAGCTTCTCCACCACCTCGTTGCCCGCGATCTCGAGCGGCTCGTACCCGACCAGCTTCTTGATGCCGGGCGCGCTGGACGCCTTGTCGACCAGGACGTCGTCGCCGGTCCACTCCTTGCGGCTGACCACATAGACCTTCTTCGCGATGCCGCTCATCTCGATGGCGGCCTCCATGGCCGAGTTGCCGCCGCCCACGATGGCGATCGTCTTGTCCCGGTAGAAGGGGCCGTCGCACGTAGAGCAGTAGACGACGCCGCGCCCCGAGAACTCGTCCTCGCCGGGGATCTCCAGCTTGCGCTTCTGGGCGCCGCTGGCGACGATCACGGCGCGCGCCTTGACCTCTTTGCCCGACTGCAACTCGAGGACCTTGGCGCGTCCTTCGACCCGCACGCCCGTGACGCGCTCGCCGATGAGGCGCTCGAGCCCGTACATGTACGCCTGCTCGAACATGAGGCGCACGAGCTCCGGGCCCTCGATCACCGGCAGCCCGGGGTAGTTGGTCACCAGGTGCGTGATGCCGACCTGGCCGCCGAGGTCCATGGTGATGAGGATCGTGGACAGGTTCTTGCGGGCGGCGTACAGCGCGGCCGAGAGGCCGGCCGGTCCGCCGCCCACCACCGCCACGTCCCATACCCGCTGCAGGTCCACCTTGGGCTCGATGCCGAACATCTGGTCGAGCGCCCCGGTGGCGTTCATGTAGGCGAGGCTATCGTAGCCGCCGATCCACTGGCCGTCGATGAAGAACTGCGGCACACCGCGCTGGCCGGTGCGCTCGATCATCTCGAGCGCCTTCGCCTCGTCGTGAGTGACGTCCACCTCGTCGTACTCGATGCCTTTCGCGCCCATCAGCGCCTTGGCCTTGGCGCAGTACGGGCACCACTCCATGGAGTACATGAGTACTCGCGCCATCCTCGTCCTCCGTAGTCCAGGGGTTCGTGGTCTCTGCCATGCCGTATTCCCGTGGGCAAACTCTGGCCATGCACGGGACCGTGGCAGGCGAGCACATCGGGTTCCCCGGGTGAGGCGCAGCGGGCAGCACGCAGCCCGGCAGGGGGAGGACTCCGCCGGCAGCCTAACGGCGCGCGTCCGTCCTGCGGTAGACTCAGGGGGTCCCCGCACTTCCTCTCACGGGCAGGTGAGCTTGATGAACGTCCGCGTCTACGTCACGCCCAAACAAGGCATCCTCGACCCCCAGGGCGCGGCCGTCGAGCGCTCGCTCCCCAACCTCGGCTTCGAGGGCGTGAGCGGGGTGCGGGTCGGCAAGATCATCGACCTGAGCATCGAGGGCGCGGGCCTCACCGAAGGGGCCGCCCGCGCCCAGGTCGACGACATGTGCCGCAAGCTGCTCAGCAACCCGATCATCGAGGACTACACCTTCGAGATCACCGAGGGGTGAGGCAGGCATGGGCTCCGCTTCCCCCGTGCGCCTGGGCGTGGTCGTCTTCCCCGGCATCAACACCGACGGCGACACGCACCACGGCCTCGAGACCTTCCCCGGCGTCACCGCCGAGTACCTGTGGCACAAGGACACCGACCTCAAGGGCGTCGACGGCATCGTCATCCCCGGCGGGTTCAGCTACGGCGACTACCTGCGCTGCGGCGCCATCGCCCGCTTCAGCCCCATCATGGAGTCCATCACCTCGTTCGCCGCCGACGGCGGCCTCGTGATGGGCATCTGCAACGGCTTCCAGATCCTCATCGAGGCCGGCCTCCTGCCCGGCGGCCTCATCAGGAACACGGGCCTCAAGTTCGTCTGCAAGTACGTCAACCTGCGCGTCGAGACGGCGGACACGCCGTTCACCCGCGCGTGCGCGAAGGGCGACGTGCTGCGCATCGTCGTCAAGCACAACGAGGGCAACTACACGGTCGACCCGGCGACGTTCGAGCAGCTCGTGGCCAACGACCAGGTCGTGGTGCGGTACGTCAACGCTGAGGGTGACCGCGCCCCGGGCGCCAACCCCAACGGCTCCCTTGACGACATCGCCGGCGTCTGCAACGACACCCGCAACGTGTTCGGCATGATGCCGCACCCGGAGAACTCGGTGGAGGAGTGGATGGCCGGCGGCGCCGACGGGCGCGTGTTCTTCCAGTCCATGATCGACGCCCTGCGCGGCGCGGAGGTGACGGCATGACGTACGTGAGCCGCACGGCCGACCTCGCCGCCGCCGTCAAGCTCGGCCTCACCGAAGACGAGTTCGAGCACATCAAGCAGATCCAGGGGGGCGAGCCGACGTACGTGGAGCTCGCCATCTACTCGCTCATGTGGAGCGAGCACTGCAGCTACAAGCACTCGCGACCGGTGCTCGGGCGCTTCCCCACCAGCGGACCGCGCATCCTGCAGGGCCCCGGCGAGAACGCCGGCATCATCGACGTGGGCGACGGCTGGGCCGTCGCCATGAAGGTCGAGAGCCACAACCACCCGAGCGCGGTCGAGCCCTTCCAGGGCGCCGCGACCGGCGTCGGCGGCATCGTCCGCGACATCTTCACCATGGGCGCGCGGCCCTGCGTGAGCATGGACTCGCTGCGCTTCGGCGAGCTCGACGAGCCGCGCCAGCGCTACCTGCTGGACGGCGTCGTCGGCGGCATCGCCCACTACGGCAACTGCCTGGGCATCCCCACCATCGGCGGCGAGATCTACTTCGAAGACAGCTACGCCGGCAACTGCCTCGTCAACGCCATGAGCGCCGGCCTCATCCGCACCGACGGCATCGTGCGCGCCATCGCCAGCGGCGTCGGCAACCACGTCGTGCTCATCGGTTCCAAGACCGGCCGCGACGGCATCGGCGGCGCCAGCGTGCTCGCCAGCCAGGAGTTCGACGAGACGCTCGAGGAGAAGCGCCCCAGCGTCCAGGTCGGCGACCCGTTCACGGAGAAGAAGCTCATCGAGGCCTGCCTCGAGCTCATCCACCGCAAGCTCGTGGTGAGCATGCAGGACCTCGGCGCCGCCGGCCTCACCAGCTCCAGCTCGGAGATGTCGAGCAAGGGCTTCGTGGGCCTCGACATCCACGCCGACCGCGTGCCGCTGCGCGAGGCCGACATGGAGCCGTGGGAGATCATGATCAGCGAGAGCCAGGAGCGCATGCTGGCCATCGTCACCGACGAGCAGATCGCCGACGTGCGCGAGGTCTGCGAGCGCTGGGACCTCGACTGCACCGTCATCGGTGAGGTCACCGACAGCAAGATGCTGCGCATCTACTGGCACGGCGAGCGCGTGGCCGACATCCCGGCCCGCCGGCTCGCCGACGAGAGCCCCGTCATCCGCACGCCCTCCGTGAAGCCGGCGTACGTGGTCGACGAGCCCGTGGCCGTGACCGATGCGGCCTACCCGCGGCCGCAGGACCTGGGGGCGGCGCTGACGCAGCTCCTCGCCGCGCCCAACATCGCCAGCAAGCGCTGGGCCTGGGAGCAGTACGACTACATCGTCCAGGCCAACACCATCCAGATCCCCGGCTCCGACGCCGCGGTGCTGCGGATCAAGGACACCAGGCGCGGCTTCGCCTTCAGCAACGACTGCAACGGCCGTCACTGCTACCTCGACCCATACCGCGGCGCCAAAGCCGCGACCGCCGAGGCGGCGCGCAACCTCAGCTGCGCCGGCGCGCTGCCGGTGGCCGTCACCGACTGCCTCAACTTCGGCAACCCGGAGAAGGGCGAGATCTACTGGCAGTTCGAGCAGGCCGTGGAGGGCATCAGCGAGGCCTGCGAGGCGCTCGACACGCCGGTCGTCTCAGGCAACGTGAGCTTCTACAACGAGAGCTTCGGCAACGCCATCTACCCCACGCCCATGATCGGCATGTTGGGCGTGTACGACGACGTGAGCATCCACATCGACGAGGCGTTCAAGGACGAGGGCGACGTAATCGTCATCGCCGGCCCCGACACCGCCTGGATGGACGGCTCCGAGTATCAGAAGGTCGCCTACGGCAGAGTGGAGGGCCGCGTGCCCGACGTGGACCTGCAGCTCGAGGTCGAGCTGCAGAGCAAGCTCCGCGCGGCCATCGAGGCTCGCCTGCTCAAGAGCGCCCACGACTGCGCCGAGGGCGGGCTCGCCGTGGCGCTCGCCGAGTGCTGCATCGCCGGCGGCTCCAACGGCGGCGCCCAGTGGGCGGAGCCGGAGGCGCCGAGGGCCGGGCGCGCCGGCCGCTGGCTCGGCGCTGTTGTCGACCTGCCGGACCCGTCGGTCGTCGCCGGCGCGGCAGGCCGTGCCGACCTCGCCCTCTTCGGCGAGGCGCCGACGCGCGTCATCGTCACCTGCGCGCCGGCCGACCTGAAGGCCGTGCAGGCGGTCTTCGCCGGCCTGCCGCACCGCGTCGCCGGACGGGTGACCGGCGACCACCTGCGGTGTACCATAAACGGCGAGGAGCTCGTCGCCGTCCCGGTGAGCGAGCTCCATTCCGCCTACGAGTCACTTCCGCAGCGGCTCGCCTGACCATCAGAACGAGCACCGTGCACAACGACCACCTCCATGACAGCTGTGGCGTCTTCGGCATCCACGCGCCGGGTCACGACGTCGCGCGCCTCACCTTCTTCGGGCTTTACGCGCTGCAACACCGCGGGCAGGAAAGCGCGGGCATCGCCGTGAGCGACGACGGCCAGATCACCGTCATCAAGGACCTCGGTCTGGTCAGCCAGGTGTTCAACGAGCAGATGCTGCAGAGCCTCAGCGGTCAGCACGCCATCGGTCACGTGCGCTACAGCACCACGGGCTCGAGCCACTGGGCCAACTCCCAGCCGCTGGTGCGCAGCCGCAACGGCGACGTCATCGCCCTGGGCCACAACGGCAACCTCGTCAACACGACGGAGCTGCGCGACGAGCTCATGCGCCAGGGCGTCAAGTTCTCGGGGACCACCGACACCGAGGTCATCACGGCGCTCATCGCCCACGAGGCCGACAGCGACCTGCTCAGCGCCGTGCGCACTGCAGTGGCCAAGATCCGCGGCGCCTTCTCGGCGGCCGTGATGAGCGGCGACTCCCTGGTCGGCTTCCGCGACCCCTACGGCGTGCGCCCGCTCTGTCTTGGCGAGTACGAGGGGCACCCCGTCATCAGCAGCGAGACGGCCGGGCTCAACATCATCGGCGCCCACTTCGTGCGCGAGATCCAGCCCGGCGAGATCGTCATCGCCGACAAGGAACACGGCCTGCGCAGCGAGCGCGTGGAGCTCGAGGGCTCGCGCCCGGCCCTGTGCATCTTCGAGTTCATCTACTTCGCGCGGCCCGACAGCGTGATGGCCGGCAGGACCCTGCACATCGCACGCCAGGAGATGGGCAGGCACCTGGCCATGGAGGCCCCGGTCGAGGCCGACCTCGTCATCCCCGTGCCCGACACGGGCATGCCGGCCGCCATCGGCTACGCCTCAGCCTCCGGCATCCCCTACACCGAGGGCCTCATCAAGAACCGCTACGTGCACCGCACGTTCATCCAGCCCGACGACCAGCTGCGGCAGGTGGGCATCCGCATGAAGCTCAACCCGCTGACCGAGGTCATCCGGGGGAAGCGGCTGGTGGTGGTCGATGACTCCATCGTGCGCGGCAACACCACCAGCAAGCTGGTCGAGATGCTGTTCAGCGCCGGGGCCGCCGAGGTGCACCTGCGCATCAGCTCTCCGCCGATCCAGTGGCCCTGCTTCTACGGCATCGACATGGCGACGCGGGCGGAGCTCATCGCCGCCAACATGAGCGTGGACGACATCCGCCGCAAGGTCGGAGCCACCAGCCTGCACTACCTCACGCTCGACGGCCTGCAGGCCAGCACCGGCCTGCCTCGTAACCAGTTCTGCCGAGCCTGCTTCGACGGCGACTACCCGATCACGGTGCCGGAGGAGTACGCCATGTGCAAGATGCGCTTCGAGAAGGACGCCGCCACCCTCTGCGACCCCTGAGCCGGCTCCCCGCGCGGTCCGCGACCGGCGAGGCGGTCCAGATCGACGCCTCGTCGCGGGATCCGGTCTGTCAGGCGCGTCGCCTTTCGGCCGCAGGCATGTGCCGCGCCCGTGACCCGCGGCGTCTCTCGTCTGTCGGCGCCGGGGTACACTCTGCTGCGTCGCCGGTCTTGTCAGCGTCTCCTGAAGGAGGATCGATGGAGTCCCATCGCCCCAGTGCCGCTCGCCGGCGCAGTCCCACCGTGCGCGGACACCGCGCTCGATCCATGGTCCTGGCCGCCGTTCTGGGGCTCGTGGTGGCGCTGCCGTTCGCGGCGTCCGCGTGCGGCTCGGACGCCGCGACGGACGACGCTGCAACGGACGCCGCGGCGTCCCTCGGTGACAGGGTCTGGAGGGCCGTCGAGATCGCCGGCGTGACCACGCCGCCCGCCGACGGGGCCGAGGTCACGGCCACGTTCGAGAACGGCGTCATCAGCGGCTCCGGCGGCGTCAACCGCTACACGGCCGCGTACACCACGGAAGCTCCCGACGGGATCGCCATCGAGCAGGCGGCGGCGACGCTCATGGCCGGACCCGAGGACGCCATGGCGCAGGAGCAGGCGTACTTCGACGCGCTCAGCAAAGCCGCATCGTTCGCCGTCACCGATGACTCGCTGACGCTGAAGGACGACCAGGGCGCGACGCTGGTCAGGTACGAGGTCGCCGTGCCGACAGCGCTCGAGGGCACCACGTGGAACGCCCTCGCGTACAACAACGGCAGGGAGGCCCTGGTGTCGCTCGCCGCCGACAGCACCATCACGGCTGTGTTCGGCGAGGACGGCAGCCTCAGCGGCAACGCGTCCGTCAACCAGTACTCGACCACGTACTCAACGACGGGCGACACGATGTCCATCGCCGCGGAGATCGTCGCGACCATGATGGCCGGATCCCCCGAGCTGATGGAGCAGGAGGCCGCGTACCTCGCGGCGCTGCCGCTGACCGCGACCTACACGATCGAGGGCGACGAGCTCTGGCTGAGGGACGCTGAGGGCGCGGCGCTCGCGCACTACGTGGCGAAATAGCCCGGGGAGCGTGAGGCCGGCGGCGGCGCAGACCGCCGGCGCTGCACACGTACGAGGAGGGGCGCGGAGCCTGCCGGCTCCGCGCCCCTCCTCGTCCTTCCGGCGCAGCCGCACCGCGTGGTCCTACTTCTGGTGCTTGTCGGCCCCGAAGGCCTCTTTCAGCGCGTCCTCCTGCTCCTGCGTGAGGTTGGTGCGCACGACCTTGGCGTGCGTGCCCTCCACCTCGGCGAGGAACTTGTCCTCCGTCATCTGCCCGATGAGCAGGAACCAGCCGGCCTTGCCCGGCGGTACCGCGTCGCCCATCTGCTCGAGGACCTGCTGGTCGATGCTGCTCTTGCCCATCTTGCCGAACAGCGCACCGAGGCCCGCGCCGATGGCGAAGCCCAGGAACGGCACGAAGAACAGCAGGCCGAAGAGCATGCCGAAGAAGGCGCCGCCGAGGGCGCCGGCGCCGACCATGCCGTGACCGTGCTTGACGTGCGGCTTGCCGTCGGCGTCACGCACTACCATAGCGGCGTCCTGCAGCTGGACGATCATGTCCTTCTGCATCTCGCTGAGCTTGACGCCGAACGCGTCCGCGGCGGCCTCGTCCTCGAAGCCGAGGACCATCAATTCACTCATGCATTTCTCCCTGTGTGTTCAGATCCGTTTGCCAGGTCACAGTGACCGCGCGCGCTGCGCTGTGCCGGCCCGGGCCTCAGGAACCGACCTCCTCGGCCTTGAGGGCCGCCTTGAGCTCCTTGGCGGTCTCCTTGTCGGCCTCCTTGCAGGCCTTCTTGACGGCCTTCTTGAGCTGCTTTTCGACCGCGTCCACCCAGACCTCTTCGAAGACGGCGACGATGCCGGACGTGCCGGGCGGGATCGTGTCTTCGACGTCCTTGGCGATGTTCTTCTCCTGGTGGTGCTTGACCAGCTTGCCGGTGACGCCGCCGATGATGCCGCCCACGACCAGGGCGCCGAGCAGCGGCGGCGCGAACAGGCCTACGACGAGGCCGGCGCCGACGCCGATGACCGAGCCCTTGAGCACGTCGTGGTCGCCGGTCTCCTTGACGTGGATGGTGCCGTCGTCATCGCGGCTGATCAGCACGGCCCCGTCGATGAAGACGACGCCGTCGCGCTGCGCCTTCTTGAGGGCGTCGAAGTCCTCTTTGGCAGCGTCCGGATCGTCGTAGCCGGCGATGTACAGGTCGAGTGGTGCGTCGCTCATGGTCCCTCCGAGTGTGGCGCGGCCGTACGGCCGCGCAGATTCCGACGCAAGGGTACCCCCGTCACACCACGCTCAACCGCGACGAGGCTGAACTCCCGCCGTTTCGGGCACAAAGCCGACGGAGCCCGAACCAGCCGTTGCGAGGTGCTCCCGGGGCGAGGAGGGGACACGGTGGCAGCGCGACTCTTTCTGGGCATCGACGTGGGCTCGTCGGGGACGAGGGGCGTGCTCGTCGATGAGACCGGGCACCGGGTGGCCGACGAGCAGCTGCCGCACGGCATCTCGCGCCCGCGGCCCGCGTGGGCCGAGCAAGACGCCGGGCGCGACTGGTGGGAGAGTGCCGCAGCGGTGAGCCGTCGCCTCCTGGACGGGCGCTCAGACCGGGTCGCCGGGGTGGGTGTGTGCGGGCTCGGACCGTGCCTGCTCGCGGCGGACGCAGCCGCCAAGCCCCTGCGTCCGGCTATCCTGTACGGCATCGACAGCCGAGCCCGCGAGCAGATCGTACGGCTCACCACGGAGCTGGGCGCGGAGGCGATCCTCTCCCACTGCGGCGCGCAGCTCACGAGCCAGTCGGTCGGCCCCAAGCTTCGCTGGCTGGCCGACGAGGAGCCGCAGGTGTGGGCGGCGACGCGGCGCGCGTACGGTTCCGCCTCGTACCTCGTCGCGCGCCTCACCGGCGAGTACGTGCTCGACCACCACAGCGCCGGTCACTGGGGTCCTCTGTACGACGTCGAGCGCAACGAGTGGCTGCAGGACTGGGCGGAGGTGGCCGCGCCCGGTCTCCCCCTGCCACGGCTGGTGTGGCCGCACGAGACCTGCGGCCGGGTGACGCGGGCGGCGGCCGCGGCCACCGGCCTCGCCGAAGGCACGCCCGTCGCCGCCGGCTCCAACGACTCGTGGGCCGAGGTAGCCGCCGCGGGATTGCGCGGTCCCGGCATCGGGCTGCTGGTCTACGGCACCAGCATGTTCCTCACCGAGGTAGGCAGCCCCGCCCGCGCAGACCCGCGGCTCTGGCGCACCGTCGGCTTCACGCCCGGCTCGCACAACGTAGCCGCGGGTGTGGGCTCCGCCGGCGCGCTGACCGTATGGCTGCGCGAGCTGACGGGCGGCCCCCCGTTCGCGGACCTGTTCGCCGAGTCCGCCGCCGCTGGCGCGGGGGCCGGCGGCCTGCTGGCCCTGCCCTACTTCGCCGGGGAGCGGACGCCGTGGTTCGATCCCGACCTGCGTGGTGCGATCCTCGGCCTCACCCCCGCCCACGGCCGCGGGCACCTGTTCCGGGCGCTCCTCGAGGCGGCCGCCTACGCCGTCCGCCACAACCTCGAGACCATGGCCGAGGCCGGGGCCACGATAGGGCGCCTGCGCAGTAGCGGCGGCGGCGTGACGGACCCGCTGTGGCCGCAGATCGTCTCGCGACGTGACGGGGCTACCGCAGGACGTCGGGCCCGGCGAAGGACGGGCGGCCGTCGGCGCCGCGTTCTTCGCGGCCGTGGCCGGCGGCGCGGCGGACCTGGAGACGCGGTGGGGCGGCCAGGAGCGCGAGGTCGTGCCCGACCCGTCGCTCAAGCCCCTGTACGACGACTTCTACGGGCGCTTTCGCGAAGTGACGCTGGCGACGGCGGCGACGGCGCACGCCCTCGCCGCCTGGCAGCGCGGGCACGTGTAGCCCGGGACTTCTTCGTGCGCCCCGCTCGTACTTTCCCGAGGTCACAGGCACAGGGGGGCTGACTATCCTCGGTTGAGAGAGTCTGGTGCGTCCACAGGGGCGCCTCGCGAAAGGGAGCGACGGGAGCCATGAACGAGACTGCTGACGGCATCAAGGTCATCATCGTGGGCGGCGTGGCAGGTGGGGCCTCGTGCGCCGCGCGCCTGCGCCGCCTGGACGAGACCGCGCGGATCCTCATGGTAGAGCGCGGACCCTACGTCTCGTACGCCAATTGCGGCCTGCCGTACTACATCGGCGGCGTGATCGAGCAGCAGGCGAGCCTGCTCGTCGCCACAGCGGACACCTTCCGCGACATGTTCAACGTGGATGCACGCACGGACTGCGAGGTGGTCGGCATCGACGCGCGCGGCAAGACCGCGCAGCTCAAGGACCGGACGACCGGCGAGTTGAGCACGGAGCCCTACGACAAGCTGGTGCTGTCCCCCGGCGCGGCCCCCATCCGCCCGCCGCTGCCCGGCATCGACCTGCCCGGCATCTTCGGCGTGAGGACGGTCCCCGACGCCGCCCAGATCCGCACGTGGGTCGAGGAGCGGCGCGGCAGGACGGCCGGGCTCGGCACCTACACCGGCATGCAGACGCGGCGGCGGGAGCTCCGCGCGGTCGTCGTCGGAGGCGGGTTCATCGGCATCGAGACGGCGGAGAACCTGGTGGGCCTCGGCTTCGAGGTCACCCTGCTGCAGCGCGGCGACCAGATCATGGGCCCGCTCGACCCGGAGATGGCGCGGTATCTTGAGCGCCACCTCGACAAGAACGGCGTGAAGGTGGTTCTGGGCGCAGGAGCGTCGGCGTTCCGGCAGGCGGACGATGGCTCGCTCGACGTCGTCGTCGGGCCGGATGAGGTCTACCCCGCCGACATCGTCATCCTTGGCATCGGCGTGAAGCCCGAGACGGCGCTCGCGGAGATGGCCGGCATCGAGGTGGGCGCCCGCGGCGGCATCCGCGTTGACGACCAGCAGCGCACCAGCGACCCCGACATCTTCGCCGTGGGCGACGCGGTCGAGAAAGTGGACTGCCTGACCGGCGAGGACTGCCTGGTGGCGCTCGCCGGGCCGGCCAACCGGCAGGGCCGCATCGCCGCCGACGTCATCGCCGGCCGGGACTCTCACTTCCGCGGCACGCAGGGCACCGCGATCCTCGGCGCCTTCGGCGGCGCCGTCGCCTGGACCGGCCTGAACGAGAAGACGCTCAAGCGCCGCGGCGACGAGGACTACGAGAAGGTCTACCTGTACCCCAACTCGCACGCCGGCTACTACCCGGGCGCGACCCTCCTCGCCATGAAGATCCTCTTCCGCAAGTCCGACGGCACGCTGCTCGGAGCGCAGGCTGTGGGCCGGGAGGGCGTCGACAAGCGCATCGACGCCCTGGCGATGGCGATCCAGCTGGGGGCGACCGTGTACGACCTCGAGGAGTGCGAGCTCAGCTACGCGCCGCAGTTCGGCGCGGCCAAGTCGCCGGCCAACTTCGCCGGCATGGTGGCCGCGAACGTGCTGCGCGGCGACATGCCGATCGCGCACTGGGACGCGCTGGACGGCGCCTTCGTCCTCGACGTACGCCACCCCGAGGAGCTCGCCGTCGAGCAGCTCCCCGGTGTTGTCAACATCCCCGTGGACGAGCTGCGCGGGCGCCTCGACGAGCTCCCGCGCGACAAGGAGATCCTCGTCGTCTGCCGCTCGGGCCAGCGCGCCTACTACGCCACGCGGATCCTCCTCCAGAACGGCTTCACCGCGCGCACGGTCGCCGGCGGCATGCTGGCGCACGAGATCTTCGCGACCCTGTGAGGCGGGGATGACGGAGGGTCGCATCGCCTGCGAGCTCGACATCGCCGTCCCGCCGGCCGCCCAGCTGGGAGAAGGGCCGCGCTGGGACGAGTCCACCGGCACCCTGCTCTGGGTGGACATCGTGGGGCGGCGGGTGCACCGCTACGACCCCGCCACCGGGACCGACACCGAGACGGAGGCCGACGGGCTCGTGAGCCTGGCGCTGCCCCGCCGGCGCGGCGGCGTGGTGATCGGCCTGCCGGACGGCCTGCACCTGCTCGACGGCAGGCCGTCCACGCTGATCGCGCACCTTGAGCCTGGCCGCACCGACACGCGCACCAACGACGGCGCCTGCGACGCGGCCGGGCGCCTCTGGGTGGGCACGATGGCGCTCGACGAGTGCTCGCCCGTGGCCGGCCTCTACCGCGTCGACCCGGACCTGAGTGTGACCAAGGTGCTCACGGGCACGACCATCTCCAACGGCCTCGGCTGGAGTCCATCCGGCCGGCTCTTCTACTTCATCGACAGCCCGACCCGGCAGGTCGACGTGTTCGACTGCGACCTCACCGAGGGGACCGTCGAGAACCGGCGGGCTTTCGCGCGCGTCGAAGTCGAGGGCGCCGTCCCCGACGGCCTCGCCGTTGACGCCGAGGGCTGCGTGTGGGTCGCGCTCCACGGGGGCTGGGGCCTCCACCGGTACTCGCCCGACGGCGAGCTCATCGGCGTCGTCGACCTGCCGGTGTCGCGCGTCACGAGCTGCTGCTTCGGCGGCGATGCCCTGCGCGACCTGTACGTGACCACGCGCCGAGAGGGGCTCAGCGACGCCGAACGCGCCGGCCAGCCGCTGGCCGGCGCGTTGCTGCGCCTGGACGTCGGCGTCGCCGGCCTGCGCACCGACGCGTTCGCTGGTTGACCACAGAAAGGCAGACTCCATGAGACTCAGAGGCAAAGCAGCGCTCGTGACGGGCAGCTCGAGCGGCATCGGCGAGGCCATCGCCCTGCGCTTCGCGCGCGAAGGCGCCGATGTGGCAGTCCACTACCACAGGGAGGAGGACGAAGCACGGGCGGTAGCGGCGCAGATCGAGCAGCTGGGCAGGAAGGCCGTGGTGCTCGGCGCCAACGTCGGCGTGGTCGCGGAAGCCTCGGGCCTGGTGCACGATGCGCACGCCGCCCTCGGCCGCCTCGACATCCTCGTCAACAACGCCGGGGTGGAGGTCCGCGAGCCGTTCGTGGACGTGAGCGAGCAGCACTACGACCTGGTGCTCGGCGTGAACCTCAAGGGCGCGTTCTTCGCGGCGCAGGCCGCCGCCCGCCTCATGATCGAGGCCGGCCACGGCGGGCGCATCGTCAACGTTTCGTCGATCCACGAGGACGTGGCATTCTTGAACTACGCGACGTACACGGCGTCGAAGGGCGGCATGCGCATGCTCAGCCGCACCATCTGCCAGGAGCTGGCGCCCCACGGCATCACGGTCAACAACATTGCCCCGGGCGCCATAGCCACGCCCATCAACAAGCGCACGCTCGGGGACGGAGAGCTGCTGCACGAGCTGCAGGCGGTCATCCCGAGCGGCCGACTCGGCGAGCCCGACGAGGTCGCGTCCGTGGCCGCCTTTCTCGCCTCGGACGACGCCGCCTACGTCACCGGCAGCACCTACTACGTGGACGGCGGCATGTCTCACTGGAATCAAGGTCTGTGAGGGAGGCGATGACCATGACACTCCTGGACCCGAATCTTCTCGAGGCGCTCACAGAACGCTGCTACGAGCGACCCGTGGCCCTCTTCGACGGCGTCGTGCGCTTCGACGTGCGTGAGGGCGACGAAGTCGAACGCTGGTACGTGACCATGAAGAAGGGGATGGTGGCCGTGGATCGCGAGGGAGCCGAGCCTGACTGCGTGGTCTCGGGCGACCGGGCCACGATCGAGGCCGTCCTGAGCGGCAGGGCCAACGCCATGGCGGCCCTGCTGCGCGACGCGCTCCATGTGCAGGGCAAGATCGTCCTGCTGACGGCACTGCAGCGCCTGTTCCCGGGCTCGCCCGGCGCCGAAGGTCTGCCGGCCGCCGGCTACGCGGAGCGGCAGTCATGAGCCCCGCGGTCAAGATCCTCAACGGCAACACCTTCGTGGTCAGCGACGAGCGCGGCGACATCGAGGCGTCGCTGACCGACCCGACGGGCCTGTTCTCCTTCGACACGAGGTTCCTCTCACGCTGGATCCTCACGGTCGACGGCCAGCGTCTGAACCCGCTGTCGGTGGACGACCTGCAGTACTTCGAGACGCGCTTCTTCCTCGTCCCGGGAACGGGGACCGTGTACATCGACGCCAAGCTGTCCGTCATCAGGCAGCGCGCCATCAGCAACGGCTTCCGCGAGGAGCTCACCATCCTCAATCACGACGAGAAGCCGGTCGACCTGGAGGTGCGCATCGAGGCCGCCTCGGACTTCGCCGACTTGTTCGAAGTCAAGGACGACATCGCCAAGAAGGGCGAGTACTGCACGAGCGTCGACGGCGAGAGCCTGGTGCTCGGCTACCGCCGCGAGACCTACCAGCGCGAGACGTGGGTATCGGCCACGGAGCCGTGCTCGGTGGACGAACACGGCCTCAGCTTCGCCGTCCGCGTGGAGCCGCACGGGCGCTGGACGACCGAGCTCAACGTCGTGCTCGGTCGTGATCCCCGCGGCGTGGCGGCCGGTGCCGCGGTCGGCGGGACCCCTGGACGCAAGGCCGAATCCGTCATGGAGGCCGGCCTCAAGAAGTGGCTCGACGACGCCCCCACCCTGAACTGCGACTGGGACCCGCTCAAGCGTACGTATCACCGTTCGCTCGTGGACCTGGCGGCGCTCAGGTTCTCGCCGGTCATGCTGCCCGGCCACTACCTGCCGGCCGCCGGGCTCCCCTGGTTCATGACCATGTTCGGGCGCGACAGCATCTTCACCAGCCTGCAGGCGCTGCCGTTCAACGCCGACCTGGCGCGCACCACGCTGACGGCTCTCGGCCTGTGGCAGGGGTCACGCCGCGACGACTTCCGCGACGAAGACCCGGGTCGCATCCTGCACGAGCTGCGCTTCGGCGAGATGACGGCCTTCGAGGAGCGGCCGCACTCCCCCTACTACGGGTCGGTGGACGCGACACCGCTGTACCTGGTGTTGCTCGACGAGTACGAACGCTGGACCGGCGACACGAAGCTCGTGCGTGCCCTCGAGCGCGAGGCGCGGGCCGCGCTCGCCTGGATCGACGACTATGCCGACCTGCAGGGCAACGGCTACATCGCCTACCAGCGGCGCAACGAGAAGACCGGGCTCGAGAACCAGTGCTGGAAGGACTCCTGGGACTCCATCTCGTACCGCGACGGGCGGCTGCCGGGCTTTCCGCGCGCCACCTGCGAGCTGCAGGGGTACGCCTACGATGCCAAGATGCGCGCCGCCAGGCTCGCGCGCCTGGTGTGGAAGGACCCCGGCTTCGGCGACCGGCTCGAGAAGGAGGCCGCCGAACTCAAGCGCCGCTTCAACCGTGACTTCTGGGTGGAGGACGGCCAGTACTTCGCCATCGCCCTCGAGCCGGACGGCAGCAAGGTCGACGGCCTGGCCTCCAACAACGGCCACCTGCTGTGGAGCGGCATCGTCGACGCCTCCAAGGCCAGGGCCATCGTCAGACACCTCATGTCGCCGGCGATGTACTCGGGCTGGGGGGTGCGCACGTTCGCCGAGGGCCAGGGTCGCTACAACCCGATCGGCTACCACGTGGGCACCATCTGGCCGTTCGACAACTCGTTCATCGCCTGGGGCCTGCGCCGCTACGGCTTCGCCGAGGAGGCGGCGCGCATCGCCGCCGGTATTCTCGACGCCGCCGAGTTCTTCGACGGGCGGCTGCCCGAGGCGTTCGGCGGTTACCCGCGCGAACTGACCAAGTACCCGGTGCAGTACCCCACGTCGTGCAGCCCGCAGGCGTGGTCCACGGGCACTCCCTTGCTCCTGCTCCGCACGATGCTCGGGCTCGAACCGACCGGTGATCACCTCATCGTGGACCCGGCCCTGCCGCAGGGGATCGGCCGGCTGGAGCTACTCGACATCCCCGGTCGCTGGGGCAAGCTGGACGCTTTCGGCCGCGGCCGCGTGGACGTCGGCAGCCGACCGCGTCCGCCACAGCACCTCGGCGTGCTCGCGCAGCCGAAGAAGACGGCAAGGAAGCGCGGCAAGTGAGACCGCGGTCACAGACCTGCACCGCGACTGAGAGACAACGAAGGGGGCGGGGGCCATGCGGCCCCCGCCCCCTTCTCGGCCACGCCCGTCAGCCCTTCACGCGCGACGCCTCGGCGACCTCGTAGTCATGCGGGCGCGCGCCCCGTAGATTTCCGAGGTCACAGGTCTCCGCCCTCCCGATAGCGTTCATGTTCGAAGGACTCACGCACGCACGATCCCTCTGAGCAGGAGAACGGCATGAGCACGATCGTCCCGCGCTGGGAGTGGCGCACGTTCGGCTCGGCATCGGGGGCGGCGGACGCGGTGTTGTCTGTCCCGGACGCTGAGCCCGACCTCGTCGCCGACAGCGACGAGGTCTACCTGGTATCGCCGGAGGCGGAAGCCGCCGTCAAGATCCGCGCCGGCCTCATGGACGTCAAGGTCCTCGAGCACGTCGACGAGGCCGGCCTCCAGCAGTGGCGGCCGGCCCTCAAGGAGTCGTTCCCGCTGCCGCACGGCGAAGCGCTCAAGGTCTGCGCCGCCCTCGGTGTGAGCGCTCCGCCTCGCAAGTCAGACGCTCTCTCGTCGCGACGATCTCCTTGCGCTGCTCGCCGCACCGGACCGGGGCGTGCGCGCGGTTCCGCGTCCGGAAGCACCGCCGTCACTACACGATCGGCGGGTGCATGGTCGAGGTCACCGACGTCACCGCGGAGGGACGGCAGGTGCGCACGCTGGCCGTCGAATCGACCGACGCCGCGCAGGTGGTCGCGACGGTGCGAGGTCTCGGCCTCCTGGACCGGCCCAACACCAGCTACCCGAGGTGGCTCAAGGCCGCCATCGGCATGCAGGACTGAGGTGGTCACGTGACGGCATTTGCGGTCATCGACGTCGGCACCAACTCGGTCAAGTTCCACGTCGGCGAGCGGCACGACGACGGCACGTGGAGCACGCTCGTCGACCGGGCGAAGGTGAGCCGTCTCGGCGAGGGCATCGCCGAGACGGGTGAGATCGCCCCTGAGGCCATCGCGCGCACCGCAGACGCTATCTGCGGCATGGTCGAGGAGGCCCGACAGCACGACGTCGCCGGGCTCGTCGCGGTCGGCACCATGGGCATGCGCACAGCGAGGAACAGCGACTCGTTCATGGCGAACGTGCGCGAACGGTGTGGGATCTCCATCGAGGTGCTCCCCGGCACGGAGGAAGGCCGGCTCGCCTACCTGGCGACCCAAGCCGGCCTGAGCCTGGGCCAGGGCCGGGTGGTCGTGTTCGACACCGGCGGCGGCAGCACCCAGTTCACGTACGGCCGTGACGGCGCCGTCGAGGAGCAGTACAGCCTGAACGTCGGCGCTGTGCGGCTCACGGCCGAGCATGGGCTCGACGGGACCATCGCGCGGGAGCAGCTCGACGACGCGCTCGCCGCGATCGCCGGCGAGTTCTCCCGTCTCGACGGCGAGCCGCCGCCCGGCCATCTCATCGGCATGGGCGGCGCGATCACCAACATGACGGCGGTCATGCTGGGCCTCGAGCACTACGAGCCCGATGCGGTGCAGGGCGCAGTGCTCGACCGCGCCGAGGTCGACCGGCAGCTGGACCTGTTCCGGACGCGCGACGTCGCAGCCCGCCGGCAGATCGTCGGTCTTCAGCCCAAGCGCGCCGACGTGATCCTCGCCGGCGCTTGCGTCGTGCGCACGGTGATGGACAAACTCAGGAAGAGCGACCTGACGGTCAGCGACCGCGGCCTTCGGCACGGCGTGCTGCTCGAGCGCTTCGGCGGACCCGCCTGACCGTCGCGCCGACGGGAGGGCAGGTAGCGATGGCGCGTCACGAGGGGATCGCACGGTGGATGCCGGGCGTGGCAGCGGTCCGCTCCTACGAGCGGCGCTGGCTGCGCAAGGACCTGGTGGCCGGCATCGTGCTGGCCGCCATCCTGGTCCCGCAGGGGATGGCCTACGCGGAGCTGGCCGGGCTGCCTCCCGTCACCGGCCTCTACACGACCATCGCCTGCCTGATCGGGTACGCCATCTTCGGCCCGTCGCGGATCCTGGTGCTCGGGCCGGACTCGTCCGTCTCGCCCCTGATCTTCGCCGCCATCGTGCCGCTGCTGGTGACGGACGACCCGGCCACCGCCATCGCCCTGGCCGGCATGATGGCCGTGTTCGTGGGCCTCATCGAGATCGGTATGGGCCTCGGCAAGCTCGGCTTCGTGGCCGACCTGCTCTCCAAGGAGGTACAGGTCGGCTACATGAACGGCCTGGCCGTCACCATCATCGTCGGCCAGCTGCCCAAGCTGTTCGGGTTCTCGACCGACGCGGACACGTTCATCGACGACGTGCAGGCCTTCTTCGCCGGCCTCGACCAGACCGACGCCACCACGCTCGCCGTCGGGCTGGCGTGCCTGGCGGTCCTGTTCCTGCTCCCGCTGCTCACGCGCCGCGTGCCGTCCGTGCTGGTGGCGGTCGTCGGGGCCACCGTCGCGTCGGCGGTGTTCGGGCTCGCCGAGCAGAGCGTGAAGACGGTGGGTTCCCTGCCGCAGGGCGTCCCCACGCCGTCCTTCCCCTTCACGACCTGGAGTGACGTGGGGCCTCTGCTCATCGCCGCCGTCGGCATCACCCTGGTCTCTCTCACCGACACCATCGCCACCTCGACGAGCTTCGCCGCCAGGCGCGGCGACGAGGTCGACCCCGACCAGGAGATGATCGGCATGGGCGCCGCCAACATCGCCGCGGGCTTCTTCCAGGGCTTCGCGGTGTCGACGAGCGGGTCGCGCACGGCGGTGGCCGAACAATCCGGCGCCAAGAGCCAGGTCACGGGCCTGGTGGGCGCCGGCCTCGTCGCCCTGATGCTGCTGTTCTTCCCCTCGCTGCTGGCCGACCTCCCGCAGACCACGCTCGCCGCGGTCGTGATCTTCGCCGCCGTCTCGCTGATGGACCTCGCCATCCTCGGCCGCTACTTCCGCGTCCGCAAGAGCGCCCTCGCGCTCTCTCTCGTCGCCACCGTCGGCGTCATCCTCTTCGGCGTGCTGTGGGGCATCGCCATCGCCGTCATCCTCGCGGTCCTGATGTTCTTCCGCCGCAACTGGTGGCCCCATGGGGCCGTGCTCGGGCAGGTCGACGGGCTGCCCGGATGGCACGGCGTGGACAAGTATCCGGACGCGCGCCAGCGTCCGGGGATCGTGGTGTACCGCTGGGAGGCGCCGCTCTTCTTCGCCAACTCCGGGATCTTCCGTGAGCAGGTCCGGCGCCTCGCCCGCGAGCAGTCGCCCGCCTGGATCGTCCTGCAGTGCGAGGCGGTCACCGACATCGACGTCACCGCGGCCGGGATGCTCGAGCAGCTGGACAACGAGCTCAACGCGCGGGGGGTCCACCTGGCGTTCGCCGAGCTCCGCGACCGGCTCCAGGACCGCGTGCTGAGCTACGGCCTCTTCGACACACTCGACCGGGACCACTTCTACCCGACGCTGAAGGCGGCGGTGCGAGCGGTCGAGGCCCTCGGACCTCTGCCGCCGGCGCCTGAAGCCGGCGGCCGGCACGGGCGCGAGCAGACAGACCCACGGCGGCGACGACGCCCCGACGACGGAGCAGAAGACCTGAGTCGCCCGAGCCGGCCCGCTCGGGTGGCGGCCGGCGCCTGAGACGCGAAAGGGGGCGGAGGCCGAAGGCGCCTCCGCCCCCTTTCGCGTCGGCGCCCGGTCAGCCCGCCGCGGGCGCCGCCTCAGCCCCCGGCGGCGGCTCCGGGCCGGACCCCGGCTGCCGCTTCGGGATGCTGCCGGTGAAGAACAGCGCGATCACGCCGATGATGCCGAGGATCGAGAGCGCCGCACGCAGGCCGTCGATCTGCGAGACCTCGTTCTGCTCCACAGCGACGTCGATCTGCTCCTGCGTGTAGCCGGCCTCCTTCATCTGCTTCTCCAGGTCTGCCTCCGACATGAACGGGGCGCCGGCGGCAAGGTTGACGTTGGCCTGGTCCTTGACGCTCTGCGGGATGCTGGGATTCTGCTCGATCCCGGTGAGGAACGACGCCGTGAGCGCGGCGATCAGGATCGAGCCCGCCAGCGCCGTGCCGAACGACGCGCCCAGCTGGCTGGCGGTGTTCTGCAGGCCGCCCACCTCGCCGCTCTTCTCGGTCGGCACGGAGGACACGGTGACGTTGCCGAGCTGCGAGGCCAGAGCGCCGATGCCGAAGCCGATGATGAGCATCGGCGCGAACACGATGGAGGAGTCGACGCCCACCTCGAGGCTGGCGATCAGCACCACGATGCCGGCGACGAGGGCGAGCATGCCGACGCGCACGACGCGTCGCGGGTTGGCGTGCGGCAGCAGGCGCGGGATGCCCACCGCAGCCACGAGCAGTGACAGCGACAGCGGCAGCAGGCGCACGCCGGTGGCCATCGGCGACATGCCCAGCACCACCGAGAGGAACAGCGGCACGATGAAGAACACCCCGGCCTGGATGAGGAACTGGAAGAGGAAGGTGACGAGGCCGCCGGTGAGCTGCTTGTGCTTGAAGAGCGCCGGCGCGATGAGCGGCTCCTTGCCGGCGTTCTCCAGACGGCGTTGCCAGCGCAGGAACAGCCACAGCAGGAAGAGCCCGGCGGTGATGAACCACAGGGTCAGCGAGAGGCCGAAGAGCGAGGACGCGCCCTCGTTGGGCAGGATCCAGCCCCACGTGGACGACTTGAGCACGCCGAGGACGAGGAGGGCGAGGCCCGCCGACGACACCACGACCCCGATGAGGTCGAGGTGCGGACGTGCGGCCGCCGGCTCGTCCGCGGCGCGTCGCGCCAGGAAGAGGATGGCGATGACGATGATGACCTCGCCGGCGAACACGTAACGCCACGAGAAGTACGTGGTCATGAAGCCGCCGATGACGGGGCCGACGGCGACGGCGATGGCGCCGGCGGCGGCGATGAGGCCGTACGCCTTGGGCCTGCCCGCGGGCGGGAAGTTGCCGGCCACCAGCCCGACGATGGCCGGCATGATGAGGATGGCGCCGATGCCCTCCAGGAACGACCAGCCGATGATGAGGATCGTGAGGTTGGGCGAGAGGGCGGTGGTCATCGAGCCGCAGCCGTAGATGACGCAGCCGATGGCGAAGGCCCGCTTGCGGCCGATCATCGTGCCGATCTTGCCGCCGAGCACCATGAGGCTGGCCATCACCAGCGTGTACAGGGTGATGGCGGTCTGCACGCCCGTCACGGTCGTGCCGAGATCGCTGGCGACCGTGGCGATGGACACGTTCATGACCGACGTGTCCAGGGTCATGAGGAACTGGCCGGTGGCCAGCGTGAACAGGATGAGGCCGGCGCCCGCCTTGGCCGCCGTGGCGGCCGTACCGGCGCCGGCCGTCGCGGCCGTCGATTCCTTGCTCATGCGGTCCCCTCCTCGAACGGTCCCCTTCCATGGCGCATGCTCCACTATCGTTCACCGCGGAGCAACGTGAGCCTGAGAACGCATCCTTGCCGTGGGCGCGCCGTGGACCTGGACGCCAGACGTGTTGTTCAGGCACCAGGCCCGTCGTCGCGTCCGACACCCGCCAGGTTGCTGCTCAGCAGGCCCAGGAGGATTCGCTCGACGCCGCCGATCAGCTCGGCGTCGTCCATGTCCTGGAGCCCCAGGGCCGGCCGGATCCACGACCCGGCGGCCGTCCAGCCGAGAAGCAGGCTCACGAAGCAGCCGATCACGAGGCGCGGGTCGAGATCCTTCTCCGTGCGCTCCGCGGCAGGTGCCGACGTCGAAGCCAGCTCGGCGAGCCCGACGAGCCGCTCGGTGGCGTCGAACTGGCCGATGGATCGCTCGTAGCTGAGGCCGTTCAGCGCCGAGCGGACGATGAGACGGAGGTGGGCCTGGCCGGCGTCGCCGAGCGCCGTCCGCAGCATGAGGCCGGCGGACTCGAGCAGGTCGGGGTTGTCGGGCGCGGCTGACACGATGAGGCCCTCGCTGCGGGCCAGGACGGCGCGGAAGACGTCGGCCTTGCTGCCGACGTACTGGTGCACCAGCGCATGCGTGACTTCGGCCCGCTCCGCGATGTCCCGGACGGCTACGGCATGGTAGCCGTGAGCGGCGAACAGCTCCTGCGCTGCGTCCAGGATCGCGGCGGTGGTCGCTTCGCGGCCGCGCCGCCGCTTGACCGGGCGCTCGTCGGTCATCAGAGCCTCCTTGTTCCGCTGCCATTCAATCACCTTGGGAAGCTACCGAGGCCAGCACTTGCATCTTTCTTACCCATCGGTAAGATGCAGCGCAGACAACTCGAGCGGCCCCCTCCCGGGATGAAGGCTTTCGGCAGCGGAGGGCTTGCCGTCGCAGACCCGGAGTCACCTCGCGCACTCACGCACACCTGTCTCGGTCCACCGCCCCACGGAGGTCATGATGGCGATAGTCGAGTATCCGAAAGGTGCGGCCTTCCCCGGCGTGATCGGCCGCACCACCGACGAGTCGAGCGAAGCGTGGCCGGCGCCGGTGCGGGCCAAGAAGGCCACCCCCAACGTGCTCTTCGTCGTCCTCGACGACACCGGTTTCGGCAACCTGGGCTGCTACGGCAGCCCGATAGAGACGCCGAACTTCGACGCGCTCGCCGCCGACGGCCTGCGCTTCAACAACATGCACACCACGGCGCTCTGCTCGCCGAGCCGCGCCTGCGTCGTCACCGGGCGCAACCACCACAGCAACGGCATGGCCTGCATCACCGAGTTCGCCACTGGCTATCCCGGCTATAACGGCGTCATGCCGTTCGAGAACGGGATGCTCTCCGAGATGCTGCTCGAGCACGGCTACAACACCTACATGGTCGGCAAATGGCACCTCACTCCGAGCAACCAGGAGACCGCGGCCGGTCCCTACGACCGTTGGCCGCTGGCGCGCGGCTTCGAGCGCTTCTACGGCTTCCTCGGCGGCGACACGAGCCAGTGGTATCCCGACCTGGTCTACGACAACCACCAGGTGGAGCCGCCGGCGACGCCCGAGGAGGGCTACCACCTGACACCGGACCTCGTCGACAAGTCGATCGAGTTCATCGCCGACGCGCGCCAGATCGACCCCGACAAGCCCTTCTACCTGCACCTCTGCTTCGGCGCCACGCACGCGCCGCACCACGTGCCCAAGGAGTGGGCCGACAAGTACGCCGGCCAGTTCGACGACGGCTGGCAGGCGTACCGCGAGAAGACCCTCGCGCGGCAGAAGGAGCTGGGGATCGTCCCGGCAAACACGGAGCTCTCGCGCCACGACCCCGACGTGCCCGACTGGGACTCGCTGCCCGCCGAGGCGCGCAAGCTCTCCAGCCGCATGATGGAGGTGTTCGCCGGCTTCCTCAGCCACACCGACCACCACCTCGGGCGGCTGCTCGACTACCTGCGCGCCGAGGGGCTGCTCGAGAACACCATCGTCATGGTGATCTCCGACAACGGCGCCAGCGCGGAGGGCGGCCCCACCGGGACCACCAACGAGGCGCAGTTCTTCAACAACGCGCAGGAGCCACTCGAGGAGAGCCTCGCGGTCCTCGACGAGATCGGCGGCCCCAAGCACTTCAACCACTACCCCTGGGGCTGGACCAACGCGGGCAACACGCCCTTCCGGCGCTGGAAGCGGGAGACCTACCGCGGCGGCGCCTGCGACCCGTTCATCGTCTCCTGGCCGGCCGGCGTCAAGGCCAGGGGCGAGGTCCGGACCCAGTACGCGCACATCATCGACATGGTGCCGACCGTGCTCGACCTGCTCGACCTGGAGCCGCCGGCGGCCATCAGAGGCGTCACGCAGTCGCCCATCCAGGGCGTGAGCTTCGCGCACGCGCTCGACGACGGCAGCGCCGCGAGCAAGCACCACACGCAGTACTTCGAGATGCTCGGCCACCGCGCCATCTACCACGACGGCTGGCGAGCGGTCTGCCCCTGGCCGGGCCCGTCGTTCACCGAGGCCGGCGTCGGCTTCGGCCAGCCGATCTCGTCGGAGAAGCTCGCGGAACTCGATGCGCACGGCTGGGAGCTCTACCACACCGACGAGGACTTCGCCGAGAACCACGACCTCGCCGAGGAGAACCGCGACAAGCTGATCGCGCTCATCGCCACCTGGTACGTGGAGGCCGGCAAGTACGACGTCATGCCGGTCGACGGCAGCGGCCTCGCCCGGATGATCTCCGAGAAGCCTCTGGTGGCCGTGCCCCGGGAGAGCTACACCTACCGGGCCGGGACGCAGTCGGTGCCGTTCTTCGCGGCACCGCGCGTCATGAACCGGCCGCACAGCATCACGGCAAGCGTCGAGATCCCGGAGGAGGGCGCCGAGGGCGTGCTGCTCTGTCAGGGCTGTGCCGCAGGCGGTTACTCGCTGTACATGAAGGACCGCAAGCTCCACTACGTCCACAACTGGGTGGGCCGCGCCCTCTACTCGGTGACGACGGAGGCGGACGTGCCGGCCGGCAAGCACGAGCTGCGCTTCGAGTTCGAGCCGACGGGCGAGCCTGACCTGCAGCACGGTAAGGGCGCTCCAGGACGACTGCAGCTCTACGTCGACGGCGCCCTGGTCGCCAACGCGGAGGCGCCGACGACGACGCCGTTCATGCTCAACCCGGGCGCCCTGACGTGCGGTGCCAACCCGGGCTCCCCGGTCACACCGGACTACCCCAGCCCCTTCAAGTTCACCGGGACGCTGCACGAGGTGACCGTGGACGTGAGCGGCGAGCTGATCCACGACCCCGAGGCCGAGCTGCGCATGCACATGGCGCGGCAGTAGGTCACGGGCAACATATCGGAGCGAGGCGGGGCCTGCCAAGCCGGCAGGCCCCGCCTCTGCGAAGAACGGCCTCCGCGGCGTCCTTAGGCCGACGCCTGGAGGCCGGAGAGTCCCTCTGTCCCCGCGGCGTTCGACACGAATGGAGTGCTGTTGCTGAACCGCCACCTCCGCCATCGCGCGGGCGACATCTGCGCGCGGATCCGCCAGAGGCCAGGCGGCGCGTCGCCTCGTCCGGCCGACCTGGGGCGGGCCTGATGGCCGGCCGCTCGCGACAGACCGGCGAGGCCGCGCCCATCGCGCCCGGCGACGAGACGGACCGCGCCGCGCCGGGCAGGTCCTTCGCGGTGCCCCGCTGGGCGGGTGACGCGGGCCGCTGGAGCTGGATCGGCATCGGCGTCCTCATCCTGCTCGTCGCACTCATGGCCCTCCTGGCCGCGACGAGCGTGCTCGTGATCTCGGCCCTCTTCGCCGTGCTGCTGGGCGGCACGTTCCTGCCGGTGGTCGACTGGCTCCACAAGCACCACTTCCCGCGGTGGCTCGGCGCACTCCTCGTCGTCGTCGGCCTCGTCGCCCTTGCGGTCGGCATCGCGCTGATCATCACCTACAGCGTGGTGAACCAGGTGCCCGAGATCCAGCAGCGCCTCGACGAGGCCGTCGCGCAGCTGCAGAAGGCACTGAGCGCGACGAGTGTGCCCGCGTCGACGGTCGACTCACTGAAGGCGGGCCTGCAGGATCTGCTCAAGAACGCCGCGGGCGGGGTGGCCGGCACGCTTGCCAGCGCGATCAGCGGTCTCGGCACCCTTCTGTTCGGCATCTTCATCAGCCTCAACATCCTCGTCTGGGTCCTCATCCAGGGTCGTCAGATCGGCGCCTGGGCGTCGCGGCACATGGGCTCGGTCCCGCAGCCCGTGGGCTATGCGATCCTCGCCAACAGCGCGCGCTTCTTCCGCGGCTACATCTGGGGGAGCACGCTGACCGGCCTGTTCAACGGCGGCGTGATGTTCGTCGGCGCGCTCATCATCGGCGTGCCGCTGGCGGCGACCATCGGCATCGTCGGCTGGTTCACCAACTACATCCCGTTCTTCGGCGCAATCATCAGCGGCGCCTTCGCCGTGCTCATCGCCCTCGGCGCCGGGGGGCCGGCCATGGCGATCCCCATGCTGATCATCGTGATCATCTCGAACGGCTACCTGCAGACCTTGGTCTCGCAGTTCGCCCTGGGGTCGGCGCTCAAGCTGCACCCCCTGGTCATACTCTTCGCGACCACGGCCGGCAGCCTGCTGTTCGGAGCCATCGGCGGCGTGTTCGCGGCACCGTTCCTGAAGATCGCCATCGACGCCGTCGCGCGCCTGCGGGCGGCGGGCGTCTTCTCGGATGAGGTGGCGGCGGCGGTCGAGCCGGGACAGCCGGCGAGCCTGGCACTCGGCTCGGCCGCTTCGCCCACGCAGGAGGAGTGATGATCGGCCTCGCGACGATCGTCGCCATCATCGTCATCTGGGGTGTCGTCTCGAAGCCGCTCGACCGGCGCGGGATCTACCTCGGCCATCGTCTTCACCGTGGCGGGTTTCCTCGTCGGGGCCAAGGTCCTCGGCCTGCTGGACGTCTCGGCCGAGGATACAGCGGTCGAGACGGTCACGGAGGTAGCGCTGGTCCTGCTCCTCTTCAGCGACGCCTCGCGGCTCGACCTGCGCGCGCTGCGCCACGAGCTCGGCTGGCCGAGCCGCCTGCTCCTCATCGGCCTCCCTTTGACGCTGCTCGCCGGGACCGGCATCGGGGTGCTGGTGTTCCCGGGCATGGCGCTGGCCTCCGTGTTCCTGCTCTCGACGATCCTCTGCCCTACCGACGCAGCGCTCGGCCAGAAGGTCGTGACCGACGCCTCGGTGCCGGCCCGCGTCCGCCAGGCGCTCGATGTGGAGGGCGGACTCAACGACGGCATCGCCGTGCCCTTCTTCCTGGTGGCGCTCGACCTGGCCAACGCAGAGCTCACCACAGGGGTCACCTGGGCGGTCATCAGGAACGCGGCGGAGCAGCTCGGCTGGGGCCTCGGCGCCGGCCTCGCCGCCGGCATCGTCGGCGCGCTGCTGTTTCGCACCGCCGATCGGCGCGGCTGGATCGAGGGCGAGTGGCGGCAGATCATCCCGCTGGCCATCGCCCTGCTCGCCTATGCTCTCGCCGTGACGCTCGGCGGCAGCGGCTTCATCGCCGCGTTCGTCGGCGGCCTCGCCTTCGGGGCGATGTCCGGGCAGCGCGGCTCCGCCATCACCGTGTTCACGGAAGAGACCGGCGGCCTGCTCGCGGCCTTCACCTGGATCGGGTTCGGAGCGCTGGCACTGACCTTTGCCCTCCCGCACATCACGTGGCGGGTCGTCCTGTACGCCGTGCTCAGCCTCACCCTCGTCCGCATGCTTCCCGTGGCCATCGCCATGGCCCGCCAGGGCCTCCGCCTCCCGACGCTCGCCTTCATCGGCTGGTTCGGGCCCCGGGGACTCGCCAGTGTGGTGTTCGCGCTTCTCGTGCTGGAGCGGGGCGTGCCGGAGGAGGAGACCCTGCTCACGACCGTGATCGTCACGGTGGCGCTGAGCGTGCTGCTCCACGGCCTGACATCGGTGCCGCTGGTGGCGGCGTACCATCGCTGGTACGAGGGCCACGCCGAGGACCACCCGTCGGCGGAGGAAGCGGTGGCGGCGACGGTGCCGCGCCAGCGTCGCCACCTGACGGCCGCCGATCTCGAGCGGTTGCGCGCCGGCGGACCTCGGGGCTGAGATGAAAGTGCGTCTCGACCTCCCGAAAAGGAAAGACCTGCGCGGCGACCTGGCCGCGGGACTCACCAACGGGCTGGTACAGATCCCGGACGCGATGGCCTCGGCCATCCTGGCCCTGGCGAAGCCGGTCAACGGCCTCAACACCCTCATCATCGGCACGCCCGTCGGAGCGCTCTTCGCCGGGTCGGTGTTCATGACGGTGACGACGACCGGCGCGATCTCACTGGCAGTCGCGGACGCGATGGGCGGGCACGACAGCGGCGAGCGCGTCGCCATGCTTCTGGTCCTCACGCTGCTGGTCGGCGCGATCCAGCTGGCGCTAGGCCTCGCCAGGCTCGGCTGGATCACGAAGTTCGTCTCCAACAGCGTCATGGTCGGCTTCATCACGGGAGTCTGTATCCTCATCATCCTGGGGCAACTCGGCGACCTCACCGGCTACAGCAGCGAGTACTCGAACAAGGTCGCCAAGACGGTCGATCTGCTGTTCCACATGGGCGAGATCGACTGGCCGACGTTCGCGGTAGGGCTCGCCACCATCGTGCTCATCCTGGTGCTCAACCGCACGGCGGTGGTCAAGTTCTCGATGGTCATCGCCTTCGCCGCCGCCACGGTCGCGACCGCCGTGATCTGTCCGGCGTCCGTGGCTCTTGTCGAGGACATCGCCTCGATCCCGTCGAGCCTGCCGCAGTTCCAGATGCCCGACCTCTCGTACGCGCCCGGGCTCATCGTGCCGGCGGTCGCCATCGCTGTGATCGGCCTTGTGCAGGGCGCCGGGGTCAGCAAGAGCGTGCCCAACCCCGGCGGCACCTACGGCGACTCCTCGCGGGACTTCGTGGCCCAAGGCGCCGCGAACGGCGTGATGAGCTTCTTCAGCGGCATGCCCATGGGCGGGTCGGTCTCGTCCTCGGCGCTCAATGTGAGCTCCGGCGCACGCTCTCGCTGGGCGAACGTCTACGCCGGGGTGCTCGTCGCGGTCGTCCTCCTGCTCTTCGGCAGCTACGTCGAGAAGGTGCCGCTTCCCACCGTCGCCGCCCTGCTCATCGTCGCCGCGGCGGCGTCGCTCAAGCCCGCGGCCTTCCTGGAGGTCTGGCGCACCAACTGGGCGGCGAGGATCATCATGCTGTTCACGCTCGCGCTCACCCTCGCTGTCCCGCTCCAGTACGCGGTGCTGATCGGCGTGGTGCTCTCGACCATCCAGCACGTCTCCAGCTCCTCGCTGGACATCAAGGTCCGCAGGCTCAGGCGAGCCGGCGAGGGCCGCTTCAGCGAAGAAGACCCGCCCGAGCGCCTGCCCGACGATGACGTCACCATCATCGACATCTACGGCAGCGTGTTCTACGCGGACACCGAGGCCATCGACGCCAAGCTTCCGGAGGTACGCGGCACGCGAGGCGCCGCGCTCGTGGTACGTCTGCGCGGGCGTGGCGAGCTCGGCAGCAGCGCGATCGGGCTGCTGCGCAAGTGGGCCGAGCAGCTCCAGGCCGGCGGCGGCGCCCTGCTGCTGGCCGGAGTCGGCGAGCGCATGGGCGATCAGCTCGAGCGCACCGGTCTCGCGGAGCTGCTGGGGCGCGACAACATCTTCCCTGCGCGGAGTCTCGTCTACCGCTCTACGGAGGAAGCATACGAAGCGGCGCGGCTGCGGTTGAAGGCGCGCAAGGCCGACTGAGTGACTTCTGGAGGAAGTGTGGCTACTTCGAGACCGACCGACGATAGACCGCCCCGGTTCGCGAGCGCAGCCGAGCGGGGACTGACGACGCCGCGCGCGGCCGGCGTAGCAGGGATCATCTTCGCCGTCCTCTTCGTCGTCGCGCTCTACCTGCTGTCCAAGGTCGTGGGCATCGCGCTCGACACGGAGCAGGTGATGGCCAACCTGAGTGGCTCGAGCTCCGATGCGGCCCTGGTCGGTCTCTACATGCTGCCGTTCGCGGGGATCGCCTTCCTGTGGTTCATCGGCGTCATCCGCGACCGCATCGGCGACCGTGAGGACAGGTTCTTCGCCACGGTCTTCCTGGGCAGCGGCCTGATCTTCGTCGCCATGCTGTTCGCCGGCGGCGCGGTGCTGGGTGGGCTCATCGCCGGCAACCGCTTCGGGCTTGCGGCGCCGACCGATGTCGCGACGGTCGGCTTCGCGCGATCGGTCGGCTACTCGTTCCTGTTCGTGTATTCGGCCAAGGTGGCAGGCGTCTTCATGCTCGCGACGTCGACGATCGCCCGGCGCGCCCGCTGGTCTCGCTGGATCTCACTGAGCGGTTTCTTGATCGCAGCGGTGCTTCTCTTGAGCGTGAGCTTCTTCGAACCGATCGTGCTGCTCCTGCCGGCCTGGGTGACGGTGATCAGCGTGTACATCCTGGTCACGGGAGGGCGCCGTCGTCCCAAGGAGCAGGCCTGAAGCGAGAGGGGTGGGCCTTACTCGAGTCAGCTGCGTCGCTCAGTCGCCCGCGTTCTCCCGGTGAGCCTCCAGAGCCTTCGTGAAGAACTCCAGGGCGTGCTTCGTCTTGGTCTGCTGGTCGCCGTGACGGTCCACGCCCTTGGACACCAGGTGGTCGTGGACGGAGGCGAGGACGTCCGCGAGGTCCTGCGGCGTGCTCTTCGTGGAGAGCTCGAGGATGCGGGCGCCGTCCGGGAACAGCCACAGCTCGGCGACCAGCTTGTGCGCGAGCTCTGCGGGTGTGAACGGCACCTTGATCACAAAGACCGGACCCAGCACGCTGAGATCGTCCAGGCCGAGGCCCTCAGGGGCGTGCTCCTTGAAGAAGGCCCGTTGCTCCTTGCTGAAGGCCTTGTGCACCGGCGCCTGTCCGAGGCTGGCGAGCTTCGTCTGGCCGGGGTCGGCTTCGGCCTTGTACGAGGCCGAGCACACGAAGCCGCCGGGCATGGCGTCCACCTCGATGCCGAACGACGGCAGCGCGCGGAGCTTCGCCGGCAAGTCGTCCGGCACGACCGGGCGCAGCTTGACGACCGAGTCGGCCTTGCCGCCCTGGATGCGCCGGCACCGCACCACGACGCCGGCGCGGTTCAGCGTCAGATCGGGCGTGTCGAAGAACGTCACCAGCCGCATCTGGCCGTCGAGGGGGTCGATGCTCAGAGCCTCGACGGTGGCACGGTGGTGCTCGGCCGGTATGGTGAGCTTGAGCTCTACGCTCTTCGACCCCTTGACGAGCCTGAGGAGCTCGACCAGTTGCTCGGCGTCGAGCGCCGGGCCTGCTGCATTCGGTGTGGTGGCCATCAGTCACTCCCATCGGTTGTCGAGTCGCCGGCCTGCGCATCCTTGCCGCCCCGTCCGAGGAGCCGCTTGATGGTGCGGACCGGCAGGAGCAGGTAGACGCCGATCAGGAAGTAGAGCGTCACGCCGATGTACGGCTGGACGAGCCCGAGCGCGGTGGCGGCGATGTAGGCGATGAGGGCGGGACCGAGCTGATAGCGCAGGCGGTTGTCCTCGCGGCGCTCCTCGGCCAGGTCACCACCGAAGAGCCCTTCGCGCTCGGCGTAGCGTCCCAGGACGATGAGCATCAGGCTCATGAGGACGAGGACGAGCCCGAAGAACGCCACGGCCGTCCGCTCGCCACCGACCTCGGTGTCGGTCAGCGTCAGGTACTCCTCCATCACCCTGGCCGGGAACGGCAGGAAGGACACGAGCAGCAACAGCAGCAGGTTCAGACGCAGGAATCCGGCGTCCACGCGCTCGAGGGCCTCGGTGAGAGCGCTGTGCTCGATCCACACCGCGCCGATGCTCATGAACGCGATGAAGTACCCGATGTACACCGTGCGCTCGTGCAGGAGCTCCGAGAACAGGTGGCCGCCTGCGGCCACCGGGACGGCGATCTCGAGCACGAGCAGGGTGATGGCGATGGCGAAGACGCCGTCGCTGAACGCCTCCAGGCGACTCTTGCTCTTCGCCCCTCGTGTGGCCGGTGTGTCCGCCACGGCGGCACCTCCTCAGATGTCCACGCCGGCGCGCCCGGCAGCCAGGTGACAGGAGTGGCGCGGCGGGAGGCCGGGGAGAACCGCCCCGCCGCGCTCAGGTCGTGAAGCTCAGGCGGTCTCGCTCTCCGCCGTCTGCTTCTTGTGGTGCTTGGCACCGAATGCGTGCTTGAGCTGCTCTTCTTCCTCAGCCGTGAGGTTCGAGCGCACGAGCGTCGCGTTCGTGCCCTCGATGGCAGCCAGGAACTTGTCCTCCGTCACCTGAGTGATGATGAGGAACCAGCCGGCCTTGCCGGGCGGGATGGCGTCGCCCATCTGCTCGAGCACCTTCTGCTGGATGCCGGTCTTCCCCATCTTGCCGAAGAGCGCGCCCATGCCGGCGCCGATCGCCATGCCCAGGAAGGGCATGAAGAAGAGCAGGCCGAAGAGCATGCCCCAGAAGGCGCCGCCCATGGCGCCCGCGCCGACCAGGTGGTCGCCGCTCTTCACGTGCGGTTTGCCGTCGGCGTCGCGCACGACCTCGGCGGCGTCGCTCAGCTGCACGATCATGTCCTTCTGCAGCTCCGCGAGCTTGAGGCCGAAGCGGTCGGCCTCCATCTCGTTCTCGAAGCCCAGGACCATCATCTCGCTCATAGGTTCAGCTCTCCCAACGGGCCGTGAGGCCCCACACGACGATGGCGTCGATCACGATGATGAGCAGCGCCCACCACGGGTACGCCCCGATGGCGAAGAAGGCGATCATCATGCTGACGATGGCGATGACCACGCCGACCCAGCGCGCCCATGCGGCGCGGCTGATGACCTGCCAGCCCACGACGAGCTGCACGATGCCGACGATGAGGAACACCCAGCCCCACACCTGCATGTTCTGGTACACCAGGGCGCCCTCGTTGAAGTACTCCTTCTGGACGAGGGCCACCAGGCCGTCCAGGGCGTTGAACAGGCCGGCGATCGCCAGAAAGACCCCGGCGAACATGCTCCAGTTGGAGCCTCCGACCTCTGTGCCTCTGTTACTCAAATCCCCTCCTCATGTCTTCTACTGACGCGGCGGTCACGACCGCCGCACACTCGCCCACTGCGACTCAGCCTCCGCTCACGGCGGACGCCTTCTGCGTCCTGTCCTCCGCTTCTCTCTGGCACGGAGACGGTGTCTCCGGCCGTGCGTCACTCCCCGTCCGTCTGCGCTCGCTCCTCCGCCTCTTCGGCGGCGGCGAGGATGGCCTGGATGGGGATGCGGCCGGTGGCCACGAGCTGGCCGCCGGCGCGGCGCAGGGCGCCTGCGAACGGCGCCGCCCACGCGTTCTCCCAGACGAGCACGGCGGCGATGGTCTCGGGCTCGAGGGCGCCGGCGATGTTGGCAAGGTCCTCTTCGGTGAGGATCTCCTGGACCTGGTCGGCAAGGTCGCTGAGGGCGGCCGCATCGGGATCGTCGAAGTCGTGCTTCTCGAAACCCTCGAACGTGCCGTCCGCGTGCTTCTTGAGGAAGAGCAGGTCGAGCACGCGCACGGTACCGGTCTGCACGAGCGCGGCGAGTTCGGCCTTCACCTCGCCGGAGAAGTTGGCGCGGTCGCGGGGGAACTCGACGACGAGGTAGTCGACGGGGCCCAGGTCTTCTGCTGATGGCTGGCTCATCGGTCAGCCTCCTTTCGCAACGCCGCAGCGCATGTCGCTGTCGTTGGTCTCTCAGAGGGGTCCCGGGAGGGGAGGCGGGGGGTCGTGCCTGCCCCTCCCGGGCCCGTTCCTTGGTCCGCTCGCTGGTACCCCTGCTCAGGCAGCCTGAGAGCCGGAGATGCGGCCACGGTTGCCGTAGGCACCGCCGCTCCAGGAGGCGACGTCAAGGAAGACGGCGAGCCCGACCCACAGCCAGTCGAGTCCGTTCACGCCGCCCGGCGCCACGGCCACCCAGGCCATGGTCGTCCACGGCGCGATGAAGAAGCCGATCACCGGCCAGAGCCAACTGCTGAACGCGAGTTGCCAGCGGGCGGGGTCCACGAGCCACCACACGACCACGCCAGCGCGCGGGCCGAGCAGGACGAACACGGTGACGAAACAGCACATGCGCTCTCCGTTCTGTGGTCTGGGCTTCACGACGTATGTCTGAGTGGAGGCTAGTGTGAACGGGAATGGCTGTGACCTCGGGAAACTACGAGGACGGCGTCTCGGGAACTACGGGGTGTCGCGTCGCGCCGACGCGTCTGATCTGACCTCCGCTTCTGCCCGCGGACGCAGCCGAAACGGGCACGTAGTTTCACGAGGTCACAGCGGCTCGCATACCTACTAGGCTCGGATGGAGCCGCCGGGGCGCCGACCGGCATCCCCGCGGGAGCAATCGAAGGCCTCGGCTCAGGACCGCGAGTTGCCGAGGAGGGTGACGTGGAGACAGGGCGCACCGGTAGCGCGTACGCGGACACCAGGCCCATACGGAAGCTTGGCCGAGGGCTCCGGCGGCGCCGGCGTCTGCGCGTCGGCATCACCCAGCTCTTCTACGTGCTCGCCGGCGTCTTCCTGGGACTGGTCATAGCGCAGATCCCCGTGGGCTTCACGGTGCCCCGCGTCGAGACCGTCCAGGTGCTGCTGGCCGTTGGGGCCGGCCTTCTCACCTTCATCGGGGTCATCTTCTCGCTGCTGTTCCTGGTCGTGCAGTTCGGTTCGACCACGTTCACCCCGCGGCTCAACCTGTTCTACACGGCGCCGATAGTCTGGCACGCATTCGGGTTCTACACCGGCGTACTCGTCTTCTCGTTCGTCGCCGCCTTCAGCACGGGTGCGACGAGGAAGTCACAGGTCTCATCCCGATCGTGATCGTCGTCCTCCTGCTCGCGGCGATCGCCCTCTTTCGCAGCCTGCAGATGCGCGCGTTCAGCTCTGTCCAGCTCGCCTCGACGCTCGTCCAGTCACGAGCCGCGGGCGTCAGGTCCTCGACGGCGTGTATCCGGACAGGCCGCTGAGCGAGGCCGACCCGACCGGGGACGGCGCGCCCTTCCCGATGGCCGGCGCGAGCTGCTCTGGACCAGAGGCCCGGCATCATCCAGGCGATCGATGTCCCGGGATCATCGCCGCCGCGCAAGAAGCGGACGCCGCGGTCGAGATCGTCGTCCCCATCGGGGAGATGGTGCATGCGCACACCCCGATCGCCGTCGTCCATGGGGCGGCCGCCTCGTCGCTGGACTCGGTGGTCGTGAAGGCGATCCGGACCGGCGCGGAGCGGACCTTCGAACAGGACCCCGCGCTGGCCTTTCGTGTGCTCGTCGACATCGCGCTGCGCGCCCTGTCCCGGCCGTAAACGATCCGACCACGGCCACGCAGGTCCTCGACAACGTGGAGAGCCTGCTGCGAGCGCTGGTCGGGCGCGACCTCGACGTCGGGGTGATGGGCCCCGCGGCCGGGCGCGCGTACTCCTTCCGCTCCCGCGCTGGGACGACTATGTCTCGCTGTCCTTCGATGAGCTCATCGACATGGGCGCCGGCCACGCGCAGGTGCGGCGGCGCCTCGAGCGCCTGCTGAACGACCTGGGCGACCTGGCCCCGGCCACCCGCCGGCCACCGCTTCATCTGCGCAGGGACCGTCTCGCGGCTCTGCTCGAGCAGCCAACACCTGACAGGAGCCCTGCGGCATGATGACACTGGCGATCATCGCCGTCCTGGTCCTTGCGTGGAGCGCGTTCTCGCGGCCGCTCGACCGGCGCGCATCACCTCGGCCCTGGTCTTCGTGGCCGCCGGCTTCGTCGCCGGGGCGTACGTTCTCGGACTGATCGACGTCTCGCTCGAGAGCGCCGTGGCCGAGGTTCACGGAGGTGACGCTCGTCCTCCTGCTGTTCAGCGACGCGGCCCGACTGGACCTGGGCGCCCTGCGTCATCGAGCTGGCAGGCCGAGCGCCTGCTGCTCAGCCGTTAGCCGCTGAACGTGCTCGCCGGTTTCGGCGTGGGGGTCCTCACGTTCCCCGGCATGGCACTCACCTCAGTCTTCCTCCTCTCCACGATGCTCTGCTCGACCGACGCGGCCCTCGGCCAGCGCGTCGTCACCGACACGTCCGTGCCGGCGCGCGTGCGGCAGGCCCTGGACGTGGAGAGCGGTCTCAACGACGGCCTCGCCGTGCCCTTCTTCCTCGTCGCGCTCGATCTCGCGAACACCGAGCTCACGACGGGTATCACCTGGGCCGTGGTCAGCAACGCTGCGGCGCAGATCGGATGGGGGCTCCTGGCCGGCGTGATCGCCGGCGTGCTGGGCGGCCTGCTCCTGCGGGTCGCCGGCCAGCGCGGCTGGACCGGAAGCGAGTGGCGGCAGATCCTCCCGCTCGCCGCCGCGCTGCTGGCCTTCGCCATCGCACTGGGGCTCGGTGGCAGCGTCTTCATCGCCGCCTTCGTGGGCGGCATGGCGTTCGGCCGCTTCTCCGGCGAACAGGGTTCGGAATCGACGCTGTTCACCGAGAGACGGGCGGAGTGCTCGCGGCCGTGACCTGGATCGGCTTCGGCGCCGCCGCGATCGCCTGGGCGATCCCGCACATCACCTGGCAGGTCGTCCTGTACGCGGCGCTCAGCCTCACGCTGGTGCGCATGCTCCCGGTCGCGATCGCTCTGCTGGGCAAGGGAGTCCGGGCGCCCACCGTGGCCTTCATAGGCTGGTTCGGACCACGTGGCCTCGCCTCGGTCGTGTTCGGCCTGCTCGTCATCGAACGAGGGGTACCGCAGGGGGAGACGCTTCTCACCGCGGTCATCGTCACCGTCGCGCTCAGTGTCGTGCTCCACGGCCTCACCTCGGCGCCGCTGGTGAGCGTCTATCATCGCTGGTACGAGGGCCGTACCGAGAGGCACCCGAAAGCGGCGGAGGCTGTGGCAGCGACGATGCCACGCCAGCGCCGCCATCTGGGAGCCGGCGGTCTCGACCAGCCTCGCACGGACGATCAGCCGAAGTGAGGCGGCCGATGCTCCTCACGTCAGAGAGGATCGACATGAATCCCACTGCGTCAGGTCGCCCCACCATCACGAAGGTCCCGCGGCGGGCGGCGACGCCCATAGCCGGCGCCATCGCCGGCATCCTCTTCGCCGTGCTCTTCAGCTTCAGCGTGATGATCCTGGATCACACCGTGGCCGACGCCGCGACGGACACGGGCGACTGGCTGGCGGCCGACTCTGGAGCGTTCAAGTTCGCGCTGGCGCTCATCCCCTTCGCCGGACTCTTCTTCCTCTGGTTCATCGCCGTGGCGCGGGAGCGTTGGGACGCTTCGAGGACCAGTTCTTCTCCACCGTCTTCCTCGGCAGCGGGCTGCTCTTCCTGGCGATGGTGTTCGCGGCCGCCGCGTCGGCGGGCGCCCTCGCGGCCGCCTATGCCAAGTCGCCCGGGACGTTCGCGGCCAGCAGCACGTTCCTCTACGGCCGGGAGGTCGTGGCGCAGATCTTCGCTGTCTACGCCCTGAGGATGGCCGCCGTCTTCCTGCTCTCTCAGGCGACGCTGTGGCTGCGTACCGGCGTGATGCCGAGGTGGATGGCGTTCCTGACCTACGCCGTGGCGCTCGTCCTGCTGTTCGTCTTCACGTCGGCCTTCTGGATCATCCAGATCTTCCCGGCGTGGGTGCTCATGGTGAGCGTCTACATCCTGGTGGCACATCTCGGCGGCGGCAGGCCGGCGGCGGACGTGGACGCAGGCTGAGGACGGCGTCGAAACGCAGAGTGGGCGGGGATGAGAGACCGCGCTCCCGTCCCCGCCCAAGGTCACGCTCGGGGCTCCCGCTCCCGGCTCGCCGCCCGTCCGCCGTCGGTCGGCTCAGCGTCCCGGGCCGAGTCGCCCCGGTCCCGGGCCGGGCCTGACGCCTATGCCCGGCGCGCCGACGCGCCCCGGCCTCATGCCGGGCCCGGGCGCGCCGCGCCCGGGGGTGACGACGGCGACCACGGCGGCCGTGCGCACTACCGGGTGCCCGATCACGCCCGGTCCTCTGCGTCCTGGTCCTAGAGGCATCTCAAGCTCCTTCCTTCGATGCAGCATCCGCGCCCGCCTCGGCGGCGGCGAGGATCGCCTTCACGGGGATGCGACCGCTGCCGACCAGCCGGCCGCAGGACTTGCGATCGAGGCCGCGAACGGCGCGGCCCAAGTGTTCTCCCAGACGAGCGCCGCGGCCACCGTACCGGGCTCGAGCGCCGCGGCGATGTGGGCGACGTCTTCCTCCGAGAGCAGCTGCGCGAACTCGGCGCCGATCTCACGGAGTGCGCCGGCGCCTCCGTCCTCGAACTCGTGCAGCTCGAAGGCGTCGACCTCGCCGCCCTCGTCCTTGGTGATGATGAGCAGGTCGAGCACGCGCACGATGCCCGCCTCGACCAGCCCCTTCAGCTTCTCCGCCATCGCGCCGGAGAAGTCGGCCTTGCCGGCCGGGAACTCGACGATCAGATAGTCGATCGGCCCCAGCTCGTCCATGACTTCGTCGTTCATCAGCTCTCCGTTCTCTGAGCTATCGGCAGACAGATCCCCCGACTATCCCAGCCTGACGCCCTCGACCTCAAGCCCGCCGCCGTGCGGCAGCTTGCTCCAGCTCAGAAGTCCGGGTCCGGGAACACCGGCTCGCGACCCTCGGTGTAGGCCTTGATGCCCTCGACGCGGTCGGGATGGACCACGGAGCGCCAGTGCTGACTCCATCATGATCGCGATCGCCTGCTCGACCGGCTCGCCCTGGCCCATGACTGACCGCCCGCTTGACCGCCTGCACGGCGGTCGGCGAGTTGGCGCGCGATCCTGCTCCGCGATGGCCACGACCGCGTCCATCAGCTCGGCCCGCGGGTGGAGCTCGTTGACCATGCCCAGGCGGTAGGCCTCCTGGGCCGTGATCGGATCTCCGGTCATCAGCATCTGCATGGCCCTGCCCGGAGGGAGGAGCCGGGGCAGGAAGACCGGGGAGCCACCGCCGGCGGACAGGCCGACCATCGCCTCGGGCTGGCCGAAGACGGCATCGTCGGACGCGATGATGAAGTCGCATGCTGATGGCCATCTCGCAGCCACCGCCGTAGGCCATGCCGTGGACCGCGGCGATGATCGGCCGGCGCAGCTGCCGCAGCGTTGTAGCAGCACCCGGTCGAAGACCTGGCGCTGGCGCAGCCACTGCTCCTTGGTCATCTGCTTGCGCTGGTACAGGTCGCCGCCGACCGAGAAGGCCCGGTCACCGGCACTCGGTCAGGATGGCGACGCGCACGGAGGCGCGGGCGTCGATGGTCTCGAGGATCTCGATCAGCTGAGCGGCGAGCTCCGTCGTGACCGCGTTGTCGGCGTGCGGCCGGTTGAGGGTGACGATCGCGCATCCTGCCCACCGGAGACGTACTCGACCGAGCACGAGCTCCTCCGGCTCGGGGACATCGGTCCGGCGCCCGGTAGCCGAGTCGCTGCATGCGCGTGTCGCTCTCTCGACAGTCGCGGTCATCCTCGTCTCCTCACTCGGTCCTCGAAGCGCGGGCGGCCGGACCTTGGACGCGGTCCGGCCCGCCACGTGGTGCGGCGACCGCTGCCTACCCGAGCCGCATGCCCTCCACCTCGAGCCCGCCGCCCTGGGGCAGCTTGCTCCAGCTCCGGCGCTGCCCACTCCTCCTTGAGGACTTCCTCGGCCGCCTGCTCGAGGAACTCCGGGCGGGCCCACGCGTCCACGTCGAAGTCGTGCTTGATGTAGCCGTGGCTGACCATGAAGTCCTTGCCGATCTTGACGCACTCCAGGTTCCGCGCGCTCAGGCTGGGCACCATGTCGACGTCCTTGATGCCCTGGTAGGTGTCCTCGGCGTCGAGGTAGAACGTCTGCCGGTTGAGGATCTGCGCCGGCGGCGTGCTTGTTCTCGTTCGCCCAGCGCCCGACCTTGATCATGGCCTTCATGTAGGCGATGACGAGCTCGGGGTGCTCGTTCGCCATCACGTCGGTGCAGGTGATGACGGCGGGGGTGTTGGCGACCTGGATGCGTCCAGTCCGGGAGCTTGGACAGGTCCTCGATCGATCTTGATCTGCCCGGTGGCCTCCTGGAGTGTGCTGGAAGACCTTGCTCTGGGTGTAGATGGCATCGACCGTGCCGGCGACGAGCGCCTTCTCCAGCGGGCGGAAGGCGTAGTCGTGCTTGTGGTCACGGCGCATCCACAGCTCGGACGGGTTGTTCATCGGCGCACGGCAGCATCTCGGGCTTGTCGTACCAGTCGTCGGGGTACGGGAACTCGACGAGCTCGATGTCGTCCATGGTCATGTCGTGGAGCATGAGCATGTTCTCGATGCCCATGTGCTCCTGGATCCGCCACCAGTCGTTCTTGATGGTGTTCAGGCTCTTGGTGATGCCGATCTTCTTGCCCTTCAGGTCCTGCATCCGGAAGACCTTGTCGCGGGCGCGCACCGCCATGCAGCCGCCCTCGTAGACCCAGGTCGCGCCGAGGAGCACGGTGCGGCGGATGTCGGCGTTGACGTGGATCGGCGGGTAGAGGCCGCCGAAGCGGATGAGGTTGTCGAGGTTGTGGATGTAGTGCGGGTACCAGTTGTTCTCGGGGGCGTGGCGGAAGTAGGCGTACTCGACGCCGATCTTCTTGAACTCCTCGCGGCACCAGCCCAGCTCCTGGTCCACGTTGTTGGCGGACACCATGGGGCAGTTGGTGAACCACACCTCGTTCCAGTCCAGCGGCACGGTGGTGCTGACGCGTTCTGTCTCAGCCATGCTCAGGTCCCTCTCCTTGCTCGCCGGCCATCGCGGCGCTGCGCCTCCCCAGCACCTTGGCGGCCGGGAGCAGGATCAGTGGCAGCACGATGGAGGCCACGAGGATGTAGGGCAGCGTCGCGGTGCCGCCGAAGTTCAGGCTCGCCACGAGGATCGCGGCCGCCACGTTACGCTGGGCCGTGCCCAGCCCCAGCACGCTGCGGGTGGCCGCTTCCCGCCCTCCGCAGGCGAAGCCGATCGCGAGGGAGGCGACGACGAAGAGGACGAGCGCCAGGAAGCCGTACGAGCCGATCAGGTCGATGATGCTGGAGATGTTGAGGCCCAGGCCCATCACGAGCATGAGGAGCAGGGCGATGCCGGACAGCTTGTTCATGACCGGCGCCCAGCGCGCGGCGCCCTCTGCGGAGTGCGACCGGAACAGGAGACCGAGCGCGAGGGGGATGAGCATCGTGACGATCAGGGACTTGGCGATATCTCCGGCGGCCACGTCGACGCCGGGAAGCAGCAGGGGCAGGACGAGCGGCACGTAGAGGATGGTCACGATCATCAGCAGGAACATCAGCCCGACGCCGACGGAGAGCTCGCCCTTCGCTGCCTGCACCTCCTTGACCAGGAACGGCGCGCCGGCCGCGGTGGCCAGCACGATGAGGCCTATCTTGAGCGGTTCGTCCAACGGGATGACGAGCGTGATCCCATAGGCGACCAGCGGTACCAGCACGAAGTTGGCGACAAGCGCCAGGATCACGAGGCGTGCGTTCTTCAGAGGCTGGAGGATCTGCGACACCGTCAGGCTCAGACCCGTCCCCAGCATGCTGGCGACGACGAACGTCAGACCCGCCAGCGGTGGATGATCGACAGGCTCCTGGATCGTCACGGTCAGTACGCCTCGTGGTGCTCGGTCACAGGCAGGCCCGCTTCCTTCCACGCGTTGAAGCCGCCCTCGAGGTTGGCGACGTTGGAGTAGCCGAGCGTCACGAGCGTGGCGGTGGCGAGGGCGGCGCGTGTGCCGGAGCGGCAGTAGACGATCACCCTGGCGTCGGGCTCCAACCCTCCCTTGTGACTGGGACTGGCGGGGTCGGCGGCGAACTCGAGCAGGCCGCGCGGCACCTGGAGGGCACCGGTGACGTGGTGCTCCCACTCCACGGGCTCGCGGACGTCCAGGAAGACGACGGCGCCCGCGTCCGACTCGGCCTTGGCGTCCTGCGGCGAGACAACCGCGATCATGGCCCTGGCCTCGCCGACCATCTCCGCGACTGACTTGGGCATGGCGCCCTCCTTGTGAGTTCCCGAATGGTCACTGACGGGGTGGGGCGGTCCGCTTGGCGCGGGACCGGCCTCAAGGTGAGCCTAGGCACGACCGCGGGGGCAGGGGAACTCGGGATAGTACGGGGTCGCGGCTGGGGAAACTACGAGGCCGGTGGCCACATCGCCTGGTCGCCGGACCGGGCGTGCTCTTCGAGCCTCAGGGGGCGCTCAGCTGTATCTCCAGGGGCGCGTGATGAGCATGTAGATCCCCCAGACCACCAGCCCGATGATCGCGAGCCAGAGGAAGAACCTGAGGTTCGAGAACACCACGCCCACGATCAGGAGCGCGAGCAGGATCCCTCCAACGATGAACAGCGCTGCCAAGAGGACACGCATGCCGTACCTCCGTATCGTCCGTTGTCACTGCTCCAGCGGAGGGCGAGCACGTCGCTGGACGCCTCGAGGCGCGTCTAGACGGCCCGCTTGCCCTCGGGACCGGCGCCTCAAGGTAAGCCTAGGCGCGGCCGGAGGGCGCGGGAACTCGGGATAGTACGGGGCCGCGGCCGGGGAAACTACGAGGCCCACGAACGGGATCGGCCGGGCGGGACCTCACCTGGGTTCCGCCCGGCCGCATCCGGCACCTGTCGTGGTCAGGCCGTCAGGCCGTCCGTCTGGTCGGCAGGATGAAGACCACGATGAGCGTGAAGATGATGAAGAAGAAGCCGAGGATCGTGAACAGGATGCGGCTGTAGCCCTTGGAGTCCGCGATCGCGCCGCACCACATGGCGCACACGATGGCGAGAAAGACCCAGAACATCCACATCATCCAGTACCAAAGACTCATTGATGCCTCCCACAGAACGGCCGGAGGTGAGCGGGCGGGACGGACTCCGACCATCGATCCGCCCGAGGAGAGCCTAGGCCACGGGCGCGAGGCGGGGAACTCGGGATAGTACGGGGCGAGGGGCCTCGTAGTATCCCCAGTTCATTTCCGCCGATGGGGCTCCTAGGCTGGTTCGGAAACACGCTCCCACGCGTGGCGCGACGCGTCGGGGACTGCCCCGGACAAGGAGGACCACCATGGCGGATGTGAGAGTCAAGCGCATTGCCGAGGCCATCGAGCCCCTGCGCGTGAAGCCCGGATCGAAGGTCAAGCTGGAGAAGGACTTCGATCCCGGCTACAAAGCCGACTTCGTCAAGAAGAAGGACAGTGTGGAGCTCCTCCAGCACGGCGTGGAGCTCCTCGCCGAGTACCAGGCGCGGCTGGCGGCACAGGACACGTACGGCGTCCTCGTGGTCCTGCAGGCGCTGGACGCCGCCGGCAAGGACGGGACGATCCGTCACGTCATGAGCGGCGTGAACCCCCAGGGTGTGGCGGTGCACTCGTTCAAGGTGCCGTCGTCTGAGGAACTCAACCACGACTACCTCTGGCGCTTCGCCAAGAACCTGCCCGAGCGCGGCCAGATCGCCATCTTCAACCGCTCCTACTACGAGGAAGTCCTCGTGGTGCGCGTGCACAAGGAGATCCTGCAGCACCAGAAGCTGCCCAAGGAGGCGCGTGGCCGCGACGTGTGGAAGCGGCGCTACCGCGACATCAACGACTGGGAGCGCTACCTGACCGACAACGGCATCAAGGTCGTCAAACTGCTGCTGAACCTCTCCAAAGAGGAGCAGCGCAGCCGCTTCCTCAGGCGCATCGACATGCCCGATCACAACTGGAAGTTCTCGGCCGCCGACGCGCACGAGCGCACGTACTGGGACGACTACCAGAAGGCCTTCTCGGACATGCTCACCGCGACCAGCACCGACTGGGCTCCGTGGTATGTGATCCCCGCCGACCACAAGTGGTTCGCCCGCCTCGCCGCCGCGGCCGTCATCGCCGACACGCTCATCAAGATCGATCCGCGGTTCCCGACCGTGACTCCCGAAGTGCGCAAGGAGCTCGAGGAGACGAAGCTCGAGCTCGAGCGGCAGGCCCCCGAGGGCGCCGCTGCCGATCCCTTCGAGGAGGAAGAGCGCAGGGAGCACAAGCGCAAAGCGAAGTCCAAGGCCTGAGAGGAGAGAGATGCCAGAGACAGCCACAACCTCGGGCGCGGAGACCCGCTGGTACGCGCTCGACGCGGACGGCGTCGCCGCGAAGCTCGGCGTGGATCCGGCCGCCGGGCTCAGCGCGGCCAAGGCGGCCGAGTTGCTGCAGAAGAACGGCCCCAACGCCCTGCCCGCGGAGAAGGCGGTGCCGGGCTGGCGACGCTTCATCCAGCAGTACACCGCCTACATGCAGATCATCCTGCTCGTGGCGGCCGTCATCTCGATCGTCATCGGGCAGTACAACACGGGCGCCGTGCTCATCTTCCTCACTGTCTTCAACGCCGTGGTGGGTCTGCGCCAGGAGGGCAAGGCGCAAAGCGCGATGAACGCGCTCAAGTCGATGATGAAGGAGACGGCGCGGGTGCGGCGCGACGGCGCCGAGGCTCGAATCCCGGCCGAGGAGGTGGTGGTCGGCGACGTCGTGCTCATCACCGCCGGCGACGACGTCCCGGCCGACGGCCGCATCGTCCAGGCGAGCGCCCTGGACATCGACGAGTCGGCGCTCACCGGCGAGAGTACGCCCGCCTCGAAGGAGGCGATCACGCTCGCCGACGCCGAGGTCGGACCCGGCGACCAGACCAACATGGCGTTCATGAACACCCCTGTCACGCACGGCAGCGGCACCATGATCGTGACAGGCGTGGGCGCGGACGCGCAGGTGGGCAAGATCGCCGGCATGCTGGCGTCGACCACAAAGGAACAGACCCCGCTGACCCGGCAGCTGAACATCCTGACGCTGTGGATCGGGGCGGCCGCTTTGGGCACCATGGTCGTGCTGTTCGCCACCGGCGTCTCGCGCGGCCAGAGCCTCGAGTCGCTGTTCATCACGGCCATCGCCCTGGCCATCGCCGCCATCCCCACGGCCCTGCCCACGGTGCTCCAGATCATCCTGTCGAAGGGCGCCAAGGAGCTGGCCGGGCAGAACGCGATCGTCAAGGACCTCGTGTCGGTGGAGACGCTCGGCTCTACGTCGGCCATCAACTCCGACAAGACCGGCACCCTGACCCTGAACCAGGTGACGGTGGTCGAGATCGTGGACCCGGTGGACAGATACACGATCTCAGGGACCGGCTACGGCCTCGAAGGGTCGGTGCACCACGCCGCCGGCACGACGCCGGCGATCGACGAGACCATCCTGCCGTTCATCATCGCCAGCGACGCCAAGCTCGTCGACGGCAAGGTGGTCGGCGACCCGACGGAGGGCGCCCTGCTCGTCCTCGGCTACAAGGCCGGGATCGACATCGAGGCGAGCCGGGAGAAGCTGCCGCGGCTCGCCACCTTGCCCTTCGACCCGACGTACAAGCTCATGGCGACGTTCCACGACACGAAGGACGCGTCGGGCAAGGACGTGGTCCGCATGTTCGTGAAGGGGGCCGCGCCGGCCGTCGCCTCTCGCTCGGCCACCGCCCTGGCCAACGGCGCGAGCGTGCCGTGGGATGAGGCCCTGCAGAAGCGCGCCGACGACGCCGGCGCGCGCATGGCCGGCGAGGGTCACCGCGTCATGGCGGCCGCCTGCAAGGACCTCGACCCGGCCGCCTTCGATCCCGAAGGCGACCTGCTCGGGTACGTGACCGACCTGGAGCTCACCTGCCTCGTCGCGATGGTCGACCCGCCGCGGGCGGAGTCCATGGCGGCGGTCCACGACGCGCAGCGGGCGCACATCCGCGTGCGCATGGTGACGGGCGACGACGTGACCACCGGCGCGGCCATCGCCAAGCAGCTCGGCATCCCCGGCGAAGCCATCCTCGGCACGGAGTTCGCCGCTATGAGCGAGGAGGAGCGGCTCCGGCGCATCGACGACATCGGCGTGGTCGGCCGCGTCGCTCCCGAGCACAAGGTGATGCTCGTGCAGACGCTCAAGAAGAAGGGTGAGGTCGTCGCCATGACCGGCGACGGCGTCAACGACGCCCCCGCCATCAAGGCCGCCGACATCGGCATCGCCATGGGCAGCGGCACGGAGGTCGCCAAGAACGCCGGCCGCATGATCCTCTCCGACGACAACTTCGCGACCATCGTGAAGGCCGTCGAGCAGGGCCGGAACCTCTACGACAACCTCAACAAGTTCATCCGCTTCGTGATGCTCGAACTGGTCGCGTACCTCATCACCTTCCTCGGGGCGAGCATCCTGAACATCGCCGCCGGGGAGCCGTTCACGGCCACGCAGATCCTCTGGATCAACTTCGTCGTCAACGCACCGCTCGGCGTGACGCTGGGCTTCGACAAGATGACGCCGGGCCTGATGGAGCTCAAGCCGCGGCCGCGCGACGCGACGCTCATGACCAGGGCCATGATGACCACCGTCGGGCTGGTCGGCCTGTACATGGCCGCCTTCGTGCTGGCGCTCATCAGCTACGGGACGAGCCGCTACGACAGCGTCGGCGTCGGCACCTCCATGGGCATGACGGCCTTCTGTGTGCTGCTGGTCGTGGCCGTGTTCCAGGCACGCAGCGAGACCGCCAGCGCGTTCAGCACCGACACGTTCGACAACAAGTCGATGAACTGGACGGCCCTCATCGAGGTCGTGCTGGCCATCCTCATCACGCAGTTCGACGTGCTGCGCCGGCTGCTCGGGACGACCGAGCTCACGACCGCGCAGTGGTCGCTCGCCCTGGTGCCGGCCGTCGGTCTGTTCCTGCTGTGGGAGCTCGGCAAGGTGATCGCGCGTCGCGGGGCGAAGGCTCCGGTGGTCGTGCGCCCGAGCGCCGAGGACGTCAAGGTCCCGGCCTCCTGAGCAGACGTTCTGACGCGCCGGCCCGGGGACCGGGCCGGCGCGTCAGAACTCGACGATCCCGTTCTTGATGGCGAAGTGGACGAGATCGGCGTTGGTGTGCAGGTCCAGCGTCTCCATCATCTGGTACTTGTGGAACTCCACCGTCCGCGCCGAGATGCCGAGCGCCGTGGCGATCTCCTTGGCCGAGCGCCCCTCGGCGAGCAGCTGAAGCACCTCCCGCTGGCGCGGCGTCAGCGCCGCGACCGGGTCCGCGGTCAGGTCCGGCCCCTGTCTCATGGCATCCAGGACCTCACCGGCGAGCTGCGGCGTCAAGTAGGTCTTGCCGTCCAGCGCGGCGTGGATGGCGGTGATCAGCTCCGTCGAGGCCGAGTGCTTGAGGACGAAGCCCGACGCGCCCGCTTCGAGCGCGCGCCGCGCGAACGTCACGTCCCGGTGCATGGTGAGAAACACCATCGGGACGTGGTCACCCAGCTCCCGCAGCCGCACCAGCGCGTCGATGCCGTTGAGCTGCGGCATGGTGATGTCGGCCACGATGACGTCGGGTCGCAGCGTGGCCGCCGCCTCGAGCAGCTGGCGGCCGTCCTCCACGACCCCGACGAGGTCGAACTCCTCGCTGAGCAGACTCTTCAGCGCCTCTGCGACCAGCAGGTGATCGTCGGCGAGCAGCACGCGAGGGCGTCGGGGCAGGTTCACGCGTCCTCCCTCTCCAGCGGGACCCAGGCCAAGACAGTCGTGCCGCGCCCGGGGCCGCTGTCGATGTCCAGGGTGCCGTTCACGAGCAGGACACGCTCGCGCATGCTCGCCAGCCCGAGGCGTCCCTTCTTGCCTGGGTCCCCGACCTCGAACCCGCGGCCGTCATCTGACACGGCGAGCAGGAGACCGCCGTCCGCCTCCCGCAGGGAGACACTCGCCGCCGTCGCGCCGGCGTGATGCGCAACGTTCGTGAGCGCCTCCTGGGCGACGCGGAACAGGCAGAGCGCCGCGTGGTCGGGTATGCCGGGCGGCAACGCCTTCACGTCGACCGCCACGTCCAGGTCGCCCCGGCGGTGCCGGCGCTCGCACTCGGCGCGCAGCGCCTCGGCCAGGCCGAGCTCCTCGAGGATCGAGGGGTGCAACTGGTACGCCATGGTGTGCACGTCCTCGCTCAGGCGCATCAGGCCCTCGCGCACGCCCTGCATGGCCTCGGCCTGCGGCCCCTCCGAGGCGTCGAGTTCCGCGCGGCCGACGTCGATTGCCAGCACCGCGAGCCGCTGGCTCACGTCGTCGTGCAGCTCGCGGGCGAGCACCGCCCGCTCCTGCTCCTGCGCCGTGAGCAGGCGCCGGCTGAGCTCCTGCATCTCGCTCTCGGCGCGCAGCCGCGCCGTGACGTCACGCAGGACGCCGTACGCTCGCACAGCGTAGCCGGCCGCATCGCGCCTCGCGATCCGCCCGATGTGCTGGAACCATCGTTCGCCGCGGACGGGGTCGAGGAAGCGGTACTCGACGAACAGCGTCTCCAGATTCCCGTCGTGCAGCAGCCTGCGCTGATCCAGCACTCTCTCGCGGTCCTCCGGGTGGAGCTGCTCGATCCAGTACTCCAGCGCGCCGAGACCCTGCTCGCGCTCGGGCGGCAGGCCGGTGAGCTCCCTGAAGCGGTCGTCCACATATGTTGTGCCCTCGTCAAAACGCACCTCGTAGAACGCGAGTCCGGCGAGTTCGACCGCTGCCTCCAGACGCGTTTCGCTGGCAAGCAGGGCCTCCTGCGCATTTCTGCGCTCGGTGGCGTCGATCGTGACACCCATGAGGCGCTCCGGCTCTCCCGACGCGGAGAAGTGGAATCTCCCGCGGGTCGAGATGTGCCGCACTCCACCGTCGGGCGTGACGATGCGGTACTCCACGGTGGTCAGCTCGCCGCTCCTCGCAGCGTCGCCTATCGCCTCCTCGATGAGACGCCAATCGTCCGCGTGCACCCGCTCGCGCAACCTGTCCAGAGAGACGACCTCGTCGGCAGCAAAGCCGAAGATCGTACGGGCCTGCGAGGAGAGCCAGAAGATCCGCGTCCCGTAGTCCAGGCTCCACGGCCCCGCCTCGGCCGAGTCGAGCGCCACGGCCAGGCGGTCCTGACTCTCACGCAACGCCTCGTCGGCGCGCCGTCGCGCGAGCGCGCCGGCGAAGACCTGACCGATCAGCTCGAGTCGCGTGACCAGGGCGCGGGGCCAGACGCGCTCGGCCTTGGTGGTGTTGAAGGCGAGCGCTCCGATAGGCGGCTGACCGCCCACGGCGAGCGGCACGGTCAGGTTCGAGCGCAGACCGAGAAGGCTCCCGTTCAGGCGGTCGACGCTGGCCTCCTCGGGCAGGTCGTCGAGCGTGGAGACGACCACGGTGCGGCCGGCCATCATCTGCTCATGGAACCAGGGGTAGTACTCCGTCGCTCTCGTGCCCAGCATGAGTCGCGCCTGACCTTGTTCGGCGCTGTAGACGTGGGTCAGCGTGAGGTCGGAGTCGTCGTCGGCAACCGACTCCCACAGGACCGAGACGTCGAGGCCGAGGATCTCGCAGATCCGGCGCTGAACGTCCTCGATCTCACGGTCGAGCTCGCCGGGTGCGAGGTTGATGAACTGCGTGGAGACGTCGCAGAAGAGCTTCTCGAACTCGAGAAGGTCCGAGAGAGGCTCCGACGACGCGTCTGTCCCGTCCGTAGTGGTCACCCACCCAAGCTACACCAAGAGCCCTGAGGAGGCAGCCCGGCGGCGTTCGCACCCCCCGGACCTTCGCCGGTCGCCTGCCTCGACCCCCGACCACTCGTAGTTCCCCGAGCCCTCGGCCCCGTACATTCCCGAGGTCACAAGTGAGCCGGTCGCGTCTAGTGTCGGGTCCACTCCCGGTGCGTCGTGCGACCCGCCGGGGACCGAGGCGTGGAAGGAGACGTGGACGGCATGCCGGAGAGGTCGCTGAGTTGCGTACTGCTGGCCGACCGCCACCACGGCCTCAGCGAGGGGGTGCGCGGACTCCTCGAGACGGCCTTCGGGACCGTGGTCATGGTCGCCGACGAGGCCTCGCTGCTCGAGGGCGCCGTGCGCCTGGACCCGGATGTGGCCGTCGTCGATCTCTCACTGGCCCGCGACAGCGGCCTGGGCTGGCTCCGGGCCCTGCGCGAGCGCTGCCCGGAGCTCAAGGTCGTCGCCCTCAGCGTGCACGACGAGGACACCGTGAGACAGGCGGCGCTCGTGGCCGGCGCGGACGCCGTCGTGCTGAAGCGCGCCATCGCGACCGACCTGCTGCCGGCCATCATGCGCGCCGGCGCGGGGTTCAGAGAGACGGCATGAAAACACTGGCCCGCGGCTCCGCAAACGAGGGCCGGTGGAGTAGCGTTGACGGACATGCGGCCAGCGGCCGCGACACGCCCCACAAGGAGGGCCCCCGATGATGATGAGAAGACGCCCCCTGATGGCGGCCGCCGTAGTCGGCGGCGCCGCCTACCACATGGGCAAGAAGCGCAGCCAGGCACAGCAGCAGGAGGAGGACCAGAACCAGCAGATCGCCGACCTGCAGGCGCAGCAGGCGCAGCAGGCGCCGCAGCAGCAGTACGCGGAGCCGGCCCCTGCGGCCCCGGCGGCCGGCGGCGGCATCACGGAGCAGCTCACGCAGCTCAAGGGCCTGCTCGACTCCGGCGTGCTCGATCAGCAGGAGTTCGACGCCGCCAAGGCCAAGGTGCTGGCGGGCGGCTGAGGCCGGACCTGCCCCGCGAACAGAGACTGAAAGGAACGGATATGGGTCCGGTACAGATCCTGGTCGTCGGCTTCGGCGAGGACGCCCAGTTCAAGGGCGCCGCCCTCGAGGAGCTGCGGCGCCTGCAGGAGGCCGACATCGTACGCCTCATCGACCTGCTCTTCGTGCGCAAGCTCGACGACGGCACCGTTGAGAAGCTCGAGATCGCGGACCTCGAGGAGGTCGCCGAGCTGGGCGCCCTGGCCGGCGCGCTGCTCGGCCTCGGCGCGGCCGGTGAGGAGGGCGCCGCAGTGGGCGCTGCGATGGGCGCCGAAGCCATGGTGGAAGACGGCTCGGTCTTCAGCGAGAGTGACGCCTGGTGCCTCGCCGACGCCATCCCGGACGGCATGGCCGCCGCCATCGTGCTCCTCGAGCACCGCTGGGCGATCCCGTTGCGCAACGCCATCCGCGGCAACGACGGCATCGCCCTGGTCGACCGCTGGCTGCACCCGGAAGACCTCGTGGCGGCCGGCAGGGAGATCGGGCGGACGATCGACGACGACTGACGCACGACGAGGGGGAGGCCTGGGATGGGAGCAACAGAGTGGATCGTGGTCGTCCTCGTGGTCGGCGCACGCATCGTGCTGCCGTTCTCGATCCCCAGGCTCCCCCTCATCGGCTCGATCGCCTGCATGATCCTGGACTCGATCGACCAGAGCATCTTCCAGCAGTTCCCGGCCATCCCGCTCGAGGGCTACCAGTCCTACGACAAGTCCCTCGACATCTACTACCTGGCCATCATCTACATGGCGACGATGCGCAACTGGACCAACGCCTACGCCTTCAAGATGAGCTTCTTCCTCTACTACTACCGGCTGGTCGGAGTCGTCGCCTTCGAGCTCACGCAGGTGCGCGCCATCCTCTTCATCTTCCCGAACACGTTCGAGTACTTCTACGACTTCGTCGAGGCGGTGCGCCTGGGCTGGGACTGGAAGCGCATGGGCAAGTGGACGGTGATCCTGTCCGCGGCCGGCATCTGGATCTTCATCAAGCTGCCGCAGGAGTGGTGGATCCACATCGCCCAGCTGGACATGACCGACTTCATCAAGGAGACGATCTTCGGGGTGAGCGCGGACGCCAGCTGGGGCGAGGCCCTCTCCAACCGCCCCTGGGTGCTGGTGGCGATCATCGTCGGCTGCGCCGCCCTCGGCTACCTGGTCTATTGGATCATCACCCGCAAGGCGCCGAAGTTCGACCACGGCCCGCGCTGGACCGCCGATCCGCTGCCGCCCGAGTGCCGCGGTGGCGAGCTCTACCGCACCGTGGCGGCCACCGAGAAGTTCTTCGACAGGGCTCTGCTCGAGAAGATCGTCCTCACGGGCCTCATCAGCGTGATCTTCGCGCAGTACCTGCTGCCGGACAGGGCGGGCAAGAGCCTTCAGGTGTTCGCCTACGTGGCGGTGTTCATCGCCGTCAACGCGTTCGTCAGCCAGGTGATGGCGCGCCGCGGGCGGTCGTGGAACTCGGTACTGCTCGAGGGCGCGGTCATGTACGTGGTGAACCTTGTGATCGCGTTGGTCCTGGCGTCCGCGCTGCGACTGCTCGACCTGGGTTTGGGCACGACCTGGCAGGACGCGCTCTTCTTCACCTTCCTCTTCACCGTGGTCACCGTCCTGTTCGACCGCTACCACACGGTGCACCGCGCCCGGCTGGCGCTTGCCCGCCAGCAAGGCGACGACGGTCCGGAAGGGCATGGGCAGGAGGCCTCGCAGGCCGCCACGCCCTGAGTCGCACGCGCCCAGCCACCGCATGGGCATTCGCCCGTCACTGTCTGCCGCCGGCGAGCGCCATGATGCTGCCCATGACCTGGCCGAGCTGCTCACGGACCTCGGCCAGGTCGCGCTCCTCGAGCCCCGTCGCCTCCACGATCCACTCCTCCGCCACGGCCCACCCGAGGCTGAGCGCCGTCACCACCGCGGCCACCAGCAGCGGGTCGTGGTCGGTGCGCAGCACGAACGGATACGCGGCGTCTTCGAGGAGACGCACGGCAGCGCGAGTCGTCGTCTCCTGAGGGTCAAGGCCGAGCGACGACGGAGTCTCGCCCTCCAGGGCGGCGCGCGCTATCGCCAGCGCGTAGGCGCGGTTGGCCGTCATGAGCCAGTCGACCGCGCCGTGCAGTGTCTGGCCTGCCTCGCGCGACGCCGCGTCTCGCTCGAGCTGCCGCTGCCTGCCGCGCATGAGCACCTGCCGCAGCACGTCTTCCTTGTTCTCGAAGTAGCGGTAGATCGCGGAGTGCGGCAGGCCGGCCTCGGCGGCGATGTCCCGAATGCTGACGTTCAGACGCGGCCGCGCCGCGAAGAGCCGCTCGGCCGCGTCGAGGATGCGCGGCACCATCTCATCGTCGAGACGAGGCCGCCCGCGCCGCCGCACCTTCCCGGCCTCGGGCTGGGCCGCTGCCTGCCGATCGCTCACGTCGTCCGCCTCCTCGGGGTCGCCGTCGTTTATGATACCGTCCGGTCTCGCTAGATCGGATCACCGGCGGAGGTACAGATGCGTCTCGTGGTCAGCGGCACGTTCTGGTTCGGCCTCTATGCCTTTCTCATCGTGCTCCCCTTGGGCGTGGGGGCGGTCTTCGTCGACCCCGCCGCGGCACCCAGCTTCCTCGTCGGCCTGGCCGACGCCCTCGGCTACATCGGCCTGGCGCTGATGGCCATCGAGCTGGCCCTGGTCACGCGCTCCGAGGGGCCGTCCTCCGCCTTCGGTGAGGACGCCCTGCTGCAGTTCCACCGCCAGATCGGCATCGTGGCGCTGCTCTTCGTCGCGGCGCACCCTGTGATCCTCGTGCTGTCGGCGGTGTATCCCGCGACCATCCTGTGGCCGTGGAGCGGCGTGCCGTGGCCTGTGTGGCTGGGCTTGCTGGCCTTCGTCGCGGTGCTCCTCGTGGTGGGCCTCTCCGTGCTGCGCAAGCGCATGAGGACCCGGTACGAGGTGTGGCAGGTGACGCACGCCGTCCTCGCCATCGTGCTCGTCGTCACCGCGGTGACGCACATCCTTGCTGTCGGGCGCTTCTCCGACATCCTCACCATGCGCGTGCTGTGGGCCGTCTACCTCGTGGTCTTCATCGGGCTCTTCGTCAAGTATCGCCTCGCGCGCCCGGTACGCCTGTGCCGCCGTCCGTGGGAGGTCGTGGAGAACCGGGTGGAGCGCGGCGACGCGCGCACCGTCGTGCTGCGCCCAGTGGGGCACGACGGCTTCACGCCCGAACCCGGGCAGTTCGGCTGGGTAGGGTTCGGGCGCACCCCCTTCGCCCTGTCGCAGCACCCGATCTCGATCTCCTCCGCCGGAGGCGGCGGGCTGCCGGCGGGCTGGGTGTCGTTCACCATCAAGGACCTCGGAGACTGGTCGGGACAGGTGGTGCCGGCAGTGCGGGCCGGCGCCCGGGCCTGGGTCGATGGGCCGCACGGCGTGTTCACCATCGACCGCGAGGAGGGCGCCGGCTACGGCCTCATCGGCGGCGGCGTCGGCATCACGCCGCTCCGCTCCATGGTCCTCGCCATGGAGGAACGCGGCGACGTGCGCCCCATCGTGCTCTTCTACGGCGCCCGGGACGAGCAGGACCTCACCTTCGACGACGAGCTCACCGAACTCGACCGACGCTGGGACAACCTCACCGTGGTCCGCGTGCTCTCCCGACCCGGCGAGGGCTGGACCGGCGAGTGCGGCTACGTGGATGAGGAGATCCTGCGCCGCCACCTGCCCGAGAAGCTGCTCCCCCGATTCCAGTACTTCATCTGCGGCCCCAACCCCCTGATGGACGCCATGGAGAAGGCGCTGCCGGCCATCGGCGTGCCGCACGACCGCATCCACACCGAGCGCTTCGGCATGGTGTGAGGTGACGCGGTGACGCACAGGATCGTGACCTCGGTGGTCGGACTGGTGGCGCTGCTGTTCGTGGTGGCGTGCCTTGCGTTCGCCTGGGCGGTCGTGGCGCGGGCGCCCGATGCCGACGCCGATCCGCCGCCCGCCGTGCCCCACCCCGTCGCGAGCGCGAACGCCGACTGCGGGCGCTGCCACTCGAGCGCCACCGGCACGGCGCCTGTGACGCACCGCGACTTCGGCGACGCCGGCTGCACCGCCTGTCACGCGGTGCGCGTAGCGGTCCGCGTGCCGCACTCGGTCGCGATGGGCGACGAGCGCTGCGTGCTCTGCCACGGCGACCCGGCGCTGGAGCTCGGCATGCCCGAGGACCACCTGACCATGCCCGAGAAGGAGTGCGCGTTCTGTCACGCGGAAGACGCGAGGAGGGCCGACGTGCAGCCCGCCCCGGCCGGCGTCTCGGCACTTCCTGCGCCGGACATCGACCATCCCGTGAGCGGCGCCTTCGCGACCTGCCTGCACTGCCACCGCGTGGGGAGCGAGCCGGTCCTGCCGGCCAGCCACGAGGCGTTCGGCGCCGACACGTGCCGCTTCATCTGTCACCTGCGTGGCTCCGGGAGCTGAGCCCCGTCAGGTCTCTCCGGGGGCCCTCACCCGAGCCTCGCTTGCCGCCGCCCGCGCCGCCAGCCGGTGGTCCAACACGGCGGCGTTGAGCAGCGCTGCCAGTACTGCGAGCTCGCCGAACGCGTACAGCACGAGCAGCGCCATGGAGGCGTAGCCAAGCACGCCGTAGACCTCCGCGCGCTCGTCAAGGAACGGCGCCACGTAGTACACGGTGAACAGCTGGATGGCCTTGACGCCGAGGGCGAAGAGCACGGCGCCGGGAAGCAGCTGCGTCCAGTGCTCCGCCCGGCTGGGCAGATAAAGCGAGAGCCAGAGCCAGACGACACCGTAGCCCACAAGCACGGCGGCGTTGGCCAGGACGGCCCAGTACGGCCACGCCGTGGTGGCGTCGTTGACGCCGCCGGAGGCGGCCGTGGAGACGATCAGCACCCCCGCGGCCAGCGCCACGGCCAGGGCCTGACGGCGGAGCGGGTGGATCGGCAGCGACCACGCGAACGCGTGCACGGTGCGCAGCGCCCGCAAGAGCGCGTGTGTGGCCCACAGCAGCAGGACGACGCCGCCGAGTAGAGTCACCCAGCGCAGCTGCTCGGCCTGCCGTCCGGTCGTCTGCACGGCGCTTGCCAAGAGACCGTTCAAGCCCAGCCGCCTGGTCACGACCTCGGCGTCGGCCGTCGACGTGGTCTCGCCGAAGCCCAGAAGGCCGACGGCGATCAGCGTGAGCGGCAGGGCCACGAGGAACAGGCGGTAGCCCAGGGCTCCGGCGAGCAGCGAGCCGGCCATCTCCCGGCGCCGCTCGAGCAGGCGCAGGACGACGTCGACGAGCGGATGCAAGGCGCGGCGGTCCGGAAGCGAGCGCCACGCGGACCAGGTCCTTCTGAGCCTCCCCGACGGGGGAGAGTCGAGGCCCTCAGACGCCGGTGCGAGGGAGACCTCCGAGGGAAGCGCCGTCGAGTCGAGGTCGTCGGCAGGCGGGCTCTCTGCGGGCACTGAACGCTCCCGTCGTCGGCGAGTTCAGGACGGACCACTTATGTTACCATTCGGTCCTAAAAAACTGGGAGCCCGACGGACCCATTCGCTCACCGACGGGCTCGAGAGCATGGACCGGAGGGTGACCGATGAGCGAGATCACCACCAAGCGGCCGCCGCGCACGTGGCTGCTGCCCACCAATCGCCTCGAGGCGTTCTCGGACGGCGTGTTCGCCATCGCGATCACGCTTCTCGTGCTGGAACTGCACGTCCCGACGGACCCCGTAGGGCTGCTTCACGAGCTGGGCGCCGAGTGGGCGAGCTACCTCGGCTACCTCATCAGCTTCGCGTTCATCGGGGGGGTGTGGATCGCACACAGCACGCTGGGCAGGTTCATCAAGGCGTCGGACGGGCCGTTGATGGGCCTCAACCTGCTCCTGCTGCTGTTCGTCTCGTTCCTGCCGTTCACGACGAGCCTGCTCGCCAACCATCTTGACGACAGCGCCGCGCACATCGCCGTGATCGTCTTCGGCATCAACCTGACGCTCGCGTCATTCATGGTGAACGTGATGTTCGGCTACGCGGCGCGGACACCCGGGATAGCGGCCGACGACGCGGCTGACGACGAGCTGCGCTTGTTCAGCCGCGACCGCTTCGTCGCGGTGATCATCCAGGCGGTCGCGACGCTGTTTGGGCTGTTCCTGCCCTTCGTCGCGGTCGTCATCTACCTGGTGCTCTCGGTGCTGATCCTCATCGACCCGCTGGTCCGCGCGCAGCGCGCCAAGGCCCGCAGCAAGGGCTGAGGAGCGTCACGGGCGGGTACGACCGGCCTCACACGATGACAGACGCGCCGGCGAACCGGCCTGAAGGAGGGCTCCTGCGATGAGCGACCCCAAGCGTACTCCGAGGAAGCATCCGACGCTCGAGGAGCGCACCGCGAAGGGCCGCGCGGCGCGCGAAGCCGCACCGCGCAAGGCGCTGGCGCAGCACACGCCGCCGGCCGGCCGCGACCCCATCCGGATCCTGGTGGACCAGGGCGCGACGCGGCAGCAGGACCTGCTGCCGATCCGCTACGGGCGCATGGCGGCCTCGCCGTTCGCCTTCCTCCGCGGCGCCGCCGCGGTCATGGTCAGCCGACATCGCGCCGGCCGCGGTCACCGGGCTGCGCGTGCAGGCCATCGGCGACGCCCACATCTCCAACTTCGGCGTGTTCGCGAGCCCCGACCGGCGTCTCGTTTTCGACGTGAACGACTTCGACGAGACCCTGCCGGCGCCGTGGGAGTGGGACGCGAAGCGCCTGGTAGCCAGCGTCGCGGTCGCGGGGCTCGACAACAAGATGGGCAAGGCCGAAGCGCTCGCGGCGGCCGCCCGCGCCGCAACCGTCTACCGCACGTCCATGGCGCAGTTCGCGGCGGCGGCCAACCTCGACGTCTGGTACGCGCACATCGACGTCGAGGACCTCGCCGCCCAGCAGGCCACCAAGAAGAGCGCCGCCACCATCGACAAGCGGCTCAGCAAGATCCGCACCAAGACGGGCGCCAACGTCATCGGCAAGCTCGCCGAGGTGGTCGACGGCCGGCTCCGTTTCAAGAGCATGCCGCCGCTCATCACTCCCCTCCGCGAGCTCGTGGAGCCGGGAGACGCCGACCTCGTCACGGACCTGATCAGGAAGGGCTTCGAGGCGTACCGGACGAGTCTCGCGCCCGAGCGTCGCGTGCTCCTCGACCGCTACCGCATGGTGGATGTCGCACGCAAGGTCGTCGGCGTGGGCAGCGTCGGCACACGCTGCTTCATGGCCCTCTTCGTCGGCCGCGACGAGAACGACGCCCTGGTGCTGCAGTTCAAGGAGGCCGACGCCTCAGTCCTCGAGCCCTACGCCGGCCGTAGCGCCTACCGCCACCACGGAGCCCGCGTGGTGCTGGGCCAGCGCATGGTGCAGCTGTCCAGCGACATCCTGCTCGGATGGAGCACGATCAGGGACGTGAAGGAGCACTACTACTGGCGGCAGCTCAAGGACATGAAGGCGTCCGCGGAGATCGGCCTGCTCGGGGCCAGGAAGTTCACCGACTACGTGGACGCCTGCGCCTGGTGCCTCGCGCGGGCGCACGCCCGCTCCGGCGACCCGGTCGCGATCGCCGCCTACCTCGGCGCCGGCACCGTGTTCGACAAGGCGATGGGCGCGTTCGCCCTGGCCTACGCCGACCAGACCGTGGCCGACTGGAGGGCGCTCAAGCAGGCGATCGCCGACGGCAGGGTCGAGGCGCAGACCGGGGTCTGACGTCCGGGTGACCCGCGCGCGTGAAGCGCGGCGGGCGGGAGGCCCTCCGGCCGCCCGCCCGCCGCGCTCACCCTCCGCGGTCGCGGCTCACATTGCCGAGATGTCCGTGAACCTCACCTGCTCGAAGGTCTCGACGGGCACCCATTCGTACCGCTCGGCGCCCTTCTTCACCTCGCAGATGTAGATGTTGCCGGTGCCGGTGAAGGCGTCCTCGAACGCCGCCATCGTGTAGGACCCCGACGGCGTGTCGAGCGTCGCCGTCGACATCGCCTCGATGAGCTTCGCCGGCGTGGTGTCCCCATTCGTCGTCTTCAATCCCTCCACGAAGAGGTTGACCGCAAGCCACCCTCCCCAGGAGTTCAGGTTCGGGTACTCGCCGTCCCACATCTCACGGTAGTCCGTGACGAACCGCTCGTTGAGTTCGTTGTCGAGCGTGTTGACGTAGTAGTCCACGCCTTTGACGCCCACCACCAGGTCGCCCAGTTCCTGCAGCTGCTGCTCGGTGAGGCAGCTGGCCTGCAGGGCGAGCAGCGGCGCTTCCACGCCATAGTCGCGATACTGCTTGATGAACGGCGCCGAGGCGTTGCCGAAGATCCAGTAGATCGTGCAGTCCGCCTCGGGCATCGTGGTGATGTACGGGGCGAAGTCGATGGCGTCGTAGGGCACGAACTCCTCACTGAGGACCTTGCCGCCGCCCTCCGTGAACGCCTTCTTGAAGCCGTCGACCATGCCGCGCGAGGCGGTGTCCTCGAAGCAGATGACGTTCGCCGTCGTGTACCCCATGGTGCCGGCCGCGTACTGACCGAGGTAGTACCCGGGGACGCTGAAGAACCCGGTCGGGATGAACGACAGCCCGCCGGCCGTCTTCATGTTCTCGTAGGGCTGGCCCATGAACGAGATGGACGGGATGCCGCCGCCGTCGCGCGCGAGGTAGTCCGTGACGGCGGCATTGGACGGCGAGAACATGGGGCCGAGCATGGCGTGGATGCCGTCGCTCTCCACGAGCTGCCGCGCCTTGTCCACGGCCTGCACCGGGTCGGACGCGTTGTCGGCCTTGAGGTACTCGATCGGACGCCCGAGGACCTGGCCGTCGATCTGCGCCAGGGCCGTCTGGATACCGTGGTCGACGAGCATGGTGTCGAGCGCCATGAAGCCCGTGAAGCCTTCGTCGAAGCCGATCTTGAACGGCTCGCCGCTGGCGGCGGCCGGCGCGCTGCTCTCCTCGCGCGCCCCGGTGCTGCCGGTGTCGCCGCCGCAGCCGGCGATGAGCGCCGCGGCCGCGAGGCCGAGCGCCAGCAAGGGAAGGACCCGGCCTGACGTACTGCGCATCTTCGTTCCCCCTGAGTCGTGGAGCACCGGTGGATGGGTCACGCGCCGCCCGCTGCGTACTGCGCGTCCGCCTCGACGACGATGGACTGGATCTGGGCGAGCACGCCGCCGCCGAGCGGCTCGACCTCGTGCTCCGCGAGAAGCTGCTGCGCGCGCACGCGGGCCTTCTGGTAGAAGTCGGGCGAGCCGTCGGCCTCCCAGGCCTCGCGCACCTTGCGGTCGATCAGGCGCGGTGACGTGAGAGACCGGAAGCCCGTGAGCGTGCTGTCGCGCTCCAGGAAGTTGCCGGCCGGCCCGACCGCGATGATCTCCTCGATCGCCGTGGTCGCATCGTTGACGGCGACACCCCGCTTGAGAAAGCGCGTCATGGCCACGATCTCGTCGTCGATGACGAGCTGGGCCGGGTCGAAGGTCATGCCCGACTCGAGCATCCCGGGGCCGTAGATGATGCTGGACCCTGCCAGCAGCGTCGTGAGCCCGGTGAGTGTCTTCTCGTGCCCGGCCTGGCAGTCGCTCACCTTGGAGTCCGCCTAGTAGCCGGCGGACCAGCTCGGCAGGCCGTAGTAGGTCGCCAAGGCGACGCTGCCGGCCTGGTACAGCGCCGTCTCCGGCGTGCCCACGGCGCTGGAGCCCCAGCGCAGGTCCATCGTGCAGGTCGAGTTGCCGTAGACGAACGCGTTGCCGCGGTTCACCAGCTGCGTGAGCACGTACGTCGCCAGTAGTTCCGTGTTCTGGACGACGAGCGTGCCGGCCAGCGTGATCGGCGTCGATCCGCCGGCCATGCCCATGGAGATCGTGAGGAACGGCAGGCCGGCGCGCACCGTCGGGATCAACGCGTCGGTGAGCGTCTCGCAGAGGTTCATGGGCGCCACGGGGCAGCTGCCGAAGTAGACCAGCGGCCGTTCGCGAAGCGCATCGCGGCCGCCGACGACCGCCGCCGCCATGTCGATGCACAGCTCCGCCTCGTGCCGCGTGGTCATCGACATGTTCATGGGCTTGGTGGTGTTGGGCAGGGCCGCCGCGAGGTTGTGGACGGCGGCCGTCTCCGGAGGCACGTCGCGCGCCGTCACCGAGACGATGTTGAAGTCCATCTGCTCGAGGGCGTCGGCGATGCGGCAGTGCATGGCCACGTCGGCCTTCGTGGACGGCCGGTTCTCGCCGGTCTCGAGGTCGTTCACGAGCAGGCCCTCGGCGAACGGCGACACGCAGGTGCGGCCGACCTCCACGAGGACGTCGTCCTCGGGGTCGCGGCCGCACAGCCAGAAGCTCGACTTCGCCGAGGCCAGGGCATCGGCCAGCACGTGCTCCGGGATCTTCACGATGTGCGTCTCCCGGTCCACGCGGCAACCGCCGTCGGCGAAGACGTTCAGCGCCTCGTCGCTCTCGACCAGCACGCCGGCGCGCTCCAGGACCTGGACGGTGGCGGAGTGCAGGTCGTCCAGGTCGGCCTCAGTGAAGAGGGTCTGCGACACGCCTCCGCTGTGAAGGGCGTTCTGAGCTCCTCGTCTCATCCAGCTCCTTTCGCCGGCCCATCACCCGCGATCGGCGGAGTGGGGGTGTTTATACGAACGGATAAATAACACCTTGTATCTCCTTGCGCTTGACCTGTCAATGCCCAGTGAATAAACCGCCTATTTGCTAAGGAATACACAAGTGCATCGGCGAGAGACCGAGAGTATCCGTATGAACAAGTCCGTCGCCGCACGCGCCCGCCGACTGCTAAGATGACGACGTGAGCGACGACACTCGCAACGCCTCAGACGCGCGCCGCCGCGCCCCCGCGAGAGCGGCGCGCAAGACCCCCAGGGGGACCTTGACCCGTTCGCGCCCGGCGGCGAGCGCTGCCATCGGCCCGCCCTCGCTGCAGCCGGACATGCCGCCGACCGCCCGCAGGCTCCTGGAGGCGGCCCGGCGCCTGCTCGTGCGCTCCGGCTTCCGCGCGCTCTCCGTGCAGGCCATCGCCGACGAGGCCGGTGAGAACAAGGCCCTCATCCGCTACTACTTCGGAGACAAGAACGGCCTGCTCGTGGCCCTCGTCGACTGGCTCATGTACGACTACTTGTGGGAGGTCTGGCAGCGGCTGGCGCAGCTCTCCCGCGGCCACGACGCCCTCGACCTGCTCATCGACGGCGCCGCCGCCGGCATGCTCGCCGACTCGACGTCGTACCGGGCCTACTTCGACCTGCTGCCTCACGTGCTCCGCGACCCGGGCATGGCCCGGCAGCTCTCGGACCTTCTGCAGGCGTATCGCGACCTCAACGTGCGAGGGTTCTGGGGCGACAGAGACGACGTGCCGCCGGTCATCGCCGACCTGGCGCGCGCTCACCGTCGCCCTGGCCGACGGGCTCGCGATCCAGATGCTCGCCGACCCGGCCAAAGTCGACGTCCCGCGCGCGCTCGCGCTCTGGAAGACGTTCGTGGAGCGGACGATCCTCGAGGCTGAGAGTGCGCAGGAGCAGGGCCCGGATGCGAGCATCCCCGATACGGGCACCGGCACGCCGGGCGTCGACGCCTGAGACCACGCACTTCCGTCCGTCCGCCGGTGTTCGGGCCTTGCTCCTCGGCGTTAGCGGTCGGACCGACGACAGGGGGGCGGGATGACGGGCGTCATGATCGTCACAGGCGGCGGCCGCGGTATCGGCGCCGCCATCGCGAAGAAGGCCGGCGCCGACGGTTGGAAGGTGTGCGTCGGCTACCGCAGGCGCGCCGACACTGCTGACGCCGTCGTCGCGGCCGTCGTGGCCGGCGGCGGCACCGCGACGGCCGTCCAGGCCGACGTCGCCGTCCACGCCGACGTGGTGCGCCTGTTCGCCGAGGCGGACGAGCGCCTCGGCCTGGTGACCGCGCTCGTCAACAACGCGGGCGTGGACGTCCCGGTGTCCGTCTCCGAGGTGACGCCCGAGCAGCTGCAGTCCGTCTTCTCGGTCAACGCCTTCGGGCCATTCCTCTGTGCGCGGGAGGCCGTGCGCCGCATGTCCACCGAGCGCGGCGGCAGCGGCGGGGTGATCGTCAACATCTCCTCCATCGCGGCGCTCTACGGGGGCATGCCGGGCGACGTCGTTTACGCGGGCAGCAAGGCCGCGGTGGACGCTCTCACACTCGGCCTCGCGCGGGAGGTGGCCGGGCAGGGCATCCGCGTCTGCGGCGTGCGGCCCGGCATGACGGCGACGGAGATGTGGGACGACGGCGACGTCCCCCTGGCGGAGGTGGAGCGCCGGGCGCGGGCCTTCGTCCCGCTGGCCCGTGTGGGGACGCCGGACGAGGTGGCCGAGGCCGTGCTCTGGCTCTGCTCGCCCGCCGCCTCCTACGTGACCGGCGCGCTGCTGAACGTGAGCGGCGGCAGGGAGATCAACGTGCCGCCGACGGTGTAGGCGGCACTACGCCGCGGCGACCCCGGCGGCTAGAATCGCGTCCCCGCCCCAGGAGACGCCGTGACCCGACTCGACAGGGACTTCAAGCTGCTGGCCGCCGCCAACGTCCTGTACTCCACGGGGCTTGGCCTCTACCAGCAGCTGCTCTTCGTCTACGCGCTGCAGCTCGGCGCCTCGCGGTTCACCATCGGACTGCTCAACGCGCTGATGCTCGCGACCATCATGGTGGTGAACATCCCGGGCGCCTGGGCGGCCACGCGCTTCCGCCTCAAACCCGTCCTCGTGGGCACGTGGTGGCTGCTCGTGCCCACCTCGCTGGCGTTCTACTTCGCCCCGACCTGGCAGTGGCTCGTCCCCGGCCTCATCCTGTTCGGCCTCGCCTACGCGAACATGCCGGTGTTCAAGGCGTACGTGTACCTCAAGTCCGAGAGCGGGACCGTGGGCACCAGCATGGCCTTCGTCTTCGGCTCGTACTCGCTCGGTCTGGTGGCCGCGCCGCTCATCGGCGGCTGGATCGCCCAGGAGGCCGGCATGCGTACCGTGTTCCTCTTCAGCACGGTGGCCTACACGCTGTCGGCCACCGTGGTCTGCTTCGTGCGCGACACGCCGAACCACCCCCCGCGCGAGCCGTGGCGCATCCGCCACCTCTTCCGCGGGGCCACGTTCCGCGGCCACGTCGCGTTCTTCCTGGTCGGCTTTCTCGCCGTCTACGTGGCGCAGCCGTTCGTGAACCCGTTCCTCGCGCAGGTGCACGACCAGAGCTACGCGGCCCTCGGCGTCTACTCGTCGCTCGTGGCGCTCGGCGGGGTGCTCTCGATGCAGCTGGTCGGCCGGCTCACCGACCGCTGGGGGGCGAGGGCCGGGGCCGGCAGCGCCATCGTCCTGCTCCTGCTCGGCTGCGTGCTGCTGATCACCGGCGCCGGTCCTGGGATATGGGCCGTCGCCATGCTCTGCTACGGCGCCTTCGACACGTTGCGGCTCATGCCGTCGATGATCCTGCCGCGCTCCTTCGGCCACGCGCCGCTGCAGTGGGGCTACGCCGTGTTCGACACGGCCATGGGCGTGCCCATGGTGTGCGGCGCGGCGCTCGGCGGGTTGCTGTACGGCGCCTCCTACGCGCTGCCGTTCCAGGTGGCCATCGCCATCTGCGGCGGCCTCATCGTGCTGGTGCTGCTGAAGGGACCCCTCGCCGCACCGGCCGATGCCGCCACGAAGGACGGCCGGCAAGACGAGACAAGCGAGGTCTGACGAGCCGGCTCGCCGCGCCGCTCGGTTGCTCAGGCGTCGCTGTTCGGTGAAGACCCCTCGGCCTCCCGCCGGGCCCGCGTCCAGGCCGGGAGCATCAGGAGGGCGGCGGCGAAGAAGCAGACGGCGCCGGCCCAGGTGCCGCGGTCGTCGATGGCGACGTCCACAGGCGACGTGGCGTCGGGCAGCACGTACGCGGCAAGTGCCGACGCCATGAAGAAGATGGACCCGAGCATGTCGAGCCAGGCGATGCGCCACCCCGCGTCGCGCGGCTTCCACGCGAGCAGGCGCCCCACGGCGAGTATGCCGAGGATGCTCGAGACGATGAAGAGGATCGAGCCGTCAGGCGACCAGGTGCACGGGCGCCGAGGTCTCGTCGTCCCCTGCCCCCGGCGCCATGTCCGGGCTCTGGCTCTGCACCAGTTGCAGGAAGGATGCCGCCGTGAAGAAGAGTGATGCTATGAAGACCGTGACGGCGTCGGCGGTGGAGGAGACGACGCCGGCGTAGACGCCCGTCGCGCCCAGCACGAAGCCGAACGACCCGATCATGAAGAGCACCGCCACGGACGTGTTGAGCCTCCGCGGCCTCGCACGCAGGATGCCGAGCTCCGCGCCGGGGGGCAGGGGGGCGAGCCTCGAGGCTCTTCCTCTCTCGGACGCTGTCGGATAGCTGGACAGGCGCTTCCTCCTCGGTGGCCTTCGTGCCGGCGCTTCCGCTACGGAGGTATGCCACGTGGCGCCGGGTTTCAAGTAGGCCGGCTGCCGGCCTCGCGCCGGATGCTGGCCCACAGCGGGGGCCGCGACGTAGACTTGCCGGAAGCGAAGAGGGGGGACTGGATGAGCGACGAGCAGCGATTCACGTACAAACACGCCGGCGTCGACGTGGAGGCCGGTAACAGGGCCGTGGACCTGCTCAAGCAGCGCCTCAAGAGCACGCAGCACCCGTTCGTCCTGGGCGGGCTGGGCGGCTTCGGCGGCGCGATGCGCCTGCCGCGGCTCAAGGACCCCGTCCTCGTGGCCGGCACCGACGGCGTGGGCACCAAGATCGAGATCGCACGCGCCATGGGCCGGCTGGACACCATCGGCATCGACCTCGTGGCGATGAGCGTCAACGACGTGTCCGCCTGCGGCGCCGTACCCCTCTTCTTCCTCGACTACCTCGTGGTGGGCAAGGTCGTGCCCGAGGAGGTCGCGGAGATCGTCTCGGGCGTGGACCAGGGCTGTCTGCAGGCCGAGTGCGTGCTGCTCGGCGGCGAGACCGCCGAGCACCCCGGGCAGTTCCCCGGCGGCGACTTCGACATGGCGGGGTTCGCCGTCGGCCTCGCCGAGCGCGACGAGCTGTGGGGACCCCATCTCGTGAAGGACGGCGACGCGCTGGTCGGCATCTGTTCCAGCGGCCTGCACTCCAACGGCTTCAGCCTTGTGCGACACCTGCTCAAGGAGCACGCCATCGACCTCGACAGCAAGTTCCTCAGCGAGGGCGGCGCCTTCTGCCTGTACCGCGGCCCCACAGCGACCGTGGGCGACGTCCTGCTGATCCCCACTGCCATCTACAGCCCGGTGCTCCACGCCCTCGGCCACGCCGGCGGCGTGCACGCCGCCGCGCACATCACCGGCGGCGGCTTTCCCGACAACCTCGGCCGCGCGGTGCCCGAAGGGCTCGCGGCCGCGCTCGACCTCGAGTCCTGGTCGACGGGCCCGGTCATCAAGTGGCTGCACTCGCTGGGCGTGGGGCACGACGAGCTGCTCAGGACCTTCAACTGCGGGCTCGGCATGGTCGTGGTCATGGATCCGGCGCGCGTGGAGAAGAACCTGCGCGTCATCGCCGAGCACGGGCACGAGGGCCAGGTCATCGGCCGCGTCGTACCGCGCGGCGACGGCGAGGCGGTGCGCTACAAGGGGTCGCTGCACCTGTGAAGCCGCTCGACCTCATCGGCTGCGGCGCCCTCAACCTCGACCTGATCTACCGCCTGCCGCGCACGTTCTCGCTGTGGGACGAGCTGGGGCCGCCGGGCACCGAGCAGCTCGCCGGCGCCGGCCTGCGCAAGGCGGTCGACGAGGCGCTCGCGCAGGTCGAGCCGGCGCGCTCGGGCGGCGGGCAGGCCGCCAACGCCACTCAACGCCATCGCCCGGCTCGGGTACCGGGCGGCGATGATCGGCCGGGTGGGCGACGACGAGGATGGCTCGTTCCTCCTGCGGGAGCTGGCCCCGGCCGAAGGGCGGCTCGTGGCCCGCGGCGGAGAGACGGGCCGCGTGTACGTGCTCCTCGACGAGAACGGCGAGCGGCGCAATCTCGTATGGCCGGCGGCCAACGACGAGCTCTCGCCGGCCGACCTGCCGAAGCGGCTGCCGCGGACCCGCTTCGCGTACTTCACCAGCTTCGTCGGCGACGGGCCGCTCGCGGCGCAGCTGGCGCTGCTCGAGCGGCTGCCGGCCGATGTGGAGATCGCCTTCGACCCCGGCGAGATCTACGCGCGCAAGGGCGTGAAGCGCTTTCTGCCGCTGCTCCAGCGCTGCGCCTACCTCTTCGCCACGGAGAGAGAGCTGGAGATGCTGTGCGGGCTCTCACTGCCGGAGTCGCTGGATTTCATCCTCAACGCCGGCGTCGGCCTGGTGGTGAGCAAGATGGGCGGCCGCGGCGCGCGCCTCGTCGGCCGCCGCGTCGACCTGTACGTGCCGCCCCTGCCGACCGAGGTCGTGGACGTCACCGGCGCCGGCGACCTGTTCGCGGCCGGCTTCCTGGCCGGCATGATGGAAGGCGTCGGCCTCGAGGGCGCCGGCCGGCTGGCCGCCTGGGCGGCCAGCCGCGGCATCGCCGGCATAGGCCGCAGCACCTATCCCGATGCCGCGCAGTGGCGGGAGCGCCTCGCCGAGGAGCGCGGCGATGCCGCCGCGGCCGGCGCGGGCTGGAGCGAGCCGTGAGAGTCGGCTGGCTCTCGACCGGCCGCGACCAGGCGGCGCTCAACCTGCTGGCCGATGTCGTCGCCCGCGCCCAGCAGGACGGCGTACCCCTGGAGATCGGCGCCGTGTTCAGCGACCGTGAGCGCGGCGAGGCGCCCGAGAGCGACCAGTTCCTCGACCTGGTCGAACGCCTCGACATCCCGCTGGTCACGCTGTCGAGCAGGCAGAGCTGGGTCGAGGCGCAGAAGCTGGGAGTGAGCCGCAGCACCTGGCGTACGGAGTACCACGGCGCGGTGGTCGACCTCCTCAAGCCGCACCGCCTCGGCGTGCTGGTGCTGGCCGGCTACATGCTCATCGTCGGGCCGCCCATGGGCCGCCGCTATCCCATCCTCAACCTGCACCCCGCGCTGTCCGGCGGCCCTACCGGCACGTGGCAGGAGGTCATCTGGCGGCTCCTCGAGGACGAGGCGGACGAGACCGGCGCCATGATCCACATCGCCACCGCCGAGCTCGACCGCGGACCGGTGGTCAGCTACTTCCGCTTCTCCCTGCGAGGTGACGACTGGGAGCCGCTGTGGCGGCAGTTCCGCGTGAAGCGCCGCACGATGAGCGTCGCCGAGATCGCCGACGCGGAGGGTGAGGACGAACCGCTGTTCGCCGAGATCCGCCGCCGCGGCGAGGTGCGCGAGATCCCGCTGCTGTACCAGACCTTGCGCCAGTTCGCCGAGGGCAAGCTGAACACCGCCCGCGGCGGGGTGTTCGCGGAGTCGGCCCGTCTGCCGATGGACCTCACGGAGCTGGTCGAAGACGAGGTGGCGCGCCGGTGAGCGCCGAAGGCGCGACCGGCGCTGGGAGCGAGGCCGGCGCCGGCAGCCCGGCCGACGAAGCCGGCGCGTCCCGGCGCGTCTACGTCACCGACTGCGAAGGCCCGCTCACCCGCAACGACAACGCCCAGGAGATCGCCGAGCGCTTCATCCCGGACGGGGCGGAGATCTTCGCGCGCCTGAGCCGGTACGACGACTTCCTCGCCGATGTGCTCCACAAGCCGGGCTACAACGCCGGCGACACGCTGCGGCTGCTGCCTCCGTTCCTCAAGGCGTTCGAGGTCACCGACGAGGATGTGGAGCTGTTCAGCGCGGAGGGAGTCCTGCTGGTGCCCGAGGCGCTCAAGGCGCTGGGCCAGATCGGGAACCTCATGCCCGCGTACATCATCTCGACGTCGTACACGCCGTACCTCAAGGCCCTGTGCGCGCTGAGCGGGTTCGCGATGGACCACGTCCGCTGCACGGAGCTGAGCCTGGACGCGTGGGACGTGCCGCAGGACGAGAAGGCGTGGCTGCGCGAGCAGGCGGGGCGCGTGATGAGCCGGGACGTCATCGAGATCCCCGAAGGCGCGGCGTCGGCGGACGATCTGTCCGCGGTGGACGCCGTGACGGTCGCGCAGCTGGACGAGCTCTTCTGGCGCGACATGCAGGGCCGGGTGAGCGGCGAGCTGGTGGCCGCCGTGCGCCCCGTGGGCGGCGGCATGAAGCTCGCCGCGCTCGAGGAGATCGTCGCCGCCGAGGCCGTGGAGGGCGACGGCGTGATGTACGTCGGCGATTCCATCACCGACGCGCCGCCCCTCGACGCGGTGCGGGGCTGGGGCGGCGTCTCGCTGTGCTTCAACGGCAACGGCTACGCGCTCGCGGCCGCCGAGTTCGCCGCCGCGAGCCCCGACGCCGACGTGTGCGCCCGGCTGGGGGCGGCGTTCGCCGCGGGCGGCCGCGCGGCGGTCGAAGAAGCCGTGCGCGGCTGGCCCAAGCCCAGAGAGGGCGCGCGACCGACGGGGCACGCGCGCGCCCGCGTGGGCCTCACGTCCGAAGAACCGGAGGCGCTCGCCGAGGCCTCCGCCGCGGCGCGTCTGAGCGTGCGCGGCGAACGCGTCGCACGGCTCGGCTGACGCGAGCTGCGCGCGGAGCCGGCCCACCCCTCGTCAACCGCCGAGGTGACCGTGAGCACCGCCCTCGCACTTGAGAACGTCACCGTCTGGGAGTGGGACGCCCGCCTGCGGGCGCGACAGCCCATCCTCACCGACGTCAACTGGTCGGTAGACGACGGCGAGCAATGGGCGGTGCTCGGGCCTAACGGCGCCGGCAAGTCCACGCTGCTCGACGTCGCCGCCGGCGTCCGGCACCCCAGCCGCGGCGCCGTGCGCATCCTCGGCGAGACCGTAGGCCGGGTCGACCTGCGCGCCCTGCGCGAGCGCATCGGGCACGTGGACGTGAGGACTGAGGACGCCTTCTCGCCGCGGCGCACGGCGCTCGAGGTCACGCTCACCGGCATCACCGGGACCATACAGCTCCTGCCCGAGCGCATCGAGCCCGGCGACCGCGAGCGCGCCGCCGAGCTGCTGGAGAGCTTCGGCTGCGGCGCCGTCGCGCAGCACGCCTTCGTCACCTGTTCGCAGGGCGAGCGACGACGTGTGCTGCTCGCCCGTGCCCTGATGCACCGACCACCGCTCCTGCTGCTGGACGAGCCGGCCGATGGCCTGGACCTGCCCGGCCGGGAAGCCTTGCTCGCGGCGCTCGCTGCGCTCGCCGGCGAGCACCCCGCCCCGGCCGTCGTCACCGTCACCCACCATCTCGAGGAGCTGCCGGCCTCCAGCACGCACGCCCTGCTGCTGCGCGACGGCCGAGTCGTGGCCGCCGGGCCAGCCGCCGAGGTGCTTGCCGACGAACCGCTCTCAGCCTGCTTCGGCGCCGCAGTCACCGTGCGTCGCGGCTGCGACGGCCGCTGGGCCGGCCGCGCGGCGCCCGGCTGGCGGCGCTGACGAGTGCAGCGGTGTCCGCTGCGCGGGTCGATGCCGGCTCCCGCGTATGTCCACCTTGTGCCGACCGAAAGCCTCGCCTACTATCGATCTGTCGACGATGGAGGCTGACGGTGGCCCGCGAGTTCAGTGCAGTCGTGACGAACGAGGACGATCTCTTTGTAGCCCAGTGCCTGGACGTGGACCTAGCCAGCCAGGGCGCAACAGAAGAAGAGGCGCTGGAGAACCTCCGGGAGGCACTGGAGCTCTACTTCGAGGGCCCTGCCACGGCAGCGCCCCGGATACGCAAGGTCACAGCGCAGATAGATGCCGCCTAGACGTCTGCCGTACCGCGAAGTACGGCGACGGCTGCTGGCCGCGGGATTCGTCGAAGGCGACACCCGGGGCAGTCACGTGTAGTTCCGCCGCACGACGCCCGAGGGAGAGTACGTCGTGATCGTCCCCAGCCACCCGGAAGTGGCCGTCGGCACCCTCCGAAGCATCCTGCGACGCGCGGGACTCACGCCTGCCGAGTTCGACGCGCTCTGACGTCCCGCCGAGCGGCACCACTTCCCGGGGCGCACCGCGTCAAACCGTACGCGCGTACGTTGCCTGTCCACGCCCGCCCCGTTACCGTACTTTGTACGGACCGACGCTCGAGGCCCGACCGTGAGGGGAGGCAGGGATGGTCATGACTGAGACCGAAGCCGCGGCGGCGGCCGAGACGGGCGCCGCGTCCCGACCGTCACAGCATCCCCGCCGCGTGCCGCTGACCAGAGACCGCATCGTCGCACTCGCCCTCGAGATCATCGACGAGGACGGGCTGGAGGCGCTCAACATGCGCCGGCTCGCGGCGACCGCCGGCGTCAAACCGATGAGCCTCTACCATCACTTCGCGAGCAAGACGGAGATCCTCGACGAGGTCGGCGAGTCGATCGCCGCGGCGGCGCTCGGAGTGTCGCCGCCGCACCCGAACTGGCAGCGACGGGTGCGGCAGCTGTTCATGGGCCTGCACGCGCTGGCGGAGGCGCACCCGCGGGCGCTGCCGCTCATCTCCGCCGCCGTCCTGCGCACGCCCAGCGGCCGGCGCTGGATGGAGCAGCTCATGAGCACGCTGCTGGTTGCCGGCTTCACGCCCGACAGGGCAGCCACCGTGTACCACGTGCTCGGCGCGTACACGCTCGGGCTCGGCTACGCCCGCATGCTGGGCGACGAGGTCCAGACCTCCGACATCGTCGCCCAGCTGGCGGGCCATTGGGCCGAGTACCCGAGCATGATGACGGTCGGCATGCGCCTGGCGGTGTGGGACAGGCCGGGCGAGTTCGAGACCGGCCTGGACGTGCTGGTGGCCCACTTCGCGTCCCAGCCGGGGCTCGTCGGGTGAGCGGCGCACGTGGGCCCGACGGAGCGGCCGGCCGGCCGCTCCGCGTCAAGCTCATCAGCCCGGCCAAGACGGCCGTCGACGGGCAGCACCGACGCTCGATCAAGTACTCGCTCTTCCCCCCGCTCGGCCTGGCCACCCTGGCGGGCCACCTCGATCCCGGCGACGACATCGAGCTTCAGGACGAGCACGTGGAGACCCTGCGTCTGGACGACGAGCCGGACCTCGTCGTCATCGAGGCATACATCACCTCGGCCGGGCGCGCCTACCGCTACGCCGACCACTACCGCGCCAAAGGAGCCTACGTCTGCCTCGGGGGCCTGCACCCGACGAGCCTGCCGGACGAGGCCGCGCAGCACGCCGACAGCGTGTTCTGCGGCCCCGGCGACGACACCTGGCCGGTCTTTCTCGCCGACTTCCGGGCCGGCCGGCCCAAGCCGCGCTACGTCTCCACGCGGCGGACCCTGGCCGGCCTGCCCCCAGCGCGCCGCGACCTCATCAAGCGCCGCAACTACCTGGTCCCCAACTCGCTCGTCGTCAGCCGCGGCTGCCCGCACCTGTGCGATTTCTGCTACAAGGAGGCGTTCTTCCGCGGCGGCAGGTCCTTCTATGTGCAGGCGGTCGACGAAGCCCTGGCCGAGATCGACCGCCTGCCCGGACGTCACCTCTACTTCCTCGACGACAACCTCTTCGGGAGCCCGCCCTTCGCAGAGGCGTCTGTTCGCCGGCATGCGCGGCATGGGACGCGTCTGGCAAGCGGCCGGCACGGTGGAGGCCGTGCTCCGGCCCGGCCTGCTGGAGAAGGCGGTCGAGAGCGGCTTGCGCAGCCTGTTCATCGGCTTCGAGACGCTGAGCGAGGCGAACCTGAGGAGCGCCGGCAAGACGCAGAACCTGGCCGGCGCCGACCGGCGTGACAGCCTGGCCGGCGACGGCTTCGCCGGCGCCAGCATCTACGGCGCCCCGCAGTACGACGCCGCCGTGCGCCGCCTGCACGACCTCGGCGTGATGGTCAACGGGGCCTTCGTGTTCGGCATGGACGCCGACGACGCATCGGTGTTCCCACGCACCGTGGAGTGGGCGGTCACGCGCGGCCTCCAGACCGCCACGTTCCACATCCTCACCCCGTACCCGGGGACGACGCTGGAGCGGCGTCTCACCGCCGAGGGACGCGTCACCACCCGGGACTGGGACCGTTACGACACCCGCCACGCCGTGTTCCGCCCCGCGCGGATGACTGCCGCCGAGCTCGAGGCCGGGCACCGCCGGGCGTACGACGAGTTCTACGGCTGGAGCAACATCGCCGCGGCCGCCTTCTCTCACGGCGACCTCCGCGAGCACGCCCGCCACCTCGCGTACACGGCCGGATGGAAGAAGCTGGAGCCGGTCTGGGACCGGGCCATCCGCAGTGGCAAGGTGCACCACTTCCTGCCGCTCCTGGAGGCGCTGCTCGGCGGCGGGCACACGAAAGGGCGGCACGAGCGGCGGGAGGACCCCGCCGCCCGTGCCGCGCCGCAGGCCGCGCCGGCGTCCTAGGCGAACGGCGCCGCCTTCAGCGACTCGCCCTCTCCCCGCTTCCTGAACTGCGAGCGCCAGCCCCAGTTGGCCATGAAGCGGTAGCCGAACGCGGGGATCGGCAGCTTGGCCATGAGCCGGACCGCCTCGTCGGGCACCGGTTGCCCGGCCGCCAGCGCCTCGGCGCTGCGGTCGAGCGCCTTGACCGCGGTACGCATCATGCCCTTCATCTTGGCCAGCGGCTGGCCGTTGAGCATGCCGCCCGCGGGCAGGATGAGGCCGCCGGCCCACTCGAACCCGGCGTCCTGCGCGAAGTGCCGGCAGATCTCGACGGCGACCTCGTTATGCTCTACCTCCGGGAAGCCCGACTGGCAGATGGTGACGAACGCCTTGCCGTCCGGGCCCGCCTCGCGCGCGACCGCCTCGCCGGCGCGCTCCGAAGCGATGAGCTCGAGCGCGCGGATCGCCGGCGCAGGAAGGCTGTCCACGTACAGCGGGAACGAGAGGACGACCAGGTCGGCCGCGGCGACGGCCGTGTGCAACTCCCGCGATCGACTCGTCGCTGCGCACCGCCTTGGTGACGTGCAGGGTCTGCGTCTTGACGCCACGCTTCTCGAGATCGTCGAACAGGTAGGCGCCGAGCGACTCCGAGGTGCTCTCGCCCGGCTTGGGGCTGCCGACCAGCAGCAGCGCCTGCTTCGGAGGCTTCATACGACCACCTTCTCCCGGCCGGCGCCCTGTGCGGCGCGCTCCCCATCCACGCCCACGGCGGCGAGCATGGCGGTGACCGCCACGCGGACCTCCCACTCGCCGGCGCCCTCCTCAAGCACACCCGCCCTCCAGCGCGACGGCTGCATGTTCAGGGTGTTGCGCTCGACCAGCCGGCGGAACGTCTGCGCTTCGGCACCGCCGGCCTCACCCCCGGGGACGGTGCCGAACGCGAGCAGGTCGCGCCGGCGCGCGTAGCGCTGCGGGTGGCGCGTCTCCCCATGCCGCTTCTGCATGAACGGCTGCACGATCGGGATCACGTGGTCGAGCGCCTTCTTGAGGTCGGACGAGTAGCCGCCGAACGTCACCGGCGTGAGGAAGACGACGAGATCGCTGTGCGTCCAGCGCTCGGCCACCGTGCGACCGTGGTCGTGATGCGCACACACGCCCGGCGTCTGCGTCCAGCACCTGAAGCACCCCGCGCACCAGGCGATCCTGTCGTCGCGCAGGGTCCAGTCGTCGACGGCCCAGCCGCCTGCGACCAGGCCGTCGACCAGCGCATCGTGCGCCAGCGCCAGGGTCGGCTCGTCGTCGCGGCGCCCGTCCAGGATCAGGGCCTTGCGGGTGGTGTCAGTGGTCATTCGCTCGCCCCCGGGTCCTGACGATCTGTCGGAGTCCAGGTCTCAGCACCCGCCCGCGGCCCCGCCGGCAGGCGCTCCAGCGTCGCGATGGTCTCGTCACACCAGGCGATATAGGCCGCGCTGATGTGCTGCCCGCAGCTCACGGTAGTGCGCCAGTACGGCGCCGGCGGGCTGTGGTCGGCGCGCAGGTGCTCGTCGTAGTGGGCGTACCGCTGCAGTAGCTCCTCGTTCTCGGCGCGAAAGGCGCGCACGTGCTCGAGCATGACCTCGGGCCCGCCCTCCCACCCGTGAAAGAGCTTGAGCAGGACCTCCACGCGCTCCTTCTGCGGCTCCAGGCTCTGAGCGAGCCAGCGGCGCATCTCCTCGCGGCCGGCGTCGGTGATGGTGTACACGTGCCGGTCGGGACGGCCCGGGTTGCTCTCGACGGCGCGCGTGGCGAGACCCTCGCTCCACCAGGCGCTTGAGGATCGGGTAGATGTGCCCGTAGCTCTCGCTCCAGAAGTGGCCGAGGCTCCGCTCGTAGATCTGCCGGATGTCGTAGCCGGACAGCGGGCCGTAGCCGAGCATCCCCAACACCGCGTACTTCGTCTTGTTCTCCCGGGGCATCGGGTCCTCCGTCGCAGTCAGATATGACGGAACGTACTATATCCTTTGGATATATAACAGTCAAGCACGGGCAGGAGATGGGAAGCCGGCGGCGCAGGGTACAAGGGCTCAGAGGCGTCGAGCCGACAGCTGGGAGGGAGCATGGGATTCTTCGACAAGGCGAAGCAGATGGCTGAAGAGGCCGCGGCCAAAGCGAAGGCCGCCGCGGAGGACCTGCAGGAGAAGGCCGCGCCCACCGTCGAGAAGGCGAAGGAGAAGGCGGCCGAGTACGGCGAGAAGGCGAAGCCGCACCTCGACCAGGCCAAGCAGGAAGCGTCGGACCTGGCGCAGAAGGCCAGTGACGCGCTCAAGAAGTAGGCGCGCGGGAGGTCGATGCGCGAGCAGGTCGCGGCCCAACAGGACGCGGGCAGGATGAACCCCGGCCAGTGACCCTCACCGCCCTGGACCTGGCGCTTCTCGGCCTGGCCGCGCTCGGCGGCGGCGCGGTGAACGCGCTGGCAGGGGGCGGGACGCTGATCACCTTTCCCGCCCTCATCGCCGTCGGGGTGCCGCCGCTGAACGCCAACACCACCAACACCGTAGCGCTCGTGCCCGGCTACCTCGGCGGCACGATCGGGCAGCGCCACGACCTCAGCGGCCAGCGGCGCCGCGTGTGGGTGATGCTCGTGCCGGCCGTGGCCGGCGGCCTGCTCGGCGGCACGCTGCTGCTGCTCACCGGCGAGAAGCTCTTCGGCCGGCTCGTGCCGTGGCTGATCCTGCTGGCCACGGCGATGCTGGCAGCCGAGCCGTGGCTCAAGAAGACCGCCGTCGTGCGGCTGCGCGAGCACGACGCCGCCGGGCGCACGGGCGCCGCCGGCGTCGCCGCCGCGTTCGCCGGCGCCGTGTACGGAGGCTACTTCGGCGCCGGTCTCGGCATCATCTTGCTGTCGCTGTTCTCGCTCGTGCTGCCCGACTCCCTGAACCGGGTCAACGCGCTCAAGCAGGCGATCTCGTTCTTCGCCAATGCCGCCGCGGCCGTGCTCTTCGCCTCGGCCGGCGGCGTGGTCTGGAGCGCAGCGGCCGTCATGGCGGTCGGCGCCCTCACCGGCGGCTCACTCGGCGGGCGGTTCGCCGGCAGGGTGCCGGCCACAAGGCTCCGCACCGTGGTCGTCGTCCTCGGCGTCGTCATCGCCGTCGTCTACTTCGCGAAGTGACGGCCAGCGGCCCCGCGACCGCCGTCCGGCCCTCGTCCCCACTTGGCGAGGCCCGCAGCAGGGTACAGTGAGAACCAGAGCACCGTACTCCGAACGAACGGGAGGACCGCATGGGCATCACCGACAAGGCCAAGCAGGCCGCAGCGGACGCCAAGGAGAAGTCGGGACCGGCCATCGAGAAAGCAAAGGCGACCGCTGCCGACCTCGGCGAGAAGGCCAAGGCCACGGCCGCCGACCTGAGCGAGAAGGCCAAGCCCACCACCGACAAGGCCAAGGCCGAGGCGGCCGAGATCATCGAGAAGGCCAAGGCCGAGGCGGCCGACCTGCTGGAGAGGGCCAAGAAGGAGGCGGCCGACCTGCTGGAGCGAGCTCAGAAAGAGGCCAACGAGCTCATCGCCAAGGCCAGAGAGAAGCTCTCCTGACCGCGTGACCGAGAGGGATGCCCTCGCGGCCGGCCCGGACGGCCGGCCGCGCTGCTTCTGGGCCGTGGGTGGAGCACCCGAGTACCTCGCCTACCACGACGACGAGTGGGACCGACCGGTGCTGGAGGACGACCTGCTCTTCGAGCGCCTCACGCTCGAGGCCTTCCAGTCCGGCCTCTCGTCGCTCACGATCCTGCGCAAGCGGCCGGCGTTCCGTGAGGCTTTCGCCGGCTTCAGCATCCCGGCCGTGGTCGCGTTCGGCGAAGCGGACTTCGCGCGGCTGATGGGCGACGCCGGCATCGTGCGCAACCGCCTCAAGATCGAGGCTCACCTTCGGCATCTGCGCACCCCCGCTCAACCTCCGGCCCCACCCCTTCACCGCCTCCGGCCTTTCCGGTAGGCTTCGGCGGCGGCCCGCGGCGTGCGGGCCGCTGTCGAACATCGTCCGTCGCAAGGAGCGTGGGTCAGTGAAAGTCCAGCGAGCCCTCATCAGCGTGTTCAACAAGAGCGGCCTGGAGTCGTTCGCCAAAGGGCTCAGCGACATGGGCGTGCAGCTCATCTCCACCGGCGGCACGGCCCGGCTGCTCAAGGACTCCGGCATCCCCGTGACGCTCGTCGAAGAGGTCACGGGCTTTCCCGAGATGCTCGACGGCCGCGTCAAGACAATGCACCCCAAGCTCATGGCCGGCATCCTGGCGCGGCGCGACGTGCCCGAGCACATGGAGACCATCAAGGCCCACGGCATCGAGCCCATCGACATGGTCGTCTGCAGTCTCTATCCCTTCGAGGAGGTCGCCAACCGGCGCGGCGTGGAGGACGAGGTCGTCATCGAGAACATCGATATCGGCGGGCCGAGCATGATCCGCGCCGCGGCCAAGAACCACGCCGGCGTCGCCGTCGTCACGAGCCACAAGGACTACGACAGGGTGCTCGAGGAGATGGCCGCCAACGGCGGCGAGCTCAGCTACGAGACGCTGCGCGACCTCGCCACCAAGGCCTTCCACCGCACCGCCCACTACGACTTCGTCATCGCCAACTGGTTCAGCGAGGCCGGCGGCGACTTTCCCGAGTACGTGATGCGCGACTACGAGAAGGTCCTCGAGCTCAAGTACGGCGAGAACCCCCACCAGCGCGCGGCGTACTACGCCGAGGTCGGCATGCGCCAGCATCTGCTGAGCCAGGTCGAACAGCTGCACGGCAAGCAGCTCGGCTTCAACAACCTGTACGACCTCAACGCGGCGCGCAACATCTGTGAAGAGTTCTCGCTACCGTGCGTCACCATCATCAAGCACAACAACCCCTGCGGCTGCGCCCTGGCCGAGAACCTGGCCGCGGCCTACGACAAGGCGTTCGCCTGCGACCCCGTGAGCGCCTTCGGATCGGTCATCGCGGTCAACCGCACGGTGGACGTCCCCCTTGCCGAGCGCCTCGCCGACCTCTTCGTCGAAGTGCTCTTCGCACCCGGCTACGAGGAGGAGGCGCTCGAGATCCTCAAGCGCAAGCCCGATATCCGCCTGCTCCAGACCGAGGAGCGTCGCCAGGCCAACCCCGGCGAGCTCGACTACAAGCGCGTCATCGGCGGCATCCTGGTGCAGGACAAGGACAGCGACCAGGAGGAGCGCGACCAGATGGAGGTCGCCACCGAGCGTCACCCCGACGAGCAGGAGTGGGGCGACCTCATCTTCGCTTTCCGGGTCGCCAAGCACGTCAAGAGCAACGCTATCGTGATCGCGAAGAACCTGGCCACCGTGGGCGTCGGGGCCGGGCAGATGAGCCGCGTCGACTCCACACGCATCGCCATCGAGAAGGCGCAGATCGATCTGAAGGGCACAGTCATCGGTTCGGACGCGTTCTTCCCGTTCCCTGACGCGGTGGAGCTGGCCATCGAGCACGGCGTGACCGCGTTCATGCAGCCTGGCGGCAGCAAGGGCGACGAGCCTGCCGTTGCTGCCTGCGACGCGCACGGCGCCGCCATGGTGTTCACGGGGCGCCGGCACTTCCTGCACTGAAGGACCTGGGCGACATCACGCACCCGCCCGAGCTGAGCGACGGGCGTATCCGCCTGCGACGTCTGCGCGCGTCGGACAAGGCGGCCGTCGTGAAGGCCTGCAACGACGGCCTCGTCGAGCGCTTCTGCTACCGCGTGCCGTTCCCGTACGACGAGAGCGACTTCATGGAGTTCCTCGCGTACAACGAGCACTTCTGGGACCGCGAGCTCATCGCCAACTGGACGGTCGTCAACGCGGGGGACGACGCGCCGCTGGCGATGATCTCGCTCGACGTCGCCGCTGTGCGCCAAGCCGGGGAGATCGGCTACTGGTGCGCGCCGTGGGCGCGGGGCCAGGGTGTGATGAGCGCCGCCGTGCGCCTCGTCAGGGATTGGGCCTTCGACGAGCTCGAGCTGGAGCGACTCGAGCTGACCACCGACGTGGACAACATCGGCTCGCAGCGGGTGGCCGCGGCGGCCGGCTTCCGCCGCGAGGGCGTGATGCGCGGGTACCTCGCGGTCCGCGGCCGCCGCAGCGACGACGTGCTCCTCGGCATGACGCGCACCGATCCGCGCGAGCCGCGGCCTGCGCCGTTCGGTGCGGCGCGGCTCACCGACGGCAGGGTCCTGGTGCGGCCGTTCGAGGCGGCGGACGTCCCTGCCGTCCGCGCCGCCTGCCTGGACCCGGCCATCGCCCACTGGATCTACGGCGTCCCGCTCGAGTACAGCCTCGCCGACGCCGAGGCGTTCATCGCCGACTCGTGGCGCTGCCTGGCCGCCGGCACGCGGGCGCGGCTGGCAGTCGCCGAGGCGCCGGGCGACGAAGCCGCCCCCGAGGCCGCCGGTGGCACAGCCGGCGGCATCCCGAGCGGCGCCGCACCCGGCGGCGAAGCGGCTCCGGTCGGCCGCCTGCTCGGCAGCATCAGCCTGGACCTGTACCCGGCCCGCCAGGCCGGCGAGATCGGCTACTGGATGACGCCCGAGGTCAGGCGCCAGGGCGTAGCCGAGGCCGCCGTCAGGCTCGTGGTGTACTGGGGCTTCCAAGTCGTCGGCCTGGAGCGCCTCGAGATCATGACGTACCCCGGCAACGCGGCGTCCCAGGCCCTCGCTCTCAAGGCCGGGTTCCGCCGCGAGGGCCTGCTCCGCGGCTACCTCCCGGCCGAACCCGGCAAGGGGCGCGACGGCCGTGTCGAGCCCGACGCCCACGACGGCCTGCCACCGCGCGACGACCAGGTGCTGTTCGCGCTCTCGCGCGCCGACTGGACGGGCTGACGACGCGCTGAGCGTTCGCGCTCGCGCCGCCGGGCGAAAAAAGAGCCGCCACACCTTGCGGCGGGCGGCTCTTTCGGGCCTCTCACCCGAGCGCCTCAGTGCCGGTCCAGCGAACCTTCGCGACGTGAGGTAGGCGCATCATACGCCTCTCACCGAAGGGCGCAAGGGCTTCGGGACCCGGATTCTCTCACGCTGTCGTTGAGACCCAGACAAGTACGCTCACGACCCCGCCGCAAGGCCACCCTCGACCTGTCTCGACGCTGACCCTGGACGCCACGCTGAGGGTCGCCGCCCTCAGGACACTACGGCTCCACACCCAGAACGAGAGTCGCATGGCCTTACCCAGGATGAAGTCCTGGCGTTCGTCCTGCGTTTCGTCCAAGCGGCGGCCCTTCACCGCCATGAACGCCGCAGCCGCTCCGGCCAGTACCAGCAGCACGATGCCGCCCTGCACGAGCCGGCCGGCGTGAAGCCCGTCGGAGAAGATGCCTACGACGAGATACGGCAGCGCCAGTACCACTGCGATGAGAAGAGTCGTCCGAGCGGTGATCGCCGGCTGCAGCCCCAGCATCAACTCGGGGGCGACCAACGCCTCGTGCGGGCCGATGAGCGGAGTGCCGCCGGCGTTGAACTTGATGCGGCAGCCGGGGTCGGTGACCACGGCCCATAAGGTCACCTCGCTCACGGTCCCTGCCGTCGTGGGCACTGCGACCAGCGGCCAGATGCGCTGCGTGATCGGGTCGTGACCCCACTCGTACCGCGCGATGGACCCACCGTGGCGAACCACCACGCCAATAGACTCGGCCGTGTCCATGGGCGAGCCCCCGCCCACCGCCACCTTACCCGTCGCTGGGTGTCGTCAAGGTACCGGGAGCGTCGCAGCGGCGCCCACAACAGTCACACCGTGCCGAGCCGCGAGCGACCTGCCGATACAGCTTCCATCGGGATGCATCGCGATGCGACGGGAGGCGGAAGATGAGCGGCTGGTTCACGTCGAGAAGTAAGGTTCCCGAACCCGCTGGTCCGGAGGAGGTGATCCGCGCGTTCCACACATGCGACCCGACGCTGTCGCAGGAGGGTGTGGCAGTGGAGGGCGACTGCTGGCTGGTCGATTCCCAGGGCAAGCAGACCGTGCGCCTCTTCGAGCTCACGGTCCCCGAGGTCGACCAGTGCCGTCTGACCTACAGGGCGAAGCTGATGAGCCAAGGGCTCAGCGGGCGCGCGTACCTGGAGATGTGGTGCCGCCTGCCCGGACGCGGTGAGTTCTTCTCGAGGGGCCTCGATCAGGCGGTGCGCGGCACGATCGACTGGGCCGCCTACGAGACGCCGTTCCATCTCAAGAAAGGCCAGCGCGCCGACTTGGTCAAGTTGAACTTGGTGATCGACGGAGTGGGAAGGGTCGGCGTCAGGGACGTCAAGGTGATCAAGACGCCGCTCGGCTGACCGTCGGACGATCGACCCGCCCCGCCGGTCCGGACATAGGCGGGGCGGTGGTACAATCGCTGCCCGGCGGGCCGCTAGCTCAGTTGGTAGAGCAGGGGACTTTTAATCCCAAGGTCACAGGTTCGATCCCTGTGCGGCCCACCAGGGCCTGCACGCATGGCCTGTCGTGTGCGGCCTGTGTTCAGGGTCGTGCGATCGTGGCGCGCAGCGAAGAGGGCTGCCGCTCAGGCGTCGTCCCCGTCAGCCTCCACGTCGCGCACTCTGCCCATCGCCCGCTCGAAGCGCTCCCGGTCGCCGCGTGCCGCACGCTCTTCCAGGTACTCGAGGGTCATGAGGGCGGAGAGCTTCTCCGCCAATGCGGTGCTGATGAACTGGTTCACGGAGACATGCTCCTCCTTGGCGACCTCGCGCACCTTGCGGTGCAACGACTCGGGAAGACGAAGGCTGATGGTGCTCATGCCGGACCTCCGATACTCCGCAGGAACTCGCCCGGCGTGACGGCGCTGATGCCGAAGCGCGCGGCGGCCTCGAAGTGCCTTGTATTATGCGTGACGATGGCGTCGCAGCCCGCTTCGACGGCCAGCTCAAGCACATGGTCATCCTCTGCGTCTCGCAGGAGCGGACGCCACAGGAAGTGGATCTGCCGAAGCCGAGCGACGCTACATGAGCCAGGCTACGCGACCAGTGCCCGCTTCGAGGAGATCACGACAGACTACGCGGGGTCGCATACTGCGGAACGCGCGTGCAGGCGTTGCCCGTGCACGTAGTGCATATGCGGTTGACGTAGCGTCTTGCGAACTACCTTGCGTGAGAGTACGCTCCGGCACGCAGTCACCAGCCGCGCGAGGAGTCGCCCCGTGGCCTCAGCCATGCCCAACAAGCCTGTGAACTTCCGTCTTCCCCAGTGGGTGATCGACTACCTGGAGACCCGGTCTTCCGAGCGCAACGAATCGAAGACCCAGGTCATCGTGCAAGCCGTCGCGTGCCTTCGAGATCAGGAGACGGCAGCCCTGATGGAAGAGGGCTACCGGGAGATGGCCGTGGAGTGGCTCGCACTGGCCGAGGGGTCACTGCCCGCGGCGCTCGAGACGCTGCCCGAATGGTGACCGCACCCCGCAGGGGCGAGATCTACGAGGTCGACTTCAACCCCGCGCGCGGGAGCGAGCAAGCGGGAGTTCGACCTGGGCTGGTCGTCCAGAACGACATCGGCAATGCCGCCGGGCCGACCACCGTCGTCGTGGCGGTCACGTCGAGGGGGCCGCGCAAGCCGTACCCGTTCCTCGTCGACCTCGCTGGCACCGGACTCCCGAAGCGCTCGTGGGCGCACTGCTCACAGCTCTACACGGTCGATAAGAGTCGGCTGCTGAGGCTCATGGGCGTTGCAGACGCCCAGGTGATGAGCCGGGTCGACGCGGCTCTGTGCCACGCCCTGAGCCTCCCGGACCCTCATCGCTAGACTCGCGCTCGCGGCGCGGCGTGAACCGGCGGCGCGGCACAGGTCACCCCTTCCGCGCCAGATAGCCCGCGATCAGCTCGTCGCAGTGTCGCCGCAGGTCGTCGGGGAGCGGCGGCACGTCGTTCTGCTCGACAAGCTCGTGGGCCCTATCCCAGGCCTCCTTGACGAGCGGCGTCCCCACGTACTGCTCGTAGGGCCCGCGCTGCCAGAGGTTCGGCTGCCAGAGCTCCCCGGCGCGCGTGAACTGCCGCGTGCTGCGGCGCGCCAGGAAGTGACCACCGATGCCGACCTCGACGATGTCGTCCACCAGCGCGCGGGCCTCGTCCACCGGCTCCTCGCGCAGGAACCGCTCGATGGCGTTCACGGTGTCGGCGTCGAGCACCGTCTTGGCCAAGCTGGCCGTCTGCGCGCTGTCGAGCAGGCCGAAGGCGAGCATCACGTCGGCGCCGGCCAGCGCCGTCGCCAGCCCGGTCAGGGCGCCCTCCACACCGGCCTGGTGGTTGCAGGCCTTGGCGTCGCAGCTCACGGCGCTGCCTTGCGTGAGCAGCCCGTACCGCTTGCTCATCTCGATGCAGATCACGTTGATGAGCGCATCCTCGGGCGCCCCCGAGAGGTACAGGCCGCTGCGCATCTCGGCGACGGCGGAGCCGACCGCCGAGACCATCCCGCAGCCCGGCGCCGCGAGCTGGAACAGCACCACGGCGCTCAGCAGTTCGGCCATGTTCAGGATGCTCGTGCCGAGCACGCTCATCGGTCCTGTCGTTCCCATCTGCGGCATGGGCAGCACGAACACCGGGCAGCCGGCCTGAGCCATCAGGATGTGCGCCTCGGTCATCTCCGCGTCGTGCTGAAGCGGCGCGATGGTGCAGTTGGTCGCCGACCAGATGGGCCGCTCCTTGAGCGGAGCGCCGGCGATGGCCTCCAGCATGTCGACGAACACCGGCGCCTGGTCGGGATGCCGCACCTCGTCCTGCAGGTGTTTGCGGCAGTTGTCGAAGGTGATGCGCGCCATCTCGAGGTTGCCGGCGCGCGCGTCCACGTCGCCCGGTGTGATGGTCGCCCACACGAAGTCGATCTCGGGCACGGCGTCGTACAGGCGCGTCATCTGGGCGAGGTCCGCCCGGGTGCCCGCGTGCCGCTCGCCGGTGAGGTCGTCGAGCATGTAGGTCGCCGCGCCGTCGGACGTGTACAGGATGCCCTGCTCGCCGCCGACCACACAGTCGTAGGCCGCGTCGCGCCCGGCGAGCAGCACGGTGGGCGGCACGGTACCGAGGCACCGCTCCACGAGCGCCCACGGGAGCTTGGCCGTCAGCTTCTCCGCATCGACGTCGGCGCCGGCCTCCAGCAGCACCCCGGTCAGGGTCGGCGTGTTGTACGCGACCCCGACCTCTTCGAGGATGCGCACCGTCTGCGCGTGGATGAACTCCTTGTCCGCCTCGGCGAGGTAGGTGAAGGTCGGTCGGGCCACGGTCCCTCCTGTCCGGCTACTTACGGTCTTTCTTGTCCTTCTTGACGGCCTTCACGGTGACGGTCGCGGTGGGACTGCGGAACGTCTGTCCTCCGGCCTTGTAGGTCGCGACGAACGCCCAGGTGCCGGCCTGCTTCGGGCGCGTGGACCACGAGAAGACGCCTCCGGCCACCGTCTTCAGCGTCTTGAGGAGCGTCATCCTGGACCCCTGCTTGCGCCAGATCTGGATGGACTCCGCGCCAGTGACGGCGTTGGTGACGATGCCGTCGAGGAGCACGCTGCGGCCGGCCTTGACGGTCTCGGGCCGCACGGAGAGCGAGAGCGACGGCGCGAGCACGAGCTTGTGCACGTACGCCGCCCCCGCGAGCGGACGGCCGGAGAGTGTCCTGCCGGGCGCGCCGGCGATGACGGTGTCGCCCTGGACCGCGACGGACCAGCCGAGCGTGTCGCCGTCGGCGGCGTCGGCGGCCGCGACGGTGGCGACCGGGCGCCACCCGGCGCCGGCGCGGTCGAAGACGTGCGCGGCGCCGGCCTCGAGCCTGCCGGTCACAGTCGCGCCCCAGGCGCCGACGACGAGCCTGTCGCCGGCGAGTGCGACGGAGCAGCCGAACCAGTCGCCGGCCGTCCGACCCGGGTCGGCGAGCTGCGCCTGCAGCGACCACCCGGACGTCGTGTACACGTAGGCCGCTCCGCAGTTCACCAGCCCGCCGGCGGTGGCGCCGCCGGCGCCGACGAGGGCCGTGCCGCCGGAGACGGCGAGCGCCGAACCGAACCCGGCGCGTGCGCTGGGGTCGGGGGCGACGAGCCGCGTCTGCTCGTACCAGCCGGCGCCGGCGCCGGCGAAGACGTACACGGCGCCGGCATCGACCACGGCGCCGGCGTCGCGGTTCTCGGCGCCGATCAGCGCCGTGCCGCCGGAGAGCGCCACGGCGCGGCCGAACTCGTCGCCGAAGGCGCCGTCGGCCGCAGTGAGCTCCGCTTGCTGGGTCCACACCCCGCCCGAGCGTTGGAACACGTAGGCGGCGCCGGCGTAGGGCCGGCCGCCGACCGTTCGGCCCGGGGCGCCAACGATGACCGTGTCGCCGTCGAGCGCGACGGAGGACCCGGACCAGTCGTTCACGGCGGCGCCGGAGGCGGTCAGCTCCGCCTGCAGCGACCAGGTGCCGCCGGAGCGCACGAAGACGTAGGCCGCGCCGGCGTGCTCCTTGCCTCCGACCGTGCGGTTCTCGGCGCCGACGACGGCCGTGTCGCCGTCGAGCGCCACCGCGAAACCGAAGCCGTCGCCCGACGCGGGATCGGGGGCGACGAGCTCGGCCGCCAGGCTCCAGCCGCCCGCCGAGCGCACGAAGACCGACACGGCGCCCGCGTAGGGCCGCCCGGCCGCACTCTCGTCGGGGGCGGCCACCAGCGCGGTGTCGCCGTCGAGCGCCACCGCGGCGCCCTGTCGCTGATAGGCGGAGGGCTGCCCGCCGGTCAGCCGCGCCCGCTGGAGCGCGAGCAGCGGCGGCGCCGCCGGAGCGGCGCCGCGGGCGGCCGTCACCCATCGGGCAGGAGCCGGCGAGACGAGCGCCGGCGAGACCCGCGCCGTGGCCCCCGGCTCCGCGGCGCCCGCGATCCCCCTCTTGGGCCCCATCCCCGCCTGCGTCACCTCGATGAACCTGCCCACCTCGAGGCGCGCGGCCACGTAGTCCGCGGGATCGTCGCTGTAGAGCGGGAAGCGGAACACGTTCTTCTGCTCGATCGGATACGGGAACTGCGTGATCGCGGCGAGCTGCCGAGCGACCACCTGCGAGCCGCCCGGCAATCGCTCCGCGTACTTGAGATACTCGCGGTCCTCCAGGCCGTCTCGCAAGGCCTCGAGGCGCAGCGACGAGACCGGCGGGGCGTAGGGGTCGGTGAGACCGTAGGCGGGGTAGTAGCCGGGGTAGATCAGCGAGCTGTCGCCGTTCGCCTGGCGCGCCGCGGTCTTCCAGGTGAGCGGATCCTGGTAAGGGTCGCGATACGTGGACGAGCTCGTCGCCGACACCCAGCGGTTCAGCGCCCAGTTGATCAGCCCGTCCACGTCCCACTGCTCCATGAGCCAGCCCCAGACACGCTGGTCGGTGTTCGGCTTCTCGATCACGAAGTTGGGGAGCTTCGCGACCTTCTCGTTGTAGTACGGGTACCACCAGACCTGCTTGCCGGCCGCCTTCTCGCGCTGCAGCGCCGGGACGCGGCCGAAGAAGTAGAAGTACCGCACCCCCCAGATGTCGACGTCGTCGAACAGAAAGGTGTTGGCCTGCTTGACCCCGCCCAGGTCGGTGGGACGCGGGTCGTCGGTGAGCAGGAACTCGAGGCGGTACCCGGACCTGGCCGAGGCGGCGTGCAGCGTGCGCGCGTACAGCTCGGCCGTCTTCTCGGTCTCGCGCGTGGTGGTCTCGTCCATGATGTAGGCGTACGCCTGGTCCTGCCAGCCGTTGCGCTTGTACACCGCGCACACCTCGGTGAGGTAGTTCATGAGCTGCGGGCTGCTCGGCCCGTAGTTCTTGTCTTGGACCCAGGGCGAGGTGCGTATCCAGGGGATGCGCGTGGCGTTCAGACCCAGACCGCCCTGGTCGAGATAGGGCGCCAGGGCGGACTGCAGCGCGGCGGCGTCGAAGGAGCCGTCGGCCGCGGTGTCGGGCTCCTCCAGAGGGGCGAGGGAGCTGATGCCGTACTGCGCCAGCATCGTGTAGGTGGCCAGCATGACCTGTCGCCTGGCGTTCGCGTCGTTCCAGTCAAGCGACGAGCCGGCGACGCTCCGCTTGATGTGATTCGGGTTCACGTTGAACCCGGTCCGCGTGCTCAGCTTCTGCCAGCCGAACGGCCACACGTGCAGGGTGAACGGGATGGCGACGGCTTCCACGCCGTTCTGCACGATGAGAGTGGCGGTGCGGTCCCCGGGTGCCGCGTCGGGTGGGACGTGTGTGCGCAGGTAGAAGGACGTGGTGTAGTACGGCACGGGGATCGGGGTGCCGAACGCCTTCGGGATGAGGGGGTCGGGGTAGAGGCCGGGCACCGCGGTCAGGCCGTCGGTCGGCTGCGTGATGTTCACGTAGTAGACCTGGTGGAGCTGGGTGTTCCCGGTGATCAGCGGGTCGCTGCCGTCGGCCCAGGAGAACGTGACCTCGCGCGACGCGTCGCCGGCGAGCACGACCTGCGCGCCCTCGGACTCGTTGCGGGCGGCGTCGATGGCGATGGTGGCGGCGGGGCCGGGTAGCGTGTCCGGGAACGCCCGGTCGCTGGCGGGGATGACCCACACGGCGGCGTGCGCGGCGCCGGCGCACGCGAGCAGGGACACGACGGCGACGGCGACGGCGGCCAGAGCCAGGGTGGCGGCCCGTGCGCTTCTGCTGCCTGGTCTGCGCTCCGTTGTCCCGGCCACCACTCCCCCGCTCGTCGGTCGCCTGGTGAGCCGACATGGTACACCGGCCCCTTCGACGGGGCGACCCGGGGGCGCCGGCACGCGTCACCGCGGACGGTAGGATAGCGGTCGAGGCGCCGCCCGACGCGGAGCCGCCTGGCGCTGCTGCCCGACGATGACGGGGTGGCGCCCGGCACGTCAGGCTGAGAGGAGGACACCGTGAAGTGCCCTGTCTGTGACGTCGACCTGCTGATGAGCGACCGCCAGGGGGTCGAGATCGACTACTGCCCCTCGTGCCGCGGCGTGTGGCTCGACCGCGGCGAGCTGGACAAGATCATCGAGCGCGTCAACGCCGAGTTCGGGCCGTCAGGCCACGCGGCGAAGCCGCAGGCTGCCGCACAGGCGCCCTCCGGCGGCCACGACGACCGGCGCGAGGAGCGCCCCAACCACGGCGAATCGCACCACGGCGACTCCCAGAAGAAGAAACAGAAGAAGCCGAGCAGCTTCTTGTCGGACATCTTCGAGGGGTTCGGCGGCTGACGGACGGAGTCCGGGGCGCGGTACCCGGGGCCACGGATCGAAGGAGCCTGACATGCACACGAACGGCGCGGAGTCGCTCCCGGAGATCCACCAGCGAAGCAAGGAGACGCCGGCGGAGCGCGCGGCGCACGGCAAGGCTGCGCGCAAGAAGGCGCCGCGCTCGGCGCACGCGGAGTGGAAGCCGGCGGCGGACCGGCCGGATCCCGTCGAGCTGCTCGAAGAGCAGGCCGCACAGCGGTCGCCCGACCTCGTCCCCATCCGGTACGGGCGCATGCTCACCTCGCCGGCGGCCTTCTACCGCGGCGGCGCGCTCCTCATGGCGTCGGACCTGGCCGGCACTCCCGACTCCGGCCTGCGTGCCCAGATCTGCGGCGACGCCCATCTCATGAACTTCGGCCTCTTCGAGTCGCCGCAGCGCCGGCTCGTCTTTGACATCAACGACTTCGACGAGACCCTGCCGGGGCCGTGGGAGTGGGACGTCAAGCGCCTCGCGGCCAGCTTCGAGGTGGCCGGCCAGGACAGGGGCTTCCCGACCGCGGACCGACGCCGGATCGTCCTCGCCGCCGTGCGCAAGTACCGCGAGACCATGCTCGAGATGGCCGGCAAGCGGGCCATCGACGTGTGGTATGCGCACCTGGACGTCGAGACGATACGCCAGGAGAGCGCGGCGCTGCGCCGCACCGACGCCAAGCGCTTCGCCAGGGACCTCAAGAGCGCCGTCGAGAAGGACGACCTGCGCGCGTTCTCGAGGCTCACGCGCAAGAAGGACGGCGTCCCGAAGCTGCGCAGCGACCCGCCGCTGCTCGTGCCGGCGGAGGAACTGCTGAGCGACGCCGAACGAGGGCAGTACGCGCACGCCGTGGAGCAGGCGCTGCGCAACTACCGCGCCAGCCTGGCACACGACCGGCAGGCGCTCTTCGACCTCTACCGGTTCCGCGGTCTGGCGCGAAAGGTGGTCGGCGTGGGCAGCGTGGGCACGCGCGCCTGGGTGCTGCTGTTCTCCGGGCGCGACACCGACGACCCGCTGTTCCTGCAGGCGAAGCAGGCGCAGGCCTCGGTGCTGGAGCGGTTCGTCGGCCGCAGCCGCTACAGGCACGCCGGCCGACGCGTCGTGGAGGGCCAGAAGCTCATGCAGGCGGTCAGCGACGTGCTCCTGGGCCACTACGACGTGGTCGGGTTCGACGGCAAGCGCTACGACTTCTACGTGCGGCAGCTGTGGGACGGCAAGGGAGCGTTCACCCTCGAAGCGCTCGACATGCGCGCCTGGCCGCGCTACGCGGAGATGTGCGCCTGGACGCTGGCGCGGGCGCACGCGAGGACCGGCGACCGCATCGCCATCGCCGGCTACCTGGGCACCGGTGACACGTTCGACGTCGCCGTGGCCGACTTCGCCGAGGCGTACGCCGGGCAGAACTGGAAGGACTTCGAGGCGCTCCGCGAGGCGGTCGATTCGGGGAGGATCGAGGCGCAGCACGGGGTGTGATGTCCGAGGCCGGAGCGGCCAGGCGGCGAATACTGCGAGTACTCGCGGCTCGACCGCCCTGCCAAGGAGGCGTCATGTCCCGTCTGTCGAGGCTGAAGCTCTTCGATGACACGTCCGCTCACCTCGACCGCTTCGGCTGGGTCCTGACCCTTTCGGTGGTGAGCATCGTCGCGCTGGCGCTCGTCGACCTGACCGGGTCCTCGGACCACCTCGTCGCCGCGGCCGCCTCGGTGGGCACCACGCTGCTCCTCGGCGTCACCCTGATGCTGGCCCTGCGCGCCTCCGGCGTGGCGCGTCGCTGGCAGTCCGTCGCGGACATCGTCGCGGCGCTCGTCATCGCGGTCCTCGTCTTCTTCGTCCTCGCCGGTCTGGTGACCGACGTCCCGATGAGGACGATCGACGACAGTTCTCACCCGCTGTCGCTTGTCGTGTTGGCGGCGCTGGCCCCGCTGGTCGTGATACGCCGTCTCCTCCACCACCGCACGGTCACCACGGGCACGCTGCTCGGCGCCATCTCCGTCTTCCTGCTGATCCCTATCGCCTTCTACTACGCGTTCCTCAGCATAGACACGCTCCAGGCGACACCGTTCTTCGGGCAGGCGGAGCCGTCCACGTCGTTCATGTACTTCAGCCTCAGCACCGTCACCACGGTCGGGTACGGCGACCTGACAGCCGTGACGCCGTTCGCGCGTCTGGTCGCCAACGCCGAGGCGGTGTCGGGTCAGGTCTACCTGGTGACGTTCGTCGCCATGCTGGTGGGCCTTCGCGCGCAGGCGTGGGCGTCGGGCCGGCGTGAAGCCAAGGCCGACGACCCCGTGGAGGGCACGCCGGCGCAGTGACGGCCGGCGCTTCCTTGCGCGTCCGGTGCGGTGACGGCCGGAGGTCTCCGGGGGGCACCGGGGCTACCCCTGCAGAAGACCGCCGCCGTCGCCGATGCCAGGGCGAGGAGCGAACGGACGTCCACAGTGGACATGCGGATCACGACGGAGAAGCCGCGTTCAGCCGTACGGCGCGGTGCGGCCGTCGCCGTGCTGGTCCTGCTCGCGACGGCGTCCCTCGCCGCGCTTTCGCTCTGCGGCTGCGGGTCGTCACCGTCCACGGCGGCGGCATCGTCACTGTCGTACGGCGCCTCCCCTGCGCCGTCTCCTTCTGTACCATGAACTCGACCGCCGACCTGGTGGAGGAGGACACGGGCCTGCCGGTGCTGCGCATCCAGGACCCGGTCGATCGAGCGCCTCGTGCGCGAGGAGCACGTCCGGGGCCGTCCGGTGATCCTCGGTTGCACCGAGATCCCTCGCCTGGTGCCCCAGAAGTACCTCGGCGTACCGGTGTTCGACTCGACCGCGCTGCACGCCAAGGCCGCGGTCGCGTACGCCGTGGGCGCGCGGCCTATCGACTGACGGCGCGCGGCACGTCGGGAGGGCCGTGCCACGCGCCGCTCACGCCACCCCGAACGGCGAGACCAGGCCTCCCCCGGCGCCGAAGGACAGCTCGCGGGGCGACAGGTCGACGTCGCAGGCCGGCTGCTCGCGGAGCACCGGCAGACAGCCGGCCGAGACCCACAGGCGCCCGACGTCGAGCGTGTTGCGCCCGTAGACGACGCGCACGTCCTCCGGCGTGACCGGGCGCACGGCCGTGAGCAGCGACGTCACCGCGTCGCGATCGGCGGCGAACACCAGCGGCATCTTGCCGTCCTCGGGCGCGGCCGACGTGAAGCCGTTCATCACGGTGGCCGCGTGGTCGAAGCGGTCGAGAAAGGCGAGCGGGACGGCGTCCACGCAGCCGAGGCCGCAGGCGTTGCCGTGCGAGGCCTCGGTGAGGCGGCGCACGAAGATACGTGAGACGCGCGGCCGCGACGGCTTCGCCGCCCACGGCGTGATGTTGCGGCCCGTCACGTTGGGGTCGAGGCCGTTGCCGCTGACGTCCTTGCCCATCTCGTCGAGTATCAGCAGGTCGATGTCGTCCACGGGCAGGTCGGGGAGGTGGCGCCGGGCCAGGTCGAGGAGCTCCGTCTCGGCCTCCTCGACCTCCTCCGGCGCCACGACCCGCAGCACCGCGGTGCGGTGCGCCTCGTTCTCCACCAGAGCGACCCCGAAGAGCACGTTGGCGCGCTCCAGCAGCGCCCGCGCCGCCGTCGGCACGGTGTCGTGCAGCCCGCGCACGACGCTGAGCCGGTGGTAGTGCTCGGCGCCGGCCTGCTTACCGAGGCCGATGACGATCATCTTCATGAGGCCGCTCTCCACGTGCCCGTGGAAGTCGGTGTGCGGCTTGACGCGGTTGATGAGCACGATGCCGTCGGCGTCCCAGGCGTAGCGGTCGAGGTAGAGCGGGATGCCGTCGGCGACGCCGAGCGAGACCACGTCCATGGTCGCCCGGATGGGCGCGCCGACCGACTCCGGGGTCACGCCGAGGCTGGCGAGCACGGCGGTCTGGCCCTCGGCCGTGGCGCCGCCGTGCGAGCCCATCGCGGGAACGATGAAGGGCTCGCAGCCCGCGGCGCGCAGGCGCGCGACGACATCGCGGACCACAGGCACGATGTCGCCGATGCCGCGGCTGCCGACGGCAACGGCGACGCGGGCGCCGGCCTTGAGGGGCGCGAGCCGCTCCGCCGCGCGCCCCCACTGGGCCTCGAGCTCCGCCAGTGCGTCGACCTCCGGCAGGAGGTCGAACCGCTGGCGCACCTCGTGCATGACCGGCAGCACGACGCCCCGTCCCACCGTGCCGTCGATGACGAACGGATACTGCATCACCAGCCTCCCGCGCCGCGCTTCGAACGTGCCGGCGGCGCCGCCCGGCGCCCCCGACCGCACTCTACCGCAGGCGCGGTGATGTGCGGAGCGGACGCCGACGGCCGGGCCTTTCGTGCACGGCACGACCACGCGTGCACACGCGGGCCTGACGCCTCACGCCGTCCGCCTCCTCCAGAGGAAGAACAGGACGACGGCGTCGAGCACGGCGACCACGGCGAGCTGCTGCGGCGTGCGCAACGGGTCGACGAAGACCAGCGCGGCGGCGACCACGGTGAGCGGCATCATGAGGATCGTGACCACGCTCAAGAAAGCGCCGGGCCGCTTCCACGACGGAGCCCCGCGAGCGCGCACGAAACCCACGACGAGCAGCACGAGGAGCACGACCCCGAGGCCGACCGCCAGCCACTTGACCCACGCCGAGCGCCGGTCGGCGCGCTCGAGCACCCGGTCGATGTCGATGGCCGCAACCTGCCGCATCTCCTTCGACCGCGACGTCTCCTCGACCGCCTGCAAGGTGGCGACGGCCTTGCGCACGTCGCCGCTTTCGGCGTCCACGAGGGCCAGGCCGATGAGCGCCGCGTCGCTCGCGCGCGTGTCCTGTGACTGCTGCAGCGACCTGCGCGCAGCGTCGAGCGCCCCCGCGGCGAACTCCTCGGTGCCGAGGCTGTAGTAGGCGGCCGCCAGGTCGATGCGCGCCATCCTGCCCAGAGCGCCGCCCGCGTCGGCAGCCTTCTGGAACGTCTCGACAGCGGTGTCGTAGTCCCCAGCCACGCAGGCCGCCACTCCGGCGCCGAGCACCGCCTCGGGTGTCTTCTTGATCTTCGCCGAGGCGGCGAAGGCCTGACGTGCGGCCTTCGCGTCGCCACGCATGAGGGCGATCAGGCCGAGGTTGTACTGCGCGGACGCGCGCACCGTCACGGCCGCCGCGCTGTCGCCCTCGGCCTTGCTCGCCTTGACCGTGGGCGGCAGGGCCAGCTCGGGCCGCTCCCTGATGATCTCGTCGGCGCCGATGTTGAGGCGGGCGCCGGCGTACCGCGGGTTGAGCTCGAGCGCCTTCTTGAGCTGCCGGCGCGCCGCCCCGTGCTTGCCCAGCAGGATGTTGCATACGGCGAGGTTGTTGAGCGCGTCGGTGTCCTCGGGACTGATCTGTAGCGCCTTCGTGAACTCCCGGGCAGCGGCCTTGTACCGGTCTTCCGTCAGCAGCCGGCATCCCTTGTTGTACGGGTGCTCCTTGGCCGGCGAGGACGGTGCGGCGGCGAGCGCCACAACGAGCGAGGCCGCGATCGCCAGAAGGAAGGCTGCCCTACGTCGGCCCATCGCCGTCACATCGAGATCAGGTTGCAGGTGCAGACCAGGTCGCAGGTGCAGTAGGTCCCGCCGACGCCCGTGGAGGGCGCCGAGTACGACACGCAACTGCAGGTGGACACCGCCTCGCAGGTGCACACGAGGTTGCAGGTGCAGATGAGGTCGCAGGTGCACACCACGGCGCCGAACGCGTCGTGAGCCGTGAGCTTGACGCGCGTGCTGTGGGCACGCGTGGTCTTGCCCGCCTTCGTGGTCTTCTTGGGCTTGCGCTTCTTGGAGGCGGCCTTGCGTCCCGGGTCCTTGGGGGCGACGTACAGCCTGGGCTTGCGGTCGTCGGCGGCGAACCGCGCCTCGGGGACCACGTACCCGCGGATCTCCGGCTCACCGGTGGCGTCGTCAACGGCGATGACCGAGTCGTCGGGCGGCGACTCGCCCAGCACTGCGTCACTCCACGCAGCCTCGGTCTCCTGCTCGAGGATGGCCACCTCGGGGGGCTCGTAGTCCTGCTCACGCCGGTCGGTCATGGTCACCTCGTCTCCACGCCGACGGGAGCGGCCACGGAGCCGGGCGCGGGCCCGGCGACCGCGGACGCGGCGGACGGGGCGAGCTCCCGTTCGAGCTGGTCGAGCGTCAGGCGGCGGTTGATGGCGCAGCGCTCGGCGACGAGCGCCTCGGCGCCAGGGAACAGGCGCTTGGACGGACAGTCGCCGGCGCAGTGGTACTTGGCGAAGCAGCGCCGGCAGCGCGACGCCTCGGCGACGGTCAGCCGGCGCAGCCGGTGGATGCGCGCCTCGTCGAAGCGAAAGGCGCCCGGCGCGCCGCGCTCGAAGGCGCCGTACAGGAACATTGAAGAGCGCGGGTCGGCCGGCCCGGTGACCTCGTAGCACGAGGTCACATCGCCGGCCGGCGTGACGTTGAAGCTCGGCCGGCTGGCCTGACAGAAGGCGAGGCCGAGGGATCCGGCGCGCGCCCCGGAGTAGGCCAGACGCACGCCCGCCTGCTCGCAGTCACTGGAGCAGGCGCGGAAGAGCTCGACGAACGCGTCGCTCGCGGGCGGGCGCTCACCGCCTGAGACGGAGCGCCCGCAGACGAAGAGGGGCTCGAGGTGGATCACCTCGGGGTGTACCTCGTCGAGAAGGAAGCGCACCGTCGCCGGCACCCGGTCCGCGGACTCAGCCGTGCACGTCACGCGGACCCCGAGCGAGCACGGCGACGCCGACAGGGCCCTGAGCGTCGCCGCCACCGCCTCGTACGTGCCGCCTCCGGCGGCGAGGGGCCGGAGCCTGTCCTGCACCTCCGGCGGGCCGTCCAGCGACACGGTCGCGGAGGTCGCGTGCCGCGCCAGCCAATGGCGCACCTGCGGCCCGACCACGCCGTTGGTGGCCACGCCCACAGAGAGGCGCCGCCGGGACTCCGTGCAGCGGCGCTCCGCCCGCGAGACGCTCGCCGCCATCAGCGGCCAGGCGAGCGTGGGCTCCCCGCCGCCGTGGAACGCCAGCTCGACGCACGGCGCGTCCAGCTCGTCCGCGTTGCGGCACGCCAAGTCGACGGCCGCGAAGGCCACCTGGCGCTGCATGGTGCGGGGATCGTCTCCCCCGGAGGCGTAGCAGTAGACGCACCGCAGGTTGCAGGCCCCGGTCAGGAACAGCGTGCAGCCGGTGGGCCGGAACGCGGCGCCGTCTTCGGCATGCGCGCGCGCCGACGCGGCCTGCTGCGCCGCGACGTCCGCCACGGCCTCGCCGAACGCGACGGCGGCCGGCGGCCGCCGCGTCCCCGCCGCCGCGATCAGCCCCAGGCCGGCGAGCCGCTCCACGACCGCCGCCGCCAGGCCGTCCTCACTGACCGGCCGCCCCTCAACGATGTCCGCGAGCAGGTTCTGCGCCGACCCGTTCACGAGGACGGACGTGCGCAGCAGGGGGGCGTAGACCAGGTGACCGCCGCGGCTGGGGAGCGAGAACAGCTCAGTTGTGACGGTGTAGCGCTTCATCGCCGCCTCACCCGCGCGCCGCGGTCACCAGCCCGGCGCGCGCCAGCGTCGCAAGGCAGCGCCCGGTGTCGTGTCGGGCCCGCTCGAGGGGGAGCCCGTAGGCGCCCGCCAGCCGGGCGGCGATCTCGTCGCCGCTGCGGGAACCGTCGGCCGCGCGCCAGATGAGAGCCGCCGTCGTGTTCAGGCGGAACACGGGGAGCCCGCCTTCGGCCGGCATCCCGGTGTGCCGCGGCGTAAGGACGAGGCCGCCGTCTTCAGGGGAGGCAGCAAGGCCGTCCGCCCGCACCGGGCGAGCGGCGAGCGGTGAGGCCCGGGAGCCGCTCCTCAGCGCTCGATGCGCAAGGATCCCCAGGGCGGCCGTTACCGCGGTCGCCAGAAACGTGCGTCTCGTGATGACGCGCAACGGCTCCACGTTCTCACCCGTTCCCCCGTACCGGGCCACACTGCGGTCCGTCCCCTGCAGTATGTCACCACGGACGGCCGCTGTCGCCATTCCATCGCGGTCGCAGGGAGACGCTCGCGGTTCCTCCGGTATACTCCTGCGGCGGCACCCACGTGCCCCCATCGTCTAGCGGCCTAGGACACCGGCCTTTCAAGCCGGCGGCACGGATTCGAATTCCGTTGGGGGCACCACTTCTTTTGCAGGTACTTTTCGTGCACGGCTGCGTTGTCGAGAGTTGCCTGCTGCCCACTTTGTTGCCTTCCGTCCCCTGGCTCGCCCATACTCAGGCTCGCAGATGGGGATTCGCAAACGGGGAGAGAAGTGGCTCGTCACGGCTGAGGCCGGGCGCGATGTGCTCGGTGTGCCGGGCAGCGCCTGATCAAGGAAGACATCCACGACCGGCTCGCCGGCCTCGTCTTCAAGCTCACCAAGAGCCGGCCGATGATCATGCCGGTCGTCGTCGCGGTCTGAACAGGGCGGCTGCTGGCCGTCTCGGCCGGCACGGGCTCGGAGCGCTCACCCTCTACTCACGTCAGCGTCTTGATCGCCCAGAACCCGGTCGAGCTCGTCGCCGGCACCATGCTCACCCACGACATGCTGCATCCCGGTGAGCCGCTGCACATCCGCGAGGCACTCACCGCCTACGGCGTCGACGCGGACCACGCTCAGATCCAGCAGGCGGTGCGCAAGCTGAGACGCCGGCATGGGCTGGTCATGAGCGGCGAGCCGCGCGAGCCCGGGTACCGGGTAGAGGGCTGGACCTGGGAGGCGCGGCGGGTGCGGCGTTCGCTCATGCGCTGAAAGCCTGGCTGGCGCTCGGCCACCAGGACGTCGACGACGGTCTCCTCCCTTTGGACAGGATGAGCTCATCGCTTCCTAACGTCCGCCGCCTAGGCTGCTCACCCGCATCCCATGACAGGAAGGTGAACGTGAGCAAGGCAAAAGTCCTCTTCCTCTGCACCGGCAACTCCGCAAGGAGTCAGATGGCCGAGGGTCTGCTGCGGACCAAGGCCAGCGACCGGCTCGAGGCGTTCAGCGCCGGCATGAAGCCTCAGCCCGTGCGACCGGAGGCCGTCAAGGTGATGGCGGAGAGCGGCATGGACATCGCGGCTCAGACATCGAAGGACGTCGCCACCTACCTGGGGCACGTGCACTTCGGCTACCTGATCACGGTATGCGATCGGGCCAACGCTGCCTGCCCGATCTTCCCCGGAGTGAGCCAGCGCTTGAACTGGTCCCTGGAGGACCCGGCGGCAGTCGACGGCAGCGAGGAGGAGCGCCTGGCGGCCTTCCGCCAAGTACGCGACCAGCTGTCGGAACTCATCGACGGCTTCGTTGCTGGCCACTGAGCGGGGTGCCGGCCGGCGGCGTGGGGCTGAAGTCAGGCGGACAGCCTTTCGGACCGGCTTGATGTGGCGACCGAGTCCTCTTCGGCCTCCCCGCTCGTGGCCTCACGTAGCTGTGGTCGGAGAGGGACGGGCGAGCTCTCGATCGCCAGCTTCAGCTCCTCGACCTCCCCGCGGATGTAGGTGTCGAGGCTGTGGCGTCTCCGACGCATCCGAGGCGTGAACATGGCTGCCTCCTTCACAGATCCCTACCTATGGCACGTAGCTACCCCGCGAGTGTTACGAATCTGTTAGCCCCTCCTTGAGTTCTCGGCCCTGGATGGGTCGATCCAGCGCGCTTGCGGAGTCGTGAGCATCGGCCCAGCCGGCGCCAGGTTGACCAACCGGTCCAGCAGCCCGCACAGTGGGCGGGATGGACGCAGATGATGTGAGAACGATCCAGGGCGAGGACTCGGCAGTCGAGTCCTGCTGCGGCCCGTCCGGGAACGCGGCTGGGTCGTGCCGCGAAAGCAGCGGGGCGACCGCACGACCGAAGCCTCAGCAGTCCTGCTGCGGCCCAGCGTCGGAACCCAGCGAGCGGGACGACAAGGGTGCCGCGTGCTGCGGCGCGTCGACCTCCGCGGCCTATCCCTATCCACCCCTCCGCTGCGTCGTCGGCGCGGTTGAGTCTCCGGTCGGCAGGGTCCCAAAGGTGAAGGCTGCCCTCGACGCCGGCGACCGCCTCGGCGCCTGGCGCGTGCGCTGGGAGATCGGCCGCGACGACTACCGCGTGAGCCCGGTCTCTACGCCCTAGGCACGCCAGACGCCGCCGCTCCCGTGCTCGTCACCGCCAACTACAAGCTCACCGTTCGACGAGCTGCGCTCCTCGCTCGGCGAGCTCGACTGCTGGCTGCTGGTCATCGACACCCGCGGCATCAACGTCTGGTGCGCGGCCGGCAAAGGCACGTTCTGCGCCGCTGAGGTCGCACGGATGGTGCAGAGACGCGGCTCGCCGAGATCGTGCAGTCACCGTCGGCTGGTCCTCCCGCAGCTCTCGGCGCCCGGCGTCGCGGCCCACAAGGTCAAGGAGGCGTGCGGCTTTCGCGTCACCTTCGGACCTGTGCGGGCCGCCGACCTGCCGGCGTTCCTTGCCGCGGACATGAAGGCCGACGCAGAGATGCGCCGGGTCACCTTCGACGTGCGCGAGCGCGCCGTGCTGGTGCCCGAGGTGCTCTCGGTCGCCTGGGACCGCCGCATGCTGCTGGCCTATGCCGGCGTCCTGGCGGCCGTCGGCGCTCGATCGCGACGGCGTATCGCTGCGCCCGGCCTGCGCGCGGGGTGCCCGGTCATCGGCGCCGCATGGCTCGCCTTGCTGGCGGGCGGCGCCGTGACGCCGCTGGCGCTGCCATGGCTGCCCGGCCGCGCCTTCTCGGTCAAGGGCGCGCTCGTCGGAGGCGTCCTCGCGGCGGCCGCCACGGCGACGCTTGGCCGCCGCCTCTCGCCCGCCGCCAAGCTCGCCCTTGCTGGCCGGCGTCACGGCCGGTCGTCCTACGCGGCCATGAACTTCACCGGCTCGCTCGACGATCACCTCGCCCTCGGGCGTGGAGCCGAGATGCGCAGGCGCTGCCCCTGCAGGCCGCGGCGGCTGCGCTGGCGGTCGTCGCGCCTGGCTGGCAGCAGACGGGGGAGGTGAGAGCGATGCCGACGCTGCGCTACATCGAAGACGCCGTCACCCTGCAGCTCGACGTCGCCCGCTGCAACGGCTGCGGCATGTGCGTCGCCGTCTGCCCGCACGCCGTCTTCGCCATCGCCGCGGGCGCGCCGCGCTCGCCGACCGCGGCGCCTGCATGGAGTGCGGCGCCTGCGCCCTGAACTGCGTGCCCGGCGCCATCAGTGTCGACCCGGGCGTCGGCTGCGCGCAGGCGATCATCACACGGCTGGCTGACCGGCGGCGAACCCAGCTGCGACTGCTAGGCCAGACCGCGCGTCTCGCAGCCCAAGCCCAGCCGGTCACTTCTTCTCTGCCTCGCTCGCTTGGGCTTTCGCGCTGCGCTGCTTCAGGTACTCGCGCAGGTACTTCTGATACATGAAGACCGGGTGCAGCGGCATGCCGAGGTCGTCCGTCCCGAAGTAGGCGTTGTAGAGGTCGCGGAAGGCCGCGCTCTGAAAGTCGGGCAGCGGACGGCCGCGCAGGCCGTTGAACCCGTGCAGGTCGTAGGCGGCCCGCTTCTCTGGGTCGTTCAGCACCTCCCAAGCCTCCGCACACTCCCTGAAGCGCGCCTCGGCCTCGGGGTCCTCAGGATGGACGTCCGGGTGGCAGTTGCGGGCGAGCCTGCGGAAGGCCGCCTTGATCTCCGCGAGCTCGGCCGTGCGTGCCACACCGAGGACCTCGTAGTAGTCGCGCTTCGCCTCAGGCACAGCGCACCACTCCCCGCGCCCAAAGGCAGTCGCCGCAGGTGGGGTGCTGGTTGCCGAGACAGTCCTCTTCGTTGCTCTCCGCGAGCTCGCAGCCGCAGTCGGTGCAGGGCGGGAAGTCGAAGCGCCGGACACGGTCGCGGAAGGCGACGTACTCCGGCCGCGCCCACACCGCCGCGAGCGGTTCGTCAGGCACCCGCCCCGCCTCCCAGCGCAGCATGCGTTTCGCGCGCCCGCGCACGAAGCAGCTGTAGGTGTGCAGCAGCGGCGGGCAGGGGCTGACGCCGCCGTGCCAGGCGACGGCACAGGCGCCGGCCTCGACGAAGGGACAGTGGCTGCGCGTCGCCTCGGGGTCCGCGCCGTAGAAGGAGACCGGCCCAGAGCGCGCGAGGGCCTCGCCGAGCGCCGCGCCGAGTTGCCGGTCCCAGTCGAACGCCGGCAGTCGCCAGCGCGGCGCGGCCTGGTCACCGCGCCGCTCAGCGAGCCGGCGCGAGGTCGTACAGCGTCTCGCCGACCAGGTCCTCCGTGTAGGCCAGCACGTTGCTGACGATGATGAAGGTCGCGCCGAGCTGCGCAGCCAGCCGGCCGAGGCCGGGGAGCTCGTCGACGTTCGAGCGCATCGCCACGAACTCGACGCCGATCTGCGTGCCCGGCCCGTAGTTGGGGCCGCGCCCGTCGTGCAGGCGCCGTACGTTCTCGACGACGCGCTCGAGGGATGCGCCCGAGCGCACCCGGCCGAAGGCCTCGGCGTTGGCGCCATCGATGCTGACGACGAGCTGGTCGAGGCCGGCGTCGAGGAGGCCCGCGGCCATGGCCTCGTCGAGTAGGAGCGCATTGGTCGTCACCTCGGCGCGCAGCCCACGGTCTTTGGCGAGCCGCACCATCTCCAGGAAGCGCGGGTGCAGGAGGGGCTCGCCGAGGCCCATGAAGGCCATCGTCCCGCCGGGCTCGAGACCGTCGACCACCGCCTCGAACGTCGCCCACTCCATGAACCCTTCGGGCTCGTCCCAGGAGTGGCGCACGCAGGTGGCGCAGGCCAGGTTGCAGGCGTTGGTCGGCTCGACGTAGACCTTGTGGGGGCGGTCCTCGTCCTTCGTCATGCCGCGGGTCTCAGTCCTTCCGCTTCGTGGCGCGAAGCTCGTCCAGCGTCGGGAAGGTCAGGGCCCCGGCCTCGCACATGCCGGCGCAGTGCGAGCAGCCCTCCATGCACGACCCCTTCGCGACGACGCGCACGTGCTGGTCGGCCAGGGCGTAGACGCCCTGCTGGCAGAACTCGAGGCACACCTTGCAGTCGGTGCAGGCGCCTTCGTCAAGGGTCGGGCCCCAGACGAATGCTTCAGATCTTGCCTCGGGTGTGCTCATGTCTGGTCTCCTGTTCTCGTGACGACACATGGCGCCTCGTCTTCAGACGCGGAGCAGGTCCTTGAATGCATCCAATGCCTCTGCCGCGGCTCCGCCGTCGATCGCGTAGAAGGTCCACTTACCGCGCTGCTCCTCGCGCACGAGGCCTGCTTCTCTGAGCACCCGGAGGTGATACGAGACCTTCGACTGGCCGAGGCCGAAATGCTCCTGGAAGTCGCAGACGCAGATGCCCTCGGGATCGCCTGCGCCGGGCACTCCTCGTTCAGAGGGCTCGGGCAGGCCGCAGCAGGCGCGTCCCTGCGCCATCACGTCCAGCATGCCGAGGCGGATCAGATCGCTGAGAGCCTTGGCGACGAGGGTCAGCCGCTCCGCTTGCGCCGCGTCGGGAGGCGGGCAGCAACGTTCGGTCCCCGCGCCGATAGGCGCGCAGGAACACGTGGGCAGCTGGGCCTCGCTCTTGCTTTCGACCATCTCGCGCACCTCCCCGGTACCAGCGCAGGTCTTCTTGATTTGAGGTTGACACCTCGCGTCCCCGCCACGTACTCTCAGAGTAAGCATACTTGATATGGATGACTGAGAGGAAGTCATGGGCGAGACTAGGCAGGATGCAGACCTCAAAGAGCAGTTCCGCGAGCACTATGCTGAACGGGCCGTGGCCGCGACCCAGGGCCAGCCCTGCGGCTGCGGCTGCAGCTGCAGCCCGGCCGTCGTGGAGCCCAACGACGAGCTGGCCAGAGGCCTCTACAGCGTCGATGAGACGAGCGCGCTGCCCGACTCGGCCGTGCTCGCCAGCCTGGGCTGCGGCAACCCCACCGCCCTCGCCGAGTCCACCCCGGCGAAGTCGTCCTGGACCTCGGCAGCGGCGGCGGCATCGACGTGCTGCTCTCCGCCCGCCGCGTCGGCCCGACCGGCAAGGTCTACGGTCTGGACATGACCGACGAGATGCTCGCCCTGGCGCGCGAGAACCAGCGCAAGGCCGGCGTTGAGAACGTCGAGTTCCTCCCCGCGGCGAGATCGAGGACATCCCCCTCCCGAGGCTATGTCGACGTCATCATCAGCAACTGCGTGATCAACCTCTCCGTGGACAAGGACATCCTCGCCGAGGCTTTCCGCGTGCTCAAGCCTGGTGGCCGCTTCGCCGTCAGCGACGTGCTCTTCCAGGGCGACATGGGCCTCGTGCCGCAGGAGCTTCTGGACGACGCCGGCATGTGGTCCGCCTGCGTGGCCGGCGCGCTTCACGAGGACGACTTCCTCGCAGGGCTGCGGGCCGCGGGTTCCAGGACGCCGGCGAGGAGGTGACCTACGTCTACGACGGCTCGGCCGAGAACAACATGTGCGGCGCGCCGGCGCTGCCCGACGGCCTGCAGCTCGTCAGTGGCTTCGTGCGCGCCACGAAGCCGGCGCGCTCCGGCGGATGCTGCTGCGGTCCGTCGACGTCCTGCTGTTGACCCGTGATCGGCCCAAGGAGGACTCAGGATGCCTGACCTCAAGCCCGTGACCGTCGAGATCGCCTACGCGCGGTCGCTGCCGACCTCTACGCGCGTCACCCGCGCCACGAGGAACCGCAGCCGGTCGCCATGCTGTGCCGCTACGACGGTCAGGCCATGCGGGCCACATACGAGCTTCTCTTCGAGGACGGCTGCGAGCGGTACTGAGAGGCGAAGACTCCATCCTTGTGGCCGAGGCGCAGGACTAGCACCCGAGACACGGAACGGCCTATTCTCGAGAGGCCCGGGGCCCCAGATCGCGGAAGCCGCCGGGCCTCGCTCTTGTGGGGCTAGCGTTAGTTTGATTGACTTCGAACTAGTGCCGGCCCTACACTAGTTTCACGTTTATCGGACTGGTCCTGGGCCGGCATGGGCACGACGATCGAGACGCTCGACAGCTCCGTGGACGGGGTATTCCGTGCCCTCGCCTCGGCGCCGCGCAGGAGATCTGCCATGCTTTCCGAGGCCGAGGCGAACGAGCGCTGGGCCGAGAGAACTGCGGCGAGAAGGCCGACTACACGCGGCTCCAGCTGCTGCGCCGCCGAAGTGTGCGCCTGCTGCATCTCGGATTCTCTGCACCTGACCCTCGACCATCTCGCCCACATGCGTCGCCTTGTGTCGCTGGACTCGTGAGCGCCCGCAAGGAGGGGCTCTGGGTCTACTACCGTCTCCACCGCGAAGCGCTCGAGGCCGCGGCCGGCACGCTTAGGCGGTTCTAGAGCCGCGGCTGTCGCAGGGGGAGTCGTCATGCGGGGGAGCGCGGACGGCAGTGGGCGGCGAGGTCGCGGAACACGGAGACGATCGATATTCACGTTGAGGGCATGGACTGCGCCTGCGAGGCAGAAGCCCTGGAGCGGGGGCTGGGCTGCCTGAGCGGCGTGACGAGCTGTGCCGTCGATGCGGTGACGGGACGTGCCAGGGTCACCTACGACGTGAGTCAGCCGACCAAGCAGGACGTTATGAGGTCGGTCTCGGCAGCCGGCCTGAGCGCCTCACTGGTCAGAGGCCAGAAGCGGCGCAGCGCCTGGTGGCGCAAGCGGCACAGTTCGCCCCTGTACGGCACCGGCATCCTCATCCTCGTGGCCGTGGCGCTCCGCTTCCTGCTGGACGCATCGCCGTGATTGTCCAACTTCGGTCTGCCTCCTCGCGGTCCTCGTCGGCGTCTACTACCCCGGCACGCAAGGCCATCTTCTCGCCCTGCTCAACCTGACGCCGACCATCCACCTGCTCCGGCATGCTGATCGGCTCTGCTGGCGCCATGATCCTCGGCATGAGGCGAGGAGGCTGCCCATCCTCATCTTCGTCTACTCCCTCGGCGACGTGCTCGAACGTTCGCCGTCGATGAAAACGGGCGGAACCATCAGCTCGCTCATCGCGCTCATGCCTAAGGAGGCGCTCGTGCGCGTGGACAGCTCCGGGAGATGATCTGCTGGCCAGCGGGAGGATCCGCGTCGGCGACATCGTGGTCGAAAGGCCGGGGGAGCGCATCCATGAAGACGGCGCTGTCGCCGAGGGCTCGTCCTACGTCGACAACCCGGGCATGAGGCCGGGTCAGTCCGTCCCGGTGCCCAAGAAGTCCGGTCAGAACGTCTGCGCCGGGACCGTGAACCAGAACGGCTCGCTCGAGGTCGCGGTCGACAAGCCCGCGGCGGAGACGATGCTCCCGAAGATCATCATGTTTGTAAAGGAGGCCCAGGCTCGGAAGACCTCCTTACCAGACGTTCTCCGACAACTTCACCCAGTACTACACGCCGGCGATGTTCGTCCTCGGCGTGCTGGTCGCCGTGGTCACGCCGGCTCTTCTTCGGCGCCGACTGGCACACGTTCATCCTGCGCGGGCTCGTCGTCTTCGTCGTCTCCTGCTCCTGCGGGCTCGCGCTCTCCGTGCCCACTGCGGTGGTCTCGGCGATGGCGAACGCAGCCCATCACGGCACGGTGTTCAAGGGCGGCGCCTACCTGGAGGCCGTCGACAAGGTGAAGGCCATCGCCTTCGACAAGACGGGGAGTGACCATCGGCCGGCCCGAGGTCACCGACGTGGTGCCCGTGGGCGGCGCCTCGCTCGCGCACCTGCTGCGCGTTGCCGGCGCGATCGATCTCGCTCCGGCACCCGCTCGCCGCCGCGGTCACGCGCAGGTGCAGGGAGTCGGCAGACGGGCCGGCGCCGGCAGTGGACGGCTTAGAGGAGATGTAGGGACTCGGGGTCACGGCGCTGGTGGACGGCCGCCGTTACATGGTCGGCAACGCCAGGTTCCTGCGGGGGCGGAGGTCGCGCTCTCCGCGGTCGAGGCCGACGTCGCCGCCTAAAGGACAAGCCAAGACCGTGGTCGCGGTCAGCGAGGACGCGCGGGTGATCGGGCTGCTCGCCATCGCCGACACCGTCAGGCCGGGCGCCCGGGACGTCATCGCGCTGCTGAGGCGCTCGGGGATCACGACCATCATGCTGACCGGGGACGACGAGCGCAGCGCCCGTGTCATCGCCACTCAGATCGGCATCGACGAGTACCACGCCGCCCTGTTGCCCACCGACAAGGTGGACCTGTTCAAGGCCCTGCGGGAGAAACACGGCTCGGTGGCGATGGTCGGCGACGGCATCAACGACGCCCCGGCGATGGCGGTCGCCAACGTCGGCATCGCTATGGGCGCAGCGGGTTCGGACGTCGCCGTCGAGCCGGGCGACGTCGTCCTCATGTCCGACGACCTCTCGAAGATCGCCTCTTGCGCGAGCTGAGTGCGAGGGCCGTGCGCACGAGATCCGCCAGAACATCTGGATCTCGCTGATCAATGTGGCCTTCATGGTCGCGGCCGCGCTCGCCGGCTACCTGGGCCTGGTCTCGGGTCTGCTGCTCAACGAAGGCAGCGCGCTCTTCGTGATCTTCAACGCGGTCCTGCTGCTCCGCTGGAGGAGCAGGCTGTCCACCACTCCGCCGCGCGAGGCGTCACGCGACGCCGCCACGCTCGAACAAGCGTCCTGAAACGAGAAGGAGCCGAACCATGGAGAACGTGACCTTCAAGCTCACAGGCATGAGCTGTTCGTGCGAGGGGTCGATCGTCGAGAAGCGGCTGAAGAAGCTGCGCGGCGTGGAGAGCTATGTGCTCAACCCCTTCACCAGCCAGCTGAGGGTCTCCTTTGACCCCGAGGCCGTCGCGAATCCCGACATCCAGAAGACGGTCGAGAAGGCCGGCGTCAAGCCCGTGCTCGTGGCGGACAGCGTTGCCGCCGCGCGCGAACCTCAGGCATCCGGCGGCGGGGGCTGCTGCGGGTGAGGTGCCTCTCGGAGCGCGACAGCTGCCGTTGACTGATGCTCAGCCGGCCATCGCGGCAGGGCGGTCACTGCGGCGCGGTGCTCGAGATAGATGGGCGCTCCATCGGGAGCGGCGCGGCGCAAGATTTACGTAGGGTCCGACTGCAAAGCATCGGCCATCGGAGTCTTCCCTCGACGGCCGTGTTGGAGGGGCCGGTGGTCGGGCGTCCGTCTTGTGGACGGTCACGTCGTCGCGACGGAGTCCTCCCCGGGCGTCACCGTGAGAGTTATCGAGTCGGACAGGCTGAGGCCGGCGGCGACCTGCATCGCCTTGAGCAGGCCCAGGGGGACCGGGCACCAGGGGTAGGACTCGTTGAGGCTCTCCCTGGCCAGGGTGTGGAGCGTGCTCTCGGTACGCCAGTCCATCTCAGCGTAGGCGTCGAAGGCCTCGTGTGCCGCCAGTGCGGCGGCGAGCGCCGCCACGTGCTCACACTGCGATTCGACGGTAAAGTCGCCTTGCGCCCTCCCTCTACCGTGGCGGTCACCACCGCCGTGAAGCCGCAGGTGCCGGGATCGATCTCTGCTCGCGCTTGCATGGTCGCCTCCCTGCTCGTCGCACTGTCCTGTCCAGCCACCGTGGCTGTTCCAGTTGGTCTGGTCACGCCAGCAGTTGCCACGCCATCGTCGCAGCGATGAAGAAGAGCAGCACGCCGATGGACGTCTTCACCTGCGCCGCCTGGAGCTTGCGGTGCATGAGCCACGAGCCGATCAGGGCACCGATGATCGCGGCGGCGGCGGTCCAGCCGAGCAGTGTGAGGTCGATGGTGGCGACTGAGGCCTGGCCGAGGAAGCCCGTGAACGAGGCGAATACCAGCAACGCGGTGGTGCCGGAGGCGCGTTTGGGTCGAGTCCGAGCCGCACGAGCGCGGGGACGCTGAAGTTGCCGCGCCGACGCCAGCATGCCGCCGAGGAGCCGGCCGCGCCGCCGACACCCAAGCCCACGCCGACGACCTCGCCCCGGCCGGCCACCTCGTGCGGCTTGGGCCTGTAGAAGAGCATCATCGCCCCGGCGAAGACGAGGAAGCCGATGAACATCCACTTCAGCGTCGTTACCGGCACAAAGGAGCTGGTGTAGGCCCCGAGCGGCGAGACGATCGTAGCCACGATGACGATGGGGATGGCGATACGGAAGTCGACCAGCTTCGCCGGGATGTAGCGCGCGCAGGCGAAGGCCATGGCGATGGCGTTGAGTAGCAGCGCTGTGGCCTGCGCCGAGTGCAACTCCACTCCTAGAGCCAGGTAGACCGGCACCAGGATGAAGGCCGCGCCGAGACCGGCCACGGTGAGCACGATCGTGAAGGCGAGCGTCACGAGCGCGGCGATGAGGTAGGTGCTCGTCATGTGCGCACCTTCCCCCGCGGCCTAACGCTCGGCGCAGGGACGGCAGACGGCGACGCCGCCCTTGACGCGCGCATTGCGCTCGACGACCATCTCACCGCACTCGGGGCAGAGGAAGGCCTCGAAGGTGTGCGGTCCGTCATGCCACTCGTAGGCGCTGACCTCGCCGACGTCGAGGATCGCCGCGTCGGGGGCCGAGGAGACGTTGGCGATCAGCGGGGCGACGAGTTCGGAGGGGATCTGCGAGGCCGGCATGCCGGAGCTGCGGAGCTTCATGAACTCGGACTCGCGGTTCTTCATCATCACGCTGCCCTTGGGCACGACGCGCACGGCGCGCTGCGTGCGCTTGTCGACCAGTGTGAGGCCGAACTTGCCGTAGCCGAGGCGACGGATGTTGCCCTTGCCGAAGGTGCAGCCGGTGGCGACCTGGATACCATCGGCGAAGCAGGTGGCGCAGTGGTCCTCGTCGATCTCGACGAGGGCGACGAGCTGGCCGTCGGGCGCGCGCTCGACGCCGAGGGCCTCCATTGCGGCGACGCCGGCGCGCAGGCCCATGGGCATGGCCGGGCACCTGTGGCCGTGGAACCTGAGGCCGAGGTCGAGCAGGTCCTTATCAAGCATGGTGACTCCTCTGGACGGAGAATGGGTGGACGATGGAAGCGGATTGAGACGGCGTCACTCTGCCCGCCGACTGAAGGGTGACGGCGCGTCAGCGTTCGGTGCGCACCCACTGACGAGTGCCTCGTGGGCGTGCTTGGCGCGCGAGCGTGGAATCGCCTTGACGCCGAGGAAGGCGAGGCTGTCGACGAGCTGCATGAGGCGAGAGCCAGGGAAGCCGACGACCGTCTCGGCGGGCGCCATGTCGGTGGCTTCGCGGCAGCCGTAGCAGCCCATCGTGAAGTTCAGGCGCTGCTCGAGGTGCGGGATGACGGTGGCGTCGACGCAGGTCGCCTGCAGCACGGCGGTGCTGCCGGTGAGACGTTCGCCGCCGCGCAGGTTCACCTCGGCCAGCAGCAGCCACATGAGCTGCTCCGGAGGACCTTCCACAACGACCACGTCCGGCAGCGCCGGCGCCTCGGCCAGCGGGCAGAGCGCAAGGCGCGCCACCGTGCCCGGCTCGAGGCAGCTCATGCCGTCAAACATGGTGGCGCCGCTCTCAGGTTTGGCGACGATGCCGAAGCCGACCAGGCCCTTGCCCGTCTGCAGAGCCGGCGGCAACGGCTTGAAGCCAAAGGCGCGGGCCGCCGCCGGGCAGGCCAGCTCCTCGGGCTCGAGGATGACGCACTCGCCGGCGCGCGCCTTCATCAGGGCCTGGCAGTAGCGATGGCGTTCCACCGCTTCCCAACCGGCGAACGGCGACATGTCGGCCCCGGGAGCTAGCAGGAACACGGCCACCGGTGCACCGTCGAGCCCGATGGTTTGCTCCATCTCGTCGGCGATAGTCTGCAGGTCGGGCGCTGCGGCAGCCTCGCCGGCGCCTGCGACAACGGTCGGATCCTTCATCGGTGCCTCCCCTCTACTTCCGCTGCGGCGCGGGTTCGTACCCCGAGCACGGGATGCAGACAGGCGCGCCGTCCTTGGTGCGCACGTAGCGGTCGAAGACGTACTCGCCGCAGCTCGAGCACCTGGTCTTGTTGAACGAGCCCTTCACCGGCGTGTAGACGTAGCCCGGCATGTCCTCGACCTTGAAGACCGTCTGGTCGGGCAGCTCGGCGATCCATGCCACCAGGTCCTCGGTGATCTCCGCGGGTGTCTCGGAGGGCTCGATGCCGCGTTTGCGGTAGGCGAAGAACTCGTGCTTGCCCATCTCGTCCATGAAGTCGGCGTTGAGCGCGTAGCGCACCGCGCCCTTCTCGGGATGGGCGAACACGGCCGCCAGCTTGCCCCAGAAGGTGCGTGAGAGCAGCAGCTTGCCGTAGGTGGCGCCGGTGGCTGCCTGGATGCCGTCCATCATGCAGGTCTGGGGATGGCCCTCGCCGAGCTCGGCGACCACGTAGAAGCCGTGGTCCTTCTCGCGTTCGACGCCGAGGCGCTGCATGGCGAGCCTGCCCATGCGGTACCCGATCGGCATGAACGGGCAGCGGTGGCCATGAAACTCGAAGGCCCACTCGGGCGGCGCGTACGGCGTGGTCATGACACTCCTCCTTGGAAGACGCTCACGTGACGAGGTCGAGGACCGGTTCGCAGCGCCATCTCGAGGCGCACACTGCGGCTTAGTTCATCAACATTTGCTGATTATCTACCCCGCAGTTCATAAACACAAGTGCATGAATCGTGGAGGCCTCCGCTGCCGGCTGGCTCAGAAGACCGGGGACGACACCGTGATGGTAGCGACCGCCATCACGTGTCGTCCTCCGCCAGCCCGAGTCCGGCGCAGATGGCGAGCAGCGCATCCTTGAGATCGGCGCGCTCACCCACGAAGACTGGAAGGCACTCACGCGGCTCGGCGTCGCCGCGCCACACCGCCCAGGCGAAGGCCATGCACGTGGCTTCGCCGCAGTCCTTGCAGTTGGTGCCCGGCAGACGCTTGTAGATCTCCAGGGCCGGTGGCCGGCGTCGCGTCTCCGTCGAGGGTGTGATCTGCGCGCGCCGCGCCCAGACGTCGTTGACGAGGCAGCGGACGCGCTCCAGGCTCGCCCAGGCGTCGACGATGTCGTCGGCCTTGGCGATGCCGATGCGGTCGCGGAACAGCGAGACCATGCGGTGGCCGTCCATGTAGGTGAAGACGGGCATCGCGGGCACGTAGGAGCCTTGAAGGAACTCGCCGTTGAGGTACGGCAAGGCCTCCGCCACGTCCCCGGAGAAGTGCGCAATGAGGCGCAGCCGGGCCGCGTCTGCGATGCAGGTCGCGAGCACGACGATGGCGACCCTGCCGACCATGTCCTCGACGAACTCGCGCGGCTCCGCTTGCGGCACGTCCTCTGGAGGAAGCCGGTAGTCCACCCAGCCGGCGTTGACAAGGTCGACGCCGCCCCCGTCCAGAAACGCCGCCCTGTCTTCGGGAGAGAGCACCAGAGCGGGAGAGCCCACGGCACTGTAGGCGGGATCCGGCGAGACGACCTGGTGGTCGATCCGCAGGCGCCGGAGCAGTGCGATCGCCCGCTCGAACTCCTTGCGGTCGGTGAAGGTGGTCAGCGTGTCCATGCGCGAGGCTCCTCGTTCGCGGTCAAATCGCGCTTCGACTTATCCGTCGTCCCCACCGCGTGATGCCGTGCCCTGCTCCTGGAGGACCTCGTCGAGGGCGCACACGATCTTCTCGGAGACGACGCGCACGGCCTCCTCGTCCGCGTGGCCGGGCGATCGCGTCGATCGTTGACAGTCGGCAGAGTCGGTCCCCAGCATGTCCGAGACCACCAGCGCGCGGGCCACCGGCCCGCTGTACTTCTCGGTGCCCCACCTGGCGCACTGCTTATCGCAGCCATCGACGGTGATCGTCGGGTGGGTCTTGGCGAAGTTGCGCTCGCCTCCCTCTCCGGCGAGGAACAGGGGCAGGCAGATCGTCACGCTCGCCTCTGGGCGCAGCGTCCGAAGGACGCGGAGCGTCGCGAGGCGCGAGATGGTGCCCTCGGGGATCTCCTCACCACTGCAGGAGATGATGCCGACCTTGATGGTGTCGGCGCTCGCCGGGTCACTCATGGGGCCACCTCGTCGCCGGCCTGCAGACGTTCGGCATCGACGGCGACCGTTTCGGCGATCTCCCGGGCGACGGACCAGCCGTCGACCGTCAGGATCTCTGACGTGCCCGGCTGCACCCCGCGGTGGTTCTTCAGCGCGGCCGCGACCTGCACCGCCTTGGCGACCCGTCCGCCGGCGATCTCCGTGTTCTTCCTGGCACAGGCCTTTGCGCAACCGTCGATGGTGATGCACTCGTGCGTCCGGACCCTGGCCACCGCGTCCGCATCGCCCTTGACCAGCAAGGCCAGACACAGCGTGTCGGTCACGCCCGTGGCCACTTCGTCCGTCGCAAGGTAGGTCGCCTCCCTGCTGAGGAGGCCCTGCACCTTGCCGATCCCGCTGCACGGTATGACGAGAACGGGGTTCTTGCCTGCTTCGCTTTCCATATGACCGACCTCTCTCAACCCGTCAATAGTCCGCAGCCTTGGGTCCGACTGTGTCGCGGTAGGCGGGCCCGTCCAGGAGCAGCTCGCTCTCCTCCGCCCAGGCGCTCAACTCGACCTCGACGAGCCACCCTTCGCCGTAGGGATCCGCATTGACGAGCTCAGGGCTCTCTCCCACCACCGTCTCATTGACCGCCACGACAGTGCCGCTCACCGGCGCGATGATCTCGAAGATCGCCTTCGACGATTCGACCTCCCCCAGCTCCCCGAACTGCTCCACCAGCGTCCCGAGCTCCGGCGGGTTGAAGTACAGGATGTCGGTGAGTTGCTGCTGCAGGTAGTCGGAGATGCCGACTCGTGCCCGGTTCCCCATCTGGCGGGCCCAGGTGTCGTTCTCGCTGAACCAGTAACCCTGTGTGGGGATGTGGAATTCGAACTTGTTGAAGACGACGACGAAGAAGTCTGTCGGCGCCTCCCATGCAGCCGGCGTCGCCTGGTGTCCCGATGCGTCCAAGGCTGCGACGACGTCCGCCACGATGCGCTCGGCGAGCGCCGTCCCGTCGGGCCCGAGGCGCAGTGAAGCCTGGAGATGCTCTCCGGACGCCTTCACGAGCTTCGAGACGAGGACCTTCTGCTTCGGCTTGGCCCCCACCGCGGCGGCGAGCTTCGAGGCACACCTCGTGCCACAGCCGTCGACGACGATCAGGGCGTCCTCGCCGAGCGCTTTCTCGTAGTGGTCCGGGGCGCGATTGAGGAGGACCGGACAGATGATGTCTGCCCCCGTCGCCTCAGCGACCTGAAGCCCCACCTCCCGCGCCAGCGCACCCTCCATCTTGTCCACGCCGTTGCAGGCAAGGACGGCGTAGCTCATGTCGGCCCGCCTTCCGCCTTGCGCAGCTCCTTGATCAGCTTGATCGTCTCGGGCTTGTCGGGGAACGTGATGGCATCGGGGCCACAGGTCTTCGAGCAGGCGCGGCAGAACACCACGCAGTTGTTCGGATTGGCGACCACCAGCTTGACGTCGCCTTCCCGGCGCTCAAAGACCCGGTGGGGACAGAACTCGTCGCACTCCATGCAGAAGTCGCACTTCTCGTAGTCGATGAGGGGCGCCCAGGGGATGCTCTCCCGCGCCACTCCCATGAACGTGTTCTCAGACATCGCCCTCGACCCCCATGCTGTGCAGCGCGTCGGCGACCTTCTTCACTGCCTGGTCGGTCGGCATGTCACGGATGTCGAGTGGGACCATGTCCTTCTTGATGTCCATGCCTCGCTCGGCAAAAGCATCGCGGAACAGCTTGTACTGCATGTTCGGGGCGCATCCCGCGATGACCAGCGGGCGCCCGGCGAGAAGGAGGTCGGCCAGAAAGCGGTCGCCGTCCTCCTCGCACAGCTGCGGATGGATCATCCCGAACTCGACCGGCAGCTCCACCCGCACCTGGTTGATGAAGTCCCAGATGTCCAGCTGCTCGAAACCGGGGCACTTGCCGGTGCAGACGCACATGACAAGCCCGGGGCGCTGCGCCTCCATCTGCTGTCCTCCTTCTGCCAGAGTGGATGCTCCCTGGACGTGCTCACCCTCGAGGGCGTGCTCACTCATGACCGGTCACCCCTTCGACCGCGGGTGGCGGACCCGCGAAGCTCGTGATCAACGGCGTCGCGGCCAGCTCCCGCTCAACCTCTCGTAGTCGTAGGGCACGCGCACGAACTCGACGAAGCCGGGCGTCCCAGCCGTGCGGGATCGACGACGCGTAGCACACGCGCCAGTCGCCGTCCTTGGGCCGGCCGCCGCTGCCAACGTTCACGAAGGTCGTCTCGCCCACCAGCCGCGCGTAGGGCACGTGCGTGTGGCCGAAGAAGATCGCCGGGTAGGGATACTCGTCGGCCATGCGCACCATGGCGTACTCCGGCCGGTCCTCGAAGAGGTACTCGTTGATGCGCCGCGGGCTGCCGTGCACGGCGAGCAGTTCGCCGCGCCGACGTCTCGAGCGTGAAGTGGTCCTCGAGCGTGCGCAGATACGCCTTGACCTCGTCGGTCACCGCCTCCTGCGTCCAGGCGAGCGAGGCGGCTCCTTCGGCGCGCTGCTCGTCGGTCTTGTAGACGCAGCCGCAGTCGCCGAGTTCGAAGCCGATGCCCTTGGTCGTAGTTGCCCATCAGCGAGGGGATGCCGCGGTCGCGGACAAGCAGGGCGACCTCGTTCGGGGAGGGTCCGTAGCCGACCAGGTCGCCGAGGCGAGATGGTCGCCGGCACCTCGCGCCGCGCGATATCGGCGAGGATCGCCTCGAGTCCGGGCAGGTTGCCGTGCACGTCGGAGAAGACGGCGAACGGCTGCTCGATCTGGATGGTCTTCACGGGGTCTACCTCTCAGGGGTCAACGTGGGGGTGACAGCCAGGCCCGCTCAGAGCGGGGTCGCGGCCTCTGCCGTACTACGTCGCGAGGTCGGGGATGCCCAAGGCTCCAGGACGATGCGCTCGGCGTGAGCCACAAGCTCGCGCAGATGAGTGCCCTCGTGGGAACGCCTCGAGACCAGGACCGGGTCACTGACCTCGAGTGGCGTCAGGCTCTGATTCACGACCCAGGAGAAGGGCTTGATGCCGGCGCGGGCCAGGTCCGCGCTCGAGCTGCATCGCCTCGTGGATCGGGGTGGCCTCCGGAAGCGTGACCAGGACCACGCTCGTGAAGGACGGGTCTCGCAGGCGCGGCAGCAGGTGCTGGACCGCCTCCGGGCTGCCGCTGGACTTGCGCAGCACCTCGCGGTGGTACGCCTCGGCAGCGTCGAGCAGGAGCAGCGTGTGGCCGGTCGGCGCCGTGTCGATGACGACGAACTGCTCCCTGCCCTGCGCGACCGTCTCGGCGAAGGCCCGGAACACCGCGATCTCCTCGGTGCACGGCGAGCGCAGGTCCTCTTCGAGGAGCGCAAGGCCCTTGGGCGTCGAGGCCTTCGCCCGCGGTGGCGACCACCTCTTCGGTGTAGCGCTGCGTCTCGAGAGCGGGATCGATGCGCGTCACGCGGAGCGTCTCCGGCCTCTCGCCGAGGGCCGCTTCGACGTGCGCCGCCGGATCAGTCGTCGTCAGCGTGACGCCAAACCCCCGCTGGGCGAGCATCGTCGCGATGCGAGCCGCGACGGTCGTCTTGCCCACGCCGCCCTTGCCCATCGTCATGACCACGCCTTTGCCCTGAGCAGCGATCTGCTCCAACGAGGTCCGCGAGGCCGCCGGCCGCAAAGCCATCCGAGTCGGCCGCGTCCGCGGCCACGTCGAAGGGAGCGCGACCGCTCATGCTCCTCAGCGCATCGACGCCGACGAGGCCGTAGGGAGGAGCGGGACCTCCGACGCGCTCAAGTCCGCGAAGGGCCCCGGGCATGCCCTCGAGCGCTGCCTCGCCGCGAGCTTGCATCGCGAGCGCCGTCGCATCGCCTGGGTCAGTGGCCCGAAACACCCCGTTGACGATCAGCCGGACATTGCCGATTCCGAGCTGCGCCAGTTCACCGCGGGTGCGCTCGGCTTCACGCAGTGAGGAAGCCTCCGGTCGAGCCACCAGGACGAGGGTCGTCCTCGCCGCGTCGCGCAGCGCGGCGTTGGTGGCGGCGTAGAGCTCCTTCTGCGCCTCCAGCCCGGCGAGCGGACCCAGACACGATGTGCCGCCCACGTTCGTCTCGATGAAGTCGGACCATGCCGCCGGCAGCTCCAGCAGGCGCAGCGTGTGCCCGGTCGGCGCGGCGTCGAAGACCACGTAGTCGAACGCCTCCGTCGCGGCCTCGTCCCCGAGCAGCTTGGAGAACTCATCGAACGCGGCGATCTCCATCGTGCAGGCTCCGGAGAGCTGCTCCTCGATGCTCGCCACCGCAGCCTCCGGCAGTACGCCGCGATAGGGGCCGACGACGCGCTCGCGGTAGTCGCGGGCGGCCGCCTCCGGATCGATGTTGAGGGCCGACAAGCGCGGCACGAACGGGACGCCTTCCGGCGCCCCGGAGAGCTCGACACCGAGCACCTCGTCGAGGTTCGAGGCCGGGTCGGTGCTGACCAGGAGCACGCGACTGCCGGCGTCGGCGAGGGCGATGGCGGTGGCGCAGGCGGTCGTCGTCTTGCCGGCGCCGCCCTTGCCGGTGAAGAAGAGGATCGGCGTGGGATCGGTCGATCATCGTGTTGCCCTGGCTGCTAGCAGCATCCGCCGGCCTTGGCCTCTGTCGGTGCTCCGCCACAGCAGGAGCCTGGCCGCCGCCTGCGGCGCTTCGGCCATCGGCCTCGTCGCCCTCGGCTCCGGGCTTGAGGATGCGGTCGGCGAGCATGAGGATCGACTGGGCAGGCGTGTCCTTGACGCGCTGAGCCATGGTGACGGCGGAGGCCATGTCCTCTCGCGACACGCCGAGCTTGCGCGCCGCCGCATAGTGGAACTTGAAGCAGGGCTCGCAGTTGGACGCGATGGCGGCGCCGATGGCCACCAGCTCGGCGACCTCGTCGGTGAAGAGGCTCGCGGCGGGCGCTGCGACGCCGGCCCACAGGGCGAGCTCGTCGCGCGACGGGTACACGCCGCGGCTCTTGACCTCGCCGTCCACCTCCACGAGCGGCAGTGCGGCCTCGCCCGTGACCTCGAGGGCGTCCTTGACGGCGGCGTTCTCGGCGAACGCGCGCGGCTCCTGGGCGAGGTTGAAGCGCTCGACCGAGACCCCCTGGCCCTTCAGCCAGTCGAGGTCGGCGGCGAAGCGCACGAGCTGCGGGTCGACCGAAGGTCCGCAGACCCCGGTCGAGCAGCACATGGCAGGGTCGAACACTTGCACGAGCGTCACGACGACCTCCTGGGATTTCATAGGGAAACGTTTATATCAACTTAGCTTGACCATCAACGGATGTCAATGTAGCCTCGTGGTCAGGCACCCAGGACATGCACACGCTTCGAGGAGGAGTCAGCCAATGGCCGAAACCGCGACAACGCGCCTCTCGTTCCTCGACCGCTACCTGACGCTGTGGATCTTCCTCGCGATGTTCATCGGCGTCGGCGTCGGCTGGGCGTTCGTCTCCGTGCCCGAGTTCATCGACCGCTGGACGGTGGGCACCACCAACATCCCCATCGCCATCGGCCTCATCGTGATGATGTATCCGCCGCTCGCCAAGGTGCGCTACGAGGAGCTCGGGGACGTCTTCCGCGACTACAAGATACTCGGCCTCTCGCTCGTCCAGAACTGGCTCATCGGGCCGTTCGTGATGTTCTTCCTGGCGATCATCTTCCTGCACAACTACCCCGAGTACATGGTCGGGCTCATCATGATGGGCCTGGCGCGCTGCATCGCCATGGTGATCGTCTGGAACCAGCTGGCCAAGGGCGACACCGAGTACGCCGCCGGCCTCGTGGCCTTCAACAGCGTCTTCCAGGTGCTCTTCTACAGCGTGTTCGCCTGGGTGTTCGTGACCAAGCTGCCGCCGCTCTTCGGCCTCGAGGGCGTGGCCGTCGACATCACCATCGGGCAGATCGCCAAGAGCGTCTTCATCTACCTCGGCATCCCGTTCATCGCCGGCATGGTCAGCCGCTACATCGGGCTCAAGACCAAGGGCCGCGACTGGTACGAGCACAAGTTCATCCCGCGGATCAGCCCGCTCACGCTGATCGCCCTGCTGTTCACGATCTTCGTGATGTTCAGCCTCAAGGGCGACCTCATCGTCGAGCTGCCCCTGGACGTGCTCCTCATCGCCATCCCGCTGTCCCTGTACTTCGTGATCATGTTCTTCGTGAGCTTCTTCATGGGCCGTCGCATCGGCGCCGACTACTCGAAGACGGCGACCCTGTGCTTCACCGCCGCGAGCAACAACTTCGAGCTCGCGATCGCGGTCAGCATCGCCGTCTTCGGCCTCAACTCAGGCGAGGCGTTCGCGAGCGTCATCGGCCCGCTCGTCGAGGTGCCGGTGCTCATCGGCCTTGTGAGCGTGGCGCTCTGGCTCGGCAGCAAGTACTGGGGCATGACCGACGAACCTGTGCCGGCGGCGGTCGCCGCCGGTGCCAACGAGGTCGCCTGCGACCCACCGAGGAGCTGATATGAAGATCGCCAAAGACCCCGCAGAGGCCGGCAGCATCGTCGACTTCGTCCCGTTCTTCAAGTCGTTCTGCAACCCCATACGCGCGCAGATCGTCGAGTTCCTGCTGGGCGGCGAGCGCTGCGTCTGCGAGATGACGGGGCCGCTCGATCAAAGCCAGCCGCTGGTCTCGCACCACCTCGCACTTCTGCGCGATGCCGGCCTGCTGCGTATGCGCAACGAGGGCACGCGCACCTACTACTCCATCGACTGGGAGCGCTTCGACGGCGACCTCAAGGGCTTCCTCGACTACGTACAGCGCCTGCGCGACTGCCCCGGCGACCCCCAGCAAGCCGCCAGCGCCTGCGCGACGGCGGCGAACAAGCCGGCGCGACGCAACGCGTCATGACCACTACAAGAAGGAGAGTTGCACGTGAGCTCGAGATCCTTGGCTCAGGCTGCGCCAACTGCCAGAAGCTGATGGCGATCACCGAGGCGGCCCTGCGCGACCTCGGCATGGCCGACGCCGAGCTCGTCAAAGTCGAGGACTTCCCCACGATCATGGCCTACGGCGTGATGTCCACGCCCGCCCTCGTCATCGACGGCGAGGTCGTGATGAGCGGCAAGGTGCCGTCGCAGTCCGAGGTCAGCTCGATGATCACGACGGCGCTGGCCGCTCAGGGATGACTCGCGCGGCGCGCACGCGGCCTGCTTCGTCCTCTTGCGCTGCACTGTCTCCTGGCTCGGCGTCGTCGCGCTCACGGGGTGCGGCGGAGCGCGGGCGCAGCCGGCTCCTCCGCCGTACCCTCGCCGCACCCGGCGCCCGAGCGCCACAGCGAAGGTGACGTTCGTCGAACTCGGCTCCGACACGTGCATCCCCTGCAAGGAGATGCGCCCGGTCATGGACGGCATCGCAGCAGACCTTCGGCGACCAGGTGAGGTCGTCTTCTACGACGTCTGGGAAGACGACGCACCGGCGCGGCATACGGCATCCAGTATATCCCCACCCAGGTCTTCCTCGACGAAAAGGGCGCCGAGTTCCACCGGCACACCGGCTTCTATCCTCAGGAGACGATCGAGGCGCTGCTCATCGAGCACGGCCTCGAGAAGGTCACGACGCAGTAGCGTCGAGCCATGCTCGAGCAGGTCCTCACCAGCCTGAGCAACGGCCTCAGCGAGTCGCTCGGCTGGGCCCTGCTCGCGGCCTTTGCCTGGGGCGTCGTCAGCATCGTCTTCAGCCCGTGCCACCTGGCCAGTGTGCCCCTCGATCGTCGGCTTCATCTCCACGCAGGAAGACGCCTCGACCAGGCGCGCCTTCAGGCTGTCACTCGTCTTCTCGCTCGGCGTCCTGGCCTCGATCGCGCTGATCGGCCTGATCACCGCCTCGCTGGGCCGCCTGGTCGGCGACCTCGGCGCCAGTCGGAAACGTCGCCGTGGCCGTGGTCTTCTTCGTCTTCGGCCTCTACCTCATGGACCTGCTGCCGCTCCGCTGGACGTCGTTCCCATCGACGACCCACCGCCGCGGCATGCCGGCCGCGCTGGGGCTGGGCCTCGTGTTCGGTGTCGGGCTCGGCCCCTGCTCCTTCGCCTTCTTGGCGCCGCTGCTAATGATCGTCTTCGGGCAGGCCCGAGATAGACTACGGGCTCGCCGTCGCCCTTCTCGGGGCGTTCGCCCTCGGTCACTGCGGCGTCATCGTCGCGGCGGGCACAGCCGCCCAGAGGGCCCAGACGGTCGTCTCATGGGGCGGTCGCTCGGGCGTCACGCGCTGGGTGCGCCGTGCCTGCGGGGCCCTCGTCGTGCTCGCCGGGGTCTACCTGCTCGTCAAGTAGGCGGAGTGCGACGACCTGCCACCGGAATCCGCAAACCGGCGACAGGTCGTCTGAGTGGCGGGGGACGGCGACGGTGGCGCCGTCCCCCGCACTTCTTCGGCAGAGCTGGTCGTCAGCTCTGCTTCACGAGCTTCACCTTGGTGTCGTAGAAGGAGACGCTGCCCCCCACCGGGTCCAGCATGCAGGTGTTCTTGAGGTAGTCGTCGAGGCGCATGGCGGCATTGGCGTGCACGCCCGTGGCGCGACGCTTGTCGCCCTTGACGAGCCTGCCGTTGACCGTCACGTTGCCGGCGCCATTGGCCCAGTGGCCGTAGCCGAGGCAGAAGCCGACGATGCCGGGCCGCATGCCCTGCACGACCTTCACCTTGCCGACCATGGGCTTGGTGCCGGCGGCGCCCAGGTCCCACTCCCCGGTCGGGTTCGACTTGGAGGTCACGCGCACGCTGTCGCCCGTCTTGAGGCCGAGGCGCGAGGCGTCCTGCGCGCCGAGGACGATAGAGTTCTCGGGCAGGATCGCGGTGAGCCAGTAGTCGACGATCGTCCGGCTCTTGGTCATGAGGATGTCGCGGAAGGTGATGAGCGACAGATCGTAGCCCTCGGCCGAGTCGTCCACGACCTGGTCCTGTACGTTCCTGATGGGCAGGTACGAGGCCGTTGGCAGGAACGCCTTGCCCGTGATCGCGGACTTCGTGCTCACGGCCTTCTCGATGTACATGTTGACCAGCTTGCCGTACTTGTTGTTGAAGACGTCGCCGGTGTACGCCTTCTCGACGTCCTGGAAGCGGCCGCCGCGGTTGAGCACGTAGACGACCTTGCGCCAGTACGTGTCGCCGACGATCTTCTGCCAGCGCGCCGCGTCGAAGACGGTGGCGGGCAGGTGCTTGCGCGCGTCCAGGAACATGGCGAGCTCGGCGTCATCCGCGTCGGGCGCCTCCTCACCGGTCTTGTCGCCGGCCGCCAGGTTGGCGACCATGCGCAGATAGAAGTCGTCGCCGCGCGTGAGGGCGAGACCGGTGCCGAAGCCGTCCGGGCCGAAGCCCGGGAGGCCAGCTTCTCGGCGAAGCCGAGCAGCATCGCCTCGAGGGAGCTCGGCTGCTGCTCGCCGTAGACGGCCACGTCGTCCGTGAGCGGCGCGATGACGGGATTGCGGACCGGCTGCACCTTCTCCCCGATGGAGGGGTGACTGCCGTGGAACTCCCAGCGCTCCAGGTACGAGACGTCGGGGAAGATGTAGTCCGCGTACATCGACATCTCGCCGATGCTGGTGTCGTTGGCGATGTACAGCGGCAGCTTCTCGACGTCGGAGAGGACTCGATGTTGGTCTGGCCGCCCGGCAGCGAGTACGGGGCCGCGGCCATGTACGTGATCAGCGCCTTCACCGGGTAGGGATAGGCGTCGCCGATGGAGGGGACGATCTCCTCGTAGACGTCGCTGGCGAAGGGGTACCAGTTGCGTTTGGCGGGGTAGCCCGCGAAGATCGTGCTGTCCTCGTACTTGGTGTTGTGACGGATGATGCTGAGGCCGAACGGCTTGCGGCCAGAGTGCAGCTTACCGAGTGCGAAGGGCTGGTTGTCCTTCGAGCCGTCGACGTGTAGGTGGTGAGCTTGAGGAGCCCGCCGGGTGGTCCCAGTTGCCGACCAGCGTGTTCAGTGTGTACACGGCGAGCACGTTGTAGAAGCCGTTGGTGTGCTGCGCGACGCCGCGGTGTAGGTCGGCGACGGCCTTCTTGCCGTGGGAGGTGAACTCCTGGGCGAGCTCGACGATGTCGCCGGCTACGATGCCGCAGACGGCCGCCCACTCTTCGATGGTCTTCTGCTTGGCCGTGTCCAGCACCGTCTGCAGCACGGTCTTCACGTTCTTGCCGCCGATCGTGCCGCTGTAGAGCGGGTCGCCCACGACCGCCTTGCTGGTGTCGTTGGGGTCGAGGGCGACGGGAGCACCATCCTTGACGGCGACGAACGTATCGAAGACCCAGGTGCCGCCGGCGGCGGTCGCGCGGGTCTCCTTCTCCGCCAGGCCATCTCGAGGCGCGCAGGAACTTGCCGTCGTCCTTCACGAGCCAGGCGGCGTTGGTGTAGGAGCCCTCGCCCGCGGCGGTCGCGGCGGCCTTGTTCGCGGCACCGAGGAACTTCTTGTCGTGCTTGTCGTTCTCGAGGATCCAGCGGATCACGCCGAGCGCCAGGGCCGCGTCGGCGCCGGGCTTGATGGGCACCCACTTCCCGCCTTCGAGGCGATCTTCGAGAACCTCGGGTCGACGACGGCGATCTTAAGCTTGCCGTCGACGAGGTTCTTCATCAGCTTACGGGCGTGATGCGAGGGCCCGTAGCCGCCCTCCAGGTACGCGGAGCCGATGGCGAGCAGGAACTCAACGTCGCTCGTGTCGGCCTGCCAGTAGGCCTTGGAGCCGCCGGTGAACTTGCCCTCGGTGAACTGGTCGCTCATCGCCATGCCGGTGAAGTAGAGCGAGCCCTGGCAGACGGTCGTGTGGCCGTGGGCGTTGGTCGAGCCGAATGACTCCTGCACGAAGCGCTTGATGAGTTCCGAGCGCCCGGCTTTCAGGCGACCCCAGGCGAAGACGAGCTGGTTGTTCTTGGGGCCGAAGTCCGGGTGGTCCGGGTCGATGAGCTTGTCGAGGTCGGCGGCGAACTTCGTCTTGAACTCGGCGATGGCCGCGGCGCGCTCCTCCGGCTTCTTGGCGCGGATAGCGTCCACGGCGGCGGACATGTCCGAGGCCACCTTCTTGTCACGCAGTGCCCAGATCTCCACGGAGACCCGTGACCTGGCGCTGCTCCTCGCCCTGCACGGACGTGAACAGCCTGCCGCCCTCGACGACCTCCGTCACGGCCTGGTCGAGGGGACGTGATCCACTTGTTCTCGCCGCGCTTGCCGGCGCGCTTGAGCACCTTGACGATGCGGTACGGGTCATACGCGGTCTCGAGGCCGGCCTGCCCCTTGGGGCAGAGGGCGCCCTGGATGGGGAGGGCCTCAGCCAGCGGCGTCGCGTAGGGCAGCGCGGGGACCATAGTCCAGGGGCTGTACGGGTTGCCCTCGATCTTGGTCGCGACGCCCTTGTCCACGGTGACCTTGATGCCGCAGCCGGTGTTGCACTGCAGGCACACCGTGTGGATGGGGTTGCCTGCGGTCGTGCCGGCCTGCGTCACGTTCGCACCCGCCTCACCGGCCACGGCCTGCGAGGCCGTGAGGAAGCGACTGCCGAGGAAGGCAGCACCCATCACGAGCCCGCCGGCGCACAGGAACTCACGCCGGGACTTGCCGGCGGGCTTGCTCGTGGACTCGCTCAGCGCCTCGCTCGTGGACACGCCCGTCTCGAGGAGGTCCAGGGAATCGTCGTTCTGCATCGGTCCTCCTCTCAGCCGTGACACGTGGAGCAGGTCATGGCGGACCCCTCCAACGGATCGTCGACGTAGATCACGCGCGGCGCCGTGCTCGCGCCCTTCTCGATGATCAGGGTCGTCCTGGCGGCCACGAGCTCGGCCACGAGGCTCTGCGAATCACTCAGGTCGCCGAAGTGCATGGCCTGCCCTGTGCACGTCGCCACGCACGCGGGCAGCAGGCCCGCGTCGATGCGCTCCGTGCAGAAGTGGCACTTGCGCGTCGCGCCCTTGGTCTTGGCCCTCGACCAGGTCTTGCCGTATTCGTGGGAGCCGCGCTTGTCGTAGGGCTGCAGGGCAGGCGTGCCGCTTGTCCAGCTGCGGCCTGCGTCGTAGTAGAGGGCGTTGTCGTAGGGGCACGCCTTGTCGGCCGCCTTGAACACCTTCTTGCCCTTCATGCGGGAGTAATCGATGATCACGATGCCGTCCGGGCGGCGAGCCATGGAGCCCTTGACGATGGTGTTCGCCGCCTTGATGCACGGGGCTTTCTCGCACTGCATGCAGTTGGCCGGCATGAAGAAGCGCTCGACCGCTGGGTACGAGCCGGACTCGACCTCGGGGACGGTGCGATAGGTGACGCCCACCGGCAACCCGTTCTGCGCGATGCAGGCCACGGTGCAGGCGTGACAGCCGATGCAGCGCCGTGGGTCGATGACCATCCCCCAGCGGCGTGACCCGACGGGGCGGGTGAGTGCGCGCTGGAGGTCCTGCACCATGCGGACCGTGTCGTTTCTGGGTGTGCCCGTGATGGCTGCCGCCACAGGCGTCCCATCGGTGAGCGAGCCGCCGATCGTCAGCGCGACCGCTGACGCCCCCGCGATCACCGGCGTTCTTCAGGAACTCGCGCCGGGTGCTCTCGTTGCTCCTGGAACTCCTTCCACTGCTCTCCCTTCCCCCCCGGGCCGGCCCAGAGGCCCCTCATTAGGCCAGCGCACGAGTGAGCAGACGTGCCGGTCCCGTCGCAACGCTCAGTCAGTGGACGCCAGCAAGCGAGCCGATGCCGCCATGGCCGGGGACGATACAGCAAGAAAATGGGATGGGGCAAGTGAAGCGATACACATTGTCGGATTCGGGCGCCAATTGCACCAGCTGAGTAGTACGAGGTGTGCTGCCGGCTACCGCAGATGCGGATGGCCGGTGACCTTCGGGCTACGGCAGTGCCGGGGGAAGACAGCGCCAAGCGAAGGCGCTGCGCACTCGATCAGACGTCGAACAGCGCCCGAAAAGCCGACAGGGCTTCGTCGACGGCCACGCGATCGACGGTGTAGAAACTCCACTTCCCGCGCGTCTCGCTGAGGATCAGGCCTGCATCGCGGAGTATCCGTGCATGGAGGAGACCCTCGACTGGGCGAGTCCCAACTGCGCCTGGAACTCGCAGACGCAGAGGCCCAGCGGCATATCTGGTCCGGGCATTCCACGGACACAGGCCCCGGGCATCGCGCAGTCGCCCCTGCCTCGCGTCATGAGATCGAGCATCCGCAGGCGGATGGGGTCCGAGAGAGCTTGTGCGACGCGCGCGACCCGGTCGAGACTCTCACTGGGGAGGCCTGAGTCATGGGGTCCTGAGGCGCAGCCCTGAGGGACGCATGGACTGCTCTTGGATGCGGGCGTCATGCTAGCGCTCTCGCCCGTCGCAGGTCTTCTCGACTCGAGTTGACGCGAGACCCGTGAACGATACTGACAACGACACTCCTTGATGTTACCGACAGAGAGGACCACACGGGCGACGCAGCCGGTGGGCATCTGAGGGAGCAGCTGGGGCGCCATGCTAGACCAGCGGTGGCCGACAGCCAAGCCTGCTCACCGTTGGGTGCGACCCTATCGACAGGGACCATAGAGCCCAGAGTCCGTTGACCCCGTCCAGCGGTCATCCCAGTAGCTCCTTGAGCTGTTGCCCTCCGTGTTGCCACAGACGCTGATAACGATGGACAAACGGGCGTCAATCGGCGCTGCCGACGCCCCTCAGTCCCTAAGTCTCAGCCTCGAAAGCGCAGCCAGAGACAGCCGCTGAGGCATGCAGGTGCGGCCTTTCAAGCCGGCGGCACGGATTCGAATTCCGTTGGGGGCACCATTCTTGTTTCTCGGGTCTTCAGGGGCGCCAAGCGTGTCGTCACGACGCCTCCCGCACGGCCAGCGCGGTAACGCGCAGGATGAATGCCGTCTTCGCCTGCGTGTACGCCTCGCGATCACCGCCGTGGCGCGAGGCCAGCTCGCGTTTGAGCGCGGCGTACTCGGCGGCGACGGCCGGATGCGCCCGGAGATGGTCGCGAAAGGCGACCCGGTCCCACTGCTCGGCGTTGTCCAGGGTCACCACGTGGATGTGCGAGACTCGCCGGCCGGCGACGTCCCTGCCGATGAACCACGGGTAGAACGGGCCGCCGTCGTCCCCGCTGGTCGGCCGCCAGAAGTAGTCGTACCCGGCCGCCTCCATGCGAGGGGCCACCTCGCTCCGCACCGGCTCGACGTCCTCGACCCCTACCAAGATGTCGACCACCGGTTTGGCGGCCAGGCCGGGGACGGCGGTACTGCCGATGTGCTCGAGGCGCCGGATGCAGCCCGGCGGAAAAAAGGGCCGGAGCCGCGCGGCCTCGGCCGCGAACACCTCCGGCCAGGACGGGTCGTACTCGACGATCTCGATGCGCTCCGCCAGAACGCGGCGGAGCTTCTGCTCGAAGCTCTCGTCCGAGGCCGCGGTCACGGTGCGACGCTCGCAGACCGGCTATCGTCGCGCGAGGACGAAGTCGACGAAGCGCGACCGTACCTGCTCGCGCGCCAGCACGCGCTCGGCCGGCGGGAGAGCGAGCACCGCGGCCAGCACACCCTGGACGAACCTGGGCCCCCTGCCCGCGGCCCCGTCGACCAGCAGATCAGCAAGCCGGCCGCGCTCGATCATGCGGCGCGTGACGACCTCTATCGCGTTCACGGGCACGTGCGGTGGCGCCGTCCGCCGCCTCATCGCCAGCGCCCCGTCGCGACACGACCCCACGCACACGGCACAGCCCAGGCAGCGGCCCGGGTCGATCCTGCCCAGAAGGCGCCGCCGGGACCCGTCTCCGTCCGCATCGCGCGATGCGGGGCCGCGAGCGACGAGCGACATCGCCTGCACGGGACAGACCCTCACGCAGCGACCACAGCCACTGCAGACGTCTTGGTCCACCACGGGCTCGAAGCCGCTCCCCTGGACCATCGGGAGGCCGACCTGCGCCGAACGAAGCTCGTGGCAGCAGCACGAGCAGCAGCTGCAGATGTACGTAACGTCCCGTTGCACGTTGTCGCCGATGTGCACGAGGCCTCGCTCCCGCGCTGCGTGCAGCACATCGAGGCCTTCTGCAGTGCTGACCTGCCGGGCCAGGCCGTGACGGACGAGCATCTCCGCGGCGGTCCCCAGGCTCATGCACGTCTCCAGCGGCGCCTCGCAGACCGTGCCCAGGTGCTGGGCGCCGTGTCGGCACATGCAGTTCGTCAGGCCCACCGTGCGGGCCTGCTCCACCAGGGCCGTGACCCGCTCCCAGTCCAGCACCTCGGAAACGAGGTCGTCGGCGAGCGCCGTCTCGTGGACGAGCGCGCGTCCGACCGCCGTGCCCAGAGACAGCTCTTCGAAGAAGGACGTGTCCCTGTGGACATACGCCTCGTAGGCACGCGCCAGCCGGGCCTTGGGGAGGCCGTCGTCCAGCCTCATCATCGAGAACTCGAAGAAGCCGACGACCGGCGGCGCCAGCATGTACGTCACCTCACCGGTGCGGGCGTCCCGCAGGTCGAGCACCAGGCCCCTGTCGGCCATCGCGTCGAGGCGCACACGCAGCGTCTCAGCGTCCAGGCCGGTGCGACCGCACAGCCGCTCCGGGACTATCGGCTGAACCGGCATGACGGCGGCCAAGGCCGCGTCTTCGGGCGTGAACAGCGTCGCCATGATGTCACGCCACGCTCGCCGGGCCGCCGGGTCCTTCGGTTCCGCCATGGCGACGGGCCCGCGCCCGAGACGGTCGGCCAGCGCACCGTACTCCTTGACTACGAACGACGAGTGACCCACGCGCCCTCCCCCTCTCCCACGACACGCATCGCGCCCATTCTGCTCGCACGGCGCGCCTGCCGTCACGTACGTCACGTACCCGGGCGTGGTCCTGTCGAGACGCGGGGACGGGACGGCGGCCACCAGGCCGCCGGATGGATCGGCGCGCCGCTCCGTCGCGCGCTCGGCCTCGGGTCCGTCGCGCGCGATCTCAGGCTGCGCCGCCCGCAATCCCGGGCTCCGTCGGCCGTTCGGCCTCGAGCCGGCCGGGGAACGGCGCTGAGCCGGCTGCCCCGGCCCCTCAGCGCGCCCACCGGTCGAGCCGATACACTCAGGCGGACCGGCCTCCCGGAGAAAGGCGACGACGATGGCGTGGGTACTCATCGAACACGAGATCCGTGACTTCGACATGCTCAAGCAGGTCTACCTGGACGACGAGGCCCGGCGCGAGGCCATGGGCTGTCTCCGCGGGCACATCTGGCGAGCGACGGAGGACCCGTTGAACGTGTGCGTGCTGCTCGAGTGGGACACCGTGGAGCACGCCGAGGCGTTCGCCGGCTCGTTCGAGACACAACAGGCGCTGGACTGGTCGAGCGCCACCGCGCCGACCACCAGGCTCACGGTCTTCCAGGAAGTCTTCTCCTCGCAGCACTGACGCGTCGGGCTGAAGAGACCCGCCGTCGGCCGGGGCGGCCGGCCGCGCGACCCGTGCCGCGAGGCCACGCGACGGTGTAACGCTGCCGCCCCGTGTGCGTTGTGAGGGATGCACACCCCGATCGACCACGGAGGATCCACATGAAGCGTCCCCTACTGCTCCTCGCCGCCATGGCGCTGACCGTGTTCGCCGTCTTCGGCGCCACCGTCGCCGCGGCGACCCCCGCGTCGGCCGCGACGCTCAGCGGCACCGAAGCGGCCGACCTGCAGCACATGCGTGAAGAAGAGAAACTCGCCCGCGACGTGTACACGGTCCTCGACGCCAGGTACGGGACCTCGGTGCGCGTGTTCCGCACCATCGCGAAGTCAGAGAACAGGCACACCCTCGCCGTGAAGCGTCTGCTCACCGCGTACAGCGTACCCGACCCCGTCGCCACCGCCGTCCCCGGCGTCTTCACCGATCCCGGGATGCAGCAGCTGTACAACGCCCTCGTGGCCCGGGGAAGCACCTCGCTCACGGCGGCGCTCCAGGTAGGGGTCACCATCGAGAAGCTCGACATCGACGACCTCCAGGCGTGCATCGCCCGCACCACGCACGCCGACGTCAAGCGCGTCTACACCAATCTGCAGAACGCCAGCCGCAACCACCTGCGCGCGTTCGAGCGACAGCTCGCTCGCCTCTGAACCGAGGCGACCACGCCGGCCCGTGCCTGCGTGGGGCCGGCGGTGGGAGTCCTTGCGCGCGCTCCCGCCGCCGGCCCTCTCGTCGTCCGGGCCGAGCCGTCCGCTCCGGTCAGGCGACGAGCCGGCGTGGCTACGCGCGGCCGGCCGCAGGCTCAGCCGCGTCCCCGACCGCCACCCGTGCCCGCAGCCGCGCGAGCTCCTCGCGCAGCTGCGCCTCGCCACGCAGCCGGCCAACGACCCCGCCGACCTGGGCGGCGAGCGTCTCCATGAGGCTGCTCTGCTGCCGGGTGAACTCGTCCGCGGAGCGCGACGCCAGATTCACGACGGCGATGACCATGCCTTCGTGGCGTACTGGGAGAGCCGCGAGAGCACGCAACCCCTCCTCGACCTCGCGACGCGTGCCCGGTTCACGGAGCAGGTCACGCCGTGACGCGAAGATCGAGACGCCTGCCTTCGCGATCCGCGCCTGCTTGGCCGCCGCGCTGAACCGCGACACCTCGCCGACGAACCCGGGGGAGAGCCCGGCATGCGCCGCGAGTCGCAGGTCACCGCTCTCGGGGTCCACCAGGTAGGCGCCCCCTGCGTCCACGCCGTCGAGCCCGAGTGCCGCCTCCATGATGAGCTGGAGCGCCTCCGCGAGGTCGCCGGCGCCGCTGAGCGCGACGGCGAGGTCGCGCTGGGCCCGCAGGGACTCGGACGCGAGGTGCCTGTCGGTGACGTCGCGCCACGTGAGAGACAGCCCGTCGCCCACCTTGGCGCCGCGAAGGTCGTAGAACAGCTGCTCGTCGCCGAACAGGTCCGACTCGTACGTCACCCCGTCGAGCACGAGCGGCTCTCCGGTCTCGACCACACGGCAGTACGCCGCGAACAGCCCGGAGGGGCGCACGCCCGGCAGACGCTGCAACAGCCGGCCCCCGACGAGGTCCCGGCGCGACAGGCGGTCGTACGCGCAAGCCGCGGCGTTGGCGTCCGCGTAGCGGAAGTCGATGATGGCGCCGGAGTCGTCCCGCACGGCCACGAAGACCACGTGCGGGTCGAGCATGGCATCCATGGTGGCCCGCAGGCCGTCGTCGCCGACGACCGACCGTCGGTCGCCGGCGCCACCGGACTGTGGACCGGGTGGACTGTCGCCGTTCATGGCGACGATAGTACCCGCGACGCGGCACTCCACGCACGGCCGGCCGCCGCTCCGGTTGCCTGCACCGGCGCGGTGGCGGTACCGTGTCGCGGATGTCCGAGCCTCACCTCCTCATGTTCGACTTCGACGGCGTCATCGCCGACTCCCTTGACGGCCAGAGCGGAGCCTTCGTCGACACCATGGAGGAGCACGGGTTCCACCACCTCGCGTCGCCCGAGCAGTTCCTCGACCTACTCGACGGCAACTGGTTCGCCGCGCTGGCGGCCGCCGGCGTGCCGCGGAACGTGGCCGGGCAGGTCGACGACTCCATAGGCGAGCTTCCCAGCCCGAAGCTCTTCGCGGGCATGGCAGCGGTCATGGAGCACCTCGCGGAGAAGCACACCGTCGTCGTCATCACCTCAAGCCGCACCGGCTTCGTGGAGCGCGTCCTCAAGGAGCACGGCGTCACCGCCGTGGCGGAGGTGATCGGCTCCGACAGGGATGTCAGCAAGACGCGGCGCATCAAGGCCGCTCGCGGCCGTTTCGGCCCCGAGCGACCCGCCTGGTATGTAGGCGACACCGCGGGCGACATCATCGAGGCGCGCGAGGCCGGCGTGCGCACCGTCGGAGCGGCCTGGGGCTGGCACGGACCGGAGCGGCTCGGGCGAGTGGACCCGGACCGGCTCGCGCACGAGCCGCAGGACCTGTTGGACCTGTTCGCTATCTGACGCTCCCGCGGCGGCGCGAGCGTACGTCCTCCCCGCGCGCGCCCGGCCGGGATAGGATGCGCACATCATGAGCGCGCCTCCCGCGTCCCAGCCTCCCACGCCGGCCACACCCCCGCCGTCGGCCGCCGCGAGGCTCCTGCCGCGGCGCCCCTCGGGCCTCGCGCGCTGGCTGCCCGGCCTCGCGGTGGCGCGCACGTACAAGCGCCGCCAGCTCCGCGGCGACCTCGTCGCCGGACTGGCGGTGACGGCGCTGCTGGTGCCGCAGGGCATGGCGTACGCCGAGCTGGCCGGTCTGCCTGCGGTGACCGGCCTCTACACCACCGTCCTCGCCCTGCTCGCCTACGCCGTGTTCGGACCCTCCCGCATCCTGGTGCTCGGCCCCGACTCGGCGCTCGCGCCGATGATCCTGGCCGCCGTACTGCCCCTCGTCGGGGCCGGCGGCGATCCCGCCAAGGCGGTCGCGCTGGCATCCGCCCTGGCCCTCCTCATGGGTCTCATCTGCCTCGTCGCCGGCTTCGCCCGCCTCGGGATCGTCACCGAGTTCCTCTCCAAGCCCCTGCGCGTGGGCTACCTCAACGGCATCGCCGTCGTCGTGGTGGTGAGCCAGCTGCCCAAGCTCTTCGGGTTCAGCGTGGAGGCCGACAGCACCCAAGGCAAGCTCGTGGACTTCGCGCAGGGAGTGGCCGCCGGCGAGACCAACTGGTACGCCTTCGCCATCGGCGCCGCCTGCCTCATCATGCTGTTCGCCTTCCGGCTTTGGAAGCCGAGGGTCCCCGCGGTGTTGTTCGCGTTCGTCGGAGGGACCGTGGCGGTCGCCGCGCTCGGGTTGACGGCCTACGGCGTGGCGGTGGTCGGGCCGGTGCCCAGCGGGTTCCCCACACCGGCCCTCCCCACCTTTCCCCTGGGCGATATCCCCGAGCTGGTGCTCGCCGCCGTCGGCATGGCCTTCATCACGCTCGCCGACACGTCCGCACTCTCGCGCACGTTCGCCATCAAGTACGATCAGGAGGTCGACCCAAGCCAGGAGATCGTCGCCCTGGGCGCGGCCAACATCGCCGCCGCGTTCTTCCAGGGCTTCCCGGTGAGCGCCAGCAGCTCGCGCACCGCGGTCGCCGAGGCGGCCGGGGGCCGCAGCCAGCTCGTCGGCGTCGTCGGCGCCGCCGCCATCGTGGTCCTGCTGCTCTTCGCCGGGGGCCTGACCACCGACCTGCCGCAGGCGTCTCTGGCCGCCATCGTCATCGTCGCCGGCACCTCGCTGTTCGACCTCGGGGCGATGCGCTGGCTGTGGAAGGTGCGCCGCACGGAGTTCGTACTGTGCCTGGCGGCGCTCGCCGGGGTCGCCCTCGTCGGCGTGCTGCAGGGCATCGTCATCGCCATCGTGCTGTCGGTCCTCGCGTTCCTGCACCGGTTGTGGCGGCCGTACGACGCGACCCTCGGTCGCGTCAAGGGCCGCCACGGCTACCACGACGTCGAGCGCCACCCGGAGGCCCGCCAGATCCCGGGCGTGGTGCTGTACCGCTTCGACGCACCGCTCTTCTTCGCCAACGCCGAGCACTTCGCGCGCGAGGTCAAAAGGCACGTGGCCGAACGCGGCGAGCCGGTGCACCACGTCATCATCAGCGGCGAGCCCATCACCGACGTCGACACCACAGGCGTCGACGTCCTCAAGGACCTGCTGGAGGACCTCGGAGCCGTCGGCACGAGCGTCGGCTTCGCCGAGTTCAAAGGCCCGGTACGCGACCGCCTGCGCCGGTACGGGCTGGAGCAGCAGATCGGCGGCCACAACTTCTTCTCCACCCTCGACCACGCCGTGAGCGAGTACCTCACGAGCGTCGGCCGGGACCCGGTGCGCTGGATCGACGACTACGGCGACGTGGACGACTCTTCCGACCCCGAGGAGATGCCGGCGCCTCCCCTCAGGGAGTAGACTCCGGTCCTCGTGGGCGCCCGGCCCCGTCCGGCGGCGATCAGATCCGCCCGGGGTGACCACGCGGTCGCGAGCGGGAATGACCTGTGCACCTCAGTGATGGACCATGGCCGCCGGTATGCGGCACGAGCGGGAGATGGTGACGATGGCCAACGACGACACGGACTGGACGATAGGCCTGCAGGTAGACACGGTACTGCGCGGGCAGGGCATGGACCCCGAGCCGGTGAAGGCGCGCTCGCCGCGCATCGTCGCGGCCGCGGAGGAGGCCATGGAGAAGGGACGCGGCCTGCTGCGGCCGCGCGTCGTCTCACGTGAGTACCGGGTGGTGCGGCACGAGCCGGACGGCCTCGTGCTCGAGGGCGGCGAGTTCCGCTGCGGCGAGGCTGTCGCCGCACGCCTCGCCGGCGCCGAGCGCCTCATCGTGGTGGGCGCGACGGTGGGCGACGATCTGCTCGACCACGCCGTGGAGGTCGCCGAGGCGGGCGACCCGCTACTCGCCCTCGGCATGCAGGGCGTGGGCGCCGCCGCCGCCGAGGACCTCGCGGTGCAGGCCTGCAGGAGCATCTCCCTGCCGGCCAGCGAGGCCGGCGAGTGCGGGGTGCTGTGCTGGCCCGGGTCCGCGATCTGGCCGAACGAGGAGGCCCAGCGGCAGATCTTCGCCCTGCTGGGGCAGGACGGGGCGCACGAGGCGGGCGGCGGGACGCTGTGGCTCGACGAGTACGCGATCGTCCGCCCGGTGACATCCGTCACGTTCGCCATCGGGGTGGGCGCGAAGCGCCGGGAAGATGGTGCGGACGCGGCCCGTGACGGCGCGAGTGAGTCCGGGGCTCAAGCCCCGGCCGGCTCACGCGCCGCCGGCGCCGAAGTGCCCTGCGAGACCTGCGCCAGGATCCCCGTCTGCAACTTCAGCGGCTGCTGACGCGGCCGCGCGGCTGAAGTCCGGCCCGCGGCCGTGCGGACCTGCCGGCGCTCCGCCCGGCGCGTGCCGGCGTCAGGCGCCGGTCTGAGGCTCGGCCGGCGCAGGCGGCGCGGCGCCGCGGCGCCACAGGTCGGCCGCCTCCCGCGTCTTGCCGGCCAACTCGGAGTAGCTGAGGCCCTGCAGGCTGAGTGACGCAAGGCCGGCGCTCACGCCCACCAGGAGCTGGAGCGCCTGCAGACCGAGCGCGAAGGCCAGGGCCGGGCCTGCCGGGACGCCCGCGGCGGCCAGCGCCGCCGTCGCCGCGACCTGGAAGGTGCCCACGTTGCCCGGCGTGAGCGGCAGGATGCCGATGAGGTTGGTGAGCAACAGCACGAGGGCCGCTCCGGCCCAGCCGGCATCGCCGATGTGGACGGCGTGCAACACCGCCACCGCCGCGGCGAGCTGGATGGCCCAGGCACCCGCCTGGACGGCGCCGACGAGCAGCGCCAGCCACGGGCGCGCCAGCACCCTCTGCGCGTCGGCGAAGTGCGGCAGCGCGGCCACCAGGGTGCGGCGCCAGCCGCGCAGGTGGTGGCCGGCCGCGAAGGCGGAGGTGGCTCCCGGCAGGCCCGCCGCTCGCCGTCGCTCGCGCCGCACCTGGACCAGCGTCGCCGCCGCGAACAGCAGGCCGAGCCCGACGGCGCACGCGACGAGCGCCGACTCGGCCCAGGCCGGCGCCGCCAGAAGCGGGACGCAAGCCAGACCCAGCAGGACGAACGTCCCCGCCGAGAACAGCTGCTCGGTCACCGTCATCCCCAGTGTGGTCGCGAAGGGCACGCGCACGCCGCGCCGCCGCAGCAGCAGGAACAGCACGTAGGGATTCAGCAGGGCCCCGATGCGCACCGGCGCCACGGCGTTGGCCAGCAGCCCGATGCTGGTCGACGAGAACGAGTCGCGCAGCCGAGGCTGCGCCTCGCAGGCCCGGCCGACGAGCGTGAGAGCGAGGCTCCGCAGGACGAGGGAGACGAGCATCAGGCCGAGTGCCGCCACCACCCAGCGCCAGTCGGCGCCCACGACCGCCGCGACCATGGGCCTGAGCTCGCCGCGCCCCACGAGGGTGAGCATCAGCGCCGACAGCAGGGCAGCGACGAAGATCCAGCGCCAGTGTCTGGAGGTGAGAAGGCGAGTGGCGGAGAAAGCGCGCATCACAGGATTTCGAGTATGCGCGCACTCACTTCTTGGCACAACCGCCACCCCGGACCGCGCCTCGTCCACCCGCACGTTCGGTCACCTCGCCCCCTGACCAGTCTGCCCCCACGTACCAGTATGGACCAGGTCCAACGGCGCGGCCCCGGAAGCTCGGCGCTACCGCGGTAGGTCGCTCCCGGCCGCGCCGGCGGCCGTCAGGCGGTCGGGCGCCGCACCAGCAGCGCGACCACGGCGAGCACGATGCCCACCGCCCCCACGGCGATACCGACCAGACCCATTGTGCGGGCGCTGTCAACGGCGCTCTGCGACGGCCCGCTGTCGACCTCGGCGCCCTGGCCGGCGACCCTGGCGATCTCGGCGTCCAGCCGGACGGCGATCTCGGCCGTGGAGGGCTCCTTGACGGGGAACTGCACCGCGGCGGCGGCCTCCACCGGCGAGAACGTGTCCGGCGAGCTCGACACCTTCTCGTCGACCTTCTGGCCCTCGACCGTCCCTCTGATCCTGAACGTGTAGTCGCCGGGAGCGGTGGGGATCAGCAACGCCCTGTACTCGCCCGCGCGCTCCTGGAAGTTGGGCGCCAGTGTCACAACGACTTCCTCGTCGCCGTACGTGACGGTCGCCTCGAGGTCGGCGCCCGCGTCTTCGACCGGGCCGCCGTCGGCCTTGTGGGTGACGATGAGCTGCACGCTGTTCAGCTGTCCCACGTAGGCCGGTTCCACGCCCCACCCGATCTCCAACGCAAGCTCCCCGACCTCGTTGGTCTCGTGGGCGAGGGCCGGCACGACGACCACCAGGGCGGTAAGGCACGCGGCCACGGTCAGCAGGACGGCACGCACGTTCATGGCAACTCCTCCCGGATCGACTTGCGCACTCCACACAGACTGGCACAAACCTGCCCCGGCCGGGTGCGGCCAAAACTGCCCGGCCGCAGGACGACAGGCCGCCGGCCGGCGCAGCCGCGCTCGCGGCAGGACAGATCAGGGAGCGCCGATCCGTACCTCCAGCGGCACGCTCACGCCGCCGCTGGTCAGCTGGACCACCACCGTCACCTCCCAGGTGCCGGCGACCGCCAGTTCCATGCCGGAGGCGGACCAGACGCCCGCGCCCGTCTCCTTCAACTCGACCCGCGACGTCCCCAGCCCCGGCTTGTCCGGCAGTGAGAGCTCCAGCGTGACGGCCCTGACCTTGTCCGGCGGCCGGCCGGTGTCGTAGTCGGCCAGCTTTGCCGTGTACTCGTTCGCCCCGGCCTTGCCCGGCGTCACGTTCAGCGTCACGCGCATCGTGGTGGCGTAGTCGTTGCCCGCGGCCGTGACGCCTGTGGCGGCCGGCGCCAGCCCGGTGGACGAGGCGACGCCCGAGGCGGGCGCCAGCCCGGTCAGCACTGCCGTCGCGAGCAGGACCCCGGCGGCGACTGCCAGCTCGCCGCCGGAGTTGAAGCGGAAGGAGCGCGCCGCACCGTCGCGGTCGGGTAGCGCCGGCACCAGACGGAAGTGATTGAGGGCGCCGAGTGCGACGAGCACCGCCACGAGACCGACCTTCACGACGAGGGTGATCCCGTAGCCGGTAGCGAACAGCGCCGCCGGCGATCCGACCTCCACGAGTCCGCGCGCCACGCCGGTCACGAGCACCACCACCAGGGTGATCGTGGCTACCCGCGAGAAGCCGCGCACCGCGCCGGCACGCTCGCTCCGGTGCATCCCGCGGATGCCCAGGAGCAGCCAGACGAGGCCACCGAGCCACACGCCTATGGCAGACATGTGCACCCCCTGGACGAGCACGTTGAGCGCCCGCAGGCTCGAAGGGCCGGCCGCGTGACCGGCCACGACGTGCACGAACACCGCGGAGGCCGCGGCCGCGCCCAGCACCCACAGGGTCGCGCGTCCGGGGTAGAGGTCCACCGCGACCGCCGCCACAAGACACACGACCAGGGCCAGGCCCAGCCACAGCAGCCACTGGCCCTGCGGGGTCTGGAACAGCGGCAGCAGCGACGGCGCGCCCACCAGGTCGCGCTGCGACCACGCCATAAGGGCGAGGCCGACGGCCGCGGTCACGAGCGCCCAGCGCGAGAGCGAGACGCCGCCGCGCGGAACCCTGCCGGCCAGCACGAAGAGGCAGGTGGAGGCGGCTCCGACCAGCAGCACGAGGCCGGCGTACAGCAGCCAGCGGCCCGCTACCCCCAGGCCGCTCGCCCAGGGCGAGGTGTTCAGCAGCTCGACCGTCCTCTCGCTGCCCGGCGTGGGCTCGACGCCGATGCCGAAGGCGAAGGCGCCGGTCTCGATGTGGCCGTCCACGGTCGAGACGGAGCGCCAGTTCACGGTGTAGACCCCCTCGGAGAGCTCCTTGGCGAGGGACACCTGGAGGTCGCCCGGCCTGCCGAGCACGAGCTCCGGCTCCGACACGCCCGGCACCTCGCGACCGGACGAGTCCAGCACCTTCACCAGCGAGAGCGAGGCGTCGGGCTGCTCGGCGAACGACATGACGATCGTCGCCGGCGACTCGGCCACCGACGAGCCCGCAGCCGGGTCGGAGGCCGTGAGCCCGGCGTGCGCCCAGGCGGCCGGGGTGGCGCACGCCGATGCCGCCGCCAGGACGACGGCCAGAACGAGCCCAAGCAGCAGAGACCACACCACGCGCCTCACGCGGGGCCTCCTACAGCAGGTACACGACGACGAACACGGCCACCCACACGGCGTCCACGAAGTGCCAGTAGTAGGTGCCCGAGTCCACCAGGGCGGCGGTTCTCGGCGAGCCGCCGGTGCGCACGCGGCGCTCGCGGGCGGCGCGCACGAGCAGGTACAGCAGCACCACGAGACCGCAGAGCACGTGGAAGCCGTGGAAGCCGGTCATCACGAAGAAACTGGACACGGCCAGGTTCTCCGTCAGGCCGAGCCCCAGGTGAGCGTACTCGTAGGCCTGGCCGCCGAGGAACGCGGCACCCAGGACCAGAGTGAGCACGAGCAGCAGGAAGAAGGTGCCGGACCTGCGCCTACGATACGCCGTCTGCATGTAGTGCGCCGTCACGCCGCTGACGAACAGGACGATCGTGTTGATGGCGGGAAACACGGCGTCGAAGGTCTGCTCGCCGAGCGTGTGGTTGTGGATGCGCAGGTGCACCGCCGCGGCGATGATCGAGGCGAAGAACACCGACTCGGAGCCGATGAACGCCAGCGTGCCGGCGCCGACGAAGGAGAAGCGATGCCCGTCCGCGTCCTCCAGTTCGGGCTCCGTCCATGAGGCCGACATCCACACAGCCAGCACCACCAGCAGGAACGCCGCGCCGATGGCGAACACCACCCAGTTGGTGAGCAGCCCGACGGCCATGACGAGGATGGCCAAAGCAAGCCAGAAGGGTGCCGCCGAGGTCTGCAGGGGCTCCGGCGGCAGCATGTACACGTCCGGCGCCGGCCCGCCATCGGCCTCCGCCGCCCGCTCCCGCTCCAGGTCGTACAACGGCCTGTCGCCGTGGACCACCGGCAGGGTGGTGAAGTTGCCGTGCGGCGGCGGCGAGGTGGTGGCCCACTCCAGCGTCCAGGCGCGCCATGGGTTCTCGCCGGCCACCTCGCCGGAGCGCATGCTCTTCAGGAAGTTGTACAGGAAGATGAGGATCGACACGGCGATCACCCAGCCGCCGACGGACGAGACCATGTTCAGGTCGTTCCAGCCCACGTCCGACGCGTAGGTGTACACGCGGCGCGGCATGCCGAGAAAGCCGAGGATGTACATGGGCATGAACGTGACGAGAAAGCCGATGGCGATCAGCCAGAAGTGCCACTTGCCCAGACGGTCGTCCATCTTGCGGCCGAACATCTTGGGGAACCAGTAGTAGATGCCGGCGAACAACGCGAACACCGTGCCGGCGAAGAGCACGTTGTGGAAGTGACCCACCACGTAGTACGTATCGGTGACCTGCCAGTCGAACGGCACCACGGCCAGGGTGACGCCGGTGATGCCGCCCACCGTGAACAGGGCGATCAGTCCGCAGGCGAAGAGCAGCGGGGTCTGAAAGCGCAGCGACCCGCCCCACATGGTCGCCAGCCAGTTGAAGATCTTCACGCCCGTGGGGATGGCGATGAGCATGCTGGTGCCGGCCATGATGACGTTGAAGTACGTGGGCAGGCCGGCCGCGAACATGTGGTGCGCCCACACCATGAAGCCCAGGAACCCGATCACGGCCAGCATGATGATCATGGACTCGCGCCCGAACAGCTGCTTGCGCGAGTAGATCGGCACCACCTCGCTCATCACGCCGAAGGCCGGCAGCACGAGGATGTACACCTCGGGGTGGCCGAAGAACCAGAACAGGTGCTGCCAGATGATGGGATCGCCGCCCCCGGCGGGGTCGAAGAAGCTCGTGCCGAACACCCGGTCGAAGTAGAGCAGGGCGATGGCCGCCGACAGGCTGGGGAAGGCGAAGAGGATCAGGAACGAGTTGATGAACGTGGCGATGCTGAAGATGGGCATGTCCCGTAGCCGCATCCCTCTGGCGCGGAAGCGCAGGCAGGTGACGATGAAGTTGATCGCGCCCAGGATGGACGAGCCGCCCAGCACGACCAGCGAGACCACCCAGAAGGTCACGCCGTCGTGCGGTGAGTACGCCTTCAGGGTGAGCGGCGCGTAGCTGAACCAGCCGGTGTCCACTGCGCCGCCGAACAGGAAGCTGCTGTACAGCAACAGCCCGCCGAACAGGAACAGCCAGTAGCTCAGGGCGTTGGCGCGCGGAAAAGCCATGTCGCGCGCGCCCAGCTGCAGCGGCACCACGTAGTTCGAGACCCCGATGATCAGCGGCATGCCGAAGAGGAAGATCATCGTGGTGCCGTGCATGGTGAAGATCTGGTTGTAGGCCTCCGGCGAGAGCAGGTCCATGCCCGGCTTCATGAGCTGCGTGCGCATCAGCATGGCGAAAGCCACGGCCACCAGGAAGAACGCCAGCGACGTGCAGATGTAGAGCAGGCCGATGTCCTTGTGGTCGGTGGTCGTGAGCCACCTGCCGATGCCGCCGCGGGTCTCGTGCGCGGCGGGGATCCCGACGACGACGTCGCTCACTTCAGCTCTTCCAGGTAAGCGACGAGCTGCCACAGCGACTGCTCGGGCAGCGGCGTGAGCGGCATCAGCACCTCTTCCTTCACCGCCTGCGGGTCCTTGAGCCACTCGTACAGGTTCTGGGGGGTGTTCGGCAGCGTGTACGCGGCGATGCCGCTGCGGCTGCCGAAGTGCGTGAGATCCGGCCCGAACGTGCCCTTGAGCGGGGTACCGCGGATGGTGTGACACCCGCCGCACCCCACCGTCTCGATGAGCTTACGGCCCTCGACGGCCTCCGCGCCGGTGGGTTCCGCGGCCGGCTGCGCCTGGTGGTTGACCCAGTCCGAGTACGCCTCCGTCGAGACCACGACGAACAGAAAGCGCATGTTGCCGTGCTGCTGCCCGCAGTACTCGGAGCACTCGCCCAGGTACCTGCCCTCCCTGAGCGGCACGAAGTAGATGTGGTTCACGCGCCCGGGGATCATGTCCACCTTGCCGCCCATCTGCGGCACCCAGAACGAGTGGATCACGTCGACAGACTCGACGTCGATGGACGTGGGCCGGCCCTCCGCCACGTACACCTCGTTCGCGGTCTTGAAGCCCAGGTCGGTGAAGTCGAACTCCCACCACCAGCGGTGGCCGACGGCCGTGAACTGCGCCCCCGGGTCGGGGCGCGCGATCTGCTGCGTGGCCAGCAGCGTGAGGATGAAGAGCACGGTGACGATGGCCGCCGGGATCAGGGTCCAGACGATCTCGAGGGTCAGGTTGCCCTTGGTGTCCGCGACCTCGCTCTCCTTGCGCCGGCGGCCCCTGATGATCACGTAGACAAGGATGCCCCACACGGTCACGGCCACGCCGGCGAGGATGGCGAACATCTGGATGCCGAGTGTGCGGATGGTCTCGCCGGACGAGCCGTGCGGGCGCCACATGTTGGGCGAGGCAGCGCCGGCAACGGCCGGCAGCACGAGGGCGGCGAGGACGACGGCGAGGAGCACGAGCAGCAGGAGCCGGCGCCGGCCGGCCGGCTGTCTGGACCGCTCACACGTCACGACGGCGCTCACCTCCTCCGCATGCACCCCGGTCACATCTTCGCACGAGTCCGCACCTATGCGGGAGAATGGCCGTATGGACTACGTGAGGGCGGCGCAGCCGCGCATCGTAGGGCTCTTTCTGCTGACCGTCCTGGCGGCGCTGCTGCTGGGCGGCGCGCCGGGCGTGGCCCAGAGCCTCGCCGTGCTGGCCGCGACCGGCCTCACCGTGGCCGGCGCCGCCGTCATCAACAACGTGCTGGAGCGCGCCGTGGACGCGCGCATGGAGCGTACGCGCCGGCGCCCGACGGCCTCCGGCGCGCTGCCTCCCGGCCGCGCCCTCACGACGGCACTCGTGGCCGTCACGGCCGGCGCGGTGGCCCTGTGGGCGGTCGCCGGCCCCCTGGCGGCCGTGCTCGCCCTGACCGGCGCGGCCTACTACGCGCTCTTCTACACGCTGGTGCTCAAGCCACACACGGCGCTCAGCTCCGTGCCCGGCGCGCTGGCCGGCGTGTTCCCGGCCCTCATCGGCTGGGCCGCCACCGGCCAGGCCTTCTCCGCCCAGGTCCTGTTCCTGTGCGGCGTGATCCTGCTCTGGTCGCCGCCGCACTTCTGGGCCCTCAGCCTGGCCCGTGAGGACGACTACCGCGCCAGCGGCATCCCCACCCCAGCTCTGCGGTACGGCGAGCGGCCGGCCCGTCTGCTGATCGCGGGCTTCTGCGCGGCGCTCACGGCCGTCGTGGCGGCGGCCTGGGCGGCCGGCCTCTACGGCGTCCTGTATGCCGTCGTGGCGTTCGCCGCGACGGCGGTGCTGTGGATCTACGTGGCGCGGCTGCTGGCTGCGCCCGCGCCGAGCCGCGCCTGGACTCTCTTCAAGGTGTCCGGACCGTACCTCGCCGTGGTGCTGGCGGCCGCGGTGCTCGACCACCTGCTGTAGGCGCCCGGCCGGCGCGGCCGCCCGGGCGGGGCGCCGCGTCCGCGTCACCGCGCCGCCTGTCCCCGCTCCGCTCACCGCCCCCTCGCCCACCGCTCCGCCCTCCCGCGGGCGACCGCGTAGGTGGCGGCGGCCACCAGCGGCGGTGCCACGAACACCATGGCGCGCAGCACGTACACCACCGTGACCACGTCGAGGCCCCACACGTTGGCGAACACGTCGTTGGCTCCGCCCAGCAGCAGCACCGTGAGAAAGGTCACGAAGCCCGCGCCCACCGCCATGCGGCCGGGGCGCTCCGTGGGCCAGGTGAGCACGTTGTGGTAGCCGTGGTCGCGCAGCGCCCACTGATCCACGAACGGCCAGATGAGCAGCGGCGTGAACACCAGGCCGGGCAGGATGACCGCCGGCCAGAACACGGCCGGCAGCACGAACCACCCGATACGGATGTCCCAGCCGGGCATGAGCCGCAGGCCGCCCTCCATCCAGCCCATGTACCAGTCGGGCTGCGCCTGTGTGGTCGCGTCCCAGGGCGTGTACGGCCCGTACAACCACACCGGGTTGATCTGCAGAAAGGCGCCGAATGCGGTGAGCACGCCGGCGATGAGCAGGAAGTAGCCCAGTGTGCGCAGCGCGTAGGCGGGCACCATGGGCGTGCCGACCATGGTGCGGTCGTCACGGGACGGGCCGGGGAACTCGGTGTGGCGCTGGAACCACATGATGCCCATGTGCAGCCCCAGCAGCCCCATGATGCCGAGCGGAAGCAGCAGGATGTGCACCGGGTAGATGCGGGCGATGATGCCCTCAGTGGGGAACTCGCCGCCGAACATGATGGACGCCAGCCACGGCCCCAGGAACGGGATGGACTCGGTGATGGAGTACGCCACACGCAGGCCCACCCCCGAGAGCAGGTCGTCGGGCAGCGAGTAGCCGAACAACCCGTTCATGCCGACCATGATCAGCAGGACGATGCCGATGAGCCAGTTGATCACGCGCGGCTTGCGGTACGCGCCGGTGAAGAACATGCGCAGCAAATGGATCATGAGGGCGGCGACGAACACGAGCGCCGCCCAGTGGTGCACCTGCCGCACCAGCAGCCCGGCGCGCACCTCGAGACTGAGGTCCAGTACCGAGCCGTACGCCGCCGTCACCTCGGTCCCCACCAGCGGCTCGTACACGCCCTCGTACACGGTGGGCACCTGCGACGCCTCGAAGAACAGGGAGAGGAAGACGCCGGTGACCACGAGGATCACGAAGCAGTAGAGGGCGATCTCGCCGAGGAAGAAGGCCCAGCTGTCGGGGAACACATGGCGCAGCTCCTCCTTGATCAGCCGGGAGCCGCCGCCGAGGTTGCGGTCGGCCCAGCGCGCCGCCGGGCGCAGCGGCGAGCGGCGTACGCCGAAAGCGCTACCCAGGCTGTTGAGGAGCCGGCGGCGGCTCACCCCTGCCACCCCTCGTTCCAGAAGCCCGGGCCGACCGGCTCGGTGAAGTCGTCCTGCGCGACCAGGTAGCCCTGCTCGTCGATGGCCAGGGGCAGCTGCGGCAGCGGGCGGCCGGCCGGTCCGAAGACCACCCTGGCGCCGTCGAGCAGGTCGAAGCTCGACTGGTGGCAGGGGCACACCAGGCGCTGGGACTCGTCCTCGTACTGCGCCACGACGCAGCCGACGTGCGTGCAGATCCGTGAGTAGGCGACGAACGCTTCAGGGCTCCACGTCTCGCGCCCCGGCTGGGGCTTGAAGTCGCCGTTGACGAAATGGAAGAGGGCCACCTGCGCGTCGGCCGAGCCCACATGCCCCTCGGGAAAGGCGACCAGGGTGCCGCCTGTGGCCAGCGCGTCCCTGGTGATGGGCACGCCCTCCGAGTCCACAAGACGGGCGCCCGGCGTCCAGGCGGTGGTGCGCAGCGAGTTCTTCGGGCGCGGCCCCAAGGCGCCGAGCAGCACGATCTGGCTGAAGGCGAACACCGCGCCGCCCACGATGAGCAGACGGAACAGGAAGCGCCGGCGCGTGAGCACGCCGGCGTCCCGCTCCAGGGCGTCGGCGAGCTCGCCGCGGCCCTCGGGGTCCTCGTGCGGCACCGGGTACGGCGCGGTGATGACCTCGTCGCCGGCCAGGTCGCGGCCCCAGTAGGCGAGAGCTACGCCGAGCCCAAGCAGGGCCGCGGCCAGAAAGCCGCCGATCCAGCCGTTGCCGGCGCCGACGACGAACGACACCGCGAACCCGATGGCGCCGGCGATGGTCGCGACCAGACCGAGGCCGACCGGCCACGTGGGCGGGCCCGAGGGACGCCGTGGCGGCGGCGCGGCCGGCGGCTCGCCGGGCGGGTTCACGGGCGGCGAGCCGCTCAAGGCGCCGCCTTGCGCGACTTCCAGGCCAGCCATACGGCCAGCACGACAAGGATCACCAGGCCGATCCCGCCGAAGAGACCCTCGGGCACCGGCCCCAGGTACCACAGGCCGGCGCCGCCCGGGGACTCGGGCTCGATGAGCCGGTCCACGTACAGCGCGACAGAGGTCTGTTGCGTGACGTCGAAGGTGTTGCCGGCGAACACCGGCATCTCCCGGCGGCCGAGGATCATGGCGGCGAGCGCCTCGGCCGCCGGGTACTGAGCGATGTTGGGCGCGTTCTGCCCCGCGGTGAGCGCACCACCGCGCCCGGTCGCGCTGTGGCAGGCGGAGCAGTACAGGCGGTACAGCTCGCCGCCGCGCCCCAGCTCGGCTTCGTGCGACGCCGGGTCGGCCACGCTGGTCGCCACGTAGTGCGCGACGGCGTCTATCTGGTCCTGCGTGAGCGCGTCGCGGAACGCCGGCATCTGGATGCCGCCCTGCAAGACCATGGGGCCGACCAGCTCGGCGAAGCCCGCCGGGGCCAGCGGCGGCCCGAACGCACCCTCGCCCTTCACGCCGTGGCAGCCCGAGCAGTTCTGGACGTAGACGGCCTCGCCGGAGACCGGCTGACCCACCGGGGAGCCCGAAGACGCCGGCGTGGCCTCAGTCGCCGCCCCGGCGGAGGCGGTGGACACCGCGGCGGCGAGAAGGACGAGCGTCAGCGCGACGCAGCGAGCGACCGGAGGCACACCCCGGCGCTCGTGTCGCCAACGCCCACAGCTCCTCACGCGGCCCCCTCTGCTCCCCGGCCGCATCCCTCCGTGCGGCCGTGACGACAGACACCTACCCCGTTTCATCGAGAGCAAATGGCGTCAGAAACGTGACAGGAGCCTCCGCCCTTGATAGTGATTGTTCTACTACCATGCACTGAACCTCGCGTCCAGCATGGTAGGGGATGGCGGATGCACAGGACGCGAACGAACGGCAGGGGGTTGCCACGGAGGGTCTCGTCGCCATCACCATCTGGCCGGCTGCCCTGTACGCCGTGCTCGTGCTGGGCCTCGCCGCGCTCATCCTGGTGCTCTCGGCGGTCCTCGGCGAGCGCCGCCGAGGCGGGCGCGACCGCTGCACGCCGTACGAGTCCGGGCTCGAGCCGGCCGGTCCGCTGCCGCGACGCCTCAGTGTGGAGTTCTACCAGGTCGCCCTCTTCTTCGTGATCTTCGACCTGGAGGCCGTGTTCATCTTCGCCTGGGCGGTGAACGCGCGAAAGCTCGGCTGGGCGGGTTACGCCGAGATCGTCGTGTTCGTCGCGCTGCTGCTGGCCGGTCTCGTGTACCTGTGGAAGGCCGGCGGGCTCGACTGGGGCGCGGCCGGGCGACGCAGGCGCAAGGATCGCCTCGCCGCGCGGCTCGAGCGGGGCGCGTCCGGTCTCGAGCGGCCGGAGCCTGCCGCGACCGCCGGCGATCTCCAGCGGGAGCAGCTCACGTGACCCCCCGTCGCGGCGACGTGCCCTCGCGCACCGGCATCGCCCTCCACTCCATGCTGGAGTCGGAGCAGCCGCTCGTCGCCGGACCCGAGGGCGGCATCGTCATGGGCAGCCTGCAGGCGCTCATCGCCTGGGGGCGCAAGTACTCGCTGTGGCCCTTTGGCTTCGGCCTCTCCTGCTGCTTCGTGGAGATGGCCACGAGCCTCACACCGCGCTACGACATCGCTCGCTTCGGCGCGGAAGTGCTGCGCATCTCCCCCCGCGAGGCCGACGTGATGCTCGTCGCCGGCACGGTGTTCAAGAAGATGGTGCCCACCGTGATCCAGCTGCACCGCCAGATGATGGCGCCGCGCTGGGTCCTCAGCATGGGCTCGTGCGCCAACTCCGGCGGCATGTACGACGTGTACAGCGTGGTGCAGGGCGTGGACTCGTTCCTGCCGGTGGACGTGTACATCCAGGGCTGCCCGCCGGCGCCCACAGCGCTCATGGAGGGCCTGCTGCTGCTGCAGGCCCAGGTCGCCACCGAGCGGCGGCCGCTCAGCTGGGTGGTCGGCCAGGAGAACGTGACCGAGGCGCCCAAGGTGTCGCTGCGCGACCTGCGGCGCCCGCAGGTGCTGGGAACCGGCGAGCTGCGGGCGCCGGACGAGGTGTGACGTGGCGGCCGCGACGCAGACACCGGGCGCCACGCCGGCCGCCGCGGCCGCGGACGTGCTCGACGAGCTCCGCGCCCGCTTCCCCGGCGCGGAGCTGACGGGGCAGGTCACCGCCGACGGCATCCCGACCGCCTGGCTGTCGAAGGACCTGGTGCGCGAGGCGCTCGGCTACCTGAAGCACGAGGCCGAGCGCCCCTTCCGTTTCCTCTACGACCTCGGCGCGGTGGACGAACGCTACCGCGCCCACCGCGCCGGCCTGCCCGCGGCCGACTTCAGCGTCTTCTACCACCTCGTCTCCTACGAGCGGAACGCCGACCTGCGCCTCAAGGTGGCGCTCGCCGGCGACACGCCGACCATCGCATCCGTCACGCCCCTCTGGCCGGCCGCCGGCTGGTACGAGCGCGAGGTCTGGGACATGTTCGGCATCCACGTCGAGGGCCACCCCGACCTGCGCCGCATCCTCATGCCGCCGTGGTGGAAGGGCCACCCGCTGCGCAAGGAGCACCCCGCCCGCGGCACCGAGTACGGGCCGTTCGAGGCGCCCGAGGAGCAGTACCAGGACTGGATGGAGGACCTGCGCTTCACGCCCGAGAAGTGGGGCCTGCCGAGCGCCGAGGACGACCCCACGCTCATGTACCTCAACATCGGGCCGCAGCACGGCGCCACCCACGGCCCGTTCCGCGTCATCGTGGGCCTGCGCGACGAGGAGATCGTCCACTGCCTGCCCGACATCGGCTTCCATCACCGCGGCGCCGAGAAGATCAGCGAACGTCAGACGTGGCACCGCTTCATCCCCTACACCGACCGCATCGACTACCTGAGCGGCGTGGGCAACAACTTCCCCTGGGTGCTCACGGTGGAGCAGCTCTGCGGGATCGAGGTCCCTGACCGCGCCCAGGTCATCCGCGTCATGCTGGCCGAGTTCTTCCGCATCGCCAGCCACCTGGTGTTCTACGGCACCTTCGCCCAGGACGTCGGCGCGCTCTCGCCGGTCTTCTACACGTTCGAGGACCGCGAGCGCATCTTCGACCAGGTCATCGAGCCCATCTGCGGCGCGCGCATGCACCCCAACTGGTTCCGCATCGGCGGCGTCGCCCAGAGCCTGCCGAACGGCTGGGAAGAGGGCGTGCGCGACTACCTGGACTACCTGCCGGCGCGCCTCGACGAGTACGACCGCCTCATCATGGACAACCGCATCCTCAAGGCACGCACCGTCGGCGTCGGGCCGATCTCCGTGGAGGACGCGGTGGAGTGGGGCGTCACCGGCGCCAACCTGCGCGCCGCCGGCTACCCCTGGGACTGGCGCAAGCAGCGCCCGTACAGCCACTACGACTGGTTCGACTTCGACGTCCCCGTCGGCACCGCCGGCGACAGCTACGACCGCATCGCCGTGAGGGTGGAAGAGATGCGCCAGAGCCTGCGCATCATCCGCCAGTGCGTGGACCACATGCCGGACGGCCCGCACAAGTCACACCACCCGCTGGCCACACCGCCGTCCAAGGAACCGGCCACCATGCACGACATCGAGACGCTCATCACGCACTTCCTGGGCGTCACCTGGGGCCCCGTGGTGCCGCCCGGCGAGGCCTGCATCTACACCGAGGGCACCAAAGGCCAGTACAGCTACTACGCCATCAGCGACGGCGAGAACACCTCGTACCGCACGAAGATCCGCACGCCGTCGTTCGCGCACCTGCAGGTGCTGCCGCTGCTCACACGCGGCTTCGAGATCGCCGACCTGGTGACGATCCTCGGCAGCATCGACTTCGTCATGGGAGACGTGGACCGGTGAGCCTGAGCGACGACGAGCGCCGTGAGCTGGAGACCGTGGTGACGCACTACCCCGACCGCCGGGCGGCGGCCGGCAGCGTGCTCAAGGCCATGCAGGTCCGGCGGCGCTGGCTCTCCGACGAGGCCGTGGCCGACGCGGGCGCGTTCCTCGGCATGAGCGTCGAGGAGCTGGACAGCCTGGCGACGTTCGGCAACATGCTCTTCCGCCGGCCGGTCGGGCGCCACATCGTGCTGGTGTGCGACAGCTTCGCCTGCTGGTCGCTGGGGTACGCCGAGCTGCTCGAGGCCATCGAGCAGGAGCTCGGCGTGGGCATGGGCGAGACCACGCCCGACGACCGCTTCACCCTGCTGCCCATCGTCTGCCTGGGCGCCTGCGACCGCGGGCCGGCGATCATGGTGGACAAGGACCTGCACGGGCCGCTGGCGCCGGCCGATGTGCCCGGCGTGCTGGGGAGGTACCCGTGACAGCGCGCGGCACAGACGGCTGGGAGCGGCCGCTCACGCGCGCCATGCGCGCCGACGGCCGCCCAACTACGCTCGACGAGTACCTCGTCGCGGGCGGGTACGAAGGGCTCGACCGGGCGCTGCACGAGCTCGAGCCCCGCGACGTCACGCAGGCGGTCATGGACTCCGGCCTGCGCGGCCGCGGCGGCGCGGGCTACAACACCGGCCGCAAGTGGAGCACCATGCCGCTCGGCGACGACGCGCCGCGGCCCAAGTACGTGGCCTGCAACGCCGACGAGATGGAGCCCGGCAGCATCAAGGACCGCTTCCTGATGGGCCGCAACCCGCACCTGCTGATCGAGGGCATGACGATCGCCGGGTACGCGGTGCAGGCCGACGCCGGGTACATCTTCCTGCGCGCCCAGTACGACCAGCCCATGGACGCACTCGCGCACGCCCTGGACGAGGCGCGCGGGCGCGGCTACCTGGGTCGGGACATCATGGGCACCGGCTTCTCCTTCGACATCAACCTGCACGAGAGCATCGGCCGCTACATCTGCGGCGAGGCCTCCGCGATGCTCAACGCGCTCGAGAGCCTGCGGCCGAACCCGCGGGCCCGCCCCCCGCACATGACCGGGGCGGGCCTGTACTCCAAGCCGACGGTCGTCAACAACGTCGAGAGCTACGCCTGCGTGCCGGGCATCGTGCGCAACGGCGTCGACTGGTGGAGAAGCGTCGCCCTCACGCCCGAGGGTGGCACCAAGATCTACGGGGTCTCCGGGCGCGTGGCGAAGCCGGGCTGCGTCGAGCTGCCGGTGGGCGCCTCGCTGCGCGAGCTCATCGAGGTGCACGCCGGCGGCATGCTGCCGGGCTACCAGCTCAAGGCCGTCGTACCGGGAGGCGCCTCGACGGCCTTCATCGCCGCGGCCGACATCGACGTGCCCTTCGACTTCGACAACACGGAGGCCATCGGCTCGCGCCTGGGCACCGGCACCATCGTCCTGCTGGACGACCAGACCTGCCCCATCGGCATGCTGCTCAACATGCAGCAGTTCTTCGCGCAGGAGTCGTGCGGCTGGTGCACGCCCTGCCGCGAGGGCCTGCAGTGGACGGTCAAGCTCCTCCAGGACATCGAGGAGGGCCGCGGCAAGCCGGAGTACCTCGAGCTGCTCGAGGACCAGTGCTGGTACATGGGCCCCGACCGCGCGTTCTGCGACCTGGCGCCGGGCGCCGTGCAGCCGCTGGCGTCGGGGCTCAGGCTCTTCCGTGAGGACTTCGAGCGGCACATCGCCGAGGGCGGCTGCAGCTACCCGCGCAGAGGGTCCAGCCTGCCGGTGAGGAGCGGGACGACGTGGGCGTGACGGGCGCGACGAGACGGCGCGGGGCCCGCGGCGACCGGGGGGCGGCGTGAGCGGCACCGGCGGCACCGGCGAGCTCGTCACCGTCGTCATCGACGGCACCGAGCACCGCGTGGAGGCGGGGCGCAACATGCTCGACATCGCGCTCTCGCTCGGCTACGACCTGCCCTTCTTCTGCTGGCACCCCGTGATGGGCTCCATCGGCGCCTGCCGCCAGTGCGCCGTGCGCCTGTGGTGGACGGCGCGCGACGGCAGCGAGAAGAGCGACCTGGCCATGGCCTGCATGACCGAGGCGCAGGAGGGCATCAAGATCTCGATCCTCGACGAGGAGGCGACGGTGTTCCGCCGCCGCATGATCGAGCTGATGATGCTCAGCCACCCGCACGACTGCCCGGTGTGCGACGAGGGCGGCGAGTGCCACCTGCAGGACATGACGGTGATGACCGGGCACGCCTACCGGCGGTACGACGGGCTCAAGCGCACCTTCCGCAACCAGGACCTGGGCCCGTTCGTGGCGCACGAGATGAACCGCTGCATCACCTGCTACCGCTGCACGCGCTTCTACAACGACTACGCCGGCGGTCACGACTTCGGCCCCTTCGGCTCGCGCAACCAGGTGTACTTCGGGCGGGCCTCGTCGGGCACGCTGGAGAGCGAGTTCAGCGGCAACCTGGTGGAGGTCTGCCCCACCGGGGTGTTCACCGACAAGACGCTGGCGCAGCACTACTCGCGCAAGTGGGACCTGCAGACGGCGCCGGCGGTGTGCCAGCACTGCGGCCTGGGCTGCAACGTGCACCCCGGGGCGCGGTACGGCGAGCTGCGGCGCATCACGAGCCGCTACAACCTCGACGTGAACAAGATGTGGCTCTGCGACCGCGGGCGCTTCGGCTACGCGTACGTCAACGCGCCCGAGCGGGTCCGCGCCGCGCGCGTGGCGTGGCGGCCGCCGGTGCTCGACCGCCGAGGGCGGGCAGGAGCCCGTGGAGAAGCGGCGCGACCGCGCCCTGGACGCGGCGGCGGCGCTGGTACGGGGCCGCCGCGTGATCGGCATCGGCTCGCCGCGGGCGCCGCTGGAGGCCAACCACGCACTGCGTACGCTGGTCGGGCCGGCGTGCTTCTACGACGGCATGTCCGACGCCGACCACGAGCTGGTCGGCGTCGTGCTCGAGGTCGCGCGCAGCGGCCTGCGGCTCGGCGCCCTCGGCGACGTGCAGGGCGCCGACGTGGTGCTGGTGCTCGGCGAGGACCTGACGAACACGGCGCCGCTCGCCGACCTCATGGTGCGCACCTGGAACCGGCTGCGGCCGACGGCGCAGGAGCAGCGCACGCACATCCGCAGCTGGAACGACGCCGCCGTCGGACGCGCGAAACGGCATGAGCCGAGCAAGCTGTGGCTGGCGACGCCGTACGCCACCAAGCTCGACGAGATCGCCGCCGAGGCCTGGCGCGCGACGCCCGGCGACATCGCCCGTCTGGCGCTGGCGCTCGCGCACGAGCTGGATCCGGCCGCGCCCGAGGTGCCGGACCTGTCCGCGGACGAGGGCGCGCGCGTGGCGCGCTGGGCCGGACCGCTGAGGGACAGCCGCAAGGCTGTCGTGATCAGCGGCACGACCGGCGGCTCCGCGACGCTCGTGCGCGCGGCCGCGCGGCTGGCGGCCGCGCTGCCGCGCGAGACAGCGGTGCCGGCCGGCGGCGTCGGGCCGGACGGCGGCGCCGGCGCGCCCGGCGAGAGCCCGCGCGCCGAGGTCCTCGCCGCCCCGCGCGAGTCCGCCCGCCTCATCCTCACGGCGCCCGAGGTCGACAGCGTCGGGCTCCGCATGATGGAGGCACGCCCCCTGTCGCACGCCATCGCCGCCGTCGCCCGCGGCGAGGTGGACGTGGTCGCGATGCTCGGCAACGACCTGTACCGGCGCGCCGCGCCGCTCCTGGTCGACGACCTGGTGCGGCGCGCGCCCGACCTGCTCGTGCTGGCCGCGCTCGAGGACACCGTCACAGGCCACGCCGACGTCGTGCTCCCCGTGCCCACCTTCGCCGACTCGACCGGCACCTACGTCAACAACGAGGGCAGGGCGCAGCGCTCGTTCGCGGTGCTGCCGCCACGGGACGACACACAGGAGGCGTGGCGCTGGCTCCGCGACCTCATGCTGCGCGGCGACGTCAAGGAGGTGCGCGGCTGGGTCGACGACGTCGACGTGCTGGCCGCGCTCGAGCACGACCTGCCGCAGTTCCGCGGCGTCGCCGCGGCGTCGCCGCCGCCCGGCTGGCGGCAGGACGGACGCCGGGTGGCCCGTCAGACGCAGCGCAACAGCGGACGGACGGCGCTCGACGCCGACCGCACCATGTGGGAGCCGGCGCCGTCGCAGGACGCCGACGCGCCGCTCGCCTACTCGCTCGAAGGCCTGCGGCCGTGCGAGTCCCCGGCGCCCCTGCTCACGCGCGTGTGGTCGCCGGGCTGGAACTCCAACAACGGCCTGCACAAGCTGCAGGAGGAGGTCCTGGGCCCGCTGCGCGGCGGACCGAGCGGCGTGCGCCTGCTGGACGGGGCGCACCACGGCGGCAGCGGCGGCTCCGCCGGCCGGCCGCAGGACGTGCCGGCCCCGCCGCCGTTCGCGCCGCACCCCGGCGGCGAGCTCCTCCTCGTGCCGGTGCACCACATCTTCGGCAGCGACGACCTGAGCATGCGCGAGCCCGGGATCGCCGCTCGCGCCCCGCAACCGTACGTCGCCGCCAACGCGGCAGCGGCAGCCGCGCTCGGCCTCGCCGACGGCGACCCCGTCACGCTCTGGCTGCCCTGGATGGACTTCGCCACCACGTTCCGCATGCTGCCGTCGCTGCCGGACGGCGTCGCCGGCGTGCCCGTCGGCCTGCCGCGCGTGCCCTACATCGCGCTTGCCGGCGCGCGGCCGTATCGTGCCGCGCCCGCCGGCCCCGCCGCAGCAGACGTGGGGAGCCGTGTGATGGCCTGGTACTGGTCGCTCCTCACCGTGCTCGGGGTGCTCATCGTGGTGATGACCGTCGCCGCCGGCCTCATCTGGTACGAACGGCGCCTGCTGGGCCTCGTGCAGGACCGCCTCGGTCCCAACCGCGTCGGCCCCGCCGGCCTGCTGCAGGTGCTCGCCGACACCTTCAAGATCCTCTTCAAGGAGGACTGGGTGCCGCCGTTCGCCGACCGCGCCGTGTTCATCGTGGCGCCGTCCATCGTGCTCATCACGGCGCTGATGTCCTTCATGGTCGTCCCGGTCTACCAGGGCGTCGTGGTGGCCGACATCAACATCGGCCTGCTGTTCATCCTCGCGATGTCGTCGCTGGCGGTGTACAGCGTGGTGCTTGCCGGCTGGTCGTCGCACAGCAAGTACTCGCTCATCGGCGGCCTGCGCGCCGCCGCTCAGATGGTGAGCTACGAGGTCTTCATGGGGCTCTCGCTTGTGGGCGTCGTCATCATGGCCGGGAGCTTCAACCTGCAGGACATCGTGGAGGGACAGCAGGGCGTCTGGTACGTGATCCCGCAGTTCGTCGGGTTCGTGGTGTTCGTGGTCGCCGCCCTGGCCGAGACGCGGCGCATCCCCTTCGACCTCGTGGAGGCGGAGAGCGAGCTGGTGGCCGGCTACCACACCGAGTACTCGGGCATGAAGTTCGGCCTGTTCATGGTCGGCGAGTACGTGGCCATCACCCTGATATCGGCGCTCATCACCGCGCTGTTCTTCGGCGGCTGGCTGGGACCGTGGCTGCCCGGCTGGCTGTGGTTCCTCATCAAGACGTTCATCTTCATCAGCTGCTTCATCATCGCGCGCGCCACCTTCCCGCGGCCGCGCTACGACCAGCTCATGGCTCTGGGCTGGAAGGCGATGCTGCCGCTGAGCCTCGTCAACCTGCTCGTGACCGGCGCCGTCGTGGTGGCGCGCTTCCAGTGAGGCGGTGACGATGAGCGCCGAGCAGACCCGCATGCACCTCAAGGTCACCGCGACGACGACGCCGTCGCCGGACGTCACGGGGCTGCCGGAGGGCCGGCCCGCGGCGGCCGCCGGCCCGGAGGTCACGCACCCGCCGCTGACGACCGCTGTCGTCGTGACCGGCAAGCTCGCGCGGCGCGGCCAGAGCCTGGTGCCGCGCGCCGGCCGCACGATACTCTCCACGCTGGTCGGCATAGGCACGATCATCGGCCACGCCTTCCACAGACGCGACACCATCGAGTACCCCGAGGAGATGGTGTACCTGCCGCCGCGCTACCGCGGGCGCATCGTGCTCACCCGCGACCCCGACGGCGGCGAGCGCTGCGTGGCGTGCTACCTGTGCTCGGCGGCCTGCCCCGTGGACTGCATCGCCCTGCAGGCCACACAAGACGAGACCGGCCGCCGCTACCCCGAGTGGTTCCGCATCAACTTCTCGCGCTGCATCTTCTGCGGCTACTGCGAGGAGGCGTGCCCCACGTTCGCCATCCAGCTCACGCCCGACGTGGAGATGTGCGAGTACGACCGCCGCAACATGGTGTACGAGAAGGGGGACCTGCTGATCGCGGGGACGGGCAAGCGCCACACCCACGACTTCTACAAGGTGGCCGGGCTCGCCATCGGCGGCAAGGACAAGGGCGAAGCCGAGCGGGAGGCGCCGCCCGGCGACGTGAGGGACCTGCTGCCGTGACCGTCCTGTTCTACATCGCCGCCGCCGTGGCCGTTGTCGCCACCCTGCTGGTCGTGACACAACGCAACCTGGTGCACGCGCTCCTGTACCTGGTGGTCTCGTTGTTCGCCGTGGCCGTGATCTTCTTCACGCTCGGGGCGCCGTTCGTGGCCGCGCTCGAGGTCATCGTGTACGCCGGCGCGATCATGATGCTGTTCATCTTCGCGGTGATGCTGCTGAACGTGCGCGCCGACGAGCAGATGAAGGTGCCGCGGCGCGCCTGGATCGGCCCCGTGGTGCTGGTGGCCGTGCTGCTCGCCGAGGTGGTGTACGGCGTGCGGCTGTCGGACCACGCCCTGGCCGGCGTCGAAGTGGGCCCAGCCGCCGTCAGCGACTCGCTGTTCGGGCCCTACGTGCTGGGCGTCGAGCTGGCCAGCATGCTGCTGCTCGCCGCCCTGGTCGGGGCCCGGCACGTGGCCTCGCAGCCCGACGCGGCGCCGGCCGACCTGGCGCCGGAGTACGTCCCGGCCGCGGCTCGCGGGACGGACGACGGTCCGGACGAAGAGTCGGTTCCGGACGAAACGCCCGAAGCGACCGACACCGGAAGGACCGTGTGATGGCGAACGTCTCGCTCAACACGGTCCTGATCCTGGCCGGCGTGCTGTTCGTGATCGGCTTCGCCGGCCTGCTGGTGCGGCGCAACCTCATCGTGGTGCTCGCCTGCATCGAGATCATGCTGAACGCCGCCGGCCTGGCCTTCGTGGCGGCCGGCGCCCGCTGGGGCCAGGCCGACGGCCAGGTGATGTTCATCTTCGTCCTGGCCATGGCGGCGGCCGAGGTGGCCGTCGGCCTGGGCATCGCCATCCGCTACCGGCAGCAGCTCGGGCGCCTGGACGTGGACGAGGCCGACGAGATGAAGGGCTGAGGGATGCTGCAGCTTCTCTGGCTCGTGCCCGCCCTGCCCGCCGCGAGCTTCGTCGTGCTCACGCTGCTCAACGGCCGCCTGAGCCGCACGGCCACGGCGTGGATCGGCGCCGGGTCCGTAGGACTCTCGGCGCTGGTCGCCTTCGTCGTCTGCGGCAGCTTCATCGCCTCGCCGCCGGCCGGCGACGCCTACCACCAGGTCCTGTGGACCTGGTTCAGCGTCGCCGGCTTCGCCCCCACCATCGGCCTGTACCTGGACGCTGTCAGCGTCGTCTGGGTGCTGGTCATCACCGGCGTCGGCTTCCTCATCCACCTGTACGCCACCGAGCACATGGAGCACGACAAGGGCTACACGCGGTTCTTCATGTACATGAACCTGTTCGTGGCCGCGATGCTCGTCCTGGTGCTGGCCGACAACCTCCTGCTCCTGTACCTGGGCTGGGAGGGCGTCGGTCTCTGCAGCTACCTGCTCATCGCGTTCTGGCAGGAGGACCCGCAGAACGTGTACTGCGGCCGCAAGGCGTTCATCGTCACCCGAGTGGGTGACACGGCGCTCATCGCCGGCCTCTTCCTGTTGGTCACCCAGCTCGGCACGCTGCAGATCCAGCCGCTCATGGACGCCGCCGCGGCGCAGTGGGCGCCCGGCTCCGCCGTCGCCGTCTGGGCCGGGATGCTGATCCTGGGCGGAGCCGTGGGCAAGTCCGCCCAGGTGCCCCTGCAGACGTGGCTCCCCGACGCCATGGCCGGCCCGTCGCCGGTCAGCGCGCTCATCCACGCCGCCACCATGGTCACGGCCGGCGTGTACCTCATCGCGCGCACGAACGTCATCTTCATCCTCGCACCCGACGCCCGGCTGACGGTCGCCATCGTCGGTACCGTCACGCTGCTGCTGGCCGGCTTCAGCGCGCTCGTGCAGAAGGACCTCAAGCGCGCCCTCGCCTACTCCACCGTGAGCCAGATCGGCTACATGTTCCTGGCTCTCGGCGTGTCGGGCTGGGAGGCCGGCGTGTTCCACTTCATGACGCACGCCTTCTTCAAGGCCCTGCTGTTCCTGTGCGCCGGGGTGATCATCGAGGCGCTGGCGGACGAGCACGACATCTTCAAGATGGGCGGCCTGCGCAAGCAGATGCCGGGCGTGTTCTGGACGTTCGTCGTCGGCGCCGCGGCCCTGGCCGCCCTGCCGTTCGTCACCGACGGCTTCTACAGCAAGGACCTCATCATCGCCGCCAGCCTCGGGAGCGTGGACGGCAGCGCCTGGTTCTACGCGGGGGCCATCATCGGGGCGTTCGTCACGGCCCTCTACTCGTTCCGCCTCGTCTGGATCGTCTTCTTCGGCGAGCAGCACACGGAAGTCACGCGGCGGCCGCGCCGGCGGCAGATGGTGCCGCTCTACGTGTTGGCCACGCTGGCCGTGCTCGGCGGCCTCGTGTGGATGCCGGAGTGGCTGCTCGGGTTCCACCCGCTGGAGGACTTCCTCGACACCGTCCTGCCGCACATGCCGTGGGCGGAGGGGGCGTGGGCCGAGACCTGGGCCGCGGCGCTCGTCACCATCGGCGTGGTGGCGCTGGGCATCTACGCCTCGTACCTCCTGTGGCTGCGCTGGCGCGCGCGGACCGACGCGTTCGCCGCGCGCCCGTTCGTGGCCGGCGTCTCGGCCTGGTGGCGCGCCGACTGGGGCTTCGACGTGGCCTACGAGTACGTCTTCGTGATCCCGGTGAAGTGGTTCGCGCACTGGGCGCGCCACGACCTCGTGGAGCCGGCCGTCGAAGGCATCGCCTGGCTCAACGTGGCCGCCTGGCGCGCGCTCAGCGCCACGCAGACCGGCCTGCTGCGCCTGTACCTCGGCGTGGCCGGCGTGGGACTCGTCGTCCTGCTCGCGTTCGTGGTGCTCAGGTGAGGCCGGGATGATCATGCTCGCGTACATCCTCATCCCGGCCGTGGCGGCGCCGCTCGCCTGGCTCGTAGCCCGCCGCTCGTCGGCGGCGGCGCGCTGGATCGCCGTGCTCGGCACGGCCGCGCCGCTCGTGCTCGTCGCCTGGCACTGGGCGGCGGAGGCGGGCACGCTGCGCGCCGCCTTCACGGCCCGCGGCGCCGGCGCCGCGGGCCTCGTCCAGGGCGCCTGGCTCGAACACCTGCGCTACGAGTGGATCCCGTCGCTCGGCATCAGCTTCTTCGTCGCCGAGGACGGCCTCACGCTCATCATGCTGCTGCTCACGTTCGCCCTCGGCCTCCTGGCCGTGCTCTGCTCCTGGCGCGGCATCACGAAGCGCGTCGGGCTCTTCCACTTCGTGCTGCTCTGGACGGTCGCCGCCCTGGCCGGCGTGTTCCTCTCCCTCGACCTGTTCCTCTTCTACTTCTTCTTCGAGATGATGCTCATCCCGATGTACTTCGTGATCGCGCTCTGGGGCCACGAGCGGCGCGTCTACGCGGCCGTCAAGTTCTTCATCTTCACCCAGGCGAGCGGGCTGCTGATGCTGCTCGCCATCCTCGCCCTGTACTTCATCCACGGGCGCCAGACCGGCGTGTACACCTTCGACTTCACGCAGTTGCTCGGGACACGCCTCGCTTCGTCAACCGCAATGCTGCTGATGCTCGGTTTCTTCGCGGCCTTCGCGGTCAAGCTCCCGGCCTTCCCGCTGCACACCTGGCTGCCCGACGCGCACACCGAGGCGCCGACCGCCGGCTCCGTCATCCTGGCCGGCGTGCTCATCAAGATCGGCGCCTACGGGATGATCCGCTTCATGGTGCCGCTGTTCCCCGACGCGGTCGCCGAGTTCCGCACCATCGGCATGGTGCTCGCGGTGATCGGCATCATCTACGGCGCCATCATGGCCTACGCGCAGACCGACCTGAAGCGGCTCGTCGCCTACACCAGCGTGAGCCACATGGGCTTCGCCCTGCTCGGCATCTTCGCCTGGAACGAGCTGGCGCTGCAGGGCGTGGTGCTGCAACTCGTCTGCCACGCCCTCTCCACGGGCGCCCTCTTCATCCTGGTGGGCGCCCTGCAGGACCGCATCCACACCCGCGACATGGACAAGATGGGCGGCCTCTGGTGGGTGGCGCCGAAGATGGGCGGCGTCGGCATGTTCTTCGCCATGGCGTCGCTCGGCATCCCCGGCCTGGGCAACTTCGTGGCCGAGTTCCTCATCCTGGCCGGCACCTGGCAGGTGGCGAAGTGGGCGACCGTGCTCGGCGCCGTGGGCCTGGTGTTCGCGACCGTCTACTCGCTATGGATCATGCAGCGCGCCTTCCAGGGCAAGGAGACGCACGGCTGGAAGATGCCGGACCTGGGGCCGCGGGAGTTGGGCATGTTCGGCGCAATGATCGCGGCGCTCGTGGTGCTCGGGTTCTACCCGCAGCCGGTGATCACAACGGCGCGGCAGGCGGTGACCGCCGTGCAGCAGCTCACGGCCGGGAGTGCGCTCGACCGGGGTGAGGCTGAGGCCGCACAGGCCGGTGCCGTGCAAGCCGGCGCTGGCGGCGCGACCGCTGACGCCGCCGACGGTGCGAGCGGCACCGCGTCGGAGGCCTCGCCGTGACCGCCGCCGACCTCGTCACCCTGCTGCCCCTGCTGGTGCTCACGGTCGCGTCCGTGGCGGTGATGCTCGCCGCGGCGTTCTACCGCTCGCACCTGCTGGCGCTCGTCCTCACGCTGCTCGGCCTCGCCGCCACCGTCGGCTCGCTCTTCGTGGCCGCCGGCCAGGCCAAGCGCCAGGTCACGCCGATGCTCCTCATGGACGACTACACGCTGCTCTACATCGGCCTGCTGGCCGGCGCGACCGCAGCCGTGGCGCTGCTCTCGTACCGGTACCTGCAGCGCCGCGGCGTGCCGCCGGAGGAGTACTACGTGCTGCTGCTCACGGCGACGCTGGGCGGCGCCACGCTGGTGGCCAGCACGCACTTCGCCACCTTCTTCCTGGGGCTCGAGCTCCTCAGCGTGTCGCTGTACGCGCTCATCGTGTACCCCATCTACCGCGAGAAGGTGGTGGAGGCCGCGGTGAAGTACCTGGTGCTGGCCGGAGCCACCTCCGCCTTCCTCGTGTTCGGCATGGCGCTCGTCTACGCCCAGACCGGCCAGATGACGGTCGAGGGCCTGCGGCCGCTCCTGGCGTCGGGGCTCTCCGGCGCCGACGCCGTCGTCGTCCTCGGCGTGGTCCTCATGCTCGGAGGCGTCGGCTTCAAGCTCGCCGTCGTCCCGTTCCACATGTGGACACCGGACGTCTACCAGGGCGCCCCCGCGCCGGTGACGGCGTACATCGCCACCGTGTCCAAGGGCGCCATGGTCGCCCTGCTGCTGCGCTATTTCAGCCCGGTGAGCGAGGACACAGGCTCGACGCTGTTCTGGGTCTTCGCCGCGGTCGCCATCGCCTCCATGGTGGCCGGCAACCTGCTGGCGCTGCGCCAGGACAACGTCAAGCGGATCCTGGCGTACTCGTCCATCGCCCACCTGGGGTACATCCTGGTCGCGTTCCTCGCGGCCGGCGAGCGCGCGCCTGTGGCGGTCACCTTCTACCTGTTCGCCTACTTCGCGACGTCGCTCGTCGCGTTCGGCGTGGTCACGGCGCTGTCCATACCGGAGCGCGAGGCCGAGTGGATCGACGACTACCGCGGCATCGCGCGCACGCGCCGCTGGACGGCCGCAGCATTCACCGTCGCCCTGCTGTCGCTGGCCGGCATGCCGCTGACGATGGGCTTCATCGGCAAGTTCTATCTGGTGACGGCCGGCGCCGGGGCGGGGCTGTGGGCGCTGGTGATCGTGCTGGTGCTGACCAGCGCCGTGAGCATCTACTACTACACGCGGGTCATCGTGGCGATGTGGGTGCGCGAGCCCGACGAGAAGAGCGTGCGGACGGCGGTCGGCGCCGCCTCCGGCGTCGTCCTCGCCGTCCTCACCGTCGCGCTCATCGTCTTCGGCGTGTTCCCGTCGCCGCTTCTGCGGCTCATCGAGCGGGCGGTGGCGGCGTTGCCGTGACGCTGCCCAATCCAGATCCGTCGGACCAAGCGTGGACCGCCGCTGCTCCACCCTACGTGGTCAGCTGGATCTTCAGCCTCTTGCCGACCGCGCTCGCGGCGCGCTCAAGCGTCTGAAGCGTCACTGAGGGGTTCATCGGATCAAGCAGGCGCTCGACTGCAGAGCGGCTCGTCTTCATGCGTCGCGCGAGCTCCGACCGGGAGATGTGCTCACGTTCCATCTCTCGGGCGATCTGAAAGGCGATCGTGCGCTTGACCGCGACCGCCTCGGCGTCATCAAGGATGCCCTCGTCGCGCAGGAAGTCGTCGAAATCGCCGCCGATGTGCTTGCTGGTCATCCGTCTCACCTCTCGTGCAGGTCGACGCGGGAGCGCACCTCCCGCAGGCCTGGCTCGAACTCGCCGATGAGCGGCATCCCGAGGGGCCAGCCGTACTGCGCCGTCCAGGATGGGATCTCCCTCGCTCCGCTCACTCACAAAGTGTACCACTTTCGGTACATATACGACCATCACCCATGTCGCCGTTGGCGACAGGGTGCAGATTGGACCACACGCTGCGGCCGACGCCGCGCCTCGTGGCGCGCCGTGGTTGCGGCCAGCTCGCGCAGTGACACTGCGATGCACCCACGGAGGTGAGGACGCCTTCCCCGACTCCGAGGTGCGCCGGGCCGGATTCGAGAGTACGCAGCCACTCCTCAATCCCCGGGCAGCGGTCCGAGCACCTCGGCCAGGGACTCGGTCACGGCCCGAGCATCGCCCGGCGTCAGCTTCCCCGCCGTGCGCTCCACGAGGCGGTCGTCGAGCGTGAAGAGCTTCATGCGCACAACGGAGGGTGCGGGCAGCCCGGCACTCCGCAGATCGCTCAGCGGCACGTCCAGAGGCCAGCGCCGGTGGCCGGCGCTGGTGATCATCGCGAGGACGCTGTGCCCTACGACGGGGCCGAGCGGCGCCGGCCGCGAAATGACGAGCGCCGGCCGGCGGCGTGCCACAGCCCGGTCTGTGAACGGGAACGGCACCACGACCACGTCCCACTGCTCAAAGGTCACGGTAGGCCTCGTCGTCCTCGTCGGAGTCCCACTCCGCAAGCAGGGGGCCCAGCGCCTCGGCGAAGGGAACGTCCAGCGGCACTGCCTTGCTCACCGTCACCACGCCGTCGTCGCCGATCGCGAACACCAGCGACTCGCCGTTCTCGAGGCAGAGGGCCCGGCGGACGGCCGCCGGCACGGTGATCTGGTTCTTGCTCGTCATCTTGCTCACCGCTCGCGTGGACATGGTCCGCCTCCGTGAGGTTGGTAAGGTTGCCTTACTACCTTACCCACCGGCGCATGGGGCGAGACCCGCTGGGACTCCTGCTGTACGGGATGGGAACGAAGCTACCGTGCAATCGCCCGAGAAGCACCGGTGACAAGCGGGCCGGACGGGTGACGTTGAACCCTGACGAGAGTCGACGGTCCTCGTGCTGGATCTTGAGCCTCTTGCCGACTGCGCTCGCGGCTCGCTCCAGCGTCTGCAGGGTCACTGAGGGGTTCGTCGGCTCCAGCAGACGCTCTACCGCGGAGCGACTCGTCGTCATGCGTCGAGCGAGCTTCGACTGGGAGATGTGTCCACGCTCCGTTTCGCGGGCGATGTGAGAAGCGATCACGAACTTGACGGCGACTGCTTCAGCGGGCGATGCCGTCTTCGAGATGGGAGCGCACCTCCCACAGACCTGACTCGGGCCTTCGGACGAGCGGCATCCCGATCGGCCAGCCGTGCTGCGCCGTCTTGATGTCGAATCCGACGGCACGTCGGTCTTCACGCGACAGCTCAAGCAGCCACTCGCGGACAGGCTCGCTTCCCGCAGCAGTCGCGCAAGTTCCGTCGCGCGCATGCGTCTGCCACACCGCGGGTACCATCGCCCAGACGTTTTCAACGCGCTGACAGGGAGATCACATGGCGTCCTCGACCATCGACAGCGGTGTGTGCGGCTACTGCACCACCGTCAAGGCCACCCAGAAAGACATGCGGTGCGTGACACTCGAGTTCGAGTCCGACTGTGACTACGTCCAGAACCTCGCCGACGAGCTGACAGAGGTGGACCCGTACACGGAGATCAGCTACCGCGGCGAGGGGCCCAAGACGCTGCGTCTGGCGTCCCAGCACCTCGTGCACCCGGCCTGCCCCGTGCCGTCGGGGATCATCAAGGCCATAGAGGTCGAGGCGCAGCTCGCCGTGGCCAAGGACGCCAGTATCAAGCCGAGCGCGGAGTAGCCGACCCATCGCGACAACGGCCGAGGCCGGCCGCGCGGGATGCGCGGCCGGCCGCGGCTGTGTCCGCTGATTGTCGGGCCTCCGCGGGCGGCCAGGTCACCGGGTCCTTGATGTTCGTGGGCATCATCGCACTCCTGCCACAGGCGGGACATGATGGACGAGACGCGCCCGTGCGGCGCCGCAGGCGGCGGCGGCCCGGGCGCCCGTTCGCCCTGCGCTCCAGCGGCGGCGGCTGGGGCGACCCGCGGCGCCGGTCCCGGAGCGAGGTGCAGGCCGACGTGCGCGACGGCTACGTGAGCCCCGCGCAGGCGCGTGACATGTACGGCCTCAGCGAGACGGATTGAGTCAGAGACAGGGACGTCCGGAGGAGCAGATGACCGAGGCGACGCGGATCGAAGAGCGGGTGCTCGAGCGCGTGGGGGCGGGACGCGACGAGCTGATCGGGTTGCTGGGCGAGCTCGTCGCCTGTGACACCACGGCCAGGGAGGCCGGCGAGCCGGCGAGGGACGAGGCCAAGCTGCAGGGCATCCTCGCCGCGCGGCTGCGGAACCTCGGAGCCGAGGTCGAGGTGTGGGAGCCCGAGCCGTTCGTCGCAGGACAGTCGCCAGTCATCCCGTACGACCTCGACTTCGCCGGACGCCCGCAGCTGGCCGCGCGCCTGAGGGGTGCAGGTGGCGGGCGGGCGTTGCTGCTGAACGGTCACATCGACGCCGTACCCTACGGCGACCTCGAGCGCTGGCAGAGCCACCCACTGAAGGCCGTCGTGCGTGACGGCCGCCTGTACGGACGCGGCAGCAACGACATGAAAGGCGCCATCGCGGTGTTCGTGCACGTGCTCGAGTGCCTGCGCGCTGAGGGTGTCCGCTTGCACGGCGACGTGCTGGTGGCCACGAACACCGACGAAGAGTCGAGCGGCGCCGGCGGCATCCGCGTAGCCGAGCACGGCGTGGCGGCCGACGCCGGGATCACCGGCGAGCCCACGGGGTTCGACGTGTGGGCCGCCTGCCGCGGCACCCAGAACGTGCGCATCACCGTGCCCGGCCGCACCGGCCACGCGGAGATGCCGCAGCCGGGGTGGCGCGAGGGCGGCGCCGTCAACGCCATCGAGAAGGCCGGCATCGTCCTCGACGGCATCCGCCGCCTGCGCGAGGACTGGCGCGCACGGGACGACGGGCAGCACCCCCTGCTGGCGCCGCCCGACATCGTGCCGACCATGATGCACGCCGGCGAGTGGATGGTCACCTACCCGGACTCGTGCGTGATCACGTGCGACGCGCAGTACCTGCCCGCGCGGCTGGACCCTGAGGGCTACGGCAAGGGAGTGCGGGAGGAGATCGCGGCCCGGCTGCAGGCCGCGGCCGCGTCCGACCCGTGGCTCGCCGAGCACCCCGTGACGGTCGCGTTCATCGCAGAGACGGCCCCGGCCGAGGTCCCTCTCGACCACGAGATCGTGCGGCTGGCCCTGGCGTCGGCCGCCGAGCTCGGCCGCGAGGGCCGCATCTCGGCGCTGGACTCCTGGCACGACGCCGCCACGTTCACGCGCTTCGGCACGCCGACCGTGTCGTTCGGGCCCGGGGGCTTCGAGTCGGCCCACCGCGAGAACGAGTACGTCCCGGTGCAGGACCTCGTCGACCACGCCTGCGCGATGGCGCTCATCGCCATCCGTTTCTGCGGGGTCTGAGGGGACCGCGCGATCCGCGACCCGCGCCTGTCCGGAGCCGCGGGTCGGACGCGGCGCCCGCGCGGCCGCCGCCGAAGCCTCACTCCGTCAGCCTGAACCGCCAGATCGCGACGGCGAACAGGCCTGCCGCCCAGGCGAGGCCGTAGCCGAACGCAGGCGCGACATCGGCGACGCCGAAGCCACGCATCACGATGCCGCGCATCCCGTCGAGGATCCACGCGGTGGGCAGCAGGTGCCCGACGAACTGGAACGTCTCGCCGGTGATCTCGAGCGGGAACCAGGCGCCGGAGAGCGACGCCACTGCCATCGAGGTGAGCACCACGGTGGCGATGAGCGCCTGCTCCGACTTGAGGACGGCCGCGATCAGCAGTCCGAGGGTCGCGGCGAAGCACGAGAGCGCGACCATCATCAGCAGCAGCGCGGCGGGATCGCGCAGATAGTCGACGCCGAAGAGGAACTGCCCGGCGGCGATCAGGATGATCTGCTGCACGAAGGTGAGCAGGAACATGCCGACGACCTTGCCGCCGATGAGCTCCGAGCGCCGCAGGTGCGTGGTCATGAGGCGCTGGAGGGTGAAGTTCTTGCGTTCCTCGACGAGCGCGATGCCGGCCGTCATCAGGCTGAACAGGATGAAGTTGACGATCATGCCCGGCGAGCTGAGGTCGAAGCCCGTGGGGATCTGACCGGCGGCGGCGCCGGCCTCGACGACCTTGATGGTCGCGGCGGGGTGCGCGAGGGCCTGCGCCGCCAGTGGCCGCGCCATCAGCAGTGCCGCCTCGCGCAACTGCTCCGGGGTGGCGTCACCCTGCGCGGCGCCGGTGCCGGCCGCGTCCACGGCCGCCTGCGCGGCCTGTTCGGCGGCCACGACGCGGCCGGCGAGAGCGGCGATCTCGGTCCTCGCCGTCTGCACGCCTGTGGACCCGGATACCCCGACCACGGTCACGGTAGCCGGCCGGCCGGCGGCCACGTCGTCGCTGAAGCCGGCCGGGATCTCGAGAGCTGCCGCCACCTCGTTGTCGGCCACGGCCTGCTCCGCCTCGGCCCGGCCCATGGCGTGCGCTCTGAGCACGTCGTCGTCCTGCACGGCCTCGATGAGCTGCTTGGCCGCAGGCCCGGCGTCGCCGCTCCACACGGCCAGCGGCAGCCTGTCGCTGCCTCCGCCGAACATGATGCCGAAGAAGGCCGTGAAGGCCAGCGGCATGATCAGCGTGAAGAGCAGGGCCAAGCGGTCCCGCCGGGTCTCCAGCAGGTCCTTGCGAGCGAGTGTCCAGACCCGGTTCATCGCCGCCTCACGCGTACCGCCTCCTGAACCTGAGCACGGCTACGGCTGAAGAACACCACCGCGAAGGCGAGGGACACGACGAGCGGGAGGACCACGTCGCCAAGGCCGCCCCCGCGCAACGTCTCGTTGAGGCCGACCAGCAGCCAGCCGTTGGGGGTGAACCGCTGAACGACGGCGTACGTTGTACCGCTCTGCGCCGTACCGGTGAAGTTGCCGCCCAGCAGCGCGAGGACGAGGAAGACGCCGGCCGAGATGCCGCCGGCCTGGGCCGGCGTGCGCACCAGGGAGACGAGCAGCAGGCCGAGGCTGGAGGCCACGGCCGCGGCCACCAGGATGAGGAGGCTGACGGCATCCAGGGCGCCCCAGTCGATACCGAAGAACAGGCGCCCACAGACGATCAGGATCACCGCCTGGGCCAGCACCGTGAAGAACGTGGAGGCGAACTTGCCGCCCAGGATCACCTGCCTGGACGAGGGCGTGGTGAACATCCGCGGCAACGTGCCGTCACGCTCCTCGGTCATGATCGTACGGGCCACGTTCGAGGCCCCGAAGAACATGAAGAAGACCATCATGCCGGCGAGGACGAGGCCGATGACCCCGATGTCCTTGGACGCCTCGCCCCCGCGCAGCTCGGGCGGGCGCATGACGACGTCCAAGCCGCTGGAGCCACCCTCCTGACCGTGGATGAAGGCGGCCGCGGCCTTCTGCGCAGCCGCACCCGCCCCGTCGCCGTCGCCGCTGGCCGTGGCCACGCCTTGCGCCGCCACGGCCGCGGCGCGCGCTCCGTTGAACGTGAGCAGCGCCTGGTCGACCACGCTCTCGGTAATGGCGGGGCCTATACCCTGCGTCGGGTCCTGGTACAGCTCGACGGCCGCGGCGGCGGGGCTCGGGTTGAAGATGGCCGCAGTCAGGTCGGGCGGGATGATGACGGCCACCACGTCCTCGCCGTCGTCCACGCCGGCGCGGGCCGCCTCCGCCGACTGCCTCTCCGTCACCGTGAGGATGTCCTTGAGTCCCGGGCTCTTGAGGATGTCGACGATGGTGCCGCCGATGTCCGCCTGCGTCGACGACGGCGCGGTGTCCAGGTTGACCACGGCGACCTTGGTGGCGGTGATCGAGAAGTTGCCGCCGCCACCGAAGGCGAAGCCGAGCAGAGCCGACAGCGCGAGCGGGGCCGCCAGCATCATCGCGAGCGCGGGCACGTTGCGGAACGTGCTCCGCAGGTCCTTGAGGGCGATGGCGAGGATGCGTCTCACGTCAGGCCGAGCCGACGGTCATTCACGCAACGCCCGACCGGTGAGATGCAGGAACACCATCTCGAGGTTGGGCTCGGTGACGTTGATCTCGGTGATGCGGCAGCCGCCTGCAGCGGCGGCCTCGAAGAGCCGCGGCAGCACCTCGTTCGCGTCCTGCACCAGCAGGACGCCGTGATCCTCGTCCAGCGAGGCGTCGGTGACCCCGGCCACCTGCCTCCAGCGCTCCAGCATGCCCTCGAGGCAGTGGTCCACGCGCACGTCCACGTGCGCCTCCTCGCCGACGATCCGCACGAGTTCCTCGTGCGTGCCTGTGGCGATCATCCTGCCGTGGTCCACGATGCCCACGCGGTCGCTGAGCTCCTGCGCCTCGGCCATGTAGTGGGTGGTGTAGAGGATCGTCATGCCCTGGTCGCGCAGCGCCAGGATGCCGTCCAGGATCGACGCGCCGGCTCTGCGGGTCGATGCCGACCGTGGGCTCGTCGAGGTACAGGACCTTGGGCTTGTGCAGCAGCGCCACGCCGATGTTCACGCGCCGTTTCATTCCGCCGGAGTACTTCTCCACGCGGTCCTTCTGCCGGTCCGTGAGCGTGATGAGCTCGAGGACCTCGTCCACGCGCGCCTGCAGCGCAGCCCCTGAGAGGCCGTACATCTTGCCCCAGAACACCAGGTTCTCGCGGGCGCTCATGTCCGGGTACAGGGCTATGTCCTGGGGCACGACGCCGATGAGCTCCTTGACCGCCCGCGCGTCGCTCGTGACCGAGTGCCCGGCGACGGTCGCGTCCCCCCCGCTGGGCCGCAGGAGACAGGAGAGCATGGAGATGGTGGTGCTCTTGCCGGCGCCGTTGGGACCCAGCAGGCTGTAAGATCTCGCCCTCGGCGATGTCGAAGCTGACGCCGTCCACCGCCACCACACCCTTGGGCGGGTCGTACTGCTTCTTCAAGTCGTGGACCGCGACGATGCTCACCGGCCGCTCCTCCCGTCCGCCTCGACGCCGAGCCTCGTTATACACGACGGGCGGGCGGCGGTCACTAGGGCACGTGCCCGCCGCCCGTCCAAGCCTGAGTCATGCCTGCAATTTCACCATTATGTGGTGAAATAACATGCAGTGAAGACGCTGGCCCGGCATGCGACCGATACAGTGCTGTGGCAGCTCGGCTTCATGCGCGCTGTCGTCGTCACCGGCGCCAGGCAGGTGGGCAAGTCCACGCTCGCGCGGCAGGTCCTCGACCGCGTGGGCGGCACCTACCTGACGCTCGACGAACCTGCCACACTCGCGGCCGCGCTCTCGGACCCGGACGGCCTGGTGGCCGGCGCCGAGGGACTGACCGTGATCGACGAGGTGCAGCGCGCGCCCGATCTGCTGCGCGCGGTCAAGCTCACCGTGGATCGGGATCAGCGTCCCGGGCGCTTTCTCCTCACCGGCTCCGCGAACCTGCTCCGCATGCGCACCGTCAGTGAATCCCTGGCCGGACGCGCAGGCTATCTCGAGCTGCTGCCGCTCTCGTGGTCGGAGTCCATCGGGGTGCCGCGGCCGACGACCATCGACCAGGCGCTCGCGGCCGCGAACGCCGCGGAGTACCTGCAGGTGCTCCCGGCGGCGGCACCCGAGGCAGCCAAAGCGGCTCGGGAGCTCGCACTGGCCGGCGGCAGGCCGGCCACGCTCGGGCTCGACCTGCCCAGACGCCGCGCCTGGTACGACGGCTACCGCGTGACGTTCCTCGAGCGCGACCTGCGTCAGCTCTCGGAGATCGCCTCCGTGCCCGAGTTCGGACGTCTGATGACCCTTGCCCTGCTCCGCAGCGGCGGACTTCTCAACAAGAGCGATCTGGCCTCCCACGCCGGCCTCTCCTACTCGACGACCGATCGCTACCTCAGCCTCCTGCAGGTCGCGTACCAGATCCGGCTGTTGCAGCCGTTCTTCATCAACGTCGGCAAGCGGCTCGTCAAGTCGCCGCGCGTCTTCGCAGTCGACAGCGGAGCCGTGGCATGGGCCGCCAACGTGAGCGACTGGCGGTCGGCTGTGAGCTCCGCCAAGGAAGGCGTGCTGCTCGAGACGTTCGCCATCTCGGACATCATGGCGTGGGACGCCCTCTCCGGCCAAAACCGGTACCACTTCTGGCGGCTCTGCGGGCGACACGGCCGGCTGACGCCCGTCGGGCGCCCTCTGCGGCCGACCGTGCGTGCGGCCGTCAGCTCTGCGGGGGCGGTGGGCGGTGCGCCTGCGAGGCGCCGCTCGTCGACTCGCCTGCGGCGGTCAGTGGGCCGAGCGGGCGCAGCACGCACACCGGCGTCTGCTCGTGGCCCTGGCCGAGCGGATTGTCGCGCATCAACGTCCGCGCGAGCTCGCGGTCGGTGCCGGGGGAGGCGCCGAGCACCGTCGCCGTCAGGTCGTTGGCGTCGATGACGACGAAGTCCACACGGCCGTGGACGGCATTGGACAGCAGCGCGGCAAGATGGCCGGCAACGCCGTCCGGGTCCTTGGGGCCGAGCTTGGCGTGCGTGTTGTGTGGCGGCAGCGTGTTCCAGGTGGGGCCGTCGATGGCCTCCACGTCGGCGCCGGCGACCTTGTAGAAAAGGCCGCGCCTGCCGACGGCCTTGCCGGCGGCCGACACGGCCGCGGCGGCGACGATGCGCGGAGCGCCGGCCTCGTCGATGGCCAGCTGCATGGTCTCGGGGATACCCAGTCCGATGCCGTGCGGCGTCTTGGTCACCGACCGGCTGAGCAGCTTCGCGAGCGCCGTCGGCTTGATCTCGTCGAGCGCGTAGCTGCGGCCCTGGCTGGCGGCGATGGGCTTCTCGGCCATCACCACGATGTCGCCGGGCCGCACATGCGGCAGCACCTGGCGACGCAGCAGGTCGTCCAGGTCGTCGCCGCGCTTCACAAGTTCGGTGCGGAGCGGCAGGCGCGCCCAGACGCTGCCGTCCAGCGCGCCGAACAGGTGCTTCTCCTCGTTGGGCGCGAACTCAGCGAGCAGGCGCTGCGCCTCGGCGGCCGCGGCGGGGCCCTGCGGGCCCGCGGCCGCCGCCAGCAGCGCCGGCACGCGCGCGTCACCGGCCTCGGCCAGGGAGCCGCGAGAGCGCGGCCCCACAGCGGCCGGCGCCGTGAGCGCCGCCTCCACATCGGCGTCCTCCAGCACAGCGCTGCGGTCCACGAACTCGCGCAGCCACAGCTCGACGTTGGCCGCGCGCCAGAACAGCATGCTCTCCTCGACCTCACCGCGGCAGCAGGCGCGGAACGCGGCGACCACGGCGGCGCCGTCCCAGTACGGACGCGCCTGGAACGAGGGCGACTGGTACAGGCTGGTGAAGGCGGCACGACGCGCCTTGATCCAGCGCATCTCCGGCGTGGTGAACCCGACCTTCCAGCGCCGCAGACGGATCCTCTCCGGCAGCGTGCCCTTGAGCGCCGCGCGCAGGATCCAGCGGCTCCAGCCATCGCGGATGATGGCGTCCTCGGGCAGGCTGAGGATGTGGTCCACCAGCTCCTGGTCCAGATACGGCACGCGGCTCTCGATGCTGAACGCCATGGAGTTGCGGTCTTCGTAGCGCAGCAGACACGGAAGGCTGTAGGTGAGCAGGTCCTGGAGCAGGCGCTCCTTGAGGTCGTCCTGGGAGCGCCCGTACCCGGGGTCGCTGACGCGCGCGAGAAACGACGGGCGCAGCAGGCGCCGGACCCGCAGACGCTTGCGCCGCTGGCCGATGCGCCTCTTGGCCAGCGGCCAGAGCACGTCGCGCGCGTCCAGGGCTTCGTCGCGCAGCTTGCCGTACTCGGCCTCGCGCCGCAGCTGGCGCAGGTAGACGAGCTGGTACGGCACGTAGCCGGCCAGCAGTTCGTCGCCGCCCTGGCCGTCCAGCAGCACCGTGACCTGCTCGCGCGCGCTGCGCATCACACACCACTGCGCGTACGGGCCGGTGCTGACGATCGGCTCCTCCTGGTGCCAGACGAACTCGCGTAATTCGCCGATGAACTCGTGCGAGGTGGGATTGGTGTACGTGGTGTCGGCGCCGGTGCTCTCCACAGCCGTCTCGATGTACTCGCGCTCGTCGATGGGGTCGCCGTCGAACACGGCGCTGAAGGTCTTGAGCTGCCCGCGCAGCGACGCCGCGTCGGGCACGTCCTCCTGCAGCAGCTCGCTCATGAAGCTGACGATGGTGGTGGAGTCCAGACCGCCGGAGAGGCACGAGCCCACCGGCACCTCGGAGACGAGGCGCCGCTCGACGCTCTCGCGAAAGCGGCGCCGGAAATCGGCCGGGTCGCCGGCACCGTCGGTGCCCAGCACCGGCGTCCAGTAGGCCGTGCTCGGCAGCGGCGACGTGAGCGGGCCCGGGGTGGTGGAGGCCTGCGCCGGAGCGGCTTCGCCGCCGGCGCCGCCCGGCACCTCCGCGGACGCAGCGGCCCGTTCGTCCGGCGCGCCGCCGGCCGCGCCGTCGAGGGGCAGCTCCATCCACGTGGCCGCCGGCACGTGATACACGCCGCGAAAGAACGTCTCGGCGCGATGGTCGTGAAAGCCGTGCTGCAGGTACTCGAACAGGAGCTGGTCGTCTGGCTGCGGCACCAGCTCGGGATCCTGCAGCAGGGCCTTGATCTCGCTGGCGAAGAGCAGCCGCCCCGTCCGCGGCGAACGTGCGTAGAAGAGCGGCTTGATGCCGAAGTGGTCGCGGTTCAGGACGAGCTTGCCGCCGCGACCGTCGGCCCCGGCGCCGCGCAGGTCGGCCACGGCGAAGGCCCACATGCCGTTGAAGCGCGCGGCGCAGCCGGGGCCCCACTCCTCGTAGGCGTGGACGATGACCTCGCTGTCGGAGTGGGAGCGGAAGCGGTGCCCGGAGGCCTCGAGCTCGGTGCGCAGCTCGCGGTAATTGTAGACCTCGCCGTTGTACACGAGCCAGACGGTCTCGTCCTCGTTCGCGACCGGCTGGTGGCCGCCCTCGCGGTCGATGATGCTGAGCCGGCGGTGCCCGAGGCTGACCGCCGCCGCCTCGAACGAGCCCGCGTCGTCGGGGCCGCGGTGCAGGAGGGCTGCGGCCATGCGACCGAGCAGCTGCCGGTCGGGTGGACCCGCGAATCCGAAGATGCCGCACATGTGGGCCAACCTATCACAGGCCGGCGGAGCGGGCGGCCGAGGCCCCCGTTCCGCCGTGCGGCCGGGGACGTGACCGCCGGATGGCGGCTCAGCGCGAGGTGAGGTGCCGGTTCTTCGGGTGCGCCATACAGAAGTCGCCCGCGCGCACGAGAGGGAAGGCGCCGACCACGGAGAACGCGCCGAAGGGCAGCTCCCGAGTCGGGCCGCGGAAGAACTGCTCGCCCTGGAGCGCGACCGGCGGCATGGAGTGGCACGTGCCTACACCTGCTTCTCCGGGGATCTCCGCGAACGCCGGGCACGTATCGCACCGCTGCGGGCCCTGCTCCTCCATGCCTCCTCCTTGGCCGTGGGCGTGGCGGCCGCCCAGACCGCGCCCGTCACTCTACCCCTCGGGACGTCGCCTGTCGCGTCGTGGTCCCGCACGCCGTTTCCCCATCGTCACGCGCGGGGAGATGAGGTCCGGCGGCGCGCGATCCCGCGAGACCGCACGTGACAGAGAGGTGACGGCATGTACATCGGCGCGCACGTGAACTCCTCGGGCGGCGTCTGGAAGGCCATCGGCAACGGCGTGGACAGAGGCTGCGAGGCCATCCAGTTCTTCGCCGGGAGCCCCCGGACCTGGAAACCGCAGATCTACCAGGAGAAAGACTGGCAGAAGTTCCGCGAGCTGCGTGCGGACTCGCCCATCCGCTTCGTCGTCATCCATACGATCTACCTCATCAACCTGGCGAGCGCGCGCGACGACTTCTACGAGAAGTCGCTGACCTCGCTGATCGGCGCCGTGGACGCGGCGGAGCAGCTCGGCGCCGACGCCATCGTCACGCACATCGGCTCGCACCAGGGCGCCGGCTTCGAAGAAGGTCTCGCGCGGGTGCAGGCCGCCCTGCGGCGGACGCTCGCCGAGAGCGAAGACTCGGGCGTGCGCATCCTGCTCGAGAACACGGCCGGCGCCGGGGGCACCATGGGCCTGGATTTCGCCGAGCTCGGGGCCATCATCGACGCCGCCGACCGTCACCCCCGGCTGGGCCTCTGCATGGACACCGCGCACATCTACGAAGCCGGTTTCGACATCTGCACCGCCGAGGGCCTCGACGACGTCGTGGCACGCCTGGACGCGTCCTGCGGCCTCGACCGCCTCGAGATGATCCACCTGAACGACTCCAAGACGCCGATCGGGTCCAACCGCGACAGGCACGAGAACATCGGCGAGGGTGAGATCGGCCTGGATGGGTTCCGCGGCATCGTCAACCACCCGGCGTTCGCGGATATCCCCGGGATCCTTGAAGTGCCCGGTTTCGACGGCAACGGTCCCGACCTGCGCAATGTCGAGCTGCTCAAGGGGCTCAGGTCCGGCGACTGACCGGCCTGTGCCCCACACGGCCGGCGCCGGCCGACGGCTCTGGGGGTGTGCGCCCGGACTTGACGCCTTGGCGCACGTCCCGGCGCCCCTGCACACGGCCAGGTATCGTATGGCTGTGGGTATACTCGGGCTGCGTCGCTCCGCGGCGCCCCGGACCCAGGACAGCGAGGTGAGCCATGGAACTCGTGCCCGTCACCACCGTGAACGACGCAGGCCAGGCGAACGTCGTCAAGGGAGTCCTGGAGGCCGCCGGGATCGAGGCCGTCGTCGCCGGGAGCGGCACCGAAGACGTCTTCGTCACGCCCGAGGTCAACCCGTTCCACATCCTGGTGCCCGAGTCCGAGGCCGCGCGAGCCAGGGACGTGCTCGCTCAGTACGACACCATGCCCGAGGAGGCGGACGAGGAGGAGTAGCCCTCCCTCCGTCTGGTATCATCATCGTTCGTGCATTGGCCCGTCCCCGGCGGGCTGCCCCGACACGGGAGAGACGATGTTCGGACGCATCTTCGGCCGTGGCAAGGACGAGACAGACCCTGCTGTCTGCGCCCAGTGCGGTCGCACCCTTCTGGTAGGCGAATGGACCCAGAACGTGGTCGGCGCCGACGGTCAGGAATACCTCATCTGCTCGCTCTGCGGCCAGAGCGCTTCCGCGGCCGATGTAGAGCCGGTCGCTACCGGCAGCACGCCGGCCAACAACGGACGCGTTCGTGAGTCGCGCACAGAGCTCCCGCAGACGCAGGAGCACGCAGCCGATCCGGAGCTTGCCTCCGTCCCGGCGGCAGCGGCCGCCGGCTTCGTCGCTGCCGCCGAGCTCGCGCAGCCCGAGGAGAAGCGCGACGCCCGCAGCGAGAGCGACGCCTTCTGGCGCACGCTCAAAGAGAAGGACGCGGAGATCGAGCGCCTTCAGGCCGAGCTCGCGCGCATGGACGTCGAGAAGCAGGAGCTCGCCGGACAGCTGGCCGCTACACGCGCCCAGCTTGGCGGCCCGGCCGCGCAGGCAGGCGTGCCGCAGGCGCCCCTGGTGCCGGCGGCCGCCGCCCTGGCGGTCGCCGCGCAGTCCGAGGCACCTCCGGAGTCCGCCGAGCCGCCGTCCACAGCCACCGCCGAGCCGCGGCGCGGAGACGCCTCCGAACCCGGTGAGCGCACCTGGGGCGAGACGCCCGCGGAGTTCGCCAGCGAGCTCGCCGCGCTCCGCGAAGAAGAAGCCGCCCTTCAGACCGGCCCGCCGGCCCCGGGCGGCCCCGAGACGCACCCCGAGGCATCCGCGGAGGCACCGCTCGAGGCGGCCGCGATTCCGCCCATCGTGTTCGAGGCCACGCAGCCCATCCCCGCGCTCACCGACGAGATCATCGCCGCCGACGCTGCGGTGGCCGCCGGGCCGCCCGCGGAGGAGGCCGAGACCACGCTCACGCCCGAGACCGGCGTGCCCGTCGTCGAGGCGGCGGTCGCGGCGCCTCCCGAGCCCACGGCCGCGGAGCTCGAGGCGGAGGCCGCCAACCTCACGCTGCTCCAACGGGGCGTCGACCTCCTCAACGTGAGCCCCGTACCGCACAAGATCGCCGAGACCAGCGGGCAGCTGGGGCTTCCCATGGTCAACGTCGGCTTCGACGGCCAGACCACCGTGGTCACATTCTTGTGGTCGATGGGCTGGTACCGCTACGAGGTCGACAGCGACAGCGGCGGGGTGCGCATGTCCGACCGCGGCTACGAGGAGCGCTCTGACCTGCGCCCCAACGCCAGCGTGCGCGCCGACGGCACCGTCCAACTGGCGCCGGCGCAGATCAGCCGGGCGGCCAAGGCACCGGCCGGGTACGATCAGGAACCCGCGGCGCCGGCCGTGGCGCCCAGCCCGGCCGCCGAGCACGCGGAGCCCGAGCCGCCCAGCGTGGCAGCGCAGAAGGCGCCCGAGATCCTCAGCAAGTCACTCCTGGGGCAGCGCAGCGACGACGGCGCCTCCTGGGAGCAGACGCAGGCGCGCGACTTCGACTGGAACCGCTGAGCGCGAAGGGCGCGCGGCGAGAGACGAACGCGACGGGCCGGCGGTGCTGTGCACCGCCGGCCCGTCGCGTCTCCCGCATGAGCGCCCACGCGCCGGCGTGCCGCCCGGCGTGCCGCGCGCTCTCGTAGCTCAGTAGCTCAGGCCGGCCCCCAGGCCGCCGAACATCTGCTCCATCAGCTTGTCGAGGGACTGCGCGTCCTCGGGCGGCGTGATCGTGACGGGCTGATCGAAGTCCGACATGGAGACGGTCAGCTTCATCGTGATGCCCTCGACGCCCGACATGTCCTCCTGGCTTGTGGTGTCGAGCGTTCCCGTCATCTGCATCTTGTAGATGAGGCTGTCGTCCACGCCGATCCAGTAGTCGACCGTGGCCTCCTTGAGCCCCTTGGTCAGTTCCTCGAGCTGCGCCTTGTTCTGGCCGAGGCTGTCGCCGAGTCCCTCCAGTTGGTCGCTGCCGCCGAGCTTCTCGGACAGCTTGGGGTCCTCGGACGCCTTGAGCAGGGCGTCGGCGAGCTTCTGCGGGTCGGCGGTGCCCTTGACGTGGTACACCTTGACGCCGTTCAGCGTCTCCTCGCCGACCAGGGTGTACTCAAGGCCCCACGTGGACGGATCCAGACCCAGGCTCTCGAGCTGGGCGTTGGGGTCGGCGCCGATCTGCGCCTGCTCGTCCAGGCTGCTGCCGCTCTCCGCGTCGACCTTGTACCACTGGTCCTGGAACCCGACCCATGACTTCGCACCCTGGGTCTTCATCCCGAGCTCCAGCGTCTGCCCGGACATCCCCAGGCTGAGCGTCATGTCGGCCGCCGTGGGGTCGCTCTGGCTCGCGCCCTCGGCGTGCACCGTGACGCCGTCTGCAAGAAGCGCCTTGGTCGTGGGGTCGGTGATCTTGCTGGTGTCGCCCTGCATGGTCACCCCGGCATCCATCACGAACGAGGCGCTCGTGATGTCGGCCATGGCCGCTTCGCTGTCCTTGACGACCTGGTCCGCCGACACCCCGGCGAGCGCCGCGGCACCGCTCGCGCCCGAGTCCGGCGAGGCGTCGCCGCCGCAGGCGGCCGCCACGAGGAGCAGCGCGACCGCGAGCACCACCGCGGCCCACGAACCTGATGACTTGAAACGCATGAGGGTCCCCTCCCTGTCGCTACCAGTCCCGGCACGCCGGTAGACGCGCTCCTCTAGTGTATCGGAGCATGTGCCCGGCTCCCTGAGGGCGGAGACGCTTCGTCGAGGTCGCCGCGTTCGCACACCCGGCCGCGGTCGGCCGCAGAAGGCCCGCCGCCGCGCGGCGGGCGACCCCGCGGATCAGGCGTCGGGTCGCCTCAGGGAGATGACCACGGCGCGGAAGGGCTCGCTGCCCTCGGAGGCCGTCGTCACGCGCGGATGGTCCTTGAGGTGGAGGTGCACGACCTTGCGCTCGGCGGCCGTCATGGGTTTCAGGGCGATGGGCGTTCCCTCGCGCATGACCTTCTGAGCCATGCGGTCGGCCAGCGAGACCAGCGCCGCCTCACGCCGCGCGCGGTACCCCTCGGCGTCGACGACCACCTGCCGGCGGTCACGCCTGTCGCCGTTCACCACGATGGCGGCCAGGTACTGCAGCGCATCGATGGTGGCCCCGTGGCGGCCGATGAGCAGGCCCAGGTCGTCGCCACTGACCTCGGCGCGCACCGCCTCGCCACTCTCGAACGCACTCACGTGCGCCTCGATGCCCATGAGGCTGACCGTGGTCTGCACGAAGTCCCGCAGCACCTCGGCGCCCACCGACACCTCGCTGCCGTCGTCTTCCGGGACCGACTCCCGCTCCGACGCAGGCCGCAGGCGCGCCTCGACGCGAGCCTCGGCCTTGCCACGCCCGAAGAAGCCGCCCTTGCTGCCCTCTTCGACGACGACGAACTCAACGTCGGCTTCGTTGACCAGAGGGACCACCTTGCGGAGCTGCTCCAACGCCTTTCGCTTCGCCTCTTCGATGGTGCCGGCCGCGGCGATGGTCGCGAACTCGGTCTCTTCCTCGCCGTCGTCGAGAGACGGGAGCTCGTCAGGCTCTGCCATGGATGCCTCCGCTTGCCAACCTGTGGCGTTGGTGCGGCGGGCGGCTCAGCCGCCAGCCGTGTCACTCGCGTCTGTGCCCCGCCCCTGGGCCGGGGCGCTCTCGCTGCCGGCCCGTTGCGTCTGGGAGCCGTCACCGCCGCCCTGCTGCGCCGAGGGGCCGCCGCTCCCGCCCTGCGAGCTTGCCTTGCGCTTGCCCTTGCCCGGCGGCGGCTTGCGGCCCGCTGTCTGGCCGCCCTTCTTGGCGGCACCCTGGCCGGCACCGCTCTGGGCGGCGGCCCCCTGCTTCGCGCCCGCCTGACCGGCGGGCTTCTTCGTACCCGCCTGACCCGAGCCGGCGCCCTTCGCGCCCGTTTTCGCCCCGGCGCCCTTCGCCGGAGCCTTGACGGGCGCCTTGCCGGAGCCGCCCTTGCCGGACGCGACAGCCTTCTCGGCGCGCTGCTTGGCGACGAGCTCTTCGCGCGTCTGCGGCGAGCCCTTGCCGCCCGCTGAGGCGATGGCCTCCATGAAGCGGCTGCGCTTCGCCGGCCGCGCCTGCAGCTCTTCCGCCGTCTTCGGCTTCATCACCTTGCGGATGAGCAGCTGCTGGCCGATCGTCCACAGGTTGGTGGTGACCCAGTACACGAAGAGGCCCGCCGGGAAGTTCCAGAGGAAGATCACGAAGATGATGGGCATCGCCCGCATGATCATCTTCTGCGACTTGTCGGTCTGATTGACCAGCATGAGCTCGGTGGAGACCAGCTGGGACACGACGTAGACGACGAGCAGCACGTAGTACGGGTCGGGCAGTCCCAGCTGCGGGATCCACAGGAAGGATGCCTGGTTGAGGGCCTCGACCGACGCCTGGTACTGCGGCGCCTCCAGGGGCCCGAGCCCCTTGATGGCCGCATACAGGCCGATGAAGACCGGCAGCTGCAGGATGATGGGCAGGCACGAGGCGAACGGGTTGACCCGGTGCGCCGAGTAGAGCGCCATGGTCTCCGCCTGCAGCTTCTGGCGGTCGCTCTTGTACTTCTTCTGCAGCTCCTTGAGCTGCGGCTGGATGGCCTGCATGGCCTGGGCCGAGCTGAACTGCTTCCACGTGAGCGGGAAGAGGATGAGCCGGACGATGATGGTGAGGCCGATGATGGCGAGGCCCCACGTCCAGTTGGAGCCGAGCCCCAGGGACGCCAGCCAGTCGTTGATGGTGACGAGGACCCAGTGCAGCAGCAGGATGAGCTGGCTGATGACCGGGATGTTATACATGCGCGCTCACGTTGGCCTCGGGATGGTCGTGCTCGCAGCCGGGGTGGCGCGGGGGGACCGGGTCGTACCCGCCGTTGGTGAACGGGTTGCAGCGAAGAAGGCGCCAGGCCGCGAGCCCGATGCCGCGGAGGGCGCCGTGCTCGCGCAGCGCGCCGATCGCGTAGTTGGAGCACGAGGGATAGTACTTGCAGCGCTGGCCGAGCATGGGCGACAGCGTGTACTGATACACCCTGATCAACGCGATGAGGATCACACCGGGCACGGCCTTCACGCCTCGGTCGCCTCCCGCAGCACGCCGGCGCGCGCGAGGAGCTCCCGCAGGGCCTCGCCGACCAGCCCCTTTTCACCGACGCTCTCGCGCGCGATGAGGTCGAGCAGTTGCGGTCGTGCGATCACGACGAGATCGTACTCCTCAGCCAACCGCCCCGCGCAGGCCTGCACGGCCTCGCGGAGCAGACGCTTGACACGGTTGCGGACGACGGCGCCGCCCAGCTTCTTCGAGACCGACAGGCCCAGTCTTGGCCCCTCTGCGCCCGCCTCAGGCGGGCGCTTGAACGAGTAGAGCACGAGGAAGCGGGAGGCCGTCGACGTCCCCTGCCTGTAGATGCGCTGGAAGTCCGAAGACCGGGAGAGACGGGGACGCTTGCTGGCCATCGGCCGGCGTCAGGCGGAAAGGCGCTTGCGCCCCTTCTGCCGACGCTTCTTGATGACCACCCTACCCGCGCGGGTACTCATCCGCTTGCGGAAGCCGTGGGTCTTGCTGCGCTTGCGGGTGTTCGGTTGATAGGTCCTCTTCACTGCTTCCTCGCATGGATTGCCGATACTCAGAAAGCGCAGTATACCGAGGCGCCGGAGGCGGGGTCAATTTGGGTCGCGCGGACACGCGCCAGACCCGGGCGCTGCGCGCCTAACCTTTCGCCCGAGCATGCCGATACTCCCACTGACCACGGTCACCGTGAGGGATGCGCATGCTTCTGCAGGGATCGATCCGCAAGTTCAGCCTCGCCAGCGTACTGCAGTTCCTCGCCCAGAACGCGACCACCGGCGTCCTCGAGGTGCGCGACTTCGAGGAGTACGGCTTCATCTACCTCGTGAAGGGACGGGTGGAGGCCATCTCGCTGCCCATCACCGACGAGAAGCTGGGGGCAAGGCTGATCAAGGCGGGGTGCATCAGTGAGCAACAACTCGCCGAGGCCCTGATGGAGGATTCCTCCCTCTCGCGCGAACAGCGCAAGCTCAAACCGCTCGGCCAGCGCCTGATCGAGGCCGGTTTCACAAGCCAGGACAGGATCCGCGAGGTCATGGAGCGCCAGACCACCGACCAGGTGTTCGAGCTCGCCCACTGGCGCAACGGCGTGTTCATCTACGACGAGCCCGAAACCATGCCTCACTTCCAGATCGCCATACAGGGCGACGTCCAGGAGCTCCTGCTCGACGCCTACCGGCGCATCGACGAGGGCGAGCTGTCCAAGAAGGGCGCCACGGCCGTGGAGAACGAGGTGTGCTTCGCGTGCCCGCTGGTGGACGAGTGCACCGAGGAGATCAAGGCGAAGCACCTCAAGCAGGACCTGTGCCTGTGGCGCGACATGGGAGCGGTGCTCGACGACGGCTACGACAAGCTGCGCGACGCGCGCCAGCTCTACCGTTCCAAGGACGACGACCCGCGCCTCACACTCGACGCCTCGCTCGACTCGGACTAGTGTCAGGCGCGTGGAGCAGAGCGAGCAGTCGCGCGGCGGTGAGCTCCGCCGCAATCCGATCAACGGCAAGCTGGCGATCGTGGCGCCGGCGCGAGCCGCGCGTCCGCACGATGCGTCCGGCGGCCGCGCGGCGGCCGGCGTGGTCTCCGGCGGGGCGGGCGCGGCCGGCGCGGCCGGCGCCTGCCCGTTCTGCGAAGGCAACGAGCGCCTCACCCCGCCGGAAGTGGACGCGGTCAGGCCCGGCGGGGGCGCAGCCGACTCGCCGGGCTGGACGGTGCGGGCCTTCGCCAACAAGTACCCGGCCCTGCAGGGCAGACACGAAGTCATCGTGCACTCCCCACGCCACGGCGCGGAGCTCGAGGACCTCAGCGAGGACCAGCTTCTCGAGGCGCTCGAGCTGTGGCGACGGCGCATCGCGTGGCAGCTGGAGGACGGAGCCGCTGCGGCCACGCTGATCGTGAACCGCGGTGCCGTGGCCGGTGCGTCGCAGCCGCACCCGCACGCGCAGCTGTTCGCGACCCCGGTCGTGCCGCCGCTGCTGCTCGAGGAGCTGGCCGAGTTCGCCCGGTTCCGCAACCGCTACGGCGGCTGCGTCCTCTGCGCGGAGCTGGAGAACGCCGGCGACCGCCTGGTGTACGACGGCGACGTGGCGGCCTGGGTGCCGGCCGCGCTGCGTTTCTCGTCCGAACTCTGGCTGGCGCCGCAGGAGCACCAGCCGGACGTGCGCGAGGCCGACCTGCGGCCGCTCGCGCACTCCTTGGGCCGCGCCCTCTCCGCCCTCGACGCGGCGACCGGCGGCGCACCGCTGAACTTCTGGCTCCACACAGCACCGGCCGAGCTTCGCGGCCCGTTCCACTGGCACCTCGAGCTGGCTCCCCGCCTCTGGACACTCGCCGGCTTCGAGCTCGGCACCGACATCGCCCTGGTGGCGGCGGACCCGGTGGCCGCCGCCGCACACCTGCGCCGGGCCTGGACGCAGGACTGACGCGCCGGCCGGCCGGCCGGTCTCGCCGTGGCCGGCCGTCCGCGACGGCGAGGCGCCTGCGCCGGATTCAGGGACCCGGCGCAGGCTCCGCGGCGCGCAGCGCCAGCTGGCCGCAGGCCGCCTCGATCTCCTCGCCCGGCGAACGCCGCAGGGTGACGCCGACGCCGGCGGCTTCGAGACGCGCCTTGAAGGCGGCGAGCCGTGCGGCCGCAGGCCGCCTGAACTCGCCGCCCGTCTCGTTGTACGCGATCAGATTGAGGTGATAGAGAGGCGGCCGCACGCGCGCCGCCAGCATCTGCGCCTGCTCGTCAGTGTCGTTGACACCGTCGAGCACCACGTACTCGAACATCACCTTGCGCCGCGTGCGCCGCACGTACCGCGCGCACGCCGCGAAGACCTCGTCGAGTGGGTGAGTGCGGTTGAGCGGCACGAGCCTGTCGCGGAGCGCGTCGGTGGCGGCGTGCAGGCTCACGGCCAGGTGGAGCTGGAGCGGCTCCTCCGCGAAGCGGTCGATGCCGGGCACCACTCCCACGGTGGAGACGGCGATGGACCGCGCGCCCAGGTCGAACCCGGCAGGGTCGTTCAGCAGGCGGCACGCGCGCAGTGTCTCCTCATAGTTGTGGAACGGCTCGCCCATGCCCATGAAGACGACGTTGGTCACCGCGCGTCCTCTCTGCCGCAGGACGCGCGCGAAGTGCAGCACCTGGTCGACCATCTCCTCGGCGGTGAGCCCGCGGTGCAGGCCCAGACGCCCGGAAGCGCAGAACGCGCAGCCGACGGCACAACCTACCTGAGTGGACACGCAGACCGTCGCCCGCTTCGGGTAGGTCATGAGGACCGCCTCGACGGGCTCTCCGTCGGCGGCGGCGAACAGCGTCTTGAGCGCGGCGTCGCGCAGGGTACCGACGGTGCGCACAGGCGTCAACGTGACTGGAGACAGACGTTCGGTCAGCGCCCTCCTCAGCGCGAGAGGCAGCGTGGTAATCTCCGTGAAGTCCGTGACGAGCCCTCGCGTGAGAGACTGATAGACCTGGCGAGTCCGGTACGGAGGTTCCTGGAGGTCCGCGAGGGCGGCCGCGATGGTGTCGGGGTCGAGCATCCTGCCATTGTACGGCGCACACGGACAGGAAAGCCCACCGGCACGAGCGAACACCAAGCGACACCGACCTGACGGCGAGGGAGAGGACCCAGACGACATGACGACCGTGCAGATCGTAGGCATCGCCGTGGCCGCGGCCGTGGTCATGCTGCTGGTCATCGCACTCGTCGTCACCCGGCGGCGCGGAAGCAAGCCCGAGCCGCCGCCGGACGACGTCTCCTTCCTCGGCCTCTCGCCGCAGGACACGTTCGACGGACTCGGCCGCGCCGAGGAGCCGGTCGAAGACGTCACCTTGGAGCCACGGGCCGTTCGCGCTCTGCGAAGCGACTCGGCCGCCGCCGAGCCCCCGTTTCGGCCGGCCGGCCCCGTCTCCCTCACTGAGGACACGACCGGCGAGATCGCTCCCGCCGTCGTCCCGCCACCCTCGGCCCCCGCGTGGGCGGGCGAGGACCTGCGCGGCACGGCGGGTGGCTCGTGGTGGCCGCCAGACGACGAGGACGCTGTCAGCCCGGCGGGAGCGGCCGGCCCGGCCGGGATCGCGGCCGCCTGCTCCGCTACGCCGACCCCGGCCGTCCCCGACCGCAAGGTCCCGCTGGCCGACATCATCGTCACCACCAGCCGCAAGGTCGTCGACCTCGACGACCCCGAGGTCCGGCGCATGCTCAAGGACCTGGTCAAGTTCGAGATCGACCAGGCCACGAGGTATCGCGAGCAGGGTCAGCGCACCGACGCAGCCCTGCAGCTCGCCGAGGCCGAGAAGATCTCCCGAGCGCTCGGCATGAACGAGTCCGCCGACGCCATCCGCCAGATGATGACGGACCTCCGCGGGTAGCAGGGCGACCTCGCCCTTCCCCTCCGACCCTCCATCCGGCACCGACGAAAGATACGCCGCGCCTTGGTGTAACGCTGAGCCGGCTGCTGCGTTGAACGGGGTGCACAGGGTCAAACGAACCCAAGGAGGACCCCGATGAGGCTCGCCAAGACGTTTGTGGTCGTTGCCGCCGCCGCAGTGTTCGTCACCAGCGTGGCTACCGCCGGCGCCGCGACGCGCCAACAGGACCGGCAGCGGCTCAAGGACGCCACCTGCACGTCGCAGACGTGCATCCCCACGGGTGACGCCGTCAAGGCGCAGAACGGCCAGAAGGCCACGAAGGGTCAGAAGGCGCAGAACGGCGCCCAAGCCCAGAAGCGGCGGCAGGACGGCTCCTGCACCGCCGTCGCCGCCATCAAGCTTCGCACCAAGGACAAGATCCAGGATCGCCTGCACCTGCAGGACGGCAGCTGCCTGACCGCCTGAGCCCGTTCCGAGGCAGCAGGCCACATCCGGCCCGGGAGCCGCTCCCCGCGGCGCCCGGGCGGCCTGCCTCGGCGAGCTGAAGGCCGCTCAGTGCGGGACTGCCGGCGCTGAGCGGCCTCCAGGAAGACCGCCCGAACGTCGAAAGGTACACTGGGTGAGCGCGCATGGACCACGCGACGAAAGGCGTGATGTGGAATCCGGGCCAGTCGCTGCAGACCATCATCGCGAGATCGACGACACGAGCGGGCCGGACACGGTCTGGTTCCAGCAGACCTGGGACGACTGTCACGCACGCACCTACAACCTCGCGGCGCGCATCGTCGGCGACCGCGATGAAGCGGCCGATATCACACAAGAGGTCTTTCTCAAGGCCTTCACGCATCCGCCGGACGAGAAGGGCATGCGAGACCCGCAGCCCTGGCTGTATCGAGTCACCGTGAACACCTGCTACGACCACCTGCGCAGGAAGGCGGTACGACCGACGTCGCCACTCGAGGACGCCGGCGAGATCGCGTCCGCCCGTGACGGCTTCGCCTCGGCGGAGATGACGCACGCGGTGGAGAGCGCCTTAGGCTCTCTGACCCCCCGGTACCGGACTGCGCTGGTCCTGCGGGACCTGCACGGCCTCGAGACCGACGAGGTCGCGGGCGTCATGGGCGTGAACCGCGCGACCGCCCGCGTCCTGCTCCATCGGGCGCGGGCCTCCTTCAAGCGCGCCTTCCGTGACACCGCGCCCGCCGGCACCACCATCTCCGCAGCCGGGCTGGCGGCGTTCCTGCCAGCCCTCAAGGTCCCCACGATGCTGCAGGCGCCCTCCGTGGCCGGACTCACGCCGGCCGCTCCGGTAGCGCTGAGCGCGCTGCCCCTGTCGGCCGCACCGGCCGCCGGGAGCCCAGCCGCCGCCATCCCCGCGGCGGCCGCACCGGTGGCCGGCGTGCTGGCCAAGGTGGGCAGCGCCGCCGGCGTCAAGATCGCGGCCGTCGTGGCGGGGGCGGCCATCGCCACCGGCGGGGCAGCAGCGGTGCGCGAGACCGCCAACGAGCTGCCCAGGCCCGCGCGTACCGCGCCCGCCGCGGCCGTGGTGCACACGCCGGGTCCCGGCGCGACCGCCGGTGCACGCAGCGACGCCGGCCCGGGCTCATGGGCAAGTCCCGGCGCAGGCCTCGGACACGGCCAGCGGTCGGGCGCCCCTACGGGCCAGGCCGGATCCGCGGCGGCCGGACAGGGACTGGGACAGCAGGGCGGCGCCGGCTACGGCGAGTCCGCCGGTGGCTCCGCGCAGAGCGGCACCGGCCAGGGCGGGTCGGGCACGGGGACCAGCTCTGGAAACGGCGGAGACGGCAACGGAGACGGAACTGGGGGCTCCGCCGGGAGCGGCGCCGGTGAGCGGTCGGGGACAGGCGGCACGGCCGCAGGCGGTTCGGGCACCGGCAGCCCTGCTCCGGGGGACGACGGCGCCGGCCCGGAGACCGGCGGCGCGGCCGACGGTGGGTCCGGGACCGGCAGCGGCACCTCGGGCGACGCGGCCGGCGGTGAACTCGACGCGGGAGCGGCCGGCGCGGGTGCGGATCCCGGTCCGGACGGCTCCGGCGCGGAGCAGAGCTCACACTGAGGTGCCGGCGCCGCGGGCAGCCCCGGATAGCGGCGCGGGACTAACGCCCGTAGGCGGCGAAGCGCCGTAGCGTTGTTGAGCGGCCCCTAGTTCGTGAGACTCTGAAGAGGGGCCGGAATGCGTCCCCCGCGGCCTACGAAGGCGTCGTTGCCGGCGGTGCTCACCGCCATCACGGGTCCGGCCCCGAACAGACCGCCCAGGTTCACCCAGTCCCCGACCTTCTTGCCGTAGGCCGGGATGAGCCGGGCGCCGGTGGTCTTCGAGTTGATCATTCCGATGGCCATGACGTCGGCGATCATACCGGCCAGGGCGTTGCGCGAGATGTCGCCGGGCACCACGATCATGTCCAGGCCCAGCGAGCACACCGCCGTCATCGCCTCGAGTTTCTCCACGCTGAGCGTCCCGTCGGCGGCGGCCTTGGCCATGGCGGCATCCTCGCTCACGGGGATGAAGGCACCGGACAGTCCGCCGGTAGACGACGTGGCCATGGTGCCGCCCTTCTTGACGGCGTCGTTGAGCATGGCCAGTGCCGCCGTGGTGCCGGGCGCGCCGACCTGCTCGAGCCCCATGCTCTCGAGGATCTCGGCGATGGAGTCGCCCACCGCCGGAGTGGGCGCCAGCGAGAGGTCGATGATCCCCATCTGGGCGTTGAGGAGCTGGGATGCCTCACGCGCCACGAGCTCGCCGACGCGCGTTATCTTGAACGTGGTGCGCTTGATGAGGTCGGCGAGCTCGATGAGCGAGGCCTCGGGGTTGTTCTGCACGACGTTGCGCACCACGCCGGGGCCGGAGATGGCGACGTTGACGCTTACCTCGGGCTCGCCGCTGCCGTGCAGAGCGCCGGCCATGAAGGGGTTGTCCTCGGGGACGTTGCAGAACACCACCAGCTTGGCGCAGCCTATACAGTCGTCGTCCGCGGTCAGCTTGGAGAGCGCCTTGATGACGTCGGCCATGCGCACCACGGCGTCCATGTTGATGCCTGCGCGCGTGGACGCCACGTTGACCGACGAGCACACGCGACGCGTGCCGCTGACGGCCGACGGGATGGCCTCGATCAGCGCCGCGTCGCCCCGTGTGAGCCCCTTCTGCACCATGGCGCTGAATCCGCCGACGAAGTCTATGCCGATCTCCTCGGCGGCGGCGTCGAGGGCGTGCGCGACCTCCACGTAGGCGGCGGGGTCGTCGCTGCCCACCACGCCGGCGATCGGCGTCAGCGAGACGCGCTTGTTGACGATGGGGATGCCGTACTTCTCCTCCAACTGGCCGGCCACGGCCACGAGGCGCCCGGCGCGCTGCACGATCTTGGCGTGGATGCGCTCGGCGGTACGCCGCGGGTCACGCTCCGAGCAGTCGTCGAGCGAGATGCCCATGGTGACCGCGCGCACGTCCAGCTTCTCCGACCGGATCATGCTGACGGTCTCGAGGATCTCCTGCTCGGTGATGAAGACCACGGCGCCTCCCGGCGGGGACGGGCCGGCGGGCCGGCAGGGGCCCCGCCGCCGGCCTCAGATGCGGTGCATGAACTTGAAGATGTTCTCGTGCTGCACGTGGATCTGCAGCCCGATCTCCTCCCCGGTCTTCTCCAGCGCGGCCTTGAGGTCGGCCATGGTGGTCTCGGTCTCGTCGAACGAGACGAACATGATCATGGTGAACATGCCGTTGGACACGGTCTGGCTGACGTCATCGATGTTGGCCTCGCAGTCGGCCACGGTGGTGGCGACCCTGGCCAGCAGGCCGTGGCCGTCGGGGCCGAGCGCGGTGACGATGACCGTGGTGCGCATGAGGACCTTTCTCGCAGGGAGAGGCGGGAACCACCGGATTGTATACTTGAGCTGATACCCATGCCCCCCTCCTCCGGCTCCACAGACGCCGCGCCCCCCTCAGCCCCCGGACGCCTCGACCGCATCGACAGCCTCGACCGCGATCTGTCGCGTCGTGCCGCCGTCGGCTGGCCCCACCCGCGCTGGTTCACGCTGCCGCTCAGCGGTCTCTCGCTGACCGCCAACTACGGCATCCTCTGGTACGTGGTGGGCCTGCTGCCGTGGCTCTCCGGCGAGCCCGAACCTCTGCGTAAGGCGTTGTACGTGGCCGTCCCAGTGACGCTGGTGGAGGCAACGGGCTTCGCCATCAAACGGGTCGTGGCCCGCCCGCGTCCCCCTGTGGCCGACCCGGACCTTCCCGTGCAGATCCCGTTGCCCTACAGCAAGTCGTTTCCGTCGTCGCACGCCAGCATGTCGATGGTGGCCGTGCTGACCGTGGGCGCCCTGTACCCGTGGGCGCTCCCGTGGCTGGTCGTCCTGGCCGTGGTGCTCTGCTTCAGCCGCGTGTATCTGGGAGTCCACTACTTGGGCGACGTGCTCGGCGGCGTCACGTACGGCCTGATCTTCGGTGCCCTGTGGATATGGCTCGTTCCTGTGGGGTTCTGACGTGACGGCGCTGCGCACCAAGGGCGCGTGGGTGGCCATTGCGGTCGCGGCCGCGCTGGTGGTGGCCATCGGCGTGGCCGCCGGTGGCGCGTTCGGCGGATGCTCGGAGACGGCTGAGAAGGCCGGACGGCCCTCGGCCGCCGTCACGGCGACGGCCTACGGCTCGGTCGGCTACGTGACCGCCAAGACGCTGGCCGAGACCGTGCCGAGACGCGTCGCCGACACGTGGGGCGAGATCCGCGCCCGGGAGGCGGTGTACGACAGCTTCCAGCGGTACGGCTACTTCCCGCGCCTGCAGGAATTCATCGCCCGCGGCGACGATGGTCGCGTGCACTCGGGCAACATCATCGCGGTCAAGCAGGGCGAGTCGGCCAAGCAGCTCGTCGTGGGCGCCCACTACGACTCGGCGGCCGCGGGTCAGGGCTACGCCGACAACGCCACGGGCATCGGGCTGCTGCTCGAGACGGCGGCGCGCATCAAGCGCCAGGTGACACCCTACACAGTGGTGTTCGTGGCCTTCGGCGCGGAGGAACAGGGCGAGGTGGGCTCGCGGCACTACGTGAGCCGGCTGCGACCCGTGGAGCGCAAGGCGATCCTCGGCATGATCAACCTGGACGCGCCGGCCGGCGGACCCGAGATCAACGTGACGAGCGCGCCAAGCGGGCCGACGTGGCTGCGCGACGACGTCCTGGCGGCCGCGCAGAGCCAGGGCCTGGAGCTCGCCTCCGGGCCGGCTGACGACGGGTTGCCGGCCGGCGTGGCGCGCACTCCGGGCGACGACGACCCGTTCGCGGCGCTGGGGATCGCGACGGCGACCTTCACCTCCGGGGCGTGGGACGCCGAGGAAGGGGCGGCGGGCGGGCGCCGGGCAGCGCGCGACACGGTACCGTACATCGACGGCCGCCACCCCGGCCGCGTGAAGCAGCAGCTCCGCCAGCTCTCGCGCCTGCTCGAGACCCTGCTCACCAGCAAACTGGAGACACACCCGTGAAACTCGGCATCGTGGGTCTGCCCAACGTAGGCAAGACGACGCTCTTCAACGCCCTGACGCACGGCCACGCCGCGGCGACCGCCTACGCCTACACCTCGGCCGAATCCAACGTCGGCGTGGTGGCCGTGCCCGACGAGCGGCTGGACCGGCTGCACGAGGTGCTGGAGACGCCCAAGAAGGTCAACGCCACCATCGACGTGGTCGACATCGCCGGGCTCGCTGAGGGCGCCAGCCGCGGCGAAGGCCTGGGGAACCGCTTCCTCGCCGACATCCGCGGCGTGGACGCGGTGGCGCACGTGGTGCGCGCCTTCGACGACCCCGAGGTCGCGCACGTGCGCGAGGGCACCGACCCGCCGGCCGATGTGGAGCTCGTGGAGACTGAGCTCGTGCTCAGCGACCTGGAGCTGGTCGAGCGCCGCCTCGACAAGACGAAGAAGGCGGCGCGCAGCGGCGACAGGTCGGCCCAGCACGAGCTGGAGGTGCTCGAGCGCCTGCACGCGAGCCTGCTGGAGGGCGTGCTGGCGCGCGCATTGGCGCGCGCGCCAGAAGACGCCGCGCTGTTCCGCGAGCTCGCGCTGGTGAGCGACCGCCCGATCCTGTTCGTGCTCAACACCGACGACGACGCCGACGTGACGGCGGTACTGCAGCAGCAGGCCGACTTCGTCGAGTGGGCGCGCGGCAGGGGCGACCAGGTGGTCGCCGTAGCCGCGCGCCTCGAGGCCGAGCTCGCCGATCTGGACGACGCGGAGGCGGCGCTCTTTCGCGCAGAGCTCGGCGCCGGCGAGGCCGGCGCCGTGGACGTGCTCATCCGCGCCGCCTACGACGTGCTCGGCTACGTCACGTTCTTCACCGGCGACTTCCGCAGCAGCGAGTCGCGCGCCTGGCAACTGCCCAAGGGCTGGAACGCCAAGCAGGCGGCGGGCCGCATCCACAGCGACATCGAACACGGCTTCGTGCGTGCCCAGGTGGTGCGCATCGAGGACCTCATCGCGCTCAAGTCGTTCCACGCCGCCCGCGAGAAGGCCCTGCTGCGCACCGAGGGCAAGGAGTACGTCGTGCAGGACGGCGACGTGATCAACTTCATGCACACCGGCTGAGGCGCGGCGGCCGTACCGCGGCCGCGCCCGCGACCTGCTCTGCGACCAGACAGGCCGCGGCGGGCGGCGACCTCCCGGTCGCCGCCCGCCGCTCTGCTGCCCCCGCAGGCCCCGACGACGGTCGCGACGGCCGGCGGCGACGTCCGTGGCCGCTGGAGCGCCGGTCTGATCTTCGCCTCCCGGCGTCCCTCCCGCCGGTCCCGCCGCTCCCGTCATCGTTCCCCGTGCGGGAGACGGCAGAGCGTCAAGCCGCGTTCGCCGCGTCACGCGCGTCGCACGGCCGGTAGAATCGTGCTGCATGAGCCCGCCCGGTCGACACGTCCCCCCACCCGGCTACACCGTCCGTCCCCCCCGGCGCGATGACGCCGAGGCCGTCGCCGCCCTCAAGCGCACCATCGACCTGACGCGCCACGGGGAGAGCGACTCCACCGTCGCCGATGTGCTCGAGGAGTGGTCCTTGCCGCGCCTGGACCCGTTGCACGATCTGTGGCTGGTCTCGGCGGCCGACGGCGCGGCGGCCGCCTACGGGTTCGTGTACCAGGAGCGGCCGCCGGACATGTTCGTGACGGGGCACAGCATCCACCCCGGACACGAGAGCAGAGGGCTCGAGGAGTTCCTGCTCGACGCGGCCGAAACGAGATGCGCGGCCACGGCCGCCGGCCACGCCCCGGCCGCGGCCACACTGAACGCGTTCGCACACGAGAGCGAGGACCTGCGCCTGGCCCTGTTCGAACGGCGGGGGTACGAGCACGTGCGCAGCTTCGCGCGCCTGCAGGCGCCGCTGGACGAGGCGCCGCCGGCGCCCGTGTGGCCCGAAGGCATCGTGGTGCGCACATTCCGCAGGGACCGGGACGAAGCCGCGGTGCACGCCGCCGTACAGGAGGCGTTCCTCGATCACTGGCACCCCGAACTGATGGACCTGGACGACTGGAAGACCCTGCGCTTCGGCCGGCCCGACCTGGACCCCGGCCTCTGGTGGGTGGCCTGGGACGGCGACGAGGTGGCCGGCGGGCTGCTGGCCTTCCCGACTCCTCTGGGCGGGTACATCGACGAACTGGCGGTGCGCCGCGGCTGGCGCGGCAGGGGCCTCGGTCGCGCCTTGCTGCTGCAGTCCTTCGCGGAGCTGCGTGGTCGCGGCCTGCCGGTCGCCTACCTCGGCGTGGACACGCTGAACCCCACAGGGGCGATGCAGCTGTACGGCTCCGTGGGCATGCGGCCTGTGCGCGGGGCGCACCTCGTGTACGAGAAGACGCTCGCGGTGGGCTGAGGCGGGGCGCCCGCGAGGCCGGCCTGCCGTCGTGTAGACTCGGAGCCGGACCGCGACGGGAGGAAGTCATGGCCGTCATCGAGGCCGAGCATCTCACCAAGCGCTTCGGCAGACGCGTGCTCGCCGTCGACGACGTCACCTTCGCCATCGAACCCGGCTCGATCACCGGCGTGCTGGGCCCCAACGGCGCCGGCAAGACCACCACCCTGCGCATGATCCTGGACCTCGTCCGGCCGACGTCCGGCAGCGTGCACATCCTGGGGAGCCGGTACCGCGAGCTGCGCGCCCCTGCGAAGCGGGTGGGCGCGCTGCTCGACGCCTCCGGCTTCCACCCCGGCCGTTCCGGACAAAACGCCCTGCGCGTGATCGCGGCCGGCGCCGGGATCCCCTACGAGCGTGTGGACGAGGTCCTTGGCCTCGTCGAGCTGGACGTCGCGGCGCAGCGCCGCGTCAAGGGCTACTCGACGGGCATGAAGCAACGCCTCGCCCTGGCGGCCGCCCTGCTGGGAGACCCCGAGGTGCTCATCCTCGACGAGCCGGCCAACGGCCTCGACCCCGAGGGCATGCGCTGGCTGCGCACGTTCCTGCGCGGGCGCGCCGCGGAGGGGCGCACCGTACTCGTCTCCAGCCACGTGCTCGCCGAGGTCGAGCAGACCGTGGACGACGTGCTCATCCTCAGCGAGGGCAGGCTGCTCGCGCAGGGACCGATCAGCGCCCTGACGGCCTCGGCGCAGCCGGTGGTGCGCGTGCGCTCGCCCAGGGCGCAGGATCTCGAGGCCGCGCTCCGCGCCAACGGCGCGGCCGTCAACTGTCTGGGCGAGGCGCTCGCCGTGCGTGGCCCCAGCGCCGCACAGGTCGGCGACCTCGCGCACGCCTGCGGGCTGCCGGTCCACGAGCTCCTCACCGAGCAGCCCAGCCTCGAGGACCTCTTCCTGCAGATCGCCGGCACGCGGCGCGACGACCCGGCGCCGGCCACAGGCGCCGGCCAGCCGGCGCTGCCGGAGCCGGCCTCAGAAACGGGATCCGCCGTTCAGGACAGTGGCGCCGGGCTCACGCCGCAGGCCGGCGCGCGCTCGTCTGCCCCTCGTCCCGGGGGCGACTCCTGATCGCCCTGGCGCGCGCGGAGCTCCTCAAGCTGCGCAGCACCAGGACGACGCTGGTGCTGTTCCTCGTCGTCCTCGTGGTCGTCCTCGTGCCGCTCGTGCTGCTCATCGCCCTGGTGCCGGAGGAGTGGCTGGAGCAGGACGGCATCGCCGGCCTTCTCAACACCGCCAGCACGCTCGTGCCGCTGGCGCTCCTCGTGTTCGGCATCCTCGGGATGACCGGCGAGTACCGGCACGGCACCATCACGTACTCCTACCTCGTCACCCCCAGACGGTGGCAGGTGATGGTCATGAAGCTCGCCGTGTACGCCGCCGTCGGGATGGTGATGATGCTCCTCGCCGTCGCGCTCGTGTACGCGACCATCGAGCTCGGCGGTGTGGTCCGCGGCGTGGAGATCGACGCGAGCGGCGGCGCGACGGCCGGCGACTACGCCCGCCAGATCGTGGTCGCCGGTCTCATCACGGCGTTCGGCGTGGCGCTCGGCGCCCTCGTTCGGCTCCAGGCCGTCACGGTGGCCGTGACGCTGATCTGGGCGCTCGTGGCCGAACCGCTCGTGGCCGCGCTCAAGCCCGCCGTGGGCAACTGGCTCCCGTTCCAGATGTTCAACCAGGTCACCGTGAGCAACGTCAGCCAGCAGAGCGCAGACACTCTGGCCACGGTCCCCGGTCTGGACAGGCCGCAGGCGTTCCTCGTCAGCGTGGGATACATCGCCGTCGTGGCCGTCGCGGCGGTCTTCATCTCCCTGCGCCGCGACGTCACGTGAGCGACGACGCTCCGCACCGCGTCGACGGGCCGCTCCGCGGCCAGGGCGACGCGGCGGAACGCATCCTCCGAACACTTCCGGCCTGGTTCGGCATCGAGAGCGCCTTGCTGGACTACGCCGCCGCGGCCGCCAGCCTGCCCACGTTCGTCGTGCGCGCGCCCGCCTCCGCACCGGGCGCGACCGGCGAGCACGGACCAGGATCGGCCGCCCGGCAGGGCGAGGTCGTCGGCTTCCTCACGCTGAAGCCGACGAGCCCTCGGGCCGCGGAGGTGCACGTGCTGGCCGTGCTGCCGGAGCAGCACCGGCGCGGGATAGGCCGCGCGCTCGTGGAGCGCGCGGCCGCGCACGCCCGCGCCGAGGGCTGCACCCTGCTGCACGTCAAGACGCTGGCGCCGAGCGACCCGGACCCAGGGTACGCGGCTACGCGCCGGTTCTACGAGGCGCTCGGCTTCGTCCCGCTGGAGGAGCTGCCGCAGGTCTGGGGGCCGGAGAACCCCTGCCTCATCCTCGTGCGGCCGCTCTGACGCCGGCGGGCGGCCGCGCTGCCCGCCGGCGTCCGCGGCAGGTGCTCACGCGCCGGTCGCAGCCAGGGGCGACGGCTCGTTGTACGCGCGCGTCGCCAGCTCCTTGTCGAGCTGGTACAGGCCCGCGGGGTGCTCGCCGGCCATGCGGAACTTCTGCACCATGTCCTGCGCGGTCTCCTCTTCCTCCACCTGCTCGGCGATGAACCACTGCAGGAAGTTGTACGTGGCGTGGTCCTTGAGCTCCAGGGCCAGGGATGCGAGGTCGTGGATGCGTGCCGTGACGCCCTCTTCGTGCTCCAGCGCGTCCCGGAACATGCTGAGGCCGTCCGGCCACTCGATGCGCGGCTTGTCGATCTGCTCGAGCAGGACCCTGCCGCCGCGGGTGAGCACGTAGTTGAACATGATCCGCGCGTGTGCGATCTCCTCCTGGTACTGCACCGTCATCCAGCTCTGGCCTCCAGGCATGCCGCTCTCGGCGAACTGGCTCGCCATGGAGAGGTACAGGTACGCGGAGTAGAACTCCCAGTTGATCTGCGCGTTCAGGGCGTCCTGTATCTTCGGGTCCAGCATCGTTCCACCTCGGTGTCGGTTCACATCCACGGCTCCCGGCCGCCTCTCGCTGGGTTTGTACCCTCACCGTACTGGGGGAGTAAACCGGGGGGAGGACGTGTCTGCGCGTCGAACCTCTCCGGTAGGCCACTACGGGCGGTCCCGCCCTCACCCAAACCGACGTCCACGAGGACCGATGAGCCGAGCATTCGTCAAGGAACCCGACGGGGGAATGCCTGAAGAGGGACTCCCGGAACGTCAGATCAGTGACCACCCCAACTACGTGACGCCGGCCGGGCGGCGCCTGCTGGAGCAGCGCGTCGGCGAGCTCGAGGAGAGGCGCCTGGTGCTGCTCGCCCAGGCCGAGCGCGAGGAGGACAACGGCCTCGCCGAGCAGGAGCTGGAGTACGTGGACCGCGACCTGCGCTACTTCACCAAGCGGCTCGACACGGCGATCCTCGTGGAGTCCAAGCGCCAGCCGCGCCGCATGGTCAAGTTCGGCGCGGCCGTCACCGTCACCCAGAAGCAGGACGGCAGCAGGCTCACGTTCACGATCGTCGGCGAGGACGAGGCCGATCCGGAGCAGGGCAAGATCAGCTACGTCTCGCCGCTCGCCGCCGCGCTCCTCGATGCGCGCGTCGGCGCGACCGTGCACTGGCGGCGGCCCAAGGGCGACCGCGACCTCACGATCGAGGAGATCGACTACCCGGAGTGACGACGGGAGGGCCTGCGGCGGCCCGCCGGCGCGTGCTTCGCGCGACGGGCGCCCGGGTCCTACGCGCCAGGGCACGCAACGGGCGGCCGCGCTTGGGTCGCGGGCGCCCTACTCCAGCACCCGCGCCAGGTACGCCGGCGTGGGCTGGTGCCCGAGCAGCAGCCCGGCGAACCCCTTCTGCGTGTCCCAGCCGTACGACTTGGTGGGGTTCTCCTCGGTCAGCACCGCGGCCGCCCACTTGACGCCCTTCTTCTCGACCCAGGCGGCCTGGACCATCAACACGTTGTCCATCTCCAGCCACCCGCTCTTGAAGAAGGCCTTCCACCCATCGGGGCCGGCCGCCGCCGGGATGCCCCAGCGCTGATACGAGACCACGCCGTTGAGCAGCGTGCGCGCAAACGACCGGCGCGAAGCCGGCACGTACTTCAGGTAGTCGTAGAAGAAGCGCGCCTGGTCGGCGGCCGAGACCTTGCAGTCGATCCACGAGCCGCCGGCCTTGAAGTCGCGCATGCCGGCGAGCCTGGCGACCTTCGTGATGCCCGACATGCCGACGGCGCCCTGGACGGCGTGGGCCGCCGCGTTGTCCGACTTGTAGATCATCAGCGTGGCGGCGGCGTCCAGGCCGGCGGGGTGGGGCTCCTTGCGCAGGTACGCCACCAGCAGCATGGCCTTGACGAGGCTGGCACCGGTGAACGGCAGGTGCTCGTGCCAGCCGTGCAGCTCCCCGCGGCTGTCCACCACGGCCACCCCGGTACGGGAGTGGCGGCCAGACACCCACTTGACGGCGGCCGCAACCGCCTTGGCGCCGGGGACGGGCGGCGGCAGCGCCTTCAGCACCGTGAGACGCGAGGCCGTGGATGTCGCCTCCACGGAGCCCTGCGCGTCGTGCACGTGCACCACCCAGGTGTACCTGCCGACCGGGATGCGCACGGGGAAGCTCGCGGTGTGGACGGAGCCGGCGGTAACGACGTCGCCCAGACCCTGCGTCTTGACCGCGTCGCCCGAGGCGGCGAGCACCTGCAGTTCGGCCGCCCACGTGCGCCAGAGCGGGTCGTCGATACGGTAGCGCAGGCGGACGCGCTCGCCGCGGTGCACCGTGACGTCGGCGAGCGCGACCGTGCGGACCTCGGACGGCGGCGAGCCGCTCGCAGACGGGCTCGCCGCCGGGATCGCGGAAGCCCGGGAGCCGGGATCCGCGCCGCTGTGGGCCGTGAGCAGGGCGATCGCGGCGAGGGTGACGGCCGCGCCGACCAGCACGAACGTGAGCAGGAGCTGGCGGCGAAGACAGGAACGGCGGCACACCCGCGACCGGTTTACAGCCGAGCGGCTCTCCGGCGCCGGACCACTCATCGGCCGGGACCCCGTGAGGCCGGCCACCGTCTGCGCGTGTTCACGCCCACCGACAGGATGCTACAGCGTGGCGGCTGGTTTCCCCAGCCGCGCCGGGCCGCGGCCGCCTGGGTCCATTCGCAGCATCGCAGGAAGACCGGCAGGAAAGGCGCGCGCTGGCGGAGCGACATGGGAGTCGAACCCACCCAGGACAGGAGCACTGCCCCGCAGACGGTTTTGAAGACCGCGGTGGTCACCGGACCACGAGCCGCTCCGCTGTGTGCGCATCTTCGCACGACGCGAGCCTGCGGTCACCCCACAACGAAGCCTGATACTCCGCAAGACGATGGCCGAAGCAGACCGTTCCGGGGGCCTGATGACGGAGACCATCCCACCCGGCGGGTCCGCGGGGCACAGGAGCGGACCGTCCGAGGAGCAACGCCTGTGCGCCGAGACCGCGCGCGCTCCTGGCCGAGCGCGACACGGCGCTCGACGCGCTGCGCGTGCTGCTGCGTGCCGGCCGGCAGCTCGCCGCCAGCATCGAGTACGATAAGGGGCTAGCCGAGGTCGCGCGCATCGCCGGCGAACCTCTCGGGAGCCCGGAGTGCATCATCTGCGCGGCCGCGGGAGACCTTCGCTCACAGGGAGCGTTGGCGGCTCGGGACGATCTCGACGCGAGGGAAAGCGACGCTCCGCACTCCCCGGAACTCCGAGTCCAGCCGCTCGGATGCCGGCAAGGACATGACGTTCGTGCCGCTCAGCCCTGAACGCGTGGTGAAGATCCGCTACGGCGCGCCACGATCGCACCTCGCGGAGCTCGCCGCCCGAGCGGGCTGCGCGGCCCTGCGCGACGGGGGACGATCCGAAACCGTGCCCGAGGGCTCGTGCGACGGACCGCCCCCGTGCATGGGGCCTTGGCGAGTGTTACCTGGCGAAGCGCGCGTACACGTTCGCCGTGCCGATCGGGAGACCAGCGGCGAAGAGGCTGGTGGAGAGCTTATCGTTCAGCACCGACGCAGCGATGCCGGTGAGTGCGGCCGGCACAGGGCCGACCTTCGTGTAGACGGACCCCGGTGTCACCTTCACGCGGGACAGGTCGAGGTCGAGGATCGGGGCGCGCACGTCAAGCGCCGGAACTGTACGCGGTGAGCTGGCGGTTGACGGTATCGATGGTGAAGTCGCGGACCGTGAGGGACTTGCCGTTCGTCAGATTGGCGAACTTCAGACCGCCGGAGTGCCTGATCTCGCCGGCCAGGGTGGCCGAGTCGATCTGCCCGCCCGTGATGTAGAAGCGGTAGCGAAGAGCCAGCTTTCCGTCCACCTGCGTCGGGACGACCCACGACGGAAGCACCGGCAACGGCAAGATCCTGTTGGCGACCAGGGCCTTGGTCGTCCCCGGATCAGTCGTCAGCTCCGTGTACCCTCCTGCCAGCGTGAGCGTGTCCGCCCGCGCGCTGACCGAGAAGACCAGGAAGGCCACGGCCACCAGTAGTATGGCGCTCGCAAGCCCTAAGGAACGTCTGCCTGTGGTCGATGGTAGTGACACCTTGGATCCTCCTTGAGTCTGGTTTGAACGCCTTGCGAGCCGCGATCCAAACCCGCGCCGCGCTTGGCGTCATATTTCCCACTCATGAAGTAACTCAACCATAAAGACAAATATCCTTGTTGCTCGCTGCCGAGGACGCGGCGGCGGGCAAGCCCCCATCGGCGTCGCCGCGTACCCCGCCACCGCGGAGGAGACGGACGAGCTGGTGGCGTGTGCCGACGCCGCCCTCTACTCGGCCAAGCGCACGGGCAAGGACCTGGTCCAGGCATGCCGGCAGTAGACCGGGGCGCCCGCCGCAGGCGACTGCCCGCGGATCAAGTCCCCGTACGGCCGGAGGGCCGGCCGCCCCCAGGGATCGGGACGGCCGGCCCTCCGGCCCTCTGTGCCTACGGCGGTCGCCGCGGTGCTACTTTGCGAGCGGCGTCGTGAGGTCGTGGTGGTCCTTGTGGCGCTTGTACTCCGAGTCCATCTCCATGAGGCCGCCGGGGAACTCGTACTCCGGCATGAGCGCGACGTAGTCGTCGGCGCAGAACTCCTCGGGCACGTGCACGCCGGCCTCGGGGTTGCCCTTGTAGCCCTGCAGCTTGCCGCCGGCAAGCAGCTCCAGCGTGACGACCGGCGTGAACGCGGTCTGCGCGACGACCACCTGCGTGCCGTACTTCTGCACGCACTCCTGGTTGTCGGCGATCTGGTAGAGGTAGACCTCGCGGACCATGCCGTCCTTCTTGCCGCGCACCCAGGTGCCGGCGGCAGTCTGACCCACGTACTTCTTGCCGATCTCGTTGGGGTCGGGGGCGGCGGCGGCGATGACGTCGCGCGGCGCGACCTCCACGCCCTTCACGTTGATCGGCTCCTTCTTGTCGATGTTGATCGACTTGAAGATCTCCATGGCCTCCATGAACTCGTCGCCGAGCGCGTACTTGAACGTGGCCTTCTTGTTGCCCTTGAGCAGCGCCTCCGAGCGACCGAGGTTGATGACCTCCTCGTGCTCCACGTGCGCGATCTCGACCTCGCCGATGCCTTCGGGCAGGAAAAACTTCTCGAGCTCGGCGAACGGCTCCACCGTGTACCAGCCCTTGTCCTTCTCCCAGATGATGGCCGGCTGCGTACACTCCTCGATGGTGGTCCAGATGGAGAAGCCGAAGGCGATGCCCTTGGCGCCCGGGATCTCGAGGTTCGAGCCGTCGCGGATACCGATCTCCTCGATCTCGTCGAAGAAGTGGTCGGCGGCGTAGCGCGCGAAGTAGTCGGCCATGCCGGGCTCGACGCCGAACCCGGCCAGGGCGAGCTTGCCGGTCTTCTCGAACTCGGGGCCGAGCGGGAACTCCTTGTCGCCGAGCTTGACGTGCGTTGGGCCGATCTCGCCCTGGGGGTGAGGCTCGGACACGGTCATGGCGGTGTCCAGGTAGTGCGTGCCGGCTTTGAGCGCAGCCTGCAGCAGGCTGGGGTTGAACTCCGGGGCGCAGAGGTTGCAGATGATATCGATGTCCATGCCGCGCGCCAGCGCGGCGACCTGGTCGGCGTCGGAGGCGTCGACCTTCTCGGCCACGAACCGCGGGTCCTTGAGCCTGTCGGCGGCGGCCTGGGCCTTGGCCAGGTCGTAGTCGGCCAGGACCACCTTCTCCAGCCACTCCGACGAGTTGGCGCGACGCTTCGCGATCTGGGCGATCGACTCGCCGACGCCGCCGGTCCCGACGATGAGAACCTTCATGGTGAGCTTCACTCCTCGGCGCCCCGTGGACTAGCCGCGAAGGGGCTCACACGCACCCGGCGCTGGGCGCGCGCAAGCAGCGGTACTCCCTCCACAGCCGCTTGTGAGGCATATTGTACAACTTTGGGACGGAGAATCCAGCGTCGAATTTCTCGTTGCGGAGGTTTTGCGGCGGCGGGGGGACTGCTGGGCGGACTGAGGAGACCGGCCGAGGGTGGGGAGGCCGCCGCTCAGGCCGGCGGCAGAAGCCAGCCGACCGCCGGCTCGATGGTGTCCCCCTGGAGCACGTTGTAGAGCACGCACTCCGCACCGGCAGCGGCGGCCACGGCGCGCGCCAGCGCCGTGAAGGACGCGCGATCGCCGGGGACCAGGGCGTCCAGGCGCTCGCGGATGTCGTCAAGGCGAGGGTCGGAAGGCGCGTGGGCCGCGTCGGCACGTGCCGCCACCGGAGCGACGATCCTCTCCGGAGCGCGGCCCACGGCGTCCACACGGCCGACCAGGTCGAGACCCGAGTAGCCCGTGCCGACCACGGTGTCGACCTGCCACGTCACCGAGGTCCCGGGCGCGGCCGCAAGGCTGGCCCGCATCTCGCCGGCGAACGGCGGCCGGCGAGCCCGGGCCAGGGCTGCGTGCGCGTCCGTGCGGTCCTCCTCTCGGAGGCGGGAGAGGAAGGGACGGCCGAGCAGCTCGCTCTCGGCCGCGCCCACGGCCCGGCAGAACGACGGGCTCGCGAACCTCATGATGCCGTCGCCGTCGATCTCCACGACGTAGTCGGACTGGAGCTCGGCGTACAGTGCCAAGCTCTTGCGCAGGCGGCGCACCTCGTCGTGGTCGATGGTCTCCGCGTCGGGGCTCGTGATGAAGAGCACGTAGGCCACCGGCCGCGGCTCCCCGCGGCGATGCACCGGCCCAAGAGAGACCCGCACCCACTGGGGGTCGCCGCCGCGGCGTGCGAGGTAGTCCTCGAACACCTGGACCCCCTCGCGGCGGAAGCTCCTCGCCCTGTCGGTCCACGACGGCATCGCCTGGGTCCAGTGACGGCCGAGGAGGTCGGCGGCCGCGCCGCCGGTGAGTTCGAGCAGCGGCGCGTTGAGCGCCAGCGTCATGCCGACCTCGGACACCACGACCACGGGCTGCCGCAGCGGCAGGTGAGAGAGCACCTCGAACACGACGTTGACGCGCTGCGAGACCTCCGTCGGGAGGTGCGGCACGGTCCAGAACGCCGCTCCGAGGCCGTCGGGCGGCGGACCCGTCTCTTCCATCAGCATGCTCGCCCAATCCGTCCTCATGTCCGGCCCTCCGGCGTGCGGAACATCGTCACCCTGGTACGTCGGCCGTTCTCGTCCCGGGCGACATGGGACGGCCGTCTACCCCAGGGTCCCTACCCGGAGAGCAGCCCCCGGGTCCGAACCCTTCGGTGTGCGGGGCCAGGGCCGCGACGATCGCCGGCCAGTCGCCGGGGTGGAGCTCGTGGCCTGTCCCGTGGAGCGGCGGCAACAGCGCGCGCCGCGCGCCTCAGAGACCGACCTTGTACATGGTGCGCTCGCCGAGGCCGGTGACCACCTTCACGTAGCCGCAGAGCTCCCGATCGAGCTCGGCATCACCGGTGTCCACCAGGAGGGGGCGGCCCTCCAGCGAAAGCAGCTTGGTCTGAGTGGCGATGACGGTGACATTGGCGACGCCGGCGCGGCGGATGACGGCGGGGCTGATCTGCTGGTTGCCTCGCCCGAAGATGTGCCCCTGACCGCCGATCACGGTGACGATGATGCGGGCCGCGGGGGCGGCGTCGAGCAGCGCGAGCAGCTCCGCCTCCGTGAGGTCGGCCCCGGCCAGCTCGCCGCCGCGCACGGCGTCGACGCCGAGCAGCGTCTTGGGCAGGCCGAGGCGCTCCAGCACCGTGCGCGTGGTGGTTCCGGGGCCGATGATGAAGAGCGCGTCCGCATCCATGCCGCGGACCACGTCCTCGGCCACATCGTTGAGGGCACGCTCCTCGCCGGCCACGCCGCCGGCCTTGGCGCTCTGGGTGAGGCCGCGGGCGTAGGGCACGGTCATGTAGCCGTAGAGGTGCGCCGAGACGCGGTTCTCACGGAAGGCGTCCTCGTCGATGTCCATGACCTCGCCCTCGCGCAGGCGCACGGCCGCCGGGCGGTCGTGCAGGTAGAGCGCCGCAACGTCGCCGGCCGCGGCCGGCGTGGTGGCGTACACCGCCGAGTGGATCTTGACGCCCGCCGGGACACCGATGACGGGGACGGCGTCGCCGACGGCTCCGCAGATGGTGCGCGCGGTGCCGTCTCCACCGGCGAACAGCATGAGGTCCACGCCGGCGGCCAGCAGGTCGCGCGCGGCCAGCGCCGTGTCGTCGGCGGTGGTGAATACGAAGTCGGGGCAGTGGAGATCCGGCGGCCTGCCTGGGACGCGCTCGAGCTCGCAGGCCACGTACGAGCGCCGCCCGTCGAACGAGCCCAGCACGCGCGGCTCGAAGCCGGCGGCGCGCGCCTCGTCCTCGCCCATCTCGCCGGGCCAGGTGAGCACCTCGACGTGGTCCTTGAGGCGGGCGAGGCGCTCGAGGGCCTGCCGTGCGCGACGCGGCGCGTCGCGCACGGCGCCCCGCTCGAGCGCGGACCGCACTACTTCGGGACCGTCGCTACCCTTCAGGCCGACGCGGCCGCCGACCCCGGCCACCGGATTGACGATGAGACCGAGCCTCTTGCGAGCGACGGTCGGGCTCACTTACGTTTCTTGCCTCCGCGTCGCTGGCGCGCTTTGGCCGAGCCCGCAGAAGCGGCGCCCGGTCTTGCGGCGCCCGCGCCGCGGCCGGCGGCAGGGGCGCCCGTGGCCGGCCGCCGTGCGACGAAGAGGTACACGATCATGGACGGCGCCAGCACCAGCACCGGGGCCGTCGTCCGCGCAAGGAAGCTGCTCCCCACCGCGACGAGGACGGCCACGAACACCAGCGAGCGGAACATCTTCACGCTGTACGGCGTCATCTTGCGGCCCCGCAGCCAGAGGTCCACGGCGTCCCAGCCCATCCCGGCGACTGCCAGGATGGCGGCCGCCGTACAGAACAGCAGCGCGACCTGCTGCAGGTTCGCCACGCCCTTGCCCGCGAACGTGACGAACAGCGCCGTGAGCACGGCCAGGGTGACCACGAAGAGGGTCAGGCCGGCGGCCTGGGCCATGCGGAAGGTGGGCTTGGCAGGTTGAGAGGGCACGCTGCCGCCTTTCGTCGTCGCTGACAGCAGCCGCGGAAGCGGCGGCCGGGCCATGATATCCGACCCGGCCCGCCGCCGTAGCCGCCGGCGACGGGAGGGCGCGGCTGCGCCGCGGATCCGCCCGCCCGAGGCGGCGGGGCGGGCGCGGCTGCTTCGCCCGCCGGCGCCCCCGCCCGCCGCCCCTCAACTCAGGTCTCGTCCTTGAACTTCTTCTTGTACTTGCGCCACGTGAAGGCCCACTGGTCCGGGTCCTCCATCGATTCGGTGCGGCGCATCTGGTCGATGGGCTGCGCGTATGGCGCGTCGAGCACCGTCTGCGGGTCCTGGTACGCCTCGTCGCTGGCGAGCTTGATCACAGCGGCCCACTCGTCCAGGTCGGCCTTGCTGTAGGTCTCGCACGGCTCGGGCGTGAACGGCTCGGGCACCACCCATGGGTGATGGCTCATCCAGAAGCTCTGGATGCCGAAGTCGATCATGCGGTCGCGCACGGCCTCGGTACCGACGCCGGTGTCCTCCTTGAGCTGCTCCAGGCTGTAGCGCACCTGGTCGAGCCGGCGGTGGCCTTCGGCGTACGGCCGGCTGACGCCCTTGACGGCCATCAGCAAGTTGTCGAGATAGTTGTTGTTGAGCACCGAGATCTCGGCCACTTCCCTGAGGCCCTCGGGGCCCATGTTGCGGATCCAGGCGTAGGCGCGGATGACCGCCATCCAGTTGCCCAGGAACCCGCGCACGCGGCCGATGCTCTCGGGCCGGTCGTAGTCGAGGTGGTACCGGTCACCCTCCTTGGTGACGACCGGCACCGGCAGGTACGGCGCCAGCTCGTCGGTGACCATGTAGGCGCCGCTCGCCGGACCCTCGCAGCCGTGCGGGCTGCTGAATGTCTTGTGCAGGTTGAAGTGGCAGGCGTCGAAGCCGGCGTCGCGCGCCCGCGCGAAGCCGAGGATGCCGTTGGCGTTGGCCTGGTCGGTGAACGCCAGGGCGCCGGCGTCGTGCAGGATCTCCACGTACTTGTCGATCTGCGGATTGTAGATGCCGGTGTCCTCGGGGTTGGTGATCATGCAGCCCACCGTCTTCTCGCTGACGGCGGCGCGGAAGGCCTCGAGGTCCGGGTAGCCGTTCTCGTCCGGCATGACGGTGATGACCTTGAAGCCGGCCACCATGGGCGTGGCCGCGTCGCACGGGTGCGAGAAGATCGTCGTGATCATCTCGTTGCGCTGGTCGAGCTCGCCGCTGGCCTCGAAGTAGCGTGCGCATGACGCACGCGTTCGTGTACACCGCGTGCGAACCCCCGCCGGGCTGCAGTGTGAAGGCGTCCATGCCGCTGATGGCCTTCAGGTACTGGCCGGTCCGGTAGACGATCTCGAGCAGGCCCTGCAGGGTGTCCTCGTCCTGCCACGGGTGCAGGTCGGCGGCGCGGTGGCCGCGGATGAGCTCCTCGTGCAGCTTGGGCGAGTACTTCATGGTGCAGGTGCCCTCGCTGATGTCGCTGCCGAGGTCCATGCCCAGCGTCATCTGCGCGTACCGAAGGTAGTGGCGCATGACCTGGTACTGGGCCATCTCCGGCAGCTCCGGCGCGGCGGCGCGGGCCATCCCCTCGGGGATGTAGTCCGCCGCCGCGCCGACCTCGGCCGTCACGGCCTCTTCGGCGAGCGGCACGAAGATGCCGCGCTCGCCCGGCGTGCCCTGCTCCATGATGAACGGCTCGTCCCAGCGCGCGGCGCGGTAGTCGTGCAGCACGCCGCCGTCACGGCGCAGCTTCGCGAGACCGGCGACCTTCTCCTGAGGCGTCTCGGCGGTCATGACGATCACCTCCGCGACGGACGATACCAGGATGTCGATGTCGTCCTTGTCGTAGTACTCGGTGACGCAGAAGAGCGCGCTCTGGCCGAGCTCCGGGAACTCGGCGCTGAGGTCCTTGCCGCCGAAGATGCAGTAGTCCAGCAGGCCCTTGTTGACCTCGGCCACCGTCTTGCCGGTGCCGCTGAAGTCCACGACGAACTCCTTGAAGAAGCACGGACGACAGCTTGACCTCCACGCCCGGCAGCTCGCCGAGCTTCTTGGCCGCGTAGTGCGAGCGGGCGATGCAGGTCTCGCCGACCTCCTTGAAGCCCTGCGGGCCCATGAGCGCCATGTACACGGCGGCGGCGATGGTCCACAGGCCCGAGGCCGTGCCGACCCAGTCCTTGCCCTGGTCGCGCGAGCCGTAGCTGGTGCGCTCGGCGATGCGCCTCGCCCACGGCGTACTGGCCGGGCGTCTTCGTCTCCATGACGGTGTAGAGCTCGAGCGGGCACTCCTGCGCGAACACGGGGTCGTCGTCGCGGAACCCGATGAACCCGGAGCAGCCGCCGCCGGCGTGCATGTGCATGCCCAGCGGCTGGATGTCGCCGCAGGCGATGTCGGCGCCCAGCGCGCCGGGCGGCGCGAGCACGCCGAGCGTGATGGGGTCGACGCCGGCGATGGCCAGCGCGCCGACGGCGTGCGCCAGCTCCACGATCGCGCGCGCCGTTCGCCTCGATCGTCCCGAGGTAGCTCGGGCTCTCCCAGTACACGGCGGCGTACCAGTCGTCGAGCTTGGCCTCGAGGTCCGCGAGGTCGGCCATACCGGTCTCGCGGTCCCACTCGTAGAAGCGGATCTTGGTGCTGTTGGGCATCGCCTCCGGCTGGCAGAGCGTGCGCGCCTCCATGAGGCGCATGGGGCTCATGTGCGCCGGCACGAGCACCTTGTCGCGGCCGGTGATGCGCCGGGCCATGCGGAACGAGCGCCCGGCCACGTCGCCCCAGTCGTAGATGGGGTTGGCGACGCCGTCGAGGTCGAGCAGCTCGCCGAGCATGCTGTTGAACTCGTAGCGCGTGAGGTACTTGCCGAGGTCGGAGTAGTCGCCGCCGCAGTAGGCGCTGACGAACTCGGCCCGATTGATGATCTCGTCCACGACCGACGGCACGTGGTGCTGCCAGCAGCCGGCGCCGCAGAAATTCAGGAAGTCGACGGACGAGGTGTTCTTGTCGAGCAGCCCCTGGACGTGCTTGCGCAGCGCACGCTCGCTGAGGATCGCCGGCGGGATGTCCAGCGTCCCTTTGAAGCGCAGGCGCTCGGGGATCTCCGCGAAGATCTCCTCGACGCTGCTCAGCCCCAGCTCGTCGAGCATGGCCTGTTTGGTGGCGGGCACCGAGTTGGGGATGTACGGGTGGATGAACGGTTTGTCAGCCATTGTGCGGCGTGCGCTCCTTCCTCTGGGACTGTACGGTGTGCCGGCGGTCACGGCGTCGCCCGTCGTGTGGGGACAGCATCTTCGCGTACGCTCCCTGGCCCACGACCGTCAGTCGTAGCCGTAGCCGGCCGAGGTGCCGTAGTCGATGCTGATGAGAGCTCCCGTGATCGGCGTCGCGGCCGGGCTCGCAAGGTAGTGGATGAGCTCGGCCACCTGCTCAGGCGTGATGAAGCGGGCGCTCTCGCCCTGCGGGTAGCTGGCCAGGAGGCGTTTGAAGTAGCCCTCGGGGTCGCCGCCGCCGAAGTCGCGCGCCTGCCCCTCGAGCATCGGCGTCATGACGTCGGCCGGGCAGACGGCCACGCAGCGCACCAGGTGAGGCGCGAGTTCGAGCGCCAGTGACCTGGTGAGCAGACTGACGCCGCCCTTGGAGGCCGTGTAGACCGCCGTCTCCGGGGTGCCGACCACACCGGCGTCCGAGCTGAGGTTCACGATGCAGCCCTGTGACTTCCTGAGGTAGGGGATCGCGTACCTGCAGCAGAAGAACGTGCCCTTGAGGTTCACGTCGAGGACCCTGTCCCACTCATCCTCGGTGGTCAGCTCACTGGGGCCCTCTGTCCACACGCCGGCGGTGTTGACGAGCACGTCCACGCCGCCGGCGTCCTCCGCCGCCGTGACCATCAGGTTCTCGCAGTCGGCAGGCACGCTCACGTCGCAGGCGACCCCGTGCACCGCCGTGAGCGCGGCGAGCTGCCCGGCCAGCTCCTCGAGGCGCACCGCGTCGAGGTCGCCGAGCACCAGCGTGTCGCCGGCCTCCGCGAAGCGCCGCGCGACGGCGGCCCCGATTCCTCCGGCTGCCCCGGTGACGACCACGGTCCTGCCGCCAGTGCCCTCGCTCATCTGGCCCCCCAGGGTCGAAACATTGAACGGTCCTTCAATGAACGCAGTCTACAACCGCCGGGAGGCCGGCGCCACGGGCGCCGGCCCCTGTCCCGCCCCGGTGGGAGGCCGCCGCCCGCGGGTCACGAGAAGAGCGCGTCCACTCGCTCCGAGTCTCCGGGGAAGTACGTCACGTACCCGACCGGTACTCTGTTCCCGACGGCTTCGATGACCTCGCGGCAGCCCTCCTCCCCGAAGGCGCCGCACAGCTCGATGAAGTCGGCCGCACCGCCCGCCACTGCGGCCTTCGCCACCTCGCAGGCCTGACCTACGCCGCCGACGCCCACAGTGGTGGTGGGTCCTTCAGGCGTCTCGATCGCACACCGGTGGACGGCCGGGTCACAGCCGGGCGTGATGAAGATGAAGAGGTACTTGACGTCGGACATCGCGAGCCTCCCTCAGGCGTGCATCACGGTCAGTAGTAGAGTCCGCTCGGCCCTTTGTACTCCTGGATGGTGTTGCCGCCGTCGATCACCACGAGCTGTCCGGTGATGTAGCTGGCGTCGTCCGAGCCGAGGAAGCACACGAGCTTGCCCACCTCGGTGGGGGTGGCCGCGCGGCCCATCGGCGTGTTCTCGGCGCCGGCGCGCTCGCCCTCGGTGGTGGACCCGGTGTCGATCCAGCCGGGCCCCACCGCGTTCACGGTGATGCCGTACTTGGCCACGTCAAGCGCGAGGCCACGGGTCATTCCCAGCACGCCGGCCTTGGCCGCGCAGTACACCGACTCCTCGGGGTTGGCGACCACCGGCCCCGTGACCGACGAGATGTTCACGATGCGCCCGTACCCGCGGGAGATCATGCCGTCGATCACCGAGCGCGTGACGTTGAACTGCGTCTTGAGGTTGATCGCGATGCCGAAGTCCCACTGCTCCTCGCTGAGATGGGCGAAGTCGGTGAAATCCTCCTCCATCCCCTCGATCACCATGCCGGCATTGTTGACGAGGACGTCGATGCGTCCGAAGCATCCCTCCGCCTGGGCGACCACGGCGCGCACCTCGTCCATCTTCGTGAGGTCGGCGGTGTACGACCCGACCTCGAAGCCCTCCCCGCGGAGCACCTCGGCGCAGGCGTGGACCCGGTCCGAGATATCGACGATGGCGAGCAGCGCGCCCTCCTCGCCGAGCACCCTCGCCGTGTTGAAGCCGATGCTGTTGGTCTTGGCGACCCCTGTGATGAGGGCGACCTTGCCCTCGACCCGCCCCTTGCGCGGCATTGCGTCCCTCCCTCTCCCTGCGACGGCAGCGAGTGCCGGTCGGCGTCCGACGGTGGCGCACATGCTATGTCGCGCGCAGACCGAAGACCATTCGCCCGGCGAGGTGGTCTGATGGGCGACATCCCCCCGAACCTCCCTCGGGCCGCCTGGCGGTGGGAGCTTTGGTCAAGTTCGGGCGCCGTTGTGCCGAAGAAGCCGACACCATGACCCTCGCAACGGAGAGTACCGGGTCGTCCTGGCTGCGCGTCGCCGACGTGGCGGGACTGCTCGGCGTCAGCGTCAACACAGTGCGTCGCTGGACCGACGCCGGACGTATCACCGTCCACCGCAGCCCAGGAGGGCACCGGCGTTACCGGAGGAACGACGTCGAGGCCCTCGCAGCCGCGACCCTGGGTGGCGAGCCGCTGCCGCAGCCAAGCGAGGTCGCCAGCCTGCAACGCCAGACCGAGGACTCGCGCGCCGTCATGCGTGCGGGGCTGGACCTGGTCGATCTGCTCACCGACGCACCCTGGCAGGTCCCGGAGGAGGTGGCCCGCCGGCTCTGCGACCTCGTCGACGTGCCTCGCTGCGACATCCTGGTGCGCGAGGGCCGCCGGCTGCGGCTCGCGGTATCCGTGGATGGCGGTGAGCTCGACACTGCCCGCACCGGCGCCACCTGGACCCTGGAGGACTGGGTGCCGTTCGACGGTCCGCCGGAGACGTTGAGTGCCGCGGCGCTGCCGGGGTCGTCCGGCGCCGCCTCGGCCCGCGGCCGTCTCGCTCTGCAGCGCCGCGGCTGCCGCTCGCTCCTGTGGGCACCGATGACGGTGCGGGGCTCGTTCATCGGCGCCGTTGAACTCAGCGATACCCGTTCACGCGACCTCGCCGGGCACGTGGAGCCCGTCGCCGGCCTCGCCGGCATCTGCGCTCACGCCCTGGACGTGTCCGCCACCAACCGCACCCTCGAACACCGGGACAAGGCCGTACGCGAGATGATGGCTCTCTCGCAGGAAGTGGCGGAGACCCCGGATCTGGAGGCGTTCGTAGAGCGCTTCGCCCTGCGGCTCATGGCCGCGGTGAACGCGGACTGCGTGGACGTGTATCGCGTGAGCGGCGGCGTTATCCGTGCCCTCCTCGACCTCACCCGCGACGGCGCCGATCCCACCAAGGCCGGCCACATCCTCGACACCGCCAAGTACCCCTCGCTGGAGCGGACCCTCATCGACCTCACGCCGCTGGTCATCGACGACCTCTCAGACCCGCGCCTGTCGCCTGAGGAGGTGGCACGGTATCGCGAGTGGGGCTACGCCAGCTCGCTCACCATGCCCCTTGTCTCGAGCGGCACGCTCGTCGGACTCGTGGAGCTCTACGACGACGCCGAGCGCGACTGGGGACAGGAGGTGGAGTTCCTCACCGGGGTGACCCAGCTCGTCGCGGGCCTCTTCGACAACGCCGTGCTCCTGGACGAGGTCGACACACGCGGACGGCTGCAGCAGAGCCTCGTCGAGCTCGCCTCCAGCCTTTCCGTACCCGGTTCGTTCTACGACCTCGCCCTCATCGCCGCACGCCGCATCCGCAGCGTCACCGAGGCGGAGGACTGCGACGTGTGGTGGCTGGAGGAGGGGTTCATCCGCTGCCTCGCGAGCTTCGACAGCCACGGAGAAGACGAGGAGGCTCGCGGCAGGGTCCTCGCGCTGGCCCGTCACCCGTTGACCGAGGAGGCCCTGCGGGAACGAGAGACCCTCGTGTTCGCCTCCCCACGGGACCCGCGCATCAACGACGAGGAGCGCGAAGAGTGGGCGGAGTTCGACTTCCAGAGCAACATGAGCATCCCGCTCGTGGCCGGCGACGAAGTGGTCGGGTTCGTGGACATCTTCGACACCCGTGAGCGCGACTACAACGAGGTGCGGCCGTTCCTCATCAGCGCCGCCCGCACCGTGGCCGACGCGCTGCGCAACGCCCATCTTCTGCAAGACCTGCGGCAGAGCAACGCGGCCCTCCGCGAGCTCATCGATCTGAGCGACCAGCTGGACGAGACCGAGGGCCTGGGACGTCTGGCGCGCATCGCCGCGGAGCGCCTGCGTACCATCCTCGACGCCGAGGACTGCGACATCTGGGAGGTCGACGGCGACGTGATGCGGTGCCTCGCCAGCTTCGACAGCGGGGGATGGGACGAGGATGAGATAGGCAAGGTCTGCGCGATCGCGGACTACCCGAGCGTCGCCGGGACCCTTGCTGCCGATGCCCCGGTGGTGATCGGCGACCTCGAGACCGCCGGGCTCCAGGAGGTGGAGCTGAACGTCTACCGCGACTGGGGCTATCGCAGCATGGTCTCCCTGCCGCTGTTCGTCGAAGGGCGGGTCATAGGGCTCCTCGACGTGTTCGACACCAAGGTGCGTGACTACACAGGGCAGCTGGACTTCATCCGCAATGTCGGACGGCTGCTCGCCTCCTCCCTGGAGAAGGCGGGGCTCATGGAGCGGCTGAAGAGCGGCAACCGCGACCTGCGCCTGCTCGTCGACTCCGGACTGGAGTTCGGGTCCTCGCTGGACGTGGACGCCGTCATCGGCAAGGTGGCCGAGCGCATCCTCACGGTGTCGGGCGCGGACCTGTGCGACGTGTACGGCGTGGACGGCGATGAGGCCGAGATCCTCGTGACCGCGGGCCGCGGCGCCGACCAGTCAGTCCGCGGCCTCCGTTACCGCATCGCCGACTTCAGCACGTTCACCGAGGCCGTGGCGACGCGGCGCCCGGTCGTGAAGCTCGACGTCCATCACGACCCCGGGACGACCGAGCTGGACCGTGCGGACGCCGACGCCTGGGGCTACGCGGCCACCATGACGGTGCCGCTCCTCGGCGGCGGCGACCTCATGGGCTTCATCGACCTGTACAACGGGGAGCCGCGGCCGTTCGCCGGCATCGACACCATCGTCGGCCTCGCGCAGGTAGCCGGACAGGCCATCGCCAACGCCGGGCTCTACCGTGAGCTCGACCAGCTGCTCGCGAGCGAGCAGGCTGCGAACCAGCAGATGCAGTTGCTCAACGAGATCGCGCGGCGCACGGCCGCGAGCCTCGACCTCGAGGTCATCGTCGACGCGGCCGTCGACGAGCTGCACCGGCTCGTGCCCTTCGATGGCTACAGCCTGTACCTCGCCAAAGACGGAGCCATCGAGCGTGTACTCACCGGCGACGGCCCCGGACAGCTCGTCGCCGGCGCGGACCTGCAGACGCTGGGCGAACGGTTCTTCGGCGCCATGGCCTCTCACAGCGTCCTGCACATGCGGCTGCCGGAAGACGCGAGTCTCGCCGCGATGCACCCGCTCACGCCGGGCTGGCAGTCGGCCGCCGCCATCGCCCTTCCGTCGGACACCGGGATCATCGGCGCGTTCACCTTGGCGAGCACGGCGCCCGACGCCTTCGACCACGTGGACACCGCGCTCCTCGAAAACGTGGCCACGCAGCTCTCCCTGGCCATCAGGAACGCCCAACTCTACGACGAGATCAAGCAGATGCACCTGGGCAACCTCATGGCCCTGAGCTCGGCGCTCAACGCCAAGGACTACTACACGCTGGGTCATGCCGCGCGGGTGGCCGCGTACATGGTGATGCTCGGCCACAAGCTGCAGTGGGGACCCGAACTGACGGCGTCGCTCGAGGAGGCCGCCTACCTGCACGACATCGGCAAGATCAGCATCTCCGACCGCGTCCTGCTGAAGCCCGGCCGCCTGAACCCGCAGGAGTGGCAGCAGATGCGGCTGCACCCCGTGTTCAGCGCCGACATCATCCGGCCCCTCTTCCCCAAGGCGCTCGTGGACGGCGTCCGGCACCACCACGAGCACTTCGACGGCAGGGGCTACCCGGACGGCCTCACGGGCGACGCCATCCCTCTCCTCGCCCGCGCCATGGCCGTCGTCGACGCCTACGACGCGATGTCGTGCCGGAGACCGTACAAGGCAGCGCTCACGTATGGTCAGTGCCTCCGAGAGCTGCGTCGGTGCCGCGGCGGGCAGTTCGACCCCACGATGGTGGACGCCTTCCTCGAGGTCCTTTCGGAGCTGGAGCACACGCGCGCGACGGCGGAGCGGATAGCCGCGGAGGCGGCCTCGCGCATCCCGGGGGACAAGCACCTCGCTCTCCGCTCACGCGAGGACGAGGACACGCAGGAGTACAGGGAGATCCGCGACATCCTGCGCGAGGTCCGGGACGCCAACCCGCCGACGAAGTACCTGACCACGCACGTACGCGTGGACAAGAAGTTCGTGATAGGGGTCGACCCCGAGGAGAAGGAAGCCGACCACTCGCACCTGGGCGACGAGATCTTCGTCGACGACGAGCTCCCTGAAGTCCTCGAGGGACGGCACCCTGAGGTGAACACGGTGTTCGCCGACCAGTTCGGCGTGTGGGTCACGGGTCTCGCCCCCATCTACGACTCGAACGGGCACATCGTGGCCGCCGCGGCGGCAGACCTGCCGGCCCTCTCACGTGCCGAGACCGAGGCGCTGCGCGGCGACGTGCGCCAGACCTTCGCGACCATCCTGCAGTCGGCCGCCGTCCGTCTGAGCCGCGCCGAGATCGAGTCCATCACCGACGCCCTCACGGGCCTGTACAACCACCGCTACCTGCAGGAGCGGCTCACCGACGAACTGCACCGCGCGAGGGAGACTGAGCAGCCGCTCACCGTTCTGTTCTGCGACCTCGACCACTTCAAGGGCTACAACGACGCCAACGGACACCGTGCCGGCGACCGCGTACTGCGCGAGGTGGCCCATATCATCGAGCAGTCGGTGCGCAACATCGACATCGCGGCCCGCTACGGCGGCGAGGAGTTCGTGGTGCTGCTGCTGGAGACCGCGCGCGACGCCGGGATCGTGGTGGCACAGCGCATCCGCGAGCGCATCCGCGCGGCGGGCTACGCGGCGCACGGCACGCCGCTCACGGTGAGCATCGGCGTGGCCACCTACCCGGGCGACGCCACGCGCCGGGAGGAGCTGCTCGACAAGGCCGACTGGGCGATGTACCTGGCCAAGCGGCGCGGACGCGACCAGGTGGCCTCGTTCGCGGAGGGGTGACCGCGCCGGGCGGCGGGCCGCGCGACGCTCGGGTGCCGGCCGGCGCGGCGTTCAGGCGCGCCGGCGGCGGGCGATGCGCTCGTCGCCGCGCCGCAGGGTGAGGCCCTCCCGGTCGAAGAGCTCCAGGAGGGCCTGGGCATTGCGGCGCCCGCAGTCGAGCCGGTCGCGGAACGCAGCCAGCGTGACCGGCGCCGCCGCGAGCATCTCCTCGAGGGCCTCCCGGGCCCGGTCGACGGCAGGCCCGGCGAACCACAGGTCCTTGTCGACGCGCACCACGTCGCCGCGGCGGGCCAGCACCTCAAGAACCTGGGTGACTTCGCGGCCCGGGCGTCCAAGGGCCTCCGCGAGCGTGGCCAGCGTGGGCGGGGTGAACGGCGTCTCGTCCAGGCTCTCGAGCACCGCCGCAGCGAGCGCCTCCTGGGCGCCGCCGAGCACACCGGCGCCGGCGGGGGCGTAGCCGCCTTCGCCGGTGACCAGCCGCTGCGCCGCGACCAGGTGCTGCAGGATCGCGTCGACCTCGCGGAACGGCAGCTGCGGCGCCGCGGCGGCCAGCTCGGCGGCGCTCGAGAACGGCCGCTCGGGGCGCGCACCGGCGCGCTCTGCGGCGGCGGCCACGAGCGCCTCGCGCAGGCCGTCGAGCACGCCGGCCGCGAACCAGCGGCCGGCGTCGGGACGGTCGGCGGCCGCCGGCAGCGGCTCCAGCCGGCCGGCCTTGACCGCCGAAGCCAGCGCCCTGTCCGCCTCGCGGGCCGAGAAGCCGGCGGCCGCGAGATCGGCGGCGGTGACCCCTGCCGCACCGGCGTCGACGCCGGCGACCTCAGCCGCGGCGACGGGGTCGCCGGACCGCACCGCCGCGAGATAGGCGGCGTGCCGGGCGCGGTCGTGCCAGTGCCGCGGGCCGGTCGCGAGAGCCTCGCCGCCGCCGATCGTGATCGCCGGTGAGAGGGCGCGCAGGATGAAGCGGTCGTGCGGCTCGACCGCGGCGTCGCCGTCGAGCCGCACGACCGCCGCCGCCTGCGCGCCGCCGGGGACCTCACGCCCCTCGAGCGGCGCGATGCGCGCCACGTACTGCGCAGTGCCGTGGTGCAGACGCACGCGGTCGCCGGCCTTCAGCGGCCGTCCGCCGGGCACCAGCTGCACCCAGGCGTCGAACCGCCGGCCCACGTGCGCGGCGAGCTCGGGAGCCACCAGCCAGGCGCCACGCTCGACCTCGCCGCGGTCCAGTCCGCGAAGGTTCACGCCGATGCGGCTGCCGGCGTAGACCACCTCGGTCTCGTGGTCGTGCACCTGCACGCTGCGCACCGCGGTGCGGGTGCCGCCGGGCACGACCACCACCGGGTCACCGGCACGCAGCTCGCCGCGCCACAGCGTGCCGGTGACGACGGTGCCGATACCCTTGAGCGGGAAGACGCGGTCGACCGGCAGCCGGGCCGGGCCGTCGCGACGCCCTGACTCCACGCGCGACGCGCAGCGCTCGAGCGCGGCCAGCAGCTCGTCCAGGCCGCGCCCGTCCCGCGCGCTCACCGTCACCAGTTCCACGCCCGCGTAGGGCATGGTCTCCAGGAACTCACGCACGTCGGCCTCGGCCAGCTCCAGCAGCTCGTCGTCCACGAGGTCGGCCTTGGTGAGGGCCACGACGCCGTCGCGCACACCGAGCAGCTCGATGATGGAGATGTGCTCGCGCGTCTGCGGCATCACCCCGTCGTCGGCGGCGATCACCAGGAGGAAGAGGTCGATGCCCGTGGCGCCGGCCACCATGGTCCGCACGAACTTCTCGTGGCCCGGCACGTCGACCACGCTGAGCGTCGCCCCGCCGGGCAGCGTCAGCTCGGCGTACCCGAGCTCGATGGAGATGCCGCGCTCGCGCTCCTCGCGCAGGCGGTCGGTGTTCTTGCCGGTGAGCGCCGTGACCAGCGCCGTCTTGCCGTGGTCGATGTGCCCGGCCGTCCCGAGCGTGAGCGGCGCTTGCCGGCCCGGGTCCGGCCGCCGCCCCTGGTCCCCGGTCATGTGTGCTCCTTTGGCGCCACGACTTCCGCTCAAACGGCGGCGGCCACTGCCGTGGCCAGGTCCTCAAGCTCCGCGTCGGTGACGGCCCGCAGGTCGAGCAGCAGACGGCTCTCATGGACGCGGCCCACCACCGCCGGCGTGCCCATCCTGAGCGCCGCGACGACCGCTTCCACGTCGCCGCCCACGTCGACCGCGACAGCCACACTGGGGACTTCGGTGACCGGCAGCGCGCCGGCGCCGGCGCGGGCGACGGTGTCGATGAGCTCGAGCCGGCCGGCGGGCACGCCCTTCGCCTCGAGCCACCCGCGTAGCCGGCCGGCGCGCTCGCGCACGACCTCGACAGAGGCCGAGAGAGCGGCGAGCGTGGGCACGCGCGACACGACGCCCTCCTGGTCGAGATAGAGCCGCAGCACCGCGTCCAGAGCGGCCAGGTCGAGCTTGTCGATGCGCAACGCCCGGGCGAGCGGGTGCCGCCGCATCAGGCTGATGGCCGCGGCCGTGCCGACGGCGATGCCGGCCTGGGGACCGCCGAGCAATTTGTCGCCGCTGAACGTGACGATGTCGGCGCCGGCTGCCACGCTCTCCTGCAGCGACGGCTCTTCGGCGAACAGTGGCAGGCCCGCCAAGGCCCCGCTGCCGAGGTCGTCCACCAGCACGGCGCCGCGCCCGTGGGCGAGCCCCGCGAGCTCGCCGAGCGAGGGCTCGGCCGTGAACCCGACGATGCGGTAGTTGCTGGTGTGCACGCGAAGCACCGCGCGGGTGCGATCCGTCCAGGCGGCCTCGAAGTCACGAAGATAGGTGCGGTTGGTCGTGCCCACCTCGACGAGCTCCGCGCCGCTCTCGCGAAGGATGTCGGGGATACGGAAGCCGTCGCCGATCTCGACCAGCTGGCCGCGGGCCACGAGGACCTCGCCGCCGCGCGCCGTCGCCGCCAGCGAGAGCAGCACGGCGGCGGCGTTGTTGTTCACGGCCATGGCGTCCTCGGCCCCCGCCACGGTGCAGAGGACGTCGTGCACGTGGTCCTGGCGCGAGGCGCGGTCGCCGCGCGCCAGGCTGAACTCCAGGTCCGTGTAGCCGGACGCAGCGCGCGCTACCGCCTCGACCGCCTCCGGCGGCAGGAGCGCGCGCCCGAGGTTGGTGTGCACGACCACGCCGGTGGCGTTGATGACGCGCCGCAGCGACGGCGTGACCGCCGTCTCCAGCAGGCGCGACACCCACGGCACGAGGGCGGCGGGGGTGAGGTCCGCGGCCTTGGCGGCGGCGCCTTCGCCGGCCGCCTCCCCGGCCAGGATCTCCCCGCGCAGACGGTCGATCACCGTGCGCACCGCGTCGACGACGAGCGCGCGCGGGTACCGCGCCATCAGCTCCTCGACGCCGGGCTCACGGAGCACCTCGTCGACGGCCGCCAGCGAGCGCAGCCGTGCCTGGCGGTCCCCCGCTCCCTCGCTCCCCTTCTCAGCCATCCGGTCCATCCCCCCCGTCATGCCCACGGCGGCGCATCCGTAGTCCGGCCACGACGATCGAGAACGCCAGCCACAGGAACCCGACCCACCACTGCACGCCGCCGAGCCCGAGCTCCGCCATACCCGCCGGGTGTGATCTCGCGCCCCAGATGAGCAGGATGAGCATCCCGCCGAACACCGCCTGCGCCGCCGGCCAGAACCACCACGGCTGCCGTTCCTTCACGCCGACCATGGTGGCGTACATGGAGCCGACGGCCACGCCCACGCACGCCAGGCCGAGGAGCAGCATCAGCGTCACCTGCCAGATCACCTCGCCCGCCGGCCTGCCCTGCGCCCACGTCCACACCGACCCGTTGGGATTGCCGACGCCGAACACGAAGACCGCCGCCCACGCGACGAGCGACAGCAGCCCGAGCACGCCGAGAGCGACGAACGGGATGACGGACACGATGCGCAGCACCAGCCCCGCCATCGGCCGCTGTGACCCGGCGATGTCCGCCTCGCTGGGCTTCCAGCCCGCATCGCCCGGCTTTCGTTCCGGGCTCACGAGATGCCCGGCCTCGGCGCGCCACAGCCGGTCACGTCACACATGCAGCGTGATGGACCCCGTGGCCCCGGCGGTGACCCGGCCGACCGTCCAGCCGGGTACCTGCCGAGCGGAGAGCTTCTCGAGAAGGGCCTGGTGACGCGCGGCCGGTACCGCCATGAGCAGCCCGCCGGAGGTCTGCGGGTCGAAGAGGGCGAGCACGCGCGGGTCCTGTCCGGCGACGGGGCCGGCGAAGACGCCTTGGGCCGCACTGGCCCTCGCGTGCAGCCGCGGCACAAGGTAGTCGCGGTTGTTGCGCAGGCCGCCCGCGTACACTGCCTGCTCGATCAGCTCGAGCACGCCGTCGTGCAGGGGCACCGAGGCGACGTCCACCTCGGCCGCGGCGGCGGAGGCGTCCAGCATCTCGCCGAGGTGGCCGAGCAGTCCGAACCCGGTGACGTCGGTGCAGGCGTGCACGCCGGTCTCCGCCATCGCCCGGGCCGCCTCCGCGTTCAGTCTGGCGGCCTCCTCAATGGCCGGCATCATGTCGTCCTCGGACACGATGCCCTTCTTGAGGGCGCTGGCCAGTACGCCGATGCCGAGCCGCTTGGTGAGCACGAGTGCGTCGCCCGGCTGCGCGCCGCCGTTGTAGACGATCTCGTCGGGGCGCGCCACACCGGTCACCGCCAGCCCGTACTTGGGCTCCTTGTCGTCGATGGAGTGCCCCCCGGCCAGGTCGGCGCCGGCCTCGATGACCTTCTCGGCGCCGCCCTTGAGCAACTCGGCGAGCAGCGTCATGTCCAGGTCTGACGGCCAGGCCACCAGGTTCATCGCCGTGAGCGGCGTCGCGCCCATGGCATACACGTCGCTGAGCGCGTTGGCCGCGGCCAGCTGCCCGAACCAGTACGCCGAGTCGACGATGGGCGTGAAGAAGTCGACCGTCTGCACCAGGCAGAGGTCGTCTGAGATGCGCGTGACGGCGGCATCGTCGCGCGTCTCGAGCAGCCGCGCGAACTCGGGGGAGCTGCGCGGGAGAGCGTCAAGCACGGCCTGCAGGTCGCACGGACCCAGCTTGGCCGCTCAACCGCTCTTGGCTGCGAACTGCGTGAGGCGGATCTTCTCGGTCATGACGCCCTTCTCTTCGTGGCGAACACAAGCGGGACGCCGCAGGCATACCGCTTATGACCGAAGCTTACCCCAGAGACAAGTGGGGGCGGCGGCCCTCCGGCCGCCGCCCCGACTTGGCGCGTCCCCGGCCGGGCCGCCCGAAGACGACCGGCCCGGCCGGCCGTCACTTCACCGTGAGCTTCGCCTTGGCCACGTTGGCCTGCGTGTTGCCGGCGAGGTCGGTGGCGTAGACCGACCACGTGTAGGCGCCCTTGGCGAGGTTGCACACGAACGGCTGCGTGCGGTCGCTGTTGACCGGCACGGCCGCCACGCGGATGGACTTGACGACCTTCCCGTGGCTCTTGGCGATCTTCAGGGTCACATCGGCCGTCGGGCTGAGACCGACGGGCTCACCGACGCTGAAGCGGAGCCTGGCCGTGTTGCCCTTCTTCACGCTGACGTTGCCGAGCGTCTCCGTGCCGGGCTTGGTGGTGTCGATATTGACCGTGGCCGTGGCGGTGCCGACCTGGTTGCACCAATCCAGCGCCTGCACCGTGACTACGGTTGGGCCCTGGCTGGTTGTCGGCACCGTGTAGGCAGAGCCCACCGTCCACGCGGCCACCGCCGGCGGCGCCATGTACTGGATCTTCTGCACGCCGGACTGCGCGTCGGTCGCCGCGAACGTCAGCGCCACCGGGGAGTTGTACCAGCCGCCGTCGGCGCTGCTGATGGTGACCGTAGGTGCGGTGGTCTCGGCCTGGACGGTCAGCGAGACGTTGCCGCTGGAGGAGCCTCCGGGGAACGGCGGGTTGCGGACGCTCACCGCGACCGTGCCCGCGGCGGCCATGTCGGCAGGGGTCAGCGGCACGCTCAGCTGGGTGGAGCTGACGAAGGTCGTGTTGGTCTTCTCCACGCCGTTCAGGGCGATGCGCGACGTGCCCACGAAGCTGCTGCCGGAGACGGTCAGGGTGACGTTGCCGACGTACCCCGCCCAGACCGAGGTCGGGGAGCACGCGGTGACCACGGGGGCCGGCGGAGCGGTGACGGCGTAGAGGAAGGGGCTGCTCCAGACCTCGGGGTCGTACTTGGTGCCGGAGTTCACCACCACCAGGTGCAGGGTGCCGGGCGAGGCCACCAGCGAGGCTGGGATCATGGCTATCAGCCTGGTGGAGGACTCGCACGTGGTGCCCACGACGGTGCCGTTGACCTGCAGTTGCGACTGCCTCGGCAGCGGCGAGTAGATCCTGATGAAGTTGGCACCGTTCACGGTGAGCTTCAGGTCGCCGGAGCCGGCGACCACTCTGGGTGGGTCGCAGGAGAGAATCACGGGGCGCTGCTGCACGATGAACGCGTTGAACAAGCTCGCGCCATGGTAGTCCCCCAGCGCCCACTGCCTGGCGTGCAGGTTGTACAGGCCCAGCGGTGCGTCGCCGGGGACGGCGAACGTGACGGTAGCCGCCGTGCCGTCCTGACCAACCAGGTACTCGGCGGTGCCCTCGATGCTCGTGAGCCCCTGGGTGAGCCGGAAGTCGGGCTGGGACGTTCCCAAGCCGATGGGGTGGTAGAAGCTGCCGTACACGATGCAGGTCACGGTGGTCCCGGTATCGCCCGTGGGGGGCGTGATCCCGTAGACGCTGAAACCGTTGGCTTGAGCCACCGGGACGGCGACCACCGGCAGCAGGGCTACGCAGGCGAGTACGAACAAGACCCGTCTCTTCATGGCTCCTCCTTGACACGGCGCGGACGTGCCCGCGCCACCCCTCCGGTCGCGACCCCGAGCGTGCGAGGCGACGTCTGCGAGTGGAGCCGCGCGGTTAGCCTACCTCAGGTGGGACGGCAGACCGCAATACTCGACGCGGCGGGCGGCCATCGGCCGCCGCCCGCCGCGTCCTTCACACGGACTGCCTCGCCACGCTCACTTCACCGTGAGCTTGCCCTTGGCGATGTTCTCCTGCTTGTTGCCGGCCAGGTCGGTGGCGTAGACGGACCACGTGTACTTCCCCTTGTCGAGGTTGCACGTGAAGCTCTTCGCCCGGTCGGTGTTCACCGGCACGTCGTTCATCCGGAAGGTCTTCGCCGTGGTGCCGTTGCCACGCTTGATCTTGATGGTCACGTCGGCCGTCGGGCTCAGGCCGGCCGGCTCGGTGATGCGGTACTTGAGCTTGGCCTTCTTGCCCTTCTTCACGCTGGGGTCGTTCAGGGCCTCGGTCTCCGGCTCGGTGGTGTCGATGTTGACCGTCGCGTTGGCGGTGCCGACCTTGTTGCACCAGTCGAGCGCCTGGACGTTCACGGGGACGGCGCCCTGCGTGCTGGTCGGCACAGTGTAGGAGGTGCCGTCGGTCCACGTGGGCACAGTCGGTGCGGACATGTACTGCACCTTCTGGATGCCCGACTGGCTGTCGCTGGCCGCGAAGGTCAGCGCGACCGGGGTGTTGTGCCAGCCGTCATCGGCGCCGCTGATCGTCACCGTCGGCGTGGTCGTCTCCGGCTGCACCGTGATGGGCAGGCCCCCGGCGCTCGAGGTCCCCGGCGGGAACGGGGGGTTGCGCACAGTCACCATGAGGGTGGGCACCGCCGCCGCCATGTCCGAGGGGGTGAGCGGCACCGTGAGCTGCGTGGCGCTCACGAACGTGGTGTTGGTCTTCTCGCCGCCGTTGATCACGATGCGAGACCCGTTCACGAAGCTGGTGCCGGTGACGGTGAGGACGATGTCGGTCCTCACGCAGCCGGCCCAGACCGAGGTGGGGCTGATGGTCCCCATGGTCGGCGCCGGACTGCTGATGGTGAAGGTGAGCGCGTTGCTCCCGACCCCCGCGAAGCCGCTCATGCCGGAGCCCGGGCTGTTGAACACGCGTATCTCAGCGGTGCCGGCGGCGGTGAGCTTGTCCGCCGGGATCGTCGCCGTGAGCTGCGAACTCGAGTTGTACGTAGTGCTCACATCGGAGCCGTTGAAGCGCACCACGGAGCGCGCCCCAAAGATGAGCGGCGAGGTGACGAATCGCTGGCCGGCGACGGTCAGAGTGACGGCGGCGCTGCCGACGGTCGCCCCGGTCGGGCTGATGGAGGTGATGGCCGGCCTCACCCACAGGCCGAACGCGTTGTCGAAGGTGGTGATGTCTTTCGACCAGATGGCGGCCATCGACGGCTTGTGGCTCTGCGAGACGCTCAAATCGTAGCGGGCCTGCGGGCCGTTCAGCGGCAGGGCGAACGTGACGCTGGCGGTCGTGGCGCTGTAGCTGTTCGTGGTGCCGGGAATCTCCGTCAGCGTCACCCCGTCGACGAGCTTGAACGCCGGGTCAAGGGCGTCGTGGAACAGGGTGTTGACCCAGTACGTGCCCTCAACGGTACAGGTGACGGACTCACCGCCGATGCCGTTGGTAGGAGTGACACTCGTGACGGCGAGGTCGGCAAGCGCCGCCGGCGCGCTGATCGCCAGCATGATGGCCGCACCGACGAGCAGGATTACGAATCGCTTCCCCATGACCCCTCCTCGTGCTTCCCGTGGTGTACGGGGCGACGGCGGCACGATGTGGCACCGCACTGATCCCGCCTCGAAGTCGTGCCTGCACTGTACTCTGAAGAAAAGCAGACGAACAGACTCACAGGCCGGCCCCGTCGCCCGGCGGCCGGAGGGGGCCGGCGCCCGGCGTCGCCGGCCCCCTCCGGCCTTGCGTGACGTGCCGCACCCGCTGCGGGCCCGTCACTTCACGGTGAGCTTGGCGTGGGCCACGTTGGCCTGCGTGTTGCCTGCCAGGTCTGTGGCGTAGACATACCACCTGTACATGCCCTTCTTGAGATTGCACTCGAAGCCCGCTACACGGTCCCTGTTCACGGGCACGCTGGGGTAGACAAGCTTCTTTGCCTGCGATCCATCGGAGCGCAGGATCTTGATGGTGACCGCCGAGGTCGGACTCAGGCCCGGCGGCTCTTCCACGCGGAACTTGAGCCTGGCGTTGTGGCCCTTCTTGACTGTCGCATTGCGGAGCGTCTCGGTCCGAGGCTGCGTGGCGTCGATGAACACGGTTACACTGGCCGTACCGGCCTTGTTGCACCAGTCGAGCGCCTGCACGTTCACGGTGACAGCGCCCTGGGTGCTGGTCGGCACCGTGTACGAGGATCCGTCGGTCCACGATGGCACCGCCGGGGCGGACATGTACTGCACCTTCTGGATGCCCGACTGCGCGTCGGTGGCCGCGAAGCTGAGGACCACGGAAGCGTTGTGCCAGCTGGCATCTGCGCCGGCGATGCTGACCTGCGGCACGGTGGTCTCTGCCTGTACGGCGAGCGGGATCGCAGCCGCACTCGAGTACCCCGGCGGGAACGGCGGGTTCTTGACGCTCACGTTGATCGTGCCCGGCGTGGCGATGTCGGCGGCCGCCAGGGGAACGGTGAGCTGCGTGGCGCTGACGAACGTCGTGTTCGTCTTGTCCACGCCGTTGAGGGCGATGCGCGCGCCGCTCACGAACCCACTGCCGGCGGCGCTGAGGACGATGTCGTTCTTGACGTAGCCTGCCCACACCGACGTGGGTGCGATGCTGGTGAGGACGGGATTCGGCTGCACGATGGTGAAGGCCACGCCGTTGGAGGAGGGGGCCTGCGTCGAGACCCCGTTGCGCACCACGACTGTCGCTGCGCCGGCCTTGGCGGTCAACGAAGCCGGCACGGTCGCCCTGAGGTGTGTCGGCGAGTCGCGGACCGTGGCCAGGTCGGTGCTGCTCCAGTACACCGTATTGCCGCTCGAAACCTGGACGACCCACACCACGACAGCCCCGTTCGGACCGGTGGCGAAGTTCGTGCCGTAGACGTCAAGGGTGAACGCAGGACCGCCAGGGGCGGCCGACGTCGGGCTGATCGAGGTGATCGACGGCAGCCCCCACACCGTCAGCCAGTAGACGTTGCTGGTGCGGTTGTCGATCGGCGTCGGGCCGGGGTTCAGCACCTGGATGCGCAGTTGGCCGGGGGCGACGAGGTATGCGGCTGGGATCGTCGCAGTCAGCCTGTCGGGGAACTGATAGGTCGTCGGCAGCGCGTGTCCATCAACAAGGATGCGCGAACCGAAAACCCCGCCGTAGAAGTGCTTTCCATGGACGGTGATGGCCCTGGGCGCGGGTCCGGCCGGGAGGCTTGCCGGGTCGACCCACAGGATCACTGGGAACTCGTCCACGTAGAACGCGTTAGGCAACACGTCTGTCCCGAGCTGCTGCTCGGCAATCAGGTCGTACCAGCCCAGCGTGGCGGCCGCGGGGATGGTGAACCTCACTTCGGCCCAGTTCGGAGTGGCGAACCATGTCGTGTCGCCGTGGATCGTCGTGACACCGTCGCTCAGTGTGAACTGCGGCCAATTCCCGACGCTTGCCGGGAAGTTGAAGTGGCCGGAGATGGAGCACTCGACGGTCTCGCCGGTACCCGCCGAGTCTGGTGCGATTGACTGCACATCGATGGGCGCGGCGAACGCGGCCGGCGCGGCGAACAGCAGCAGCACCGCCGCGCACACCGCCAGTACGATCAGACGTCCCCTCATGACTTCCTCCTTGGCGTGAACCTCACGCCCCTCAGCGTCGCCGTTCACGAGACGAAGCGCCGCCTCCACATCGGCGCTCTACATTAGTTGTGTATACCCCTACAACGGTCGGAGTCGCGCATTCCTTGTGCTCGTGCGGGCCGAGCGGAGGCTCCCCACCCCGCGGTGATACTGTAGCCATCGTGAGCGACCACCGCAGACACAGGCGGCCGCCGTACCGCGTGTACGTGTCCGCAGCGGAGCAGAGGCTGCGGCTGCAGCGGCGCCGGCGGCGCCGTGCGCTCGTCATCGCGGTGCTCGTCGCCGCGGCTGCCGTCGCCGTGGCGTTCGGCACGGGGGCGGCCCAGCGACTGTGGACTCACGACTCCGGCCGAGACACGGCGGCCGGCGGCGGCGACGGGCAGAGCGCGCGGCCACGGCCGGACAGCATCACGCTGGTCACTGCGGCGTTCCCCGGCCCTGTCTCGCTGGACCCACCCCCGCCCATCGAGGCCGAGGGTGACGGGGTGAAGGTGTCCACGTACCTCGGGGACGAGACGCGGCGGCTGTACGGCCTGGGGCCGCCGCCCAAGAAGCTGGGCCTCATCTGGAAGACGTTCATCGGCGGCGGCATGACCTCGCCGGTCGGCAACGGGCCGAACGAGCCGTGGTCCGGCAGCGGGTGGACGGGGCAGCCGGTCATCGTCCGCGACGACGGCTCCCTGTACCTGTTGTGGGGAGCCTTCGACCGCAAGCTCCACAAGATCGAACCTGAAGTCCGGCAAGGTCGTCTGGGCGTACGCGTTCGACGACATCATCAAGAGCAGCCCCACCGTGATCGAGGATCCGCGCCCCGAGAAGGACAGCGACAGGTACCTGGTGCTGGCAGGGTCGCGCCGGGGCTGGCCGTCCGGCTTCACCGACTCAGACCTGGCGCCGTACCGGGCCGTGTCGTTCGGAACAGGCGAGGAGGTGTGGCGCCTGCCCGTGCCTCTCACGGCCAGCTACAGCCGTGACGTGGACAGTAGCGGGTTCTTCTACAACAAGCGCATGTTCTCGGCGGTCGAGAGCGGCTGGTTCTACAAGCTCGATCCGTTCGAGACGAGCGCCTGGAACGGCTACCGCACGCCGAAGGTCATTGCTCAGCGTCTGCTGCTCGGCGACCCCGGCGACGGCTCCGCGCACGGCGGCAACCTCGTGCTGGAGGCCTCGCCGAGCCTGCTCGACGGCATCATCTACATCAGTTCCGGCGCCGGCCACGTCTACGGCATGCGCCGCAGCGACCTCAAGGTGGTGTGGGACTACCGCACCGGGTCCGACCTGGACGGCACCCCCGTGACGACCGCGTCAGGCTACCTGCTCGCCGCCGTGGAGAAGCAATACATCAGCGGCCATGGCGGCGTTCTCATGCTGGACCCGAAGAAGAGCGGGTCGGCCGCCGTGAGATGGTTCTTCCCCACCGGCGACCGCACACTGGGCGACTGGCAGGGCGGCGTGATCGGGTCGGTGGCGGTGAACGACACCTACGACCCGTGGGGCCGCCGTCCTCGCCTTGCGGCTTTCAGCGCGATCGACGGCGACCTGTACGTGGTGGCACAGGACGCGAAGACCGGCAGCAAGGTACGGGGACCCAACGGAGACGGCCCGTATCCCACGCCGAAGACGGTCGCGAGCTTCAACATCGGCGCGTCCATCTCCACCCCGATCATGGTGGACGACGCCATCGTCGCCGCGGGGTACGACAACCGCGTGCACCTCTACAAGGTCAAGTGGAAGACGGCGAAGAAGGGTGACGAAGGCGCCCTCAGGAGCCCGAGCGGGGACTGGTTCACCGTCGACGTCGTCGAGAAGTCGTCCTTCGCCGGCGGTGGCGCCTTCGAGAGCACCCCCGTCATGTGGAAGGGACGTGTGTTCATCGGCTGCCGCGACGGCAACCTGTACTGCCTGGGCGACGGCTGAGCGCCTGGGGCGTGACGGCGCGGCCCGCACGGCACGGCCGCGTTTGGCCGCACGTCTCTCGCGGGCATGAGGGGACGAACGCAGAGCGCGGCCGGGCCGGAGCAGCAGCGCCCGGCCGCTCACCGGCAGGAGGTCCCATCATGGCCAACGCACCACGCCGCGCCGAGGCAGTCTGGCAGGGCTCGCTCGGGCAGGGCGCCGGAGAGGTATCGCTCGCGACCAGCGGCGCCGCCGGCCCGCTGCCGGTCACGTGGGCGTCGCGCACCGCCCGCTCGGAGGGCAAGACGAGCCCCGAGGAACTGGTCGCCGCGGCGCACGCCGCCTGCTACTGCATGGCGCTCTCGGGCATCCTCGGAGAGCAGGGGCACGCGCCCGAGAAGCTCGAGGTGAGCGCCACCGTCACCTTCGCCGAGATCGAGGGCGGCTGGAAGGTCGGCACCTCCGAGCTCACGGTGAAGGGCACGGTGCCGGGCATGGACGAGGCCTCCTTCAAGGAGGCCGCCGAGATGGCCAAGGACGGCTGTCCATCAGCGGCGCCCTCAAGGGCAACGTCGAACTGAGCGTGCAGGCCGCGCTGGCCTGAGCACCGCCGCCACATCGGTGTGAGCGCGAAGACGCCGGGGAGGGCCTGAAGGCCCCGCCCGGCGTCTTCGCGCTCAGGCGTGTATCCTTTGCGCATGGCGCCGCCGCACTCCACCAGCACCGGGCCCGCGCACTCCAGCCTCCTCTTCATCGTCCTTCTGCTCGTCGTGGCGGCCGCCGCCACGGGCCTGGCCGCGACCGCCCCATCTCAGGCCACGGCCGTTCCCGAACCGCCGCCGTCGGCGACTCCCACCGCCACGCCGTCCCCCACCCCCACGCCGATCGTCCTCTCAGCCGCCGAGGGCCTCAGCGCCCAGTTCGGCTACGCGCCGCCCTTCACGCGAAACGTCCCGGCGTTCGACGCCGCGGGCGCCCCGTACATCCGCAGCCGGTCCGCCGATCCCGACTACACCGGGTTCGTGAACACGTGGAGTGACGGCGCCTGGCGACGGCTCGACCTGGTGGCCGCCCTTCGCGCCGCCTACCCGGACTACAACGGTACCGAAGGAGGAGGAGGAGGGCCGGCCGCACGCGTCGTCTTCGACGCTCAGGACCGCGCCTACACAGTCGTCACCGTCCGCCTGCGCGATGACGGCGTGCGCAATGTGCTGCTCTGGTCGACCGACCGCTGCGCCACGTGGCACACGGTCGACCTGCCCGACGGGGAGATCGTCCCGGAGTCCTGGACCGGTCACAACCGGCTCGACGGCCCCCCGCCGATCCTCGTCGGACGGGTGGCCCCGCACCTCAATCCGCACACCGGGAAGCTCGCACGTGAGCTCTGGGTCACGCGTCCCGCGCTCTCGGGCGACGCCGTGGTCGTCCCTCCTCTCACCCTGGTCAGCGAGCACGTCCTCGGTCTCGGCGACGGCGCGACCACCGCGAGCCCCCTGGCCACCTTCGGCGACACCACCTGGATCGTCTACGTGGAGTCCACGGCCCGGATCGCGCAGGGATCGCCGGTCTTCGTCGTACCCTTCGACAGGCGCACTGGCGTCCTCGGGGAGCGCGTCCTGCTCGCCTGGTCGCAGCCGGCCAACGACGGTCACGCACAGCCCGGCATCGCCCTCGACTCGCGCGGCTACCTCCACGTGGTCGCCGGCGCGCACGGGCGGCCGTTCCAGTACCGCCGCACCCTCCTTCCGCTCACGTCGGACGGAGGCTGGTCGCAGCTGGAGGACGTGTGCACCACCGGGTACCGCGTGCGGCCGTCGGGCCCCCAGGAGGGTCGCCAGACCTATCTGGCCTTCGTCATCGACGGGCATGACCGTCTGCACATCGCCTTCCGCCAGTGGCGCAAGGACTGCGAGACGACCTTCGGCGGCAAGTTCTACGGCGCGCTCGCCTACCAGCGCCGCGACCCGTTCACCGGCTGGACGCAGCCGCGCCTCGTGGTCGTCCCGCCCTTCGCCGACTACAGCATCTACACGCAGGCACTGACCCTGGACCGTAGCGGCCGGCTGTTCCTCTCGGCCAGCTGCATGGCCGGCAAGGAAGGCTCGATCCGCAAGGCGGCGGTGGAGCGCTGGAAGCAGTCCGGCAAGGACGGCCCGCAGCCGCCGCTGTACCTGCGGCGCATGGTGCTCGTCTCCGCCGACGCAGGGGACTCGTGGCGGCTCGCCGGTACCGACGACCTGACGCCGGCGCCGTGAACGGCAGGCTGCGCCGTGCGTGGCGCCGGCCCGCGCAGCTCGCCGGCGCCATCCTGTCCGCCCTGGTCGTCCTGGCCGCGGCGCCGCTCGGTGCCTCCGCGGCCGTCTGGCAGTGGCAGAACCCGCTGCCGCAGGGCAACTCCCTCGGCAGCGTGCAGGTGATCGACGGGCTCCGTGCCGTCGCCGTGGGCGACGCCGGCACCGTCCTGACCTCCGCCGACGGCGGCCTCACCTGGACCCCAGTCCCCTCCGGGGTCGGCCAGTCGCTCTTCGGTGTGCGGGTGCGCTCGAGCGGCCAGGGCTGGGCCGTCGGCGTCGGCGGTGTGATCCTCGCCACGCTCGACGGGGGACTCACCTGGGCGCGACAGGCGTCCGGCACCACCGCGACGCTCATGGACGTCTGGTCTCCGCGGGCCGGCGAGGCCGTGGCCGTGGGCGAACACGGCCTCATCCTGCAGACCGCGGACGGAGGGCTCGACCTGGACCCGCCGCCCAAGTCACTCTCCCCACAACCTGTACGCCGTCACCTTCGACGCGAGGGGGCGCGGCTGGGCGGCCGGCGACCTCGGGACACTGGCGTTCAGCCGCAACCGGGGGAAGACCTGGGAGCTCCGGGCGCCCGAGGTGTTCGGCGTGCTGCACGACGTGCTCATGCTCGGCAAGAAGACCCTTCTCGTCGCCTCGTCCCGCGGCATCGTGTGGCGTAGCGCCGACGCGGGCGCCACCTGGAGGCGCGTCGACACCGGGACGCTGTCGACGATGTACGGGCTGGCGCGGGTCGACTCGCGCACCACGTCGCTGGTGGGCGAGGGAGGGCTCACCTACGTGAGCACCGACGACGGCAGGTCCTGGCGGGGCAACGCCCCGGTCCCGGGGACATCGCTTTTCTCCGTCGGCGCCGGCTGGACCTCGTGCCTGGCCGTGGGCACGCACGGCGCCATCCTGAGCAGCACGGACGGCGGCCGGCGGTGGGCCTCCGTGCTCAGCGGACCGACGGCGCGCATCCGCGGCATCACCGCTCTGAGCCCGCTCGAGGCCTGGGCGGTAGGCGACGCCGGTACCATGCTCAGGGTGGCCGAGGGCATCCGCTGGACCGCCGTGCCGCCGCCCGTCGCCGGACGGCTCGACGCCGTGGCGTTCGCCGCCGACGGGCGTGGCTGCGCCGTGGGCGCCGCCGGAGTGATCGTCGCCACCGGGGATGCCGGAACGCGGTGGGACCTCGTACCTTCGCCGGTGACGAGCGCCCTGTACGACGTCGCCCTGGACGCCGCCGGCGCCGGGTGGGCCGTGGGCGCCGCCGGGACCGTGCTGCGCACGGACGACGGCGGCGCAACGTGGGCGGCGCAGCAACCCGGCGTGGACGCCGACACCGAACTCAACGCCGTACGCGCGCTCGGGGGAGAACGCGCTGTCGCCGTCGGGGGGGACGCCTGGGGTCAGGGCCGCGCCGTCGTGCTCACCACGGCCGACGCCGGCCGAAGCTGGCGAACGGCCCAAGTGGACGTCTGGGGTGAGCTGCGCGACGTCGCCTTCAGCGGCGCCCTGGAGGGCTGCGCCGTGGGCGCAGACTACGGCGCCGACGGCGACCATCTGTCGGGCGCCATCGTGCGGACCGCCGACGGCGGAGCCACCTGGACCCAGGTCGCCGCCACGCCGACGGCCCTCCAGGCGGTGGTGTTCGTCGACGCGCTGCACGGCCTTGCCGGCGGCGGGGGCGGAGCGCTGTGGCGCACCGCGGACGGCGGCCTCACGTGGACGGTGGCGCTGCCGGTGACGGCGACCGACGTCTACTGCCTCGCAGCCGCGGACGCCACGCACCTGTGGCTGGGCGGCGGGGGCGGAGCGATCCTCTTCACCGCCGGCGCCGCCCAGGACGAGCCGGCGCCACCGGTGGTCCTTCCGGCGACCCGCGGCGCCGCCCTGACGGGGCTCCGCGACCGCCTGCGGCTCAGAGGCTGAGGGCGGCCGGAAGCTCGAGCAACGAGCCGATCGCCGGGACTTCCGCGCGGCTCACCCTCCGCGCGCGGTCGAGGAGGACGGCGGCGCAGCCGCAGGCCAGCGCGCCCTCCACGTCATCCCTAACGCTGTCGCCGACCATGACGGCCCGGGACGCCGGCACACCGGTGCGGCGCAACACCTCCTCGAAGAGAGCGCAGGAAGGCTTGACGACCCCCACGTCCGCGCTGGACACGCTCACCTCGATGAACTCGTCGAGGGCGAAGTGGGCGACGACCTCCTCCACCCCGTGGCCCAGCGCGTTGGAGGCCAGCGCCATGCGCACTCCGGCGTCGCGCAGGGCTCGCAGACACGGCAGCACGTCGTCGTACAGGCCGAAGTTCTCCGCCCGTGCCCAGGCGTCGGCCACCGCGGCCACGGCCTCCTCGACGGCGGCCGTCTCCCCGCCGCCGAGCCCCTCGATGAGGGCCCGGGCGATCACCGGGAGCAAGCCGTCGTCGTGCGCGTCCCCCGTCTGTCCACGCCGGGCCGCGATGGCTGCGTAGGCGCGGCGCTCCGCCTCCGGCCAGAGCGCCTCGTCCAGGCGCAGCCCGAACCGCTCGCCGGTACGCCGGTACCCCCGCGCCTCGAACAGGTCGCTGGGACGCAGCAGGGTGAAGTCCAGGTCGAACATGACCAGGGCCGGGGTAGGGAGCGGGAGACCGGGACCTCGCGGCGTCGTGGCGCGTCGGGCGTCGCCGCTCACGCAGGCCGCTCCCCGCGGTCGGCGGGTGGCCCGTGCAGCGCCTCTCCGGCACGGTACGACGAGCGCACGAACGGCGCCGCCGTCACAGCCAGGCCGAGCTCGGCGCCGCGGTGCTCCCACGACGTGAACTCCTGCGGCTCCACGAACCGCGCCACCGGCAGGCAGTCGCGCCCCGGCTGCAGGTACTGGCCGACGGTGACCAGGTCGACCCCGGCCGCCGCCGCGTCGCGGAGCACCTCGTCGACTTCGGTCGCGGTCTCGCCCAGCCCCACCATGATGCCGGTCTTGACCAGAGGACGTCGGGGGGCGGCGCGGCCCGGGGCCACCTCCCGCGCGGGCGCGGCCGCCATCCGCTCTGCTCCGGCGTCTCGCGGCGCCTCGCCCCTCGCCCACGTCGCCGCGTTCCGCAGCAGATCGAGCGAGCGCGCGTAGGCGGCCTGCGGCCGCACCTGCGGGTACAGGCGCGGGACCGTCTCGAGGTTGTGGCCGAGCACGTCGGGGCGGGCGGCGAGCACGGCGCGCAGCGCCGCTTCGTCGCCGCCCAAGTCCGATATGAGCACCTCGACGGTCGCGCCGGGCACCTGGGCCCGCACGGCCGCCACGGTGGCGGCGAAGTGCGAGGCGCCGCCGTCGGGCAGGTCGTCGCGCGTGACGCTGGTGACGACCACGTGCCGCAGGCCCAGGCGCGCGGCGGCCTGCGCCACACGGGCCGGCTCGTCCCCGTCCACGCAGCGAAGCGGCTGCGCAGGCCCGGCCGCCGTGGCGTCGGCTTGCCGGCTCTCGCCGGCGGGCGTGTGCTGCACCGAGCAGAACCGGCAGGCCCGCGTGCAGGCGTCGCCGAGGATCAGAAAGGTCGCCGTACCCGCGCTGAAGCACTCGCCCTTGTTGGGACAGCGCGCCTCCTCGCACACAGTGTGCAGCCCCAGCTCGTCGAGCAGGGCGCCGGTGGCGCGGTACTGCCGCGGCGCCGGCGCCCTGTGCTTGAGCCAGGGGGGTTTGCCGCCGTGACGCCCGGGCGTGAGCGGGCGCCCGGACGGGCGCTGGGGCCGGCGGCGGGGCGCGCCGGGCTGCGGCTCGGAGGGCGCGCCTGCCATGCGTCAGAGGCTGTGTGTGCCGCGCCCCACGCCGGACAGCGCGGCCTCGCCGACGGCCTCGCTGAGCGTGGGGTGCGCGTGGATGGTGTCGGCCACCGTCTGGAGCGTCAGCCCGGCGTGCGTCGCCAGGGCCAGCTCGTGGACGAGCTCGGTGACGTGTGGGCCGACCAGGCTGGCGCCGAGCACGCGCCCGCCGCCGGGTTCGCAGACGATGCGCACGTAGCCATCGGCGTCGCCGTCGCAGACCGCCTTGGAGTTGCCGTTGAGGCGCACGTGCGCCACCTCGTGCTCCACGCCCTCGGCGCTCGCGCGGTCCTCGGTGAGCCCGCAGGACGCGACCTCCGGCGAGCTGAACGTGCAGCTGGGCACCACGCTGCGGTCGCAGACCAGCGAGGAACCGGTCACGGCGTTCTCCGCCGCGATCTGACCCTGATGGTAGGCCCAGTGGGCGAGCAGCGGCGGACCGGCCACGTCGCCGGCGGCGAACACGCCCGGCACCGCGGTGCGGCACGACTCGTCGGTGACGACGAAGCCGCGCTGGTCGACCTGCACGCCGGCCTGCTCGTAGCCGAGGCCGGCGCTCACCGGCCTGCGGCCGACGGCAACGAGCACGCGGGCGGCCGTGATCTCGGCGCCGCCGGCGAGGCGCAGCGTCACGCCGGCGTCGCCCGGCACGGCCTCTTCCACCCCCGCCTTGACATGCACCGCGATGCCCGCCTTCTTGAACGCCTGCTGCAGCGTGCGCCCGGTGCGCTTGTCCTCGCCGGGCAGCAGCTGGTCCAGCATCTCGATGACGGTGACCTCGCTGCCCAGCCTGTTGAAGACGCTGGCGAACTCGCAGCCGATCACACCGCCGCCGACGATGGCGAGGCTCTGCGGTACCTCGTCTATCTGCAGGAGCTCGTCGCTGCTCATGAGGCGCGCGTCCGACCAGTCGAACAGGCGCATGCGCACGGGCTCGGAGCCGCTGCACAGGATGACGGCGTCGCCCTCGAGCTCGCCGCCCTGCTCCAGCACGGCACCGTCGGGCAGCGTCGCGCCGGGGGCGAGCGCCAGGCGGCCGGGGCCGGCGAGCGTAGCGTGCCCGGCCACGACCTGCACCTTGCGCGCCTTGAGGAGGTGCGCCACGCCGTCACGGAGCTGCGTGGTGACGGCGACCTTGCGCGCCATGAACGCGCCGAAATCCAGGCCGACCTCGCCGACCGTGACGCCGTACTCGCCGGCGATGCGCGCCTGATGCAGGCGTTCGGCGCCGGCGACCATGGCCTTGGTCGGGATGCAGCCTCGGTTCAGGCAGGTGCCGCCGATGTCGCGCGACTCGACCAGCACGACCTCGGCGCCCAGCTGGGCGGCGCGGCCGGCGGCCACGTACCCCGCGGGACCGCCGCCCAAAATCAGGACCTTCGTCATCACTTCCTCCTCACGGGGCAAGCCCGCGAAGGGCCGCCTCAAGTCTCACGAGCACGCGCTTCCAGATCATGTCGGCCGCCAGCACGTAGCCGGCACCGGCCAGGCCCTCTCCCTGCCAGGGCTCGCCCAGCAGCGTCTCAGCCACCTGCGTGAGCTCATCGGGGGGGCGCCGCTCGAGCACCGAGCCGTGCACGAGCGCCCGTCCACCTGCCCGCGCCTGGGCGACGGCGACAAGCTTCTCACCGCGCGCCGACAGGTCGTACCGCAGCGAGGTGGCGAAACACAGAGTCGAGCGATGGTACGGCTCGGTACGCGCGTCGTCCAGCTGCACGCCGAGCGCCTCGAACGCCGCCGCGAACGAGCCCGCCACGAGGTCGTACGGGCGGGCCACGTCGGCCCCCGCCCGTATCCCTTCGCCGAGCGACCCGGGCGGGAACGCGAAGGCGAACGACCACTCGAAGTCCTCACCGTGCAGCACGGCGCGGCCGCCGGAGGGCCGCCGCACCACGTCGAACGGCAGCTTGGGCACCTCGTGGGCCCACCTCTGGAAGCGCCCGAGCGAGAGCGCCGGAGGCGCCCACGTGTACCGGCGCGCGATGACCACCTCCGCCGCCTCCAGCAACCCCTGGTCCAGGGCCATTTGGGCGGCGCCGTTGGCGCGCAGCTCCGGCAACACCCTGATCACGCTCATGACGACGCCTCCGGCGACGGGCCGCCGGAGGCGGTCGAGTCGGCCCCGCGGCGGCCGCGCTGGGCGGCCGGTCCCGGCCCGGCCGCCCAGCGCTCTTCGCTCCGCCTCAGGGACACGCCCCGTCGCCGTCGAACCGCTGGCGGAGCACCGGGTGCCTCGCGGCCCCGGCCTCGTCCAGGCGCCGCACGGGCATCGTGAGCGGCGCCTCCCGCAGCACGTCGGCGTCGGTCTCGGCCTCCGCTGCGATGCGGCGGAACGCCTCGATCAGCCTGTCCAGGTCGTCTCGCGACTCCGTCTCGGTGGGCTCGATCATGAGCGCCTCATCGACGATGAGCGGGAAGTACGTGGTGGGCGGGTGCACGTCGTAGTCCAGCAGGCGCTTGGCGACGTCGAGGGCGCGCACGCCGTACTTCTCCTTGAGCGGCGTGGCGCTGGCCACGAACTCGTGCATGCAGCGGCCCTGGTACGGCACCGAGAACAGGTCGCGGACGCCCTGCATGACGTAGTTGGCGTTGAGCACGGCCATCTCGCTCACGCGCTTGAGCCCATCGGGACCGAGCGCGCGGATGTATGTGTACGCGCGCACCAGCACGCCGAAGTTGCCGTAGAAGCTGCGCATCTTGCCGATGGACCGCGGACGGTCGTAGTCGAAGAAGTAGCGACCGTCGGCGCCCTTCTCCACGACGGGAACGGGCAGGTAAGGGACCAGCGTGTCGCGGACCACGATGGGGCCGGCGCCGGGGCCGCCGCCACCGTGCGGCGTGCTGAACGTCTTGTGCGTGTTGAAGTGGACGATGTCGAACCCCATGTCGCCGGGGCGACTCACGCCGAGGACGGCATTGCTGTTGGCGCCGTCGTAGTAGAGCAGGCCGCCGGCTTCGTGCACCAGACGGGCGATCTCGGCGATGTTCTCGTCGAACACGCCCAGGGTGTTGGGATTGGTGAGCATGAGCCCGGCCAGGTCGTCGTCCAGCAGCAGCTTCAGCGAGTCGAGGTCGACGCCGCCCTTGACGTCGCTGGAGACGGCCGCCGGCTGGTAGCCGGCCATCACGACGCTGGCGGGGTTCGTGCCGTGCGCGGTGTCGGGGATGATGACGCGCCGGGGATCCCGGCCCTGCGCCCGGTGATGAGCGCGGATGACCAGCAGCCCCGCGAGCTCGCCGTGGGCGCCGGCCGCCGGCTGCAGCGTGGCGCGCGCGAGGCCGGCGATCTCGGCCAGCCAGTGCTCGAGCTCGTACATGAGCTCGAGCGCGCCCTGGACGAGCGCCTCCGGCTGGTACGGGTGCAGGCCCGCCAGGCCTTCGAGCCGCGCCGCCGCCTCGTTGACCTTGGGGTTGTACTTCATCGTGCACGAGCCGAGCGGGTAGCTGCCGCTCTCCACCCCGAAGTTGAGGGTGGACAGGCCCGTGAAGTGGCGCAACAGGTCGACCTCGCTGATCTCGGGCAAGCGTGGTGCGCAGCTGCGCCGCAGCCTCGCGGGGACGAGTTGGTCGAGTGGGACCTGGGGGACATCGGTAGCCGGCAGGCTGTACGCGCGGCGGCCACAGCACGACTTCTCGTAGATGGTGCGGCGATCGGTCTCACCGGGAGCCGGGGCGGAAGCGCTCACGTCGTCACCTCCCCGCTTGACGAGCGCGGGCCGCCGAGCGCCGCGGCGAAGGCGTCGGCGAAGGCGTCGAGTTGCGCCCGCGTGCGCTTCTCGGTCACGGCGACCAGCAGCACGTCCTCGAGACCTGAGCCCTCGGCCGCCGTGGCCGGCAGGCGGCCGGCGACGAGCCCTGCGGGCACGCCGGCGAGAAAGCCGGCCGGCACGAGCCTCTCGACCAGGTCCGCGGCCGGGACCGGCAGGCGCAGCGCGAACTCACGGACCACGGGCCCGCCGGTGAAGGCGTCCACACCGGGGACCTCGAGCAGGCGCTCGCGCAGGTAGTGCGCCTTGCGAGCGCAGAGCAGCCCGAGCTCCGCGAGGCCTTCTCGCCCGAGCCACGTGAGGTGGACGAGGGCGGCCAGGGCGTTGAGCGCGTGGTTGCTGCAGATGTTGCTGGTGGCCTTCTCGCGGCGTATGTGCTGCTCGCGCGTCTGCAGGGTGAGCACGAAGCCACGCCTGCCCTCCACGTCGACCGTCTCGCCCACGAGACGGCCGGGGATGCGGCGCATCAGCTTCTGCGTGACCGCCATGTAGCCTACGCCCGGACCACCGAAGTTCATGGACCCGCCGAACGCCTGGGCCTCCCCCACGACGATGTCGGCGCCCTGGCGCCCGGGGGCCTCCAGCACGCCGAGGGTGAGCGGGTCGGCCACCACCACGAGGAGGGCGCCGGCCTCGTGGGCGATCGCGGCTGCCGCCGCGACGTCTTCGAGGCCGCCGAAGAAGTTGGGCTGCTGGACGACCACAGCGGCCGTGTCGTCACCGGCGGCCGCCCTCAAGGCGTCCGGGTCGGTGAGTCCGCCGGCAGCCAGCGCCACGACGGCGGGCCGCGGGCCGTACCCCACGGTCTCCGTGGCCAGCACCTGGCGATACTCAGGGTGCACGCCGGCGCTGAGCAGGACGGTGCCGCGTCCCGTCTGCGCCCCCGCCAGCACCGACGCCTCGGCAAGAGCCGTGCCGGCGTCGTACATGGACGCGTTGCTGACGTCCAGGCCGGTGAGCTCGCAGACGGCCGTCTGGTACTCGAAGATGCTCTGCAGCACGCCCTGGCTGCGCTCCGGCTGATAGGGCGTGTACGCCGTGAGGAACTCGCTGCGCGAGACCACGGCGTCGACCACCGCCGGCACGTAGTGGTCGTAGATGCCGGCTCCAAGGAAGCTCACCATCGCGCTCGCCGGCACGTCGGCAGCTGCCAGCCGGCGCAGGTCGGCCACGACCTCAGCCTCGCTCAGACCGGCGGGCAACGCCAGCGGTCCCCGTCGGCGCACGGCCTCGGGGACCGCGATGAACAGTTCGTCGACGCTCTCGGCCCCGACGGCGTCGAGCATGACCCTCAGGTCATCGGCGCTGTGGGGGACGTAGTCGACGGTACTGCCGGCCACCTCACGCCTCGTCGAGGAACGCCTTGTACGCGGCGGCGTCCATGAGCTCGCCGATCTCGCCGGGGGCGGTGAGGCGGACGCGGATGAGCCAGCCTTCGCCGTAGCAGTCCTCGTTCACGCGCTGCGGCTCGTCCTGGAGAGCGTCGTTGACCTCCACGACCTCCCCGCTCAGCGGCGCGTAGATCTCACTCACCGCCTTGACCGACTCGAGCTCACCGTAGGTGGAGCCTGCGGCGACGCTGTCGCCTACGGCCGGAAGCTCCGCGTAGACGATCTCTCCGAGAGCGTCCTGGGCGAACCAGGTGATGCCGAACACGGCGTCCTCACCCTCCAGGCGCGCCCAATCGTGCTCCTTGTAGTACTGCAGTTCCTGGGGATAGCTCTCGTCGGCCATGTCCGTTCCTCCTTCGGCAACCGCCCTGGCTCGCTGGCAACGTGCCCGCCGGGCGGACGGCGGAAACGCGCGTTCGGGCGGGAGCCGCCGCTCCCGGCACCGAAAAAAAGGAAGACAGGATGGACCGATGTCCACCCTGTCTGACGGCCGGCGCCGCGGCGGCGGCGCCTGATCATCCGGGGGCCCGTCCCGTCGCGCTCCTTGGGCCTGAGAGTTTCGGCGTCCCGAGGGTCGCCTTGCCCCTTCGGCGTCCGCCTCGAGGGCGGACTCTCGCGCGGCGCTCAGCCGGGCTGCCTCACTTGGCTCAGCCGGCACACCTTAGCACTGCGCCGCGAGAGGCGCCACATCCCCGCCGGACGGCACGCGGCGCGGTCACTTCACCGTGAAGGCCCGCCACGTGCTCACGGTCTCCGCGTGCGCGTCGTCGGCCGGGTGGACGGCCCGCACCCGCCAGCGACCCGCGGCTGACAGACGGACCGTGCCCACGTAGACCGAGCCGAGCGCCGCGTCGGCGACGGGGGCTCTGACCGTCTTGGCGGCGGCCCACGCCCCGCCCTTGAGGCGCTGGAACTCGAGCAGCACGGCGCCCGGCCCGGCACTGTGGCGGGGCAGCAGGCCACCAGCGTACGTCGCCGACGTGCCGACCCGAGCTGCGGGCGGGACCGTGGGGACTCCGAGCTGCACCTGGGGAGTCAAGACGACGGGCGCCGGGGCCGGGACGACGTACACGGCTCCGGACGACTGCTTCTCCGGCAGCAGGAAGCGCACGCGCAGGTCCGTCCGCGTGCGCGGCGTGTACGTGAACGAGTACTCGCCCCTGGCCGCCGTGCGGTGGGTCGCCACCGTCTTCCAGCCGGCGGCCGCCCGGCGCTCCAGCCGCACATCGGCCCGGACGAACGGCTTGCCGGCCGCGTTGGTGAGGCTGCCGCTGAGCGCGGCCGCCTCACCCCAGGCCGGCTCGTCCCCGTCGGTCGTGAGCGTGAGCACCGGCAGTCGGTCGCGCACGGCGAAGCCGACGGCCGGCGAGGCGAGCTGGTTCACCGCGTATCTGACGGCATCGAACGGCGGCGGCGCTTCGCCGGCCGCCAGCTGCCGCCGCGTGCCGTCGGCCAGGTCGTGTGCGAAGGTGCTCGGCGTCTCCCCGTCCTGCTCCGTCCAGTAGGCGACGCCGGCGACGGCGCCGAAGTCGGCCGGAGCCACATCCGTCTGGATCCTGACGACGGGCAGCGCCGGCGGCGCGTAGCTCGCCCCGCGCGGATGCGTGCGCAGGTACTTGACCGGGTCGACCCAGCCGCCGTGGTCCTCCCACTTCTTGGGCACCTCGCCGGCGTAGGGGTTGCGGTCGCGGTACGTCTCCCCGGGGTGGATGCCGAAGTGCAGGTGGTCGAGGCCGTTCACGACCGCGATCAGCTGCCCCGGGACGACGCGGTCACCCTCCTTCACCGCCAGCTTGGAGACGTGCCCGTAGAGGGCGCGGAACTCCTCTCCGGCCCCCGTGCGGTGCACGATGATGATGCAGCCGCCGGGCTTGCCGCCCACGCCGTAGCCGCCGGTGTCGGCGCGGGAGATCCACACGGTCCCGTCGCCGACGGCGTAGACCGGGCTGCCCTTCTTGGCGTGCATGTCCTGCGCCACGTGGACGTTGCTGCCGCGCGGCGCCAGAAAGCCGGCGTACCCGCCGAATTCCTCGGTGCCCGCGGGCCAGTACCAGCCGCCGCTGCCGGCAGAGGGGGCGGCGGCGCGTACCCCCGGCGGCGCCGTGGACGGCACGTCCACGGCCCGGACCTCCGGGGCGAGGGCCAGCATGGCGGCGAGCCCGCAAGCGAACGCCGCGGCGAGCGCCGCGCCCGGCGAACGGCGCAGGCCGCGCGCGACGGCGAGGGTGCGGACGAAGTGACTGGCAAAGGAGACGGCCGGGGTGCTGAAGGGAGACCTCCCGGAGCCACGGGCCTGACGGTCTGGGGGGAGTATGCCAGCTTGGGCCCGCGGCGGCGACCCCCGCGCCCGCGGGCTCCGTCCCGCCGCTCCGCTACACTCCAGCGACCGCCTTCAACTGCGTCCAAGGAGGATCGCATGCTCCCCAAGGTCGTCCTGCACGTCGAGTCGAGTCTCGACGGCCGCATCGACTTCCTGCGACCCGACGTGGCGCGGTACTACCGCCTGGCGGGAGACATAGGCGAAGACGCCGTCCTCACCGGCGCCGACACGCTGCTGCAGGCGGAGGGACTGCCCGCCGAAGACGAGGCCCCGCCGGCGCCCACCGGTCCAGCGGACAGCGGCGCCGGTCCCCTCCTGGTGGTGACCGACAGCCGCTGTCGCTTCGACCGCTGGAACTGGCTGCGCGCCCAACCCTACTGGCGGGATGTCGCCGTGCTCGTCGCCGAGGCCAGCCCCGCGGAGGGCCTCGCGCGGCTGGCGCGAGACGGCATCACGACGCTGAAGGCCGGCGGCGGGCGACGCATCGACCTGCGCGCGGCCCTTGAGCTTCTCGCCGAGCGCTGCCGGGTGCGCATCGTCCGCGTAGACAGCGGCGGGTCTCTCAGCGGCGCCTTGGCGCGCGAGGGACTCATCGACGAGGTCAGCGTGCTGCTCGAGCCGCTCTTGGTCGGCGGGGACGCTCCCCGGCCGTTCCTGCGGGGGTCCGACCCTGAGTCGGCGGGCGACGTCCTCGCACTCCGCCTCGAGGCCGTCGAGCACTTCGCCGACGGGGTCGTCTGGCTGCGGTACGCGCGCGCCTGACAAGCTTCGCCGCGGCGCGCCGTGGAGAACACAGCGTTAAGACATTCCTTCCGTGAGCCGATTCACTCACAATCAGATGAGGTATGACGACCGCAAGCGACGCATCCGCCCAACGTGGCCGGCGGGCGCGAGACGGGAGGTGCAAGATGAACGGACGGCGTGAGCGCGCTGTCGGGAGAGCGACACGGCCCCGGGCGGCGCCAGGCGTGCCCCTCATCCTACCGCTCCTGCTCCTGCTGCTGTTCCCCGCCGCCGCCGGCGCTACCGTACTCGAGCGCATGACCGTCGAGGAGCTCACCCAGCGTGCGGTGCTGGTGGTCGACGGCACCGTGCTGAACACGTCGGTCGACCAGTCCGCCGGCGACGTGCGCACAGTGGTACGGATGCGCGTGGGCACGGCCCTCAAGGGAGCCCCGGGCGAGGTCGTCGCCTTCGCCGTCCCCGGAGGGACGCTGCCGGACGGCACCACAGTACGCGTGGACGCCATGCCGTCCTTCTCGCCGGGCGAGGAGTGCTACGTGTTCGTCGACGTGCGTGGGTGGGTCATCGCCGGCTTCCAGGGCAAGATCCCGGTCGTCGACGGGCACGTCTATGGCAAGGGCGCGAAGCGCTCCGCCATGGACCAGCGCATCCGCGCGGCCCTGAAGCAGGGCGCGGCCGCGGACCAGAGCGAGGCAGGGCCGGCGGGCGAGCAGGCGCCGGCCCCCGCATCCGGCGCCCGCACCGTGGCCGCGCCGGTCATCACCTCCGTCAGCCCCAACTCCGCGGCGGCCGGCATCGACGCCCCCGTCGTCATCACCGGCCGCGGGTTCGGGGCCATCCGCGGCTGGGTCGAGTTCACCTATGGCAACGACGACGTCGAACGCATCGAAGCCGAGATCAGCTCCTGGAGCGACACGCGCATCGAGTGCGCCGTCCCGACCGCCATCATCAAGAACTACTCGGCCTCCGCCGGCTCCGGTCCCCTGTGGGTCACGACCGTCGACCTCCGCGAGTCGGCCCCCTTCACCTTCTCCGTGCCGTTCAGTTACGGCGGCGAGCACTGGGCGAAGCCACAGGTGACGTACTTCCTGAACACTTCGGGCATCGACGACGCCTTGCGCGAGTCCCTCGTGGACGCGGGCACCGCGACCTGGAACGCCGCCGGCTCCGGGTTCACCTTCGTCGACGGCGGCAGGACCACCGCCACGATCGCGAGCGACGGCAAGAGTGTGATCTCCTGGGCCTACGGCCTTCCCAGCGGCGTCATCGCGCAGTCCAGCAGCTGGAGCGGCGGCGGCATCGTCCAGGAGGCCGACATCCGCTACAACAACGACTACGACTGGGGCGACGGCTCCCCGGGCTCCGGCACCATGGACGTCCAGTCCATCGCCATGCACGAGGTCGGCCACTGGCTGGTGCTCAACGACCTCTACGGTCCCGGGGACACGGCCAAGGTCATGTACGGCTTCGGCGACTACGAGTCGGTCGCGCGGACGTTGAGCGCAGGCGACGTGGCCGGAATCAAGTGGATCTACCCGCTCGACACCACCGCGCCGCAGGTGGGCGCGAAGGACGCGACCGCGAAGAAGAACCAGACTGTGAAGATCTACTTCCGCGTGTACGACGACATCAGCGCCGAGGTCGCCTCGCAGGTGCAGATCGTGACCAAGAACGGCAACGTGAAGAAGTCGTGGTCGTGGGACTACGGCGAGAACTACGACGGCTGGTGGTGGGTCAAGTACAAGGTGACCCTGGCCAAAGGCAAGTACACGATCATCGTGACCGGCACCGACCTGGTCGGCAACAGCGCCAAGGGCTTCGCGGCGCTGACGGTGAAGTGATGAAACGCGGCGCATCGTGCCCCTGAGGAGGTTCGTCATGAGTCCGAGTCGTCCCCGCCGGTCCGGGCGCAGCCTGCGGCTCCTGCTGCCTGTGTGCCTGGCCGTGCTGCTGCTCGCCGCCGTCGCCGCGCCCGCGGCGCCCGCGGCGCCCAAGACGCTCCACGGCAGCGCCTACGAGATCATGAAGAGCTTCATGGGCACGTGGGACAAGGACGGGTTCGCCAAGGTCACCGACCTGGGCGCCGCCCAGAAGTACCGGGTGCGCCTCGCGCAGTGCAAGATCGTCGTGAACCCGCGGCTGCGCGACGCCAACGGCAACACCCCCAACGCGCAGTACGGCCCCGAGCCCAACGTCATCACCTTCTCCAAGGACCCCCGCAAGCTGAAGGCCGGCGATAGGGCGGCCTGGGGCGAGACTGTGTGGCACGAGGTCACGCACGCCCTGGAGGAGAGCAACGGTGACGACCAGACGAACAGCGACAAGCTCTTCCAGGAGCGCAACATCGAGTACATGACGAGCGTCGCCAAGGAGGCGCTGCCGTGGCTCGACCAGCTCGAGAAGAAGGCCAAGGCGGGCGCTTCCGTCGCCGTACTGCGCACCATCTGGCAGAAGTACCTCGAGAAGATGGACTACGCCGCCAAGAAGCTGGACGAGACCAAGAAGTACCCGCCGGACCTCGCCATGATGAAGAAGTGGTTCGGGTTCTCGGTGGACGCCGACGCCATCCAGAAGATGTACCTCACCGACAAGGCGTTCGCCGGCGACCAGTGGGAGAACCTGCGGGAGGCGCTGAGCCTCCCCGACTGGACCGGGACCTGGCAGAGCTACACGTTCAACGAGATCCGCTTCACTCAGACGGGCACCTCGGTCACGGGAGACTCGACGCAGTGGAACGTCCGCTTCACGGCGACGGCCGAGGGGAACGTGCTCAAGGGTACGGCGGTCTACACGTGGGACACAGAGAGCGTCTACGACTTCGAGCTCACGATGTCGGCGGACGGGCTCAGCTTCCGCGGGTGGAGGCAACTCATGTCGTCGGGAGGCGTCCCACAGCAGAACGCACACGATCCGTGGATCGGCTGGAGGGAGGGAACGACGCCCATCGACTACTCCCCGGCCGGCTTCTGACGTCCGGACGGAGCCGACTGCTGCCGGGTCTCGGCGTGAGGCGGCGGGGCGGCGGGGCGGCCCTGAAGGGCCGCCCCGCCGCCCTCTCGTCCTCCGGTCCGCGTTCCCGTCTGGAGCGAACGACCGGCCGGCCGTCTGACATACTAGTGCCATGGCCGCCGTCACCGACCACACCGGCAGCGTGATCCTCAGCGAGGAGGCCCGCTTCCTCTCGCGGATCGACCCCTTCAAGGGGCTGGACCACCGACGCCTGGAAGATGTGGCGACGGCGCTCGTCAAACGGCCCACGGCCACCGGCGAGGTCCTGCTGCACGAGGGCGGCGCCCCGGGCACCGAGCTCTTCGTGATCCGCGAGGGCGCCGTGGAGATCGTCACCGACGGCGTCGTGGTGGACGTGCTCTTCCGCGGCGACGTGTTCGGCCACCCCACGCTGCTCACCGGCGAGCCGCCCGCCTTCACGGCCCGCGCGCGCGAGGACAGCGTGCTGTACTGCATCCCGGGCGAGCAGGCGCTGGACGTGCTCAGCCGCACCGACGGCGTCGTCTTCGTCGCCAGGACGCTGCGCATGCGCATCGCCCAGACGGTGGATCACGCACGGGGCCTGCCGGACGTCCGCACGCGTACCGTGCGCACGCTCCTCCACGGGGCGCCGGAGTTCGTGGGCCCCAACACCACCGTCGCCGAGGCGGCGCGCACGATGAGAGCCAAGGACCTCTCCGCCCTGCTGGTGCTCGGCCCGAGAGGCCTGGGCATCGTCACGGACGTCGACCTGCGCGACAAGGTCGTCGCCAGCGGAGGCTCCCTGGAGACGCCCGTCGACCAGGTGATGTCCTGCCCGGTCGTCACCGTCAGGGCCGACGCCTTCGCCCAGGAGGCCAGCCTGGCGATGATGGAGGCCGGGGTCAACCACCTGCCGGTCGTCGACGGCTCGGGGCAGGTGCTGGGCGTGCTCTCCTCGAGCGGGCTCATGACGCTCGACAGACTGAGCCCGTTCGCGCTCCGCCACGCCATCCTCGCGGCCGAGAGCCCGGAGGAGATGGCCGAGGCCGCGGCCGACCTTCCCAAGCTCGTCCTCGACCTCGTGGACGCCAACGTCTCAGCGACCGCCCTCATGCGCATCATCACACTGCTGCACGACGCCATGACCGTGCGCCTGCTGCACTTGGCGGAACGGCGGCTCGGGCCGCCGCCGGTTCCCTACGCCTGGCTGGCGTTCGGCAGCGCCGCCCGCTACGAGATGACCCTGGTCTCCGACCAGGACAACGGGCTCGCCTACGCCGATACCGACGACCCGGATGCGGACGACTACTTCGGCCGGCTGGCCGAAGAGGTGAATAACGGAGTCGCCGCCTGCGGCATCCCCGTCGATCCGCACGGCGTCGCCGCCCTGAGGCCCAACTGGAGAAGGCCGGCCTCGCAGTGGCGGCAGCTGTTCCAGGCGTACCTGCGCGGCTGGGACGACGTGGGCCTCATCGTGGACGCAGCCATCAGCTTCGACTTCCGGCACGTGGGCGGCGACCTCGAGATCACGCCGCGGCTGCACGACATCATCCGCCAGGCGCCGAAGTACGCGCGCTTCCTCGCCGGCGTCTCGGAGTTGGCCACGGAGATCCGCAGCCCGCTCGGCTTCCGCCAGCGGCTCACCGGCCCCGTGGACCTCAAGGTGAGCGGCCTGCGGCCCATCCAGAACCTGGCGCGCTACTACGCGTTCGCCGCCGGCCTCACGCCGCCGACCACGCTGGAGCGGCTCTCCGCCGTGCAGGAGGCGAAGGCTGAAGGCACCACCTCGGCCCAGGGTCTGCGCGAGGCCTTCGTCAGTATGTCGACCCTGCGGTTCCAGCACCACGCCGAGGCCATCCGCGCCGGACGGCGCCCGGAGGACGCTATCGACACGGCCAAGCTTCGCCCCCTCACGAAGGCCGAGCTGCAGGAGGCCTACCGCGTGGTGCTCAACGCACAGCGGGTACTGCCGCAGCGGATACTCTGACCAGGCGCGGCGAGCGGGCGCAGCGCACCGTCGCGGCCGCTCGCCGCGGCTCGCCCCGGAGCAGCCGCCGAGCTCCGATCCGTCCTCAGCGGCGCTCGAGCTGCGCCGCGCGCCGCACCGCCTGCGCCAGCACGTCCGCGGTCTGCGCGCCGCTCACCGCCAGGCGGCCGTCCAGCACGAACGTGGGGACGGCCGTGATGCCCGCCTCGCGCGCCTCTCGCTCCTCGGCCCGCACGGCCTGCGCGTACGCGTCCCCGGCGAGGACCTCGCGCACGAGAGCTGCGTCCATGCCCGCCGCCACGCCGATCTCCTCCAGCACACCGACGTCACCGGTGTCCCGCGCCTCGGCCCAGCAGGCCCTGAAGAGAGCGTCGGCGAGGGTCTGTTGCACCGCCTCGCCGCCCTCGTCCAGCGCAGCCGTCAGCAGCCTGTGCGCGTTGAACGTGTTCGGCCGCACGCCACCGACCGGGGGTTCCGCCATCGGCAATCCCTCGGCCGCCGCGACCGCCGCAAGCCGCTCGCCGATCGACTTCACCACCTCAGCATCGTACTTGCGCCGCAGGTAGTCCACGGCATCCACACCACCGGCCGGGACCGTGGGATCGAGCTCGAACGCCCCGTACCTCCAGACGACCTCCGCCACCTCGTCGCCCAGTTGCCCCAGTGCCGCTCGCCAGCGCGACGCGCCGACATAGCACCACGGTCAGACGATGTCCGACCAGATCACCACCTCGATCACGGCGACCTCCTCGCCCGCGCTCACGTCGACGAGACCATGCCCGCAACGCGCTCGGGTCAAGCGCGGTGACTACGGCGGCACGACGGTTGCGCCGCCGCGCCGCGCTCGGCACACTGCACACGCCCGTGTCGCCGAGGGAAGGAAGAGCCGTGCACCGGCCGTTGTCGACCCGGACGCGTCCGCCGTCGGCCGTCCGCCTGGCACTACTCGTCCTTGCCGCGCTCACGGCGACGGCGCAGCACACGGCGGCACGCTCGGCGTGGTCAGGCTTCAGGGCGAGATGACGAAGGATGCGCACAAGCGCTCGCCGTCGTCGCCCGCCGTCCCCGCGCTTCCCGAAGGCCGCGTAGCCCTCGTCTTTCCCTACGTCCGCACCAGAGCGGCGACCGAGTTGCTGTTTCCGCCGCTCGGCCTGGCCGCCCTCGCGGCGCAGCTGCGGCGGCTCGGCGTCGAGACACGCGTGTTCGACTGCACCTTCGCCAGTCTGGAGAGCCTGCGGACCGAATTGGCCGCGTGGCGCCCCGACGTGGTCGGCGTCGGTGCGATGGTGAGCCTCACTGCCGCGGCGCTCCGGGTGGCGGAGGTCGTGCGCGCCGAGCTGCCCGGGGCGCTGCTGGTGGCCGGCGGACCGCTGCCCACCGTCTTTCCCGAGCGCTTCACCGGCCCCTTCGACGCCGTGTTCCGCGGGGAGGCCGACCTTGGCTTCCCGGCGTTCTGCCGCGACTACCTCAGCCTGCCCTCGCCTCGCCGGCGTCTGGAGGAGCTCGAGCTCGGGAGCTACGACGGCCTGCTCATCGCGCGCGACGACCTGCGCGTCGACGTCCCGCCCGTCCACTACACCGAAGCGCAGCTGCGGACCTTCCCCCTCCCCGACCGCAGCGACTTCGACCACGCCGCCTACCAGTCCGCCTGGTTCCACAAGACGGGCGCAAGGCCCACCTCGCTCCTCGCGACGCTTGGCTGCCCCTTCGGTTGCGACTTCTGCTCCAAGCCCGTCTTCGGGAACGAGGTCCGCCGCCGCGACCTGGACGCGGTCGTCGAGGAGGTCCGGCAGATCAAGGCTCTCGGCTACGACAGCCTGTGGATCGCGGACGACACCCTGACGCTGGACACCGCCCACCTCACCGAGCTCTGTCGCCGGATCACGCCGCTGGGCCTCACGTGGAGCTGTCTCTCGCGCGCCGACCGGGTCACTCCGGAGACGGCCGCCATGATGTACGCAGCCGGCTGCCGTCGGGTCCATCTCGGACTCGAGTCCGGAAGCCAGGCGACGCTCGACCTGATGCACAAGCAGGCCACGGTGGAGGACGGCGTCGCGACCACGTCGATCTACCGTGACGCCGGCATCGAGGCCGCCGCGTTCTTCATCGTCGGGTACCCCGGCGAAACGCCCGAGGCGATCGAGCAGACGCTGGCACTGGCTCTCGCGCTGCCACTTGACGACATCTCCTTCAACGTGCCGATGCCCCTTCCGGGCTCGCGTCTGTACCAACGCCTCGGCGGGCAGGACCCCGGGCGCGATTGGACCCGGGAGAACGAGCTGACGTTCGTGTTCCCCTCGGACATCGACGAGTCGTGGCTGCGCCGTCGCGTGGCGGAGACGCTGGCGGAGTCCGCGCGACGCCGGGAGGCGCGGCGGACGCAGGGCTGAGGGCCGGGCGCCGGCACCCGGCACGGCCGCAGACACCCTGACCGACTGCGGAGCGCGCCGCGGCCGACCACGGTCGGCGCAGACAGGCCGTCGCTCAGGGCAGCGCGCGGAAGAGCGCGTCGCCGGCCGGCTCGAGCAGCGAGAGGGCGGCGGGGCCGAAGCGCCCGAGCCGCCGGCCCATCTCGAACTGCAGCCGGCCTCTGAGCAGGGCGACACGCATCTTGGCCGCCGAGAAGTCGCCCTCATAGGTCACGGCGTGGCGCGTGACGAGGCGGGGGCCCCGGCGTTGGGCGCGGGTGCTGCCGCCCACTCTCGTGGCAAGCCCGGTGCCGGGCAGCGGATACGGCACCGTGAGACCCAGGTAGTCCAACGGCAGCGACGCCGCAAAGCGCAGCGTCCGGAGCACCGTCTCGTCGGTCTCGCCCGGGTAGCACAGGATGAAGAAGGCGCCGACCCGCAGGCCCGCCGCGCGGGCCGTGAGCACAGCGTTCCGCGCCTGCTCGACCGTGGTCCGCTTGTTCATGAGCCGCAGCACCGCGTCCACCCCCGACTCGATGCCGAAGAACACGCGGTCGCAGCCGGCGGCGCGCAGGTGATGGGCGGTCTCGGCGTCGAAGCCGTCGACGCGGCCGAGGCACTCCCAGGCGAAGCGGAGGCCGCGGCGCTCGATCTCGTCGCACACGGCGGCCACACGGCCCGGCTCCAGGGTGAAGACGTCGTCGGCGAAGGAGATGCGCTCGTACCCCAGGGCGAGCGCCTGCTCGGCTTCGTCGACCACCGAGCGCGGCGCGCGCGCCCGGTACGAGCGGCCGAAGACCACGTTGCTGCAGAAGTCGCACGCGAACGGACACCCGCGTGTGCTCATGACGGTCGTCACCGAGGCGCCGAACCGCCTGCGGCCGTCGGCGAGGTACGCCTCGTTGGGCAGCAGGTCGCGGGCCGGGAACGGCAGCGCGTCCACGTCGTCCGCGAACGGCCGCGCCGGCGCGAGGACCGCGGCGGCGCCCGCGGCGTCGACGCGAGTCTGCGTCACCACGCCGGGCACCGCCGCGAGGTCGCCGCGCGACTCCAGTGCCGCCAGGAGCTCGACCATCGTGCGCTCGCCCTCGCCACGCACCACAACGTCGAATGCGCCGAGGAACTCCTCCGGGTCGCACGTCGGCGACGGGCCGCCGGCGACGAGAAGCCGGCAGCGCCCGCGCAGCAGCCTCGCCATGCCGAAGCAGTCGTCCTCCAGCGTGGAGAGGCAGGAGACACCCACCACCTCGGCGCCGGCCGCGAGCGCGCGACGCGCGGCCTCCCGGCGCGTCAGAAAGGTGCAGTCGAGCACCGTCACCTCATGACCGGCGGCGCGCGCGGCAGCCGCCACATACAGCACGCCGAGCGGCGGAAAGCGGAACTGCGAGCGGTCCACGCGCGGCCGGAAGTAGGGATAGACAAGCAGGAGCGAGCTCACGCCGTCCTGCTCACCCGCACCGTGTAGCTCACGTCCCGGCGGGCCGCCGGGACGAGCAGCCCGAGGCCGGCCCACGCCAGACGAGTACCGACGAGCTCGCGGCCTCGATACAGGGTCGTACCGTCCACGCGTTCCGCGGCGAACGAGACCCGGCGCGCGGTGCTGACGAAGCGTGCCACCGGGGCCGTCACCTCCTCCCACGTGCCGATGGCGCCGCCGAGCAGAACGGCGCCCGCTTCGTCCTCGTAGCGGGTGAAGGTCCGCGCCCCCTGCTCGTTCATCAGCGCGACCTCAGTGGCGCCGGCGGGCAGCCCGCCGAGAGCGGCGCTCACGACGAGGGAGCCGTCGCGTCGGTCGACGGACACCGTGACCGGGATCACGGCGCAGAGTCCGACCGGCACGTAGACAGTCCGCCAGCGGAACCGTCGGCGCAACGCGCTCGACGCGGCGGTGAGGACGCGACGCGCCGCCGGCAGGCGCCGGTGGAGCGCGGCGAGCGCGTCTTTGGCCGCGTACAGCGGCCGCGACCGCAGGGTGCCGCCGCGGGCACCGGCCAGGCGCTCCACCAGGTCCATCCGATAGACGGCCCGTATGGTGCACAGCGGGCCGTCCTCGCGCACCTCCAGGTCCGCGCCCCCGGGGAACACTGTGTGCGCGCCGCACTTGAGGACCGGCACGCCGAAACCGACCCCCTCCTCGGCCAGATCCGCGGGCCCGTCGCGCAGCAGGAGGCCGCGCTGGAGCCGCGCGCTCGGAAACCCGTCGGCGCCAGCCGCGTCATCACCTCTGCCCGCCGGGACCATCTCCAGCGACAGCCCGTCGGCCAGCTCCACACGCACGTTCACGCCCGTTCCCCCCGTGATCCGGTCCATCCCGCCCCGCACGCCGCCACGAGCCACCAGCCGACCACCTGCCACGCGACCACCAGACAGGCACGGGCCGCCAGCGTGACGTCGCGGACCCGGCCGGCGACGGCGAGGGCGCGGTCCATCGCCCCCGGGAACGCCGCCCACAACAGCTGGAGCGGGGCAAGATCGGCGACGGCGAACGCCAGCGGCACCGCCCAAGCCGCCGTGAACAGCCGCCGGTCGACCCTGCCCAGCGCCACGGGGACCAGCACGAGCGGCACCAGCAGCACGGCGTTGGGCTCGGCCACCCAGGTGCGCGCCAGCATGAACGCGAGGACCAGCGCCGCGCTCCGCGCCACCAGGTCGCCGAAGTCGGCGACGCCGCGGCGCAGCACCACTACGGCCACGATGGCGACGACCGGGATCCACAGAAGACTCAACAGCCACCAGTGGCCCGGCAGGACCAGCGGTTCGCGGAAGAGGCGCACCACCGTGGTGTACGACATGGCGCCGGCCATGAGGAAGTGAGCGTTGGGGCGCCGAAAGATGGGGGTGGCGTCCCAATTCAGCACGAGAAACGGCACCACCGCGAGCACGGTGACGGTGGCGAGGACCACGACTGCGTACACGACTGCAGCCCGCCGCGACCGCCATCCGAGGTACACCAGAGCCACCAGCAGGATCGGCCAGCCGATGGGTTTGGTGCAGATCGCCAGGCCGAGCAGGATGGCCGACTCCAGCGGGCGGCCGCGCTCCAGGAGCACTAGCGCGCCGACCGAGAGGAGCGCGACGATCACGTCGATCTGACCCCACGCGGCGCCGGCGAACAGCACCAAGGGGTTGAACAGCAGGGCTACCCAGGCCGCACGCGCGGCTGCCTGGGTGGCGCCCGCCCTCACCAGCGCGGCGCCGACGAGGTAGGCCAGACCCACGGCGGCGGCCACCACCGGCAGCTTGATGACGACGCCGTACACGAGCAGCGACGACGAAAGCCAGGATGCCGCGCGATAGAGCCCGCCGAGCGCCAGCGGCCACGGCGGCGGGTAGCCGACGGTGGTCATCACGTCGAACAGGGGGTGCTGGAACACGGCGCTGAGGTCGCGAGCCACGTACGGGTCCTGGCCGTGCCCCACCATGAAGCCGGCGGCCATGAAGACCCTCGTGTCGTAGGAGTGGCCGAGCGCCGCCGCCAGCGCCAGCTGCAGCACGATGCTCAGCAGGAGCAGGCGCCGGTCGGGCGTGCGGAACCGGCGCCTGCTCTCGCCCGCACCCGACGCGGCGCAAGAGACTACCGGGAGCGCCGCGTCAGGCATAGAGGACGATGTACAGCGCGACGCCCAGCGCCGTCCCCACGACGTAGGCCAGGTAGGCGACGCCCATGGCCGCCCTGTACCCCGTCAAGCTGCGGCCGGCCGCCATGAGCTGAGTGCCGCGCACGACGAGCACCACCCCCATGACGACGGCCACGGCGCCCACGACGGCGTGGACAGCGGTGAGCACGTACGACCCGTAGACCAGGTTGCCCGGGAGCCCGGGCAGCACGTACAGCCTCAGGGAGCGGATCATCCACGCCGCTGTCGGGACCACGCTGACGCACACCGCCGCGGTCTGGATCCAGCGGTGCGCCTCGTACTGCTTGCGGCGCGCCAGCACGACGCCGAGCGTGAGCAGCGCCAGGGCGACCAGCGAGAGCAGCAGGGAGAGGTCGGGACCGAGGGTGCCGTCGGTGCCCAGGAAGCCGGGGCGCTGGAAGAACGAGTCCATCCGCCGGCCCCCTCAGGCGCCGGCGCCCGGGCCGACGCCGGCCGCCGCCGTGCGCGTCTCCTGCCGCGCCTTCGTGCCCTTGTCGAGCGTCCCGGCGAGCAGGAACCCGGCGAGCATGAGCGCCGCGCTGACCATCTCCGCCGGGTACAGGCCGGCGGTCTGCCCCAGCCGAGCCCGCGAGCCCAGGGCCGCGAGCAGCGCGGCGCCGGCGGCGATGAGCACGTTGGCCCACACGCGGTAGCCGAACTCGCGCTTGCGCGCGAACCGGATCACCGACCACAGGGCCCCGCCGAACAGCAGGATCGTGCCGGTGATGTTGAGCGGCAGCGACATCAATCGCGGAAAGGTGAGGCTCTCCCCCAGCGCCTGGCCCCCGACAGTGATGCCGGGAACGAGCTTGTGCATGTCGAGCTGCACCGTGAACGTCCCGATGAAGAACACGGCCATGCAGGCGATGAGGAAGACGAAGTAGTGGTCGCCCCACCTGCGTCTGCGCGCGACGAGGTAGAGCGTCCCGAGCCCCAGGAAGCCGACCAGGGACGCGGCGATCACGATGTAGATCCGGTAGACGAACGGCAGCCACTCACCGGTGGACTCGGAGTACGCCTCCATGGCGGCGGCGATCGCGTAGAGCAGGAGGCCGATCGCCCAGGCCAGCTGGTGCATGCGCCGGCGCTTGAGGTACTGCCGGAAGACCAGGCCGAAGAAGACGAAACCGAGCACGGCCGTGAGGGCAGCCCAGGCCCAGTGGGACCAGAACGCAGAAGCGGTGGCGATCATGCGCGCGCCTCCCGGGAGCCGGCGCCGCTGCCGCGGCGGGACCGGGCCAGAATACTCCCGTTCGCGCAGCGGAGCGAGAACGCGGGCCGGACCGGCGCCGGCGGCCTCCCCGGGGTAGTATCGACCGGCACCAACCCTCGATCGGAACCGCGGAGACGACGACATGGACCACGTGGACCTTTTCGCATCGGCCCCGGCCGGCCTGCGCGAGCTGCTGGCTCTTGCGGAGGAGCTTGCACGCGCGGCCGGGCGCGAGCACGCGAAGGGGCGCGCCGAAGGACTCCGCGTGCAGACGAAGTCTTCGCCGACCGACCTGGTCAGCCAGATCGACGAGCGCGTCGAACGGCTCATCGTCGAGCGGCTGCGCGCCGCGCGTCCCGGCGACGCGCTGCTGGCCGAAGAGGGCAGCCTGATGGACGGGACGAGCGGGGTCCGCTGGGTCGTCGACCCGCTCGACGGCACCACCAACTACGTGTACGACTACCCGTCCTTCGCCGCCTCGATCGGCGTCGAGGTGGACGGGGAGCCGGCCCTCGGCGTGGTGCTCGACTCGGCCTCCGGCAGGCTGTTCTCGGCCGTCGCCGGCTTCGGAGCCGGGTGCGACGGCCGGCGGATCCGGGCGCGCGAACCGCAGGACCTCGCGCGCGCCCTCGTCGCCACCGGCTTCTCCTACGACGCCGAGCAGCGCCGGCGCCAGGGCGCCGTGGTCGCCGCCCTGCTCGCCCGGGTGCGCGACATCCGCCGCGCCGGTGCCGCCGCCGTCGACCTGTGCCACGTCGCCGCGGGGCGCGTGGACGCCTACTGGGAGCTCGACCTGTCGCCGTGGGACTACACGGCGGGCATGGTGATCGCGCGGGAGGCCGGTGCGACCGTCGAGTTGCGGCCCGCGGCCCACGGCCGCGGGCCCGCCGTCGTCGCCGCGCACCCGGCGCTCATGCCCGCCTTCCTGGAGCTGCTCACAGAGGCCGGCGCGCTGGGGTGAGGCAGGGCGGCGCAGATGCCGCCGCGCCGGCGGTCGCCGGCCCGGCCCGGGTCAGACGGCGTGCCGCGCGCCGCAGGGTGGTCGGCCGGCTCAGGTCCGCAGGGCGAGCAAGTCACGGGGCCGGTCGATGATCACGGTGGCTCCGTGCCCGCGCAGCTCCTCAGCCGGACGGAAGCCCCAGGAGACGCCCACGGCCGGCATACCTGCGGCGACGGCCGTCTGCATGTCCACGTTGGAGTCGCCCACGTAGGCCACGAGGGCGGGCGCGACCCCCAGATCGGCCGCGATCTCGAGAGCCACCGCCGGATCAGGCTTGAGCGGCACGCCGGGCACGGCTCCGCGCACCTCCACGAAGTGCGCCGGGTCCAGCAGCGCTTCGACGATCCGCAGCGTCAGGTCGTGCGACTTGTTGGAGAACACCGCCAGCGGCAGGCCGACCTCTCTGAGCGCCCGCAGCAGCTCCGGGACGCCCTCGTAGGGCCGCGTCCTGATGAGGCTGTGGGCGCTGTAGTCGGCGATCATTGCCGCGAAGCACTGCGCGACCATGGCCTCGTCGCGCCGCTCGGCCGGCAGCGCCTGCTCGGCCAGGTTCCACAGCCCACGGCCGACGAGGTACCGGTACTCCTCGTAGGTGTGCCGCGGTGCGCCCTCGGCGGCGAGCACGCGGTTCATGGCGTCGCCGATGTCCTCCAGGGTGTCGACGAGGGTGCCGTCCAGATCGAAGATGACAGCGTCGAACCTCACGAGCCCGCCTCGCTTCCGTCCGCCGGCGACATGCCGCCGGACCCCGCGGAGTCGCCGCCCTTGCCGACGCCGCCCCGGCAGCCGTCGGTGCTCCCCCCGCCTGCCTTCGCCGTGCGCCCCGTCCTGACGACGTCCCCGAAGCGTCGCAGGGTGTCTGAGGCGTCCAGGGGATCGAGCCGCACCTGCACGAGCGTGAGCTCGCGGGGGTGCGCCTGCACGTGCGCGAGAGCGGCCTCCAGCTCCCCTTCCGTCGTCACCAGCAGGCCCGGCGGGCCGCCGTACACCCCGGAGAGCTGCGCATAGCGCCACGGGTTGAGGTCGTTGAACGGTCCCTCGTGCAGGCTGCGCTCCATGAGAAAGCCGCCGTTGTCCACGACGAACACCGCCGCCCCGAGCCCGTGACGGACGAGGGTGGAGAGCTCCTGCCCCGTCATCTGGCAGGCGCCGTCCCCCACGAACGCGAGCGGCCGGCGCGCCGGATCGGCGAAGGCGGCGCCGACCGCGGCGGGCAGCGACCAGCCCACTGAGGCGTAGAACGCCTGGCACAGCACCGTCGCGCCGTCCGGCACGGGCATGCCGGCCACACTGAGCATCGCGTCGCCCACGTCCGCGAGCACGACGGAGGCCGGGCCCACCGCACGTCGCGCCAGGTCGTAGAAGCGGCGCGCCGTCAGTGGAGCCCCCGGCCGAGGGGGCGCGACGGGCGACGGACTCTCCCTGCCGGCTCGCGTGGCGCGCCGTCCGGCCGGAGCCGCGACGCGCAGCCGCTCCACCAGATCCGCGAGCGTCACGCCACGGTACAGGCGCCGCCCCACGCGCACCCGGTCGCCCGCCGCCGCCACGAGACGGCGGGGGTCGATGCGCGCCGTGTCGAGGCCCAGGTCCAGGTCGGTCAGCAGGCTGCCGAGGGCGAGGGCCACGCCGGCCTCCTCCACGGCGCGCCGCGGCGCCGCCTCGCCCAGCTCGCCGATGAACACGCCGGCGAAGCCGGGGTGGCTCTCGGGCAGCACTGCCTTGGCGTGGACGGTCGTCACGAAGCGGGCGCCGAGCAGGTCGATGAGGGCGAGCACGTCGTCCGCCAGCCCGAAGCGCGCGATCTCGATGCCGGCGAGCACGGTGACGCCGGCCTCGCCGGCCGTGGCGACCAGCGCCAGGACGCGGGCGACGGCCTCGTCGAGCGCCGCGGGGTCGCTGCCGGACGCCCGCGGCGTGACGAACGGCCCCGGCGCCGGGCACGGCGCGCGCGACACGTCCACAGGCAGCTCGATGAACGCCGGCCACCGCCCCGCGACGCACCGGGCGAGGGCGCTGTCGATGAGGGCCGGTGCGGCGACGGGGTCGTCCAGCCGCACCGCGTTGGCCACGACGCCGGCGTAGGCCCTGTACTGGGCGTCCCGGCCGCCCCCGACCGTGTGGTGCAGGACGCCGCCGGGGCGCTTCGCGCGCGGCGGCGCCCCGCACACCGCGATCACCGGCACGCGCTCGGCGCTCGCGCCGGCCACCGCGTTCAGGGCGCTGAAGCCGCCCACGTTCCACGTGACGGCGAGAGCCCCGATGCCGTTGAGGCGCGCATAGCCGTCGGCTGCGTACCCCGCGTTCAGCTCGTTACAGGTGACGACGGTCTCGAGACCGGAGGAGGCGATCGCGTCGTACAGGGGCAGGCAGAAGTCCCCCGGCACCCCGAACACGTGGCCGGCACCGGCCTGCTCCAGCCGCCGAGCAAGATAGGCAGCTACCGTCCACGTCCGCATCACCGTCCACCTCCTCCGGGAGCACTTACGACGACGCCGTCGCAGGCGTCGTCGTGAGGATTGTCGCAGGCCCGGCGGTGAGATTCACTCCCACGCACAGCATCGAGCCGCCGGGCCGGACCCGGCTTGAACTCCGATCGGAGGAGACCATGAGCGGACGCCTTGAGGGCAAGGTCACCATCGTCACCGGCGCTGGGTCGGGCATCGGACGCGCGTCGGCCATCCGCTTCGCCGAAGAGGGCGCCCTCGTCACCTGCGTGGACATCGACGCGGCGACCGTGGAGGAGACCGCGGCCATGATCGGCGACGCGGCGTTCCCCGTGACCGCCGACATCTCGGACCCCGGCGAGGTGCAGAAGTACACGGACGGCACCGTGCGCCGCTGGGGCCGCCTGGACGTGGCCTTCCAGAACGCCGGCGTGAACCTGCCCGGGGTGTTCCACGAGGCACCGGACGATGTGATCGACCGCACGCTGGACGTGAACGTCAAGGGCACCATGTACGGGTGCCGCTACGCCATCCCGTACATGCTCGAGCAGGGCGGAGGCTCCGTCATCAACACGACCTCCGTCAACGGCATCGTCGCGGAGCCGTACCTCACCGTGTACGCCGCCTCCAAGGGCGCGATCGTCATGCTCAGCAAGGGCATCGCCCTGGACTACGTGAAGAAGGGCATCCGCTGCAACGCGATCGCCCCCGGCTGGGTGGACACGCCGGTGAACTACGCACACGCGGAGATGCTTGGCGGGCTCGAGCACGTGTACGCGACGATCGACTCGTTCCAGCCCATCGGGCGCCCCGGCGAGCCGGTCGAGATCGCCAACTGCGCCCTCTTCCTGGCTTCGGACGAATCGTCGTTCGTCACCGGGACCGTCCTGGTCGCCGACGGGGCCATGACCGCGCAGTGAAGGAGGTCTCAACCGTAAGTATCAGATAGGGTCCGTCTCAAGAAGGAGGAACGACTGGACTTCCGTCGGTTAGAGTGAGGGTGCCGGCACACGCGTAGCCGCTCGTGCGTGAGCCACGGGAGCCCGCGGCGGTACCCGACACCGGCGATGCGGCGCCCCGGACGGCGGCGGGCGTGGTGCGGACTGGGGAGGCCCGCGAGTGGCGCGAAGGCGACAGCAGGTGACGTTCGGGGGGCTGGTCGGGATCGGCGGCCTGCTCGGCAGCGCCTACGGCTACCTCGGCACCTCGATCTACTTCGTGCTCGGCGGCATCGCCCTGTACGCCCTGGGCGTCACTCCGCTCCTCATCCTCGCCGTGGGCCTGGTGTTCGTGATCACGGCCTGGTCCTACGCCGAGGCCTCCGCCGCCATGCCCGAGGCCAGCGGCGTGGCGAGCTTCACGCGCCGCGCCTTCGACCCGCTCGTCGGGTTCGGCGCGGCGTGGGCCATCCTGCTCGATTCCGTGATCCTGGTGGCCATCGCCTGCAGGTTCGTGCCGTACTATCTGGGCTCGGTGTGGCCGCAGCTCCAGGAACGGCCCTACGACCTGCTCGTCAGCGGCGCCGTCCTCGCGCTCCTGGTGGCCCTGAACCTCCTGGGCCTGCACGAGTCCGCCCGGCTCAACACGATCATGGCCGTGCTCGGCCTCGCGACCCTCGTCGTCGTCATCCTTGTGGGGTTCTTCGCGCTGTTCCGCCCGGGCATGGCCTGGGACCAGATCGACCTGGGAACGGCCCCCACCTGGGAACGACTCCTCTTCGCCCTGCCACTCGCCGCGGCCGCGTTCACCGGCCTCGACGCCGTCTCGAGCCGTGCCGAGAGCGCCCTGCGCCCCGCGCGCGACGTGCCGCTCACCATCAACCTCGCACTGCCCCTCATCGTGGTCCTCAGCGTCGCTATCGCGACGGTCGGCCTCTCCGCCCAGCCGGTGACCTCCAACCAGGTACCGTTCGACCGGTCCACCGGGCTCACCGCACCGGTCGCGGTCGTCCCCGGCGACGAGGAGGGGGTGTTCGTCTACGAGGCCGACCCGTCCATCACGGTGGTCGTGCCGGTGGTCGCCGCGGGCTCCGGCCATGTGATCCCGGCACAGGAGCCGCAGGGCGCCGTGGTAGATACGCCGCAGGGCCCGGCCGCGGAGCTCCACGGGACCCTCCTCGGAAGCGCGTACCTCGAGGACCCGCTCATGGGCATCATCGCGGCTCTGCCGGACGACCTGCGGTGGCTCGAGCGGCTACTGCGGCCGTGGCTGGCCATCATCGTGGCGATCGCCCTGCTCCTGGCCGCTAATGCGGTGATCGGGGGGTCGGCGCGTGTGCTCTACTCGCTCGCCCGGCACCGCCAGGCGCCGTCGTTCCTCGGCCGCGTGTACGCGGCCCGCATGGCGCCCTACGTCGGCATCGTGCTGTTCGGCTGCCTCGCCGGCGTGCTGCTCGTGCCCGAGGACACCCTGCTGCTCCTCGGGCTGTTCGGCTTCGGCGCCGCACTGGCCTTCGCAGCCACCCACCTCTCCGTCATCCGCCTGCGCTACCGTGAACCGGCGCTGCCGCGGCCGTACGTGGTGCCGTTCAACGTGCGCCTGGGCGGCGCCTCCGTGCCTGTGCCGGCCGTCGTCGGCGCCGCCGCCTGCGTCGCGATCTGGGCACTCATGGTCGCCACACACCCGGAGGGCCGCCTGCTCGGCTTCGCCTGGATGGCGGGTGGCCTGCTCGTGTACGTCGTGTACCGGCGGGCGACCGGTCAGGAGCTGCTGCGCCAACCGGTCGAGCGGCGCCTGCCCGCAGCGGCACAGTCGGACGTCGACTACGAGCGCATCCTGGTGCCGGTGGACGGCACCCGCCTCAGCGACGAGATGATGGTGCTCGGCTGCCAGCTGGCGGCGGACAAAGGCGCCATCATCGACATCGTGTACGCCGTCGAGGTGCCGATGAACCTGCCGCTCGACGCGCCCATGCCACGGGAGAGGCGGCGAGGGGGGCACGTGCTCGACGCCGCCCTCGCCGTGGCGCAGGAGTTCGGCGTGGAAGCGTGGCCGCACCTCGTGCTGTCGCGGAACCCCGGGCGCGCCATCGTCGACACCGCCCGGGAGTGGAGCTGCGACGTGATCATCATGGGCGCGCTGCGCAGGCTTTACACCGAGGACGACGTGCTGGGGCGCTCCGTCACGTTCGTGCTGCGGCACGCGCCCGGCGAGGTCCTGCTCAACTACGTCCCGTCGGACTACCCCATGCGCGGCTCGGCCGGCGAGTGGGATGAGGAAGAGGCCGGCGGCGCGCCGGCGGCCGGCGAGAGCGCGACGGCGCGTCAGCGGCCCGGACGCCGCCAGCTCCGCCGGAAGGGATGTGAGGGCGAGCATGTACGTGATCATCGCGGGATGCGGGCGGGTCGGCTCAACTGTGGCGAGACGCCTTGCGGGTGAAGGCCACGACGTTGTGGTGATCGACGACGACCGCCGCTCGTTCGCACTGCTCGGCGACGACTTCCCCGGCCACCGCGTGGTGGGAGCCGCCATCGACTGGGACGTGCTGCGCAAGGCCGGCATCGAGGGCGCCGACGCGTTCGCGGCGGTGACCGACGGCGACAACACCAACATCGTCTGCGGGCTCATCGCCCAGCGCGCGTTCGAGGTACCGTGCGCCGTGGCCCGCGTGTACGACCCGCGCCGCGCCAAGGCGTTCGCGCGCATGGGTCTGCGCACGGTGTGCCCCACCCAGGACGCAGAGATGAGTCTGGTAGACGCCATTCATGCCTGCCCCCAGCCCGAGACCGAGGACTGACCGTGTTCGTGCTCATCATCGGCGGCGGCAAGGTCGGGTCCAATGTCGGGATCAGCCTCGGCAAGCTCGGGCACGAGTACCTCATCGTGGAGCAGCGCCGCTCCCGGTACGACCTGCTGCGGCCCGAGCTCGAGGAACGGCTGCTGTTCGGGGACGGCACCGAGATGTGGGTGCTCGAGAAGGCCGGCATCGCCCGCGCCGACCTCGTGGTCGCGGTGACCGGTGACGACGAGGACAATCTTGTCATCGCCGAGCTGGCCAGACACGAGTACCACGTGCCCAAGGTGGTGGCCCGTGTCAACAACCCGCGCAACCAGCGCACCTTCGACCTGTTCGGAGTCCAGTCGACGCTGTGCGCGACGACGATGACGGTCTCGATGATCCAGCACGCCCTCCCGGCGCACCAGTTCGTCCCGTTGCTGTCGTTGAAGCACGAGGGGCTCGAGCTGGTCGAGATCGAGGTGAGCGACGACTCCCCCGCCGCTCACCTGAGCGTCGGCGAGCTGCGTCTGCCGTCCGGCGTGCTGCTGGCCGCACTGCTCCGCGAGGGCGGCGCCCTGCTCCCTCGCGGCGACGAGGAGCTGCTGCCCGGCGACCAGGTGCTCTGCCTCACCCCGCCGGGCCGCGAGCGGGACCTCATCCGCATCTTCCTGCCGAGCCGCCGGCCCGAAGAGGTACAGGCGCAGGCCACCATCGACGTGACCGGCGAGCGCGCGCCGCGGCGCGAGGACTGAGGCGAGCGCCGTGAGGATCCTGGTCGTCGGCACGGGCACGCTGGGCATCTCCGTCGCCCAGAGGCTCTCCGAGGAGCGGCACGACGTCGTCCTGGTCGGCGAGGACGAGGACGCCCTGCGCCGCGCCCAGGACGCGATGGACGTGGGCGCGGTGGTCGGCAAAGGCAGCACGCCGTCGGTGCTGCTCGACGCCGGGCTGCGCGCGGCCGATGTCCTGGTGGCCGTGACCGGCAGCGACGAGACCAACATCGTGGCCTGCCTGATCGCCGAGACCGTGTCCGGGCGGATCGTCCGCGTGGCCCGCATCCACGATCCCGCCTACCTCGGCGCCAGCGGCATCATCGACCAGAGCTCGCTGAGTGTGGACCTGGTGATCAGTCCGGAGGAGGAGGTGGCACGCGCCGCCGTCGCCCTGGCGCGGGTACCCGGCGCCACCGACGTGCTCGACTTCGCCGGCGGCCGGGTCCAGGCGGTCGGCGTCGAGCTGGACGACGACTCGCCGCTGATCGGCAAACCCATCAAAGCGTTGTCCCGCGACGGCGAGAAGCTGCTCGTGGCCGGCATCTATCGCAGGGAGATGGTCAGCGCGCCGTCGGACGACATCCGCCTGATGGCCGGCGACACCCTGTTCCTCGTCGCCGACCGCGACTCGGTGCGACCGGCCCTCACGCGTCTGGGCAAGCGTTGGGTGCGCACGCGCAACGTCATCATCACCGGCGGCGGGTGGGAAGGCGTGTCCATCGCCCGCCGCCTGGCCGCCGAGGGCATCCACACCAAGATCATCGAGCGCGATCCTGCCGTGTGCGAGCGGATCTCCAGCGCGCTCGACAGCACGCTCGTGCTGCAGGGTCACGGCATGGACGAGCGGCTGCTGGTCGACGAGGGCGTGCAGCGCGCCGATCTGTCGATCGCCGCGCTCGGCGACGAGACGGCCAACGTGTTCGCGGCGCTCCTCGCCAAACGGCTGGGCGTGCGCCGCGCCGCCGCCCTCGTGGACACGCCCGAGTACATGCCGTTCGCCTCGAGCATCGGCGTGGACGTGGTGCTCAGCCCCCTCCTCGCAGCGCTCAGCCCCATCATCCAGCTGGCCCGGCAAGGGCAGGTGCTGACCATCCGCACCCTCCGCGAGAATCTCGTGGAGGGCATCGAGTTCGTGGCCGCGGAGGGGTCGGGCATCGTCGGCCTGCCCCTGGCGCTCCTGCACCTGCCGCACGGGTCGCTGGTCGGCGCGGTGGTCCGCGGGCGCGAGGTGATCATGCCGCGTGGCTCGACGGTGATCGAGGCAGGCGACCAGGTCATCCTGTTCACGCGTCCCGCCCTGATCCCGCGCCTGCAGCGCCTGCTGGCCCCCGCCTGAGCCGCCCCGGCATGGCTGCCCAGCCCGCGCCGTCCGTACTCGCCACCGTGACCGGCCTGCACCCGGCCACGGTGGGCGGGGCGCGGCGCGTCGCCTATCTGCTCAGCATCCTGCTGCTCGGCGAGACGGCCGCCATGGCGGCGCCCCTGGCCGTGGCCATCTTCTACGGGGACGGCCGTGACATCGAGTCGTTCGCCACCACCATGTTCGCAGCGGGCGCCCTTGGAGCGATCGGCCTGGTCGCCTTCCGCACCGACCTGCGGGGCCTCACGCGCCACGACGGCATCGCCGTCGTGGCGCTGGGCTGGCTCATGGTGTGCGTGATCGGCTCGATACCTTTCGTGCTCGAAGGACAGCTCGGGCCGCTCAACGCCTGGTTCGAGACGACCAGCGGGTTCACGGGTACGGGGGCGAGCGTGATCCCCGATGTTGAGGCCATGCCCCGGGGGCTGCTCTTCTGGCGCTGTTTCACCCACTGGCTGGGGGCCATGGGCTTCCTGGTCTCGTTCGTCGCCCTGCTGCCGTTGCTGGGCATCGGCGCCATGCAGCTCTATCGCGCCGAGGCGCCGGGCCTTGAGGTGGACCGCCTTCGTCCGCGCATCAGCAGCACGGCGCGGATCCTCTGGACGATCTACCTGACCCTGTCGGTCTCGCTCACGATCCTGCTCCTCCTGGGCGGCATGGACTGGTACGACGCTCTGTGCCAGATGTTCGGGGCCATAGGCACCGGCGGCTTCTCGACCAGGAACACGAGCATCGGCTGGTGGCACAGCGCATACATCGACTGGGTGATCGTCCTGTTCCTGTGGCTCTCCTCGACCAACTTCTCCCTGTACTGGTTCCTCGCCACCGGCAAGCCTGGACGCTTCTTCAGGGACGCCGAATGGCGCTTCTACACCGCCGTCCTCGTCTGCTCGAGCTTCTTCATCGCCGCCCTCGTCTGGGCCACCTCCACGGTCTCGGCGAACCAGGCGATCCGCGACGCCTTCTTCACGGTCGTCTCGCTGGCGTCCACGACCGGCTTCGTGACGGCCGACTACGAGAAGTGGCTCCCGGCGGCGCAGTTCATTCTCTTCCTGCTGCTGTTCATGGGCGGTTGCGCCGGATCGACAGCCGGCGCCATGAAGGTGATCCGTGTGCTGCTCTTCGGCAAGCAGGCCGCGCACGAGTTCTTCCGCACCATGCACCCGTACAGCGTCACCAAGCTGCGCCTCAACGGCGGCGTGGTGACCAACGAGATGATGCGCTCGGTATCGGCCTTCATGGGCTTGTATCTGGCGGTCTACGTGGTCTCCGTGAGCATCGTCTCGCTCACGGGGGTGGACTTCGCCACGGCGCTCTCGGCGGCGGCCACCGCCATGGGAGGTGTGGGGCCGGGCCTCGGGGATGTCGGCCCCATGGACAATTACCTGTGGATGGCGCCGGCCGCCAAGCTGACGCTGATGTTCGATATGCTCGCCGGACGGCTGGAGCTGGTGACGCTGATGCTGATGCTCACGCCGGCGTTCTGGCGTCGCTGACGGCGCGTGCGGGCGAGGGGCCGGGAGAAGACTGCCGTCTCCCGGCCCCTCGCCCCGCCGCCGACCCGTCGGGATCTCAGCGAGCGGTGAACGTCCTCCAGGACGACGTCGACTTGGCGTGGTCGTCGTCCTGGTGCACGGCCTTCAGGCGCCACGAGCCGGCGTGGTAGTGCAGACTCACGGCGTACTCGGTAGCGTTCTTGGTGCTCCGGTACTTCTGCGCGTACAGACTGGTCACGGCGTGCCATCTGCCGCCATAGTAGCGCTCCAGGTACACCTTGGTGTGGCTCGAACGGTTCTGCGCCGTCGTGTGCTTCGGCAGGATCGTGCCCCAGCTCGTCACGAGCCTGCCCGCCTGGATGACCTTGGGCACAGCCGGCGGGGTGATCTTCGCTCGCGCGACCACCTTCACGAGATTGCTCATCGTCGAGAGATACTCGCTGTCGCCGTCGAAGAACATGGCGAAGTACGTGGTCCGCGTGATGCCGGTGGCCCTGACCTCGTAGTTGCCGGTGGTCGACGAGTCCGAGCCCGCGTAGTTCCACTCGCCGTCGATCTTGTTCTCCTGGGACCAGAAGAGACCGACCTCCTTGTCGGGGACCAGGAAGCCGCTGGTGGCGTCCAGCAGGGCTCCGACGAGGTTGGTGGACCCGTCGTACGGCACGGTCTCGGCGTCGGAGGTGAGCACCAGGCCCGCCTCCTTCTGCCCCGTCCCCGGCATGGTCGCGGTGAGGACGACGTTGTCGGCGTAGGCGCCCTCGTAGACCACGGCCGGGTCGCTCTTGAACATGACCGCGATCCAGACCTGGCTCTTGCCGCACACGTTGCCCAGCGTGTACACGTTGGTCAGGTCGAGGCTCTTGTCGTTCCAGGCGGCGCCGTTCCCCGACCAGCCGGTCCCGTAGAAGTCCGCGTTGTCGACGGAGACGTACAGGTTCACCAGGTCCTTGCTCGCCTCAGTGACGAAGTAGAGCTTGGCGCTCAGGGTCGCGGCGGTGGCTTTGGAGAGGTCGAACGGACCGGCGATCATCCACGCACTCATGTTGTTCGCGTAGGGCCCCGGCGGGCTGATCGCGGTCCCGGCGCAGTAGGCGGAGGAGGTCCCGGCAGCGGCGCGGTAGGTCGTGCCGCTCCAGCCGGGGCTGCCGAGCAGGCGCCACTTGGCGAGACCGGACTCGAAGTCGTCGGAGAAGAGCGTCTGCGTCGACGGCGCCCCGCGAGCCGCTGCGACGGCCGGGGCGGCGGCGAGCCACGGCGCGAGCGTGAGCGGCGCCTCGGCCGCGCGGGGGGCGACGCCACTGCTCGGAACGGCGCTCGTGCCAGCCGCCGTGACGGCCGAGGCGCACAGGAGCAGGACCGCGAGCACGGCCGCGACAAGCAGCGCGAGCACCCGCGCCGGGGTCCGGTCCGGCCGCAGCCGTCCTCCGGTCCGGAGCGCATGAACCTTCCAGACCACGTCAGCCATCGTGCACCCTCCGTTGCCCGGCGACGCCGAGGCGCCGCGTCCCCGTCCACTCTCTTTCCATACCCGTTCTACGCCATCCCTCGCGTCTGTCAATCACTCAGTAACGCAAAGCCGGCGGCTTTCCTTGACGAACGAGAAGGCAGGGGACACGATTGACCCAGAGGGCGGATGACGCCGCCCTCCCACGGAGCCCGGAGGGAGCCATGGCCGCCGGTTCTGAGCGTGCGAGCAGGGGGAGCACCAGACGGACCTTTCTCGTGGCGGGCGGCTGCATGCTGGCCGCAGCGCTCGCCGGCGCCGGCTGGCGCCGCAGCCTGCGCCGGTCTGAGCCCGGCGATGCGCGTCCGCGCCGCGCCCAGAACCTCGCCGAGCGCGCGGCGCCGGACGGGCTTCGGCTGCTGCCGACGCCGATCGACCCGCACGGGCCTGTGTTCACGCTCAACAGGTCCGGGGCCGTGGTCTGGAAGGCCGTGGACGGGCGGCGCAGCGCCGGCGAGATCGCCGGCGAGCTCGCCGCCGCCTTCGGTCTGTCCGCCGAGGCTGCGCGGCGCGACACACTCGCCTGCCTGCGCACTCTCGCGGCGCAGGGTCTGGTCGACGGCGTGCCCGGCGCCCAGCCTGCGGACGAGGTCCGGCGGTCGTGACCACCTACCGGTTCACCACCGAGGTGTTCTCGCTCCCCCGCGACGAGGGGCACCTCGTCTACGCGCCGCTCCTGCGGACAAGCCTGGTCGTCAACGACGCGTGCCTCGGCCTGCTCTCCGCCATTGCCGCCGAGCGCGCCGTCACCCCCGACGCGTCCGGCCGCGAGGTCCTCGACCTCCTCGCGGAGCTGTCGCTCATCGAGACGGCGCCGGCCGGGACCCCGACCGGGGTCACGACCTCAGCGCCCAAGCCCGCGAGCGGGCCGGGTGCCGCGGACGCCGACGGCCCGGCCACGGTCGCCCCCACCGCCGTCACGCTCTTCCTCACCAGCGCCTGCAACCTGCGCTGCGTCTACTGCTACGCCTCAGGGGGCGAGCGCGACCGCTTCCTCGACCCCGGCGTGGCCATCGACGCCGTGGACCTCGTCGTGGCCAACGCCGCCGCCCGAGGCCTGGACGACGTGCGCGTGTCGTTCCACGGCGGCGGCGAGCCCACCCTTGCGGGCGACACGCTGAGACGCTGCGTGCGCCGGGCGCAGCGCCTGAGCGAGGAGAACGGCCTGGGGCTGCGCACGGGCACGGCCACCAACGGCGTCATGGACGACGCCATGCGCGACTTCCTCGCGGAGACCATGACGTCGGTGATGGTCTCCGTGGACGGGCCGCCGGAAGTCCAGGACCGCTTGCGGCCGCGGCCCGGCGGTGGCCCCTCGTGGCCGGAGGTCACGCGCACGCTGGCACGCCTCTCCGCCAGCGAGGTGACGCTCGGCGTGCGCCTCACCTGCACCGACGAGGCGCTGGAGCACGCCGCCGGCACAGTGCGGCAGCTGACCGCTGACCACCGCATCCACACGGTGCACCTGGAGCCGCTGTTCCAGTGCGGCCGCTCCCTGCAGAACGGACTGCGCCCGCCCTCGCCCGAGCGCTTCGTACGGGTGTACCGCGAGTGCTGTGAGGCAGCGGCCGAAGCCGGTGTGGAGCTCGCCTACTCCGGCGCGCGGCAGAGCTCCCTGTGCCACACCTTCTGCCAGGTCAGCTTGCCGAGCTTCAACGTCACCACCGAGGGCGACGTCACGGCCTGCTACGAGATCACCGGCCGCGACGACCCGCGTGCCGGCGTCTTCATCTACGGCCGGCACGACGCGGCGACGCGCTCGTTCGCCTTCGACCCTGCGCGCGTCGCCGCGCTGCGGCGCCTCACTGTCGACGAGGCGCCGCGCTGCGCCCGCTGCTTCGCCAAGTATCACTGCGCCGGCGACTGCCCCTCGAAACGGCTGTTCGCCGGCGCCGACGAAGCGGTGGTCGGGCGCTGTGAGATCAACCGCGCTCTCACTCTCGACCAGCTGGAGGAGGCCATGCGATGAGCGACTACGAGCCTCCCGAGCTGTCCATCTACGAGAGCGAGGAAGCCACCGTCGAGTGGGCTGCCCTGCGCGCCGGCGAATCGGCGCCCGACGACCTGCTGGGCGAATCGCCGGCGCCTGTCGAGTCGTTCTTCGGCGAGTCCTCCGGGTCGCCCGAGCCGCCCAGGGTCCTCAAGTGGAGCGCCCCTGAGCCCGAGTACGCCTACCCCGATCCCGACACCTTCGTCGCCCCCGCCGACCCCTCGCGCAAGACGTCGGGGCCGACGAAGAAGCCCGAGAAGACCGACAAGCCGGGCAAGGTGACGCGCGCCCACACCACCAGGACCCGGCTGACCGGAAAGGACGCCTTCGGCGGCACCGTCTGCACCTGCAACCTGGTCTGCACCTGCAACCAGGTGTGCACCTGTGAGGCCGTGGATGCCTGCAGCTGCGTAGCTGACTCGGGGGGCGGGGGAGGCACGTGCTCGTGCAACGCCGTGTGCACGTGCCAGGGCGTGTCCTCGTGCACGTGCGAGGGCGACTCGCCCTGCTCCTGCCAGGCGGAGCCGTTCTGACATGTACACCGCCCGTCCACTCCGGCGCCCCACCGCCTCACGTCGCCGCGTGACGGAGGTCTGCCTGCTGGTCGCGGTGGTGCTCGCCTGCCTGCTCGCCGCCGCCGGTCCGGCGGCGGCCGCCAAGACCCACCCGTACAACCTGGGCTGCAAGGCGCTGGAGGCTGGCGACGTCGCCGAGGCCACCAAGCTGTTCAAGCTCGCCGTCAAGCTCGAGCCCGGCGACACCGACGCCCTCAACAACCTCGCCGTCTGTTACCTGCGGAGCGGGGAGTACGCCAAGGCCGATGGCCTGCTCGAGAAGGTGCTGAAGCTCAACGCCAAGTACCGCGGGGCCGACCTCAACGTCGGCGCCGGCTTCATCCTCAAGGGCGAGCCCGCGGCCGGCGAGCCTTCCACGCGCAAGGCCACGGACGCTCCGGCGACCAAGAACGGCAAGACGGTGGAGGCGTCGGCGTACTACAACCTCGGGCTGATCGAAGCGGCCGGCGGCGACTACGCGCAGGCGCAGGCCGACCTGGAGCAGTCGGCCGCCGTGCAGCCGAGCGTGAAGACCGACGTCGCCCTGGGCGTCGTGCAGTGCGCCCAGGGCGACTACGACGCCGGCATCGTGACGCTGCAGAAGGCACAGGACGCCATCGCTCCCGACCAGCCTCCGGCGGACGGCGAGCCCGACCAGGCGCTGGCCGACGCCGTGACGGCGAACCTCGCGGCGGCCCACTACCAGCGCGGGATGAACGAACTGGAGCGGGGCGACGCGGCGGCGGCCAAGGCCGACTTCACGAGATCCAGAGACGTGCAGCAGAACGACTACGCGGAGATGGGCCTGGCGCTGGTCGCGGCCGAAGAGGGCGACACTGCCGCGGCCGAAGACAAGCTTGCCGGCCTCAAGACCTCTGAAGCGCCGGGTGTGGCCGCGGCGGCGGCGGCCAACCTGGACACCGTCCGCGACATGGCGGACGGCGGAGGCGGCGGGATCGACGGCGGCGCGAGCGACGACTGGCTCTCCTGGCTCGTGCTCATCGGTGGCGGCGTGTTGTTCGCCGTACAGACGTTCGCCGTGCTGCGGGCCGCGGCCACACGTCCGCGCGGCCCGCTCGCCGTGCCTCTCGCCGGTGTCGGCGCGGTGGTCGGCGTGGCCACCGCGGCCGTGTTCGCACTCTCGTACTTCGGCACGCTCGACGGCTCAACGTACGTGCTCGCTGCGCTCGCGGTCGACGTGGTGATCGTGGCGCTCACGCTGGCGGCGCCGTCGCTGGGACGCGGCGGGGCGCGGACGGCCTGACGCGCGAACCTGTCGACGGCCGAAGTAGAACGGCCGAAGGGCCGGTCGGACCGCCCCCGAACGCCCGGGTGCTGCCGCCTACAGCACGTACTTCTCGAGCACGAACAGGATGACCACCCAGGCCACGCCCACGGCGGCTGCTGCTGCAACGGCACGCGTCTGGAACCTGGTCGGCAGGCCGGGCGCCTCGGGACCGGCCCCCGGCTGCGAGGGCACACCCGGAGCAGGTTGCACGACCGCCGCCGGCGCGCCGGCCGCGGCCGGCGCCTCGTAGGCGGTCGCAGCCGCGGCGCCGGGCGGCGGCTCGAGAGTGGTCGCAGCGGCGCCGGCCGGAGGACGCGGCTCGACGGTGGTCGCAGCGGCGCCCGTTGATGGCGGCTCGACGGTGGTCGCAGCGGCGCCGGCCGGAGGACGCGGCTCGACGGTGGTCGCAGCGGCGCCCGTTGATGGCGGCTCGACGGTGGTGGGGGCCGGGCTGGCAGGCGCGAGCTCTTGCTCGTGCGCTTTCGCCGCCGGCTCCGTGACAGCAGAAGCAGCTGCTTCTGCGGCCGGTCCGGCAAGATCCTCGGCGGCGGGCGGTGCAGGCTTTACGGCGGCGACGGTCACAGCCACTTCAACAGCCGGAGCTCCTGCCTCCTCGGTGACGGCGCCTGCCGCGGCCGCCACACCGACGGCGGCGCCGACTGCGGCGCCCGCGGGCGCGGCCGACGCGGGGCCTGGCTCGACGGTGGTCTCGGCGTACACGGCGGCCTCAGCGGCCGGCGGCACGATGAGGGGCGGTGCGGGTTCGACCGCGGGCGGTGCGGGTTCGACCGCCGCAGGCTCACCGGTCGTCTCGGCCGCGGGCGACAGCTCCGGTTCAGCGGCCGGCGCGGATTCCGCGGCCGGCGGCGTGGGCTCGACGGCAGCAGCCGAGGAGACTGTCACGGGCACCGCGGGGGCGACGGCCGGCGGCGCCGGCTGAGCGACGGTCGCCGCCGGAGCAGGCGCAGCCGCGGACTGCGCCGGAGGCAGCGCCGGCTCTTCGGCGGCCGGCGGAGGCTCCGCGCCGGTCACGGCGCGGGCGCTCGGGGCCGGCTCGAACGTGGTCACGACGGCGGCAGAGCCTGGCTGCCGGGGCGGCGCCTGGAGCAGCAGAAGCGACACGTTCTCCACGAGCCGGCCCAGGTGGGCGTCGAGCGGCGGGCCGGACGCCTCGACCCAGGCCCGCCCGGCCAGGTAGTACTCGATCGACTCGTGCGGCTGCACGTCCTGCACCCGCAGGGGCACCACCGGCAGCCGCGACACGTCGGCCATGTGAAGCTCCCGTTCGACCTGCTGCGACTCGTTGGTGGCCGCCGAGAACACGAGCACGAACACGCGTGCCGCGTGGATGGCGCTGCTCAGCGACTGCGCGAAGGTGCGGCCCGGCAGCACGTCGCGCGGCGCGATCCAGCACGTGACTTCTTCGGCCTCGAGCCGGGCACAGACCGCCTCGGCGGCGGCCTTGTCTTGCGGCGCGTAGCTGATGTACACGTCGCGCGTCGCTGTGCGCGCCGCCAGCGCCTCCGCGGCGGTCTGGCCGGCGGCGCCCCGGGCGGGCTCCACGGTGGTGGCGCCGCCCGCCGCCGCGCCCCGCTCAAAGGTCGTCGTACCGGCCGCTGCCGCCGGCGCCGCGAGCCCCTGCCGCAACGCGACCGCCAGAGCCGCCCCGGTCTGGAAGCGCTGGGCGGGATCCTTGGCCAGCGCGACGTCCATCACGTTGTCCAGCAGCGGCGGGAGCTGGCTGTTGTAGGTGCACACCGGGGGCACCGGCGCGGTGATGTGCTTGACCAGCACTGTCGCCAGCGTGTCGCCTTCGTACGGAACGCGCCCGGCGAGCATCTCGAAGAGCATCACACCGAGCGAGTAGATATCGGTGCGGCCGTCGATGCCGCTCCCCTGCGCCTGCTCCGGCGACATGTAGTAGGCGGAGCCCATCACCGTGCCGGTGGCCGTGTGCTGCGTGACGCCCACCATCTTGGCGATACCGTAGTCGGTGAGCACGGGCTCCCCCTGCGGGGTGAGGAGCACGTTCGACGGCTTGATGTCACGGTGGATCATGCCTTGCCCGTGGGCGTAGTCCACGGCGGAGCACAGCGGCTCGAGGATGCGCGCGACCTCGCCGGCCGGCATGTTCCGCCCCTGCGAGGCGAACCCGCTGAGCTGCGTCGCGAGGGTCGGCCCGTCGACGAACTCCATGACCATGAAGTACTGGTCGCCCTGTACGTCGAAGTCGAGAACGCGCACGATGTTGGGATGGCGGAGGTTGGCCACCGCCTGTGCCTCGTTGTGGAAGCGGCCCAGCATGTCCGGATCGGTGGCCATGTGCGGATGCAGCACTTTGATGGCCACGGTCTGGCCGAGACCCGGGTGCGTGGCCTTGTACACCGTCGCCATGCCGCCCTTGCCCACGAGGGCCGTGATCCTGTAGCGCCCCAGCGACCGCCCGACAAGCTCTTCGGCTCGTTCCACCCCACGTCCCTCCCGGGTCGCTCCCGCCGCGGACGACGCGACCCTTCAACGGCCGGCCCATTGTCTCGCAGCGGCGGTGAATGGCAAGGCGCGGCGCCCCGCCGTCACCGCCGCGCCGCCTCTCACACGTCTTCTGTCACAGCGTGTCTTTTCGTTTCTGGAGCACGAAGATGATGCCGACCAGGCCCAGGATCAGGACCAGCGACATCAGCCAGTAGAAGCCGACGTTGACGTTGAAGATGGCGCCGTACTGCGTGTCCAGGCTTCTGACCAGCGCCACCTTCTCACCCACAGAGCCCAGGCCCTGGAGTCCGGGCATCGACACGTCGGACATGTCCGCCGCCTCGCCGGCTCCGGTCTTGACCTCGGCGATCGTGGCCAGTGCGCCGAGCCCCCAGCGCGTGGACGTGACCGCGCCCATGGCCTTGCCGAAGAAACCGAGGTCGGCCATCGGGAGCATGCCCCCGGCGAACATGAACTGCGGGACCAGGACGAGGATGACGAGCAGCATGGCTCTGTCTTCGGTCGGAGCCACGGCGGAGACGAGCAGGCCCCACATGAGACCCGCGAACGTCACCAGCACGAAGGTGAACAGCAGGCTGAGATACCCGGTCAGGCTCAGATGACTGAAGTCGACGGCGAGCATCTTGAACCCCCACAGGACCACAGCGCTGTAGAGGGCGAAGATGGAGCCCACGGCGATCTTGGACATGACGTAGGGGAACACCTTGACGCACACCATGCGCTCGCGCCTGTAGATCGCGTCCTCCTTGACGATCTCCCGCACCGACGTGATCGTCCCTACGAGCACGCCGATGATGCACGCCATGAACAGCATCGTGACGGCCTTGCTCGCGCTGCCCGTGACCGGGTCGAAGAGGTCGTTCTTCCACGTGATGAAGTCGATCATGCAGAGCACCGGCGAGATCGCGAGCAGGAGGATCAGCGTCTTCTTGTCGCTCATGACGATGCGCAGGTACCGGCTGGAGAGGATGAGGAACTGGTCCCAGCCGGAGGTCGCGCGCACCTTGGCGCCGGGGGCGGCGGCGAGTGGCGCGGCGGTCCCGCGCCCGTCCCCGCCGCCGGTCGCGCCGCCGGGCTGCGTCCACGCCTTGGCCACCTCGGTGAGCGGCGTGACGACGTTGTCCTGGCACTCCCGGGAGCGCAGGTACCGCGCCGCCCACTCCTCGGGCGTGGCGCCCGCCTCGATGCGCTCGTAGATCTCGTCGAAGTCCTTGACGCCGAAGTAGGCGAGCGCATCCTCCGGCGGGCCGAAGAAGGCCAGGTAGCCGCCGCGCGCCAGGAAGCAGACCTTGTCGCACACCATCACGTTCTTGGTGGCGTGCGTGATGAGGATGATGGTGCGCCCCTGGTCGGCCAGCTTGCGCAGGAGCTTCATCATCTGGCTCTCGGTGGCCGGGTCCAGACCCGACGTGGCCTCGTCCAGAAAGAAGAGGCTCGGCCGCGTGAGCAGCTCAACGCCGATGGAGGCGCGCTTGCGCTGCCCCCCGCTGAGTGAGCGGATGGTGGTGTCGGCGGCGCTCTTGAGGTCGAGCTCGTCGATCACGTCGGCCACGCGCTGCCGCCGTTCGGCCTCGGTGGTGTCGGCCGGCAGGCGCAGGCGGGCGGCGTAGTCGAGCGCTTTGCGGACCGAGAGGTCGAGATGGATGATGTCGTCCTGCGGCACGTAGCCCATCTCGTTGCGGTACGCGTCGAAGTTGCGGTACAGGTCGGCGCCGTTGAGCAGCACGGCGCCCTCCGTGGCGGGCTTGAAACCGCAGAGCGCCGTGACCAGGGTGGACTTGCCGGCGCCGCTGCCCCCCACCACGGCGACGAACTCCTGAGGCCTGATGGACAGCGAGATGTCGCGGAGGATCTTCTTCTTCTCCTTACCGACGGTCTTGCCGAGGTGGAAGGCGTCCAGGCGGAGCCGGCCCTCCTCGCTCATCAGCTGCAGGCGACCGTCGCGGATGACGAGCTGGTTTGGACCGATGCGCACCACGTCACCCTCGTGCAGCACCCGCTCGACGACCTGCTGCCCGTTGACGAACGTACCGGCGCTGCTCCCCTTGTCGCGGATGACGACCTGTCCCTGCTGCCGGCTCACCTCCGCGTGCAGCTGGGAGACCTGCGGGTGGGCGAGGTGCACGACGGTCTCGGCGCCGCGGCCGAGCTGCAGCGATTGGCCTTCCCCGATGTCGTAGACCTGCGCCTGAGGCTCGGCGCCGGCCGCCCAGCCCGCATAGCCCGGCGCCTCGGCCGCGACGTCCTCAGCCGCGAGGAAGGTGAGCGTGACGCTCTTGCCGATGGCGACCTGCCCACCGTCGCCGAGGAGCTTCTCGGGCACCAGCACGCCGTCGACGCTGATGCCGTTGGTGCTGCCCAGGTCCCTCACCAGCAACTTGTCGCCGCGGCGCTCCAGGGAGGCGTGGCGCCGCGACACGGCCTCGGCGGACGCCACGATGTCGCAAGCGGGGTCCCGGCCGAGGGTCAGCGTGCCGGCCGGGAGCGGGAGCTCCTGCGAGCCCTCGGGAGTGGTCACCCTGAGCCGCGGCGGCCGCGTGGGTGGGAGCACCACGGTGTGGCCCGGCCGCGCGGCCGGCGCGGCGCGGCCCTCCGCCGGAGCGGTGTGGAACACGAGCGTGAACGGGCCGATACGCACGTCGTCGCCGTCCCGCAGACGGCGTTCCTCCCTGACCGGCAGCTCCTCGCCGTTGACAGCGGTCCCGTTGGCGCTCCCCAGATCGAGGATGCGGCACGCCGACGAGTCGCAGAGTACCCGCGCGTGGCGGGTGGAGACCGTGGGGAACGGGAGCGTGAGATCGTTGTCCGGACCGCGTCCGATCTCGACCCGTGCCTGTGCCAGCGGGAACTCCTCGGTCCTGTCCAGACTCTCGATGGTGAACGACCCGAACATCGCCCTACCCCCGGCGCGGATGGCGTATCGTAGCTACTATATCGCCCGGCGAACGCCTCGACAGGAGGAGTTGTGGGTGCGGATCCCTGGACGGGAGGCGAAGGCTCAACGGTGCCACCCGCGCCGCCTTGGGCGACGCCTCCGGCCGCCGAGGGTCATCGGCGGGTCGCGGCCGCGGCCTGGCGCGGGCCGCTGGCGCTCGTCCTCCTGGTCGTCGGCTGCGCCGCCGCTCCGCTCGCGCTGTGCGCCGCCTACGTGCACACCAGCATCATGGACACCGAGGGCTACGTCGCCGCGGTCGCCCCTCTGGCATCGGACCCGGCCGTGCAGGACGCAGTCGCTGAGGCGCTCTCCGAACGTATCGGCTCCGCTCTCGAAGAGGCGGGAAGCTCGTCCTCGCCGCTCCCCGAGGAGCTCGGAGCGCTCACAGAGGGCCTGGTAGGCGCCCTGCCGGTAGAGGAGCTCACCCGGGAGTTCACCGTGCAGGCTCTGGGGAGTCCCGCCTTTGCGAGCGTCTGGGAGAAGGCGAACCGCGCCGCGCACCCGCTGCTGGTCGACGCGGTGGAGAAGACCGGGGACGACGACGAGACGACGGACCCGCTGTTCCTGGACCTCGCCGGCGTGACGGCCACGGTCACGGACAAGCTCCGTGACGCCGGCGTACCCATGCCAGACCCGCTGCCGGAGGCCCTGAGGTCGGGCGACGTGAGGCTGCTCGACCTGCAGCAGGTCCAGCGCCTCGGCCGGCTGATCGTCACGCTCGACCGCCTGTGGCTCGCGCTCGTGGCCCTCGCCGTGCTGGCGCTCGCGGGCTGTGTGGCCGTCTCGCGCGACCGCCTGCGTGCCGCCGTGCTCACAGGGGCCGGCCTCGTGATCGCCATGGCCGCGCTGGAGGCTGCTCTGGCCGTGGTCCGCGGCTCGTACCTCGACCACACGGACACCGCGCACATCCCGCACGCCGCGTCCGCCGCGGTCTTCGACACGGTGACGCGATCCTTGCGGAGCTGGGGCTGGAGCGTGCTCATCGTGGGCGCGTCGCTGGTGGTCGCCGGCCTCCTCGTGGCATGGTCTCTCGCGAGGAGGCCGGCCCGCTGACTGCCGGGCCGGTCGCTCCGTCCTTCGGCGTGCGCGACCGTCGCCGCGGCAACGACACGTCACCGGGTCTGTCGGAGGTCCGCACGCAGCAACTCCCGACAGCCTGCCCGCGCCCCTCCTCAAGCCCCGGCGGTCTCGGCCTCACTGGAGTCGCCGTCGGCGTCGTCGAACGGTTCCGTGACTGACGAGGGAGCGCGCCCCACGGCGAACCACGCGACAAGACCGGATGCCAGGATGGCGACGCCGGACACAGTGAGCGACACGTTGAGCCCCGTGTGGAACGCGCCGTACGCCGCGTCCATGACCTTGATGACCAGCGGCCCGTATGCGGCCTCGGCTTCAGCGGCGCTGCTGCTGCTCGGCATCCGCCCCGTCAGGATCGCGTCGCTGACGATCTTCTGGAACGCCGGGGGCACGCCCAGCGCCGTGAGGCGTGCGGCCAGGTCGACCACGAGATACCCGTTGACGATGGCCCCGAGGACGGCGACCCCGACCACCGAGCCCATCTCCCGACTGGTGCTCGTCGCCGATGCAGCCATGCCCGAGTGTTCGGCCGGGACCTCGCTCAGCGCCACAGAGGTCACGGGGACGACGGCCAGCCCGAAGCCCAGGCCGGCGAGCGTGAGCGAGAGGGCCAGCCCGGCGAACGACGGCTCGCCCAGCAGCGCGAGCTCGGTGAGCAGGATGCCTGCCCCAGCGGCGACACAGCCGATCGTCATGGGCACGCGCGGTCCGGCGCGCCCGACCCACCTCCCCGCGAACACCGACGACAGGATCATGGCGACCGCCATGGGCAGGAACAGCAGGGCCACGCGGTAGCCGGAGTAGCCTGTGACGACCTGCAGGTACAGCGCCGTGAAGAAGAAGATGGAGAAGATGCCGAAGTACGCGGCGAATGCGACGACCATCGCTCCCGAGAACCCTGGCTTGCGGAAGTAGTCCAGGTCGAGCGTCGGCGCCGGGCTCCGCAGTTCGACGAGGACGAACGCAGCGAACAGGACGACGCTGAGGCCGAAGAGCCCCAGGATGCCCGTGGAGAAGTAGCCGCGGGTCTCGCCGAGGATGACGGCGAAGATCGCGGCGCCCACGGCCAGCGGCCCCAGGACGAAGCCGGCGACGTCGAACTTCGCTTTCTGCGGGTCGGCGCTCTCCGGCACCGCCAGGAACGCGGCCACAAGCGCTGCCGCCCCTGCGGCGACGTTGAACCAGAACACGTAGCGCCAGCCCCCGAGGCTCACGAGGACGCCCCCGATCACCGGGCCGAGGGCGAGCGCCAGACCGGAGACGGCCGCCCACGCCCCGAGCGCCCGGGCGCGTGGGCCGGACTCGGGATAGAGGTGGCGGATGATCGACAGGGTACCCGGCTCGCACGCCGCCGCCCCCACGCCCATGATCGCGCGCGAGGCGATGACGAGCTCCACGTTCGGCGCGACCGCGCCGAGCACCGAGCCCAGGGTGAAGACGCCCACTCCGGCCAGCATCACCCTCTTGCGCCCGAACCGGTCGCCCACGGTGCCCATGCCGAGCATGAGCCCTGCGAAGACCAGGGCGTAAGCGTTGACCACCCACTGCAGGGACTGAACGCCGGCGTGCAGCGTCGTCTGCATGTCGGCGAGTGCGACGCTGACGATGGTCGTGTCCAGGAAGGTGAGGAACAGGACCCCGCACACGACCATGAGGGCGCGCCCTCGCACCCCCCCGTAGGTCTGGATCAGACCCTCATGCGCAGCCATCTATCTCCATCAGCCGGTCGCGCGATGCGCTGGAGCTGGACCGTGCGTCGTCCGGTCGTACGCTCAGGGCGACGCGCCAGGTGAGGGGGCGCCGGACGCTCCCTCGAGCGCGAGAAGCGCCTGGAAGCTCTCGGCTCCGACCTTCCACAGGCCGTTCTCCCGGATGGCCTGTCCGGTCTGGTCGGGAAGCACGACCTGACCGCCCATGAGGATGGAGTACGTCACGTCCGCCTCGGTGTCGGATGTGATGGTCACCGCCGACACCTTCGCCGTCGTCGACTGCGACAAGGGCGAGTCCGCCCGCGCCCCGATCACGTCCGCGAACTGCGTGCCGTTCTGCACGAGCTCTACTTTGCGGTCGGCCGGCGTGGTCCCGTCGAAGAAGGCCTCCCAGTTGGCCGCGATCTCCGCCTCGTCGCCCGACAGCGCCGACTCGCCCGGGCTCGGGCTCGCGGACGGCACAGAGGTGCTGCTGGGTGCAGGGCTGCTGCTCTCCTCCTCCCCGCCGCACGCTGCGCCCACCGCTCCCAGGGCGAGCACGATGACGACCGCAAGGACTCCGGCGTGGCTCGCATGCACAGGTCTCGACATCGTCATTCCTCCTTCCTCACTGTTCGAGAGCACCTTCAGGAGTCGTGTGCCGACGGTGACGGCTTTGCCGACGGCTCGTGACGCCGCCCACCACCGCGCACGTAAGGCCCCGGACGTACCCGCTACCACCTGCGGCAAAACGTTGGGGGCGCCCGCATGGGAGCACCCAGTCAGCGGTCCTCAGGCAGCCCTTGACACTCACGAGCGCTCCTCAACGGGTCCGAGGAGGTCGGGCTCGATCGAGGTGAAGCGGCCGCCGGGACGCACGCAGCAGACGTCCGCCGGCAGCAAGCCGTCCCACGACCAGGCGAGCTGCGGAAAGGCGCCGCGTCCGATGGCACGCACCGCCGTGACGCCACGGGCCCCGGCCGCCGCCGCCAGTGGTTCGACGCGGTCCTTCGCAGCGAGAACGCACAGCGATTGCAGGTTGCCCGGCGGCAAGGCCCCCAACAGCACCGGGACGTCCATTATGTCGCGCACCGGCCGCACGACGACGACGCGGCCCTGGCAGGCGTTCACAGCGCGGCGCAGCGACTCGGGCCGCCAGGCGCGGCCGTCGAGGGCGACGGCGAACTGGTCGTCGTAGGAGGAGCAAAGCCGCACCGCGCCGTCGCCGGCCAGGGCCGCGAAGCCGTCGAAGGCCCGGTGGGTCAAGCGTGCGGGCGTCGCGCCGCGGGGCAGTTCCGCGGCCAGCGCCCGCATCTCGACGGCGAGCGCCTCCGCGTACGCCGGCGCGTCGCCCTCGACGAAGTGCACGCGTGCGGAGAGGCAGCCGTTCTGGTCCCAGAAGCAGGAGTCGAGGGCCGCCAGGCGAGGCGCCTCCGGGTGCGTCGCCCAGTCCCTGCCGAGCACCGCGAAGCTGAACTTGTGTCCATGACGGTGGAAGCGCAGCCGGGGAGCTTCGCGCTCGCGCAGCGCGTCGAGCGAGGCGATGGTGCCGTCGTCGGCGGCCGCCAGCAGAAGTCCGGCCGAGCGCAAGAGCCGCCCTTGCAGGGTGAGGTCTTCGTAGTCCCACACCGTCACCGCGACGGCGGCGACGAGCTCCGGGTCCACGCGCTCCACGGCGGTGAGGACCCAGGGGGTGAACAGCGGCTCGTGGCGGCTGTTGCGCACGAGCACGGCCGGCGCCAGGGCGCCGGCCGCGTCCGCGTGGTTCGCGAGGCTGCCCATGAGGGCCAGCACGAGTGCGGTCCCTGGCACGTTGCCGGCCGCGAAGCACACGGCGAGACCGGTACGCGGAGCAGGCCGGAAGAGGGGCGCATCCCCGCCGGCAGCCGTCCACACCCGTCCGAGGAGGCCGTGCGGGAAGAAGCGCACGCGGCCGCCGAGCGACGGGTGCCGCACCCAGGCCGACGCAGCGCCCCATCCCGGGCGGAAGTCCAGGGCCGGACGCAGAGAGCCCGGGTCGACGAGATCGCCGCCCGTCAGGGACGCGACGAGCATCTCGGGTGCGTACCCCGTGGCCGCGGACAGCAGCGGCAGACGTTCGGGCAGGTCGGCGGTCAGGCGGGACATCACCTGCCGCAGGGCCGCCTGCCACCGCTCCGCCGCCTCGTCCCCGCCGACGCGGCGCGCCGCGCGGAGGGCGGCCAGGAGGTCGCTCCAGCCGGAGGCGGAGAGACGCGGCCAGCGGACGGCGATGCCTGGGTTGGCGCAAGCCGCCGCGGCCGGTGCTCCGCCGGCGCCGGCGTCGCCGGTCGCCGCACTGTGGCCCTGCGCTTCCTCCCGAAGGGAGCCCCCGCTCAGGCGCACGGTCACCCAGTCCGCATCCCTGACCACCCGGTCGCGGATCCCCTGTGGAAGCCAGAAGCCGTCGTGGACCGCTTCGTTCACCGGTTCCCTTCCCTCACAGCTGGGCCGCGCAGCCGGCCTCTCCCATCAGGTCCGCCCTCCACACGCCCCCCTCGATGTAGGCGGAGTCGTCGCCGCAGGCGCACCGCAGGCCGGGCTCGTAGGCCGAGCCGCCGTTGATCAGCGTGACGCGGTCGGCCGTCTGGAAAAAGGGGGGCAACACCTCACCCCCCGCGACGGGATCGTAGAAGGCCAGCATGCCCGTAGCCCGCGGGCCGGCGACGATGCGGTCGGCGTCGTCCGTGACGACAGCATAGATCCAGGGAGGGAGGTGGTGGTTGCCGGCGGAGCACTCGAACGCCGCCCAGTCCGCCTCCGCCATCCCGTACACGTCGGCCACGGGCGTGCCCGGAAAGGCGGCCTCGAGCACGTCGCGGATGCCGGCCGGGGAGACCGGATACCGCTCCTTGCTGCCGCCGCCGGTCGCCACCCGGCTGCCGGGCGGCAGCCGCAGAGGCCCCGCCTGCGCCACGGCGTGGAGCTGCGCCGCGCCCCCAAGCAGCATGAGCGGCCGCCCGGCGTCGCAGAGCTCGCGCAGGCGCACCCGCGTCTCCGCGACGAAGCGGCCGGCCACGAACCGGGCGTCGGCCCGGACGAGGGCCGGGTGCAGGATCCTCCGCTCGGCGAGACCGCGAAGCCCGGGATAGAAGCTCCGGCCGCCGCGCAGGCGGATCAGGTCCGGCGTCGCCGCGAACGGCATCGTGTAGAACACGGGCGTGTCGCTCGCCCAGTCGAGCTGCCTGATGCCGATGCGCGCCGAGCGGGCCATGGCCACCCTGGTCCGCTCGGGCATCACGAAGACCATCGCCGACCCGCGCGCGACACCCCAGGAGCGGCGGATGCCGGCGAAGAACGACCGCACGGCGAGATCGGTGCTGGCGGCATCTCGGGGCACCACGCTGGCGATCCCCGACGTACCGCTCGAGGTGAGCATCTCGAGCCCGACGCCGGCGCACAGGCGCTCGACGGCGGCGAGCAGGCCTTCCATGGTCAGGTACCGGCGCCGCAGTCCGCGGGCGCGGGCGACCGGAAGCGGGACGGACAGCTGGTCGTCGAGCCACGAGAGGAAGCCACGCGGAGCCTCCTGCGGGAACGGACCGACGGCGTCGACGTACCCCTTGAAGGTGAGGGATGCTGGCCGCAGCAGCAGGTGGAGGGCCTCGGCGCACGTCGTCTCACCGACGCCGCGCGCGTGCACCGCGCGGCGGTACGCGACGTTGCGGACGTAGTGCAGGCGGTGGGCGTCGAGCACGCCGCCCTCGAGCAGTGGGCCGCGCGCGTCCGGCGGCATGGCCGCGAACGCGTCCATGCCGGGGAGTCGCGCCGGCGACGCCTCAGGGCTCACGTCGGCGCGGCCCGTCTGCGTGCGCGTCTGGAGTGACATCCCGACGGCCTCCGGTGTGCGGCGCCGGGTCCAGCCCCGGCGAATCCATGCTACAGGGAGTGGGCGCGATGCGCATCGTCGGAACGCACCGGAAGCACCGCAGGACAGACGTGCACAGAGGCGTCCGGACACTGGCCCGCGTCACGTGGGCCGGACTATAGTGGTCTGGTCCTCTCTTCTGCCCGTACGGCTGCCCGGGGGGCTCATGGGTCGATTCTTGCTGGGCGTGGACTGCGGGGGCAGCAGCGTCCGCTGCCTGCTCGCCGACCTGCACGCCGGGGGCCTGGACACCGCGACGCGGTCATGGCGCCCCTCGCCTGCCGACGGCCTCTTCGCATTCGAACTCGACACGGCCCTGTGCTGGCGCCTGGTGGCGGAGGTGGTCGCGGAGGTGCTGACCAGGGCCGGCGCCCACGCCGGCGACATCGCCGGCCTTGCGGTCACCGGCATGAGGTTCAGCGCTGTGCTCACCGACCGCGCCGGCGACGTCCTGTACGCGGTCCCGAACCACGATGCGCGCGCCGCGGAGCAGGGCGTTCTGCTGGCCGACGAGCACGGTGACACCCTGGCGGCACGGACGGGCCACTGGCCGGGTCCCATCTTCCTCGCGGCCCGGCTGCAGTGGCTGGCCACCGAGCGGCCGGACCTCATGGAGCGGGCCGCGTGGGCGTTCAGCCTCAGCGACTGGCTGGCACTCCGCCTGACCGGCGAGGCGGCCACCGACCCGTCCCAGGCGGCGGAGACCCTGCTGTACGACGTGGTCGCCGGCGATTGGGCCCGGGACCTCACGGAGTGGCTGGGCCTCCCCGCGCACCTGCTGCCGCCGGTACGCCCGTCCGGCTCGCCGCTCGGAGGACTCACGGCGCGGGCCGCGGCCGCGCTCGGCCTGCGCGCCGGCACGCCGGTGGCCGTAGGTGGCGCGGACACGCAGTGCGGCCTCCTGGGCGCAGGCGTAACGCGGGCCGGCGCCGTCGGGGTCGTGGCCGGCAGCACCACGCCGGTTCAGCTGGTGACGGCGCCGCCCCGGGTGGACCCGACCGCGCGGGTGTGGGCCGGGCGACACGTGGCGCCGGGTCTCGGCGTGCTCGAGAGCAACGCCGGGGCCATGGGCGACGCCCTGTCGTGGTTCGCCGGTGTGCTCTGCGCCGGCGCGCCGGACCCAGTCGCCCGGCTGCTCGCGGAGGCCTCCACCGCACCGCCTGGGGCGCGCGGCGCCACCTCGTCTCTCGGCGCCCAGCTGATGGACGGCCGCGACATGCTGGCGCTGCCCATCGGTACGCTGTCGCTGAGCCACCTCTCGGCGCCGCCCGGCGGCCCCGGAGCCGGGAGCGACGGCCAGGGCGCCGCGGCGGCAGGCCGCGCGGACCTCGCCCGCGCCGTGCTCGAAGGGATGGCGTTCGCGGTGCGCGCGAACGCGGAGAGACTGCTCGCCGTCCCCGGCGCCGCGCCGGCTCCGGCCGCCTGCGAGCCGGTCACCCTCACCGGAGGCATGTCCCGCTCCCGCCTGTGGAGCCGGATCGTCTGCGACGTGCTGGGAGCGCCCGTGGACGTGTCCCTGGTTGCGGAGGCGAGCGCCCTGGGGGCCGCCGTCTGCGCCGGCGTCGGCGCCGGCGTGTTCGCCGGCACGGCCGCCGGCGCGGAGCGCATGGCGAGGACCGAGCGGCTGTCTCCGGACGCCGCGTCATCGCGGAAGTACGGCGAGCTGTACGAGGAGTGGCTGCGTCTGCAGGGGGCCAGCGTCCCGGCGACGCGCGCGGCCGCCGGCATCGCCCTGCGCGACCTGATGGAGAGGGCCGAGGCGGCCGGCGAAGCTGAGCCGAGTGTCGCGCCGCCGGAGAGCGCGGCGGCGGCCGGAGCGGACGCCGCCGCCCGGCCGCTCGTCGCGCCGAGGCGCCGGTCACTGCGCATCCTCGCCACCGCCGACCTCGACGACATCGCCCTGGCAGAGCTGCGCGCCCTCGGCGAGGTCACTCACGCCGGCTACCGCGAGCAGCTCCGCCTGCTCACGGGCGACGACCTCGTCGAGGCCCTCGAGGGCGTGGACGTCTTCATCACCGAGGTGGATATCGCCGACGCGGAGGCCCTGGTCCGCTTGCCGGGCCTGCGTGTGGTCGCGTCGTGCCGCGGCCGGGCCGTCAACGTGGATCTGGCGGCCTGCACGGCGCTGGGCATCCCAGTCCTGTACGCGCCCGGACGCAACGCCGAGGCCGTCGCCGACCTCACCGTCGCCTTCATGCTGGCGCTCTCGCGCCGCCTCGTGGCCGCGGATGCGTTCCTGCGCACGCCCGGCGGCGAGGCCGGCGACATGGGCCGCATGGGGCAGGCCCACGAGGCACTGCTGGGACACGAGTTGTGGGAGCGGACGGTCGGGCTCGTGGGCTTCGGCGCCGTGGGCCGCGCCGTGGCGCGGCGCCTCGCGCCCTTCGGCGCTCGCGTGCTCGTCCACGACCCGTTCGTTGACGAGGCACAGATCAGGCTCGCTGACGCGGCTCCGGCTCCTCTGGACGAGCTGCTGGCAGCGGCCGACATCGTGAGCCTGCACGCGCCGCTCACCGACGACACGCGCGGGCTGATGGACACGTCCCGGCTCGCGTTCATGAAGACCGGCGCGCTGCTCGTGAACACGGCCCGGGCCGGTCTGGTGGATCAGACGGCAGTGCTGACGGCGCTCCGCGAAGGACGGCTGGGTGGGGCCGCGTTCGACGTGTTCCCGGTGGAGCCGCCGGCCGCCGACGATCCGCTCCTGGCCTTTTCGAACGTCATCGCCACGCCCCACGTCGGCGGCAACACGGTGGAGGTCGGCGGCCACCAGGGGCGCACGGTCGCGGCAGATCTGCGCCGCATGGCCGCCGGCCGGGCTCCCCTGAACGTTCTGAACCCGGAGACGCTCTCCGGGTTCTCCTGGGACGTGCCGCGTCAGGCGCCCGACGCGGCCACCGTGGCGGCCCTCGTGGCCGGCGCCGCCCCGGACGTGACGGACCTCGGGCGGGCGCGGCCGGCTGAAGAGCCAAGCTGCGGACGGTCCGGAGAGGCGGTGCGAGCGCCCGTCGCGGCCGCAGCCGTGCGGCCGGCCGACTTCGCCGCGACGGCGGCGCCGGCCGCCGGCGCGGCCGCCCAGATGGAGCGCGTCCTGAGCCTGTTCGTCACGCGGGCCGCGACCGACGAGGCGCTCCTCGCCTTCGCCGCGAAAAAGTCGGTCGTCTCGCAGTACACGGTCAGCGACTTCGACCTGCACTTCCACATCGGCTTCGGGGACGGCCGGGTCGTCTCCGGCATGGGCCCGCCGCCGGAGCCGGCGAAGGTCCGGCTGAAGGCCAGGGGCGAGGTGCTCGACGCCATCCTGGACGGCCGCCTCAACGGCAACAAGGCGGCCATGACGGGGCGTCTGTCGTTCAGCGGCGACGTGCGCGCCGCCATGGGCATGCAGCGCGTGCAGAAGGACTTCGTGCGGCTGTACGGCGCCGCACGGCGGGAGGTCGGCGGCATCGACTTCGCCGCAGGCACCGCGCGCGGCGCCGATCCGGCGACGGGCGCCGACCTCTCCACGCCCGTGCCGGCCGCGCCGGCCGACGCCTTCGCCGGGGTCGCCGTCACCGGCGCCGCGCGCGCGAAGCCTGGCCTCGACGCGGTCTCCGCGGCAGTATGCGAGGAGGTAACGCGCACCGCCGAGGAGCTCTTCGCCGCCGAACTCCTGACCGCGACCGGCGGCAACGTGAGCGCCCGTATCCCGGGCACAGCCGAGACTCTGGATCACGCCGAGCCAGCTCTTCAAAGGACGGCTGACGCCGGATATGATGGTCCGCGTGGACCTCGACGGCAACGCCGCCGACCCCGAGGCGCCGGCCCCGTCCAGCGAACGGCTGCTGCACTGCGTGATCTACCAGGCGCGCCCCGAGATCGAGGCCGTCGTGCATGCCCACGCCGCCTACGCGACGATCCTCGGCATGGCCGGGATCCCGTTCGCTCCGGTGACCACCGAGGCGGCCTTCTTCGGCGACATCCCGCGGGTGCCGTTCATCATGCCCGGCAGCGAGGCGCTCGCCCTGGCGGCCCGCGACGCCCTGGGAGACGGCAGCGCCGTCCTGCTGCAGAACCACGGCCTGGTGGTGGCCGCCACGAGCCTGCGGCAGGCGGCCAACGCCGCCGAGGTCATCGAGCGCGTGTCGCACCTCATCTGGAGCTGTCACGTGGCCGGCAGAGAGGCGCCCGCGCTGCCCGCCGACATGCTCGAGACGCTGCGCGAGATAGGGCGCATGATGGCGTAGGCCGGACCACCGGCGCGGCGATGCGGCAGGGAGGGTCGATGGATAGCGAGCGGACCGTGGGCATCCCCATGGGCGAACGAGGCGTCACGTTCTCCCTGGCCGACACCATCGCACGACGCCAGGCCGACCAGTACGACCTGTACGCGCGCCACGTGAACCCCCTTCTGGCGCGCGTCCTGCCCATCATCGGCTTCGACAGGGTCTGGGTCCGCGGCGAAGGCGCCTATCTCTGGGACCGAGCGGGCGACCGGTACCTGGACCTCATCGCCGGGTACAGCGTGTACAACCTCGGGCGGGACCACCCCGTGGTCCGTGCTGCCCTCGAGGAGGCGCTCTCCCTGCAGCGTCCCAACATGGTCGAGATGGACTGCCCGCTTCTGGCCGGGCTGCTGGCTGAGGAACTTGCGGCGAAGATGCCGACCGGCCTCGACATCGCCTTCTTCGGCAACGACGGCTCGGACGTGGTGGACACGGCGCTCAAGTTCGCGCGCGGGGCGACCGGGCGACCGCGTGTGCTGTACCTGCAGCACGCGTTTCACGGAGTGATGCTCGGCACCCTGTCGTGCAACGGCGGCGAGCAGTTCCGCAAGGGCTTCGGACCGCTCATGCCCGGCTTCGACTGCGTGCCGATGGGAGACACCGACGTTCTGGAGTGGGAACTGCGCAAGGGCGACGTGGCTGCGCTGGTGGTCGAACCCATCCAGGGCAAGGGCGTGTACGTGCCGCCGGACGGCTACCTGCCGGAGGCCCAGCGCCTCTGCCGCGAGGCGGGGACGGTGTTCGTCTGCGACGAGGTCCAGGCCGGCATGGGCCGCACCGGGCGCTTTCTCTCACTGGAGCACTGGGGGCTGGAACCCGACATGGTGACGCTCGCCAAGTCGCTGGGCGGGGGGTTCATACCGGTCGGCGCACTGCTGATGCGCCGGAGCCTGTACGACAAGGTGTACGGACGGCTCGACCGCTGCCAGGTGCACACGACCACCTTCGGGGAGAACGAGCTGGCCATGGCGGCCGGGCTGGCCAGCCTGGCCGTGCTGGACCGGGAGCGGCTGGTGGAACGGGCGGCGGAGACGGGCGAGCGCCTGCTCGCGGAGCTCGCCCGTCTCAAGGACCGCCACGAGATGATCGCCGACGTGCGCGGCAGGGGCCTGATGATCGGCGTCGAGTTCCGGCCTCCCAGGGCGCTGACGCTCAAGGCCGCCTGGACGGCGGCGGAGGCGGCTCAGAAGGGGCTGTTCGCGCAGCTCGTGGTGATGTCGCTGATGCGTGACCACCACATCCTCACCCAGGTCGGCGGCCCCGACGTGAACATCATCAAGCTGCTGCCGCCGCTGGTCATCGGCGACGAGGAGGTGACGGCCGTCGCCGCCGCCTTCGACGCCGTGATGACCGAGGCCGAGAGCGTGCGCGGCAGGGTGTGGCGGCAGAGCGGGCACCTCATCAGACAGGCTTTGTCGCAGTGAGAGCTGCCGCCGTCGCAGTACGACGCACGGCGGGCAAGGCGGAGCTCGCACCCGCCGCGTCGATGCTCGCCGACGTGGAGGAGCTCGCCGGGCGCATCGGGCCGCGGGGCACGGGGACCAGCGCGGAGCGGGCGGCCGGCGACTACGTGGCCGCCCGCCTGGCCGCGCTCGGCCTGCCCGCCGCCCGTACGACCTTCCGCGCCGTCCGCGACCAGAACGTGTTCCCGCTGGCCAGCGTGGCGCTGTCGCTCCTGGCCGTCGCCGCGTACCCGTTCGGCCGGGCAGGTCGCCTGGCGGCCGCCGGCCTCGCCCTGCCGTCCGCACCGCTCCTGTGGCGGGCGATCCGCCTGTCGCGCAGCCCGCTGGGGCCGCTGCTGCCGAAGGTGAGCAGCGGCAACGTGGTCGCAACGCTCGCGCCGTCGGGCGTCCCGGTCGGCCGGGTCGTGCTGCTCGCCCACCTCGACACCAACCGCTCACGCCTCGCGTGGCGCGCGGGCGCAGTCCGGCAGCTCGAACGGCTCACCTGGCTCACAGTGGCCATGCTGGCGGCGCCGGGCGCGCTGTACGCGGCCGGCGCCGCCACAGGGCTCGCGTCCCGAACGACGCGCAAGAGCCGCCCGGGCGTGCTGTGGTACACCTCGCTCGTGCCCGCGGCGTACGCCGTAGGGATGCTCATCACCCTCCTGCGGGACTGGCGCGCGCCCTACTCGCCCGGCGCTCACGACAACGCCGCGAGCGTCGCCGTCGCGCTCGAGGTCGCGCGCCGCCTGGCGGCGCGCCCGCTGGAGCGGACCGAGGTCGTCCTGGCGTTCACCGGCGCCGAGGAGACCGACCATGCCGGCCTCGTCGCCCTGCTGGCGCAGGAGCCGGCCGCCATGCGTGCGGCCGACTTCATCGGCCTCGAGGGCCTCGGCAGCGGCCGCCTCACCTACCTCACACGCGAGGGGCTCTGCGACCACGTGCGCCCCGAACCCGCGCTGCTCGCGACGGTCGTGCGCGCCGCCGCCCGGCGCCCCGGGCTCGCCACGGAGCCGGCCGAGCTGCCGCTGGAGGACGAGGTGACCGGGCTGCGACGGCTCGGCTACCGGGCTCTGTGCCTGGCCGGATATGACCCGCGGGAAGGGTCGCTGCCACACTGGCACCGCCCCGACGACACGCCGGACACCGTGAGCGGTGCGTTCATGGCCCGCGCGGCCGACTTCGTGGCCGCCGTGCTCGAGGAGATCGACGGCGAGGAGGACCCATGCGTGCGTTCGTGACAGGCGGCAACGGCTTCGTCGGCAGCGCCGTGGTCCGGCGCCTGCTCGCCGAGGGGCGGAGGTGCGGGTCCTCGTACGGCGCGGCGGCGACACCCGCCTGCTCGACGGCCTGCCCGTGGAGATCGTCACCGGGGATCTTGGCGACGCGGAGGCCCTCGAGCGCGGCTGCCACGGCTGCGACGAGGTCTACCACGTGGCCGCGCTGTACACGTTCTGGGGACACGACTGGGAGGAGTTCGTCGCGACCAATGTGGACGGCACGCGCAACGCGCTGCGCGCGGCCTGGAGGGCCGGAGCCGCGCGCATCGTCCACACCAGCTCCATCGCGACCCTGGGACAGCCCGCGGACGGATCGGCCGGCGACGAGGAGACGCCGGTGTCGTTCGCCGACATGCTCGGCGACTACAAGCGCTCCAAGTACCTCGCCGAGGAAGAGGCGCGCCGCCTCGCCGGGGAGGGCGCGCCGATCGTCATCGTGAACCCGGCGGCGCCGGTCGGCGTCGGCGACTACAAGCCGACGCCGACCGGCCGCATGATCGTCGACTTCCTGAACGGGCGCATGCCGGCCTACGTCGACACGACGCTGACGGTCGTCGACGTAGACGACGTGGCCGCCGGCCACCTGCTCGCCGCACGCAAGGGCATCGTCGGCGAGCGGTACATCCTGGGCGGCGACAGCATGACCTTGCGGCAGCTGCTCGAGCTGCTTGCCGAGCTCTCCGGCGTGCCGGCGCCCACGCGGCGCATCCCACACGCCGTCGCCGTCGGCTGGGGGTACGCCGACGTCGCCTGGGCGCGGCTCGACCGCTCCCATACGCCGGTCGCCACGCCGACCAGCGCCCGTCTCTCCACACACCGCGAGACCTTCTCTTCGGCGAAGGCGATGCGCCAGCTCGGGTACGCGCCGGCGCCGGCGCGCGAGGCGCTGGCCAAGGCGATCGCGTGGTACGAGTCCCACGGGTACGTCCCGCTGCGCCCGGAGGGGCGACGGGCAAAGAGGAGCGCGGGAGCGGCGGCGGCCCCGTCGCCGGCGGCCGCGGAGCCAGGCCGCACCATGAAGGCAGTCGTCTTCGACTACGACCTGCCGCGCATCGTGTCGGCCATGGCCGCCGGCAGGGTCAGCACCAAAGCGTTTCTCGGCCCGACGGCACCGACCCAGCTCAAAGAGGTCCCCGAGCCCGTCGTCTGCTTCGACGACTGGACGGTGGTGCGCACGGCGCTGTGCGGCATCTGCGGCAGCGACACCAAGCTCATCTTCATCGACGCGGAGATGGACAACCCCCTCAGCGGCTATATCTCCTTCCCGTTCATCCCCGGCCACGAGGCTGTGGGGATGGTGGAGAAGGTGGGGCCGGCCGTGACGCGCGTGCGGCCCGGCGACAGGGTGGCGCTCAACCCGTGGCTGTCGTGCGCGCCGCGAGGCATCGACCAGCCGTGCCCGGCCTGCCGTGACGGGCACTACTTCCTCTGCGAGCACTTCGCCGACGGCCGCCTCTCGCCGGCCATGCACACCGGCAACTGCCGCGACGCCGGCGGCGGCTTCGCCCCGTTGCTCCCCGCACACGAGTCGCAGCTGTTCCGCATCCCCGACGGCGTGGACTTCGAGACGGCCGTCGTGGCCGACCCCTTCTCGGTGAGCATGCACGCCGTGCTCAAGGCCCCGCCGCCCGACGGCGGCATCGCGCTGGTGTACGGCTGCGGGGCCCTTGGTCTGCTGGCCATCGGCTTCCTGCGCGCGGCCTACCCCGGGACCGCTATCGTGGCCGTGGCCCGCTACCCCTACCAGCGCGAGATGGCGCGCGCCCTGGGCGCGCGCTGGGTGGTACCTTCGGGCACCACTGAGGACCTCGTGCGTGAGGTGGCGAGCATCACCGGCGAGCGGCCCATCAAGCCGCGTTTCGGGCCGCTGTGGCTGCACGGCGGCGTCGACGTCGTCTACGACAGCATCGGCTCCGCCGCGACTCTCGAGGCCGGCCTGCGCGTCGCGCGCCCACGGGCGCGCATCGTCATCACCGGCGTCAGCAAGCCGAAGAGGTTCGAGTGGACGCCGCAGTACTTCAAGGAGATCGAGCTGGTCGGGTCCAACGCCTTCGGCGTCGAGGAGTTCGAGGGGCGGAGAGCGCACGCCTTCGAGCACTTCTTCGGCCTGCTGGAGAGTGGCCGCCTGCGGCTGCCACAGCTGGTCACGCACCGTTTTGCCCTCGACGACTACCGTGACGCTCTGCTCACCGCCAAGCAGAAGGGCAGGAACGGGGCGGTCAAGGCTGTCTTCGCCTTCCCGCCCGGGGGCCAGACGGCCTAGAGTACTGCCTGCCCGCCGGAGCGGAGCAGTCAGGCGGGCCGGCCCGCCGCCCGCGGCAGGGCTCGTCGGAGCGGAGGCGCGGTGGACGGCAAGGCGAGGATCGGGTGCGTGGGGTGGACAGTCGTCGTCGCCCTCGTGGCCACCCGGTCCTCGTCGCGGTGTTCGCCTGGATCGTGCCGTCGCAGCGCAAGTCGTACTCCATCGATGCGCTGCGTATCAGGGACACCGTCCTCAGTGACGGGACCCTCTCGAGCGAGGAGCGCTTCAGCTACACCTTCCACGGCCACTACACGCGCGTGTTCCGCGACATCCCGTGGAGCGGCCACGAGATCTCGGTCCTGGGCGTGACGGGGCCTGATGGCCGCCCGCTCAAGCGGCTGCCGTCGGCCTGGACGCCGGCGGCCGGACCGCCGCGGGAGACGCCGGCCGGCGCCGACCCCACCCCGTCGCCGTGGACCTCCATCGCCCCGGAGGAGCGGCCGGCCGGCTACTACCGCGTCACCGACGCGTTCGCGGACTTCATCGGTCCGGTCGACGCGTATCGAGGCGTTCGCCGGCCTTGACGACACGGCCGCCCACTTCACCTTTCGCTGGAATGCCGCCGGGCGGCCGAACGCTGGGCGGACGCCGGAGAGCTCGAGTGGCAGCTCGTCGGCCGCGGCTGGGAAGTGCCTATCGGCGAGGTGCGCGCCGTCGTCGCCCTGCCGGACGGCGCGACGCGCGCCGGCGTACGCGCCTGGGGCCACGGCCCGCTGAACGGGGTGCTGACGATTCGGCAGGACGGCTCCGTCGCGCTGGCGGTCGACGATCTGCCGCCAGCGGACGTTCGTGGAAGTCCGCGAGCTCTTCCCCGCGGACCTGCCTCTCCGAAGCCGAGGAGATCCCCATCGAGGTGACGGAGAGCGTCCTCAGGACCGAGCGAGTCCTCGCGGCGCAGGCGAACGGGCAGCGTGCCGCGGCCCGTGCCCAGATCGCACGAGCAGGAGCGCGACAGGCGGATCGCCCGCCCGGTCGCGGCCGCCGCAGCTGTGGCCGCCCTGGTCGTGTGGCTCGTCGTGTTCGTGCTCAACGGCCGCGAGTACCGGCCGCGCTTCCGCAGCGCTACCTCCGCAATCCACCCGCTGACCTGCCACCGGCCCTCGCAGACGTGCTCTGGCGCATGGGGCGCCGCGTCACCGACGCCGACCTGACCGCGACGCTGCTCGACCTGGCCGTCAGGCGGGTGGTGAGCATCGCCCCCGAGCGACGCGCGCCCGGGACGCGGCGCGCGCGCGCCGCGTCCCGGGCGCGCCGGCCCGGACCTGCGCCTGACGCTCAAGGTCGACAACGTCGACACGCGTGGACGAGCTCACGGCGCCGCTCATCGACCTGCTGTTCGGCGACATCGCCGAGGAGGACTCGCTCACGCTCTCCGAGCTGCAGGCCTGGGCGAAGCGCCGCCCGGCGAAGTTCCGCTCCGGCGTGGAGCGCTGGCGCGGCGGCGTGGAGAGACGCGCCGAGAAGCTGGGGTTCCTGCGAGAGAGGCGGCGGCAGGCACGTAGCGCAGGCCGCCGCCGCAGCCCTCGCGGCAGCGGCCGTGACGTTCGCCATGGCGGCCTGGGCAGACCCCTGGCTGCTCGTGCCGGCGGCGCTCCTCGTCGTGCTCGCCTTCTTCTCGGGGGTGATGCGGCGCCGCTCGCGGGACGCGGCCGAGCTGTACGCGCGGCTCCGGGCGCTCCGCCGCTACCTGCGCGACTTCGGCCGCCTGCACGAGAAGCCACCCGAGTCCGTCGTCCTGTGGGAGCAGTACCTCGTGTGCGCCGTGGTGTTCGGCATCGCCCGCAAGGTCCTGGCGCAGATGCGCCTGAGCGTGCCGGAGGTCCTGGAGGACGGAGGGCTCCAGGACGTCTTCTGGTTCGCGTCGCCGGCGGGCGCGGCCACCTTCGGGGACGCCGTCGGCGCCGTGTCCTCGTTCTCCCAGGGTCTGAGCGCCGCCGTGATCGCCGCCTCGCCGCCGTCGTCCGGCGGCGGTTCGTCCGGCGGCTCATCCGGCTCCTCAAGCGGCTTCTCCGGCGGCGGCGGAGGTGGAGGCGGAGGAGGTGGAGGAGGCGCCGATTGAACCACGGACGAGCGGCCCAGGTGAGGTGCGCCGCCCGCCTCACGCCGCGCGGGAGAATGGCTCATCTATGGCGACGTGCGACGGATGGTCCGGGTCGTACGTCACCACGATCGTGGCGCCCGGGCGCAGGACGCCTTCCACGACCGGGCCGACGAACTGGGTCGTCCGCGCCCGGTACGCAGGGCGGTCCCGCGGACACACCTCAAGGTCGCACACCACCTGGTGACGGCTGCCCTCGCGCGCCCACCTCACGGCGCCGGTCTCCGCCACGCGCAGCACGGTGGCCTCCGCAGGCACGCCGTGTTCCAGGACGTCGCGGACGCCGCGCTGGGGGACCAGGGCGATGGCGAGAGCGGAGGCGGCCACGAACGCCACCGACACGACGATCGACGTGATGATGGCGCCGGTGCCTCCGCCGATCGTCGACGGCCATACGGCGTTCTCGCTCCAGCCCGCCGCGTACCCGATCCAGTAGCCCACCCAGGCCCCGACGATGCCGCACAGGACGATGATGGTGACGTTCAGTGCCTTGATCATGGTCTCCCCTCTCCCCGGTCATTGCCGGCCACGGCACGCTGCCGGAGTGCCGTCTACCGGGTCTCTTCCCCCGCGGAGCGCGGTCGAACGGCGTTGCGCAGGGCGGCGGCCGGCAGGGATGTGAGGGAGCGGCGTCGACGCCGGCCTCGCCGCCTCCCGGCGGGGAGCCGTCACGGCTGCCCACGAGCGACCGCCGCCCTCAGGCGGACGAACGCCGCGGGCCGCCGTGTTGGCCGCCCGCGGCGTTCGTCCAAATCTGCGCCCGTCTACGCCGCCCGGCGTGCCGGGTACGACACGGTCTCCACTGACTCTACCCACTGGACGCGAGGCTCCGAGACGACCCCCCCGTGCTGCATGGTCTCCTGCAACGACGGGTCGCGGGTGAACTCCTCGGCCCGCTCCCGGGACTCCCACGAGGTGATCACCGTCACGTCGTTGCCGGCCTCGACCGCCGCGGAAGATCGTGTGACCGAGACAGCCGTACTTCGCCCGGGTCGGCTCGTGCTCGTCGAAGGCCGGCTTCCAGGCGTCGAAGTCGCGCACCGTGTGCTGGATGATGAGTTCCATCGCTCCACCTCTCCTGCGGCGAGACGCCGTCCGCCGTGCGGACCCGCAGCGTCAACGCCATGAGCATGGCTTTCCCCTATCCTCATAGTGCGAACCCCCTGATGCGCCGCGCCCCCTCGGGGAGCGCTCCACAGGGCCGCACACCATAAGCGTGCGCTTCGTGAATGACTACGTGCCGGAACCGCAGTGACGTGAGGCCGGGCGGCGCTCCGCCGGTACCGGCAGCGATCGCGGCGCCCGCCGGGGCCGGGCCAGCTTCTGCTGGCCCGGCCCCGGCGGCTTGAGCCCCGCGCGTCGCAACCGTACCCTAGTGCCATGGGGAAGGCGACCGGCGGGGGCACGAGTCCGGCCGCGGACCGAGAGGCCCGGCACGCACGTGCAGCAGCGGCGCCGGCCGGGCACGCAGAGGGGGAGCTGATCGCATGAAGCGCACCGTCGTCCTCGTCATCCTGGCCGCCGCGCTCCTGGCGCTGCTGGCGGCGCCACTCGCCGCGCTCGGGGAGTCCGCGTCGCCGATGCCGTACACCTCTCCGGAGCCCGACTCCTCGGCCTCGCTCGACGCCGGCAAGGTCATCTACCGCCTCGGCACCACCGAGGTGTACGACGGCTTCAACCCGTTCGCGAACTGGAGCGGTTCCACCTGGGACGCCTTTCGGCTCTGCTACGACTTCCTCACCTGGTACGACCAGGACTACAAGGTCACACCGGACTTCGCCAGTTCGTGGACCGTCTCGCCCGACGCGAAGGTCTGGACCTTCACCACCCGCGCCGACATGAAGTGGAGCGACGGCGTGCCCATGACCGCCGGCGACGCCGCCTTCACGTACAACTGGATCCTGGACACGGAGCAGTGGGCCTACATCCAGTACTTGGACGGCGTGCAGAAGGTGGAGGCGCCCGACGACACCACGCTCGTCATCACCTGCGACAAGCCCAACGCCGGCATGCTGGGACTGTACATTCCCATCCTGCCCGAGCACATCTGGAGCAAGGTGCCCGACAAGGACATGGAGACGGTCACCGGCCTGCCGCTCGTCGGCTCGGGCCCCTTCCGCCTCGGCGACATCAAGAAGGACAAGTGGATCCAGCTGCTCCCCAACCCCGACTACCCGGAGGAGCTGGGCGGCCCGCCCAAGGTGGACGAGTTCTGGTACGTGTTCTCGCAGAACGCCGACTCCATGGTGGAGGACTACAAGGCCGGGGTGCTCGACGCGATCATGGGGTTCCCGGCCTCTTACTACGACGTGCTCAAGCAGGAGCCCGGCACCGCCGTGAGCAAGTCGCCGGCCATCGGCTTCCACGAGCTGGGCTTCAACGTGTGGGACGACCCCAAGTCCAAGGGCAACCCGCTGCTCAAAGACGTCGCCATCCGCCAGGCGCTCAACTACGCGATCGACAAGGAGTCCATCGTCTCCACCGCGATGAGCGGGCTCGCCATCCCCGGCACGTCGCTCATCTCCCCCGTGCAGGGCATCTGGCACTACGAGGTGCCCGAGGACCAGCAGTACACCTACGACCCCGAGAAGGCCAAGCAGATCCTCGAAGCAGCGGGCTACGCCGATGCCGACGGTGACGGCGTGCGCGAGAACGTCAAGGGCGAGAAGCTCGAGTTCCGCTACGCGGCCTTCAACGAGTACCCCGAAGACCAGGCCGCCGCGAAGAAGATCGTCTCCTACGCCGCGGACGTGGGCATCAAGCTCGACCTCGAGATCATGGACGAGGGCGCCTTCAGCGACCAGGCCTACGACAACGGCGACGACGACATCTTCATGTGGAACTGGCGCGGCGACATCGACCCGGGCTTCATGCTGTCGACGTTCACCACCACGCAGATCCTCAACTGGGGCGACAGCAACTACTCGAACCCGGACTACGACCAGCTCTACAAGGACCAGCTGGCGGCCGTGAACCCCGAAGACCCGTCGGATCCCACGGCGCGCGCCGAGATCGTGCACCGGATGCAGGACATCCTGTACCGCGACAGCCCGTACATCATCATGTGGTACAACATCAATCTGGAGGCGTACAACACCGCCGAATGGACGGGCTACGCGCTGGTCCCGCCCGGCGACGGAGCGCCCTTCTTCAACCTCACCCGCACCACGTACCAGGACCTGCAGCCCAAGGTGGCCGAGACCACGACCACGTCCGGCGCCGGAGGCTCGAACTGGATCTGGATCGTGCTCGGCATCGCCGCCGTCACGGTGATCGCCATCATCGTGTGGCTGGTGAAGCGGCCGCGGCGCGTGGAAGAGGCCTGACGGCCTGACGGACGGCCGGCGGCGAGGGCGGGGCGGCCGGAAGCGCCGCCCCGCCCTCGCCGCCTCAGCGGCCGGGCTCGGCCTCGAGCCGCCCGGAGGCGATGGCCTTCATGAACCTCTCGTAGTCGCGCTCGTTCTGGTCGGCGTACTCGCGCGCGAAGTCGGCCACGGCCTGGTCGAAGGTGTCGCCCTTACCTAGGTACGAGGCCACGGCGACGCGGTCACAGGCCCGCGCGTGGGCGCGGGCCAGGGTCGAGCCGCAGAGCCTTGCGTACAGCATGGCGCCACCCAGACGCATGTTCTCGATCTCCACGGCGCCTTTCCAGTCGTGCAGCTGGCGCACGTAGTAGTCGCGCGTCTCGCCGTCCTGGTCCTTGTAGCGCAGCCAGCCCAGGAAGATGTCGCTGGCCGCCTGCATCAGGCGCTGCCCGGCCACAACGCGACGGCCGCTGTTGCTGAACTCGCTGGCCCCGAGAAACCGCTCCAGGACGGACGGCGGGGCCTCCTTGGTCTGCAGGAACAGAGGATTGCCCATGTCGCGGCCGATGAAGAGGTCGATGTAGCAGCGGGTGCCCACGCTGCCCACGCCCACCACCTTGCGGGCCGTGTCCAGGTAGCGGAACTCCTCGAGCGGGTGGCGCGCGTCGGAAAGCGACGCCCGATACGCATCGACGAGAAGCAGCATCCAGTCCTCGGTCTCCTCACGCCTGGCCTCCGGCGCCACGAGGTCGTCGATGGGCACGATCAGCGGGGGGTCGGGGGCGATGCGCAGCTCGCCGTCCACCACGTGGACGAGCCGTTCGAAAGAACGCCGGTGCACTCGGGACCGGGCCTTCTCCACGACCTTGTGGGCGCGGACCCCCTCCTTCGGGGTGAGGCGTCCGCCGCGCACCTCCTCGTCCACCATGGCCATCACGTCGTCGGCGGTGAGATGCGAGTACCAGGCCTCCAGCACACCCATGTCGGCGGCCTCGCGCATGGCCCGCCGGTACTCGGCCACCGCAGCCAGAACAGCGCCCCGCCGGTCGCCCACGGCGAAGCCGAGCTCGCGACCGGCCACCTCGAAGCTGGCCGCGAGCCGCTTGACGTCCCACTCCCACGGGCCCGGCAGCGTCTCGTCGAAGTCGTTGATGTCGAAGAGCATGCGACGCTCGGGCGACGCGAACACGCCGAAGTTGGAGAGGTGCGCGTCGCCGCAGAGCTGCGCCACGATGCCCGAGTCTGGTGTGGACGCGAGGTCGGCCGCCATGATGAGCGCGCCGCCGCGGTAGAAGGCGAACGGCGAGACCGCCATGCGCCCGTGGCGGATGGGGACCAGCTCAGGCACGCGCGTCTCGCCCTGCTCCTCGAGCAGGGCGATGGGGTCCGGCCGGTCTGCCGCCGGCGCCCAGTCGCCGTGCGCCTCGCGCGGCGTGCGCTGGCGCGCGGCGCGGCCGATGAGCAGCCGTTCCTCGCGCGTGTGCTTGCGCATCTGCCCGGCGCTCGGCAGCTCAGAGCGGCGCGCCCGTGACGTGAAGGACGGCGCCGGCGCCTTGGTCGCGGCCTTCCCGCGTGTCTTCGCCGCGGCCGTCCCGGTCCTGCCGCCGTTCTTCTTCGACCCACCCGCAGCAGCCATCTGACCCCTCCTTCCACCTGCCCGCAACCTCGCGGGCGGCGGGCCGAGCTCACTGCGGGGATTGTGTCCCCAGCAAGCGCGGATGAAAACCCCGCACAGGAGTAGGCTACTACCCGACACGCGACCCATGCGGAGGGGCCATGGCGCAGAACGGGATCGCGGCGACCGCCGAGCTCGGCAGGGCGGTCGGCGAGCAGGTCGGGAGCGTCATCGTCGGCAAGGCCGACCAGACGCGCTTGGTCATGACCGCGCTGCTCGCGGGGGGACACGTGCTCATCGACGACGTGCCGGGCGTGGCCAAGACACTGCTCGTGCGCGCGTTCGCGGCGGCCCTCGGACTGAGCTTCGCGCGACTGCAGTGTACGGCCGACCTGCTGCCGGCCGACGTGACCGGCTCCCTGGTGTTCGACCAGCGTGCCGGAGACTTCGCCTTCCGCCCTGGTCCGGTCTTCGCCAACGTCGTCCTCGCCGACGAGGTGAACCGCGCCACCCCGCGCACCCAGTCGGCGTTCCTCGAGGCGATGGAGGAGCGGGGCGTGACCGTGGACGGACGCACGCACCCCCTGCCCGACCCGTTCCTCGTCCTCGCCACGCAGAACCCCGTCGAGCTCAAGGGCACCTTCCCGCTGCCTGAGGCTCAACTGGACCGGTTCCTCCTGCGGCTGCGCATGGGCTACCCAAGCCGTGAGGAGGAGACGGCGATGCTCGCCCGCTTCCGGGCGGCCGATCCGCTCGCTGACGTACGCGCAGCGGGCGCCGCGAACGGCATATCGGCGGCGCGCGCCGCCGTCCGCGAGGTCCACGTGGCCGACGACGTCACGGGCTACGTGGTCGCCCTCGCACGTGCGACGCGCGAGACGCCACTCCTGCGGCTCGGCGCCAGCCCACGGGCCTCCCTCGCCCTGCTCCACGCGGCTCAGGCATGGGCCGCGCTCGACGGGCGCGACTTCGTGACCCCCGACGACGTCCAGCGCCTCGCCGTCCCCGTCCTGGCACACCGGCTCATCCTGTCCCGCGACGCCGCCGTGGAGCGTCGCGACCCGGACGATGTGCTCGCCGGGCTCACCACCGGCGTTCCCGTGCCCGCCGAGGCGTCGGCCGCGGCACCTCGCGACTGACCGGGAGACAGGGTGCGTCTGAGGACTGTTCTCTGGGCGACGCTCGCCGGGCTGGTCGCAGCCACAGCCCTGCGTTCCGGGGCGCTCGTCTTCGCCACCCTGGCCGTCGCGTTGCTCGCCGCACTGGTGCTGATCACGCGACGCCGTGTGTTCCGGGCCTTCACCTTTGCGCGCACTCCCGACCGAAGCGTGGTCGGATGGGGTGGCCGTGTCACCGTCACAATCTCGCTCACCAACGGCAAGCTCCTGCCGCTGGTCTGGCTCCGCCTGCGCGACGACTGGCCGCTCGGGCTCGAGCCCCACGGGTTCACGCTGGAGCCGGTGCGCTGGGCGGACTGCCAGCGGCTCACGCAGACGCTCTCGCTCCGCTGGTACGAGCGCGTGCGCCGCCACTACCACGTCGACTGCACGCAGCGCGGCGTCCACTGGTTCGGTCCGGCGACGCTTGAGGCCGGCGACCCGTTCGGGATCGCCGGCGTCGTACGGGAGGAGGAGGAGCGCAGCCGGCTGCTTGTGCTTCCCAAGGTCCTGGAGGTGCCCGGTCTGGAGCTGCTGACCGGGCGGCCGCTCGTCGAGTCCGCGGCCGCTCGCTCGCTGGCGCGCGACCCGGCCGACCCTCACGGGACCAGGCCGTACCTTCCGGGAGACCCGCTGCGCCACGTCAACTGGCGCGCCACGGCGCGCACCGGGCACCTGCACACCAACGAGTTCGAGCCGACCTCGCTCGCGGCCGTCCGGCTGCTCCTGGACACGGCGGTGTACGAGCGGGCCTGGCAGGGCGTGGACCCGGAACGCGTCGAGCTGCTCTGCGTGACCGCGGCGTCACTGGCCGCGGCGTTCTCCGACGGCGATCACGCCGTGGGCCTGGCCTCGAACGCCCGCGTCGCGGGAGACTGGCAAGCGGTCGACGTGGAGGCCCGGGAGGGCGCTCTGGACGAAGTGCTGGAGACCCTGGCCCGCGTGATCGTGCTGCCGCCCGACGACTTCGCGCCGGTGCTGGCGGCGGAGGCGGACGACGAGAGAGGAACGGCCGACTGCGTGCTCGTGGTCCCGGCGTTGCGGCCGCGCTGCAGAGCCGAGCTCACTCGCCTGCGGACCCGGCGCCCCACCACCGTGGTGTTCGTCGGGCGACCGTCCGCGGCGGAGCTGCCGTTCGTGGACGCCGTCGTGCCGCCCGACTTCGACTGGAGGACCTGCCGTGCGCTCCCGCTGGCTCTCTGAGCTGTCGCCGGCTGGGCTGGGAGCCGTCACAGAAGGCGCCTGGGCGGGTTCCCTGGCCGCTCTCGTCACGGGGGGCAGCGGTGCCGCCTGGATCGCCGGCGCCGCCGGCGGCACCTTCATCGGTGCCGTGCTCGCCGCGCACAGCGGCGCCCAGCGTGAGCCCGGCCGCCGGGAACGGGCTGCGGCGGCCGGGCTCACGCTGGTCATCGCCGCAGCGTTCTTCGCCGCGGGACGCGGGTGGGAGGGCGACCTCCCGGTCGTCGCCGCGCTCGGTGCCCTCGCTTTCGCCGCCCTTCTCGTCTACCTCGGCATCTCGCTTGGAAGGGAGCGGATCTCGGCCGACAACGCTGTTCGCCGGGCGGTCCGGGCGTTCGCGCTCCTCTGCTGCGTGCTTGCGGTCGCGGCCTTGGCAGGGTCCCACGCCGGCTGGGCAGGCGGAGCCGTGGTCGCGTCGCTGGTCGCCGGGGCCCTCTCGGTGGCAGCGGCGCGTGCGCAGTCCCTCTCCCTCACGGCGCACGAGGACAGGGCGACGACCTGGCACTGGCTGCTGGCGGTACTCGGCGTCGTCCTAGGCGTCGTCGCCGCGGGCGCCCTCCTCAGTCTCGTCCTGCGTGTGGACGTCCTGCTGTGGATCCTGGCCGTGGCCGGCGAGGTCCTTCAGTACCTTCTGGGGTTGCTGGGCTTCGTCCTCGGTTGGGCCGGCGCCGGCCTCGTGCGCGCGCTCTCGTGGGTGCTCGGGTCGCTCCACCTGCACGACCTGCCCAGGGTGGACCCACCGCAAGGTGACGACCCTCACCTGCAGGCGCTGCCCAAAGCGCCGCGCGGCGGCGCGTACGCCTGGACCCGCGCGGCACTCACCATCGCCGTGGCGGTGGTCGCCGCGGCGGCACCGTTGCTCATCGTGGCTTTCGCCCTCAGACGCGTCAGGGGTTCGACCCCCGTCGAGGTGGAGGAGGAGCGCGAGGCCGTGCTGACACTGCGTGACGTGAGCGCCGGCGCAGTCGCCGGGGTGCGGCGGCGGCTGGCCCGCCTTGTGCCGCGCCGGAACCCGCCGGCGACTCCGGCCCAGCTGGTGCGGCGCGAGTACGAGGGACTGGAACGCCGCCTCTCCCGCGTCGGCCACCCGCGGCCCGTGGGGACCACGGTGCGCTCGTATCTGCTGCAGGTCGCAGACCTGCAGCACGGGCCCCCGCGCCGAGTGGACGAGCCCGCCGGGTCCGGCGGCGGCGCGCCTTCGGCCGGCCTCGGAGCCTCAGGATCGCCGGTTGTCGAACTTGCCGGCCTGTACGAGCTTGCCCGCTACTCACCGCACCCCGTGGACACCGAGACCGCCGACCGCTTCCGTCAGCTTTCGCGCGCCTTCGCCGCCCCGCGGTCGCCGGCAGCGGAGTGACTCGGGCGGGTGGCGGTCAAGCGTTTCCGTCCGGAGATCGTCGGGAACGGGTGTTCCGGAGCGCCGGACCGGGGGTATCGAAGGGAGCATGGGGGCAGCGCCGCGGCCGCACGCCGGCGGCGCCCGAGCGGAAGGGGCGGAGTGTGACTGTGGAGCCGCAGACACTTGCCAGTCTCATCGATCTGGAGCGCGTGCAGCGCATCTGCGAGAGTCTCTCGGCGGCGTTCGACATCTCGCTCGCCGTCCTCGACACGCAGGGCAACGTCCTCATCGCCTCCGGCTGGCAGGACATCTGCACGAAGTTCCACAGGCTCCACCACGTCACCCTCGCGGGCTGTCTGGAGAGCGACCTGCGCATCAACCAGCGCCTTGTAGAGGGACTCGAGGGTACGGACCACTTCGCCTACCGGTGCGCCAACGGGCTCTGGGACGTGGCGTTCCCCCTGGTGATTGGGGGGAACCACGTGGCCAACATCTTCACCGGCCAGTTCTTCTTCGACGACGACGAGGTGGACCCAACGGTGTTCGCCGGGCGTGCCCGCCGCCTGGGCTTCGACGAGGCTGCGTACATGGAGGCGTTCGCGCGCGTGCCCGTGCTCTCGCACGCGCGCCTCAGGAAGTCCATCGCCTTCCTCGCCGACTTCGTCGGCCTGCTCGGCGAGATGGGCATGACGGCCCTGCTGCGACAGCGCGAGCAGGAGGAACTCCGCGAGAGCGAGCGCCGCTACCGCCGGCTGTTCGACAACGCCACCGAGGACCTCGCCGTCTTCCGCGTCCTGCAGGGCGACGACTACGGCCCGGATCTGGAGATCGTCGACGTGAACCCCACGCTGGCGACCCGCTGGGACGGCGGACGGGACGCGCTCGTGGGCCGCCGCATGAGCCAGGGCTTCGGGGACGACGAGCGCCTGGACGCCTACTTCTCTCTGGTCGTCGGCGCGGTGGCCACCGGGACGGTGACGCGCCGCGAGCTGCACGTTGAGGCCGAAGACGCCTACGAGTTCCTGACGGCTTATCGGACTGGGCACGACATGTGGGCGCTCTCCGCGGTGGACACGACCGAGGTGCGCCGCGCCGAGCAGGCCCTGCGCCACCAGGAGGAGGAGATCCGCCGGGCCTACGTCGACGTGCTCGACGCGGTCACCGGCGGCAAGCTCATCCTGCTCACCGACGAGCTGCTGCCGGCCGAGCTGGGCGAGCCGCTCACTCAGCGCGCCGCTCTCACCTCCGCCTCGCAGACGGCGCAGGCCCGGCAGAAGGTGCTCGAAGCTGCCGAGGCGCGCTACCCCGGGCGCGTGGACCGCAGCAGCCTCATCACGCCGGTGAGCGAGGCGCTCGACAACGCCCTCAAGCACGCCGGCGCGGGCACCTACCAGGTGTTTGCCAAGGACGGCCTGCTGCAGGTGGCGATCGGCGACGACGGGCCGGGCATCGACTTCCACACCCTCCCCCGGGCCACCCTGGTCCGCGGGTTCTCGACCGCCGCGAGCCTGGGCATGGGCTTCACCATCATGCTCCAGCTGTCCGAACGCGTGCTGCTCGCCACGCGACCGGGGCACACCCAGGTCGTGCTGGAGATCGCGACGACAAAGGAGCCCGCGCCCGACGACGTCGCGTCCGTCGAAGCCGCTGCCGCCAGCACGCCTCGCGGCGGCGACGAAGCAGTACCGCCTACTGCACCGTGAGCAGCGTGGCGGCGGGCGCCAGCTCCCGGTTCCCGCCGCGATCGGCGCCTGTCCACGTGACGCTGTAGAGGCCGGCGAGCGGCGGCTTCCACGTCACCGTGGCCGCCGTCCCCACCGCGACCCAGCCCTTCGTGCCGGAGGCGACCACCAGGCCGGCCGCGTCGGTGACCACGTACCCGAGCTGGACCTCCTCGCTGAAGGCGTCCTGCGCCGTGCATGTGAGCTTGGCGCTCTTGCCGAGCTTGACGGTCTGGGCGGCCGCGCCCGGCGTGAGGACCGGCCGCTCGAGGTCGGCTGCGAGCTTGCCCGACGCCGAGCTCCCGCCCAGTGCCGACGTAGCCGAGACGGTGAAGGTCAGGCGCCCGCTCGCCACGGGAGCGCCGTCCGCGGTGAGACCGTCCCAGACGACGGAGCCGGCGGCGGCGGGAAGCTGCCCGAGCACGTAGCTACGCACGCCCTTGCCGGCCACCTTGACGGTGACCTTGACGGTCGCCGGGCGGGTCAGCGTGAAGGCGAGCGTCGCGGAGTCGTTCACGCCGTCCCCGTTGGGGGAGACGGTGTCGGGCGCGGCCGTCAGATGGCCCACGGTGCGGTCCACCAAGACAGGCGCCTTCTTCCTCGAGACGTTGCCGGCGGCGTCGCGGCACTCGACCAGGAAGGCGTACTCGCCGTCCGGCGCCGGCGTCTGCGCGTCGCCGGCCGTGACCTGGCCATTCCAGGTGGCCGACTGTTCAGCGGCGCTGGCGTCGCGCCATTCGGTGAGCCGGCGCTCCACCTTGCCGGCGCCGTCCACGATGGACACGCGCGTCGCGGCCCGCTCGGCGGCCCTGTACGTGACCTTGGCAGTCTCGGCCCAGCCGTCGCCGTTCGGGCTGAACCAGTCGTACTCCGCGCCGGCGGACTCCAGCTGCGGCGCCACGGTGTCGAGCACGAGCTTGACGGTCGTCGCCGCGGCGTTCCCGAGATCGTTGGTCGCCGTGACGACCGCACTGTAGGTGCCGTCAGGCCGGGGCCTGCCCTGATCGTCCAGGCCCGGCCAGGTGACCTGCCCGGAGGCGCCCTCTCCGCTGAAGCTGCCGACGCGCTCGCCCTTGGCATCACGCAGCTCGATGCTCCAGTTCGCGGGCTTGGTCAGCCAGAAGCTGAGGCCGGCTGCGTCCTGGGCGCCGTCGTCGTTGGGGCTGAAGTGCGACGGCGCGCCCCTCGCCAGCGTCACGATCGGCGGCTGCGGCCTGCCGGCCGCCTCCAGACGCACAGTCGGCAGCAGCGGATAGAAGACGTTGCCCGGGCACTCCGTGAAGTTCGCGTCGCGGTGGCCCGCGACCACGGGGAACGTGACCATCTGCCCGGTGCGGAACTTCTGCCCGTAGCTGCAACGGATGCGGGCGGTGCGGCCAGGCTTGAGGTGGTGGAGCTTCAGCTTCCACGCGATGAGCTTCTCGAGGGAGGCGAGCGCCTCCGCGGGGATCGCGTCGCCGGCGAAGTCGCCGATGACCGAGATGCCGACGCTGCCGGTGTTGAAGCCCAGCACCTGGGCGCCCACGACGCCGCGCGTCATGCCGCCGTAGTGACCCTCGTAGATGGTGCCGAAGCGGTCGACGAGGAAGTTGTAGCCGATGTCGCTCCAGCCGAGCGACTTCGTGTGGTAGGCATAGATGGCGCGCATGATGGCCGAAGCCTCGTTCTGCGCGTACTCGTTGCGGCTGTCGGTGTGGTGCACGAAGACCATCTTGACCTTGGCGTACTCCGGCTTGGAGCCCCGCCACGACTCGTCGGCGCCCCACTGCTTGCGCGTGACGATCGCCGGGCGGGAGCCGGTGATGCGCGCTGCCGCACGGACGCCGGCGGACGGCGCGAGGGACCGCTCTGTAAGGGCCGCACCGACCGTGGGCAGCACCGACGCGTCGAGCGCCGGATCGAGTGTGACGAGCCTGACGTTCTTGAGCGCGGCGGGCGCGCCTGCGGCCCCCGCCGCGCGCACCTGCACGTGGCGCGCCGCGCCGGTCCACATGGCCTCCGTGAAGGCTCGCGGCGCCTCGCCCCCCTCCTGCACGACCTCGAGCGAGGCGCTCAGCCACTCGCCCCAGGTCCGGCCGTCGAGACTGGTGCGCAGCTGCACGGTCACGGAGCCGGGGGCGGACGGGACGGCGCACCTGACGCCGAGCATCGTGAAGCGGGCGCCGGTGTCGACGGTCGCGAGAGGCTCGGCCGCGGCGGCGGCACGCCCGCCGGCCGCCGGGCCCAAGCGCAGCCCGTCGCCGAGTGACACGGTGTGGATCGCCACGGGCGGCGTGCGCTCCGCGTCCCCGGCGCGCGCCGCCGGCGCCGCCAGGACGGCGGCCGCGAGCGCCGCGAGGGCGAGCACGACACAGCTGAAGGTTCTCGTCATGTGACTCCGGTGGGGGACCTGCCGCTTCTGGTTCTACGGCGGCGGCCCGCTCCCTCGGTCCGGCGAGCGACCTCGTGTCTCCGGCCGCCCTGCTTGAGCAGTAGGCCCTTTCAGGATGACGGACTTCGGAGGCGATGCAACCCGGCGCCTCGCCGCGCCGCTGCGGGAAGGAGGCGGGCCGGGCGGGCGCATCGCCCGCCCGGCCCGCCTCACAGCGTCGTGAACGAGTTGATGACCTCCGTCCAGACCGGCTCGAGCAGATCGGCCACGTCTGCCGGCGACGTGGCCTGGACCTCCAGCCGGTAGTCGCCGTCTGGCTCCACCAGTGTGAGAGTCCACGTGTCCTCGCGGCCGGACTCGGTGTCGTAGGAATACGCCGCCTGGGCGCCGGCGAAGCCGTCGATGTCGGTCGGCTCCGCCCCGGTGGAGTCCAGCCCGTCCAGCGACGCGAGGTAGTCCTGCATTCCGGCGGTCATCGCCTGGGCGACGCGGTCGCTGTCGACGTCCTGCCAGCTCGGGGTCTTCTCGCTCACGAGCACGACCAATCGCACGCTGTTGCCGCCGTCGAAGCCGAACGCGTCCGTGGTCTCGCTCGTGGGCAGCAGCGCGAGGCTGAACACGGCGATGTCGCTCTGCACGAACTCGGGCTGGACGGTCACCGTGAAGCCGGACGGGTACTGAAAGCCGAAGCCGTAGGTCTCGCTGGCGTACGTCTCGGTGAGGCCCGACGGTATCGGCGACGGGCCACCCGGCGAGGCGGTCGCGGCAGAGGTGGCGCTGACACCCTCGGCGGAGCCGCCACAGGCGCCCGCCCCGAGACCGACCAGGGCGACGACGACCACTGCCGCGGCGAGCGCGGACGTACGACGAACGGGCGTGCGCATGGCTCCCTCCGGCTGTGCTCGTGCCCCAGGATCTTCGCGCGGTTTCTACCACGCACGGCCGGACGGCACCAGTGAGCCGACGGCACGCACCGGCCGGCAACGCCTCGCCCGACTCCCGACATGAGTCGCGGTTCCTCGAGGCGATCGCCCTCGACATGCCCGCGCTGCCCGGCGAAGCCGCACGGGCCCGGACAGGCACCAAGTCCGCGGTCCGCCGTGTGGGGCCGAGCGTTCGCGCGGCACCGCCGGATAGAATCTGGAGCCGTGGAGACGGACGCGAACGAGCGAGCGCCGGACCCAGGTCCCGACGGATCGCCTGGAGGATCACCCGCACAGGCGCGCGACCGCCTGCTGGCGCTCCTCGACGCCCACGGCATCGGGTACGTGCGCGCCGACCACCCGCCCGTCTACACGTGCGAGGAGGCGCGCCGGGAGTCGCCCCACCTGCCCGGCGCCGAGACCAAGAACCTCTTCGTGCGCGACGCCAAGGGGCGCCGGCACTTCCTCGTGAGCGTTCGCCCCGAGACCCGCGTGGACCTCAAGGCGCTGGGCGCGCTGCTCGGCGCCGGCGGCCTGCGCTTCGCCTCCGGCGCTCGTCTCGAGAGGTACCTCGGGCTCGAGGCCGGGTCAGTCACCCTGCTGGGAGTCGTGAACGACGCGGAGGGGGCCGTGGAGGTCGTTGTGGACCAGGACCTGTGGCGAGAGGACGCCCTGCAGTGTCACCCGCTCGTCAACACGAGCACCCTGGTCATCGGGCGCGAGGGCCTCGAACGGCTCTTCGCCGTCACCGGCCACGCGCCGCGCGTTGTCGCCGTGCCGGCGAGGACCGGGGAATGACGCCGGCGGCCCGCCCACCCGACGCCCGCATCGCCGTCGTCTCCGACACGCACGGCAAGCTGCCGGCCGCCGTGCTGAACGCCTGCGCCGGCGCGGACCTCATCGTGCACGCCGGCGACGTCGGCTCCATGGAGGTGCTGGCCGCGCTCGGCGGCGTGGCGCCGGTGCTCGCCGTGCGCGGCAACCGCGACCGTACCGGCGAGGTCGCGGAGCTGCCCTTGGAGGCCGCCGGCGAGCTCGCCGGCGTGCGCTTCGTCGTGGCGCACAAGCGCCGCGACCTCAGAGAGGCCCACCCCGCGCCGGCGCGTGAAGAGATCAGGCTGTTGATCTACGGACACAGCCACCGCGCGGAGATCCGCTACCGCGGAGACGCGCGCCCCGGCGGCCTCCCCGTGCTCTGGCTGAACCCGGGCACGGCGAGCGCGCCGCTGCCGTGGGACCCTCGCCCCAGCATGGCCTGGGTCGACATCCGCGGCGGCGAGCCCGAGGCGCGGCTGGTCTGGCTCGGCTGACCGGCGAGGGACCGCGCCGGCGCCGAACGCGCGGCCCCGTCCGCGCCGCGCCCGCCGGCGGGCTGTGCCCTGCCCGGCGGGCGCCGGCACTTCCGCGCGGCGGTCCGATCGGCACCCGTCCGCCGCGCCATGCGAGTCGGTCACCCGCGCGAGTGCAGCCCTACCGTGTTGCCCTCGGTGTCGGCGATGATCGCGAAGTAGCCCGCGTCCTCCATGTCGATCAGGGTCTTGGACATCAGGATCCTGCCGCCGGCGGGCTCGACCCTGTCCAGCACGGCCTGCAGGTCCGGGTCGCCGTTCAGGAACACCATCGTCCCCGTGGCGCTGGGCACAGCTCCCTCGCCGCACACGATCGCCCCGCCGATCTCGCCTTGCCGCCAGTCGGTGGGAAACGCCCACATCTGCATGTCCGGGCCTCCCGGCAACTCCGTCAGCTCGACGCCGCAGACGGTCTCGTAGAACGCCCTGGCGCGGGTGCCGTCGGCGGCGGGGATCTGGAACCAGTTCAGTGCGGATGGCATGTCGCCCTCCTCACGGTGCGTGTCCCCCGACCTGGGGGCTTGGCCTGATTCTGACTCCCGGTCCCTGCCCTCAAACCAGCCACCGGGACGCCGATGGCGTGCACACCCGCCGGCCGCTCCGCAGCGAGCGTGGCCCTGCGCACCCACGCACGGACCGCGCCAGCCCTGAAACGCCGGTCGCGCCGAGCCCGGCGTCAGCCGAGCCGGCCGACGGGACGCGGCTCGGGCGCGGCCTCCTCACAGACGTCGACGACGGGCTCGCGCTCCTCCGCGACGGCCCTGCGGCCGTACCGGATCGCCCCAAGCCAGAAGATGCGGTCCGCGATGGCCAGCGACGTGCCGACGGCGATGTAGATGATGGACAGCGTGACCCGTCCCCACCACGAGTCGATGAGCGGCGAGTGGCGCAGCAGGATGCCTCCACCCATCATCACGAGCACGAACAGCCATGACTTCACCGAGAAGAAACCGAAGAAGCAGGCATGCCCTCGGGCCTCGACACGGCGGACGGCCCTGTTCGCGTAGCGGATGAGCACGAACCGCGCCTTGAGCACGCCCAGGACGACCGCGACGAGCGCCACCGGCAGGATCCAGTTACTGATGTGCACCCCCGGGCCGGGCACCTCGACGAAGAGGACCCCACGCACGAGCAGGAAGCCCGTGCCCACCAGCCAGACGACAGCCGCCGCGTACAGCTGCACGCGCGGGCCGAGGCGCGGCGTCAGCTTGTCCCACCGGGGACGCGTGGCAACGGGATCGTTCAGTGGGGGTCTCCGGGCCGTCGGCGTTAAGTGTGCGGTCAACCAGAATAGCAGCTGCGCGCCAGACTGCACCCGCACGCCCGCTCCCGCCCGCATAGACGGATGTTCCGGTGAGGTTCTCGCAGCGTCGTCGACACTAGAGGCAGATGCGGAGATCACAGCGAGATGGCGAGGGGACAGAGATGACCATCACCGAGCTGAGGGACGTACTGCCGTGCCGGCCGGATAGGTTCGGCGTGTCCCATTGCTCCCCCAGGCGGCTGCTCCTCGAAGAGGTCCTCGAGGCGGGCCTCCCCGCGTACTTCTTCGATCACGGCGAACAGCTTGTCTACCTGGACGGCGAGCTCTACGACCTGTCCGACGCGAAGAAGGGCAAGGGGTCGCTGCGCGCCCTGCCGCACTCCATCCTCGAGAGCGGCGTCGGGATCGAGTACGGTTGGCATCACAGTGAGCACTGCGCCTGCCCGCTGTGCCGTCCATCGCGGCGGGTGGGCTCCAGCGGGGCGGTCGCCTGACGACGGGCTCGGCGCCGTGCTGGCGGGAGGCCGCCGCGGCCGGGGTCACGGCCTCTGACTCCTCACCCCAGCAATCCGCCGAGCTCCCGAGCCAGCAGTCCGCCCGGCGGTTCCGGCATCTCGTGCCCGAGGTCCGGCAGCACCGTGAGAACGCCGCCGGTCCCAGCCTGCTCCAGCACACGCGCGAGCCGCCGGACGTCGTCGAGCGCATCGTCGCCCTCGCCCGCGAGCAGGCGGGCCCGGAGACCGCGAGCGCCCGCCGCACTGAGCCGAGCCGCCACAGGCGGCTCCGCGAGATCGTCGAGACCTGCGGCGAGCGCCAGGACGCCTTGGGGCGGGGCAGGCAGGCCGTCGATCGCCAGATCGACGGCGACCCCGCCACCCTGCGAGAAGCCGGCCATCACGAGCGGCGGCGCAGACGCCCCGTCGCCGGCGGTCCCGCCGCCCAAGGTCGGGCGGGCGGCGGCCAACTGAGCCGTCACGTCGTCCAGCGCCCGCCCGCGGTCGTCCCACACGCAGAACCCCGGGCAGGGCTCTTGGCTCGAGCGGAGCGCCACGACCGCGAAGCCGGCGGCGGCCGCCGCTGCCCAGTGCAGCGCGAACTCGTCCGCGTCCTGGCCCCAGCCGTGCAGCACCAGGACCACGGCGCGCGGCGGGCGACGCTCGTCGCCGGCGAAGGACGCGGGGAGCACGACCGGCGCGAGCGGTCCGCCTCGCGGCGCCCGCGCCTCGACCTGTCGCCGCATCCCGCACCACCGCCGCGAAGTCGGCGCGGCCGCGAAGCGGCTCGAGGTCGTCGTCGTCGAGGAGCCAGTCCTGCGGCCAGTACAGGCCGCGGCCGAGACCGGCGCGCAGCACCGCCACGGCGACCTCCGGCTCGCCCAGCCTGCTGTGGATGCAGGCGAGCCAGAAGGGTACCTCTCCCTTGCCGGGGAACAGCTCGGCGGCCGCAAGGGCATACGGCAGAGCGCCGGCGTGGTCGCCGGCGGCGAACAGTCCAAACGCCGCGGTGCGGAGCGTCTGAAAGCGCCCGCTGGCGGCGACCTCTCCGAGAGTCCGAACCACGGCGACAGCATACCGCAGCGGCCGGCAGGCTCCTGCGACCTCGCGGCCCGGCAGGCTGCCGCGGCCGGTCCCAACGTCGCCGCACAGCCTCGCGCGTTTCCGCGCCCGTCGCCGGTGGAAGTCCAGCCTGTGACCACCGGCAGAGATGACGCAGATGACCAGTCCACACCGGCTCGACCGCGACCACGTGAAGGACCACCTCCCAGCGCTGTTCCGCGCGGCGCGCGCGTGGACGGGTTCCCGCGACGAGGCGGAAGACCTCGTCCAGGACACCCTGGTGCGCGTGCTGGCGCGTCCCCGTCTGGTCCGCGACGACCTCGGTTACCTGTTGCGGGCGCTGCGCAACACCCTTGCCGACAGGCGGCGGACCGCGGCGAGGCGACCGGCCACCGTGGATCTGCTCGAGGATGTCGACGCCGGCCGGCCGGAGATCGCCGACCCGGCCGAGATCGTCGCCGGCGCGGAGGTCCACACGGCCATCGCCGAGCTGCCCGCCGACTACCGAGACGCCGTCGTCGCCGTGGACGTCGCCGGGCTCTCGTACAAGGAGGCCGCCCGCCTGCTCGGTGTGCCCGAGGGCACGCTGACGAGCAGGCTCTTTCGGGCGCGCGACAGACTGGCGCTGCGCCTCAGCGCACCCGAGACCGCAAGACGGGCTTGACCGGTCAGTAGCTCGCGCCGGCGCCGTTGCTCCACCGCGCCAGCATGAGGAGCCGCTCGGGCGCGACGTCGCCGACCAGCACGCACGTGTGCCCGTCGCGCCGCCAGGCGACCACCGGATACCCGGCCGCGACCAGCGACAGGTACTCCACTCCGTCACGCACCGTCGCGACGGCGCCGTCGGGGCGCGCAAGGACGGGGCTGTCGACGATCGCGTACCCCACCTGCTCCGCGCCGCCGGCGTAGTAGACGACCGCGGCTTCACGCCCGGCGATCGTGTCCCGCCGGGTGCCGACGGCGCGCCAGCCGTATCGCTCCGAGAGGTCGGGGAACGCCAGACCCCCGACCGAGACGTTCAGCCGATCGCTGCCCGGCACCGACGGCGGCGCGGCCGCCGTGGCCGGCTGAGTCGCCAGCTGGGCCGCGTCGGCCACGGTCGGCCCGCCCGGCGCGGTCCCCACGGTGAGGAGCACCGCCGCGATGAGGACGACGGCAAGCACGCCGGCGGCGGAGAGCGCGAGTGTCAGCCGCCGCCGGCGCGGCCTCGCCGCGCCGGCAGATCCGCCTTCGACGGCCGCGTACAGCGACGTCGGCGCGGCCTCGCCCGCGAGCCCCCGCGTGGCGGCCAGCGACCGCCGCTGCCGCCTCACCAGCTCCTGGAGCTCGAGGGAGCCTGCGACCCAGGCCTCCACCTCGGCGCGCCTTCCCTCCGGCAGTGTGCCCTCGGCGTACGCCATGAGGTCGGTCATCTGCCGCTCGTCCAGCGTATCGATGATGCTCGCCATGACTCCGTCTCGCCCTCGTTACTGCACGATGATCGTCGCGTGCATGGTCGCCATGGACCTGTGAGGTGTGCACAGATAGTAGTACGTGCCCGGCTCGGCGAAGGTGAAGCTGAAGCTCTGTCCCTGCCCGAGCTGGGCGTCGAAGAGCCCGGTCGGTGCGGCATCCGTGCTCAGCGAGTCGGCGGCTGTGACGGTGTGCATGACGGCGTCGCGGTTGGTCCAGGTCACCGTGGTCCCGGCCTTGACCGTCAGGGTCGGGGAATCGAAGGCGTAGTCCTTGATCGTGACGGTGGCTCCCCGAGCGCCCGCCGAGGTCGGCGTGCTCGCGGCACCATCGCCGTTGCCGGAGGCGGCGCCTCCACAGCCGATGAGCGCGATGGCGACGATCAGCCCGAGCGCGATGGCCGGTGCCCTGCCTGTATGTCCACGGAGTCTCATGGTGTCTCCTCCGATCGCTGCGTGGATTTCGTCCACCCAGCAAGACGCCGGAGGTCCGCCCTGTCTTCCCGAAGGACCGTGGACGGGGCGGCGTACGCAGGACGGGCGGGGGCGGCCCGCCTTTCGAGCCGCCCCCGCCCGTCCGCATTCTCAGTGCACGACCCGCGTGAGCGGGATGAAGCCCACCGGCGGGGTCAGGTACCAGTCGTCCAGCTTGCACATCCAGCGCACGCCGAACGGGGACGGTTCCTCGCCGTCGTCCCACCCGTCCGCATGGACGGCGGACCACACCTCGGCGACGTCGAGCGGCCTCACCTGCGCGAACACGTGCTTCTTCATCTCCGGTCACCTCGTCTCGTCGCGGCGGGACGCCCGTCACCGCCGTGTCACCGCACAACATGCTCGTCCCGCCTTGGGGGAGCCTGAGGTATCCCTGAGAACCACCTGTGCGTCCGTGGGCCTTCCGTAGGCTGGCCCCCGTGTGACGGCCGTGTGACACACTAGAGACCCGATGCGGCACCACGACACACTCGCAGCGCCGGCGCGCGCCCGTCCCGAAGGCGCCCCGTGCTGATCTCCGTCCTCGGCTGGGTGCTCAGCTTCTCGGTCGGGGTCACCATGCAACGCCGGCTGAAGGACCCGCACGGCGCGTCGCACGTCATCTTCATGCTCGCGCTGTGGGTGATGTCGCCGTTGGTGGTCGTCTACGCGTACACCACGGTCACGGTCGAGCTCGAGCTGGTGGCGGCCTTCGGCTGCCTGGTCGCCGCCACGTGGATCAGCCTGGGCATCGGCATGCTGTGGGGCCGGCTGTTCGGCCGCGGCTCGCGCGAGGCCGGCGTCATGGCGTTCGCCACGGCCATGGGCAACTGCGGCACGCTCGGGTTCCCGCTCACCACGCTCGCCTTCGGCGGTCAGGGCCTGGCGCTGGCCGTCATCTACGCGGAGTTCCAGTACCTGATCCCGACGGACGGCGTGATGCTCGGGCTCGGCCGGCACTACGCCGGCCCGAACTCCAAAGGCATGCGCGCGCCTGGATTGCGCAAGCTGGTGCGCAGCTGGCTGTTGAACCCGCCGGTGGTCGCCGGCGCGGCCGCGGTGGCGCTGCGCATCGCGGGTGTGGACCTGACCCCGTACGTGTCGCCCATCGGGCCGTTCGTCGGACTGCTGTTCGGCCTCGTCGGATTCCTGCAGATCGGCCTCGCCGTCTCGCTGGAGCCGCTTGCCCACGATCGCGGCGAGCTGTGGCGAGCCGCGGTGACCATAGTCCTGCGTTGCGGGCTGCTGCCCGCGGTGCTGCTGGCCCTCGGCTGGATCACAGGCGTGCCCATTCCCGGCGTGTTCCTGCTGCTCGCGGCCATGCCGGTGGCGTTCAACACGCTCGTCGTCTCGGCCGTCTTCGACCTCGACCGCGAGCTGGCGCGCCTGCTTGTCGCAGTCTCCACGCCTCTCGTCATCGCCGCCGTGCTGGTCTGGCAGCTGGCGGCAGGATGAGGTCGCCCGGCCGGCCACGCCTGCGGCCGCCGGCCGGGATCAGCAGGGGGCAGCTACTGCTTCTTGCCCTTGCTCTGCACCTGACCGATGCCCCAGAACAGGACGCCGAGCCCGGCGAGGAACGCGCCGACGCCGATCGGCCCCGTCCAGTAGAGTGCAAGCCACAGGTCCTCCATGTCCCCTCCTCGCATCGCCCCCGACGCCGCGCGCCGGCCGACACGGTCATGGTAGTCCGCGCCCGCCGCCGAGGCGCCGTTGCTCGGCCGGCGCGAGAGTGGGTAGGCGTGCCGGTCCCGGGGCCCGCCGGCGGTCTGTCATCTGGTACTGTCGAGGCATGACGGCGAGCGTCGGACTGGTCCTCGAGGGCGGCGGCATGCGCACCACCTATACAGGCGGCGTGCTGGACGCCTTCATGGACGCTGGCATCGACCTCAGCTACGTGATCGGCGTCTCGGCCGGGGCGAACGCCGGGTCCAACTACGTCGCCGGCCAGCGTGAGCGCAACCACCGTGTGTTCGTCGACCAGGTCGCCGACCCCCGGTACGCGGGCTGGGGAAACGTGCTGCGCGAGCGCAGCTGGTTCGGCATGCGCTTCCTGTTCCGGACGCTGCCGGACGAGCTCGCGCCGTTCGACTACGAGGCCTTCCGCACGACGCCACGGACGTTGGTCGCCGGCGTGACCGACTGCGGGACGGGGGAGGCAAGCTACCACGAGCAGCACGGCCGCGACCCGCGCTGGTTCATGCGCACGGTGCTCCGCGCCACTTGCAGCCTCCCCGTGCTGTCGCCCCCGGTCGAGGTGGAGGGGCGACCCTGCCTTGACGGCGGTGTGAGCGACTCGATCCCTATCTTGAGGGCGATCCGCGACGGCAACTCACGCAACGTCGTCGTGCTCACGCAGAACGCGGGGTATCGCAAGTCGCCGCAGGGCTTCCGGATAGTGGGCCGGGTCCTGTTGGCCCGCTACCCGGCCATCTATGCCGCCATGCGGCGGCGGCACATCCGGTACAACGCGTCGCTCGACCTCGTCGAGTCGCTGAAACGGGCCGGTTCGGCCTTCGTCCTCCGGCCCGTCCGCCCGCTCGTCGTTGGCCGCATGGAGCGCGACCTCACCCGACTCGAGGCGCTCTACCGGCAAGGCTACGACGAGACGATGGCGCGGGTGCCGGCGCTCGAGGACTGGCTGGCCGGGTAGCCCGAAGTGCGGTCCGCGGTCAGGCCCGCGCACGATGACGCGCGTGAGCCCAGCGGCGCAACCGTGCGTGAGCCACTGGATGCGTGGGTAGAACCGGGGCGAATCACTCCTCTTTACGAAAGGGGACCTGTCATGCGCACCAGGTATCTGCTCGGCGTCCTCGCCGTCCTGCTCCTCATCATCGCTGTGTGGCTCGTGCCGATGGCGCTCGCCGCAGCCGGCAGCTTGCCCGAGCCGGACGGCCAGTCGAGCCCCGCCCCCTCACAGGGGTCCAGCTCCACCTGTCCGTACCTGCAGGCCCACCCGTGGATGGACCCGCACGGGTCGGGTGACGGCGCGGGCGGCCCGAATGGCGCGAGCTACGAGGTCATCTACTACTGAGCCCGGCCGCAGCGGGAGAAGTGAAGGGCGGCGGGTCCGTCGGGACCCGCCGCCCTTCACTTCGCAGGACACACGTCGGGCGAGGACCGGATGCGCCGCACTCCCCGCGAGGCCTCGCGTGCCTACCTGAGCTCGGCGATGTGGCACTCCCCGCCGGGACCGGCGATGACGAGCAGCATGTCGCCGGCCCTGATGCGCACATCCGGTCCCGGCATGACGATGTCGTTGTCCCTGATCACGGCAACGGGATGGCAGCTCGGCGGCACGTGGAGCTCCTCGAACGTCTTGCCGACCAGCACCCCGTCCGGAGTCGCCGTGATGGACGTGATCGTGACCTCGCCCTCCCGCAGGTCCAGCAGCGTGACCAGGTCGGTGAGCGTGGCCTCCTCCTCGATGAGCCGGGCCACGATCTGCGCCGAATCCAGGGCCACGTCCACGCCCCAACTGCGGTTGTACAGCCAGCGGTTGCGCGGGTTGCGCACGGCGGCGATGACCTTCTTCACCCTGTACTCGTTCTTGGCCAGCAGGCAGGCGACGAGGTTGTCCTCGTCGTCGCCGGTGGCCGCGACGAAGACGTCGGCGCGGTCGACGCCTGCCTCCAGCAGCACACTGGGCTCGTCCGCGTCACCCTGCAACACGGTGACCTCGGCCCAGCCGTCGAACTCCTCGGTCATGGCCCGGTAACGCTGCGGGTCCTGCTCGATGAGCGTCACGGTGTGCTCTCTGCTCACGTAGCGCGTGACGCGCCGGCCGAGCGTCCCGGCGCCGGCGACGACGACTTTCATCGCTTCCACCCCATCATCCTCTGGAACCTGTCGACGGCCGCCGCGTGCACCAGCACGTGCACCTGGTCGTCCTTCTCGAACGTGGTGCCGGAGACCGGGAGGAGGCCGCGTCCCATGCGCACGATGAGGGCCACGCGGATCTCCCCGGGAATGCGCAGATCGTTGACCGGTTTGCCAACCAGGTGCTCGGGCACCCACGCCGCCAGCATCTGGATCTCGCCGTTGCCGAACGACTGCTCCCGCTCCAGGTCGGCACTGGTGATGAGCTCGATGATCTTGCCCGAGCTCCAGGCCGTGGGCGCGAAGGTCTGGACGCCGTAGCGGCGGTAGATCTCGGCGCGCTGCGGGTCGTAGATGCGGCTGATGACGTCCGGCACGCGGTAGACCTCCTTGGCCACGCGCGCCGTCACCGCGTTGGTGTTGTCGCCGGACGTGGCGGCCACCAGGGCGTCGGCCTCGGCGATGCCGGCAGCCTCGAGGACGGAGCGCTCGAAGGCGTACCCCTCGATCGTGCGTCCTTTGAAGCCGTTGGGGAGCAGGCGGAAGGACGTGGGGTCCTTATCGATCACGACCACGTCGTGCCCTTCCCGGGCGAGCTCGGCGGCGGTGTGGGCGCCCACCCTTCCGCACCCGACGATGATCACCTTCATGCCGCTGACTCCCTCCCGGTGACGTTGGCGGCCGGCAGCGCCCTTCTTGAGTCTCTGCGCCGCAGGAACCATTTTCTCGCCTCCTCGGCGAAGAACAAGACGACCGCCGCGACGGCGAGGAACCCCCAGTCCGCCAGGGTGAGCGGGCCGGTCTTGAAGATACCCTGCAGGAACGGCACGTACGAGATGGCGCACATGATGCCGACGCCGGCGATCTCGCTGAGTAGCAGGAACTTGTTGGTGAAGAGGCCGACCTTGAACAGGGACTCGCGCTCGGTGCGGCAGCCGAACCCGTTGGCGAACTGGCCGGCCACGATGGCTGCCTGGGTCATGGTGATGGCCTCGCGGTAGAAGGCATAGTAGGGGCTGGACGGGTCCATCCAGCTGGCATCGCCCCAGGTCCAGCCGTTCGACAGCAGGACGTAGAGGAACCCGGCAACTGCGAACGCCGACTGGATGGCGCCGATGAAGACCACGCGGCCAAGCGTGGAGCGGCTCATGAGGCGCTCGCCGCGCGAGCGCGGCGGCTGATCCATGACGCCGGGCTCGGGGTGCTCGGTGCCGAGCGCGAGCCCCGGCAGCACGTCCGAGCCCAGGTCGATGGCGAGCACCTGCAGCGCGCCGAGCGGCACGAGCCCGACACCGCCAAGGGCGGCGAACACGAACGGGAAGAGCTCGGCCATGTTGTGCGAGAAGACGTAGGTCACCATCTTCTTGACGTTCGCGTACACGCCGCGGCCTTGCTCCACGGCCTTGATGATGCTGGCGAAGCTGTCGTCCAGCAGGATCATCGTGGCCGCCTCACGCGCCACGTCGGTGCCGGTGAGGCCCATGGCCACGCCGATGTCGGCCTTCTTGAGGGCCGGCGCGTCGTTCACGCCGTCGCCTGTGACGGCCACGATCTGACCCTGCTCCTTCAGCGCACTGACCACCTGCATCTTGTGCTCCGGAGCCACCCTCGCGAAGATCAGATCCTGCGGCTTCTCGAGCTCCGCCTTGAGGTCGTCGGAGGTCATCCCCTCCAGGTCCACGCCGGTGATGACGCGCACGTGGCGCTCGCCGCGCACGATGCCGATGCGGCGGGCGATGGCCTCGGCCGTCAGGCCGTAGTCTCCCGTGACCATGATGATGCGGATGCCGGCCGTCAGGGCGTGCTCGACCGCCTCGGTCACCTCCGGCCGCGGCGGGTCGATCATGCCGACGAGACCGAGGAAGGTGAGGTCGGTCTCGACGGTGTCCGTCGTGTACTCGACCAGTTCGCTGGGCAGGTCGCGCTCGCACACGGCCAGCACGCGGAGAGCCTGGCGCGACATCTCGTCGTTCTGGGCGAAGATGCGCTCGCGCAGCACCGGGGTCATGGCCACCACGTCGCCGTCGAGGCGCATGTGGGTGCAGCGCGAGATGGTCTCGGACGGCGCGCCCTTCACGTAGGCCTTCTGGCCGTCGCCCTCCACGTGGACGACGGACATGCGCTTGCGCAGCGACTCGAACGGCAGCTCGTAGACCTTGGGACGCTCGATGAGCTCGGTCTGCAGGTCGAAGTCGGCCTTCTGCGCCGCGACCAGGAGGCTGCCCTCCGTAGGGTCGCCGATCACGCGCCAGCCCTGGTCCTCCAACGGCGCCAGCACCTTGGCGTCGTTGCAGAACGTCATGGCGCGCATCATGGGCTCGAGCCGCCGCTTCGCATCCTCGCGGCGAAGCTCCATACCGTCGAGCACGAACCCGCCGACGGGTTGGTACCCGGCGCCGGTCACCTCGACCGCCCGGCCGTCGATGTACAGCCCTTTGACCGTCATCTCGGCCTTCGTGAGGGTACCGGTCTTGTCGGTGCAGATGACGTTCGTGCAGCCGAGCGTCTCGACGCTGGCCAGCTTCTTGATGAGCGCTTTCACCTTGGCCATGCGCTGCACGCCGATGGAGAGGGCGACCGACATGGTCGCCGGCAGGCCCTCCGGCACGAGTGCCACCATCACCCCGAGCGCGAACAGCAGGGCCGGGACCACGCCGAAGCTGAAGACGAGAAGCGCCAGCACGAACAGCAGGACGCCACAGCCGACGGCGATGAAGGAGACGGTCCGCGCCATACGGTCGATCTCCCTGAGCAGCGGCGACCGCTCATCCTCGACTCCGGCGGTGAGCGCGAAAATACGCCCGAACTCTGTCTCCAGGCCGGTGCTGGACACCACGGCACGGCCCGTGCCGGAAGCGACACTGGTGCCCATGAACACCAGGTTCGGCATGTTGATGACGGCGAGCTCCTCCTCGAGGATCGCATCCGCTGTCTTGCGCACCGGGTCCGACTCGCCCGTGAGCGCGATGTTGTTTGTGGCGAGCTCGTACTGGCGCACCACGCGCGCGTCTGCGCTGATGCTGTCGCCCTCTTCGAGGACGATGACGTCGCCGGGGACCAGCTCGGCCGCGGCGACCAGAGTCACCTCGCCGTCGCGCACCGCCTTGGCGTTGGCCGGTACCAGCTTCTGCAACGCCTCCGTGGCCTTCTCGGCGCGGTACTCCTGAAAGAAGCCGATGACGCCGTTCAGGAGGACGACGCCGAGGATGGCGATGGTGACGTTGATGTTGTCCTGACGACTCTGGCCCGTGGAGAGCAGGGCGGCGACGAAGACGAGGGCCGCCGCCACCTCGAGCATGATCGCGAACAGCGACGTGAACTGGTCGATGAACTTGTAGATGATCGGCCGGCTGACGTGGGCCGGCAGCACGTTGCGGCCGTTCTGCTGCAGGCGTCTGAAGGCCTCGTCTTCGGTCAGACCCGCCCGGGAGGAGCCGAGATGCTCGAACACCTCGTCGTCGGGGAGCTGCCAGAGCTCGACCGCCGGCGCGGGGCCGGCCGGGCGGTCAGGCCCCGCGCCGGCCGGCCCGCTGCCGTCGCCGCCCATGGAGCGGACGAGCGTGACCGCGACTGGATCGTCCACCTCGGGCGGGAGCTCAAGGACTGCGGGTCGGCTGGTCCCGTGTCGGGACGAGCCGTGGTCGAGGAGAGCCACGCATCGCCTCCATCTGACGCCGCCTGAGAGCGCAGGCGGAAACGGCTCACACACGAAGGAGGGTAGTCCGCGCCGCGTGTGCTGGGTGTTAATCGGGCGACCGCGGGCGTGAAGAACCCGTTAACTCCCCGGCTCCGCCTTGCTGGGATCGGCGACGACGAGGATGTCGGCAGGGAGATCACACCTCATCAAGCGCTGGACGAGCGAGGAGCCTCTCAGCACCTCGGTCGTGCGACTCCGCTTGGACTGGCCCAGCACGAGGAAGGTGGCACGCTTGTTGCGCACGAACTCCAGGATCTCGTCGGCCGCGGACTCACCGGTCAGTTCCTCTGTGTGGCCGCCGAGCTCGTGCGCGAGATCGAAGAGGCGCTTGATCTCCCGTTTCGTCGCCGGCGACTGAGAACCCCTGTGCACATACACCACCCAGAACGTGCCCCGAAAGCGGTGCGCAAGGCGGTGCCCGCGGCGGATCAGCTTCGCTGCAACCTCACTCGGCTGCACGCAGACGACCACGCGTTCTTCCGTCGCCCACACTTCGTCGGTGCGCCGCCCGGCGATGAACCGCTCCAGGCTCTCGTCGACCTCTTCCGCAGCCTTGCGGAGAGCCAGTTCGCGGAGCGCCACCAGGTTCTCCTGTTTGAAGAAGTTGGCGAGCGCACCAGGGACCGTGTTCAGGTCGTAGACCGCGCCACGTTTGAGCCGGTTCAGGAGGGCGCTCGTCGTGAGGTCCACGAGCACGATCTCGTCGGCGCGGTCCAGCACGAAGTCGGGCACGGTCTCCTGGACGTGCACACCCGTGATCTGGCGCACGGTGTCGTTCAGGCTCTCGACGTGCTGCACGTTCACGGTGGTCAGCACGTCGATGCCGGCGGCGAGGATCTCCTCGACGCTCTGCCAGCGCTTGAGGTGCTTGGTTCCGGGCGTGTTGGTGTGGGCCAGCTCGTCGACGAGCGCCACGGTGGGCGCCCTCGCGATGACCGCGGCCGTGTCGAGCTCGAGGAACGTCTTGCCGCGATACCCGAGCTCTTTGAGCGGCACCTGCTCGAGGCCCTCGGCCGCCTCAGCCGTCTCGCTGCGGCCGTGTGTCTCGACGAAACCGATCACCACGTCTTCGCCGCGCGAACAACGGCGGTGCGCCTCATTGAGCATCATGTAGGTCTTGCCGACGCCGGGGGCGTAGCCCAGGAAGACCTTCAGACGGCCGCGCTTGCGCAGCGTGCGGAGCGAGAAGACCTCCGCCGCCTCCGCGGCAGCCTCGAGGCCGCCACTCATAAGCGGGTCGCGGTGGACGATTCCTCGAGCCGGTCGAGCGCCAGGTTCAGCTCGAGCACGTTCACGCGCGGCTCGCCAAGGAAGCCGAGCTGCCGCCCGGTGGTCTGCTCGTCGACGAGCGCGAGCACGCGCGGCAGGGGCAGACCCCGCGCCTCCGCGACGCGCGCGGCCTGGGCTCGGGCGTTGGCCACGCTGATGTCCGGGTCGAGACCGCTCGCCGACGCCGTCACCATATCGATCGGCACCTCCCCGAACTCCAGAGCGGGATTGGCCTCGATCTGGGAGGCCACGTCCGCTCGTACCCTGTCACGCAACACCTTACTCGTGGGGCCGAGGTTGGAGAACGAGGAGTACATACCATCGTAGCCTTCGCCCGCGGCGGACGGACGGGGTTGGAAGTACTCCGGCGAGCTGAAGGCCTGGGCGATGAGCGAGGAGCCGACGACCCTGCCGTCGACCTCCACCAAGCTCCCGTCGGCCTTCGAAGGGAAGAGCACCTGGGCGGCGCCGGTCATGGCGAGCGGGTAGATCAGGCCGAGGAGCACCGCGGTGACGATGACCATCCGGACAGCGATGCCGAGTGTGCTGCGCACTGTACTTCTCCTACGACGCGAGTCCCAGAGCGACCAGGATGAGGTCGATGAGCTTGATGCCGACGAACGGGACGACGACGCCGCCGAGCCCGTAGACGAGCAGGTTGTGGCGCAGCAGGGCGGCGGCCCCGACGGGCCGGAACTTCACGCCGCGGAGGGCCAGCGGGATCAGCAGGACGATGATAACGGCGTTGAAGATGACCGCCGAAAGCACGGCGCTGTTCGGCGAGTGCAGTCCCATCACGTTGAGCGTCGCCAGCTCGGGAAAGGCGACCATGAACATCGCCGGGATGATGGCGAAGTACTTGGCCACGTCGTTGGCGGTGCTGAACGTCGTGAGGGCCCCTCGCGTGATCAGCAACTGCTTGCCGATCTCCACGATCTCGATGAGCTTGGTGGGATTGGAGTCCAGGTCCACCATGTTGCCGGCCTCCTTGGCGGCCACCGTGCCGGTGTTCATGGCGACGCCCACATCGGCCTGGGCCAGCGCGGGGGCGTCGTTGGTGCCGTCGCCCGTCATCGCCACCAGCTTGCCCTGCTGCTGCTCGCGCTTGATCAGCTCCATCTTGGCCTCGGGTGTGGCCTCGGCGAGGAAGTCGTCCACGCCGGCCTCCTCGGCGATGACCGCGGCCGTCAGGGGGTTGTCCCCGGTGATCATCACGGTCCGGATACCCATGGCGCGCAGCTGGTCGAAGCGCTCGCGCATGCCGCCCTTGACGATGTCCTTGAGCTGGATGACCCCGAGGGCCCGGTCGTCGCGGGCCACGGCGAGCGGCGTGCCCCCCTCGTTGGAGACATCCCGCATCGCGACCTCGAGCTCCGGAGGCACCTCGCCGCCCCGGCTGCGGACCCAGGAGACCACAGCGTCGCCGGCTCCCTTGCGGATCGAGTGGCCGTCGAGGTCGATGCCGCTCATGCGGGTCTGCGCCGTGAACTCCACGAAGCTGGCGCTCTCGGGATCGATGTGACGGGCGCGGATGCCGAAGTCCTTGGCCAGCACCACGACGGAGCGGCCCTCCGGCGTCTCGTCGGCCAGCGACGCCAGCTGTGCCGCGTCGGCGAGCTCCTGCTCGGTCACGCCCGGCACGGGGATGAAGGCGACCGCCTGACGGTTGCCGAGGGTTATCGTGCCAGTCTTGTCGAGCAGCAGTGTGTCCACGTCGCCGGCGGCCTCCACGGCACGCCCCGACATGGCCAGCACGTTGTGGCGCACCAGACGGTCCATGCCGGCGATGCCGATGGCCGACAGCAGCCCGCCGATGGTGGTCGGGATGAGGCACACGAGCAGGGCGATCAGGACGGTGGCGGTCACGGGGGCGCCGCTGTAGATGGCGTACGGCTGCAGAGTGACCACCACGATGATGAAGATGATCGTGAGCCCCGCCAGAAGGATGTTGAGGGCTATCTCGTTGGGCGTCTTCTGGCGTTCGGCGCCCTCGACCAGAGCGATCATGCGGTCGAGGAAGGTCTCTCCGGGGTCCGAGGTGATCTCCACCACGATACGGTCCGACAGCACGCGCGTGCCGCCGGTGACGGCGCTACGGTCGCCCCCGCTCTCGCGGATGACGGGTGCCGACTCCCCGGTGATGGCCGACTCATCCACGGAGGCGATGCCCTCGATGACCTCGCCGTCGCCGGGAATGACCTCACCGGCGCTCACGATCACAACGTCGCCCTTGCGCAGCCGGGCGCTGGGTACCTGGGTGATCCTGCCGTCCACCCGCAGGTTGGCCAAGGTCTCGGTCCGTGTCTTGCGAAGCGCCTCCGCCTGCGCCTTGCCGCGCCCCTCCGCCATGGCCGTGGCGAAGTTGGCGAACAGAACGGTGAACCAAAGCCAGGCCGACACGGAGCCCACGAAGAAGATGGACCCCCCGCGGAGCAGGTCGTTGATGAAGGCGATCGTCGTGATGACGCTGCCCACCTCGACCACGAACATGACGGGGTTGTGGGCGACGTCGCGCGGGTCGAGCTTGACGAAGGAGCGGGCGACTGCGGGCCAGATGAGCTCGCGCATGCCGGCCCGCCGCGGCTTCGCGGTGAGGCCTGCGTGAGTCCCGCCCGGGTCGTGTGCCGGGCGTCCCGCCACCTGCTGCCGGTCGGTCTGTGGTTCGGTCTCAGTGCTCATGTCCGTGGACTCAGAACACCTTGCCGGCGTTCATCAGCAGTTGCTCGAGGATCGGCCCAAGCACCAGCGCCGGCAGGTAGGTGAGGGCCCCAACGATGAGGATCACACCCAGGAGCAGCACCACGAAAATGGGGCCGGTGGTGGGGAAGGTGCCGCTGGATTCCGGCACCTTCTTCTTGACGGCCAGCGAGCCGGCGAGAGCGAGACAGGGGATGATGAAGAACAGGCGCCCCCACAGCATCGCGATGCCGCCGAGCGTGGCCCAGAACTTGCCGCTCACCGTGATCCCAGCCATGGCGCTGCCGTTGTTGCCGGTCTGGGAGAAGGCCGCGTACAGCATCTCGGACAGCCCGTGCGGTCCTTGATTGAGGATGGGGTCACTCCCGGCCGGGAGGACGGCCGCGAGCGCCGACAACCCGAGTGCCGAGACGCTGAAGTACAGGACCGCGAGCACGGCGAGCTTCATCTCGCGGCCCTCGATCTTCTTGCCGAGGTACTCGGGCGTGCGACCGACCATGAGGCCGGCGATGAAGACCGCGAGGATGGCCATGACGAGGAGGCCCATGAGGCCCACGCCCACCCCTCCGAACACCACCTCGCCGAGAGCGATGTTGAGCATGGCCATCCCACCGGCGAGCGGGGTCAGGCTGTCGTGGGAACTGTTCACAGCGCCGGTGGAGGTGGCGGTGGTGAGCGACGCCCACAACGCCGAGTTGGCGATGCCGAAGCGGACCTCCTTGCCCTCCTGGTTGCCGCCGTTCTGTGTCGCCGTGAGCGCCTGGTCGGCCCCCTGCCTGGCGAGGATCGGGTTGCCCTTCTGCTCGCTCCAGTACATGACCGACACGCTCATCACCAGGATCACCGCCGCGGCCACGAACAGGGCCCAGCCCTGCCGCTGGTTCCCCGCGAAACGTCCGAACGTGTAGGTCAAAGAGGCGGGGATGGCGAGGATCGCCAGCATCTCGAGGAGGTTCGTGAGCGGCGTCGGGTTCTCGTACGGGTGTGCCGAGTTGGCGTTGTAGGATCCGCCTCCGTTCGTGCCCAGCTCCTTGATGATCTCCTGGGAGGCGAACGGCCCCTGGGCGATGGTCTGCGTCACGCCCTGGACGGTGAGGGCTTTCGTCGGCGCGTCGAGGTTCTGCACGACACCCTGGGAGACCAGCACCAGGCCGCCGACGATGGAGATCGGCAGCAGGATCCAGATGATGCTCCGCGTGAGGTCGACCCAGAAGTTGCCGAGCTCTTTGGTGGTGTGCCGGGTGAGACCGCGGATGAAGGCGACGGCCACCGCCATGCCCACCGCAGCTGAGACGAAGTTCTCGCGCGCGAGGCCGAGCATCTGGGTCAGATAGCTCACGGACGTCTCGGGGACGTAGACCTGCCAGTTGGTGTTCGTGGCGAAGCTGACGGCCGTGTTGAATGCCATCCAGGAGTCCATGTTGGGCACGTGCGCGGGGTTCAGCGGCAGATACGCCTGGGTGCGGAGAAGGACGTAGAGGAAGAGAAGGACGATGAGGTTGAAGACGAGGAATGCGCTCGCATAGCCCCACACGCCCATCTCGCGCTTCTCGTCGACGCCTGTAAGACGATAGATGAAGCGCTCGACCGGGCGGGCCACGGGGTCGAGAAAGGTCCGCTCCCCGCGATAGACGTGTGCCATGTACGTGCCCAGCGGCTTGGTGACGAGCACCACGAGCACGATCAGGACGACGATCTGGAGGATCCCCCACGCCATGACGGGTCAGAACTTCTCCGGCCGCAGGAGGGCGTAGAGGACGTAGCCGGCGAGGCACCCGGCGATGACGAGGAGCACGCCGTCGATGATGCTCACGGCGCTCTCCTCAGAGGCGCGGCGCGGCGCGGGCGTACAGCGCGGCCAGCAGGAAGAAGGCGAGCACGAGCGCTATGAAGACGAAGTCGCCCACGGTGACGGCCCGATGCGGCGCGTCAGACGTTCCGGCCCTGGTCTTTCCAGGACTGCCTGGCGAGCGCGGCCAGGGCGGCGCGCCGCTCGCGTTCGCGGCGCCGCCGGCCGACACTCTCGCGGAAGCTCTCCTGGAGCAGGTAGGCGAGGCATCCGATACCCGCGACCACCGAGGCGATCATCGCGACTTCGATGAGGATCTCTTCAAGGAGGAACATGGCTGCCTCCGCGTTCTTGCCGCCGAAGCGGCGCGGTCCTTTCACTGCGGACCGTACCCGGAGGTGCCTTAAGGAGCCGTGAACGCCCGGTCGCGTGGGATAAAGAGTCTGTGAAGGTCGCCGGCCTGAGCGCCGCGTCCGCCGCCGGCGCGACCCGGCGCACTTCGCGACCGTCAGCCGGCCTCCGCCAGCCGGAAGCCCACCCCGGGCTCGGTGATGATGTACCGCGGTCCCCCCGGCGTCGTCTCGAGCTTCTTGCGCAGGTGACTCACGTGCACGCGCAGCGTCTGCGCATCCTCCGCCCACTCGGGGCCCCACACCTGCTCCAGGATCATCTTCTGGGTGACGACGAGGCCCGCGTTGCGCGCGAGATACGCGAGGATGTCGAACTCGGTGGGGGTGAGCGAGACCTCCCGCCCGCCGGATGTCACGCGGCGGCGGGCGATGTCCACGGTGAGGTCGCCGACGACGATCACCGGCGGTGGCGAGGCGATGTCTGCGGCCCGGCGCAGCAGCGCCCGGATCCGCGCCAGCAGCTCGCCGGCCGAGAACGGCTTGGTGAGGTAGTCGTCGGCGCCTTCGTCGAGCGCCCGGATCTTGTCGGTCTCCGCCGCGTGCACCGACAGGATGAGGATGGGAGCGCTCATCCAGGTGCGAAGCTCCCCGCAGACCTCGATGCCGCTCATGTCGGGCAGGCCCAGGTCGAGGATCACGAGGTCGGGAGGCGTGTCGATGGCGTGCAGCAGGGCGTCCTGCCCCGTGCCGACCAGGTCGAGCGAGTAGCCGCGGGTCTTCAGAATGGACGTGAGCGCGCGGCGGATCTGCTCCTCGTCGTCCACGACCAGGATGCGGGTGGGTCGCTCCCGTATGCCTGCGTCTTCCCTCTTCATCACTCCTCGACGGGCAGTGCGACAACGAACCGCGCCCCGTGCGGCGTGACGTCCTCCACCTGCACCGTGCCGCCGTGGGCACGCACGATCTCGCGGGCGATCGCGAGGCCAAGGCCGGTGCCGGAGGGGACCGCGGCACCGGCAGTGCGGCCCCGGTAGAACTTCTCGAACACGGCCTCGTGTTCGCCGGCCGCGATACCGGGACCTTCGTCCTCCACCCACAGGCGCAGGACACGGTGCGTGGCGCGGGCCCCGACCGTGATGCGGCTCTCGGGTCCCGCGTACAGTACCGCGTTCTCCAGCAGGCTCTGCAGGACCCTGGTGAGCTGGCTGAAGTCCGCGAGCACCGGCTCGGCGTCGTCGGGCACGTCAAGCCTCACCCGTGCGCGTTCGTGCAGCGGCAGCGTGTCGATCCCGGCCGCGATGATGTCGCTCACATCGTAGAGCTCGCGGCGCGGCTCCCACGAGCGCGTCTCGAGGCGAGACAGGTCGAGCAGGGCGCCGACGCTGTGGTTCAGCCGGGTCACGTCGGCGACGATCGCCTGCAACTCCTCGCGCACGCTCTGTTCGTCCCACTCCACGTCGCTCTCCAGCAGGTTGCTGACGGTGGCCGCCAGCGCGGCGAGCGGCGTCTTGAGCTCGTGGGACACGGACGAGAGCAGGCTGGACTTGAGCCGGTCGGCCTCTCTCCCCGCTTCCGCCTGCGTCGCTTTGGACTGCAGGTCCTGGCGCTCGAGAAAGGCGGAGACAAGGTTCGCCAGCGAGGTCGCCAGGCGGAGCTCGGCGGCGCCGTAGGGCCTGCCGTCACGACGCGCGCTCACGCTGAGCGCGCCGGACACACCACTCGGGCTGCGCAGGGGAACGGCCACGTCGCCGTCCTGGCACACCGCACCGTCCGCGCCCCCCTGGTCGTCGCCTCCCGCGCCGCGCCGCGCGGCCGCCGCGTAGGTGCGCTCCGCCTGCTCGACCGTCCGTGCGGGCGGGACGACGTGCGGCGGCCACGAGCAGTAGGGCTCGAGCTCCCCGGCCGAGGCCAGGAACAGGGTCGCCGCCGGAGCGCCCAACTGCTCGACCACCTCGCGGACGACGGTCTGCGCCATCACGGGGGTGGAGGTCTGCGAGACGAGGTCCGTGCTCACCCGGTTGATCGTCACGGCCTCGAGCTCACGCGCCACCGCTCTCGCCTCCCGCTCTCGCATCCGGCCGGCCATGACTCCGACGATGACGCCGACCACGAGGAACGCGACGAGCGACAGCCAGTCTTTGGCATCCTCGATGGCGAACGTGTGGTAGGGAGGCAGAAAGAAGAAGTTCCAGGCCAGGAACGAGAGCAGCGCGGCCACGACGGCAGGGCCTGCACCCGCCGCACTCGCGACCAGCAGGATCACGAGGAGGTACAGCAGCGACCACTGACCCTTCGCGAACAAGTCGCGGCCGGGCAGGAAGATCAGGGTGGACAAGACCACCGCCAACACGGCCAGCAGGTAGCCGTAGCGCCCCACGCGACTGACCCAGTTCATCGACCCTCCTCGAGCGCGCTCGCTCCGGCGCCACCGCTGGTGACAGGTGCGCCGCCGCCGCCGTACAGCAGGAGCGTAGCACCACCGGACCGGTGCACACGCCCCGGCGACTCGCCGGGTCCACCGAGGCCCCTCCCGCCGCGGACAACGGGCTCGGCGGCGGACAGCGGGCATACTAGGGACGAGCCACAGCGCTCCGGCGGCGCCGTCACAGGGGGATGGCCATGACAGGGTCCGGGACACGCACGGCGCGGGCGGTCCTCGCCGGAGACGGCGGCCTGTTCACCGCCGCTGCTTTCGCCGCGGCGCTCGCAGTGGCGGTCCTGGCAGGGACCGGCTCCCACGCCTCCAACATCGCTGCAGGGATCGGCATGGCGGCGGCCGTCGCGCTCGGACCCCTGTTCGCCTGGCGGCTGCACGGCCGTCACGCCGGCCGCGACAGCACGGCGGCGACCCTGCTCGGCTACGTGGCGGGAGGCGGCGCCGTCTTCATGCTCCTGCTGGTCGCCGGTGCCGCGATGCAGGCAGGCAGGGCCGCCGGCCTCTTCCTCACGTCAGATGATGCCACGGCCACCGTCGGGTCGATAGCCGCGGGGGTCGTCGCCGCGGCGCTGCTCGCCCTCAGCGTCTGGCTCGCTGCTGCTGCTGCGCGCGACCTCCTGCCCGGCGACCGCGCGCACACGAGGCTCGACGCCGGCCGACTGGTGGCCGCGTCCGTGACTGTCGCGTACGTCGTGGTCGTCCTGACACGCGTAGCCGCCGGAGGCGAGGCGAACGCCGGCATGTACGCGACGCTCCTCCTCGCGGGCCCGTCGCTCCTGGGCGCGGGCGCCGTCTCGCTCGCCCACCTGTTTGAGCCGCGCGACCGTCGCCACGAGACGCAGCGCGAGTGGGGCGGCCCTGCGGCCCCGGCTCCGGCCCGGGACGGCCGAAGGTAGCGGGTCTTCCGGGGTCGTCGCGTCGGTCACTCGCCTCGGGGCGGGCGGTGCCGTCGGCGGCAACGGTCGGACTCGGCCGTGTCCGTTCTACAATCGGGCCGGAGCGCACTGCGACTGGGAACGCCCTTGTCCGACACCACCCACGAGAACGGCGTCGCCGGTGACTGGCCGGCCGACCTGCGCGAGAACGAGCACCGGTTCCGTGCGATCATCGAGGCTACGCCCGAGGGCGTGCTCATCGGCCGCCCCGACGGCTTCATCACCTACGTGAACCCGCAGATGGCGGAGATGCTCGGCTACGCCGTCGACGAGTTGATCGGCATGAACGGCATGATGCTGCTCTTCGACGACTGGCAGTCCACGGTGATAGAGAACCGCGCAGCCCTGCACGCGGGGCACGTCCTCCGCGGCGAGATCCAGTTACGGCGCAGAGATGGAGCGGCGGTGTGGTCGCACTTCAGCTCGTCGCCACTGTTCGACGACGAGGGACGACACGTCGCCAACCTGAACCTGCACGCCGACATCACCGCCCGCGTTCACGCCGAGCAGGCCCTGCAGCAGAAGGCCGACGAGCTCATGGCGGCGCTGGACAGAGCCCGCGCCGCCGAACGGGCCAGCATGTCCGCCGAGCGGATGCTCGCCGAGGTCAGCGACGCGATCATCGCCGTCGACGCCGAGGAGCGCGTCACCTACATGAACGACCAGGCTGTCAGGCTGTACGGGGTGCGGCGTGAAGACGCACTGGGCCGCGGGCTTCAGGAGGTCTACCGCTGTGAGTGGACGACGCCGACACAGGAGCGGCTGACGCACGATGAGCTCCAGCGCACCGGCCGCTGGCGCGGAGAGAACCTCCACATCACCAGGGACGGCCGCCGGCTCGTTGTGGAGGCGGCCGTGTCGGCGCTGACCCAGGAGGACGGTTCCCCGGCCGGGAGGCTCGCGGTGATCCGCGACGTCGGCGAGCGCAAGGAGGCGGAGCTCGCTCTGCGGCAGAAGGAAGCCGAGGCAGCGACCATGGCCGAGCGCAACCGCCTGGCGCGCGACCTGCACGACTCAGTGACACAGGCCCTCTTCGCCGCGAGCCTCAAGGCGGAGTCATTGACCCTGGAGAAGGATGCGTTGCCCCCCCGGACCGCGACGACGATCGAGCAGGTGCGGCGGCTCACTCGCGGGGCTCTGGCCCAGATGCGCACCATGCTGCTCGAGCTCCGCTCGGACCCGGTCGGCGAGACTCCGCTGCAGATGCTGCTCGCCCAGCTTGTCGAGGCGGCCGAGAGCAGGGCCAGCGTCGAGGTGACACTGCGCGCGCACGGCGATGCGCAGCCACCGGCAGCGGTCCACGAGGCTATGTACCGCATCGCGCAGGAGGCACTGAACAACGTGGTGCGGCACGCGCACGCGTCGTCCGCCTGGGTCGAGCTGGACCTGCAGCCGGCGGAGGTCCACCTCACGGTGGGGGACGACGGTCGCGGATTCGACCCCGCCCAGACCGGACCCGCCAGCCTCGGCCTCCGCACCATGGGCGAGCGTGCCGCAGAGGCCGGCATTCACCTGCATGTCGGCGCCGGCCCGACGGGGGGCACGGTCATCCGCGCCGATTGGAGCTCCGCTCCACGCGACTGACCACGGGCAGCGGCCGCCGGGGCCGAAGGTCCCCGCCGGCGGCCGCCCGGGCATCCGCTCGGAGGTGCGTGGGTCAGGGCAGCTTGCTGACGAGGCCGGCGAACTCCTCCGTCGAGAAGGCCCACAGGGTCTGCCTGGTCACGTAGCCCTGCGCCCCAAGGGCCATCGACAGGACCGTCACCACCTCGTCACTGGGGGCCTCGCACACCGCGACGTAGTCGTAGGGACCCATCGTCGCACTGAAGCTCAGCATCTTGCCGCCACCGGCCTCGACAGCCTTGATGCCCGCATCCACGCGGGTGGGCGACCCTTTGAGGTCGGCGAGTCCCTTGGCCGTCAGGTTGAGCAGGATGATGTACCGTAGCGGCGCACACCTCGGTATCGGCCCTCAGCCTGGAGCGGGTGCCGTTGCAGGCGCGGCCATGGTCCGCAGCGGTCGACGTGGGGTGGACCTCACGGCGCACGCCACGTTGAGCCGCCTGCGCTACCTGCGGCCGCTCCGGTGCCTAATCCTCGAACGCGCCGTCGCTCATGCCTGAGTGGCGGCCCCAGTCCAGGTCGTCCCAGTCGAGAGCGGTGTACGTCATGCTCGCCGTGAGCGGCTCGCCCAGCGACTCCAGGTGCGGGTGCGTGGGGTGCATCACGAACGGCTCGGGCTTGTGACGGCTGGCGGCCGAGTCCCACCTGCTCTCGGGGATCTCGTCGCACTTGCGCAGCAGCAGGTCCCACTCGCGGTCGACCCACTCCTGCAGCTCCTCGAGCATGTGTTCGTTGCCGGGCAGCGCCAGGTGGGAGAACCTCCCCTGGCGCTCAAGCCACTCGCCGAGCTGGCGCTTGTGCCGGGGCCGGTAGGTGAGCCGGTACTGGCCGTCGTTGACCTCGAAGAGCGGCCAGTAGCAGGCCTCGGTGGCGAGCCGCGCGAGGTCTATGCCTTCGTCATTGTCGCTGCGCCAGCCGCGCGGGCACGGCGAGAGCACGTTGAGAAAGGTGGGGCCGTCGATGGCCAGCGCTTTGGAGGCCTTGTGGATGAGATCCTGGGGGTCGTGCGGCGAGGACTGCGCCACGTACGGGAGCCTGTGGCCGACCATGATCTCGGTGAGGTTCTTCGAGTGCCCGATCTTGCCCGGGATCTCTTCGCCGACCGGGCTGGTCGTGGTCCAGGCGCCGTGCGGGGTCGCGGACGAGCGCTGGAAGCCGGTGTTCATGTAGGCGCCGTTGTCGTAGCAGACGTAGAGCATCTGGTGGCCGCGCTCCATGGCGCCGGAGAGCGCCTGCAGACCGATGTCGTAGGTGCCGCCGTCGCCGCCGAAGGCGATGAACTTGACCTGCTCCTCGAGCCTGCCGCGGCGGCGCAGGGCGCGGAACGCCGTCTCCACGCCGCTGAGCGTGGCGGCCGCGTTCTCGAAGTTCGTGTGGATGTAGCTGCCCTTCCAGGCCGTGTAGGGGTAGCGGGTCGTCGACACCTCGAGGCAGCCGGTGGCCCCGGAGACCACGTAGTGGCTGTCCACCTGCGAGAGGACCTGGTTGACGATCACCGAGGCTCCGCAGCCGCTGCACAGACCGTGCCCCGCGGAGAGCTCCGTCTGCTCGTGCGCCAGCGCCTGCACGCGTTCGCGGTGCTCGAAGTAGAGATCGGTGGGGACGAGCGCGTCGAACTTGCAGGCCTCCATGCAGTGGTTGCACGTCATGCAGCGGCGCTCGTCGAACGTGATGGTGCCGGCGAAGTGACGCTCCTTGCCTTTGCCGTGCGTGCGCGAGCGGTCCAGACGCACGTCGATGCACTGCACCGGGCACTTCTTCGCGCAGCCGCCGCAGAAGGTGCAGGCGTGGCCCCCACCCGGCGTGCGACGCAGGTCGAAGAGGCCGACGCCGGGCAGCTTGTCCTGCAGGTCGCGGACGGCGAATTCGTTCTCGGGGATGGGGTGGCCGTAGAGGTACTTGGAGGTCTTCGGTCGAGCCATCACGGTTCTCCTGGATGCCCGCAGGACCCCGCACAGTCCCGGGCGATCCGCTCAAAGGGCACAGCCGCTGCGGTCACAGTCACTCGCGGGGGCGGAGGTCGGGCGTCGTTGACCGATGCTCACGCAAAACGGCGGCCCACGGCCGCCGTTAAGCCCCTTCGTGTGCTCAATAGTACCGCAGCATCGTCAAGATGACGAGTGTTCGAGCCTTACGGGGTCCCGCCGAGCCGGGGTACGCTCGACTGCACGCGATCCGGCGGCGGGGTCGCGACCCCAGCCTTCGACCCGTGGCGGACCCGGGCATGACGGCGGGCCGCCCCGCGGCGGCCCGCCGTCCACACGCCTCGCGGAAGCTCGGCCCGTCAGGCTGATTCTGCCGCCGCCGCCCGGACGTCGAAGCGCCGGGCCGCCGACTCGCCTTCGTCGAACTGCACGAGGACACACGGCTCGTCGCCGACGACCCACGCGTCGTGATCGGCCGGGATGGCGAACACCTCACCCGGGCCGAGTTCGAGCTGCGTACCGTCGCTCAGCTCGACCACGATGCGGCCGGAGACCGCGTACCCCACGTGGGTGTCCTGGCAGCGCGGCTCGCCCATGCGGGTCGAGTACTTCCAGCCCGGCGGGTAGCTGCCGCGCTTCACGATCATGTCGCCGATGTGTACGACGTCGATCTCGACGCCGCCCTTGCTGATGTGCTCTTCAGTTGCGTCGAACGAGAGCATGAGCCCACGCACGGGAGTCGCCATGGGGCCCTCCTCGGATACTGGTGACAGGTCACCGGTCGGGCGACCGGATGTCTCGAGCATTCCCATGCCGTCGCAGACGGACGCCGTTGCCGCACCGGCCCGGCCGGCCCTCGCCCAGCTGCGGCCGAGAGCGTCAGACCATGAGGAGGCAGCGCACGGCCTCGGAGAAGCAGTCGGTGGCAGCCTTGTGCAGCAGCAGCGCCCTCAGCGCGTCGAACTGCTCCCACACGATCGTCATGAGTCGACCGCTGTGCTCCGAGTCGGGCTCGAACTCGTCCAGCCTGGCCACCATCACGCCGGGTGCGGCCACCTCGAGGGGCTTGTAGACCCAGCGCACGCCCCGCACCTCGTCGTCGTTCCAGAAGACGCCCCAGAACTTGAGCCCGTTGAGGTGATCGCCGCGCACCCGCGCAGTCACCGACAGGCTGTAGTCCAGCGGGTCGCGCCGCCAGTAGACGCAGGCCGCCGGGACGGTCTCGTCCACCACCTTGGCGTCGGCCACCTGCTCGTGCCCGGCCAGCGCCGCCGCGTACTCCATCGCCGTTGCGGCGAGCACCTGCACCAGGTCGAGCGCCGCCGGACGATCACGCGGCTCCACGACGCTGCAGAACTCGTCCAGAGACCCGCCGCTGGGGAGCGAGCTGTCCAGCATCCAGCTCTCGTGCGCTTGGTGGAACGGACCGCGGGGAAGGCGGCCGAGGGAGAGTTCCTGGAAGGCCGACGTCGAGGCCATCTCGAAGCCGCCGCCGGGCTGGCCGAAGGCCGCCCAGGCGCGGCGTCTGGTGGTTCCGACGTCAGGGAACCTCACCCAGTCCGCCTGTGAGACGGCGAGGCGGCAGACAGGCTCGTAGGGAAGCGCGAGCTGCTGGCGGGCCAGCGGGGCCGAGCGGAACAGCGTGTCACTGAACGACACGTCCAGCCCCAAACCCCCGAACGGACCGCTGGGGCGGCGCGCGGGGTACCTGTAGCAGGGCCGGAGGCCGGCGACGCCGAGCGGACGAGCGCCGGCCCTGGCCATGACCTGGCTGAGAGAGGGGGTGGGTCGGCCGTCAGCCTGCTGTGTCACGCGCCGCTGCCCGGTCGTTGCCTCACGGGGATACAGCGTAGCACCATAGGCCCGCGGACTCCACGGCAAGGACGAAACCGCTTCGCCGCCAAGCTGCCCGATCGCACGGCGCTCGCCTTCACACCGGATCGGTCGACCGCACTCCGTCGTCTGCCACGTCGGACGTCCACGCCGCGCCGTTCCAGTACCTGATCTGGTGCCGACCCTGGGGGTCAGGGTACCAGGCCGGCGGCGGGGCCGCCGCAGGCGCCGGCGGGGCCGCCGGTTCGGGCGCCTGCCAGTCCGCCGCGGGCGCCGGCGGCTGCGGGGCCGGCGCCGGCTGGTAGACCGGCGTGCCGGGCAGAGGCGGCGGCGCGGGCGGAGCCGCGTACGCCGCCGCGCCCGCCGGCCCCGCACCCACCGACGGGTCGAAGCTGAACGGCGGGTAGCAGTCGATGAGGCCGAACGAGTACGCCTGCACGCGCACCTGCCAGCGCACCACGCCTGCCGAGAAGTCGTACATCCCCTTCGGGTACGACCCTACGAACAGGATGACCCACTGCACTATGAGCCAGACGACGAACACGGCGATGCCGAGGAAGAACAGGATGATGTAGTGCGGGATGGCGGCGATCTGGCGCAGGAGCAGGCCCGAGCCCCAGCTCGAGGTCCACTGCTGCTGGTAGTCCGACGTCCATGACGTGTCCGAGCTGGAGACTTCGCGCGCGAGGGCCACGGCCAGCACGATCATGCCGACGACGAACAGGAGCTGCACGATCACCGTGAACAGGGCGTACAGCCGGCTGTGCTGCGGCGGCCGCTCCACCACGACGTCGATCGGATAGCTCGCGTCCTGCTCAAGGGAGAACGGCGGGTAGCGGTCGCTGAGCGACAGGGCGAACGCCGAGACGCGCGTGCTCCAGCGCAGCACGCCGACGACGAAGCGGAACATCCCCGGCGGGTACTCGCCGCGCGCCGCCACGACGAACTGCGCGACGAACGCCACCACCCACTGGGCGATGCCCAGGAAGATGAGCAGGAAGAAGTGCGGGATGAGCGCCAGCAGCTTGATGAGCAGGATGGTGAGGACGGCCCACAGCCGCGAGCTTCGCTCGGGGCGGTCGGCGCGCAGGTCCACCGGGTACTCGACGGGCAGGGCCATGGTGCTCCTTTCGCGGCATCGGCCGCGGCACCCCCTCCGGTGCGCGGCCCCGTAGGGAGCATATCAGCCGGGCGGGACAGGACCAGGTACCGTGTCACCGCCCCCGCTCGGCCGCCGGCCGAAGTACACTGCGCCTGAGCCGATCCCACTCCGAGGAGCGACCATGAGCGACCAGCCGAACAACAGCGTGCCCGGCGACGAGATCGAGGACGACATGCCGGTCGAGATCCACCCGTGCGGAGACATCTTCGACGCCGGCGACAGCGTCGTCGTCACCGACGCCGACAAGGATCGCGGCTGAGACGGGCTGAGACACGCCCGCGCGCGCCGCGCCGGCCGCTGCGCGCCGCGCTCCCGGCCCGCGCTGGAGCGAGGGTTCTGGCCGCATGCGGGGAATACTACGGGTGAGCATCCCGCCTTAGGATGCCAGGGCGACCGGGCGCGACCTGGACTACCGGCGCCGTCGCCTGCTGAAGGGCTCGCGGATCGGATCGCGAGCCCTTCGGGGTTTCTGCGCAGCTCCGGATCCCCAGCGTCGAGGACTCCTCGCTGGCACGTTCCGCATACCTCCACTCAGCCCGCGCCGTCGTAGGCCGACTTCACCCAGGCGATGAGCTCCTGGTCGACCTCGGCGGCCTCCGTGAGGCTGACCCTGTACTGGCACATCCCGCCCGGCGGCAGTTCGATCAGGCGCGCGGTGGCCGGGACGCCCTTCATGTTCAGCCCGACGTCGACGCGCGTCTTGGTCGCCGGACCGACCGTGGCGAACTGCTTCTTGCGGCGCAGGCTGAGGTACGTCTTCTTCGGCGCGATCTCGAACTGCCCGAGCTCGGCGATGGCCGCCATCAGCTTGTCGTGTAGCGGCCGCAGGTCGGCCTTGGGGCCGCCGTAGATCGCGCCGACCACGTCCTCCGTCGCCGCGCCTCCGACGGGTGCGGCGACCTGGCCGTCGGACTTCAGGAAGGCGCCGGCGAGCGCGTTGGCATCGCCGTGGCCCATGCCGAGGTCGCGCTTGAGCATCTCCCGGATCTCGCCGTGCTTGGTGAGGCCGCTCCCGCTGATGAGGGCGTACAACTCATCGAGCGTCTTGCCTGTGCGCGTCTGGATGTTGTTGAGCTGCGTCTGCGTCGCTTTGTCGACGACGTTCATGATGCGTCTCCTTCATGTGGTCCCGAGTCGCCTGAGATCGTCCCTACCATTCCGCGCTCGCGTGCATTCGGCACCTCGTGGCCACAGAGGCACCGGGCGCCGGGATGCGAGCCACCCGATTCGTCACTCTCGGCGCCGGAGCCGCCCGCTCCGACCCCTTCCCGACAGGGGATCACGCCGCCGCAGACGCGTCAGAGGTCGCGACAGCGCAGGTCCACGTGGTCGAGGTCGACGGCGAAGCGGAGAGGGGCTTCGGAGCACCTGCGAGGTACCGCGCCTTGAGCGCCGGGGTCAGCTCGTCCGGCCCTCACATGAAGAGGAAGTCTGCGTCCTGGGTGCGGCCGAAGTAGACGGCGGGGTCGAAGACCGAGCTCTGGGCCGCGCAGGCCTTGACCGACACGCCCTGCGCCTTGATGTCCGCTCGGCCCGCGGCCGCCCACGTCGCAGGGTCCCCGTTGCTCCCCGACGTGCTGCAGAACACGAAGGCCTTGATGCGGTCGTACAGCCCGGCGAGCACCGTGCCCGGCAGCGTGCCGGCGCTCCAGCCGACGAAGCCGATGCGCTTGCAGGTCGGCGCCGGCGGGGCCGTGGCGGCGGCCTCGCTGGGTGCGACCGCCGGTGAGGTCGATGTCGACGCGGTCGCGCCCGTGCGTCTGGCAGGCCAGAAGCTCCCATGGCCTCGCGTGGCTCCCGCACTGCCTGTGCGGAGCCTGTGCAGCTCCGTGGTATGGTCGCGCGCAGTGACTGCCCAGCAAGCCATCCTCACCATCGTCCTCGCCCTCGGGGGCTATCTGCTCGGCGCAATCCCGTTCGCACTCCTCGTGGCGCGCCTGAGTGGGGTGGACATCCGGCGTGTCGGCACGCGGAACATGGGCGCCGGCAACACGTTCTACCAGGTCAGCAGGAAGGCGGGAGCGGTGGTCATGGCCTGCGACATGGCGAAGGGCTTCCTGCCGGCCCTCGCGGCCGTCCTGCTCCTGCCCCCGTGGCCCACGGCCCTCGTCGCGCTCATGCCGACGCTGGGCCACCAGTACTCCGTCTTCCTGCGCGGCGCCGGCGGGAAGGGCATCGCCACCGCCGCCGGCGCAGAGCTGGCGGTGTCGCCGCCCGTCTTCGTCATCACGATGGTGCTCTGGGTGATCGCGCTGCGTGTCAAACGGGTCGCGAAGCTCGCGCCCCTGGTGGCCGGGGCGACCTTTCTCGCCTCGTCGTTCCTCCTCGACGTACCGCAGGCCTACCGCGTGCTGGCGGTCGCCGTCTGCGTCTCCGTCCTGTGGGCACACCGGCGAGAGCTGCGGCCTCTCCAGGCGAGCGCCTGAAGGGCACATGCCGGGCTCGCGAAGTGGCTGATGCCGACACCGGGAGATCCCGTCCGCTCACACGTCCGGTTTGGCCTCAGGCCGTCGTCTCTGCCGCCTCCGCGTCCCCGAGGCTCTAACGGCGGCAGCTTCTGACCGGGATTCACGACCGGGATCTGCGCCGGCGACATCGGCGGGCTCTGGCTGGCAGGCGCTCGGCGGAGGGCGGGCCGACAGCGGCGCGCACTGAGAAGGCACTGAGTCGGCCGACCCGGCGGAGTACAGCTGAGGGCTCCCAAGCGGCCCGCCCGACTTGCCGGCTCCTACGAGCATGACGATGCTTCGCCGGTTCACCCACCACGCCGGCACCCGGCGGCGCGGCGCACGAGAAAGGACCGGGCGGCTCTGGGAGCCGCCCGGTCCTCAAGTGACGCTACGACGCTTCCGCGCCTGTTACGACACGACTCGCACGTTGGTCGCCTGCGGCTTGTTGTTCTTGCCGGTGCCCGGCTCGAACGTCACGGCCTGACCCTCGTCGAGGGACTTGAAGCCCTCGCTCTGGATCTCCGAGAAGTGCACGAAAAGATCTTCGCCGCCCTCTTGCTCGATGAACCCGTAACCCTTGTCGGCGCTGAACCACTTCACTTTGCCTTGTGCCATGCTGATCAAATCCCTTCGCCCACGTGGGGCCAAAAAAGGACGTGACCACCGCCAAGAAATGCGGTGCGTCACGTCGCAATCCTGCGGGCCCACTCGACCCGTCACAGGAGAGTGTAGCACACGCCGAGCGGTGACGCTGATCCAAGGTCTTCGTGGATGAGGCAGGCCGTCGGGCTCGGCGGCCTCACGGGCACGGCCGAGCCGAGACCTCAGGCGGTGTCTACTCCGGCCGCCAGGCCGGGTCGTAGGCATCCTCGGTGTTCGGCACCTCCCACACCTCCGAGCCGTCGGTCTTGGCGACGTGGAGGACAGACCCGGCACCCAGCCACCCCCGTGAGTCCCCGCCGAACACGAGCTGGCCGCCGTTCGGTGACCAGGACGACAGGGCGCCCCCACCCTGGTACTGCGACACCTCCTCGACGAGCACGACCGCCAGCCCCCGGCCGCTGGCCGCCATGCGCAGCAGGCGGTCTGCGTCCCCATCCCAGATCGCGAGCCACTTGCCGTCCCGTGAGAGCGAGAAGCTCGGCGGGACCTGGGTGGCCGTGACGACGGTGGGCCCGCGACCGCCGGGATCGAGCGAGCAGATCTCGCCGAGGCTCCCGCTCCTCCGGCCGAAGAGGATCCTCCCGTCCGGCGCCCAGGCGAGAGGGTAACCCGTCACTCCGGAACCGCGGGATACGTCTGCGAACACCGACTCGAGGCCGCTGCCGTCGCTGTCCACCACGGCCAGGGTGTCGGCGCCGCCCAAGGCGGCGAGGCCGCCGAAGGCGGTGCTGCTGAAGAGGATCCGCTTGCCGTCCGGGGACCACGCGACCCAGTCCGCCCCGCCCGGGGCGGGCGTCACGCGCTGTTTGCCGGAGCCGTCCGCGTTCATGACCCACACGCCGCCGCGAGCGGACTCTGAGGCGTAGGCGATCCGGGCGCCATCCGGCGACCAGGCCGGTCCCCTCGCGCCCACGGCCACTCGCCGGAGCCCGCTGCCGTCGCTGCGCACGAGGTAGATGTCAGGCGGTGTCTTCGAGTCCTCGGCGACCTTGGTGAAGGCGATGGTGCCGCGGCCGGCGCCCCTCGGCAGAGGGGTCGTGCTCGGCGACGCCGCCACCGAGGCGGCCACCTCGCCGGGCGAGGGTGACGACAACGTCGTGCCGGCAGCGCCGCATGCGGTCAAGACGGCGCTCGCACAGAGCAGCAGCAGGCAGACGAGCGCTGTCGCCCACGCGCTTGCGGCGGAGCGTCTTTGCGTGAGCTGCCTTGCGTCCATGTCCCCTCCCGCGTCGGCTGGACGTACCTCGCCATCCAGACAGACCGAGCGAGGGAGGCGTTTCTTCGTCGCGGCCGTTGGCAGCCGACCGGCGGCCGGAGCGACGACGCAGGTGTCGGCTGCCCGCGCTGCAGCGCGGAGTCCCGGGAGGCTGCGAAGCGGACGGACAGGCGCTGGGGGCGGCTCCGCCAGGCCGCCGACGCCGTCAACAGGACTGCCAGCGCTGGAACGGGGCCGATGACACTCGCCAGGCCTCGCGGCGCGTTGCCAGCGGCTACCAGATGAGGATTCCCTGCAGGGGCGCACGTGCGTCGTTGCCACTCGGCAGTGGGGCCCGGTGCGGCGGCGCGCTCACAGCCACTCACCGGAGTGGACAACGTCCGCGGGAAGGAGCCAGGGACTACACTGTCACTACGCGGCAAGCGGGAAGCTCGCCTGAAGCCGCGCATTCATCTGTCCACCGAGCGGGAGGATCACGTCATGCGCAAGCGAGGCTCCCTGCTGCTACTCGCCCTAGCGGTCTGCCTCTGCTCCGCCCTGCCGGCGCTCGTGGCCGCACCCGCCACCGCGCTGTCATTCGCCCCGCCGGTGCACTACGGACTGGGCGGGAGGCCCGCCGACCTTGCGTCCGCCGACCTGAACGAGGACAGGTGGCCGGACATCGTAGCCAGCGCAGGCAACGGGGTGGCCGTCCTCCTCGGCAGCGGGCAGGGTCGCTTCGCACCGGCCAAGCGTGTCCTCCTGGGACACCGGCCCGGTGCCATCGCCGTGGCGGACGTCGACCGCGACGGCAAGCAGGACATCGTCACGGCGAACGACGACGGCACGGTCAGCGTCGCGCTGGGCGACGGCACGGGCTCCTTCGTTCCGAGGGGCGCCTTCCCGACGGGAGAGTCCCCGAGCGACGTCGTGGTCGCAGACCTCACCGGCGACGCCATCCCGGATGCGGCGACGGCGGACGGCGACGGCCTGAGCATCCTCGCAGGCGACGGCGCGGGCGGTCTCCTGTCTCCGCTGCACCTCTCCGTCGGCGAAGGTTGCAGGCGCGTCGTCGCCGGCGATCTCGATCTCGACGGCACGCCGGACCTCGCATTCACGAGGAACTCATGGGGGGACTACTCCGGCTTCGGCGTGCTGCTTGGTGACGGCGCGGGCGGCTTCTCCCCTCTCGCCGCGTACGGCACGGCCCTCGAGCCCGGCGATCTGGCACTGTGCGACCTGAACGGCTGACGGCAGGCCGGACCTCGTCACCACCGGCCATCTCGAGGGCGACGCTGACGTCAGCGCGTTCCTCGGCGACGGCTTGGGCGTCCTCGTCAACGCCTGCAGGACGCGGTTCAGCCGCAACCTCGACGCTTCGGGACTCGCCGCCGGCGACCTGAACCGCGACGGCCGCGCCGACGTGGTCACGACCGGCCGTAGTCCAGGCTACGTGACCGGCTCCAACGGGCACTGGGTGACCGTGCCGCCGGGGCCGCCGCGCATCTACATCCTGCTCAGCCATGCCTCCGACGGCGTGTTCCTGGAGCCGACGTCGTTTCTCGCCGGCCGGCTCCCCGGGGAAGTGATCGTGGCCGACTTCAACGGGGACCGTAGACCGGACCTGGCGACGACCGACCTCGAGACCAGGAGCCTGAGCGTGAGACTGAATGGGCACCTGCCCGTGCTGACCGGCGTGTCGCCCGAGCACGGCCGGGTCGGCGACGTCGTCACGCTGACGGGAAGGCACTTCGGCAAGAGAGGGGTCGTCCAGTTCGGCGGCAAGACCGTCACCGCCTACCTCGGTTGGGATGTCTCGAGGATCAAGGTCCGAGTCCCCCGCGGTACGGCGAGAGGCAGCGTCAAGGTGACCGTCACGACGCTCATCGGCAGGAGCGCTCCCAGGCCCTTCGTGCGCCTCTAGGAGCAGCTCCCGTCCGCGTGCGGAGAGGAGGGTCGAGAGGATCGACGCGCGGCTACGGGCGAGGAGAGGCATCCTCCACCCCGGCGCAACGGCGCGCTCTCGCTCCGACAGGGGATACTCCCCGTGCGTGGCTCGGCGCGTCCGCGCCGTCCCGGCCGGGGGTGAAGGGGGCGGGCGTCATGGCATCCTCTCGGACCCACAAGCTGGGTCCGCGTGCCGTTCTGGCCGGCGACGGCGCGCTGTTGATGGCCGCAGCGTGTGCGGTCCTGGCACCGCTGGCCTCGCGCTTCGAGGGCGTCGAGATCCCCCTCATGGTCGTCGGCCTCCTCGCGCCGCTGCTCGCATGGCGGCTGCACGGGCGCCACGTCGATGGGTCGGCCACGGGCGGGGCAGTGCTCGGTTACCTCGCCGGCGTGGGGCTCGCGTTGGGCCTCCTGGGGCTGATGGCACTCGTCATGCTGGTGCTCGCCGCCGTCGGCCTGTCCGAGACAGGGGACGACCCAGGAAAGGTCGCAGGGCTGATCGCGGTCGTCGTCATCACCGTGGCGTACCTCGCCCTGGCCCTATGGCTCGACGTCGGCGCGCTGCGTGACCTCTCGCCGAGGCGACGCGAACATGCCTGGCTCGATGTCGCCCGTCTGATCGCGACCGTGGCGGGCGTCGCCTACCTCGCAGGCGTGATCGTCTGGGCGACGGGACATCCCGAGTTCGACTACATCGGAGCGGTCCTGTCCCTCGGGGGCTGCGGCGTCGTGGGGGCGATGGTCGTGACCATCGCCGACGTGATGGCCAGGCGCCACGAGCAACGGAGTCACGGGCAGCTGGTCTCGGGCGTCTGATCAAGCAGGCCCACGACCTCTCAGAGGTTCTCCAGCAGCCACTCCTGCATGTACTTGGCCGCCCCCGCAGTCGGGGCATGGCCGCCGTCGTAGACCTTCCATGTCTTGGGGTCCGGCGCAGCGGCGATGAAGGCCTTCGCGTCCTGCATCGCGTTCGAGTCCCCGTCACCGTTCATGAAGAGGAAGGCGGAACCTCTGTTGTGGCGCAGGTAGGTCACGGGGTCCCAGAGGGCAAGCTGCGCGACGATGCGGTCCCACGCCCTTCCCGTGGGGGTGGCGTCCTCCATCAGACCGCGGTAGTTGCTCGCCGGCCGCGCCATCCCGATCAGCACGTAGGCCTTGACTCGGTCGTCGATCCCGGCGAGGACTCCGCCCAAGAGGTGCGCGCCGTTGCTCCAGCCGACGAAACCGATGCGCTTCGTGTCGATCCGCGGGAGGGTCTCGAGCAGGTCCAGAGCTCGACGCTCCTGGGTCACGTTCTCTATGACGCCTCGACAGTCGGTGTCCGGATCGAAGGTCCAGCACTCCATCGAGGGTGCTTCTTGCAGCAACAGCCCAGCGTAGCCCTTCCTGGACATGGCAGCGGCGTCGTCGAGGAACATCGAGGCGTCCGTCCTCCAGCCGGGCGCGTAGACCACCACCGGGAACGGGCCCGCCCCTTCGGGCATGACCAGGTACCCGCTGGCCTGGCTGTCCCCATAGGCGTAATAGATGGTCTCCACGGTGGCCCCCGGCTGAGGCTCGCCGGGCTGCGACTCGAAGCCCAGCGGCTGGACCGCGTCGTAGGCGAACATCGACTTGAGCTCGGAGAACGGCGGCAGCTTCTGCCCCGGCTTCACCACCGGGATCGCCGCCGGCGACATCGTCGGGCTCCAGCTCGGCGAGGGCACGGCGGTTGCGGCCGCCTCGCTCGGAGTGGCAGACGGCGGGTTCGACGCCGAGCTCCCCGAGCCGCCGCAGGCGGCAAGAGTGACCGGCGCCAGGAGCACGAGCGCGCAGCCGAGTGCGAACAACAGCCTCGTCATGATGACCTCCCGTCGCCGCTTCCCCTCGGGCCTCACGATAGGAGGGACACGACCGGCCGTCTTCACCGGAATCTGGTGATTCTTCGCCCGTGCGATGCAGGGATGCTGTGGGGCCGAATGGTCCTCAGGGTCCTCGATCAGCAACGTTGGGTCGGACTCCCCGTGCGCAACAATCGTCGGAGCCGACACTACATGGATGCCGACGAGCGAGAGAACCGATCGATCGATTCTTGCCGGACCCCTCTGGCAAGGGACGCTCACGGCATCGTGCCGTCGGGTTGTTGATGCGCAGCGGCAGGCGTGCGCGCGGCGCCGGGCAAGCCACGCTGACCGCTCGCCACGGCGGAGCGCGAACCGGTAGTATTCGGGAGGAGGGTCCCGCAGAGCGTCCGGCCTGTGCGCGGACGACGCGGACGCGTGGGGACCGGGGACCAGCAGGAGCGATCGTGCCGAGTGCACTTCGACTCTTTCTTCGCTCGCTCGAACGCCGTCAATGGCAGGTGCTGGCGGTCGCTTGGCTCCTTACGCTGGCCTTCGGCTTCTGGGCCTGGACGGTGCAGTGGGCGGCCATGGGCGAGCCGCACTCCCCTGCGGACGCCCTCTACAACGCCCTGGGGCTCTTCACACTCAGCTCGGGCGGCAACGTGTCGCCTTTGGTGTGGCAGCTGCAGGTGGCCCGCTTTCTCGCCCCGGTGGTGGCGGCCTTCACCGCCATCAAGACCCTCGGCCTGTTTCTGACCGCGGAGGTGTTCCGCTTTCGCCAGCGCTTCGCCCGCCGTCACGTGGTGGTGTGCGGGCTGGGTCGCCGCGGCTTGAGGCTGGCCCTGGAGCTGCACAAGGCGGGCCACCGCGTGCTGGTGATCGAGCGCGACCAGACTGCTCCTCTCCTCGAGAACTGCCGCGAGGCCGAGATCACGGTGATCACCGCCGACGCCACGGAGAGTCATGCACTGAGACTGGCACGCGTGGACAGCGCGAGTCACGTGATCGCGGTCTGCGGGCCGGATGCCGTCAATGCGGAGATCGCGGCGCAGACGGCCGCCCTGCTCGAGAGGCGCAAAGGCCCACCGCTGCACTGTCTCGTCCACATCGTCGACGGGCAGCTCTGGAGGTTGCTGCGAGAGCGCGAGCTCGACACCGACACGCGCAGCGGGTTTCGCCTGGAGTTCTTCAACATCTTCGAGAGCGGCGCACGGACGATGCTGCGCAGGTTCCCGGCCTTTGGCGACGACGATGACCCTCCGCACGTCCTGGTCCTCGGGCTCGGGCGCCTCGGCGAGCAGGTAGCCCGGCGCGTGGTCTGGCAGTGGCACCGCCGCCGCCGAAGGGGTGCGGCGAAGATGAGGATGAGCGTGATCGACCGCGTGGCGGAGGAGCGCTGCTCGGCCCTACTGCAGCGCTGCCCGCAGCTCGCGGACTCCTGCGACCTCGTCCCCCTCCAGGCGGACGTCTGCTCGCCGACCTTCGAGCGCTGCGCGTTCCTCGAGCCTCAGGACGGCAGCCGGCCTGTGTCCATCGTCTACGCGTGCCTTCAGGACGACACTCGCGCCTTCAGCGCCGCTCTCACCATGCACGCACGACTGCGCGGCGGAGTGCCCATCGTCGTGATCCTGGACGGCGACCGCGGCCTGGCCGAGTTGCTGGGCGGGCCAAGCGTCCCCGAGACGGAGTTCGCCGACATCCATGCCTTCAGCCTCCTCGATGCGGCCTGCGAGGCCGACCTTGTCCTGCGCGGTACGCACGAGCGTCTCGCACGAGCCACCCACGACCTCTACGTGGAGGAGCAGGCGGCGGCCGGTCGCGACGCGCCCACCAATCCCATGGCCGTGCCCTGGGAGGAGCTTCCCGAGGCCATCAAGGAGTCCAACCGGTGCGCCGCCGATCACATCCCGGTGCTTCTGGCCGCAGCAGAGTACGCGGTCGCGCCGCTGCAGGACTGGGATGCGGACCTCCACCGGTTCTCGCCACAGGAGATGGAGACGATGGCATCGCTGGAGCACCGGCGCTGGATGGACGAGCGCGCGGCGGCCGGCTGGAAGTTCGCTGCCGGCGAACGAGACATGGCGCGCAAGACCAGCCCCTACCTGGTGGAGTGGGACCTGCTGCCCCACGACGTCCAGCAGTACGACAGGGCCACGGTCGCCCGCGTGCCCGCACTGCTCGCCGACGTCGGGCTGCAGGCCCAGAAGACCCAGGCCGCGGTGCCGTCGTGAGCAGCCCGAGCGTCGGCATCACCGGCCACCGGGTCCTCGACGACCCGTGCGTGGTGGCACGCAGAGTCCGCGAGGCGCTCACGCTGATCGCCGACGCTGACGTCGGGCCCGCGACCGGCCGGCTCACCGTCTTCTCGGCCCTCGCCGAGGGAGCGGACCGACTGGCCGCCCGCGTCGTGCTCGAACGACCGGGGGCCGCTCTCACGGCCGTCCTGCCGTTCGCGCCGGCCGACTACATGACCGACTTCGCCTCCACGGAGTCACGGGCGGACTTCCTGGAGCTTCTCGCGCTCGCGGCGGCGGTCGAGACGATGGGTCCGACGACCACTCGGGAGGAGGGCTACGAGCGAGCCGGGCGCCGCATCGTCGACGCAAGCGACGCGCTGCTGGCCGTGTGGGACGGCGAACCCTCCCGCGGCAGAGGCGGGACAGCGGAGATCGTCGAGTACGCGCGCAGCGCGGGAGTGCCCGTCATGTGGATCAGGGTCAACAAGGGGGCCGTGACGCTGTCGCGACTCTGACTCGTCGGACCTTGGAGGGGCCGTGGACGACGATCAGGCACCGGGGGCACAGCATGCCGAGTACACGTACTGGGCCTTCATCAGTTACAGCAGCACCGACAAGTCCTGGGCTCGTTGGCTGCAGCGTGCCATAGAGTCCTACGGCATCCCCGCCCGCCTCGTCGACCACCTCACCCCCACCGGGGAGCCTGCCCCAAAGCGACTCAAGCCGCTGTTTCGCGACCGGTCCGAGCTACCTGCGGCCGCGGACCTCGGCACGCAGATCGAGGCGGCCCTGCGCGCCTCCCGCTACCTCATCGTCGTGTGCTCGCCGCGCGCGGCGCGCTCACCCTGGGTGAACAAGGAGGTCGAGACGTTCCAGGCGCTGGGCCGGCCTGGCCGCGTGCTGACGCTCATCGTCGAGGGCGAACCCAACACCGGAGGCGACGACGAGTGCTTTCCCGTAGCGCTGCGAGAGACCGAGCCGCTGGCGGCGGACGCGCGACCCCAGGGCGACGGACGGCGTGACGCCCGCCTCAAGCTCCTCTCGGGGATGCTTGGGGTCGGCTTCGACGCGCTCAAGCAGCGCGACTCGCATCGGCGGATCCGGCGCCTGCAGACGGTCATCGCCGCGGTGTTGGCTCTCGCGGTGGGTTTCGCGGGGCTCTCCGCCTACGCGGTGATGCAGCGCAACACCGCGCGCGAGCAACGCGACAAGGCGGTCAGGGCGCGGCAAGAGGCGGAGAAGATCCTCGAGGTGCTGCTGTACGACGTGCGCGACCTGCTGCGACCCCTGGGTCGCCTGGACGTGGTTGAAGAGGTGCAGGCGAAGGTCGACGACTACTACCGGCAACTCGGTACTGAGGCCGGCATCTCGGTGACGCTGCTGAACCGTGCCGCCGCCTTCAACGGCAAAGGCGATCGCCTCATGGCCCAAGGCGACCTCGAGGCCGCCCTTCGGCAGTACCGGGCAGGCATGGAGGTCACCACCCGATTGACGAGCAGCCAGCCCGACAACGTCCTCTGGCAGCGCAACCTCGCCGTGAGTCATGAGCTCATCGGCAGGGCTCTCGAGGAGCAGCGCGAGCTGCCGGAAGCACTGCGGCATTACCAGGCCGCCCTGGCGATCGCGCGACGCGTGGCGGCCACCGACCCTACCGACACCGACTACCAGCGCGAGCTCAGCCTCGCGTACACCCAGGTGGGCGACGTGCTCAAGTGGCAGATGCGCCTGGACGAGGCTCTTCAGCACTACCAGACGGCGCTCGACATCGCCCAGAGGGCACACGACAGCGATCCGGGCGACACGCAGCTGCAGGACGACCTCGTCGTGGACCACGCGAACATCGGGGTCGTCCTGGAGACGCAGAACGACCTGGACGGAGCCCTGAGCCACTACCGGGCAGCGCTGCGGATCGACGAGGGCCTGGCCGCCACCGATCCGCTCAACACGCGTTGGCAGCAGAACGTCGCCTGGGACCACAACGACATCGCCGTCGTGCTCGCCAAACAGCACGACCTTGACGGCGCCCTGGGCCACTACCGCGCGGCGCTCGCCATCAAGCGCAGGCTTGCAGCCTGGGACCCGGCCAACACGGAGTGGCAGCGCGCGGTCGCCGTCACCTTGAGGAACCTCGGTGGCGCGCTGGCTGAGAAGGGAGAGCCGCGGGCGGCACTGCGCCACCTCCGCGCCGCCCTGGACATCGACGAACGCCTCGCCGCGAAGGACCCTACCGACGCCGTGGCGCGGCAGGACATCGAGACGGACCGGGCGGCCATCGCGATCTTGGCGCAGGGGTCTGGCGAGGGGCGGTGATGCCGCCCGGCCCCAGACCCTTGCGCCCGGCTTCGTCAGACGGTCTTCGGCTCGCTCCCGTCTTGGCCCGTCGCTTCCGTATCGCCGGGCGCCCTACTCCACCGTCAGCGTGGCCCGTCCGACCACGCTGGCCCTGTTGCCGGCGAGGTCCTCACCCGTGACGACGATGCGGTAGGTGCCCTTGGCGAGTCGGCAGGTGTACTTGGTCCACCGCCAGCGGGCGGAGTCCTTCTCGTAGTCCCACGACCAGCTCTTCTTGACGATCCCTGAGTTCGTCGTGATGGCGAGATGGGTCGTCACGTACGCGCTGAGCACGTCGTGCACCTTGAAGTAGATCTTGCAGGTCTTGCCGCGCTTGACGGTGACGTCCTTCGCGGCGCACACGGGGCCGACGGTGTCGTCGGGCCCCGGTGCGCTGAAGTAGCAGATCGCCGCATAGGCCCCGACGCCCTTATAGGCGTGGACGTCGAGGTAGTAGCTGCCGCTCTGGGTGGCCGTGTACGTGAGACTGCAGGGGTAGGTGCCGCGGGCCACCGCCAGGTAGGGCGTGGATGGGTCTTTGACGCTCGCCGTGCCGGGCCCGTAGAGGTAGAGGCGAAAATCACTGCCGGCAGGCCCCCTGAGGAGGTCCGCCTGCAGCGTTCGTCCGCTGGTGAGCGTGAAGTGGTAGACGTCGTCCAGGTCAGTGTCCCGGGAGACGGTCCCGGTGATGATCGGCGACGACGGGAGAGCCACGCCGGGGATGTCGTCGTCGCTACCCGGCGTCGGCGTGGGCGTCGGCGTGGGCGTAGGCGTCGGCGTGGGCGTAGGCGCCGGGCCCGACCCGGTCGTGTACGCCTTGAGGCAGACGTTGGCGTTGGCGGCCGTGGTCGTGAGATCCGTCCAGTTCACCCCGGTAGAGCTCGTGTAGCTCTGCCCGGCCTGTGCGGTGGCGCTGCTGGAGCGGTAGGTGGCGATCGGGGCTTCGACGGCGATCGGATAGGTCGTTCCGGGCGACGTGACCTTGACGGCCACGACGAAGGACTGGCCGCTCGTGACGCCCACGGGTGAGGGCAGGGTCACGGTATGGTAGCCCATGTAGGGCAGCGTGCCGCTCGTGCGCAGCGTCTTGGCGGCGAGGCTGGAGCCGGTGTAGACCTCGTAGCTCGTGCCCGGAGACAGGGTGTAGAAGCCGACGGCGCCCAGGGCCGCAGTCGTCTGGGCGCTGAAGACGTTGGCGAACCATCCGGTGGAGTTCGAATACCCCATCTCGCTGCAGTCACCCAGGGGGTCGTACTGGTAGATGCCGGTGTAGTTGCTGGTGGGCTCCGCCTTCTTGAACACAGCGGAGGGATTGGAGCCTCGGCCGAACTTGGAGTCGTAGTAGGAGACGTAGCAGTACCCGTTGCTGCCCCACGTGGAGCCCCAGCTGTTCTTGACGATGAAGGCACCGTTGCCTGGGGGGGTGGTGGCGAAGTTGGCGGCAGGGTAGTTGTCGTCCCAGCCGACGACGAGTACTTCGTGATCGTTGCTCGAGCTGCCGTTGTAGTAGTAGCTCGCCGTCGCAGCGTTGTAGGAGGAGTCGCCCCCGCTGCTGCCGGGCCAGCTCATCGAGACGTCGACGCCGCCGTACTGCATGACCGCGTTCTTGATGTTGTCGTTGTCGAGAGCCGATCCACGCACCGGGATCCAGTAGACCTCCTGCACGTGCGTGCGCGGGCTCAGGCCGGTCGGCGTCGTGCTGTCCCCATAGGCGTCCTCGCTCTCGTAGACAGGGCCGCCCCAGCGGACCAGGTAGGCGGTCGACATCCAGATCTGCCCGCCCGTGTAGGGGTCCGCCCCGTGGTCGAAGCCACTGGTGAGGACCATGTTGTCCTCGGAGAAGTCAAAGGCCTCGCCGGGCAGCAGGCAGGACTCAAGAGAGCCTAATGAAGCGAACGCCCAGCAGGTGCCGTGGGGGTCCTGGTCCTTCACCGCGGTGACCCTGCCGAGCGTGCGCAGGTCGTAGGCCGCCGGTGGCGTCCCGAGCTCGATCGGGGCGGGTACCTGCATCCCGCGGGTGTAGGACATGTCCTGCGGGCCGGGCGTTCCGCCGAAACCGTGGCCGCCGGCTGCGCTCGACGGCACGCCGACGGGCGGACTCACCAGGGACCGCAGGAAGGCCGGATTCAGCGGCGCCGCACGGAGTTCTGGACCGGCGGCCGCCAGCGGCGCCGAGATGGCGAGCACCAGCAGGGCCGCCGCCAGCGCAAGCACTGCCGGCAAGATCGGCGTTGCGGTTGACTCCTTCATGTCGTCTCCCCCTGCCGCATGGCTCCCAGATGATTCGTCGCGAACGGCTCTCAGACGCCGTGGGGCGATGGTGCGATGCTTGGGAGCACATGGCCTGCGGCCGCCGCCGGCTCGCAAGTCGTGGAGCTCGCTCTCGCTCTGCTCAGCGCCCCACCGCGGCTTGTGGCCGGCGCAGACGAACCCGAAGAACGCGTCCGCGGCGACGCAGGCGAGGACCAGGAACCGTTCGAGGAGCCGCGAAAGCTGCACACCACCCTCCCGTGCTGCGAGCAGACACGTACTCGCTCAGGATGCCCACAGAGCGGCAGACCAGTGCCGTTTGGTCCCGACGAGCGCCATCGCGTCCCATCCAGACGCACTCCACACGCACAGTTCACCAGGCCAGTTCATCAGTTCATCAGCACGGGCGAGCGTTGGGTTGCAGAACAGAACGGACCGTGCGCCTAGGCGCCTGCGGGCTGACCCAGCCCATCCAGCCCGAAAGCCGACGAGAAGGCGAAACCTCGATGACCGGTCGACTGCGTGACAACAGCCATACCGGCGTCCTGTCGACAAGCCCGCCTCGAGTCACCAGCCACAGCAGACAGTTCGGCTACCCTTGGAGCCGGAAGGCGCCGCCCGAACGGCCGAGGAGTCTTCCTGATCGAGAGCATGCTGGACGAGGTCAGCGCCGGGTCGGGACGAAGGGGGACGACCGTGCGGATGGTGAGGCGTCTCGCCTGAGAGGCGCACCGTATGCCGGCAGGAGGCCCGCGACACCGCCCTGGGCCGCAACTCCTTGTAGTGCGGGCAGGTCACCTACGTAGGCGGCGAGGCGTGGATGGACAGCGGACTCTCCTACTCCGGCCGCCAGGCAGGGTCGAACGCGTCCTCGATGCCGGGAACCAGGGACAGTCCGCAGCCGTCGGCATTGACCACGTAGAGTCCGGAGCCCGACGCGGGATCGACACCCCAATCGCTGGTGGCCACATCACGACGGCGTCACGGTCCCGCGTCCACGCCGGGGATACGAGGTAGCCAAGGTCGACTGGATCGTCGCCACCGTCGATGAGAGTCAGGGGAGTCCCGCCGTCCTTCAGCGCGGCAAGCACGACGCTGTTGCTCGACTGGTCGGAGACAGCCATCGACGCGCCGTCCGGAGAGAGCGCATCGTCGCCCACCTGTCCCGTCTTCGACAGGCACCGCCTCTGCCCCCAAGACGAGCGACTCCCGGAATCGCCGGCCCCGGGGGCGCGCGGCGAGCGGGCCTCCCAAGTGCCTCCCCGCCGGACTCGGGTGGCCGCGTGGTACGCCTGGCGGATCTCCGCCTCCCGTCTGCGTGCTGCACTCTGAGGAGTCTTGTAGTGATGGCGGGTACCCGTCAGGCGACGGAGTAATCCCTGTACAGCCTACGGCGCCGGGACCACTTCGGCGTAGCCCTCCTCGTGGAGCAGCTTCGCAAGCTCGGCGACGCCCTTGTCCGTCAGATGCATCTGGTCCGGCAGGATGATGCCGGCGGTGATCGGGTCCCTCGTACCGTCGGGTCCCCCGAAGGCCGTGTAGGCGTCGACCACGGTCACGCCGTGCGCCGCACAAGCCGCATCGACGGCGCGGTTCATGCGCCGCCAGGCCTGCCGCATGACGTCGCCCACACCCAGCGTGCGAAAGCCGCGGAAGCCCAGCTGCCAGCCGTCGATGGCCCGGATGCTCGCCTCGCTGGGGCTGCGCAGCGACGTGATCTCGGCAACAATGGCCTCCGCGTCCCTGCGGTAGTCGGGGAGCATCCGCGCCATGCCCTTCCTGTACCGTGCCGGACTGCCGGGAAGCGCCACGTAGGCACTGTCGTCCCAGGGGATCTCTTCCTTCAGCTGACCGACAGGGACGTCGAAGAGCACGACCTCGGCCGAGCTGATGGCTTTGCGCAGCGTCTCGTCGTGGCGCAGCCGAGAGAGCTCGTACTGGCTGTTCGCACCCGGGTAGTAGTACCAGTCGACGCTCACCTCCGTGCCGAGGTCCCGCGCGATGAGCCGCGCCTGAGCGTCCGCGACCGTGGTGATGTCATCCGGCGCGCAGAAGGCGGAATCCCCGATCACGACGTAGTCCCAGTGGGTGGCGCTCGGCGTCACAGCGGCGCCGGGTGGGGCGGCGGCGCTCGGCGAGCTCGTCGTCGTGCCGGCAGCCGCCGCAGGCGCTCACGACCGCGCTCGCGCACAGCAGCAGCAGGACGACGAGCGCTACCGTCCAGGTGGCTGCGGCGGAACGCCGTTGTGTAGGCTGCGTGGCGTCCATGTCCCCTCCCCGCGTCGGCTGGAAGCATCTTGCCATCCATACAGACCGAGCGAGGGGGGCGTTTCTTCGCCGTGGCCGTTGAACGCCAGGCCTCGCGGTGCAGGAGGGCCCCGCCGCTCTCGCGGGTGGCGGGGCTCCCAGTGCATCATCGCAGGTCTCGCGCGGCAGACTCGTGGGCTACTTCGCCATGGCCTGACGCGCGAGCGCCATCCCTTCTTCGGCCGTGACGGCCGGGACAATCGTGATGTCGAAGACATCGTCCCAAGCCGAGCGCGCAGCCAGCATCGGGGCCGCGCTGTCTGCCTCCGTGACGAGGATCACCTCAGGGTCGGGAGTCTGCAGCCACCACTCGCCCAACACCCGCATCCCCTCGGGGTGCTGGTACTCGAGGCGACGGTGACGTAGCCGACGCGTCGGCGCTCCGGTCTCGAGCCTGGTAAGCCTTACTCCGGCCGCCAGGCGGGGTCGCACACCCTGCCCTTCATGGGGACCCTGGAGAACCCGGTGCCGTCGGCGTTGATCACGTAGAGCCCGGACCCGCCGGGATGCCCGTCGACGCTGCTGGCGGCGAAGGCGATCGCCGTGCCGTCGGGCGACCACGCCGGACGGACCATCGAGGCGTTGACGTACCGTGACACATCGTCGACGAGCACCACCGGGGTCCCTCCAGCGCTCGTCGATCGGAGCACGAGATGGTCGTGCTCCTTGTCGTAGACGACCAGCCGTGTGCCGTCGGGCGAGAGCGAGAAGGCGCCCAGGCCACCGCTGGTCGTGACGCGAGTCGTCATGGTGCGATAGACGCAGAAGATGTCACCGATGCCGCGCCTCACGAAGTAGAGCCGCCCGTCCGGCGCATACGCGGCGAACCTGTCGCCCGTCGCGGGGCGCGTCGGGCTCCCTCCCCAACCGTTCCAGTAGGCGTTCACGACGAACAGGCCGTCCCAGCCCTGGGTCTTCCAGGCCAAGACCGGCTTCGACCGCGGGGGGTGGTAGAAGGCGAGCTGCGTGCCGCGGGGCGACCACGCGGGCAACTGCCCGGCGATCGCAACTCCAGGCAGGATCTCCTTGCCGGTGCCATCGGCGTTCATGACGCGCACGACGTAGCTGTGCGGGCCGGCTGCGGGGCGACCTGCGGCGTAGGCGATCCGCCGGCCGTCCGGCGACCAAGCCGGCTGGCACTCATCGGCAGTACCGGCGGCGAGCCTTGTGAGGCCCGTGCCGTCGGTGCGAACGACGTAGATGTCACCCGTGGCGAAACCGCGCCCGGTCGGGGTGACCTTGGCGAAGGCGATGGTCCCGGCGACGGTGGGCGCGGGCAAGGGCGTCCTGCTTGGGGACGCCGCGTCTGAGGGCGAGGCCGCTGCCGGGCTGGACACCGCCGACGGTGAGGTCGACGTCGTGCCCGAGGCGCCGCACGCGGTGAAGGTCACGCTGGCGCACAGCAGCAGCGGGACGACGAGCGCTACCGTCCAGGTGGCTGCGGCTGCACGCCGTTGTCTAGGCTGCGTGGCGGCCATGTCCCCTCCCCGCGTCGGCTGGAAGCATCTTCCCATCCATACAGACTGAGAGAGGGCGGCGTTTCTTCGTCGCGGCCGTTGGAAGCCGACGACCGTCCGGCGCCAGCGTGCGAGAGCCGGCTGCCGTTGGTGCTACGCTTTTGGGCTGTCGATGCTGCCGCGGGGGTCGCGTCACTCGCCCGTCGCGTCCGAGACCCCCGGCGGCAGGCCTGAGACGCGCTCCGTCTGCCACGACGCTTGGCAGCACGCCCGCGTGCTCTGCATGATCGGACATGACCCTCGGGACCAACGGTCAGGGAATCGCGTCGAGGCCCGCTGCCCTCACGGGTGGCGGGCCCCCTCTGTGCCGAGCGCCGCGCCGGCCGACGCCACTTCAGCGCGTGGAGAGCGCCACCCGTAGTCAAGAGTTGACCACCCCGTCTGAGACGGCCAGGGAGGAGACAACTGCCCCGTCCGACATCTCCGGCTGTGGCTCGCCATCCAGCCACGAGCCCCTCTAGTGTAGTGTCTCGTAAATAGATTGACAGACCACGACCGCCGGGATAGTCTGTGATGCATGGCGCGGGCGACCCTTCAGAGCTGCATCTCGGACGAGCAGCGAGCTGTGCTGGAGCGCTGGGCCGGCGCGCAGAAGACGCCGCAGAGCGTGGCCCTGCGTGCGCGCATCGTGCTCCTGGCCGCCGCTGGTGAGTCGAACAGCGCCATCGCCCGCGCGCTGGGGGTCAGTCGGCCGACGGTGATCCTCTGGCGCAGTCGTTTCGAAGCGGGTGGCCCGCAGGCGCTGACCGAGACGCGGCCGGGCCGCGGCCGCAAGCCCACGATCTCGGCGGCCAAGGTCAAGGCGATCATCGCGGCCACGACCCAGACGACCCCGCCGGGGGCGACGCACTGGAGCTGCCGCTCCATGGCCAAGGCCCAGGGCGTGAGCCCGGCGACGGTGCAGCGCATCTGGGACGCTCACGGCCTGCAGCCGCACCGCACGCGGGCGTTCAAGCTCTCCAACGATCCCTTGTTCACGGAGAAGCTCACCGACGTGGTCGGGCTCTACCTGAACCCGCCCGAGAAGGCGCTCGTGCTCTGCGTCGATGAGAAGAGCCAGATCCAGGCGCGCGACCGCACGCAGCCGAGCCTGCCCATGAAGCGCGGCCGCGCCGGCACCATGACCCACGACTACAAGCGCAACGGCACGACGACCCTGTTCGCGGCGCTGAGCACGCTCGACGGCAGCGTCGTCGGCCAGTGCCTGCCGCGCCACCGTCACCAGGAGTTCCTGAGGTTCCTGCGCACCCTGGACCGCGAGTTCCCGCGCGATCTCGAGCTGCACCTGATCCTCGACAACTACCAGACGCACAAGCACGCCAACGCCGCTGCCTGGCTCGAGAAGCATCCGCGCTTCCATCTGCACTTCACGCCCACGAGCAGCTCCTGGCTGAACCTCGTCGAGCGCTGGTTCCGAGACCTGACCGAGAAGGCTCTGCGCCGTGGCGTCTTCCCCAGCGTGCCCGACCTCGTCGCCGCCATCGGCGCCTTCCTCGAGGCCCACAACGAAGATCCCAAGCCGTTCGTCTGGACGGCCTCGGTCGAGGCCATCCTCGAGAAGGTCGGGCGCTGCAAAGCTGTTTTGGAGACAGTGCACTAGTGTCCTGAGTCAGAGATCCGTTCGCAATAAGCAGCGAGCGTCTGCAGGATCTCGTCCGCGCTCTTGTGCCAGACGAAGGGCCGGGGGTTCTCGTTCCAGTCCTCGACCCAGCTGCGGATGGAGGCGACCAGCTCCTTGGTCGAGCGGTGCGAGCCGCGCCGCAGCCAGCGTTCGGTCAGTTCGGCGAACCAGCGCTCGACGAGGTTGAGCCAGGACGAGTAGGTGGGCGTGAAGTGGAAGCTGAAGCGTGGGTGACGGAGGAGCCAGCGCCGGATGGCGGGCGTCTTGTGGGTCGAGGAGTTGTCGACGATGACGTGCACGTCGAGGCCCTCGGGGACGCTCTTGTCGATGAGGTTCAGGAAGCGGCGGAACTCCTCGGCCCTATGACGTTCCGTGAGATCGCTGATCACGCAGCCCGAGGCGACGTCGAGGGCGGCGTAGAGGTTGGTCGTGCCGTGGCGGCGGTAGTCGTGGGTGGCCCCGGCCGGCGTCGTCGGCAGGAGCGGCAGGATCGGGGCAGTGCGCTCGAGCGCCTGGACCTGCGTCTTCTCGTCCACGCAGAGCACGACCGCGGCCTCGGGCGGGTCGAGGTAGAGCCCGACGATGTCCCTGACCTTCTCGATGAACAGCGGGTCGGTGGAGAGCTTGAAGGACTCGAGCTGATGGGGCTTCAGGGCGAAGGCGCGCCAGATGCGGCTCACCGCGCTCTGGCTCATGCCGGTGGCCGCGGCCAGGCGCCGCGTCGACCAGTGGGTCGCGTCGCGCGGCGCCTCCTCGAGCGTCTTCACGAGCACGCGCTCCACGTCGGCGTCCGTGATCGTGCGCGGCTTCCCGGGGCGCGGCTCGTCGTGCAGGCCGTCGAGGCGCCTCTCGACGAAACGCGCGCGCCACTTGCCGACCGTGGCCTGGTGCACGCCCTCGGCCGCCGCTACCTCCTGGTTGGTGAGCCCCTCGGCGCAGGCCAGCACGATGCGGCAGCGCTGCGCCAGGGCCTGCGCGCTGGTGGGCCGCCGCGCCCAGCGCTCGAGGGTCTCGCGCTCCCCGCCAGTGAGCGCGAGCTCGGCCATCGGTCGTCCCTTGCCAGCCATGATCGCCTCCCATCATCGCAGCTTCTCGACGATGAGAGCACAGGCGGTGCTATAAATCAATCGAACTTATGACTCAGGACACTAGCTGGCTGAAGGTCGAGACCCCTGAGCTCATTCGGCGCGTGCCGGGGAGGTGCGTCAACTCATACTTGTACGGTGGCGTCCTTCACGACGACCAGTCTCGCTACGGCAGCGTTGCGTGCGCCCGTCACACCGCCGGCTGGACCAGGTGGATGAGGTTGCCGCAGGTGTCCTCGAACATGACGCCCGTGACGGGGCCCTTGTTCACGGGCTCGCCTCTGAACTCGCCACGGGCGGCCGTGAGGCGCTTGAACTCGCCGTGGATGTCGCTCGTGACGAAGGCCATGGCCGGGACGCCGGCGTCGTACAACGCCTTCTGGTACGCCCGAGCCGGCGGGAACGCCATCGGCTCAAGGACCAGCTCGACCCCGTCCACGCCGTCGGGCGAGGTCACCGTGAGCCATCGATACTCCCCGACGGGCACATCCTCCGCCTTCACGAAGCCGAGGACGTCCGTGTAGAGGCGAAGCGCACGCTCCTGGTCCTCCACCATGACGCTGACGAACTTGATCTGCATGCATGCCTCCGTGACGGCGATCGGTCTGTGGAGAGTCTGAGTTCGGGTCCCGTGTGTACCCCGCCGCAGCAGACAGCCATCGGCTCCGAGGCAGTTGGACTGCGGGCGGCGACCAAAGCGACCATGCGACCGACGTCGACGGGGATCGTGTGGGTTGCAGACAGGGTTGCAGATTGACGAGTCCTGCGTCGCTTCGTCTCTCGCGTCTTGAGGGGAGGCTTTTCGTCTCCGTAGGCCGTGCAAAGGCGGCGCTCTCCCAACGGAGCTAGCGGCGCACGAGGGGTTCCGTATACCGCGCAAGCAGGACTGCGTTCAGCAGCGCACCCGACGCCATCGAGCCACCCAACGTACCCATTTGGCGACGGGGAAGTACCCGTTCGCTTGATGCGCCTCAACGCCTTCACGGACTACATTCACAGGGCGCGTGGCTCACTGGGGCCACCCTCGTCGAAAGCGCTCGGCGAAGAGCGGCCGTTGCACGATGAAGTGGCGAGTGCAGGACGAAAGGAAGCGGGAGGGGACCATGTTCGTGCTGAGCTGCAGGGACCTGGGATTCAAGCACTGCAAGTTCGTCGCTACCGGTAGCAGTACCGGCGAAGTGAAGGACGCCATGTTCGCGCACGCCCGCGCTGTGCATGCGCACTTCATCTCGGGGCTTACCAGCGACGAGCGGCAGGAGATCGCGTGGGTCACGGAGACCGTCATGGCCTATCGCATGTCCGGCCGATCTGCGTATAAGTGCGCCTGACGGCGACCGTCCCTACGAGGCGCACCCGGCCGACAGGGTGATCGCCGAGACCAGCAGAGTCGTGCGGCTCATGGTGGCCGAGACCGGGCCACTCGCCCGACGCAGGCCCGCCACCCACGAGGGCAGCGGGCCTCAGTCGCGTCAGGACCCCGGCGGTCTGCGGCCGGAGCACGGGGCCTTCTCGACGCCCCGGGGCCGTCCTCCCCAAACGCGAGGTCATCCGTGATGCCATCTTCGGACCAGCCCGTGCGGCAAGAGCAACGAACAGCCCGCCGACTACGACCCCGGCAATCCCGGCGGAGACGTGTCTCCACTTCGCCCGCGTTGGGCGTCGGGCCCCGCCCGGCCTGCGAAGCCCTTCTCCCCTTGGGAGACGAGGGAGTTGAGGACCTGTACCTGCGGATCTTGCCGTTGGCGTCGAACTCGAACAACGCCGGGTTGGGGTACTCGTAGTCGATGCCTTCGCAGGTCGCCTCGAACACCACTTCGCGCACGGCGGCATTGCCCTTGAGGAGCAAATCGACGCCCAGCGGTCGCAAGCGCACGGTGGGCGTGATCCGCGAATCCCAGCCCAGTACCTGCCTGACGCCCTCCCTGCCCCTGAAGGTGCCCGGCGCCAAGACCATGACGGCGTCGTCGGCAAAGAACTCCAGAAAGGCCTCCGTGTCTCGTCGCTCGTAGACGACGCCGTAGTCCTCCATGAGCTCGCGGACACGCCCCTCGGTCAGCTGTCCAGTGCCCGGATCTGACATCGCGCACCCCCTTCGACCCGCGGGTTGTCTCACCAGTGGCTCCCCGGAGGATGAAGGTGGCCGTCAGGTGCCTTCGGCGCATCGTCGCCTCCCGCGCGCAACGCTGCACTACTACTCAGGAGTCTCGTATGGGGTCGGGTACGCCCGGAGGGCGGGGAGTTCAAGCGTTTGGGGTGGCCGTGCGATCTGGGGCGGAGTCACAACGGAGGCTGGGGAGTCCCTTCGCGTGCCATCCACGACCGGGCATTTGGGTTGCAGAATGGTTGCAGCCGGCGGCCGACGGAGGACTTGGGAAACGCGATTTCGCTGCAAATCAATGGTGGGCGCACGTGGATTCGAACCACGGACCTCTTCCTTATCAGGCAGGCTCATTGGCCTGCCCATCTAGGACCAAGGCGACCCAGCCAGTCACAGGCAGTCCCAGGAACTGTGGCCATTTGCAGCGAAATCTGGGGCCCGTTTCCCAAGGCGTCCCAACGAAGCCAATCGCGGACCGGGCATTTGGGTTGCAGAATGATTGCAGAGGCAGCCGCGGACGTCAGTCCTCTACAGTCTGACTCGAAAGAGGTCGAGTCGACCGGGCCGGCAGGTATGATGAACTACGGAGTGAGCTAGGACGGGGGCTCCGCGCGAGCCACTGGACGGCCTGATACGAAGGGGTGGGCGAAGAGGTGGCCATCTCGGCATCTGGCCGCTGTCAGACTACGCGTGTCTGGACGACGGAGGTATGAAATGGCGGCGCAGCCAGCCTGGCGCGAAGATAGCGGGCCTATGGACGAGCCGCCCTTCGAGGTCTTCGCGGAAGAAGAAGAGGAGGAAGAAGAGGAGCAGGAAGAAGAAGCCATTGCCCTTCTTGAAGCGGAGGACCAGGTCACTCATGCCGGAATGCCGGACGGCAAGTGCCACTGTGCCTTGCTGGTACGATGGCCTGGCGCCTGCTCGATGCAGCAACCCTGGCGTCACTGCTCGGAGACTTCGACGCACTCGGATCAGCTCGCCCGTGATGAGTATCTTGATTGCTGCTCCAGTCTCGGACCCGAATGCCCCCTCCCGGCGGGTATTGACCGAAAACGCTTCCTGCGGCTCGAGCTACTCAAGCTGGAGACTGGCTCGCTCAATGCAATCATCGCGCTGGTTCCAGCTGGATGGACGCAGAAGCAGGTACTCTGGACACTCGGGCTCGGCTTCGCCTCGAGTCTCGCCGCCAGTGTCTGCACCGCGGCGGTCAAGAGGGGAGGGGAGTGGATCTCCGGGCTGCACTCCACAGAGGACAGTCGCACGAGTCCCGAAGCCGAAGCGCATGCGGACCGGGTTGCCAGAGACATTGAAAGCGGCGGCGGCGGGCGAGTGAGCCTCAGCGTCGTCGTGGAGTCCCGGGGTCGCACCGTCAGGAAGTGGAAGTTCCGCGTGTCTGCGTCGGCCCAGAAACGGCGAAGGAATAGGTAGGTCGCGCGGCGCACACGCAAACGGTAGGAGTGCCCGCATGAAGATTCCGATTCCTGACTCGATTCGTCAGATCACCGATAGCGAGGACCGTCAGTTGGCGTGGGAGTTCTTCGTGTTCTTCTCCCGCTTCGAGTACGCGCTGAAGCGGACCGCCGGTACCTCGACGGGACGCTTTAGGGGCGCAGCCCAACTGGGACCGGTTCGGATCGGACCATGACGAAGCGTTCTGGGCTGTGACGGCCGATGACGTCAGAGCTGCAGCCGACTACTTCCGCGCCTGTCCACCCCGGAAGCAGGTCGTTGAAGGGAACAAGCTCGCCTGTCAGAGCCCCAGGCATTCGAAGGCCGTGGTCCCGGACTCATCTGGCTCCTCCTGATGATCCGCTGTGTGCGAAACAACCTCTTCCATGGCGGCAAGTTCCGGCTTCAGGTGGAGGAGCCCGAGCAGAGACTCGGAGTTGCTGCTGCATTCGTTGGCGATTCTCTGGCGTGCAGCAGCCTCGACCGAGACGTTGAGCGTTGGTTCAAGGAGTCATTCTGAAAACTGATTCGTCAGCGCATCTTTGATGGCATCAACGTAGGGCGCTCGTCCGCGAAGGCTGATCTGCGAGGCGAGTCGCAGCAACATCTGCCGTGGCCTACGGGCGCTGCCGGGTGACACGATCGCCAGAACCGACAGATCAAGGTCGAATCGTCGGTCTGTCGATTCCGTCACTCGGCGCGGAGCCAGTCCGGGACCCCGGGCTGGATGTGCAGGACGCAGTGGGGGTGCCAAGGCACTTCGTTGTGCGCCTGAGCCCTTTGCATGATTGGCGCCAAGGCTCAGCGCAGGAGCCGAGCCGGTGGTCCGGTGTCCGTGATCGCTTCGGCGTACTCTCGAGGACCCGGAAACATCTCCGTATGGGCATACCGCGTGGGCGGTGCGCCAAAGAGCCGGACCGGGCAGCCGGCAGCTGATTCCGATCGCAATCTGCCGGCGAGAGCATCCGCGGCCATGTAGGGCGGAGCAGACTGGTCGCGGAGGTGCTCGTAGGCATCCTTCTGGAAGGCGACCACTGCGCCTTGCCCGGTCACGTGACGTGGGATCGTGGTCAGGCGCGTGCGCTCGGCGGTCGCGAGCGTGCGGAGCCCCGGCCGCCCGAACAACTTCACAAGGCCGCTGACGCCTGACCAGGCAGGCGCGCTCGCCGGGCTGGGAAACATGAAGAAGACGTCGATCCCCACAAGGAACGGCGATTCGTATCTGCCAGCCAGGAGATCGGCACGCCGTCGCGCGTTTCGGGCCTCCACGTCTTCTTCCGGCCTACCCTGACGTCGTGGAAGGACAGCCACTTCGCTGCAGCCAACGCGCGCCAGAAGCGGTGTTCGGTGTGCTTGCCTTCTCGAAGGCGAAGCACATGCCCGCGCGGACAGAGTGGGATGCCGGGTTACCAAGAATGAGCAGGAGCGGCGTGCGTCCGTCTTCCTCCCGCGGCAGGAAGCTCTCCGTGCGGTAGACGATTGCGTCAGCCTCACGCGTGAAAAGGTCGTCGTGCTCGGAGGTGCTCTCGACAAACCTCGGCCAGCGCTGTTCGAACCGCGCTCGAGCTTCACCATCCGGATACCGCGCGCCCAAATCCAGCCTGTAGCGGCTGATTCCCGGACTCACTTCGTCAACGAACCGCAACAGCATGCCACCCCTATGCACTCCACCATACTGACGCAGCGTGCCTCTGAACACGATGGATCGCAGGACTGCAGCGAGAGTCCTGTGGTGAGTGACACCCGCGGGGGCATAGCAGTCGAGTGTTGTAGTCACGATGAACCGTGGGGCTCCAGCGCGTCCGTCCCAACCGGCGCGGGCACAGGCCGACGTCATCAAGTCTCGCAGACGATGCGGACGCAGCTCAGCATCGCTGCCCCAGTCGTCCTAGGGCGAGGGCGTCCAACCCTCGGTTGATCGGATCCGGCGGTTGCGGGGCCCGCCCCCTCGATTGAAGGGTTAGAGCGCTGCGCCGCTGCTAGTGCTGCTGGGCAACGCAGGAAGCGCTGTGCGGGAGTCACCAATGGAAGGAAAATCTGAGAGCCATCGTTGTCAAGCAGAGGTGTGATGGACTGCACTTCAATCTCCGAGGCGTCTTGCTGACTGGTCGCGAGCGCGGAAAGCTGCTGTCGTAGTTGCTCGTTGTCGGCACGGAACTGCTCTGCAACTGTGCGCCACACTTGCGCAATCGCCTCCTGTTCTCTCGCTCGGCGCCTGTGACGGCCTCCGCGGCGAGACGCTCCGCTTCACTCGCACTCTGCTGGGCCTTGGCAGTTCTAGCCTCGTAGCTGCTCTGTACTGCTGCCTCAGCACTCTGGGCGAAGTCCCGATGCGCTTGGCCAGAAACCCGATCAGAGCTTTAGCGATGAGTGGCCAGATGTTCTTTAGAAACCACGGCCAGAAGATCTTGGTGACGAACTTCACCGCTGCATCCCCAATAGCTGATGACATTCTGCATCCTCCAGGAATCGGGTCTTGCCGACAGCGCTCTAACTACTATTCGGCAGACTGCCTAAGACTCCCAACACAGCTGCCTCATTTGCCTAGTACCAAAGCACCGAGGCTGGCTGTGTTCGTTCGAAGACTGCATAGGACGCGGCAGGGGAGCGCGTATCCGTTGCCCATTCTGTTGCAGCGTACCCGTGACTATCGTCGCGTGGACAACGCCGGCGGATGCGTATGTGGACTTGGCCCGCGACCCCAGAGCACGCTAGCGCCAGACCGGGGCGGGGTGAAGTGGCTAGTTGTAGGCGCAATGCTCACATGATCTCGGGAGCAGGACCCCGCATGCGGGCAGCGACCAAAGCGACCATGCGACCAAGGTGGACGGGGATCGTGTGGGCTGCAGACCGGGTTGCAGAGCGCAGATCCGTTCGTCGCTTCGTCCATTGCGTCCTGAAGCGTCAGTCACGCGGACGGTACCGCGTGCCGGGGAGGCGCTCTCCCATCTGAGCTAGCGGCCCACGAGGGAGACAATTATAGCCCAGGATGCCAAAGGCGACCGCGCGCGGGGGGGTCAGGGTTGCGACCGGGGTTGCTGGATGGTTGCGGCGCCGGCATGAAGACGCAAAAGACGATACGGACCAAGGCAATGGCCGGCGTAGCCCGCCCCCCTCCCGACGAGGATGTCATGGCCCTAGGGGAAGGCGCGCATTGGCCAGGCTAGCCGGCTCGAGACCACCAAATCCGTGCCGGTAGGATAGGGGCGCTTGAGCGAGCATCTGCGACTTCTGACTCCGAGTTCTTCGACTTCGCTCCTACAGGGTAATCATGAAGTACAACCCGTTCATACCGGCAAGGCGGTGACGCCAGAGCTGTTTGCTGGACGTGAGATCAACTCAAGGCGGTCAACAAGTCCCTGAGTCAGACCAAGCATGGAACTCCCAGCACTTCGTGGCTTATGGTGAGCGAGGCATTGGGAAGTCATCACTGCTTGATGCAGCCGCCGCAGCAGCTTCCGGCCACGTTGTCGAGCATCTTGATGCCTATGATTTCGTCGTAGTCACCGTGGGGCTGACCGGCAATGACGACGACTTCAGTATCGTACGCAAGGTAACTTCGCGGTTGCAGTTGGAGTTGGCGAAGCGTCGGAAGGTTCAAGAGCTTCTCAAGTCCACCGGTCTTGTTGAGCGGATCGAGGTCGGCGGTACAG
>CAVPCT010000002.1:0-414008 GCA_963702475.1 uncultured Thermoleophilia bacterium | reverse complement strand
GTGCTGCGCATCACCGACGCCGACCCCATCGCCAACGAGCTGCTCTTCGAGCGCTTCCTCAACCCGCACCGCCGCGGCATGCCGGACGTGGACATCGACTTCTGCTCGGCGCGCCGCGACGAGGTCATCCAGTACATCTACGAGCGCTTCGGCCACGACAGGGTCGCCATGGTGGCCACCGTCAACACCGTGCGCGCGCCGTCGGCGGTGCGCATCGTCAGCCGCGCGTTCGGGTTCACGCCGGACGAGATCAACAGCCTCTCCCGGCGCGTGCCGTGGGGCAGCGCGTCCAAGCTCGGGGAGATGCTCGCCGAGCGCCCCGAGCTCGCCGACCACGAGTTCCAGCAGCCGCACTACCGGCGTCTGGTCGACGTCGCCGAGCGGCTGTCCGGGTTCCCCGCCCACCTCGGCACGCACCTGGGCGGGTTCATCCTCTCGCGCGACCCGCTCACCGACCGCGTGCCGCTGCAGTGGGCGGCCAAGGGCGTGGTGGTCGCGCAGTTCGACAAGGACGACGTCGAGACGCTGGGCCTCGTCAAGATGGACATCCTCGCGCTCAAGATGCACTCGGCCATCGCCGAGGCGGTGCGCCGCATCGAGGCGCGCACCGGCGAGCGCGTCAGCGCCTGGGAGCTCCCGCGCGACGACCCCAAGGTGTACGAGCTCATCCGCTCGGCGCGCACCGTCGGGCTGTTCCAGCTCGAGAGCTCGGGGCAGCGCAACCTCGCCACGCGGCTGCAGGAGCGCGACTTCGAGGACGTCATCGCGGCCATCTCGCTCTTCCGCCCGGGGCCGCTGCAGGCCGACATGATCGCGCCGTTCGTCCGGCGGCGGCACGGCAGGGAGCCGGTCGTCGTGCCGCACCCCGCCATGGAGCGCATCCTGCGGCGCACCTACGGGGTCATCGTCTACCAGGAGCAGGTCATCGAGGTGGCCTCGGCGGTCGCCGGCTTCAGCCTCGCCGAGGCCGACCTGCTGCGCCGCACCATGACCCACGAGCGCTCCATGGAGGAGATGGACGCCATCGGCCGCAACTTCGTGGAGAAGGCGATGGCTCGCGGCGCCTCGCAGGAGGTGGCCGACGAGGTCTTCCGCCAGCTCCGCGGGTTCGCCGCCTACGGCTTCAACAAGGCGCACGCCGCCTGCTTCGCCATCGTCTGCAACGCCTCAGCCTGGCTCAAGGCGCACTACCCGGCCGAGTTCTACGCCGGCATCCTCAACAACCAGCCCATGGGCTTCTACTCGCCGCGCGTGGTGCTCAACGACGCGCGGCGCTTCGGCCTCGCGGTGCTGCCGCTCGACGTCAACCTGAGCGGCGAGTGGTTCGAGGTCGAGCGGGACGGCACGGCGCTGCGCGTGGGGCTGGCCTACGTCAAGGAGATGAGCGCGGTGGCGCGCCGCGCCATCGTCGAGGCACGCGGCGACCGGCCGGGCAAAGGGCCGCGGCCCGAGGGCGGGCCGCCGCGGCCGTTCACCTCACTCTCCGACTTCGTCGCGCGCACGCGGGTCAGCCGCGAGATCACCGAGAACCTCGCGCGGCTCGGCGCCTTCGACGCGCTCGGCGTGCGCCGCGAGGAGCTGATCGCGCAGACGCCGCTGCTGTACGCCGGCGCACGGCCGGCGGGGCGGGCGGCGCCCGGCCCCGCCCCGCTCGCCGGCGGCGCCGGCTCCGGCCTCGACCAGCCGCGCCTCGCGCTCGACGAGCAGTTCGCCCCGCTCGGCTTCCTGCCGGACTGGCCGGCCGAGCGGCGCGCCGCCGTCGAGCTCGAGCTGCTCGGCCTCAACGTCGGCGCCCACCCGTTGCGCTTCGTGCGCGACCAGATCAAGGCGCTCGGGGTCACGCCCATGGCGCGGCTCCCCGAGCTCCGTCACGGCCGCCGGGTGCGCCTCGCCGGCGTGCTCGAGCGCGCCCAGATGCCCTGGATCCGCAGCGGCCACCGCACCATGTTCCTCACGCTCGAGGACGAGACCGAGCTCGGCCAGGTGGTGGTCTTCAACGACGTCTATCTCAAGTACGGGCGGGTGCTCAAGGACGCGGTGTACCTGCTGGTCGAGGGCGAGCTGCAGAACGACGAGGAGCACGGGCTCGCGGTGGTGGCGCACCGGGTCAGCGACCTGCTGCGGGCCATCGGCCGCACCGAGGCGCGCAAGCGGGGTGCGGACCACGGACGGACGGCGCAGGGCGCGCCGGCTACGGCCGGTCTCCAGGCTGCGCTCACCACAGCCGGCCCGGCCGCCGGCGAGAGTCTCATCCCCGGCGGCCCCGGAAGGCCACCCGACCCCAACGTCCCCGGCGGCCTCACCACCCGCCGGGCGGACGCGTGGGAGCTCCCGGCCGTCGAGCCGCGCACGCGGCCCGGCCGGACGGGCTGAGCCGCGCCTGACTGACTGCTATCATCCTCACGGACCCGGTGCAGGAGGGCGCGCCGACAAACGAGAACGGGGGCATCCATGCGGCGACAACTCCTCCAAGTCTCGGTCCTCGCCACATCCCTGCTGGTCGTCGCCCTGACGGCTGTCGCCGTCGCCGGCGCGACGCCCGCCTGGGTCGTCGAGCAGCTCGTCACCGCCGGCACCACCGCCGCACAGCGGGCCCCCAGCCACGGGCAGTCCGGCCTCGCATGGGAGGACGACCGCGGCGGAGACTGGGACGTCTACCTGGACACCGGGAGCTACGGTCTGCCCGCCGCAGCCATCCCGGCTCCAGCTGGCGACCAGCGGCGACCCTCGGTCTCCCCTGACTCGCCATGGATCGCCTATGAGGACGCCCGCAACGGCAACTGGGACATCTACGCCTACAACACCAGCACCGGGCTGGAGGTCCGTGTCAGCACGGGGAGTGCCGACCAGCTCGATCCCGCTGTGAGCGGAGCGAGAGTCGTGTTCGAGGACAGACAGGGGGGCGGCTCGGACATCCGCGTCTTCGATCTCGTCAAGAAGACGTCCGCACTCCTGGCCAAGGGCTCCGCCCTCCAGGTCGACCCTGCCATCGAGGGATCGGTCGTCGCCTGGGCCGACAACGGCGCCGGCAACTGGGACGTCGTCGTCACGACGCTGGGCCGCACGACGCCGAAGCACGTCACGACCAACCGGTCGGCTCAGACCTCACCCTGCGTGGAAGGACGCCGCGTCGCCTACGTGGACGGCCGCAACGGCGATCCGGACATCTACTTGTACTCGCTCGCGACCGGTGAGGAGCGGCGGATCACCACCAACCCCTACGCCCAGACCGTCCCGGCGATCTCGGGCGACTGGATCGTCTACCAGGACGGGCGCAACGGTACGGCCGACATCTACGGCACTCATCTCGTGGCCGGCGTCGAGAAGCGCTTCACGGACCATTCGTCCGCACAGCAAACGCCGGTGGCCTGGCACAGCGCGGAGTACGGACGCATCGCCTGGCAGGACGAACGGGCCGGCGACACCGACATCTACTTCGCCGGCTTCCGCACGCCCTACCTCAGGGTGAACGACCCGGACCACGCCACGGTCTCCTACAACGGTTCGACCTCGGTCTTCTGTGAGCTGCAGGCCGACGACTCCTTCATCCCCGCTGCACTCGTCTGGAAATACGACTGGCGGAACGGACGCGCCTTCAAGACCTCTGTCTCGGCGGACGTCTCCGACACTACCGGCTCCCTGAAGCTGGAGCACCTCTTGCGCAAGGCCACGTTCCGGGTCGTGTTCAGGGGGGATGACAGGTACGTCCCGGTCGCGAGCCCGGTGCTCGACGTCGAGGTCGGCGCCTCGATCCGCGGCGTCGAGTTCCATGCCACGCATCTCACGGGCGCCGTCAGGTACGTTCGCATCACAGGCACCATCCTGCCGCGGCATCGGGCAGGCTCGAGCGTCGCCCGCGTGCAGCTCCTGAAGCGACAGCGAGACGGCTCGTACCGCGTCCAGGCGGGCGCGCGCGCCAAGGCGGCGGACAGGTCCGCGGGCGCGTCGACATTCGTCACCGGCACCATGAAGATCCCTCCCGGCCGCTACAAGGTGCGAGTGACGCACGACGATACCGACCATGCGCTCACCGTGTACGAGCCCCCCTGGGAGCGACTGCAGTTCTGAGGACCGCGCACGCGGCCCGGCCGCACGACTGAGCCCTGCGACCTGACCGACCCGGCCGGCTCGCGCACGGAACGCCGGCCGCGGTCAGAGCCAGGTCGTCACGGCGTCGGCGCCCAGCGCGACGGCCAGCGTGAGCACGGTCGTCCAGATCGCGGCCCCGGCGCCGAGCCAGAGCACGAGACGCCGCCGCCCCGCACCGAGGGCGACGCCGATGGCCGCCGCCAGCGGAGCGCCGAGCAGCAGCGGCGCGAGCAGCCCCCAGCCGATCACGCCGTAGCGGTCCCAGAGCCGTCGCAGGCGGCTTCCCTCCCGCGCGCCGCCGTGGCCGAAGCGCTCCACCAGCCACGTCCGTAGTCGGTCTCCCGCCGCCACCACGACCACGATGCTGAGGAAGGCGCCGGCCAGGGTTGCGGCCCACACGAGTGGCGCCGGCAGCCCCATGGCCAGACCGGCCGGCACGGCGGCCCACAGCTCCACGACGGCGATCGCGGCGACGCCGAGTACCTGCAGCACGACGTCCATGCTCAGAAGATGGCCACCTGGATCACGATCTCGTCGCCGGCCCGTCCCCTGGTGCCGGCGAGCGGGTCCTGAGCCACCACGTCACCCGGGAACACTCCCCACCCGGCGACGTAGTCCACGCTCACCACGAAGCCGGCGTCCTCGAGCGTGGCCTGGGCGTCGCCCTGGGAGAGGCCGACGACGTCGGGCACATCCACCTTGGGCGGCCCGCTGCTCACCCAGAACGTCACCGTGTCACCGCGCTCCACCCTCTGGCCGGCGGCCGGCTTCTGCCGGATCACCTGTCCTTTGGGGACCTCCTCGGAGGCGGAGCGGTGGCTCTTGTACGCGAGCGACTCCCGCTCCAGCGCGTCCTTCGCCGCCGTGGCCGTGAGACCGGCGAGGCCGGGCGCAGGCAGATGCAGGGGCCCGCGGCTCACCCAGAGGTCGACCTTGACGCCGTCCTCGACCCTGGCGCCGCCGCGCGGCGCCTGGCGGGCGACCTGGCCGGCGTCGTACCGGTCCGCCCAGACGTAGTGGATCTCCGGCCGCAGACCGTCGTCGCGAAGCGCCTGCACGGCGTCGGACCGGCGGTCGCCGACGACCTTGGGCACCGTCGTCCCCGGGGCGAGCCAGGTGATGTACGCCACCCAGGCCGCGGCCAGAGCGACCGCGATAAGCAGCGCGATCAGCAGGTACTTGCGGACCCGGCGGCGGGGCCTCGGACGCACGGTGGTCGCCGGCTCGGCGGCCCGGTAGCGCGTGGGGGCCTCGGCTGCGACCACGGTGACCAGCGGCTCCAGGTCCGGCGCGGGAGGCGCGGGAGGAGCCGGCACCGGCGCCTCCGGCACGACCGGCGCGCTCGTCGCGAACACGGCCGGTCCGGCCGCCGCTCCCGCGGCCACGCCGGCCGCACTCGCCGCGGCCACGCCGGCGGCCACGCCGGCGGCCGCGAGCGTGCCGTGGCCGGCGCCGTCGCCGACCGCGACGCTCACGCCGCGGCCGTTCCGCGCCGGCCGCCGCGCCTTGCGCAGCGCCGCGGCGAACTCGTCGGCATCCTGGAACCTGTCGGCCGGATCCTTGCTGAGGGCGCGCATCACCGCACCGGCGAGCGCCTCCGAGACCGCCGGAGTGAGCGTGCGCGGGTTGGGCGGCGCCGCCTGCACGTGCTGCATGGCGACGGCCACGTCGGTCTCGCCCTTGAACGGCACGCGCCCGGTGAGCATCTCGTAGAGCACCACGCCGAGGCTGTAGAGGTCCGAGCGCTCGTCCGCCGGCCTGCCCTGCGCCTGCTCCGGCGAGAGGTACGACGAGGTCCCCATCATGGCGCCGGTCCGCGTGAGCGCGGAGTCGCCCATGCGCGCGATGCCGAAGTCGGTGACCACCACGCGCCCGTCCTCCGCCAGCATGACGTTGTAGGAGGTGACGTCGCGGTGGACGATGCGCCGCTCGTGCGCGGCGCCCAGCGCCGAGAGGACGGCGAGCGCGATCGGCACCGCCTCGTCGGGCGGCAGCGCCCCGTCGCGGCGCAGCCGCTGCTTGAGCGACTCGCCGGCGACGTACTCCATGGCGATGTAGGTGGCGCCGTCCCCGCCGTCCGCTCCGTCCGCGGTGCCGCGGTCGTACACGGCGACGATGCTGGAGTGGTTGAGGCTGGCCGCGGCCCGCGCCTCGATACGGAACCGCTCGACGAACTCGTCGTCGGCGGCCAGCCGCGCCTTGAGCACCTTGACCGCGACCTTGCGCCCCAGCCGCTCGTCCTCGGCGAGGTACACGTCGGCCATCCCCCCGCTCCCGAGCGGGGAGAGGATGCGGTAGCGGCCGGCGAGCAGGGTCGGCACGCTGGCGGCGTCTGGGTCGCGGTGCTGGTCGTTCATCAAGTCGTGAGCCGTGGCAGGCGAAGGCCGCGCCGGCGGAAGCGCGACGACGTGGAGACGCGCCACCACCCCGCCGGGTGCGATGCCTCAGTGTAGAGGACACCGCCGCGCCTGTCTCCCGCGCAGGAGGCCGGAGCCGCCCGCCTGCCGGTCGGCCCGGCGTGCCGCTCAGCCCGCCTGGCGCTCCACGAGGATCTGCAGAGCCTCCAGCTCGTCCTTCTCGAACCACAGGAGGTCGCAGCGCACGCAGTGGTCGATCTCCACAGCGTGCTCGTAGCTGTAGTGGCGGCGCATCATCGGCGCCTCGCACCCGGGGCACGGGACGAGGGCCGTGCCGGAGTGGCCGCGCGCCAGTACGGCGGCGCGGCGCAGGTGGTCGCCGGACGCCGTGACGAGATCGGCGATCCGCTGCTGCTCCTCGGAGAAGCCGGCCTCCCGGCGCGCGAGCAGCTTGCCCACCTGCGCCGTGCTGACCAGCCGGCCGCCGCAGCCGGCACAGGCGACGATGTCGATGCCCTCGTAGGGGATGCGCACCAGTCCGGCGCCGCAAGCCGGGCAGGTCATGCCGGCGGGCGCCGGCGCGGCCTCGGCGGGCCTGCGCGGCGCCGCGAGTTGCTCGGCGAGCTGCGCCCCGAGCGGCGCGACGAGCGGCGCAGCCGCAGCGGCGAGCGGCGCCGCGACGGGCGAGGTCGGGACGAGCGGCGCCGGCTTCACCGCGGGCGCCGGCGCCGGCGCCCAGTGCTCCCGGCGCTCGAAGTGCTCGCCGGCCTCCGCCGCCTGCCGCTCGAACTCGGCCGGAGAGACGTGGGCGATGCCCAGGAGCGTGCGGATGCGAGCCTCGAGCGGCGGGTGCGTGTCGCGCCACGCCACGGCCGGCCAGCCGAGGCTCCCGGTGGCCCTGATGCACAGCGGCCCCAGGCCCTCCGGGATGTACCCGGCGCCGCCGGGGTGCCTCGAGACCACCCGGAGCGCCTCCGCCAGCGCCAGCGGGTCCCGCGTGTAGCGCGCCGCGGCGAGGTCCGCCTGCCACTCGCGCTGGCGGCTGATGGCGGCGTTCACGACCGACGCCGCCAGCTGCATCAGCCACAGCCAGCCGCGCAGCGGCACCATGGCCACCAGCGCCGACCCGGCCGCATCCGTGTCCGAGGTCACGTCCGCGGCGTCGTCGATGCGCTCCACGAGCGACGAGTAGATGCCGAACAGCAGGCACGAGACGGTGACCGTGACGTAGCTGCCGGAGAGGACGTGCGCGAACTCGTGGGCCACCACCGCCTGGAGCTGCTGGCGGGAGAGCCGCGCGAGCGCCCCCTCCGTCACGCCGATCACTCCCGCGCCGTGCAGGTCGCTGAACGCGAAGGCGTTGAGCCCCACGGTGCGCACGGTGACGCACTCGATGCGCGGAGCGCCGGTGGCGATGCGCATCTCCTCGACGATGTTGGCCAGCCGGTCGTGGTACCTGTCTCCGGGGTCGAGCGGGCGGCAGTGCATGGCGCGCAGCAGCCGGTCAGCGGGCGCCGATGCGGGAGAGACCCCAGTACACGAGGGAGCAGGCGAGAGACGCGCCGAGGACCAGCGCCACGCCGCCGGGCGTGAAGAGCCAGCCCACGATGGCGGGCTCGGGCAGCATGAGGTAGAGCACGCCGGTGACGATGAGGCAGCCGACCCACGCGCTCACGAACGCCAGCACGAGGAGGAGGCCGAACAGCGCCCAGATGCGCCAGCGCTTCTCCTGCTCGACCTCGAACAGCGTGCGGCGCGTCGCCCTCCGGGCCTGCGTATCAGCCATGTTCGCCCCTCCCGAGCCCGTCGTGAGCCCGCTTCACATTGCTTAACACTACGGATGTGGTTTCAACTGTCATGGTGGTGGTAATATACCGTCTGCGTAGCGGAGTCCCCCTCCACACACCCCTCCTCTACGCAAGGTACCTCCGGGTACCACCCCATGGCTCCTTTCACAGGCCCCCCTCCCCGGGGGGCTGCCAGGAAACTGGTGCACGAGGCGGCGCTTCCCCGGCGCCGCCTTTGTGCGTACGGGTCGGGTCGCCTGCTACGGAGTCTTGTCGGCCTAGACGAGGCCGGAGTTGACGACGAAGTTCTCAGTGATCCGGCGGCAGAACGCAGGGTAGGCCGCGAGGCGCTCGTCGGTCTCCCTCTGCAGGTCCTCCGCGAACGACGGCCCCAGGTGCTTCTGCTCCTGGACGGCGTCGCGCACCCAGTGCGGCGCCATCTCGGCGTCGACCTCGGGGTGGAACTGCGTGCCCCAGGCGCGCCCTCCGGCGCGGAACACCTGGACGCCGTCGCCGCACACGGCCACGAGGTGCGACGTCGGGGAGATCTTGCAGGAGTAGGCGTGCCAGTTGAAGGCGACGAACGGCGACGAGATGCCGTGCAGCAGCGGGTCGTCGGCGACCTTCTCGATGCTGGTCCAGCCCACCTCGGCGCGCTTGCGCTTGTAGGCGGCGCCGCCGGCGGCGATGGCGAGGAGCTGCGCGCCGAGGCAGATGCCCCAGACCGGCGCACCCTCGTGGACCATGCGCCGCATCAGGTGGATCTCGGTCTCGAGGAAGGGGTACTCGTGCTGCTGGTCGGCGTGCATCGCGCCGCCCAGGCTGATGAGGCCGGCTGTGTCCTGCGGCGTCGACGGCAGCGCCTCGCCCAGGTCGACGCGGCACACCTCGAACGGCACGCCGAGCTCCTCGAGCGCCACGGCGATGCTGCCGGGCGGGTCGTCGGGCTCGTGCTGGACGATGGTCAGGGGCTTGGTCGGCATCGGCTGCTCCTCCTCGAGTACGCTCGGGAGTATACCCGCTGCGGGCGCCGGCCCCGGCGTTCCCTCCGCGGCCTTGCCCGTTCCGCGGGCCGTCTGCGAGACTGCACCCATGAGCGGCAGCATCCCGACGCACGGCCCCGTCGACCCGGCCACCGGCGCGCCCATCGTCGAGATCGTCTCGGCGGGCAACGAGGTGCTCATCGGCGACGTGCTCGACACCAACACCAACTGGCTGTGCACGCGCGTCACGGCGCTCGGCGGGCTCGTGCGCCGGACGGTGATGCTGCGCGACGACGTGGACGCGATCGGGGCCGAGCTGCGCAGCTGCCTCGGCCGCGTGCCCGCACTCGTCTTCACCGTCGGCGGGCTCGGCCCGACCAGCGACGACCGCACGCTCGAGGGCGTCGCCCTGGGCCTCGGGGTCCCGCTGGAGCTGCACCCCGAGGCCGAGAAGATGGTGGCGGCGAAGTACGTGGAGTTCCACGCCGCCGGCTTCGTGCCGTTCCCGGAGCTCAACGAGAACCGGCGCAAGATGGCGCGGCTGCCGGCCGGCGCCGAGCCGCTGGTCAACCCCATCGGCGGCGCCCCCGGCGTGCTCTGCCGCAGCGGCGAGACGCGCGTCGTCTCGCTGCCCGGCGTGCCGGGCGAGCTCAAGGCGATCGTCGACGAGTCGCTCGGCCCGCTGGCGGCCGAGGTGTTCGGCGACGCGTGCTACGAGGAGCGCTCGCTCGAGGTGGAGCTGCAGGACGAGTCGGCGATCGCCGACATCCTGCGCGCCGCCGAGGAGCAGCACCCGGCGGTGTACGTCAAGTCGCGCGCCAAGGTGCTGGGCAGCACGCGCGTGATCAAGGTCACGCTGAGCGGGCGCGGCGAGGACGAAGCCGCCGTCGCCGCGCTCCTGACGCCGGCGGCGGACCAGCTGCTGGCGCAGGTCGCCGCCGCCGGCTTCGCCGTCCGCCCCGCGCCTCCCGACCCGCCCGGCGCGGACGACTGATGCTCGCGCGCGGGGCCAGGCGATGAGGAGCCACGCCGCGCGCCCGCGCCCTCACCTGGTTCGTCGACTTCCTGGACAAGTACGGGCCATGCGGTCTTCTGGGCGTCATCGTGGTCCTGGTGTCCGTGGTGTTCGCGCCTCGTGGCATGATAGGCCATGTGGTAAGCGGAGTCGTCGGCGCCGGTGTGGCCGTCGTGTGGATCGGCGGCTCGTCGCTCTGACAGCATCGCGAGCGGACCGCCGTTCGCTCGCGCGACGTGACGCGGCCTCGAGGCGCGGGACCAGCGCGCGAGGCCACGCCGCCCGCGCCGTCGCTCAGCCCAGGTGGTCCTCGATGAAGTGCGTGTTGACGTCGCCAGCCACGAACAACGGGTGGTCGATCACCAGGCGGTGGAACGGGATCACGGTCTTGACGCCGTCCACGAGGAACTGGTCGAGCGCCCAGCGAGAGCGCGCGAGGCACTCCTCGCGGTCGCGCCCCCAGACGATGAGCTTGCCGAGCAGGCTGTCGTAGAACGGCGGCACCAGGTAGCCCTGGTAGACGTGGCTGTCGAGACGCACCCACGGACCGCCCGGCGGGATCCACTGCGTGACCACGCCGGGTGACGGCATGAAGTTCTCCGCCGGGTCCTCGGCGTTGATGCGGAACTCGATGGCGTGGCCCTCGAGCGGATGTCGTCCTGCGCGAGCGGCAGCCCCTCGCCGGCGGCGATGCGGATGCCGGTCTTGACGATGTCCACGCCGCTCACCATCTCCGTGACGCAGTGCTCGACCTGCACGCGGGTGTTCATCTCCATGAAGTAGAAGCTGCCGTCGCTGTCGAGCAGGAACTCGACGGTGCCGGCGCCCTCGTAGTGCGCGGCCACGGCGGCGGCGACGGCCGCCTCGCCCATCTGCGCGCGCAGCTCGGGGCTCACGGCCGGCGACGGCGCCTCTTCGATGAGCTTCTGGTGGCGCCGCTGGATGCTGCAGTCGCGCTCGCCGAGGTGGATGCCGTGGCCCTTGCCGTCGGCAAGCACCTGGATCTCGATGTGGCGCGGCGCGCCGATGTACTTCTCCACGTAGACGGCGCCGTTGCCGAACGCCGCCTCGGCCTCTGCCTGCGCCTGACGCACGGCGCCGGCCAGCTCGGAGGCCTCCTTGACGATGCGGATGCCCTTGCCTCCGCCACCGGCGGACGCCTTGACCATCACCGGCAGGCCGATGTCGCGGGCGACGACCTCAGCCTCGGCGGCGCTCTCGATGATGCCCTCCGACCCGGGCGTGACCGGCACGCCGGCGGCGGTCATCGTCGCGCGTGCCTGCGCCTTGTCGCCCATCATCTCGATGCTCTCCGGCGAGGGGCCGATGAACTTGATGTCCTGCTCCCGGCAGAGGCGGCTGAACTCGGCGCGCTCGGCCAGGAACCCGTACCCGGGGTGGATGGCCTCGGCGCCGCTCTGCAGCGCGGCCTGGATGAGCGCCGGCATGACGAGGTAGCTCTGCGCTGCCGGCGCCGGCCCGATGCACACGGCCTCGTCGGCATACCGGACGTGCAGGCAGTCGGCGTCGGCCTCGCTGTACACGGCGACCGAGGCGACGCCGAGCTCGCGACAGGCGCGGATGACGCGGATGGCGATCTCTCCGCGGTTGGCGATGAGGATCTTGCTGAACACGGGCGCTCCTTGCATCTTTGACGCCGCAGTATAGCCGACGCGCGGTCGCCGGCGACCGTCCGGCCTGACAACGCTTTGCCGGCCGGCCCCCTCAAGAGGGACCCCCCACTGCCGATACGCAGGGGTGCGAGACACGGGTAGGACTACTCACCGGGCTTCGGTCCGGCATCTCATCCTCTCTCTCAGCCGGGCCGGTCTCCTTCGTTCCATATATCGGACAGCCCGCATCCGGTGAAGGCCCCCGCCGGCCCGGCACTTTCTCCCCGCCACCCGCCGCAACGTCACCCGCGAACATCCACCCCGGACGTCGCATCAAGCCTCACCGCCGCGTGCCGATACGCTAGACTGAGCATGACCCGGCGGGAGGTCAGTGTGCCACGCACGCCCCAGAAGACCCTGGCGATCATCGACGACGATACCGAACTGCTCGCGGAGCTCACCTCCGCGCTTGGCGGCAGCTATCACGTGACCACGAGCCTCGGCGACCCCGGCACCATGCGCATGCTGCAGGACGACCCGCCCGCCGCCATCATCCTCGACCTCGACCTCGTCACGTTCGACCCCTTCGAGCTCCTCGCCCTCATCGGCGGCGACCCGGAGCTGCGCAAGGTCCCGGTGCTCGCCCTCTCGTCGGCGAGCGACTTCACCACCTTCGAGCACGCGCACCGCGCCGGCGCGGTCGAGTACGTCCACAAGCCCTTCGCGCCGGACGACCTGGGGCCCCGCATCGCCGGGCTTCTCAACGGCGGCGCCCGGCGCGGCAACGGCCGCCTCAAGCTCGGCGACCTGCTCGTCGCCAGCGGCCTCGTCAGCCGCGAGCAGCTGCACGACGCGCTGAGCCGCCAGAACGAAGCAGGCGGGCGGCTCGGCGACCTCCTCGTCGCCCAGAGCCTCGTCACCGAGCAGGACATCATCGCGGCGGTCGCCGGCCAGATGCACATCGGCGTCGTCGACCTCACCCAGATGGCGCCGCAGCCGGCGGCGCTCGGCCTGCTGCCTCGCGACTTCATCGTGCGGCGCCGGCTCATGCCCATCAGCATCGAGGAGAGCGGCAGCCTCGTGCTCGCCATGACCAACCCGCTCGACGTCATCTCCATCGACGAGGTGGGCATGCGCACCAAGCGCCGCGTGGTGCCCATGATCTGCTCCGAGACGGGCTTCGACGAGGCCGTCGCCATCTACTTCAGCTCGCGCGGCAAGCTCAAGGACGCGCGCGACGAGGGCGAAGAGGGCGAAGAGGGCGTCGGCAACATCGACGCGGACATCATCGAGATCGTCGACTCCCTGCTCACCGACGCCGCCACCATGCACGCGTCGGACATCCACATCGAGCCGGCCGAGGACGCGCTGCGCGTGCGCTGCCGCATCGACGGCGTGCTGCACGACCTGCGCGAGTTCCCCAAGGAGCTCCAGGCCGGCATCCTCAGCCGCATCAAGATCATGGGCAACCTCAACATCGCCGAGCGCCGGCTGCCCCAGGACGGGCGCACGAGCTTCGAGCTCTCGAGCGGCGAGGCCATCGACCTGCGCCTCGCCTCCATCCCCAGCATGTACGGCGAGAACATCACCATCCGCATCCTCGAGGTGTCGGCGCTGCCGCCCACCCTCGCCTCGCTCGGCCTCGTCGGCGACAACCTCAAACGCTTCGAGGAGGCGCTCAAGGCGCCCGAGGGCGGCATCGTCATCGTCGGCCCCACCGGCTCCGGCAAGTCCACCACGCTCTACACCACGCTGGAGCTCATCAAGAGTCCGGAGCGCAAGGTCTACACCGTCGAGGACCCCATCGAGCGCAAGATCGAGGGCATCATCCAGACCGAGGTCAAGCCGGCCATCGGCCTGACGTTCGCCCAGGTCCTGCGCTCCCTCGTGCGCGCCGACCCGGACGTCATCATGGTCGGCGAGATCCGCGACCTCGAGACCGCCAAGATGGCCGCCGACTCCGCCATCACCGGCCACCAGGTCTTCAGCACGCTCCACACCAACGACGCCTCCGCGGCGGTCAACCGGCTGGTGGAGATGGGCGTGCCGCGCTACCTCGTGGCCGCGGCATGGCGCTGCTTCGTCGCCCAGCGGCTCGTCCGCCGGCTGTGCCCCACCTGCCGCGAGGAGACGACCATGACCGAGGCCAGGTGGCTCGAGCTCGGCCTCGGCCCCGCGCCCAGAAAGCGCCTCAAGGTCTGGGAGCCGGTGGGCTGCGCCAAGTGCTTCGGCACCGGCTACCGCGGCCGCATCGGCCTCTACGAGGTGCTCGCCGTCGACGACGACATCCGCGAGATCGTGGCCACGGGCGGCAGTGTGCTCGAGATCCAGCGCGCCGCCCGCTCCAAGGGCGTCACGTCGCTGCGCGAGGACGGCATCAACAAGGTCCTCGAGGGCAGTACCAGCTACCTGGAACTGCTCCGCGTCACCATCTGACCGGCGGCGGCGCGCGCCCGGTCGCCGTCACTCCGCCGTGATCTCGCCCTCGTTGACCCCCATGCTGCAGGTGAACTGGTAGGTGCCCGGCTCGAGCTCGCCCAGCGGGAACACGGCCTGACCGCTGCTCATGTCTCCCTTGAGCCCGAGCTCCGGGAACTCCGGCTGGCCGAGGCAGTCCTGGGCGTATCCGGTGAACACCACCTTCACGGGGACGCCGGCCTGCACCGTGAACCGGTTGGGCCGGTAGTAGCCGCCGACGAGGCCGACGTTCAGCACCTGGACGCCGTCCACGAGCGTGGTCTCGCCGGGGAAGTCCGGGGACGGCGCGCCCTTGTCCACCCAGCAACTCGTGCAGGACTGGGGCGCGCCGGTGGGACTCGGGAGGGCGGCGGCGCTCGCGGACGCCCCCGCGACCATCTTGAGGTCGTCGTCGTGCGTCATGGCCTTGGCGACCAGCAGGACCGCGGGCACGGCCACGGCGAACACGACGACGAGCAGGAGCGCGTCACGGACCCACGTGCGTGGCCGCGTGACGCGCTCCTCCCCTTGCTCCTCGTCAGCCATCGTGCCTACGGCGTGACGTAGAAGTACCTGGTCGCGGACTTGGAGACCTTCTTGCCCTTGCGGTACTGGATGGCCTGCACCCCGTGGTCACCCTTCATCGGGATGGTGATGGTGACCGAGTACTTGGTGCTCTTCGAGTTCCGCGCCGAGAGCTTGGTCCAGTACGTGTCCATGACGCCCCAGCCGTCGTCGTACTTCATCCAGAGGATGATCTTGACGGTGGCGCGGTTGGACGCCGTGGACTTGGGCGTGATGTAGCCGGAGGTGACGAACGGCCTGTCCTTCTTCGGCGCGTTGGAGACCGCCGGCTTGCTGGTGGTGTACTTGACCCGGGCGCCGGCGACCGTGGTCGCGCAGGCCAGCAGTGCCGCGACCAGGACCACCATGACGATGCCCGTCAGGGTCTTGCGCATTGTCTTCCTCCTAGTTGACCACGACGGTGCCGTGGTGGCACTGCGGCCCCATCCAGCACTCCCACTCGTAAGAGCCGGCGGCGAGACCATCCGTGTGCCAGGTCAGCGTGCTGGTCCGTCGGGGTGAACGACGTGGTCTTGGTGAGGTCGCTGCCCGCCGTCGTGAAGTGGATGGTCCGCCAGCACATCATCTCGTGCGCCGGCCCCGTGAAGACGAAGTCTGAACGGCGTGCTCGCCGCCACGTTGGTCACGACGTCGTGCGGACTCCCGGAATCTACGGCCACGTCGGCGGCATCGTCGACCACCAGCTTGCCGAAGTAGCAGTCGTCCATCCAGCACTTCCAGTCGTAGTTGCCGGGTACGAGGCCGTCGGTGTGCCACACGAGCGGATCCGCGCTCGTCTGCGAGAAGATGCGCGTGACGAAGGCGATGCTGCGGTCGCAGCCCATACCGGCGGAGCTCGACCTCGCCGAAGGAGATGTCCGCCGGAAGGTACGGCAGTGCGTGCTGTGTCCTCGTGCGACATCTTGTCGATGCTCGATCTGCTGCGCGACGACCAGGCAGCCCGTGCCCCACTTGGGCATCGTGTCGCGCATCCAGTCGTAGCGGCCGGCCTCCAGGCCGTCGGTGTGCCAGATCAGCCCGTCGGCGTCGACCTTCTGGAAGTCACCCCAGATGAAGTGCGCTGCGCCGTTGAGCTTGCGTAGACGCGCCGGAGGCCCAGTCGGACGGCGTCGTGAACACGACGTCCAGGGGAGTGCCAGCCGGTGCCGTCGCCTCGCCGAGCTCCGGAGCCATCCACCCGTTGACGTTGGAGTCGATGGTGACCCGCAGCGCCACGTCGAACTTGGAGAGTGCGGACTTGGCGACGAGCTTCCCCGCGCGGTAGTGAAACGCCCTGACGCCGTACTTGCCCTCCGCCGCGACGGTGAGCTGCCGGGAGTACTGCGCGCCGGAGACGTCGAGCTTCGCGCGGTACACGCCCCGTGCTCCCCACTTCCCGTCGGCGAACGCGTACAGACCGAGCTTGACCACGGTCGCCGACCCCGCGGTAGCCTTCGGCCGCACCAGCTCCCGACGCGGTGAACGGGATACCCGCGACTGGTGGAGCCGAGAACTTGGGCTTGGTCACCGAAGAGACCTTGGCTTGAGCCAGCGCGGGCACAGCCAACGCCAGCACCAGGATCGTAGTGACCAGCAGGAACACGCTCAAGCGCTTGAGCATTGAAACCCCTCCTCGCGAGGCCCGTAATCGGGCGTTTCGATTGTCTACCCACGCAAAACGTTACATCGGACTCTGCTTCTTGGCAAGGGTCCTACTGGATGAATGATATAGACGAATCGCGAATCGGGATGACAGTCGCCGTTGACCGGCGGCTCGAATGCCGCTCGCCCATGCGCCGCGCCCATCAGAAGGGCATCTCCTCGGCGGACGTTGTCCGCCCCGGCGACGCCGGCGCGGGCGTCTAGACGCCTGTTCTATCCGCTAGTCCGCGCGAGGGCCCGACACTAGGGCCAGGAGACCGGAAGACTCTGAGAGAGAGATTCCTTCCAAGTCGACCTTGACACTGGCCGGCGGCGCGAAGCGGGGGCTCGCGCCGTCGGCCTGTACGTGTACCTGGCCCCGCGGCCCGACAACCGCGTCCGGGCCGGCCGCCGCAGGGTCAGGCCGGCCGCTCGTCGATGACGCGCTTGGCCTTGCCCTCGCTGCGCTCGAGCGAGCCCGGCTCGACGAGCTTGACCCTGGGCCGCACCAGGAGCGCCGAGCGGAGCTCTTCGGTCACTCGGCGCTCGAACGCCCTCAGGTCGTCCATCCAGCCGTCGAACAGGGTGTCCGTGACCTCCACGTGCACCTCGAACGTGTCCAGCCCCGAAGGCGAGCGGCCCAGCACGATCTGGTAGAACGGCTCGACCCCCTCGATCTGGAAGAGCACGCTCTCGACGTGCGAGGGGAAGATGTTGACGCCGCTGATGATGAACATGTCGTCGGTGCGGCCGACGACCTTGCCCATGCGCGCGGTGGTGCGCCCGCAGGCGCAGGGCTCGCGCGTGAGCGTGGTGAGGTCGCGGGTGCGGTAGCGCAGCACCGGCGAGCACTCCCGCGTCATGGCCGTGACGACCAGCTCGCCGACCTCGCCCTCCGGCACCGGCTCGCCGGTGACCGGGTCGAGGCACTCGGCGATGAAGTGGTCCTCGGCGATGTGCATGCCGGCGCGGCACTCGCACTCGCCGGCCACGCCCGGATCCGGTGAGCTCGGTGAGCCCGTAGTTGTCGGTGGCGACCATCGGCAGGCGGGCCTCGATCTGCGCCCGCATCTCCTCGCTGCAGGTCTCGGCGCCGAACATGCCCAGCCGCAGCTTGAGGCTCGCCGGGTCGATGCCATGCTTCTGGAGCACCTCGCCGATGTAGAGCGCGTAGGACGGCGTGGCGATGAGGATCGTCGTGCCGAAGTCCTCCATGACCTTGATCTGGCGCGCCGTGTTGCCGGCGCTGATGGGCACCACCGCGACGCCGGCCTTCTGCAGCCCGTAGTGCAGGCCGAACCCGCCGGTGAACATGCCGTAGCCGAAGGCGATCTGCGCGATGTCGCCGCTGTGCGCGCCGGCGGCGACGGAGAGGCGGCAGACCAGCTCCGTCCAGATCTCGAGGTCGGCGCGCGTGTAGCCGCCGACGACGGCCTTGCCCGTGGTCCCGGACGACGAGTGGATCTCGACCACCTCGTCCAGCGGGACGGCGAACAAGCCGTAGGGATACGCGTCGCGGAAGTCGTTCTTCTCCGTGAACGGCAGGCGGCTCAGGTCGTCGAGGCTGGAGAGGTCGCCGGGCGCGAACCCGGCCTCGTCGAGCGCGCCGCGGTAGAACGGGACCCGTCGTACACGCGTGCGAGCAACGTGCGCAGCCGCTCGAGCTGCAACGCCTCCACGCGCTCGCGGTCCATGGTCTCGTGCTGCGGGTCCCAGATGGCCATCGTTCTCTCGCTTCGTCGCTGTCGTGCCGCGGGCAATCATACCGGGCGCGAGGGGAGTCGCTCAGCAGATACCCTGAGGGGTACCATCGGTTTGAGCCCGGGAACACACGTGAAGGCAGATGAGCGACCACGAGACCACCATCGAACTGCCGGTCACCGGCATGACCTGCGCGAGTTGCGTCGCGAGGGTCGAGCGCGCCATCGGCAAGGCGGACGGCGTCGGCAAGGCGTCCGTCAACCTCGCCACGGAGAAGGCGACCGTGACGTTCGACCCGGGCGAGGTCTCCACCGGCGACCTGGTCGGGGCCATCGAGGGCGCCGGCTACGGCGTCGTGACCGCGCAGGAGACGCTGCCGATCATCGGCATGACCTGCGCGAGCTGCGTCGGGCGGGTGGAGAAGGCGCTGCGCAACCCGCCCGGCGTCCTCAAGGCCGACGTCAACCTCGCCACCGAGAAGGCGACGGTGACGTACATCCCCGGCCAGGCGAGCTACCGCGACCTCGTGGAGGCCGTGCGCGGCGCCGGCTACGACGTCGTGGAGCCGGCGCCCGGCACGGGCGAGGAGGGCGTGGAGGCGGCGGCGGACGCCGAAGACGCCGCCCGCGCCGCCGCCTACCGCAAGCTCAAGCTCAAGGTCACCGTCGGCTTCGTCCTCAGCGTCGTCATCTTCGCCGGCACGATGCAGCCGCACTGGTTCACTTTCCTGCCGGAGTGGATGCACAACGGCTACTTCCTGTGGGCGCTCGCGAGCGTCGTGCAGTTCTGGGTCGGCTGGCAGTTCTACACCACCGCGTGGGCGGCGCTGAAGCACGGCACGACGACGATGAACACGCTCGTCGCGATGGGGTCGTCCGCGGCCTACATCTACAGCGTGCTCGGCGTGCTCTTCCCGGCGTTCTTCGAGCACCAGGGCCTCGGCGAGCCGATGTACTTCGACTCCTCGGCCTTCATCATCACGCTCATCCTGCTCGGGCGGCTGCTCGAGGCGCGCGCCAAGGGGCAGACCGGAGCCGCCATCAAGGCGCTCATCGGCCTGCAGCCCAAGACGGCGCGCGTGGTGCGGGGCGGCGCCGAGACCGATGTGCCGGTCGCGCAGGTGCTGGTCGGCGACCTCGTCGTCGTGCGCCCCGGCGAGAAGGTGCCGGTGGACGGCGTCCTCGAGGAGGGCTCGTCGCCGGTGGACGAGAGCATGCTCACCGGCGAGCCGATCCCGGTGACCAAGCACACGGGCGACGAGGTCATCGGCGCCACGATGAACACCACCGGATCGTTCACCTTCCGCGCGACCAAGGTCGGGAGCGAGACCGCCCTGGCCCAGATCGTGCGCCTCGTCGAGCAGGCGCAGGGCTCCAAGCCGCCCATCGCCCGGCTGGCCGACGTGATCGCCGCCTGGTTCGTGCCGGCCGTCATCGTCATCGCGACCGTCACGCTGGTCGTCTGGCTCGTCCTCGGCCCGTCGCCGGCGCTCAACTACGCGCTGCTCAACTTCGTCGCCGTGCTCGTCATCGCGTGTCCCTGCGCCCTGGGACTGGCGACCCCGACGGCGATCATGGTCGGCACCGGCAAGGGCGCCGAGAACGGCGTGCTCATCCGCGACGGCGCGGCGCTCGAGACGGCGCACAAGCTGGACGTCGTGGTGCTGGACAAGACGGGCACGATCACGGAGGGCAAACCGCGCGTGACCGACGTGGTGCTGTTCGGGTCCGGGCACGGGAGCGACTTCGCGGTCGGCGACCACTTCGACAACGCCGGCCTCCTGCGGCTGGTGGCCGGCGCCGAGCGCGGCAGCGAGCACCCGCTCGCCGTGGCCATCCTGGCCGCCGCCGCCGAGCGGGGCATCGAGGTCCCGCCGGCGACCGGGTTCGAGGCCATCGCCGGCCACGGCATCCGCGCCGAGGTCGACGGCCACGTGGTCGTGGCCGGCAACGAGCGGCTCGCCGGCGCCGCAGGAGCGCGGGCGGCGAAGCTCGCGGGCCAGGGCAAGACCCTGGTGACCGTCGTCGTGGACGACGAGCCCGTCGGGGTGATCGCCATCGCCGACACGGTCAAGCCGAGCTCCGCGGCGGCCGTGGCGCGCCTCAAGCATCTCGGCCTCGACGTCCTCATGCTGACCGGCGACCAGGAGGCGACGGCGAGGGCGATCGCCGCGCAGGTCGGCATCGAGCGCGTGGTCGCCGGGGTGCTGCCGGAGCAGAAGGCGGCCGAGGTGGCCGCGCTGCAGCAGGACGGCCGCCGCGTGGCCATGGTCGGCGACGGCATCAACGACGCGCCGGCGCTCGCCCAGGCCGACGTCGGCATCGCCATCGGCACTGGTACCGACGTCGCCATGGAGGCGAGCGACGTCACGCTCATGTCGGGTGACGTCGGTGGCGTGGCGACCGCCGTCCAGCTCTCGCGGGCGACGATCCGCACCGTCAAGCAGAACCTCTTCTGGGCGTTCGCCTACAATGTCGCCCTCATCCCGCTGGCGGCCGGCGTGTTCTACCCGGCGTTCGGCATCCTGCTCAACCCGATCTACGCGGCCGCGGCGATGGGCCTGAGCAGCGTCACCGTGGTGACCAACAGCCTGCGGCTGCGGAGGTTCCGGGCCGGCTGACGGCCGTCACCCCGGCCCGCAAGCCGGCCGCGGCGACACACCCGGGCAGACGGGATGTCCGTCCGGGCACTCGGTCTGCGGGTACCCGGCGGGTACCCGAAAAGGCTGTTCGGCGGGTCGTCCGGGTCGTCGCGGGTCCCCGACGGGTCTCCGGATCCAGAGTGCCCCTGCATGGACATGAAGGCGTGGCGGGGTTGCCCGAACGCCTGCGAGAGCTGACCTCAGCAGCGAGGGGCGGAGGCCGAGGAGGTCGGCGTCACCGTCCCCGTACGCGACGAGAGGGGCGGTCCTGACTCACGGAACCGCCCCTCCCGGGTGGCGAAGACACGTTGTCTGATGAGCCGTTCATCGTCCGCCTCGATCACTTGCGGCGCTTGCCGTAGCGATCCTCCTGCTTGACCCGCGTCTTGTTGAACGGGACAGGTCCCATGGTCTCACCTCCTCCTCGCGTCGCGGTTGGCACTCCTGAGAATGTCCCGAATCCTGTCAAAATAAACCACGCTTGTGAACTGGGTCACGAGCGCCCACTCCATTCTCTCTCTCGCGCCACACGCCAATTGGGACAACGCCGGCAGTGAAATCCGTTCGCCCGTCCATTGTGGGCGGCGCTGCGGGTCGATGCGACCATGCGACCCATGCTGCACGTGCTCGACCGTCACGCCATCGGCCAGATCCTGCGCACCAAAGACGTCGACGCCTGGGGCGTCGCCGCCAACGACCCACGGCTGCCGGGCGCCCCGGACTACCCCATCGCCATCTCCATGCTCATGCGCCTCGACCCGTTGGTGGTGCGCGGCCTCACTCACGGTCCCACCCATGACTACCATCAGGAGTACCTGCGCGTGAACGTCGCCCTCGACGACGCGACAGGGACTCTGGTGGACGTGCTCACGGTCCACGGGCACTCGGCCGAGCGCGTGCGGGCCACCTACGACGGCGCCAACGGCTCCGCGACCTTCCCGCACAAGACCGCGGCCACCTCCGCCGGGCTCGGCTGGATCGGCAAGACGGCCCTGTTCATCTCGCCTCAGTTCGGCCCCGCGGTGCGCCTCGCCACGGTGTTCACCGACCTCGAGTTGCCGGCCGGCGAGCCGGTCACGGAGAGCGACTGCGGCGACTGCCGCGCGTGCGTCGACGCGTGCCCGGCCGGCTGCGGCCGGGACGTGTTGTGGCGGCCGGGCATGGCGCGCGAGCTCCTCTTCGACGCCGGCGCCTGCCGCCACCACATGGCGCTCTTCACCAGCGTCGAGGCCGAGATCTGCGGTATCTGCATCGCCGCCTGCCCCTACTCGTCGCATCACTGACGCCGCTCCTCTCGTCGCACTGACCCCGTAGCCGTTGCGCACCCCGCAGCTCGCGTGCTAGGCTGCGCTCCTTACTGAAAAGGGTTTTCACTTTCAGAAAGGAACACCGTGAGCTTCGACGCCTCAGAGGTCTCCGCCGCCCTGGCCGCGCGCGGTCTGCGCCTCACCCGCCAGCGACGCGCGGTACTGGACGCGATCGCGGCGGCGCCGTGCAGCCAGAGCCCCGTGCAGGTCTTCGACGCCGCGCGCGAGCAGTGCCCGGAGCTCGGCCTGACCACCGTCTACCGTACCCTCGAGGTGCTGGACGAGATCGGCGCGCTGCGCCGTGTCCACGGCGACGGCCACTGTGAGAGCTTCGTCCCGGCCGGCGCCGAACACGGGCACACCGTGGTCTGCAGCGGCTGCGGCCGCGTCACCGAGTTCACCGCCTGCGACATGCGCGGCATCACCGACGCGGCGTCAATCGAGACGGGGTACCGCATCACCGACCACTTCCTGCAGCTCACCGGCCTCTGCGCCGGGTGCACACCCGCGACGATCAGCCCCGGAGGGACCCATGAGGCAGCGTCAACCGCACCGCCACCGCATCACGCTCGCGCTGCTGCTCATCGCAGTCGCGGCCTCCGGGATCCTCGCGGCCGCGGGCTGCGGCGGCGGCGACGATGCCGCCGCTGACGGCGGCGCGCTGCAGGTGCTGGCCACAGCCACGTTCCTCGCCGACATCGCCCAGAACGTGGCCGGGGACCGCTTCACCGTCGAGTCTCTTGTGCCGCGCGACGCCGACCTCCACGCGTTCGAGCCCACGCCGCGCGACGTGGCGACCGTAGCGGAGTCCGACCTCTTCATCCTCAACGGCGGAGGTCTCGAGGAGACGCTCGAGGACACGTTGCGCACCGCGGCGTCCGGCACGACGTTCGTGGATGCCTCCGAGGGCATCCCTCCCCGCGAGCCGCAGCCGAGCGAGCCGCTGCACGAGCACGAGGGCGAGGAGGAGGGCCACGACGAGGCCGACCCCCACTTCTGGCTGGACCCGACGCTCGTGATCGCCTACGTCGAGAACATCCGCGACGCGTTCATCGCCGCCGACCCGGAGGGCAAGGCCGAGTACACGGCCAATGCCGAGGCCTACGTCGCGAAGCTCGAGGAGCTGGACGCCTGGATCGAGGAGGAGGTCGCCACCCTGCCCGAGGAAGACCGGCTGCTGGTCATGAACCACGTGAGCCACGGCTACTTCGCCGACAGGTACGGCTTCCGCATCGCCGGCGCCGTCATCCCCAGTGTGGCCACCGGCGAGTCACCCACCGCCAAACAGCTCGCCGAACTGACGGAGACCATCCGCGCGGAGGGCGTGCGCGCCATCTTCGTGGAGACTGGAGGAGAATCCGCAGCTCGCCGACCAGATCGCCGCCGAGACGGGTATCGTTGTCGTCGACGACCTGCGCGACCACTCCCTGAGCGAACCGGACGGCGAGGCGGCCACCTACATCGACATGATGAAGTACGACACGCGACGGATCGTGGACGCGCTCAAGTGAGCTCCCTCCCCCCTGCCGTCGCGCACCTCTCGCTCGAGAACGTCACCGCGGGCTACGATGGCCGTCCGGCGCTGCGCGACGTGACGATGAGCGTGCCGCACGGCGGGCAGGTGGCGATCGTGGGGCCGAACGGCGCCGGCAAGTCCACCCTGTTCAAGGCGCTGGTGGGGCTGATCCCCATCCGCGCCGGGCGCGTGCTCGTACACGGGCGCCCTCCCGGCGGCCAGGACGACCCCATCGCGTACGTGCCCCAGCGCGAGGAGATCGACTGGGGCTTCCCGGTCACGGTGCACGACGTCGTCATGATGGGCCGCTACGGCAGGCTGGGCTGGTTCCGGCGGCCCGGGGCCGCCGACCGAGAGGTGGTGGCGCGCTGCCTGGACGAGCTCGGCATCGCCGAGCTCGAGCGGCGCGCCATCGGCGAGCTCAGCGGCGGCCAGCAGCAGCGCGTGTTCCTCGCCCGGGCGCTCGCCCAGGAGCCGCACGTGCTCCTGCTGGACGAGCCCTTCACCGGCGTGGACGTGAACGCGCGCGAGGCCCTGCTCACTCTCCTCGCGCGCCTGCGCGACCAGGGCATCACCGTCCTGGTGAGCACGCACGACATGGAGACGGCCGCGGAGCGGTTCGAGCTCGTCGCGCTCCTGAACGGGCGGCTGATCGCCTACGGCCCGCCGCCCGAGGTCTTCACCCCCGAGCACCTCACCGAGGCCTTCGGCGGCCAGGCGCTGTTCGTCGGCGGCATGGTCGTCATCGACCAGTGCTGCCCGGGCCACGTCGGCGACGGCGAGGAGCACCGCCACAGCCACGAGCCCCACGCGGGGCCGCGATGATCGCCTGGCTCACCGACCCGTTCGCGTTCGAGTTCATGCAGCGCGCCCTCATGGCGTCGCTCATCGTCGGCGTGCTGTGCTCGGTGATCGGCACGTTCGTGGTGCTCCGCGCCATGGCGTTCCTGGGCGACGCCCTGGCCCACGCCATCCTGCCCGGCGTCGCCATCGCCTACCTGCTCGGCGCCAACCTGCTGCTCGGCGCGCTCGTCGCCGCCGTCCTCGTAGCCGTCGGCATCGGCCTGTTCTCGCGGCGCGGCGGCGTCAAGGAGGACACCGCCATCGGCATCCTCTTCGCCGCGGCGCTCGCCCTCGGCGTCCTGCTCATGAGCACGGTGCGGTCCTACGCCACCGACCTTACGCACATCCTGTTCGGCAACGTGCTCGGCGTCAGCGCCGGCGACCTGTGGCTCACCGGCATCCTCGCTGTGATCGTGCTCACCGTGCTGGTCCTCTTCTTCAAGGAGTTCCAGCTGGCCTCGTTCGACCCCGTGCTCGCGCACATGCTGGGCAAGCGGCCGGAGACGCTGCGGTTCACGATGCTGATCCTGCTGGCGCTCACCATCGTCGTCGGCCTGCAGACGGTCGGCGTGGGCCTGGTCGCCGCGATGCTGGTCACCCCGGCGGCGACCGCCTACCTGCTCACGCGGCGCCTGGCGGCGATGATGGTCGTCTCCGCCGTCGTCGGCGCCTTCTCGAGTGTCGCCGGCCTGTACGCGAGCTACTACCTCGACGTGGCGTCCGGGGCGGCGGTCGTGCTGGTCGCCACCGCCGCCTTCCTGCTCGCGTACATCTTCGCCCCGCGGCGCGGCCTGCTCGCCCGCAGGGCGCTGCGCCGCGCCGTCTGACGCCCGTCCAGCGCCCTTCGGCGCCGGGACAGACCGCTCCGGCCGAGCCGGCGCGAGAGCCGCGCGCCCGGCGGCGCCGTTTCGGCCCCCGCCACCATGTGAAATAGTCGGGGCAGAGACCAACCCACGAGGAGGGACACGATGCCGACCACGCTCGTTCTGGGCTATGACGGGTCCGACACCGGCAAGAAGGCGCTCGCACACACCGCCGAGCTGGCCAGGCACCTGGACGACGGCGAGGTGTTCGTCGTCAGCGCGTTCGAGTTCTCGATCGGCTACGTCCCCATGGGCATGACCGACTCGCCCATCATGATCAGCGCCGAGTACGACCAGCACGTGGACCTCGTGCGCTCCGCCTGCGACCAGCAGATCGCCGAGGCGGTCAAGGAGTTGCAGGCCGCGGGCGTCGCGGCCTCCGGCGACGCGCGCGAGGGCAAGCCGGTGGACGTGCTGCTCGAGGCGGCGCGCGAGAAGCAGGCCGCCGCCATCGTCGTCGGCAGCCACGGAGAGGGCGCCATGTCGGCCGCGTTCCTCGGCTCCACGGCGCTCAAGCTGCTCCACCACAGCGACATCCCCGTGCTCGTGGTGCCGCGGCACGACAAGAAGTAGCCCGGCCGCGGCCGGCGCGGGCAGGAGACGGCGATGGAGAAGTGGCGCAAGCCCGACGAGGACCTCGTCAAGCTGCTCGATGAGACGATCGGCGCGCATCGAGTTCGACCAGCCCGTGGACTTCCGCCCCATGTTCGGGTGCCCCGCGTACTTCACCGGGGGCAACCTGTTCGCCGGCGTCTGGCAGGAGACGGTGATGCTGCGCCTGGACGAGGCCGGCCGGGCGCAGGTGGTCGCGGCCGGCGGCCGCCCGTTCGAGCCGGCCCCGGGGCGCGCGATGAAGGAGTACGTCGCGCTGCCGCCGGCGCTCGTGGCCGACCGCGACGTCGCCCGTGACTGGGTGCGCAAGGCGGCCGAGTACGCCGCCTCGCTGCCGCCCAAGGTGAAGAAGCCGCGCAAGAAGAAGCGCTGACCACAGGAGGCCCCGTGGAGACTCTCATCCGCAAGCTCGACTTCGTCGCCGTCCCGTCCACCGACGCCGAGCGCTCGCGCGCGTTCTACGTCGAGACGCTCGGCCTGCGTCCCGACCCCAAGGCCCACTTCGAGTTCTGGGTCGGCGAGACGTGCTTCGGCATCTGGGAGCCGGCCAAGGCCGGCATGCCGTTCGCCCCGCAGACCGCGGCGCACCTGGCGCTGCACGTGGACGACATGGCGGCGGCCAGGACCGCCCTGGAGGCAAAGGGCATCACGTTCCACGGCGACACCTACGACACCGGCGTGTGCCACATGGCCCTGTTCTCCGACCCCGACGGCAACTCGCTCATGCTGCACAACCGGTACAAGCCGCGGGACTGAGGGGCCGGCCCGTCCGGAGCCGTCCGGAGCCGTTCGGCGTCGTCCGGATCGTCCGGCTGACGCCGGACGTGACGAGGGGGCGGGCCGGGAGCCTCTTCCGGCTCCCGGCCCGCCCCCTCGCACCCGCGGCCCTGAGGCCGCCGGCGTCTACCTCCGCTGCTGCGGTCTGGCCCGGCGTCGGGTTCGGCTGCGCGGCCTTGACCGGCACCGGCGTGATGCCGGCGAGGTCGCCGATCACGTTGACCAGGTCCCCGTCCGCCGGGACGATGATCTTGGCGTTCTGCCAGAACGCCTTCTCCACCGTCTCGAGCTTGCGCAGCACCTGGGCGTTGCCGACGAAGAACTTCTCGGCCGCCTCGTTGACGAGCTGGATGGCCTGCGCCTCGCCCTCGGCGGCGAGGACCTTGGCCTGCTTGATGCCCTCCGCCTTCTTGATCTCGGCGCGGCGCTGGCCGTCGGCCTGCGTCTCGGTGGCGGTGGCGTAGTCCACGGCGGCGATCTTCTCGTTCTCGGCCTTGACGACCTTGTTCATGGTCTCCTGCACGTCCGCCGGCGGGTCGATCTCCTTGAGCTCGGTGCGCAGGATCTCGAGGCCCCAGTTGGCGGTCTCGGTGCGGAGCGTGGTGCGCAGCTCCTCGTTGATGCGGCCGCGCTCGCTGTTGGCCGACTTGAGGCTCAGGGTGCCGATGATGTTGCGCAGCGTGGTCCGCGCCAGCTGCACGATCTGCAGCTGGTAGTTGGCGACGTTGTACTGCGACGCCTTGACGCTCTCCTCGTCCGGCTTGACCTTGAGGTAGACCTGCGCGTCGACGCGGGCGTTGAGGTTGTCGTTGGTGATGATGGTCTGCGGCGTCGCGTCGACCAGTGTCTCGCGGATGTCCACCTGGAACATGCGCTCGATGCCGAACGGGATGGTGAGGTGGATGCCCGGTCCCGCGAACCGGCTGTACTTACCCAGGCGTTCCACCAGCCCGCGATGCGTCGGACGGACGATGCGGATGCCCGAGAGGATCCCGATGATGATGAACAGCAGGACGATGACGATGACGATGAGTGCGACCCAGCCCCCCATACCGACCCCTTTCCGCGCGCTGCGAGCGGCCGGCGGCCGCGCGGGCGCACGACGAAGTTCACAGCCTCGATGATAGAGCCTGCGGGCAGAAAGACAAGGTAGCGGGGTGACGGGGGCCACGGGATGGCGAAGGGAGCCGAGATGTCGCAGGAGTCCGCCATGGCGCTGGTCGAGCGTCTCGAGTCCGATGAGGAGTTCCGCGAGAAGGTGCTTGCCGCGGACGGAGCGGAGGCGCGCCTGGAGCTGGTCCGCGCCGAGGGCTACGACTGCACGGCCGAGGAGGTCGCCGCGCTCGACGCGGCGCTCCCCGACGACGCACTCGAGAGCGTGACGGGAGGCTTCATCGCACGCCCCGACGGCGGTGCGGCGCCGACCGTCATCTTCCTCGAGTCCGGCGAGGGCAGCCGCCTCCTCTGAGGCGGCGGGCGCCCTACAGGCCGAGCAGCCCCGGCACGTCGCAGATGGAGTCGACGACGAGGTCCGGGGCGCCGGAGGCACGGGCCAGCTGGTCCTCGCGGAACTTGCCCGTGCGCACGAGCACGCCGGTGACGCCGACGGCCTGGGCGGCGAGCACGTCGTTCTCCACGTCGTCGCCGACCATGGCCACGCGGCCGCGCCGGCAGGCCCAGAGCGTCGAGGCCGGCGCGGAACGCGCCGGCCGCCGGCTTGCCGAGCACCACGGCCTCGAGCCCCGTGGCCGCCTCGAGGCCCAGCAGGTAGGCCCCGGCGTCCAGCTTCTCGCCGCGCCGGGTCATCCAGAACAGGTTGCGGTGCATGGCCGCCAGCTCGGCGCCGCCGCGCAGCAGGGCCAGCACGGTGTTGAAGGCCTCGAAGCAGAACGTCTCGTCGGCGCCGGAGACCAGCACCAGGTCCGGCGCCTCGTCCGCCCCCACGAGCTCGACGCCGCCCAGGTCCTCCGCCTGCGCGTCGCCGAGCAGGAACACGCGCGCGCCCGGCCGCTCCGCCCGCAGCCACTCGGCCGCCAGCACCGACGCCGAGAGGATCTCCTCGTCGGCGAACGGGAACCCGGCCTCGCGCAGCAGCGCGCCGAACCTGGCCTGCGGAAGCGCCGTGGTGTTGGTCAGCAGGCGCACGGGCAGCGCCGCATGCAGGCGCGTCACCGCCTCCGCGGCGCCGGGCAGCGGCGTCCAGCTGACGCCGAGCACGCCGTCCATGTCCAGCAGCAGGCCGTCGATGCCGTCGAGCTTCATGCCTCGACCCTAGCGCACCCTCACGCGGCTGCCGCCACCACGCGCGAGGCTCCACCTCGTCTGCGCTGGAGCGGCCGCGGGACGCGGCAGGAGCAGCGCCAGCGCCGCCACGCCCACCGGCAGCAGCGCCAGCGCGTACAGCACCCACACGGGCGCCGTGAGGTCGCCGAGCACGCCGAGGCCGTAGACCACGACGCCGGCGACCGCGGTGCAGAAGCCGTTGAGCAGCCCCGTCGACGAGCCCCATGCGCGCCGGCAGGTACTCCTGCCCCATCACGATCACCAGACTGAAGTTGGCCTCCATCGCGAGCCCGCGCGAGCGCGGCCACCGGGACCATGCGCCGCGTAGCCGAGGCTCGGCAGCAGAGCGATGGCCGGCACGAGCAGGAGCTCCGGCGCCAGCAGCACCAGGCGCCGGCTGAACCGCTGGGCGACGAAGCCGCCCAGCACCATGCCGGCCGCCCCCGCGCCCATCATGATGCTCGACATGATGCTGGCCGCGGCCGGGCTCGTGCCCCGCTCCTGGACGAGGAACACCGGGAGGTACACGAGCAGCCCGGTCGCGATCGGCGCTCGAGAGGCAGAACATGCCCACCAGCAGGGCGAAGGGACGCCACTCCGGCGCCCCCGCCGAGCCGCCGACTGCGCGCGCCGCCTCCTTGACCGCCGCTCCGACGCGCCGCAGGGCGAGCGCGACGCCGGCGGCGGCGACCAGCGGCACGAGGCCCACCAGCACCGTCCCGCCCAGGCCGAGAGAGGCCAGCACGGCGGCGACCATCAGCGGCCCCAGCATGTAGCCGATCCCTCCGCCGACGGAGAACAGCCCCATCTTGGCCTCGATGCGCCCCATCGCCGTGCCGCGAGCCAGGCGCGCCGCCCTCGGGGTGATACGCCGCCACGCCGGCCATGCAAACGACCACCGCGAGGAGCGTCGCGGGGAAGCGCGTGGTCAGCCCGGCGGCGCCGATGCCCACGCCGGCGAGGACGAGACCGAGCGGCAGCATCCAGCGCGCCTCACGGAGGTCGCCGCGCGCGCCGAAGAGCGGCTGGCAGGCCCCGTTGGTGACGTTGGCGACGAGCGCGAACGTGCCGACGGCCGCCAGCGTGTAGTGGCGCTCGGCGACCAGGAAGGGGAGCAGGGCGAACAGGGCGCCGGCGGCGAGGTCCACGCTGACGTGGCCGAGGATCAGCACCGCCAGCGTGCGCGACCGGTGCGCGGCGGCCTGCGTCATGGCGCGACCGCCGCCTCATCGCGGCCGGCCTCGTCCAGCGCGACCTTGGCCGCCGCCCGCTGCCGCACGGGGTCCAGCCGCAGCGTCACCAGCGCGGCGACGAGCGCGAAGCCGCAGCCGATGAAGAACGGCACCTGGTAGCCCACGTAGTTGAGGATCAGGCCGGCGGCGACGGGCACCACGATCGCCGTCGCGTGCAGCAGGGTCACCCCCATCGCCAGGCTGGGGGCGATGTCGGCGGGCACGGCGATCTTGCGCAGGTAGGTCGCCGCCCCGATCGCCGAGAACGGCGCGATGAAGCTGTAGAGCACGTAGAAGGCGCACGCCAGCCACACGTTGCCCATGAGCGCGTAGCCGGCCAGCGCCACGATGTAGGCGACGTTGATCGCCGAGAGCGTGTGGCGCTCGCCGTGGCGGTCGATCATCCTGCCGGCCCACGGCGAGAACACCATCGCCACCACGGTCGAGACGATCACGACCAGCGAGACCGCGGACACCCCCATGCCGAACCGGCTCACCAGCACCCACAGCCCGAACGAGAAGAACAGCTGCTGCCGCGCGCCGTCCAGCACGTTGAGGACGTAGTAGTAGCGGTAGTCCCGCTTGACCACGATCCGTTGCCGCGGCATCTGCGCCGCGATGGCCTTGCCCTCGTGGAGGTGCGGAAAGCCGATGATGGCCGCGGCGCCGAGCAGGGCGATGAGGCCGCAGACCACGTAGACCTGGTGGTAGAGGTCGGGCCACCTCAGGAACAGCACGAACACCGCCCCCATGCCCACCAGCGCTCCCGCCTGCCCGATGCCGGCCATGTTGCCGAGGATGCGCCCGCTCCGCGACTCCACCGAGAGGCTCATGCCGAGCGCCACCTGCGTCTGCAGGACGGTGTGGAACCCCAGGCTGCCCAGGACGACCCAGGGGAGGACGCTGCGGAAGTCCGTCGCCAGCGCGTAGCCGGCGATCCCCACGCCGAGGACGACGAGCGCGAGGGCCGTGAGGCGCTGCTGCGACATGCGGTACAGCAGCGCCGTGATGAAGATGAGCAGCAGCCCGGGGATCTCGCGGATCGCCGTGATGTAGCCGAACTGCGGCCCCGTGAAGTGCAGGACGTCGGCGAAGTAGTTGGTCGTCACGGCGTTGCTGGTGTTCATCGAGAGGCCGAACGCCAGCGTCATCAGCGGCGAGGAGGATGTAGCCGCGGCCGGCCGGGTCGTGCCACATCTTCCACCGCTCGCTCACGACCACGCCCCCTCGGACCGCGGACGGCCAGTTGACGCACCTGTTACGATATATCGAGACATATTGGAAAGTACGCAGAGGAGTCCATGCACCAGCACGCACACGACCACCATACCGGGCATCGCCACGGCGCACACAGCCGTGGTCACGGTGGACGGCACGAGCGTCACGCGCACGGCCACCACGGGTATGCGCATCACGGTCACGAGCACCCCGGCCACGAGGTCGATCAGCACGACCTCGGCGGGCGGTGGGCGATGGCGGAGCGTGGCCTGGCGGAGTCCCCCGTTCTCGCGGTCGAGGCTCCCCCGGCGACCGCCGCCGGCTGCCCCAGGCTCGGCGGCACGGCTGACTGCGGCGACGACTGCCGGACCTGCCACCACCGCGGAGTGCGCCCGGCCTGACGCGGCGCCGGGCTCGCTCGCGCGCTCAGACCGTCACAGGAAGAAGACGACGGTGACGATCGCGAACACCGGCAGGAGCACCGCCGCCGACCACGCCATGTAGTGGAAGAAGTTGGGCATGGGGACGCCGTGCCCCTCCGCGATGCTCCGGACCATGAAGTTGGGCGCGTTGCCGATGTACGTGTTCGCGCCCATGAACACGGCGCCGCAGGAGATCGCCGCCAGGAAGGCGGCGGGGGCTGCGGCGAACCCCGGGATCACGTCCGGGGACATCAGCCCGCCGGTGGTCGGTACGCCGAGGAAGCCCTGGGCGGCGGCCGTGAAGGTGAGGTAGGTGGGGGCGTTGTCGAGGAACGACGAGAGCACCCCCGACGCCCAGAAGTACTGCCACGGCAGGGTGAGGCCGAGCTGGTCGCCGCGGGCCTCGAGGATGGCGAGCGCCGGCACCATGGAAGCGAAGATGCCGGCGAACACGATCGCCACCTCGCCGATCGGCGCCCACGCGAAGCGGTTGAGGCGCCGCGGCTCTGCCGGTCCGTACCGCAGCGAGAGCCCCACCATCACCAGCATGACGATCTCGCGCAGGAACGGGACGTGCACCGCCTCGCCCAGGGTGGCCAGCGGCTCCGAGAACACCACCGCGGCGATGACGCCGGCGAGGAAGAGCAGGTTGATCTTGCCGAGCAGGCGGATGGGCACGTACTCGGCCTCGTCGGCGACGATCGCCGAGAGCGGCTCCTTGCGGTAGTAGTAGGTGTCCAGCACGTAGAAGACGGCGAGCACGAGGCTGTTGGCCAGGAGCCACTGCGGCGCCAGGCGGAGCGTCCAGGTGAAGCTCACTCCGTTCAGGAAGCCGAGGAACAGCGGCGGGTCGCCGATCGGCGTGAGCAGGCCGCCGAGGTTGCAGACCACGAAGATCAGGAAGACGAAGATGTGGCGCACCTTGGTCCGCTCGGAGTTGGCGCGCAGCATGGGACGCACCAGGAGCATGGCGGCCCCGGTGGTGCCGACGAAGTTGGCCAGCACGGCCCCGACGGCGAGAAAGGTGAGGTTGTTGCGCGGCGTGCCCAGCGGGTCGCCGGTGAGGTAGATGCCTCCGGAGATCGCGAACAGCGCCAGCAGCAGGACGATGAACGAGAAGTAGTCCTCCGCCGTCGTGAGCACCGTGTGGCGACCCAGGGCGTCGAACTCGAGCACCAGGTACAGCACCACGGGTACGCCGAACACCGCCGCCACCAGCGCCTTGTTGCGCAGGCTGTCGAACCACTTCGGCGTGGCCAGCGGCAGCACGGCGATGCAGAGCAGCAGCCCGGCAAAGGGCAGGATGAGCCAGGGGCTGAGGTACTCGCCGAGAGTCAAGAGGCCACACTCCGATGTCGTCGCTCGTGCACCGTGCACTTCCTGCTCGCAGCAGACTCCCCTGCCTCATCCGCCGGACGAGGCAGGGGAGTCTCCATTCTGCAGGTCGGCTGGCTAGCCTGGTACCACGAGGCTAGGCAGGAACGTGCTGATCCAAGGGATGAAGATGATCATCAGCAGGAAGATGACCATCGCGTAGATGAACGGCCAGACACCCTTGAAGATGGTGTACATCGGCACGTCCCTGTGCATGCCGGCCAGCGAGAACACCACCACGCCCACCGGCGGGGTGACGCAGCCCAGCATGATGCACAGCACCACGATCACGCCCAGCTGCAGCGGGTCGAACCCCAGGGTGAGCAGGATGCCGTAGAAGATCGGCAGCGTGATGATCATCACCGACCAGATGTCCATGAGCATGCCCAGGATGATCCACAGGATGCACACCAGGATGATCACGATGTAGCCGTTGAGGTTCGCGTTGAGGATCAGGTCGGAGAGCGTCTGCGGCAGCTCCGTCGTGGTGATGAAGTAGCTGAAGTACCTCGCCCCCATGATGAGCAGCAGGATCATGGCGGACGTCTTCGTCGACTCCACCAGGGCGTGGCCCAGCTTCTTCCACGTGAGCTGCCTGTAGAAGAGGCTCACGACGATCATCGCGACCGTACCCACGGCGCCGGCCTCCTGCGGCGTGAAGACGCCGCCCATGAGGCCGCCCATCACGAGCACGAACACCGCGACGATGCCGATCAGCCCCTTGCAGCGAGGCCAGCCTGACCTTCATGGGTCTGGGGCTCGTGCTTCGAGGACAGGCTCGGGTCACGCTTGCACCAGATCGCGATCGTCGACCATGAACATCGCGGTCAGGATGATGCCGGGCAGGATGCCCGAGACGAACAGGTTGGCGATGTTGTTCTCGGTGATGAAGCCGTACACCACGAACGCGGCGCTCGGCGGGATCAGGATGCCGAGGTTGCCGCCGGCGGCGATGGAGCCGAAGGAGAGCTTGTCGTCGTACCCCAGCTTCCGCATCTGCGGGCAGGGCCGCCTTGTTCATCGTCACCGCCGTGGCGATGTTGTCGCCGCACACGGCCCCGAACGCGGCGCACGCGCCCACGGTGGCCATGGCCAGGCCGCCGCGCAGGTGCCCCAGCCACTTGTCGAAGGTCTCGAACGCGGCGGCGATGACTCCGCCGGCCCCCGCGATGACGCCCATCAGCACGAACAGCGGGATGATGACCAGGATCGGCGAGGTGGACACCTCGAAGATCGTCCTCGCAGGGTCGATCTCTGCGGCCGGCAGACCCCGGGTCAGGATGAAGCCCACGAACCCGCCGATCATCATCGAGAGGCCGACGTGGAGCTTGAGGAACATGAGGCCGAAGAAGACCCCCGCGCCGATGATGCCGCAGGCCCACAGCGGAAGGGTGCTCATGGCCGCCTCACCTCGTCCGATGGCCCGCAGCAGCCGGACCACGTAGATGGGGACCAGCGTGAGGATCCCGAACGCGATCAGGTAGGCGAAGGGGTACTTGGGGAGCTCCAGCACGCCCGGGCGTGGTCTCGCCGCGCTCGAAGAGCTTGCCGGCCCACACCATCAACTCTAGAACGCCACGGCACAGGATGGCGATGGCGAGGCAGTAGATGACGGAGCGATGATCGCCTGCGCCTTCTTCGAGAACTTGCTTGCTGAGGATGTCGACGGTCATCTTCTCGTGGCCGAGGTGCTCCAGGCCCAGGACCGTGGCGGTCATGATCAGCAGCGACATCTCGATGATGTCCCCGGAGCCCTCCAGCGGGGAGTTGAAGAACCTGCGCCCGATGACGGAGCAGAACATCGCCACGACCAGCGCAGCCAAGGTGGCGGCCCCGACCCACGCGATCGGCCGTGTAGATCTTCCCGAGGAGGGCCTCGAACGAGTCGGCGAACCGCACCAGCCCTGAGGCCGGCAGCGCCGCGTCACCCTCCGGTCGTCCATGTTCGTTCATAGGCGTCCCTTCACTGCTGTATGGGACGGCCGGCCCCGGCGAGGACTGGGCCGGGGCCGGCCGTCAGTCACGTGTCGCTTACTGGGCGTAGGTCGCGTTCTGCGCGGCGATGAAGTCGATGACCTCCTGGCCGGTCGCCGGGTCGGACAGCTGGTCGATCCACTTCTGGATGACCGGCTGGCACGCCTCGGTCCACGTGGCGAGCTCGCCGCGGTCAGCACGTAGATCGGCGGATTGCCCATGCCCTTGTCGGCGCCCTCGAGGCCCTTCTTCTCGCCGCTTCGACTCCGGCGTTGGCGGCCGAGTACTTGGCCGAGCCCTCCTGCCCGCTCACGCCCATGATCTGGTCCTGGACGGTCGTCGGCATGGAGTTCCAGACGTCCTTGTTCATCGCGATGACCCAGCAGCGATAGAACATGTTGCACTCGGTCGTGTACTTGGTGAAGTCCTTGGCCATGGCCAGGATCAGCGAGTAGCTGAGGAAGGCGCCGTCGGCCATGCCGCGCTCGAGCGACGTCGAGAGGTCGCCGGTCCCGATCTCCACCGGGGTCGCGCCGAACGCCTCGACGATCCAGGTCTCGATCCGTGCCGCCGGACCGCATGCGCGTGCCCTCGAACTTGGTGACGTCGCCCTTGACCTCGACGTTGCCGCGGTACTGGGCCGGCGCGATGACCGTCACGCCGAGGACCTGCACGTCCTTCCACTCATCCTGGGCCTTCTGGGTGACGACGTCCCAGAACGTCTTGGCGGCCGTGACCGCGTCCGGGAACTGGTACGGCAGCGAGCCGACTTCCGAGATCGGGAACATGCCGGGGTTGAACTCCGGCTCGATCAGGGCGATGTCCGACGTGCCCGAGAGCAGGGCGTCCCACTGCTGCTCTTCCTTGACCAGCGAGTTCTCGGCGTAGTGGGTGATCTTCACGCGGTCGTCGGTGGCCATGGTGACGGCCTCGCTCCACGGCACGAGGTACGCCGGTACGAGGCTGGCGCGCTCAGGCGTCGGGTAGCTGAACTTGAGGTCCCACGTCTGGCCCGTGTCCTCGACGGCCGCCGCGGACTCCTCCGCCGCCGGCTCGTCGCCGCCGCAGGCGGCGAGCACGACCGAGAGGCTCACCGCCAGGATGACGATCAGCAGCACGATGGCCCATTTCGAACTCTTCATATCACTCCCCCTGTTTGCCATGACTCTTCCTTGGTGCTCCGTGCGATGCAGCTTGCGTCGTGACACCTTGATCGAACCCCCTCGGTGAATACCAGCCTCCTTCGGTCCGTCCTCGTCGTGGACGCCTGTGCGACGGCCCCTCACAGGCCGCCGGCGCGACCGCCCCGGTCGCGCGCGTCAGGGTCCCTCCTTCTCGTCGGGCTGCGGGCAGGAAGGTGAGCTGCCACTCGGGGATGCCGAGATGCTCCATGGTCCTGCCGCGCAGCTTCCACAGGTACTGCGAGAGGCGCTCACGCTGCTTCTTGGTGAGCACCGAGAAGATCCTGCTGTCCGCCTCGCTGTTCAGGGACTGGTGGAAGACGTCGAGGCCCTGCTCGGTGAGGCTGACCTCCACCTTGGACCGGCCCGTCCCCTTGTGCCTCACGATGAGGCCGTCCCGCTCCATGCGCACGAGCATCTCGGTGACGGAGTGGAGCTCGCGGAAGAGGTCCCGGGCGATGTCCACCGGGGTGCTGCGGCCGCCGTTGCGCTGGATGATGGCCAGGATCGCGCGCCGCTCGTTGCTGATGCCGTAGCGCGCGTACTCGAGCTCTCGCGCACGCAGGATCGCGTCCTTGGTCTGGGCGATCAGCACCCACAGCATGAAGTACTCGTCGGAGACCGAGCGAGACTCTGTGACGGGCAATTCGCCCTCCGATCCCGTTGGGCCCTTGTGGTCGTCGACCACGCTCGCGGCCATGCTGTCTGGGGACGTTTTCATGTGCGTATGCGAGTTCGTATACGAAGTTGCCACATCGTAGTGCGGGCTCCCCGGGAAGTCAATAGCCTCGGCCCCCTCAGCCCAGCTCGTTGCCGGCGATGATGACGCTGACGGTGGCGGACCCGGGCTCGCCGCCCTGGTTGTGGGTCAGGCCGAGGCGCGGGTCCTTCACCTGCCGAGGCCCGGCCTTCTCCTGCAGCTGCTTGTAGACCTCGTAGAGCATGCGCAGGCCGGTCGCACCGATGGGGTGGCCGAAGCACTTGAGGCCCCCGTCGGTGTTCACCGGCAGCTCGCCCTCGATGGCGAACGTGCCGGCCTCGATGTCCTCGCCGGCGCGTCCCCGCGGGCTGAACTGCAGGTCCTCCATGATCGTGAGCTCGGTGATGGAGAAGCAGTCGTGCACCTCGGCGATGCTGATCTCCTTGCGCGGGTCCTTGATGCCGGCCTCCGCGTAGGCGGCCTGGCCGCCGCGGTACGTCTCCTCCACGTGCGCGAGGTCGTAGACCTGGCTGAGCCAGCCCTCGCGCGGGCCCTGGCAGATCTGCGCGGCCTTGATGTAGATGGGGTCCGGCCGGAACTTCTTGGCCAGGTCGGCCCGGGTGATGACCGCGGCCGCCGCGCCGTCGCTCACGCCGCAGCAGTCGAACAGCCCGAGCGGCCAGGCGATCATCGGCGCGTTGACGGCCTTGCTCCAGGCGTGATCTCGCGCTGGAAGTGGGCCTTGGGGTTGAGCGAGCCGTTGTGGTGGTTCTTGACGGCGATCTGCCCGAGGAGGTCCTTGCCCACGTCGTACTCGAGCCCGTACTTGGCGAAGTAGGCGGTGGCCATCATGGCGAACCCGGCCGCCGGCGTCTGGGTGGTGAGCCGGTAGCTCCAGGTGGCGACCGGCCGCGTCTGCGGCAGGCCGGAGTAGCCGAAGTCCTTGAGCTTCTCGGCGCCGACGGCGAGCACGATGTCGTACTGGCCGGCGGCCACCGCGTAGCAGGCGTTCCTGATGGCCTCGGAGCCCGTCGCGCAGGCGTTCTCGACGTGCGTGACGGGGATGTAGGCGAGCTTGAGCGGCGCGGCCAGGATCTGGCCGGTGTGGCCGGCGAACACCGTGCCCCACCACGCCGCCTGGATGTCGTCCGGCCCGATGCCGGCGTCCTCGAACGCCTCGTAGGCGGCGTCGATGATCATGTCCTCGAGGCTCTGGCCCCAGTTCTCGCCGAACTTGACGCAGCCCATGCCGACGATCGCGACTCTGTCCTTGATGCTCTCCACGGTCACACCTCGGTCCCGGTCTGCCGGCACCTGACCGGCTGGCACTTCCACCAGTAGTTGTAGACGCCGTTCACGTAGTAGAGACGGCGGAACGACATCTCGAGGGGCATGCCGACCGCGACCTCGTCCGGGTCGCGGTCGGTCATGTCGCACATGAGGCGGCCGCCGCCCTCGAAGTCGACGAAGGTCACGGTGACCGGCGTGTCCAGGGTCTCCATCACGTAGTCGTGCGAGAACGAGAACAGCCTCGCCGGCACGTCGGTGAACCGGTACGGCTCCATCTCGTCCTTGGTGTGGCACGTGACGCACACGCGCTGCGGCGGGTACTGCGGCGTGCCGCAGTGCAGGCACCTCGTGCCCGTGAGCCGCATCTCCCAGGGCACCTCGCGCCACTGGGCCGCCGGCGAGGGCATGCGCTCCTCGACGGGCGGGCGCGCGGCCGGCTGGATCGGGAGCAGCCCGCGCCAGCGCAGGTACTGCTCGTAGTTCCTCAGCTCGCGCCGGGACTCGATGTGCCCGCGCACGCCGCGACAGGCCGGCACGGAGCCGACGCGGTCCGTCGTCCGCAGGACGGCGGTGTCGCAGCCGTTGCCGTAGCAGGCCAGGAGGATCGTCTCGCCGCCCCTGGACTGCTCCAGCGCCGCGACCAGGCTGAGCAGGCTCGCGGCGCAGCCCGTGTCGCCCACCGACGCGTGCAGCACGTCGTTGACCTGGGTCTGCTCGTCGAAGCGGAGCTTCTTCGCGACGCCCTTGACCTGGCGCACGTTGGGGGCGTTGAAGGCGAAGTGCGCCACGTCGGCGGCGGCCAGCCCGTACTTCTCGAGGGCCGCCGCCACGCTGTGCACCATGACGTCGGCGTAGCCCTCGTCCATCGAGAAGCGGTCCTCGGCCGTGCGCACGAAGGTGTCCTGGTCCGAGCGCCAGGTGTCCTGGATCTCCCAGTAGCGGCTGTCGAAGTGCTCGACCTCGGCGAGCGTCTCGCCGGCGCCGACCAGCAGCGCCACGGCGCCGTCCCCGAAGTTCATCTCGCCGGGGCCGGCGGGGTAGCCCGAGGCGCATGTCCGCGGCGCAGACCAGCACGCTCTGCGCGCTCCCGGCCGCCACCGCGTCCAGCGCCGCCTTGAGGGCGTTGGTGCCGCAGCGCAGCGAGCCGCCGAAGTCCGCGGTCGCCGTGTCCGGCGGCAGGTCCAGCACCGACGCGATGGTCGGCGGCCGACTGCTTCTCCTTGTAGGGCGCCGTGGTGGAGGCGAAGTACACCGCGCCGACCGTGGCGCGGTCCGCGTCCCTGAGGCAGTCCCGCGCCGCGGCCACGGCCATGGTGAGGCTGTCCTCGTCGTAGCTCGCGACCGCGCGCTCGCCCGGGGCCGCCTTGCCGCCCCACGCCCGCGCGATCTCCGCCCGGCTCAGCCGGTGCAGCGGGATGTACGCTCCGTATGCTGTGATCCCAGGCATGCCGGCCTACTTCTGCAGGACGATCTCGCCCAGGTAGAGGTCCCTGCGCGTCGTGGCCTTCAGGGTGGCGGGCGCGTAGCCCGGCGCCTCGACGGTGACCGTGTAGGTGGCGGCGTCCGCGAGGCCGTCGAACTCGAAGTCGCCGAAGCCGTTGGTCTTCATGGTCTCGCTCACGCCGTCGCCGGTCAGCACCACGTCGATCCCGGCGGCGACCTCGTCCACGTCGCCGTAGACGACGGTGCCGGCGACGAACTTCTTGGGCAGGCCCTTGTACGTGACCTTCTCGCCCATCGCGTACTCGGGGTGAATCGACCTCGGTCCCCGAGGCCACCAGCGCGGCGACCTTGCTGCTGGGGTCGTCGAGGTCGCCGAAGATCGATCGCCCCGCTCGGGCAGGACTCCACGCAGCGGGGCTCCGGGTCGCCCGCGTCCAGCAGGTGCGCGCACAGGGTGCACTTCTGCGCCAGCTGGAGCTCCTCGTTCCACTCGATCTGGCGATACGGGCACAGCGCCACCAGGCCCTTGTTGCCCTTGGCCTTCTCCGGGTCGATCAGCACGATGCCGTCCGCGCGCCGGTGAGATGGCCCCGGTCTGGTCCAGGGTGACGCAGACGGCGGAGTCGCAGTGCGCGCAGGTCACGGGCACGTGGTCGACCTTGACGTGCGGGTACTGCCCGCGCTCGATCTCGTTGACCTTCATCCAGTCCATGCCGCTCATCGGCTGAGGGGCGGAGTAGCCGGGGTACGCGTTGCCGGCGTACTCGTCGCGGCAGGTGAGGAAGCAGTTGTAGCACCCCACGCACCTGTCGACGTCGATCACCATCCCATACCGGGTCATTGTCAGGCCTCCCACTTGCGGACTTCGACGAGATAGGACATGTTGGCCTCGCCGCAGGCGTTCTTGCTGGTGTAGCGAGACGGCGACAGCAGGTTGACGCACCCGCCTCTGTCCACGCTGTCGGCGTTGCCGGGCTCGAGCGGGTCGTACTTGGCGCCGGCCTGGTAGGAGTGCACCAGGCCCGGGCGGCAGCGCTCGGTCACCAGGGCCACGCCGAGCACCCTGGCGCGGTCGTTGTAGACCTCGACGATGTCGCCGTCCTTGATGCCCCGCTCCTCGGCGTCACCCGGGTTCAGGCGCATCGGCCAGTACGGGTAGCCGTCCTTGATGATCCGGTGCTGCCTGATGTCGTTGAGCCACTGGATCTTGTTGTCCTGGTGCGTGTGGTACGAGAACTTGGCGTGCGGCGTCATGATGATGAGCGGGTACTTGTCCACGAGGCCCGGTGGTCTCGTGCCCCTCGTACAGCGGGATGTAGCGCGGCATGATCGGCCGCTCCTCGTCGTCGGGGAAGTACTTCTCGAGGATGGTCCGCTTGAACTCGATCTTGCCCGAGGGGGTGGCCATCTCGGTGGCGTGCTCGGTGTCGGCCAGCGGGTTGAACCTGTCCGGCGTGTCGACCGGGCGTCCCTCGTAGTACCACTGGTTGGAGATCGTGGGCTCGTAGTCGTCGGGCACCGACGGCACCACGAAGTAGCCCTTCTCCTTGAACTCCTCGTAGGTGAGGTGCTTGGGCAGGTCGGTGATCGCGAAGACCTTCTTGATCCAGTCCTCTTCCGAGTTGCCCTCGGTGTACTCCTCGAGGAAGCCCAGGCGCTCGGCCAGCTCGCAGTAGATCTGGTAGTCCGGCTTGGACTCCCACAGCGGCTCGATGCACTTCTGCTGGTACATCAGGATGCGGTGGTTGCAGTTGACGTTGCCGTTGCCGTAGCCGCCCGGCTGCGCCCACTCCGAGATGTCGTTGTGCTCGAAGTTGGTGGAGGCCGGCAGGATCACGTCGCCGAACTTCGTCTCGCTCTGCCAGTGGCAGTCCTGCATCACCACGAACTCCAGCTTGGGGCTCTGGTACATGCGCACCCACTTGCTGGTGTCGCTCATGGTGCTGATGAACGAGCCGCCGTGGCGGTGGATCATCTTGATCTCGGCGCCGTTCGGGCCGGGCTCGGGGTACTGCATGGGCTTGAACTGCTGCTCGGGGTACTGCACGCAGAAGCCCTCGCCGTACCACTCGATGTGGCCGTCGAGGATCGCCTCCGGCAGGCTGAGCCGGTACACCTTCTGCGTGACCGAGTTGCGGTCGGGGAAGGTGGGCTGCTCGGCCACCAGGCCGAAGACGTCCCAGCCGCAGTCGGAGTAGCCGGCGCTCTTGAAGCGCATGTCCAGCGGAGCGCCGTGAGCGGCTCCGCCCCAGATGTTCACGCCCTCCTTGCCGATGCCCATCATCGCGGCCAGGTGGATCATGAGGCTGGCCCACTCGGTGGCGAACGAGTTGCGGCAGGCCCCGGCGGTGCCGTACATGGACCCGGTGGCCAGCATCGTCTTCTTGCACATCCACTGCCTGGCCACCGCCTTGATGGTGTGCGCCGGGATGTCGCAGATGGGGGCCGCCCACTCGGGCGTCTTGGGCACGCCGTCGACCTTGCCGAGGATGTAGTCCTTCCACTCGTCGAAGTAGACGGTGCGGTTCTCGATGAACCAGTGGTCGTAGGTGTCGTCCACGATCCACTGCCAGGCGATCGCCTGCGCCAGCGCCGCGTCGGTGCCGGGCCGCGGCGCGAGCCACTTGTCGGCCATGTGCGCGGCGGTCGCGTTGCAGTAGGGGTCGATGAAGATGGCGCCGACGCCCAGCTCGCGCAGCCACTCGCGCCAGATCACGGTCTCCTGGCCGCCGTAGCCGCCGGCCGAGGTGTTGGGGTCCACCGACCAGTAGATGAGCTGCTCGGTGTTCTTGAGCGCCTCGGCCAGCATGTCGAAGCAGTCGCACTGGCCGAACCGCCAGTACCAGCCCCAGGTGTGCATGCTGCCCCAGTGCCAGCCCTCCCAGCTGTCCGGATTGTCCAGGAGCTGGGTGTAGCCGAGGATGTTGTAGAAGCGCGGCATGGGGCCCATCTTGTAGTACAGCAGCCCGTAGTTGTGGTGCGAGCGAGACGAAGGCGGTGATGGCCGCCGGGCCGTAGGTCTCGCGCACGCGCGTGATCTCGCTGGTGACCAGGTCCAGCGCCTCGTCCCAGGTGATGCGCACGTACTCGTCCTTGCCGCGCAGCTCGGGGTGCCGCTCGCCGTTCGGGGTCGAAGTTCTTGCGCTTCATCGGGTACTTGATGCGGTTCTCCGCGTACACGCGCGTGCGCTCGGCGATGTTGAACGGGTTGATCGTGGTCTTGCGCGGGTCGGTGAACCGCTTGCCCTTGGCCTCGATGCGTCCAGCGGCCGCCGTCCTCTTCGGTCAGACGCAGAGGGCGCATGCGCTTGATCACGCCGTCCTCGACGGTGACCTTGACCATGCCGCCGATGCAGCAGTTGATGAATTCCTGCTCTGCCATGAAGTTCTCTCACCTCCTCGCCTAGCCGTCCCACCTGGCCACCTCGACCAGGCAGGAGTTCTGCGCCTCGCCCGGCGCGTTCCTGGAGACCATCCTCGAGGGCGTCAGCAGGTTCACGCAGCCGCCCCGGTCGGGGCTGCCGGGCTTGCCGGGCTCCAGCGGGTCGTACTTCGCGCCCGCCTCGTAGGAGTGGACGACGCCGGGCCGCATCCGCTCGGTCACGATCGCCGCGCAGATGACGGCGCCGCGGTCGTTGAAGACCTTCACCAGGTCGTGGTGCTTGATGCCGCGAGCCGCCGCGTCCGCCGGGTTGATGCGCACCGGCCAGTAGGCGTAGCCGTCGATCTTGACCCGGTGCTGCGGGATGTCGTCCAGCCAGAGGCTCTTGTTGTCGTTGTGCGTGTGGTACGAGAACCGCGGGTGCGGCGAGACCATCTGCAGCGGCCACTTCTCGACCAGGCCCTCGGTGTCGTAGCCCTCCCAGCTCGGGATGTAGCGCGCCATGGGCGGCCGTTCCTCGTCGTCCGGGTCGAACGCCGTGAGGGTCTGCGAGACGAACTCCACCTTGCCGCTCGGGGTGGCCAGGTCGGAGCCGTTGTCGCGGCGGGCCGGGCGGGGTCCTCATCTCCGACGGCACCGCCGCGTCCGTGCCCTCGTAGAACCAGCGGAAGGAGACGACCGGCTCCTCGTCGTCCGGCCTGGCCGGCACCACGAAGTAGCCCTTCTCCTTGAACTCCTCGTAGGTGACGTACTTGGGCAGGTCGGACTTGTCGAAGACGATGCGGTTCCAGTCCTCGATGCTGTTGCCCTCCGTGTACTCCTCCTCGAAGCCCAGCCGCGCCGCGAGGAGCGTGTAGATCTCGTAGTCGGGCTTGGACTCCCAGAGCGGCTCGATGCACTTGTGCTGGTAGATGCAGATGCGGTGGTTGCTGTTGAAGTCGTTGAAGCCGTAGCCGCCGGCGGCTCCCCACTCCGAGAGGTCGGAGTGCTCGAAGTTGGTGCTCACCGGCAGGATGACGTCGCCGAACCTGGTCTCGCTGGACCAGTGGCAGTCCTGCATCACGACGAACTCGAGGTTGGGGTGCTGGTACATCCGCACCCACTTGTTGGTCTCGCTCATCGTGCTGATGAACGACCCGCCCTGGCGGTGGATCATCTTGATGGGGGCGCCGTCCGGCCCCTCCTCCGGGCAGGTGAAGGGGCGGAACTGCTGCTCGATGCTCTGGCCGCAGAAGCCCTCGCCGATCCAGCTCACCGGCGGGTCCATGACGATGTCCGGCAGCAGGTGGCGGTAGGTCTTCTGGGTGACCGTGTTGCCCTCGGGGAAGTAGGCCTTCTCGGCCACGGTGCCGAAGGCGTCCCAGCCGTTGTCCGAGTAGCCGAACATGTGGAAGCCCATGTCCAGCGGCGCGCCCTTGCCGGTGCCGCCCCAGAAGTTGACGCCCGGCTTGCCGAAGCCCTGCATGGACATGAGGTAGATGCACAGCCGGGTCCACTCGGTGGCGTAGGCCTGGCGGCAGGCGCCGGTGGCGCCGAAGATGCTGGCCACGGCCAGCATGGTCTTCTTGGCCGCCCACTCGCGCGCCAGCGCCCTGATGGTGTGGGCCGGCACGTCGCAGATGGCGGCGGCCCACTCCGGCGTCTTGGGCGTGCCGTCCTCGCCCTCGCCCAGGATGTACTGCTTCCACTCGTCGAAGCCGTAGGTGCGGTTCTCGACGAAGAAGTGGTCGTAGGTGTCCTCGGTGAGCCACACGTAGCCGATCGCCTGGGCCAGCGCCGCGTCGGTGCCCGGGCGCGGCGCGATCCACTTGTCGCCCATGGTGCTCGCGGTGCAGTTGTCGTACGGGTCGATGACCACGAACTGGATGCCGAGCTCCTTCATCCAGTGGCGCCAGATGAGGTTCTCCTGGCCGCTGTACATGTAGGAGGTGCTGTTGGGGTCCACCGACCAGAAGATGACCTGCTCGGTGTGCTTGAGCGCGTCCTGCAGGAGCTCGGACTGCTCGCAGTGGCCCAGGCGCCACCAGTAGCCCCAGGCGTGGGTGGCGCCCCAGTGCCAGCCCTCCCAGCTGTCGGGATTGTCCAGGCACTGGCTGTAGCCGAGGATGTTGAAGAAGCGCCCGAGCGGGCCGAGCTTGTAGTGCAGGAAGCCCCAGTTCTGGTGGGACGGGGTCATGGCGGTGATGGCCGCGGGACCGTGGGTCTCGCGGATGCGGGTGATCTCACCGGCCACGAGGTCGAGGGCCTCGTCCCAGGAGATGCGCACGTACTCGTCCTTGCCGCGCAGCTCGGGATGCCGCTCGCCGTTCGGGTCGAAGTTCTTGCGCTTCAGCGGGTACTGGATGCGGTTCGTGTAGACGCGCGTCCGCTCGGGCACCTCGTAGCTCTGCAGGGTGGTCTTGCGCGGCGGCGTGAACTTCCGGCCGCGCGCCTCGATCGTCCAGGACGCGGCGTCGTCCTCATCGAAGATGATGGGGCGCATCCGCTTGATGACGCCGTCCTCGACGTACACGCGCACCGGCCCGCCGACCGTGCACTGGGTGAAGACCTGCTCCTCGCTCATAGGACAACCACCTCTCGTGCACCTCGCAGGCTGTCGTTCGTCGTGTGAAGTCGCGTGCTCACTGGTTCGGATCCATCCCTCACCCGATTGCCGGGACCAGGGCGGAGATGCCGCCCATCAGAGGCTCCTGGTGGCTGCGAAGCCTCCGGGGCCTCTGATCGGCGCGTGCCCGCCCTCCGCCGGCGGCGGAGGAGAGGTCCGGTCCGGCCGTCGCTCCCGGCCCCCACGGGGCACCCCCATGGGGGCCGGGAGCGACGTGGTCAGACCGGCTCAGAGCTCGACGAACTGGATGAAGACCGGGTTCTCGACCGGGACTTCGGCCACGGCCTTCAGGCTCCCGTCGTCCGGGTCCACTGCGTACGCCCGGACGATGTCCGCCGGGCGGTCCGGGACGAGCAGGAACGCGCCGGACGGCGAGAGCGTCATCGCCCGCGTCGCGTCCTTGGGATCCTCGCACCGGCTCAGCTCGACCCGTCCGGACTTCGTGAGATGGCCGTCGTCGGAGACGGTGAACCAGACGACGTCGTCCTGGCCGCGGTTGTTCATGTACACGAAGCGGCCGCTCGGGTGCACCTGCACGGTGGCCGTCTCGTTGCGGCCCGTGAACCCGTCGAGCGTCGACTGCTTGTCGATGAAGCTCAGCACGCCGGTCTCGCCGTCGAAGTCGAAGGACCAGAGCTCGGACGAGAACTCGCACGTCATGAACATGCGGCCCGTGTCCTTGTGGAACGCGACGTGCCGGGGGCCGGTGCCCGCCGGGCACTGGTAGACGGAGGCGAGCTCCAGTCTCTTGCCGCCGATGCGGTAGACGTAGATGCGCTCGCCCGGCCTTCTCGCACGCCACCATGAACTTGCCCGACGGGTCGATCACGACGATGTGCGCGTGAGGGCTGGCCTGCGCGTGGCCGCCGCCCTGCGGCGAGTCGTTCGGGTCGGTGCCGTAGCCGGTCAGCACGTGCACGTCCTGGACCGGGCCGATGGAGCCGTCGTCGTTCAGGCCGTACTGGACCACCGTCGAGTCGTCGTACTCGAACTTCTCGACCCACGTGCCGTCGGCGAGCTGGACCGCCTTGACCACGTGGTCGAAGAAGCCGTGGTTGGCGGTCCAGAGGAGCCTCTTGTCCTCGTCCACCGTGATGGAGGCCGGCATGGCCCCCACGGTGGGCTGCTGGTTCAGGAAGGTCAGCGCGCCGGTCTCCTGGTCCACCTTGAACGCCATCACGGACGAGGCCGGCTGCTTGGGGCCGCGTCCGTCGGTCTTCCGCTCGTCGACCGAGTAGAGGACGCCCGCCTTGGGCGCGTAGGCGAGGTAGCCCGCCCGCTTCGGCATGTCCACGGCGCCGCCGGGCAGCGGGGTGATGCTGCTGCCGTCCTCGCTGATCTCGAGGATGTCGATGCCGCCGCCCTTGAAGCCGCCCACGTGGTTGCGCCCGATGTAGGCGATCAGCCTGCTCATACCTTCTTCTCCTGTCTGTCGCTCGATCGCCTAGACCCGCTCGGGAATGCCGGGGAGATCGGGGTACTTGGCAGCGACCTCGAGCACTCTCGGGTCCTGCTGGCACAGCATGTAGCCGTTGTCCCACACGAGCTCGTCGGCGATCTTGAGGGTGCAGTTGCGGATGTCGGCAGTGACGTGAGGATAGAAGTTGTAGTTCTCGTTGGCCGGCGCCGAACCGAGGTGCCAATGCATGTTGGAGGGGTGCGAGTGCTCGATGATCCGCCTGTAGATGTCGTTCGGGCACTGGTCGTGCGTGACGCTCGCGTTCGGGTGGATGCCGAAGTGGAAGGTGTCGAACTTCCAGATGCCGTCGCCGACCTTGGTCTCCAGGTCCTTCAGGGCGCGGTTGATCGCGTCGGCTTCCTTGCCGCCGGAGATCTTGACCATCTTGTTGTCGACGACATCCACGCGGACCGGGTCCTGCCAGGCCGGGGCGATGCCCATGTAGCGCGCCCAGTAGGGCAGCATGCAGTCGAAGAACAGGACGCCGTTGACGTTCTTGCAGTTGACCGGCGGGTGGACCCACTCAGGCCACGGGATGTAGTGGCTGGCGTCCCTGCGCCAGGAGTTGTAGGGCATGCCGGGGATACCCTCGCGCTTCACCGGATCGAGGATGTTGCCTTCGAGCTCCGTGCCGTTGGTGTCGCTCATGACGAACTTGGCCATGTGGTTCATGAACGGATCGGAGCTGACGTGGCGGACCATGACCACGAGCTCATGCGGCGTCCGCGCCCAATCGGTCATCAGCAGGGCCGTGGTGACGGGGAACATGCGCACGTACCAGGTCTTCGTCTTCTCGATGTACTGCCGGAACTCCGCGTTCTCCTCGATGGCCAGATCGAGAGAGAAGTTGATGAACAGATCGGCGTCGGTGATGGCGCCCTTGAGGATGGGCGGCACGCGCCACTCGTGCTTCTTCATGATCTCGTCGATCCAGAGGACCGAGCAATTGGCGCCGCGCGAAGCGACCATGGCCTGGACCCAGCTGACGACCACCGGATCCACCAGGTTCTCACTGCCGTAGGCGCCGTCGAGGTGGGCCCCGATGAGGACCTCCATGCCCGGCTTGACCTGCGCGTCGTAGTCCACCAATTGAATCAGCGCATCAAGCGCTGCCTTGGGGATCCCCAACTGATGACTCACGACTTGTCTCCTTTTCCGAAGGTGCAGTCCAGCCAAGCCGGGCGGCCGATCGTCGTCCGGCGTGTCAGTCTCAGAGGTCGAACATCCGCTGTGCGTTGCCGGCGAGGATGAGGTCCTTGCTCTCCTGCGGGATGTCCAGGGCCTTGACGAAGTCGATGCCCTGGGCGAACCACTCGCGGCGCACGGGATACGAGCTGCCGTACAGGATGTGGTCGGCGCCGAACACCTTGACGGCGCACTCGAGCTGGTCCTTGCCCCACTGGGCGGCGCCGGACGTGTCGAAGTAGATGTTGGTCTCGAGGCGCTCGCGCACGCCGGCCGCCGGGTCGAACCGCTCCAGCTCCTCGTTGGACTTCTTGCTGCGCGGCGCCAGCATGTTGGCGTAGGCGAAGAAGCCGCCGCCGAGCATGGAGTGGATGAGCCGCAGGTTGGGGCACTCCTCGAAGAGGTCGCTGAAGATCTCGCGGCCGACGGCCGTGCCCTGGTCGACGCAGCGCCCGTACTGGCGGCGCATGTTGGTGTAGGTCACGAGGCTCGCCCACTCGACCGGCAGCGGCGTGTGGTGCACGACCACCGGGACGCCGAGGGCGTCGAGCGCCTTGAAGTAGCTGCGGAAGCGGGGGTGGTCGAGGTAGTCCGCTCCTATCGCTGCCGTAGTGGGCCGCCATCTGCACGCCGACGAAGCCGGGCAGGGCGAGGGCGCGCTCCACCTCGGCCAGGCACTCGGGGGTGCCGTCGGGCGGAGCCACGGCCAGCGCGCGCACGCGCTCCGGGTAGTCGGCCACGTGGGCGGCGAGCCGGTCGTTGACCTGCGTGCACAGGTCGAGCGGCAGCCAGCTCTGGAACACGGGGATACGCAGCACGGCGAGGTCGACGCCGGCGCCGTCCATGTCCTTGACGCGCAGCGCCGGGTCGTACTGGTTCTCGGCGTAGTTCAGGTTCTCGTGACCCTCGGGCTTGGCGATCACGATCTGCTCGAGGTCGGTGCCGGGCATCGGCGTGACGTAGGCGTGCTCGCCCTCCTCCTTGGGGACGCAGGCGAGGAACGCGTCACGCAGCTCGATGTTCGGTGAACAGGTCCTCGGGGAGCCAGTGCATGTTGGCGTCGATGATCATCTGTATCCCTCGCAGCGGAGTCGATGTTGGTCGGCACGGGTCATGACGGGACGCGCCCTCACTACGTATCCGAGTTCGTATACGGAGTATCAGAGCGTAGCGCCCGCCTGCGTGAGAGTCAAGAGGCTTCGACACCCCCCTGGAACTAGCGACAGGCCTACTAGAATGCGAGTTCGTATACGAAGTTATCGCAGACTACCGCTCGTCCGGAGGGAAGTCAACACCATCCCGCTGCCTATCTTCTTGGGGCGACGACCGCTCCAACCGTCCCGTCGTCGGGACGGACGGGGCGCCGGCCGGCGGCGCCCCGCAGCGGGCGCACCGCCTCCGAGCGGTGCTACTTCGAGCTCTCACGGAACCTCGCGTACTCGGCCATGCGCGCGAGCACGTAGGCCGCGCGCTTCGGGTCCGGGTACGCGGCCACGCCCTGGCGCCCAGCGACGCGTAGATCTCCGGCTCCGACTCGGGCAGGGCGTACACGGAGACCGCCAGCGGCTTGTCGATCGCCTTGGCGGCCGCGGCCACGTGCGTCGAGGCACTCCGGCACGGGCGTCGAGATGACGAGGATCATGTCGATGCCCTCGTCGTCGGCGACGATCTCGATGGCCTTCTCGTACAGGCCCGGGTCGAGCAGCGAGGCCACGCCGGTGTCGGTCGGGTTGCCGACCGACGTGCCGACCGGCGGCAGCACCTCGCGCAGGCGGGCGACCGTGCTGCTCCGAGCAGGCGCGGCAGCTCCAGCCCGAGCGCGTAGCAGTTGTCCGCCGTCCCCACGCCGGTCCCGCCCTGCCCGCCGATGACGCGCCACTCTGCGGCCCTTTGGGCAGCGGCAGGTGCGTGGAACGCCACGGCGCAGTCGACGACCTCCGCCACGCTGGTGACGTCGATGATGCCCGTCTGCCTGAACATCGCGCGCCAGATGCTCGGCGGACCCGGCCAGCGCGCCGGTGTGTGACGCCGCGGCCCGGGCGCCGTGCTCGCTCATGCCCGCCCTTCCACAGGATGATCGGCTTCCGGCGGCCCGACGTCCCGAGCCACCTCGAAGAAGCGGCGGCCGTCCTTGACGCCCTCCATGTAGGCGACGATCGTCTTCGTCTGCTCGTCCTGCCCGAAGTACTCCAGGTAGTCCTCGGCGGCCAGGTCGCACTCGTTGCCGCAGCTCACGATGGTGCTGAAGCGCAGGCCCTTCTCGGCCAGGAACCACACGAGATAGTCGACGAACGAGCCGCTCTGCGAGAAGCCGCCGACCGAGCCGGGCTCCCTGGGGATGCCCTTCATCAGCACCTGCGGGTAGGTGATGACGCCCGCCCTGGGGTTGAAGAGGCCGATGCAGTTCGGGCCGATCGACGCGCGTGCCGCCCTCCCTGCCGACGCGGCCGATCTCGCGCTCGAGCTCCTTGCCCTCCGCGCCGAGCTCACCGAAGCCGGAGGCGAACACCACGGCGCCCTTCACCCGGTTGGCGACGCACTCCTTGACCAGGTCCAGCGCGACGCCGGTCGGGGTGAGGAGGATGGCCAGGTCGATCTCGTCCGGCACGGCGCTGATGCTCGGGTAGGCGGTGATGCCGAGGATCTCCTCGCGCTTGGGGTTGACCGGGTAGATCCTGCGGCAGCCGGCGTCCCTGAGGCCCTCGAGGAAGAGGCGTCCGAAGCTGCCCTCCTTGTCGCTGGCGCCGACGAGCGCCACCGACTCGGCGTTGCAGATGTGCGCCAGCTGTTCGACGGTCTGCGATGACATGGCTCTCACTCCCCCAGGATGACGCGGGCGTCGACGGCCATAGCGCCGTGCGGGTACGCGAAGATGGGGTTGATGTCCATCTCCCTCACTTCCGGCGTGGCCGCCACGAAGTCCGAGACGCGCAGCAGGATGTCCTCGAGGGCGGCCGTGTCCACCGGATCCGAGCCGCGAAACCCCTCGAGGAGCCTCGAGGCGATGGTCTCTCTGATGGCGTTGCGCGCGTCGTCCCTCGTCAGGGGGACGATCTTGAAGCTGACGTCCTTGAGCACCTCGACCCACACGCCGCCCAGGCCGAACATGAGGACGGGGCCGAACTGAGGGTCGGTCGCCATGCCGACGATGACCTCGAGCCCCTGCGGCGCCATGTTCTGCACGCTGACGCCCTCGATCACGGCGTCGGGGTACTTCGCCCGGCACGACGCCATGATGTCGTCCCAGGCCTCGGCCAACTGTTCCTCGTCGGCCAGCGCCACCTTCACCCCGCCGGCGTCGCTCTTGTGCGTGATGTCCGGCGACGACACCTTGAGCACGCAGGGATAGCCGATCAGGCGACCGGCGGCCACGGCCTCCTCGCGGGTGGCCGCCAGCCGCATCTCCGTGGTCCGGATGCCCAGATCGGCGAGGAGCTGTTTGGACTCCGCCTCCGTGAGGACGGTCCGTCCAGCGCTCCGGGCCTTCTCGATGATCTCGATCGCGCCGCTCATCTGCCACCTCTATCCAGGGAGTGTCGTGGCTGGTCCCGGCGGACGGCGGCCGGGACCCCCTCAGGGTGGGGTCCCGGCCTCACGGTCTTCGCCGCCGTGCTCGATTCCCACCGCAGGTGAGGCGTGGAGCGGCGGTCCGCAGGCACGCCGCTCACTTCTTGTGCTGGGGCCGCCCCCCGGTGAAGTCGGCGGCGATCTTGGCGAAGTTGTGCCGGGTGGCCTCGAGCTGGACGGCGTACATCTCGGCCAGCACGCGCACGCGCTCGTCGTCCTGCAGGAAGCGCTTCCACGGGCGCATGACGAGCTCGTGCGTGAGGCGGCGGACCGCCCGGCCGGTCTTGAGGATATGCCGGGCGATCTCGTAGGCGCGCGGGACGAGCTCGTCGTGGGCGACGATCTCGTCGACCAGCCCCCACGCCAGGGCGGTCTGCGCGTCGATCTTCGGCTCCATGTACGCCATGTACGAGGCGCGCCTCTGCCCCAGGCACATACGGTAGGAGAAGTTCATGCCGTCGCCCGGGACGATGTTGTGCGAGAAGTGCGCATCCGAGAAGTAGAAGTCCGGGTCGCAGATGCAGATGTCGGCCATGAGCCCGAACTCGTAGTGCTGGCCGATGCCGTTGATGGCCGTGATGACCGGCACCTCGATGTCGTTGATGAAGTTCTCGACGAAGTTCATCGTGTCGGGCACGTTGCAGTTGTACTTGAGCGTGGTGGAGTCTGAGTCCTCGACCTCGTCGAAGGAGGCGGGGTCGCTGCGCTGCGTGATCCAGTAGGGGTCGGCGCAGGTGAGGATGACGATCTCGGTCTCCTTGTCGTGACCGATGGCCGTCCAGAGCTCGCCGTAGGCGTTCTGGGTCTGGTAGCTCCACACGCAGGCCTCGCCCTTCCAGTGGAGGCGGCAGAAGAGGATGCCCTCGTCGTTGCGCTCCAGGTGGGCGAAGTCCTTGAACCGCTCTGCGTACTCCTCGAGCGGTCTCCACGTGCACGTACGGCTGCATCGCCATGGTCAGGTCTCCTTCCGTTCCTCACATCTCCGCCATCTTGTCGTCGCAGTAGGCGATCTGAGTCGAAGTCGTGGGACGACTTGACCAGGTTGAACGAGTACATCTCCGCGTACACGTGCTGGCGCAGGTTCTGCTCCACCAGTTCGCGCCACGGCCGCACGGCGACGTGGTGGGTGAGGCGGCGAGTGGAGCGGTTGGTCTTCATGATCATGCGCGCCAGCTCCCAGGCGCGCTCGACGATGCGCTCGCGCTCGACGATCTCGTTGACCGCGCCGAGCTTGAGGCAGGTCTCGGCGTCGATGCCCGCGTTGGTGTAGCTCATGTAGTTGCCGCGCTTGATGCCGAGGACCTGCTGCAAGGCCATCGTCATGCCGTCGCCGGGCACGTGGCCGCCCTTCATCACGAAGTGGTCGTCCTGCAGGATGAAGTCCGGCGTGCAGAGCGTGATGTCGCTCATCATCGCCATCTCCCAGTGGATGCCGCGGCCGTTGACGGCGCAGATCGTCGGGATCTCGATGTCGTTGACGAAGTTCTCGACGACCTTGAGGGTGTCGTAGATCTGGACGTTGAAACGCTGGTCGTCGTCGTCGGACTGCTCGACATCCTTGAAGGACGAAGCGTCCACCTCGTTGATCCACTGGTCGCCGGTGGACGTGAAGATGAGCACTTCGTTCTTGACGTCGTGCCCGACGGCCGTCCAGAGCTCCGAGATGGCGTGGTGCATCTGGTAGCTCCAGCGCACCGGACCGTCGCATGTGTGCATCCGCACCTCGAGGATGCCGTCGTCGGACCGCGTGAACTTGAAGAAGCGCTCGAACCGCTTCGAGTACTCCTCCAGCGACGGCATGTGCACGTAGTCTTGCTCCGCCATCTCGGCCTCCCCCAGGTCCTCGGTTTGCTCCGTCACCCGATCAGGTCGCGGTTGAGCTTGAGGCGGTCGATGACCTCCTCGACTCCCGCGGGCTCCAGGTGCTGCGAGCGCGCCACGTTCACCAGCGCCTCGACGAGCTGGGCGTTGGACGAGGCGAGCTCCTTCGGCCTGATGTAGAGCGTGTCCTCAAGGCCGGTGCGAGCGTTGCCGCCCATGGCCAGGCCGATGGTGGTGAGCGGCAGGTTGGCCTTCGCGATGGCGATCACCTGCCAGCTGGTGCCGGCCGGGAGCTCGTTGACGAGGTAGCCGAGCAGGCGCGGGTCGGCCGGCATGCCGCCCTTGACGCCCATCACGAACGAGACCTGCAGCGGCTCGGTGAGAAGCCCTTTCTTGAGCAGGTCCAGGGCGAGGCCGAGGTGGCCGGTGTCGTAGATCTCCACCTCGGCCTTGATGCCCAGTTCGAGCATGCGCTCGGCGAGCTTGTACATCTGCCTGGGCGGGTTGCGGAACTCGTGGTCGCCGATCGTCATGGTGCCCGGGTTCAGGGTGGCCATCGCCGGTCTCGCCTCGACGATGCGCATGCGGTCCTCGTACTCGAACCCACCCCCGGTGGAGAGCTGAACGATCCCCGGGCACTGCTCGCGCACCAGCTCCACGGTGCGCCGCGCCACCTCGAGGTCGGTCGTGAAGTCGTCGTTGTCGCGCAGGTGGATGTGGATGACGGCGGCGCCGGCGTCGTAGGCCTCCCCGGCGCTCCGCGCGATCTCCTCCGGCGTCCCGGGGATCGCCGGGTTGTCCTTCTTGGTGGCGGCCGGGCCGGTGAGCGAGGCGGTGATGATGGGATCCATGGTCGTGGCTCTTCCTGGTCGGGTGTGGGACTGAGGGACTCAGACCGGTGCCGGCTCCCACCGCTCCACCTGGATGAGGCAGGAGTTGGGCGCCATGCCGGTCGAGGTCGGGGTGACAAACCGCTTGGGCGTGAGGATGTTGATGCAGCCGGCGGCGTCCGGCGAGTGGCCCGGCTCTCCCAGCGGGAGATAGTCGGCGACCGACTCGTAGCAGTGCACGGTGCCGGGGCCCACGCGCTCCGTGACCTGGGCGGCGAGGATGACCTCGCCGCGGTCGTTGAAGGCCCGGATGAGGTCGCCGTCGGCGACGCCGCGCGCCCGCGCGTCGGCGCTGTTCAGGCGAAGGATCCAGTAGTGGTGGCCGTCGACGAGCACGCGGTGGTCCGCGACGTCGTCGGTCCACGAGCCCTTGCCGTCGCCCATGGTGTGGAACGAGAAGCGCGGGTGCGGGCTGATGAGTTGCAGCGGGTACCGGGCCACGAGCTCCGCCGTGCGGTGGCCCTCCCAGCTGGGGATGTACTGCGGCCCCAGCGCGGGCCGTTCGGGGTCGACGGCCCCGGAGCGCTCGAAGCGCCGGAGGCTGGAAGCGACGAACTCGATCCTGCCCGACGCCGTCTGCAGGCCCTTGAGGCGATCGGTCTCCCACGGTCTGGGCCCCAGGTCCGGCGTGTCCCGCTCGCGGTCTTCCGCGAACCAGCGCAGCGCCGGGGTGCGCTTCCTTTCCGGAGGCACGGGCACCACGTAGTAGCCCTTGCGCGCGAAGTCGTCCCAGGAGATCCGCTGCGGCAGGTCGCTGGCGAGGAACAGCCGCTTGACCCAGTCCAGGTCGGTGAGGCCCTGGGTGTACAGGTGGCCGAGGCCGAGGCGCCCGGCGAGGAGGGCGAAGATCTCGTAGTCCGGCTTCGACTCGCCGAGCGGCTCGATGCACTTCTGCTGGAAGACGATGAGGCGGTGGTTGCAGGCGTCGGTGGACGACGCCCCGGCGCCGGTGGGCGCCGCCCACTCCCCGATGTCCCAGCGCTCGAAGTTGGTGCACGCCGGGAGGATGACGTCGGCGAAGCGCGCCTCGCCCTCGAACCAGATCGACTGGTTGACCACGAACTCGACGTCGCCCTCGCGGTAGGCTCGGACGTAGCGGTTGGTCTCGGTCATGGTGCCGATGAAGGACCCGCCGTACCTGTAGTACATACGGCACGGGTCGTAGCCGGGGGCGGGGTACTCGTACTTCTGGAACTGCGACTCGATGGAGGAGCCGCAGAAGCCCTTGCCCCGCCACTCGAGGCTCTGGCCCCTCATGGCCTCGGGGATGAGGAGACGGCTGACAGTCTGGCCCTCGGTGGAGTGGTGCGGGTTGCCGCACGGGCCTCCGTCCGGCCAGAGACGATTGGCCAGACGGAAGCCGCTCAGGGTGTTGGCGTCGGCCGAGATGCCGCCCTCGTTGTAGCCGGGGAACCAGAAGCCGGTGTCGCAGGGTACGCCCTGCGTCGTCGACCAGATGTTGACGCCCGGCTTGCCCAAGCCCTGCATGGCCGCGAGGGCGATCATGGTGCGCGCCCACTCGTTGCCGGTGGCCGAGCGACAGGCGCCGCCGAACCCGCCCTTGCCGCCGGCGGCCAGCATGGTCCTCTTCGTGCCCCACTCGCGCGCCAGGGCGCGGATCTGGCGCGCCGGGATGCCGCACTCCCCCTCGGCCCACTCCGGCGTCTTGGGCACGTTGTCGGTCCTGCCGAGCACGTAGTCCTTCCACTCGTCGAAGCCGACGGTGCGCGTAACCACGTACTCCTCGTCGTAGAGGCCCTCGGAGAGCCACGTGGAAGCGATCGCCAGCCCCATCGCCACGTCGGTGCCCGGCCGCGGCGCGAACCACTTGTCGCCGAAGAGCTCGGCCGTGTGGTTGAAGTACGGGTCGATGAAGACCATCTTCACGCCCAGCTCCTTGAACCAGTACCGCCTGGGCGTGCTCTCAAAGGCCGTGTAGATGCCGCCGCCGGTGCTCTCAGGGTCGGAAGACCAGAAGACGAGCAGCTCGGTGTGCTGCAGCGCGTCCTCGAGGAGGTCGTACTGCTCGGGGATGCCGAGGCGCCAGCTGAAGCCCCACATGTGCATGCCGCCCCAGTGCCAGCCCTCCCAGCTGTCCGGGTTGTGCTCTCCGTACGTGAACCCGACGAGGTCCATGAAGCGGTAGTAGGCGCTGGTGCGGTAGCCGTGGGTCCCCCACAGGTGGTGGGAGCCGGGCGAGGTCAGCATGGCGGCCGGGCCGTGCTCGCGCCTGAGGCGCGTCATCTCGCCGGCGGTGAGGTCCAGGGCCTCGTCCCACGAGATGGGCTCGTAACCTGAACTGCCGCGGTTGTGCGTGTTGCGCTGGCCCGCGGGGTCGAAGTCAACTCGCTTGAGCGGCGTGAGGATGCGCCGGGGAGAGTAGATGGTGGAGCGGTGAGCGACGGTGAACGGTGAGAGCGTGGTGCGGCGGGGAGGCGTGAACGTGCGCCCCCTCGCCGTGATGCTCCACGACGGCCCGTCGCTCTCGTCCAGCTCAAGGGGGACCATGCGCAGGATCCTGCCGTCGCGCACGTCGACGTGCACCGGACCGCCGGTGGTGAGGTTCGTGAGCCGTACGGCCTGCTTCACGTCTCGCTCCTCGGCCGGCACAGGACCCATCAGGTGTTGACGACCACCAGCATGATGGCCGGTCTGGTGCCGTTGTTGACGACCGACCGGGCCTCGTTGGGGCCGATGTAGAGGGAGTCGAGCGGCCCGAGCGCGAACTCCTCGTCCTCCCCCTTCACCGTGAGCTCGCCCTCGATGACGATGGAGACCTTCTCCTCGGCGGAATCTTCGCCCGACCACTCGATGCCGCCGCCGGGCAGGTAGTGCGAGCAGCCGATCCAGAAGCTCTTGAGCCCCGATTCGGCCTCGCCCTGCAGACGGCAGGAGTTGACGTTGAAGTGCTTGGGCGGGACGCCGTACTTCGTCACGTCCGCGCGCGCGATCTTCTTCACACGTCGTGCCCTCCCATCGGGTCTCGAGCGTCCGGCCGCGGATCAGACGGCGGAGAGCCCGCCGTCGACGTAGACGATCTGGCCGGTCATGAAGCTGGACTCGTCCGAGGCCAGCAGAACGACCGGCCCGACCAGTTCGCCCGGCTCGCCCAGGCGCCGCATCGGGATCTCGGCGGTCATCTTGGAGTAGACCTCGGGCTTGGACAGGAAATCGCGGGTCATGTCGGTCATGATCAGCGCCGGCGCCACGGCGTTGACACGGATGCCGTACTTGGCCCACTCGGCCGCCAGCGTGCGCGTGAGCTGGTCCACGCCGCCCTTGCTCGTGGCGTAGGCCGAGCCGCCCATGCCGGGAGCGACCCTCCCTCTCACCGACGACATGTTGACGATCACGCCCTGCCCCTGCTCGATCATGACCCGGCCGACCGCCTGGCAGGCCAGGAACACGCCCAGCACGTTGACGCGGAGGACGCGCTCGAACTCCTCGGGCGGCATCGCCTCGGCGTCGAACCGCGCGTTGGTGCCGGCCACGTTGACGAGGATGTCTATCCTGCCGAACTCCTGCACGGCCCTGTCGGCCATGTCTTTCATGGCGGCGGCGCTGGTGAGGTCGGCCGTGACGGCCACGCACCTGCGCCCCAGCGCCTCGATCTCGGCGACCGTCGCCGCCAGGTGATCGGCGTCGAAGTCGTCGACCAGCACGTCGGCGCCGCACTGCGCCAGCGCGACCGAGATGGGACGGCCCAGGCCGCCGCCGCCGCCGGTCACGATCGCAACCTTGCCCGTAAGATCGAACACCGGACCTCCTTCAGTCTGCGGGCGACCGGGTTCCCCGGCCTTCAGTCCTTCTGCGCGTCCAGGAACAGCTTGAGCTGCGGAAGCAGCTTGGCGTTCTTCTCCTCCAGGACCTCCGCACGCGTCCTGCCGCTGTAGTCGTACCAGCCCTTGCCGGCCTTGATCCCGAGCTCGCCGCGCTCGACCTTCTCGAGCAGCATGGGCGACGGCTCGGTGGCGTTGGAGAGGCCCTTGAAGACGCGTCCCGACACCGTCGCGGCGATGTCGAGGCCGATCATGTCCTCCACCTCCATGGGCCCGAGACAGGCGAAGCGGAAACCGGTGCTCGACTTCACGGCGACGTCCAGGTCCTCGGGCGTCACGATGCCCTCGTCGAGGAGGTAGTCGATCTCGCGTTCAAGGGCCCCCATGAGACGGTTGACGATGAAGCCGGGACGCTCGACGCGCACCAGCACCGTCTTCTTGCCCGAGGCCTCGAGCAGGGTCTTCGTCTCCTCGTAGGTCGCGTCCGAGCAGGCGCTGCCACGGTGGATCTCCACCAGCGGGATGATGTGCGCCGGGTTGAAGTAGTGGATGCCGATCACCCTGTCGGGGCGGGGCAGCCCCTCGGACGAGCGTGTCCATGGTGAAGCTGCCCGTGTTGCTGCCGATGGCCAGCTCGGGGGCGGCCGCCTGCAGCCGGGCGAACAGGTCGAGCTTCTGCTCGAGGATCTCCTGGACGGCCTCGACGGCGTAGGTGCAGCCGTCGGCCGCCCGTGCCATGTCGGTGGTGACCATGCCCTCGATGCGGCCCATCACCTGGTCGACGGGCTCCTTGATGAGCCCGAAGTCGGCGAACTGCAGGACGTTGCGCTTGATCTGACCGAGCGCGCGGGAGACGGACTCGTCGTTGATGTCCACGAGGCGGACGCCGGACCCGTGCTGGGCGAACGTCTGCGCGATCCCCTCCCCCATCGTGCCGGCGCCGACGATGAGGACTCTTCCGGTGTCTGTCATATGGCCGCTCCAGGTGTGCTGAGCAATCAACGTATCCGAGTTCGTATACGAAGTTACCTCAAGGTACCGCAGGCCGCTCTCGAAGTCCAGAGTCCGCGCCCTGGAAACTGCCGGAGGCGCCGCCCGCTCGCGGCGGACGGCGCCTCCGGCTCGCCGGCGAAGGCTCCGTCTCCATCATGGCGCGAAGGACGCGCCGCGTGGGAGCGATGGGGACCTCCTGTGGAGCCTCCCCGCCGGTCCGGCGGCCATGCCCCGTCGTCCGGCGCCGGCCGCTGCTGCCACCAGCGATCCGGCCGGCGCCCTGTCGCAAGGCTGGGGCCAAGGGCCGCCCTCCCGCGCCACTTCCATCCTGCCAGGGGGGAGCAGTGGTCAGTGGTTCAAGGCGGTGCGACGAGCACCGCGGCGGGAGTCTTCTCTCGACACACCTTCTCGTTTGCGCGACCGACTCTCGGAACCAACTACGTATCAGAGTTCGTATACGAAGTTATAGCGGAGACTATCTCAAGGATGTGCCGAAGTCAACGTGCCCGCGTCGCTGATCCGTCACCACGCCGGCGGCCTCGCCCCACCACGCCGGCGGGAGCGTCCGGACCTCCTCGGGCGCTGCTCCGCAGGCTCACCGGAGGTCATCGCGCGGTAGACCACGCCGGAGCGCCGGCGTACCCCCGGCGCGGTGCATCAGGAGAACTCGAACTCCTGGTCGCCGACGACCACCGTGTCACCGGGCACGGCGCCGGCCTTGCGCAGGGCCTGGTTCAGGCCGGCGCGCTCGATGAGCTGCTGCAGGTAGGCCACGGCGTCATCGTTGTCGAGGTCCGCCTTGGCGAAGAGGCGCTCGACCTGGCGCCCGTGGACGACGAAGTAGTCCTCCACGCGCTCCAAGGTGAACGACTCGAGGCGGTCCTCGCCGGGGCGCAGCACCGCCGGGGCGACCTCCGACGGCTCGACCGCGGCGAGAGCCTCGCGGGCGGCGTTGACGGCTCCCTCGAGAGCCTCGCGCACCTCGAGCAGCCCCTCCCCGCTCTCCGCCGAGGCCAGGAGCGCCGCGGCCGGCCACGCGAGGCCGGCCAGGAACGCGGCCGCCTCTTCTCTGCCGACCTCGTCCAGCAGGTCGGCCTTGTTGACGAGCACGAGCGCGGGTCGGTCCAGCATCGCGGCACGGAACGCGCCGAGCTCTGCACGCACGGTCGCCAGTGCCGCAGGCCACCCGTCGGCGCCGTCGCCGCCGTCGAGCACGTAGACCAGCACGGCAGTGCGCTCGATGTGAGCCAGGAACCGGTGCCCGAGTCCGGCCCCCTCGCTGGCGCCCTCGATGAGCCCGGGGATGTCGGCGATCACCGCCGCGCCCTCCCCGAGGTACATGACGCCCAGGTTCGGCTCGATGGTGGTGAACGGATATGACGCGATCTTGGGATGGGCGCGCGTCAGCGCCGCCAGCAGGGACGACTTGCCGGCGTTGGGGAGGCCGACGAGGCCGACGTCTGCGAGGAGCTTGAGCGTGAGGGTGAGCCACAGCTCCTCACCCTCCAGGCCGTGCTCCGCGAAGCGGGGCGCCTGACGCGTGGAAGTCTTGAAGTTGACGTTGCCGCGTCCGCCCTCGCCACCGCGTGCCACGAGCAGGCGCTGGCCCTCGGCTACGAGGTCGCCGAGCAGTCCGCCCTCGGCGTCACGGACTTCGGTGCCCACCGGCACCTTGACCTCGAGCACCGGCCCATCGGCGCCGCGCTTGTTGGCGCCGCGGCCGTGGCCGCCTGCCTCGGCCCGGAAGTGGTGCTTGTGGCGGAACTGGCTGAGGTCGTGCAGCTGCCGCGTCGCGACGAGGACGACGTCTCCGCCGGGGGCGCCGTCGCCGCCGTCGGGGCCGCCCTTGGGCACGTACTTCTCACGGCGCATGCTGGCGGAGCCGTTGCCGCCGTGACCGCCGCGCACGCAGATGCTTGCCCTGTCGAGCATGAGAGGTGAGGCCGGCCGGCCCGGAGGCCGAGCGCCGGCCGGCGGGTCAGGCCTCGGGGACGACCGAGATGAAGCGCCCCGCGCCCTTCTCGGTGAACACGAGCCTGCCCGTCACCTTCGCGAAGATGGTGTGGTCGACGCCGATGCCGGCATTCTCGCCGGGGCGGAACCTGGTGCCGCGCTGACGCACGATGATCGATCCTGCCGGGACCACCTGGCCGGCGAACGCCTTGACGCCGAGGCGCTTGGCCTCGGAGTCGCGCCCGTTGCGGCTGGTGCCGGCGCCCTTCTTATGCGCCACTGGGCTTCTCCTTCGACTCCTTGAGGGTGATCGACTCGATCGTCAGCTTGGTGAGACGACTGCGATGGCCCTTCGTCTTCTTGAACGTGCTCTTGGGCTTGTAGGTGAAGACCTTGATCTTCTCACCGAGGACGTGCTCTTCGACCTTGGCCTTGACCTTGGCGTGCTTGGCAACGTCGGCGTCGAATTCGCCGCTGTCGGTGCGCACCGCGAGAGTGGCATACGTGACGTGCTTGCCCTCGTCGGCGTCCACGCGGTCGACGACGATGGTGTCGCCGGCGCTCACCTTGTACTGCTGCCCGCCGACGCGGATGACCGCGTAGGTGGTATGAGACTTCGTCATTTCAACTCCCCGAAAGACAACGGCCGTAAATGATAACCAAGTGCGTGGGGACCGTCAATTCGACCCCTGCTTGACGACGGTCGCATGGGCACCCGTCCGCTCGGTGCTGGTGATCTTCACCTTGCGCCGCTGGCCGAGGTGCTGCCGGCCGCCCTCCACGATGACCATGTACCCGTCGATGTAGCCGACAGCGTCCCGAGGGCTGTACGTGAGACTGAACTCGAGCTCCAGCTCGACCTCCTGACCCTCCTTGACCGGGACGCGCTGCTCCTGCACGTGTGCCGCGGTGCCCTCCGCGATGACGCGGAAGGTGTCGACCGGCAGAGACGTCGCGCCCTCGAAGAACACGCGACTGCCGACCGCCTTCTCCAGCTTCTTGAGCCGCTGGTCGCTGAGCCGGTCCGCGACGCCGCCGTTGACCTCGATGAGCCAGGCCTTGGCCTGCGACTTGCGCGCCAGCGCACGCACGCGGCGCTCGACCGCGAGGGCCATGGTCTCCTCGCTGAGCACCCGGCCCTTGCCCGTACAACACGGGCAGGAGCGCGTCATGATGCCGCGCGCGCCGTCGGTGGTGTTCTGCCTCGTCATCTCGACAAGGCCCAGGGGCGAGAGTTCGACCACGTAGGTCTTCGTGCGGTCGGTCTCCAGCTGGGCCTCGAGCGTGGCCAGCACCATCTCGCGGTTGGCGGCGTGCGCCATATCGATGAAGTCGATGATGATGATGCCGCCGATGTCGCGCAGGCGGAGCTGCTTGACCACCTCGTGGGCGGCCTCGAGGTTGGTCTTGGTGATGGTGTCCTCGAGACCCTTGCCGCGCGTGAACCGGCCGGTGTTCACGTCGATGACGGTGAGCGCCTCGGCGTGGTCGATCATCAGGTTGCCGCCGCTCGGCAGCGGCACGCGGCGCTCGAGTGCCTTGGCGATCTGTTCCTCGATGCCGTAAGCCTCGAAGAGCGGCTCGACGCCCGTGTGCTGATGCACCTTGGGCAACAGCTCGGGCGCTTCCTTGTCGAGGAATGAGACGATCGCCTTGTGGCGTTTGACGTCGTCGACGATCAGGCTCTCGCACGTGTCGTTGAACAGGTCGCGCGCCACTTCGATGGAGATGTCGACCTCCTTGTGCACGAGCCCCGGCGCCTTGACGGTATCCGCCTTTCGCTTGAGGCGTGACCAGAGGCGGGAGAGGTACTGCATGTCGCGCTTCAGGTCCTCCAGCCCGTGCCCCTCAGCGATCGTGCGCACGATGAGCCCGGCGTTCTTGGGCTTCAGCTCCTTGCTGATGTCGCGAAGCCGGTCACGCTCGCCCTGTGAGAGGCGGCGTGACACGCCCACCCCGCTCCCGCCGGGCACGTACACGAGGTACCGCCCCGCCAGGGAGATCTTCGTGCTGAGCCGGGCGCCCTTGCTGCCCATCGGGTCTTTGGTGACCTGGACCAGCACCTCCTGCCCAGGCTTCAGCGCGTCGCCGATACGGCGGGCGCGCTTCTCGCCCTCCGGTGTGGTGACCTCGTCCACGTAGAGGAAGCCGTTCTTTTCCAGGCCGAAGTCCACGAACGCGGCGTCGATGCCGCCGAGCACGTTCTCGACCCTGCCCTGGTAGATGTCGCCGAGGTACGACTTCTTGTCCGGCCGCTCGATGTAGATCTCCGCGAGGCGGCCGTCCTCCACGAGCGCCACGCGCAGCTCCTGGCCGTCGTCGGAGGCGAGGATGACCTTGCGCTTGGGCTCCGCGACGTCGACGTCGATCCGGCGGCTGGGAGCCGTGACCGTGTAGGTGTCGAGTCCGCTGCCCTCGTCCTGCCGGACGATCGCCTTGGGACGGCGGCGGTCGCGCTGCCGCGTGCGGGTAGCGCGCACGGTCTCCGCCGCGGCGGCGGGCGCCGCTACGGAAGGCGTCGCAGCGGTCTCCCCCGCGGGCTCCTCCCCCTCGCCTTGGTCGCCGGTGCGGCGGCGTGAGCCGCGACGCCTGCGGCGCGCGCCGGCGCCCTCGGCCGCTGCGGCCTCGGGGGCCTCTGCGGCCGTACCCTCAGTCTCCTCCTTCGCCGGTTCCTCTCCCTCGACCGCCTCTTCTGCCTCACGCACCGCCTCGTCGTGGGCGATCTCCGCCGCCTTGCGACGGCGGCGCCCCCCACGTGAGCCGCGGTGCCGGCGCCGCGAGGCTGCGGTCTCGCCGACCGTCCGGGACGCGGAGGTATCGCTCTCGGCGGCTTCGCCGATGCCGGCCGCGACCGACTCCCGCGCCGCCTCGGGGACCGCGCCGGCGACCGCCTGCTCGGGCGCGACGGGCGCGGAGCCCTCGCCGGCGCTGGGCGGCGTTCCGCGCTTGCGCCCCGACGAGCGCCGGGTCGCCTGCCGCCCGGCGGTGGCCGCGGCTTCCCGCCCGGCCGGCTTCGTCTCTGCGGCGACCGGCGGACCGGCCGCGTCCGTGCCGCCGGTGGCGTGGGCGGACGGCGAGGCACCTCGAGCCTGGACGGCCGCCGCCTGCTGCCCCGCCGCACCCTCCTCGCCGCGACGGCGGCCGCCGCGGCGTCGAGAGCGCGGCTTCGCGTCGCCGGCCTCGACCGGCGCCCCGGTCCCCGCGGACGGAGATGCCGGTGCCGGACCGGTCCCCGGACGGACCCCGGGGCCCCCGGAAACGGGAGCGGCGATCGGGATCAGCGGAGCCGTCGGCAGCACGGCGCCGGGCCGCTCGGCGGTCGTGCCCCGCTGCGCAACGGTCCGGTCTGCCTTGTCCGGCCTGGAGGCCGGCTGATCCTGGCCGGCCGGCGCCGGCCGGCCCTGGGCCTGTTCGCCGGCCGGCTGCGTCGTCTTGCGCCGCCCGCGTCCGCCACGCGACCCGCGCCGCCGCCGCCCGCCCGCTTCGTTCACGCCCCCGTCCTCGCTGGCGGCGGGCACATCGGTCTTGCCGGCGCCGTCCGGCGGCGTGGGCTCCGCGGCCGGCTTGCCCTGCTTCGCCGTGGCCGACTCGTCGCCGCCGGCGGCCTTCTTCGCTGGGCTCACTCCGTCACACTCCTTCCAGCCCAGGGACCACGCCCGTGGGCAGACCTCTCCAGGCGATCCGGACCCTCTGCAGGTCGCGCATCACCGCGTCGACCCCCGCCCATGCGGCGATGAGGTCGATGAACTCCTGCGGCCGCGCCGCGCCGTCCGCCCGGTACCGCACGGTGAAGCGCACACGTGCGCCTTCCCCGTGCGGACCGGCCTCGGCCGCGGCCTCCGCAACGTACTCTTTGAGATCGAGGACGCGCGTGCCCTTGGGAGACATGCGCTCGACCTCGATCGAAGCTTCCTCTGCATAGCGTTCGACGGCCGCGCGCACCGCGCCTGCGTCGCCATCGAGGGCACACACGTACTCCGCTTCCCCGGCCTGCGGCCGCGGGTGCTGCTCCCCGACAACGTTGAGCGTCTTCGGCGCGAGGCCGGGCGGGGACGCGTCGCGCAGCCGGCGCAGCGTGGCCGCGCCGGCCTGCACTTCGTCCGGGACCTCCACCACGGCGAGTTCCTCGCAGCCGGCCGCGCCCACCGGCAGCGGAAGCGGCAAGGAGATCCGCGCCTTGGGCCGCAGGCCCTGGGAGAGCGCCAGGGGGATGCCCGCGCGCGCAAAGGTGCGCTGCACCGCCCGGGAGGTGTCGAGGTGCGACAGGTACCGCGCCGGTCCCGTGCGGGAGAACGTCAGGAGCCACCAGGTCATGCGAGCACGTCCATCTCGACGCCGTCGCCACACACGCCGCAGGCGGCGCACGAGCCGTCGCGGCAGTCCGGCGTCAGCATGCCGCGACGACCGCGGCCGGCCTCGTCGACGAGGAATGCCGGGTCGAGGCCCGCGTCCACGGCCGCCGACCAGGGCAGCGCCCCCCGCAGTGCTTCTCCCGCCGCGCCGAGGTCCAGGCCGAGAGACTTCGCCGCGCCGGCCCACGCCTGGTACCTGAAGTGCTCGCTCCAGCCGTCGAAGCGGGCGCCGCGGCGCCACGCCTCCTCCACAAGAAGGTGACTGCCCTCCCCGCCGCGCGCGAGCACGGCCTCCACGCCGGACGCGGCGACGTCGTGGAACGACGTCCGCACCCCCTTGGGCATCGCGCCGCGCAGCAGCTGCTGCCGGCGCCGCAGGACCACGGCGCCGGCGAACGGCTCGCGTTCGTGCGGTGTGTGGGGTTTGGGCACGTAGGACGAGACCGAGACCGAGAGGCGCGCGCGGCCCTTGGCGACCTCGCGCGCCACCCGCGCTGCCACGCCGGCCATGCGCGCGATGCCCAGCACGTCGTCGTCGGTCTCACCTGGCAACCCGATCATGAAGTAGAGCTTCAGCCCGGTGAAACCACCCGAGAAGGTGGCTCGCACCGCCTCTTCGAACTGCGCGTCATCCACGCCCTTGTTGATGGCGTCGCGCAGTTCCTGGGTGCCGGCTTCGGGTGCCAGCGTGATGGACCCGCGCTGATCACGCGCGAAACCGCGGAGCTGCTCGGCCGCCGAGTCGATGCGCAGCGACGGCAGCGACACGCGCAAACCCGGCCGCAGGCCGCGGATGCGCGTGAGCGCCTCCTCGATGCCCGAGTAGTCGCAGGAGCTGAGTGACAGCAGGGAGACCTCGTCACACCCGGTCTCGTCGAGCAGACGGTCGGCGGCCTCCACGACCATGTCCACCGGCCGCTCGCGGACCGGGCGGTACCACATCCCTGCCTGGCAGAAGCGGCAGCCCGAGGTGCAGCCACGCATGACCTCCACGACCGCCCTGTCGTGCACGGCCTCGAGGACGGGCACGACGGGCCGCAGCACCGGCATCGTGCTCGAGAAGGCCGTGAAGACCTGGCGCCGGGCGGGGCCTGCGCTCAGGCTCGGGGCCCAGACACCCGGTACGGCGGCGAGCGCTTGCAGCCGCGCCGCCCGCGACGGCCGCTCGAGCGCGGCGACGACGTCGGCGAGCCGGTGCTCGACCTCGCCGACGAAGAAGGCGTCGAAGAACGGCGCCAGCGGCCAGGGGTCGGCGACGCCTGGGCCGCCGCCGAGCAGGATGGGGTGCCTCTCGCCGCGTGCCGCGGCGTACAGCGGCACCCCCGCCAGGTCGAGCATCTCGAGCACGTTGGTGTACGTGAGCTCATGCGGCAGCGTGAAGCCCCACAGGTCGCACGCCGCAACGGGGGCCAGGGTCTCGAGCGTCCACAGGGGCACCCCGGAGCCACGCATGAGATCCGCCATGTCGGGCCACGGGCAGTAGGCGCGCTCCGCCGCCGCCGGCGTGGCGTCGTTGACCAGGGAGTAGAGGATCTGCAACCCCTGGTTGGAGATGCCGATCTCGTACACGTCCGGGTAGGACAGGACGAGCCGCGGACGGGCCGCCGGCCTGGTGCGGACGTTGAACTCGCCGCCTATATAGCGGCCGGGGCGCGTGACGCGCGCCAGCAGCCTCTCTAGATCACCAGTCGGCCACTCTCCGCACTGGTCCAGGCAGCCTGGAGCGAATGCGCTCAACTTGCTTGCTAATCCTTTGCATGCGCTGAAGCTGGAGCGGCGCTCCGGCTTCGAAGTACGCGATGGCGGCCTCACCGAGCGCGACGGTGGCGGAGAAGCCGAAAGCCCCCTTGAGGGCCCAGCCGAACCCCGGCACGAAGTCGAGCGCCTGGCGCGCCAGCGCGCGGAACACGAACGCGGTGCCGACCACGGAGAGGATCTCGAGGGCCCGGTCGAGCCCGAGCTCCTCGCCGTAGGCGGCGGCTATCTTGAGGACCATGCGGACCTGGTTGGCCGTCATGGCGGGCATGTCGGCGCCGGGCAGGAACACGACGGCGCCGATGACGGCGTTCTGCGTCGCGTTGGCCAGCACGACGCGCCCGCAGTAGGCGGGTCGCAGGGCCGGCAGCCGCAGGACGAGCGCGAGCTCGCCGCTTCCGGCGGCGTGCAGGATCCGGTTCTCCAGCGTAGGTGACGAGCCGTGCTCGCCGGCCAGCCGGTGTGCCACTTCTTCGTCGGCGACGCCGGCCGCGTCGGCCCACAGGCCGTGCGGCGGAGGGACGAGCGCGACGATACGGCGGCCGGCGTCGCGGGCCGCCTCCACGACCGGCGCCATCTCCGCGGCCGGCACGCCGTCCGCGAGGACAACGACGATGTCCCAACGCTCTATGAGGCTCGCACTCCGCGGAAAGTCGGCCGGTGCGAGAGCGTCGAGCGCGTCGCTCACGCCGCCGTGGGCATCGCCGGCGCCGGCGGAGAGCTCGGCCACCACACGGCCGAGCTCGGGTCCGGCGCCGACCACGCAGAGACCCGGCGCCTTGTCGTCGCCGCCGCGTACCTCGGTCACGGCCTTGTAGATCTTCGAGACGCTGATGCTAGACAAGCGGCCCTCCCGAGCCCTTCGAAGTGGTGCCGCGCAGGTGGATGGCCTGCAGCAGGCCCACGAACATCAAGAACGCGATCATATGGGTGCCGCCGTAGCTGACGAACGGCAACGGGATACCCGTCACCGGCATGATACCAATCGTCATGCCGATGTTCACGAACACCTGAAACAGCAGCATAACCCCGACACCCCCCGCGAGGATACTGCCGTACATGTCTCGCGAGAGCGTCGCGATGCGCAGGCAGCGCCAGATGATGACACCGTAGAGGCCGAGGAGGAGCAGCGCGCCCAGGAAACCGTTGCGTTCGCTGAGAACGGCGAAGATGAAATCGGTGTGGTGCTCGGGGAGGAAGTAGAGCGCGGTCTGCGTGGCGGCGTCACCGCGGCCGCTGAAGGCCCCGGCCCCTACGGCGATCATCGACTGGATGATGTTGTAGCCGGAGCCGGTGGGGTTCTGACCGGCATTGAGGAACACGAACAGCCTGTCGATCTGGTACTGCTGGATGACACGCACGCCGGCCATGGGCAGCACCTTGAGGGCCACGACGAACAGCGCGGCCCCTCCGGCGCCGAGCACGGCGAAGTGGGTCCACGGCGTCCCGTAGAAGAAGAGCATGCCGAGCGCGAGCGCGACCATCACCATGGCCGAGCCGAAGTCGGGCTCCTGATAGACGAGGAAAGCCGGCACCGCGACCATCACAAGCGCCGCGGCGGTGATGCGTTTGGCGCCGAGCAGATCCATGCGGTCGGCCAGGTAGGCGCCGATGCTCAGCGCAAGCAGCAGCAGCGCCAGCGCGGAGGGCTGGAAGCTGGTCACCCCGAGGTCGATCCAGCGCCGCGCGCCGTTGACCACCTCCCCGAACGGCAGCACCGCCGCGACGATGAACACCGCGAAGATGTAGATGAGCCACTGGAAGCGGCGGTAGATCTCGTAGTCGAGCAGGGCGATGACCACAGCTGCGATGAGGCCCACCACGACGGCCTGCAGCTGCTGGGCGACGTAGTACAACGGCTCGCCGGTCACATCGTGACGGGTCGCGAAGTACACGAGCGAGACCCCGTACACGACGATGGCCGCCGTGGCGGCCAGCAGGATGTAGTCCAGGTGCCGCAGGTAGGAGCGCCAGTCCACGCGTCAGTCGCTCCTTACCGCGCCCTCGGACCTGTCGCTCTTGAGGTCGAAGATGCTGTCGTAGATGATCCGGGCGGCGGGGGCGGCGGTGGCGCCGCCGTGGCCGCCCTTCTCGATCATCACGACCACCACGTACTTGGGGTCGTTGGCCGGTGCGTAGCTCGCGTACCAGGCGTAGTCCACGTAGTGCATCACGTCGGCGTCGTACACCTCGGCGGTGCCGGTCTTGCCGGCCACGGTGACCGGGTACCCGCCGAAGACACCGCTCGACGTCCCGCTGGGCGAGTTGGCCGCATCCAGAATGCCACGGCGCACCGTTTCGAGGGTGGACTGTGAGATGTCCACCTTGCGCGTCTTGCCGGTGTCGCCCAGGGTGCGCACGGTCTGCCCCTGGGGATCGACGACCTTGAGGCCGAGGTGCGGCACCACCAGTTTCCCGCCGTTGGCGACGGTCGCGTAGCTCACCGCGAGCTGCAGCGGCGTGGCCTCCATGTCGCCCTGACCGACCGCCAGGTTGATGGAGTCGCCCGGCTTCCAGATCTTGTCGATCTCGCTCTCGTAGTACGACTCTTTCCAGTCGGGCGTCGGGATGCGACCGGCCACCTCACCGGGGATGTCGATGCCGGTAGTCTTGCCGAGGCCCATACGGACCGCCCAGTCCGCGAGCTCCGTGCCCTTGCGCTGGTAGAAGAGGTAGCCGACGTTGTAGAAGTACACGTCGCACGACTGGGTGATGGCCTCGACCAGGTCGAGCGTGCCGTGGCCGTCACGGGCCCAGCAGTTGAACTTCAGGTTGTCCAGCGTGTTCGGCGCCACGTAGGACCCAGGGCAGAAGAACGAGGTGCCGGCGGTGATGACGCCCTCCTCGAGCGCCGCGATCGCGTCGACCGGCTTGAACGTGGAGCCCACGGCCTTGGTCTCCTGGATGGGACGGTTCAGCAGCGGCGTATTGGCGCTCTTCTTCGTGTACTTCTTGTAGTCCTTGGTGCTGATGCCGCCGACCCACTCGGCCGGATCGAACGACGGATAGCTGGCCATGGCGAGGACCTCGCCGTTGTCGGCGTCGAGCACCACGGCGGCGCCGCCGTTGGCCGCCGGAGAGCCGCTGGTCTGCGCGAGGCGGATGCCATACCGCAGCGCCTCTTCGGCACCCTCCTGCACCTTGGTATCCAGGGTGGTGACCAGGGTGTCGCCGGGCTCGGGCAGGCGGCCTCCGGGCACGGGATCGTGCCCCTTGGGCCGCCCGAACGCGTCCACCTCGACCTTGGCCACGCCGTCGCGGCCGCGGAGCCAGCTGTCGTAGGTCCACTCCAGCCCGCTCTGCCCAACCACGTCGCCGGGCGCGTAGCCCTTGAACCGCGTCATCTTGAGCTCTTCGGCGGTGACCTCACCGAGGTTGCCCAGCACGTGGGCGGCGAGCTCACCGTTCGGGTAGTCACGCAGGTAGTTCTTCTGGATCTCCACGCCAGGGAACGACTGTGCGTGCTCGAGGATGTAGGAGAGCACCTTGCGGCTCACATCCTCCTTGACGACCACGAGGTCGAGCGAGACGACCTTGCCCTCGGTCACCGCCTTCCAGCCGCGCGGCACGCCGGTCGGCCAGCTGGGCTGCAGGTGCGCGACGATGTCCTTGCGGATCTTCTGCGGGTTGCGGTGCAGCACGCGCGCGAGCTCGATGACCTCGGCGTCGAGCCGGCCCGGCGGCACATCCATGAGCCGGATGCCCACGGCCAGCCCGGGGCGGTTGGCGACAATGACTTCGCCGTTGCGGTCGGTGATGGTGCCGCGCGGCGCCACGATCTTCACCGAGCGCAGGCGGTTGTCGTTGGCCTGCGCGACGAACTGCTGGCCGCTCAGGATCTGCAGGAACCACAGACGGAAGAGGATCACCGCGAAGAGCACCAGCACCATGCCGAAGATCACGGCGGCGCGGAGCGCCACCGAAGGCAGCTGGATGATGGGCTTGTCGCGGCGGCCGGTGCGGATGGGCCGGTGGCGGCGGCCGTTGCCGTCAGCGAGCCCGAACGGCACGGAGGTCACCTCCCCCGCGGAGCCACCAGCGGACCACCAGGTACAGTGGCGCAGCCAGAAGCGTGTTGAGGATGAGTGACGGCACGAGCACGCGCCCCACGAAGAAGCCCAGCGGCACCTGGCGCGCCAGGAGGAACTGGGCGAGCGCCAGCAGCACGCCGGCGACCAGGGTGGCGACGAAGACGCTGACGAGCGGCGCGAAGCCATGCGAGAGATCGGCCGTCTCCGCGTAGCGCCCCGCGAGGAAACCCACGACGACGAACACGAACGCGCTCAGGCCGAACGGCTCCATGAGCGCGACCGCCACCAGAGTCCCGGTGAGGAAGCCGAAGACCGCACCCGTCTCCGAGCCCCTCAACAGCGCCACACAGACCACCACTATCAGGGCGAAGTCCGGATTGGCGCCGAGGATGCGGAAGTTGGAGGCCACGGCCGTCTGCAGCAGCACGGCCACCATCAGGATGACGGCCAGTCGCGCGACCTGGGCCGGCGACGGCCACCAGTGCGGCTCCTCCTCGGGCGAGGTACGGGCGGGCATGACGATCACGGGATCACCACCCGGACGATGTCCAGCTTGCGGAAGTCCACGAACGGGCGCACGGAGATGCTCTGGTACAGCTCGACCTCCTGCAGGCCCACGCTCTCGACCCGCCCGATGGGGATGCCGCGCACGAACACGGAGCCTGCGCGGCCGGACGTGACCACGTACTGCCCCACCTTGACGCGCTCGTTGCGGTCGACGTACTGCATGGTAAGGTCGCCGGTGACGCTGCCTGCCACGATGCCCTGGGCGCCACCCGGCACGACCATGGAATCGACGTAGCTCTGCTGGTCCGTGATAAGCGTCACCTGCGAGGCCCCGGGCTCGACCTTGGAGATCCTGCCCACCAGCCCGGCGCCGTTGACGACGGCCTGGTAGAGACCGATGCCGTCGTCGCTGCCGGCGTCGATAGTCACCGTGGAGTACCAGGCCGTGGTGGATCGAGCGACCACGTGCGCCGTCACGAGCTCGGCGCTCGCCGGGAAGACGCCGGCGCCGTCGAGAGCGACCATGGCGCGCAGCTGTGCGTTCTCGTCCTGGGTCGCCAGCTCGCTGGCAACGCCGGCGCGAAGCTGCTCGAGCTCCTTCTTGAGCTTGGCGTTCTCCGATTTGGCGCTGAACAGATCGGCCGTCCAGTTCCAGGCGTCGCGGAACGGCTTGGTGGCGCGGGCGGTGCCGTTCTGCAGCGGCGCCACCACGCGCAGCACGACGCCCTGGGCACCGTGCACCACCCCGCTGTCCGACTCACGGAAGTACAGCGTGAACATGGCGACGCAGAGCAGTAGCAGGACCCCCACCACGATGCGACGCCGGAGTACGCGCCGGCGATTCACGGATCAGCGAGCTACGGGGCTACCGGCCCCGCGGCCGGGAGTTGCGCTTGCTCTTGACGAGGACATCGAACTCCTCGAGGTACCGGCCCGAACCCACGGCCACGCAGGTGAGGGGCGACTCTGCCAGGTGCACCGGCATCTGGGTCTCTTCGCGAAGACGTTCCGCGAGGCCCTGGAGGAGGGAACCGCCGCCGGCGAGCATGATGCCGCGGTCCATGATGTCGCTGGCCAGCTCGGGCGGCGTCTTGTCGAGCGTCGCCTTGATGGCGTCGATGATGGCCTGCACGGGCTCCTCGAGGGCCGTGCGGACCTCCTCCGACGAGAGCACGATGGTCTTGGGCAGGCCCGTCACGAGGTCGCGGCCGCGGATCTCGGCCTGCTCCTCCTGCGGCAGTGCGTGCGCCGACCCGATCTCGAGCTTGATCTCCTCCGCCGTCTGACTGCCGATGAGCAGCTTGTACTCCTTCTTGACGTAGCTGATGACGGCCTCGTCCAGCTCATCCCCGCCCACGCGGATCGACTGGCTGACGACGATGCCGCCCAGCGAGATGACGGCCACCTCGCTGGTACCGCCCCCGATGTCCACGATCATGCTGCCCGTAGGCTCGGCCACCGGAAGACCGGCGCCGATGGCCGCCGCCATGGGTTCCTCGATGAGGGTCGCCCAACGAGCCCCAGCCGAGTACGTGGCCTCTTCCACGGCGCGCTTCTCGACACCAGTCACACCACTTGGGACGCAGATCACCACGCGGGGGTGCGCCCAGCGGTTCTGCATGACCTTGCGGATGAAGTGGCGGAGCATCTGTTCGGTGACGTCGAAGTCGGCGATGACGCCGTCTTTGAGCGGCCGGACGGCGCTGATGGTGGCCGGGGTGCGGCCGAGCATGCGCTTGGCCTCGGCACCGACGGCGTGTACCTCGCCGGTACGGTGGTCGATGGCGACCACGGACGGCTCGCTGAGCACGATACCGCGGCCACGGAGATAGACGAGGGTGTTGGCGGTACCGAGGTCGACCGCCATGTCGCGGGCCCCGAAGCCCGTCACGAAGCCGAGGAAGCTGATGGTGGCTCCTTTCGGGGAGGTATCGAACGACGATTGTATACGCGTCCCTCCGACGGAGCCACCTGAGGTGTCCCCGGGGCTCCGCGCAGCGGGGCGCAGAGGGTAGTTCGGCGCGCGGGGCGAAGCTCCTCGCGCGCGGGACGGACGACCTGAGGCCGCGGAGGGCGGAACGGCGGGCGTCCCCCCTCGCGCACGACCCCGGGAGCCGGGGCTCAGGCCTCCGGCTCGACTGCGCGAAGCCAGGAGAACGGCGCGGCGCCGAAGACGGCCAGCGCCGTCACCAGCTCGGCCACGGGCAGGCCGACGACGTTGAAGTAGTCGCCGTCCACGCCGGCCACGAGGGCCGAGCCGATGCCCTGGATGGCGTAGGCACCGGCGCGTTCGCGCCACTCGCCGGAGGCGACGTAGCGGGCGATGTCGTCTTCGTCCAGCGATCGGAACGTCACGCCGGTCACGGCGTGCGCGCTCACGCCACGCACGCGGTCGCAGAGGTGCAGACCGCTGTACACCTCATGGCGGCGGCCGGCGAGCAGGCGCAGGTACTCCGCCGCCTCCTGCTCGCTCCCCGCCTTGCCGAGCACGCGGCCGTCTATCACGACCACGGTGTCGACGCCGAGCACGAGCTCGCTCGGATGCAGGTGCACCCGGGCGAGCACCTCGGCGGCCTTGCCGCGGGCGTTGCGCTCGACGGTGCGCACAGGCTCACCGTCGTGCAGGTCCTCGTCGTGCTCACTGACCACGACGCGGAACGGCACGCGCAGCTGGCGCAGCAGGGCATCGCGCTGCGGCGACTTCGAGGCGAGGACGAGCTTCACGGGCCGGCCGGGCGCGCGCGGGGCGCGCCGCTCGTCGCGCTCAGACGAGCTCGGCCTCATCGAAGAACAGGGCGATCTCGCGGGCCGCGCTGTCGTCGCTGTCGGAGCCGTGCACCACGTTCTCCTCCTTGCTCAGCGAGAAGTCCCCGCGGATGGTGCCCGGCGCCGCCTCGGCGGAGTCGGTGACGCCCATCATGTCGCGCGCCACGGCGACGGCGTTGCGGCCCTCCCAGACCATGGCCACCACAGGACCAGACGTGATGAACGCCGCCAGCGACTCGAAGAACGGCTTGCCGATGTGCTCGGCGTAGTGACGCTCCGCGAGGGAGCGATCGATGCGTACCGCCTTCATGCCACGAAGCACGAAACCGCGACGCTCGAAGCGGGCGACGATCTCGCCCACGAGGCCGCGGGCCACTCCGTTGGGCTTGACCATGACGAACGTACGTTCCACAGGGGGACCTCCGGGTCCAGGGCGGCACGTCGGCGCCGCGGGTGAGTCGTCGTGTCGCAGATCGGCGCGAGCGGGGCCCTCACGGCCCTCACGCCTGCTACAGGCGGTCGTACATGGTGGCCGGCGCGGCGCGCACGTCGGCCTCGCAGTACGGACACACCCGCCAGTTGGGCTCGAGTGGCCTGCCGCAGTGGCCGCACTGGGAGCGCAGCCGGCGGCCGCAGGTGGGACACACGAGGTACTCGTCCTTCACCGGCGTCTTGCAGAACGAGCAGCGCGTCTCCTCGCTGAGGCGCTGCGTCATCATCTGCATCTCGAGCTCGCGCTCGTCACGGTCGGCAAGCAGCTCCGGCGGACGGACGATGGCGTACACGATGAGGCCGAGCGGACCGAACACGATGCCGGCGAGTACGCACACGGTGATGACGATCTTGTCGTCGATGCGCCGGCGCGCGTCTTTGAACACCCAGTAGGCACAGGCGATCCAGAGCACCGCGAGGAGGAAGTAGGCCAGCAACGTGATGAAGTGCCACGTCGGCGACTGGAAGAAGTCCATGACGGATTGGAAGGGATTGCTGCTGTCGCTGCTCGCGGTCGCAGCGATGATCCAGAGAGGCACCCTACCTCCTCAGGCGCTCAACGGCGGGGCGCACCACGCGCCTCTGCCAGGACGGCCGTCAGGGAACGCACGAAGCGCCGCCACGGCGGGCTACCGGCCGGCTGGCCGCGGCGGCCAGCCGGGCAATCATACCCGAGAATATCCGCGCGTGGACAGGCGCGAGCCCGTACCAGTACAGGAGGCCCGGCAGCCCCTTGGGGGCGAAGTAGGCCGTCTGCACCAGACGCGTGCCCCCGCCCTCGGGCAGGGTCTCGAACTGCAGCCACGCCCTGCCCGGGACCTTCATCTCGGCCCGCAGTCGCAGGAGGCGAGGCCTCTCCACGGCCTCGACGCGCCAAAAATCGAGGGCGTCCCCCGTGCGCAGGTCGTCGGGGTCGCGGCGCCCGCGACGCAGGCCGACACCCCCCGCCAGGCGGTCCATCGCGCCACGCACTTGCCAGAGCCAGTCCCCGTAGCCGTAGCCGCGCTCGCCACCGATGCCGAGCACGACCGCGAACACCTCGTCCGGCGCCGCGTCCACGTGCGCCGCGCGGCGCTCGATGAGCATGCCGGCCTCCTGACGGAACACGCGCGGGGCCGGCCCTTCGCAGCTCGTCACCAGCGCGTCGGCCCAGGACGTCTCCACCTCACCGCCCTCGAGCGTGGCGACCGCGGCGCGCACCGCCGTGAGGTAGTCGACGGGGACGATGTCCGGGAACAGCTCGCGGGCTGTACCGTCACGCACGACCACCTCGCTGCGCAACCCCTCGATGAGAGGCCTGGCGATCGCCGAGGGGATCGGCGTCACCAGGTGCACCCAGTACGAGGAGAGCACCGGTGTGAGCACCGGTACCGGCTGCAGGCGGCGGCGCAGGCCGCGCACCTGGGCGTAGCCCAGCATCATGTCCCCGTAGGTGCGCACGTCGGCGCCGCCGATCTCCACGACGCGACCGGCGCTGGCCGGGTTGTCGAGGGCAGCGACCAGGTAGCGCAACAGGTCGTCCACGCCGATCGGCTGCACCCGCGTGTACACCCACTGCGGACAGACCATCACCGGCAACCGCTCCGTGAGGTAGCGGATCATCTCGAACGAGATGCTTCCCGAACCCACGACGACGGCGGCGCGGAGCTCGGTGACCGGGACGCCGCCCTCACGCAGGGCGTCACCCGTGGCCTGGCGCGAACGCAGGTGTTCGGAGAGGTCCGTCTGCGGGTCGCCGAGGCCGCCCAGATACACGATGCGTGAGATGCCGGCCTGGGCGGCAGCCGCCGCGAAGGAGCGCGCCGCCGCCACGTCCCTCTCGTGGAAGCCACTCCCCGAAGCGAGGCTGTGCACGAGGTAGTACGCCGCGTCCACACCCAGCAACGCGGGCTGGAGTCCCTCGGGGGCCAGCACGTCGCCGGTCACGACCTCGACGTGCGGGAGCCAGTCGCGGCCCTGAAGCCGGGAGGGATCGCGCACGAGACAGCGTACCCGGTGACCCGCGGCGAGCAGCCGTGGGACGAGACGGCCCCCGACGTAGCCGGTCGCGCCGGTCACGAGTACGGTGTGACCCCGCTCGGGGTCTGGTGCTCTACGGTGTGTGTCGATGGCCACGGAGACCTCCGCTCTCAGGCCGGCGCAGCAGGCGCTCGCGCCGCCTACAGCAGGGTCAGGACCGAGACGGGCACGACGGCGAGGCGCATACCCAGCAGATAGCCGACGAAAAAGGCGACGAACGCCACGGCGATGACGATGAGGAACGCCACCAGGAACCGCACCGCCGGGTGCGCCTTCTTCTGTGCCATGCCACCCTCCACGAGTTTGGGTGAGTATATCCGACCGGCCCCGCGGGGAGCCGGCTCAGGACGCCTGGGTCACGACGTCGCCGAGGTCCTCGAGCAGGTAGAGCGAGCCGCCGATGAGCACGGCGCCGTCCGCGCCCGCACGTTCCTTCGCGCGGGCCAGCGCCGCGTGAGGGTCGGAGACCACGTGCACGGGTGGCTCGTCACGGCCGACGTCCCGTGCCGCCGCGCGCAGCGCGGCGGCCAGCTCCTCGGCCGTGAGGCTGCGCGGCTCACGCGCACGCGTACAGACGACCTCGTCGAGCAGCGGCAGGAACCGCCGCAGCATGGCGCCGTAGTCCTTGTCACGCATGATCGCGAGCACGCCGATGCATGGCCGCGGCACCTGCACCGCCGCCAGGCTCTGCGCCAGCACACGTACGCCTTCGGGGTTGTGAGCGCCGTCTGCGAGCACGAGGGGTCGCTCGGCGACCTTCTGGAGGCGGCCGGGCACCGGCGTGCCGGCCAGCGCGTCGCGCGTGGACCGCGCGTCAAGGCGGCCGAGCAGCAGGCGGACGGCCGCTGTGGCGAGCGCCGCGTTCTCGAGTTGATACACCGCCGGCGTCGGCACTCTGAGGCCGGCATACTCCTCCACCTGACCGCCACCCCGCAGGGTGACGACGAAGTCGTTCGGCGAGCCGTCGACGGCCAGGTCGCCGGGCGCGAGCGCGGACGCCGACGGCCGCAGGAAGTGCGGCCTCGCGCCGGCGGCCGAGCACACCCGGCGCGCCTCCCCCTCGAGACCGTCGAGCGGCCCGAAGACGGCGTCCCCGCCTTTGATGACGGCGGCCTTCTCGGCGAAGATCAGCTGGCGCGTGCCGCCGAGCACCTCGGTGTGCTCGAGGGCGATGTTGGTGAGCACCACGACCGGCGCCGCGATGACGTTCGTGGCGTCGAGGCGTCCGCCCAGACCGGCCTCGAGAGCGACCGCCTCCACCCCACTCTCCGCGAAGGCGAGCAGCGCGGCGACGGTGAGGACCTCGAACTGGGTGGTCTCGCCGAGGTCCCCGGGCAGGCCGGGGACCAGTCCGCGCACCCGCTCCACGCACCCGCCGAAGAGGTCGGCGTCCACCGGACGACCGCCGATCACGACACGCTCCGCCCAGCCGGAGATATGAGGCGAGAGGTACGCGCCCGAGCGCAGCCCGTGGGCGCGAAGCAGCGCTTCGCAGTACCGCGTCGTCGATGACTTGCCGTTCGTCCCCACGATGTGGACGACGCGGTAGGCGTCCTGTGGACGGCCGAGGCGCTCGAGCAGCTCAGCGACGCGCTCGAGCCCCGGCCGCATGCCGAACACGGCCAGGGACTCGAGGTAGGCGGACCAGTCGGCACCGCCCGAGCCGGCCGTGACGGAGGGCTGGAGCACCCGGTCCGCGTCAGCCATCCCGCAACGCGGTGAGCCGGGCCGCGAGCTCGTCACGGTCCGCGACATACCCCGCGAGCTTCTCGCGCTCCTTCAGCACGACCGCCTCCGGCGCACGCCCCGTGAAGCCCTCATTGGCCAGCTTCGCCTCGCCGCGCCTGACCTCGGCCTCGACCTTGGCGAGCTGCTGCTCCAGGCGGGTGATCTCCTCTGCCCTGTCCACGGCGACAGCCACTTCGAGCCGGCCGCCGGGCACCAGCACGACCGTGGCACCGGCCTCGGGGTCGCCCTCGAAGCCGACCTCGGTCCTGGCGAGGGCGCGGAAGGCGCCGGCGTACGGCGCGTACCTCTCGGCTGCACCGGGCACGCCGTGCCCCGCCTCTTCGACGAACACGGCCGCAAGAACCTTGCCGGGAGGTACCTGGGCGTCGGCCCGGAACCGCCGGAGGGCGTCGACCACGGCCTGCAGCTCGCCGACGGCCGCCTCGTCTGCCGGGGAGAGCAGGGCCTCGTCGTGCAGCGGGTGGTCCTGGTTCAGCAGGGGCGCCTCGCCGTACTGCGCCGCGACCTCCTCGGTCACGAAGGGCAAGAACGGGTGCAGCAGGCGCACCACCTGGCTGAGGATCCAGCGCGCGTGCCCGGCGGCCTGCGCCTTCTGCCGCTCGTCCTCGCCGTACAGGCGCACCTTGACGAGCTCCAGGTACCAGTCGCAGAGCTCGTCCCACACGAAGTGGTACAGCGTGTCGACGGCGTCGGCGAAGTCGTACCGCGTCACCGCGCGCTCGACCTCGTACAGGCACCGCTGGAAGCGACTCGTGATCCAGCGGTCCACCTGCGAGGCGTCGCTGCGCGCCGCCTGGTACCCCTCGCTCGCCAGAAGCACGAGCCGCGACGCGTTCCACAGCTTGTTGGCGAAGCTGCGGCCCATGACGATCTTCTCCTCGCTGAAGCGCACGTCCTGCGTGCTGCTCATGAGGAGGAGAGCGAAGCGCGTGGCGTCGGCGCCGTACTTGTCGATCATCTCCAGCGGGTCGATGCCGGTACCCAGGCTCTTGCTCATGCGTCGTCCGTCGGGCGCCTGGATGACGGAGTGGATGTAGACATCGCTGAACGGGATGTCGTGCATGAACTCCAGACCCATCATCACCATGCGCGCGACCCACAGGAAGATGATCTCGCGCGCCGTGCTCAGCAGGTTGGTCGGGTAGAAGTAGGCCAGGTCGGCTGTCTCGTCCGGCCAGCCCCACGTGGCGAACGGCCACAGCGCCGAGCTGAACCACGTATCGAGCACGTCGGTCTCGCGGCGCAGGCCCGTGCCGCCGCAGTGCGGGCAGGCGGCGGGCTCGACCTCCGCGACGATCGTCTCGCGGCAGGCCTCGTTCTCGCAGTACCACACGGGAAGCTGGTGTCCCCACCACAGCTGGCGGCTGATGCACCACGGACGCAGGTTCTCCATCCAGTCGATGTAGACGCGGCCCCAGCGCTCGGGCGTGAAGACGACCCTGCCGTCGCGCACGACGTCGGTGGCCGGCTCCTTGAGCTCGTCCATGCGCATGAACCACTGCTCGCTGATGAGCGGCTCGATGGGCGTGCCGCAGCGGTCGCAGGTGGCGACGCTGTGCGGGTAGTCCTCGACCTTCTCGAGAGCGCCGAGCGCGCGCAGGTCGGCGACCACGCGCTCGGCGGCCTCCTCGACCTCGAGCCCGGCGTATGGGCCGCCGGCCTCGGTGATGCGGCCGTCCTGGCCGATAGCCTGGACGGTCTCCAGCCCGTGGGTGCGGCCGATGTCGAAGTCGGTGAGGTCGTGCGCCGGCGTGATCTTGAGGGCGCCGGTGCCGAACGCGGGGTCGACGCGCTCGTCGGCCACGATCTTCAGCTCGCGGTCCAGCAGCGGCAGTCTCGCCGTCTTGCCGACCAGGTCCTTGTAGCGCTCGTCGTCGGGATGGACCGCCACGGCGGTGTCGCCGAGCATGGTCTCCGGGCGGGTCGTGGCGATGGTGACCGACCCGCCCCCGTCCACCGGGTAGCGGATGTGGTTGAGCGTGCCGGGCATATCCTTGTAGGCCACCTCCAGGTCGCTGATGGCCGTACCGCAGCGCGGGCACCAGTTCACGAGGTAGTGGTCCTTGTAGATGTAGCCCTTCTCGTAGAGCGCTACGAACACGCGGGTGACGGCGCGCACGTAGCCCTCGTCGAAGGTGAAGCGCTCGCGCTCGTAGTCGCACGAGCAGCCGAGGCTCTTGAGCTGGCGGACGATGTTGCCGCCGTACTCCTTGCGCCACGCCCACACCCGCCTGGCGAACTCCTCGCGACCCAGGTCCTCCTTGGTGAGGCCCTCCGTGCGCAGGAGCTTCTCGACCACGTTCTGGGTGGCGATGCCGGCGTGGTCGGTGCCCAGCAGCCAGCAGGCGTTCTCGCCGAGCATGCGGTGGTACCGCGTGAGGACGTCCTGGATCGTGCCGTTGAGGGCGTGCCCCATGTGCAGGTTGCCGGTGACGTTGGGCGGGGGGATGACGATCGAGTACGGCTGCCGCTCCGGATCGGGCTCGGCGTGGAAGAGGTGCTCGCCGAGCCACTCGTCCATCCAGCGCCCTTCGACGGCGGCCGGCTCGAAGCGGGTGGTCTCCCGCAGGTACTCGGCCCCGCGCGGCGGGAGGGCGGCGGCCCCGCCGGCCGGGGGCGTGACGTTGTCTCGGTGGTCGCTCATGGGGCCTCGGCGGTCTGGTGACGCGGGCGCCACGCGCCCGCCAGTCTGGGCCGCGCGCCGCAGGCGGCTCGCGGCCACGCGCCAGTATACCGGGATGAGCCCGTGGCTGCCGAGGCCGCCCGGGCCTGCCGGCCGCGGGCCCGGGCGCCGGTCACGCCGGCCCGGGCCGTCGCCCTCAGGTCCGGTGTAGACTGCCTCGCACACCCGCGCCGGGCACGCGAGCCCGGCGACCCCAGCCACACGAGGTGAGCAAGTGGAGACGTGGGAGACCGGCGAAGCCGGGAGGCACTTCCAGACGGTGTTCGACGGCACCATGCGCGGCGATTGGCAGCTGATCGGCCGTCAGGGTCGCACAGAGGCGGTCCTCGCGGAAGTGAGCGAGCTCAACGACCTGCTCGGCGGCTCCTATCCGTTCCGGCCGACGGCGACCGTCACCGATGAGGGCGACACCGAGCTCTGGCTCCCCGAGATCGGGCTCCACGCCGCCGGCGCCACGCTGGAAGAGGCGCGTGCCGAACTCGCCGAGGCCATGCTGCGGTACGCACAGGCGTGGGCGGACCAGGCAGCGGCCATGACCGGACGCATCGTCTCGAACGGCTACGCACGTCGGGTCCTGCTTGCCGGCAGTGCCGAGCGCGTCCTGGCGATGGTCGACCGCGACGCCGCCCGAGAGGTGGTGCCGACGAGGGCCACCCGCGCCTGGACCGAGGCCGACCCCGACAAGCCGAGGCGCTGGATGGGGCCGCGCGACCGCATCGAGAAGATGCACGCGGCCCTCGCCGAGCAGGACGACACGCCGGCCGACGAGCAGTCCGATTGAGCGACGAAGCGGGCTCAACGACGGGTGCGCCGCAGAGGCACTCGTCACTGAGCGACGCAGCGGGTTCAACGACGGGTGCGCCGCAGAGGCACTCGTCACTGAGCGACGCAGCGGGCTCAACGAGCCTCGGCGCAGGTGCGCCGGTCACCGGTCATCGCCCGACCGTGACCTGAACGCATCGAGGGGCTGCGACGCGCGGTGCGCGTCGCAGCCCCTCGTGACTCTGCCGCGGTCCGGCCCTGCGGCCGCCGGGTCACTCCTTGGCTGCGCCCTCGTCCTCCGGCGGCAGCTCGCCGCCGCTGGCCTCGATGGCGCATACCTGGCAGAACTCGTCTGACCCCTCGACCGTGGTGCCGCAGGCCGAACAGGTCACCTCGAGCTTTCCCGTGGCCGCGTCCACGCCGGGCTCCTCGATGGAACCGGGCGTCTGATGGTTGTGCTCTTCACCCATGGTGCCGCGCTCCTCACGACAAGATGACAGGGACCGTCACGCGGGATGGTACCCGCGACGTCGACAAGCCTATCAGCGGCGGGCGAGGACGTGGGGAAGCGCCTGGGGGAACTCCGTGATGTACACGAGCTCCAGGCCACCCACGATCTCGGCCGGCAACTCGGCCACGGTGCCACGGTTCGCCTCGGGCAACACGACGGTGCGTACGCCGGACCGGCCGGCTGCAAGGAGCTTCTCCTTGAGGCCGCCTATGCGAAGGATGCGCCCGCTCAGGGTGATCTCGCCGGTCATCGCCACGCGGGGCCTGATGCGCGCGCCGGTCAGCGCAGACAGCATCGCCACGGCGAGAGCCATGCCGGCGGAAGGGCCGTCCTTGGGGACGGCGCCCTCGGGCACGTGTACGCGTACGTCCTGGGAGGCGAGATCCAGGCCCTCCCTGGTCAGGTATGGCGACCGCCTGAGAAGCGGCTGCAGCGCAGGGTCGCGCTCCATGTGCCCGAGCAGGTAGCCCCAGGCTGCGGACGCGGACTCCTGCATCACGTCGCCGAGCTGGCCGGTGAGCACCAGCTCGCCGCGGCCGCGGGCGACGGCGGCCTCGATCACGAGCACCTCGCCGCCGTCGGACGTGTAGGCGAGGCCGAGGCTCTCCCCCGCGCACGCCTTGCGGCGCAGTTCGGCCTCGAGCCAGTGGGCTTCGCCCAGGTACCCGCGCAGGTCGGCCGGACCTACCTCCAGCGGGAACGCGGCACCCTTCTCCAGATGCTCGCGCGCGGCCTTACGGTCGATGCGCCGCAGGGCGCGCTCCAGCTCGCGCACGCCGGCCTCACGCGTGTAGCCGCGGACGACGGCCTGGAGGGCGCCGCGGCCGAAGCGCACGTCGCCGCGGCGCAGGCCGGTGTCGCGCGCCACACGGGGCACGAGGTGGCGGCGCGCGATGGCCAGCTTCTCTGCCAGCGTGTACCCACTGAGGTGGATGACCTCCAGACGGTCGTACAGCGTGCCGGGGATGGCGTCGACGTCGTTGGCCGTGGCGATGAAGAACACGCGGCTGAGGTCGTACTCACACTCCAGGTAATTGTCCCGGAAGGACGTGTTGTGGGCTGGGTCGAGGACCTCCATGAGCGCCGCGGAGGGGTTGCCGCGCCAGTCGCTGTCGAGCTTGTCGAGCTCGTCGAGCAGCATCACCGGGTTGTCGACACCGGCCTTGGCGAGCCCATCGATGATGCGGCCCGGCATCGCCCCCACGTACGTGCGGCGATGCCCACGGATCTCGGCCTCGTCGCGCACGCCACCCAGCGCGACGCGCATGAATGGACGGCCGAGTGCGTCGGCGATGCTCTGCGCGACGCTGCTCTTGCCGGTGCCGGGTGGGCCGGCCAGACACAGGATGGTGGCCGGCTGGTCGGCGACCGACGGGCCCGCCTTGCCGGAGCGTCCCGCCTCGGCACGCATGCGCACCACCGCAAGGTACTCGAGGATCCGGTCCTTGACATCCTTGAGGCCGTAGTGCGTGCGCTCCAGGTGCGCGGCCACCGCGGGCACGTCGACCTCGGCCGGCGCGAGCCTGCCCCAGGGAAGCTCGCTGAGCGTGTCCAGGAGGCCGCGGATCACGGCCACCTCCGGGCTCATCGGCGAGGCCTGCTTGAGCTTGCGAAGCTCGCGCTGGACGAGGGCGCGAGCGGCCGACGACAGACCTGTCTCCTCGAGCAGCCGGTGGTACTGCACCGTGTCGTCGTCCACGAGCTCCCCGGCCTCCTCGATCTCGTCGCGGATGACACGCAGCTTCTCGTGCAGGAGCAGCTGGCGCTGGGCGCTCTCGATACGGTGCTGCACCTTGCTCATGATCTCGTGCTCGAGGCCGAGCACCGCGTTCTCCTCTGCCACGAGCTCCAACAGGGCGAGCAGGCGCTCCTGCGTGGACTCCGTCTCCAGAAGCGCCTGCTTCTCGGCCGCGCCGATCTGCAGGTGCGCCGCCACGATGTCGGCGACCGTCTCGGCGTCGTCGATCTGTCCGGCGACGTACTGCACTTCGTCGGAGAGCTGTGGGTTCAGCTGCACGTAGGTGGTGAACTCGGCGGCCACACGCCGCGCAAGAGAGCGCGTGCGCCCCAGGGCGCGGTCGCGCGGCGCGATAGGCTCGGCCTCGACCAGGAAGCACGGCGACGTGGCCGTGTAGCGCCCGATGTGCACCCGCTCGTGACCCTCCACCAGGGCCTTGATGCTGCCGTCCGGGAGCTTGAGCAGCTGCAGGACCGTGACGCGGGTGCCCACCGGCCCCATGTCCTCGACGTCCGGATCCTCGATCGACGGGTCGCGCTGGGCACACAGGACGAGCGATCCCTTGGCGGCGAACGCCTGTTCGATGGCGACGATGGACCGCTCACGCCCGACGAACAGGGGCGCGACCATCTTGGGAAAGACGACCAGCTCCCGTGTGGGCAGGAGCGGCAGAGCCACGGTGTCCGGTGTCACGGACGGCCTTTTGACGCCGCGCGATGCTCGGCTCGGCTTCGCCTCGCCGCCGCGCGCGGCCACGCCGCCGTCGTCTGCGGACCCTGCGGAGCCCGCCTCAGGCGGATTCGGCGTCACGCTCCGGCGCCGCCTTCTCTGCGACCGTGACCAGGGTGGGATCGATGCCCTTCTCGATGCTCTCGCGAGTGATGACGCACTTGGTGACGTCCCGGCGCGAGGGCAGGTCGAACATGACCCCCATCAGCGACTCCTCGATGATGGAACGCAGGCCACGCGCGCCCGTGCCGCGGTCGAGCGCCTTGGTGGAGATGGCGCCCAGGGCCTCCTCGGCGAACACCAGCTCTATGCCGTCCAAGTGGAAGAACTTGGCGTACTGCTTGGTGAGCGCATTGCGGGGCTCCGTGAGGATGCGGCGCAGGTCGCCCTCGTCCAGGTTGTGCACGGCGGAGACCACCGGCAGGCGACCGATGAACTCGGGGATGAGCCCGAAGTTGAGCAGATCCTCGGGCAGCGCGTGCGTGAAGATGGTGCCCGGGTCCTTCTCCGCCTTGCCGGCGATGTCGGCCATGAACCCCACACCCTGCCGGCCCATGCGGCGCTCGATGATCTTCTCGAGCCCGGCGAAGGCGCCGCCGCAGACGAACAGGACGTTGGTGGTGTCGATGGTGAGGAACTCCTGGTGCGGGTGCTTGCGTCCGCCCTGCGGCGGCACGCTGGCCACCGTACCCTCGAGGATCTTGAGCAGCGCCTGCTGCACTCCCTCGCCAGACACGTCACGGGTGATGGACGGGTTGTCGGCCTTGCGCGCGATCTTGTCGATCTCGTCGATGTAGATGATGCCGGTCTCTGCGCGCTTGACGTCGAAGTCGGCCGCCTGGATGAGCTTGAGGAGGATGTTCTCCACGTCCTCGCCCACATAGCCGGCCTCGGTGAGCGCCGTGGCGTCGGCGATGGCGAAGGGCACGTTGAGGATGCGTGCCAGGGTCTGCGCCAGCAGCGTCTTACCGCAGCCGGTGGGACCCAGCAGCAGGATGTTGCTCTTCTGGAGCTCCACGTCGGCCTCGCCGGAGGTGACGGCCTGCACGCGCTTGTAGTGGTTGTACACAGCCACGGCAAGCGCCCGCTTGGCTTCTTCCTGGCCGACCACGTAGTCGTTGAGGATGGCGTAGATGTCCCGCGGCTTCGGGAGGCTCTCGAGGTCCAGCGCGACAGGCGCGGTGAGCTCCTCATCGATGATCTCGTTGCAGAGATCGATGCACTCGTCGCAGATGTACACGCCCGGGCCGGCGATGAGCTTCTTGACCTGACGCTGGGACTTTCCGCAGAAACTGCAGAGCAGCTGATCGTTGCCGTCGGTAGGTCCTGCCACGTTCAGCTCCTTCTCACGTGTGAGCCTCGCACCCGCCTCAGCGGTGGGCGATGACGTCGTCGATGATTCCGTAGTCCTGGGCTTCTGCCGCACTCATGAAGTAGTCGCGCTCCGTGTCGGTGCGCACCTTCTCCACTTCCTTGCCCGTATGCTCGGAGAGGATCTCGTCCAGGCGCTGGCGCAGACTGATGACCTCGCGAGCGTGGATCTCGATGTCGGTCGCCTGACCCTCGTAGCCGCCCATCACCTGGTGGATGAGCACGCGGGCGTTGGGCAGCGCGAAGCGCTTGCCTTTGGCGCCGCCGGCGAGCAGCAGCGCCCCCATGCTCATGGCGCTCCCGACGCAGATGGTGCTCACGTCGGGCTTGATGAACTGCATGGTGTCGTAGATGGCCAGCCCCGCGTACACCGCGCCGCCAGGGCTGTTGATGTAGAGGCTGATGTCTTTGTCGGGGTCGTCCGACTCCAGGTGGATCAGCTGAGCCACGATGAGGTTGGCGACGTCGTCATTGATGGGCGTGCCCAGGAAGATGACGCGCTCGTTGAGCAGCCGGCTGAAGATGTCGAACGAGCGCTCACCGCGGCTCGTCTGTTCGATCACGAACGGGACCAGTGGTGTCAAGGGACCACCCTTCTTGCTCGCTGATATCGTGTACTTGTTTCCCGCAACGAAACGTCAGCTCTCCGTGGACACAGCTTCGCCGGCCTCCTCGGCGGCCTCGGCGGCCTCGGCGGCGTCCTCTTCGGCGGCCTCTTCCTCTTCGGTCAGGGGCACCGGCACGGACGCGTCGGCCACGAGGTCGACGGTCTTGGCCAGTAGCATTTCGTCGCGGACCGCCTCTTGCCTGCCCGATTCGCGCAGGTCGGCGATGAGCTGCAGCGGATCGCGCTGGAGCGCGGCAGCGTCGGCCTTGATCATCTCGAGCATCTCGTCGTCGCCGACCGCGAGGCCCTCGGCCTCGGCGATGGCCTCGAGCACGAGGCGCCGCTTGATGACGTGCTCGGCCTGCGGCCGGAGCTCCTCTTCGACGTCCTCCGGCGTCTTCTCGAGCACGCCGAGGTACACGTCCATGGTGAGGCCGCGCTCGCCCACGTTCTCCTCGAGCTCGTGGTACAGGCGGTGGGCTTCGCGGTCGATCATCGTGGAGGGCACGTTGACGGTGGCGTTCTCGACGGCCTTGTCGACGGCGGCGGCGCGGAACTCGCGGCGCACGCCGGCCTCGGCGGCCGCCTCGAGGCGGGCGCGCACGTCGCTGCGCAGCTCGTCGAGGGTGTCGAACTCGCTCACGTCGACCGCGAAGGCGTCGTCGAGCTCCGGGACGACCTTCTCCTTGATGTCCTTGACCTGGACGGTGAAGGTGGCCGGCTGTCCGGCCAGGTGCTCGGCGTGGTAGTCGTCCGGGAACGTGATGTCGAAGATCTTCTCCTCGCCGCTCATGACGCCCTCGACGGCCTCTTCGAAGCCGGGGATGAGGTTGCCACTGCCGATCTCGTACACCTGGTCGGCGCCGTCGGCGCCCTCGATGGGCTCGCCGTCGTGCGTGCCGCTGAAGTCCATGAGCACGAAGTCGCCCTTCTGGACGGCGCGACCCTCCACGGGCTGCAACTTGGCGAGGCGCTCCTGCAGCATGGCGAGCTGTGCGTCGACCTGGCCGTCGGTGACTTCGAACTCACGCTTCGGCACCTCGAGGCCTTTGTACTCACCGAGAACGGGCACGGGAAGGGTCTGGACCTTGAGGGTGAAGCTGTACTCCGTGCTCTCGTCAAGGGGACCGGCCTGGAGATCCGACGTGCCGACGGCGTCGTCGTAGAGCCCGGACTCGCGAAGCGCCTGGTCGCCCCACTCGGGGATGGCGTCCTCAAGCGCCTCGGCGCGCAGGTAGTCCATGCCGACCTGCTGCTCCACGATCCTCACCGGCACACGACCTTTGCGGAAGCCGGGAAGCTGGAGGTCGCTGCGTACCTTGGCGACGGCGAAGTCGTAGGCACGCTTCACCGCCTCGGCGGGGACGTCGACGGTGAGAAGGACCTCGTTCTCGGCTGCTGGTTCGACCTTCGTCTTCACTGTGGGTTCTCCGTCTGTCGGGTGGGCGGCGGGGCGGCGAAGCCGCGGGGCCGCCCCCTCCTGTGGTCTGTGCGGGAGTCAGGCGTGAGCTTCTGGTGCGGGTGAGAGGACTTGAACCTCCACGAGCAGAGCTCACCAGATCCTAAGTCTAGCGCGTCTACCAGTTCCGCCACACCCGCACTTAACGTCGACAGCCGGCACGTAGCGCCGGCCGGTGCCACACATGGTTGGGGTGAACGACGGGACTTGAACCCGCGACCGCCAGGGCCACAACCTGGAGCTCTACCAACTGAGCTACGTCCACCACCGGTGCACGCCGCCGGACGGCCTGACTGCAGGCTCGACCGTGCGGCGGCCTCAAACGATACCACCTTCGGTGTCGGGCGTCACACGCCTGACGCAGCGAGTGACGCCCGGGCTGCGCGTCACCCCTGCTCGACGTACGTGTTGCGCACGTCCTGCTCCAGGCGTCCATCCTGGATCTCCAGGATGCGATCGGTCTGCTGCGCCACGCCGCGGTCGTGCGTGACGATGATGAAGGCCGTGCCGAGCTGCTCGTTGATCTGCCGGAACAGCTTGTACACGGCCTTGGTGTTGACCGTGTCCAGGTTGCCGGTGGGCTCGTCGGCGAGCACCAGGGCGGGCCGGTTCATCAGCGCGCGCGCGATGGCCACGCGCTGCTTCTGCCCGCCCGAGAGATCGTTGGCGTTCTTCTTCTCGAGGCCCTCGAGGCCGAGCAGCGCCAGCGTCTCCTCGGCCCGCGGCCTGAGCTCCGCCGGGCTGACGCCGGCGATGCGGCCGGGCATGACCACGTTCTCCAGCACCGTGAACTCCGGAAGCAGGTAGTGGAACTGGAACACGAACCCTATGAAGTCGTTGCGCAGGGCGGCGCGCTGCGTGCGACTCGCGGCGACCGTGTCGTGCCCGTTGAGCACCACGCGGCCCTCGGTGGGCGTGTCGAGCAGGCCGATGAGGTTGAGGAGCGTTGACTTGCCCGACCCGGACTGGCCGATCACCGAGGCGAACTCCCCGCCGTGCAGCTCGAAGTCCACGCCGCTGAGAGCCACGGTCTTCGCCACCGTGCCGTAGGTCTTGCCCAGGCCCTCGGCCTTGAGGAGCACCTCAGCCACCCTGGATCACCTCGATCGGGTCCAGCTTGGACGTGCGGCGCGACGGGATGAGCGACGAGCCCAGAGCCACCAACACGCCTACGGCGAACGAGATGGCCGTGAAGCCGGGTTTGGGGCCGAAGGTCAGGCTGCCGCCGGTGAGCGAGAACAGACTGATCAGGCCGACGCCGACGACCACGCCCGCGCCGGCGCCGACGAGCCCGAGAATGGTCGCCTGCCAGAGGAAGATGCGCCCGGCCTGCCGGTCGCGCATGCCCATCGCCTTGAGGATGCCGATCTGGCGCGTCTTCTGCACGGCCGAGATGGCCAGTGTGGAGGCGATGCCGAGGGCGACTGCCACCAGCACGAAGAACTGGATGGTGTAGCTGGAGGTGCTCTGCGACTGCAGCGCCTGAAGCAGATCGGCGTTCTCGGCCTGCCACTCGGTGACCTTGAGATTCTGCATGGCCGGTTCTGCCTGCAGACTGTCGGCGACCTGCGCCGATTCGAACACGTCGCCCACCTGGGTCTGGATCTCGGAGTACTGCTCGTCCGTGTAGCCGAGGACCTCCTTCGCCACCTGCGCGGAGGTGAAACCGAGGCTCAGGTTGGCTTGGGATGAGCCGAAGTCGACTACCGCGCTGACGGTCTCGTTCAGCGTCTGCCCGTCGGGCTGCACGAGCGTGAGCGTCTGTCCCGGCTTCAGGCCGTACTTGTCGGCCAGGTCCTTGCCCACGATGAGATCGGCGCCGTCCAGGCCAGCCGTACCGGCGACGGTCTTGCCGGTGATGTCGTAGATCGTGTCGAGCTGGGACAGCTCGCCGCCGGTCAGCTGAAGGGGCACGGTATCGGTGCCCTCGCGCAGGATGGCGGAGAACTGCCGCACCGGGACCTGCGTGGTGATCGCGGACTGCTCGGCGATGGCCTCCTTGACCTGCGCCGTGTAGTCGACCGCCCCGCCCTGTTCCCTGGCCTGGACCGTGACCTGAGAGCTGCTGCCGATGGTCTGGTCGACCAGGCTCTCCTGCAGGCCGATGATCAGCGACCCGAGGAACACCTGAACGCCGATGCCGACGGCGATGCCGGCCGCGATAAGTATGGACTGCACCGGGCTCTTGCGAAGGAAGCGCACGGCGATGGAGAAGCTCAGCACGCGTCAGTCCCCCGCCTGCTCGTCTGCGTGGTCGCTCTCGCCGGCCGGCTCGTCGTCGGCGGGCGTCCGGGCCCCGGCCGGCGCCGTGCTGCCCGTGTGTACAGCCGCGCCCGGGCCGATCCAGGTGCCGAGGAGGGCGTCGAGATCGACGATCTCGTGCGGTGACCAGCCTGCCGTGTCCAGGGCGAAGGCGGGACCGCCGACCCAGACGTCCACGTTGGGCAGCGCCCGCTTGAGCGCGTCGACCGCGTGCCTGACCTCGAGCCGGTGGTAGTGCGTCGACGAGCTCATGACGACGGCCTCCACACCAAGGCGTGCGGCGGCGTCCGCGATCTCGTCCACCGGCGTGTCCGCGCCGAGGAAGTACGTCGTCCAGCCCGCCATGTCGAAGCGGTCCGACACCATGCGCAGGCCCAGGTCGTGCGACTCCTCAGGCGGGCAGGCCAGCAGCACGGACCGCCCGGTGGCGGGGGCCTGCGCCTTGGCCTTCAGCACGCCCGGATACAGGATCTCGACGATGGTGCGGACGGCAGCGCTGGCCAGGTGCTCCTCCCAGACCGCGACGGTCCCCCGCTGCCACGCCGTCCCAGTCGCGGCGAGAATGGCGGTGAGCACGTCTCTGTAGAGCTCGGAAATCGTCACCTGCCCGGACGCCACGGCCTCGACCGCCGACCGCACGGCCGTGGCCTTGTCGTGGGCTTCGAGGGCCGCCGCGACTCTGTCGAACACGGCGGCCACGGCGGACTCACCGCCGGCGTCTGAAGGCCGTAAAGTCTCGCTCGCGCTGTCGTCCACAGGCTCCATCGCTTGCCCATCCTACCCTGTCAAATCCGTCGCATAACCCCGGTGGGACTGGACGGGCCGTGATCCGGGCGGCAGGAGCAGGCGGGTGGCGGTGGGCGCAGGGGGCGCAAGCGAGATACGACGAGGTCAGAAACACTCCGGATCAGGAAGCATGCCCGAGTCACAAGGCATCCCTGAGCGGCAAGCGGAGACGGCGACCCGGGCTCACGCCGGTCCCGGGTCCGCGCCCTCGATGCGCGGCGTGAGGATCCCACACGCTCGGCCGCCGCGCCGCACGGCGGACGACCGGGCCCTCGAGACGGAGGCGCACCTTCCTCGAAAGCGGCTCGTGCGCTCGGAGCCGTGATCGGCGGCCGTCACGGCCGGGCAGCCGGCCTGTCGGTTTCAACCGCAAGACGCGGCGGGGCCGGCTTCACTGCCGGCCCCGCCGCGTTCGATCCACGGGCCTGTACCAGGGCGTTGGCCCGTGGTCCTCCGGTCGCGAGTGTTACTTCACGACCAGGGTGCTGGACGCCGACGCCGCACCGGCGCTGACGGTGTAGGTGTAGCTGCCCTTGGCGAGCTTGCAGCGGAAGCTGACGCTCGCGGCAGCGTTCATGGTGACGCTCTTCTTGACCTGCTTGACGACCTTGCCGGCCTTGTTGGCGATGACGACCTTGACCTCGGCAGTGCCGCCCAGGACGAGCTCGCTGACCTGGAAGCGCAGGGTGGCCATGGCGCCCTTCTTCACGGCGGCCTTCTCGGCGCTCACCATGACGGGGCCGGCGACCGGCGCAGCCGGGGGCTGCGGCGCGGGCGGCTGCGGGGTGACGATCGGCGTGGGCTCAGCCGGGAGCACCGGGGTGGTCGGCGACGGCGGCGTGGGCGGGACGGTCGGCACCCAGCTGTTCACGACCTGGAAGGAGTTGTAGAGGTAGGTCCAGGTCCAGTCCTCGAGGTAGTAGTCGTAGTACCAAGCGGAGACGACGTAGGTGCCGGTCGGGGCCAGCGGCGCGGCCAGGTTGTAGACGCCGGTGGCCGCGAAGGTCGAGTCGGACCAGAAGCCCAGCTTGTTGATGAAGAACGGCGGCAGGCCCGGCTTCCAGATATCGACGAACTCGACGAAGTTCAGGCCCCAGCCGCTGAAGGCGAGCTCGGTCTCGTAACGGTTAGGACCGTCGTTCACGCCGAACGGCGGGTGCACGAAGTCGATGTAGGGGATCGGCTTCATGAGCGCGTAGACGCCGTTGTCCTGGTAGCCGGGGTCGTCGATCTCGACGATCTGGGCGCCGTCCGTGAACGGGTCGCCGGTGGCGGCGGCGGCGTAGGACCAGACGTTGAACCACTTGTCGAAGTAGTCGCCGCTGAAGTCGTCGAAGCGGACGAAGTAGTCACCCACGGGCAGGCCGTCTATGGCGAAGCGCCCGTTGGAGTCGGACACGGCCATGCCCATGAAGAGCGAGATGCTCTTGCCGTCGGTCGCGTACACGCTGACCTCGATGCCCTCGAGATCGTACTCGGTCATGTCGCCGACGTCGCCGTCGACGGAGCCGGCGATGGTGCCGGCCAGATCGAGCTCGGCGCCGGCGAGCATGTCGACCGTGCCGAAGGGCTGCGTGAGGCTGGTGCCGTCGAACCACGGCAGCACGTTGTCGAACCACTCCGGCGCGTAGGTGCCGCTGGGGTCGTAGAAGTAGACCCAGTAGGCGGCCGGGCCGGCGCCGCCGGTCGGGTTGAGCTCCTCGACCGCGTAGTCACCGTTGATGTCGCTGACGGCGTCGGGGACGGCGTCGCCGGTCTGGACGGCCGCGACGAAGTCATACGGGTCGCCCATCTCGGGCGTGTAGACGTAGACCTCGATACCGGGGATCCCGCCGACGTTGCCGGAGATCGTGCAGGCGCCCACGAGGGCGTCGTCGATGCCGAGGGTGCGCTCGTTGTCGACCACGGGGACGAGCGTCGGAGCGGGCCGGTTCGGGTCATACGGCGAGCAGCCGAGGAACCACTGCGCCACGTAGTGGTTGAAGGGGATCATGTCCTGGAACCAGACCAGGTACTCGGTCGGGTTCGCGATGGGACCGCCGGGCAGGTCGAGGATGACGTACTGACCGGCGCCGTCGGTGACCCCCATACCCGCAGCTTTGCTCAGATCCGGCACGAGGGCGGGGCTGAGCCCGGTGACGAGCGCCGGGTCGAACGCGTAGACGTTGATGTTCTCGAGCGGGGTGCCGTCTGCGACGGACGTCACCGTGCCTGCGATGCTGCCGTGCGCGAGCGCCGCCGGGGCGGCGATGGCGAGCGCGGCCAGCACGAGCAGCACGGCGAACGTGATGCGCAACGTACTCCTGTGGGGACTTCTCATGTGCCCTGGACCTCCTGGACGATTTCTGTCGAACGCATTGACACGTACCGTTCAGGTGACCTTACGTGATTGACGCCATCTTGTGAAGCATGAAGACAAGACGAGACCGCAGAGGGGGTCCGGCACGTCCATGGCCGACCGTTGACTCGCCGGACGGCACCTCTGGTCATGAGCCGGCGTCGGCGGCCGTGCCCGGGCCGCGCACCCATCGCCGGCCACCTGCGGAGGGCCCGCCAGGCGTCAGGCGAAGCCGCGTCAACCACCAGGTGACTCCCGTTCGTCCGGTGTCACCCAAAACATACGTGCCGGAGCCATAGTGGAAAGCACGTACCGCACATGGGCGGTGAGAAAGGGAAGTGGCGCGCCCGGCAGGATTCGAACCTGCGACCTGAAGATTAGAAGTCTCCTGCTCTATCCAGCTGAGCTACGGGCGCACGCCGCACCGTGGGGCGCAGTGTGCCACAACGCGGTAGCGCACACCGCCGCGGGTGGGAGCAGCAACGCGTGAGGGAAAGTGGAGCGGGAGACGGGCTTCGAACCCGCGACCCTCAGCTTGGAAGGCTGATGCTCTAGCCAACTGAGCTACTCCCGCCCGCATGAGCGTCTGGTCGGGACGGGCGGATTCGAACCGCCGGCCCCCTGCTCCCAAAGCAGGTGCGCTACCAGGCTGCGCCACGTCCCGGCGCGTGGCAAGTATACCGCACACCGGCTGACGTGCCGTCAGTCAGATGGACGCAGGCGAGGCACAGCGAGGCGCGCGGACAGGAAGGACCCTGGTGCCGGCGCCGGCGTTCAGTAGCCGGTGCCCCTGCGGCGCACCGTCAGCTGACGAGCGTACGGCAGTCAGTCGCCCAGGTAGGGAAGGGTGAGCCGCACCCCAGGCTGCAGGCCTGCCCCTTGGAGGTGATTGACCTCGCGGATCTCGTACACGGCACGGCGCAGGTCGGCCCGCTCACCGTACTCCCCCGCAGCGATGTTCCACAGCGTGTCGCCGCCGCGCACGACGTACTGGTGGCCCGTGTAAACGCTGGCGTCCGTGCCCGCGTGCGCGACTCGGACGCCGGCCCACACCGCGATGAAGATGAGCAGGAGGAAGACGGCGAAGCGCAGCAAGCCGGCGAGGCGTCGACGAAGCTGGCGCCGGCCGGACCGGCTCCGCCGTGCGATGCCGGGACGGCAGGGGACGTCGCGCGGCCCGGCCGGCCCGACGACTGTGAGGCCGCGCCAGTCGCCGCGGGAGCTGTGCCGCGCGGTCATGCGGGCACTCCGCGCAAGTGGCGCGGCACGGAGCCGCTGAGCTCGCTGCCACACTCATGGCAGCGAACGACGACCCGGCCGCTCCAGAAGTCCGCACTCACGACACTCACCGCCCGGCTTCCGCACCACAGGCAGGGTTCGCCGTGGCCCGCCAGCCCGGCGGCGAGAGACTCGTCCACGGCGTCGGCGAGCGTGGTCAGGACGACTGAAGCGAGCGGCACGGTACTCATAGCTGGCGAAGCACCCCCACGACCTTGCCGACCAGCTCGACCCGGCCGGCGTCGACGACGATCGGCTCGTAGTTCTCGTTCTCGGACTCGAGGCGGACCGTCGGCCCGTCCTGCGTGAAGTGTTTGGCGGTGGCCTCCTCCCCGTCGATGCGGACCACGGCGATCTCGGCCCTGGTGACCTCCTGCTGCGGGTGCACGACGAGATAGTCCCCGTCGTTGATGCCAGCGCCGACCATGGAGTCGCCGCGGACCCGGACGACGAAGTCGCCGTCGTCGCGCCGCAAGAAGGCCGGCACGTCGACGTAGTCCTCGATGTTGTCCTCGGCGACGATGGGCTGGCCGGCGGCGACTCGGCCGATGAGCGGCAGCGGGCGCGGCGGGCGCAGGCTCTGGACGAGGTCGAGGGCGCGCGGCTTGCTGGGGTCGCGCTTGAGGTAGCCGAGCCGCTCGAGGTTGGCGAGGTGCGCGTGCACCGTGGACGGCGACGAGAGATCGAGCCCCACACAGATCTCCCGCACCGTGGGCGGGTACCCGTTGACGCGCACGCTCTCGCGGATGAACTCGAGCACCTGCTCCTGCCGCCGCGTGAGACCTTCCACCGTTCCCTCCTCGATAGCGAACACGTGTTCGTATACAGCCTAGGGCGAACCCGTGTTCGTGTCAAGGAGCAGTATGGAGCTCAGGCCGGACGGAAAAGCGTGCAACTGCTGTGCGGACCGGCCGCCGGTCCCTACGTGCCCGGCACCAGCGCGCCGCCGTGCACGACCACCCGCCCTCCTACGACCACGTCGCCTACGAGGTTCACGCCGAAGTGGTACGGCAGCTCGCTTCGACTGGCGGCGCTGAGGACGACGAAGTCGCAGCGCCTGCCGGCCTCCAAGCTGCCTACATCGTCGCGTCGTAGCGCAGCAGCGCCGCCGCGGGTCGCCGCGTACAGAGCCTCGTCGGGCGTCAGCTTCATGCCCTGGCAAGCCAGGGAGATCATGGATTGCAGGTTCTCGGAGTTGCAGCTGCCGGGGTTGAAGTCGGTGGCGAGGGCGATGGTGACGCCGGCCTCGAGGAACGCGCGCGCCGGCGCGAACTGCACGCCGAGCGTGTAGCTGGTGCCCGGGAGCATCACAGCCACGACGCCCGCGCCCTTGAGCGCCTGGATCTCCTCCCACGTGGCGTGGATGAGGTGGTCCGCAGAGGCACATCCGAGTTCGGCGGCGAGCAGCGACCCGCCGGAACGGGCCATCTCATCGGCGTGGATGCGCAGGCTCAGTCCCTCACCCCGCGCCGCCTCCAGGACGCGTCTCGACTGGGGAACGGTGAACGCCCCCTCGTCGCAGAACACGTCGCACCACTGGACGAGCGGCGCGCACGCAGGGAGCATCTCCTCGCAGACGACGTGCACGTAGTCGTCGGCGCGGCCCTCGTACTCAGGCGGCACGAAGTGGGCCCCCAGGAAGGTGTACTCGCGCCGTAGCGGGTGCGCCACGGCGGCGGCCCTGAGTTGCTTGGCCTCGTCCGCCGTCGTGAGGCCGTAGCCGCTCTTGACCTCGACCGTGGTGGTGCCGTGCTTCAGCATGCTGTCGTAGCGCGCGCGGCACAGACACGCCAGGTCCTCCTCCGACGTCCGGCGCGTCGCCCCGACGGTCACGTTGATGCCACCGCCGCGGGCGAGGATCTCGGCGTAGGTCACCCCGGACAGCCGCTCGCCGTATTCGGCAGCGCGTGACCCCGCGAACGGCACGTGCGTGTGCGCGTCCACGAAGCCGGGGAGCACGCAGCAGCCCTCGGCGTCGATGTCCAGGGCGTCGGGGACCAACTCGACGGCATCGGCGAGGTCGGCCTCCCTCCCCACCCATACGATGATCCCATCGTGCGCGGCAAGAGCGCCTCCGGCAATGGCCCCGAGGCCGGCGGCCGGAGAGTCGCTCATCGTGACGACCTCGGAGGCGCCGCGCAGCACCAGGTCGGCGAGCACGGCGCTCACGCCGTCGCCGCCACTCGCCGCGCCACCCCGGCGCAGCCTTCGTACAGATGGTTCGCCGCCATGCTCTCCTCCGCTGACGGGCGGCCGACGCCGCCGGACCGATTCGCTGCGGCGCACAGGATACACCTGCCTCACCGCCAAGCCGCGCAGTCCGGCCATCGTCCCCTCGGCCGGACGCGAAGAGCACCGGCTCGCCGAGGACGCCTGCGAGCCGGACCGCCACGGCCGCACGCAGGCGGCCGGTCAAGGCGAGTCGCGGTGGGGCCGATAGGAGTTGGTGAGGCCACCCTGAACACCCACCGTAACGCGCGGTGCGGGCAGCACGGGACAGAAGAAGTCAGGTGAGGAGGACGGTGGTGAAGGGACGATGCGCCGCGTCGTGAGTGCCCGGGCAAACGGCCGCGAGCAGGCACCGCCGCGCACGGCCCTGCTCGCCTTCGCCCTGCTCATCTGGGCGCTCCTCGCCCTGGCGATGCTCAGCGGAGCCCAGGCGGCCCTCGCCGCCGCGCCGCCGCAGGGCCCGGGGTCCGCTCCCGCAGCGCCGGTACTGAGCACAGACGCGCCGCGCGCCTTCCCGACCGTCGTCCTCGCGCAGGAGCACGGCTTGCTGCTCACCGGCAAGCTGGGGGCCCTCCGAGGCCGTTCGGCGCCTGACCTGGACAGCATGACCGAGGCGCAGGCCGAAGCCCTGGGCGAGTTGCCGCGCCGCAACGTGTTCCTGCGTGGGGCGGACTGCGACTGGGGCGGCAGGACTTCGCGCTTCGGCTCGCCGGTGACGCTCACGTTCACGTTGCCCAAAGCACTGTTCAGGAAGTCCACCCTCCCGGTCTTCCGCCACGACGGCACGGCCTGGATGCGGCTGCAGCAGCGGGCAGTGGTCGGCGCCGTGAACACCACGGCGTCGGCGACCGTCAACCGCCCGGGACGCTACGCCCTGCTGCTGAGCACGGACTGGCAGGTGGTGGACGTCGACGGAGGGACTCTGGTCGAGTATGCCGTGATCGCACACCCGAACGTCTGGCCGGACCCGCACGTGATCGCCTCAGGCACGACCTCGGATGCAGCGGTCATCGCCGCGACGGTGGCCATCAGCGGATCGACGCAGGACCAGGCCGTGAGCACGCTGCGGTCGTTCGACCCGGGCGCCCCGGTGCAGGTGTTCACCCTCGGCCGCCCGACGACCATGCATCGGTACTGGTGCGACACGTCCACGGTGGGGCGCTGGTTCACGCCGGGCGGCTCGCCCCCGCTCTACCCCGAGGAGGCGCGACGCGTGTATGCCCTCCCCGCCGACAACACCGGGACGAATGTGACCCTCCACCTCGTCAAGCGCAAGGCCGCGCTCGTCGGGGGATTGTGCGCCGACATGACAGACGAGCCGGGCTTCGGTCCGTGGGCGACGGGCGGCGGGCGCCAGTACTTCGGACCGAAGGTGTCCACCTACCCGCCGCCTCTCTACGACCCGGCCATGATCGTCACCCTGGCAGACGTGCGCTGGGTCAAGAGCGATGTGGACGCGGTGCGGTGGTGACGGCGACGGGCGCGGCGCCGCAGGCGGCCCGCGCCTTCACCGACGCGCACACCACGAGACCTCCCACACGTACGCGACAGGGGCGGGGCGGCCCTTCCGGCCGCCCCGCCCCTGTCGTCAGGACTTCATGCGCGAGACGCGCTGGTCACTTCTTGTACGGCCCGATGGGGAGCACGACTCTGCCGTAGAGCTCGTTCCATATCTGGGCGATGGAACCGTAGACCGCGCTCAGGCCGACGAAGATACCCTCCCAGCCGGCGATCTTGGTGATGGTGGCGTTGCCCGTCCAGTCGCCGATGGCGAGCAGGACGAACAGGATGGTGAGGCTGGCGAACACCACCTGCAGCGAACGGTTGATGCGCAGCGTACCGATGAACATCAGACCGGTGAAGATGCCCCACGCCATGAGGTACCAGCCCATGGCCACGTCGTCGGGGCCGTCGACGCCCATCCACTTGGGGAACACGATGAGGCCGACCAGCGTGAGCCAGAAGAGGCCGTAGCTGAGGAAGGCTGTCATGCCGAAGGTGCTGTTCTTCTTCCACTCCATGATGCCGGCGATGACCTGCGCGATGCCGCCGTAGAAGATGCCCATGGCGAGGATCATGGTGTTCATCTCGTAGGCGCCGGCGTTGTGGATGTTGAGCAGGACGGTGGTCATACCGAATGCCATGAGCCCGAGGGGACCGGGGTTGGCCGAGGCGTCGCGGAGCGTGGCCATGATGACCCCGCGCTCCCCCATCGGGCCGAACTCGGTCCCCGGGACGGTCTTCGTCTTCTCGTCTGCCATGTAGCCTGTCCTCCACTCTCATACGACATGGCGCGCCGCGGCGCGCGCAGGAAAAGCCCGCCCCCTTCCTCCGACGGCGAGCGCCGGAGGCAAACCTTGAGAGTTCTATCACGACGGCCGTGCGCCCACAATGCGCGCCCCCTATAATGGGCCGGACCCGAGCCCGGAGGAGACCGCACCGCACGTGTTCGAACCGCCGATCCGCATACAGGACCCCGCCCGCAGACAGCGGATTGTCTTTATCGTCGCCGTCATCCTGCTGGTGTCGGCGGCGCTCCGCCTGTACCAGCTGGCCGACCCGGCGGAGTTCATGTTCGATGAGGTCTACTACGCCAAGGACGCAAAGGCGATCGTGGACGGCCGCGTGGGCACCGACGGCCCGCTGCCGTGGGAGGCCGGCGACGAGGTGTCCTGGCCACACCCCGAGATGGGGAAGTTCGCGATCGCCGTGGGCATCCTGATCTTCGGCGACCGGTCGTTCGGCTGGCGCATCCCTGCCGTCATCGCCGGCATGGCGATGCTGGCGCTCGTGTACCCGCTGGCGCGGCGCCTCGGCCTGCCGCCTCCTTGGGCGCTGATCGCCCTGGGTCTGGCCGCGGCCGATCCGTTAGGCATCGCCCAGTCGCGCATCGCCACGCTCGACGTGTTCGTGGCGATGTGGACGGTGCTGTGCATCTACCTCGGCCTCAGGTACGTCCAAGACGGGCGCAGACGCTGGATGCTGGTCCTCAGCGCGCTGGCCGGAGGCATGGCCGTCGGCACGAAGTGGTCGGGCGGCCTGGCCCTGGTGGTGGTGGGCGTCATCCTGGTGCTCGTCTGGGCCCGCGACTACCGGGCGGCGCGTCGGGCGAGCGGCGCGGAGGAGGCCGGTGGCGGGAACGGGGCCGCACCGGCCGTCACGTACACGACGTCCTCACTCGGGCGGAGCCTGATCAGAGCGCTCCCCTCCGCCCTCATCGCCGCCGGCATACTGGTGCTTGTGCCGGCGTTCGTCTGGTTGGTGAGCTACACGCAGTACTTCGCCAGCGGCCACACGTGGAGCCAGTTCGTCGAACTGCAGCGCCAGGCGGTGTACTTCAACACGCACCTCAAGACGGAGCACACGTACGCCTCGCCCTCGTACACGTGGATCATCGACTACCGCCCCGTCTGGTACTACTTCAAGGGCGGCCACATCTACGAGGGCGTGGTCGCCATCGGAAACCCGTTTCTGTGGTGGCTCGCCACACTGGGCCTGGTCGTCGCCGCGGTCCTCGCCGTGCTCCGCCGCTCCACCCTCCTCCTGCCGGCGGCGATCATCGTGGCACTGCTGTACTTCCCGTGGTTCGCGGCGTCGCGCACGTCGTTCCTCTACTACATGACGCCGGTGGCCCCGTTCATGGCCATCCTGGTCGCCGGCCTGCTCCTGCTGTATGCGGGCAAGGTCGCACTGCCCCGCCGCGGCGTACTGGCGCTGGCTGCTTCGGGCGTCGCCACCGCTCTGCTCTGGGACTACGCCGGCCGCGCCGCCGAGTGGTTCTTCTGGAGCCTGCCGAGTCGCGTGAGCCTGACGCTGGCGTGGGTGAACGTGGGCGTCGGCGTCTTCATCGCCCTGCTTCTTGTGATCGCGCTCTCCCTGCCGCAACTGCGCGCGTGGCGGCCGACGCTGGCCATGGTCGTCGCGGGGGCCACCATGGGCATCTGCGTGGCCTTCCTCCCCATCGTGCTCAACATCCCCATCAGCGTCGACCACTTCCACCACATCATGTGGTTCCGCAGCTGGATCTGATAGTGCCGGCCGCCGGGCACGGCGACCCGACCACACGGTCCGCCCACGCCGGGGCGTTACGCCGCCGGCGTCTCATCCTCACGCTCGTCGCCCTCACCGTCGCCGTCTCGGCCGTGGTGCGCTTCGCGGCCCTGGACACGTTCCCGCAGCACGTGTTCGACGAGTACTACTACGCGCACGACGCGGCGGCGCTTCTCCGGGGCGATCTGGGCCCGCGCGGCGCCGAGTCGTGGCGGCCGGGCGCCGCGCGCTCGCTCGCGCACCCCGGGCTGGTCACGCTGCTCACAGCCGGCAGCATCGCCGTCTTCGGCGACGGCCCGTGGGGCTGGCGCCTGCCGGCGGCGCTCGCCGGCACGCTGCTCGTCGCGCTGGTGTACCCCCTGGCGCGACGCCTGCGGCTGCCGCCCGTGTGGGCGCTGGCGGCCACGGTGCTGGCGGCCGCCGACACGATGCTGGTGGTCGAGTCACGTCTGGCCGTCCTCGACATCTACGTGGCTCTCGGTACGGCGGCGTGCGTCTACTGCGCGCTGCGCGCGACGACGCCCGGCGAGCGCCTGTGGCTGTGGACCGTCCTCTGCGGCCTCGCGGGCGGCGTCGCCGTCGGGAGCAAGTGGTCCGGCGCCCTGGCCGTGGTGGCCGCCCTGCTGCTGTTCGCCCTCGCCGGTCGCAGGCTGGGGCTGCGACGCTTCGCGGCCGCCGCCGGCGTCCTCGTGGGCCTGTCGGCAGCGGTCTACGTGGCCTCCTACGCCGGCTACTTCGCCTCAGGCCACTCCATTGGCGACTTCCTGCACCTTCAGAGGTACATGCTCGGCTTCAACTGGGCCGTGCGCGGCACCGTGAGCTTCGCCTCGCGGCCAGTCACGTGGCCGGCCGACGTCCATCCCATCTGGCTGAAGTTCGCGGCCGGCGACCGCGGCACGACCGGCCTCATGCTGATCGGCAACCCGCTGCTGTGGTGGCCCGCCGCCGTGGCGTTCGTCATCCTCGGCGTACAGGCCGTGACGCGGCGCGACCTGCGCCTCGGGCTCACCCCGCTGCTGGTCGCGGTGCTGTACCTGCCTTGGCTCTTCACCACGAGACAGGCGTACATCTACTACATGACGCCGGTCGTGCCGTTCCTGGCCGTCCTCGTAGCCACGGCGCTTTCACGGCTGGCGCCACGCCAGGCGCCGTGCCCGCCGCAGGCCCTGGGGTTCGGCGCCGGCGCCCTTCTGACGGCCGCCGCGTTCGGCCTGGCCGGCCTCGGCGAGGGTGTGGCCTGGTCCGGCGGCGCCGGCTGGTTGCGCCTCGCGGCTCTCGTCGCCGGCGCCGCATGCACGGCAGCGGTGGCCGCGTGGTGCCTGCGCGCCCGAAGGTCGGGCGCGGCCGGCGCCGCAGGCGCTCCGGCCCGCGCCGCGGCTGCCTGGGCGTACGTCGGCGCGGTCGCAGGCCTGGGTCTGGCCTGGCTTCCGTTCCTGCTCGGCCACCCCGTCGCGTTCGAGCTGTACCGGCGCCTCACCTGGTTCGTGACCTGGAAGTGAGACGCCGAGGGGCGGGCCTCGAGTGTGGACGGCCCGCCCCTCGCCTCGCCTCGCGGCCGCAGCCTGCGCGCCGTCCTCCGTCAGGCGATCACGGCCGCCATGATGGCCTTCTGCGCGTGCAGCCGGTTCTCCGCCTGGTCGAACACCACCGAGTGAGGTGAGTACAACACCTCTTCGGTGATCTCCTCGCCCCAGTGCGCCGGCAGGCAGTGCATGACTTTGACCTGGGGTCCCGCGAGGCGCACCAGGTCCATGTTCACCTGGTAGTCCTTGAGCGCGGTCAAGCGCACGTCGTGCTCGGCCTCCTGGCCCATGCTCGTGAAGGTGTCGGTGTAGATGACGTCGGCCCCCTGCACCGCCGCGCGCAGGTCGTCGGTGAGCGCGACGGTCGCGCCGGTGTCGGCCGCGTCGGCCTGAGCGCGTGCCACGATCTCCGCGTCGGGCCGGTAGTCCTGCGGCGTGCAGGCCACCACGTGCATCCCCGTCTTGGCGCCGACCTCCATGAGCGAGTGCGTGACGTTGTTGCCGTCACCGACGTACACCAGCTTGACGCCCTCGAGGCGTCCGCAGTGCTCGCGGACGGTCAGAGCGTCGGCCATGCCCTGGCACGGGTGGTGCGTGTCGGTGAGACCGTTGATGACCGGGATCTGGCCGTACTCCGCCAGGTCTTCGACGTCCTGCTGCGCGAACGTACGGATCATGATGCAGTCCACGTAGCGGCTCATCACGTTGGCGGTGTCCTTGATGGTCTCCCCCACGCGCAGCTGGATGTCGTTGGCGTTGAGGAAGATGGGTTGCGCCCCGAGCTGCTCGATGCCCACCTCGAAGCTCATGCGCGTGCGCGTGCTCGTCTTCATGAAGATCATGGCCACGGCACGGCCCTCGAGGAACGGGTGCGGGATGAGGCGCTTCCGTACGTCCTTGAGCTCGGCGGCGAGGTCGAGCAGGGTGACGATCTCGGCGGGCTTGAAGTCGTGGATGGTGAGGAAGCTGCGGCCGGTGAGATCGAGCTCGGAGAGGTGACGCTTGGCCTTCTCGGGCATGGTACCCCCTTCGCGTGTTCTGGCTCTGTCGCGCCGCCGCCGTGCGGCGCGACGGCGGCCGGAGCGCGCGGGGCGCCCCGGCCGCCGTCGGATCACACGCAGGCTATCAGATGAAGCCGCGCTCGCTCAGCACGTCGGCGAGCGTGGGGCTGCCGATCTCCTGCAGGTCGTACCTGACCTGCACCGCCGGCAGTTTCACGTCGATGATGCGCCGCAGATCCATCGGGGTGCCGATGACGACCAGGTCGGCACCGGAAGCGTTGATGGTCGTCTCCAGGTCCTTGAGCTGCTGGTCGGAGTAGCCCATGGCCGGCAGCAGCACACCGACGTTGGGGTACTTCTCGAACGTCGCCTTGATCTCTCCCACGGCGAACGGACGCGGGTCGATGAACTCGGCGGCGCCGAGCTGCCTGGCGGCCACGCTGCCGGCGCCGTACTTCATCTCCCCGTGAGTGAGCGTGGGTCCGTCTTCGACCACCAGCACGCGCTTGCCGCGCACCTCGCCGGGCCTGTCCACGGTGACCGGCGAGGCCGCCATGATGAGCTGCGCCCTGTCGTTGACCGAGCGCACGGCCGCCATCTCGGCGTCGATGCCGGCCCTGTCGGCGGTGTCGATCTTGTTGACCACCACGACGTCGGCGAGCCGCAGGTTGACCTCGCCGGGGTAGTACCTGAGCCCGTCGCCGGGGCGGTGCGGGTCGGCGACCGTGATGTACAGGTCGGCCTTGTAGAAGCTGTAGTCGTTGTTGCCGCCGTCCCAGAGGATGACGTCCGCTTCCTTCTCGGCCTCGCGCACGATGGCCTCATAGTCCACGCCGGCGTAGATGACGTTGCCCGCCACCACGTGCGGCTCGTACTCCTCCATCTCCTCGATGGTGCAGTCGTACTTCTTGAGGTCGTCGAGCGTCGCGTACCGCTGCACGCGCTGCGCCACCAGGTCGCCGTACGGCATGGGGTGGCGGATGGAGACGACCTTCTTGCCCGCCTCGCGCAGCATGGTCTGGATCTTGCGCGTGGTCTGGCTCTTGCCGGCGCCGGTGCGCACGGCGCAGACGGCGATCACCGGCTTGGTGCTCTTGACCATGGTGTGCTCGGGGCCCATGAGGCGGAAATCGGCGCCCAGCGCGTTGACGCGCGCGGAGCGGTGCATCACGTACTCATAGGGCACGTCGCTGTAGGCGAACACGACCTGGTCGACGTCGAGCTCACGCACGAGGTCCTCGAGCTCGGACTCGTCGTGGATCGGGATACCGGCGGGGTACAGCGCGCCGGCCAGTTCCGCCGGGTACTTGCGCTCGTCGATGTAGGGGATCTGCGTGGCCGTGAAGGCCACCACCTCGTAGAGCTCGTTGTCGCGAAAGAAGGTGTTGAAGTTGTGGAAGTCGCGCCCCGCGGCTCCCATGATGAGGACTCGCGTCTTTCTGGCCATGCTCACTCCTGTGATTCGAGGTCCCTCCGCGCCACGATCCCTGTGTCAGGCCGGCGGAGTGAACACTTTGCGGATATAGGGGGACGTGAAGAGCTGCAGCGCGGCTGCGTAGGTCGGCACGAAGGCGATGGGGTCGCCCAGGGCCGGCGGGGGCTCGACGTCGTGCACGTCCAGGATCAGGTGGTCGCTGGAGGCGCCCAGGACCAGGACGCGCGGGTCGACGGGCCGCAGGCCCTCGGGCGGCGCGTCCTGGCGCCCGAGGGCGCAGATGGCGCGCCACCGCAGGCCGCGGTCCTCGAACACCGGCGCGAGGCCGAACGCGTCCTGTGCCGTCTCGCCTTCGGGCAGCGACGGCTTGACCAGGCACTCGACGACCGGCGCTTCCACGACGAACGCGTCGAGGTGCAAGCCGAGCGGAAGCGGCTCGCGCGTGAGCGTGTCGACACCGAGCAGGATGCTCTCGCCGATGCGCAGCGTGTTGACGACGGACGGCACTCCACCGCCGAGCGCGAGCGGGATGGAGCCGGAGTTGCCGCCCGAGACGAAGCGCAGCGGGCGGCCGATCCGCCGCTCCACGCCCGCCGCCAGGGCGGCGAGACGCCCGAGGTTCTCCGTGCTCGGGCGGACGGCGCCGTAGCAGGTGAGGTTCACACCGATGCCTGCCAGATCGACGTGCTCGAGCCGCTCGACGGCGTCGACGAACCCCGGGAGGTCGGCCGGCATCATGCCCTCGCGCAGATCGCCGAGCTCGACCATGGCGATCACCCCGTGCCGGCGGCTCTGCCGCCCACCGGCCCGGTCGAGAGCGACGGCCGTCTCGACCTCGCTCTGCAGCGAGACGTCGCAGAGACGGACGGCGTCGTCGGCGAGCTCGGGAGTCGGCGCCCGCAGCAACCAGATGGGCGCGGTGAGGCCGGCGTCGCGCAGGCGCTGGGCGTTCTCCAGACGTGACTCTCCCAGTGCGACGGCGCCGCCGGCCAGTAGCGCCTCCCCTACCTCAGGGGTGCCGCAGGTCACCTTGGTGACGCCGACGACCGCAAGTGCGCCGAGCGCGTCCGTGACGCAGCGCGCGTTGTGCACGACCTTCTTCAGGTCGACGTGCAGCGTCGCTCGATCCAGCGGACCCTCCCTTGCATAAGACCTATGCAAGTGAGTATATGCCGGCGGACGCCGGCGGCAAAGCTCGGGCGCCGGCGGAGCCCGGCCGGCACGGGGCGGGTCCGGCGAAAGGCGCCCGTGCGTCCTCGGTCGGGCCAGCCCGCCTGTGCGAAGCGCAGACCCCCGCCGGCCGCTCCCGTGCCTACTTCACCGTGAGCGTAGCGCGACCCACGACGCTGGCCGGGTGCCCCACGAGGTCCTCGGCGTTGACGACGATGCGGTACGTCCCCTTGCGCAGGTCGCACTTGAACCTGAAGGACTGCCAGGCGGTCGAGCTCTGCGTCACGCCCGCCCAGCGCTTCTTGACCGTGCCGCCCTTCGTAGTCACGGCGATGGCCCGCGCGACCACCAGGTCGAAGTCGTCGACGACCATGTACTGGATGCGGGCGATGCCGTGGCGTTTCACGGTCGCGTTCTTCACGTTGCACACCGGGCCCACGTCGCCCCTGCTCGGGCTCGGCAACGGTGTCGGGGTCACCGTGGGCGTCGGGGTAGGCGTCGGCGTCGGGGTGGGCGTCGGTGACGGACCTGCCCCCGGGTAGATCCAGGTGATCCCGGCGACGTCGTCGGCGGTGGGCGTGCGCTTCTGCTGGTCGTCGTCGCCGTACCCGTACATGATCTTGTGGGAGTCCGCCGTCATGTACTGGTCCAGCAGCACCAGCCAGTGGCCCATCTCGTGCGTGGTGATGCTCTGGATGTCATAGGAACCCGAGCCGGTCGCGCCGTCGCTCCACAGGTAGTCGTTGCTGAACTGCACGTCGGCCTCGGAGATGACGCCGCCGCGCTGGTCGGAGTAGCTCATCGCCAGCACGCCGGACGGCATGCCGTCGGCCCACGAGATCACGTTGATGCCGTCCATCGCGAGCGCGGCTGTGGTCGGGCCGCCGGCGACGAACCGCAGGCCGGAACCCGTCGCGCTCCACGCGGCCGCACCGGCCTCGACGAGGCTCGTGCGCAGCGCGTCGTCGATCCCCGACGTGTTGATGCGGTACGCGACCGTGGGAGAAAGCCACTTCGCCCCGCCGTAGCCGAAGGGGATGGTCACGTCGAAGGCGCTGGACTGCAGCCCGAGCGCCGTACTCACCGTCACGGGGCCGGTGCCCGCCGAGGCCGCGTAGTCGTCGATGATGCCGGTGGGGACGCTGCAGGTGATGGAGCCGTCGCTCCACGACCGCACCGAGTTGGAGGCGATCCGCATGACGCCCTTGCGTCCGTACGAGAAGTACACTTGGCCGGCGATCGACCCGAAGCCGCTGCCGCTGATGGTCACAAGGCTGTTCGTGCCGGCTGACGCCGAGGAGGGGCTGACGCCGGTGACGGTGGGCGTCGAGAGGTTCGACGCGGCCTCAGTCGCTCCCCCGGAGTCGCCGGCCGGGGTCTGACCCTGCGACGCCGCCCCTGCGCCGGCCTCCTGCCCGAGCGCGCGCTGCACACGCCGCCCGAAGGCTCCCAGCGACTCGCCGGTGGACTCCACAGAGCCCTCGTCCACGGCGAGCTCGCCCTGGAACCCGCCGACCACCCAGCCGTACACGTCCACGAACACGACGCTGGTCTCGCCCACGGAGAACGAGGGCATGCCGCTCACCAGCACCCGCGTGCCGTCAGGCAGCACACCGCCCGGCACATACACGGTCATGACCCTGCGCTCCGCGCCGTTGAGGGTGCGGACGACCCGCAGGCGCACCGCCGTCCGCACTCCAGAGGCCGTCTCCTGCGTCCTCGTGGACAGCACCTCGCCGACGACCACGGAGACCGCGTGCCGCGAAAGCTGCCTCACGGTGAGGTGCTGGAGGGTGGTCGCGCGCGAGGATGTCGGAAGCGCCAGCACAGTCGCTGCGGCGAGCATGAGCGTAGTGACGACGGCTGCGGCGACGGAGCGCGTTCGTCTGGAGTGATCACGCACGGTCGCTCCTTCCTCAGTCTGCGGGCACCCGCTCACGCCTGGTCAGCGGACGCGCAGGGCGGATCGCCCGATCACCGATTGTGCGTTGCCGGCCAGGTCGCGCCCGCGCACCACGACCTGGTACGTGCCTCGCGTGAGCGTGCACGGGAACGCCCACGTGCGCCACACCCCGTCAGCCTTCCAGGCGGAGGTGCCCGTCGCACGCTTGACGGCGCCGCTCGCGGACTTGACCGTCACCGAGTACCGCACCTGCGGGCTCAGGCCGTCGTCCACGAGGAACTTGACGGCGGCAGAGGCGCCCCTCCTCACCGTCACCGGCCGGGCGGAGCATACGGGCCCGGTCGCGTCGACCCGGACCGTGCAGGTCCTGGGCTCCTCCACGTTGCCGGCGGCGTCCGCCGAGCGGTACGCCACGGTATGCACACCGTCCGCGGTGACGCGCGCACTCGTGCCCCGCACCCACACCCCGCCGTCCACCCGGTACTCGGTGTACGCGATGCCGCTGACGGCTGCGCCGCCGTCGCTGGCGGTGAAGGTCAGCGTGACAGGGGCCGAGTGCCAGAGATCGTCGGCGCCGGCGACGTCCGTGCGCGGCGCGGTAGTGTCCTCGAGGGCGGGGGGGTCAGGAGTGCCGGCGTACGCTTTGAGGCAGACGTTGGCACTGCCGTTCCAGTCGGTGAGGTCCGTCCACGACATGGTGTCGGTCCGCACATAGCTCTGGCTCACTTGGGCCGTCGCGTTGGTCGAGTAGTCGGGCTGGTACAGCTCGACGGCCAGCGGATACTCCGTGCCCGGCGTGACCAGGCGCACCGCTACGAAGAACCTCTGCCCCGCGTGCACGCTCAGGGCGCTCTTGAGACGCACGGTGTGATAGCCGGGCAGCCCGATCTGTCCCGTCCCCTGCTCATGCAGGGTCTCCAGGTCCGATCCGGTGTAGAGCGTGTACGACGACCCCGGCACGGGCGTGTAGAAGCCCAGCGCGACGATGCTCTGCTCTCCGTGGGCGGTGAAGGCATTGGCCCCCCACATCTTGGTGAGCCCCAGCCCATACGTGGTCACCTGCCCGAGGACGTCGTGGCTGTAGATGTCGGTGTACGTGTCCGTCCCCTGCACGCTGCCGAACACCGAATTGAGCGCCTTGGAGGACCCCGCGAACTTGTCGTAGTAGGAGATCCAGAAGTACCCGTCCTGCCCCCAGCCGGCACCCCAGTTGTTCTTCGCCAGCCAGGCCCCGTCGCCGGACGGCGCTGCCGCGAAGTTCGCCGCGGAGTACGCGTCGTCCCAGCCGACGATCGCGACGGCGTGATTCACGTAGTCTCCGCCGTAGCAGTAGTACGCCGAGTTCGCCTCACGGAGGTACTTCCGTTCCATGTTCAGCTCGCTCGCCACCGCCCCGTACGTCATGAGGGCGTACTTGATGTTCGCGGTGTCCGTCCCGCCCGCACCGCCGGGGATGTAGAGCACCTCCTGGACGTGGCGCACTGCGGAGAGGCCCGGCGGCGAGGAGCCGTCCCCGTACGGGTCCTGGCTCTCCAGAACCGGGCCCGCCCAGCGGGCGAAGTAGGCGGTGCTCATGGTGAAGGTGCCGCCGTGGTCGTAAGCCGAATCCACGCCGGTATCGAAGCCGGCGTTGAGCACCACGTTGTCCTCGGAGAAGTCCTGGGCGTCCGCAGGCAGCATCGCCGATTCGAGCGACGACACGGCGGCGAAGGCCCAGCAGGTGCCGAACGGCAGCTGGTCCCGCACGGGGCTCACCCGGCCCAGGCGTCGAAGGTCGTACGATGACGGGTACGCCACGCTCTTCGGCGCGACGGCCCTGCCGGCGAAGACCGCCGGGTCCACCGGGCTGGGCGTCAAGCCGGGGTCGGCGAGGCCGGCGCTCACCATGCCCAAGCGGGCACCAGCGGTGGCGGCTGTGCCGGCGCCGTGCCGGTCGGCACGCCACGCCAGGAACTGCGGGTTCAGGGGAGCGTTGCCACCGTCGGACGAAGCCGCCCAGGAACAGGCCGCCGGGAGCAGCAGGGCGAAGGCCACCGCCACCAGCCCCAGCAAGACCCGCGCTCCTGACCGCACCAGCCCTCCCCGCTCGCTCTCACTGTCCTCAAGCCGGCGGGCCCGCAGAAGCAGCAGCCCGCGCGACCAGAGTAGCGTCAGTGACGAGTGATGACCACCCGCAAGAAAGCGGCGGGGCCGGCTTCACTGCCGGCCCCGCCGCTCGTAGCTCACGGACCACGCCAGGGCGCGTAGCCCGTGGTCCTCCGGTCGCGAGTGTTACTTCACGACCAGGGTGCTGGACGCCGACGCCGCACCGGCGCTGACGGTGTAGGTGTAGCTGCCCTTGGCGAGCTTGCAGCGGAAGCTGACGCTCGCGGCAGCGTTCATGGTGACGCTCTTCTTGACCTGCTTGACGACCTTGCCGGCCTTGTTGGCGATGACGACCTTGACCTCGGCAGTGCCGCCCAGGACGAGCTCGCTGACCTGGAAGCGCAGGGTGGCCATGGCGCCCTTCTTCACGGCGGCCTTCTCGGCGCTCACCATGACGGGGCCGGCGACCGGCGCAGCCGGGGGCTGCGGCGCGGGCGGCTGCGGGGTGACGATCGGCGTGGGCTCAGCCGGGAGCACCGGGGTGGTCGGCGACGGCGGCGTGGGCGGGACGGTCGGCACCCAGCTGTTCACGACCTGGAAGGAGTTGTAGAGGTAGGTCCAGGTCCAGTCCTCGAGGTAGTAGTCGTAGTACCAAGCGGAGACGACGTAGGTGCCGGTCGGGGCCAGCGGCGCGGCCAGGTTGTAGACGCCGGTGGCCGCGAAGGTCGAGTCGGACCAGAAGCCCAGCTTGGTGATGGTGAACGGCGGCAGGCCCGGCTTCCAGATATCGACGAACTCGACGAAGTTCAGGCCCCAGCCGCTGAAGGCGAGCTCGGTCTCGTAACGGTCAGGACCGTCGTTCACGCCGAACGGCGGGTGCACGAAGTCGATGTAGGGGATCGGCTTCATGAGCGCGTAGACGCCGTTGTCCTGGTAGCCGGGGTCGTCGATCTCGACGAGGTCGGCGCCGTCAGTCCACGGGTTGCCGGTGGCGGCGGCGGCGTAGGACCATTCGGCGAACCACTTGTCGAAGTAGTCGCCCGTGGGGTCGGTGAAGCGGACGAAGTAGGTGCCCACGGGCAGGCCGGTGATGGAGAAGCGCCCGTTGCTGTCGGACACGTCCTGGCCCATGAACATCCAGTCATCGCCGAAGGCCGCGAAGACGGAGACCTCGATGCCCTCGAGGTCGTACTCGGTCATGTCGCCGACGTCGCCGTCGACGGAGCCGGCGATGGTGCCGGCCAGATCGAGCTGCTCGACGCTGGCGGTCATGTCGACCGTGCCGAAGGGCTGCGTGAGCGGATCGGGGGAGTACCACGGAGCCTGCCCGTTACCCCACCACTGCGGCGCGTAGGTGCCGCTGGGGTCGTAGAACAGCACGCCGTAAGAAGCCGGGCCGGCGCCGCCGGTCGGGTTGAGCTCCTCGACCGCGTAGTCACCGTTGATGTCGCTGACGGCGTCGGGGACGGCGTCGCCGCCCATCACGTTCTCAGCGAAATCGCCTGGAAGCTGCCCATCTCCGGGGTCCACACGTAGACCTCGATACCGGGGATCCCGCCGACGTTGCCGGAGATCGTGCAGGCGCCCACGAGGGCGTCGTCGATGCCGAGGGTGCGCTCGTTGTCGACCACGGGGACGAGCGTCGGAGCGGGCCGGTTCGGGTCATACGGCGAGCAGCCGAGGAACCACTGCGCCACGTAGTGGTTGAAGGGGATCATGTCCTGGAACCAGACCAGGTACTCGGTCGGGTTCGCGATGGGACCGCCGGGCAGGTCGAGGATGACGTACTGACCGGCGCCGTCGGTGACGCCCATACCCGCGGCTTTGCTCAGATCCGGCACGAGGGCGGGGCTGAGCCCGGTGACGAGCGCCGGGTCGAACGCGTAGACGTTGATGTTCTCGAGCGGGGTGCCGTCTGCGACGGACGTCACCGTGCCTGCGATGCTGCCGTGCGCGAGCGCCGCCGGGGCGGCGATGGCGAGCGCGGCCAGCACGAGCAGCACGGCGAATGCCACCCGCAGAGACCGCTTGCTCCCTGAACTCCTCATCACTCTGGACCTCCTGATTCTTGTTGCCCTGGTACGTAGTACTTCTTGGAGCTTCACTTGACTATATCTCAACTACCGCCGCAGGTGCACAGCGATAGAATGACCAAAAGCGCCCGCGATCCTCGCCGGCAGATGTGCCCTTCGACGAGACCGCGGTTCTCCCTTCATGGAACGCCGGGGGAAGCCAAGAACTTAGCCCCTCCAGGCATAGCAGGCCACGCCCTTGTTCCAGACAAGCACCCTCCTCGTGACAACTGTCCCGGACGTCGCCCATCTAAACACATCGCACCACGGCCAGCAATACTTGCGCAGGCAAGCACATCCGCGCCGCGGGCGCGAGCGTTCGGGGCACTCTATCACGTTGCCGATACTTCTCCACCCTGCGACGTCACCTCCCCGTTAGTCCTGCCTATCGTCACAGTCGCGAGGGGCCTTGAGGGTGCGGCCAGGGCCGCATCGGGCCGAGCTGTCGCCGGGCCTGCGCTCAGGCCGGTCCGGGTGGTCTGACGGCCAGAACGCGTCGCCGGGCCGGTGCGCCTCAGGCTGGCCCGCGGACACCACTACGTGGTGCGGTTTCGTCCGCCTGGCCGCGGCGTGGATGAGGGCCGGCGCAGCAGCAGGTGCTCCCGCGCCTCGATGGCCTCGACCGCGCGGCCCGTCAGACGCTCGGGCCAGCGGTCGCGGCCGAACCGCGGGTGCGGCGTGAGGACGACGTCGAGCACGCGCCCCTCGAGCCGGCGCGGATGCGCCGGGCGGAGTGGTGGATGGTGTCGCCCTCAGGCATCCCCGGCGCTCAGGGCGAACTCGTTGAGCTCCTGACGGAAGCCCAGGGCGACCAGGCGGCCGGCGAGCGGGCTGGCCACCGCCGGCTCGCCGTCGATGGTGTGCACCACGAGCCGGCGCAGACGTCCCCCGGCCAGGACCGCCGCGGCGAGCGCCTGCAGGGCCGGCCGCACGTCGTCCGGCCGGCCCTGCACGCGCAGGCTGTGACCGCGCGGGTGCACGGAGAGCGCCGGGCGGCCTGCCACGGTGACCAGCAGCGCGCCGGGGCGGCGGGCCGGCGGGCGCACGTCAGGGTGGGGCCAGCGCAGCCCGGCGCCGTACAGCTGGGCCGGGTCGGCAACGGCGAGCACCATGCCCTCGTTCGGCACCTCCTCCTGCGCCCGCAGCCGGTCGACGGCGCCGGGCAGGGCGAACTGGGCGGCGCCGAGCCCCTCCACGAAGTACCCCCGCCGCGCGGCGCCGACGGTCTCCAGGGCGGAGAGCGCCGGGTAGAGCGCCGCGAATCCGCCCGGGTACCCCTCGGCACGCACCAGCTCGCGCGTGATGACGCCGTAACGCTCCAGGAGCAGCTCGGCCCAGGCGCGGCGGCGCGCCTCCGGCTCGACATCGGGGCCGAAGAGCTGTCGCGTGAGCGACCAGCGGCCCTGCAGGGGCGGCGTGCCCCGGCCGCGGCGGCGGAAGCGGCCCGCGGCCGGACGGAGCTGCGGGTGCGCGGGTACCGGCGAGGACGAAGGCGTCCTGCTCCGGCCGGCCGCCGATGCCCCGGCGCGCAGCGGCGCGAACTGGTCGTTGGTCACCTCGCCAGCCCACACGAGATCCCACAACGCGCGGCGCAGCTCCTCGGCGCCGGCCTCCGGGTGTTCCAGCAGCAGGTCGGTGAAGAAGCAGGCCCCGAGGCCGAGACGCTCTCGCAGGGCCTCGTGCAGGTCGCGGTCGGGGACCTCACGCGGGCCGGGCGGGGGCCCCAGCAGGGGCGCGTCGTCGCGGAAGTACAAGGCGACGCGCCCCGTACGCCCGCCAAGCGAGCCCGCCCCGACCCAGACCACCTCGCCGTTGGCGCAGAGCTCGTCCAGCCAGTACTGCGAGTAGGCGCCGAGCCGCCGCGGCAGTACCTCGTTCTCCCAGACCTCGGGCGCCAGCGGCAGGCCCTGGAGCGGCGCCAGCACGTCGCGCAACCGCGCGACGCCGGCGCCGGGCGGGGCATGGCGGTCCACGCCCTGCCAGGCGGGGGCGAAGCGCGCCAGCGTCTCCTGGGCGACTGGTTCGATCTCCTTGCGCAGGACGGCCAGCGAGGCCCTGCGCAGACGGCGCAACACGTCCGGGTCGCACCACTCCCGTTGCGTGCCCAGCGGACGCAGCTCCCCGCGTACCAGCTCACCGGCGCGCTCCAGCTGCGCCAGCGCCGGGCTCACGTCGAGGCCGAAACGGGCCTGTACCTCGCCGGTCTCGAACGGCCCGTGCGTGCGTGCGAAGCGCCGCACGACCTGCAGCATGGCGTCGGGGACGTCCTCGAGGAACACCTCGGGCAGCCCTGCCGGAGGCACCACGCCCAGGGCGTCGCGGTACAGGCCGGCGTCCTCGGCGGCGAACCAGCGTACCTCCCCGCCGACGCGAGCGCGCACCGCGCGGCGCTCGTCCTCGAGGCGCGCGAGCCAAGCGGCGGCCGCATCCGCGGGCTCGGCCCGCTGGGCCCCCTCCGCTGCCGTCAGGTCGCCGACGCGCCTGAGCACGTCGTGCAGCGCGTCGGCGCTGCGGGCGCGCGACTGATCGGAGCGGTGCTGCAGGTCGTCCTCCACCTGCTCGAGGGCACCGGGGTCGATGAGGTCGCGCAGCTCCTCCTGCCCAAGCAGCTCGCGAAGCAGGTCGCGGTCCAGGGCCAGGGCGACGGCGCGGCGTTCGGCCGCCGGCGTGTCCCCCTCGTACATGTAGGTCGCCACGTAGTCGAAGAGCAGCGACGAGGCGAACGGGGACGCCGTCTGGGTCTCGACCTCGACGAGCGAGAGTTCCCGCGTGTGGACCTTGCGAAGCACGTCGACGAGCCCCGGAACGTCGAGCACGTCGCGCAGGCACTCACGGTAGGTCTCGAGCACGATGGGGAACTGCGGGTAGCGGCGTGCGACCTCCAACAGCGACTGCGCCTTGAGGCGCTGCTGCCAGAGCGGCGTACGGCGTCCCGGGTAGGCGCGCGGGATGAGCAAGGCGCGCGCCGCGTTCTCGCGGAAGCGCGCGCCGAAGAGCGCGCTCGACCCGAGCTCCGCGACCACGAGCTCCTCCGCCTCGTCAGGCTCGACGAGGACGAGCTCGGCCCCCGGAGGATCGTCCGCGTCCGGCAGGTGCACGATGACACCGTCGTCCGACCAGATGGCGTCGGCCTCCAGGCCGAAGGTGTCGCGGATGCGCGCCGAGAGCGCCAGGGCCCAGGCGGCGTGCACCCGGCCGCCGTAGGGCGAGAGCAGGCACAACCGCCAGTCGCCGATCTCGTCACGGAAGCGCTCCGCGACCAGGGTGCGGTCGGAGGGCACCACGCCCGTCGCCGCCTCCTGGTCCTTGAGAAAGGCCAGCAAGTTGCTCGCCGCCAGCTCGTCGAGGTCGTACTCGCGGCCCAGCGTGGCCTCGTCCTGGCGCACGGCCCAGCGCGTGAACGCGCCGATGGCCTCGCCCAGCTCACGCGGCCGGCCGACGCTCTCGCCGTGCCAGAACGGCACGGCCCCAGGCACTCCCGGCGCCGGGGTGACCACGACCCTGTCGCGCGTGATCTGCTCGATGCGCCAGGACGTGGCCCCGAGCAAGAAGGTCTGCCCCGCCCGCGCCTCGTACACCATCTCCTCGTCCAGCTCCCCCACGCGGCGGCCGTCAGGCAGATTGACGCTGAACAGCCCGCGGTCCGGGATGGTGCCGGCGTTGGCGACGGCGAGCGACCGCGCCCCGGGGCGGGCGCGCACGGTGCCGGCGATGCGGTCCCACACGAGGCGGGGCCGCAGCTCGGCGAACTCGCGCGACGGGTAGCGGCCGTCGAGCATGTCGAGGACGTTCTCCAGCTGGCGCAGCTCGAGGTCGGCGTACGTCCAGGTGCGCCGGGCAAGGGCGTGGAGGTCGGCGACCGCCACGCCCTCGTCGCCGGCGCTCGCGGCCATGGCGACCACCTGCTGGGCAAGCACGTCCAGAGGATTGCGGGGCACCACCGTCGTCTCGATGAGACCCTCGCGCATGCGCCGTGCCACCACGGCGCACTCGAGCAGGTCGGCGCGGAACTTCGGGAAGATGCGGCCGCGCGACACCTCGCCGACGCCGTGACCGGCGCGGCCGATGCGCTGCAAACCTCGGGTGACCGACTTGGGGGACTCCACCTGGATGACGAGGTCGAGAGCGCCCATATCGATGCCCAGCTCGAGCGAAGACGTCGCCACCAGGCAGGGCAGCTGCCCGGCCTTGAGCTGCTCCTCGATGACGAGACGCTCCTCGCGCGCGAGAGAACCGTGGTGGGCGCGGGCGATCTCCCGGGGCGGCGCGCCGGCCGGCCCGGCCGTGGGGCCGGCCGGCGCGCCGCCCCACTCGCCCGCGCTCCCACCCTCGCCCTCGCGCGCCGCCAGGTCGTTGAGCCGCAGGGCGATGCGCTCGGCCGCCCGCCGGTCGTTCACGAAGACGAGCGTGGAACGGTGCGCCCGGACCAGGCGCAGAAGCTCTGGGTAAATAGCCGGCCAGATGCTGCGCCTGGTGGCCTCGCCGCCGGGCACCGCATCGAGGTCCAGCGGAGCGCCGGGCTCGACCATGGACTCCACGGGCACGTGGATGCGCAAGTCGAGCGGCTTGCGCACGCCGGCGTCGACCACCGTGCATTCCCGCTGGGGCCCTGCGAGGAAGCGGGCCACCTCGTCAAGCGGCCGCTGGGTGGCGGACAGGCCGATGCGCTGCACGTCGCGCCCCGCCTGGTGGGCCAGGCGCTCCAACGTGAGCGCGAGGTGCGCCCCGCGTTTCGTCTGCGCAACCGCGTGGATCTCGTCGACGATGACCCACTCCGTGCCCGCGAAGAGCTCGCGCGCCTGCGAGGTGAGCATGAGGTACAGGGACTCGGGCGTGGTGATGAGGATGTCGGGCGGCGTCTTGAGCATGTCGCGGCGCTCGCGCTGCGGCGTGTCGCCGGTGCGGACGGCCACGCGCACGTCGGCGCCGATGCCGCGGAGCGGCGCGCGCAGGTTGCGCTCCACGTCGTAGCCGAGCGCCTTGAGGGGCGACACGTAGACGAGCCGCGTGCGCCGCTGCCTGGCATCGGCGGGCGGCGGCTCGGCGACGAAGCGGTCCAGAGCCCAGAGGAAGGCAGCGAGCGTCTTGCCCGAGCCGGTGGGCGCCGAGATGAGCGCATGCCGCCCCGAGGCGATCGCCGGCCACGCCTGCACCTGGGCGGGCGTGGGATCGGCGAAGGCCCGCGCGAACCACTCACGTACCTGGGGCGTGAAGGCCTCGAGCGCTGGATGTGTTGACGCCGTCATGTGCAGAGTGGATGCCCCAAGGGAGTGCAAGCATCACACACCGCGAGGACGGATTCGACGGAACCAAGGGGAAGCGCAGGAGGCGGCGTCACCGGCGGTGCAGCAAGTCAGCGAGGGGGCGGACACTGCAGTCACGTCCGGGACGCGTCAGGACTGGGTGAGCGCGCCGGCCCCTGCGGTGCGGGCGGAGCCGGCGAGTCGGTGACGGACGACGAGCAGCACGATGAGCAGTGCCGGGACGATGAGGTCCGGGAGCACCGAACCGGCGTTCAGGGCGCCGCCCTGAGCCTCCCCCGTGAGCAGCAGGTGGTTGATGCCGGCGCCGACTGCGAACACCGTCCAGCCGACCGTCACCGCGTACCACCACTGACCGCGGATCCAGATGCAGCAGATGCCGAGCACGCCGAAGGCCAGGTCGAAGAGACCGACCTCGGTCTGGAACGGGCTCCCGGTCGCCCAGCCGAGTTGCTCCGCCACCCGATCGGGCGCGAAGAGATGCCCCATGGCCCCGAACAGCCCTCCTGCGCCCACGCCCACGACGAGCGTGTACAACAGGTAGAGGTCCAGCTTGCGACGGGCGGTACGCGGCTGCTTGCTGACGTACAGGTGGATCGTCGCGACGACGAGCGCGACGACGATGACGATGATAGTACTCACTGTCCCCTCCCTCTCGACTGTGGGGGCTATCGGCGGCAGCGGAGGCGAGCTTGAGGGGAAGGCGGGCCGGGCGAAGCAGCTCTGCTCGCCCGACCGGCGGGTCAGAGGCCGGCGCTGCGGACCAGCAGGCTCAGCACGGCGCCGGCCTCGAAGTGCGACAGCAGAGCGCCGCCGCAGGCGAAGACGTAGTCCCGGTCGAGGGCGATGCGCGCGTCCGGCGGAGGCAGCAGGCGCTGCCCGCCCCCGTCTCTCGCGCGCGCGTCCGCGAGGACACCCTCGCCGCCCGGCAGACGCGTGAGCGCTCCGCCGGTGCCGACCAGCAGGCGGCAGGCCGTCAGGTCGCGCCCGCGGGCCACCGTCTGGCGCCCCGAAGGCGTGTACAGGTACGAGAGCTCGCCGGCGTGGCGCTGCACGGCGGTCACGGCGGCGAAGTGCGTGAGCGTGAGCGCCGCCGCGACCTCCTCCGGCGTGCGCGGCAGCGCCGGCGGCAGGTGAACCGGCCTCTTCTGCGACTCCAGCATCTCCACCACGTGCGGCGCGCTGACGTAGGTGCCGAGGTCGCCCTCCACGGTGCGCTTGCTGTGCGGCTGCGGCTCGGTCATGAGGGCCGCGAGCTCGAGGCTGCCGTCGGTGACCGAGTGGACGTCGGTGGTGGCGCCGCCGACATCGACCACGACGAGGTCCCCGACCTCGGCGGCGAGCAGCTCGGCGGCGATCAGCACCGCCCCCGGCGTGGGCAGGATGCGCCCGTCTACGATCTCCCCGATGCGCTCCATGCCCGGAGCGTGGATGATGTGCTCCTCGAAGGCGTCGTGGATGACCGCCCGTGCCGGCACGATGTCGAGCTCGTCGATGGCCGGATAGACGTTGCTCGTGGGCCGCACCGTGAAGCCGGCGCGTTCCAGCAGCTCCCGTGCATCGGCACGGACGACCGAGTTGCCGGCGTATACGACGATCGGCCTGAGTCTCAGCTCGGCGAGGCGCTCCGCGTTGTGGAGCACCGTGTCGCAGTCGCCGCCCTCCACGCCTCCGGCGAGCAGGACCAGATTGGGGGCCACCTCCTCGATGCGCCGCAGATCGCGATCGCGCAGGCGCCCGGCGGTCTGGTACTTGACCACCGCGCCGGCCCCCAGCGCGGCCTCGCGCGCGGCCATGGCCGTCATCTTCTGGGTGAGGCCGTGCACGGTCATGCGCAGGCCGCCGGCGGCCGAGCTCGTGGCCAGCGTGACCGCCGGCTCGAGCGGGCCTGCGGCCTCCTCGAGCCGGCCCCGCGCCTCACCCAGGCCCGCCGTGACGTCGCCCTCGGCGACGGTGGTCGCGGCGACGCCCTGGCCGATCAGCCGGGGCGTCGCAGCCGGCCAGTCCCGCAGGCCTCCGAAGGCGGAGACGACGGTCGTCGTCGAGCCGATCTCGGCGACCAGGGCGTCGACTGGTGTGCGGTGGACGGTACTCACGGCACACGCGTCACGTCAGGACAGCACCTGCTCGGCGTTCGCCATCGCGATGGACGCCGCTGCGATGACCATGATGCACATCGCCGTGAGACCGACGAACGACCCCCACAGACGCGCAGGCGTGCGGCTCTGGCCGCTGAAGTAGCGCCAGCCGTGCAGGATCGACGCCTGCAACAGGTAGAACGCGTAGGCCAGGACGACCGCCCCCATGGCGTACACACCCCAGTCGAGGACGAAGGTCAGCAGGCCGGCCAAGGCGAACGCGCCGTTGGCGAAGCCGACCTCCCAGTGAAAGAACGGCGACTGGCCGGCAACGCCGAGGAGCTTCGCGTCACTCTTCCACAGCAGGAAGTGACGCACCCAGCTCAGGCCGCCGACGACCACGCACAGACAGAGGGTGAGGACGGTCATGGCCTCGTCCGCGCCGGAGCCGGATCTCCCGAGGAAGTAGAAGGCGAGCGCCACCCCGCCGCCTCCGAAGATGTAGGTCAAGATCATGAACAGCCGTGCCATGGACTCCCCTCTCGCCGCGTTGCCTTCTCCCGAGTATCGGCAGTTCATCGCGCCGACTCGCGTCCCTGCAGAGGCGAGCAGGCCGCGAGCGCGACAACGCTGCATCCGAGGCCGTTCGGTGGAGGATATGCAACTACGAGCCACCACCGACGGAGGAGGAGCCATGGCCGGCAGCGTCTACAAGGTGATCGAGATCATCGGTACGAGCGACACGTCCTGGGAGGAGGCCGCGACGATCGCTGTGGAGGAGGCAGCCTCTCACCTCGAGGACCTGCGCGTGGCGGAGGTGACGAAGCTCGACATGCACATCATCGACAACAAGGTGGTCGCCTACCGCGCCAAAGTGAGCGTCTCCTTCAAGTACCACAGGGACGCGTGAGGACGGCCCGGCCGGGCTCGGGACACGCACGGCCGGCCGCGCGCGGCCGTTCTCTCCGCGCGCGGCCGGACCGCTGATCGGGCGGGGGATGTGGCGCTTCACATCCCCCGCCCACGCATCGTCTCGACGATGAACGAGGCCACGTGGATGCCCTTGGTGCCACGCCCGAAGCCGGCGTCCATGCCCCACGAGCGCGCCAGCTCGTCGGTGACCTGGGTGCCGCCGGCGATGAGCAGCAGCCCGTCCCGCACGCCCTTCTCCACGGCCAGGTCCGCGAGCTTCTCCATGTTGGTGCGGTGCATGTCGCCGTGCGTGATGATCGTGCTGATGAGGACGATCTGGGCGGCGTGCTCGACGGCCGCGTCCAGGACCTTCTCGACCGGGACACTGGTGCCCAGGTACTCGCAGGCGAAGCCCCACTTCTCGAGGCCGCCGTGCTTGATGTCGATGATCTCGCGCATGCCCACGGAGTGCTCGTCCTCGCCGACTGTCGCGGCCACGCACTTGAGCTTGTGGCCGGTGACGAACGCTTTGAGCTCCGCGTCCTTCATGACGACGGGCTCGGGCGGGATGACAAGGCGGGCCGGGTCGACGACCACCTCGAGCCGGCCCTTCATCTCGACGTAGGTGCCCTCGGCCGGGTGCATGACCTGCGTGTTGATGACCTCGCAGTCGTGCAGGTTCATGGCCCTGCCGAACTCGAGGGCCGCGGCCTGGGCCACGCGCGCCGCGGCCGGCAGGAACAGCGTCACCACGACCCAGCCGTCGGCGGCCCACTCGACCTCGGGCTTGAGCAGGCCCTTCGCGCGGAGCTCGGCCGTCTGGGCCAGCCTCGCGTTGACGTTGTCATCGGGGTCGAGCTCATCGATGAACGGGACCTTGTCGGGGTCGCACAGCGTGCAGCCGCCGATGAGGTCGCAGGCGCGCCCCAAACCCTCCGGCAGGTGGTTCTCGCCGAAGTGGTGGCACACCGGCGCCAGGTAGTCGGCGGCGCGCTCGACGATGGTCCCCGCCGCCACGCCGCCGTCGCTCTTGCGGGCGATGCCGTCGTCGTGCGTCTCAGGGTAGATGCCGGAGTCGACGAAATACGCCTGCTCCACGGCGGCGAAGTAGCCGCCGTCCTTGAGCATCGCCTCGAGGAACAGGACGGCGCGCTCCTTGATCTCGCGCACCTTGGCTTTGAGCTCCGGCGCGTCCCGGTCGATCTTGACCATCTCACGCAGGCCGTCCATGCCCACGAGGCTCTGCTTGGCCGTGTTCACCGCCGCCACGTTGTTGTAGTGCCACGGCACGTTGCGGCCCTCGTCCGGAGTGATCGTGCTCTGGATGTCGGCGCTGGTGAGCCGGCTGATCATCAGGTTCATGACGTGGCTCACGGTGGCGTCGCGGCCGTCGGCCTCCATGTAGCGCGTGTTCTCCTGGGCGCGCATCTTGTACTCGCCGAAGAGGTCGCGCAGGGCGACGGCGTACGGCAGGTCCATGCGCATGCACGGCGCCGGGGCCGCGTCCGGCGGCACGGTGCTCAGGCAGATGTCCTCCCTCGGCATGCCGACCGCCTCGGAGTAGGCGCAGTTGATGGCGTGCTGCACGAGCAGCTCGGGCATCACGTTCCAGGCCTCGACGGCGGTGGCGTTGGCGTTGTGCGCGCCGTCGATCTGGGCCATGCGTACGCTCGCCATGACGTGCTTGGCCACGGCTGCGTCCACGAAGCTGCGGTACATGTTGATGTTGCGGTACAGGACGTTGTACTGCGGGTCCTGGTGGGCGCCGTTGACGCCCTCCTCGGCGAACATGACGGCCATCTCGGGGCCGGCGACCCCACTCACGTAGGAGTGGAAGTTGATGGGCCGGCCCACCTCGTCCTCGATGAGGTCGAGCGCCTTGCGCGTGGCGCGCACCTGCTTGCGCGTGACGGCGATGCCGCCGACGCCCTCGGGCGTGCCCTCGAGCAGGCCGTCCATGTGGCTCTGCCCCGCGGTGCGGATGACCATCATGTGATCGGCACCGTGCCACGCGGCCATACGCATGCGGCGGATGTCGTCCTCGAAGCGGCCGGAGGCGATCTCGGTGGTGACGACGCAGTCGGGCTGTGGGTCGATGTCCCCGAAGTAGTGCGCGGCCGGCAGCGGGACGCTGCGCTCGAGACCGGCCGAGGTCTCCTTGTACACGAACTTGTGGAGCCGCTGGTCGGGGACGAGCTCGCGCCAGTGCCAGCCTTTGCGGCGCGGTCGGTAGTGCTCGAGGTCCTGAAGCAGGGCCTCGATGTCGAGCTTGTCACCGGGGTAGAGAGGCGGCATGCCGGTCATCGCGCTCCTCCCCACTTCTGCTCGGCCAGCTCCCAGCCCTCGCCGGCCGCCAGGCGCCGCGCGGCCTCGGGCGCAGTGCAGCCCCAGGTGGTGCTGCAGTGCAGCACCACCTGCCCGGCGCCGTGCCCCAGCAAGCCGCGCTTCTCGCACTCGCCGACGACCGCCATGCAGGTCGGCGAGTCCAGGCCCATGCGCATCAGCACCGAGCGCTCGATGCTGGGCGAGGTATGCGTGCGCGCCAGCGCGATCATCGGGTCCACCACCTGGCGCGCCAGCTCCCAGAACCTGGCCTCCAGCTCTTCGTCGCTGAGGCCGTCGAGGTGACCGCGCACCTTGAGGAAGGTGTCCTCGCGAGACATCTCACACCTCCCGGAGCGTGGCCAGCGTGCGCTCGACGGAGGCGGTGTCAGAATGGGTGTCCGCCGCCAGGAACGCCACGTCGTCCGCCGTCGGCGCGTAGCCCTCCGGCGCGTTCTTGAGCGCGTTGCGGACGTAACTTTGACGCATACGCGCGAGGTCGAAGTCCTTGGCGCGGATCTGCTCCAGGCGTTCCGGGATGACGATGACCTTGCCGGGCTGGTTCTCGGCCGGGTCGCCGGAGCGCACCTCGACGCCCATCTGCTTGGCGAAGTTGAGCTGGCTCCAGTGGTGCTTGCCGGCGCCGGTGTACTCCGTCTCCTGCACGACGACCGTCGCGTCCCGCGGCAGCTCGCGGGCGAGGCTCACGGCCGCGGTCATGGCGGTGTTGCCGGCCGGGCCGCGTTCGAGGCCCTCGAGCTTGGCCATGGCCTCGGTGACGAAGAACGTCTCGCCCTGCGTCACCGTGAGGTAGCGGTCCATGTAGCGCAGCGGCCGGGCCGCGTTGCGCGGCACGTCGGCGCGGTCCGGCCAGGTCGCGAACGGCACGCCGAAGCCGGTGTGGCCGGTGGTGAAGCTCTTGCGGTTGAAGTCGTCGTCGCTGGCCATGTGCAGCCCGCTGAGGTCCACCGAGGCGCTGACGACCTGCGTGTTCGTGGCGCCGGCACGCTGGAGGCCGCGGGCCGTGCCGGTGGTGTTGCCTCCTCCGGCGTGGGTGACCACGACGTGCGTCGGGGGCGCCCCCGTGAGCTCCGTCATCTCGCGGGCGATCTCGAGGCCGAGGGTCTCGATGCCGCTCACACCGAAACTGCTGTACAGCGAAGCGGCGAAGTAGCCGGTCACGTCGAGCAGTTCGACCATGTGGAAGAACAGCTCGGGGCCGACGGTGAGCTGCAGCACCTCGGCGCCGTAGGACTCGCAGATGCGGCCCTTCTCCAGGATCTCCGGCTGGCCGACCTTACGGCTGTCGTAGGTCTCCTGGACGATGATGCACCTGAGGCTGTTGCGCGCCGCCTGGCTGGCGACGGCGGCGCCGTAGTTGCCCGAGGTCGCCGCGATCACGCCCTCGTAGCCCTTCGCCCTGGCGACGTGGATGCTCACGCTGGCGCGTCGGTCCTTGAAGGCGCCGGCCAGGTTGGCGGCCTCGTCCTTGACGAAGATGCGCGCGCCCATGCCGGGTCCGCTCACGCTGCGCACCAGGTCGGTGAGGTTACGCAGCTCCAGGAGCGGCGTGTTGCCCACGCCGGCACGCGTCTGGATCGCGACGATCTCGTCGAGCGTGTAGCCGTGCGCCGCCATCATGCCCTCGTAGTCGAAGGCGATGGGGCTGAGCTCGAACTCGCTGTAGTCCATGCCGAGGGCGCGGCGCATGATCTCGCCCCGCCGCGCCATGATCGCGTCGAAGCGCGTGGCCATCAGACGTCACCGCCTTCCGCCAGCCGGTAGGCGGCGAGCCGGACGCGCAGGTCCCTGCCGACGTGCATCAGCTCGGGGATCGGGTTGCCGTAGGTGATGAAGTAGCCGGGGTTGACGGTCGCGAGCGTGCCCGTTACCCGTCGCCCGGTCATCGTCTCGATGGTGACCTCTTCGCCCCGGGCGGCTTCGCCCAGGGCGAACCCCTTGACCCACATCCTGAGCGGCTTGTCCGCCGTCTCCGGCGGCAGGTTGCCGCTGCGGTCGGCCGGGTCGAGCAACGTGCGCTCGATCTCGACCCAGTCGCCCTCGCGGGCGCGGACCTCATCGCTCATCGCGGACACCCCTTTCAGGTGGCCGGGCGCCGGCCGCAGCCGGCGCGCACGGGTCGAGGCTCAGGCGGTCGGCGTCCAGAAGCGCGGCAGCGGCATGTCGACCACGGTGAGCATGCCGGCCGGCGCGTCCTTCATCAGCGGGATGTAGTTGCCGGTGCTGGCGTAGGTGCCCTTGCCACCCGGGACCTCCGGCGAGTTGACCATGTTCACATCAGGGTCGCCGGTGATCCTGATGTAGTCGCCGGTGTCAGTGCCGGCCATCTCCGGGTGGATCTGCTGCGGGTGGATGAGGTGGATCTTGAGCTCGTCGCCGACGTAGCCCTTGCCGACCTGTTTGCAGCCCGCGACCCAGCCCGCCGGCACGTGCACGTGCTGCGTGGAGCGCTCGACCTCGGTGACGATGGGCTCGCGCGTCTCCTCGACGCGGTCGATCTTCCAGCCCAGCGCCCTGGCGATGAGCATGATGGACTCGGGAAAGCCGATGTGGCCCACGATGGTGCCGTCGGCGACGCCCCTCTCGAACTCCTCGACGGTGGTCCCCACGCCCTGCCCCTTCATCACGGTGGGGCCGAAGGGCGAGAGGTCGTTGACGCGCGACGCTTCGATGGAGTCGACGCGCAGACAGATGGAGCTCCACATGACGATGAGGGCGTCCAGTACGAAGCCGGGGTTGATGCCGGTGCCGAGGCAGCTGACGCCGTGCTCCTTCGCCGTGCGGTCGAACAGCTCGGCGCGCTCGGGGTCACTGGCCCACGGGTACGAGAGCTTCTCGGCGATGCAGATGACGTTGCAGCCGGCCTCGAGTGCCGGAATGACCTGCGGCTCGATCTCGTCCAGGTTGGACTGGGTGTTGATGCAGACGACGTCCGGCTTCTTCGCCAGGATGGCCTCGAAGTCGGTCGTCATCCTGACGTCACACGGGCGGCCCAACAGCTCGCCGACCGTCTTCCCCTCCTTGGCGGGACTGGTGACGATGACGCCCACGAGGTCGATGTCCCTGGGACGGTCCAGGATGTAGCCCAGGAGGCCCTGGCCCATCATGCCGGTGCCCCACTCCGCTACCTTGATCATGTCGGACTCCTCTCCACGGGACGGTCGGCAGAACGGCCGCGGCCCCGTGTTTCACTTGTGCATGGGGAACGTGCAGCGGTGCGCGTGCAGGCACGGAGCCGTGCGTCACGCGGATGCGGACGGGGTGCGAGCGAGACTACCGCCCGACCGCTGCAGGAGAGCCCGCGCCGGCGTCGAGCGACGCGCGGCGTGCGGCTAGGAGAGGCGCGCTGGAGGAGGCTGGTCGACCGTGTCGTGCGCGAGGATCGCGAGCTCTTTGCCCATCTTCGCCTCCTCCGCTCGATCATGGCCCGCCGGCAGGCGCCGACGATGCATTGATGCTATGCAAGGGCGCATCAATGGTCAACTGCAGGGCCGTGCGCAGTCACTGCGCCGCGCGGCCCTCGCGTGTCGGGTGCGGCCTCTCGACCCCCCGCTTCACCCGTCGCCGAAGAGCAGCTCGTGGGCGTCGGCCACGGCGCGGACGCGGCGCCGGTCTGTCTCGGGCGGACGCCAGGGGCGCTGGGGCCGCTCCAGGAAGCGCTCGTGGACGGCTATCGCCACGACAGCCACGCGAAGCGGCTGACGGTGGGCGGCCGCGCTCGGAAAGCCCTCCGGGTGCGCGCGGACGAACGCGACGGCCGCGCGGACCGCATCCAACGCCTCGTGGTCTCGCGCCGCCGGAAACGTGAACCGCCAGCGCCGCGCCTGTGCGTCGATGTCCGGGCGGTCGGCCTCGATACCGGCGGCCGCGTAGATGCGGCAGTCGTAGGTGCGGCAGGCACGCGGCCGGTCGGCATAGATCGTGCAGCGGCCGTCGACGAGCATGGGGCAGCGGCCGGCCTGGTCGAAGCCGAGGACGAGATTGCCCGGCGGCAGGTCGGGGGCCGGGCTCAGATAGGCGCGCGGGAGGCACTTGAGCGCGCGGCGGTCCTCGGGCCGGACGTGGATGTAGTGGGACGTCCGGCAGCAGGCGTTGCACGGGCCGCACGGCACGTCGGCCTCTCGTTTCTCGGCCAAGGCGGCCTCGGTGTCGCGGAGCCAGACCGAGAAGACGCCGGCATCGAGGCCGGCCTCCTCACGATCGCCTGCTGTGCGGCTGTGCGGGACCACGCGGCCAGCATACCGCGTGCTCGGCCTCGATCAGGGCATCAGGCCGCGGTGCACTCGCGCGATGGCCCCGATCAACTCGGCATCGAGCGGCCGGGCCTCGCTTCGGCTCAGCAGGCCCCGGTCGAGAAAGAGGTGACACACCGCCACCGCGAGCACGGCGAGGCGCGGTGCGTCCGGGACGACGCCGGGCGGGAAGGCGGCGGCGTGGTCGTGCAGAAAGCGCGCCGCCGCACGCACGGCCTCGCGCTCCTCCCCGTCCTCCGACGTCGGAGACGTGAACCTCCAGCGGCGGCTCTGCGCCGTGATCGCCTCGCGGTCGGCGTCCACCCCGGCCGCCGCGAACACCCGGCAATCGTACACGCGGCAGGTGCGCGGACGGTGCTCGTAGATGCCGCAGGTCCCGTCCTGCTCCAGCATCGGGCAACGCCCGCGCTCGTCGTAGGGCAGCACGACGTGGCCGGACGGCAGGCCGGGCGCCGGGAACCGCAGCTCACGCGGCACGAGGGTCAGCACGTCGCGCTCGTCGGGGCCGACGTGCACGAAGTGCGCCGTCGTGCAACAGGCGCGGCAGTCGCCGCACGGCACGTCCATGTCGGCGCCCGTGCGCAGGGCATCGCGCATGCGCGCGAGCCAGGCGGAGAAGTCGCCGGCGGGGAGCTCGCGCGCACCGCCGGCGACTGACGCAGGATCCGGGGGGAGGCCGGGAGGGTCGGGGCTCTGCCGGGCGCTCGCCACCGTGGTCAGGCCTCCTCCCCGTCGTGGGCGCGACGCAGGGCCTCGATGTCCAGCTTCTTCATCTTGAGCATGGCCTGCATGGTCCTCCCCGCCTTCTCGGGGTCGGGGTCGCTCAGGTACTCACCGAGCCGCCGCGGCACGACCTGCCACGAGACGCCGAACCGGTCGGCGAGCCAGCCGCACTGCCGGGCCTCGGGGGCGCCTCCCTCCGAGAGCTTGTCCCAGTAGTGGTCCACCTCGTCCTGCGTATCGCAGCCGACGACGAAGGAGACCGCCGGCGTGAACGTGTACTCCGGACCGCCGTTGAGCGCCGTGAAGCGCTGGCCGGCCAGTGTGAACTCGACGACGAGCGGCGTGCCGTCGGGCTGCCTGCTGACAGCGCCCAGCGACGAGTCCGGGAAGATGGAGACGTACTGCCGCGCGGCCTCCTCGGCCCTTCCGTCGAACCAGAGCATGGGGGTGATCTTCTGGATGGTGGCCATGGTGTGCTCCTCGGGTCGTCTGGGGCGGAGTGTTCCACCACATGCCGTCCCTAACCCGAGCGAGACGTCACGCGAAACGGTCGTCGTGGACGACGGCGCCCCCGCCGGACAACGCGGCCCGTACTTCGGCCGCGGCCAGCGCGCGCAGCCCGTCGTCCACGGGGACGCGGACGGCGAGACCGCCCGCACGAGCCGCGACGAACACCACTTCGCGTACCGCGCCCCGGCCCAGCACCGCCTCTGCGGCCACGGTGTACGCAGCGCCCTGCGGGCGGTAGCGCTCCAGGAGCTCCTGCGGTCCGGCACCTCTGTCTGTCTTGTAGTCGACGACGACCCACTCGGCCCCGCGGCGGTACAGGAGGTCGATGGCGCCGGTCACGGCGACATCGCCAACGAGGGCGCCCACCTGGACCTCGCGGTGGACGGCCTGCGGGTCCGCCGCCAGCGCGGCGGCTGCTTGCCGCACCGGCTCGGCCCTCCAGCAGTGCCCGGCCAGCGTTGCCGCGTCGGCCTCGAGGTCGGGCCGCCCGAGCTCGCCGGCGACGGCTGCCGCGAGAGCCGGTAACCCGGCCTCGTCGCCCAGGTCGCACAACTCCATGATGCGGTGCACGGCCGTGCCGAGCGCCAGCGCACGGGCTCTGCCGGGAGGAGCGCCCGGCCCGCCCACACGCGCCTCCTCGTCAACGTGTTCCAGGCTGCTCGGACTGGTCGCCGGCGCCGGCGCCGAGGCGGTGGCCATGACCTCGTTTCGTCGCACGTTCCACGCCTCCCGATCCTCGAGCAGCCGCTGCGTGTCGACGGTCGCCTCCCCCTCCGCCCCCGGCAGCGCGGCGCTCGGGGCCAGCACCAGCAACCCGTCGTCCTCGACGTCGGCGTCGAGCACGGCCGGCGCGGGCAGCGACCCGGCGATGGGCCCGAGCAGCGCTCCCGCGACCGGCTCGCCGTCCTTCGTGAGCGGAGTGCCGAAACAGCTGACCACCAGGTGGTCGCGCGCTCGCGTCGCGGCCACGTAGAGCAGGCGTCTCAGCTCGCTCTCCCCCATGCGCTTCTCACGCTCGTTGAGGCGCGTGTACGCGCCGGGTTCGAGGGTCTGCTGCGCCGATCCCGGCAGCGCGACGCGCAGCCGGATGGACATGTGCCGCGAGCCGCGGTCCACGATCGGCTCCCCGCCGCCACCGCCGCCGCGCCCCCCGCGTCCCCCGCCGTACACGACGACGATGGGGTACTCGAGACCCTTGGCCTTGTGGATGGTGAGCAGATGGACGACGTCGCCTGCGTCGTCGACCTGCGACTCCTGTTCACCGGCGGCCTCCCCGGCCTCAGCCGCCCACGCGAGGAAGGCCGCGAGGCTGCCGCCGCTCGCCCCCGAGAAGGCGCGCGCCCGCTCGACGAGCTTGTCGAGGTTGGCGATCGACTGAGCCCCACCGGAGCCCGTAGCCGCGAGCAGGTCGGCGGCTCGAGTACGTCTCACCAGGTCGTCGACGAGCTCGTGTGGCTCCAGGTGTGCCCGCGATGCGTGCAACTCGCGCAGGTTGCGGAGCGCGGCGGCGACGGCCGGCCAGGCCTCCGGCTGCTGCTCCCCGAACAGGTCGAAGCGCCCGCCGGCCGCCCAGAACAGGAACAGGTCGTCGTCGGTGAAGCCGAAGAGCGTGGAGTGGAGAGCGCCGTACACTGCGGGCCCGTCGCTGGGGTCGTCGACGGCGCGCAGGCAGAGCAGCGTGTCGTCGATCTCGCGGCGCGCGAAGTACGTCGTGCCGCCGTCGACCCTGTACGGCACCCCTGCCTCGCGCAGCGCGTCTTCCAGCGTCTCGAGTCCCGTGGTGGTGCGGTACAGCACGGCGATATCGCCCCACTGCGGCGCGCGAGGGACCTCACCGTCGCCGCCGGCCTCACGCTCGCGGACTGCCCATGCATGCGCATCGTAGCCGTGGACGCGCGCCAGCAGGCCGGCCACCGCGCGCGCCTCGTCGCGCCGCTGCGCGTCGGCGGAGCCGGCCGACCCGTCGTACGGAGGCCCGAGGAGCACCGCCACGCGCGATTCCTCGACGGAGAGCCGGTACGGCTCGACCCACTGGTAGCCGGGCTGGCGGCCGGTCTCCTGCTCGCCGTCGAACAGGTCGGCGAACACGTTGTTGACCCACCCGAGCACCGCCGGCGTGGTGCGGAAGTTCTGGCTGATGGCCCTGACCTCCCCGGACCCGCCCGGCTGAGCAGCGACGAGCTGCTTGACCTCGTCGTACATGGCGATGTCGGCGCGGCGAAAGCGGTAGATGGACTGCTTCGGGTCGCCCACCACGAACAACTTGCCCGGCTCGAGCACCACCTCTCGCCAGTCGCCGGCCAGCGGCTCACGCTCGCAGAGGAAGAACACGATCTCCGCCTGCAGCGGGTCGGTGTCCTGGAACTCGTCCACGAGCACGTAGCTGAAGCGCCGCTGCAGCGTGCGGCGTGCCTCGCGATCGTGCAGGAGCAGATCACGCAGGCACCCGAGCAGATCGGTGAAATCGAGGCGGCCCAGGCCGAGCTGGGTGGCTCCGGCCCAGCGGGAGAAGGAGTCGGCGACGGCCACGGCGAGGCCGGTGAGATACTCGGCGTAGGCGTCGACGATCGCGGTGACCACGCCGGCCGCCGCCCGGTAGCGCTCCCACAAGACGTCTTTGCCGCCGTGCGTCGCGGACCAGTTGCCCTGGCGGCCGCCGAGGCCACCCTGCTTCTCGCGGACGGTGATGCGGGACAACGATGCCACCAGCTGGTCGACCTCGACAGGCGCACCGCCGAGCACCTCGCGGCACGCGCCCGCGAGGCCCATGGCGCCCTTGAAGGCGCCGTCCTCCTGGTCGCCGCAGGCGACGCTGCAGAAGGCGCACAGGTCGTCGACCGCCCGCGCGAGCCTCTCGAGGTGACTCGCGAGGTCGGGCTCGTCCGCGACGCCGGTGACTGCCTCGATGTCGTACCGCTCACCGAACACACCGCTCTTGCCGACGGCAAGCTTGCGCACATCGTCGAGCGTGACGCCGGCGCGGAGAAGTCGTTGCAGCTGGCGCCGGACGGTCTGGTGCCCGTCGCCGGCGGCGGCGAGCCCGGTGAGCCACTCGCCCCACAGCCGAGCACGCTCGAGGTCTGACCCGAGCTCGTCGAGCTGCTCGAACGCCGGGTCGACACGCGCCTCCACGGGGAACTCACGCAACAGACGGCCGGCGAATCCGTGGATGGTACCGATAGGCGCGTCGTCGAGCGCGTCGAGCGCGGCCTGGACGCGTTGTGCGGATGGGGAGCCAGCAGCCTCGGCCGCGGCAAGCCGCTCGAGCTCTTCGCGGATGCGCTGCCGCAGCTCGCCCGCGGCCTTCTCGGTGAACGTGATGGCGGCCACGGCACGCACGTCGCCGGCGCCGCGCGCCTCGTCCAGGACGCACGCGACGTAGCGGTCCACCAGCACCTTCGTCTTGCCCGTGCCAGCGCCGGCCTCGAGCAGGAAGGTGGTCGCGAGCTCGCTCGTGACCCGCAGACGGACGTCGGCGTCGCAGACGCTGCGCTCAGGCATCGCCGCCACCCTTCGGAGCCGGACCCTGCAGGCTCACGACCGGCGCCATCGCCTCGCTCTCCCGCTTGCGGGCCCGCGCCCACTCAGACACGCCACAGGCATACCCCACGTCGCAGTACTCGCAGCGACCGCGCGTGGTGCGCGGGAAGCACCCCCGGTCGACGAGAGCCGCGGCCTGGGCCACGAGCTCACGAAGACGCGCTTGGGCGGAGGGCTCGGCCTGCGGCAGCACGAGGTCCTGGAACCCTCCCTTGCGCGAGACGAGCCGGTAAAGCGACGTGACGGCCGCCGGCTCGTCCTCGTCGGGCGCCAAGGCGGCCCACGCCTGCCGCACCGCAAGCTGGTAGACGGGAAGTTGCACGCTGAGCCGATCCTTGAGGCGGCCCTTTTCGATGGATCCGGCGCCCGTCTTGTAGTCCACGACGCGGGCGCCGGCCGGCGTCTGGTCGACGCGGTCGAGACGCCCGCCGAAACGGATCTGCCGGCCGTCGTCCAAGGACAGGACGACCGGCAGACCGTGCCGGTCGCCGAACCGCCACTCGACGCCCCGCGTTCGGCCCTCGCCGGCTGCGAACACCGGATCCCGCCGCACAGTCTCGCGGAGATCCTCGCGCAGCAGGTCGCGACGTACCTCCCACGCAAGGGCAGCGCCGGTGACGCCGCTGCGCTCGGCCTCGGCACAGCGCACCTCCCACGCCTCGTCCACTGCCGCGAGCGCCCCCCTGAGATCGAGGTCTTCCGCGACGACACCCGCGTAGGCATCCTCGAGTATGGCGTGAGCGAGGGAGCCGTACTCCATGGCGTCGATGTCGAGCGAGTCGCCGGGCTCCTGAGGCGCCTCGAGCCCGAAGACCGAGCGCAGCAGGAACACCCATGGACAGGTGACGTAGCGCTCGAGACTCGTGGGGTGGAGCTCACCGGAGAAGGGGTGGCGCGCGGCGAGCGCCGCGCGCGCCTCGGCGGAGAGCAGGCCGTCCCAGGACCCCGCCCGGCCGCCCTGAGACGCGCGCCACGCGGAGAGGCGGCGGGCGGCGGCGGCCGAGGAGCCGAGCACCGCCTCGAAGTACGCGGTCGCAGACCGCCGGGCGCCGGTGCCCGAAAGCGCGAGCAAAGCGGCGACGTCGCGCTCGCGCCCGTCGACCCAGACGACACCGTCGGCGAAGGCGGGGGCGCCACCGACGTGGCGCCACACGGGCGCCAGCGGCCGGCCGCTGAGGTACTCCTCCTGGCCGACGGGGCGGCCGGCCGCGAGAGAGGCCAGCCGCAAGGCGAATCGCGACGGCAGGCGCGGACGCCCGGTCGCCGCGTCGGTACGGGGCGCGAGCAACAGCAGGCGGTCACGCGCCGACTCGCACACGAAACCGAAGAGGAGCGCCGACTCGGCATCGCGTTGCTCGGCGAGCGGGAGCCGCACGCCGGCCAGCTCGTTGAGGCCGCGCCGCAGTCCGTCGCCGAGCAGGGGATCGGGCCGCCCACGCACGGGGAAGCCGCCTTCGGCGAGCCCCGTGAAGACCACCGTGGAGAAGCTCAGCCCGCGCAGGTCGAGCGGCGCGAGCAGAGCCACGCCGACACGCCCGACCCGGTTGCACTGGACGGTGGCCGCGGCGAGCACGTCGCGCAGGCCTGCGGCCGCGTCGGCCAGCTCAACTTCTTCAGGGAGCAAGGCAAACGCGTGCAGCCGGCCGGTGACGTCGGCAACGGGCTCCGCGATCTCGGGCGCGAACACGTCCGCGACGAGAAGCGCGAACGCGTCCGCCCAGGCCGCCCACGGCGCACGCCCCGACGGCAGGCGACGCATAGCGCGTGCGAGCGCCGCGACGGCGGCGTGCAGGCTGCCGACCGCCCGCAGGCGGACGCGCGCGACCTCGAGCCGCTCGCCACCGTCGTCGTCCGCGCCAGGATCTTGAGCCAGTTCGAGCTCCGGCACACGTCGTTCCAGGTAGCTCGCGCGCGCGGACAGCCGCTCGAGCCACTGGTCGAGCCCGCAGACGACCCCAGCCTTACGCGCCTCGTCCAGCCAGAGGGCGGCGTCTCCCGGCTGCGGCGGACCGCCGGCCAGCGGAGCCGTCTGCAAGAGGTCGACGACGGCGCGGCGCGCGAACGGCTCTCCGGCCTCCGGCGAGAGGCACTCGACCACGCGCCGCAGCAGCGTGGGTGCCGTACCTGACTCGGGGAGCCGGCAGGCCACGGGGATGCCGGCCGCCGTGAATGCCGCCGCGAGGCGCGGCACGTCGTCCTGCCGCGGCACGACGACGGCGCAGTCGTACAGGCGCGTGCCCGCCTCGGCGGCGGCCACGACCGCGCGCACGGCCTCGCGAGCCTCGGCGCGCTCGTCGGGCACCGATACCACCTCGAGGCTGCCGTCACCGGCCGGCTGCAGCCTGCCCGGATCGCCGTCTTGACGGGAGCTCCAGACACCGGAGACGAGCTCACGGTCCGCGGACGCTCGCCCGGGCTCGCAGGCCTGTTCGGCCAGCCCTGCGTCCGTCGCGACCGCGAGCAGCGTGACCGCGGACAGGTCCGCGTCTCGGGGCGCAGGGACGAAGGCGTCCGCGCCCGAAGCCAGCAGCGCCACGACCAGTCGCTCCTGGGCACGGTTGAGGTCGTAGATGCCGTACAGGATGGCGTGCGAACCGGCGCCGGCGCCGCGCTCGAGCAGCTCGGCGGCTGCCAGGAGGACCCCAGCCCTGTCCGCGACCCCCACCTGCCGCAGCTCGCGGCAGTACGCGGCGTACAACAGAGCCAGGTCGGCCAGGGCCGCGCGGTTCGGTGGTGCGGCCTGTACCGGCGACGCCTCGAGAGCGCTCGCCCACGCCGACGCGGGGTCGACACATCCCTCACGGAGATCTGAGAACGTGGCCGCGAGGGCAGCCGCGAAATGCGGCCGCTCGACCACGGGACCGTAGTACGCGAGCCGCGCCGTGTGTGCGGCGACCACCCGCCGCACGAGCCTCTCACGCGCAAGGGCGCTCAGCGTGGGCAGCGGCCACTCGGCGTGCTGCGCCACGAGGTCTGCCGCGAAGCCGCCGAAGGTGACGACCCCCACGTTGGCGACGCCACCGAGCCGCCGCACCAGCACATCGCCCACGCGGACCCTGACGGCGGCCGACCCGACGATGACGACGACGGGCGCCAGCGGCGCCTCCTGCTTGAGCTCGCGGACGCGCTGGGAGAGCGCGCCTTCGAGCTCGGAGAAGCGACCGCGCGCAAGCAGTCCGCTGTGTCCGTGGGTTCCTGACATGGGCGCCGAGCCTATCACCGCCCGCGGACGGAACGCGGGAGCCGCCGGCCCTCTCGAAGAGGCAGGCGTGAGTGGGCCGGACCCGGGCGTCCGGGCAGCCGCGCTCAGGTCAGCGCGCCGATGACCTCAGCGTGATCCGGGTACGCCGCCACAAGCGTCCCGCGGTCACCGAGCTCGAAGTCCGCGTAGTCGAAGCCCGGCGTGACGACGCAGCTCACGACGGCCCAGGCGTAGTCGGCGGGCAGGTGCGGGCCGCCCGCTATGCGGGCGCCCTGCCAGCTGCCCGCCGGCACCAGCGCCTGCAGCAGCCACTCCTCCGAACCCGCCGGCAGCCCCACGGGGAAGTCCTCCGTGGGCGGCGCCCCGTGGTCGCGGCTGCGCACGATCTCCTCGAGGTCGCCGAGCACGCGCGTCTCCAGCACGCCCTCGGGCGAGAGCGTGACCAGCTCGAGCGGAAGCCCGCCCTGGTAGATCCAGAGCTCGTCGCTGCCCAGCCGGTGCAGCCTGCTGACGGACTCCGCCGTGACGAGGAAGATGATGGCCGTGGACGCCGGACGTTCACCGCGCGGTGTGCTGAGCGTCGCCGTCGCGCGGTAGGTCTCGAGGTAGTAGCCGCCCTCGGGGTGCGGCTGCAACCCCAGCGACGCGGCCATCTGTGCGGCAGTCGGTCTCACGAGACGGCAGCATACCCCTCGCGGGCCGCCAGTCGAAACCGGCGCCGCCCGGGGCGCACGAAGCAGGCACCCGGGCCTGCGAGCCACGTGCCCGGCTCCGCGCGGTGTGCGAGAATCCGCCGACGACCATGGAGGGGGCCATGACAGGCATGACCGCGAGACGGAGGACGCCCGAGTGAACGGTACACCGGTACGGCCGCCCCTGCGCCGCCGCCTGGCCGCCGTCGCGGCTGTACTGCTCGGCGTCTACGTCCTCGTCGACACCGCGCTGGTCATCCTCGCCGACCCCCTCATCTTCCTCGCCCAGGCGGCCCTGCTGCTCGTGCTCGGCGTCTCCGCGTGGGACGCGCTCACGCGCAAGGGCGCCCTCCGCTGGCTCTCCGCCACGGTCGCCGCAGCCGCCTTCGTCGGGATCATCGTCTTCGAGATCGCCAGGGGCGAGATGATGGCCCTGTCGCTCCTGATCCGCATCGTCCTGCTGCTGGTCGCCACGGGCCTCGCGAGGTACGCGCTCTCCCGCGACCGGCGCACCCTCAAGCGCAGCCGCACGCCCGGCGCGCCCGTCCCCGCCGCCCGGCACGGGGCGCTGATCATGAACCTCAGGTCCGGGGGCGGGAAGGCGGAGAAGTTCCACCTCGTGGACGAGTGCAAGACGCGGGGTATCGAGCCCATCGTCCTGCAGCCGGGGGACGACCTGCTGCAGCTCGCCCGGGACGCCATCGACAGGGGCGCCGACGTAATCGGTATGGCCGGCGGCGACGGGTCCCAGGCGCTCGTGGCGAGCATCGCCGCCGAGCGCGGCGTGCCCATGGTCGTCATCCCGGCCGGCACGCGGAACCACTTCGCGCTCGACCTGGGGCTCGACCGCAACGACGTCGTCGGTGCTCTGGACGCCTACGGCGATGCGTACGAGCACGTCATCGACCTGGCCGACGTGAACGGGCGCGTGTTCGTGAACAACGTCTCGCTCGGCCTGTACGCCTCCATCGTCCGGTCGCCCGAGTACCGCGACGCCAAACGCGAGACGACACTGGCCGCGTTACCGGAGATGCTCGGCCCGGACTCGCGGCCGTTCGACCTGCGCTTCACCGGCCCCGACGGCGTCAGGCACGACGGGGCGCACGTGCTCCAGGTGTCCAACGGCCCGTACGGGACGACCGTCACCGGGCTCAGCTCGCGTCCCCGCCTGGACACGGGCCGGCTCGGCGTCTTCGCCCTGCTCGTGCCCGACGGCTTCGCCGCGACGCGCTTCATCGCGGAGTTCGCCGCGGGCCGCCCGGACCGCTTCGAGGGGTACGTGGCGTGGGACACGCCGTCGCTGACGGTGGAGTCCGCGGGGCCCGTCGCCGTCGGCCTCGACGGTGAAGCCTTGGACATGGAGCCGCCACTGGTGTTCACGTCTCGTCCGGGCGTGCTGCGCATCCGCCGGCACGCCCAGGCCATCGGCTACTCGCCGGCGGCCCTGTCCACACCGCTGAGGACGCTGAGCGCCGACGTGTGGCGCACAGCGCTCGGCCATCCGGTGAAGGGAGCGCGGTGAACGCGTCCATCAAGGTCACAACGTGAACGGCGGTCTGAACGGCAGGCTCGAAGACGTGCGTGCCGGCGGGCGCACGGTGCTCGGCGAGCTCCACGCCCTCGACGTCGCGGTCTACCGCGCCGTCGAGGAGACGAGCACGCCGACGCTGGACGTGCCGCTGCGCCGCCTCACGCGCTCGGCCAACAACTCGAAGCTCTGGTTCGCGATCGCCGCGGTGCTGTTCGTCGCCGGGGGGCGCCGCGGCCGGCGGGCGGCCGTCACCGGCTCCGTCGCCATCGGCCTCAACTCGCTCATCGTCAACCAGCCACTGAAACAGCTCGGCAAGCGGGAGCGGCCCGACCGCGCCACGGACGAGACCGCCTTCGTCGAGCGGCACGTGGACATGCCCACGTCCACGTCGTTCCCATCGGGGCACTCGGCGTCCGGCTTCGCCTTTGCGCAGGCGGTGTGCGCCTGGATCCCGGGCGCGGGCTTCCCCCTGCGGGCGCTCGCCGCGGTGGTCGCGTACTCGCGCGTTCACACCGGCGTGCACTACCCGGGGGACGTGCTGGCCGGCGTCCTCATCGGCATGGCCGTCGGCGAGGGTACGGCTCGCGGCGCGCGACGGATCGTCAGAAGCCGGGCCGCGGGCTCGGGCTGAACCGATCCGTGCCGGCCGGCCACGCCGGCGGCGCGCCTCCGACCCCGTGCCCCTACCGCATCGCCTCGAGCCGGGCCAGGGTCTCGCCCAGCGCCTTCACGTCGCGCGCGAACGCCTCCAGGTCGCCGGCCCGCAGGTCGGCCTGCGCCGCCTGGTACTGAGCGCTCGCCCTCGCCACGAGCTTCGCCGCGGCGGCCGAGAACGCCGCCCCCGCCGGCCGTCCGTCGCCACCGCCGCCTCCCGGCGTCGCCCCGCCCCCGAAGATCTCGTCCAGGGCCTCCCCGAGGGTGGGCGCCATGACCACGTTCTGCTGCTGGCCCGTCGGCAGGCGCGACGTGGCCGAGGGCGAGCGGTAGAAGACGATCACGCGCTGGATCTGCGGCAGGCGCGTGACCAGCGACTCGATGTAGAGCGGCTGGACGTAGAGCATGGAGTCGCCGATGGGCACCGTGAGCAGGTTGCCGAAGATGACCGCGGAGCCCTGCTGCCCCCAGAGCGTGCGCTGCGCCGAGATCGTGGGGTCCTGGTTGATGGCCGCCTCCACCTGGGCTGGGCCGAAGACGTTCTGGCTCGACGGGAACCGGAAGCCGACCGCCTTGCCGTAGCCCGGCCGGTCCGACTGCGCCCCCAGCCAGGAGATCATGTTGGGCCGGCCGTTCGGCACGAACGGCAGCAGCAGGACGAACTCCTCACGCTGCTGGCCGGGCAGGCGCATGACCATGTAGAGGGCGTCCATGGGCCCGCTGCCCGAGATCGACACGTTGCCAGGGATCTCCCACTGGTCTCCCTTGTTGTAGAGGAGGCTGGCGTCGGTGACGTGGTACGTGGCGAACTGCTGCGCCTGGATGCGGAAGAGGTCTTCGGGGTAGCGCACGTGGGCGCGCAGGCCGGCCGGCATCGAGGAAGCGGGGGCGAACACGCCGGGGAAGATGCGCCGGTACGCGCGGAGCAGCGGGTCCCGCTCGTCGAACACGTAGAACGTCATGCTGCCGTCGTAGGCGTCGACCACTGCCTTGACCGCGTTGCGCAGGTAGTTGAGGCGCCCGTTGGGCTCCGAGTACGGCACCCGGTCGGTCGTCGTGTAGGCGTCGGCGATCCAGTACAGCTGACCGTCGGCAATCACCATGTACGGGTCGGCGTCGAACCGCAGGAAGGGCGCCGCCGCCGCGAGACGCTCGCGGACACCGTCGTAGATGATCACACGGCTCCGGTCGGTGATGGCGGTGGTGGTCAGGAAGCGGATGTCGGCGAACCGCGCCGTGAAGGCGATGCGATCGAACCACGCGCCGATCGGGATGCCGCCGGTGCCGGCGTAGGTGGTGTAGACGTCGCCGCCGGGACCGGGGTAGTCGAACTCGGGTCCCTTGGTCCGTACGAGCACGTAGTCGGTGCCGAGCAGCCCGTAGTAGATGCGCGGCTGGATCACCCGCAATGCCGCGTCTGACGACACCACAGGGATGTCCTGCACGAGGAAGTCGGGCGTCCCGCCCGAGGCCACCTGGTTCACCGCGGACAGCGTCACGCCGTACCCGTGCGTGTACGTGACATGCTCGTTGACCCATGTCTGCGCGTTGGCCGGCAGACCGTCACGCTGCAGCTCCCGCGGAGCCAGCATGGTCTGCGTGTAGCCGCCCCCCAGCTGGTAGCGGTCGACGCTCACCGTGCTGAACGAGTAGTACGGACGCAGCTCCTGGAGCTGGCTGTAGCTCCGCCGCAGGACGTCCGGGTCCCAGAGGCGGATGTTGCGCACCGTGACCTGGTTGACGCGCAGCTCGGCGGCCGACAGGTCGCCCTGCAGCGAGTAGGGGGTCACGGTCACCGCCGTGAGGCCGTACGCCGCGCGCGTGGCCCGGATCTCCGCGGCGATGTACGGCGTCTCCTTGGCCAGCTCGTTCGGGTTCACGACGAGCGCCTGCCAGACCGCCGGCACGATGCCCAGCAGCACGATCACGGCGCCGAGCCACAGGCCGGCGGCGAGCGGCGGCCAGCTCGGGCGGCGTGGCCGGGCGGCGTTGTACACGAGCCCGGCGCCGAGCGCGAAGGACAGGCCCATGAGCACGCGCAGCATCGGCAGGCGCACGTGCACGTCGGTGTAGCCGGCACCGAACACGGCGCCGGCGGTCGAGTACAGAAGATCCCAGGCGGCGAAGAGGTAGCCGGCGCCGCCGAGCAGGAAGAGCACGCCGAGCAGCGCCGAAAGCTGGGCGACCGCGCCGGGCGCGACTTCGAGCGGGATCGCGGCGGAGACGCCCCGACCCAGCCGCGACGCCCACCCGCGAGGCGGCGGCTCCGCCGCCCGAGGCGGCCCGCCGCGGCGCACGGAGATCCCGCCCAGCGCGACGTGCGCCACGATACACGCGACCAGGGTGACGAACACCGTCCAGAACAGGAACGTCAGGCCCAGTGCCACGCCGGCACCGTGAAGACGTAGAAGCCCAGGTCGTGGTGGAAGACCGGGTCGGACGCGCCGAACGGGACGACGTTGAGGGCGCGTGCGAACACGAGCCACGCGCCGGCCGCCGCCGCGCCGGCGATGAGCGCGCCGAGGACGCCGACGGCGAGGCCGGCGCGCCGCACCCAGCGCTGCGCCGTCCCGTGTACGGCCTCGACCACGTCGACGCCGGCGACCGGACGGTAGCGAGGCGCCAAACGCGCCGCCAGTGCCAGGTCGCCGATGAAGACGGCGAGGAACACTGCGGCGGCGGCGGCGCCGGCGACCAGGCCGGTCCAGACACGTGCCCAGAACACGGAGCGCAGGCCGACCTCGCCGAACCACAGCCAGTCCGTGTAGATGGAGAGGATCGCGGCCACGAGGGCCAGCACCACGACGACGAGCGCAGCTGAGTACAGCACGCGGCGGCGCCGGACGAACGGCCGGCGTGCGCGCACCCCCTCGCCCCGCTCGTGTGTCGGCGCAGCGCTCGACATGGTCTGAGTATTCCCGCAGCGATCGACCGGGGACGGCGTTCACGCGGCCGCAGACGCGACCAGCGCGTCACGCCCCGTACGTGGAAAGGCCCCTCGCCCAGCTGGACCGAGGGGCCTTTCTGTAGCAAGCCGTAAGCCGGATCCTGTCGTGGGTGACCATCCATCTCGGCCGTCCGTTGCCGGACGGCTCAAGCGGCCGGAACCCGGGAGTCTCGGGCGAGCAACCCTCAAACACTCCCCTATTTGGCCTTGCACCAGGCGGGGCTTGCCGAGCCGGCCTGTCACCAGGACCGCTGGTGAGCTCTTACCTCACCGTTTCACCCTTGCCCGCACCTCCGAAGAGGCCGCTGGCGGTCTGCTCTCTGTTGCGCTTTCCCTCGGGTTTCCCCGGCTGGCCGTTAGCCAGCGCCCTGCTCTGCGGTGTCCGGACTTTCCTCGACGAAGTGCCTCGCGGGCTGCGAACAGCACCGCGACGCGGCCCCGACGCGGCCACCTGGCTTGCCTTCGAAGTGTACCACCGGGGCGGCGCGTCCAAGCGCAGGCCGCCGCCCATCGGCTCCGTCAGACGCCGCGCGAGAGGCCGAGCCGCCGCAGCTCCAGATCCGCGATCGGCCAGGCGTGCCCGGTCACGATGTCGTGCCACGGATCGTGGCTGAGCGCGAGCAGCTCGTCGTAGCGGAGGCCCTGCACCACGCGCAGGGCGAGGTACCGCTGCAGCACGAGGTCGTACGGGTCGTGCGCCAGCGCCGCCCGCACGGCCGCGACGTCACGGCGCCAGCGCATGCGGAACGGCAGATAGACCACGAGCGCGAGGAGCGTCGGGGCCAGGGCCAGCAGCAGGCCCACCACGACGCCCACCTGACGCACCCGGTCCTTGACGAGCTGGGCCTCAGCGCGTGTCTTGTCGAACGGGGCCCGCACGCCGCCGACCGCATCGCCGAGCACGCCGCCCACCAGCGGGACCGAGCGGAGCTTGTCCAGGCTGTGCGTCGCGTCGCTCACGCCGGCGGCGTTGCGGATGATCGGGTCGGCGATCGCGCTCACGTCCCACACCGCGCGTCCGACGGCGACGCCCACCACGAGCCAGGCGAGCACCCACGCGAGGAGGAGCAGGTCGAGGCCCCGCACGACGGGGGCGGAGAGGAAGGGTCGGCGTCCGGCAGCCATGACTGACGTGCTTCGCGGCCGCCGCGCGGACTCCTTGCGCCGGACGCCCCGCTCACTCCCCGATCAGCGTGACGCCCGGCAGCCCGCGGAAGTCACCGTCCACCGTCACGAGCTCCGCCGGGGCCAGGCGGGCGGTGGCGTAGATGAGCGCGTCCGCCGCAGACAGACCGTGGTCCAGGCTCAGGTCGACCGCGACGATGGCGACCGTGACGTCCGCCGGCACCAGCCGGGTGTATTCCATGTGACCGACGACCTCCATGGCCACCGACTCACCGCAGTGCCGTCGCGTCCACCGGTACACCTCGTACAGGACCTGTGCCGGGGTCACGACGCGTGCCTCGTCGGCCAATACGGTGCGACAGGCTTCTGCGCGCGCGCCGTCCGCCAGGTGCTCGATCCAGACCGACGAGTCGACGACCCGCAGTCCGTCAGAACCGGTCGGTCTCGTCACGGTAGTCATCGGTGGGAGCGCCCTTGGCGATGCCGCGCAGCTCAGACAGCGGGCGGTGCGGGACCATGGTGACGAGACCCTGCCTCTCGATAAGGGCCACCTTCTGGCCCGGCTTGAGCTCGAGGCGCTCGCGGATCTCCTTGGGGATCACGATCTGGAACTTCGGCGAGATGACGGCGATGGGCATGGCTGGCCTCCTCGTGGGACGCCGTCATCATACCGTTCTTCGGTCGATATCGATAGCGTATGTCATGATCACCATCGATACAGGACATGGGTGCCGGCGTGCCGTGCCGGCCGCCCAGGGCGCGAGCGCTCACCCGAGTGGCTGCCCGCTCGCGCCCTCCTTGAGGTGCCCCAGGACGTACATGGTCGCGCCGGCGGCCGCCCCGCCGACAGGGTCGGCGGCCGCCGGCAGAACGCGTCCGGCGCTGCGGCGCAGGAGCGTGTCGAGCCATTCGCGGCGGGGCCCGTCCGCGCGCTCGACGCGCTCGTCGAGCAGCAGCCATCCCAAGCCCAGGTGCCGCCGCATCTCCGGCTCGTCGCGCGTCGCGAAGACCTCGTCGAAGTCGGTCTCGAGGTAGCGGCGCGCGTCACCGCCGGAGTCCGCTATCTCGAAGCTGCGCACGTCGTCCTGGCTCACGTGGTCCCCTCTCCCTGTCGCCCCCCGATCAGACGACCTTGACGCCCTCGGCGCCGGGCTTGAGCTTGCCGAGGACGTAGACGGTCACGTGCCCGGCAGGTTCCGGAGGCGTGACCGTCTCCAGGAACGCCTCCTTGACGGCCGACTTGTGCGGCGGCGTGACCCCCGGCTCGATGCGCTCGTCGAGCGGCGTCCAGCCCTCGCCGACGAGCCGCTCGCGGTCCTCGCGCGTGCGCGCCTCGGCGAACTGCTCGAACTGGTCGGCGCGGAACCGCCACACCGTGCCGTCGGCGGCGAGCACGTCGTAGGTGCCGGGCGTGTCGAAGCCCGTGCTCATCGGGGCCTCCCTTCAGCGGACGTTGGGGCTGAGCTCGGCTGCCGCGGCTTCGTCGAGCAGCCAGGTGAGCGTGCCGTGGACGGGCGCGACGCCCTGGGCCGGCACGGCCAGCGGCGCACGCAGGCCCTCGAGGACCTCCGCGACCATGCCGGCCTTGTCGGCGCCGCTCACGTAGAACCACACGCGCCGGGCGGCGTTGATGACCGGCGCGGTGACGGTGAGGCGCGGCGACCCGTCCGGCGCCTGCGTGGCCACGCAGAACCTGTCTTCAACGGTGAGGGCGTCGCTGCGCGGAAAGAGCGACGCCGTGTGCCCGTCCCTGCCCAGACCGAGCAGGACCAGGTCGAAGACCGGCACGCCGCTCGGAGGCCGTTCCTTGGCGGCGAGGTCGCGCAATTCCTTCTCGTACGTTTCGGCGGCCTTCCCGGGTTCCTCCTCGCCGAGCATGCGATGCACGTTCGCCGGCGCGATCGGCACGTGCTTGATGAACGTCTCGCGGGCCACGCCGTAGTTGCTGGTCGGATCGTCGGGCGACACGCAGCGCTCGTCGCCCCAGTACAGCTGGACGCGCCGCCAGGGGATCTTCTGGCTGAACTGCTGGCGCGCCAGCATGCGGTACAGGGTCGTCGGCGTCTCGCCGCCACTCAGCGCGACCGCGAAGCGGCCGCGGGCGGCGGCGGCCTCTTGCGCCGCCATGGCCAGCACGTCCGCCGTGTGCAGGGCCAGCGCCTCTGCGTCGGGGTAGATCTCGATGCTCATACCTCACCGTCCTTTGCCGGTCGGCGCCACGTGTGGCCGTCGGCGGCGATGAGCGAGTCCGCCGCCTCCGGCCCCCAGCTGCCGGCCTCGTAGATGGGGATCCCGCGGCTCGGCCTGGCGGCCCACTCGTCCAGGACAGGGCCGACGATCCGCCAGGCCTCCTCGGCCTGGTCGCCGCGCGTGAACAGGGTCATGTCGCCCTCCATGGCATCCACCAGCACCGTCTCGTAGGCGCTGAACGGGAGCTCGTGGAGGGTCGTTCCGTAGGAGTAGTCCATGGCCACCGACTGCAGACACACCCCGTGGCCGGGAGCCTTGGACTGGATGTGCAGCGAGAAGCCCTCGTCCGGCTGCACGCGCAACACCAGCGTGTTGGGCCGCAGGCCGCCCGCGCCCACGTCCCTGAAGAGGCGGACGGGCGGCTGCCGGAAGTGGATGGCGATCTCCGTCACGCGGCGCGCCATGCGCTTGCCGGTTCGCAGGTAGAACGGCACGCCCTGCCAGCGCCAGTTGTCCACCAGAAGCTTCACCGCGGCGTACGTCTCGGTGTACGAATCGGGAGCGACGCGGTCCTCCGCCCTGTACGCGGGGACCTGCTCGCCACCGGCGAGGCCCTGCACATATTGGCCGCGCACGGCCCACTGCCCCACCAGGTGCCGGGGGATGGGCCGCACGGCGCGCAGCACCTTGAGCTTCTCGTCGCGCACGCCGTCGGCGTCGAAGGCGACCGGCGGCTCCATGGCGACCAGCGTGAACAGCTGGATGAGGTGCGGCGTGACCATGTCGCGCAGCGCACCGGCCTCCTCGTAGTACGGGCCGCGGTGCTCGACGCCAAGCGTCTCCGCGGCCGTGATCTCCACGTAGTCCACGTACCGCCGGTTCCACACCGGCTCGAAGATGCCGTTGGCGAAGCGCAGCACCAGCAGGTTCTGCGCTGTCTCCTTGGCGAGGTAGTGGTCGATGCGGTACACCTGCCGCTCGTAGAAGACTTCGGCGAGGACCGCGTTAAGGTACTGCGCCGTTGTCAGGTCGCGCCCGAACGGCTTCTCGATCACGATGCGCGTCCAGCCGGCCGGCTCGCCCATTCCGTGCGCCGCGTCGAAGGCCCCGCGGCGCGCCAGTCCGGCCTCACCCAGCCGCCTGATGATCGGCTCGAACTGACTGGGCGGCGTGGCCAGGTAGAACATGCGGTTGCCGCGGCTGCCCTGTCTGTCGAGGTCGTCCAGCGTGTCCGCGAGCCGCGCGTAGCCCTCGGGCTCGTCGAGCTCGCCCTGCACGTACTTGGGCGCTCGCAGGATGCGCTCGCACAGGGCGCCGTCCACGTCGGCCTGCCCGTAGTGGTCGTCGATGGCCTCGCGCATGCGGGCGCGGAGAGGATCGTCGGCCAGGCCCTGCCGGCCGTAGCCGACGAGGGTGGTGTCCGCCGGCAGCACGCCGTGACAGCCGAGGTCGTAGAGGGCCGGGATGAGCTTGCGGTGCGTGAGATCGCCGGTGACCCCGAAGATGACGAGGCTGCACGGATCGGGGTCGCGCCGGCCGCCGAACGGCGAGGGCTCGGCGTCGCGCTGCGCAAGGCCCCCGACCCGCAGCCCCTCGTCGTCCGCGAAGCGGTCGACGTCCTCGTAGCCGATGTGCGGCTCGGGGGCCTCATCCCGGTACCGCGGCTGGTCCGACCTGTCGCTCATCGCGCGTGCCGCTCCAGGGCGCCGCCCGCCGCGGCCGCCGCGACGCAGAGGGGCACGCCGTCGGCGCCCCCCTCCGGAGCGTCGCTTCGGCGGCTGTTCACGCCTTCTCCTGGACGGCGTGGCCGCCGAACTCGTTGCGCAGGGCGGCCAGTACCTTGCCCGCGAAGCTGTCCTCCTGGCGCGAACGGAAGCGCATGAACAGGGCGGCCGAGATGGCCGGCATCGGTACCGAGTGCTGGATGGCCTGCTCCACCGTCCAGCGTCCCTCGCCGGTGTCCTCCACGTACCCGGTGATCCCCTGCAGGCCGGGGTCCTTCTTGAGCGCGTCGGCGGCCAGCTCGAGCAGCCAGCTGCGCACCACGCTGCCCTGGTTCCACAGGTCGGCGATGGAAGCGAGATCGAGGTCCCACTGGGTCGCGTTGAGCAGCTCGAAGCCCTCGGCGTAGGCCTGCATCATGCCGTACTCGATGCCGTTGTGGACCATCTTGACGAAGTGGCCGGAGCCGTGACCACCGCAGTACTCGTACCCGTGGCCGGGCGGCGCCAGCGTCTTGAGGATCGGCTTCGATGTGGTCGAACGCCGAGCGCTCGCCGCCGACCATGAGGCAGTAGCCGACCTCGAGGCCCCACACGCCGCCGCTGGTGCCGGCGTCGAGGTACCGCAGGCCTTTGCCGCCGAGCGCGGCGCCGCGCTCGATGTCGTGCTGGAACGGCGAGTTGCCGCCGTCGATGAGGATGTCGCCCTCGTCCAGCAGCGGGACGAGCGCGTCGATGGCCTCCTGCGTGGGATCGCCGTACGGCAGCATGAACCAGATCACGCGGGGCGGCTGCAGAGCCGCGACGACGTCGACGAGCTCCCGCACCGGCTCGGCGCCCTCGGCGCCGAGCTCCTCCGCCTTTGCATACGTGCGGTTCCACACGACGACGCGGTGGCCGCCGCGCAGCAGCCGCCGCGCCATGTTGCCGCCCATGCGGCCCAGACCGACCATTCCCAGTTCCATACTGCCTCCTCGGTGCGCCGTAGCCGGCCCGGGTCGTCCACGTCGACCGGGTCGTGCCCGGCGCGGTGCTCGCACAAACCACCGCGCCGGCGTGGTTCTCGACCGCCGGAAGCGGACCAGGCACCGGCGGGTCAGTCCAGCGACGTGGGACTCGCGAGAACCTCGTCCAGCCGCCGGCGACCGTGCCCTAACGGCCCAGCACGGTCTCGAGGCGCATGCGGAACGCCCTGAGCCCCTCGACCGGGTCGTCGCCGAGATCGACGCGCAGCACACGGCAGCCGTGGGCGACGAGCGCCTGCAGGTCGCCGAGGGCCTGCGCGTGTTTGAGAGCACCGAACGTATACGACTGCCCGGGCACAGGCAGCTCGGGGCCTCCGGAGCTCACGAGCTGCAGGAAGACGCCGTGAGCAGGCCCGCCCTTGTGGTACTGCCCGGTGGAGTGCAGAAAGCGTGGGCCGAAGCCGTCGCTGGTGGCCACGCGGAACCTGTCGCGCAGCGCCTCGCGCATGCTCCGCAACTCGAGGCGCGCCTCTGCGCCGGGCGTGACCCAGGCCTGCAGGGCGACGTAGGCCGGGGGCGCCGCGCCGGCCAGCAGGTCCCGCAGGGCAGGCTCGAGCAGCTCGTCGCCCAAAGCGCAGGCGACGAGCTGACCGCGCTCCCCCGTTGGTGGCGCCGGCTCCGCGCCGGCCGCGATCTCCGCCAGCACGCGCTTGGTGTTGTCCTTGCTCTCCTGCACGTTGGGCTGGTCGAAGGCGTCGATGCCGAGGATGGACCCGGCCAGGGCCACCGCGATCTCCCACAACAGGAACAGGCCGCCCAGCCCGTACACATCTCGGCAGTCGATGCGCTCCACAGGGAACCCTGCGTCTTCGAGCGCGGCCACCGCCTCTTCCTGGTCGGCATCCACGGCCCCCGGCAGGCGCGTGTACACGAACAAGCGGTCGTCGCCGTACGCCTCCGCAGGCCCGAGGGGCTCCCCGTCGACCGGGAAGAGACCCACCCCCTCCTTGCCGGTGCTCTCAGCGACGAGCTGCTCCACCCAGGCGCCGAGATCGCCGACCGCCGGCGAGGTCGCCAGCGTGACCTTGTCCCGCCCGGCGAGACTGGCCTCGCCGAGGATCGCAGCGAGCCGCAGCGCCGGCGACCCCGCGGGCGGCACGTCGGGGCCGCAGGCCCGCGCCATGCTGCGGACGCCGTCCAGCAGCCGCTCGAGGTCGACGCCCATGAGCGCCGCCGGCACGATACCGAAGAAGCTCAGGGCCGAGTAGCGCCCGCCGATGTCAGACGGATTGACGAAGACGGCGCGGAAGCCCTGCGCCAGCGCCTCCTTCTCGAGCGAGGTGTCCTCGTCGGTGACGGCCACGAAGTGGTGGCCGGCGTGGTCGCCGTCCAGCTCGCGCAGACGTTGGTAGAAGTAGGCGTGCAGCGAGGACGTCTCGGTGGTGCCGCCCGACTTGCTGGCCACGATGAACAGCGTGGACTCGAGGTCCAGGCCACGTTCTACCTCAGCGATGGCCGCCGGGTCGGTGGTGTCGAGCACGGTGAGCTCGAGATACCCCGGCGCCGTGCCGAAGGCCTGCGCCATGACCTCGGGCGCCAGGCTCGAGCCGCCCATGCCGAGCAGCACCGCGGAGCGGTAGCCCTCGGCACGCAACTCGTCGACGAAGGCGCGCAGACCGGTGAGCTCACCGCGCACCGCCTCGAACACGCTGAGCCACCCGAGCGAGTCGGCGACGATCTTCTGGTGGGCCGCGTCGCCATCCTTCCACAGGGTCGTGTCGGCCTGCCAAAGGCGCTCGGCCACGTCCTGCCGGGCCAGTTCGGCCAAGCGCCGCTCGACCGCCTCCCGAAACGATGCTGCGGTGCTCACGACGTCACCTCCTCGCCGAGAGCCTGACGCCGTCTGGCCTCGACCACGTCCACGGCCCTGCCCCACGCGTCGGCGAGCGCCTCGATACCGGCTGCCTGCAGCTGTTCGCCGACGCGCTCCATGTCGACGCCGACCCGCGCCAGCTCCCGCAGCGTGCGGTGGGCGTCCTCGATGTGCCGGTCGGCGCTGCGCGCCGGCGTGCCGTGGTCGGCAAACGCCCTGAGCGTCTCGGCCGGCATGCTGGCGACGGTGTGTCCACCGATGAGCTCGTCCACATAGCCGACGTCTTTGCGGCCCAGGTCCTTGACGCCCGTGCCGGCCCACAGAAGCCTCTGCACCTTGGCGCCCGACGCGGCGATGAGCTGCCAGCCGCGGCCGCCCAGGTAGCTGCGAAAGCGTTCGTACACCACTTTGGCGTTGGCGACGCCGGCCCTGCCCTTGAGCGCCTCGAGGCGGCGCCGCTCCGCCTCGTCGGCGGCGCTCTGGATGCGCTGATCGAGGAGCGCGTCGACGCAGGTGTCGACGCGCGACACGAAGACGCTTGCCACGGAGGAGATCGCGCGGATCGTGAGGTCCCGCCGCAGCCTGTACTCGAGGGCGTCGAGGTACGCGTCGGCAACGGCCTCGTACTGACTCACGGTGAAGAGGAGCGTGGCGTCGATGTTCAGGCCGTCCTTCATGCTCGAGAGGATGGCGGGCACGCCGTCCTCCGTGCCGGGGATGCCGATCATGACGTTGGGCCGGTCCACGGCCGTGAACAGGCGCTGCGCCTCGGCGATGCACGCCTGACGATCGTGCGCGAACGCCGGCCCGACCTCGATGGAGACGAAGCCGTCCTCGCCGCCGCTGCCCATGTACACCGGCGCCAGCACGTCGCAGGCGTCGCGCACGTCGTCGACCTGGACGCGGTCGAGGATCTCCGCCGCGCTCAGCCCCTGCTCCGCCAGCTCCCGGATCTGCTGGTCGTACGCGATCCCTGCGGCGACCAGGGCTCGCTCGAACACGGCCGCGTCGGTGGTGACTCCGCCGAGGCCGTCGCGGTCCACGAACCGCTTGAGGCCGCCACGCTCGACCAGGTCGCGGCCGATGTGGTCCAGCCAGGGGCTCTGTCCGAACTCGTGAAGCTGCGCCACACGGGAGGCAGCGGGCATCCTCATCACTCCTTGCGCCGGCTTCGCCCCGACGCGGGCCGTCGTTTTGACTGCGCCGTCCACGCGGCGCTTCGTAGTCTCTCCCACCGGGCCGCATTTCGACAGACCCCGGAGCGTACCCGTTCGCCGGGCGCGGCCGGCGGGGTCGCACCGCACGCGCGCCGGGTCAATAGTCACCCTCGGAGGGCACGATGCAAATGAACGTGAGCGACTCATCCGGGGCGGCGCGGAACTGGTGCTCCACGCCGCCGGGCACGAACGCGTAGCTGCCCGGCGTGAGCGGCTGCTCCTGACCGCCCACGTACAAGGTCCCTCGCCCCGAGGGGACGAAGTTGATGTGCGGCCAGGGGTGCGAGTGGCGCGGCGTGTGCCCGTCTGGCTCCACGTCGAACAGCCGCAGCACCCACCCGTCCCAGCCCTCGGCGGGCGAGACCAGCACGCGCTTCGCGACGCCGACGATGCCCTCTCCCGCCATGGGCACCGGCGTGACGCCGTCCTCATGGCCGACCACTGCGCTTACGTTCACGGCCGCTCACCCCTTTCGGGGCCGGGCCGCCTGCGGCGCCCGGCCTCATCCGCTGGGGTGCGCGCTCACCACTGCCAGCTGCCGCCCACCCCTACCTCGTTCTCCACCTCGCGCACGCCGGGCACGGCGGCGGCCACCTCTTCGATCGCCGTCAGCACCCTGGCGCTGCCCGCCGAGCCGGTCACGAGCACGGAACCGGCCGCGGCGGAGACGCGAACGTTCGCCGACCGGGTCCGCTGGTCCACCGTGAGAGCGGACCACACCTCACTGGCGAGGAGCAGGTCGTCGAACGCCCGGCGCGACTCCGGCGTGGGCCGGAAGTCATCCAGCCTCGTCATACCCGCCAGCGTGGCCACCGCACCCTCAACACTCAGGTCTTCCGTGTTGAGGACCACGTCGTACAGGGCCGGGTCCTGCCAGGAGACGCCGTACAGGAACCGCGTCCACTTGGCCAGGTGGACGTCGAGCTTGCGCACGAACTCCGCCGCCTGTTTCTCCGTGAGGCCCTTGTCGCGCATCGCCGCCCGCACGCGGGAGGCGTCGTCGGAGATGACGCGCACCCGAAGCACGTTGGGCACGCCCTCAAGCAGCAGGTGACCTGCGTAGCCGTGGTAGACAAGGTCGCCGCCACGCGCGCGCCGCAGCAGCGCTGTGCGGATGAGGTTGAGGTGTGCGGGGATCTTGCCGGGCGTCTTCTCCCAGAATCGCGGAGGCTCCTCGAGGGTGGCCTGCAGCCTGTCCTCGGGCAGCCCGTACTCCAGCGCGGCGTCCCGCACGACTTCGCGGCTCACGCAGGGGTGGCCGAGCTCGGCCGCCAGCGCCTCCGCGACGGCGATGCCGCCGGTGAACGAGCCGCGCGAGATGGTGACGACGGCCATCAGCCGGTCCTTTCTTCCGCAACGAGGGAAGGTGCTCTGCGTGCGCCCGGCCGGTCCAGGAGCCTGCTCACCACGGCCAGGGCCGCAGCCGACGCCAGCATGACGATGATGATGACGTACGAGAGGTCGCCGGACCCCGTCCTGTCCTCGATGAGCCCGTTGAGCCAGGGCATGACGAGACCGGCCGAGCCGAAGGCCGCGAACAGACAGCCGTAGTTGAGGCCGAAGCTGCGGATGCCGTAGTAGTCCTTGCACGCGGCCGGGAAGACCGCGAGGTTGGTGCCGTAGTTGAAGCCGAGCAGCAAGACGACGACCAGGATGACGGGCCAGGGCGCGTCGTGGCCGCTGATCAGGTAGAGCACGCCGACCACCGCCGCCTGGCAGACGAACTCCGAGAACAGGGTCCATTGGCGGCCGATGCGGTCCGACAGCGTGCCGGCCACCACGCGGCCGCCGGCGTTGCCCACGGCCAGCACCACGACGGCGAGGAAGGCGAGCGGACCCAGCGCGTGCTTGCCGAGGTCCGACGCCACGCTGATGAACGTGAGGCCGGCGGCCGCCCCGAAGAAGTACATGGCGAACAGCAGCCAGAACTGCGCGGTGCGCAGCATGTCGCGCCACACGAACTCGGGGCGGTGGATCCGGGCCGCGGCCGCGCCTGCGGCCTGCCGCGGCTGCACGGAAAGCCCTTCCGGCGGGTTCCGGATGAAGAAGGACAACCCGCCGACCACCGCCCAGGTGACGACGCCGAGGGCGATCATGGTGCCGGAGACGCCCTGCTCCACGACCCCGCCGGCGCCGGCGACGGCGAACAGGTCGAGGAACCACGCCGAGAGCGGCGCCAGCACGACCGGCGCGAGCCCGAAGCCGGCCACCACGATGCCGGCGATGAGGCCGGTCTTCTGCGGCGCGAACCACTTGATGGAGGCCGGCGTCGTGGCGGCGTAGCCGAACCCGACGCCGGAGCCGGTCACGACACCGAAGCCGATCACGTAGGCGGCCAGGGACGAACCGCCCAGTCCGGCGATCACGCAGCCCAAGCCCGCGAGAAAGCCGCCCAGGAGGATGGCGAGACGGGGGCCGAACCTGTCCTGCAGGCGACCCGCCGGGATCATGGTGACGGCGAAGAAGGCGCACATGGTCGAGTACGGCAGCGCCATGTCGGCCTTGCTCCAGCCCCACGAGGGTGGGATGCCGGCACGCACCACGCTCCAGATGTACAGGATGCCCAGCACGAGACCGCTGAGCGCGGCGGCCACGGTGACGATCCATCCGCGGTAGATGCTGATGGAGATCCTCACCTCGGTCGGCGTGCTGGCCACGCTGCAGTGCTCCCGGCTCGCGGGCCGCCCCTGCAGGCGGCCCTGTCACGACCGCGAGTCTACGTCATGTAGGCGCCGGCCACGATAGGAGCATTACTACTCTACGATATTGACCTTACACTTCGCGTCTGATGCCCCGGCCCTTGAAGAACGTGTAGCTGAAGGTGCCGTCGGGCGCGGCGGTGCGATACAGGTCGGCCACGCCCCGGTCGAAGACGTCCGGCCCGGCGAGCCCGGCGCCCACAGCCGCTTCACGCACCCCCTCGATCATCGCCGTGAAGGTCCTGCGTGTGAAGCCGTCCTGGAGGTCCGGCCGGCTCGCGTCGGCATAGACGACGCGCGGTGAGACGCGCACGTCGCCGAACCCCGCCTCGGTGAGCAGCGGGTACAGCCGCCGGCCGATCATGGCGTCACCGCCGGCCCTCCGCTGCAACTCCACCAGGGATGCAATGGCGGTCCGCGCCGAGGCGCTGTCGGGGTGGAAGTACGCGGACCCGTGGTCGCCCTCGATGACGATGATCGTCCCCGCGGGTCGCAGCAGCCGGCCGAGCACCCGAAGGGCCTCGAGCGGTCGCGCGAGGTGCTCGAGCACGAAACAGACGAACACGTGGTCGAACGACTCCGGCTCGAAGGGCAACGAGAAGATGTCGGCGCGGTGGAACTCCACTCCGCCGAGACCGGCCTCCTCCAGCCTCCTGCGAGCCTCGCCGAGCGACGCCTCCGAGACGTCGACCGAGACGAACCTGGCCCCCGGGCTGGTGCGAAGCAGCGTGACCGTCTGGGCCCCCGTGCCGCAGCCCGCCTCCAGTACAACGCTGCCGGCAGGATAGGAGGTGTCGCCGTGAAGCAGGTCGACGAGCGCCACAGCCTGATCGAGCAGGCGCTCGCCTTCACGAGCGTGGTAGCCGTGGACGTAGCCATCGTCCGGGCCAGGATCTACGCGAGCCGCGGGACCCAATCCTCACACCCCTCGCAGGCGCTCCCAGAGCACCTGGGTGTCCATGTCCGGGAGGTAGTCGATGGCGCGCCGTCTCTCACCGACGCGCCGCCACCCCATCTTGCGCAACACGGCTGCGGCCGCAGCGTTCTCCGGGTGCGTCTCGGCGAACATCCGCCGACGCCGCAGCCGGCAGAACACGACCTCCACAAGCGCCTCGCCGATCTCCGTGGCGTATCCCCGCTCCTGGTACTGGGGCAGGATGAACCAGGAGAGCTCCACGCCGGGTTCCCCAGGGTCGGTGTCCTCGCTGATGCCGGCGATGCCCACCGCGGAGCCGCCGCTCCTGGGCTCCAGGACGCCGTAGTAGTACGTGCGGCGGCCCCACTCGTCCCTCCACTCGCGCAGGGTCTCCGCGGCCAGCTCGCGCGTCCAGGGCGACCCCAGGTAGTGCATCATGCCGGGGTCGCAGAAGACGCGCTCGAACAGCGCGAGGTCTCCCTCCTCGACGCGCCGCATCCGCAGGCGCTCGGTGCGGAGCAGCACGTCGCCGCCAGTCGCGTTCGCCGCCTCCGCCTCGCCTGCGGCCGCGCGCCCGCTCGGCTGCTCCGAGTCCTCGTCGAGGCCGTGCGCGCCCGGCTCGTCGCCAGGCGGAGAGCTCACCCCGCGGCCCGCCCGCACCGGCCCTCAGCGCCCACCGGCCAGCACCCGATCGACGCGGTACGCCGTGACGCGGCGCACCAGGTCGAGCGGCAGGGGCTCGTCGAGCGGGAACTGCACCGACCCCTTCGCGCTCTTGAAGCGCGTGAGCTCCCCGGCGAAGGCCGCGATGCCGTCCGCGCCGGGGTAGAAGCCGACGTGCCGGGCGTAGCCGGCGAAGTGCACGAGGTGCCGGCCCTTCAGATCGAACGTCGGGATCGCGTAGCTCATCGTCTCGACCGCGTCGGGCGCCGCCTCGCGGATCACGGCGCGGACCTCTTCGAGCGCGCGCCGCGTCTCCTCCGGGAACTCGGCGATGTACTCATCGACGGTCTGTGCAGTCGTCCTGGGCATGTCATGACCCCCGTTGCACGAAGAGCGCGGTCGCTGCGGGTATGCCCGTCTGCGGCGCGTCCCAGTCGGCGCCGGAGACGTCGGGCGTGAACCGCGCAGCCGGGCGCGGCCGCAGGTCAGGCGCCGTACATCACGAGTGCAGGTCGACGACGGTGAGGAGCGCACCGTCCGGCACCGCGTCCAGCAGCGCGGCGCACTCCTCTGCCCACCGGCGGGCCTCTCCCTCCTCCGCCGTCGGAGGGCACTCGTGCCGCGCGCCGTCCAGCAGCAGCGCCGCGGGAGGGTCGGCGAGTATGGCGCTCGCGTCCACATCGCCCTTGCGCGCCCTGTCCGCCGAGTACGCGCCGGTCCGGCCGCGAAGCCGGTCGCGCCACGTCGTCGTCGCCGGCGACGTCAGTCGCAGGTAGCCGCTGAACCTCCCGCCCAGCCGGTACCAGTCGTACCTGCCCCGCGGGTTCTCGGTGGTCCAGACGAAGAGGCGACCGTCATGGACGCCTCCCTCCGCCCCCATCCACTCACGCAACCTTGGCGCCAGCGCCTCGACGTCGTCCGCAGCCACCCCGCGGTGCTCCGCCATGGCGGCTACGGCAGACGGCTCCAGGTAGGCGCGGTAGCGTTCGACCTTGAGGTGGTCGGAGAACGGCGCCAGCGCCCGGCGGGGGTCGTCGCCCACCACGATACAGAGGCTGTGCACCCTCCTCGGCCTACCGGTCGCTCGAGACCTGGTCGTCCACCCGCTCGAGCTCGCTGCGCCGGCGCTCCTCGACGACGTGCCGGACGGAAGGTTGAGCGAGCGAGTGCAGCTGGAACGCGGCCCCGGCGGCGGAGCCGGAGCTGCCGCGGCCCTTGCGGTAGTAGATCCACCCGCGAGCCTCCGCCCACATGGCGAGCCGGTGCAAGCCGTAGACGAGAGCCGCGACGCACGCGACCACCGAGATGATGAGCACGATCGTCGTCAGCGACCCTCCTCACGGCACGACGGTCCGGTCCTCCTGGCCATCATACGACCGACGGGCGACCGGCGCCGGTCGCCGGGTCGCCCCGCGCCCGCACCGATTCCACCGTCATCCTGGATGCGCCTGCCCGAGAGTGCGGCGGGCTACGAAGAACTCATAGGCATAGAAGTCGGAATGTCGCCGGTGCATCTCGGGCTCCTCGGCGAGCTGGTCGAGTATGGCCGCGGCTTCGGCATCGCCGGCGTATGTGCCACGCAACTCGGCGATGCGCGTTTCCATGGGCGCGTAGAAATCGTCCCACCATGCTTCGTCGGGCAGGGTGAAGTGTCCGACGAGCTCGAACCCACAGTCCCGTATCGCTGCCACGTCATCGTCCAGCCATCCCATGGTCGGGTAGTCCAGATCGAACCCGGCCGCGACCTCGGGAGGCGGGTTCTCCTTGCACCAGACCGCATCGGTGAACGCGAGGTAGCCGCCGGGTCGCAGCAAGCCATGGCAGACGCGAAGGGCGTCCCGAAGTCCGAGGTTGTAGAGTGCGCCTTCCGACCACACGAGGTCGAAGGCCCCGAGCGGCTGCCCCGGGTGGGCCATGTTCCCAACGATGGCACTGACGCGATGCGAGAGCCCGCGCGCCGCTACAGCCGCCTTCAGCCGTTCGATGCTCGGCGCATGGCTGTCGAGAGCCACGATGGACCCTGACGTGAGCTCGGCGAGCTGGAGGGTCTGCCCCCCGACACCGCACCCCAGGTCGAGGACCGCGGGGGCTTCCGGAAGCTCGCGGCAAAGACCGAGGGCTCTGACGGCGCACGTGCGGTTGCCGGGCCCCTGACGGGGCAGGTCCTCGTACACGTCGAAGAAGATCTCCCAGAAGCGAGGTCCGGGTTGGCTCATGCGAGCTGCCCTTCCTGACGGCGACGCACCATGAGCACGTGCAGCCCGTTCGGGACGTCGTCGAACTCCCTGTCTTTGCGGAAGCCCGCCTTGGCGAAGGCCCGCTGCGAGGCCAGGTTGTCCAGCCGGGCGCACGCCATCACGAACGGCACCGTTGGGTCGGACAACGCGACCTCGGCGACGAGGTCTATCGCGCCCGTTCCATCGGGGTCTACGATCATGAGACTCGCGGGCCCCGTGGTGCTCTCGTCTGCCTCCTGTTGGAACGGTACCCCTCGCGCCTTGAGCCGACGCTGGAGCTCGCGGACATCGGTGAACGCGGCGAGACTCCGGGCGTCGGCGTCCCAGCCAGAGTTGAACGTCAGGATGTTCCTCTCGAACAGGCTTTGAAACAGGCCGATCGCGTGGTCGCCGTTCTTGACGAGCAGCCAGTTCTGCCCAACGTCGCCGGCGAAGACCCTGAACCCGAGTTCTCGTAGAAGCTCCTCGATGCAGCGAGGTCCTTGACCGCCAAGCTGATGGAAAACGCGCCGAGTTCCCTGCTGTCTCCTTCCGGTACGGATCTGGTGCCGCCTCACGCCTTGGCAGACCCACCCCACATCAGATCGCCTACCAATCCCTGTCCGCTGCCAGACTACGCCTTGGGTACCGCCGAACGCACCGCGGAGGGGCAGACGCGGCTGCCACTTCCTGGGACCCAGGAAAGGTAAGGTCCTGGCCTGCGCTGCCGACTATAGTGGCCTGACGACGAAGAGGAATCGACGGATCCGGGGCGAGCACGACGCAGCGGGCGTTTCGCTGCCAGCCCTGAGTCCGCCCTAGGGGAAACGACACCTCCTGACGAACTATGCGACACGCGTCCTCGCATCGACGCGAGCTCGGTGGCAAGTCCGCGTGCGGTCGAGAGCCGTGTGGGAGACAGAGGGGAGCTTGGATCATGACCGATTCACGTGGCGTCCGCCGTTCCATGACCCGGATCGGGGTCTTCCTCGTCGCGCTGTGCGTCGCTGCGACGGTCGCCGTCACACACACGCCGTCGGCTGCAGCGTTGTCTACCACGGTCGTCATCAGCCAGGTCTATGGCGGCGGCGGCAACGTCGGCGCCCCCTATCGCAATGACTACGTGGAGCTCTTCAACCGGGGTGCGACGACCGCCTCTCTAACCGGCTGGTCCATACAGTACGCGTCGGCGACCGGAACGGGCCTGTTCTCGGCGAACGTCACGCCGCTCTCGGGTTCCCTGGCTCCGGGCCAGTACTACCTCGTGCAGCTGTCTTCAGGAGGAGCGGCTGGATCGGCACTGCCGACTCCTGACGCGATCGGCACGACCGCGATGAGCGCGACGGGCGGCAAGGTCATCCTCGCGAGCACCACGACGGGCCTCGCCTGCAACGGGGGTTCCACCCCCTGCACGCCCGCGCAGCTGGCGTTGATCGTCGATCTCGTCGGGTGGGGGGCCGCCAACTTCTACGAGGGCCCGGGCGCCGCGCCAGCGACCACGAACTCGACCGCGGTGCTGCGCAACGGCGGGGGATGCATGGAGACCGACAGCAACGTGGCGGACTTCGCGGCAGGAGCGCCGGCGCCGCGCAACACCGCCTCGCCGCTGAACCCGTGCGCCGTCGCTCCCTCCGTCACCACCCAGCCCACTGACACGACCGTCTGCGCCGGCCAGACGGCCGGCTTCACGGCCGCCGCCTCCGGCTCACCGGCGCCTACCGTGCAGTGGCAGGTGAGCAGCGACGGCGGCCTCACCTGGAGCGACCTCCCCGGCGCCACGAGCGCGACCCTGAGCTTCACGGCGGCCGCCTCCCAGAGCGGCAACCGTTACCGGGCGGTGTTCAGCAATGGATCCGGGACAGCCACAACGGACGCGGCCACCCTCACCGTGAACACGCCGCCGCAGATCACCTCCCAGCCGGCCGACCTCACGGTGGACGACGGGCAGACGGCCGGCTTCACGGCCGCCGCCTCCGGCTCACCGGCGCCTACCGTGCAGTGGCAGGTGAGCAGCGACGGCGGCCTCACCTGGAGCGACCTCCCCGGCGCCACGAGCGCGACGCTGAGCTTCACGGCGGCCGCCTCCCAGAGCGGCAACCGTTACCAAGCGGTGTTCAGCAACACCTGTGCCAGCACCACGTCGAACGCTGCGACTCTGATGGTGCGTCTGCCGGCGGTGGTCATCAGCCAGGTCTACGGCGGTGGCGGCAACGTCGGCGCAACTCTGAAGAACGACTTCATCGAGCTCTTCAACCGGAGCTCCAGCACAGTCTCGTTGTCCGGGTGGTCGGTCCAGTACGCGTCGACGGTCGGTGTCACGTGGTTCAAGACCGACCTCTCCGGCACCATCCCGCCACACGGCTACTACCTTGTGCAAGAGGCCCAAGGGGCGGGCGGCACCGTTGATCTTCCCACCCCCGACGCTGTCGGCACGATCACCATCCACCAGTCGGTCGGCAAGGTCGTCCTCGTCGCGAGCCAGACGCTCATCCCGACCGGCACGTCGTGTCCCGCCGGCCCCGGCGTTGCCGACAAGGTGGGTTACGGAACCGGGACGAACTGCTTCGAGGGAACCGGGCCGACGGGCAGCATCTCGAACACGACGGCCGCGCTGCGTCGCGGCGCCGGGTGCGTCGACACCGACGACAACGCGTCCGACTTCCGGGTCGCAACGCCTGACCCGCGCAACACGTCGTCTCCCGTGAACCCGTGCGCTCCGCCCACCGTGTCGACGGACCCGGTCGACCAGACCGTCAGCGCGGGTTCTGACGCGACATTCACCGCGGCAGCGACCGGGACACCCGAGATCACCGTGCAGTGGCAGGTGAGCAGCGACGGCGGCCTCACCTGGAGCGACCTCCCCGGCGCCACGAGCGCGACGCTGAGCTTCACGGCGGCCGCCTCCCAGAGCGGCAACCGTTACCGGGCGGTGTTCAGCAACGACCTCGGCCAGGCGACCTCCGCGTCCGCCACCCTCACCGTGGACACCCCGCCGCAGATCACCACCCAGCCCGCCGACACGACCGTCTGCGCCGGCCAGACGGCCGGCTTCACGGCCGCCGCCTCCGGCTCACCGGCGCCTACCCTGCAGTGGCAGGTGAGCAGCGACGGCGGCCTCACCTGGAGCGACCTCCCCGGCGCCACGAGCGCGACCCTGAGCTTCACGGCGGCCGCCTCCCAGAGCGGCAACCGTTACCGGGCGGTGTTCAGCAATGGATCCGGGACAGCCACAACGGACGCGGCCACCCTCACCGTGAACACGCCGCCGCAGATCACCTCCCAGCCGGCCGACCTCACGGTGGACGACGGGCAGACGGCCGGCTTCACGGCCGCCGCCTCCGGCTCACCGGCGCCTACCGTGCAGTGGCAGGTGAGCAGCGACGGCGGCCTCACCTGGAGCGACCTCCCCGGCGCCACGAGCGCGACGCTGAGCTTCACGGCGGCCGCCTCCCAGAGCGGCAACCGTTACCAAGCGGTGTTCAGCAACACCTGTGCCAGCACGAGGTCGAGGGCGGCGACGCTGACGGTGCGCCAGATGGCGCTGCTGCCCCCGGAGCTGCCCGACGCCCAGCTCGGTGTGCTGTATCGGCAGAGCCTTCTCGTCAGGAACGGCGCGCGCCCTTACACCTTCATGGTTGCGGCGGGCGCCCTACCGCCAGGCATGAGCTTGTCGAGTACCGGAGTCCTCTCAGGCGCTCCGACGAGGGTGGGCGTCTTCGCCTTCACCATCGCCGTCAGAGACGCGAACGGCCGGTCGACCAGCCGAAGCTATGAGCTCGCGGTGCGGTACCAGTTCACCGGCCTCTGCCCAGGGACATGGGACAAGCCCCAAGCGGTCAACGCGCAAGCCGGCACCATCCTCAAGATGGTCTTCAGCCTCGGCGGCTATCACGGACCGGACATCTTCGCGAGCGGCATGCCGGCTTCGCAGCAGATCTCATGCTCGACGCTGGCGCCGATCGGACCATTGAAGCCGCTCCCCACGTGCGCGCTCAGCCCACTGTACTTCTACTCGCCCGTCACCAAGACCTACAACTACCTGTGGGTGACCAACCCATCCTGGGCGGGCACGTGTCGCGCGTTCGTCATGACGCTCAAGGACGGCACGACGCACACGGTGTACGTCAGATTCACTCTGCCCACGTGTCCCTCGCGCCCCTGATCGACCGCTCACGCCGCGCGAGCACCGAACTGGAACCACCCAGCGCCTCGTCGCGGCGAAGGCAGCCGCCGTCGCGGACGGCGGATGAGATCGCTCCCTGACGGCTCCCGAAGACGTCTTGTTCGTGGCGGTGATCGGAGCCATGGGGCTGGCGCGGGCGTCGACGACCGACTCCATGCGGCCGTGGCCACCGAGCCTCTCCCCTGCAACGTCGCCCAGACGAAGCCCCGTTCCACCCTCTCCATCGACGCAGTGGTCTTGTCAGGGCTCCGCCCTTCCGGTGCCCTCCCGATCGCCGTCGAAGCGGCGGGCGACAGCGAAGGGAGGCAGCCAGCCCTCGCGACGCCTGGTCCAGATCTCGTAGGTCGGCCTCATCTGATCTGGCACGTCGAAGACGCCCAGAGGGACCTCGATCTCGTCCGCGGAGTAGCTGAACACCGAGGCTCCGCAGACAGGACAGAAATGCCGGTCGCGATAGCTCCTCGTTTCGCCTGTGACCGCGACTGCATCGGCTGGAAAGACGGCGAAGGTGCTGAAGACCGCGCCGTGATACTTGCGGCAATCCAGACAGTGGCAAATGCCCACTCGATACGGCTCGCCCGAGATCTCAAGCCGGACCGCCCCGCAGAGGCATCCACCGGTTCGGCAGGTATGAGCCATCAGCGCTCCTCTCGACATCGCAGAGGTGCATGGACGCTACGCATCCGCTTGTCGGACGGACCGGCCACCCCTCTGCTGCGACTCCCTCCATGGCCTGGTGCGCACCAGCTGCTCGGCCAGCGCCTCCTCAGCGCCGGCATCAGGTCGACGCGCCTGTTGGGCGACGCGCGGCACGACCGCGAAGTCCACCCGACCCGCGCGCTACACGTGCTGGTCGACAAGGATCGGGGTGCTGTCGGGGTCGTGGAGCACGAGGCTTCCCGGCCCTGCCCCGACTCATCCACCTCGCTGTCGAGTTGGACTCCGGCAGCCTTCAGGTCGCGCTGGATCTCGCGGACGTCGGCGAACGAGCTGAGTTCGTTCGCCTCTGCGTCCCAGCCGGGGTCACAGGTGAGGGTGGTGCTCTCGAGCATCGCCCGGAACAACCCGAGGGTGGTCCGGGCGTTGCGCATGATGAGCCACCCCTGATCCGCATCACCCATGACGGGAGTGAAACCGAGCCTCTCGTAGAACGCGCGGACGCTGCGATGTCCCGCACGTTGAGACTCACCGGGAACGCACCGAGCTCCACGAGGGCCGCCTTCAGGTCAGGCGCGCCGCAGGTGAGAAGTCCGAGGGTCGCGCATCCAGATGATGTCGACAGACTCGTTCCCTGCTCCTGCGTTCGCTTAGCGTCGGGCAGGTGAGGAGACACCGCCGGCCCGTCCCACGGCGGCGAGCAGGCACAGTCGCTCGCCGTTGCCCGTGGCCCAACAGCCAAGGAGGGCGGCACCGTGGCCGCCCTCGTGTCGACGGGTCGTGAGGAACCGGAGCGCTTGCCCCGCTTCAGCCCTGCAAGGCTACTTGAGCTCGAAGACCACGACCACGTTCGCCGTGACGTCGAGCTGGCCCGGCTCGATGGGCACTTTGGCCGCCTCGGCCATGTCGCCGCCCCCTCCGTACATCGGGACGGAGACCAGGCCCACGTCGCCTGAGCTCATGCTCAGCACCTCTCCGACGCTCTTGCCGGCCGCCTTCGCCATCGCCTCGGCGCTCTTGCGGGCGTCGGCCACGGCCTCGTCGATCGCCTTCGCGCGGACGGGCGCCGGATCGGCGATGGTGAACGCGGGTCCACTGATGCTGTTGGCGCCGGCGGCGTTCGCCGCCGAGATGACCTCGCCGAGCTTGGCGATGTCGCGCACCTTGACCTGCACGCTGAGCGAGGCCTGGTAGCCGCTGATGACCTGCTTGCCGTCCTGGTCTAGCGTCTGCGGGTAGACGCTGACGTCGCGCGTCTGGATGTCCTCGGCGGCGACGCCCTGCTTCTTGACCGCGGAGGCGATCTGCTCGGCGACCGCGGAGGCGTCGTCGAGTGCCGACTTTGCGTCGGACGCCATCGTGGTCACGCCGAAGGACATCTCGGCCGTGTCCGGCGCGGCCTGCGCGGTGCCCATGCCGGAGGCGGTCACGGTGCCGGCGGCGGCGCCTGCCTGGGTGGACGTGGCAGTGGTGGCGGTAGTGCCGCATCCCGCAAGCGCGCCGAGCGCCAGGGCGAGAGCCGCGACGAGTCCGGCGGTAGCGTACCTGTTCCTGAGTGCCATCACGGTCCCCCTTCTGGAGTGAGCACGCCGGAAACGGCTGCGCCGGCTGTGCCCTTGCCCGTGGGACGCTCGCGTGCAGACGGAGGTTCGCGGGGATCCGCGCCGATGCGCGGAGCGCTGCCGCATCAGAGCATCGGGCAGGGAAGTGCGACCACCTGGTTGGGCGCGCGCCGCCCGGGGCGGCGGGGTTCGACGCACTTCTCTTCCGCAGTCTACGGCGTGGTTGTCAGGTTGACGCCCTTGTTCGACGCCGGCATGTCGGGCGACGGATGCTCGATGCGATTGCCCGTGACGTGGCGACAGTCCGAGGCCGGCTACTCCGAGCGCGGACGCCTCGCGCGCTTGGGCTTGGGCGGCGGAAGCTCCTCTGTGGTCACGCGAACCAGCGCGCTCAACCACGCATGATCATCGAGTCCGTCACCGATCAGGAAGTACGGCTTGGCCCCGGGATACGGAGGGGCTTCGACCGGATCGCCGAGGAAGGCTCGCCCGCCGGCGGTCTGCTTGACGAAGAGGCGGTCGTCGCACACGAGCGCGACGACTTTGCCGTCAAGGTGGATCACATACTCGCCGAACATCTTGCGAAACGACGGCTCGCCGGCGTCACGAAGCTGGTCGCAGACGAACTCGACGAAGCTCAATTCCGATGCCATCCAGGCCTCCCCGCCTCTCGCTGCATCTCCGCCCGCAAAGAAACGGCGTGCGTCGAACGCGCCGCGGACACGCTGCGAGCGCTCACGCGATGCAGTCCAGCGGTGAGCTTACTGCGAGCCAACTCGATGCGCTTGTCAGGCGACGATCCACCCGCGCGTCTCGTCAGCCCACTCCCTTACGCATGGCCGCGACCATGGAGGCAAGGAGCAACGCGCTGGTCACGACGGTCACCAGCCAGTACGAGCGGTTCAGCTCGTACATCGGGAGGCCCATCAAGAGGATCGCGCCGAAGAAGAGCGCGAGATAGGGCACAAGGATGACGTAGCGAGGCGGTGAGCGGAACTCCACCGGAGCGATGTAGTCGACCGCCAGCATCAACGCCACGAAACCGAGGTACGCGAGCGGACCGAGATAGGTCAGGACTCCCGCCCGGGACTTCACGTAACCGACCAGCGCGATCAGAGTCGGCGCGGCGAGTGCGATCATCACGTAGCCCAGACGGTGATTGAGCGTCATGGCCCCGGAACGAACCCTGGAGAGGAACCCGAGGGCCTGAAGCACGTTGACGGAGTTGACGACACCCCACACCGTCAACGCCGCCCACCATGGACCCTGTCCCGCTTGCGGCAGCATGCACTCGCCCCCTGTTGAGCGCTGCTCGTTCGCCTAACGCCTCGCGGACAAGCTGCCAGCGCTCACGCTACGAAGTGTACCGTAGAGCTGCCTGCGAGCCAGCTTCTCCGCTTGTCAGTCACGCCCAACGTCCGTCGGCTCGCCAGGGAGCTGGCCGAGTGCCACGCCGCGACCACCCAGACCGCGTCGTCCATGACGCGGTAGAAGAAGCGGTACGGTGGCACGATGACCGCACGGAACGACAGGTCGGGGAACTCGGGCAGCGCGCGCCCCGACCCCGGGTAGTCGGCGAGGCGGGAGAGCGAGGCCGCGGCGCGATCGCGCAGACTCCGCGCTGCCGCCGGGTCTGCGGCAGCGGTGTAGGCGAGCGCCGCAAGGAACTGCTCACGGGCGGCGGGGGTGAAGAGGACCCTGCGGCTCACGGCCTGCCGAGCAGCCCGTCGGCCTCGGCCAGCACGTCGGCGAGCGTGTGGCCTGAGCCGGCCTCGATCTCGGCTTCGCCGCGTGCGAGCAGGCGCAGGACCTCGAGCTCGTGCTGCGTGCGCTCGTAGGCCCTGGCGCTGACGACGACGGCGGTGGCGCGGCCGCGCTGCGTGATGAACACCGGCTGCTGCGTGTCGGACGCGCGCTTGATCACGCCCGAGGCGTCCTGGCGGAGGTCGGTGATGGGGACGATGTCAGGTACTGATACCATTGACGCTACCTCCTGTGCTACTGACAACGGTACCACTAACGTACCCTCGCAACCAGTGGAGAAGGCTGTGACCAACACGTGACCGATGAGCTGCCCCGTGCGCCTTCACGTCGCTACGACCTTCTGGACGTCAGCTTGAGGCGCCGGTCAGATGAGCAACGATGCCGTAGGGCGCACCATTCCGAACAGGATGTGCCCGTTGAGATCCTCCTGGCCAACGACCTCGAACCCCCGCTTGACATAGAAGTCGACAGCGCTCTGCGTAGACGTCTCAAGGTAGCAGGGCAGCCCTGCGAGGTCCGCTTGCGACGTACCAGCCGCGACGAGCGCGCTGCCCAAACCTTCGCCCTGCCTCGACGGTCTCGTACCGATCGCCATGAGATACCAGTGCGGCCCACGAACCGAACGGTGGAGTCGTTCGAGAGCAGGGGCGACTCGTATGACGTCCAGCATCGGTCCTGGCCCCACCCGGAACGGGAAGGCGGCCATCCCGACGCGCAACGAGCGCAGGGCGCTCCAGCGACTGCCCGGCGGCAGCCAGATGGAGACCGCCGCGGCGTCGTCAGCGCCCCAGACGCGGCCCCATCGCATCCCGTAATCGATGCTGACCCGAAAGAACCAACGACCGACTGCCACCCGCCGTCGTGGGTCGGGCGCGAGAACCTGGAGCAGCGGATCATTTCTGAACGCCTCCGCGAGCGTCTCGGCCGCTGCCTCTCGCTGGTTATCAAGGACAAGGTGCACCAGCTACCTCCGGGCCAGGCGTCTGGGGATTCGTCAGCGTCGCCAGATCAAACGCACCGCGGACAAGCTGCGAGCGCGCCGACTTCTGATGACAGCGTCGGCGCTGCGGCGAGCCAGCTCTCTCCGCATGTCAGCCAGCACGTTCCATGTCGATGAAGACCTCTCCCTGTGCCGTGACGATGAGACCATGACGCTCGAAGAGGCGCAACGCCCGGTTTCGCCGGAGCGTGTGCAGCCGCAGTGGGAGGCCCAGCTGCAGAGCGCGCTGGATCTCGCGCCCGAGCAGTTCGCTGCCGAACCCGCGGTTCTGGAACTCCGGCAGTACGAGCAGTTCGTTCAGGACGACGCGATCGGCGTGGACCGACGACGAGACCGTAGCGATCGGCCGGTCCGCGAGCACACCGACCTCGAACGGCAGCCGCGCGACCTTGGCCGCGAAGCGAGTGGCCTGCTCGCGCTCGTTCCAGCTGCCGAACTGGAGGGTGACCACGTCGCGGTACGCCTCGCACGCAAGCTGCACCAGAAACGGTGTGTCGTCATGGGTTGCCGCCCGGGTCTGCAAGCGCACCGCCATCGTCTGGCTAGCGCACCGCGCATAAGCTGCGAGCGCGCCGGCCTCCCGTGAGGCCGCCGGCGCTGCGGCGAGCCGGCTTGATCCGCTTGTCAGCCGCACTCACCGGCGATCCTCCCAGTAGAACGGCCGGCGCCTCTGATACGCCACCGCGAGGACGCGGACCTCATCGGTGCGCAGCGCGCAGGGGAACGTGTGCAAGTGGCGCCGGCTCACCCGGTCGCGGAGCGGCTCCGCCGCCTCGGGAAACGTCTCGACCTGCGTGAGCGCGTGCTCGACCTCGCGCTTGTGAGGCAGGTCGGGGAACGTCGGCGAGATGGGGGTCAGCACGGCGGGAGGACCATGCTGTAGTAGGGGACGGTCTCGCCGGAGGGCAGCGACCTGGTGCCGCTGCCGGTGACCGTGAAGCCGACCCGGCGGTAGCAGGCGATGGCGCGCTCGACGGCGGCGGCGCCGATGCCGCGACCGAGATGCGAGGCATCGCAGAGGAAGATGCCGAGGACCGCTTCGCCTGAGCCGGGGGGCAGTTCGACCCAGACGGTGCCGACGTCGCGGCCGTCAGCGTCGAGGATGTACCAGCAGAGCCCCTCAGCGGGAGCGTGGCGATCGGCAGCGTCATCGAGACGATGCGTGCGCGACATGTGGCCGGCGGCGAGGCCTGCCCAGCGCTGGATGCTCGCCTGGTCGCCCTCCACGACGGGTCGCAGTGACGTGACCACCTCTACCCCGCCCGACGCACGTTCGGATTAGCGGTCAGCTTCGCTGCGCTCCCGCCAATGCCTCGGGTCGCGTCGCGCGTGCAGGCGAGCGAAGACGCTGATGAGGTCCGGGGTGGCGACAAAGTAGACCGCTTAGGGGAAACGGCGGAGCAGAGCACGGCGAGCTCTGCCGCGGACGACCGGGTAACGCTCGGGCATGCGCGTGGTCTCGGCGAGGGTGACGTCGACGGCGCGCAGGAACTCCGATCCGAGGCCAGGTGAGCGCTGCTCGTACCAACGGGCGGCTTCGGCGATGTCCGCCTCGGCCGCCTCGCGGACGACGAGGCGCACGCCTCAGCCGGCCCTGTCGAGGCGCTGCTCGATGCGCGCGCGCACGACCGGCCAGCTCTCGCCGGCCTCGGGGTCGCGCTCGAGCTCGGCGAGGCGGCGGTCGAGCTCGGCGGCCTGCGCCTCGGTGAGCGGCAGGTCACCGGTCTCGGCGGCGACGCTGTCCCAGAGGTCCTCCGCGAGCTGGATGCGCTCGGCGACTGAGAGCTTGGAGATATCGAGGTCGGTGTTGCGCATGGCTTCAGTCTCCCCCGCGATGCGGACGGACGCAACACCCGAGTGGTGGACACTGGCCCCACGTCCCTGCTGTACCGGTAGCGTTAGGAGTCAGCCGCGTTGCGGAGCAACGTCGGCTGCAACCCTTTGTTCGGCGGCGCACGATCACAGATCCAGTCCCCGCATCGAGGCTTCAGAGTAGCGCGTCCCAGCGGCAACGTCAGGAGGCATGACTTCTTCGATAGACGCGATCTCGGCTATCGACAGCTCCGCCTCAAGAGCGGCAAACCTGCGCGCCGAGCGCTTTCAGGATAGCCGAGGAGCTGTCGCGTCAGGTTGAAGCGCCTGTCAGACGGCTAAGCGACTTGCGCATCGCCACCCGTCTGACACGTTCCAGACCCATGGCAGACTCATCTGAGAGTCTTCGAAGGAGATCCGCATCGAGTTCGCCCTCCGGTATCACCACGAAACCGATATGAGCATAGAACGGCGCATTCCATGGGACGTCGCGGAAGGTGGTGAGGGTGATTTCGATGTAGTCGCTGTGCAGCGCCCAGTTCTCGACTGCCTCGACAAGCGCCGATCCCACACCCTTGCGACCATGCTCAGGAAGCACATCGAGTTCGTCGAGATGCACGCGCCGTCCGCAGACGCTGGCAACGGCGAATCCAATCGGGTCGCAGGCTGATTCGAGAGCCACCCAGAGTACACCCGAACGTTGTGCTGCCGCGAGGGTGTCCACCGAAGTGACATGCGAAAGCACGGATTGAGGCAGCGAATCGCCGAACCTGGTGGCCGCCGCGCGCTCGATGGCGGGCAGTGCGGCGACGTGCTCGGGGTCGGCCAACCGGACGACACACTCGGTGCTCATCGAGCGGCCTCCGGCTGACTGCATTTCTGCAGTAGAGAGGAGACCTCTGCTGCAGCTGTCGACTTCTGCATAAGACAGTGCTCCCCGCTCGACGAAGGGACTTACGCAGACGGGAGAATGCCGGCCCGACGGCCCAGCCGGCCGCCCCTGTCGAGTGCGTCATGCATCACCGTACTCTGCGGTTCTTAGGCTGTCACCTGTCGTCGGAGTGCGGCTCGCATGACGCGCCGGTTCGAGTTCCGCACCTGCTGGGGACGTCAGTGGCGAAGGTGGGCGCCGCGCCGCCGCGCGGCGTCCGCCGCCAGCATCCACCCTGAAGGAGGTTCCGTCATGGCCGACGCACCACGCCGTCGCCGACGCAGTCTGGCAGGGTTCACTGGGTCAGGGTTCCGGAGAAGTCTCGCTGGTGACCAGCGGCGCCGCCGGCCCGCTGCCCGTGACCTGGGCATCGCGCACCGAGCGCTCGAACGGCAAGACCAGCCCCCAGGAGCTCGTGGCCGACGCGCACGCGAGCTGCTACAGCATGGCGCTCTCGCACATCCTCGGTGAGGCCGGCACCCCGCCCGAGAAGCTCGAGACCAGCGTCACGGTGACGTTCAAGGAGATCGAGGGCGGCTGGAAGACCGGCTCATCGCGGATCACGGTCAAGGGCCGGGTACCGGGCATCGACCAGGCGGCGTTCAATCAAGCCGCCGAGGACGCCAGGGACGGCTGCCCCATCAGCGGCGCACTCAAGGGCAACGTGGAGCTCAGCGTGGAGGCGACGCTGGCCTGAGCCTCGCCGCGGTCACGCCGGCCGGGTGGCCGCCTCAGAGAACGACGGAAGGGGCGGGGCGCCCGCGGGCGCCCCGCCCCTTCTGCCCTCGTCCGAGCTAGTGCTCCGCGCCTCCGAGAGAAGGCCGCGGGACGGTGATGCCGGGCTCGTGCCGGGGGTGACGGGGCTCCTTCGGCGCCGCCGGCTCGTGGCTGCGCCCCTCCACACTGACATCGGGGATCCACTGCAGCCGGCGCGGCAGGTACCAGTTCCAGTCTCCGAGCAGCTCCATGGCGGCGGGCACGATGATGGTGCGCACCACCGTGGCGTCGAGGAAGACCGCCACGGCGAGGCCGAAGCCCATCTGCTGGAACATCACCAGCTCGCCGGTGGCCATGCCGCCGAACACGCACACCATGATGGCGGCCGCGCCGGTGATGATGCCGGCGGTGCGGCCGAGGCCGTGGGCGACCGCCTCGCGGGTGTCGCCGGTCTCGTCGTAGCGCTCCTTGATGCGGCTGAGCAGGAACACCTGGTAGTCCATGGAGAGGCCGAACAGCAGGCTGAAGAGGAAGAGCGGCACCCAGGCCTCGATGGTGTCGACCTGGGTGAGGCCAAGGAGGCCGGCGCCGACACCCTTCTGGAAGACCAGCACCATGAGGCCGTAGGCGGCTCCGACCGACAGCAGGTTCATGAGGATCGCCTGCGCCGGGATGACGACGGAGCGGAAGGCGACCAGCAGGAGCACGAAGCTCAGGCTCAGGATCACCGCCATCGCCACCGGCATCCAGGCGCCGAAGAAGCCGAGGTAGTCGACGACGCCCGCGGTGGTGCCGGCGACGTACACCTTCGCGGCCAGTCCGCCCGCGGCCCGCGGCACGATGTCCTCGCGCAGGCGCTTCACGACGGACTGGGTGGCCTCGCCCGCAGGATCGCCGGCGAGCGTCGTGGTGATGAGGGTGAGGTCCCCGGCCTCGTTCGTTGTGACCCGGGCCGGGCCGAAGTCGCCATCGCTCTTCATGGCCGCCTGCAGGTCCTCCACGGCCCGCTTCACCTGCGGAAAGGCCGCCTGCCCGTCGATCACGATCAGCAGCGGATTGGCCTTGCCCAGGGTGAAGTCCCGGTCCAGGATGTCCCAGCCCTGCTTCGCGTACTCACTGTCGGGAAGATGGGCTGCGCTCGCGGTGCTGTCGCCGCTCTTCATCATCATCACGGGGGCGGCCGCCACGAGCAGCGCCACGACGGCGATAGTGAGCCAGACGACCGGGCGGCGCATGATGCTGTGCGCCAGGCGCTCCCAGATGCCGGAGCCGCCGCTCAGACGGCGGGTGGCGCGGCGGCGGATGAAGGGCACGCGGAGGGCGTCGACGCGGTCCCCGAGCAGGCTCAGCAGCGCCGGCAGGGCGATGAGCGCCGTCACCAGCGTGGTGAACACCACCAGCATCACGCCGATGCCCATGCTGATCATGACGTCGAGCGGGATGATGACCATGCCGGCCATGGCGAGCACCACGGTCATGCCGCTGAAGAAGATGGCGCGATTGGCGGTGGCGCCGGTCGCGGCGATGGCGTCGATCTTCGCGAGGCCTCGGGCGCGCTCCTCGCGGTAGCGGCTGATCACGAAGAGTGTGTAGTCGATGCCCACCGCCAGGCCCATCATGGTGAGGATGTTCAGCGCGAAGGCGGTCATCGGGTAGACCTGGCCGATGAGCGCGGTCAGGGCCAGCGCGAGGACGATGCTGATTATGCTCATCAGCAGCGGCATGCACGCCGCGAGCACCGCGCCGAAGACGATCAGGAGCACGATCAGCGCGGCGGGGACGCCGAGGATCTCGCCGCGCGCCAGGTCCTTCTCGGCGAGCGTCATGAACATCTCCATGATGCTCGCGTCGCCGGTCAGCGCGACGGTGAAGCCCCGGCCCTGGGCCGCCACGACGAGCGTGTGCAGCTTGCCCGCGTTCTTCACGGCGTCGTCGATGGTGCCGGCCATGACCACGGGGATAAGGGTCGCGTGCTCGTCTCTCGAGACGACGGTGGGGTCACCGGTCTGGTAGTAGGTGGACACGCTCCTGACGACCGCCGGGCCCAGGCCGGTGATCCGGCGGGTGAGGTCGTCGACGTAGGCTTTGAATGCGGGGTCGTCGACTGTGGCCGAGGCCGAGCGCACGATGACGAAGTCGGTGATCTGCCGCGGCCCGGTGAGACGCTGCTCGAGGAGCTCCTGGCCGACCAGGCTGTCCGGCTTGTCGGCACGGAACTTGATGTCCGAGGTCAGGCCGCTGCCGAGCAGCGTACCGACCGCGACCACGGCGAGGACGATGAGCACCGTCCAGATGCCGATGGTGCGCCACGGGTGGAGGGCGCTGGTGCGCGCCAGGCGTTCCGTGAGGCTGGAGCCCGCTCCGGCGCCCCGCCTGTTCTGCTTGTTCTCGCTCTGCGTCACTGTCATCTTCTCCCGCTGCCGGCTGGTCTCGCGCCGGCGGCCGTGACGGGCCGAAGCAGCGCATGGCAAGCCCAGGCTCGTCGTTGGATGGGTCGGTCGTGCACCACACACGACCTCGAGGCGAGCACGGCGACGTCAGGCGTCGGCCATGCCCATGGGGCTGCGCGCGGCGGCCGTCACCGCCGCGGCGGGGTCACTCAGGCGATGCGTTCACGATCACGGGGAGCTTGCCCTGCCAGGCCGCCCACGCCCCGACGTCGCTCGCCAGCTCGCACATGAAATGGGCGACGTTGGCCCTGTTGGTCTCGCCGGGGCGGAACATGCCGTCCACGAGACCCTCGTGCAGCGCGTACTCGGTCACGTCGCCGTCCTTCAGCGTGTCGGGCCGGACGACCACCCACTCCGCAGAGGGATCGGCCGCCTCGACGACGTCGTGGAGGAAGTCGGCGGCGCGCTGGTTGTCCCGCGCCGGAGGCACGAGGCCGCGCAGCAGCCAGAGGGCGGCGCGCTGGAACCACCCGCGCCGCGTGTCCAGGCCTCCCGGGCGGTTCACGGAGACGCTGCTCATGAGGATGAGCTTCACGGGCCGCGCAGGCCGCAGCTCCCAAGTCGCCCGGTACACCCGCTCCACCGACCGCGTGACGAGGTCGCGCGGCCGCCCGAAGACCCCCTTCGCGCTGATGGTGTGGCCGAGACAGGAGATCACGACGTCGCAGCCGTCGACCTGCTCCTTGACCTGTTCGGCGCTCAGGGAGAGCAGGTCCGCCTCGACGATCGTCAGCAGCGGGTCGCCCGCGACGCCCGCCGGGAGCCGCTCGGCCGACCGGACCAGGGCGCGCAAACGGATGCCGCGGCCCAGAAGCTGCGTCAGGACGCGCCCGCCGGTGCGCCCGGTGCCGCCGAGGAGCAGCACCGTGGGCTCGGCGCGGATTGTGGAGGTGTCCATCACTTCTCCTTCGGATACTGGAACACGTCGTCGAGCGGGAGGTCGAACACCCGCGCGATCTGAAAGGCCATCTCGAGCGACGGCGAGTACCGGCCCTGCTCGATGGCGATGACGGTCTGGCGCGTGACGCCCACCCTGTCGGCGAGATCGGCCTGCGTCATCTCGCCGGCGGCGAAGCGGAGCGCCCGGATGCGGTTGGTCACTCTGGTCGGCTTGCCCATGGTCAGAAGCCCCGGTGGTACGAGACGATCTTGACCACCGATCCGACCAGCGTGCCGACCACGAACGAGAGATAGAGGACGCTGGCGATCCAGAAATACTCGTACTCGAGCATCGTGAGGGCGAGCACGCCGACCATGCCGAAGGAGGAGACGGAGAAGCCGATCAGGTCGCCGTGACGGCTGATCTGCTTGTCCCGCTCGTCCTTGCGATCGATCTCGGCGGAGGCGGACCTGCCGCGCAGTTCCGCCGAGATGCCGGTGCCGATGCCGGCCAGGATCGACCCGACGATGGTCAGGACGATCGACGCCCCGATGGCGATGAGGAGCGGCCACTGGTAGGAGATGTCGGCCGCCGGCGTGTCGCCCAGCCGGCCCAGCATGATCACGAAATAGGCCACCGGGACGATGGCCATGACCACCGCGTTGACCCATGAGATCTTCTCTTCGAACGGCATCAGGATCGCCTCCTTGCTGCGAGTCGCCCCACTGTGGGGGCTGCTCATGATGTCAGGAATGTTTGACATGACGTACTGTAAAGCGATGCGGACATCATGTCAAGAGTTTTTTACTTCCTCGGACGCGAGCCTTTCCCGGAAGGCGCGATGAGCGGTGTGGAGACGGGGGCGCGATCGCCGCTGCGGCGGCGTCGATGTTCCTTCTGGGTGGGATGTTGTACTCACCCCTGCCCTTCGCGAAAGCGTGGCAGTGCGCCGCGGCGCTCAGCGACGCCGACCTCGCCGCCCGCAAGCTCCCCGTGGTGTTCGGCCTGTCGGCGGTCGTCGCCGTGGTCGCAGCCACGACCCTTGCGTTCTTCATCGGCGCCGATGTGGGCGTCGCCTTCGGCGCGGCCGCCGGCGCCGCGGCCGGCGTCGCCTGGGTGGCGGCCGGCATGGCGATCACGTACCTCTTCGAGCGCCGGCCATTGGCGCTGTGGTTCATCGACGCCGGCTACCACGCGGTCGCGTTCACGATCATGGGCGCGATCCTCGGAGCTTGGGGATGACCGAGGCATCCTTCGAGACCCGGCCGCCACGGCCGGGGCTCGAAGCTCAGCAACTCCCGAGCGTGGAGGCGAAGACGCGATACGCGCCGTAGACGAGTCCACGCACGCCGCGACCCTCGAGTCCCGGCGCAACGTCCCATGCGGATGAGCTGTGCGCGCAGGCCTCACAGAGTCAAGAAGGCCTGCGCCGCATCAGCTTCCTGCTTGTTCGGCCGCGTCACACACCGCTCAGTTCACTGAGCACGGCAAGCATGTCGTCTTCGAAGGACTCCACACCAGCCTCGATTCGCCTGGTCAGAGCAGACTCATCAGCAAGGGAGAAGTCGTCGGCAAGAACCGAGATCACGATGGCATCGATCCCGGCACCCGGCTCGACCAACGTGTGTTCGGTGTATCCAGCGTCACGCAGTTGCTCCCAGTAGGACCTCTGCACCCTGCGATTGCGGGCCGCCAACCATGCCTGGAAAGAGAAGCTCGCGTAGTCGAAGACCACCGCCACCTTCAAGTCGCGCTCCCTGAACCAATCCGGAAAGAGCGCGAAGTACGTCATGTCAAAGTAGCCTTGATAGAGGCCGGAGACTGTGCGGTCCCCTCGCTCGCCCGCGTACCTTGCGCGAAGTCGAGACATGTACTTGACGAGTGCGACGTAAGCGTTCTGGATCCTGCCCATCGCGAGCGCTGCGCGAAGCTCGCGAACGTCACGATCAATGTCACCCATCGACTCCATCCCCGCGTCTCGTCGGCCTAACGTCGTAGGCATGACCTGCGGCGCAGGCGCCCTCGGGTCAGTCCACCTTCTGGCCGTCAGGTTGATGCCTTCATCAGCCCGACCGCGTGTAGCCAATCTGGGCCCAGACCAACCGCCAATGACCTTCGGCGTTGACGATCCGCCTCATGCGCCAACGCATCACCGCGGCATCAGTGCGAACACACCCCAGCCCAGGTAGTCACGCGTGTACGCGGCGTAGCGCTCGGGTTCCGCGGTCAGTTGGGCTCGAACATCCTTCGCGAGCTCGTCATCGGGATTGGCTTCAAGCCAGCGGCGCATGGTGAGCCATTTGGCCGCCTCGTATCTGTCCCAGCCGTCCTGGTCGGCCAGGACCATCTCGACGACGTCGTAGCCGAGGTGGCCGAACGACGCGAGAAGCTCCGGAAGCAGGAGGAAGTCGGAGATCGCGCCGGCAAGACACCCCTTGGCGACGTCTTCCGTCGGCGGCACCTGCCGCCAGTAGGGCTCGCCGATGAGGACGATCCCTCCGGGGCGCAGGCTGCGCGCCAGGAGCTCGATGGTGCCGGCGACTCCCCCGCCGATCCAGGTGGCACCGAGACAGGCCGCCACGCCGGCCTTCTCGTCAGAGACATAGCCGGCGGCATCGCCGTGGATGAACTTGACTCGATCGGCGACGCCGAGCTCTTCAGCACGGCGTCTCGCCTGCTCGGTGAACGACCGGCTCATGTCGATGCCGGTGCCGCTGACGCCGTGATCGCGCGCCCAGGTGCACAGCATCTCCCCCGAACCGCTGCCGAGGTCGAGCACTCGCGCCCCCGATTCCAGACGCAGCGCCGCGCCGAGAGTGGCGAGCTTCTCGGGTGTGATCGGGTTGTGGATGCGGTGAGCACTCTCAGTGATGGTGAAGATCCGCGGGATGTCCACTGTGGAAGATCTCCTTACGGGTGTGTGAACAGGATCGGTTCGGGCTGACGCGCCGCGGAGAAGCTGCGAGCGCCGCGGCTCCGCTGCGCCGCGGAGGTTCGGCGAGCCAGCTTGCTCCGCTTGTTGGGCAATCGCGTCAACGCCCGAGGACGATGTCGATGCCGAGCAGCACCAGCTCGAGCTTCTTCGCGGGCAGGGCGCCGACGCGCTCGGTCAGCGCCTCGCGGTCGAGGGTGACGAGCTGCAAGACGTTGGCGACCGAGTCCTTGGGCAGGCCCGTGGCGCGCGCGGTGAGAAGGACGTTGCCGGGAGCGTCGGCCCAGCGCAGGTTGCTGGTCAGCGCGACGCAGACGACGGTGCCGATACGGCTGCGGTTGAAGGCGTCGCCCTGGACGACCACGACGGGGCGGCGGAAGCCGGGCTCGGAGCCGGAGGGCTCGGCCAGGTCGGCCCACCAGACCTCGCCCTGGGCGGTCACCAGTCGGAGCGCTCCAGGGTGCGGTGCGCAGCGGCACCGGCGAAATCGCTGCGGCAGTCGACCTCATCGCAGAGGCGATCGAGGGCCTCGGTGACGCTTTCGGCGGAGTGGCGGGCGACGTACTCGCGCACCGCGTCACCGTAGAGGCGGCTGCGCGACTTCTTCAGCTCCCGCGCCAGCTCCTCGGCGTCGGCGAACAGGTCGTCGGGTATGGAGATCGCTGTCTTCATACCGTGAGTATAACCAGAAGCTGCGGAACCGCAACGGCCAGAGGGCAACGTCCACCCCGCGCTCCGCACTCCGCCACGGGTCGACGAGCGGATGCCCGACTGCATTTGTGCAGTAGAGAGAAGACCTCTGCTGCAGCTTCCGGCTTCTGCGTAGGAAGGTACCACGAAGCTAGGAAGCGCTGTTATCCAGTCTGCGACTTGCGGCGCGCGCCCTCGGCCTCCAGCGCGCGCCGGTTCTGGTCGACCCTCTCCGAGAGCCGGACTTCGATCACAGACTGCCGGGTCACCGCCAAGCGCGCAGCCTCGTTATCGAGGGCATCGACCAACCACGGGGGAAGATCGACGCTCACGCGCTTCGTGTCGCGATCGGGTCGACGCTCACCGGAGAGGTCCACTACTGCATGACGTCTTCGAGCCCGTCATCGGACTTCCTGTCGAACTCCTCAGCATCCATACGGCTCGATCTCCTCTCTGCCAGGCGCGAGCGGAAGAGACCCAGTGAGAGGTCCGTGAGGTCGGCCCGCCGGAACGTCTCGACGGTCATCCGCAACGGTCCGGTGTACGGAGTCAGCTTGTGATGCTGCAGGATGATCGTCTCGACCTCCGGCGTCCATGCTTCGCGGCCCTCGGCCGACAGGTACTCGCGCGCGAGGGACACAGACGGCGCGAGGTAGTCGAACGTGCGCGCCGTCCAGATGCCCAGGTCGTGGAAGGCGCCGGCGACCTGCACCTGCTCCGGCGCTTGCCGGTCCGGCGCGAGAGCCCGGTAGAACGCCAGTACGCGCGCTACGTGCCCGGCGTACCCCGCGTAGTCGGGGCCGAGAGCGCCGGCGAACCGCTCGAGGATCGCGCCGGCGAGCGGGAACGCCGTCAAGGCCGGCGGCCGCCTCTCCCCCGTGGTCCCGGAGCTGCCGGCCGGCGGCGCGCCCGGCGACATCTCTGCCGGCGCCGGCCTCGCGATGCCCGGCGCCGGCGTCATCGCCCAGGTTCCGCGCTCTGCCCGAGACGCGCGAGGCCCAGCCGGGCGGCGCCGGCGTACGCGTCGTTCTGCTCCGCCTCGGCCTGGGCCAGCATGCGGACGAAGTGCCCTCGGGCCTCCCCGGCCTCGCCGATCATCTCGTAGCTCAAGGCGATCTGGTTGAGGGCGACGATATCCGGCCAGACCTCGTAGGCGATCCTGAAGTACTCGATCGCCTCGCGCACCTTCTGCGGCCGGCACAGCAGGCCCTCGGGCGAGTCGACGCACTGCACCCACCCCTTGCCTTTGGGCTCGCGGTTGAGGGTGCGGTGTACGCCCGCCTTCTGCGTCGTGAGGGCGAGCTTGAAGACGGCGCTCGCCGCCTTGTACCGGATCGGGTCGAACGGCCTCGGGGCCGCCTCGTCCGGCGCCGGCATCAGACCTTCTTGACGCCGGCGATCAGCTTGCTCACCACGTCCTGGGCGTCGCCGTAGACCATCCGCGCGTTGTCGCCGTAGAACAGCTTGTTCTCGATGCCGGCGAAGCCGGTGCCGCGGCCGCGCTTCACGATGAGCACGTTGTGCGCCTTGTCCACGTCGAGGATCGGCATGCCGTAGATGGGACTGCCCTTGTCGTCGCGGGCGGCGGGGTTCACGACGTCGTTGGCGCCGATGACGAGAGCGGCATCGGCGTTGGGGAAGTCCCCGTTGATCTCGTCGAGGTCGTAGATCATGTCGTAGGGCACGCCGGCCTCGGCCAGCAGCACGTTCATGTGCCCCGGCATGCGGCCGGCCACCGGGTGGATGGCGAACTTCACCTGCACGCCCTTCTCCTGCAGCAGCTTGGCCAGCTCCCACACCTTGTGCTGGGCCTGGGCCACGGCCATGCCGTACCCGGGCACGATGATGACCTTCTGTCCGTACGCCATGGTGATGGCGGCGTCGTCGGGCGCGGCCTCCTTCATCGAGCCCTCGACCGCGGCCAGCTCCTGCCCGCCGTGCGCTCCGAAGCCGGCGAAGAGCACGTTGGCGAGCGAGCGGTTCATGGCTTTGGCCATGAGCTGGGTGAGCAGCGTGCCCGCTGAGCCGACCACGATGCCGGCGATGATGAGCGCCGCGTTGCCGAGCACGTAGCCCTCGAAGCCCACGGCGAGGCCGGTCAGGGCGTTGTAGAGCGAGATGACCACGGGCATGTCGGCGCCGCCGATGGGCAGCGTCATGAGCACGCCGTAGGCGAGCGACAGGCCGAAGAAGAGGCCCAGGGCGAGGCCGGAGCTGCCGCCGAGGTCACCGGTGTGCTGCAGGATCACGACGACGCCCATGAAGATGGCGGCCGCCAGCACCAGCAGGTTCACGGCGTTCTGAGCCGGGAAGAGGAACGACTTCTTGATGAGCCCCTGTAGCTTGGCGAAGGCGATCATGCTGCCCGAGAACGAGACCGAGCCGATGAGCGCGCCGAGGGCGCCGAGGATGGCGTAGCTCGCCGGCATCTGGCCGGCGCGCAGGAACTCGGTGGCGGCGATGAGCGCCGCCGCGCCGCCGCCCATGCCGTTGTAGATGGCCACCATCTGCGGCATGTCGGTCATGGCGACGCGCCGCGCCGCCACGTAGGCGATGCTGCCGCCGATGACGACGGCGATGACCATGAGCAGGTAGTTGGACATCTCCGGCGAGAAGAACGTGGCGACGACCGCGACGAGCATGCCGACGCCGGCCCAGATGATGCCGTTGCGCGCCGTCTTCGGCGAGCTCATCGCGCGCAGGCCGAGGATGAACAGCACGGCGGCGGCCACGTAGCTCGCCTGGATGATGTCGGCGCGCATGTCAGCCCGCCTTCGACTCGCCGCCGGCGGCGTCGCCCTCGGCGGCCTTCTTCTTCGCCTTGTCCTTGCTGCTCGTGAACATCTCGAGCATGCGCTCGGTGACGGCGTAGCCGCCGACGGCGTTGGCGGTGCCGAGCAGCACGGCGACGAAGCCGAGGATGCGCTCGGGCGTTGTCGTCGCGCTGCCGAGCGCGACCATTGCGCCGACCACGACGATGCCGTGCACGAAGTTGGACCCGCTCATGAGCGGCGTGTGCAGGATCACCGGCACACGGGAAATGACCTCGTAGCCGACGAAGCCGGCGAGGATGAAGATGTAGAGGGCGGCCCAGCCGCTGATCATGACGCGCCTCCTTCCACCAGGGCGCGGACGCGCTCATTGACTATCGCTCCGTCGCGCGTGAGCACGCTGCCGGCCAGCACCTCGTCCTCCCAATCGAGCGCGAGCTCCCCCTCCTTGATGAAGGGCGTGAGGAAGTGCATGAGGTTGCGGGAGTACTGGTCGCTGGCGTGGACAGGGAGCATGGCCGGGATGTTGAGCGGGCCCCAGACAGTGACGCCCGCGTCGGTGGTGAGCGTCTCGCCGGGGCGCGTGAGCTCGCAGTTGCCCCCGCCTTCGGCCGCCATGTCGATGATGACGGCGCCGGGCTTCATGCGCGCCACCACGTCGGCGCTGATGAGCTTCGGCGACGGCTTGCCGGGGATGGCGGCGGTGGTGACGATCGCGTCGGCGTCCACGAGGTGCTTGTCCACGATCTCCTGCGCCTTGGCCTTCTCCTCGTCGGTGAGCTCGCGCGCGTAGCCGCCCTCGGCCTCGGCGTCGATGCCGGTGTCGATGAAGCGCCCGCCCAGCGACTGCACCTGCTCGCGGGTGGCCGAGCGCACGTCGTAGGCCTCGACGACGGCGCCGAGCCGGCGCGCTGTGGCGATGGCCTGCAGGCCGGCCACGCCCACGCCCAGCACGACGACTCTGGCCGGCCGCAACGTCCCGGCCGGGGTGGTGAGCATCGGGAAGTAGCGCGGCGCCAGGTCGGCGGCCATGAGCACGGCCTTGTAGCCGGCGATGGACGCCTGCGACGTGAGCGCGTCCATCGACTGCGCCCTGGTGATGCGCGGCAACAGCTCGAGGGAGAAGCTGGTGACCTTTCGGTCGCGGAGAGCCCTGGTCTCGTCGAGCGCCTTGTAGGGCTGCAACAACCCGGCGAGCACGGCGCCCTCGCGCAGCTGAGCCACCTCATCCACGTTCGGTGGATCGACCTTGAGGACGACGTCCGCGCCGAGCGCCTCCGCTGCTGAGTCCACGAGCGTGACGCCCACGTACGCAGCATCGGCCAGATAGCTCGCGTGGCCGGCTCCCCTCTGAAGGACGACCTCGGCACCGAGACCCGCGTACTTCTCGGCCACCGCCGGCACGAGCGCAACGCGGGTCTCCCCCAGCGTCGTCTCACACGGTATGCCTATGCGAACGGGCATCGGTTCCTCCAGGGTCGTGGTACCCGGGCCTGCGTGGACCCGACCCGTCACTTCCCACTGCGACAGGCGTGCAAAACCTCGCGCAGGCACGCGGCGGAGTGAGCCGGGCCGCCGCAGGCGCGCCCGGGAGGATGAGCCGGGCCGCCGCAGGCGCACCCGGACGTCAGCGCATCAGGACGGCAGACGCCGGACGGCGACCGAGACGGAGCCGGGGCCGACGTGCATGGTGAGGACCGTCCCGGCACGCACCACCGGGACCTCCACACCGAACGCGGCCTGCAGACGGGCCGCCACGCGTTGCGCCTCGGCCGGCGCGCCGCTGTGCACCACCATGGCGCGCGCCGGGGCGCCGTCGGCGTAGCGGACGGCGCGCTTGACGATGCCGCCCAGCGCGCGGCCGAAGCCGAGCGCCGCGCCCCCCTTGCCCGCCTTGCCGGTCTCGTCGAACACGATGATCGGGGCGAGGTGCAGGCGCTCGAGGGTGCCCGCCAGGCGCGGGCTGACGCGCCCGCCGCGCACGGCGAACTCGAGCGACGAGGTCGTCCCGAACACGCGGACCTCTGCCGCGGCACGCTCGGCGGCAGCCGCGACCTCGTCGAGGCCGGCGCCGGCCGCGATCGCTTCGCCGGCCGCCTGGAGCACCAGGCCGCTGCCGACGGAGACCGAGCAGGAGTCGACCACCCGCACGCGCGCCGGGTCGACCTCGCGCGCCGCGGTGCGCGCGGCCTGCACGGTGCCGGACATCGCCCCGGCGATGTGCACCGACACGACGCCCTCCCGGTACTCGAGCAGGCGGCGATAGGTGGCGACGAAGTCGGGCACCGCCGGCTGCGAGGAGCGCGGCACGGCCACTGTCTCCCGCAGCCGGTCCACGAACCAGTCGGGCGTGATGTCGACGCCGTCCAGGAACTCGTCATCGCCCAGCGCCAAGGTGAGCGGTACGCGGACGACCCCCAGTCCGAACGCCTCGTCCTCGGGAAGGTCGCTGGTCGAGTCGGTCACCAGGGCGATCGCGGCGGCACGCCCCTGGAGCTGCTGCAGGACCATATCGTCCACCTTGCTCCGCTCGATCGTGCCGAGATCCGCGAGCGCGGCGAGAAAGCGCTGCGGCTCGTTGGTGTGCAGGTGCACGCGCACGCGCCGCTCGCCGCCGGCCACCACGAGAGACTCCCCGAGGCCGCCGACGGCCGCCGCGACCCCTTCTCTCGAGAGCATCCCCCCATCGGCGACCAGCAGAGCCTCGCTGCAGAACCTGTACCGCTCGTCGATCTCCTCGTGGGTCGAGGCGAAGGGTGGCAGCCCGTGCGCCGGCGCCTCAGCCGGTCGCCACTGGACGGTCCGGCCGTGAAGCGCCTCGCCGAGGCCTTCGAGGAAGTACACGAACCCCTGGCCGCCCGCGTCGACGACGTGGTTGGCGGCCAGGACCTTGAGCTGGTGCTCGGTCTCGGCGAGCGCACCGCGAGCCGCCACGAGACCGGCATGCATCATCGCCGTGAACTCCTCCTCGTGGGCGCGCCGCCCAAGCTCGCGCGCCCAGGCCCGAAGCACCGACAGGATGGTCCCCTCGCGCGGCTCCTGCAGCGCCAGCCAGGCCGCTTCGGAGCCCTGCGCCGCGGCGGCCGCGAACTCGGCGCGATCCACGCGATGGCGCGCGGCGACGGCGGCGGCGAGGCCGTGCAAGAACTGGGCGAAGATCGCCCCGGAGTTGCCGCGCGCGCCCTCGAGCGCGCCGTCGGCGGCCGCGCGCGCCGCATCGCCGATGCCTTCAGCAGAGGCGGTGCCGACACGCACGGCTGCCGCCTGCAGGGTCGCCGCCAGGTTGGCCCCGGTGTCCGCGTCGCGCACCGGGAACACGTTGATGCGGTTCAGCGTCTCCTGCTCGCGCATCACGCTGAGGGCACCGGCCCGTAGGACCCGTGAGAAGCTGGACCCGTCGAGCGTGCGAACGGCCATGGCGCCCTCCATCAGCGGCCGTCACCAACAGTCGCCATCGCACCCTTGCACACCCCATCCTCCTCGAGCAGTACCGGGACCGATCCTCCAAACGTCACGGTCCGCGTCAGACTCTACCCATGCACGAAACAGCACGACAACCCGTAAGGCGCGAAAACCCAGACGACTGGTGCGTCCGCACGCGTGACGGTGCGTCCGGCGGCCACGGCCTCGGCGGCGGCCCCGCGCCGCGGCGCGTCTGGCACCCGCGGCGCAGACCGTCAACCGCCCTGGTCGGCTTTGACCCTCTTGAAGGCCTTGGTGGCGGCGGCGGCCACACGCGGCTCGGGGTCGCCGATAGCCCGGCGCAGCGTGTCGGTGGCCGCGGGGTCGCCGATCTTGCCCAGCGCCTCGACGGCGATCATGCGCAGCAGGGGATCCGGGTGATGCATGGCCATGCAAAGGGGCTTGACCGCGGCAGGGTCGCCCATCATGCCGAGCACGAACGCGGCGTCCTGGCGCCGGTGCGTGTGACCCTCCCCGAGGACATAGACGAGGCGGTCGCGGGCCGGCTCGCCGATGATGACGAGCGCCTCACGCGCCGTGTTCAGCTGCACCAGGTTCTTGGACTGCAGCCGCTGGATGATCTTGTCCAGGAAGGTGGTGAGAGCGCGGCGCGCGTCGGCGGCCACCTGCGGGTCCTTCTTGTACTTGGCGGCCTTGACAAGCCCGTCGATGTTGCCGACGGCCTCGAGCTTGGCGACGTTGGGGGGACCGAACACTGCCACGGCGTCTCCTCGGGCGGCCGGGGCACAGGGCGCATCCGGCCGGTGGTCTGCGGTCTCAGTCTACCGTCTAGCGCAGCACCCTGTTCGCGACCGTGAGCAGGCGCGAGGGCAGATCCCGGAACGTGTTCACGGGGAACACGTCGCCGTGGGCGGCGTCGGCCAGCTGGCGGCACAGCTTGGGGTTGGTCTTGTAGTCCTCGGTGAGCAGGACGAACAACTTGGGAAAGCGGTACGCCAGCTCCGTGGGATCCCCTCCCGCCGTCACCACCCCGTCGGTGATGAGCAGGCCGCTGCGCCGCGGATTGCGGCCCCGCTCCAGCTCCCGCGCCCCCAGCTCGAGCGCCGCGGAGATGTTGGTGTAACCGTTGACCGGCTGGTCCAGCATGCGCTCCACGACCGTCTCGGGCGCGTCGGCCACCTCGAGGTGCGTCACCGCCTTCGCCGTGTTCTCGAAGACGACCACGGAGAGGTCCTCGGGGTGCAGCTTGAGCGCGAGGACCGCCGCGGCCACGGCGGCGATGGCCATGTTCTCGCCCGACATGGAGAGCGACGTGTCGACCATGAGCACGACCTGATGGCGCCTCTCCTCGCGGTGCTTGACCACCCAGTCGTGACGCTCGGGGAACTCCTTGCCGAGCACGTTGTCCAGGGTGGCCTCCAGGTCGATCTCGCCGGCGAACGGCTCGCGCAGCGTCTCGCGCACGGTGTGCGTGACGCCGCGCAGCGGGCCGACGAGCCGGTGGGCCCGCGCCAGCACGGCCCGCGCCGCCAGCTTCTCGGCGTAGTGCCGCAGGCCCGGGTCGACGATGCGGCAGCCGCTCTTGGTGAGGTTGACCGCGACGGCCCAGCCGTCGAGGTCGTCGCTCTCGATGCGGTAGCGCTTGGAGAGCGCCTCCATGGCCGCTTCGTGCTGGGGCGGCGGGGGCTCGCGCCGCTCCACGGGCTTGACTCGGGGCCTCTTGCGGATCGAGTCGAGCCCCCGGCCAGGGGCGCTCAGGCTTTTGGGGCCGGCTCCGCGGTGCCGAGCACCTCGTCGGGGTCGAGGCCCTTGTCGACGACCAGTTCGAGGAGGTCCTCGAGCGCCGAGCCGAAGTCGGCGTCGAGGTCGTCTCGCAGATCCACGCGCGTGGTGAGAGCGGCCTCGGCAGCGCGTTTGATGACCTCGCGGCTCACCGCGCCGCAGGCCTCCCGCTCTTCGGCCCACAGGCGCTCGGCGATGGCCACGGTGGCGATGGCGCCGCGCACCGACGACCCCTTGCGGAAGCGGGCGTGCAGGCGCGTGCCGCGCGTGAGGCGCACCGCCGTGCTGACGAGCTGCCCGTCGTCGCTGCCGGTCTCGGCCACGACGATGTCCCGCTCCTCACCGGCCGACTGGTACACCAGCGCCAGGTGCTCGAAGCGGTCACGCAGGGCCTCCGAGAGGTGGCCCGTGGCGATGTACTCCACGGGGTTCTGCGTCGCCACGACCTGGAAGCCGTCGGCGGCGCGGACCTCGCCGATGTGCGGTACCTGCAGGATGCGTTCGTCGAGCGCCGGCAGCAGCACGTTCTGCACCGACTCCGGCATGCGGTTCAGCTCGTTGATGAACAGCACGCGGCCGCCGCGCATGGCCTCGACCAGGGGGCCGGGGAAGAACGACTCCTCTTTGTAGCCCTGCTTCAGCACGAGCGGCGGGTCGAACCAGCCGGTGAGCTTGCTCTCGGAGTAGCGGTCGTCGCCGTCCACACGCACGGTGTCGCGCCCGAGGTGGGCACAGACGGCGAGGGCGACGGTGGTCTTGCCCACGCCCACCGGCCCCTCGAGGAGGAGATGGCGGCCGGCGCCGAGCACGGCCAGGGCCATGGCGAGTTCCTTGTCGCGGCCGACGATGCCGTGCTCGCGCTGGATGGTCTCAACAGGGGTCATGTGGTCAACCTCGGGGTCGGCAAGTATCGGAGTGATGATCTCGGGCGCCCGCTCCGCCGGTCACTTCACGAGAACGAGCGCATAGCGATGATACGGCTCACCGGGCGCCTGCACCACTCCGAGGGGCCACCCGGCGTTGGCGCTGGTGGTGAACACGTCGATGCCGCAGGCCACGGGGCCGGGGCGCAGGCCTTCGCGCGAGGAGCAGGTCTCCGGCTTGCCGCAATCCTGCTCGAGGTCGCACGAGCGCCCCCCGGCGATGGCGAAGACCTTGTGGTAGCCCTGCAGGAAGAGCTCGCGCTCCAGAGCCAGGGCCGTGTCGTGGACCCAGCGACTGGACTCGAGCCACGCCATGCGCGTGGAGTCGACGTCGAAGCGGAGCAGAAGGATGGTGTCGTATTCGTCGAGCAGACGGCGCGTGTCCGCCGGCGCCGGCGAGTACGGCGGGCAGTTGAGGCAGTCACCGGGCGTGCAGCCCCAGAGGCACTTCATGCGCACCCACTCCGCCGTGACGACCGCGGACGGACCGACGACGGCGGCGGCGGAGGCGCCGGCCGCGAGCGCGCGGGAGATGAGGTCGGCGCCGGCGGCGCCGGCGGCCTGGTCGCCGCCGGAAGTGCCGTCCCGGCCGTGAGTCGTCATGTCGGTCACTGGTCTCCTCTCGTGGTCCGAGCGTCGAGGGGACTTGAGACCCGCGTGCCGCGACCGGCCGCGCGGGATGCGCCAGTGTAACAGGACCCGGCGGCGGTCGGCGTGGTCGGCCTGCCGCGGGCTTCCGCCCAAGCTCAGCGCCGAAAGGCGAAGCCGAAGCCCGGCGCCGCCTCGAGCCCGGCGACCGGCACGAGAGGGCTGCGCGGCACGTCCCCGTGCGCCGCGCCGTGGTACTCGCGCGGCGCCACGTCGTTGGGCCCGCCGGGGTAGAAGAGGCTGGCCAGGGCCTGGATGTGGTCGCGGCCCACGGCCAGCTCGAACTGGCCGCCGCCGTAGAGCTCGGTGCCGGCGGCCTGCGCGCACGCGATGCAGTCGAGCAGCGCGCGCAGCGAGCCGAAGCGCGACGGCTTGATGTTGAGGTGCCGCAGCACCGGCGCGGCTTGCCCGCGTACCGCTGCGGCACCCCGGCCGCCGGATGCCGGGCCGGCTGCGCCCGCCGGCGGCGGCGCCGTCTCCCAGACCCGCGCCGACAGCTCCTCGACATCCCGCCACGAGTGCACCGGCGCGTCGAAGCTGAAGCGCGTCTCCTGCCCGCGCAGCGCGTCGCGCGCCGGCCCCTCGAGCGCCGGGTCCTCGAGGACGGCTCCGGGGAAGGCGCCGGCCACATCGCGGTACTGCACCGGGTCTGGCGGGTTGTCCACCGGCGACCCCGTGTAGAACGACTTGAAATCCAGCACCCGCACACGGCCCGTGGCAGCGATGCGACGCATCTGGTCAAGGTCCCACTCCGGCGTCGGGTCGAGCTTGAACTCAAGCCCGGGGTCCACCTGCAGCCAGGGCATGATGTCGAGCCGCGTCGAGACGGCGAAACGCACGGGATGATACGTGCGCCCGAACGCCGCGCCGAGGGAGACGCCGTTCGCGCGCAGGGCCAGATCGAGCGCGGCGCTCTCGAAGGCCCAGCGCCGGTAGAGGCGGAAGAACGCCTCTTGAGGCGGCCTGCCTGGAAACAGGTCCAGGCCGCCCACACGCTCGGAGAAGGCATCGAGCGTCCACTCCCCGGACAACGGGAGGGACTCCGGGTAGTCGTCGTGATCCTCAGCCGCGTAGGTCACGTCTTCGCCGCGGCCCTCCACGCCGTCGCCGCGCAGGATGATCACGGTGGTCACGCGGCGAAAGCCGCTGGAGACGTCCAGCTCGTGCCGTTCGACCCTGTACGACTCGACCGCGAACGACAGGCCGGCCAGCAGGTCGTAGGCGGCCGTTCCGGACGGCCGAGGCGTGAGTGACGAGGCGTCCATAGCGGCAGCCTACCCGGGCGCGCGCGGGCTCATGCGCCCCGCGCCCGGGCGACGCCGACACCCCCGCTCTGCCATACTGATGCCCCGTGCCTCGCCTCCCCGACATCGGCATCTCCACCAGTGCGTACGCCGGCGACATGCTCGCGCCCACTCTCGCGCGCATCGCCGAGCTCGCCCTGTCGGCGGAGATCCGTTCGTTCGGCCTGCACACGCTGCTCAGCGACCGCAACCGGCGCGCCTGCAGTGAGGCCGGCCTCGATTACACGGTCCACGGTCCCTTCGGCTACATCGGCATCGCCGCCACCGACGCATCGGACCGGCGTGAAGCGCTGGACGAGCACCGCCGTCACCTGGAGGCGAGCGCCGACATCGGCGCCCGCCTCTACGTCGTGCACCCCGACTGGCGGCCCGACGCCGACGCCCCGCGCGACCCGCGCGTCATCGCCGCCCTCGCCGAAGCGTTCGGCGAGTTGCTCGAGTTGCGGGACGAGTACGGCGTGGAGATCGTCGTGGAGAACATGCCGGGCGCCGGGCACTCGCACTTCACGCACCCGGGCGACCTGGACCTGCGGGGCCTCGGATTGCTCCTGGACGTGGGTCACGCCAGCATCAGCGGCTGCCTGGACGACTGGCTCGAGGACCCGCAGGCGCCGCTGCGCCACGTACACCTGCACTCCAACGCGGGCGCGGGCGACGACGCAGACCCACACCTGCCGGTCGGCGCCGGCGTGGTGGACGCGGCGGCCGTCCTGGCCGCCGCGCGCGCCGCCGGCGCCTCCGTCGTCCTGGAGCACTCCCGCGACACGGACGTGGTCGCCAGCGTGCACCACCTGCAGCGGAGCGGGCTGCTGGCCTGAGGGGCGCGAACCGGCCCGGCGCCGTCGCGCCGGTCGTTGCCGTGCCCTCCCGCCGGTCCCCCTTCCGCGCCCGTCGCGGAGCCGCCGGCGCGTTTGGGTCTCGACGCGTGTGCGATACTCGCGACATGGAGTGCATCTCGCATGTGGGCGTGTCGACCGGGGCGTACTTGAACCTCTCGCTCGCCTCAGCCCTGCTGCGCATCTCGGAGCTCACGTCCTTCGCCGAGATCCTCGACCTCGGACGGCACACCATCCTCGAGCCAGCCAACGCGCGTGTGATCGAGGTGGCCGGGCTGCCGTTCAGTGTGCACGGTCCCTTCGCCCACTTCGAGCTCGGCAGCCGCTGGAGCTCCCGTCACAAGGCGGCGATGGAGATGCACAAGCGGCACATCGCCAAGGCCGCCGAACTGGGCGCAGGGCTCTACGTGGTGCACCCCGACGTCCAGCGCAAGCCGCGCCCGCGCAACCAGCGCGTCGTCGCCACCATGCAGCGCGCCTGCGAGCAGTTCACCGAGCTTCAGGAAGAGTACGGCATGCCCATCGCCCTGGAGAACCTGCCGTTCGCGCGCCACTCCCACTTCGTGGCGCCGGACGACCTCGACATCGCCGGCATGCACATCGCCTTCGACGCGGGCCACGCGGCGATCACCGACACCCTGGACGCCTGGCTCGCACGTCGCGACCTGCCCGTGCGGCACGTGCACCTGCACGACAACAAGGGCGTCCACGGCGGCGACGTGCACGAGCCCTGCGGCACAGGGGTCGTGGACGCCGCCGAAGTCATCTCCGTGGCGCGAGAGATCGGCGCCACCATCATCCTCGAGCACAAGAACGAAGAAGAGGTGCAGCAGAGCTTCGACTATCTCAAGGAGCGCGGCCTGCTCACCCAGTGCGGGATCTGAGGCGGTGGCGGTGGTGGGCACACGGGACGGCGGTGCCGGACCGGAAGAGGTAGCTCGGTTCCTGAGCGGACTCGGACCGTTCGCGTCGCTCGAGGCCGGCGAGCTGCAGGCCGTCGCGGCCTCGGTCGAGTCACGTCGCGTGCCGGCCGGCGAGACGGTGCTCCTGGAGGGCGGCCCGCCGGGCACCCACCTCTTCGTGGTGCGCGAAGGGATCGTGGAGCTCACGCGCTCCGATGTCCTTGTCGCCGTGGTCGGCAGCGGCGATGTCTTCGGCCACCCCACGCTGCTCACCGGCCTGCCGCCGGAGTTCACCGTGCGGACCCGCAGCGAGACCGAGCTCTACTGCATCCCCCAGAGCATCGCCCTCGGCCTTCTGTCGCACCCCGCCGGAGTGCGCTGGCTCGCGGCCAACCACCGCGAGCGCCTGATCCAGGCCGCGCGGTCCATGAGCGCGCTGCCCGAAGTGCGCACCCTGCCCGTCACGGCCGTGGTGCGCAGCACGCCCCTCTTCTGCGAGCCCGACACCACCATCCGGGAGGCCGCGCGGATCATGGCGGAGGGCGGGCGATCGTGCATCCTCGTGCGCACACCCGAGGGGCTCGGCATCGTCACGGACGTGGACATGCGCGACAAGGTGGTCATGGGTGAGGTATCCCGCGACGCGCCGGTCACGGCCATCATGAGCACGCCCGTCCACACCGTCGGCAGCGAGACGCTCGCCCCGGAGGCCAGCATCGCCATGATGACCGCTGGTGTGAACCACCTGCCCGTGCTGGACCCCGACGGCGCCGTGGTCGGCGTCGTCTCCGCCAGCAACCTCATGTCCCTCGAGGGCCGCAGCCCGTTCGCGCTGCGACGGTCGATCCAGTGGTCGGCCGACGAGGATGAGCTGGTCAGGGCGGCGGCCGACGTCCCCAAGCTCTTCCTCGACCTGCTGGACGCCCACCTCGACGGCCCCTCCCTCACGCACGTGCTCACGGTACTGGCCGACTCCATCACGGCACGCCTGCTCGAGCTCGCCACCGACCGCCTCGGCGAGCCCCCCGTGCCCTACGCGTGGCTCGCCTTCGGCAGCGCAGCCCGCAGCGAGCTCACCCTGGCGTCCGACCAGGACAACGGCCTGGCCTACGCCGACACCGACGACCCCGCCGTGGACGAATACTTCCGCCTCATGGCAGAAGATGTGAACCGGGGCCTCGCGCGCTGCGGGTTCCCCGCCGACCCGCACGGCGTTCTGGCCCGCAACCGCCAGTGGCGGACGACCCTGAGCGGCTGGAAGGAGATCTTCGTGTACAGCCTGGAGGGGCGCGACCTCGACAGGCTCGCGCGCGCCAGCGTGTGTTTCGACTACCGCCAGGTGGCCGGGGAGCTCTTCGTGGACCAGGCCTTGACGGACATCATGCGCACCGTCCCCGACCATCCCCGCTTTCTGCGCGGTCTCGAGCGCCTGGGCCTCACCATCCGCCTCCCGCTCGGGTTCATGCAGCGCCTGGAGGGCTGGCTGGACATCAAGAAGAACTGCCTGGTGCCCATCCAGAACCTGGCGCGGTACCAGGCGTTCGCGCGAGGGATCGTGCTGCAGGGCACGCTGGAACGCCTCTCGGCGGTCTGTGGCATCGACTCCCAGGCGCAGGACTGCGAGGCCACCTTGCGCGAGGCGTTCGTGAACGTCACGAGGATCCAGCTCGAGCACCACGCGCAGGCATCGCGCGAAGGTCGCACTCCGGACAACATCCTGGACACGTCCACCCTGCGGCCGCTCGCGCGCGCCGGCCTGCAGGAGACGCTCCGCGAGCTGGCCTCCGCGCGCAAGAGGTTCCCGCGCGCAGAGGACCGGCGCCCCATCGCGACCGACTGACGCGGTCGCGGCCGCCGGGCACGGCCGAACGGCGGCTCAGCCGGCGGCGAGCCTCTGATACACTCCGCCGGGTGCCGCTCCGGCGCCCCCGCCAGTACACAGCCGAGCGAAAGCGCACGCCATGGGCCAGTCCTTCTCCTACACCGGCACGAGCGACTACATCGCCGCGCCCGACCTCATGCAGACCGTCAACGTCGCCGTGCAGCTGGGCCGCCCGCTGCTCATCAAGGGCGAACCGGGCACCGGCAAGACGATGCTCGCGCAGAGCATCGCCGCCGGACTGGAGATGCCGCTGATCGTCTGGAACATCAAGTCGACGACCAAGGCGCAGGACGGCCTCTACGTATACGACACGGTCCAGCGCCTGTACGACGGCCAGTTCGGCGACCGCGACGTCAGCGACATCGCGCAGTACATCAAGCCCGGCAAGCTGGGTGAGGCGTTCCGCAGCGGGGAACGCGTGGTGCTGCTCATCGACGAGATCGACAAGGCCGACCTGGAGTTCCCCAACGACCTGCTGTGGGAGCTCGACCGCATGGAGTTCCACATCCCCGAGACGCACGAGGACGTGCACGCCGTGCACCGGCCCATCGTGCTGATCACCTCCAACGCGGAGAAGGAGCTGCCCGACGCCTTCCTGCGGCGCTGCGTGTTCCACTACATCGCGTTCCCCGACGCGGAGATGATGGAGCGCATCGTGCGCGTGCACGTGCCCGACCTCGACCGCTCGCTGCTCGAGCTCGCCATCCAGGCATTCTTCTGGCTGCGCGACGTGCCGGGCCTGCAGAAGAAGCCCAGCACCAGCGAACTCATCGACTGGGTACAGGCGCTGGCGCGCGGCGGCGTCGACCAGCGGGAGATCGCCGCGCGCCTGCCCTTCATGGGCGTGCTTCTCAAGAAGGACCACGATGTGGACGTCGCGCAACGCGCCCTGGCCGGCGGCCGGCGGCGGTAGCGAGTCCGGCCGCGACGCCGCGGAGGCACCCGTGCCCGTCATCGGCTCGTTCGAGGTCATCGCGGCGGCGATCATCGTCGCGGTCCTCGCCGTGCTGCTCGTCGTCATCGCACTACGCGTGCTCAGGCAGCACCGGGGCGGGTGAGCGCGCCGTGTTCACGGACTTCTTCTACCTCCTGCGCGCCTACGGCGTGCCCGTCACCGTGACGGAGTGGCTCGCCCTCATGCGGGCGCTCGCCATGGGGCTCGCTCCGGCCGGCCTGGACGAGTTCTACGCCGTCGCCCGCAGCGTGCTGGTCAAGTCGGAGGCGTACTTCGACCAGTACGACCAGGCCTTCGCGGCGATGTTCCAGGGCATCGAGACGCCGCTCGCGATCCAGGACGAGGTCTGGGACTGGCTCTCGGACCCGCTCAACATGCCGGGTCTCAGCGAGGAGGACCGCCGCGCACTGGCCGCCCTGTTCGAAGACCTCGACCTCGACGAGCTGCAACGCCTGTTCGAGGAACGCCTCAAGGAGCAGACGGAGGCGCACCACGGCGGCAACCACTGGGTGGGCACCGGTGGCACCAGCCCCTTCGGCCACTCCGGCTTCCACCCCGGCGGGATCCGCGTCGGCGGCGAGAGCCGCAACAGGTCAGCCGTCAAGGTGGCCGGCGAGCGCCGCTACCGCGGCTACCGCACCGACCAGGAGGTCGGCGTGCGGCAGTTCGAGCTCGCCCTGCGGCGCCTGCGCCAGCTCAGCTCGCGCAACGAGGGCGTACCCGACGAGCTCGACCTCGACGAGACCATCGAGGAGACGGCGGGCAACGCCGGCCGCCTGAGTCTCGTGTGGCGCAAGAGCCGCAAGAACGCCGTCAAAGTGCTGCTGCTCATGGACGTCGGCGGCTCCATGCACCCCTACATCCGCCTCTGCAGCCAGCTCTTCAGCGCCGTGAACCGCAGCAGCCACTTCAAGGACCTGCGGTCCTACTACTTCCACAACTGCGTATACGACTGGCTGTACACGAGCACGCGCATGACGTCGTCGGAGGCCATCTCCACTCGGCGCGTACTTCAGGAGTTGCCCAGCGACTACAAGCTCATCATCGTCGGCGACGCGGCCATGGCCCCCAGCGAGCTCATGGCCCGCGACGGCATCATCTGGTGGGGCTACGGCAACGACGAGCCCGGCATCGAGTGGCTCAAGCGCCTGCGCCGCCACTTCGACCACTCCGTGTGGCTCAACACCATCCCCGAACCGGACTGGGAGCGCGCCTACGGCAGCGTGACGATCCGCAAGGTACGCGGGGTCTTCCCCATGTTCGAGCTCACGGTGGACGGGCTGACGTCCGCAACGAAGAAGCTGATGGTGCGTTACTGACATCGTCGTTCTCAAAGTGCGCGTAAACGTTTGCCCCAAAGCAACCGCTCCATGCATCGAGGCGCTCAGCATGCCGATGCAGGACAGCGAGTGACGATGAGACCCGCCGGTGACATCCGCGCCGAGACCAACGCGTTCGCCATTGCGGCGAGTGAGTTCGGGGACGACATCCTCGCCGACACCCTCGCGGTGGTGGCCGAGCAGCTCGCGCAGGCGCTCGACTGTCACGAGTGCTGTGTCTACGACTACCTGCCCGAGCGCGAAGCCCTGCGCGCCCTCGCCCTCTGTTCGCGACTGCTCACGGCCCGCGCTGCAGGAGATCCCCGACTTCCAGCAGGTCATCGACGGGCGCGAGGCTCGGCGGCAGTGCGTGGTCCGGCCTCACCACAAGCATCGGGGTGGCCACCCTGCAGCGCCACGCCGGCACGGCCGAAGACCTCGTGCTCAAGGCCGACACGGCCCTCTACGAGGCCAGGCAGCACGGCGAGGACCGCGTCGCCGTCTACGCTCGCTCCTGAGCGACGCAGCAGTCGCGGCCAGGGGGGCCGGGCCGGCCCAGGCCGCACCGGCCGGCACACCCACGGCCGGCGCACCGGTGCCATACTGGAGCGACGGTGATGCGACTGCCCGACATCGCGATCTCCACCGGCGCCTACGCGCACCTTCCGCTCGCCGCGGCGTTGCTCGCCATCAGGGAGCTGGCGCGCGCCGCCGAGGTCACCTCGTACCGCGAGCACTCGCTCCTCGACCTGGACAACGTGCGCGCTGTGGCCGCGGCCGGCCTGCCCTTCAGCGTCCACGGCCCGTTCTTCCGCGTCGACCTGGGGAGCCTCGACGAGCAGAGGCGGCGGGCCGGCGTGGAACTGCACCGCCGTCACCTCAAAGTCGCGGCCGCACTCGGGGCCACCACGTACCTCGTCCACCCCGACAGGCAGCGGCGGCCGGGGCCGCGACGGCCGGAGGTGGTCGCGGCCCTCCAGCGCTCGCTCTGCGAGCTGCGCGAGCTGCAGGAGGAGTCCGGCGTGCTCGTCGTGGTGGAGAACATGCCCGTGCCCGGGCTCTCGCACTTCGTGGCCCCGGGCGACGTGGACCTGTGCGGGCTGGGTGTGGGGCTCGACGTCGGCCACGCTTCCGTCTCGGGCACGCTGGACGCCTGGCTCGCGGACCCGCAGGCGCCGCTGCGCCACGTGCACCTCCACGACAACCACGGCGCGGCGGGAGGCGACGAACACCTGCCTCTGGGTGCCGGCGACGTGGACGTCGAGGCCGTCATGGCCGTGGTGCGCGCCTGCGGCGCTCGCGTCGTGATCGAACACACGACCCCGCTGGACGTGGAGGCCAGCATCGCCTACCTCAACGCCCGGGGACTCCTCCCGTGAACGGACGTATGCACGCCGGCGCAGGGCTGGTATCCTTCGCTCCGCTGAGGCGATGACTCATGACGACGAGCAGCACAAGCGCGGTGGACGACCACGTCCGCGAGATCGCCCGGTTCCTGGGCCGCTATCCCCCGTTCGACACGCTCTCGCGCCCTGACCTCGAACGCGTGGCGGCGGCGGTACGGGAGACCCGCGTCGGGCGAGGCGAGGCGGTGCTGGTGGAGAACGGCCCTCCGGGCGAGCATCTGTACGTGGTCCGCGACGGCACCATGGAACTGGACCACAAGAACAGGGTCGTCGACCTCGTGACCAAGGGCCAGCTCTTCGGCCACCCCACGCTCCTTTCCGGCCAGCCGCCCGAGTTCACCGTGCGCGCCCGCGAGGACTCCGCGCTCTACGTGCTGCCGCGCGACGAGGCTGTCGCGGTCCTCGGCCGGCCGGAGGGAGCCGCCTTCATAGCGCAGACCTTCCGCGACCGCGTGCTGCGCACGTCGGCGACGGCGCACGCCTTGCCCGACGTGCGCACCGTGCCGGTCACCAGGCTGATCAGGCGGGAGCCGGTGTTCTGCCCGCCGGACATGACGGTGCGCAAGGTGGCACAGCTGATGAACGATGAGATCGTCACGGCCGTGCTCGTGGAGATGCCACAGGGACTGGGGATCGTCACCGACGCCGACCTGCGCTCCAAGGTCGTCGCCGGCGACCTGCCGCGCGACATGCCGGTCAGTTCGATCGCGACGGTCCCGGCGCGCACCGTGAGCGCCGAGACCCTGGCGCCGCAGGCCAGCATCGAGATGATGGCGGCGAACGTCAACCACCTCGCCGTCCTGGGCCCCGACGGGCGCGTGCTCGGCGTGGTGTCGGCCGGCAGCCTGATGAACCTGGACGCGCTGAGCCCCTTTGCCCTGCGCTGGACGATCGCCACGGCCCACGACGAAGACGCCGTGGTGCAGGCCGCGACGCAGCTTCCCGGCCTCTTCGTGAGCCTCGTGGATGCAGGCCTCGACGGACCGGCGATCACCCGCGTCGTCACCTTGCTCATGGACGCGATGACCGCACGCCTCATCGACCTGGCCGTCGTCCGCCACGGCCCGCCTCCCGCAGCCTTCGCCTGGCTGGCGCTCGGCAGCTGCGCCCGTAACGAGCTCACACTGGCTTCGGACCAGGACAACGGCCTCGCCTACGAGGACACCGACGACCCCGCGGCGGACGCCTACTTCGCAGCCATGGCCGGCGACGTCAACGAGGGCCTCGCACGCTGCGGCTTCAGCTACGACGAGTCCGGCGTGCTGGCCCGCGACCCGCACTGGCGCCTCACCCGCACGAACTGGATGAGCGTGTTCTTGCGCTGCCTGGAGGTGTGGGACTGGAACCACCTGCTGCGCGCCAGCATCGCCTTCGACTTCCGCAGGGTCGCCGGCGAACTGGACATCGTCACGCCGCTCAGCGGGATACTGCGGCAGGCCCCGCGCCGCGGCGGCTTTCTCAGCGGCCTCGGGCACCTGGCCTCGCAGATCCCCTCTCCGCTCGGGTTCCGTGGCCGCCTCACGGGGCCCATCGACATCAAGAAGAGCGGGCTGCTGCCCGTGGAGAACCTGGCGCGCTTCTACGCGTTCGCCAGGGGCATCTCAGCGGGCAGCACTGTGGAGCGCCTGGCGTCGGTGCAGCACATGACCGGCGATACCGACGCGGCACGGGCCTTGAGCGAAGCCTACGCGAGCATGTCGAGGTTGCGGCTGCAACACCACGCGGAGCTCATCCGTCGCGGCATCGCGCCGCACAACGTCATCGACACCGAGAAGCTGCGGCCCTTGGCGCGCGTCACCCTGCAGGAGGCGCTGCGTACGGTCGCCGCGGCGCAGAAACTGCTGCCCTGAGGGACCGGCCGGCGGCAGCGGGGCCGGCCCACACGCTCATGGCTTGTCGCCGAGGCAGTAGAACCAGCCGTCTCGGCACCCCACGTACACACGGCCGTCCCACAGGGTCGGCGTGCTTTCGAAGCCGGCCGAGGTGAAGAACTGGTCCTGCTCGGTGACGCTCACGCGCCACCAGCTCCCGTCGCCGTTGGCGCTCGGCAGCGCTCCCTCCAGGCCCTCCTCCGACGGCGTGAAGGTGAGCTTGTACAGGTGTACACGCTGATCGTAGGCGGCGGTGATCAGGGTGTCGTCGAACAGCAGCGGCGTGGAGACGGCCCCGGTGTTCCACAGCTTGGCGACCTCGACCGGCGTCTGCAGGCCGGGCTCCAGGTTGGGACCCTTGACCGTCTGCGTGCTCATGAGGTCCTGCGAGACGATGTGGGTGAAGCCGTCGATGGCGTTGAAGGCGACGAGCGCCGGCAGGCTCCCGTCGGCGTTGTACTCGTCGTTGACAGCACACGAGCCGACGACGCCGCCGCGCCACTCCCCGACCCTGCGCTCGTCCGTCGGGAAGAACCACTCGGTCGCCTGCTCCGGCGGTTTGCCCGGGTCGAGACACAACACGCCGCCGTGGCCCTTGATGTACTGCTTCTCGACCGGCACGAGCAGCTTGCCCCGCCGCGTCGGCACGACAGTACCGTCGATGTCGGAGCCGACGTAGTAGTCCCACCGTACGGCCAGGTCGCCGCGCCGCATACCGTACACGTGACCGGCGCCTGAGGCGATGTAGATGCGGCTGCCGAGCACCGAGGGCGACGACTCCAGCACGAGATTGCCGTCGTGCGCGGCGGCGCGGTCGTCGCCGAGCAGCAGGCGCTTCGCCTCGACCACGGGCTTCCTGTGGCCGTTCCAGTCCTCGGTCTCGAGCGGGTCGAGCGCGTAGAACCAGCCGCTCTCCACGCCGATGTACTGGCGACCGTCGAGAAAGAAGCCGCTGCCGTCGGCGTCGCGGCTGTACGAGGCCGTCTTCACGACCGGCAGGCGCCACAGCTCCTTGCCGCTGCCGAAGGTGACGGCGCGATACGGGGCCACGGTCGGGTCGTCGATCTCAAGAGGGTAGCCGCGCCGCGAGCCGGCGCAGACGATGTACGCGTCATCCTCGCCAGCCGGCTCCGGGTTCTTGAACACCGACGGGCTGCTCTTGATGATGTCGTCGAACTTGTACCGCCACACCTCCTCGCCGGTCTCGGCGTCGATGCGGCGAAGGCGATGGTCGTACCCGCCGACCAGCACGTACGTCCCGCCCTGGTCGACGACGATGCTGGGCATGCCCGTCCAGCCGCTGCCGGCCCATCGGTTGGGCGGATCCTCGACGTCTTTGCCGCTCGTCCAACCCTCGCCCAGCTTGACCTTCCAGAGCACGTCCAGGCGCTCGGGGACCGGCCCGAGGCCGTAGAAGCGGCGCGAGTAATTGCCGAGAAAGGTGCCGACCTTGACGCCGTCGCCGGTCAGCGAGGGCACAGGCGCCGGCGGGACCGGCCCGTAGGTCACAGCCTGCCCGGCGCCGTCCTCGCCGCCGCAGGCGCAGGCGGATGCGCGCCAGACGATGAGGGCGAGGACGACGAGCGCCGCGGCCAGCGCCACGCCGCGGCGCCGCGCGAGCTGGCGCCGGCGGGCCGCTGAGCGGCGGCGGTGCGCGAGGTGCGCGGGGGTGCCGGGCGACGGATCGATGCCGCACACCTTACTACGCGGGCGCCCGCCCGGGGAGCGCCCCGCCCGCCTCTGCGTTCGCGCGACGCGCGCAGGCGTGCCCAGCCCCCTGCCGAAGACGGCGAGATGTCACCGTCAGGCAGGCCACGTCACCCTCGCCTCGCCTCATGGATCGTTGCAGAATACAACCATCCATGAGGGGCCCGCCGGCGGAAGGGTCCTGTGCGCCGCGCGCCCTGCGTCCGCGGCGCCCCAGCCGCTCCCAGCGCGTCGGGGGAGCGCCCGGACGCGGTGCGATAGGATGCGGGCGGGCCGCCGTGAGGCTCGCCCGCCCATTCGCTGCGACCACGGAGGACGTCATGCCGACCGACATCGACTTCTTGCGCGAGCTGTGCGCCGCGCCGGCCCCCACCGGCTTCGAGGCGCCGGCCCAGGAGGTCGTACGCCGGCGCCTCTCCCCCATCGCCGAAGTCGACGGCGACCCGCTCGGCAATGTGTGGGCCGAGGTGCAGCCCGAGGGCTCGCCGCACGTGGTCGTCACCGCGCACAGCGACCAGATCGGGCTCATCGTCACCTACATCGACGAGCACGGATTCATCTCGTTCGAGAAGATCGGCGGCGTGGACCCGGGTCTGCTGCCCGGCCGCCACGTGGTGATGCACGGAGCCGGAGGGCCGGTGGACGGCGTCGTCGGTCGCCGACCTTCCCACAAGATGACCCCCGAGGAGCGTGGCAAGGCCCCGGAGATGCACGACCAGTGGATCGACATCGGCGCGGCCACGCACGAAGAAGCGCTCGAGCAGGTGCGCGTCGGCGACCCCATCACCTTCGAGGCCAAGTTCGTGGAGCTCGGCAACGGCCGCTACGCCTCGCCGGGCTTCGACGACCGCGCCGGGGTCTACGTCGCGGCGCGCGCCCTGGAGCACTACGCCGCCGCCCCAGCGGCGGCCCGCATGACGGCGCTGGCCACGGTGCACGAGGAGACCACATTCATGGGCGCCAAGGCCGCGTCGCGGCGCCTGCGGCCCGACGTGATCATCGTCGTGGACGTTGACTTCGCCAGCGACGACCCCGGTAACGATGCCAAGAAGATCGGCGGCGAGGTCAAGCTCGGCGCCGGACCGGTGCTGCACCGCGGCGCCGCCGGCAACCACGCCCTCCTGCGCGTGGCGCAGGAGGTGGCGGAAGAGGAGGGGATCCCGGTCCAGGTGAAGGCCATGCCCGGCCGCACGTCCACCGACGCCGAAGAGTTCATGGCCTCCGGCACTGCGGCGACGCTCTCGTACAGCATCCCGCTGCGCAACATGCACTCCACGCTCGAGGTCATCCAGCCGGACGACGCCGAGGCCGGCGCCCTGCTGGCGGCCGCCGTCACTCGCCGCCTGGCTGAGGACTGGGAGCCGGGGCGCTTCGTGCCGAGAGCCTGACGGGCGCGCCGGCCGGCCCGGGCCACCCCCGACGCTCAGGGACCGGTCTGCAGGATCGGGCTGAGCGAGGGTGACGGCGCCGGTGCCGGTGCCGGCAGATCCATACCCTGCGGCACGGCCACGGCGCTGCCGCCGAGCAACCGGATGGCCTCGGTCACCTGCTGCGAGAACGAGGGCTGCCACTTCAGGCGGCCGTGGTCGAGCAGGTGGAAGAGGTCGGCGAAGTCGGCATCCTGCAGACCGGCGATGTCGCCGGGGTGGATGTACGGCACCCCCGCCTCGTCGGCCAGCGCCTGCGCGCGCTCCCGATAGGCAGGCACCACGCCCGCCCAGTCCGGGCCGGCGGCCGAGCCGTTCAGCGGCTGATCCCAGAGCACCACGGCGAAGCCGCGCTCCTCCGCCAGCCGCAGGATCTCGCGGAGCAGCCGGAAGTTGTAGTCGGCGTTCTGCTCGTAGAGTCGCTGGTCGCGCGCCAGCACGGCGAGCACGTTGCGGCGCTTGGCGAGCGGGAGCGCGCCGGTCTCGCCCTTCTGCCAGTAGTGGTGCGCGTACGGGATGCGCACGCCCCAGAAGGGCGCGTCGGCGCGCTCGCGGATGTACGCCCCGGCGTAGTCGAACATGCCGGGCAGCAGGCCCCAGACCCGGGAGCTCCTGCCGTAGAGCTCCGGACCCAGGGCCTGGAGGCGCGGGCTGTGGACCAGGATCGGCTTGCCCTCCAGCAGCCCGGCGTCCTCCGCCGGCGCCATGGTGAACCGCATGGGCGTAAGCCCGACGGCGAGGGCGACTTGGCCGGCGGGCAGGTTGTCGATCAGCGCCAGCGTGGCGGCGAGGCTCTCGCGGTGCGCCGCCAGGCTGATGACGTTGACATCGCCGGCCCCGTCGCGCTCGAGCTGCTTCGCCAGCGAGCGCTGGCTCACGATACTCTCCATGGCGCCGGACCCGCCGAACAGGTACAGGGTCGGCCCCTGCGGCGGGTCCTGCTTCAGCTCGGCCAGCTTGTAGGCGAGGTGGAAGTAGTCGTCGTTCTCGATGCGCAACAAACGACCCTCGGAGACGGCCGTGAAGGCGCCCAGCACGAACGCCTGCTGCGCCACCAGGACGAGCAGGCCGGCGAGCGCGACCGCGACGACGAGCACGAGCGGGTTCCGCTGGCGGAACCCGCCGGCAAAGGAGTCGCGACGCGAGCGCGCCGGCCCGCGTTCCTCACCTGAGGCAGTCTTCACATCCACGGCACCTACCGAGCTCAGAACAACCCCACCAGCCACAGTATGGGGCCGATGAGCGCGTGCCAGAAGAGCGCCAGGGCCTTGGGGTACGACTGGGACGCCACGAAGGAGTAGCCCAGCGCCACGTACAGGAACGTGGCCGGGTAGCCGATCCAGCCCAGGAACCTCTCGTACCCGGCGGCCGGCGGCAGGCCCGCCTTCTTGCGCGCCTTTCTGCGGGCCTTCTTCCAGCGCTCCCAGCGCGAGAACACCACGAGCCCGGTGCCGTGGTAGAGGCCCCAGGTGAACCACTGCAGGTCCACCCAGTGCCACAGACCCATGGTCAGCATGCTGGCGTACAGACCCAGCCACACCTTGCGCGTGAGCCCGAACACGGGGAAGTACACGTTGTTGCGGCACCAGGTGGAGAGCGAGATGTGCCAGCTCCGCCAGAAGTCGCTGAGGTTCTTCTGCAGGAAGGGCAGGTGGAAGTTCTCCATGATGCGGAAGCCGAACAGCGCCGAGAACCCGATAGCCAGGTCGGTGTAGGCGGAGAGATCGAAGTAGGCGCGTACGAACACCAGGATGACGTAGGCGAGCGGCACCAGGTCGTCCATGCCGCCCCAGTCCGGGTGTGCCGCCTTGACCGCGTCGAAGACACCCTTGAAGAAGATGGTGAACAGGAAGTCCACCACGAAGACCTTCTTGAAGTAGCCGAGGGCGATGCGGCGCAGGCCGAAGTAGAAGAGCTGGCGGTCGAAGCTGTAGCTGCGCTTCTCGTAGAACCCCTGATAGGTCTCCAGGGGGCCGGCCGGGAACGTGGGGATGAACATGACGAACGCCAGCAGGCGCAGGAGCGAGTTCTCCCGGATCACCCCGCGCATGCAGTCGAACATGTACTGCAGCAGGCGGAACACGAAGTAGCTGATGCCGAGCGGCATGATGAGGCGGCTCACGATCCAGTCGTCGCCGCCCCAGATGGCTTCGGCCCCAGACTGGCCGTACTTGCCGATGGCCAGCGTGACGACGGCGCCGAGCACGGCGACGAGGACGACGCGGCCCCCGCTCCAGCGACCGCGCCGCTTGAGCTCCACGACCTGGTGCGCGAGCGCTACGAGGCCGACGGCGATGGCTGCGAAGATAGGGTTGAGCGCGGCCAGCGCGCCCACCGAGACCACGATGAGGAACCAGAGCCTGGCACGCTCGTGCCGCCGCAGCGCCAGCCAGAACACCAGCAGCGAGAGGACGACGACCGGCAGCAGGTAGATGGTGAAGTAGATCTTCACCGGACGGCCACCTCCGCTGCTGCCGCGACGCCGTGACTCGCCGCCCCGGACTCCCGGAGCAGCGGCACGAGCGCCTTGGCGAGCTGCCGCTGCCAGCGCACGCGGCCGGGCTCCACGAGGTGGGACAGGTCGTGGAAGTCCTCGTTGGGCACGGACGCGGCCTCGTTCACGTCCACGTAGGCGACGTCGTACTCGTCGGCGAGGGCCATGACCGGCAGCCTGTACTGCACGATGGCCTTCTGGAAGCGCGTGCCGACGATGTCCCGGTTCAGCGGCAGCTCCACGAGCGCGGCGTGCACGCCGCGCTGGCGGCAGCGCACCAGGATCTGTTCGAGCATGTCGAGGTTGTACGGCAGGTTGCGCTCGAACACCGGGTACCGAGAGTCGAGCCACACGTCGACCATGCGCCGCTTCTGCTTGACGCTGTGGTTCTTCGCGGCAGTGTAGTGGTGCTGGCGGTAGGTGCGCGCAGCCAGGTCCCCGCGCAGCGCGCGCCGCCCGTCGCCCTTCAGCTTGTCGGTGAGGTACGAGAAGATCCCCGGCAGGATCGTGAAGGAGTACCTGTAACGGCCGTAGGTGTCGGCCACGTACCGCTGCAGGAACGCGCTCTTGAGGAGCAGGTCGCGACCGACCACCTGGCGCTCGTTGACCCCAGGCGACGCCGTGAAGCGGCCGAGGTTCACGCCGATCAGCAGCCACGAGCCCCTGGCCGGCACGTTGTCGGCTATGGCCAGGGTCTCTGCGAAGTTCTGGTTGATGAAGCCCAGGTCCATGACTGTGACACGGGGGCCGCCGAGGCCCTCCACGTCGGCGGCCAGCGCCGGGCCGCTGACGAGAGCCTCGCGGGCCGAGGAGCCGCCGGTGAGGTACACGCCGGCGCCGGGCGGCCGCTGCAGCTTGGTACGACCCACCGTCCAGGAGACGTACGTGAACGAATCGGTGGGCTTGCGCAGCCAGTACGTGAGCGGCACCTCACTCCAGGCGCCGCTGGTGAAGTAGTACTCGAAGCCGAGCAGCGCCGGGACCAGCAGCAGCCCGGCGACGACGAGGACGAGGGGGTTGCGATTGGTTAAGCCGGCCCTGAAGCCCTTCACCGGGCGTCCTCCGCCAGCAGGCGCTCGAGCTGCTTGCGGATGGCTTTGCCCGAGCCCGTGCGCGGGATCTCGTCCACGGCGATCAGCCGGCTGGGCATGGAGGTGGACGGCAGCACCCCGCGCAGCTCGCGCAGCAGCTTGGAGGCCTTGAAGCTATCGCGATCGTGCGGCACGACGAAAGCGACGGGCACGTGGCCGAGGATGTCGTCGGGGGCGGCGAGCACGGCGACGTCCGCGAAGCGGCCGAGGCCCTGCAGGGCCTGCTGCACGTGCACGATGCTCACCTTCTCGCCGCCGCGCTTGATGATGTCGTCCTTGCGCCCGGCGATCCACACGGCGCCGCTCTCGTCGACGCGGCCGAAGTCGCCGGTCTTCAGGCCATGGCCGGTGAGCGTCTTCGCGGTGATCCTCGGCTCGTCCAGATAGCACTGCATGAGCAGCGAGCCGGTGACGAACAGCTCGCCGTTCTCGCCCGGCGCGGCCTCGCTGCCGTCGCCGCGCCGCGCCACCACCCTCATGTCGCCGATCGGCCGGCCGACGGAGCCCTCGAGGGCGTCGAGCTCGGGCGGCGGCAGGATGCAGAGCCGGCCGCTCACCTCGGTGAGCCCGTACATGTTGAACAGGTCGATGCCGGGCAGCACGGCGCGGAATCTGCGGATCACGGAGAGCGGCAGGTGGTCGCCGCTGCTCACCCAGAAGCGGAACGGGTGCGGACGAGGCTCCTCGAGCGGCTCCACGACGCGCACCAGGTGCGCCGGCGCGCCGCCGAAGCCGGTGCAGCCGAGCTGCTCCATCTCTCCCAACAACTCGGCGCCGAAGAAGAAGCCGAGCCGACCGGCCACCCCGCCGCCCCGCGCCATGAGCGTGAGGAAGTGACAGATGCCGCTGGTGAAGTACGGCGGCGTGTTGATGAAGATGCGGTCGTCACCGGTGAGGGCGAGCGTCTCCGCGACCAGTCCGGCGTTGGAGGAGACGGCCCGCAGCGTCTGGCAGACGCCCTTGGGCAGGCCGGTGGTGCCCGAGGTGTACATGATCATGGCCATGTCTTCCTCGCGCACCGGCTCAAGAGTGTCGCCTGTGGTCTGCGCGGAGGGCGGCGGCGCTTCGCCGGCCGCCCCGAGCCCCTCGACGCGGCCGTCCTCGCCGCGGCGCACGTGCACGCGCGCCGGCCCGGCGCCGGCCGCGGCGCCACTCTCTGCGCCATCGTCCGGGCCGCCCTCTCGGGCCGCGTCGGTGCCCAGCACGAGCACGTCCGGCCGCGACTTCTCGACCAGCCACGCGAGATCGGCGGCCGGCAAGCTGACGTTCAGGGGCACGACCACGGAGCCTGCCAGCCACACGCCGAGCATGGCCACGAAGAACTCGTCGTACTCCTCGAGCAGCAGCGCGACCCGGCGGCCGCGGCCGGCGCCTGCGGCGCCCAGCGCGGCCGCCACCGCCGACGCCCGCGCGAACACGTCGGCGTAGGTGTACTCGTGGCCGCGCGTGAGCAGCAGCACGGCGTCGGGGCGCTCGCGCGCCCAGCGACGCAGGCGCGCGACGGCATCGGTCATGAGGTCTGGGGGCACGATGCGGCGGAGTGCCGGGACGTCAGAACCCGACGTAACGGAACTCGGTCAACTGACCGCCCACCAGGACGGCCACGATGATGGCGAGGAAGAGCAGGAACCACAGCAAGGTCTGCAGGCTCAGACCGAGGCCGTAATAGAACCAGCGCGTGCGCGGCGGAGGGTCGTCCCCGTGCGGCTCGGCGCCGGGCGGCGGAGGCTCAGGCATCGCCCGCCTTCTTGCGCGCGATGAAGGCGAGCTGGTGGTTCACGGTATCGAGGTTCTCGAACACGATGTCCATGGGCTTGATCTTGATGGCGAACGTCTCCTCGAGGAACGCGATGAGCGCCGTCAGGTTCATGGAATCGAGCAGCTGGTCGCGGAACAGGGACGTGTCGGCGGTCACCTCGTCCTCGTCGAGGTCGGCCTCTTCGCGGATGAACTCCAGGATCGTGTCGGCGTCGGACATGGTGGCGTCGCTCCTCGGGGCCGGCGGGATGGGGGTGTCAGGACCTCGTCCCGGCGCTGTACGAGAACTTCATGGGATTGACGAAGCCGGTGGCCTGGACGCCCGCCTTCAGCAGACGCGCCAGCGTGAACACCCGTTCGGCCGTCTGAAAGGACTGCTCGAGGCCCCACTCGTCGCTGAGCACGTGACCGCGGGCGCCTGCCCAGCCGTAGGCGCCGAACTGGCAGGTGCCGTCGCCGTTGCCCACCACAAGGCAGCCGTTGCGCACGAAGGGCAGCCAGGTGGCGATGATGGCCGTCTCGGCGCCGCCCGAGCGGCGCCCGGCGACGGCCATCACGCCCACCGGCCGGTTGGCCAGCTTGAAGTCCTGGTGGCGCAGCGGGCGCGTGCGCATGATGAACTTGGAGAACAGGTCGGTCGGCAGGCCGAAGTACACCGGCGTCGCCACGAGGATGCCGTCGGCCGCGACCATCTTGTCGAGGACCTCCTGCACGTCGTCGTCGTCCTCGCGTACGCAGGGGATGAAGCGCCCGTCCTTGGTCTTGCCGCAGACGTTGCAGGCCTTGCACGGCTCGATGGCGATGTCCCGGAGGTGGACGATCTCCCACTCGGCCTCGCCAGGGTACTTCTCGTCGAGGCCCTTGAAGCCCGTGTCCAGCATGATGCCGCTGTTGCTGTTGTCGCGGGGGCTGCAGTCGAGCCCCAGGAGACGCACCGTCATGCGCCAGACTCCTCTCCGCGCGGCGACCGCCAAAGGCGCCACGTGTGCCCGCCGGGGCCGTCGATTCGACGGGGTGATTCTACCAGATGGCCCCGGCTCGGACCGCCGGGGATGCGCGATCATGTGGTGCCGAAGGTGGGATTTGAACCCACACGCCATCTCTGGCACCGGGTTTTGAGTCCAGCGCGTCTACCAGTTCCGCCACTCCGGCACGAAGTGAGGTGCGTTGATTCTACCTCACGCCCAGCCGTCGCCCTCCCGCCGCCAACGAAGGCCGGTCACGACGACGGCCCCCGTGGCGAAGCTCCACGGGGGCCGTCGGTGCACGAGGCCGCAGGAGGCCGGACCCACCTGCGTCGCGCACGTCACCGCAGCAACCAGCCGCTGAAGCCGCCCAGCCACTGCCAGAACAGGTCGATGTGCCGGAGTACGAGGCTCACATCGCCTCCCCGGTGCGTCCCGGACCGCCGCCTCGCGGCGAGTCACCTTCAGGTGACGGTATCGGTCGTCGCCCGGCCGGCCTTGAGCACGGAGGCGGCGGCGAGGTTCGCGGGGACGAGTCGGGTCCGACTCATGGTCCCATGCAAAGGGTGGGAGGTTCCGGCCGATGGTGACCCCAGCGCGTCACGGGGCACGACGAAGTGGAGGGCGATGGGAGTAGGGGTACCCACGCAGCACAGGTGGTAGCGACACTCCCACCGGGCGCAGGTGATCCGCGCGATGCAGCCGCTCGGCTTCGCGCTCATCCTCCAGCTGCCGTGGGACGTCGCGGCCGTGGCCGTGGCGCTCGGCCTGTTGGCCGGGCTGCTGCGCTTTCTCGGCGCGGGTGGGCCTCGTGCTCGGCGACGCCCTCGGCAGCTCCTACCTCGCGGCGATGATCGGTGCCATCTTCATGGCCGTGGTCGCCGTGTGGTCGGCGGCGCACGGCGCGGGGCCGTCGCGCCTTGTGACCTTCTCGCCGAGCTTCATCCTGCTGATCCCGGGGGCGCTGGCGCTGACCAGGCTCACGCAGATCTTCGGCCCCGAGCACGCCGTGGCCTTCGCCGACCTCCCCACGGCGATGTTCGTCATCGTCGCCATCGCCATGTGGCTCATGATCGGCGTGAACCTGTACGAGGGGGTCGCCCGCCTGCTCGGCAGGCGCGTGCCAGAGACCTGACGGCGCGCCCGACGCGGCTCCGGACAGATACGCAACGAGGGCCGGGGACCCGCCTCGCGGGTCCCCGGCCCTCGCCGGTCGAACGTGTCTCAGCTCAGTACTGCGACGCGAACGTGGTGGTCCACATCATCGGCCCCATGCCCTTGTGGATGGCGTAGGCCGTAGCGAAGATCTGCGAGCTGCCGTCGAAGATGCTCTCGTTGCGCCACGGGTTCCAGGAGTTCTTCCAGGTGCCCGTCCAGTACTGGAACAGGCCGCGGAACTGCCCGGAGGCGCCGGCGCGCGGGTCGCCGCCCGACTCACGCATCATCATGCGGTACATGCCGTCGGCCTTGACGTCGTACTTGGCCGCGGCGATCTTGATGATCGACATCCAGTCGCGCTCACGCTCCCAGGCGTCGATCTGCTCCTCCTGCTTCACCAGGGCGGCGAGCTCGCGCACCTTCTTCTTCCACACGCTCACCTGTTTGCGGGCCGTGGCCACCTTGGCCTTGAGGTCCTCGACCTCCTCGGACTCGCCGGCGGCGGAGCCGGAGGTGAGCGCGACGGGGACGGGGGCCGGGAGGGGCGTGATGGTGGTCTCGGTGGCGCCGGGCTCGGCCGCGAGCGCGGCATCCAAGGCCTCCTGAGCGGCGTCGAGACGCTGGTTGGCCTTCTTCAACTCGCGCTGGGCGTTGTCGAGCCTGTCGCGGAGCGAGGTGGCCGCCTGAGCGTCGGTGACGACGAGGCCGGCGGTGAGGGTGACGGCGAGCAGCAGTGAAGCGGCGATCGCGGTCCGTTTGAGCGATACAGACACAGTGTCCTTTCGACGCGGTTTCCCCGGGGAGGCGCCTCCGCGGAGGGGCATCGGGGGGCTGTCGAGGGGGCCTCGTGCCTGCTCCACGCGCACGAGTGCGCATGATGGATGAAGCGAGATGCACGAACGCGTGGAGGGCGGCGGGGGCACGCCTCTGTTGTGCGAAGTGGGTCGAGAGTCAATCAAAGACACCGCGACAGTGCAAGTGCTCGAGCGGTTCACAACGGTCGTGCAGGGCCGGCGGGACGCCGTGACGCAGGCTCCGCTTTCACGCGCGTCAGGCTCGAGCGTCGACAAGGGTCGACTTCTGCTCGAGGGTTGTGTCAGGTCGTGCCCCAGACGAGCTTCACGGCCCGGTAGAGGGCGCCCTCAAGCCAGGGTCGAGCACACCCTCGAGCCGGCCTCGAGGGCGGCGCCGGCGAGCCCGGGTGGTTGTGTTCCGCCGCCTCATCCCGGAGACTGACGGGCGCCAGCGGGGCCAGCCCGCATCAGCCGATGAAGCACCACACGCACGCACCCGGCATCCAGGCCGGCTCCGAGATCACCGCCGAACTGCGGCGCCTCGCCAACCTCTTCCTCGTCTCATCGCTGACGCTTGCCCTGTTCCTGCTGCGCATGGCTGCCGAGGTGCTCGCCGTCACGTTCCTTTCGCGCCCCCTGGCTGTGGCATGGGGCGTCGCGCTGCTCGCGGGCTGGGCCGCATCCTGGGTCCTCGGCGTCTGGACGACGATACGCGCGCGCCGCTGGGGCTGGGTCGTCCTCTGTGCGATCCCCTTCACGTGCGTGCCTGCGAGCGTGGCCTACGCGTGGATCCGCCGCCGCGAGATCGAGGACGATGTGCTCGGCGACGCGCGGTCCGGGAGTGGACGTGGACCCCGCCGCTGAGCCGCTTCACGACGACGGTCAGGCACCGGCGGAACGGCGCGGCCGTCACAGGCTGCGGGCTGCGATCGTCTTCCTGGTCATCGTCGCCGCCCTGTTCCTGCTCCTGCCGCGCCTGGCCGGCCAGGCGCACGCGGTCGACCTCGTGCGCAACGCGAACCCGGCGCTCCTGGTGATCGCCGTCGTCCTCGAGGTCGGCGCGCTGCTGTTCTACTCCCTGCTCTTCCGGCGCCTGCTTCGCCTGCTGCAGTTCCCCGTCAAGCTCTCACTCTCCCTGCGCATCAACGTCGCCGGGCTGGCCGCCGCCCACCTCTTCTCCGCCGGCGGCGTCGGCGGCGCGGCCGTCCAGTACCGCGTCCTGCAAAAACGCGGCATGCCCCACTCCCTGGTACTCATCGCCGTCATCTTCCAGAACGCGTTCGCCTACTACGTGCTGTACGCACTGTTCGGCGTGGGCCTGCTCACACTGATCCTGCGCGGCGAGGCCGACGACGTGGCCATGGCGTTCGCGGCCGTGTTCGTCGTCCTGCTCTCGGGGCTCAGCTTCTACGGCTTCTGGCTGCTCGCCCACCCCAGCAGCCTGCGGCGCACCGCACATCGGGTCGTCGGCTGGCTGGGGCGTCGCTGGGAGCGCCTCAGCATCCCCGACGAGCGGCTCGAAGGTTGGCTCGACGGCGTGGTGGACGGGTGGCGGCGGCTCCGCCTCGACGGCCGCCGCCACTGGCGCACCATCGGCCTCTCGGTCGGCTACTGGGGCTTCGACATCCTGTGCCTGCTCATGGTGATGCTCGCCTTCCACCAGTGGGTGCCCATCTACTACGTCCTCATCGCCTACGGCATCGCCTTCGTGGTGGGCACCGTCTCCCCCACCCCCGGCGGCCTCGGAGCCGTGGAGGGCGTGATGATGGCCATGCTCGTGAGCTTCGGCATGCAGTCGGCAGCCGCGGTGGCCGTCGTGCTGGTGTACCGCCTCATCAACTTCTGGCTCCCCATCCCGTTCGGCATGCTCTCGTACGCGCACCTGCGGCGCGCCTGGCACTGAGCGGCGGAAGAGGACTCAGCTGGCGGTGCGGCGAAGCGGCACCGGCTACTGAGCGGCGGAGGCGCGGCGTCAGCGGCGCACCGGCGCTTCCTGATGCGGACCGCCACCGCAGGGGCGCCGCAGCCGGTGTGGTACTGTCAGCCATCGTCCGCAGGCCCGCGGCTGGGGGAGGCCGCCGATCAAGAAGACGCTCCGCCACATCCTCGTCTTCGCCGTCATCGTCCTCGCGCTCTACCTGCTGCTCCCGAGGCTGGTGGACACCGAGAGCACGATCGCGATGCTCACCAACGCGAGCTGGGCGCTGCTGGCACTCGCCATCGCCCTCCAGGTGGGCGCACTGCTCGGCTACGCGAACCTGACGCGCTTCATCCTCAAGGTGCTCGACATCGAGCTGCGCCTGCGGGAGGTCGCCGCCATCACGCTCAGCAGCCTGGCGGTGAGCCACATCCTGTCGGCCGGCGGCGTGGGTGGCTGGGTGGTGACGTACAACGCCCTGCGTAAGCGCCGGGCGCCGCACGGCCTCATCTTCGTGGCCATCGCCGCGCAGCAATTCTTCAACTACGTGGTCCTGTGGTTCGTGTTCGCCCTCGCCCTGCTGTGGCTGGTGATCGTGCGCGGCGAGTCGATCGCGGGGTACGTGGTGGGCATCATCCTCATCGGCCTGATCCTCTGGCTCACCAGCTACGGCGTGTACCTGTACCACCACCGCTCGCGCATGCGGCGCCGGGCCCAGCAGGTGGCGCACCTCATCAACCGCGTCACCCGCCGGGAGACCATCCAGGAGGACCACATCGACGGCTGGCTGGACAATCTCTTCGCCGGCATGCGCCGCATGACGTCACACCGCGGCGCGCTCAGGACGACGACCGGCCTGGCCTGCGTGTTCTGGGCGCTGGACCTGCTGTGTCTGTGGGCCACGTTCTTCGCCTTCGGTTACAGGATGGGGTTCGGCTACCTCGCCGTCGGCTACGTGGTCGCCTACGCCATCGGCACACTGGCGCCCACGCCGGGTGGCCTGGGCGCGGTCGAAGGCATCATGATCGCCCTGTACGTGAGCTTTGGCGTGCCGTCGGCGACCGCCGTGGCCGTGGTCCTCACCTACCGTCTGATCAACTTCTGGCTGCCCATCCCGCCCGGCTTCATCGCCTACTTCCTGGTGCGCCCCGGGCGGGCGCCGATCCAGGAGGGCGAGATCGAGGAGGCGGCCGAGGAGGCCTGCGAGATGGAGCGCACACGCGTCAGGCCGCGGGGGTGACCGGGGCGGCTGGTCGAGCGGCGCCGGCGACCGGGCGGGAGGATACTGGGCCGATGCCACGCTCAGGTTTCGCCGGCGCAGGCGGGGACGGGCCGGCGCTCAGAGCTCGTACACCTTGATGGTGGGCCCGCGCTCTCCCGGCCCGGGCGCGAACGTCTTGACGAGCGTCGCCTGCTCGTCCAGGTCCTCGTAGAACCGCACGACCGACGGGTACCGCTCCGCCGCGGCGAGCACACGGTCGTACACCAGGGAGCTGACGACGACGTAGTCGGCGCCGCGCTCCCGCACCCGGTCCAGGTCGTGCGTCCGGTTCGCCGACCCGGGCGCCGGCAGTCGCAGGCGGACCACGGAGAACGCCGCCGGCGCCTCCTCGCCCGCAGACGCATAGTGCTTCAGGTCGCGGAGCCGCGTCAGTTGCGGCCCGCTGGTCTCGGTGGCGATGGTGCTGCCCGCGGGCAGGTTCTCCTCGATCCAGGCGGTCGCGACGGCGCGGGTGTCGTGGCCGGAGAGGGCGGCGTCAAAGGCGAGCGAGCCGCTCAGCGGTGCGACAGCGGCGACCGCCAGCAGCACGGCGACGGCCGGCACGGTGACGCGTCGCCAGGCCGGCCGTGCTACGGCGGCGTCGAGACACAGGCGCACGCCCAGCAGGATGAGCAGGGGGAGCACCGGGAGCAGGTAGCGGTCGGCCAGCTCCTTCCAGGTGCTCACGTACAACACGTAGACGACGGCGTACGGGGCGAGCAGCACGTCCAGGAGGGTGTGTCGCCACAAAGCCCACGCGACCCCGGCGAGGCACAGCCCGAGGAGGACGACCCCGAGAGCGCCCGTGAAGTTGACGTTCAGGTTGTACCAGAGCCCGTTGCCGGCGTTCTCCCAGCCTAGCCAGCCGCGCGCCATGATGCGGTTCTGGCGCAGGAAGTCGTGCAGGAAGTGGCCCGGGTCGAGCACGATGAAGGGTGACCCCAGGACGAAGGCGACGAGCATCGGCGCGTACACGCGCCGCACGAGCAGCCGCGCCCAGGCGAGGGCGGCGCGGCCGAAGGCGAAGGAGCCGGGGGCGGAGCGGGACGCCGACGGGCCGCGCGTCACCAGGCGAAGAAGCCGAGGGCGGAGCGCGGCCACCTCGGCGCGGCACGCGTACACGGCCGCGACCGTCGCCGGCAGCACGAGCAGGCCGAGGTTGTACTTGGTCGACGTGGCGAGGCCCGCGACGACGGCGCCGGCGATCAGCCTGCGGCTGCCGGCCCCCCGAGCCGCCTGCAGGAGCAGGAGCAGGGCGAGCAGCGACAGCATCGTCGCCGTGACGTCGGTGACGGCCATGTGCGAGTAGGCGACGTGCAGCGGGGCGACCGCCAGCAGCAGGGCCGCGACGAGGCCGGCCGGGCGGCCGAAGGCCTCCCGGCCGAGCCGGTAGAGCAGGTACACCGACGCCGTGCCGGCGGCGGCCGAGACCAGCCGCCCCAGCAGGAAGTACGGCGCCGGGTCGACGACGAACGAGGCCGCGGCGAGGGGGTTCTCACCCATCGCCACCCACAGCGCGGGTGCGGCCGCCAGGAACACGGCGGCGACCACGTAGAAGAAGAACGACGGGTAGTAGAAGAACTGCGGGTTCAGCCCTCCGCGGGCCGCGCCGAACGCCTTGGGCAGCACCGTGCTCTCGTCGACGTTGATGAGGCTGTACGGCAGACCCCAGTCGAGGCCCTTGAGGCGTAGCGCGGCCGCGGTGGCGAGGACGGCCGCGAGCAGGACGAGCGTGAGTGTGCGCCCGCGCCTGTCCGGCGGCTCCGCGGGCGCGGCGGACGCCGGCACCGGCACCGACTCAGCCGCGCCCCCCGGCGCGGGACTCATCGGCGCTCCGCCCGCACCTCTATCGCGGCGCCGTCGCAGGCCTCGTGGCGAAAGCAGCTGACGGCCCCGGTATGGCAGGCCGGCCCGGCGGGCTCCACAGCCAGCAGGACGGCGTCGTGGTCGCAGTCGAGCCGCGCGCTCACCACGCGCAGCACGTTGCCGCTGGTGGCGCCCTTGTGCCACAGCTCCTGCCGGCTGCGACTCCAGAAGTGCGCTTCGCCCACCTCGAAGGTCCTCGCCATCGCCTCCGCATCCGCGTACGCGACCATCAGCACCTCTCCGCTCGAGCAGTCCTGCACGACGCACGGCACGAGGCCCTTGTCGTCGTAGCAGACGAGTGAGAGGAAGGTCTGGACGTCCATGGGTCGCAGTGTGACGCAGGCCGGCGGCCGTGTCAGCCCAGGAAGTCCTTCATGATGGCGACGCCGGCGCTGGTGCCGATGCGCACCGCCCCGGCGTTCACCATGAGCTCGACGTCGCGCAGCGTGCGGATGCCGCCCGAGGCCTTCACGCCGATGTGCTCGTCCAGTGAGTCGCGCAGGATCTCGACGTCGCGCACGGTTGCGCCCGCCGGCCCCAGGCCCGTGGAGGTCTTCACGAAATCCACCCCGGCCGCCTCGCAGATCTTGCAGGCCATGCGCTTCATCTTGATGGTGAGGAAGCACGTCTCGATGATGGCCTTGACCACGACCTGGCCGCGGCCCGAGTTCATCGCCTTGAGACGGACCGCGCGGACAACGCTGGCCAGCTCGTTGCGCACGTGGCCGAAGTCGCCGGAGAGGAACGCGGGGACGTTGATGACCACGTCGATCTCATCGGCGCCGCGGAAGACCGCGTCTTCGGCGCTCACCACCTTGGCCCTGAGAGAGTCGGCCCCGAAGGGGAACGAGATGACGGAACACACCTTGACGTCGGCCGTCCGCAGCAGGTCGGCCGCCAGTGGCACGAAGTGCGGGAAGACACAGACCGTCGCGAAGTGGTACTTGGCGGCCTCGCGGCAGAGGCGTTCGACGTCGGGGTTGGTGGTGTCGGCCTTCAGCAGCGTGTGATCGATGGTCTTGGCAAGCTCCTCGGCGTGCACGCCGCTGGCCCTCCCCCCGGATGAAGACGAAAGCGGGCTCCCTCAGCCCACCCCGAGTATACCAACCTCACAGCAGGCGCTCGATGTAGCGCTCGTCGCGGCGCCAGCGCTTGCGCACCTTGACGCGCAGGTCGAGGAAGACGTGCACGCCGAGCACCGACTCGATCTCGTGGCGGGCGGCCGTGCCGACGGCCTTGACCACACGGCCGCCCTTGCCCACCACGATCGCCTTCTGCGATTCGGTCTCGACGATGAGGTACGCCTCGATCTCCACGAGCGGCCGGTCGGTGCGCTCGGCCAGGTCGGCGACCTCGACAGCCACGGCGTGCGGCACCTCGTCGCGGGTGCGCCGCAGGGCCTGCTCGCGGACGAGCTCGGCCACGAGCAGCTCCAGCGGCTGGTCGCTGTGCTGCCCGGCCGGAAAGTACTCGGGGCCGGGCGGCATGGCCGCGGCGATCTCGGCGAGGAGCTCGCCGAGCCCGTCGCCGCGCAGCGCTGACACAGGCAGCACCTCGCGCTCACCGGCCAGTCCACGCGCCTCCTCGAGGCGCGCCGCCAGCCGGGGACCGTCCACGAGGTCGATCTTGTTGAGGGCCACGAAGGCCGGCAGGTCGGCTCCGGCGACGGCGCGCACCACGTACCGGTCGCCCGGGCCGAGAGTCTCGCCGGCGTTCAGCACCACAAGGGCGGCGTCGACCTCGGAAAGCGCGTCGTCCACGGCGGACTGCATGCGACGCGTGAGCGTGTCGAACGGCTTCTGGAAGCCCGGCAGATCGAGCAGCACGACCTGGCAATCTTCCAGATTGACGACGCCGGTGATGCGGCGGCGCGTCGTCTGCGGATGGTCGCTGACGATGCTCACCTTGCGCCCCACCAGCGCGTTCACCAGCGTCGATTTGCCGACATTGGGACGGCCGAACACGGCCACGAAGCCGGACCGGTGGTGCTCGCTCATGCGCCGTCCTCCTCGGTCGCCTGATGCCCTCCTTGCACAGACGTTCCCGGCCGCGCGCCCCGCCAGTCAGCCCCGCCGGCGGCGAAGGGCGCCGTGAGCAGGTCGCTCAGCCGGAAGGCGCGCACCGCTCCGTCGGCGCGCGCCACCACGTCGGGGTCGCCGAACTCCGCGAGCGCCTGCAGACACGATCCGCACGGCAGGCACTCGGCCCCGGACCCGGCCGCCACGGCGACGGTGCGCAGGCGGCGCTCCCCGGCCGTGACGGCGGCCGCCAGCGCCGCTCTCTCCGCACACAGCCCGGCCGGGTAGGCGGCGTTCTCGATGTTGACTCCCAGGTGCACGCGGCCGGACTCGGCCACGAGCGACGCGCCGACGGCGTAGCCGGAGTACGGCGCGTAGGCGCGCTCCGCCGCCCGCTCGGCCTCGCTGAAGAGCCGCAGCTCTTCCGCATCGGGATCCCTGCCGACGAGCCGGGGCTTCACAGCGGGTACCAGATCCGGAAGAGGACGAGAGTGACGGCGATGCCCAGCGCGGCACCGACCGCCACCTCCGGCAGCGTGTGGATGCGAGCCTGCATGCGGCTCTGCGAGACGAGCGCGGCCAGCAGCAGCGTGATGGCTGAGATGGGCAGCGCCCACGGGGTGTCGGTGGCGACGATGGTCACAGCCACCCACGCGGCGAACGCCACCGCGGAGTGCACCGACGGCATCCCGCCGTGAAAGGCCGTCCCCCGGCGCGTCTTCGCCTTCACCGCCACGGCCACGAGGATCACGATCACCAGGGCCAGCACGGTCACGTCGATGGGCGACGTCCGCAGCCGGCTGATCAGTGTGTACGGCACGTAGGTGATCTTGTCGTAGAAGACGAGGTAGGCGACCGCGATGGCGTTGACGGCGGCGATGAGCACGGCGCCGGCGGCCACGTCCTTGGCGATCTTGGCGCGCGGGTCGTCCTCGTCGGTGATGAGATCGACCACGTGCTCGACGGCGGTGTTGAACATCTCCGCGATGAGCACGAAGGAGATAGCCACGAGCAGGGCGATGACCTCGAGCCGCGTGAGCGCGAAGAAGAGCGCGGCCACGAGCACGAGACCCGCGATGACGAAGTGGACCCACATGTTGCGCTCGTGGCGGAGCGCGTGGACGACGCCGTCGAAGGCGTAGTTGAAGCTGCTGAGGAGGTTACCGCGACGGCGTGACAAGCAGGCCCTCCCAGGAGACGAGCTCCAGGACCTCGGCCTGGCGCAGGGCCATCTGGCCGGCGTCCGTCTCGTGGTCGTGCCCGAGCAGGTGGAGCGTGCCGTGCGCGAGGAGCACGGCGAGCTCGAGAGCCTCGGGCAGACGGTCTGCGCGCGCCTGGCGCAGCGCCTGGCGCACGCAGATCACCACGTCGCCGAGCAGGCGCGGAGGCGCGGCTTCGCCGCCGTCCGCGCCCGCCGCGTCGTCGTCCGGCCCGTCCGCGCCACCGTCCGCCTCCCACTCCTCCGGCCCGTCGTCGAAGTCCTCAAGCGGGAAGGAGAGCACGTCTGTGACCTGGTCCTTGCCGCGATGCTCGCGATTGAGGGCGCGGATGCGGCGTTCGCCGACGAGCTCGACGGCGACCTCGGCGTCGCGCACGCCCTCGGCGACGAGCACGCGATCGACGAGCCCCGCCACGGCCCCTTCGTCGATCGCCACGCGCGTGGCGTTGTACACCTCGACCAGGTTCATCGGCGCTGCCCCTGCGACGGCCGCTCCTGACGCGGCGGCCACGGCCGCGCCGCCGCCGCGAGGTCGTCGTGCTCGCGGTACGCGTTCACGATGCGCTGCACCAGCTTGTGGCGCACCACGTCGTGCCCGTCGAAGCGCGTGATGGCGATGTCCTCGATGTCGGTGAGGACCTCCGGCACGGTGACGAGCCCGGAGGTCCGGTCCTGTGGCAGGTCGATCTGTGTGACATCGCCGGTGACGACCATCTTGGAGCCGAACCCGAGCCGCGTGAGGAACATCTTCATCTGCTCGGGCGAGGTGTTCTGGGCCTCGTCGAGGATGATGAACGAGTCGTTGAGAGTGCGGCCGCGCATGAACGCCAGCGGCGCCACCTCGATCTCGCCCTTCTCGATGAGCTGCGCCAGCTTCTCGACGTCGATCATGTCGTACAGCGCGTCGAACAACGGCCGGAAGTAAGGATCCACCTTCTCCGATATGGTGCCGGGCAGGAAGCCCAGGCTCTCCCCCGCCTCCACCGCCGGGCGCGTGAGGATGATGCGCCCGACCTGCTTGGTGAAGAAGGCGCTCACGGCCATGGCCGTGGCAAGGTAGGTCTTGCCCGTGCCCGCGGGGCCGATGCCGAACGTGATGGTGCTGCGGCGGATGGCGTCCACGTAACGCTTCTGATTGACGGTCCGAGGGCCGATCTGGCGTCCGCGGTGGGTCCACACCACGTCGCCGTACACCTCCGACGGCTTGCCGGAGGCGTTCACAGCGATGTCCATGAGCGACTCGACCATGGCGGCGTTCACCGGACGCCCGGAGCCGATCACCGTGAGCAGCTCCTCGAGGGCCGCCCGCGCCTGCGTCACCGCGTCGTCCGACCCTTCGAGGATGAGGACGTTGCCGCGCATCGTGATGCGGCAGTCAAGGCGGTGCTCGAGGATCTTGAGGTGGGCGTCGTGCTCGCCGGCGAGGGCCTGCGCGACGCTGTTGCTGTCGAGGTCGATGACGGTGCGGACGGGCTCGGGCACCGCCTCACCCCCCAGCTTCTCGCGCACGAGGTCGCTGAGCTTCTTGCCGTCGGCGCGGCCGGCCACCTTGGGCTTCAGCCAGCCCATGACCTTGCCCATGTCCTTGGGCGTGACCGCCTGCACGGCGGCGATGCCCTCATCCACCAGCGCTTCGAGCTCCGCGTCGCCGAGCTCCTCCGGCATGAAGTCGGCGAGCACCTGCATCTCGTAGCGCTCCTGCTCGGCGAGGTCGGCGCGCCCCGCGCCCTCGTAGACTTCGAGGGCCTCGGCGCGGCGCTTCTTCTCGCGCTTGAGCACGGTGAGCTCGTCGGCCTCGGTGGGCTCCTTGCGGCTGTCGATACGCTCCTTCTTCAGCGCCGCGACGATCGCCGACAAGGCGTCGCGGCGCTTCTTGTCGCCGGCCTTGAGCGCCGCGGTGGACTCGTCCTTGATGCGCTGCTCGATCACGCCGAGCTCTCTCATGTGATGCGTCCTTTCACTCCGTCCTCGTACTCCCCCGTGGCGACGGCCGCGACCAGCGCGCCGGGCGCCGCCTCGCCCTCCAGGTGGTACCGGACGTACTCCGAACTGTACCCCCTCCAGAGGCCCCTGCGGCGTTCCTCCACGAGCACCTCGGCGGGCCTGCCGAGGGCCGCCAGGCGCGCGGCCCGGGCGGCCGCCCCGGCGGCCGCCAGCGCGCGCCCGGTGCGCTCCTTGACCAGCGCGGCCGGCAGGGGCGGCAGCTCCGCTGCCGCCGTCCCCGGCCGCGCCGAGAAGCCGAACACGTGCACGCGTCCGAAGAGCCCGCTGTCGAGCGCCGCCAGCGTGCGCGCGAACGCGTCGTCGTCCTCGCCGGGGAACCCCGCGATCACGTCGGTGCTGAGCATACAGGCGCCCACTCGCGCCCGCACAAGACTCACGACGTGCTCGTACGCCGCGAACGTGTACGGCCGCCGCATGGCGCGGAGCACACCGTCGTCGGCCGACTGCAGCGGCACGTGCAGGTGACGGGCCACGCGCGGGTGCGCGAGCGCGTCCAGGAGCCGCTCGTCCAGGTGGTGCGGCTCGAGCGACGAGAGGCGCAGGCGCGTGAGCCCGGGCAGTTCGGCCAGCGCGATCACCAGGTCCGGCAGGCGCCTGCCTCCGTCGGCCCAGGCGCCCAGGTCAACGCCACTCAGCACGACCTCGCCGCACCCCTCGTCGAGCGCGGCTCGGGCCGCGTCCAGGGCGGCCGCCAGCGGCACGCTCCGCGGCCGCCCGCGCACCAGGCGCACCACACAGTAGCTGCACACGCCGGCGCACCCGTCCTGCACCTTGAGCACGTGGCGGGTGCGTGCGCCCGCGGTTGCGCGCGGCGCCGCATCCTCGCGCGGATCGGCTTCGTCAAGCGCCGCGCGGGGCTCACGCGCCGGACCGTCCCCCCGCCCCGCAAGCGTTTCGGAGCCGCCGGCCGCTTCGTCGCCGCCGGCGACCAGCCTGCGCCCGACCTCGGTCCAGTCCGGCCGCCCGACGACCTCCATGCCGTCTCCGCCGAACTGCTCCGGATGCAGCACGGCCGCGCAGCCGGCGACCAGCACCGTACTGCCGGACGCGGCGAGGCGCCTCGCGAGGCGCCGCGACTTGCGCTCGGCCTCGGCCGTCACGCAGCAGGTGTGGACCACGACGACGTCGGCGCCGGCGGCAGCGATCGTCGTCTCCACCCCGGCCGCCTCCAGCCCGGCCAGGGCCTCCTCGCCGTCGGCCTGACTGATCTTGCAGCCGACGAAGGCCGCGCGCACTCTCGTCATCCGGCCCTCGCCAGGTGCACGAGCGCCCATTCGCCGTCGTCGCGGCGCGCGACCTCACGGTACGCCGGGAAGGCGGCTGCGGCCTCGTCAACCTGCGCCATCAGCAGCCCGGCGAGCAGCAGATGCGCCGGCCGCAACGACCGTGCGCCCTCCCCCGCGCCGGGTTCGTCGGCCCCGCCGACGGCGAACCGCGGCGCCAGCGACAGGATCGGCCCCAGCGCGATGTTGGCCACGACGACATCGGCCTGGGGCAGCTCGCACGCCGCTTCCGTGGCGTCTCCCACCCAGAGGGCCGGGCTCAGCCCGTTCCGGCCGGCGTTCTCCCACGCCCCCCGGACCGCGGCCGCATCGACGTCCACCCCCCACACCGGTGCGAACCCGAGCCGCAACGCCGCCAGCGAGACGACACCGGACCCACAGCCGATGTCGAGCAGCGAGCCCGGCACGAGCGTCTGGACCTCCTCCAGACACTGGCGCGTGGTGGTGTGGCCGCCTGTGCCGAAGGCCTGCCCGGCGTCGATCACCAGATCGAGCAGACCGGCGCGCGCCTCGTACCACGGCGGGCGCACGAAGAGCCGCCCGACGATCTGCGGCCGATGGAACTCCCTCCACGCGGTCTCCCAGCCGGACTCTTGCGGCGCGGCAGTCAGCTCGCCGAGGCGGCCGAGCCGCCTCAGGATCTCGCGCGTCCGCTGGTCGGCACCGGTCGCGGTCTCGAGCCAGAACACCAGCGTGTCGCCGCCGTCCTCCTCCTGCCACCCGGCCGGCTGCAGCCCCCCGACCAGCGCCACGGCGTCGGGGTGCGCGTAGTCGACCGGGTCGGCGCTCACGACGAACGCCGCCGACCCGGACCAGTCATCGTGCTGTGGCTCGGGGACGGGCGTCACGGCGGTCGCCGCCGCCGCCCGGGGGAGCCGCAGCGTGTACCGCGTGTAGCCCGCCGCCGTCACTGGCGGAAGACGGCCTTGACCTTGTCGAAGAAGCTCTGGTCGGGCTCGTAGTTCTCGCCGTCGGTGAGCTCCGCGAACTGCTCCAGCAGGTCGCGCTGCTTCGCGTCGAGGTGGTGCGGCACCTGGACGCTGACGACGACCAGAAGATCACCGCGGCCGCGACCCTGAAGGGCCGGCACGCCGCGGTTGCGGAACCTCTTGACCTCGCCCGGCTGCGTGCCGGGCTTCAGGTCCACCTCCACCTCTCCGTCGAGCGCGGGCACGAGTGCCTTCATGCCGAGCGCCGCGTCGACCATGGTGATGTCCAGGCGGTACACCAGGTCGTCGCCGTCGCGCACGAGGTGTTCGTGCGGCTCGACGGCGACGGCCACGTACAGGTCACCGGGGCGGCCGCCCAGGGAGCCGGCGCCGCCCTCGCCACCCAGGCGTAGACGCTGCCCGTCGGCGATGCCGGCCGGGACGTCCACCGTCACGGTGCGCGTGGCCCTCAGCCTGCCGGCGCCGAGGCACGTCTCGCACGGGTCCTGCACGATGGTGCCCTGGCCACGGCAGAGGCTGCAGGTACTGGTGCGGATGAACTGCCCGAAGCCGCCCAGGCTCGAGACCTCGCGCATGCGGCCACTCCCGTGGCATTGAGGACAGGTGTCGCGACCCGTGCCCGGCCGCGCACCGCTGCCCCCGCAGGTCGCGCAGATGACGTCTGCGGTCACCTCCACCTCACGGGACACGCCGAACACCGACTCGGCGAGCGTGAGCTGAAGCCGCGCTTCCACATCGTCGCCGCGCGGCTGGGGCGCGCCTCCTCCGGCGGCGCCCCACATGCCCCCGGCGTCGCGCAGCACCGAGTCGAACATGCCGCCGCCGAAGAAGATGTTGAACAGGTCGTTGAAGCCGACGTGTTCGAAGTCGGTCATGCTGCGGCCCTTGAGACCGTCGAAGCCGTAGCGGTCGTAGACGGCCCGCGAGTCCGCGTCGCTCAGCACCTCGTAGGCTTCTGCGGCCTCCTTGAACTGCGCTTCGCAGTCCGGGTCGTCCGGGTTGACGTCGGGGTGGCACTCACGGGCGACGCGCCGGAACGCCTTCTTGATCTCGTCCTGGCCTGAGTCGCGGCGCACGCCGAGGACGTCGTAGTAGTCGCGCTTCATGGGCGGTCAAGGGTCACGATCATCACCAGGTCTCTTCGAGGTAGGAACTGAGGCTGTCCGCGGTCGCGCGCACCGTGGCGATCACAAGCTGGTAGTCCATGCGCGTGGGCCCGAGCACGCTGACCGTACCCAGGTTGCGGTTGGCCACGCCGTAGTTGGCCGCCACGAGCGAGCACTCCTGCAGCGATGGTGGCGTCATCTCGTGGCCGATACGGAGGTACACGCCGTCCTCGCGCAGAGCGTCCGAGAGCAACTCGAGCAGGTTGTACCTGTGCTCGAGCATCTCGAGGACCTCGTGGAGATGTCCCGCGCCCTCGCGGCTGAGGTTGTCGAACAGGCGCGAAGTGCCGCCGAAATGGAGACTCTCCAGATCGCCCGGTCCGGGCGTCTCGAACGCCGGGCGCACCGTCTCGAGGAACGCGCGCTCCCGGGGCCGCAGGTCCAGGCTGTCGAAGGCCGCGGCGATGCGGCGCGTGCCCAGCTGCGCACCCACCAGGCGTTCGTTGAGGTACACCCGTGCGAACTCCGCCAGGCCCTCGTCCACGGCCCTCTGCAGCTGGAAGACGCGCTTGGTGACCTGCCCCGACGTGGTGATGATCACGACCATGACCAGGTGCGGCTGCAGGGAGAGGACCTCGACGTGGCGGATGGTCGACGTCGTCATCGCGGGAGCCGAGACGACGGCGAGCAGTTCGGTGACGCGCGAGAGGGCCTCAGCCGTCTCGCGCAGAGCGTCGTCGATCTCGCTGCGGGCGCGGTCGCGCTCGGCGAAGAACGCCGGCGGCGCCTCTCGACGCTCGCCGACGATGACGTTCACATAGTGCCTGTAGCCCGTGTCGGTGGGCACCCGTCCGGCAGACGTGTGGGGGTGAGCGAGCATGCCCATGTCCTCGAGGTCGGCGAGGTCGTTACGGATGGTGGAGGCGGCGACCCCGAAGGCGAAGTGCTCACTGAGGTGCTTGGAGCCGACCGGCGCGCCCGAGGCGATGTACTCCTCGATGACGGCCCGCAGGACCCCTTCTTGCCTTGGCGTGAGTGACACCCGTGCCCCCTTAAACGTCAAGCGCGAAACAGACGTACGCACGCCTCGCCGGCGACGTACCGCCCCTTTCGCGTCACCCGGATTGTACCACTGTGCAGGGAAACCAATCCAGCGAGGGCGAGGCCGGCGGCGGCCTCACGGTCGAGCACGGACGCCACCTCCGGCAGGGGGACCCGGTCCCCGCACCGGGCCGCGAGGAGCAGGCGTTCGCGGGCGCGGACGTCGTCGCTCAGGGGCTCGACGTGCCGCGGCGGCTCGTGGCCGGTGGCCAGGGCGCCGGCCCAGGCCGCCGGGTCGGGCGCGTTCGTCCAGCGCCGGGCGCCGACGGTGCTCACGGCGCCCGGGCCCAGGCCGAGGTAGGGCCGGGCGCGCCAGTACGCCAGGTTGTGGCGCGCCTTCTGCCCGGGCAGGGCATGGTTGCTGACCTCGTACCAGTCGTAGCCGGCGCGCGCCAGCGCGCGTACGACACGCCGGTAGCGGGCGGCGGCCTCGTCGGGGTCGACGGCCGGCAGCGCCGCGAGCCTGCCGGCGAGAGGCGTCGCGGCGGCCGGGGTGAGCTCGTACCAGGAGATGTGGCCCGGCTCGAGGGCGAGCACGGCCGCGATGTCGGCCTCCACGTCCGCCGGGGTCTGACCGGGGATGCCGTGGATCAGGTCGAGTGACAGCGCACGCGCACCGGCGTCGCGCAGGCGCGCGAACGCCTCGGCCGGGTCGGCCTGCGCCCGCCGGCCGAGAGCCAGGCGCAGACGCGGCGCGAAGCTCTGCACGCCCAGCGAGACGCGCAGTCCGCCTGACCGGCCGGCGTCGCCGCCCCACCCCGCCGCCCACGCGGCGAAGGCGGCGTCCACGTCTTCAGGGTTCGCCTCCACCGTGACCTCGGCGCGCGGCGTGAGCGAGAGCCGGAAGACCTCGAGCAGCCGCTCGAGCCGTTCCGGCCCGAGCAGGCTCGGCGTCCCGCCGCCGAGGTAGAGCGTCATGAGGTGGCGCACGTCGTGCGCCGCCCGCTCGCGCTCCAACTCGGCGGCCACCGCGGCGACGAACGCGTCGAAGAGGGCGCCCTGCCCCGGCCGGCCGGGCGCGCCGACGGCGCATGAGACGAAGTCGCAGTAGTCGCAGCGGGCCCGGCAGAAGGGCACGTGCACGTACAAGTGCCGCACCGGGCCCGAGAAGGCGCCGGCGACGGCCGGCGGGACGGCATGCAAGGCGGGCACGGCGGCCGGCGTGACGCCGGCCGGGGCGGCGGCCTGCCGGCGGCCCCCCATCCCCCCGTTCACGCCGTCGGCACCAGGAAGTAGTACGAGCCCCGCTCCTCGCGCTCGAACACCCCGCCGTTCTTCTCGATCACGCGCCGCGAGGCGACGTTGGTCACGTCGCAGTCGATGTGCGCCTGGGCGATGCCGAGCGCCGCGGCCAGCGGCAGCGTCGCCGCCAGCATCGCCGTGGCATGCCCCCGCCGGCGCACCGATGGGCGGATCTCGTAGCCGATATGGCCGCCGCGCCGCAGCAGCGACCTGTTCAGGTCGCGCCGCAGGTTCACGCGTCCCAGGTACTCGTCACCGTCCACCCACCAGAGCACTGTCTGCGGCACGTAGCCGTCGAGCGGCGGCTCGACGCGCACGCCGAAAGCGCCAAGCACGTAGCGGTCTGGCGCGCCCGGGTGCGCGGCGTCCTCGAGGAGCGCGGCGACATAGCGCACGAACTCCACACGATCGGTGAGGTGGAGGACGTCGAGCTCGCGATGCCGCCCCTCGGCGTGGTACTCGCCCAGAGCGGCGAGGAACGAGCCCTGGTACCCCGACGACGGCAGCGCGAGGTGCGGGCCGTCCTGAGACGCCGGGGCGGGGCCAGGTCGCGGGTCCGCGGCCGCCGCCATCAGCGGTCCTTGTCGCCCGGCTCCAGCTCGAGCACTGCGAGGAAGGCTTCCTGCGGCACCTCCACCACCCCGAGCTGCTTCATGCGCTTCTTGCCCTCCTTCTGCTTCTCGAGCAGCTTGCGCTTGCGGCTGATGTCGCCGCCGTAGCACTTGGCCGTGACGTCCTTGCGTACGGCTTTGACCGTCTCGCGAGCCACGACCTTGTTGCCGATGGCCGCCTGCACCGCCACCTCGAAGAGCTGCCGCGGGATCTTCTGGCGCAGCTTGGTCACGAGCGCCTTGCCGCGCAGATGCGCGCGCTCTCGCGGCGTGATGAGAGACAGCGCGTCGACCGGCTCCCCGGCGAGCAGGATGTCCAGCTTCACGAGGTCGCTCTTGCGGTACCCGGAGTACTCGTAGTCCAGCGAGGCATAGCCACGGGTGCGGGTCTTCAGCTGATCGAAGAAGTCGAGCACGATCTCGCCCAGCGGCAGCTTGTAGTGCATCTCCACGCGCTCGGGCGAGAGGTACTTCATGTCGACGAAGTCGGCGCGCCTGCCCTGGCACAGCTCCATGATGGTCCCCACGAACTCCGTGGGTACGAGGATGCTGGCCGTGACGAAGGGCTCCTCGACGTGGTCGATGTAGTTGGCCTCCGGCATCTGCGCCGGGTTGCGCACGACAGTCATCTCGCCGCTGGTGAGGTAGGCGTGGTACTCCACGCTCGGCATGGTCGTGATGAGCTCGAGCCCGTACTCGCGCTCCAGACGCTCGCGCACGATGTCCATGTGCAGCAAACCGAGAAAGCCGCAGCGGAAGCCGAAGCCGAGCGCTACGGAGCTCTCCGGCTCGTACAGCAGCGCCGCGTCGTTGAGCTTGAGCTTCTCGAGGGCGTCGCGGAGCTCCTCGAACTTGTCGCCCTCCGTGGGGAACAGCCCGGTGAACACCATCGGCTGCACGACTTTGTAGCCCGGCAGGGCTTCGCCGGCCGGGCGCCTCTTGTCGGTGATGGTGTCGCCGACGCGCACCTGGCTCACGTCCTTGACGCCGGTGATGATGTAGCCGACCTCGCCGGTCTCCAGGCGGTCGGCCGGCTTCATCTCCGGCGCGAAGTAGCCGAGCTCCTCGATCTCGGCGTCCTGGCCGGTGCTCATGAGCGTGACGAGCTGGCGCCTCGCGAAGCCGCCGTCGATCACGCGCACGTAGGCGATCACGCCGCGGTACTGGTCGTACTCGCTGTCGAAGATGAGGGCGCGGGGGGCGCCGCCGGGCTCTCCCGTCGGCGGCGGGGTGCGCGCCACCACGGCCTCGAGCACGTCCTCCACGCCCTCGCCGGTCTTGGCCGACACGGTGAGGATCTCGTCGTGCGTGGCCCCGGTGAGCTCGTGCAGCTCCAGCTCGGCCTCCGGCACGTTGCTGGCCGGCAGGTCGATCTTGTTGAGCACCGGGATGATCTCGAGGTCGTTGTCCACCGCCAGGTAGGCGTTGGCCACGGTCTGGGCCTCCACCCCCTGCGTCGCGTCGACGAGCAGGACGGCTCCCTCGCACGCCGCCAGGCTGCGCGAGACCTCGTAGGTGAAGTCGACGTGCCCGGGCGTGTCGATGAGGTTGAGCTGATACGTCTGACCGTCGCGCGCCGCGTAGGAGATGCGTACGGCCTGGCTCTTGATGGTGATGCCGCGCTCGCGCTCCAGCTCCATCTTGTCGAGGAGCTGCTCCTTCATGTCGCGGTGCGCCACCGTGCCCGTGGACTCGAGGATGCGGTCGGCCAGCGTCGACTTGCCGTGGTCGATGTGCGCGATGATGCTGAAGTTGCGGATGTGGTCGAGCGCGGTCACGACCGCCAATGATACAGGCTGCGCGCGGGGCGGTCGCCCAGGGTCGCCCCGCAGCCGGCCCGTGCGGCGCGGACCCAGGACGGCGCCGGCGCTCTCGCCGCGTCAGCCGGCGACGTCGACCCCGCGGCGCCGACGTCGACGCAGCACCTGCCGCACGACGGCCAGTTCTTCCAGCCTGAGCAGGCGCGCGAAGACGAGATAGACCGCGCCGCCGGCGGCCACCGCCGCAAGCACGCTCACGAGCAGCGGCCAGAAGCCGCCGGCGGCGAACCCCTGCAGAGCACGCCAGACGCCGTAGGACACGGCCGCCAGCGCGCCGCCGCAGACCAGGGCTCCGCCGGCGGCGCCGGCCATGCGGCGGCCGTCGATGCGCCCCACGCGCCGCCGCAGGAGCACGAACAGGGCGACGAAGTTCACGGCCGACACGGTCGCCATGCTCAGCGTGATGCCGGCCACGCCGAGCGGTCTGTAGAGAGCCCAGCAGAGCAGCACGTTGACGACGAGGTTGCCGAAGCTCACGTACATCGGCAGCAGCGGCCGCTGCATGCTCTGGAAGGCGCGGTTGAACATGATGTTGGCATTGGCGAACGCCAGGCCCACGGCGAAGAAGGCGAGGGCCGCCGCCACCTCGGACGTGGCCTGCGCGTCGAACTGGCCGCGCTGGTAGACGAGCCGCACGAAGGCCCCGGGCATGACCAGGAACCACGCCACGAAGGGCAGCGAGACGAAGACCATCTGCCGCACGCCCAAGGAGACCGTCTCGCGAAAGCGCACCTCGTCGTGCTCGGCCGCGAAGAGCGAGAGCGACGGGAACAGCACCGTGCCGATGGTCACAGCGAAGATGCCCTGCGGCAGCTGGTACAGGCGAAAGGCGTAGCCGATCTCCGCCGCCGCGCTGTCGCTGACGAACTGGGCGAACCAGGTGCCGATGAGGGCGTTGAAGTTCAACACGCCGAGCGTGATCGTGATCGGCACCATGAGGAGCAGTACCTTGCCGAGCAGCGGGTCGCGCAGACCGAAGCCCGGCCAGAGCCAGCGGTCCGCGCGCCGCATGGTGCCGGCCAGCAGGACGACCTCCAGCACGGTCCCGACGAGCATGCCCCAGGCGATGGCCTCGACGCCGAGCGACTCCTGGAACAGCAGGATCGAGGCGATGATGGTCAGGTTCCAGACGATGGAGACCACCGCGGGCATGGTGAAGCGCTCGAGCGAGTAGAGGACGCCGCTGATGGCGCCGGCCAGCGACAGGAAGAGGATGGTCGGCACGAGGATGCGCAGCAGCTGTGCGGCAAGCTCGGCGCCGGCCGTCGTCGCCGTGAGCTCCGGATACATCCACGCGGTGAGCGGATCGGCGAACAGGACGAGCAGGGCTACGGCGACGCCCACGACGACGACGATGAGGCCGAGAAGGTTCGCGGCCAGCCGGAACGCCCGCTCGCGTTCGCCCTTCGCGAGCAGCGCCGTGAACACCGGCACGAAGGCGGCGCTGATCGCCGCGTCGGCGAAGAGCTGCTGCACGAGTTGCGGGATCACCGAGACCGAGACGAAGGTGTTGTACGAGGGGTCGACGCCGTAGAACGCCGCCGTGATCACCTCGCGCCCCAGACCGGTGAGACGCGAGACGGCGGTCGCGGAGGCGACGATGACCGCCGCGAGGGCGAGCTTGCGCTTGTGGTCGCTCATGAGTCCTCTGATTCGACCGCCGGCGGCAGACTACTGCCCGGCGCTGCCGGCGCGATGTCCGGCGCCGGCGCGGAGTCTAGCAAAGCCGGGCGGGCGCGTACCCCCGTACTGAGGTACGGCCGGGCGTCACGCGACCGGCGAGCGCGCGCACGCGGTCGACAGGCTCGGCCTCACGGCGCCAGGCCGGCCCGTCGCTTGAGCTCCAGGACGCGCTGCGCCGATTTCTCCGCCTGCGCCCGCGGCAGGCGCCCCGACCTGATGGCCGCGGTGACGGCGTCGATCACCGTGTCCGGGTCCGCCGAGGCGAAGAGCGCGAGGTCCGCCCCGGCCTGGAGGGCACGCACCGCTGCCGCCGGCGTGCCGATCCCGAGCGCCTTGGTGGTCGCCGCCATGGACAGCGAGTCGGTGACGATGACCGTTCTCCCGCCCACGCGCGCGCGCAGGTAGCGCATCGCCGAGGGCGAGAGGCTCGCCGGCGTGCCGGGCTCGGTGAGGCCCTTCGACTGCAGGTGGCCGACCATGACGAGCGGCACGCCGGCGTCGAAGGCCCGCTCGAAGGGGACCATGTCCTCCCTGCGGAGCCTGGAGAGCGAGGGGATGCGTGCCGCCCCACCGTGCGTGTCGGACGCCCAACCGTGACCGGGCCAGTGCTTGACCGTCGCCAGCACCCCGGACGACCCCAACCCCTTGACCCAGGCCACGACGTGACTCGCCACGTCGTCGGGCTTCGACGCGAAGCAGCGGTCGAGCGAGCTCATGTAGCGGCCGGGCACGTCCAGATCGGCGACCGGCCCGAACACCACCGAGACGCGCAGCTTGCGCAGGCGGGCGCCGTAGTCCTTCGCGGTGGACCTCGTCTTGGACACGCTCCAGCCGCCCTGCACGCGGGCCGCCGGCAGCGGATAGATGACATCCCGCAGCCGCTGCACCTGCCCGCCCTCCTCATCGCTGGCGATGAAGGGCTTCACGCCGTGCGGCGCCGTGCGGAGCAGGGACGCCAGGTCCTTGCCGATGTCACCGCGCGCCCCGGCGCCGAGGATCACGATCCCGCCCACGCCCAGGCGCACGTACCTGCGGCCGGCGAGCGGGTCGGTCGCCGGCACGCTGCACATCACCAGCTGCGCGGCCAGCCGGCGGTCGCCCCACCCGGCGACCGCGGAGCGCGGAGCGAGGCTCGGCGCCGGCGAGGACGCTACCGGCGCCGCCGGCGAGGACCGGAGCGCGGCCGCGCCGGTCGCGACCGCGGCCACGGACTCGCCGCTCGCCTGCGAGGCGCAACCGGCGACGCCGGCTGCGGCCAGCGTGAGTGCCGCGAGCAGCCATGCGCGGAGTCTGTGGGGCCGGATCATCATCTCCGGCCACCGTACCACCGGCGCGGAGGCGGCGCATCGGCCGCCTCGAGGACGGCGGACCGGCCGCGCCGTCTAAGGCGCACGGGCCGTCGACGCGGCTGAGTCGCCGCGGGCGCCCCGCCGGCCTCCTCAGCCGGTCCTGGCAGTCAGGCCACGACCTCGTGCCCGACCGTAATCGCCACTCCCCCGCGTTTGTGTCCGTGCTCCACGTACCTGTGCGCCTCGGCGATGTCGTCCAGCGGGTAACACCGGTCCACGACCGGTCTGATCGCTCCGGCCTCGACCAACTCCTTCACCCGCGTCAGCCGGCCCGAGTCGAGCAGCAGGCTGCCATCGTCGATCGACACGTACCTGCCTGCGCCGGACACGTGTGCTCGGCACGACTCCTTCAGCTTCGACGTCTTCGCCTTGCCGACCGCGTCGAGCACGACGTCGTACTGTTCGCCGGATGCGAGAGCGTCAACCTTCGTGTAGTCGATAACGGCGTCCGCGCCCAAGGACTGCGCCAGCTCGACGTTGGCGGTGCCGCAGACCGCCGTGACGTGCGCCCCGAGATGTTTCGCGTACTGCACCGCGATCGTCCCCGACGTGCTGGAGGCCCCGTACACGAGCACCCGCTGCCCGCGCCGGATATCACCCGTCTCCAGTGCCTGCAGGGCCAGCAACCCGCCGTAGGCCGCCGCAGTCGCCTCCTCGTACGTCACGTTCGCCGGCTTCAACGCCAGGCACCCGTGCGTCGAGTCGGTCTCCTTCATACATGTGTACTCGGCGTAGGCGCCGAGGTTGAACCCCGTGAGGCCATAGACGTGGTCGCCGGGCTTGAAGCGCCTGATGTCCCGGCCGACCGACTCGATCTCCCCCGCCAGTACCAGGCCGATGATCGATCGGCGCGGTCGCATCACGCCGATCATGAGGCGCATCGGGATGCGGAACCGCAGGGGTATCCGGGATCCACGGATGAAGAGGTCACTGGCGGTCACCGCGGTCGCCGTGATCCTGATGCAGACCTCGTCGTCCCTGGGACTGGGCTTGGGCACATCTCGCAGCTCGAGGACCTCCGGCCCTCCGTATCTTGGACACACCACCGCTCTCATGGCACTCCTCCTGCTCTGCTCGTGGGCGAGCCTACCGGACAGAGCCCACGCCGGAACCTCCCGGCGGAGGTGGATGAGGTCGTCCGGCTGGGGGATTCCGGCCGCTGGATGGTTCCCTCCACAGTGGTGCGTCCTCCCGGACGGTCCGACCGTCTCAGACGGCACCGGCAGGCGTGCGGGGGCTCGCGCGCGCCCTGAGAGGCCGGTACCCTCCGGACCGTTGACCGATGGGTACACTCATCCGAAGCAGTTCCCTGGGGGCCGATCGCATGCGCTTGCGGAGAGCCAGCGTGGCACCTCACGGGGGGCGAGAACGGTGAGCACCTGCCCCTCTTGTGGTCGCGACGTCCCGGAGGCCGTCCTCTCCTGTCCGCACTGCGGCGCGCTGCTGGGTTCACGACCGCACCTCGAGGAGCGCCGCACGGTCACCACCCTGTTCTGCGACCTCGTCGGCTTCACTGCCCTCTCGGAACGGAACGATCCCGAGGATGTCAACGCCCTTCTGCGCCGCTACTACGAGGTGGCCCGGCGGGCGGTGCACGCCTATGGCGGAACGGTGGAGAAGTTCATCGGCGACGCCGTGGTGGCCGTCTTTGGCGTGCCCACCCTGCACGAGGACGACCCCGAGCGCGGCGTGCGCGCCGCCCTGAGGCTGGTCGACGAGATCGACGCCCTGCCGGGCATCGGCGGACAGCCGGTCGAGGTGCGCGTGGGGGTGAACACGGGCGAAGTCCTGGTCGCCCTCGATGTCGATCCTTCAAGCGGCGAGGGTCTTCTCACCGGCGATGCCGTCAACGTGGCCGCGCGCCTGCAGGCCGCCGCGCCGCCCATGGCTGTAGCCGTCGGGGAGGCCACCCACGCTGCCACCGAGCGCATCTTCACGTTCGAGGCCTGCCACCCCGTCATCGTCAAGGGCAAGACCGCGCCCTTGGCAGCCTGGATCGCCACCGCGCCCCTGGCGCGTACCGGCTCGGAGCTGCGCAGTTTCGCCTCGACATTCGTCGGCCGCGAGGAGGAGCTCGCCGGGCTTCGCAAGCTCCTGGATGAAGCTGCCGAGACCGGTCATCCCCGGTTCGCCCTGATCGTCGGCGAACCGGGCATCGGGAAGAGCCGCCTGCTGGCCGAGTTCGCCCGCCGCCTCGACGAGCGGCCCGAGGTCGTCACCTGGCGCCAGGGCCGCTGCCTACCGTTCGGCTCCAACGTCACCTTCTGGGCCCTGTCGGAGATCGTCAGAGACTCGGCCGGCGTCCTGGACAGCGACGGCGTGGCGCGCACGGAGGCGCGGCTCGAGGCCGTCCTCGCCGACAGGACCGACCGCGACCGCCTGCGCGGCCGCCTCCGCCCTCTGCTCGGTCTGGAGGCGGAGGATGCGGGCCGCGAGGACAACTTCGCCGCCTGGCGAGACTTCCTCGCGGGTCTCGCCGCCGCGGGACCCGCGGTGGTCGTGGTCGAGGACCTGCACTGGGCCGACGAGGGCATGCTCGCCTTCATGGACTACCTCGCGCAGAGCAGCGCCGAGGTTCCCCTGCTGATCCTCGCCACCTCCCGTCCCGAGCTCCTCGAGCGCAGCGGCGCGGGTGCTGGCTTCTGCGCCGCCGCCGAGCACATCGCCGTCGGTCCCCTCTCCGGCGATGAGACGGCGCAGCTCGTCCTCGCCCGCCTGGGCGCCAAGTCGCTGCCCGTCAAGCTCCAGGCCACCCTGCTCGAACGCTCCGGCGGCAACCCCCTCTTCGCCGAGGAGCTGGTGCGCCTCCTGGAGGATGGCGATCTGCTCGTCACCCACGGCGGCCAGACGATGCTCAAGGAAGGGGCCGAGCTGCCCACGCCGGGCTCCATAGGCGCCCTCATCGCCGCGCGCCTTGACCTCCTCGGCCCCGTGCGCAAGGCGCTGCTCGCCGACGCCGCCGTGGTAGGACGCACCTTCTGGGCCGGTGCGGTGGCGGCTGTGGGCGGTGAGGGACCGGCGGCGGTCTTCGAGGGCCTGCACGAGCTGGTGGCCAAGGAACTCGTGCGGCCTGCGCGCAGTTCCTCCATCGAGGGCGAGGCCGAGTTCGTCTTCATCCACGCCCTCGTCTGCGATGTCGCCTACGCGCAGCTCACTCGCGCAGACCGAGCCGCGAAGCACGCCGCCCTCGCGAGGTGGCTCGAGGAGCGCACCGCCGGGCGCACCGAGGACATGGCCGAGATCCTCGCCTACCACTACGCGACGGCCCTGGAGATGGCCACCGCCTGCGGGCTGTTCGAGCTTGAGGACGAGCTTGCCGGACCCACCAGCCGCTACCTGGAGCTGGCCGGGGGACGCGCGGCTCCGCTCGACGCCACCGCCGCGGCCGCCCACTTCGCCCGCGCCGAGAGGGTCGCCGCCGAGGTCGCCAAGCCCAAGCGGCGCTTCTTCCTCTCGCGGCGCGCGCGACGCACCCTGCGGCGGCGTGCGCCGCTCCTCGTCGCCGCGACTGCCGTCATCGCCGTCGCCTTCGTCGCGGCGATCGCGGTCGTGGCCTTCAGGCCCACGACGCAGGACGAGCCGTCCGGGCCCGTGCAGCTCACCGCCCAGCAGATCGCCGACAAGCACGGGGACAGCATCGTCGACATCAGCGCCAAGGTGCGGGTCGCCGACAAGCAGCATCGCATCGTCTGGAAGCGCGTTCACGAGTCGGGCGTGATCGTCTCGAAGGACGGACTCATCTACACCAGCGACGACCCGCTGGGCCGCTGGCCGGTCCTGATCGACCCGGAGGTCGTCACCGTCGGGATCTACGGCAATGGCAGCTATCACACGCTACGCGGCTACAAGATCAAATGCGTGGCGGGGAACGACACCACCACCTTGATCAAGGTCGACCCCGGTTCGCTCCGCCTTCAGCCGATGCCCGAGGGGGACTCCGACTCGGTCCGCAAGGGGGATCGGGTCATCTGCCTGAGCCGATTGGGTGGGGAGCTCCTGCGGTCCGGCGGCACCGTCTTGTCCACGTACAGCGGCTCCCAGGCAGTCGCTGGCTCCAAACATCGGGTCCTCCAGATGGTCACCAGTAACCCCACGAAGTCGCCGATGGGTGGGGCACTGGTCGACACGACCGGCCACCTCATCGCCGTGATGGGGCCCGGGTACAAGAACGCGACCGAGGCAACCGGATACAGGAACCTGGGCGCGCTCGCAGGCCCCGGCGCCGCCACGGGCGTCAACTACTACCGCTTCACGGTCGACGGCGTGGCGCGCGGTATGCAGGAGTATGCGCAGCCCGTCACGCTCGGCATCGATTACTGGGGTGTCCTGACGCCCGAGGCGACCAGGACGAAGCTGGCCAGGTCGTTCGGGCTTGGCGAGCAGCAGGGGATCCTGATCGGGGGCGTCATGCCCGGCAGCCCTGCGGCCAAGGCCGGGCTTCGCGGGGCTCGGCAGCTCCTGAAGTACAACGGCAAGTGGGTGCAAGACGACGGCTCGTGGTACGGAGTCGGCGGCGACATCATGCTGGCGCTCGACGGAACGCCTACGTACACCGAGGAGGACGTGGTCGGCTTCCTGCGGCACGCGACCCCGGGGAGCGTGGTCGCGGTGAGCGCGCTCAGGTTCAGGTCCGGTGCCCTTATGACTGCACCGGAAGGGCTCTCCCAGCAAGCACTTCACCGTCACTACTGGCGCCCGATGACCGTCAAGGTGACGCTGGGCCCGGAGAAGCCGGTCTCCTGGATCTGGTAGACGGCCGACTCGGTCCGCGCCCGTCGCGCCGATGCTGTCTCATCAAGCACGCGGTAGTCGGCCCCGCTGCCACATCGGCCGCATCGACGCCGCGAAAGGAGCGGCCCCGAGTCCGTGACTACTGGGTCGACGGGCTCGAGGCCGCCACCGGTCTGTACTTGAAGTTGCCGGCGAGGACGGCGTTCTCCACACCGGTCTCCGGGCGGCCCCAGGCCGGTCCGCTCTTCGCGGTCTCCCCGTAGCCGAGGTAGCGCAGCTCGAGCGCGAGGGAGGCGTCTTCGGGGTTCAGGACCTGGGGGTCGCCGGGTGCGGGACAGTCCCACACCATCGCGTACTCGTGCCCGGCCTCCAGGACGACGGGTCCAACTGACTCCCAGCGGAAGGCCCCCTCGAGCGGGCTGCCGCCCTGGACGACGGTCTCGACGACGGTCTTCTCGGAAGCGGCGTCGAGGATCGCCGTACGGTGCGGGCTCCTGAGCCCGTCCCGTCCGTCGTCGTAGAAGCCGAGGGCCGAGACCTCGATGTCCACCGTAGGTTTGAACCTCCAGCCCTCACACCCGGCGCGCGTGCCTCCGATGGTCGCGGTCTGCACCGGATACGCCACGGCCGGGCTGGGGCTTGCCCCGGACGGCCACGGGGGCAGCGACGTCGGCGGCGGGGGAAACACCGGGACCGACAGGCTACCGCACCCGGCCAGCGTGAGCGCCACGGCGACGATGATCAGGGCGGCTCCCGCTGCGGCACACGCTTCGACCCTACGCAGATGTCCCATGGTCCCCACCCCGTCTGTTCGGCTCCCCGTGGGAGACGGTGTCCCGTCCTGCAGCCACCGTACTCCCGGCAAGCGAACGCGTGCCTCACCCCGATGGGGTGGTTCTCTGGACGTTCCTGACCACCGTGTCACAGCGGCGCGCGCGGCCGCCTCCCCCACGCGCGTTTGCCCCATCTCCGGCGCGCGTGATAGCATCGCGCGTCCGGACGCAGCCCCACTGCACCTGGAACCGTCACGACGCTAGCCTGAGAAAAGGGATCACGTGGCCAACATCAAGCAGCAGAAGAAGCGCATCCGCCTGGCCGCCAAGCAGCGGCTGCGCAACCGCCATACCAAGTCGACGCTCAAGACGCTGTTCAAGCATCTGGAGGACCAGGTCGCCGAGAACCAGGCCGACGAGGCCCGCGCCACCGCGACGTTCCTCACCTCGCGCATCGACAAGGCCGCGGCCAAGGGCGTCCTGCACAAGAACAACGCCGCCCACAAGAAGAGTCGCGTCGCGAACACGCTGGCGCAGCTCGGCTGAGCGGGAACTGAAGCGCTGAGACGGCGGGGCGGGCGGGCCGATGGCCCGCCCGCCCCGCCGTCTCGCTGCGTGCGCGGACCGTCACGGCCCGGTCCGCGGCCGTCAGCCGGACTGCGCTCTCCTGGCCCCGTGCTCCGGATCCTGGAGCAGACGGGCCAGCGCCAGCTCCACCACGAGACGGTCGCTGTTGTTGACGCCGGCCGCGGTCTCCAGGGTGGCCGGCGCCCTGCCGCGCAGGCCGACCTCGGCCGCGGCCAACGCTCTGTAGGCCCTTCTGAGGCGACGTGCATCGAACAGGCGGCTCTGCTCGAGCAGCTTGCCCGCCCTGAACGGCTGCACCCCCAGCTGTCTCGCCGCCGTGGTCTGGTCCGTGTGCCCCAGACTGGCGGCCTGGGCGAGCACACCGATGTGCCGGCGCAGTGCATAGAACACCGAGTTGGCGTCTTCCTTCGGGTTGCCGGCGGCGTAGATCGTCTCCAGCAGGGCGAACGCCTTCTCTCTCTCGCCGCGTCCGACGGCGTCCGTCAGCTCGTAGATGCGCACCTCGTCGTCGGGCACGCACACGGCGTCGACGTCCTGCACAGTGGCCTCCCCGCCGCGACAGTAGGCGGAGAGTTTCTCCATCTCTCGCTCGAGCCGCTCGGCGTGCGACGGGTCCTCGCCGCAGAGGTCGAGGAGATGGCGGGCCGCGGCCTGGCCCAGCGTGACGTTCTTGCCGGCCGCCACCTTGCGCACCCAGCCGGCCATCTCGTACTTCTTGGGGAGGTCGTACGCGAGCACCTGCCCGTGCTTCTGCACCGCCTTGTAGAGCGCGTCGTCCTTGGCCAGCTTCTCCGCCTCCAGCGCCAGGGTCGTCTCGGGCGTCGGGTCCTGGATGTAGGCGACGACCTGCTTGCGCTCGGCGACGCGGAAGTGGTGCACGCCGGTGACGATGATCACGCGCGCGCCCAGTGCGAGCCCCGGAGTGGCGGCCGCGTCGAGCACGGCACGCAGCGCCTCCGGCGCCCGCGGCCCGCCCTCGACCTCTACCGCCGTCACGTTGATGTCGCTGCCGCTCTCCCTCACCGCCCTGTCGCGCAGGCGCCGCAGAGCACGACGCACCTTGGGCCGGTCGTTGCCGACGATGAGGTACACGGGATCGAGGGGCTTGGGATCGGTCACAGCGAGCGAAGGATAGCACGACATCCCCGGTCTCGAAGCCCGTTGCGACAATCCCAACCTGTTTAGTCGGGATAACCACGCGGGGATAGTGGCGGCAAAGTCCACAGCTGCGCGTGGAGAAGCTCACCGACGGGGGATACGGCGGTGAGACGGAGAGGGGAGAAAGACCATGAACCGACGCTTCCGCGGTTTGCGCACCTACGGGGCGGGTGCAGTCGCCATCTTCGCACTGGCTCTCGCACTCGTCGTGGCGCCCCTGGTCATCGCCGACGAGACCGAGCCCGAACCTGTTGCCGGGGGGTCACTGGACCCAAGGACCATCCCGAAGTACGTGGAGCCCCTGGTGATCCCGCCGGCGATGCCGCTGAGCGGAACGCCCAAGGTGAACGGCAAGAAGATCGACTACTACGAGATCACCGTGAAACAGTTCCGGCAGTACATCCTGCCCAAGTCCTGGTCCACGGCCAACAACGTCGGTCCGACCACAGTGTGGAGCTACGCATCGGCCAAGGACTCTCGACCCGCCGCCGACGGCGGCACCCTCAACTACCCGGCGCTCACCATCGAGGCCACCCACAAGCGCCCCGTGCGCGTGAAGTGGATCAACGGCCTGGTCGACGCCAACGGCAACTACCTGCCGCACCTCCTGCCGGTCGACCAGACACTGCACTGGGCGAACCCGGGAGGCGGTCCCGGGAACACCGACACGCACGGCCACAGCGCGGAGCCGTACACCGGACCGGTGCCGATCGTGACGCACGTGCACGGCGCCCACACAACGGAAGACAGCGACGGCTATCCTGAGGCCTGGTACCTTCCGGCCGCCAAGAACATCCCGGCCGGCTTCGCCACCGGCGGCATGTTCTACGACCAGTTCAAACAGGCCGCCGAGAAGCGTCTGGGAGTCGCGTGGCAACCGGGCACGGCCGTCTTCCAGTATCCCAACGACCAGCGCGCGACCACGCTCTGGTACCACGACCACTCGCTGGGAATGACGCGCGTCAACGTGTACGCCGGACCCGCCGGCTTCTACCTGCTCCGCGGCGGCCCAGACGATACGAAGGCAGGGACCCTTCCCGGTCCCGCGCCGCAGCGCGGCGACGCCGCCGGGGTCGAGTACCGGGAGATCCCCATCGCCATCCAGGACCGCTCGTTCAACGCCGACGGCTCGCTGTTCTATCCCGACAACCGCGCCTTCTTCGAGGGCCTCAACCCCGTTGGCCAGGACCCCAAGCAGTTCCCTGAGGCCGGGGTGCTGAACATCCCGTTCATCCCGGACATGGTCCCCGGGGGGCACCACATGAGCGACATCTCGCCCATGTGGAACCCCGAGTTCTTCGGCAACACCATGGTCGTCAACGGCCGCACGTGGCCCTACCTGCAGGTCGAGCAGCAGCGGTACCGGCTGCGTCTGCTGAACGGCACACAGTCGCGGTTCCTCATCCTCAAGATGGAGAACGACCTGCCGTTCTGGCAGATCGGCACCGAGGGAGGGTTCCTGCCCAACCCCGTGCGCCTCACCGAACTGCTGCTCGGTCCGGCAGAGCGCGCCGATGTCATCGTGGACTTCACCAACGTCCCCGCAGGCACGCGCATCGTGCTGCAGAACCTTGGTCCCGACGAGCCGTTCGGCGGCGGTGAGGTCGGCGAGGCGTTCGCCCCGGCCGACCCAGGCAGCACCGGCCAGGTGATGCAGTTCCGCGTGGTGGCGCGCCAGGGCGACGATACGAGCGTCCGGCCGGCCAAGCTCAGGCTTCCCGAGCTCACCGACCTGCCGGCGCCGGTCAAGAGCCGCGATCTCAGCCTGAATGAGATGATGTCGATGAGCGTGAACGTTGACGAGCAGGACGGCAACGTCGTGTACGACGCGGACGGCGAGCCATTCGGCCCGCAGGAAGCGCTCCTCGGCACCTATGACGCGGCAACGGGGACCGCGCACCCGATGAATTGGATGGACCCGGTCTCCGAGACGGTCAAGAGGGGCCAGGTGGAGCAGTGGGCCTTCCACAACTTCACGGCCGACGCGCACCCCATCCACGTGCACCTCGTGCAGTTCCAGGTGGTGAGCCGGGAGGTGGTCGATCTCGAGTCGTCGCCGCACGCGGACATGGGCGTGGGAGCAGTGCTCCAGCCCGAGCCGTGGGAGGTCGGTTACAAGGACACCGTCATCGCGTATCCGGGTGAGATCACGCGCATCAAGGCACGGTTCGACATCGCGGGGCTGTTCGTGTGGCACTGTCACATCATCGAGCACGAGGACAACGAGATGATGCGGCCGTACCGGGTCGTGAAGTGAACTACCGGCCGGTGGGCCGTCGCGCCCGGGCATGACCCGGACCGATCGCCCGCTGCCTGAGCCGCCGCCCAACCGCACGCGCGCAAGCCGGGCCGCCGCCCTCGGGGCGGCGGCCCGGCGCATGCTAGGCTTGCCCCACCGGCGACCACAGAGAAGGAAGGCGACGCGTGGGACTCCTGGGTGCTGATGTCGTGCTCCCCTCGGGGGCACTCGTCGCACTCGTCGTCCTCGGCATCGCCGAGGTCGTGCTGGCCGTGTTCTGCATCGTCGACATCGTGCGCAGGCCGGCGGTACTGGGCGACCGCAGGTGGGTGTGGATCCTCCTCGTGGTGCTGTTCACCATCCCGGGCTCGATCATCTACCTGGCCATCGGCCGCGAATCCGCGCCGGCCGCCGAGCCGGAGGCCGTCCCCGACACGGAGACGCGGGACAGGACGCTGACCGCCACGGCGCTGCTGTACGAGAGCGCACCCGCGGGCGATGGCCGGGGCGCCGCCCTGGAGAGCGCGGAGCTTGCCCGAGGCGCGGCGGGCGCGGCCCACTCGGCAGCGCCGGCCGTCGTGATCGACGGCCTCACCAAGCAGTACGGGAAGTCCCGCGCCCTGGACGGCGTGACCCTCACCGTGCCTGAAGGCTCGGTGTTCGGCTTCCTCGGGCCCAACGGAGCCGGCAAGACGACCACACTGCGCATCCTCGCCGGTCTGGCTCACCCCACCTCCGGCGGCGCCCGGATACTGGGGCACGATGTGACCCGAGACGCCGACGCCGTGCACCGCGTCATCGGCTACCTGCCCGACGTGCCGGGCTTCTACAAGTGGATGACGGCGGCCGAGTACCTCGAGCTCTCCGGCCGCCTGTTCGGGCTCTCCGGCTCGGCTCTGCGCGAGCGGGTGGACGCGCTGCTCGACCTCGCCGGCCTCGCCGCCGTGACGACCAAGGTCGGCGGCTACTCCCGCGGCATGAAGCAGCGCCTCGGCGTCGCCCAGGCGCTCATCAACGGACCGCGAGTGCTCCTCCTCGACGAACCGACCAGTGCACTCGATCCCATCGGCCGGCGCGAGGTCCTGGAGATGATCGGCACGCTCGCCGGCGCCACGACCGTGTTCTTCTCCACGCACATCCTCGCCGACGTGGAACGCGTGTGCGACGCGGTCGCCATACTGGCGCACGGCCGCGTGGTGGAACAGGCCACCATGGAGGACCTCAAAGCGCGGCATGGCGGCGCCCACCGCGTCCTCATCGAGGTGGACGACCCGGCGAGCCTTCGCGATGCGCTCAGCTCGGCCGCCTGGGTCACGCACGTCGTCCTCGAGGCACGCGAGCTCCAGGTCGAGGTGACCGACCTGGAGGCGGCCTTCCGCGACGTGCCGGCCCTGGTCGCGGAGCGGCGGCTGGCCCTGCGGCGCTTCGAGGCCGCCGAGGTCTCTCTGGAAGAGGTCTTCGTCGACCTGGTCGGGGAGGCCGCCACGTGAACGGCGAGGCAGGATGATGAGCGGATTCGCCTCCTTTCTGCGCAAGGAGCTGCTGGAGACGCGCAAAACGTGGCGTCTCTGGGTGCTCGGCGGGGTGTTCGTCTTTCTCGGCGTCGGCACGCCCGTGCTCGCCGCCGCCACACCGGCGCTGCTCGAGATGACGGCCAGCCGCACGCCGGGCGTGACTATCGAGTACCCGGCGCCGGAGGCGGCCGATGCGTACCTGCAGTTCCTCGGCAACCTCGCGCAGCTCGCCCTGCTGGTCATCATCATCACGGGCGCCGCGTCGGTGGCGGCCGAGCACCGGGCCGGCACTTCGGTGCTGGTGCTCACCAAACCGCTGTCCCGCGGCGCCTTCGTCACGGCCAAGGCCGCCTCCGGTCTCCTCCTCCTGCTGCTGGCCACGGCGGCCGGCACGGCTCTGTGCATCGCCGTCACGGTGGCCCTGTTCGACACCCAAGGCATCGTGCCGTTCCTCGAGTCCGTGGGGCTCTGGCTGGCGCTGGCCGCGATGTTCGTCACTCTCATGGTGCTGCTGTCGGCCGCCACCGGCCGCCAGGCCACGGCGGCAGGCATCGGCATCGGCGCGTACGTGACGCTGTTCGTCCTGACGGGCTTCCCCGCCGTCAAGGACCGCACGCCGGCCGGGATCCTCGCGTCCAACGATGCGCTCATCGCGGGCCGCGACGTCGCCCTGGCCGTACCACTGGCGACCACACTCGCGCTGGCAGCGCTCTTCGTGGTCGCCGCCGTGTACGTGTTCAGGCGCAAGGAGCTCTGACGCCCTCGGCGCCGCGGTCACCGAGCCGGCAGCCCCGCGGGCGCAGCGGCCGCGAGCCGCCGTCAGCCGCGGCGCTCCGTGACCACGGCGAGCTGCCCGCCATCGGCCGTGAGCACCACATCCCCTCGCTCGTCGGTCCGCGCGCACGGCACGCCGGCGGCCGCGAGCAGGCTGAGGGTCTCCGCGCTCGGGTGCCCGTGCCGGTTGGGCCCTACCGGAACGACCGCCAAGCGCGGTGAGAGCTCACTCAGGAGCGCGGCGTCGAAGCCGCCCGCGCTCCCGTGATGCGGGACGCCGACCACCGTGCACGCCGGCAGGTCGAGGGCCGCCAGCGCCGGCCCCTCCGCGTCACCCGGGAGAAGCACCCGCTGACCGTCGAGCTCCACGATCACGACCAGGGCGTCGTCGTTCTCCCTCTGGTTCTGGTCCACCGCACCCACCGGATCGCTCGGGAGAAGCGCGAGACTCCACCCCTCACCGGGTATCCGCAGCTCCCCATCGCACCGGCGTACGTCGGCGCCCTCCGCCCGGAGTCTGGCCTCGATGTCGTCGAGCGCTGACGAGCGTACTTCCGGAGCGGGCAACACGGCGACCTTCACGGGGACGCTGCCTACGACGTCCTCCAACCCTGCCACGTGGTCGTCGTGCCCGTGCGAGAGGATCAGGAGATCGACGGCTTCGACCGCGTGCTCGCGCAGCGTGCGAGCCAGCGGAGCCGGGCCCGCGTCCACGAGCACCGTTGGGCCGGCCGGCACCTGCAGCAGTGTGGCCGCGCCCTCACCGACGTCCAGGAACGTGAGCGTCGGCCGCTGAGGCGCCGCTGCCGGGGCGGGCGCCAGCAGCAGCACGGCCGCCAGCAGCCCGGCCGTGGCCGTCACCACATGCCAGCGCCGCCCTGGAGCGCCAACGAACGCGCGCAGGCCCACGCCGGCCCGTCCGGCCAGCACCCACAGTACGGCGAGCTCGGCGATTGCGGCGACCACCAGCAGCAGCCGCAGCGACAGACCCTGCCACTCGAACACCGCCCACGGTAGAGCGGCGAACCTGTGTGCCACCTCGAGCAGGAAGCCGATGAACAGCCCCGCGACCACGTTGAGCGGCGCTGAGGCCCAGCTCGCCACGGACCCGACCAGCAGGGAGAGCATCCCGAGGAACATGATCGGACCGAGGACGAAGCCCCCCAGGAGGTTGGCGGGCACGCTCACGATCGAAGCCGACCCGAAGGTGAGCATGGAGACCGGTGCGGTGGAGAGGCTCGCCGCGGTCGTGACCCCGGCCTGCTCGGGCAGCGGCCCAGGCAGCCAGCGGAAGAGCCGCGTGAGCGGACGCGCCAGGACGAGGAGCCCGGCCACCGCACCGAACGACAGCTGGAAGCTGACGTCGTACAGGTTGCTGGGGTTGAGCGTGAGCAGCCAGGCCGCCGGCAGGAGCCAGAGCAGCCAGCCGTCGGCCGGCCGCGAGGCCATGACTGCCAGCAGCCCCACCACTCCGGAGATGCCGGCGCGCACGATCGAGGGTGACGCCCCCGTGAGCACCACGTAGACGAGCACGACGGGCACCAACAGCGCCGTCCGCACCAGCCGCGGGATGCCCAGGAGCGAGAAGACGAAGGCCCACATGCTGCACAGCAGCACGACGTTCTCACCGGACACGGCCATGATGTGCAGCAGCCCGCTTCGCCGGAAGTCGTCGATCGCCGCCTGGTCGACCCCCTCGTCGTCCCCGAGCACCATGCCCTGCAGGACCTCGGCCACCACTCCGTGCAGGCCCTGCCGCAGATGGGACCGGGACGCCTCGCGCAGGCTGTCGACGGCGCCCTGCAGCCCGCCGCGCCGCCCGGCCAGGCGGAGGTCCGCCGCATCCGCCTCGAGGATGACGTGCTCGCCTCTGCGCCGCAGGTAGCGGCCGTAGTCGAACGCGCCGGGCCGCGGCGCGGGCAGGCCCTCCACGTGCACGTGGTCCACGGTCACCCGCATGCCCTCGACCAGTGGTCCGGTGGACCCGGCGGGCATCGTCTGCCCCTCCGCGAGACGCAGGCGCAGGTGGGCCGGCTCGCCGACCTCTCGCCCGTCCAAGGACTCGACGGCGAGAGCAAAGGTCGCGGTGTCCTCTTTCACGGCCGGCAGGTCGGTGACCACCGCCGTGAGCCCGACCGTGCGCCCGACGAAGCCGGCCAGCTCGCTGCCGCCCAGCGATGCCAGGCGGGCGGCGCCCACCGCGAGCCCGGCTGCGAGGAAGAGCACGACCAGCAGGAGAGGGACGCCCGCGAGCCATGCGGGTCCGGACCCCTCCCTCGAACAGCCCCACGCGCAGAACGCCAGGCCGGCCGCCGGCGCCACGAACAGGAGGAGCAGCGCCCACAGCGGCGCTGCCCCAACGAGTGCCAGACACAGACCGGCGCAATACCCGGCCAGAAGGAGGTGAGGCGGCGCGACGCGACGGAGCACCGCGGATCACACCGTGATGGAGGCTTGCAGCGCCGCGAACCTGGCCTCTCCTATGCCACTCACGTCCATGAGGTCTTCGATGCGCGCGAACGGCCCGTTCGCGGTGCGGTAGTCGATGATCTTCTGCGCGGTGGACGGCCCGACGCCCTGGAGCACATCGAGCTCGGCCAGCGACGCGGTGTTGATGTTGACGAGCGCTCCGGGGATCGCCGGGCCGAGGGAGCCCGCGGCCGTGCCGCCGGAGGCTGCGGCGGCGAGTGCACCAGCTCCGCCGCCGGCCTGCCCCTGAGCGGCGGCCTTCTCCGGCACCAGGATCTGCTGCCCGTCGACGACCTTGGCCGCGAGATTGACGGCGGCGAGCTCGGCGCCGGCCGTCGCGCCACCGGCCAGCTCGAGCGCTTCCGCAACGCGGGCGCCCTGCGGCAGGCGCACGACACCGGGCGACCTGACGGCGCCGCACACGTAGACGACGGCGTCGGCCGCCGGCGATGCGGCCGCGGCCGGGCCGGCGGACGCAGCGCCCGCGGCGATCTGCACCCCCGCGGCGCCGGCCTGCCCGGCCGCGGAGGACCCCTGACCGGGGACCACACTCGACAGCATCAGAGGCTCGCCTCCGCCCCGGCCCGCGGTCCTGGGCACCACCAGGTACCGAACGCCCACGGCGGCCACGACCGCGGCCACCGCCACGTACGCGATGATCTGGCGGCGTGAGAGTTGCATGAGGACCTCCCGGGTAGCTGCTGGTGCGGGTGAGGCCACGTGGCGAAGACGCGTGGCACACACAGGCTAGCCCCGGCAGGCCGCCACGGCATCGCCCCTCAGGGGGGATAGCACCGGTTGACGTTGCCGGAGACCCAGTCGTGACGGAAACCGCGACCGCCGCGCGGTGCGAGCGCCGCGCCGCTGGAGTATCGTCACGCCGACGAGACCGACCGGCGGCACCAAGGAGGCGGCATGACGAGCAAGACCCTGTTCACCGACGACGAGTGGACCACCCTGGAGTGGGCGGTCACCGACACGATGACGTACGTGTCGCTGGCGGAAGCCAGCTTCTGGGCGACGTTCAAGGAGGCCACGGCGGCGGCGAAGTTCATGGCCCATGCCAAGGCAGACACCACCAGCCCGCTCGTCCACGACCTTGCGGGCAGTGTGAAGCTGAGCCACGACAAGCGGATGACCCACGACCACGCGCACCTCGGCGATGAGGCCGTGAAGCGCATCCACGAGGCGCTGAAGATCGTCGCAGCGAAGTCACCCGACGACGTCGACGCCTTCAAGGCGTTCATCATGGGCGTCGCGCAGGCCACGGCCGCCGCATCCAAGGGCGTGGGCCCGCACGAGAAGGAAGCCCTCACCAAGATCGAGGGCGCGTTGAGCTGAGCCGGCCCGCGCCCTACCTGACGACGAAGTTGACGAGCTTGCCGGGCACGTAGATCTCCTTGACGACCTGCTTGCCGTCCAGGAAGCGCGCGGCGTTCTCCGCCGCGCGCGCCAGCCCGAGCACGTCGTCCTTCTCCGCGTCCACCGGCACCTCGAGACGGTCGCGCAGCTTGCCGTTGACCTGCACGACCACGGTGACCACCTCGTCGGCGGCGAGCTCTTCGTCCCAGCCGGGCCACGGCGCGTCCAGTACCGTGTCGTCGTGGCCGAGCAGCTCCCAGACCTCCTCGCCGAGGTGCGGCGCCATCGGCGCCAGCAGCAGCGTCATGGTCGTCACGACCTCGCGCCACTGCGCCAGCGTGAGCGAGCCGCGCGCCGACGCCCACACGTCGAGCACCTCGTTCTGCAGCTCCATCAGCGCCGACACGGCAGTGTTGAAGCGGAAGGTGTCGAGGTCGCGCGTGACCTTGCGGATGGTCTTGTGCAGCGCCCGCAGCACCTGGCGGCCCTTCTCGGCCTCGGCCTCGTCCGCCGCCACTCCGCTCCCCTGCGCCTCGGCCACTTCGTTCACGAGGTTCCAGAAGCGGTTCAGGAAGCGGAAGCAGCCCTGCACGCCACGGTCGCTCCAGGCCACGCTCTGCTCGAACGGGGCGATGAAGAGCTCGTACACGCGCAGCGCGTCGGCCCCGTACTGCTCCACGACGCTGTCGGGCGTGACCACGTTACCCAGGCTCTTGCTCATCTTGCGGCCGTCCGCGGCCTGGATCATGCCCTGGTTGCGCAAGCGCGCGTAGGGCTCGCCGAAGCTGATGTGGCCGGCGTCCTGCGCCACCTTGCAGAAGAAGCGCGCGTACAGCAGGTGCATCACGGCGTGCTCGGCGCCGCCCACGTACAGATCCACCGGCAGCCAGTACTCGACCCTGTCGCGGTCGAACGCCGCGGCCTCATCGCGCGGCGAGGCGAAGCGGAAGTGGTACCAGCTCGAGCACGCGAACGTGTCCATGGTGTCGGTCTCGCGCCTGCCCGGGCCGCCGCACTTCGGGCACGTCGTCTTCACGAACTCCTCGTCGCGGGCCAACGGCGAGCGCCCGTCGTCGGTCGGATGGAAGTCCTCGAGATCGGGCAGCAGCACCGGGAGCTCCTCGAGCGGCACCGGTACTGGCCCGCACGTCTCGCAGTGCACGATCGGGATGGGCGCGCCCCAGTACCGCTGGCGGCTGATGAGCCAGTCGCGCAGCTTGAAGTTGACCTTCTTGCGGGCCGTACCCTTCACGCCGAGCCAGGCGACGATGGCCTCGAATGCCTCGCCCGGCGCGGCCATGCCGTCGAAGCGCCCGGAATTCACCATGACGCCGTCGCCGGTGTACGCCTCGCTCAGCGTGCCTTGCGAGCCGCTCGGCGGCGCGATGACCTCGACGATGGGGATGCCGAACTTCGTCGCGAACTGGAAGTCGCGCTCGTCGTGGGCCGGCACGGCCATGATGGCGCCGGTGCCGTAGCCCATGAGCACGTAGTCGCTGATCCAGATGGGCACCGGCCGGTCGTTGACCGGGTTCACGGCGTGGGCGCCGATGAACACGCCGGACTTCTCCTTCTCGGTGCTCAGGCGCTCGATCTCGCTCTGGCGCCGCGCCTGATCCTGGTAGACCTTGACGTCGGCGCGCTTCTCCGGCGCCATCAGCACGTCCACGAGGGGATGCTCCGGCGCCAGCACCATGTAAGTGGCGCCGAAGAGCGTGTCCGGCCGCGTGGTGAACACGGTGAGCTTGTCGTCTGAGCCCTGGAGGCCGAAGTCCACCTCGGCGCCCTCGCTGCGCCCGATCCAGTTGGTCTGCATGAGCCTGATCTGCTCGGGCCAGTCGATGGTCTGCAGGTCGTCCAGCAAACGCTGCGCGTAGTCGGTGATGCGCAGGTACCACTGCTCCAGGTCGACCTTGGTGACGTCGGTGCCGCAGCGCCAGCACTTGCCGTCGTGCACCTGCTCGTTGGCGAGGATCGTCTTGTCGGTGGGGCACCACCATTGCTGACCGAGGGCGCGATACGCGAGCCCGCGCTCGTACAGGAGCAGGAAGAACCACTGGGTCCAGCGGTAGTAGTCGGGGAAGCAGCTGGTGACCTCGCGCGACCAGTCGAACGACAGGCCGATCATGTCCATCTGGCGGTGGTAGTTGGCGATGTTGCGCTCCGTGGTGACCCGTGGGTGCACGCCCATCTTGATGGCGTAGTTCTCGGCCGGCAGCCCGAAGGCGTCCCACCCCATCGGGTGCAGGACGTTGTAGCCGCGCATGCGGTGGAAGCGCGAGACCGCGTCGGTGGGCACGTAGTTGCGGCAGTGGCCGACGCTGAGCCCGTCGCCGGACGGGTACGGGAAGAAGTCGAGCGCGTAGAACTTGGGCTTGTCGCTCTCGTCCGGCGTGCGGTAGGCGTCGCGCTCTTTCCAGAGACGCTGCCACTTCTCCTCGATGGCGTGCGGATCGTAGCGGCGGTCCATTGGGTCCTTTCGAACGGTGGTCGTTCGCGCCGAAGCCGTGCGCGACGCCTGATTCTACACGACAGGTCGGGCCGGGCCGCGGAGCGGGACTCTCGTCGGCGTCCACGGAACCCCGCGGCAGCGAAGTTGCGACCCCCGGAGTCCGCGGGTATACTTCGTTGCCTGCCGGACCCGTCCGGCACCTCGAGTGGGGGTATAGCTCAGCTGGGAGAGCGTCTGGCTGGCAGCCAGAAGGTCAGCGGTTCGAGCCCGCTTACCTCCACCACTTCCCCCTCTCCCTCGCAACCCGCGCGCCTGCCCAGCGCCCGCAAGGCCGCCGCCATACGTGCGCCCGACCAGCGCCCGCACCGAGCCCGGCGCCGTCATCGCCGGCGCCGGTCCGGTAGACTGTCTCGCCGTGATGAGCACCGCACCCCAAGAGCGACCCCGCCGCCGCGCCCTCACCGCCCTCGTCTTCTTCGCCGGCATCGGCTCCATGGCCACCGAGATGTGCGCCTCACGGCTGCTGGCGCCCTACTACGGGTCTTCGACGGTGGTGTGGGCCAACATCATCGGGCTCATCCTCGTGTCGCTGTCCCTGGGGTACTGGCTCGGCGGCAAGTGGGCGGACAAGCGTCCGTCGGCGACGCTGCTCGCGACCATCGTGCTGGTCGCATCGGCGCTGGTGGCCGCGGTCCCCTTCGTGGCGCGGCCCCTTCTCGACCTCTCCGTGCGAGGCCTCGACACGATCTCCACCGGCGCGGTGGTGGGGTCCTTCGCGGCCTCGCTGCTGCTGTTCGCGCCGCCGGTCGTGCTGCTCGGCATGGTGACGCCGTTCGCCGTCCGTCTGGCCACCACCGGCGTGGCCGACGCCGGACGCGTGGCAGGGCGCATCTTCGCCCTCTCCACGGCCGGGAGCATCCTCGGCACCTTCTTCGCAGCCCTCGTCGCCATCCCGCTCATCGGCACGCAGCGCACCCTCCTGTGCTCGGCGCTGGTGATAGCCCTCTCGGCGCTGCCGCTGCTCGGGCGCCGCCGGCTCGTACCGGGCCTCGTCGTGGCGGCCGTCATCGGTGGGCTGCTGGCGCTGCCACCCGGCGTGGTCAAGGCCTCTCCCGGTCTCGTGCACGAGGAGGAGTCGCAGTACCAGTTCATCCAGGTGGTGCAGAAAGGGCCCGAGCGGCTGCTCTATCTGAACGAGGGCCTCGCCGTGCACTCCATCTGGCGCGCCGACACGGTGCTGACCGGCGGCGAGTGGGACATGTTCCTCACCGCGCCGCCGCTCCTCGGACGTCCGGTGCGCCGCGTCGCGATCCTCGGTAACGCGGCGGGCACCACCGCTCGCGCCTACGGCGTCTACTACCCCGAGGCGCGTATCGACGGCGTCGAGATCGACCCGGCCGTCACGGCCGTCGGCCGGCGCTGGTTCGGCCTCGACGACAACCCGCTCCTCACGGTGCACGACGCCGACGCGCGCCCGTTCCTGCGCAGCACGCGGGCGCGCTACGACCTCATCCTCATCGACGCCTACCGCCAGCCTTACGTGCCGTTCTACCTCACCACGCAGGAGTTCTTCCGCCTCTGCAAGCAGCGGCTCACACCCGGCGGGCTCGTGGCCCTCAACGTCACCACCGTGCCCGGCGACCACCGCCTCGCGGAGGCCGTCGCCGGCACCCTCGCCACCGAGCTCCCCCAGGTCGTCACCTGGCAGGCGCTGCGCTTCAACCAGTTCGTCGTCGGCCTGAGCTCGCCGCAGCCCGAAGAGGTACTGCGCACCCGCCTGCTGTCGGCGCCCCAGCCGATCCTCCTGGACACGGAGCTGTTCGCCCGGGACCTGAGACCCGCGGCCCCCTCCTCGCAGCCGTGGACCGACGACCGCGCCCCGGTGGAGTGGATCACCGACCGCATGATCGCCGCGTACGCCGTGCGCGGTCACGCGACCGGCGAGGACCTGCTTCCCACGGCGCCCCCCTGACGCCGCGGCCGGTCGCCCGCCGCCCGCGCGGCCGGCGCCGTCCTGCCCCGGTGGGTTTAGCTGCCACCCCCTCCGGAAACTAAGTGGACGAGCACTCGGGCGCACGCCTTCGGTGCCCGTCCGCCCAGCCACAAGAGGAACGAGAGGAGGCGTGCATGGAGGAACGGCCGCAGTTCAGCGTCGTCTACGAGACGCCGAGTGACGACGTCGGTGTCGTGGTCCTCGGAGGGGAGATCGACATCTACTCCGCGCCGCAGTTCAAGGAAGTCCTCGTGAACGGCATCGAGGGCGGCGCCCGCCGGGTCATCGTCGACCTCTCCCAGGTCACCTTCATCGACTCCACCGCGCTGGGCGTTCTCGTGAGCGGCGCCAAACGGGTGCGGCCCCGCAACGGCAACCTCGACATCGTCTGCACCGACGAGAACATCATCCGCATCTTCGAGATCACCGGCCTCGACCGCATCTTCGGCATCTACCCGTCGCGCGCCGAGGCCATCAAAGCGGCAGCACCCTGACAGTGCCGTGACTTCCCGCGTGGGCGTGCGCGTACGCCCCACGAGACGGTGAGGACATGGACAAGACACGCACATACGGGGTCGGCAGGATCTGCAGGGTCGAGGGCTGCGGAACGAGGCTCTCCGCCTACAACCCTTCTCAGGTGTGCGCTCTGCACGGGGACGGATGGAGAGAGGAGTTCCATCCGGGAGTGCGGGGTGTCAGCCACCACGAGGAGATGTCCCGGCGCTGCGCCTTCGAGCTGTGCGGCCGGGATTTTGTGACCACCAACCCCGCCAAGAAGTACTGCAGCGACGGCTGCCGCATGAAGGCCTTTCAGGCCCGCATGCTGGCGGCACGCGTGATGGGCGACGTGAGCGCCCACCCGCGCGCCTCCTGAAGGCCCCCGCCCGCAGGGACGGCGTCCCGGCCACGCGACACCGGCGCGGCCCTGATTCCTGTTGCGCCTGACCCCCCTCGAGCCTACGCCCGGCGCAACTCGAAGCGGGGCGGGATGAGTGGCAGCGGACCCCTGCGCAGCGACCCGAGCGCATCCTCGAGCGAGTCGAACACCGGTACCAGGTTGGGCAACCCCACGATCGCGAAGACGCGGCGCACCTGCCCCCCGGGGCGCACCAGCAGGAGCTCTCTGCCGGCACCGCGCAGCTCCTTCACGAGCCGCACGAGAAAGCCCACGAAGCTCGAGTCGATGAAGCTCGTCCCGCTGAGGTCGATGACTAGGTCGCCACGGTGATAGAAGGGTCCCAGGCGGCGGCGCAGGAAGCGGTCGATCTCGCGCACGTTGGCCACGTCGAACTCGCCGGACAGCATGAGCACCGGCGGGGCTCCGGGCTCATCGGGGACGTACAGGCGTAGCCGCGAACCCCGCCGGCTCCCCCCGCCTCCGGCCCCCGATCGATGCTCCACTGTGCCCCCTCACGCGTCGCCCCTGCGCGTTCATCGCGCGCCGCCGGCCACCGCCGGCCCGACCGCGACGCTAGACCCGAGAGAGGCCCCTGTAAAGACACAGGGGAGCGGATTCTGCGGCGTACGTCGTGAGCCTCTGCGGGAGCCTGAGCCATGTCGCGCAGGCCCCCAGAAGCGTCGAGCGCCGGTCGAGACCACCTCGACCGGCGCTCGAAGTCCCCACGTGCGGCGCCTCAGGCCTCCTCGGCGCGAGCCGCCATCTTGAGCTTCTTGTACCGCGGCTCGCGCTCCTTGAGGACCGTGAGCACCGGTCCGGAGACGAAGAAGGTGGAGTACGCGCCGAGGATGATGCCCACCAGCAGAGCGAAAGCGAAGTCCTTGAGCGTCTCACCGCCGAACAGGAGCAGGCAGATCACCGGGAGCAAACTCATGAGCGTCGTGTTCAGCGACCGCGTCAGCATCTCCACCAGCGACTCGTTCACCAGGTGGCCGTAGGTCATGCGCGTGAGCTTGCCCTCGTTCTCCCGGATACGGTCGAAGACGATGACGTTGTCGTACAGGGAGTAGCCCATGATGGTGAGGACGGCGGCGATCGTCGCCGTGCTGACCTCGCGACCGGTGAGCGAGTAGATGCCGACGACGATCACGGTGTCGTGAATGACCGCGGCGATGGCGCCGAGCGCGTACTTCCACTGGAAGCGGAACGTGACGTAGGCGAGGATGAGCAGCAACGCGACGCCGATGGCCTTGAGGGACGAACTGACGACCTGCCGGCCGAACGAGGCGCTCACGGTCTCGACCCCCCAGACCTGCTTACCGTCCGGGCCCTCGATGGTGAACTGCTCGTCCAGCGCCTTGCGCAGCGCCACCTGTTCGGCGCTTGACAGCATCGGCACCTGGATCTGGAAGCCCTCGACGCTGGCGCCCGCCACATTGGAGGTCTGCTGGATCTGCGCGTTGGAGTACCCGGCCTCGGCCACGGCCTCGCGAAGGTCGCCGAGCGCCGGGGGCTGCTCGAACGACACCGTGATCCGTGTCCCCTCCTGGAACTCGAGCCCGAAGTCGAGACCCTTGATACCGAGGCTCAAGACGCTTACGGCGATGAGGATGCCGGAGAGGGCGAACCACCAGACCTTGTGGCCCATGAAGTCGTACTGATACAGGCGACGGAAGAAGGACACCGCTACCTCCGCGTCTTGCGTTTGCTTGTCGACTTCCGGCGCGGCCCGGCCGGGCGGGCGGCGGACGCGGCGTCGCCGCCCGCGGGCGCGGCCTCAGTCACCGGCTGCGCGGCGGCGCCGGCGCGTGTGCGCCCGGCGGTATCGCGCGCGAGCTTGGCTTCTTCGGCCTTCGCTTGCTGGATGTGTGACGGCTTGACGCCCATGAGCGACGCCCGGTTGAAGAAGGCGAACCCGGCGAGCACGCCGAGGATCGCCCGCGTGAAGAGCACGGCCGTGAACATGCTGACCACCACGCCAAGGATGAGCGTGACGGCGAACCCCTTCGGCTGCGCAGTGGCGAAGATGAACAGCACGAGCGCGGTGAGCAGGGTCAGGACGTTGGCGTCGAGGATGGTCTTGAAGCCGAGCGCGTACCCCGAGTTCACGGCGGAACGCACGGTCTTGCCGTGGCTGACCTCTTCCTTGATGCGCTCGAAGATGACGACGTTGGCGTCGGCCGCCACCCCGATGGTGAGGATAAGGCCGGCGACGCCCGGCAGCGTGAGCGTGACCGGGATGACATTGAACAGCCCCCAGAGCAGGATGCCGTACACGAGGAGCGCGAGGTCTGCCACCAGCCCCAGGAAACGGTAGAAGAGGAGCATGTAGAGCAGCACCAGGCCCAGGCCGATGAGGAGGGCAAGGAGGGCCTGGTCCAGCGAGTCCTTGCCGAGCGTGGCCGAGACCTGCTGCTGGTACGCGGGATCGAGCTTGACCGGCAGCGCACCGGTCTTGAGCACGAAGGCGAGGTCCTGCGACTCCTGGACGGTCATGTTGCCGCCGCTGATCTCGGCGCCGCCGCTGATGCCGTCGCGCAGTCCAGGATCCGTGTAGTCGATGTACGGGTCCGACTCCATGACGTTGTCCAGTACGATGGCGAACGTCTGCGGCGAGTCTTTGAGGAGGCCGGTGCGGAACAGCTCGCGGGTGATCTCCTGGAACGTCTCACTACCCTCCGAGGTGAAATCGATCAGCACGTTGGGCTGGCCACTGCTGTTGTAGCCGGCGCGAGCGCCGGAGATGGCGTCACCGGTGAGCGCCGGTGGCCGTTTGTACACGTACCAGGCCGCAGCGACACCGTCGGCCTCGCTGGCCTGCCGTTCGACGAGCGCGTAGTCGGCAGTGTTGCCCTCCGTCGCCAGTTGGTCGATCTCGCTCTGGGAGACGCCCTGGCTCTTCAGTTCCTCAAGGGCCTCTTCTTTGGTGGCGACGGGGCCCACGGGGCGCGACTCAGGGTCGTCCTTGTAGAACTCGAGCTGCGCCGTCTTGCCGATGATCGCCAGAGCCTGCTCGGCGTCGTCGATGCCCGGCAGCGCCACGGCGATCTGGTCGGTGCCCTGCTTCTGGATGGTCGACTCGGTGACGCCCAGACCGTTGACGCGCCGGTCCAGAATGCCGATCGTCTGGTCCATCTGGGCGTCCGACGGCGTCTTGCCGTCGACCGTCCTGGCGCTGTAGACGACCTCGAGGCCGCCCTGCAGGTCGAGGCCGAGCCGGGTCTTCTCGCTGGGCGGGATGATGTAGTACAGCGAGACCACCACAAGGGCGGCCATCACGAGCATGATGATGAGGTTTCTGTGTCTCTTCATGGAGTCCTCAAGCCCGAAGACCTTCTTGGGCCGTCAGGCGGTACACACTACCCGACGGACATGGCCCGTGCAACTCACGCCGCGCAGGGTCCGCTGAGGTCCGTCCTGGAGCCCGGCGCAGCCCGTCGACGTCCCTGAGACGCGCCACGGAAGGGGGCGGTTCGAGCCGCCGCTCAGCGGTCGCGCAGGAAGCTGGGGATGTCCAGAACGTCGTCGTCCACGTCGAACGACGGCCGCGTCTCGGGGAAGAGCGGTGTGCCCTTGGGCCCCTTGTCCTCGGGCTGTGCCTCGCGCGCCTCCACGGGCCTCTGCTCGCTCACGGGACCGTCGAAGCCGGTGGCGATGACGGTGACGCGCACCTCGTCGCCCAGGGTGGGATCGATGACGGCGCCGAAGATGATGTTGCAGTCGGCGTCGGCGGCACTGGCGATGATCTCGGCCGCCTCGTTGATCTCGAACAGGCCGAGATCGCCGCCCCCGGTGATGTTGAGCAGGATGCCGCGCGCGCCCTCGACGCTCGCCTCCAGGAGCGGCGAGCTGATGGCGGCGCGCGCCGCCTCGACCGCGCGGTTCTCGCCGCCGGCCACGCCGATGCCCATGAGAGCCGAGCCGGCGTCCTTCATGATGGTGCGCACGTCGGCGAAGTCCAGGTTGATGAGCCCGGGCACGGTGATGAGGTCGGTGATGCCCTGCACGCCCTGGCGCAGGACGTCGTCGGCCAGCTTGAACGCCTCGATGACGGACGTACGCCGCTCGACCACCTGGAGCAGGCGGTCGTTGGGGATGGTGATGAGCGTGTCGACCTTCTTGCGCAGCGACTGGATGCCGTCCTCGGCCTGACGCGCACGCCGCTTGCCCTCGAACGCGAACGGGCGGGTCACGACGCCCACGGTGAGCGCCGAGAGCTCCTTGGCCAGCTCGGCGATGACCGGGGCGGCCCCCGTGCCGGTGCCGCCGCCCTTGCCGGCGGTGACGAACACCATGTCGGCGCCCTTGATGGCGTCGCGGAGCTCGTCCTTGCTCTCCATGGCGGCCTGGTACCCGATCTCCGGGTTGGCACCCGCCCCGAGGCCGCGCGTGATCTTGCTGCCGATGTGGATCTTCACATCGGCGTCGCACATCTGAAGAGCCTGGGCGTCGGTATTGACGGCGATGAACTCCACGCCGCGCAAGCCGGCGTCGACCATGCGGTTGACGGCGTTGGTGCCGCCTCCGCCCACGCCCACGACCTTGATCACGGCGAGGTAGTTGGCTGAAGCGTCGATCATGATGCTGACCCTCCTGTGGCGGTCGAGGCTCGCCATCGCGGTCGCCGACAGACTCTCATGTACAGGTCGAGGGCCGCTGCAGGCCCCCGGTCAAGCTCCGCGTAATTCCCATGTTTGCGGCGGTTTTGCGGTCGGAACCAGGTCCGTCGACCCCGCAGTCCGCACCGTGGACCTACACTACTCAAGGCCAAAATGGGCGTCAACCGCTCGGCACCCTCTACCTCATTCAAGCACACAGTGAGGCCGAGGTTGAGGGTAGGCGCGGGAATCACTTGAGCACGGGGCGGGCGAGCACCCTGTCGGGCACGGACACGTCCATGTACGCGCACGTCTTGCCGGCGTCTTCGTACCTCGCGAGCACGGCACGCAGCGCGAGGGACTTGGCGAACGCGCGCGAGGAGTCACCCCAAGCGACAAGAGGGCCACGCGCGAAGCGCAGCGAGAGCTGAGGACCGTCGGCCTCGACGACGGCGATCTGCGCCGGCATCGAGGCCGGAAGTCCGGAGAGCACCGACAGGGCGGCGCGCACGCCGCGATCGGCGGTGACGGTGCCCGGTCCAAGCTCTCCGGCCACGGCCATACGCGGCAGCTTCAGATCGGCGCCGCGCGGCCCGGCGGCGAGCGTATCAAGCAGCCGGGCCTGCTTGTCACTGAGAGCAGGTGCGCCGGGAGCCGTGGTGGTCTCAGGCGAAGCCGCGGCCGCGCCGGCCGTGGCGTGCGCCTCGTCGCTCGAGGCGTCGCCCCCGCCGGCGCCGGCCTTCTTCTGCTTCGGCGCCGGCTGTTCGAGGATCACCCGGCCGTCGGCGCCCACCACGTACCAGCGCTTACCGGCGTACACATACAGTGCGGGCACGTACTCGGTGATGCGCACGCGGAGCGTGCCGGGGAAGTCCCTATCGACGGCGACGGCGGCCACGTAAGAAAGGGGCTCCAGGGTCGCCTTCACGTCCTTCGCGGTCACCGTGAAGAGGTTCCTCCCCAGGTAGTCGCGCCGCAGCACGCGAGTGACCTTGCCCACGGGGACGACCTCGGTGCCGGTCACGGAGACGTGACGGACGGTGAAGGAGCTCGAGTTCCTGCCCCAGGCGTAGACGGCGGTGGGCAGGAGCAGGATGGCCGCCGTGAGCAGCACGGTAGGAAGCAGACGAAATCGCGGGCGGTTCGCTCCGCCTCCTTTGGCCATGCACCGACCCTCTGCGGGAGTAGACGACTACACGCGTCTATTCGCCGCGCGCGGCCCCTTCCCCTTGCTCGGCGAGCGTGACGAGCAACTGCTCGCCGGCGTGGAACACGTCGCCGGCGCCGAGCGTGAGCACCAGGTCGCCGGGGCGCACACGGTCGCTCAGGTACCGCACGACGTCACCGAGGCGCGGCAGGTAGCGGACGGGCCCGCCGGGCCGCTCCGCGAGGTACGCATCGACGATGAGCTTGCCGGTGACGCCCGGCTCCGGCTCCTCGCGCGACGGGAAGATGTCGGTGACGATGGCCTCGTCGGCCAGGGTGAGCGCCCGCCCGAACTCCCGCTGCAGGTAGCGGGTGCGAGAGAACAGGTGCGGCTGGAACACGGCCACCACGCGGCCGTGGCCGCCTTGCCGCGCCGCCGTCAGGGTGGCAGCGATCTCCGTGGGGTGGTGGGCGTAGTCGTCCACCACCAGCACGCCGTCGTGGCGGCCCAGCTCCTGGTAGCGGCGGGCCGCACCGCTGAAGCTCGCGAGATGGGGCGCCGCCTGCTCCGGCGAGACGCCGGCGCGGCGCAGCACGGCGAGCGCCGTGAGCGCGTTGAGCACGTTGTGCTCGCCCGGCACGCGCAGCGTCACCCGGGCGAGCTCGTCGCCGTCCTCCGCGACGGTGAACTCGCTGCCGCGGTCGTCGACTCGTTCGATGCGAGCCCGAAGGTCGCCGCCCGTGAGGCCCACGACGACGACCTCGGCCTGGGTGTGCGCGGCCAGCGTCTCGCCGCCGCTGCTCTCCACCAGGACGAGCAAGCCATCGGGGGGCAGCAGGGCGACGAAGCGGCGGAACACCTCGACGACGTCGTCGAGGCATCCGTAGTTGGCGTGGTGGTCGAGCTCCACGTTGGCCACCACGGCGATCTCGGGACGCAGGTAGAGCAGGCTGCCGTCGCTTTCGTCGGCCTCCGCCACGAGCCATTCGCCCTGTCCCACCGCGGCGTTGGAGCCCATGTCGTTGAGCTCGCCGCCCACGAGGAAGGTGGGGGCGAGGCCGCACTGGTGCAGCACGTGGGAGATCATCGACGACGTGGTGGTCTTGCCGTGGGTGCCGGCCACAGCGATGCCGCGCCGCAGGCGCATCACGCGGGCGAGCATCTCGGCGCGCTTGAGCACCGGCAGGCCCGCGGCGCGCGCCGCGTGCACCTCGGGGTTGGTCTCGGGGATGGCCGAGGAGATCACGACCACGGCGGCGTCGCCCAGGTTCGCCGCCTCGTGCCCGATGGCGACCGGCACGCCGGCATCAACGAGGCGGCGCGTGTACCGCGATGCCTTCAGATCCGATCCGGTCACGCGCACGCCCAGGGCGTGGAGCACCGTGGCGATGCCGCTCATGCCCGCGCCGCCGACGCCCACGAAGTGCACGGGCTGTGGGAAGTCCTTCAAGGCGTCCTCGCTCATCGTCCCCTCATCTCTGCTTCACGATCTCTTCAAGCTGGTCGGCCACACGCTGCGCGGCGTCCGGGCGACCGAGCGTCCTGCTGGCCCTCGCCATCGCCGCGAGCCGCGACCGGTCGGCCAGCAGCTCGCCGACTAGGCGCGCCAGCAGCTCACCGTCGAGCTCGGCGTCGTCCACCAGCAGGGCGGCTCCGCCGTCCACCATCCAGCGCGCGTTCTTGCGCTGGTGGTCGGCGGTGGCGTACGGGTAGGGCACCAGGACGGCCGGGCGGCCCAGCGCGGCGAGCTCGGCCACCGATCCGCCGGACCGGGCCACCACGAGGTCGGCCGCCGCCATGGCGGCGGCCAGGCGGTCAGTGTAGGCGACCAGACGGTAGCGCTCAAACCGCTCGCCGCGCGCCTCGAGCGCTTCTCTCACCTCGGCGTGGTTCTTCGGGCCGCACACGTGCACGATCTGCCACGCCAGGTCGCGGCCGCCGAAGGCCTCGACGAAAGCGCGGTTGATGCTCTGCGCCCCCTGGCTGCCGCCGAAGGCGAGCAGCACCGGCAGGTCGGCGCGCAGGCCGAAGACCTCGCGACCCTCCTCGGCGGTCGCCGTCGACTGCGCCGCCGCCAGGGGCCGCCCCGTGAGCACGTATTTCGGCGGTGTGAGGCCGGCGATGGGGAAGCTCAGACAGACGCGGCGCACGAACGGCCGCAGCAACCGGTTGGCGACGCCGAGGTGGGCGTCGGCCTCGGTGGCCAGTGCCGGTACACCGTGCAGCGCGGCGACGGCGATCACGGGACCGCTGGCGAACCCGCCGCCGCCCATGGCGACGTCCGGCCTGACCTCGGCCAGGATGCGCGAGACGCGCGGCACCGCGGCCAGCAGCAGGCGCGCCGTGCGCAGGTACGCGTGCGCGTCCACACGCCGCGCGAACCCCGCCAGCTCGAGCGCGTAGGTGTGGTACTGCTCCGCGACGCGATCGACCTGTGACGGCGTGGTGACGACGACGACTCGCGCCCCGCGGACCTGCGCCTCAGCCGCTACGGCGAGAGCCGGCTGCAGGTGCCCGCCGGTCCCGCCGGCGGCCAGCAGGAGCGTCCTTCCGCTGAGCGCTGACGACAATGTAGCTCCTCCGGTTGGTGGCGATGTTGAGCAGGATACCCAGGCCCGCGAACACCACGACGAGGCTGGTGCCGCCGAGTGAGACCAGCGGCAGCGGCACGCCGGTGAGCGGGATCAACCCGAAGGCGGCGCCGACGTTGATGCAGGCCTGACCGATGATGATGGCGGTGATGCCGGTGGCCAACAGCTTGCCGAACAGGTCGCGGCACGTGAGAGCGATGCGGAAACAGGCCCAGGCGAGCGCCGCCAGGAGCGCGAGCAGCACGACGACCCCGGCGAGCCCGAGCTCCTCCCCGATGATCCCGGTGATCATGTCGGTGCCCTGCTCGGGCAGGAAGCCGAACTTCTGCACCGAGTTGCCGAGGCCGACGCCGAACAGACGTCCCGAGGCGATGGAGATGAGCGACTGGGTGGCCTGGAAGCCACTGCCTTGCGGATCCTTCCAGGGGTCGAGGAACGTGGTGAGGCGCTCCATACGGTAGGGCTCGACGACGATGAGCGCGAGGACCCCGGCCGCCCCCACCACGGCCAGGGCGAGCAGGTACCGCAGCTTCGCCCCGGCGGCGACGAGCACCGCGATCACGGCCACCACCAGGACGAGCGAGGTGCCCAGGTCGGGCTCCAGCATGATGAGCAGCGCCGGCGGCACGATGCCGACGCCGGCCAGCTTGACGAAGCCGAGCGGCGTCTCGACGTCTTTGGGGCGACGCACGACAAGGGTCGCGACGAGCACGACGGCGGCCAGCTTGGCCAGCTCGCTGGGCTGGATGCCCTGGCCGCCGAAGAAGATCCAGCGCCGGGCGCCGTTCACGACGCTCCCGATGCCGGGCACGAGCACCGCCACGAGGAGCATGCCCACGAGCCCGGCGACGGGCACCGCCGCCTTGCGCCACCAAGCGTAGTCGACGCGCGAGAGTACGAACATGACGCCGCCGCCCAGAAGAGCCCACACGACCTGGCGCTTGAGGAAGTAGAAGCTGGAGTCGTACTGGAAGTAAGCCTGCGCGGCGGAGGCGCTGTAGGCCATCACGAGGCCGTACAGCAGGAGCAGGAAGGTCACGAGCAGGAGCGTGCGGCGTTCGGCGACGCCCGGCCCCGGGATGCCGTGGGCCGCCGCCCGGCGCCGCGCGTCGACGCGCCGCGGCGCCGCGGGCCGCGAGACAGTCCCGGCGGCCCGACCGCGAGCGGTGACGCGCGCGGTGGTGCTGTCGCCGGCGGTTCCCGCCGCAGGTCGTGTCCGGCGGGTCGACGACGTGACCTCGTCCCGGCGCACAGCGGACGCGGGGGCGCCGCCGGCGCGGCGCCCCCGCGTCCCTCCGCCGTGCGCCCAGTCCGAGTGGTCGAGCGGGGATCTCGTCATCGGCCCCTCCGCGAAGTCACGGCGTGCCGCTTGTCTCAAGACGTTCCACGAGTTCGATGAAGTGTTCGCCCCGAGCCTCGTAATCCCTGTACTGGTCCCAGCTCGCGCAGGCTGGGCTGAGGAGCACCACGTCACCCGGCACCGCGTCCACGGAGGCGAGCTGCATGGCCGTCTCGAGGTCGCCGCACACCACGGCCGGCGTCGCGCGCGAGCCGCACGCGGCCGCGCGCGCTCTGAAGGCGGCCTCCAGCTGCAGGGCCGTGGCACCGATGAGCAGCGCCTCCACGACGCGACCCTCGGTCGCGACGACCAGCTCGTCCCACTCGGCGCCCTTGTCGTAGCCGCCGAGGATCAGGTGTACGCGCTGCGTATACGCGGTGAGCGCCTTGAGCACGGCGTCCACGTTGGTGCCCTTGGAGTCGTTCACGTAGGTGACGCCGCCGACGACGGCGACCACCTGAAGGCGGTGCGGTACGCCGGCGAACGTGCGCAGCGTCTGCGCGGCGGAGACGGGCGGCACGCCCAGGGCGCACGCCGCCACGGCGGCGGCCAGCGCGTTCTGCACGTTGTGGTCGCCGCGCAGCGACAGCTCCGCCGCCGGACAGAGCGCGATCCGGCCGCGAGCGTCCGCCTCGGGCCGTCGCGCCGACGGCACGTCCCCCGCGCGGCCGGCGGCAGGGACCAGGTCCCCGTCCACCCACAGCACGCCGTCCGCGCCGACGCCGGCGATGAGCGGCGCGCCGCCGGGTCCGTCGTCGCGCCCCGGCACCGACGAGAACCAGGCGCGGCGGCCGCTGCCCGTGAGACGGCCGGCCGCCGCCTCCTCCAGCACGCCGGGGTCGTCGGCGCACAGCACCGCGAGGTCGCTCGGCGTCTGGTTCTCGAGGACGCGCAGCTTGGCGTCGGCGTAGCCGCGGTAGTCGCCGTGGCGGTCCAGGTGGTCCTCCGCCAGGTTCAGCAGCACCGCCACGTCGGGCCGAAAGCGCTCGATGTGCTCCAGCTGGAAGCTCGAGAGCTCGGCCACCACCACCGCGTCGGCCGGCACCTCTTCAGGCATGCCGGCCAGGGCGTGCCCGATGTTGCCGCCCACGGCCACCGGCAGACCCGCGTCGCGGAACAGGGCGCCGGTGAGCTCGGTGGTCGTGGTCTTGCCGTTGGTGCCGGTGATGCCGACGATCCTGTTGGGCAGGAAGCGGGCGGCGAGCTCCACCTCGCTCCACAGCGCGACGCCGCGCCGCAGTGCTCCCTGCACCACGGCGCTCTCGTTGGGCACGCCGGGGCTCTTGACGAGCAGGTCCGCGTCGTCGGGCAGGACGGCCGCGGCGCCGGTGAGCACCTCCACCCCGGCCGCCAACAGCTCGGCCGTGGCCTCCTCGGGCGCCGCTCCCTCGTCGAGGGCCACGACGCGCACCGCGGGAAGACGCCGGCGGGCGAGCAGCGCCGCCGGCAGCCCGGAGCGGCGCAGGCCCAGCACCACCAGACAACGGACGTCGCTCAGCTCCATGGCGCCGGCCCTCCTAGAAGGTGGCGTAGTAGGCTGCGAACCCGGCGCCGGCGAACAGCGCCGCGATGATCCAGAAGCGCACGATGATCTTGGTCTCCGACCACGCCTTGAGCTCGAAGTGGTGGTGCAGCGGCGCCATGAGCAGCACACGCCGGTGGAAGACCTTGAAGGTGAAGACCTGCAGCGCCACGGAGCCGGCCTCGATCACGAACAGGCCCCCGATGATGAGCAGCACGAACTCAGTGCGGGTCATCACGGCCATGCCGGCGATGGCGCCACCCAGGCCGAGCGAGCCCGTGTCCCCCATGAAGACGTCGGCGGGGAACGTGTTGTACCAGAGGAACCCCAGGCAGGCGCCGCCGATGCAGCCGGCCACGACCATGAGGTCGCTGATCCCGGGGTCGCTGGCGTTGCGCCCGATGACGAAGGCGATACCGGCCATGGCGACAAGCACGATGGCCGAGGCCCCGGCCGCGAGCCCGTCCAGCCCGTCGGTGAGGTTCACGGCGTTGGAGAACCCGGCGATCGTGAGGAAGATCACCGTGTAGTAGAGCCACAGAGGCAGCTCCACCTGCCAGTCGGTGAACGGGACGTCGACGCGCGTGTCGAGGCCCACGAAGTGCAGAGCCACGAACCCGATGAAGAGTGCCAGGGCCAGCTGGAGGATGAGCTTGTACCGGGCGGTGAGCCCGAGCGAACGGCGCCTGACGATCTTGATCCAGTCGTCGGCGAAGCCGATGGCGGCGTTGCCGAGGGCGGCGATCATGACCGCCAGGGAGGCGACGGAGAAACGGCTGAAGATGAGGAACGGCACGACCACGGCCAGCCAGATGAGCATGCCGCCCATGGTGGGCGTGCCTTCTTTGGTCTTGTGGCCCTCGGGCCCCTCCTCGCGGATGCTCTGGCCGAACTCGTTGACGCGCAGCCAGCGGATGAAGGCCGGGCCGACGACGAGCATGAGGATCATGGCGACCACGCCGGCGCCCATGGCCCTAAGCATCGGCGGGCTCCCGAGACGGCGTGGCCGGCACAGGGGCAAAGGCCGGGTCCCGCGCGCCCGCGGCTCCACCGCAGACCGCGCCGGCCTCTGCCTGTCGCGCGGCCAGCGCCTCCGCGACCCGCTCCAGGCGCAGACCCCGCGATGCCTTCACCAGCACGGCGCTGCCGGGCGGGACGACCTCCGGCAGCGCTGCGATGCACTCGCCGACCGTGGCGAACCAGCGCTCGCCCGGAGCGCCGGTGAGGTAACCGTGTGCGAGGGCGCCGACGGCCACCACGCGCACACCGGCGGCCTCGCAGTGGCGGCCGACCTCGTGGTGGTAGGCGGGCGCGCCCTCCCCCAGCTCGTACATGTCGCCGAGCACGGCCACGGTGGGCCGCGCGTCGGCGATGCTCACGAGGTGGTCGACGGCGGCCCGCATGGCCAGCGGATTGGCGTTGTAGGCATCGTTCAGCAGCAGGCCGCCGCCGGCGAGAGCCGATACGGCGCCGCGGAGGTCGCTGAAAGCGACCTGGGCGGCGCCGGCACGGGCCTGCTCAAGGGGATAGCCGAGGTCCACGAAGGCGCCGAGGGCGGCCAGGGCGTCGCGCAGGTAGTGGCCGCCGGTGAAGCTGAAGACGAGCCTGGCGCGGTGCCGGAACGCATCCACGAGCACGTGCGTGCTGTCGCCGCGCCGCTCCTCGTCCACGTAGTGCACGTCCGCTTCGGGCTCGCCAAAGGTGACCACGCGACCCTTGAAGGCGGCGAGATGCGGCTCCAGGAGCGCCTCGCCGGCGGGAACGACGGCCGTGCCCCCGCCGAGCTCCTCGATGAGCTCGGCCTTGGCTGCGGCCACGTGTTCGATGGTGCCGACCAGCTCCAGATGCACGGGGGCGATGGTCGTGATGATGCCGATGTCGGGCAGCGCCACGCGAGCCAGCTCGCGGATCTGCCCCGCGCCGCGCATGGCCATCTCCACCACCACGACCTCGGTGTCCGGCGCTGTCTGCAGCAGCGTCAGTGGGACACCGACCTCGTTGTTGTGGTTCGCCGTCGTGGCGACCGTGCGCGCCACAGGGCGAAGCAGCGCCGTGAGGATGTCTTTGGTGGAGGTCTTGCCGGCGCTGCCGGTGACGGCCACGACGCGGGCGCGCGAGCGGCGCCGGACTTCCGTGGCCAGGTCCTGCAGCGCCCGCAGGCCGTCCTTGACGACGATCGCAGACGCCTCCGGCGGGAGGGCAGCCGCGGTCTCGGCTCGCACCACCGCGGCCGCGGCGCCGGCGGCCAGCGCCTCCGCGGCGTAGGCGTCGCCGTCGAACGACGCACCGCGCAGGCCGACGAAGAGGTCGCCCGTCGTGAGACACCGCGAATCGGTGGTGACGGAGGCGACCACCGTGCCGCGCCGGCTGCCGCGCAGCTCGCCGCCGCAGGCGGCCGCCACCTCGGCGAGCGTCAGGGGCAGCACCGCGTCACCAATCCCCGCCGAGCTCCGCCAGGAGCTCCTCGGCCACCCGCCGGTCGTCGAACGGGATGCGGCGGTCGCCGATGAGCTGCCCCTGCTCGTGACCCTTGCCGGCGATGACCACGCAGTCGTCGTCCCGGGCGTCGTCCAGGGCCAGCCTGATGGCCAGGCGCCTGTCCGCTTCGACGGTGACCCGCGTCGCCAGCTCCTCGGGCACCCCGGCGACGATCTCGTCGATGATGGCCAGCGGCTCCTCGCTGCGTGGGTTGTCGGACGTGACGTAGGCGAGGTCGGCGAGCCGCGCGCCGATGTCGCCCATCAGCGGCCGTTTGCCGCGGTCGCGGTCGCCGCCGCAGCCGAACACCACGAGCACACGGCCGCGCGTGACGCTGCGCGCGGCACGGAGCGCGTTCTCGAGCGAGTCGGGTGTGTGCGAGTAGTCCACGATCACGGCGAACGGCTGGCCCACACGGACGGCCTGGAAACGCCCGGGCACGCCCTCGGTCACCGAGAGCCCGCGCACCACGGCCTCGGCCGGGACACCCAGGGCCAGTCCGGCCGCGGCCGCGGCCAGGGCGTTCTCGACGTTGAAGCGCGCCGCGAGCCTGAGTACCACCCTCTCCTCGAGGTCCAGGCGCGGAACGGCGAGCGTGAACTCGGAGCCGTCGGCGCGCAGCCGCAGGTCGCGCGCCTCCGCGTCGGGCCGCTCGTCCGGCTGCAGCCCTGCCGTCTGCCCGTCGGCGACGAGACAGGTCCAGAGGTCGTCGCCGTAGATCGGCCGGCACTCGCCGGCCAGGCGCCGGCCGTACTCGTCCCCGACGTTGACGATAGCTCTGGCCGAGCCGCTGCGCGCTTCGTCCGGCAGGAACAGGCGACGCTTGGCGAGGAAGTAGTCGTCGAGGTCCTTGTGGTAGTCGAGGTGGTCGCGCGTGAGATTGCTGAACAGCACCGCGTCGAAGTCGATGCCGAGGGCGCGGTCCTGCGACAGGGCGTGCGAGCTGACCTCCAGCGCGCACGCCTCGTCACCGGCGTCCAGCATCTCCCGGAACATGCGCTGCAGGTCGAGCGACTCGGCGGTCGTCAGCGTGACGGCGTTGTCGACGCCGCCGATGCGGTTGACTACCGTGCCGAGGAGGGCCGTCCGCTTGCCGGCCGCGGCGAGGATGCCGGCCACGAGGTGGGCCGTGGTCGTCTTGCCGTTGGTGCCCGTGACGCCCGCGACCGTGAGCTCGCGCGACGGCTCCCCGTACCAGCGCGCCGCGATGAGCGCCATGGCGCGGCGCGCCGACGGCACCAGGACCTCCGCGGCCGCGGCGCCGGTGGACCGCTCGCAGACCAGCGCAGCAGCGCCGTGCTCTACGGCCCGGCCGGCGAAGGCGTGTCCGTCGGCGCTGAGCCCCGGCACGCAAAAGAAAAGCGTGCCGTCGGCGACGTCACGCGTGTGGTAGGCGAGGCCACTGACCTCGGTAGCCGGGTCGCCGCGCACCGTAGCGCCGTCGACCCCCTGCACCAGCTCGGCTAGCTTCATCGGCGCGGATTCTATCAGAACCGCCGGGCGGCGGTGCCCGGCTCCCGGGGCCCGAGGCGCCGTCCCGTCCAAAGCGCGCACAGGGTCGAGCTCACGGGGCGATCTCCAGGTGCTGCAGCGAGAAGCGCATGATCTTCTGCACGGCGGGCGCGGCGATGTCGCCGCCGTAGATGGACGAGCGCGGCGAATCCACGGCCACGAGCACCACGAGACGCGGGTGGTCGGCCGGCACCATGCCGACGAACGACGCCACGTAGTCGGTCTTGGAGTACCCGCCGCCGTTGGGCAGCGGCTTCTCGGCCGTGCCCGTCTTGCCGGCCACCTCGTAGCCGGGGATCTGAGCCTTGGTGCCGGTGCCCTCTTCGACCGCCGTGGCGAGCATGGAGCGGACCTGGCGCGCCACCTTGGCCGGGATGACGCGCCGCTCAGTCGGAGCCTCCGCCACAGCGCCTCCCACCTGCGCGACAAGCTGCGGCGTGACCTGCACGCCGTTGTTGGCCACCGTGGAGAACGCAACAACCATCTGGATGGGGGTCACGGCGATGCCCTGCCCCATGGGGATGTTGACGATGGAGGTGCCGGACCACAGCTCGGCCGCCGGGACGAGGCCGCCCCCTCCCCGGGGAAGTCCAGGCCGGTGGGCTCGCCGAAGCCGAACCTGCGCATCCACTTCAGGAGCTTCTCCTTGCCCATCTTCATGCCGATCTTCACGGCGCCCACGTTGCTCGACCACTTCAGGATCTCGCGTACCGAGTAGGTGACGGTGCCGCGCTCGTGGGATTCGTGGATGGTGCGGTCGTACAGCGTGAGTGACGGGGGCAGCGTGAACGTGTCCTTCGTCGTGACGACCCCGTCCGCAAGGGCCCCCGAGATGGTCACCAACTTGAAGATGGAACCCGGCTCGTAGATGTCGGTGACGCAGCGGTTGCGCATGACGTCGGCGTCGGCGTTGAAGACGTCGCCCTTGAGCGCCGGCGCATTGGCCATGGCCAGGACCTCGCCGCTGCGGGGGTCCATGACGATGGCTACGGCTGCTTTGGCGCCGCTGCTGCGGAGAGTGGACTTGAGCACGTCCTCCGCTGCGTACTGGATGGTCTCGTCCAGGGTGAGGCGCACGTCGGCCCCGGTGGTGGGCTCCTTGTGCGCGACCGTCTTGAGCGTGCGCCCCGCGGGGTCCCGCACGATGGTCTCGCTGCCGGCCTCCCCGGCCAGGGCGTCCTCGTAGACTTTCTCCAACCCCTCGAGCCCGTTGCCGTCGACCCCGACGAACCCCAGCACCTGCCCGGCGGAGCCTCGCATCGGGATAGGCGCGTTCCTCCTCGTCGTACGCGCCCACCCCGGGGATGTCGAGCGCCAGGGCCGCCTTGGCGAGGGCCGGGTCGACCTTGCGGGCCACGTAGGCGAACCCGCTCTCCTTGTCCTCCAGAGCCTTGCGCAGCTTGAGACGGTCCTTGTGGCGGCGGATGTGGAGCACCCGCCACAGCTGTTTGGCCGCGGCACGCGGTTCGTCGAGCAGGTACGGGGTGGCGAACACGGTCTTGGCCGGCTTGCCGACGGCGAGTTCGCGGCCGTTGCGGTCGAGGATCGCGCCGCGGTGGGCCGGCAATACGACGGTCGCCGTCTGCTGTGAAAGGGCGATCTGCGTGAGGTGCTGCGAGGACGAGGCGAGCGCCACGGCCCTGCCGCCGACGAGCACGAGGAACACGATGAAGAGGAAGCGGAGCAGACGGATGCGGCCGTCCACACCGCGGCCCCCGGCGACGCCGCCGCCGCGGCCGGCGGCCCGGGAGAGCGAGCGCAGGGCGCCGCCGCGCCTGCGGGTCGCGCGACGCCGTCCTGGCTGGGAGGCCGCCATCAGGGCCTCGTGGCCGCCTTGTCGGCAGGAAGGTGCACGCGGAGATACCGGACGTGATCGGCGTCCACGAGGCCGAGCTGGTTCTCGGCGATGTGGCGGATACGGACCGTGGATCCGAGCTGGGCGAGGTCTTCCGCGAGCTGCGCGTTCTCAGCCGTCACGGCGCGCTGCTCCCGGGCGATCGCGTCGGTCTCGATGGTCTTCTGCACGACGGCGAAGCTGAGCGCGACGCGGCCCACGGCCAGCAGCGTGAGACAGCACACGAACAGGACGAACGCGCGCGTGAAGCGGGCGCGCTGGGCGGCGCGCCGGCGCGAGCGGGGCGCGCGCCGCTGGGCAGCCTGCGCCTCGTAACGCTCGTGCTCCTCATCCCGGCGCGGCGCCGCTGCGCCCCGCCGCGCCTGTGCGGTCGCCGCCATGCCGGCTCCTAGAGCTTGACGGCGACGCGGAGCTTGGCGGACTTGCTGCGCGGGTTCTGCTCGACCTCGCGCTGCCGCGGCGTGACCGGCCGGCGCGTGAGCACGCGCAGCGTAGGCTCGTGACCGCACACGCACTGGGGCAGCCCGGCGGGCAGATGCAGCCGGCGGCGTGACCCTTGAGGAACTCCTTGACCATGCGGTCCTCGAGCGAGTGGAAGCTGATCGCCGCCAGGCGCCCGCCCGGACGCAGCACGCGATATGCCTCGTCGAGGCCTCGGGCCAGCGACTGGAGCTCGTCGTTGACGACGATGCGCAGCGCCTGGAAGACGCGACGCGCGGGATTGCCGGCGCCGAAGCGGGCAGGGGTGGGGATGTTGCGCTTGATGACCTCGACGAGCTCGCACGTGGTGGTGAACGGGGTCTTCTGGCGCGTCAGCACGATGCCGCGGGCGATGCCCTTGGCATACCGTTCCTCGCCGTAGCGGCGGAAGATGTCGGCCAGCTCGCCTTCGGGCAGCGTGTTGACCAGGTCGGCCGCCGTGACCTCCAGGTCCGGGTCCATACGCATGTCCAGCGGCGCGTCGTAGGCGTAGGAGAAGCCGCGTTCACGGCGGTCGAGCTGCATGGACGACACGCCCAGGTCCATGTAGACCAGGTCGGCCGAGGCGTCCGCCATGTCGGCGAGCACCTCGGAGAAGTTGCCCTGGTACAGCTCCATCGGGCACGGCGCCTCGCGCGCCACGTCGCGCACGATACTCCGCGACACTCGGGTCGCGATCGACCACGATCAGACGACCTCTGGCGCCCAGCTGCGCGGCCACGGCCTCGGCGTGCCCGCCGGCCCCGAACGTACAGTCCACGGCCACCTCGCCCCGAGCCGGCCGCAGCAGTTCGAGCAGCTCGTCGAGGAGGACCGGGGTGTGAGCGAGGGCCATCTCGTACTCATCAAGTCGCATGCTCAGCTGCGGTAGCATCGGCCTCCTCCTCCAGGCGGGCCAGGTGGCGCGCCCAGCGGGCGCGGTCCCAGATCTCGAGATGGTCCTGCGCGCCGATGACGGTGACGTCATGGGTCACGCCGGCGTAGTCCAAGTGCTTGGCGGGCAGGGTCACGCGCCCTTGACGGTCGAGCTCCAGGAACACGGCGTTCGCGGCCAGCTGGCGCTTGATGTCGCGTCGCGCGGCGCTGCCCGGCTGTGTGGCCGCCGTGTCCTCGTCGAGGCGGTTGGCGAAGTCGTCCGGGCTCCACCCCCCTAGACACGGCTCCGGCTCTTTGGCCAGGTAGATGCCTTCCATGAACGGCCCGCGCAGACGTGCGGGGACGGCGACGCGGTTCTTCGCGTCGAGCGTCAACTCGTACTCCCCCACGAGGATCGGCCGCTGCATGGCGCCACCGTACCCCACTTCTCCCCACATTGCAACACTTTGAAGGATTCTTTCCCCACTTGTCGTCCCCTGGTCCCCCACACGGTGTGGTGCGGTGCAGTCGGCGCGAGGACGCGCCGGGCCCGGCACCCGCAGGTATGCGCCGGAACGAGGACCGGCATCGGGGCGGGAGAGGTGACGGCGCCCGCGGCCGGCGTGCGCCACTCAGCTGACGGGGCGCGTGGAAGCGCACGGAGGAAGTCGACGAGGAGCGGCGGGCCGTGCGCGACGATGCCCGCCGCGCGGGCGACGCAGCGGCCGGCCGGGTGAGGTGGCCAGCGCGGCCGGCTACCGCCGGCGGGCGGGCGTCAGGGGCTGGGGGAAGGCTTGGGCACCTTGATCCTGGTGCCCACCACGAGGGTACTCGTGCTGAGGTCGGGGTTGAGGTCCAGGATGGTGTTCACGGTGGTGTCGTACTTGACCGCGATGCCCGACAGCGTATCGCCCTCCTTCACCGTGTACTTCTTGATGGCGATGGTGGTGGTCTGCCCGTCGGTCTTGGTGCCCTTGGTGGCAACGGGTGTGGGCGAGGCGGTCGGCGACTCGTCGGTGCCGCCGATGATGCCCGACTCGTAGACCAGCGCGACGAACGCGATGACCGCGAAGAGGAACACGACCGGCGCGGCGATGCGCGCCACCAGGGAGCCGCGGCGACGGCGCGCGCCCGCCGGCCGCGGCCGCCCGCGCGAGCGTTCCCGCGGCCGGGACGCCGCCGGGACGAGTGGCGCGCTCTGCGCAGGGGGCGGCGCCTGCGGCGCAGGCGCAGCGGGTGCCATGTTCTGCAGGCGTTGCTCGAGAGCCGCCATGGGGTCGTCGTCCGGAGGCGGCCCGAGGGCGTCGTACGGCGACGGCTGTTCGTCCGCCGAGTACCGGCGACGAGGCGGGTCGTCCGGGTGTCCGTAGTCGCTCAAAGGATAGATGCGAGGTCGCTGCGCATAGATTCGGCGGCGCGGACGGCAGCCCTCTTGTGATCGGAGGAGCCGTCCTGCCAGGCGAAGATGATGGACCGGGAGGCGTTGACCACGAACCCCGCCGCCTCCCCGGCGGCGATGCCGCGCAGGGCTTCCGGGCCGGCGCCTTGAGCTCCGTAGCCGGGGACAAGCAGGTAGGCGTGCGGCAGCGCCTCGCGGACCGCCAGCAGCTGGGCCGGCGCGGTGGCGCCGGCCACGGCCCCCACGTCGCTGTAGCCGTAGTCGCCGATATGCTCGGCGCCGAGCCGCTCGACGAGTGCGGCGACGTGCAGGTAGAGAGGCCGGCCATCGACCTCGCGCTCCTGCAGCAGCGCCGCGCCGGGATTGCTCGTGCGCGTGAGGACGAAGACGCCCTTGCCACCGGCGCAGTGGCGGACCAGCGGCTCGAGCGAGTCGTCGCCGAGGTACGGGCTGGCGGTGAGCGCGTCGGCGCCGACACCGGCGACGGGGCCGTTGAAGCCCGGGGCGCCGCCGAAAGCCGCCAGGCCGTACGCGGCGCCCGTCGACGAGATGTCGCCACGCTTCACGTCGAGGATCACGGGCAGCTCGTACTCGTGTGCGCACCTGACGACGGAGGTGAGCGCCGCCCAACCCGCCGCGCCGTACTGCTCGAAGAACGCCGCTTGAGGCTTCACGCAGGCGGCGCTCTCCGCGACCGCATCGATGATGTCGGCGCAGAACCGCTCGAAACAGGCCGCCACGGCGCCGTCGTCGCCGAGGTCGCCGGCCTGCGCGCGGTACGTCTCGACGAGGCGCGGGGGCATGCGCTCGAGGACGGGGTCGAGCCCGACGCACACGACGCTGCGCCGTTCGCGGACGGCGACTGCCAGTCTGTCTGAGAAATGAGACATCCGACGACTCCCGGGGCCCTGCCCCTTTCGAGGCCGAGCCCTATCCTACTCGAAGCGGCCGGAAGGCGTCGGAGGCGCGGCGGCGCGCAAGCGAGCGTGAGGTGGCCGGCCGGACGTCACCCGGGCCGGGACTCCGTTTCGCCCGGTACCTGCCCGGCCTTCTGCTGCGCCTGGAAGCGACCCACGTTGCGGCGGATCGCCGCCAGCTTGGCGCGCACGGCGTCGGTGGCCTCGTCGTCCGAGGGCGCCCCGGCCTCGGCGGCCAGACGCTCCGACTCCGCCTGCATCTCGCGGAGCACGTCCATGAGCTGCTCGTCGTCCATGCGAGAGAGTGTGTCGATGTCCCACTTCATCGCCTTGCTGGAGACCTGGTGCACCGCGTCGAGACGGGCACGCACCACGGGATTGAACACGGCGCCGGGCTCCACCTGGGCGGTGATCTCGTCCACGTCACGGATGAGGTCTTCGATGCTCGCGCCCTTCTTGGGCACGATGACGATGCGACCCTCGTCGTCCTCCACGACCCGGTCGATACTGAGGTACGCGCGCAGGAAGCCCTCGGTGAACGCCACCGGCACGGTGACGGCGTACGCCAGCACCTGGAGCACTTCGGCGGCGAACTGGGTGAACGTGCCCGTGTGCAGATAGCTGTCCTCGATCAACCCCAGGAGCATGGACTTGAGGTAGGGATCGCCGCGCGTCTCGCGCCCCCTGCGCAGGCGCGGCGCGGCCTCCGTGCGTGCGGCGCTGCGGCTGGTGTCGTCGGTGTGAGGCATGTCCCTGACCCGTATCGGCAGCGCCTGCGGGAACTTGACGCCGCGCGCAGCTACGACGCCGGGGGCAGTGCAGCGGCGCCCGTTGGCCGTCGCCGCCGTGTTCGGTAGGCTTGGCCCCGGAAGCGAGGAGCGCACATGGGCGACCACCACACGATCATCGAGGGAGAACGGGCGCTCGACGCCTGCCTGGCCGCCTTCGCGGCGGCGCCCGCGCGGGGCGCCCTGTTCTGCGACATCGACGGGACCCTCTCGCCCATAGCCCCCACCCCTGCGGAGGCGGTCGTGCCGGACGAGACCCGCGACCTGCTTGCAGGGCTCGCCCGGCGGCTCGGCCTGGTCGCGTTCGTCACCGGGCGGGCGCTGGAGGACGGGCGGCGCATGATCGACGTGCCCGGTGCCGCCTACGTCGGCACGCACGGCCTGGAGGTCCGCACGGCCGGCGGCTCCCTGCTCACCGAGCCTCAGGCCGAGCGCTACGTGGCGGAGATCCGCGCGGTCGCCGCGCAGGCCGCCCGCGACCTGGACTGCGAGGCACTGGGGATCGTGCTCGAAGACAAACGGGTCGTGCTGGCCATCCACTACCGCCTGGCCGCGGACCCCGCCGCCACCCGCCACGCCATCCTCACCCACGTGGTCGAACCGGCGCGGGCGCGGGGCCTGGCCATAGGGACGGGCCATTTCGCCTTCGAGGTCAAGCCTCCGCTCCCGTTCTCCAAAGGCACGGCCGTGCGGCAGCTGCTCGGGGCGGCGGACGCCGCGGAGGCCCTGATGTGCGGCGACGACCTCACCGATGTGACGGCCTTCCGCGCGCTGCGCACCTGGGCGGAGCACGACGCGCGCCGCACCGCCTGCGCCGTGGTGGCCGTCACGGCGGAGACGCCGCGCAGCGTCCTCGACGAGGCCGACGTGCGCGTGAGAGCCACGCCCGGTGTCACGGAGGTGCTGGCCCGGCTTCTCGCGTGCGTCGGAGGCTGAGGCGGCGCAGCCAGCTCAGGCGTCTGGTCCGACGGAAGCCGCTCCGGGGCCGCCCGGGGTCAGGCGCCACACGAGTCGGCCGGCCCGCGGCGGCGTTCCTCACGCCTCGCCGTGGCTCGTGTAGCTCGGCGAGCGCTTCTCGAGGAACGCCGCCATGCCCTCGCGCTGGTCGTCGCCGGCGAAGCACAGCGAGAACAGGTACTGCTCGATGCCCTGGCCGGTCGCCGGATCGGTGGCCTCCGCGGCCGTCACAGCGGCCTTGCAGTGGCGCATGGCCAGCGAGCTCTTGGCGGCCATCTCGGCGGCCAGCTGGAGCGCCTCCCTGCGCAGCTCGTCCCTGGGGAACACAGCCTGGACGAGCCCGATGCGCAGGGCCTCCTCGGCGCGGATGATGCGGCCGCTGAGCACCAGGTACCTGGCCCACCCCGAGCCGACGTTGCGCGACAGGCGCTGCGTGCCGCCGAAGCCGGGCGTGATGGCCAAGCCGATCTCGGGCTGGCCGAACTTGGCGTTCTCCGCCGCGAGCCGCACGTCGCAGGCCAGGGCCAGCTCGCAGCCGCCGCCGAGGGCGTAGCCGTTGACGGCGGCGATCCACGGCTGGGGCGCCGCCTCGATGGCACTCATGAGCGCCTGCCCTCGGGCCGAGAACTGCCGCGCCTGCTCGGCGGTGAGCGCGCTCATCTCGGGGATGTCCGCACCGGCCACGAAGGAGGACTCCCCGCCGCCGGTGAGCACGACGGCGCGCACCGAGGCATCGGCGGAGAGCCTGTCGACCGCCGCGCGCAACGACGCGACGGTCTCGCCGTCGAGCGCGTTGAGCGCCTCGGGGCGGTCGACGGTGACGACGGCGACGGCCTCGTCGCGGGACACGTGCACGGCCATGGGGACCTCCCTTGCCGGGGTTGACACTCCCGCGAACTCTACCGCAGGAGCCATTGTCATCCTGTACAGGACGCTCGCGACGTGGTCCCCTGAGGGTCGAAAGGGACGGCGACGAGAGGGGCGGCCATGCGGAAGCTGGCTGGTGTTCGATCCAGGCGGACCTGGGTGGTGCCGCATCCGGTGTCGCTCCTCACCGGGATCGCGGCCGGGGCCCTCGCGGCGTGCGTCGCCGCCCTCCTCCTGGGCGGCTGCGGCACCTCCGCGGCCGGCACAGACGCGGCCTCGTCCTCGTCCCGGCCGAGCGCCGTTGCCGGCTCCCGGCCGCTCGAAGGCACAGCCGCGCAGGCCGCCGCGGCATACTGGCAGCTCATCGACAGCGGCGACTACGACGCGGTCGCGGCGGCCGGCGTCCCGGGCGAGCCGCCCAGCGCCACCGCGGCCACCGACGACATCGCCGCGGCACGCCTGGTGGCCGTCGACCACGTGGATGAGCCGTCCGACGAGACGGGTGAAGTGCTCGTCCAGGTACAGGTCTACATCGAGCCCGTCGCCGCCGGGGCGTCACCGACGCCGTGGGGCGACGCCGGAGAGCACACGCTGTTCATGTGGCTGAGGCCCTCGGCCGAGAGTGGTTGGCTGGTGAAGGGCTGGGGCACTGGCCCCTGAGGCTCAGCCGCGCAGCTTGCGCAGCGGCGCCACGCTCGCCATGAGGCGGCGCTCTGAGCCGTCGTTCTCGAAGCGCACGAGCACGATGCCGCCGCCCTCCACGGCCAGCACGGTGCCTTCGCCGAGCGTGGCGTGGAGCACGCGCTCCCCGGGTGAGAAGTACTTCTCGACGACCTCGTCGCCGAGGTCCTTCGCCGGCCTCTTCTCGAGACCGGTGATACGGCGTCCGGTGCCGAACCCCTCGAGGTCGTCGTCGCGACGGCCACCGTAGCCGCCCCGTCCCCCGGCGTCGTCCAAGTCGTCGCCGCGCGCCGACCAGCCGCCTCCGGCCCCGCCGCTCCCCGACGTCGGGCGGCCGCCCACGACCTGCTTCTGGTACAGGGCCGATGGGATCTCACTGAGGAAGCGCGACGGGATGTTGTACTGCGACGAGCCCCACAGCATGCGCGCCCTCGCATGGACGAGATACAGCCTGTCCATGGCTCTGGTGATGCCCACATAGGCGAGCCTGCGTTCCTCTTCGACGTTGGACTCGTCGAGCGAGCGCTGATGCGGAAAGACCCCCTCCTCCATGCCGGCGATGAACACCACGGGGAACTCCAGGCCCTTCGCGTTGTGCAGCGTCATCAGGGTGAGCATGGACGAGGTGTCGGCGAGGTTGTCGGTGTCGGCGTACAGGCTGATCTCCTGCAGGAACCCGTCGAGGCTGGGCTCATCGGCGCGCTTGTCGTACTCGGCGGCCACGCCCACGAGCTCCTCGAGGTTCTCAAGGCGGCCCTCGGCCTCGAGCGTACGCTGCGACGTGAGGAACGCCTCGTAGCCGCTCTCCTCCAGCACGCTGCGCGTGATCTCGGCCACCGGACGGCCGTCCAGCCCGGCCTGGAGGTTGCGGATGAGCTTGACGAAGGCCTCCAGGCCCTTGACCGCGCCGCCCGAGAGCCCGGGCACGTCGTCCAGCTCCTGCATGGCGTCCCACAGGCTCTCCCCCATCCCGGCCGCGTGCGCCTGCAGGCGCTGCACGCTGGTCGCGCCGATGCCGCGCTTGGGCGCGTTGACCACGCGGAGCAGCCGCGTGGTGTCGTCCGGGTTGGTCAACACCGTGAGATAGGCGATGGCGTCGCGGATCTCGGCGCGCTCGTAGAACTTGGGCCCGCCGATCACCTGATAGGCGATGGCGTACCGCCCGAACTGCTCCTCCAGCACGCGCGACTGCGCGTTGGTTCGATACAGCACGGCGATCTCGTCCGGCCGGTAGAGCCGGTCGGCATCGCACTCCCCCTCCAGCAGCTTCTGCACCTCGCTGGCCACGAACTGCGCCTCGGCGCGCTCGTCGTTGACCTCGACCACCTGCACGAGCGCGCCCTGGCCCCGCGGCGTCCACAGGTTCTTGCCTTTGCGCCTGCGGTTGTGGGTGACCACGGCGTTGGCTACGTTCAGGATGCACTGCGTGCTGCGGTAGTTCTGCTCCAGCCGGATGATCTCGGCCTCCGGATAGTCGCGCTCGAACTCCAGGATGTTGCGGATGTCCGCCCCGCGCCACGAGTAGATGCTCTGGTCGTCGTCGCCCACCACGGCAAGGTTGCGGTGCGCCTCGGCGAGCAGGTTGGCGAGACGGTACTGGGCGTGGTTGGTGTCCTGGTACTCGTCGATGAGCACGTAGCGGAAGGCGCGCTGGTAGTGCGCCAGACGGTCGGGGTACCCCTCGAGCAGCTGGACGGTCTTCATGAGCAGGTCGTCGAAGTCCATGGCGTTCATCTCGGCGTGCCGCTTCTCGTAGAGCTCGTACACGTCGGCCACCGCCTGCTGAAAGCCGCCGCCCAGCCTCTCCCGCAGCTGGGCGGGCCCCTGCAGCTGGTTCTTGGCGTCGCTGATCTGGCGCGAGATCGACTCCGGCGGAAAGCGCTTGGGGTCGAGGTCGAGCTCTTCCAGGCAGCGCTTGAGGAGCCGGCGCCGGTCGTCCTCGTCGTGGATGGTGAAGCTGCTCTTGAAGCCGAGGCGCGGCGCCTCGCGGCGCAGAAGCCGCGCGCACATGCTGTGGAAGGTGCTGATCCACATGGTGCGGGCGATGGCGCCCACAAGGCCCTCGATGCGCTCCTTCATCTCGCCGGCGGCCTTGTTGGTGAAGGTGATGGCGAGGATCTCATCGGGACGCGCGTGGTGCACCTGGATGAGGTACGCCACCCGGTGCGTGAGCACGCGCGTCTTGCCCGAGCCCGCGCCGGCGAGGATGAGCAGCGGGCCGTCCAGGTGGGTGACGGCGGCCCGCTGCTCGTCGTTGAGGCCGGCGAGCAGCGGGTGCTCGAAGTCCGGCCGGCCTTTCCCCGCGCGCCACGCCCCACGCCACACCCCCGCGACGTGAGCAGCAAGCTGACGACCGAGGGCGATGCCCCCGCGAACACGAGGCGCAGGCCCGACACCACAGGCGCTCGCGCGAGACGTGCACCGAGGAAGACGCCGAGCAAGAACAATTCTGCGGCGACGACGCCCCAGCGCCGCGGCGTAGAAGGAGGTGTCCATCGCCTCAGCACCGGCTGAAGGCGAGCGGGATACATCACGATGAGGCCGCCGCAACGGCAGACGCGCCGTCCACGCAGGCGATGGCGATGGTCGCGTACCGGCCGCCGAGGCGACGGTCGGTCGTCATGCAGGCTGGAGAGCATCGTGTCCTCCAGCTCGCGCAGCGCCCGGCCGCGCTCCGCCTGCTCGGAGAGGTACGAGCCATAGAAGCCGGACACGCCCATGCTCAGACGGCCGTGGTGGCACGAGGACGACGACGGCACGGGCGTCGTCCACGCCGCCGAAGTACCCGCCGATGACACGCCCAACGCCGGTGAGCACGCCGTCGAAGGCGTTCATGGCGAAGTACCGGCGGGCGATCTCGCCGACGTCGGCGATCTCGTGATAGTGACGCAGGGTGGCGGCGCGCCCGCGCAGGCGCGCGGCGAGGCCGGGTCGATCGCTGAAGCTCACCGCGCGCTCACCTGACGATCAGGCGCGGCGATCAGCGGAGCCAGGGGGCGCCGCCGTCCTGGGGGGTCTCGACCTCGTCGATGAGGCGTTTGCCCGTGGACACCTTGTCGATGGAGTGGATGCTGCCCCCGGACTCCTGCACGACCTCGGCGACGTCCTGGAAGTCGACGTCGTCGCCCTCCAGGGTGATCTTGATGTTCTCGACCTTGTTGTCGATCTCGATGAGGGTGATGTCGACACCGTGCACGCCCTCGAGGTCGCCGAGCTTGTCGGCCAGAACGAGCATGGTGGGCTGGTGCGGCTTGAGGACGTCGAGCACGAGACGCCGGACCTCGCTCATGGGGCGGTCACACTCCGTTCGAGATGGTCGGGGAGGGCTGCAATCCTAGCATACCCACCCGCTCGCACCGGTCACCCGGACGGGAGACAACGATGCTCGGCGCTGTCACCCGGAGGAGTGAAGACCGAGCCGGAGCCATCCCTGTGGTCCTGGCCGTACGTCCGACGGTCCGAGACTTCCTCCCTTGCGCACGCCGCGCCGTGCCCAGGAACGGTGAGCATGTTTCCCCATCGTCAGAGTCCGCGTGCCCGCCGATGCAGGGGGTGTCGGAGGCGGAGCAGGGAGCTCGCCGGGACCGCGAGGAGGAAGAGATGGGCAGCTTCACGGCAGCCCGGGAGGCGACGGGCTACACCCACATCCGCACAGACCCGCTCTGGCAGTTCGGGCCGGCCTGCGACCTCCTTCTCAGCGATGACGGCGTACTCTACACGGCCGGCGCGCGGGGCACCTGGCGCTGCCTCGGCCTGATCGACCCCGAGCTCCTCCTGGACGACCTCGGCGTCCTCGACGGGAACGCCGACGGCCTGGTCGCGGAAGACGTCCCACCGAGCCGCGCGATGCCGCTGATGGTCTGACGCGGCGGAGAGCCTGCGGGGCGCCGGCCGGCGAAGCTCAGATGCCGGCGCCCGCGTCGAACCGCAGGAACTCCGCGAGGATCGCCTGCGTCTGCCGCACGGCCTCCTCGCGCTTGCCGCCGCGGTCGGGGTGGATCTCGTCGAGTTCCTTCTCCATCTCCACGATGCGCGCCACGAGGCACTTGATGGCCTCGGCCACGGGGTCGGGCAGATGGCGGTAGTCGATGTCGGGGATGCCGACCTTCTGACCCTCGAGCATCACCGGGCGTCCGGGGTTGCCGACAACGGTCGAGTTGCGCGGCACGTCAAGCACGACGACGCTGCCGGCGCCGATCTTGGCGTTGTCGCCGATGGTCACGGCGCCGAGTACCTTGGCGCCCGCGCCGAGCACGACGTTGTCCCCCACCGTGGGGTGCCGCTTGCCCGTCTCCTTGCCGGTGCCGCCAAGGGTGACGCCCTGGTAGATCGTGACGTCGTCGCCGATCTCCGTGGTCTCGCCTATCACCACGCCCGACCCGTGGTCGATGAAGAGCCCCTTGCCGATGCGCGCCCCGGGGTGGATCTCCACGCCGGTGAAGAAGCGGCCCATCTGGCTGACCCAGCGCGGCAGCAGCGGCACGCCGGCAGTCTGCAGGCGGTGCGCCAGGCGGTGCATCCAGAGTGCATGCAGGCCAGAGTACGAGGTGATGATCTCCAGCTGAGAGGTGGCGGCGGGGTCGCGCTCCTGCACGGCGCGCACGTCCTGGGTGATCTCTTCCACGGCGGTGCGCGCGTCGCGCCTGAGACCGCCCACGAGCTTGCCGAGCACTGATGTCACCTCCCCGCCGCGGCGCCGGACGGCGCCTCGTTCATGCTACCCGAGCGAAAGCCGTCGAGATCGAGGGCCACGTAGGTGAAGCCGGCGGCGTGCAGGCCGGCGAGGATCGCTTCGCGCGCCTCGCCGGCGGCCCGCGCCACCTGCCGCGGCTCGACCTCGACGCGCGCGACGGCGCCGTGGTGGCGCACGCGGCACTGGCGGAAGCCGAGGTCGCGCAGGATCCGCTCGGCCGCGGCCACGGCCGCGAGCTTCTCCACGGTGATGGGCTCGCCGTACGGGATCCGCGACGCCAGGCAGGCCTGCTGCGGCGCGTCCCAGGTGGGCAGGCCGAGCTCCCGCGCAAGACGCCGCACCTCGGCCTTGCCGAGACCGGCGTCCAGCAGCGGGTGTCGCACGCCGGCCTCCGCCGTGGCCCGCATGCCGGGCCGGTGGTCGCCGAGGTCGTCGAGGTTGGCGCCGTCGACCAGCGCGGCGCAGCCGTGCTCGTCGGCGGCGCGCCGCATCTCCGCCACCAGCTCGCGCTTGCAGAAATAGCAGCGCTCGCGCGGGTTCGTGGTGAATGACGCCTGGGCGAACTCGTGCGTCGCCGTCACCACGTGGCGCACGCCGAGGCCGGCCGCGAGTCGGCGTGCCGTCTCCAGCTCCTCCGGCGGGTACGTCGCCGACACGGCGGTGTAGGCGACGACATTTCCGGCGCCCAGGGCGCGCACCGCGGCGGCGAGCACGAGGCTCGAGTCCACGCCGCCGGAGAAGGCCACGCAGGCCGAGTCCAGCTGCGCCAGCTCGGCCTGCAGGCGCGCGAGGGCCGCGTCCCCGTCGGGTGCGCCTTCGCTGCCCCCGACGTTCAGTGCGCTTCGCAGCTCATTGTCGGGTGCCACTTCGCTGCCCCCGACGTTGACTCCGCTACGTTGGTCAATCGTCATAGTCGATGGGCTCCGTGACGGTGGGGCTCTCGCCGCACACGGGACACGTAGGCGCGCGCGCCACCTCGACCTCGGTGAAGGTCATGGCGGCGCCGTCGAACTGGATGAGGCGGTCGTACAGCGGCCTGCCGGCGCCGGTGATCACCTTGATGACCTCGAGCGCCTGGATCGCGCCGATGGTGCCGGGGATCGGGCCGAGCACACCGGCCTCGGAGCAGCTCACCACGGCAGCCGCCGGCGGCGGCTCCGGGAAGAGGCACCGATAGCAGGCGGTCTCTCCGCCCTTCACCGTCATCGCCAGGCCGACCATGCGCAGCACGGCTCCGTCGACGAGCGTCTTCTTCTGCAGCACGCAGGCGTCGTTGATGAGATAGCGGGTCGGGAAATTGTCCACGGCCGTGACCACGATGTCGTGCGCGCCCACGAGGTCAGTGACGTTGGCGGCCCGCAGGCGCTGCGTGTGTGCGGTGACCGCCACGTCCGGATTGAGCGCCCTGAGGCGCGCGGCCGCCGTCTCCGCCTTGCCGCGCCCGATGTCCTCGGTGGTGTACAGGATCTGGCGCTGCAGGTTGCTGAGCTCGACCACGTCGTCGTCCACCACGCCCAGGCGGCCGACGCCGGCGGCGGCGAGGTAGTACAGCACCGGCGCCCCCAGGCCGCCGGCCCCGACGACGAGCACAGCGGCGTCACGCAGCTTCTGCTGGCCGCGCTCGCCGACGTCCTTGAGGACGAGCTGGCAGTCGTACCGCAGCCGATCCCCGCCGCTGATCAGCACACTCGCCTCACTCCCCCGCGTCGGCGAAGAGCGGCGTGGAGAGGTAGCGCTCGCCGGTGTCGCAGAGCACGGTGACGATGACCTTCTCCCGCATCTCCGGTCGTCGCGCGACCCGGGCGGCGGCCCACACGTTGGCGCCGGCCGAGATGCCCACCAGCACTCCTTCGCTGCGCGCAAGCTCGCGCGCCGTCGCGAAGGCGTCGTCACCGGAGACGGTCACGATCTCGTCGTACACGTCGTCGTCCAGCACCTTCGGCACGAACCCGGCGCCGATGCCCTGGATGCGGTGCGGGCCGGGACGGCCACCAGACAAGATGGCGGAGTCCGAAGGCTCGACGGCCACGACGTGCACGCCCGGCCGCCTCTCGCGCAGGACCTGACCGACGCCCGTCAGGGTGCCGCCGGTGCCCACACCGGCCACGAAGGCGTCCACCTCCCCTCCGGTGTCGGTCCAGATCTCCTCCGCCGTTGTGAGGCGGTGCACCTCGGGATTGGCCGCGTTCTCGAACTGCTGGGGCACGAAGGAGTCGGGCGTCTCCGCGGCGAGGTCGAGCGCCCGCTGCACGGCGCCGGCCATGCCCTCGGAGCCGGGGGTGAGCACGAGACGCGCCCCGTAGGCCCTGAGGATGGTGCACCGCTCGGCGCTCATCGTGTCCGGCATCGTGAGGACCATGGCGTACCCGCGCGCGGCCGCGACCATGGCGAGGGCGATGCCCGTGTTGCCGCTGGTCGGCTCGATGACGGTGGTGCGCCCCGGGGAGATGAGCCCGTCACGCTCGGCGGCCGCGATCATGGCCAGACCGATGCGGTCCTTGACGCTCCCGCCCGGGTTGAACGACTCGAGCTTGCCGAGGATCTCCGCCCCGGTCTCGTCCGAGAGCCGGTTGAGGCGCAGCAGCGGAGTGCGCCCGATGAGGTCGGTGATGCTGGCTGCTCGATGCATGCTGTCTCCTCGCGCCGGCGCCGCGCGCCCGCGGCGCGCCCTTCGCCGTGTCAGAAGCCGTGTCAGATGAAGTACATGGGCGCGCTCTCGCGCAGAGCGTCCTCTCGCGCCAGAAGGTCCCCGATCGTGGTGCCACCCAGCACGGCCTCCAGCGCGGCCTGCGCCTCGATCCACACCGACGACGCCCCACACGTGTCGAGCCGGTCGCACTTGCCCTGCGTGCACTCCGCCGGCGAAGGCACACCGTCGAGCGCGGCCACGACCTCCAGTACGCTGATCTCACCCGCCGGGCGCGCCAGCACGTATCCGCCGGCGGCGCCTCTCCGGCTGCGCACGATACCGGCCCTGCGGAGCGCCGCGAACACCTGCTCCAGGAACTGCAGCGGCATGTCGCGGCTGTCGGCGATCTCGCCGAGCCGCACCGGGCGGGCGGGCTGCGACTCCTCGCGGCGCGCGAGCTCGGTAAGGGCGCGGACAGCGTACCTGCTCTTCATGGAGATGTTCACGACCAGCGAGCTCCTCCGCGTCGAAACTAGATAAATCCAGTCAAGATTACGGAAGGTCCCGGCCCCGTGTCAACGCGCGGGCCGGGAGGCCGCCTGATCGCCGGGCTCCGGTGGAACGTCACCGCCGACGGCGGCTCAACGTCATCCACGGATCGCCTGGGTCATCCTTGAGGCTCACGGGGGCACGCGGCGAGCATGGGTCCATGGTCAGCCGCCGCCTCGTCATCTTCCTCATCGTCCTCGCCGCAGCGTTCGGCGGCCTCTTCGCCGCGGTCCCCGGAGCGCGGCGCCACGCCCCCAGTCCGGCCGCGCCTGCCGCGCCGGCCCAGGCAGGCGCCGCGATCCTGCCCGGTGTGGCGGCAACGCCGTACGCAAGCCCGGAGGAGTCCGCTGCCGCGGCATCCTGGCACCTCGACGGGCAGGCACGGCTCGAAGCGGTACGCACCGTCAAGCTCTTCTGCGACCTCGTGGACGCCGGGCGCCTGTGGGAGGCGGCGGGTCTGTTCGCCGCACAGCGCGTCTGGACGCGGGCGCAGCTGCAGCAGCGTGCGGGCGCTGTCGTTCCGCTCCGCCAGGGTGCTCACCGCGCCGGACCCGGCGACCGTCACCGTGGTCGCTCGCGTGCGCGCGGCGGGACGTCCGGAGAGCCCGGTGCCACCGGGCGCAGCGACGCTGTTCTTCACCTTGGGGAGGGTCGGGACGACGGCCGGAGGCTGGCTCATCCACACCATCACAGCGGGTCCACAATCAGAACGAAAGGGGTCACAATGAAGCACCCTCGTCGGTTCCTCCTCATGGTGGCGGCAGCCTCCATGGCGCTCTCGGTCGCCGCCACAGGCTCCGCCGCGGCGAGGCCGCCCGCAACGAACGCCGGCCCCGAGGCGGTCGCCACAGCCTATCTCGAGGCCCGAGCCGCAGCCGTCACCGCCCCCGACCCCGGCGCCCCTCTTGCGCTCCTGGTCGCACCCGGCTCCCGCCTCGCCGCTCGGGAGCGGCTCATCGCCCGCGGGATGGGGATGAACGCCGGCAAGCTCGGGCATCTCATCGACTCCGTCCAGACGGCGGTGACCGTGGACGGCGTATCGCTGGCCCCCGACGGCGCCTCGGCGACCGTCTCGGCACACGTCATCACCACCGTGCAGTGGCATTCACGCGAGAGTCTGGCCGACGTGGAGGCCTACGGCGTCGACCACATCGTCTCTCTCTCGCTCGAGCAGCGCGGCTGGCGGGTCACCGACGACGCCTACAACGACGTCATGGCCCCCGCCTACCTCGAGGACGCCGGAGCGCCCGCGGCCGTCTCGCTCGAGGTGGCGCGGAGGCTCGAGCGCTCGGTGGCCCCGCCTGACGACTCCACCCGCTCCGACAGGGCACGCATCCGCCGGGACCAGTCCCGCATCCGTGTCGAGAGTGGCCGCACCGGTGGCCGCGCCTACATGGACACCATCGTGTACAACCGCGCCGCCGCCGCAGCCTACGCCGACCGCTACGCGCTCTCGTACAACCCCAATGTCGTCCGCTTCGGTGCGGACTGCGCGAACTTCGTGTCCCAGAGCGCGCGCGCCGGCGGCATGCCGACGACGCCGGCCGCCTGGTCCACCGGCTGGTGGTACGACAACAGGGGCACGTCGTCACCCTCGGACGACCAGTACAGCCTGAGCTGGATCAACGTGGGCAAGCAGATGGGGTTCTGGAACGGCAGGCGCACGGACTATGTGCCCGGCATCAGCGACCTCGGCAAGGGCGACGCCGTGTACTACGACTGGTCCGGTGACGGCGTCTGGGACCACGTCGCCATGGTCGTCGGCACCAACAACGCCGGGCAGAAGGTCATCGACGCGCACACCACCGACCACTACCACGTGTTCTGGAAACTCGGGTACTCCACGACGAAGTACATGTTCGCCCGGGTCCGGCCGCAGTGGATCGTGTGAGGCAGCGCGGGGACGCGTGACGGGGTCCCCACGAAGTACGGCCGCGGCCCCGCTCCGGCGGGGCCGCGGCCGAACCGCAAGGCGGTGCCGCTCCGCCGCGCGTCCACCGCAGTCAGCCTCCTCGGCCGGGCTCGGGGTTCCGGTCCGCGCGCACGAGGTCGGCGACGGTCTCCCGTCGCCGGATCTCGATCACTTCGCCGGCGGCGGTGACCGCATAGGCGGCCGCCCGCGGCCGTGCATTGTAGTCGTTCATCATCTCCAGCGTGTAGGCGCCGGTGTCGCGGAACACGACGGCGTCCCCAACCGTCGTGGACGCCGGCAAGCGGCGGAACGGTGTGCCGTTGTCGCCGGCGAACACGTCGCCGCCGTCGCAGAGCGGACCGGCGAGCCGGAAGGGCGCATCGTGCGCCTCGCCGGCCCGGCCGGCCACCCGGCTGCGGTAGTACCACCCGTAGTTGGTGTGCTCGAGCAGCGTGTTGAAGCCGGCGTCGACGGTGAGCCAGCGCACCTCACCGGTCACGCGGCCGCGCGCGTCACGTACGCGCTTGGTCTTCTCGCTCTCGACGCGCGTGACCAGCACGCCGGCCGGCGCCGCGATGGACCGTCCGGGCTCTACGAAGAGCTCGAGGTCGGGGCGGCGCCGGCGCAGCTGCCCGCACACCGTCTCGGCGTAGTCGTCGAACGTGAGGTCGCAGGCGAAGTAGTGGGCCGCAGGCGGCCCACCGGGCGGCGGATCGGGCTGTGCAGGCGGATGTTGCGGCCGCTCGTCGTACGGCACCGCGAACCCGCCGCCGGCGTCGAGGAACCGCAGGTGCAGGCCGGCGGCGCGCTCGACCTCGTCGACGAGGTCGAGCGTTGTGGCCATCGCCTCGACGTACGGCGCGACGCTCGAGATCTGCGAGCCGATGTGCAGGTGCAGGCCGGCCGGGTCCAGCCACGGGTCGGCGGCGGCGCGCCTGAACGCCTCGACGGCGTCGTCGCGGTCGATGCCCGCCTTGCCGCCGAAGGCCGTCTCCAGACCGGGGTGCGTGAGCGCCGGCACGTGCACGTCGATGCGCGGCGCCACCGTGGCCGCGCGGCCGAGCTCCGCGGCCACCGCGCCGATGCGGTCGAGCTCGCAGAGCGAGTCCACGAGCAGAGCGCGCACGCCGCGCCGTACGGCGAGGACGATCTCGTCGCGCGTCTTCGCCACGCCGTTGAAGATGATGCGGTCCGGCGTGAAGCCGGAGAGCAGCGTCTTCTCCAGCTCGCCGCCCGAATTGACCTCAACGCCGAGGCCGGCGTCGCGCACCACGCCGAGGACCCACAGGTTGGAGCAGGCCTTGCTGGCGAAGAAGACCCGGGTGTCCCGGTGCCGTGCGGCGAACGCCGCGACCACGGCGGCCGCGCGCTCGCGCAGACACCGCTCCGAGACCACGAAGAACGGGGTCTCGTGGCTCGCGGCGAGCGCCGCGAGGTCGGCGCCGTCGAGGTACAGACGGCCGTCCCGCAGGGTCAGGTGGTCATCACAGAACCCCATGTCGCCCCCATCTCACGTCGTTTGTCCGGGCGCGGACCGCCGAAGTATACTCGCCGTGCTTCGACCCGCCGAGGCTTGGAGACCCGTGTCCCGAGTGCTTGCCGTCAAGCCCCACGACCGTCGCCTCACCGCGTTCACTGGCGGCCGCTTCCACGACTTTTAGAAGTCCCTCCCGCCGCCGTCCGTGTTCCGGCACGGGTCTCGCGGCGTCGCACCGCGCGCGCACCACGACGTCCGGCTCACGGCCGTCGTGGAGCGGCGTCATCAGTCACGCGACCACGAGGTGGGGACTTGTCACGCTTCTCCGTTCACGGCCTCCCGGCGGAGGCCCGGGGCCGGCCCGCCGGGTGCTGAGCCCATGGGAGCCTGCCCACGACTCACCATCGACCTGGACGCCGTGGCCGAGGCCACCCGGCGGCTCGCCGCCGTGCTGCTCGGCCACGGCATCGTCCTCGTCGGCGTCACCAAATGCGTGGACGGCGAGCCGCTCGTCGGCGAGACCATGCTCACCGGCGGCTGCGCCGGGCTGGCCGACAGCCGCCTGCCGGCGCTGCGGCGGCTCGCCGGCGCCGGCCTCGGCCCGCGCACGCTGATCCGCACGCCCCAGCACCACGAGCTGGCGGCGGCGGCTCACACAGCCGACCGCGTCCTGCTCTGCGACCCCAGCGCCGCCCGCGTGCTCGGAGAGCACGCCCCCGGCGCCCCCGTCGGCGTCCTGCTGACGGTGGACCTCGGCGACCGCCGCGAGGGCGTCCTCCCCGAGGACGCGCCGACGGTCGCCGCACAGCTCGCCGCCCTGCCCGGCATCAGGCTCGCGGGCGTCAGCGTCAACTTCGCCTGCCTCTCCGGCCAGCTGCCGTCGCAGGAGCTGTTCCGGCAGGCCGAGGACGTGCTCGCCGCCTGCGCGACGTACTGCGCCGCCGAGCCGGTCCTCAGCCTCGGCGGCACCTGCGCCGTCCAGTGTCTCGACGGCTACGAGCCACGCTTCGCCACGGAGGTCCGCAGCGGCGGCGGCCCGATGTACGGGTACGACTTCGTGAGCGGCTGCGCCATCACGGGGCTCAGCCGCACGGACCCCGTGCTGACCGCCTCAGTGCTCGAGTGCTTCCGCAAGCCGCCGGCGCCGGAGGGCCCCGGCGGTCTCGACGCCTTCGGCCACGTGCCGGACGTCTCGCTTCCCGATGACGACGCCTGGTACAGCATGGTCGCCCTGGGCCGCCGCGACATGGAGCCCGGCGGCCTGCGCCCGCTCATCCCCGGCGCCTGGCTCGCCGGGGCGACGAGCGACGTCTGCATCCTGATCACGCCGGAGCCGCTGCACCCCCGCGACGAGGTCCGTTTCACCGTCGATTACGAGGCCCTGGTGCGCGCAGTCACCTCGCCGTACGTGGAGGTCGACTACGCACGACTCGGCGGCCCGAAAGGAACCTCATGACCAAGCACGCCGACGCGCGCTACGTCGGCCGGCGGCGACCGCTCAAGATCCTCGCCGACACCGATGTGGAGCGCATCCACGAAGCCGCGCTCGGCGTGCTCGCCGAGACCGGCGTCATGGTCCACAACGACAGGGCGCTGGACGTGCTCGAGGAGCACGGGGCCACGGTGGACCGCAACACGACAGTGGCCCGCATCCCGGCGAGTGCAGTAGAAGAGGCGCTCGCCACCCTGCCGCCCGGCTTCACCCTGGGCGGCCGCGAGCCCGCTCTCGACCTGCCGGTCGACGGCGAGCATGTCTACCTCACCTCCGACGGCTGCGCGACCATGGTCCGCGATGCCGACGGTTCGGTGCGCCTGAGCACCAAGGACGACGTCTACCGGGCCGCGCGCGTGGTGGACGGCCTGCCCAACCTGTCGGCCACGTCGGCCCTCGTCTCGGCCCAGGACACGCCGGAGGAGAGCCGCGTGCTGCACGAGTTCGATGCCTGCATGCGCGCTTCGACGAAGCACTCCATCGTCGTGAGCATCAAGGACGCGACGGAGGCCAGGCCGCTCATCCGCATGGCCGAAGCCGTGGCGGGCGGGAAGGCGCAGCTCCACGCCCGCCCGACCTTCTCCGTGATCCTCTGCACCGTGAGCCCGCTCCACATGGAGCGGTGCGGCATGGAACTGGCGTTCGAGCTCGGCGAGGCCGGCATCCCCATGATGCTGTACCCGATGCCGATCCTGGGGGCGACCGCGCCGGTGACGCCGGCGGGCACGGCGGTGCTGGGGGCGGCCGAGATCCTGGCCGCCGTCACCGCCATCCAGCTCGCCTGCCCCGGCGCCAGGCTCGTCCACGGCGGCGGCCCGACGGCGCTCTACATGCGCACCGGCGCCTACTTCGCCAACGTGCCGGAGGCCCTGCTGCTGCGCGCCGTGCAAGCCCAGATGGCGCGCTCCTGGGGCCTCCCCGCCGGCCTCGGCTGGGGCGGGACAAAGGCCAAACAGCCGGACGCCCAATCCGCCTACGAGAACACCCTCGGCCTCGTGCTCGAGATGGCGGCCGGCGCGGACTTCCTCTTCGGCGCCGGCCTGCTCGACAGCGTCCAGCAGATGAGCCTGGAGGAGCTCGTCATCGCCGACGAGGTGTTCGGCGTGGTCACCCGCCTGCTGCGCGGCGTGACCGTCGAGCGCGAGGAGCTGGCCGTCGACCTCATCAAGAAGATGGGGTTCGACGGCTCGTATCTCAGCGAGAAGCACACACGCGCCCACGTGCGCGAGCTGTGGCAGGCTCGCCTGGGCGAGACCGGGACCTACGAGGGCTGGCAGCACGCCGGCAGCCCGCGCCTGGAGGACAAGGCGCGGGCCGTCGCCGACGCCCTGATGGCCGCCCCTGCGCCCGAGCTCCCCGGAGACCTCGGGCGCGAGCTCGACGACATCATCGCCGCGGTCGAGTCCGGCCGCTTCTGAAACGAGCGGGCGTAGCTCACGGCGTTGCGCGATGCGCACGGCGGAGCAGCCTGCACGAGCGAAAGGAGTCACCCGATGACATACGCCGACAGCTGCTACGTCGGACAGCGCGTCAAGCTCGAGCTGCTCTCCCCCGAGGACGTGCGTCGGATCCACGAGGCCACACTCGACGTCATCGAGACCGTGGGCGTGAAGTACCACTCTCAGCGAGCTCTCGACATCCTCGAAGCCAACGGCGCGACCGTGGACCGCGAGACCACAGTGGCCAAGGTCCCGGCTGGGGTGGTCGAACGTGCCATGAGCACGGTACCGCACCAGTTCACCCTGGGCGCCCGCAACCCCGAGTACGACCTGCCCCTCGACGGCGAGCACGTCTACATCAGCTCCGACGGCTGCGGCGTGTCGTACCGCGACCCTGTGACCGGCGCGGTCCGCATCTCGCAGAAGCAGGACCTCGCCGACTGCGCAAGGGTCGTGCAGGCGCTGGAGAACGTGAGTGCCACCAGCGCCGTCGTCAGCGCCCAGGACTGCCCGCCGGAGACGCGCGTGCTGCACGAGTTCGACGCCTGCGTGCGCAACTCGGAGAAGCACAACATCGTCGTCAGCATCAAGGAGGACTGGGAGGCACGCAGCCTGATCCGTATGGCCGAGGCCCTGGCCGGCGGCGCCGAGGAACTGAAGCGCCGCCCCATGTTCACGAGCATCATCTGCACGGTGAGCCCATTGCACCAGGAGCGCTTCGGCATGGACCTCGCGCTGGTGCTGGCCGAGGCCGGCATCCCCGTGAGCTTCTACCCCATGCCGATCCTGGGCGCGACGGGACCGGTGACCATCGCGGGCTCGGCCGTGGTGAACAACGCCGAGTTCGTCAGCGGGGCCGTCCTGGTGCAGCTGGCCCACCCCGGCGCCAGGGTCATCCACGGCGGCGGCCCCACGGCCATGTACATGAGCTCCGGCGCTTACGCGAGCAATTCGCCCGAGGCCATGCTGCTGCGCGCCTGCCAGGGCCACATGGCCGGCTTCTACGGCGTGCCGGCCTGGTACGGCGCCGGCGCGACGACGGCCAAGGAGCCCGGCATCCAGAGCGCCTACGAGAACGCCCTGGCCATGTTCATGGCCTACGCCAACGGCGCCGACGTGACCTTCGGGACCGGGCTGCTCGACGGATCCCGCATCCTCTGCCTCGAGAACATGGTGGTGGACGACGAGATCCTCGGCATGGTGAAGCGCATCCTGCGCGGCATCGAGGTGAGCGACGAGACGCTGGCCGTCGACCTCATCAAGAAGATGGGGTTCAGCGGCAACTACCTGTTCGACAACCACACGCGCGCCCACGTGCGCGAGCTCTGGCAGGCGAAGCTTGGGGAGACCGGCACCCACGAGGCCTGGAAGAGCGCCGGCGGCAAGAGCACGACGGAGAAAGCGCAGGAGAGGGTCGCCGAGATCCTGGCGGCTCCGGCGCCGGAGTTCCCCGCCGACCTCGGCGCCGAGTTCGACGCCATCATCGCCGCGGCGGCGCGAGAGGCGACGGTCTGACGGCGGTAGCGGTCTGACGGCTGTCCGAAGCTGGTGACGGGCCGGGGCGGGGCGGCGTACGCGCCTCGCCGGCCCGGCCGTCCTGTCACGCCCGCTGACCCCCGGCGGCGTCTGCGGTAGCATGAGGCGCGGGGCCCGATGCCGGACCCCCGCGCCTCGTCAACGACCGCCGGAGCCCCGCCGATGAGCCCTTCGCAGGCCCGCGAGCCCGCCCAACCCAAGGACCACGAGCCCAACCTCCGCAGGCTGTCCCTGGTCACGTTCCTGCTCTCGCGGCCGGGCCAGCGCGTCAGCGCCGCGCAGATCCGCATGAACGTCGAAGGGTACCCGGGCATGACGGACGAGGCCTTCAAGCGACGCTTCAGCGAAGACAGGGCCGAGCTCAGGGAGATCGGCATCCGTGTCGACGCCGAGACCGGGGACGACGGCGTGGACCTCTACAGTCTGCCCGGCGACGCCTACTACCTGCCGCGGGTCGAGTTCAGCGCCGACGAGCTCACCGCCCTGGCCGCCTGCTACGCCGTGTTGCAGGACGGCTTCGCCTACTCGCAGCCCCTGCGTCTCGCCCTGCTGAGCCTCACGCAGGGACGCCCCGAGGTCCTCACCGAGACCGCCGCGCCGGCGCTTGCCGTCGTCCCGGAGGCCGACGAGCCGCCCTCGCTGCTGCCCAGACTGCAGGCCGCTGTGGACGACCGCAAGACCGTCAGATTCACGTACTACACCATCCAGCGCGACGAGGAGCGCGAACGCACGGTGGACCCGTACGGGCTCCAGGTGGTCGCCGGCGAGTGGTACCTCATCGGCCGCTGCCACGAGCGCGACGCGGTGCGCACCTTCCGTCTCTCGCGCATCCACTCCCGCGTGGTGCACGCCTCCAAGAAGCTCCACGACTTCGCCCGGCCCGCGGACTTCGACCTGGAGGCGTACCAGGACCGCCCCGCCTGGCGTCTGGGACCCGTCGTCGGCACGGCGCGCGTGCGCGTCGGCCCGTCCATGGCCTGGTGGGTGGAGGCGCACTGGCGGCACTGCGGCGCTGTGGAGGCGCAGGACGACGGGTCCATCGTCTTCGTCACCGACTACGCCGACGAGCGGCGCATGCTGTCGTGGGTGCTCGGCTTGGCCGAGGCCGCAGAGCTGCTCGATCCACCGGCGCTGCGCGACCGGCTCCGCGAGCGCCTCGTCGCGCTGCGCAGGCTGACCGCGTCTCCGGTCCCGGACGTGGCGAACGCCCCCGCCGCGGCTCCCGCAGCCGCGCGCGGCGGCAGGCGCCGGCGCAGGACCGCCGGAGACTGGCACGTGGAGGTCGACCGCTTCACGCGCCTCAGCACCCTCGCCTCCTACCTCCTCACGAGCTGCGGCAGGGACGAGGCCGACCTGCAGGTCGCGGACGTGTGCGCCGCGCTGGACGTCTCGCTCAAGGACCTCCGCGAGGACATCCGCCTGCTCAACACCGTGGGACACGTGGGCGGCATGGTCCTGTACGCCGAGTTCACCGGCCGCGGCAAGCTGCACGTGGAGTGCGACGTGGAGGGCCCCACCCTGTCGCGCCCCGCCCGGCTCTCCCCCCTGCAGGCCGACGCGCTGCTGCTGGCTATCGACCTCGTGGGCGGACAGCTCCCGTCGGCGAGCCGGGCCACCCTTGACGGCGCGCGCCGCAGAATAAGGAGCGCGCGCGACACCGGCCCCACCATCGTGGCCGGAGACCTGCCCCCCGGGGCCGCCGGCGTGTTCGACAGCGTGAACGCGGCCATCGCCGGCCGGAACCTGCTGCGCATCGCGTACTGGAAAGAAGGCACCGCGGGGCAGTCCGAACGGGTGGTGGAGCCATACCTGATGATCCACGAGCGCGGCGAGTGGTACTACGTGTGCTGGTGCCGCACGGCCGGCGGCAGGCGCATGTTCCGCATCGCGACCACGCGGAGCGCACAGCTGCTCGACGAGACGTTCGCGCCGCGGCAGGACCTGGAGCTCGACCTCTACCGACGAGAGGGAGTACCGCCGTCGGCCAGCTACGCACCCAAGACGGCCACGGTCTGGTACAGCCGCGACGTGAGCCGCTGGGTCGAGGAGCGTCAGCCGGTGCAGCGCCTCGCCGACGGATCCTGCGTCGCCGAGCAGCCGTACGTGGAGGAGGGCTGGCTCACGCAGCACGTGCTGCCGTTCGCCGATCAGGCTCGCATCCTGAACCCGCCCGCGGCGGCGAGCCATCTTCTGGCGACGGTGGACTCGCTGCTCACCGTGTACGGCTGAGGCCGATGAGCTGGGTCCTGTGGTCTGTGGGCAAGGCCGGGTGGTACTTCTACGCCTGGGGGCCGCAACTGCTCATCTGCCTGTACCTGGGGTACCTGTGCGCGAAGAAGACGGGCGGCGACCTGCTTGAACTGGCTGGTCGCCGCCTTCGTGGCGTCGCTCATCCCCATCGGCGGCGTGATCGTCATGTTGGCGGTGTGGTGGCGCGGAGACGACACGAAGGACCAGGGGGGCGGCTCCGGTGAGGACAGCGCGAGCGGTGCCGGCAACGCGGAGGCGCCCTCGTGAGCGAGACTCCCTGGGTCTTCTGCGGCGCGGCGCGTCTGCCAGTGCCACGCGCCGACGCGTTCGCCCCGCCGGCCGCGACAGCGGCTGTACCGGACCTCGAGGCCGAGGTGGCCGGCGCACTCGCCGCCCCGGCCGGGGCGCCGCGCCTGCGGGAGCTGGCGCGCGGCGCCCGCCGGGTGGCTGTCACAATCCCCGACGCCTCGCGGCCCTGCCCGAGCCCCTCGATCCTGGAGCAGCTGCTGTGCGAGCTGGCGGCGGCCGGTGTACCGCAGTCGGGCGTCACCGTGGTCGTCGGCTGTGGCCTGCACGCCACCACGAGCGAGGAAGAGCGCGCCGCCCTTGCCGGCGCCGGCGTCGCGACCCGCGTGCGCGTAGAAGACGCGCAGGGCCTCGAGACGCCCTGCGCGGATCTCGGCTCCACGACGCTCGGCGCGCCCGTCCGCGTCGCGCGGCGTGTCGCCGACGCGGACCTAGCCGTCACCGTCGGCGTCGTGGAGCCGCACCTCTACGCCGGCTTCTCCGGGGGGTCAAGGGCGTGGCTATCGGGTGCGCCGGGCACGAGACGATCGCCTGGACGCACCGGCCGGCGTTCATCAGCGAGCCCGGCGTGACCCTCTGCCGGCTTGAGGGGAACCCCTTCCAGAGGACGTTGCGCGACGTCGCCGCGCGCACGCCGCTGCGCTGGGCGGTCAACGTCGTCACGGCCGCGGGCGGCGGCGTGTCCGCCGTCGCCGCCGGCGACCCCGCCGCGGCGCAGGCGTCGCTGGCCGCGACGCACGCCGGCGCCTGGCTCTACCGGGTCGAGGAGCCCTTCGACGTCGTGGTGGCCGGCGTGCACGCGCCCAAGAGCGACAACCTCTACCAGGCGAGCCGGGCGGCGACGTACGTGGGCCTCGCCGCCAGGCCCTCCCTGGCCGACGGCGGCCTGCTCGTGCTGTGCGCGGGTCTGCCCGACGGGACGGGCGCGGGTCCCGGCGAGCAGAACTTCGCGCGCGTGCTGGGCGCCGCCGGCTCGCCGGCCGCGCTGATCGCGCGCGGGCTGCGCGAGCCGCTCGGCCCGGGAGGGCAGCGGGCCTTCGTCGTCGCGCGCGTGCTCGAACGCTTCCGCGTCGCCGTCGTGGGCGCGGCCGACCCGGGCGTCCTCGAGCCGCTCGGTCTGGCCGCGTTCGACTCCGTCGACGCGGCCGTCGCAGCCGCCCAGACGCGCCTCAGCCGCCGCGCCCGCGTCCTGGCCGTCGCCGACGCCATGGCGACGGTCGTCACGGCCCGCTGACGGCGCCGGCGCGTCCGGCCGCAGCGATCCGGCGCCGGCTCGTACGGCGCCGCTCGGACGGCACACGTTCGTCCGGCGCCGTCGAAGCCTGATAGCATCGGCGCCCCATGAGCACCGACGCACGCCTCAGCGCAGTCGAGCCTTCGCGCAGCCGTATCCTGGGGCTCGCTCCCATGGTGCTGTTCTCGGTGTCGGCGATGATCACGCTGGACTCGGTCGCCACCGTGGCCGCCAGCGGCTGGCGCGGTATCGCCGTCTTCACGATCCTCGCCGTGGTGTTCTACGCGCCGTACGGCTTCATCACCGCGGAGCTCGGCAGCGCCTGGCCGCAAGAAGGCGGCATGTACGTGTGGATCCGCGAGGCCTACGGCGAGCGCGTGGGCGGCGTGTGCGCGTGGTTCTACTGGGTCAATCTGGCCTACTGGGCGCCGGCGGTGTTCGTCATCTTCGCCGGCACGATGCGTACCGCTTTCTGGCCCTCGATGAGCCGCACCTGGGAGGAGCTCATCGTCATCGGCCTCCTGTGGCTCGTGGTCGCCGTCGGCATCCTGCCGCTGCGCCTCACCACCTGGGTGAACAACGCCAGCGCGGCGGCCAAGATCGCCGTCCTGGCCGCCGCGGCGCTCGTCGGCCTCGTCTACGCCGCCCGTCACGGCGTCGCCAATCCGCTGACCACCTCGCAGCTCTGGCCCGGCACCGGCATCGGCCTCGCCGCGGTGGCCGTGATCCTCTCCAACTTCTGCGGCTGGGAGGTCATGAGCTCGCTTGGCGGTCACGTGAAGGACCCGCGTGGCGACATCCCCCGCATGATCCTCATCGCCGGCATCGCCATCGTCGGCACGCAGATCCTGGGCATGGCCGGCATCCTGGCGGCGCTGCCGCTCGACGAGCTCTCCATCGTCAGCGGCATCGCCGACGCCATGGACCTCTCGTTCCGGCTCGTGCTCGGCACGGGCGCGGCCGCCTCGGTCGCCTACGACGTCGTCATCGTCCTGCTGCTGTTCAGCTTCGTCGGGACGATGATCACCTGGTCCACCGGCGCCAACCACAGCATCAACGTCACCGGCCTGGACCGCTCGGCCCCGCGCGTGTTCGGACACATCAACCGCCGCTTCGGGACGCCCGACTACGCGTTCGTCCTGATGGCGGCGCTGGCCACCGTGCTCACCGTGCTCAACTACGCCCTGTTCGGCGGCAACGAGCAGATCTTCTGGACGATCTTCTCGCTCTCGTCGGTGGCGTTCATGGCGCCGTACACGCTGATGTTCCCGGCGCTGCTGGTGCTGCGCCGCAAGTTCCCCGACGTGCGGCGCCCGTACCGCGTGCCGGGAGGGCGCTTCGGCGCGTGGCTGGCCGTGGTGCTCGCAGAGACCTTCGTGACCCTCGGCCTGGTGCTGTTCCTCACCGTCATCCCGACGGGACAGTCGCGGGTGACGTACACCGCCATCGTGGCCGGCGGCGGCGCGGCGACGCTCCTCGTGGGCATCTGGTTGTCGCGGCGGCGCAGGCCGGCGGCGGACGGCGGCTGACCGGCGCCGTCAGGGCAGCCGGAGGGTGACCACCGCGCAGTCGTCGGCAAGCACGCCCCCTGCGAACTCCTTCACCGTCTCCAGGAGCAGATCGGCGAGGCCTTGCGCCGAAAGGTCGGGGTGCTCCGTGACGGCCTTGCGCAGGCGCTCCTCCCCGAACAGCTGTCCATGGATGCGCGCGTCGGTCATGCCGTCGGTGTACAGCACGACGGTGGTGTCGTCGGGCAGGATGGCCCTGTTGGTGGGGTACACGGCCCCGCGGAAGATGCCGGCCGGTACGTTGCCCTCGCCGGGCATGGGGAACTCGCGGCGGCCGGCGAGGATGATCGGCCGGGGGTGGCCCGCCACGGCGTACTCGAACATGTGACGGACCACGTCGATGTAGGCCACCACCAGGGTGACGAACGGCTGGTCGGGCGACTGCGCGATCATCGCCGAGTTGAGACGGGAGAGCGCCTCCCCCGGCGACCCCTCGGCGGCGTAGGCGCGCAGCATGTACCGCACCACAGCCGATTGCGCGGCCGCGCCGAGGCTCTTGCCGCACACGTCGCCGACGATCACCAGGAGTCGCCCGGGGCTGAGCGTGACGAGGTCGTAGAAGTCGCCGCCCACGCGGGCGGCCTCTGTGGCAGCCCGGTACCGGACCCCGACGTCGATGCCGGGGATCGCCGGAGGCTGCATGAGCAGCGCCTGCTGGAAGGTCTCGGCGATGGCGTGCTCGCGCTGGTACGCCGTCGTGTTGTGCAGGCTCGCGCTGAGCTGAGCGCCGAGGGTGGCGAGCAGAAGCCGGTCCTCCTCGTCGAAATCGCCGCCGGTCTTGTCGGCGACCACGAGACTGGAGGCCTGCAGGGGCACATCGCCCTCGAGCGGCGTGAACAGCAGGCCGTCGCTCTGCGCGACCGCCGGTGTGATCGGTTCGCCGCCGGCGAGGTCCTCGTCCGCCGGCGCCGTCATGGCGGCGCGGCAGCGCTGCAGCAGCTCGGCCTCGACGGATGGCAGCTGCAGCGGTCCTACGCCGCCGGCTACCGCCAGCGCCTGGGCGGCCAGGTACTCTCCGGAGCCGCTGAGCACGGCGGCAGCGCGAACGTGGACGAGGTCGAGCGCCGCCGCCGCGACCTCGTCGAGCACGTCCTGCAGCTCCGCCCGCTCCAGCCGCCTGTTCAGATCCACGGAGAACGACTGCAGGCGCTGCAGGCGGCGCGCCAGCCTGTCGCTGCGCCGCGCCGTGACGCTCTGGCGCTCGAACAGCCGAGCCTTGTCAACGGCGAGTGCAGCGAAGCGGCAGATGGTGCGCGTGAGCTCCATCTGTTCGTGCGTGAGTTGCCGCGACTCACCGTCGTACAGCTGGACGACCGAGAGCACACGCTCGCGAGTCCACAGCGGGATGGTGACCTGGGTGTGGTGACCGTGCCGCATGAGCAGCTCTCGATCGTTGTCGTTGAGCGCTGGGTCGTCCCAGGCGGTGACGACCACCAGGCGCCGCTCCGCGACCGCCGCCGCGACGGTGGCGAAATGGTCCGGGGCGAACGCGTGCCCTTCCCAGTCGTCGCCGTCGGCGTGCCGGTCGGCGTAGCTCACGACGATGCGCAGCTCACCGCTGTCTTCGTCCACCTCGAAGACGTCGCAGGCGTGCATGCCGAGGGCGCTGAGCAGGCGCGTGACGAGCGCCTCCAGCACCTCAGCCAGGTCGAGGCTCTGGGCGAAGTCGAGGCTGGCGTCGCGTACGATCTCGAGATCGCGACGCCGGGTGCTGAGCTCGCTCATCAGGCGTACGTTGTCGACGGCCACGCCGAGGTACCGGGCCACGCCCTCGGCGGCGGTGATCTGGTCGTCGGCGTAGTCGGCGCTGACCTCCGGCCTGTTGTACACCATGACGCCGATCTCGTGGTCGAGGGCACGGATAGGAACGATGAGCACGCTCTCCAGGCGCAGGTGGGCGGTGAGCGGCGCCAGAGTGGCGGCGTCGGAGGCCGAGAAGACGCGGGTGAGCGAAGCGTCCCCCCGCAGGACCTCGGCCGCCAGCGGCGCTTCGTCGTAGGCGCCGTGGAGCTCGCCGGCGTCCAGACCGAGGCCGAACCCGGCGCGCCCGCGCCAGGCGCCGTCCTCGAGCAGCAGCACGGCGGCGCCGGTGGCCCCGAGCTGCTCGGCCATGCGCTCGAGCGCGTACTCGAGCAGCTCGTCCAGGTCGTCTCGCGTGCCGCCGGTGAGGATGTCGGCCCCCGCCTCCGCCAGCTGAGCCCGCAGGATGGCGTAGTCGCTGATGGTGGAGAGGCGCCTGATGAGGTAAGCGGCGAGCACAAGACCGAGCCCGGCCAACCCTCCGTACAGCAGGTTGAAGAAGTAGCTGGGGGCGAGGGTGTCCTGCCGCACGAAGACGAGCACCGTGAGGAGGCCGCAGACGACGCCCGCCAACGCGACGCGCTGGGCCCGAGCCGTGAGCGCCAGCATGGTCAGCGGGATGAGGTAGAAGCCTGCCATTGTCACCGGGTGGACGCTGGCGTCGAACACGAAGATGACACCGATGAGGATCCCCGCGGCGATGGTGACGCTCAGCGAGTGTCGCTGCAGCCACGCAGTGCGCCGCACGAGACGCGGGTGTCGGCGCCTCGCCGAGTCGTAGGAACTGCCGGGTTCCGTGACGGCCAAGACGGCACCCTCCCGTGCCGGGGGACTAGGGTACTGCGAGCACAGATGGTACTACGGGCCCGGGACGGCGGGCCAGCGAGCGCCGTGGTCACGCACGCGACGGTGGGTCGGCGCGGCGCGTGGTCACAGCCCCAGGCGGCGCTTCACCTTCTCCGAGTCCAGCTCGCGCAGCACGTCACCGGCGATCCAGCGCATGCTGCGCGCCGCGGGATCGCGGCGGTCGGCGGCGGCGCGCTCGCCGGCCGCGGCCAGGATGGCCGTGGCCGTGTCCCGCGCCGCCGCGTGCAGCGCGACGTTGCGCTTGCCGATGTTGCGCAGGGCCCAGCTGACGGCCTTCTTCACGTAGTTGCGGCCGTCCCACGCCTCGCGCGCGCAGAGCGGCAGGATGGCCAGGAAACGCTCGTCGGGCGCCGCCTTGTCCTGCACGGCGAGGGCGGCGGCCGTGGCGAACGCGGCCCGCTTGACCCACTCGTCCTCGCGGGCCGCCCACTCCCTCACCTTGTCGTAGGCGAGCGGGGTCTTGTCGAACAGGTTGGAGGTCACCTGGTCGCACACGTCCCATGAGTCGAACGCCGCGGCCCACTGCTCCATCTGCCCCTCGGTCACCGCGACCGGGTCGTCGATCATGCTCGCCAGGAGTCGTGCCTCGTGAATCCCGGTGTCCCACAGCGCCAGGGCGAGCACGTGGTCGCGCCCGTACTCCTTCGCGATCTTGCGCAGCTCGTACACGGACACGCCGAAGGCGTCGTCGACCTTGATGCCGAACCGCGCCATGCCCTCTCGGTCGGCGTCGCTCGCCATGCCGGCCAGCCGGTCCATGAGCGCCCCCAGGCGGACCGCCGCGTCCACGGCGGCTACTTCGACCTCCCCAGCGTCCGCTCCACGACGATGTTCACCAGGATGAGGCCCAGCCACGACAGCGTCACCGTGCTGGTCGAGACGGGGATGAGGAGCAGCAGCAGGGAGGCGGCAAAGTAGCACGGCACGACGAAGCTGCGGCCGATCGCGTAGCGGATGCGGCCGTGCGTGACCGCCTGCGCGCACATGCGGTGCCCGGTGAGCACGTAGACGGTGAGGCCGGCGCTCGCCAGCCCGGCGCCGACGATGTTCAGCGCGTACACGACGACCCCGAGCGGCTGCCCGTCGTAGTCCGCGATGACCGACGTGCTGAACGGCATCAGCACGATGAAGAAAAGCACCAGCAGGTTCATCCAGATCAGGCGACTGTCGTAGCGCACCACTGTCGAGAACAGGCGGTGGTGGAACACCCAGTACGTGCCGATGACGAGGAAGCTCAGGCCCAGGGCGAAGAAGTCCGGCCGGAGATCGGCGAGGGCGGCGGCCAGGTCCCTGTGTGCGGGGATCACCAGCTCGAGGCTGAGCAGCGTGATGGCGATGGCGAACACGCCGTCGCTGAACGCCTCGATACGGGCGACCTCGCGCGGCTGTCGGTCCTCTGCGTCGGGAGCTGGTACTGCCATCGCGTGCCTGTTCGCACCGGGAGGGCGGATTCCCTGCCCGCGACCTGACCCGCGGCGTCTCGTCTGGTAGCGTGCGGGCCATGCCACAGGGCCAGCGCACAGATGGGCCGGGCGCCGAGCCCGCCCGGTCACCCGGCGCGGGGCCGGCGGACGCCCCACGGCCGCTGGTCATCGTCAATCCCAGCGCCGGCCGTGGCCGCACCGGACGCGACCTCTCTCACGTGCTCGAGGCGCTCCGCGCCTCCCTGGGCGAGGTGGACGTCGCGCCGACGACCGGTCCGAACGCGGCGAGCAGGCTGGCGGCCGGCGCGGTCGCGGCGCGCCGGCCACTGGTCGTCAGCGTCGGCGGCGACGGCACCCTGAGCGAGGTCGTCGACGGGCTCATGCGCGGCGGGCTCCGGGAGCACGGCGCCGCGGCCGCAAGCGCGGCCGGGCCGGGGCATCCTCCGGCCCTCGTCCCGCCGGTGCCGGCCCTCGGCTTCGTGGCCACCGGCACCGGAGCCGACTTCGGGCGGACGCTCGGCATCGCACCGCGCATCGACGCGTACCTCGCCGCCGTCGCCGGGGACACAACGCGCGCCGTCGACGTCGGCATGGCGCGCTTCATCGGCAGCGATGGTCGGACCGCCGAGCGCTACTGGCTCAACGTCCTCTCGGCCGGGGTCGGCGGCCTCGTCGACAGGTACGCAGCGGCCGCGCCCGCCTTCCTCGGCGGCCGCGTCGCCTACGCCCAGGCGGCCCTTCGCGGCATCGTCGTGTGTCGCCGCGTGCGCCTCCGCTGCAGGTACGTGCGGCCGGACGGCGCGTCGGCGGAGCGCGTGCTCGACACGCACGCGGTGGCAGTCTGCAACGGGACTACCTTCGGCGGCGGCATGAACATCGCGCCCATGGCGCGGCCCGACGACGGTCTCCTGGAGGTGGTGGCGTTCGAGACGCGCACGCGCTGGCGCCTCGTCGGCCGGTTCCTCACGGTGTATAGAGGCACGCACACCGACGAGCCGGGCGTGGACCACTTCGCCTGCCGCGGGCTGCGACTGGAGCCGCTCACTCCGCCGGCACGGGCGCCGCGCGGCGGGCTCTTCCCGCTGGACGTCGACGGCGAGGCGCTCGGAGACCTGCCGCTCGAGGTGGAGCTCGTGCCACAGGCTCTCCGCATCCGGGCGCCGGCGGCCGACTGAGCGACGGCAGAGGACTCAGCGAGGGGTGCGCCGCAGGGGCACCGCTCAGTGAGCGACGGCAGCAGACTCAGCGAGGGGCGGCGGCTGGAGGCCCGCCTCGAGCTCCGCGAGGGCTCGATCCACGCCGAGGGCGGGCGGTAGGGCCGGTGCGACGACATCGCCTCGAGCTCAAGCCGGTGCCGCGCCGCGTCCTCCGCCGCACGGCGCTCCGTCACCTCGCGGCCGAGGCCGAACACGCCCTGCAGCACGCCCCCGTCGCCCAGCAGCGCCTCGAACGTCCAGGCTGTGGAGCGCGCGCCCCGTGGCGTGTCCAGCTCCATCTCGCGTTCAGCACGGTACGGGGGACCGGAGACGTCCCGCCACAGGCTTACGACCTTCGCGTCGAGACCGTCGAAGCCCTTGTCGACCGAGAGCAGCGAGCTGCCGGCCAGGTCGGCCTACCTCGCCCCAGACACCCTACGGAGCGAGGGAGAGACGAGCTCCACCGCACCGCGCGCGTCCAGCCTCACGGCGTACTCACCCGGGCTGTCAAGCAGCATCTCCACGGTCTCTCGATGGCCCTTCTCCCCACCCATGGGGGGCTGGGGGCCATCGTCCCTGACGAACACCGTCCAGGCGGCCAGCGCCACCGGGGGCTCGAGACCCGCGGGGACCGGCTCCACCGCCGTCACCGGCACGGCGACCACGTGCGTCCACCGCCTGAGGCCACCGGCGCACACCACGTGGGCGTCGAACGTGTGCGTGTCGGGCTCCTCGGCCTCTGCCCATAGCGCGGCGCGCTCGTCCCAGCCCGGCATGAGGTCGGCCCAGTCGCTCTCCAGGAGGTCGTCCGCGGCGCACCCCACGAGGTCCAGGAGTGGCCTGTTGGCGGCGAGCAGCACGCCGTCGGCCGTCACCACGGCGAGAGGCTGCTTGTGCGGGATGCAGCCGAGCACTTGGACGACTGTGCGGATCTGGGCGCGGACGTCAGCCGGCACCCGACCCCTGAGCCAGTCCAGATGTTCCAGCTGCGCGGCCATCATTGGCTGTATCGGCCGCGCGTCCCCGGGATTTGATGTTTGCGCGACGGCGCAGGTTCGGGCGAGAGCGAAAGGGCGGGCTGTCCGCGGTGGAGCCGAGGGCGAGGCGCCCCCGAAGCCGCAGGCGCCGGCCGGCTCAGGCTCCGAAGGTGACGACGCGGTCCCGGCCGTCGTGCTTGGCCAGGAGGGCCGCCTTCTCCGCACAGCTCAGCAGCTCCTCCGCCGAGTAGCCGCCCAGGCCGATGCCGGCCACCCCGATGCTCACGGTCACGGCCACGTCGCGCTGCCCGGCGACGCTCTCGAAGCGGTGGGCGGCGAGGCGCTCCCGGATGCGGGTCGCAACGCGTGCGGCCGTGACGGGCTCGGGGTCGTTGGCCCTGGTCTGCGGCAGGATGATCAAGAACTCGTCGCGCCCGTACCGCGCCAGGATATCGACGTCGGCCCGTGTGACGTCGCGGAGGATGCCGGCGACCTCGACCAGCGCCGAGTCGCCGCGTTCACGTCCGAAGGACTGGTTGAAGAGGCGGAATCCGTCGAGATCGATGAGCACCAGCGAGAGGTCGTGCCCGTACCTGCGGCTGACGGCCACCTCACGTCGCAGCCGCTCCATGAAGTGCCGGTAGTTGAACAGGCCGGTGAGCTCGTCGTGGATGGCCTGACCGGCCAGGGCGGCTCGGGAACGGGCGAGAGCGACGGCCGCGGCGCCGAGATCGGCCGCAGCCTGAAGAAAGCGCAGGTCGTCACCCGACCAGCGCCGCTGCTGCCGGCTCTCGCCGACGTCAACGAGACCTACGAGCTCGCCGTCGTACACCATCGGGACGCTTACGCTGGCCACCTCGCCGTGAACGTCCATGAGCGCCGCCTGCTCGTCGGGAAGGCCTGGATCGTCCCTGTACAGCACGGCCGGCCGGCGCTGCGCGACGCAGTCGCCGAGCTGCGGCCAGCTCTCGGCGTCGTGGCGCGTCCCTAGCCACTCGGGGTGTTCCGTGGTCACACCAGGCGCGTGGAAGGATGCGCCGACGACGAACTCGTCGGTCCGCGCCTCGTAGTCGTAGATGTCGCACCTGGCGGCGCCGAGGACCTCGGTCACGTAGCGCGCCGCCGCATGCAGCATCTCCGACAGCACGCTGTCGTCCACCACACGTGAGGCCAACTCGGCAAGAGACTCGTAGCGTTCCAACGCAGACACGACCCCTCCTGTACGTCTGCGATCCACGCGGTGCCGGCGGCCCGGCCCTCACACCGGCACCGATAGCTCCTACTGTACCCGCATCCGCTTCCTCCCCGGCACGCCCCACGCCCCCTCGCCGCGCAAGCGTTGCCCCAGCCGACTACGGGCCCTCGGAGCGGCCGGACCGCGCCCAACGTCCACCCTCGTCACCCTCGTCGCGACGGCCCGAGCCTGCTACCGTGGGCCGCCGATGGAAGCCGCCCGCCACACCCGGTCCGCAGTGCCGGCAGCCCCGCGCCTCGTCTTCTTCGGCGTCTCCCGGCGGCGCGACCTCGTCGAGCTGGCTCGCGCCGCAGCTCCCGCTCAGCGCTTTGTCTGGCGCCACGGCTGGACCGAGGACCCGGGGGAGCCAAGGGTCGGCCTGCTGGGCCGGCGCCACCGGGACGCCGTGGGCATGTGGTTCTGGGAATCCGACGAGCGGGAGTTCGCAGCGCAGGCCACAGCGGTGCTCCTGCGCTTCGTCCATCCGCTCGTGGCGAGCGGCCAGCCCTTCTGCCTGGGGGTCCCGTTCGAGCGTACGCTGCTCGCGCCGCGCGCTCTGCGCGTGCGGGACGCGGCGCGGCTCGACCTCGAGGACATCGGGACGCTGCTGGGTGTGGGCGAGGCCGCCACGCCGCCGCCTGCGCCGCGGTGGATCGGCGCAGGCAGCCTCTCGAGCGGCGGTGCCGATGCGCCGCTCCGGTGTCCGGACCCGCCCGACGACACCCTGGACGCAGCGCAGCGCAGAGCCGTCGAACACGTGCGCGGCCCGGCGCGCGTGCTGGCCCCGGCCGGGTCGGGCAAGACCAAGACCCTGGTGAGCCGCGTGGCCGAGCTGGTCCGCCGCGGCGCCGACCCCGGCGGCATCCTGCTCCTCGCCTTCAACCGCAAGGCCGCCGAACAGCTCGAGGAGCGCCTCGCGGCGCTGGGCATTCCCACCACGCGCCGCCTCGACCCGCCGCAGGAGCGAGACGGGCGCCGCCGGCCGGGCCGGCCGCCGGAGGTGGCCGGCGTCCACTGTGCGACGTTCAACGCACTCGGGTACCGGTACCAGCGGCAGGTGCTCGGCGCCCGGATCAGGGTCGATCTCGACGGCCCCACGCAGCGGCGAGCCATGCGGAGCGCCATGGACGAGGCCGGGGTCTTCGGCGACGGCCTCCGGCCCGCGCGCGGCAGCGACCCCGTGGGGGCCTTCCTCGCCGCGCTCGCCCTGGTGCGCGCGGCCCTGTGCGACCCGGCCACGGTCACGGTCCGGGTCGAGGCCGCCCAAGGCACGTCGCCGGTGACCGTCCCTTTCGCGGCCACACACTCCTGCTACCTGCAGGCGCAACGCGTCGCGGGCAGACAGTCGTTCGACGACCAGATCTGGTTCGCTGTGGCCGACATGCTGGCGGAGCCCGCGCGGCGGCAGTACCTCCAGGACCGCTTCACCCACATCCTCGTCGACGAGTTCCAGGACCTCAACGGCGCGCAGCTGGCGCTCGTGGACATCCTGTCGCGCCCCGGCCGCAGTCTGTTCGTCGTCGGCGACGACGACCAGCTCATCTACGGGTGGAGACACGCCGACCCGAGGGGCATCCTCGAGTTCCCCGCGCGGATGCCGCCCGCGCCCCACTCCGCGACCTACGTACTCCAGACCAACTACCGCTGTTCGCGAGCCGTGGTGGAGGCGGGAGCGAGGCTCGTCGCCCACAACGCCGTCCGTGAGGCCAAGGACATCAGGCCGCGGCCGGGGGCGCAAGAAGGCGCGCTGCGCTTCGCCGGCGCGCCGGACTGGCCGCGTCGCGCGGCCGCCGTCTGCTCCTTCCTGACCGCGGAGAAGGCCCGTCTCGACTGCGCCTGGCAGGAGCTGGCCGTCCTGTGCCGGTACCGCTCGCAGCAGCTGCTGGTCGCTCTCGCGCTGGACGACGCCGGCATCCCCCGCACGCCCACACTCGGCTGCGTCCTGTTCTCGCACCCTGCCGCCGGGCTGCTGCGTGACTACGTGCGCCTGGTGCAGGCGCCGGAAGAGGCCGAGGGTGCCGCCCTGGCGGCGCTCCTGAACCGCCCCAACCGGTTCATCCGTGGCGCCGTGGCGGAGGCCGTCGCCGCCGCCCGGCGGCCGTGGGCGGCGGTGCTCTCGGCCGCGGCGCGCGAGCCGCAGGGCGGCCCGCGCCCCTTGAGCGGCCTCGTCCGGCAGGTCGAGTGGCTCGGCGGGGCGCTCCTCGATGCCGGCGCCGCACGGCCGCTCACCGCTGCGGAGCTGCTCTGGGCCGTGGTCGATGAGTTCGGCCTGGAGGGGTACTGGCAGGCCGCCAGCAGCGGGCCGGACCGCGACGCTGCCGCGAGCGGCCCCGGCGGCGATGCCGGCGGCCCGCCCGGCGACGACGGCTGCGACCCCTCGTACACACCCGCCGGCAACACAGCTTCCGCGGCCGGCACGGAGCGCGACTGCGCCGGCCCGCTCCAGGTGCTCGAGGCCCTGCTGCTGCTGGCCGAGACCTACCCCGACCCGGCAGCGTTCTTCGCCGCGTGGGACCGGCTCGAGATCGACGAACGCGCACACGAGGGCGCGGCCGAAGAGACCCTGTCGCAGGAGGAATCCGGCGACGACAGGGTGGTGGTGGGCACCATCCACGCGGCCAAGGGGCGCGAGTACCACTCGGTCGTCATCCCTGACTACGACTGCGATCTGAGCCGCTGGACGCCCGCCGAGATCGAGGAGGAGCGGCGCGTCGTGTACGTGGGGGTCACGCGCGCCCGCGACGAGGCCCTGTTCACCGTGGACTCATCGCGGCCCTACGTGCACCCCTTCCTGCGGGAGCTGGTCGAGATGCCCGACGTGGGCGAGCACGAGACGCTGAGCGTGTGGCTCGCCCAGGAGGAGGACGCCGGACTGCGCACGCGCATCGCCGGGCGGCTCAGCGAGATCGAGGTCCTGTATCGGGAGCTCGTGCCACCCGCCGACGGCGACGGAGTCGGCGGCGCAGACGGCGGCGTCTAGGACGACGGCGCGCCGCCGCCCCGGCCGGTCACGGGCCCGTGCGGCCGCACGAAGTTCTCCGGCTTGATGCTCGCGCGCCTCCCGGCGAGCTGCACACCGCCGAACAGACGCCGAGTGTGCGCCCCGCCGCAAGAGGGGCACGCCGACGCCTCGTCGAGGTCGGCGAACGGCGCCATCACCTCGAAGGCGTGACCGCAGTCATCGCAGCTGAACTCGTACAGAGGCATGCCGCGGGTACCGCCTACTCGTCGTCCGGGGCCTCGCCCGGCCACGTCCAGAGAGCCGTGGCCAGCAGGTGCTCGCACGGGTGCCCGTCGGCCTCGCCGCAGGTGCACGACCAAGCCAGCCGGTCGCCCTCCATATGGAACTCGGCCTCGTAGATCTTGTAGTCCTCCACCTGGCTGCGGATGTGCCGGTCGTCTCGCTCCAGCACCCTCACGGCGCCGTTCTCCACCGCCGAGGCGCCCTGCAGGTAGACGGGCGGTGGTACCAGGTCCAGCAGGGTCCGCCGGTCGAACCAGTCGTCGATGGTGGCCATGTCACTCCTCCGTCCTCTGACAGCGTGCTCACCTGGAGCACACTCTCTCCGTACGCGGGTGCGGCCGGCCGTCCGGCCGGCCGCACCCACTCGTCACGCCGTCTGCGCGCTCAGCCCAGAGTCGCCTCGCCGGGCTTCCAGTCCACAGGGCACTTCTCGCCGGTCTGCAGCGCCTGCAGCACGCGCAGCGTCTCGTCGGTGTTACGACCGATGTTGTTGTCGTGCACGCAAGCGTACTTGAGCACGCCGTCGGGGTCGATGATGAAGGTCCCACGGAGCGCCATGCCCGCGGGAAGCAGCACGCCGTACTCCTCCGCCGTCTGGCGGTTGAAGTCGCTGAGGAGCGGATACCCCAGATCGCCGAGGTCCCGCTCGATCCACGCGAGGTGGCTCCACTTGCTGTCGACGCTGGCGCCGAGCACCTGGGCGCCGAGCGCCTCGAACTGCGCCTTGCGCTTGGCGAAGCCGGTGATCTCGGTGGGACACACGAAGGTGAAGTCGAGCGGATAGAAGAACAGCACGACCCACTTGCCACTGTAGTCACTGAGCTTGACATCCAGGAACTCGCTGCCCTGCACGGCCTCGAGAGCGAACTCAGGGGCTTTCTGCCCTACCTGTACCATGTCACTCCTGTCTGGTCGGGGGCCGGGACGAGCCGTGAAGCCCGGCGCCGAGCCTGCCATCTGGTACCGCGCACCCGCAGCACAAGGCCTGCGCGGGTGCGCGTCGGCAACTGGGATACCCGTCGGCGGGCGCCGCGAAACCGGACCTTTACTCTCCTGTTGACGGCCGTGCCGACGCGTGCAGGCCGGCTCGGCGTCGCGGGCCGGCCTGCACTACACGGCGGCCGCTCCTCATGGGCACCATCGCGGGTGCCGACAGAGGGTGCGTCGTCTTGGCGGGCTGGTCCACAAGCCGTGGCGAGCCTCGGGCGCCTTGACCGAGGAGGGATCGGATGAGATCCAGACTCACGTTCCTGGCCGGGGTCCTGCTGCTGCTGATGACGGCGCCGGCCGTGGCGGCCCCTGCGTTCACGCTCAGCGTGACGAGCGTCGACCCGGCGAGCGCCACCGCGAACGGCATCGTGACGGTCACCGTTACCGGTGACTTCAGCACAGACGTCTCCGCCACGACGCCGGTGTTCGACCTGGTCGGGGCGGTGCAGCGGTTCTACGGCACCACCTTGACCGGGTGGACACAGCACTCGGCGAGCGTCACCTTCGATCTGCCGGACGAGTGCGACGGTGTGTACGACCTGTACGGGGAGCAGTACGTGTACGGTGGGGCCACCCCCTACACCGACACGCTGCCGCGGGCCTTCACCGTGTACCCGGACCTCGCCATCACCGGGCTCGACCCGGAGACGTGCGCCTCGGACCACGGCGACCTCACGCTCACGGTCCATGGCGAGGGGTTCATCGGCTCAGGCCCCGTGCCCGCACTGCACTCGTCCGTGGTCAGGTGGAACGGCACAGCCGTGCCGACCACCGTGAACTCCGGTACCGTGCTCACGGCGGTGGTTCCGGGGGCGAGCCTCGTGCCCGGCGCGGCCCTCGTCACCGTGTTCAACCAAGGCTTTCTGCCGCTCGTCCCCAACGTGGTCAGCAACGAGCGTTCGTTCGTGGTCACTCCGCCGACGCCGACGATCTCCTCGCTGGACCCGACGTCCGCGGTGGCCGGCGGCGCCGCCTTCGACCTCACCCTCACCGGCACGAAGTTCATCGCCGGCTCGGTCGTGCGCTGGAACACCACGGTGTTGCCGACCACGGTGCTCTCGGCCACTCAGCTGCGGGCGGCGGTGTCGGCGTCCGCCATCGCCGACGCTGGACTGGTGCAACACCGCCGGCACTGACTCCGCCACGGTGAACATCGACACCACGAAGCCGCGGACCCAGGCGCAGAACGCGGTCTCGGTGCGGCGCGGGAGCACGGCGAAGCTCAAGTACCGCGTCTCCGAGCCGGCCGACCTGAGCCCCACCGCCGACGCGGTCATCCAGGTGAAGAAGTCCGGGCGTGTGGTGAAGACGTTCCGGTTCGACGACACGCCCATGAACAGCGACCGCACCTACAGCTTCCGCTGCACGTTCAAGAAGGGCAGCTACCGCTGGTACGTGTACGCCACCGACCTGGCCGGGAACCGGCAGGCCTCGGTGGCGTCCAACTCCTTGCGCGTGAGGTGAACGCGGGCGGCCGGGCAGCCGCGCTGCGGCCGGCCGGCCAGCCGGTCTGAAGCCCGGGGCGGGCGGCTCTCCCGGCCGGCCGCACGCCCCGGGCTCACTCGTACTTCTTGGGCCGCGGCGACGCGAACTCCGCGGTGATCTTCTGCGTGACCTTGTGGCTGCCGCACTTGGGGCACACGGCCATGGCCTCGCGCTCGTCCATGTGGCAGATGACCTCGAAGTCGGTGCGACACTCCTCGCAGATGAACTCGTACCTGGCCATGGCGCCTCCCCCACCTGTCGGGACCACTCCCTCGCCCCTCTGGTACCCGGGAGCGGGCCGCCCTCACCGTTCGTCGCGCCGGCCGCGCTCACGCTCACGCGGGCAGGCGGCCCCGGAGGCTGTCGTGCGCGAGCACCACGAGACGCTGCGTGGCGCGCGTGGCGCCGATGTAGAACAGGTCACGTTCGAGGGCGGTATCCAGATGCTCGACGTCGGTGAGGACGACGGCCCGCGCCTCCAGCCCCTTGAACCGGTACACGCTGGCGTAGCACGTCTTGTTCCCGTGCACCTCGACGATCGGACCGAGTGGTCCGTCGTGCACGAGCGGCGCGAGCCGGTCGCGCCACGGCGGCTCCGTGAGCGACGCCGCTGCGCTCAGCGCGTCCCGGTGCGTGCTGAGCACGGCGACCTGCGGACCGGTGAAGCCGGCGGCGGCGAGTCCGTCCAGAGCGGCGCAGAGCAGCTCGCGCTGCGGCGTGGCGTCGCCGTAGAAGAGCACCGCCGGCGGCTCGTCGTCGTCGGCGCGCAGCACCGTCGGGTACGACCCGATGCCGGCGCCGGTGCAGGCCAGAGCGGCGACCGCCGGCGAGTTGCGGCAGTTCTGCCGCAGCTCGAACACGGCGCACCCCCCGCCGTCCTCTTCGCAGAAGGCATCCAGGTCCACCGGATCGCCGTAGATCGCCTGGTGGCCGAAGTCGCCGAAGAAGCGCCAGTAGCCCTCCTGCAGGCCGCCGGCCACGCTCACGTCCAGCACGTCGCGAAAGGGACCGCGGACGACGTCCTGGGCCTCGTCGACGATCAGCTCGTCGAAGCCGGCAGAGCGCTCGACGAGCCCGTCCCAGGCGCGCTGCGGCAGCTCCTCGTTCCAGAAGTGCGAGTCCACGCCGGCGAGCTCGGGCGCGCCCTCGCGGATGCCGGCGGCGCGCCGCATGTGCTCGTGCAGGGTGCCGGTCTGAGCCACACCGGCGGCCTGCTCGGCCAGCCACACAGCGAGCGGCCGGTTGAAACACAGCAGCAGAACGCGGCGCCCCGCGGCGTGGCCGCGCCGCGCTGCCTCCAGCGCCAGGATGGTCTTGCCGGTGCCCGCCGGGCCGTCGAAGACCACCCGGCGGTTCCTGTGCATCGCATCCAACGCTGCGAACTGCTGTCGCGTGTACCGCCTGACCGCTTCGTCCACCCGCTTCGCGCGGTCCCTGGGGCTCTCGAAGAACTCGTAGTCGGGGCGGAGCAGGTCGACGATGTCGTCGCACTGGTCCTGCGTCGGCTCGCTGGCCGCCTCGTCGAACCAGGCGGCCCGCTTCTCGCCGGCGAGGTTCCGCGCCTGCCGCAGCAGAGCCGTGACGCAGGCGACGACGCTCCGCTGCTCCAGCTTGCCCTTGTCGACGACCTGCCAGGGGCGCCACTCCTCGCTGGACTCGCGGAAGTCCAGGAACGGAAAGCACACCGCCGACACGAATGGGACGCCGACCAGGTGCGGGTGGTGCTTCACGACGCGCCGACGCAGGCTGTGCATGGCGTCGGCGGCCTGCTTGAACGGCCCGCGCGGATCACCTTCGGGGTCCGCGCCGTAGTACCACAGGCCGTTCGCACGACGGAGGCGGTGACACCCCTTCACCTCCAGCGCGAGCACGCCGAGCCCGGGAGCGATCACGAGGAAGTCGACCTCGCCCTCGAGCTGCCGGCGGTGGTGCGCCAGGTCCTGCGAGTGCAGGACGGTCCAGCCCTCACCCGCGCCGGCGGCCGCCTCCGCGAACAACCGGAACAGCGATCGCTCCCCGTCGCTCGGCGTCTCCGGGTCGATGGATGGCGGGATCAGACGCATGCGGGACTGTTCGCGCGGACGGAGCCGCACCCTGCACAGGACGGCACGCGGTCGCGTCCCGCGGTCCCGCGGGTACAACCAGCCTCAGAGGCGGCCCGGCGTCGTCCCGGCCGCCCAGAGTGGGAGCGCAGACCTTCCGTCGCGCCCCGACCACACACGAAAGGAAGAGCGATGAGACGCTCTTGGATCTCAGGCCCGATCCTGCTGGCCGTCCTTCTTCTGGTGCTCGCCCTCGTCGCCGCCGCGGCCACGCCAAAGGAGGCCGCGGCCGCGAAGACGAAGCGGGTGACCATCGCCGGCTCCGCCTTCTCGCCGAAGGTCGTCACCATCAAGAAGGGTACGAAAGTCACCTGGAAGAACCTCGACGGCATCGCGCACAACGTGGTCAGCGCCAACGGCCTGAGCACGTCGGCCACGGCGACCGGGCTGTTCGCCAGCCCGACGCTCGCCACGGGTAAGAGCTGGTCGTACACGTTCAAGAAGAAGGGCACCTTCTTCTACATGTGCACGTTCCATGCTGGAATGGCGTCGATGCACGGCAAGGTGGTAGTCAAATAGGCGCGGAGCCCCGATGACGCGCGGGGCGCAGGCCGGGGGCGCGGGGCCCGGACCCCTCGCCCCCGGTCACGCGCACTCTGGCCGGCAGGACGGACGCCACGCACGCTGACCCCTCCCCACCGCGCGGCGCGGCCGGCCATCGCACGGTGGGCTGGATCCTGGCGATGGCGCTGTTCACGCTGGGCTCCAACTTCGTCTGGATCTCCTTCGACAACGTGCTGCTCCCCACGCTGGTCGAGCAGGCGACTATGGAGTACCGCGGCCTCATCACCGGGCTCATCGGCTTCGCCGGCATGCTGCTCGGCGTACTGGTGAGCCTGTTCGCCGGCGTCGCCAGCGACCGCTCCACGAGCCGCCTGGGCCGGCGGACGCCGGCTCTGCTCGTCGGCACCCTCGCCGGCCTGCCGTTCATCGCCGTGGCCGCCGTCTTCGATGCGCCGCCACTGATCGTGGTCGTGGTCGGCTTTCTCGGCATGTACTGCTTCACCAATGTCGGGAACGGAGCCTGGTGGCCGCTGATCGTGGACACACTGCCCGAGCGGCAGCGCGGGTTCGCGTCGGGCGTCGCCGGCTTCTACGCCCTGCTCGGGGCGGCGGCCGGCGTGGGCCTGATCACCGTGCTCAACCAGGCCGGCCGGACCGGGGCGGCGCTGTGGGTGCTGGCGGCGGCGCTCGCGGCGAGTGGGCTCGGCACCGTGCTCGCGCTGCGCGGCCGCGACACGCCGGCGGGGCCTCACACCACCGGACCCGGCGTCTGGACGTCCATGCGCGACTCGTTCCGCGTGCGCCGCCGCGCGGACGTGTTCTTCTGGGTCATCGCCGCCTCGTTCCTCGCCAACATGGCGCTCAACAGCCTGCAGTTCTTCGCGCGGTTCTTCTTCCAGACGTACTTCCCGGCCATCAGCCCCGACTACGGATTCCGGCTCATGGGCGGCATCAGCCTGGTCTGCACGATGATCGGGGCGGTCGCCGCCGGCGTCGCCAGCGACCGCCTCGGCCGGCGGCGGCTCATCCTCGTCTCCATGTTCGCCTCGGGTGTCCTCACGCTGGGCATGGCCTTCGTCACGAGCTTCCCCGCCTTCCTCGCGCTGGCCGCGGTCCGCTCCCTGGCCACCGGCCCGATCGTCGGCGTGATCCCGGCACTCGCCGCCGACCTGTCTCCCGCCGACGAGGCGGGGCAGTACATGGCCTACAACAACGTCGCGACCAGTCTCTCCGGGGCCTTCTCGTCGCTGGCGTTCGGTCTCGTCCTGACGAGCATCGACCGCCAGGGCTTCGTCACCCTGTTCCTGGTGACCGCCGCGCTCTTCGCCGGCGGCGGGGTCCTGTTCCTCGTCAAGGCGCCTGAGAGGGAGCTGCGCCGGGCGGCGCAGGCGGTTTCCTCTGACCCGGCCGCAGGAGGCCCGGCGGCCGCCTGACCGCCGGCTCGCGGCGTCCCGCCGCGACTCGGAACGGTAGCCTTCAGACCGCGACGCCCGCTGCCGATGAAGCCTGCAGGAGAGTCCCGGGAGCCGACCGGGACGGGACCGCACGGGAGGACGCCATGGAGGGCACGGACGGCGGAGCCGCGGCCGCAGGCGGCCGGCCCGGTCTGCTCTCGCGGGCACGCATCGTCGCGAGACCCGGCTTCAACCGCTGGCTCGTCGTCCCCTGCGCCCTCGCCATCCACCTGTGTATCGGCGAGGTCTACGCGCTCAGCGTCTTCAAGATCCCGCTGACGCAGGTGCTCGGGACAGGCGACGCCGCCGCCGGTGACTGGACCCAGGGAGAGATAGCGAGCCTCTTCTCCATCGCCATCGTCTTTCTCGGCCTCTCCGCCGCAGTGTTCGGCAAGTGGGTGGAGCGTGCCGGGCCTCGAGCCAGCGGCGTGGTCTCGGCCTGCTGCTGGGGCACGGCCTTCCTTCTCGGGGCCATCGCCATCGGCATCCACAACATCTGGCTGCTGCGTCTGGGCTATGGGGTGATCGGCGGCTGCGGCCTGGGCATCGGGTACATCACGCCCGTCTCCACCCTCATCAAGTGGTTCCCCGACCGGCGAGGGCTGGCGACCGGGCTCGCCATCATGGGTTTCGGCGGCGGCGCGTTCATCGCCAGCCCGCTCTCCAAGTGGCTCATGGACGTGTACTCCACGCCGACGAGCAACGGCGTGATCCCGGCGTTCGTCACCCTCGGCGTCGTGTACCTGGCCGTGATGCTCACGGGCGCGTTCTGCTTTCGCGTGCCGCGCCCGGGCTGGAAGCCGGGGGGCTATGCGGAGACCGCCGCCGCCAGGGGACACATGCGTACCACGCACAGCGTGAGCCCGGGAGAGGCCATCAAGACACCGCAGTTCTACCTGTTGTGGATCGTGCTGCTCCTGAACGTCACCGCCGGCATCGGCATCCTCGAGCAGGCCTCACCGATGATCCAGGATCTCTTCCCCGGCCGCGTGGCCGCAGGCGGCGCGGCCGCGTTCGTCATGCTCCTCAGCGCCTTCAACATGGGCGGCCGCTTCTTCTGGTCGTGGTCCTCCGACTCCCTCGGACGCAAGCGCACCTACGCCGTCTTCTTCCTGCTGGGCCCCGTGCTCTACGCCACGATCCCGTCCGCGGGCGTCAACGGCAGCCTGTACCTGTTCATCCTCGCCACGTGCGTGATCATCTCCATGTACGGCGGTGGCTTCGCGACGATCCCCGCATACCTGAGCGACGTGTTCGGGACGAGGAACGTGGGTGCCATCCACGGCCGCCTGCTGACGGCCTGGTCGGTGGCCGGCGTGCTCGGGCCGCTGCTCGTCAACGGTATCCGAGAGCGGCTCATCGCGCAGGGCGTGTCCCCTGCCGACGCCTACACGCCGACCATGTACCTCATGGCCTGTCTCCTGGTGGTCGCGCTGATCGCCGACCTGCTGGTGAAGCCTGTGGCGGCGAAGCACCACCTGCCGGAGAGCGCGGACGGGACGGCGGCCGCGGCCGTGCCCGCGGCGGCCGCCGCGCCCAAAGCCGGCGGAGTCCCGAGGATGGGGGACGCGGAGACCTGAGGAGTCCGGACCGCCGGCGTCGGCCGCTGTCTGCCTGCCCCCGCACAGGCCCTGGACGCCGGGCGGCCCGTCGCAAGGACCCAGGACGGAGACCAGGCACGGCTCACCGCCCCCACGGCCGCCGAACCCGCGGTTCCGCCCCCCCGTCCCTTGGGCACACTCTGGCCACCACGTCCTGGAGCGCAGTGATGGCGATCGTCACCTACACGACCACGCAACACGGTTTCGGCGTCGCCTACGAGGACGCCTGGCTCACACACGTCGACGACCCGGCCGAGCCGCGCCTGGCGGCGGCGTGGCGGACACACGTGCCGGCCACGGTGACGGGCAGCGTCCTCTTCCTCCCGCGGGAGGCCACGGCGGCCGATGTGGCCGCGGGACTGACACCCAGCCAGCTGATCACCACGGACGATCGGCCACTGCCGCCGCGAACGCTCGCCGCCTGGGACTGGGACGACGAGGCCAGGCGGCTGTCGGCGCAGTTCCTGGAGAGGACCGGCCTGGGCGCGGCAGAGGCCACAGCCGTCTACTGGCGGGGCTTCCCGGTGCTCCAGTTGTCCGCCGTGCCCGTGCCGGACGAGGAGGCGCCGCCGACGCAGCTTTCCGCGGCGCCCATCGAGGTCTTGGGGACGCTGCTCACGCCGGCCCAGACGTTCACGTCGCTTCTCGTGATGCCGCTCGCCGACGTGGAGGAGTGGGGCGAGCGCTTCCAGGCGCTCATGGACGGCTTCTACCTCGTGCCCATCGAGCGTGAGGGCCGCGTGCGCACCGGGCACCAGTTCGTGCGTTCGCTGCACGTGGACGCGCGCGACGTGCGCGAGGACCTCACGGCGCGCTGACCTCCGGCGAGGCTCCGCCGGCCGCCACGGGCGCGGCGCGAGCTGACACCGGCACGGCCGGCCCGCGCCGACGGCCCGCGCCCCGTCCGTCTCAGCTTCCCGCTCGACCCTCGAGAAGGCGCCGCCACTCGCGCCCGACCTTGCGGCCGGTGCCGGCGTCGCCGGCCGCGGCGGCCACGCGGACCAGTGACGCCCTGTCGGGTCCGGCCGCGAGGCTCTCCGCGGTGGGGTACCGCGCGCCGTTGGGCTCCACGAAGGCCAAGCGGTACTCCTCGCCCGCGACCGTCAGCTTCAGACCCCCGCCCGAGTAGTGCCAGGGGAACACGAGACCGGTCACCTCGGCGAGCGGAACGGAGAAGACCACGCCGGCCGCAGTGGAGTACCGGAGCCTGTCGCGGCACAGGTCCAGCCAACCCGCCTCGGAGCGGAACAGGCCGACCAGGCGCCAGGCGTACGACGCGTAGCAGTCCGCGCCGCTTCCACGGCCGCCTTCGCCGCGGCTCTCGCCCGTCTTCTTCCCGCCGTGCCCGCCCGTGGAGGCCTCACTCGTCTCGTGGTACGCCGGTGAGTCTAGCGACGAGGCGGCGGCCGCACACGCCGGCCGGCCGCGGTCACCGCTTCAGTCCGGCGCACCCGCCGGTCGATACGAGAAGAGACACGTAGCAGCAGGCGCCGCACGACACGGCATGAGGGAGTGGACACCGCCCGGTCTCGCCTGTGTGGCACGTTTGGAAGCGCCTCCCGGCGACCAGACTGAAGCACCGGGCGCAGGCGACGCGCCGTCTCGTCCGGCTGCGCGACGACCGTGAGTCAGCGACCGCGGCGCCGGTGACGCGCACCGCGCACCGCATTCAGAAAGGAGCCCGATGACCGCTCACGACGATCTGCTCACCAAGTGGCGCGACAAGCTCGCGGACGGGACGGCCGACGGCTGCATGCAGCCGGAGGCGCTGCAGCCGGGCAGCTTCTGCACCGTGTTCCAGATGTGCTGGGGAGGGCCCGAGTGCGAGAAGGGACGGCTGTTGACGCCCGAGTACTTCGAGGGCCCGGCCGACTTCGTGGCCTACGTGCGCGTGGTGGAGCTGCGACGGTCCCTCGAGATGCTGTGCGGCAGGCCGGAATCCTGCGAGCCGTTCCCGCCGGCGGAGGCGCACGTGCCGCTTGGCCGACCCCGAGGTGAAGCCGCTGGCCGAGAAGGTCATCGCCGTCGCCGACGCGGCTCTCGCCGTGTCCGACGTGACCACGTACGACGCCGAGGACGTCATCGCCGCGTACAACGCTCTCTTCAGCCGTAGTGGCGAAGCCGAGTTCGTGGCCTGGGGAGACCTGAGCGCCGTCTTCGCGACCGCGAGCATCACCGACGAGTTCGACGCCTGGAGCGCGGACGCCGCCGACCTGCTGGACGAGGACGAGCCGCAGATGATCCTGAAGCGCCTCATCGAGGCCGGCGAGCTCGACCCGCACGACCCCGAGCACGTGGAGCTGGCGCGCGGCCTGCTCTCCTGGTTCCCGCAGTCATAGCCGAAGCATGTCACCGGATGACCCCAGCGATTGGACGCTGACGCGCCTGGCCGATCACCTCACGGCCACGGACCACCGCTCTCTGCGAGAGCTGGCGCCGCGGGCGGCGGCGTACGCGCGGCGCATCCGCGACGTGCACGCCGCGCAGCACCCCGAGCTCGACGAGGTCGCGGCGGCCGGCGACGATCTGACGGCGGCGCTGCGGGCCCACCTGCAGAGCGAGGAGGACGCCTTCTTCGCCGCCCTGCGGCGCACCGAGAAGGCGGTACGCCACGGCACGCCGGTGGCTCGCGAGGACACGGCGACGCTGATCACCTCGCTCGCGGCTCTCCCCGACGACCATCGACAGTTGCTGGCGTCGCTGGACCTGCTCCGCGACCTGACGATGGACTACGCCCTGCCGTTTGACGCCTGCGCCACCTACGACCTCGCCTACCGCACCCTGCGGGAACTGGACACTGGCCTGCGCCGGCACCTGGCGGTGGAGGACGACGTGCTGCTGCCGAGGGCACAGTCGCTGGTCGACGGCCTGCACCGACCCGCGTGACGGGCGACAAGCTCACACTCGGGCGCTCTCGTCGTCCGGCAGCGGCCCGCCCGGGGCCGGTTCGATAGATACCGGCTCGAGCAGCGCTACCTCGTCCGGCACCGCCTCGAGCGCAGCAGACTCGCCCGGCGCCAGATCGAGGACTGCTCTCGACTCTTCGTCCGGGAGCTGCTCGACGGCCCGCAGCTTGCGCTCCATGGCGCGGGTGCGCACGCCGGTCTCCTCGATGGTACGGCTTGCCGTGGCCAGCTGCCGCTTGACCTTGTCCAGCACCTCGCCGAACCTGGCGAACTCGCTCTTGACGGCGCCGAGCACGCGCCAGACCTCGACCGCCTGCTGCTCGATGGCCATCGTCTGGAAGCCCACACGCAGGCTGCTGAGCAGAGCCGCGAGCGTCGTTGGACCGGCGACGACGATGCGGTACCGGTGCTGTAGCTCGTCGCACAGCGCCGGCCGGCGCACCACCTCGGCGTACAACCCCTCCGTGCCCAGGAACATGATGGCGAAGTCGGTGGTGTGCGGCGGCTTGACGTACTTGGTGTGGATGTCCTGCGCCGCCAGACGGACGGCCCGCGCCAGCCCCGCCGCGGCCGCCTCCGTGGCGACGGCGTCGCCGGCGTCGGCGGCATCCTGGATGCGCACGTAGTCCTCCTGAGGGAGCTTGGAGTCGATGGGCAGCCACACGCAGACGCCGGGTTCATCCTTCGGGCCCGGCAGCTTGACCGCGTACTCGACGACCTCGCGGGAGCCGGGTTCGACGTGCACGTTGCGCTCGAACTGGCCCGGCGCCAGGATCTCGTCGAGCAGTGCGCCCAGTTGGACCTCTGCCCACGTGCCGCGCGCCTTGACGTTGGTGAGCACTCGCTTGAGGTCGCCCACGCCGCTCGCGAGGCTCTGCATCTCCCCCAGCCCCTGCTGCACCGACTCGAGCTGCCTGCTGACCAGCTGGAACGACTCGCCCAGGCGCCTCTCGAGGGTGGACTGCAACCTCTCGTCCACCGTGCGGCGCATCTCGTCGAGCTTCTTCTCGTTGCCCTCCTGGAGCTCCCGTACGCGGACGTCGACAGTCTGACGGATGACGTTCAGCGACGCCTGATTGGACTCGCTGAGCTCGCGCAGACGCTTGTCGAGCCCGTCGAGTTGGGTGCGCTGCACCTCGGCCATGCCGGTCAGCGTGAGCCGCACGGTCTCGTTGGACGCGGCGATGCCGCGCGACAGCTCGCTACGCTGGGCGGCCGCGGCTGCGGCCGACTCCTCGCGCGCCGAGCGCAGCTCGGCGCGCAGGTCGGCCGTGGCCCCGCGTCCGCCCTGCCCTGAACGCACGAACAGGGCGACCAGCAGCACGCCCTCGGCGAGGACGAGAACGACGAGCAGCCAGAGGGCGGCAGCGTTCACCAGGCCTTCACTCCTCGGCCTCGTCGTCGGGACCCGCCCCGGGGAACGAGCGCCCGAAGTCGACCCCCAACTGCCGTGCGAGCGACACACCCTCCTCGTTGTTCTTCATCCAGATGGCGAGGAAGTCGGCCACGTCCACCGGCGATCCTGAGATGGACGCCGTCGGCCTGCCGGTCTCGGAGTCGAACGCCACGAAGTTGACATCACCCACCACAGCCCCCTTTCGCCGGCGCGGCCCTACCGCGGAGCCCGATGCTCCGCGGAGTCCCGCGTACACCCACTGTAGAGGCCACAGGGGACGGAAGAGCGGACAGTCCGCCAGGACCTCGGGGGCTTGCATGGACCTGGCCTGCTATTCCTCACCCTGCGACGTGAGCACGGCGTGCACCGCCTGCACTCGCTGCACGCATGACCAGTAGATGTTGAGCAGCAGGCCGGGGACGTACACCGCGTTGGGCAGGAACGACAGGAAGTAGAAGTCCTTCTTGCGCGCGGCGTAGCTGCCGAACCCGTAGCCGAAGGGCCGCTGCGCGAGCTCGAGGCCGTTGAGCGCGAGCGCGAGCCCGATCCCGTCCTCTTCCGTCGGTGGGGTCAGCGGGAACTGCTGCAGCACGAACAGCCCGTTGCCGTAGCGCGGGTGCGGCTCCGAGGAGAGCACGCGGCAGATCACCGTGAACTCATCGCCCACCGGCACCTGCACGACGAAGCCACCCTTGTCCTCGAGGCGCGCCGAGGACGCGGGGGCCTGGTCCACTCCCTGCTCGAACGCCTCCTTGAACTCCTCTTTGGTCCAGCGGCACGGCTCCTGGCCGGGAGAGACGAGGAGGTCGAAGATCGCGCCGACGATGGGATCCGGCTCGGGGCGCGGGCCCTTGTCCGGGTGGCCGCCGCCCGAGACCGCTGCGTTGAGCGCCCCGGCGAGCTGCGGCGCGATGGCCCGCGCCTCGGCGATCTGCATCATGGCCGCCGCGCCGAGGAGGCTGCGCATCCACGACATGTTCTCGTCGGTCACCGTGACCAGCGAGTGCAGGTCGAGCGCCTGTCGCGCCTCGTCGTACACGACGCCGGTCATGGCCGACGACAGCATGAGCGCGTCGCTCAGCACCGACCCTGCGGCCGTGTCCAGTTCGACCGAGCGCAGCAGCTCGGTCTTGACCGAGACGAAATGGCCGACCGGCCCGTCGGGCCCGGCCTGCTCGCGGCCGATGACCTCGATGGTCTGCGCCTGCATGTCGGGCCACCAGGTGAAGCCGTGCGGCGTCTCGACCGCCCACTCGTCGTCGACATGGAGATGCTCATCGTGGAGCCAGGCGACGGTCCGCTCGCCGGCGCTGCCGGGAGTGCCGGGAGTGCCGGCGGTGCCCGACCTGGCTGCCTCGTCTGACTCTCGTGCGCTCATGGAGCCCCGTTCGTGCGGACGGGCCACGCGGGGGCGCGGCGCGTCGGAGGATGCGGTCTGTCGGCGTCAGAGTATCCGGGCGGGGCGGCCGGAGGCGACCCGGCGCCGAGCGCGGGCCCTCTCCACGTCATGCACTCGCAGCACGCCGCGAGCTTCGCAGATATCAGCGGGCGGGTTCACAGAGTCTCCGTCGCCTCGAACGTGAAGCGCGACCCGCACGCGCAGGATGCGGGTCGTCCGCGGTGGGCGCATGACGCCGGGGCCTCGGCCTGACAGTCCGTCGGCTCCGCGCGAACGTGAGGGCCGGGGAGGCTACGCTCCCCGACCCTCACCGCCCCCGCTCACAGATCCTGCAGCACCTCGGCCGCCGTACTGAAGGCCGTCCCGGCCTTGACCGCGGCGGCCGTCACCGAGCCGTAGATCGCGTCGTGCTTCGTCCGCAGACTGGCGAGGATCTCGGCGTCGGTCATCGTCCCGACGCCGACGCGTCCCTTCAGGCTCATGTACTCCGCGTGCACGTCGGTGAGCTTGGGGATGAAGCCGTAGCCCCACAGCAGGTGGGGGTTGTAGGCGATGTGGTCGAGCACCGTGCCGTAGGCCTCGGCGCCCACGTACTGGCCCCAGGCCATCGTGGTCACGCCGCCGAGGTGGCCGGCGCAGACCTGTCGCTTGCCCGCCTTGAGGGCGGTGATCGCCTTGTCGAGCTTGGCGAGGTCGTTGGCGTAGGTGTCGAACGAGAAGGCCCCCGTCCAGCCCGGGATGCCGCTGGAGTCCCAGTCGAAGAGGCTGGGCAGCAGCGCCTTGGCGGCGGCCATCTGGATGCCGTTCACCCGGGCCGCCTCGGCCGCGCTGACCTTCTCGGCGTTCAGCACCGCAGCCTTGGCCTCGAGCACGGCGACGTACTCCTCCATGCCCTGCCGGAGGACCTTGATGTCGGCGTTCCCGGCGGCGAGTACCTCCGGGTCCTTCTTGAGGAGGTTCGCGATGCCGGTGCGCGCCACGTTCAGGTTCTCGCGCAGGTCGTAGCCCACGATGCCCGAGCTGTCGAAGCGGAGCAGCCCGAGCGCGTTGAAGCGCATGTTGGCCTGGATCGACGTACGGCTCAGCACCGACGGCACGTCGCCGGTGGTGTGGTAGAGCTTGTCGTAGACCGGCCCCCAGAAGGCGATCTCCATGCAGGGCACGCCGGCCATGTAGAACTGCCAGTCGTCGTAGCTCGACGGCGGCCAGTACACGTAGGTCTCGGCGACGGCGCTCAGGCCGGAGTCGTCGGCGCACCTCTGGAAGAAGGCCGTGGTGTCGGGCGTGCTCTCGACGAACACGGTGGCGTCGCGCACCCCGATGACGTCCATGTTGAGCATGGCCACGATCTTGCCGGCGCGCTCGCCGCGGAGCGCCGGCAGCAGGTCGCCGTCGTCCCACTCGAGGTAGTGCGGCGACGCCGGGTTCGAGCTGCCGGGGAGCCGTCCGACGATGTGCGAGAACGAGCCCAGGCACCAGTCGTACCAGGTGTCGGGAGGTCCGCCGAGCTCTTCCGAGTCGAAGGCCGCGAACACGAGCGTCCGTTGCGGCTGCCAGCCCTTGGCCATCATCGCCTTGCAGGCCTTGGCGATGGCGAACAGCGAGCCCACGCCGGCGCCGTCGTCGGCCGCCGAGGTGATCCAGTGGTCGAAGTGGCAGCCCAGGTAGATGAACTCCTCCGGGTGCACGCTTCCGGGGATCATGCCGACCACGTTCTGCGCCATCGGGTAGTCGCCCACCTCGTTGTCCACGACGAGCTTCACGGTGAGCTTTTTGCGGGCGCGCAGGTCGGCGGCCAGCCTGTTCCACTCGATCTGGCGGATGTAGAGGGTAGGGATGAACTCGGCGATCTCGTCGGTCTTGAGGATGGTCTTGCCGGTGACGGGGTAGTCCATGAGGGCGCCCACGGCGCCGCGCGCCTCGGCCTCGGCCAGGCTCGGGCCGCCGTAGAACATCGGGTCGGCGCGGTGCAGCAACACGATCTTGCCGCTGATGTCGCCGGCCTTCTCGAAGTCGGCCCAGCGGCCGTTGCCCACGTCGACGAGCTCGGCGGTCACGCCGCCGGGCCCCGTGCCGACGCCCTTGTACACCTGATGACTCGGCGAGATCGTCCAGTGATAGGGGCTGACGACCTTGGCCGACGAACCCAGGTCCTCCCAGCCGTCGATGGGGAACGCCTCCGTGTACAGCCCGCCCGCGCAACCCGGTTCCAGGCCGATGGCCTTCATCTCGGCGACCAGGGCAGCGATGGTGGCCTGCGAGGCCGCCGTGCCGCCGACCGTCTGGTTGAACCAGGGGTCGAAGTTGGGCACCCCCCAGCCGTACACCTGCTTGAACATGACCTCCCAGGCGTAGTCGCCGTCGAGCTGCGCGAGGAACTGCTTCTCGGCGGCCGTCAGATGGGGCTTGGCGGCGTGTGCGGCGGCGGCGCCGTAGGCCCCCGCCGCCGTCAGCAGCAGCGCGACCAGCACCACGAGCCACGCCGCGCGGGCTACGCCAATCGCGCGCCGGCCTCTCGACGTCCGCGTTGCGCGCCGTCCTCGCGACGCACGCGTGTCGCCCTGCTTCGAACCGTTCTCAGACATGTCGTTACCCCCTGGCCCGAGGTGACCGGCCCCCCGGCCGGCCTCCCGCACGGGGCAAGGCCCCATGCTCTCTTCCCTGCAAGCCTATGGGAGCCGTCACGGGCGTCAAGAGTCAGTCCTTTGCGTTGCGCTGCCTCGAGCGTGAAGGAGGCGCGGGCAGGCGAGTCCTGCGCAGGCAGCGGCCGGCGCCCCCGGCGTCAGGCTCCCAGGATCTCGGTCAGGCCCTCGATCACCCGCGCGACTTCCTCATGAGAGACGGTCCCGAGTCGATGACCGAAACGCCGGACCGACAGCGTGCGGATCTGGCTGATCTTGACCCATGACGGCTTCGGGAGTTGCGCGGACGCGATCTCCAACGTCAGGGGAAAGCCCGCCCGCGGGGGCTGAGACGTGATCGCTACAGCGATCACTGTGCCCGAGCGCTCATTGAAGACGTCGGCGCTCAGGATGAGGACGGGCCTCTGACCCGACTGCTCGTGCCCGCGAGTCGGGTCGAGGTCGGCCCAGCGGATCTCTCCTCTCAGTAGTCCGGCCACTCAGCCAGCTCGGCGCCCATGCCTTCGTCGGCGAGCGCCTGCTCGGTACCCGGGTCGAGCTTGGCGCACTCCTCCGCCAGACGGGTGTGCGCCAGCCTCGCGAGCTTCTCGTCCAGGGCTTCCTGGATGGCCTGACTGCGGCTGGGAAAACGATGCTCGGACACCAGCCGGTCAATCGAGCCGAGTGTCGCCTGGTCGATAGTGATGGCGATCTTCGCGCGTCCCATGTCGCACCTCCCAGTATGATGATACGTCATACCCGAGGCGCCCTCAAGAGATAGTGAGTGTGGTGGCTGCGTCATCGTGCCCGGTCGTCCGCTCCATGCCACCCATAGCGTAGACGGAGCAGCCGAGACGCGGGAGGATGACGAAAGGGCAGGAGGGGTGACGTTGAAGGCCGGCACGACTTGACGCAGACAACTGCGCCGAGCAGAGCGTCCAAGCTCAAGCGGCAGGCGTCGCGCTCAGAACAAATCGTGGTCTACCGAGTCCGCCGCCGGCTCCGGCTCCACGCGCTCCGGGCAGTCGACCGAGGTGAGGTCGCAGAAGCGGCACTCCGAGAGGCTCGGCACCTTGGCTGGCTCCTCCGGACCACCGACGCGCTCGATGACGCTGCGGATGAGCCAGCGCATCTCATCGGTGAGCTGCTCGGGCGCGATACAGACGCTCGCCTCGCGGTACTGGACCTCGCCGGCGAGCGCGACGTCCTTGCACGCCGCGTGCGTGTACGGCAGCACCAGCATGTACGTGAGCACCTGCAACGCGTCCGAGTCGCGCTGCTTGCCCGACTTGCAGTCGACCACCAGGCCCTCGCCGCCACGGATAGCCACGATGTCGGCGACGCCGCCGAGCGTGGCCGCCTTGCCCTTCAGCGAGAACTTGTTCTGGCCCTCGACATGCACCGTCCAGCCGCCAGCCCTGAGCGCGTCGGCCCGCGTGCGGACCATCTCGCCGTGCGCGGCCTTGTAGGCGGCCAGATCGAAGTCGCTGGGCACCTTGTCGTAGCCCTGGTAGTGGGCGCGGAACCAGGCCCCCCACTCGCAGTGCTTGTCGGCCGAGAGGATTCCGGTGATCCAGGTGACCCAGATGTAGGAGCTGTCTCTGCGCGTCGTCATGGCGACCCCCTCCGTCGCGCACCTCCACGCCCGCACCCGCTCGTTCCGGGCCGGCGCTGGCACGCCTCCCAGGACTGAGCAGCATACGTTTTGGGTCGGACGGAAGAGCCGCGCTTACCACCACCGCCGGTTCCGATTCGTCCACCTCGCTGCGACAATGAACTCATGCCCGGCAACGGCGAACGAGATGACCCGTCCGCTCTCCGCGCCGAATGCGACAGACTGCTCGCGGAGAACGCCCGGCTGCGGGCACGACTCGGACTGGCACCGGAGGCGGCTCAGCCGGGACCGTGGCCGTCGTCTCCGTGCGCACAGAGCCCCAGCCAGGCTGCACGCGGCGGCCAGAAAGCCGGTGCCCCGGTGACCTCCGATTCCCCGGTCCCGGCCAAGATCGCCCTCTTCCGCTCCCTCTTCGCTGGTCGCGAGGACGTGTTCGCCGTGCGCTGGCAGAGCAAGACCGGCCGAGCCGGCTACGCACCCGCCTGCGCCCATGAGTGGGACCGCTCGCTCTGCAGCAAGCCCCAGGTCAAGTGCGCCGATTGCGCCAACCGCGACCTGCTCCCCGTCACAGATGCAGTGGTCCGCGACCATCTCGCGGGACGGCACACGATCGGCATCTACCCGCTGCTGCCTGACGACACCTGCCGCCTCCTCGCGCTCGACTTCGACAAGGCCGACTGGCAACGGGATGTCTCGGCATTCACGGAGGTCTGCGACGAGCTCGGCGTGCCCGTCAGCGTCGAGATCTCCCGATCAGGCACCGGCGCCCATGTGTGGCTGTTCTTCACGATAGCCGTCCCCGCAGCTCAGGCGCGACGCCTCGGCTCCGCCCTGCTGACGCGGACGACCGCGCGCCGCCACGAGGTCGGCCTCGACTCCTACGACCGTCTCTTCCCCGGCCAGGACACACTGCCCAAGGGCGGATTCGGCAACCTCATCGCACTCCCCCTGCAGCGACAGCCGCGTGACGACGGCAGGAGCGTGTTCGTGGACCGCGAGCTCCACGCGGCGCCGGACCAGTGGGGCTTCCTCTCGAGCGTGATGCGGCTGAGTGCGAAGGACGTCGCCCGCGTGCTGACAGCCGCGCTGGACGGGACGGATGCTCTCGGTGAGCGGATGGCGGTCGTGGATGGCGCCGACGAGCCGTGGACACTTCCACCTTCCGGTCGGCGGCCGCTGCCCCGCATCGAGGGACCGTTTCCCGAGACCGTCGACGTCGTTCGGGGCAGCCTCATCTTCGTGACCAGCAAGAGTCTGCCTCAGGGCCTGCAGGACAGGCTCGTCCGGCTCGCCGCGTTCGAGAACCCGGAGTTCTACCGGGCGCAGGCCATGCGCCTGCCGACCTTCGCGAAGCCGCGGCTGATCTGCTGCGCGGAGGAGCTCCCCGGCCACATCGCGCTGCCGCGTGGCTGCCTCGGCGCCGTCGTCGATCTGCTCGAGTCGCACGGCATCGAACCGCGGCTCCGGGACGAGCGCACCGACGGTCAGCCCCTCGAGACGACGTTCCACGGTGAGCTCACGGCGCAGCAACGCGACGCCGCCCAGGCGATCCTGGCGCACGAGGACGGCGTGCTCTGCGCCGCCACGGCGTTCGGCAAGACCGTGGTCGGTGCCTGGCTCATCGCCGCCCGCGAGGTCAACACCCTCGTGCTCGTCCACCGCCGGCAACTCATGGACCAGTGGCGCGAGCGGCTCGCGGCGTTCCTCGACCTGTCCGTCAGCGACATCGGCGCGATCGGGGGCGGTCGCATGAGGCCCAAGGGGACCATCGACGTCGCCGTGATCCAGTCGCTGAACAGCAAGGGAGTAGTGGCCGATCTGGTGGCCGACTACGGACAGGTGATCGTCGACGAGTGCCACCACGTCTCGGCGTTCAGCTTCGAGCGCGTGATGAGGCAGGTGCGGGCGCGCTACGTCGTCGGGCTCACCGCGACGCCGGTGCGCCGGGACGGGCACCACCCCATCATCACGATGCAGTGCGGCCCCATCAGATACCGCACCGACGCGAAGGCTCCAGGCGACCGCACGCTCGTTCGACCATCGGGTGGTCGTGAGGGAGACCGTGTTCCTGATGCCTGCGACCGACCTCGAGCCGGGCATCCAGACCGTCTACTCGGCGCTGGCCGCGGACTCGGCTCGCAATGACCTCATCGTCGCCGATGTGCTCGCGGCCGTCGCCGACGGACGCTCCCCGCTCGTCCTCACGGAGCGCACGGAGCATCGGGACTTCCTCGCCGCCGCGTTGAGGGAGTCGGTGGGTGCCGTGTTCGTCATGTCCGGAGGCATGGGAGCGAAGCGGCGACGCGCCATCGCCGAAGCGATGGCGACGACGGCAGCCGACGAGCCACGCGTCATCGTCGCCACCGGCCGCTGCGTCGGCGAGGGGTTCGACGACGCCCGCCTGGACACGCTGTTCCTCGCCATGCCCGTCGCCTGGCGAGGGACACTGCAGCAGTACGCCGGCCGCCTGCACCGCGAGCACGCCGGCAAGGCGGAGGCGCTCATCTACGACTACGTGGACGCCGGCGTCCCGGTGTTGGTCCGCATGCACCAGAAGCGGCTGGCGGGGTACCGGGCTATGGGCTACGCGGTGGGGGCCAGCCCAATGAGCTGAGCAGTCCCTGCTCGCGTGCCGCTGCCGCCACCGGCTATCCCTGCAGGCGACCAGCAAAGCCACGACTTGTGCAGTCACGACTTGTCAATCTGTGACTTGCGCGGTCGAGAACAATGGTCTCATCCGCGCCGCCAGTCGGCCGCCACGCCGCAACGAAGTCGTACACCACGCGCGGACGGCGCGCGACGTCTGCCGAGGCCATGGGGGTGAAGGAGCCGACGCCGCGCACAGTTCCTCGAGGCAGCCGGCGAGGTCAAGGTCACAGCAGCTCACGGAACTGCTCGACGGTGAGTCCGGCGTCGCGCACGATCCCCCCGAGCGTGAAGGCGTTGACCGGGTCGTGCCTCGGGATGGTCAGGATGCGCGTGCCGTTCGACATGACGATGTGCTTGCCTTGACGGACGATCTCAAAGCCGGCCTTCTGCAGCGCGCACGGCATCAAGGTGGTTGATGCCGGGGATCCGCGGCAAGGTCAGACTGCCACGTCGATCTCGCGGATCTCCTCGCCGCGAAGCTGGTCCTCGACGACGGCGAGGTACTCACGGATCGCATCCTTGATGTTCTCGACCGCCTCGGCGTCGGTGGCGCCCTGAGACCAACACCCCGGCAGGCCGGGGACCGAGACAGAGTAGCCTTCCTCAGACTGGTGAATGGCGATGCGATAGCGCATTGGGCCTCCTTGCAGAGAACCAGTATAGCGACTGGCCTTGCTGGTCACTCGACCTCGTCCTCACGCCCAGGCTCGATGTCCCGATGTCGATGGCCGGTGTGCTCATGACCCGATGATAGGGAGCTCCCTGAGCGCCGGCAACGGCGTCACCGCCGTCGACGGGAGACAATCGACATGATTCGACCGGCGGCCCGAATGCGCCCGCAGATCACCCGGCGCCAAAGCGCTCAGTCGTCCGACAACCCCGCGAAGCAGTTGGGCAGTGGTCAGCAGTTCACGTACAGCGTAGGACTGCGAAGACCCCGGGACATCCGGCTCGACGGAGGGCAAGCGCCCGGCCAGCCGCAGCGCTTGGCGCTTCGGGCGCTCACCGCGGCGACGCGCGCGATCAACGCAGCCCGGCGTGCAGCCTCAGGCCCAGCGCCTGCAGCACCCTGAGCGCCGTGCCGAACTCAGGGTTTCCGCCGGGCGGCAGCGCCTTGTGACGATGCCCGGACCAAGGGGACGATCCCTCGAGCGTAGGGCGGCCGGCACGCCGGCGTGGTAGATTCGTCCGGGGAGCACGAGGGCACCTGACCGGGACGGGATGCGTGCACGAGCAGAGACAGCGCCTCGGCCGCTTCGCGGCACTCGACGGTCGGCCGGTCAATCTGGACGGCTTCGCGGCGGAGGACCACGAGGCCGGGCTCGTCGCGTTCGCCTCCGCGAACGATCCCGAGCCCGGCATCCTGGTTGACGACGAGTGCGGAGCTGTCCTCGAACTCGACGGCACGCCGGCCCCGGACTTCGACCTCATCGACGCCTTCATCGCCGCGCGCGGCATCGACGTCGCCGTCGCCGCCGAGGCGAACGCCCTCGACGACGTCGCGTTCGCCCGCCTCATCGTCGACCCCAACGTGCCGCGCACGGAGGTCGTGCGCCTCGCCGCCGGGGCGACGCCGGAGAAGCTCGCCCGCGTCGTCGCCCTGCTGCGCCCGGTCGAACTCCAGATCGCCGTCGCGAAGATGCGCGTACGCCGCACGCCCAGCAACCAGGCGCACGTCACCAACCGGCTCGACGACCCGCTGCTGCTCGCCGCCGACGCGGCCACCGCGGTCGCCTACGGCTTCCGCGAGGTCGAGACCACGGTGCCGGTCAACGCCGACGCCCCGTCCAACGCGCTCGCCGTGCTCATCGGCTCGCAGGTCGGCTCCGCCGGCGCCATCACGCAGTGCTCGGTCGAGGAGGCCCTCGAACTCGACCTCGGCCTCCGTGGCCTCACCACCTACGCCGAGACGGTCAGCCTCTACGGCACGGAAAAGGTCTTCCTCGACGGCGACGACACGCCCTGGTCCAAGGCCTTCCTCTGCTCCGCCTACGCCTCGCGCGGCCTCAAGATGCGAGTCACCAGCGGCGGCGGCGCGGAGGCGCTCATGGGCGCCGCCGAGGGCCGCTCCATGTTCTCGCTCGAATCCCGCTGCGTCGCCCTGGCCCGCGCCATGGGCGCCCAGGGCGTGCAGAACGGCGGCATCGACGCCGCCAGCGTCGTCGGCGCCGTCCCCGGCGGCATGCGCGAACTGCTCGCCGAGAACCTCCTCGTCATGCTCCGCGACCTCGAGTCGTGCTCGGGCAACGACGCCCTCGTGAGCGAGTCGGACATGCGCCGTACCGCGCATACCGTCCCCCTGTTCCTGGCCGGCTCGGACTTCCTGTTCAGCGGCTTCGGCTCGATACCGCGCTACGACAACATGTTCGGGCCCAGTAACTTCAACGCGGAGGACCTGGACGACTATCTCGTGCTGCAGCGCGACTGGGACACGGACGGCGCCCTGCGCCCGGTCACGGAGGTGCGCGTGCGGGAGGTGCGCGAGCGCGCGGCGCGGGCGTGCCTCGCCGTGTACCGCGAGTTGGGGCTGGTGGACGACGGCCCGGCCCCCGGCTTCACCGAGGAGCACGTCGTAGAGGTCGTCAACGCCGAGGGCTCCAAAGACGTCACGCCTCCGGACCCGCAGGCGGTGTTGCACGCCGCGGACGCGATCCTTGCGAAGCAGACCGGCGTCCTGGACGTGGTGCGCGCGCTGTGGGCGACGGGCTTCGAAGAGGAGGCCGGGCGCGTGTTCGCCCTGGGACGCGCCCGGGTCGCGGGCGACTATCTGCAGACGGCGGCGATCTTCGACGAGCACCTGAACGTGCTGTCGAAGGTGACCGATCCGAACGACTACCAGGGGCCGGGAACCGGCTACGAAGTCTCGGCCGCGAGGCGCCGCGAGATCGCCGCGATCCGCCAGGAGCGCTCGCGGGACGACCTGCTGGCGCGGCACGCGGCCGGCCGTGCGACGCCGGAGGCCGCGTCCTTTCGCCTCGTCGAGCGCGGCCCGGCCGAGGCCGGCGCCGACGCGCTCGAGGTCTGCGTCGGGGTCTCGCCGGCTTTCGCGACCAAGCTCTGGTTCACGATGGCCGGCCTGCCGGCCGGCGACGCGCTCGACGCGGTCGTCGCCGGCATCGAGGCCGAGGGCTGCCGCGCGCGCATCGTGCGCGTGCAGTCAACAGTTGACCTCGGGGTGATCGGCCTCACCGCGGCTGAGCTGGCCGGCTCCGGCGTCGCCGTCGGACTGCAGGCCAAGGGCACGGCGCTCATCCACCAGCGCGGGCTGGCACCGCTCGCCTGCCTCGAGCTGCTCTCCATCGCGCCGCTCCTGACGCTCGAGATGTACCGGGAGCTCGGCGCGAACGCGGCGGGCTACGCCAAAGGCGAGCGGCCGGCGCCGGTGCGCAACCCGTACACCGACTGGGCCATCGAGGCGCGCTTCCACGCCGAGGTCGTCGCGCTCGTGGCCATCGAGCGCGGCGAGGCAGTGCCGGGCGCGCCGCCCGTCGACCTGGAGGTCCGGCGATGACCGGCGCGGACGGCTTCGTCTGCCGCGCCCTGAGCGGCCGGCCGCTCGAGGAGCTCACGCTGGAGGCCGCCGTTCGCGGCGACCTCTCCCCAGCTGACCTGCGCGTCCACCCCGACACGCTGCGCCGCCAGGCCGCCGTCGCCGAGGAGCACGGCAACCCGCAGCTCGGCGAGAACCTGCGGCGCGCCGCCGAACTCACCGCTCTTCCGGACGACGACGTGCTCGCCATCTACGAGACGCTCCGGCCCGGCCGCTCGACTGGGCCAGAGCTGGAGGCGCTCGCCACCCGTCTGGACGCCGCGGCCGCGCCCCTGTGCGCAGTGCTCGTCCGCGAGGCCGCGGCGGCCTACGAGCGCCGCGGCATCGTCCGGCCCGGCTGACCGCGCCGCGGCCCGGCCGACTTCTTGGCCCGGCCGGCTCGAGACACTCGAGAGACTGGCGCTCCGGTCCATCACGGCCGCCGACCTGCCGCCGGACCGGGAGCGCCGCCAGCTGCAGCTCTTCCGCACGCGCTGGCGGCGCTGGATCGACGGATTGCTCCGACGGCCAGGACGGCGCCGGGCAGGCAGGCCGGGACGGCGCCGGGACGAGCGCGCGCCTGTCACTCCGGCAGCGACTCGGGACTGCACCGGCGGCGGCCCCCTGCCGATAACGAAGGCAGAACGAGCCGGCGCGCCTGTCGAGGCGCACGGCCCGCGGCTCGGAGCGAGGGAGTCAGGTGTCCATCGAGCAGGCCAGACGGTTCATCGAGCGGGTGCACGCGGACGACGAGTTCCGCGCCAGGGTGCTGGCCGAGCAGGACGTGGACGCGCGGATGCAACTCATCCGCAGCGAGGGCTTCGACTGCACCGCCGAGGAGATCGCCGGCGTCCTCGTCGCCCTCGCCGACGCCACGCTCGAGAACGTCCTCGGCGGAGGCGGCGCGCCGGCGCCGGACGGACCGACGCCGGGCGCCGCCTGGCCGCACGGGTACCACCCGAACTGACGGCCGCAGCGCAGGCGGCCGTGGGGCTCCACGGGCGCTCCCGCATTGGCCGCGCGCGCCCGCCGCCTGCCTCACTCCCCGAAGTACTCCACGTACAGCCGGTCGTAGGTGCCGTCTGCCTTGATTTCCGCCAGGGCGTCGTCGACGGCGCCCCGCAGCTCGGTGTTCCCCTTCTTCAAGGCGATGCCGTACCGGTCTCCGGTCGTGAGGGTCTCGGCGACCTGTGTCTGCCCGGTCAGCCTGGCGTTGTACAGCGCGAACGGTGTGTCGCAAACGACCGCGTCGAGCGTGCCCTCCAGGAGCGCGTCGAACATCGGCTCCTTGTCGGCAAAGGTCACGATGCGGCCGACGCCGGCGATGCGCTCGGCCTCCTGCTCGTTCGTCGAGCCCTCCAGCGCGCCCACGGCCCTGCCCTCCAGGTCCTGCGTCCCGGTGATCCCGGAACCGGTGCGCACCAGCAGCGCCTGGCCCGAGTCGAAGTACGGCGCCGAGAAGTCGACCTGCTTCCGGCGCTGGGGAGTGATGCTGATGGCGGACATCGCGATGTCCGCCGCCCCGGCGTCCACCATCGGGAAGAGGTCGGAGAACTGCTCGAACGTCACCTGGAGCGTGCGGCCCAGGCGCTCGGCGATCTCCGCGGCCAGGTCCACCGAGAACCCGGTCGGATCCTGGCCCGCCACCTCGACGAAGGCCATGGTACCGCGCGCGCAGCGTCAGCGTACCTTCGCCGAAGGCGCCGGTCACGAAGCGGTACGAGACGAGGTCGGCGAAGGCGACGAGGACGGCGGGCCCGAGGCCTCGAGGCTCCCGAGGGCCACCCTGCGGCCGGGCCGCCCGACGTCGGGCCCGGCCCCCGTTACCCAGACCAGCGCCTCGGCCGTGGAGCCCCTACGCCCCCTCAGGCCTCGCTGCCGAGGCGCCGCCGGTACAACGCCGCGGCGCTTGCCCCGAAGCAGCAGAACACGACCCGCTGCGGCAGGTCGTGAGCCGTGAGCCAGTCGGTGACGGCGCTCACGGCCACCTCGCACGCCTGGTCGGCCGGGTAGCCGTAGACGCCGGTGGAGATACCGGGAAAGGCGATGCTCTGCAGTCCGGTCTCCTCCGCCAGTCGGAGAGATCCCGTGTAGCACGACCGCAACAGCCCGGCCTCGCCACTTTCGCCGCCGTGCCACACGGGTCCCACCGTGTGGATCACGTGCCGCGCCGGCAGGTCGTATCCCTTCGTGATCCGCGCCTCGCCGGCCGGGCAGGGCGCCAGGGACGCCGACTCCCGCACCAGCAGCGGCCCCGCCGCCCGGTGTATGGCGCCGTCCACCCCGCCGCCGCCGCGCAGCGAGGAGTTCGCCGCGTTCACGATCGCGTCGACGTCGAGTCCGGTGATGTCGCCCTCCACCACCTCCATGCGGCTCCCGACATCGTCGCGCACGCCCGCATCACCGTTCATCGCAGTCCTCCTTGTGTGTGGCCCCTCGCTTCTGCGGGTATTGACTAGTACTACGCTCGAAACTGCCGCGAGGGGGTCCACCATGAGCTTCCAGATGTTCCCGTGCCCACACTGCAGAGCGGAGTTCGACTCGCACCGCAGCCTGGAGTACCACATGAACACCATGCACGGTGACACGGCGAAAGTCGACAAGTACCGTTGCGTGACCTGCGACGAGGAATTCCTCGCCTGCGCCGAGTGGCTGCGGCACGTCGACGACGACGACCACAGAGAGGCGACGGTGAGCTGCTGAGAGGCGCCCTGACGGCGGGCGCGGCGGGAGGCGCGGGGCCTCGCACCTCCCACCGCGCGGCCGGCACCCGCTCCTCGCAGTCCAGAGGCATCGGGTCACTCCGGATCCTTCGGAGCGTCAGGCGGAGGGGCGACCGGCGGCCCGCCGTCCGACGCGGAAGCGTCGCGAGCGGCGCCGCTGCCTGGCGCGGCCTCCTCGCGCCGCTCGGCGGCCCGCTTCTTCTCGATGATGACGTTCGCCATGAACGCCGCCGAGGGCTTGGCCGATTCCACGTCGGCGAGACTGAGGTCGCCGAACTCACGCACCATGGCCGGCGACATGGTCACCGCCTGCTCGGCGAAGTAGCCGGCGGCGGCGCCTCGGTGCCGCGCAGTGCGCAGCTCGGTGCGTTGCAGGTAGTAGTGGCTGATCATGTGGAACACGTCGCCCTCGCCCCAGCGGAACCACACCGCCACCGGCGTCTCACCGTACTTCTCCCCCAGCTCGCGGCTCGTGATGAGCACTCGCACGCGCTCCTCGTCCAGGATCGGTGATGGGGTACGAGGACCCCTCCAGCCACCACTGCGGGTCGTCCTGGCCGTCCAGCACGCCCTGCAGGTAGATGCTGTCCGGGTCGCGGACCTCGATGCGCACCACGTCGTCGCGCGTGGGCGCCTTCTCGAATGCCAGCACACCAGGGAAGGCCGGCTCGATGACGTGCTTGAGCGCCCAGTCGGTGGTGAACAGGCTGCCACCGGCCTCGACGAACGCACGGATCCTGCGCAGCGCGGCCGGCGAGACGTTGCCCGGGCAGTTGACGATGAGCAGCTGCTCGGGGCGCAGCGTGAGATGGTCGACCTGCTCCGGCGCGACCAGCGAGTGGGGCACGTCGAGCGCCTGGAGCACGGACTCGACGTGATCGTAGATGCCGCCCACCACCACGATGTCGCTGTCCTCGACCTGGTCGAGGGCGCGGGCCCTCTCCGGCGCGTCGCGCCGGAGCTTCTCCCGCGTGATGGCGGCCGCGGCCCGGTACGACCTTTGGCGCGTCTCATCTTGCATGGTGACTCCTTTCGGTGGTGCCGGCGGCGGCTCTCACCCGGCCGTCCGCCGCCGGGCGCGCTCGCGGGCGTCGGCGATGCGCCACTCGGGCTGCCGCGGCCGCTCGGCGCCGGGCTCGCCGGCGCCGTCGACGTCGCCCACGTCGAAGAAGGCGGCGTGCACGGCACTGCCGCGGTACACGAGGGCCGAGCCCAGCACGCCGGCGCCCTGGAAGCGCACGTCCCAGCCGAGCCCCGGGCTCTTGAAGCGCCGGCCGCCGAGCCCGGCGATGCGACCGAGGAACGCCTCGGCGACAACGCGATCGCCCGGCTCCCCGTTTCGCACGAGCGCCTCGAAGGCGTAGCTGCGCAGCAGCTTGTCGTGCAGGTCCGCGTACTGCCGCGAGCGCGACACGTAGTCCAGGCCGACGACGCGCCCGCCGTGCAGGACGAGCACGCCCTTCTGGTGGTCGCTCAGAGGGAACGCGGCGACGACCTCGTCGAGGTCACGCTTCTTGAGCTCGTACGAGTCGCGCATCGCGTGCGTGGCCGAGCGCGTCTGCTGCCTGGCGTGCACGGCGTCGACCTCGCGCCACACGCGCCCCTGGTCGGTGCGGTGGCCTGCGCCGGCGGCCAGCGCGGCGTGCGTGGTCTCGCGCATGGCTCGCCTGACCTGCCGCTCGGCGACGATCTCACTTTCGGCGAACTCGCGCGAAGCGTAGGACCAGCGGCCGGCCTCGGTGCAGCTGACCGGCACCACCAGGGTGCTGTGCCCGCACACCAGGATGCTGGTGTTGAGCACGCGGTTCTGCTTCGCGCCGCGCAGCTCCTCGCCGTCGAGCACGAGCACGCGACGGTCGCCGTTGTTGACGAGACGCAAGTCGGGGACCGACCCGCTCTCGCTCACTTCGGTCACGGTGACCAGACCCTCGTTCAGCGCCTGCCGGAGTGTGACGAAGTGCGGGCGCGGGGCCTGGGGCGCGTCCCGGTCGGTGAACAACGGGAACACGGCCAGCGGCCCGTGCGTCAGGCGCTCGCCCAGACACAGCGTGCGCGTCAGAGTGTCGGCCGCGAAGGCGTCGTGCGTATCGGCCATGGGTGTCTCCTCTCCATAACGCCGCTCGTCGGCCCGGTCCGGCCGGCGAGCGGCTCCTCCCATCCGAGGCTGGGGCCAGCAGTTCATGACTATTGAGCATCGATACGTCTTCACTATTCCCGGAGTATATGTGATACTAACATCTATTGCAAGAGCGGTCCTCCCAGTCGGGAGGGAACCTGATCGGTGCGGAGAACGACCTGCTAGACTCAATGTAGCGACACAAGGGGACGGAAACGATGCGCGCAGAGCATCAAGAAGACGTCGGGACGCGGATAGCGCGCCTGCGCGCGCAGCGCGGCTGGAGCCAGCGCGAGCTCGCCGGAGCGGTGGGTCTGGATCAATCCGCCGTCAGCCGCGTCGAGGCCGGACGGCGGCGCGTCTCGGCCGCCGAGCTGCAGCGCTTCGCCGACCTGTTCCACGTGAGCGCCGACGCACTGCTCGGGAGCGGCAGCGGACAGGCGACCGGCACCGGACGGGCGTGGGGCCGGCCGGACTACGCCGAGGTGCGGCGATCGAGCGCCGCCCGGGCGACGAGGCCGGCCTCGGGCGAGCACGAGCTGCTCACCGCCATCGAACGGGCGAGACACCGGGCGGCCCCTCGCGGGGAGTCCGGCGGCGCGCGGCGCGCGCCCGGGGAGCGCCCTCTCGCGTTCCGGGCGCTGCACCCGGACCGCGCCTTCGAACACCCGGACGTGGACGGCTTCGTCGGGGCCGGGAGCGTCGGCGGCGCACCACCTCTGGCGGCCGGCGAGGCGCCGGTCGCCGCCGCGGCGGCGCCGGGCGTGCTGCCGATGTCACGCACGTCTGCGCCCCTGCCGCCGGCCGCCTCGCCCGGACCCGAGCCCCCCGGGCCCGACGTACTCGCCGGCGCCCTCCCCGCCGAAGCCCTTCGCGCCGAGGCCCTCCAGGCCGCGCAGGCCGCGCTCCCCGCCGGCGCCTCCGCGCGCACCGCCGGCGAGGACTGGGCGGCGGCCGTCGCCGGCGTCGTGCGCGACTGGTTCGTCCTGCGGGAGCTGACGGAGCAGACCGGGCCGGACCTCCCGTGGAGCACGGGGCAGACCGCCGAGGGCAAGCCGGCGTTCGCGGCGCGGCCATGGCAGCCGGTGATCCCGCCGCCGGGGGCGGGCGACGTGCTCTACGACCGCGTCGCCCGGTTCTGGCGCGGCGAGCTCCACGTGGAGCCTGACGACGGCCCGGTGCCGGACCTCGTCCCGCTCGTCGAGGACGGCCTCGGCGTCCAGGTGGTCGTCGCCCGCGTGAGCGGTCCCGAGCCGGAGCTCGCCGCACGCATCGGCATCGAGAGCGACCCGCACCCCGTCGCCGCCACCGTGGTGGAGGACGGGGTGCCCTTCGTGTTCGTCAACGCCGGGCGCCCCGTGGTCTTGCAGCGCTTCGCCCTGGTGCACGCGTTCGCCCACCTCGTGCTGGGTCACGGCGACGTGGTTGACGAGAGCATCGGCTGGAGCCGCGCCAATCCTCGTGAGGCCGCCGCCAACGACTTCGCCGAGGAGTTCCTCGCCCCGGTGCGCGCCGTCGACCGCTGGTACGGCCGCCGCCAGGACCTGCCCCGCAACCCGGGCCTCGACACGCTCCTCGAGCTCGCCAATGCGTTCGGCATCAGCGCTTGGGCAGCCCTCTTCCGCTCCCGCGCGGCGGGCCGCCTCCACGTCAAGCAGTTCACCGCGCTGCGCTCGCAGATGAAGCACCAGGAGTGGGAGCTCCTCCCGCGGCAGGCGTTCCTGGGCGGGCCCAAGGACACGCTGGCGCACCTCACGCCGGCCGAGGTCCTGCCCGTGGGCGAGTTCGGCCCGCCGGCGGTGCTGCGCGTGCCGGCGTGCATGCGCGCCCGGGCGCTCGCCGCGCTCCGCGACGGCCGGCTCAGCCTCGAGGACGCTGCCGCCATGCTCCACCTGCGACCCGGCGCGCTGGCGGAGCAGCTCGACGCCCTGGGACTCGCGTGACCGAGGCCGGCGAGGTCGCCGCCTGGCTCGCCCGCGCCCCGCAGGTGCCGTCCCAGTGGTTCCGGCACGACTCGCGCCTGCACGGCGTGCGCCACGCGCAGCGTGTGCACATCTACGCCCAGCGCCTCACGGCGCTCCTTGGGTGGGGTGAGGACGACACGCGCCTCGTGCTGCGCGCCGCCCTGCTGCACGATATCGGCCGGCGGCACGACGGCGAGGATCCGCGGCACGGGGCCGCGAGCGCGTCCCGGGCGCGACGGCTGGGCCTCGTCGCCGGCCTCACGCGGAGCGAGTCCTGCCTCGTGCTGTTCGCCGTGACGTACCACTCGCGACCGGACCGGACGGCGGTGAGCGAGCTCGACGAGTGGTCCGCGCGGCGGTCGGACGGTCGGGATGCCGGCGTCCCCCAGGATCCCTGCCGGGCCCTGCGCATCCTGTGGCTCCTCAAGGACGCGGACGCGCTGGACCGCGTGCGGCTCGGCCGCTGGGAGGCTGCCGACCCCCGGCAGCTCAGGCACCCCGAGACCGAGCTTCTGCTGCCCTTCGCCGACGAGCTGTACGCCACGCTCGGGCCGTGACGAAGCGGCCGCGCCCGCTCACCCGCCCGGCGCGTCGTCCTTCTGGCGGCGCGTGACCTTGCGGCCGGCCGTGCGCACGCGCTCGCCGGCGTCCCGCGCCTGCGCGAGCACCGTGTCGCGCGTGGTGCGCGCCCGCTCGGCCACGCCGTGCGCGGCGCTCCTGGCCTGTGCGCCGGCCTTGTCGCCCGCTGAGCGGGCCTTCTCGCCGGCGCTCTTCGCCTGGACAGCCATCGCCGTGGCCGCCTCCTTCGCCCTGGTCGCGGCCTCGGCGGTGATGCGCCTGCGTTCCTCGTCGGTGAGCAGGCCCGTCTCGTACCAGCGCGTCGCCGCCAGCACCGACGATGTACGTGCCGCCGAACGCCACTGCCGTCTTCGGGACGATGCCGTACCCCGGCACGAGCCCGACGAGCGCCCCGGCGATCTGGCGCCACACCACGGCGCCGCCGATGACCGGGGTGATCTCGATCATGCGCTTCTGGAAGTCCGGCTCGGCGCCGCAGGCGAGGGCGAGCCGGTAGACCATCATCACCTGGTTCTTCGTGAGGATGAGCGTGTCGGCGGCCGCCAGCGGGATGCCCAGGATCGGCACGATGCTGGGCACACCAGACGCCAGCGCGACGGCGGCGTTCGATACGGACACCTCCGTGGTGAGCCGCGCGGCGAAGAGCGGCCGCAGGCCGGGCAGCCGCCGCGCAGCCGCCAGGCGCAGGTCGTGCGGCAGGGCGTCGAGCACGGCGCCGCACAGCTTCATGCCGGCACCGTAAGCCTCCGGGTCGACGGCCTGCGCCATACGCTGATCCAGATACGGGCCCCAGGCGGCCAGGTTCTCGGCGGCCCCCTCTGCCCCGCCGCCCACGCCGGCGCCCGGCCACGAGCCGGCGTCGAGGGCGGCGGCACCCGCGCCGATCAGGAAGACGACCTGGCGCGGGCGCGGCGCCGCGGCGAGCGTGCGCAGGCCGGCGACCTCAGCCTCGCTCAGGGAGCCTTGGGCGTCGAGCGCCAGAAGCAGCAAGTCGGCCGACTTCACGTAGTCCAGGTACTTGGCGGCCTCCGCGAGCGGCAGGAAGTACGGCTGTTCCGGCACGAGGGGGTAGCGGTTGGGCCCCTCGCGCAGCAGGCGGTCGACGTGCCACAGCGCCGTCTGTTGCCCGATGATCGCGATTGTCGCCTGCTGCTCCGCCTCCCTGCGGACGGCGTTGATGTCCACCTCGCGGACGGTCTTCCAGATCGAACCGAAATCGCTCAGCTGCAGACGTGCCACTGTCATCCTCCCACTCGGGCGCGGCGGGGTTCCGCGATGAGGGCGCGCCGCCGGTCTGGCGCCGGCCGGCGCGTGGCGGGGGCCGCAGGCGCAGGCCGGCATCGTCCCGATGACCGCCGCCGACCTGTTGTGTACCCGCGGCGGCCGACTCTGAGGCACACGGACGACGCACTCGCGTCGCACCTCGACCGATAGACCCCCCGGTCGCCCCCCGTACGTGAACGGCGGTGCGGGGCGGTGGCCACGGCCACCGCCCCGCACCGCTCGTGCGAGATCTGTCAGACCATCTCGTGGTACTTGTAGGAGATCTTCACCTTGGTGCGGTAGGCCACGATCTGCTTGTTGTCGATCTTCATATCGAACTCGACTGCCTCGGCCACGCGCAGGTCCTCGCGATGGATACCGGCCTTCTCGACGGCGTTGCGTGCCGCCTCTTCCCACGACGTGGGGCTCGAGCCGATCACTTCCATGACCTTGTAGACGCTGTCGGACATGCCGTCTCCTTCGCTGGAAAGCCGTGAGTGTGCGGAGCATAGTACCCGCATCCGGAGTGTTGGGGAACACCCGGCGGACGCGCGCGGAGTTCCGTCCGCCGCGCCTGCTACCCTCATCAGCGAACGCCGCCGCCGACCTGCCGGCCCCACAAGGGCGCCGCGCGCCGTGCCCGCGACCGGTCGCTGCAGACCGCGTGTCGCTGCCCGACCGGCGGCGGCGTTCGCCACCTCGAGGCGGGGTCCGCCGAGGGCGACCGCGCCGCAACATCTCGCGAAAGGAGCCGGATGTCTCTCCCCACCACCCTCATCGGCGTCGACGAGCACCTCGCGTGGGTGGTGTGCGTGCCCGAGAGCGCGGCAGGCTCCTCTCGAGCGGCGACGTCCGATCACATCGCAGAGGCCAGCGCCGGCTTCGACGCGCTCGCCGCGCGTCTCAGCGACGACCCGCATCCCGGCCTCACCGATCTGGCCGCGCTTGCCGCCAGCCTCGCGCTCCGTGCCCTGGCCGACCTTCCCGACCTGCCGTTCATCGGCGAACCGTTCGGGGGCGAGGACGCCACCGACTGACCGCCCCACTCGGCCCGCCACCGCGCCTGGGCCGGCGGCCCGGCCGGGGAAGCGGCCGCGTGCCCCCGAGACGCGGCCGGCCCCCGCGAGCTGCGCTCGCGGGGGCCGGCCGGTCACGCCGATGCGCCGGGTCTAGAAGAGCCCGCGCGCGGCCAGCGTTCCTGCTACCAGCAGAAAAATCGCCAGCCAGAGCACGGCGACACCGACAGCCATCAGGGTACGCTTCTCGTCGCGCTCGGCGGCGGCTACCTTCTCGCGGGGGCGTTGCAGCTGATCGTCCATGGCACTCTCCTTCGGTGATCCCTGCATACCCGTTCCGGCCTCTGCGCTCACACGTGCGCCGGCGTCGTCTCGCGTGAACCGGCCCCGTCGCGGGGAACCTGCCGCGGTCAGAAGGCCTCGGGCACGAACGTCTGGGAGTCCATGGGCGACCGCACGTAGCCCTTCTCCGGCGGCCTGTCCGCCAGCTTGAGGTCCTTGGGCAGGACGTCCTCGTACGGGATCACGGACAGCAGGTGGTGGATCATATTGAGACGCGCTCGGCGCTTGTCCTCCGCGTCCACCACCCACCAGGGCGAGTCCTTGGTGTCGGTGTACGAGAACATCTCGTCCTTGGCCTTGGAGTACTCCACCCAACGCAGGCGGCTCTCCAGGTCCATCGGGCTGAGCTTCCACAGCTTGAGAGGATCCTTGAGGCGGCTCTGGAAGCGCCGTTCCTGCTCCTCGTCGCTCACGCTGAACCAGTACTTGAGCAGGATGATGCCGCTGCGGATGAGCATGCGCTCGAACTCCGGGCAGGTGCGGAAGAACTCCCACACCTCGTCCTCGGTGCAGAACCCCATGACGCGCTCAACACCGGCGCGGTTGTACCAGGAGCGGTCGAACAGGACCATCTCGCCGGCCGCGGGCAGCTGCTCCACGTACCGCTGGAAGTACCACTCGGTGCGCTCGCGATCGTTGGGCGTGCCGAGCGCGGCGATGCTCACCACGCGGGGGTTGAGGTGCTCGGTGACGCGCTTGATGGTGCCGCCCTTGCCGGCCGCGTCGCGGCCCTCGAAGATCACGGCGACGCGCAAGCCGGCGTGCTTGATCCACTCCTGCAGCTTGACCAGCTCGATCTGGAGCTTGACCAGCTCCGCCTCGTACGTCTTGAGGTCGAGCTTCTCCCTGTGGCCGCCGTGGCCGGAGGTGCTCTCGTCGTGCCTCTTCTTGGCTTTCTCGGTGGCCATCGGCTCCCCCTGGGGTGCGGCCGTCAGTATCCGACGCCCATCATAGTGCACCGCCCGCGGGGGTGGGAGAGCGCCGTTCTGCCCACGCCCCGGGGCGAGGGCCGCCGTGCACCCGGCCGCGCCTTGACAAGGCGCCGCTCGGGTGTGGGACGGCGAGACGCCTGGTGTATCCTGAGCGCGTGGAACCCTCCTCCCCTTCGCTCGAGGCCGAGCTCGCCGCCGTCGCCGAGCGCGCCGAACCCGGTCGCACGGCCCGCGTGGGCGTGCGCCAGTGGGGCTGGGACGGACACGGCGGCATCACGCTCGAGGCTGCCGGCCGCGAGTTCGGTGGCATCACACGCGAACGCGTGCGGCAGCTCTGCGAACGGCTGGCGACGCGCATCCGCGCCGGTGCCGACCTCGATCGCGGCGGGGTGCCGGCGCCGGTGCTCCGTCGCGCGCTGCTGGCCGCCGCAGACGCCGCGCCCACGACGGCCAAGCACCTCGCGCGGCGTCTCGCCGACGAGCACATCGCCGCGCACCCGTTCGATCCCGCCGGCCTGCTGCGCGCCGCCGAGATCCTCGGACACGAGGCCCCCTTCACACTCGCCGTTGTCAAGGACGTGCGCGTCGTCCTCCCCAATCCTCCCGACCCCACGGCCGACACCTCCGAGGTGATCGCGGCGATCGTCGATACCGCGCGCGCCATCGTGCGGCGGGCCGGCGCCGCCCGCGTGAGCGACGTCACGGGGCGCGTCGCGGCGAACCTCGGCGTGTGGGTGGACGACGAGCTGGTGCTCGCCGTCGTATCAGAGCCGTCCGACTTCGTCTGGCTCGAACGGCGGACCGGCTGGTTCTGCCTGCCGTCGGTGGCAAGGAACGCCGTGGTCACACGAGTCGTCAAGATCCTCAGCATCGCCGGAGACGCCACGCTCGCCGACCTGCACGCGGGCGTGCGACGCGACGAGCGCATGAAGGAGTTCGTCATGCCCGAGTACATCCTCGGGGAGCTCTGCGAGCGCGTCCCCGGGTTCGTCGTGAAGGACGACCGCGTGCGCCTCGTCCTTCCGGTGCCGCTTGCGGACGTGCTCGAGACCACCGAGCTCACACTGGTGCGCCTGCTCCAGGCCCACGGAGGCGTGATGGAACGGCACGAGCTCGAGCAGCTGTGCCTGGCCGCAGGCATGAAGCGCTCGAGCTTCAACAACCGGGTCGCCTACTCCCCGGTCCTCGAGGACCGGGGGCCCGGCATGTACGGGCTGCGCGGAGAGTCGGCCCCGGTGGCAGGCGGCAACGGCCGCGCCGCCGGCGCACACCGCGAGACCGGCGCGCGCGCTCGCGGACGCTGACGCACCGAGCCGCCCGAAGCGGTGGCGACATGCCGGGAGGGGCCGCGGCAGCCGGGTGCCGCCGTCAGCCCGAGCCCAGAAAGTCGGCGGTCAGCTCGGGCGCCACGATGGCCAGCAGGTCGGCCGGCGTCTGCGCGATGCGCTCCGCACCGGCCTCCTCCAGCTGGTCCGTCCCGTGCCAGCCCCAGGCGACGCCCACCGGCGTTGCGCCGGCGAGCCGGGCCTCGCGCATGTCCCCCGCCGTATCGCCCACGAACCAGTAGACGTCCTGCCCCGGGAAGCGCCCGATGAGCTCCTCGATCTTGCGGACCTTGCTGTGCCCGGCCTCCGCCCCGGCGACCTCGGCGACGCCGGCGATATCGTGGCGCCGCAGGAACGCCGCCACCACGTCCGCCGTGTTGGAGGTCACCACGGCGAGGTGCCTGGCCTCGCCCAGCTCGCCCAGCACCGCGGGCATGAGAGGGAACGGGTGCAGAGCCGGCATGGCCACCCGCATGGCGTCCGCCGAGGCACGGACCACGCGGACGACCTGCGCGTCGTCGGCGCCGGCGGCACGCATGCTGTCGTACACGTTGCCGGCGAACAGGTTGAGCACGTCGTCCTGCGTCGCGACGCGTTCGAGGCCTTCGCGCCGGCAACCGAGCAGGAACGCCGCGGAGAAGATCTCGAACGAGTCGACCACGACACCGTCGTAGTCGAGCATCAGCAGTGGCGTGTTCACCCTCCGCCGAACGCGTAGGTGTACGACGGGTCCCACCACGCGTGGCCGTAGCCGAGCTTGATGGCCAGCGCCGTGGCTTTGATCTGCGCCGCACCGTCGGTGATGCTGTGGCCGCGGTACGGGTTCCACGAGCCCTTCCAGGTGGTCGGCGCGTACTGGAACAGACCGAAGAAGCCGCCGGGGCCGACTACCGAGGCGTCGCCGCCCGACTCGATCATCATGAGGCGGTACATGCCGCGGGCGCTCACGCCGTTCACCCCGGCGGCCTGTTCGATGAGCGGCCACCACGGTCCGCTGCCCCCGGCCGAGTCGCCGCCGGCGCCTTCGCCGGTGCTGCCGCCGGAGGCGTCACCGCTCGACGTGGCGCGGGACGCGACCGGCGCCGGCGCGGTCTGCGCCGCCACGAACCGCCGGATGTCGGCGCGAGTGCTGTCGAGGAGCGCCTGCCGCTCGTCGAGCTGCGCCCTGATGGCGGCGAGCTCGCGGTCGCGCCGCCGCACGAGGCGCGCGGCGGCGCGTTCGTCCGCGGCCAGCGCCGCCGCCCGTCGCTGCAGGCGGCGCTGAGCCTGTTCGACCCTGCGCAGGATGTCCTTGTCGGCGCTGACGACCTCGTGCACCAGGGAGAGGTGGCCGACCATCGCGGCGAAGTCGTCGGCGCTCAGGATGGCGGCGAGCGTGGAGATGTCGTCCTGCTTGTAGAGAGCCACGGCGCGCTGCGCCAGCGTCGCCCGGGCCTCGGCCAGGTCCTTGCGCCCCGTGTCCTGCAGCCGCCGGTTCACACGGATGTCCTCGCGGGACTCGCGGAGCCGGTCGCCTGCCCGGCCGCACCTGTCGGCGGCCGCGGCGATACCGGCGTCGAGGTCGGCGATCTGCGCCGCGAGCCGCTCAGCCTGCGCGCGCGCCGAGAGAAGCTGGGCCTCCGCGGCGCGCAGGGTCTCCGGCAGGGACGAGGCCACGGCCACGGCGGCGAGCAGCACGAGGCCGGCCAGCGCGGCGGCGGCGAGCACACGATACGAGTGACTGCGGGACACCTGCGCCTCCCTCCGGGGCCGCGGGGCGAAGCACGGGTGCCGCGGCTGCCCGCGGCGGCCGGCGGAGCCGTCGGGGGAGTGAAACCTACCAGACCGGCGAACTTGCCAGCAAGGGCAGGAGAAGACGGACGCACGTCGACGTTTCTGATTCGGCAATGCGCACGGCCTCGCACAGGTCCGCCCACACGTGCGCAGGGGTGCCGAATCTTGTCGGATTCGGCAATTGACACTCACAATTCAACGCATGTAGAATTCTACGGGCGTTGAATTATCTCTGAGTCCATGGCCGAAGGGAGCCGCGCCGATGTGGGCCATCGCGCTCAAGGAGTTCCGCCAGCTGCGACGGGACCGCCGCACCGTAGCCATGTTGTTCCTCCTGCCGTTCGTGTTCCTCGTCGTGTTCGGGTACGCGGCCAGCTTCGACATCAAAGAAGTGCCGACGCTGGTCGCCGGGCCGGGAGCGCGCATCGCCGCCGCACTGCTGCCGGAGCAATTCAGCGTGGTGGACGTCCGGCCTGACGCCGGCGAGAAGGAGGCTGAGGACTCCCTGCGGCGCGGCGGGGCCGTGGCCGCGGTGGTGACCTCCTCCGAAGGGGGCGCACCGCTCCTCCTCGTGGACGGTACGGAGCTGTTCGCCGCCCAGGCCGCGCTCCGCGCCCTGGCGGAGACCACGGCGCAGGCGAGCGGGTCCGGAGGTGCCGGGTCCCTCGGGGCGGCCGGCGCCGTCCGGCCCAGGATCCTCTTCAACCCGGAGCTGCGCACGGCGGTGATCATGATCCCGGGCCTGTGCGGCATCATCCTGGTGTTCGTCGGGACCGTGGCCACGGCGCTCGGGGTGGTCCGTGAGCGACAGGCCGGCACCATGGAGCAGCTCGCCGTCATGCCGTTCCGTCCGCGTGACGTGTTCGTAGGCAAGATCGCCCCGTACCTCGTCATCGCCGCGATCGACATGCTCATCGTCGTGGCGGCCGGCATGCTGTTGTTCGACGTACCGTTCCGCGGCTCCGTGGCGGTGTTCGCGCTCGGCGCGGCCCTCTTCCTCTTCACGACGCTCGGCATCGGCGTGCTGATCTCCACGGTGTCGCAGACGCAGGGCCAGGCCATCCAGCTCGCCATGATGACGCTGCTGCCGCAGTTCCTGCTGAGCGGCCTGTTCTTCCCTCTGTACTCGATGCCGTGGGCGGTGCGCTGGATCGGCTACATCCTCCCCTTGACGTACTTCATCAAAGTGGCGCGCGGCGTGATGGTCCGCGGCGCGCCGCTGGACGCCCTCTGGGTCCCGCTGGTGGTCCTGGCGGTGATGGCGGCCGTGGTGTTCACGGCGTCGACCCTGCGGTTCCGCCGCGAGCTGGCGCCGGCGGCCGGCCGGGGCCCGGAAGAGGGCCCGGCCGGCCGCGCGCAGACGGAGACACCGGCGTGAGCGCGTGGGGCCTGGACCACGTCAGTGTGCGATACGGTCGTCGGCTCGCGCTCGACGATGTGTCGCTGGAGGTGCCGGCCGGCGCCGTGACGGCCGTCATCGGCGGCGACGGCGCCGGCAAGTCGACGCTGCTGCGCGCCTTGGCCGGCGTGACCCGGCCGGCGAGCGGCGCGGTGCGGAGTCCGCGACGCGAGCGCCTCGGCTACGTGTCGGGCGCATCCGGCCTGTACACCGACCTGACGGTGAAGGAGAACGTGGACTTCGTGGCCGGCGCCTACGGCGTGCCGCCCGGCGAGCTGGCCACGCGCCGCGAGCTCCTGCTGGCCGGCGCGGGACTCACCGGAGTCGACGGCCGCCTCGCCGGCAAGCTCTCTGGCGGTATGCAGCAGAAGCTCGCCTTCGCGCTCGCCATGCTGCACCGCCCGGACCTGCTCGTGCTCGACGAGCCGACCACGGGCGTGGACCCAGTGAGCCGGGCCGAGCTGTGGCGGCTGATCGCCGGCGCCGCCGCGGGCGGCGCCGGGGTGCTCGTCTCCACCACCTATCCGGACGAGGCGCGGCGCGCCGCGTACGTGCTCCTCCTCGACGACGGACGCGCCGTCGCCGCCGGCCCGCCGGACGAGGTGGCAGCGGGCCCGGAGGGAGGCGGAGGAGCCGCCGCGGCGCCGGGGCGGACCGACGCGACTCGCGAATCCGGGCCGTGCCCCGCGTCCGGGCGGCCGCAGGCCGAAGCGGAGGCCGTGGTCCGCCGCTTCGGCGCCGCCACGGCCGTCGACCGCGTGGACCTCACGGTCCGAGCGGGCGAGGTCGTCGGGCTGCTCGGCGCCAACGGCGCCGGCAAGACCACGCTGATCCGCCTGCTGCTGGGGCTCCTGCGACCCACAGCGGGCGCCGTCCGCCTGTTCGGGCTGCGCCCGTCGCGGCGGACGCGCCTGCGCCTCGGCTACGTGCCCCAGGGCCTCGGCCTGTGGGAGGATCTCACCGTGGCCGAGAACCTCGGCTTCGCGGCACGGGCCTTCGGGGACGCCGCGCCGCGCCTCGAACCCGACCTCGAAACGCACCGGGACGACCTGGTCCGAAGCGTCCCGCTCGGACTGCGCCGCCGTCTCGCCTTCGCGGCGGCGCTCGCCCACCGGCCTGAGCTGCTCGTCCTGGACGAGCCCACCTCAGGCGTGGACCCGCGCGCGCGGGGGCGGCTCTGGGAATCCGTCGCGCAGGCCGCGGCCGGCGGTGCCGGCGTCCTCGTCACGACCCACCACCTCGACGAGGCCGTCTACTGCGACCGGCTCGTCATCATGGACGCCGGACGCGTCGTGGCCGACGGCACCCAGGAGCGCATCGTCGGCGCCCGCCAGGCGGTCGAGGTGCGCTGCGCGCGCTGGGAGGCCGCGTTCGCGGCCCTGCAGCGCGCCGGCCTGGATGCCGCCCTCGTCGGTGAGACGCTGCGTGTGCCCGAGGCCGGACCCGACGCCGTGCGTGTGGCGCTCGACGCCGCCGGCCTCACGGCCAACCTGCGCGTCGTCCCGGCGACCCTCGAGGAGACCTTCGTCGGCATGGTGCGCGCCGGAAGCGGCACGTACCTCCATCCACCCGAAAGGACGCCCGCGTGAACGACCCGACCCCCGCCCCGTTCGGCGCCGGGCCGGCCGGCCTCCCTCAGGGCCACCCCCGCAAGTGGTGGATCCTCGTGGCCGTCAGCTTCGGCATGTTCATGGCCCTGCTCGACGTGACCATCGTCAACATCGCCATCCCGGCGATCATCGAGGACCTCGACGCGAGCGTCACCGAGGTCTCCTGGGTCATCAACGCCTACAGCCTGGCGCTGGCCGTCCTCTTCCTCTCCATGGGCCGCGTCTCCGACAAGTACGGCCAGAAGCGTGTGTTCGTCTACGCCGGCCTCGTGCTGTTCACGCTGTTCTCGCTGCTGTGCGGTCTGGCCCCCACCATCGAGTGGCTCGTCGTCTTTCGCATCGGCCAGGGCATCGGCGGCGCCGCCCTGGCGCCCATCTCGCTGGCCATCCTCATCGCCGCCTTCCCGCCCCGGCAGCGCGGCGCTGCCGTCGGCCTCTGGGGCGCGCTCGGCACCGTGGCCGCCGCGGTCGGCCCCACCCTCGGCGGCCTCCTCGTCCAGTACCTGTCGTGGCACTGGATCTTCTTCGTCAACATCCCCGTGGGCATCCTCGCCATCGTGATGGCGCTGTGGATCATCCCCGAGCGCCGCCCCAACCGCGGCGCGGAGGGCATCGACCTGCCGGGCATCCTCGTCTCGGCCGTCGGCCTCTTCTGCCTGGTGCTCGCGCTGATCCAGGGCAACGGGTGGGGCTGGACCTCCCCGGCCGTCCTCGGCCTCTTCGCCGCGGCCGCGGTCAGCTACCCGCTGTTCGTGTGGTGGGAGCGACGCACGCGGTCGCCCATGTTCGACTTCCGCCTGCTGCGCATCCGCTCGTTCACCGCCGCCAACACGGCCATGTTCTTCATCGGCGCCGCCATCGGAGCGTCCATGTTCCTGCTGGTGCTCTTTCTCGTGAACGTGCTCGGGTACACGGAGCTGGAGGCGGCGGTGGCCGTGACGCCCATGCCCCTCACTGCCCTGATCGTCGCCCCCATCGTCGGACGCCTGGTGGACCGCATCGGGCCGCGGGCGCCGGCCGTCATCGGAGCGCTGTTCTTCTTCGTCGGTCTCGCGCTGCTCGCGCAGCTGGATGGCGAGTCGACGGTATGGGACGCCACCTGGCGGGCCGTCTTCATCGGCGCCGGCATGGGATTCACCATGCCGACGCTGTCGGCGGCGGCGATGGCGTCGCTGCCGCCCGAGGTGGCCGGGGTCGGGTCGGGCTCGCTCAACACGCTACGCCAGGTGGGGTTCTCGCTCGGTCTGGCGATCGTGGTCGCCATCTTCTCGCACACCGTGGTGGACGCGGGGCGGGCGGCGACGAAGCAGGCCGTCAAGTACGTGCAGCAGCAGACGGAGCTGCCGGCGGTGGCCCGCGACGCGATCGCCGCCGGTATCGTGAAGGCCGCGGAGCAGGCGCAGTCGAGCGGTAGCGGCCTGTCCGGCATGGACGCGGCACTGCAGGACGCGCCGCAGGCGCCGGCCGGCAGCGCCATGGCCGAGACGCAGGCGCAGCTCACGGAGGCGATCGGCACGATCTACCGTGACAACGTCGCCGGCGCATTCACCTGGCCCTTCTACGCCGCGGCGGTCGCGGCCCTGCTGGCCGTCGTGCCCGCGGCCCTCACCGGTCGCCGGCTCGGCGAGCACCAGGGCGACCACCTCTCGCCCGGGGAGCGGCGAGAGCCCGGCCCGGGCGCGAACAGCGCTGCCGAGGCCGAGGCAGCCGTGGCGGAGGCGGCCCAGGCGGAATGAGCGCCTCCGCACCCAGACGGTCCGCCCGCCCTGAGGCGCACGCGGCAGGGCAGGAGCAGCCCAAGGCCGCTGCGGGCGGCGGGCGCAGCGGGCGCCGCCCGGGCGAAGGCCAGACGCGCGAGGCCATTCTCGAGGCCGCGCGCCTCGAGTTCGCCGCGCTCGGCTACGACCGCGCCACGATCCGCGGCATCGCCGCCCGCGCCGCGGTCGATCCCGCCCTCGTGCTCCACTACTTCGACGCCAAGAAGAAGCTGTTCTCGGCCGCACTCACCTTCCACGCCGAACCCGGCGAGGTCGTGCGCCGCGTGATGCGCGAGGACGCCGGCAGCATGGGCGCGACGGTCGTGCGGACCTTCCTCGACACCTGGGAGCCGCAGGAGACGCGCGCGCCGCTCGTCGCCATGGTGCGCTCGGCGATGACCAACGAGGTCGCCTCGGACCTGGTGCGGGAGCACCTCGGCCAGCGCATCTTCGGGCCCATCACCGAAGCGCTCGGCGTGCCCGACGCGCGGCTGCGCGCCACCCTCGTCGGCACGCAGCTCATCGGCCTCGCGATGGCCCGCTACATCACCCGCATCGAGCCGCTGGCCTCAGCCCCGCGCGAGCAGCTGGTGGCGGCGCTGGGGCCGACCATCCAGCGGTACCTCACGGGAGACCTGAGCGGCGAGGGCGGCTGAGGACCCCGCCGCTCCTCCTTGGAAGGCGCCGGCGGTGCTCAGATATGCCGCGAACGCAGCGAGGCGGCCACCTCGAGCAGTTCGTCGGCGGACGGCTGCTCGTAGCCGTCGAACTGCCGCTCGAGCGCGGCGGACCGGCCGGGGTCGCGCAGGTCGGCGAGCGTGCGGAACAGGCCCAGGCGCACGCCGATGGCGAACCGGGCCTGCTCGTCACGCGGCAGCGACAGGTACTCGTCGAGCATGGCCAGCAGCCGCTCCCGGTCGCGTGGCAGCGAGCCCTCCAGGCCCTGCATCAGGTTGAGGACGTGGTCGGAGCGCAGCTCCACGCGCACCTCGCCGAGCTGCTCCAGGAGATCGTGGAGCTCCTGCGCCACCTCCACGTCGTCGGGCAGCACGAACTCGCCGGCCGCCTCGCGGTCGGCGAGCGGGGTGCCCGGTGCCACGGCTGCCGTGCGCAGACGCACCACGAGCGGGCGCTCCGCGGGCGCGGCTGCGGCCACCGCGCTGATCACGCCGGCGGAGCCGGCGACGTGCGCGGCAGCCGCCGCGCGCCCGCCCAGGCCGGGCATCAGGTAGAAGCACAGCTCGAGGCCGGCGCGCACGACATTCTCGCCGGCCGCGACCAGGTCCCCACTGGTGCAGCCCTTGTCGACCGCCATGAGCACCTCGTCGGCGCCGGACTCGAGGCCGAGGTGCACGCGCGTGAGGCCGGCCTCCACGAGCAAGGCCAGCTGTTCGGGCGTGCGCCGCGCCAGCGTCGCCGCACGCCCGTACGTGGTCACCCGCTCGACCGCCGGGAAGCGCTGCTTCACCCGGCGGATGACGGCGGCGAGCTTGTCCGGCTTCACCGCGCACGGGTCGGCATCCTGCAGAAAGACGGTCCTCTCCCCCGCGCGCACGAACAGCGCCACCTGGTACGCCTCGCGGGGCAGTCGCTCGTCGCGCAGTGGCGCGAGGCCCTCGCGCCGCAGCACGTCCGCGGCCGCCGCCATCGCTTCCACGTCGGCGAGCACATCCTCCACCGGCCGCAACGACGACTTGGTCCCCTTGTACACCGGGCAGAAGGTGCAGCGGTTCCAGGTGCAACTGCGGATGACCCGCACGAGCAGGCTCTGCGCCTCGCTCGGCGGGCGTATCGGCCCCTGCTCGAAAGGCGGCGTGAGAAGCACGGGCCCGGGCGGCGTCACACGCCGGTCAGTCGATGTGCAGGCGCCGCAGCAGGATCCCGATGAGGTCCATCACGACCATGGCGGCGGCGCCGATGCCGAGAATGATCAGCCACTCATTGAGGCTGAGTGGAGCCGTGTCGAAGGCCACGTTCATGAACGGCGCGTAGGTGAACAGCAGCTGCAGGCCCACCACCACCGCCACGCCCAGCACGATCATGCGGTTGCCGAACGGGCTGAAGACGAACAGGGAGCGGCGCAGCGAACGGCAGGCGAACAGATAGAACAGCTGCACCGACATGAACACGTTGACGGCGACGGTGCGGGCCACCGCCTCGCCGAGCCCCTGGTCCATCGCCCAGTTGAAGAGGAAGAAGGCAGCCATCAGCAGGATGAGGCCGGCGATCACGATGCGCGCGAGAACGCCGTGGGAGATGATCGGCGTGCCCGGCCGCCGCGGCGGCCGCGTCATGATCCCCGGCTCCTTGAGCTCGAACGCCAGCCCCAGGCCCAGGAGCACGGCCGTGATCATGTTGATCCACAGGATCTGCAGCGGAAGGATGGGCAGCGCGGTGCCGAGGGCGATGCCGGCCAGGAGCACGAGGCCCTGCCCCACGTTGGTGGGCAGGGCGAACATCATGAACTTGACGAGGTTGTCGAAGACGCCGCGCCCCTCCTCGACGGCCGCCTCGATGGTCGCGAAGTCGTCGTCGGTGAGCACCATGTCGGCGGCCTCCTTGGCCACGTCGGTGCCGGTGATGCCCATGGCCACGCCGATGTCGGCCTGCTTGAGAGCGGGGGCGTCGTTGACGCCGTCGCCGGTCATGGCGACGACCTGACCCTTCGACTGCAGCGCCTCGACCAGGCGGAGCTTCTGTTCCGGGGTGACGCGCGCGAACACGTTGACGCGCTGGGCGAGGTCGATGAAGTCCTTGTCCTTGAGCGCGGCCATCTCGGCGCCCGTGGTGGCGCCGTCGTCCGCACCGGTTATGCCGATCTGGCGGGCGATGGCCGCCGCCGTGGTCGCATGGTCGCCGGTGATCATCTTCACGGAGACGCCGGCGGTGTGGCAGGCGGCGACCGCCGAGATGGCCTCCGGCCGCGGCGGGTCCATCATCGCCTGCAGACCCAGGAACGTGAGGCCGTTCTCCACGTCGCGGTGGTGGAGCTCGTCGTGGCCGGCCGGCAGCTCGCAGCGGGCGAAGGCCAGCACGCGGAGGCCGTGCGTGGCCAGCTCGTCGACGAGAGCCAAAGCCGCCGCGGCGTCCAGGCCGATCGCCGTGCCGTCGTCCGCCAGCTGACCGGAGCAGCGTGCCAGCACCTTCTCCACGGCGCCCTTCATGTAGGCGACGCGACGGCCCCCGCCGGCGTCGTGCAGGGTAGCCATGTACTGGTGCTGGCTCTCGAACGGGATGGCGTCCAGGCGCGGAAGCGCGGCCTGCTCGGCCTCGCGGCGCAGGCCGCCTTTGGCGGCGGCGGTGAGGAGGGCGGCCTCCGTGGGGTCGCCGGCCACCTGCCAGCGGCCCTCGTCCTCGACGACCGCGGTGTCGTTGCACAGCAGGCCGGCGCGCAGGACTTCGAGAGCGGCCGGACCCGGGCCGGGCGTGATCTCTCCCGCCGGCCCGTACCCCACGCCACCCACTGAGAGCACCGCGCCGCCGGCGGCCACGCGCTGCACCGTCATCTCGTTCTGCGTGAGCGTGCCGGTCTTGTCGGTGCAGATGACCATGGTCGAGCCCAGCGTCTCCACGGCCGGCAGCTTGCGGATGACGGCCCGCCGCCTGGCCATGCGGCTCACGCCGATGGCCAGGGTGATGGTCACGGCGGCCGGCAGGCCCTCCGGGATGGCGGCCACGGCGAGGGCGATGGAGGCCTTGAACATGTCGACGAGAGACTCGCCGCGGAGCAGGCCGACGCCGAACGTCACCAGGGCCAGCGCGACGATGATCACGAGCAGCACCGTGGAGAACTGGTCGATCTTGCGCGTGAGCGGCGTCTTGAGGTCGCGCGCCTCGGCGATGAGCTGCGAGATCATGCCGACCTCGGTGGCGTCGCCGGTGGCCACCGCGACGCCGGCGCCGGTGCCGTACGTGACGAGCGACGAGGCGAACGCCATGTCGCCGCGCTCGGCGAGCGGGCAGTCGCGCGCCACCAGCTCGGCCGGCTTCTCCACCGGCACCGACTCACCGGTGAGCGCGGACTCGTCCACGCGCAGCTCGCGCACGCGAAGCAGGCGCAGGTCGGCCGGCACCTTGTCGCCGGCCTGCAGCAGGATGAGGTCGCCGGGAACGATGTCCACGGCGGGCAGGCGCAGCTGCTCCCCGGCGCGCATCACCATGGCCTCGGTCGTCATCGACCGGGTCAGGGCGTCGATGGCGGCGACGGCCTTGGCCTCCTGGAAGTACCCCACGAGGGCGTTCAGCAGGACCACACCGAAGATGACGCCGGCGTCCACCCAGTCGCCGAGCACGATGGTGACGACGCCGGCGGCGATGAGGATGAGCACGAGCGGGTCCAGGAACTGCTGGAGCAGGCGCCGCAGCGCGCCGGGACCCTTGGGCGGCGTCAACGCGTTGGGCCCGAACTGGGCGCGGCGGTGCTCGACATCGAAGCGGTCGAGGCCCTGTTCGGGGTCGGTCTCGAGCAGGTCGGTGACCTCGGCGGCCGGCAGTGCGTGCCAGTGCTGTCCTTCGAGCGTGAGAATAGCCGTGCTCCCTCTCTGCAGGGCCGGCGCGGCCGGCCTCTCACTCACCCGCGCGCCAAGCGGCGGGTCCGCGGCCCATGGCGAGCCCGCTCATGATAAAGAACAAGCCTCGCGCAGGCGACCCGCACGGCGTCACTCGTAGTGGATCGCCTGCAGGATGTCGATGCGCGCCGCCCGCCGCGCCGGCAGGATGGCGGCGATCACGCCCACGATCACGCCCACGATGAGAAAGACGACGAGCTGCCCGCCGGGCAATGAGAACGTGATGCCCTGCCCGGCGAACCTGGTCGTGATCACCCAGGCGAACAGCACCCCGACGATGATCCCCATGATGGCGCCGATCACCGACGTGATCACGCTCTCGTACCGCACGGTCGCCCGCACTTGCCGCCGCGACGAGCCGATGGCGCGCAGCAGGCCGATCTCGCGCGTGCGCTCGTACACCGCCAGCACCAGCGTGTTGACGATGCCGAACAGCGAGATGATCACGCTCATCGCCAGCAGGCCGTACACCAGGTTGAGCAGCTGGTTCACCTGCCCGACCAGGCTGTCCTTGTACTCCTGTGCGGTCTGCACCTTGGCGGTGGGGACCGACGCCAGCGCCTCCTGGAGCCGCTGCTGCTCCTGCTCCAGGTCGCTGCCGGGCGCCGCCTTGACGAACACCATGTACTGCTGGCTCGAAGGGAAGAGCGCCTGGTAGCCGCTGGTGCCCACGATGATGCCGTTGAGCATCATCGGGTCGCGGTACAGGCCGGTCATCTTGAGCTTCGCCTTCTTGCCGTCCTGCGTCTCGACTGTGATGGTGTCGCCCACCGCGGCGCCGAGCGACGACGCCGTCTGCTCCTCGACGACCGCGTTGCCGCGCCCCAGCTGGCCGAGAAGGGCGTCGGTGCCTCCGTTCAGCCAGTCGAAGCGCCACAGCTGCTTGAACAGACCGGGGTCGATGCCCATGACCACGGCCGTCTGGCCGTCGGCACGGACCTGCTGCATGTCCAGGCCCGTCGCGGTCTGCACACCGGGGAGGGACTGCAGGTTGGTCGCGGTGCCCGAGGGCAGGGGGACGAAGCCCTCGCTCTGGATGACGAAGTCGGCGCGCGACACCTTGTCGAAGGCGTCGACGAACGAGCTCTTCAGCCCTTGGGCGAAGACGGCCACGAACACCACGACGCCGAGACCGATCATGAGAGCGGAGGCAGTGGCGGCGGTGCGCGCCGGGTTGCGCACGGTGTTGTCGCGCGCCAGCCGGCCGCTGACCGGCGCCACCTTCTGCAGCGGCCAGCCGAGCACACCGGCCAGCGGCCGGATCAGGTACTTGCTGGCGATGGCCACGGCCAGGAACACCAGTACGGCACCGAAGGCGATCGCGCCAAGGCGCGTCGTGGTGGTGCCCGGCGCGTACATGCCGGCCACGATGCCGGCCACGCCCAGCGCGGCGACCACGACGGCCACGACCGGCATGAAGCGCGCGAGCCTGGTGGGAGGCAGCGAAGCTCCCTCCTGCAGAGCTGCCACCGGCGGCACGCGCGTCGCCCGCCACGCCGGCACGATGGCCGACAGCAGGGTGACGAGGATGCCGACGGCCAGCGAGATGGCGACGGTGCGTGGCGCGAGCACCAGCCCGCTGTGCGGGATGTCGACGTTGACGGCCTGCAGCAGCTGGAGCACGCCGGCCGAGATGCCGAGGCCGGCGAGGATGCCGAGCACGGAGGCAAGGACGCCCATGGCGAGCGCCTCGACGGCCAGTGTGACGAGGACCTGCCGCCGGCTCGCCCCGAGCGCCCGCAGCATGGCGAACTCGCGCCGGCGCTGCGCGACCGTCATGGAGAAGGCGTTGAAGATGATGAACGCGCCGACGAACACGGCGATGCCGCCGAACGAGAGCAGCATGGGCTTGAGGAACATACCGATGGCGTCGCTGAGCTGCCTGCTCTGGTCGGCGGCCGCCTGCGTGCCCGTCTTGACCTCGGCGAAGGGCGGCACGACCTTCTTGATCCGTCGCGCCAGCTCTTCGGACGACACGCCCGCCTCCGCCTTGGCGTCGATCTCCGAGAACCTGCCCTGCATGCTGAACCAGCGCTGCATGTCCGAGAGGGTCGCGTCGATCAGCGTCGACCCGCCGAGGGACGACTGCGAGGCGAACGTGAAGATGCCCGTGACGCGGACCTCCTCGCTACCGCCGGGCGTGACCACCGTCAGAGTGGATCCGATGTCCAGCTTCTCGTCCTGAGCGAGCTTCTGGATGACGGACACCTCCCCCGACCCCTCGGGCAGGCCGCCGCTCACGTAGCTGGTGTTGCTGATGTCCGTGGGCACGGCCGAGAAGAACAACGTGGGCGCGCCGCCGGTGGACACCACCTTGCCGTCGACGGCGATGGCCCCCATCCCCGTCACGTAACCGTAGGCTTTCGCGACCCCGTCCACGTCGCGCACCGTCTGCTCCAGCGACTGCGGCAGCCCCTCGGTGGCGCTGGACAGCTGGCTGCTGAACTTGGCCTTGCGGGTGATGGTGACGTCGATGCCCTCGTACGCGTCGGTGAAGATGTTCTTGAAGCCGCGGTCGATCTGGTCGCTGAGCACGTACGTGCCGCAGATCATCGCCACGCCGAGGAGGATGGCGAGCGTGGTGAGCAACGTCCTCAGCTTGTGCGCGGTGAGGCTGCGCCAGGCGATACGGATCAACCCGCCCCCTCCAGAGACTTGATGACCTCGTAGATGTCGTCGCGCCCAAGGCGCCCGCAGTCGTGGGCGATGCGCCCGTCCTTGAGGAACACGATGCGGTCGGCGTAGGTGGCGGCGTGGGCGTCGTGCGTGACCATCACGATGGTCTGGCCCAATCCGTCGCAGGACGTCCGCAGGAGCTGGAGGACCTCCTCGCCCGTGCGGGAGTCGAGGTTGCCCGTGGGTTCGTCGGCGAAGAGCACGGCGGGCCGCGAGGCGAGCGCACGGGCCACGGCCACGCGCTGCTGCTGGCCACCGCTGAGCTCCGAGGGCTTGTGGTCCAGGCGGTCGCGCAGACCCACGGTGTCGATGAGCTGCTCGATGTACGCCTCGTCACCCTTGCGCCCGGCGATCGTCAGCGGCAGCACGATGTTCTCCTGCGCCTTCAGCGTGGGCAGGAGGTTGAACGTCTGGAAGATGAAGCCGATCTTGTCGCGCCGCAGCTGCGTGAGGGCGCGCTCCCTGAGCGTGGTGATCTCCTGGCCGTCGATCCACACATTGCCTGCCGACGGCCGGTCGAGACCGGCCAGCACGTGCATGAGCGTCGACTTGCCGGAGCCCGACGGGCCCATGATCGCCGTGTAGGCGCCGCGAACAAGGTCCAGGTCGATGCCCGCCAGGGCGTGCACGCAGGCGTCGCCCTGGCCGTACAGCTTGGTGATCCCGCGCGCCTGGACCACGGCGTCGACCAGGCCGGTCTCGGTGCCGGCCACGCAGGTCTCCAGAGCGATGGCCGCGCCCGCGTTCACGATGTCCTCGGTCACGTCGTCCTCCTCGTCAGCGGCCGCACACCGCGGCCTGTGGCGGGCCGGGCCTCGAGGGCCCGGCCCGCCACACGGACTTGCTCACTGTATGCCACGCGGAACGGGGTAAGACAACACGCATCGTCCCGGCCGCGGGGGTCTGCCGGCGCCCCGCCCGTCAGACGCCCTCCGGGGAGGCGGGGTCACCGCCCGGCGGCTTGCCGGCCGGCGGCCGCGGTTGATCGCCGACGGCCGAAGCCGATCCATCGTCCAGAGCCGGCGCCTCGCTGCCCGTGGCGGCGACCGTCTCCGCCGTCGGTTCCGCCACGCCACCCTCGACAACGGCCTCGTCCGCAGGCGCCACTGCAGGCGCCTCGGCGACCGCGGGCTCCTGGCCGGCGACAGGCTCGGCCTGGGCGACCGTAGTCTCCGCAGTCTGGTCCGGCCCGGCCGGCGCCTCAGGCGGCAGCGGCGGCAGCGGCGGCACCGCCGGCCAGTACTCCACGCCAGCGGGCAGGGCCGTCGCCGCGGCGGTCTGCGCGCCGGTCGTGTCCGCTGGGACCGGCGCGTACACGGGCGGCTGCGGCGGCACCGCCGCGGTGGCGGCCGTCATCGCCGCGCCGGGCGTCGACACGGCCCCCGCCGGCCCGCCGGCGGGGGCCGGTGTCATGGCCGCGCGGCGCGCCCGCCGGTACTCGCCGTAGGCCAGCACGGCCGCGCCGGCGCCGAACACGGCCATCACGACCAGTACGAGGAAGCCGGCCACGGGTATCTTGGAGACCACCGTGGTGGCGAGCACGCCGATCACCACCGCCAGTACCAGGTTGTCGGCGTGCCGGGTGCCCTTCAGCAGCAGCCCCGCCACGAGCGCACCGACCGAGGTGATCACGAAGAAGTAGAACAACGCCAGGAAGACGGCGTAGGGCAGCACCAGCAGCAGTCCGACCACGCTGATCACGAGGACGACCAGCACCGCCGGGACGATCACGAAGAACGCGAGGGCACCCCAGCCCAGCGACGCCGCGGTCTTCTCCGCGAGCTTGCGCTGCACGGCGCGCATCTGCTTCGGCATGAGCGCCGCCGCCACGAGGCCCAGCACCAGGAAGATCGCCGCCTGGATCACCCAGCCCAGCACGGTGAAGCCGCCCCAGGGCCGCACGATGCCGCGTCCCACGCCGCCGCCGAACCAGCTCGCCGCCTTGGCCCAGTTCGCGTTGTCGTACTCTGCCGTCTTGCCCGTCACCTGGGCCGCGGGATCGCGCGTCAGCTTGCCGCCGAACAGCACCACCGTGTCGTCAGACGGCTTCATCGACGTCCCGACCGCCGCGCCCGGCAGCAGCCGCACGTCGCCGCCGAACGCGATCACGCTGGCGCCGACGGACCCACTCACCGTGACGTCGCCGCCGAAGGCCACGACGCTGCTCCCCACGCTCCCCTCGACGACGATGTCACCGCCGAAGGCCATGGCGACCTCCGTGACCGTCCCATCCACCGCCACGTCACCGCCGAAGGCGACGGCCGCCTCGACGGTCGTACCGGCCGGCACGACCACGTCTTCCCCGGCCTTCACGAGCGGCTGCGTGGGGTCGGCGGCGCCCACGGGGGCCAGCGACCCGGACGGCACAGACAGGCCGCTCGCCGCACCTGCAGGAGCCGCCAGGGCACCGCCCAGCAGCACGAGAGCCAGGGCCAGCCCAATCAGCGCCAGCGAGGGTCTGAGGATCCTCAGCGCACGCACACCGTCCATCTCTCCTCCTCACCGACCCGCCGAGGGTCGGTCAACGTCGTTCGCGGGGGGCTGCGGTCCGGGCTCCGTCGCTCGAGGAGCGGACCCGGAGGTCGGCGCAGGCGGCTGCGGACCGGGCTGGGGCGCCGGCGCGGCCGGCTGCGGCTCAGGCGAGGGCGCAGACGCCGGGACCGGCGCGGCAAGCGCAGCGGGAGGCGGCGGCGGCATCACGGCGGTCGCCGGGTCGGGAGGGGCCGGCACGCCGGCCGGCGCCTGCCAGGTCGCGACCGTGCCCGCGTCGCCGAACGTCTGCGGCGACGTCGACACCAGCGGCGCCGGCGGAGCCGTTGCGAGCGGAGACTGCGGAGCCAGGCTGAACATGACCTCCGCCCACCGCTTGCAGACCCAGCCCCAGGCGTTGAGCACATGCAGCGACGCGAAGATCATGAGCACGCCGGCCGGGATGCCGAGCACGCCGAGCCACATGGGCGGGACCCAGGGTCCGGAGCCGAAGTCGATGGTCCCCAGGTTCCAGGCCGAGGAGAACGGCAGGGCGAAGAACCAGGCGATGATCGACGCCAGGCTCACCACGAGGGTGAACGAGACCACGCCGAAGGCGAGCTTGGCGAGCAGGTACAGGAGGTCCTTCCACGTCGCGCCGTTGCCGAAGTGCGCCTTGACCTTGCCCCAGATGCCGTCGACAGTCTCCCAGGACCGGGGCGCATCGGGGACCGCGGCGCCGAGCAGCACGCGCGCCTGGAAGCGTTCGAGGGCGCCGAAGAGCCACCAGGCGCCCGCCACGACGAGCAGGATCGGGATGCCGACCCAGATGATCACGAGCCCGAGGCCGACGGAGAGCCCCACCACGAGGAACACGAAGTAGAAGAGACCCAGCGGGAAGGCGACGATCTGGAACAGCAGGTTGAGCCAGGTGCGCGGCCTGGTCACCACGCCGAAGAACCTGCCGAGCGGCGTGTCGTTCATGAGCGCACCTCCACGTTTCTCTCGCACCTTGCGGGACAAGCGTAGCGAGAAGAGGCACGCGGGTCGTCACCCCGAGGCGGGAACGTGCCGTCGGCTGGGGGAGGGATTCTCGGCGCGGCCCGCGTACCCCCACAGGGGTACGGCCCGCCGCGCCGGGCTCTACTCCGCCGGGCCTTCGCCCGGCTTCACCAGACCGACCTCGTAGGCGATGATCACGGCCTGCGTGCGGTCGTGCAGCCCAAGTTTGGAGAAGATGCGCTTCACGTGCGTCTTGACCGTGCCCTCGCTGAGGAACAGGTGGGCGGCGATGTCGCCGTTGGTCATGCCTTTGGCGACGAGGATGAGTACCTCCCGTTCGCGTTCCGTGAGGTCGTCGAGCGCCGCCGGATCGCGCAGCACTCCGGTCTGCCCGTCGGCCGCGCGGAACTTGGCGATGAGCCGGGTGGTCACCGACGGAGCGATCATGCCCTCGCCGGCGGCCACGATGTGGATGCCGGCGACGAGGTCGGGTGCGGGCGTCCGCTTGAGCAGAAAGCCGCTGGCCCCGGCCTTGAAACCCTCGTAGACGTACTCGTCGAGGTCGAACGTGGTCAGGATGAGCACGCGCGAGCTGTCCTCCCGGCCCAGCGCCGCGATGGCCCGCGTGGCCTCGATGCCGTTCATCACCGGCATCTGCACGTCCATGAGCACGACGTCGGGATCGAGTCTGCGCGTGAGCGTGACGGCCTCGGCCCCGTCTCCGGCCTCGCCCACCACCTCGATATCGTCCTCTGCCTCGAGGATCAGCTTGAGTCCGGCCCGTACGAGCTGCTCGTCGTCGGCCAGCACCACCTTCACGCCCATGTCCCCTCCGTCTCCCGGGCCGCCGCCGGCCCGTCGTCGGTCGCCGGCGGCCGCCCGCCCCTGCAGTCCCCTGCGCCTGCCGTCACCGCGGCACGCCGTCGCCCGCCAGGGGCAGGCGCGCGTGCACCGCGAACCCGCCCTCCGCACGCGCACCCGCGACGAGGTCGCCTCTGAACGTCGCCACGCGCTCGCGCATGCCGAGCAGACCCCGGCCGCCGCCGGTGGTGGCGGCCACCACACCGCGGCCGTCGTCGAGCACGTCGATCGTGACGGCCTCCGGCTCGTACCTGACCGACACCCAGGCATGAGCCTTGGTGCCGGCGTGCTTCAGCGTGTTCGTGAGAGCCTCCTGCACGATGCGGTACGCCGTGAGGTCGAGGCTCGCGGGCAGGGTGACGCGCTCGCCCTCCACCTGGAGCGCCACCGGAAGCCCGGCCTCCCGCACCTGAGTGCAGAGCATATCCAGCTGACCCATCCCTGGGGCAGCGTCGCGGCTGACCTCTTCCTCGGGCGCGCGCAGGATACCGAGCATGCGCTCGATGTCGCCGAGCGCCTGGCGGCCCGCGGTCTCGATCGACTCCAGCGCGTCGCGCGCTACCTGGGGCTTCGTCTCCACCAGCCGCCGGGCCGCGCCCGCGTGCAGCACGACGACGTTGAGGGCATGCCCCACGCTGTCGTGCAACTCGCGGGCGAGACGGGCGCGCTCCTCGGTGACGGCCTCGCGGGCGCGCGCCTCGCGGTCGGCGGCAAAGAGCGCCGCCCTGCGCTCGGCGCGCTCGATGCTGCCGCGGTAGACGCGGATCACCACAGCGACCACCCAGACCACGGAGAGCGAGGCCCAGGTGCTGACGGCGCGCTCCCAGGTGAGGTCGGGCAGGACCACGAAGACGACCACGATGCCCGCCGTGACCACGAACCCGGCCGCGACGGCACGCTTCCACGTGTCGAACGCCACGGTGGCGAACGACGCCACCACCACGGCCATCACGGCCGCCTGCGTGTACTCGTACTGGGCCATCGCCTGCCAGACGAGGAGCACGGTGCTGGCCAGGAGACTCGCCAGCGGCGACCACCAGATGATGCCGAGAGAGAGGCCGCCGGCGATGGTGAGCACGATGAGCGCGGCCCCGTCGTCGCGGTAGCCCGCGGGCACGGGGCCGCGCAGCAGCAACTCCACGAGGCCCGCCGCGGTGAACACCAGCGCCAGAAAGATGCTGACGGCGAGCGGGTCGAGCAGGCGCGAGTGACGGGGGGTCGGCGCGGCGCCCTGGGCGGATACGAGGATGTCGGCGGGCGCGCTCACGGGGTCAGTATAGGGAAGGTTGCCCCGGCAGCGGGAGTGGTACCCGGCGCCGGCGACCGCACACGCGGCCGGCGCCGGCGGGTTCATGTACAGTACCGGGCACAGCCTCACGGCCCGTCCGGCCGCCGAAACGGAGTCCGCATGAGCCCGCTCACGCCCAAAGACCCGAAGCCCGCCAACGGCGGAAGCCTTCTGACGACGAGACCGACGAAGAGCGCGCAGTCGATGCGCACGACGACGCTGACCCTGCTCGTCGTCGTGGTCGTCGTGATCGCCGTCACGATGGTCGGCTCGGCGGTCCGCTTCGTCCTGGCGCCCGACCCGGCGGTCAAGGCGGGGCCCATGTACATCGTGCTCGCCCTGATGGCGGTCGCGTCCCTGCTCATGGCGCTCCTCGCCGTCAACACGACGTTCTTCAGAATCCTGACGCGCAGGCAGGTGGCCGACGTCAACCTCGTGATGTGGACCACCGCGGTCACGGGGACCATCACCGGCATCCTGACGCTCGGCGGCGCCGTGAACTCCCTGGTGATGCGACTGCTCGTGGGTACCACGGCCTACGCGTTCATCTGGATGCAGAGCGCGCGGCTCGCGAAGGCACGCGCGGCCCAGGCCTCGGGAGGGGCCCCTGCTGCGCCCGGGCGAGCGCCCGCTGCGCCGCAGCCCGCCCAGCCCGCCGCGAAGAGCAGGCAGCGCCGCGGCGGACGCAAGCGCTGACGCGCCCACGGCGCGAGAGCCGCAGGACGAGCCGCAGGAGCCGCAGGACGATGCCGCAGGACGCAGGACGACAGAGTTGGTGGAGGCGGCGGGAATCGAACCCGCGTCCACGGACGCCTCGGCGGAGTCTCTACAGGCTTAGCCGTCGCATTTGTCTCGCTTACGGACCCCGCAGCGGCACAGGTTCCGCTCGCCAGCCCCGATCAGTCTCGGATGCGCTCGCACGGAGCAGAGCGACCGCACCCCAGCCCGTTAGATGACACCGCGAGTCCCGGCCACGGGCGAGCCGGGTGCGATGCGCTGCCTAATTAATTAGGCAGCGAGTGCGAAGGAGTTATCCTCGGCAAGTGTGTTGTTCCGGCAGTTTAACGAGGCCACCGGACCTCGGCCTGCTGCTCCCACCGCGGTACAGCCCATGTCGAGACCTGTTCGCCCCCATGGGCGGCCGGGGAGGCCGCAACCATGAGTATACCAGCCCCCGGAGACGGCGAAACCGCGCCGGAGCGCGGTTTCGCCAGAGAATCCCTGCTCGCGGCCGCGTTTCACCGGGCCGCTTCGCCGGTCAGTCTTCTACCGTCTGCACCTCGCGACGGTCGCGACGGCGGAAGTACAGGTTGCGGCAGAGCGGGCCCTCGCCGGAGGCGTAGCAGCTCTGCACCGCGACGTTGCACTGCGGCAGCGGCGTGCGTGCGACCTTGACCACCCCGAAGCCACCCTTGCCGCGCTCGATGTCCTCGAACATCTTGAGGTCGATCTCGTGGGGGAACACCTTCTCGATACAGCCGAAGAACGTGTGCCCGTCTTCTTTGAACGCGTAGAGGAACCGGCAGTTCATGCTGAGGCACGACGCCGGGTACACGACCTTCTCGCACTGGGCCGAGCATTCAGTACATTCGAGCAACTCTTCAGACAAACGAATCAGCCTCCCTGACAGCACAACGGCCGGCGTTCGGTGCCGGCCCGTGGGCATGGTAGCACGAGTCATACAGGACTGAACAGACCCCTTAACCTGCGCTTAATACTTTCTACTCATCGGCTTGTGGACCCTCCCGCCGATTCCCAAACCCGCAGGCCATTGACATACCACTATAAGCACAGTGAAAATGGTGCCGCTCAGCCGCGCGGGCGCGTTCTGGCGGACGCAGAGGGGTAGCCGCGCGGGCCAGTCGCCCCAAGGAGGTGCAGGACAGGGATGGATGCAGAAACGCTCGCCCGCATCCAGTTCGCGTTCACCGTCGGCTATCACTTTCTCTTCGTCCCCATCAGCATCGGCGTAGGGTTGATGGTGGTGCTCGCAGAGCGCCGCTACTACAAGAGCGGGATTCCCGCCGATCGGGCAGCCTCCACCTTCTGGATCAAGCTGTTCACGGCGACGTTTGCCATCGGCGTCGCCACGGGACTCACGATGGAGTTCGCCTTCGGCACGAACTGGTCCAACTACTCGCGCTTCGTCGGCAATATCTTCGGAGCGCCCCTCGCGGCCGAAGGCCTCATCGCCTTCTTCCTCGAGTCCACCTTCCTCGGCATCCTGCTGTTCGGCCGCAAGAAGGTGTCCAAGCGCGTCTACTACATCTCCGCCTGGCTGGTGTGGATCGGAGCGCTGCTCTCGGCGCTGTGGATCCTCATCGCCAACTCGTGGATGCAGACGCCGGCAGGCTACAAGGTCGTCGACGGGAAGGCCGTCCTCACGAGCTTCTGGGCGGCGGCCTTGAACCCGTCCACGGGACCACGCTACTTCCACACGATCGCCGCGGCCATCGTCTGTGGCTGCTTCGTGGCCGCCGGCGTGTGCGCCTACTACATGCTCAGAAAGCGGCACCTGGTCTTCGCGCGCCACTTCATGTTCATCGCGCTCGGCGTGGGCCTGGCGGTCTCGCTGGCCATGCCGTTCATCGGCCACTGGGGCGCCCTGGTGGTCGCCGAGCACCAGCCCGTGAAAATGGCCGCGTTCGAGAACATCCAGACGACGCAGACCAACGCGCCGCTCACCCTCATCGGCTGGGTCAACAGCGACGGGAGTACCACCGGCCTGGCTATCCCGAGCGGCCTGAGCCTGATGCTCGGCCTCGACCCGAACCGCGAAGTGCCGGGCCTCGACCGGGTCGCGGCTGCGGACCGGCCGCCGGCGCAGCTCACGTTCCAGAGCTACCACCTCATGATCGCTCTGGGCGGGCTGTTCATCCTCGTGTTCTTCGTGGCCCTCGCGATGCACATCTTCAAGCGCCTGGAGACGTCGCGCTGGATGCTCCTGGCGCTGCTCATCTGTATCCCGCTCGCCGAGCTCGCCATCAACATGGGCTGGATGGCGGCCGAGGTGGGTCGCCAGCCGTGGGTCGTCCAGGACCTGATGCGCACGAGCGACGGCGTCTCCCCGCTGGTCTCCGCAGGCGAGATCTGGACGACGCTGGGCCTGTTCGCCCTCATCTACCTGGTGCTCTTCATCGCCTGGCTACGCATCTTCGTCGGCATCATAAAGAAGGGGCCGGAAGGCGTGGCCGACATGCTGAAGGCGGACAAGGCCGCTCTCGAGACCCCGGCGGAGACCGGCAGCGGCCCCGCCGCAGCTCCCGCCGGCGCGGGGAGGTGACGAGATGACCCTGCCCAATATCTGGTTCTTCCTCGTTGCGTTCCTGCTCACCGGCTACGTGATCCTCGACGGCTTCGACCTCGGCGCCGGTGTGCTCTATCCGTTCCTCGCCCGAAGCGAAGCCGAGAGGTCCGTCGTGCGCGCCTCTATCGGCCCCGTGTGGGACGGCAACGAGGTGTGGCTCATCACGGGCGCCGGCGCCATCTTCGCCGCCTTCCCGATGGTGTACGCGATGACGTTCAGCGGCTTCTACCTCGCCATCATGCTCGTGCTCTTCGGGCTGATCCTGCGGGCGGTCTCGCTCGAGTTCCGCCACCGTGACACGAGCTGGGCGAAGGTGTGGGACGGCGCCTTCTTCCTCGGCAGCCTCGTGCCGTCGCTCCTCGTGGGCGTAGCTCTCGGCAACGTCATCCGCGGCGTGCCGATGGACGCGCAGGGCAACTACGTCGGGACGTTCTGGGAGCTGCTCAACCCGTACGCCCTGCTGGTGGGAGTCACCGGCCTGTGCCTCATCGCGCAGCACGGCGCCGCCTGGCTGGCAGTCAAGTCCGAGGGCGAGCTGCACGAGCGGGCGCTCAAGTACCGCCGTACGTCGTTCTGGGCGTGCGCGGTGCTGGCCGTCGCCACGTCGGTGGCCACTATCGTCTGGGTGCCGCGCGCGTCCGACCTCGTGTTCGGTCGCGCGGCCGGGTGGCTGTTCCTCGTCGTCTTCCTGCTCGGCGTGCTCTACACCATCCGGCAGATGTACAAGCCGGGCGGCGAGCTCAAGTCGTTCCTCGGGTCGGCCGTCATCATCATCGGGCTGGCCGGCATCGCCGCCGTCGGCAACTTTCCGGCGATGGTGCCCGCGCGCGGCACCCCGCCGGACACGAGCCTCACGGTGACCAACGCATCCTCCGGCTCGCTGACGCTCGCCGTGATGCTGATCGTGACGGTCATCTTCTGCCCCATCGTGCTGGTGTACACCGCGTACATCTACAAGACGTTCTGGGGCAAGACGAAGGCGGCGGACGCCGAGTACTGAGAACGGCCTGGGCGCGGCCCTCGCCGCGCACCGCACGGACCTCCCGAGACGGGCGGCGGACCGCAAGGCCCGCCGCCCGTCCTCGTTCACGGCACGGCGGACTCGCGCCCGGCGGCACCCCGCCGGTTCTTTCAGGCGAACACAAACTCGCACACGTCAGAACGCTTGACATTCACGCTCGCACGTCTAGGATTCGGTCAGAAGCGTTCGAATCTGAGCGATTCCACCAAGATTGAACAGCCCTGGGGGGACGGTGTCGGCGCCCGACATGCGAGAGATGTTCCCGGCCGAGCGACAGGGCCGGATCCTGGAGATACTCGCCGAGCAGCGCGGCGTACGTGTCTCTGCCCTGAGCGAGCTGCTCGGCGTCTCGGAGATGACCATCCGCCGCGACCTCGAGAGGCTGGAGAACGACGGCCAGCTCTCGCGCACCCACGGCGGCGCTATCCTGCGCCAGCACATCGTGGAGGAGCCGCGCTACGTGACCAACGTGCGCACGCACACGCTCGAGAAGGACCGCATCGCGCGTGCCGCCGCCACCATGATCGCCCCGGGTGAGACCGTCTTTCTGGGCTCCGGCACGACGGCCGCGCAGGTGCTCGCGCATGTCGACCCGCAGACCAGCGCGCGCATCGTGACCGGCAACGTGGGCGCCCTCACCACCGCCCAGGACTCGTCCCTGGACGTCATCATGCTGGGCGGCATCTTCAGGCCGCGCAGCAATACCCTCGAGGGCCCCATGGCCATCGAGGCCGTCTCCACCCTGCACGCGTCCCGCTTCATCCTGGGCGCCGACGGCCTCAGCCTCGAGGAGGGCGTCACCACCGCCAGCATCGGCATCGCCGGCGTGGAGCGCGCCATGATCCGCCAGACGCGCGGTGAGGTCGTCGTCCTCGCCGACCGCAGCAAGCTGGGAGCAGTCGGCGACTTCGTCATCTGCGGCCTCAGCGACGTCCAGACCGTCGTCGTCGACGACGTCGACGACGACGTGCGCGACGAGATGCTCCGCCGCGGGCTCCGCGTGGTGTCCGCGTGAGCGTCTCTATCTGATCACTCGCAAGGGGAGGGTCTGGTCCACATGAAGTACGCAGAGTTGCTCAGCGCAGAGCAGGTGGCGCGCGTCCACGAGGCGTCCCTCTGGGTGCTCGAGAACGTGGGTATCCTCGCGCATCACCCCAAGGCCCGCGAGGTCTTCAAGACGCACGGCTGCGCCGTCTCGGACGAGGGCATCGTCACCTTCCCGCCCGAGGTGGTCGACCGCTACATGCGCCTGTGCCCGCCGCGCTTCACGTTCCGCGGGCGCGACCCACAGTTCGACCGCACCATCCCGGACGGTGGCCCCGTGGTCGTCACCGGCAGCTCGGCGCCCAACGTCGTCGACCCGGTCACCGGCGTCGAGCGCCGCGCCACCTCCACCGACATCGCCAACATCGCCCACCTCATCAACGAGCTCAAGGGCTTCGACATCTTCTCCATCTCCACGCTCGCCGACGACGCGCCTCCCGGCCAGTTCAGCCTCAGCCGCTTCTACCCGGCGCTGAAGAACTGCCTCAAGCCCGTGCGCAGCAACACGCCCAACATGGACGACCTCCACATGGTGCTCACGCTGGGCGAGCTCATCGCCGGCGGCAAGGAGGCCTACTACGAGCGGCCGATCATCAACCACCACTACTGCCCCATGGTCAGCCCGCTCACCATGGACGTCGACTCGACCGAAGCGGTGATGTACCTCACCGGCGAGGGCCTGCCCGTGTACACCACGGTGGTCCCCAACGCCGGCCTCACCTCACCCATGACGCTCATGGGCACACTGGTCGTCGGCAACGCGGAGTTCCTCGCGATCTCAGTGTTCCAGCAGATGGTCAGGGAGGGCACGCCGCTCATCTACGCGAGCCTGCCCACAGTGGCCGACATGCGCACCGGCGCCTACGCGCCCGGCGCCATCGAGACCGGCATGCTCTTCATGGCCCAGGCCCAGCTCGGGCGCTTCTACAACGTCCCCACCGGCGGCTATATCGGCCTGACCAACGCCCACAGCAACGACGCGCAGTCGGGCTACGAGACCGGCATGAACACCCTTGCCTCGGTGCTCGCCGGCGCGACCCTGCTCAACATGGGCGGCCTGTTCAGCTCGCTCATGGCGTTCGACTTCGGCAAGGCCGTGGTGGACGACGAGATCGCGCAGATGAACAAACGCGTCGTGCGCGGGCTGGAGTACAGCGAGGAGAACCTGGCGCTCGACGTCATCGCCGACGTCGGCCCCGGTGGCGACTACATGAAGAGCCGCCACACGAAGTCGCTCATGAAGACGACGGCCCTCTTCCCCAAGGTGGCGAACCGCGACATGCGCGCCCAGTGGGAGGGGGCCGGCAGGCCGGACGCCCAGAGCAAGGCGCGCGCAGTGGCCCGAGGCATCCTCACGCAGCCCAACCAGTCCGCGTGGGACGAGGACCTGGACGCCCGCATCCGCGCGGAGTTCCCCGGCATCGTGGCCGGCGACGCCGTCTGGAACGAAGACTGAGAACACCACCCAAGGAGACGAGGAGTCAGTGATGGGAAACGAGGCCATGTACGACCAGCTCAAGCAGGCGATCATCGACCAGGACGAAGAAGCCGTCCTGGCCGCCGTGGACAAGGCCCTCGCCGATGGCATGAGCGCCCAGGAAGTCATCGACAAGGGCCTGCTGCCGGGCCTCAACGTCATCGGCGAGCAGTTCGAGTGTGAGGACATCTTCCTGCCCGAGCTCATGCAGGCGGCCCTCGCCTTCCAGGCGGCCATGGGCGTGCTCGAGCCGCTCATCAAGGAGGCCGGCGGCGCGGGCCCCAAGAAGGGCACCGTCGTGATGGGCACCGTCAAGGGCGACCTGCACTCCATCGGCAAGAACATCCTCAAGCTGCTCTTCGAGACCTCGGGGTACGAGGTGCACGACCTGGGCATCGACGTCGACCTGTTCAAGTTCGTCGACAAGGCCAACGAGGTGCACGCGGACGTCATCGCCATGTCGGCGCTCCTCACCACCACACTCATCGGCCAGCGCGACGTGATCGACGCCCTCAAGGACCAGGGTACGCGCGACAAGTTCAAGGTCATGGTCGGTGGCGGCGCCACCACCCAGGAGTGGGCCGACAGCATCGGCGCCGACGGCTGGGCGGCCAACGCCTACGACGCCGTGCGCATCGCCGGCGAGCTCGTGTGACACCGGACGCCCGCCTTCTGACCAGCGAACCTCACCACAGGAGCCAGCCATGATCGACCTTATCGAGGTGTTCGACCGCGCGGAGACCGGTCCGCTCACGTCCGAGATGGACTACTACATGAAGCGCTACGTGCCCAAGCTGAGCGAGGTCATCGCGCGGCACGGCGTGAAATGGGACAAACAGACCATCATCAACACCGACGACGCCCTCACCGACCACGTGTTCGAGGCCGCCGTGGACCTCATCGCAGAGGCCGGCGCCTACTGCCCTGAGACCAACCGCGTGATGCAGTTCACCACGGAAGAGATCCTGCTGGCCTGCTCGCAGGCCCCCAGGGGCGCGACCTTCGGCGAGGGGCGCGAGCGCAAGACCATGTACGGGCGCAGGCCCGACACGACCGACGACCGCCCGTGGGTGCACGTGGGCGGCGGCATCTACACCAGCGACGAGCAGGTGTACATGGACACCGTCGAGAAGATGGCGTCCTTCTCCATCGTCGACTCGGTGTCCGTGCCGTCGATCCTGCACCTGCGCGGCAAGGACGCGCGCGTGCGCTCGCCGCAGGAGATCCTCGCGGCCTGCAAGACCGTGCGCCTCGCGCGTGAGGGCATCCGTCGCTCCGGTCGCGCCGGCCTGCCGATCATCAACGGCATCTCCGCGGCCTCCCAGCCGGCCAGCATGTTCGCCGCCACCTACCCTGAGTTCGGCCTGCGGCCGAGCGACGGCTTCCTCATCGACTTCCTCAGCGAGATGGTGGTGGGCTACGAGGCTCTGCAGAAGGTCGCCTTCTACAACAGCATCAGCGCCAATATCGGCTCCACCTCCACCCCGCTCTTCGGCGGCTACGCCGGCGGCGCGGAGGGCGTGGCCGTCACCGCCACCGCCTACATGATCATGGGCAACCTGGTCTTCCGCGGCACCTACCACTACAACGCGCCGCTGCACAGCAAGCTGCACCTCTCGTCCACCAAGCCGCTCATCTGGGCCATCGCCATGAGCAACGCCGCAATCGGCCGCAACATGGGCTACCCCATGGTCAACCTGCCGTACCTGGGCGGCGGCTCGGGCACCAAGCAGTACCACTACGAGATGGCCTGTTACCTGCTCGCCATCGTCACCTCAGGCGGCAACGTGTTCTCCGGCCACCCGGCCATGGCCGTCCAGACCGACTCCCTGGTGCCGGACGACCACAAGTTCCACGCCGAGATGGGCCTCGCGGCCGCCAAGCTCACGCGCGCCGAGGCCGAGCCCATCGCCCAGAAGCTCTTCCCGCTGTTCGGGGACAAGCTGAAGGACCCGGACAAGGGCATGACCTTCCAGGAGGTCTACGACGCGAAGACCAAAGCGATCGTGAACAGCGAGTACCAGAAGGCGATGGAGGACGTGCGCGCCGACCTCGCCAAGATGGGCCTCGAGGTCCCGGCCCTCTGATCCGAGCCCCCCTGAAACGGCCGGGGCCCTCGCAGGTATGCTCCCCAGAGCGCGAGGGCCCCGGCCGTTCGCCGTTCCAGACCCCTACCTGCAGCGAGGCACCACCATGACAGACTCCGCCAGCGCGCCCATCAGCGTCGAGGAGGTCATCGCCCGCATCGAGGAGTGGCAGGACAAGGACGTCCTCTGCCAGGAGCTCGGCGGCGGCATCACCAACCGCAACTACGTGGTCACGGTACTCGGCGAGCCGGGAACGCCCGGCGCCGGCAAGTACGTCGTGCGCATCCCCGGCGAGGGCACCGACACGTTCATCGACCGCGCGCGCGAGCTCAGCAACCACCGCGCCGCGGCGGCGGCCGGCGTCACGCCGCCGCTCCTGCACGTCCTCCAGCCCGGCGACTGCACCGTGGTGCCCTTCATCGAGGGCGAGACCATGCACCCGGAATCCATCGCCGGACACGCCGACCGTCTCCAGAAGATCGTCGCGGCCATGCGCACCTACCACGACAGGGCCGTCTTCACCAACGAGATCCGCGTGTTCGACATGATCCGCGAGTACCTGCGCATGGCCGAGGACGTGAGCGCGCCGCGCCCTGCGGAGACCGACTGGATGCTGGAACAGGGCGCGCGCATCGAGGAGGCCATGAAGCGTGACGCGCCGGCCTTCACCGCCTGCCACAACGACCTGCTCAGCGAGAACTTCATCCTCGCCCTCGATGGCAAGATGTGGGTCATCGACTGGGAGTACGGCGGCATGACCGACCCGTACTTCGACCTCGGTGACTTCTGCGTGGAGACGCCGCTCACCGAGGCCGAAGAGAAGGCCGTCCTCGAGCAGTACTGCGGCGGCTGGGACGAGCACCGTTACGCGCGCATGATGCTGCACAAGCTGGTCGCCGACCTGTGGTGGAGCATCTGGGCGATGATCCAGGCCACGCTCAGCAAGCTCGACTTCGACTTCTTCCAGTACGGCATGGACCGCATCCACCGCATGGAGCGCAACGCCGCCCATCCGGACTACGAGGAGTGGCTCAGGGCCGTCTGAGCCTCGCCGTGCGCGACTGAGCGCCACGCGTGGCACGTGAACGGGCCCCGGTCGCCGTAGGCGACCGGGGCCCGTTGTGCGGTCCGCAGGAGCCGGGCGGCCGCGGCGCCAGGCGCCGCGGCCGTCAGCCGCCGGCTCAGAGGTGCAGACCGGTCTTCTTCTTGAACTGCTCCACCGAGTTGATCTTGATGTCGAGCAACTCGGCGATACGGCACTTGGCGGCCATGCCCTTGGCGATGCCGGGGACGCCCGTGACCACACCGATGTCGAGCTCTTCCCTGAGAGCTCGCATGACGGTGGGATCGGACAGGTCGAGCGGCGTCACGTGGAGCTTGTCGGCCACGTACTTCTTGGCGTCGTCGATCCTCATCTTCTGGAGCTGCATGCGGGCAACCAGATCTCCGGCTGCGCGGATACCGCCCATCGACGAGGCCAGCAGATGCGCCATGTGCATGCCGGCCGGGTCACCCGTACCGACCTACAACCCGTCGGCGTGCCCGATCTCGATCATGGCCGCGCTGCAGCGCGTCACGACGTCCACGGCCGGGGTCTCGAACATCGGCACGCCGCCCACGCCCATGCCCACGTTGGGGTGCACCGGGATCTTGGCGATGTCGGTGCACGCCTTGACGAAGGTGAGGGCGCGACCCAGGTTCCACGGCACGGTCTTCTTGGTGTTGGTGTTGCAGACCGGGCCGAAGATCGCCACGCCGGCCTCTTCGCACACCTGCAGCTGCTGGTGCGGCCACATGCCGGCGAGGCGCTTGCCGTTGTACTCGAGCTGGCCGTGGAAGCCCAGCACCATCTCGGCCGACATGCCGACCTCGACGGGGAGGCCCGTCTCGCCGGCCACGTGCTCGGTGGTCTTGAGCACGGCCAGGAACTCGGCGTCACCGGTGGACGCGGTGGTGTCGTAGTCGATGCCGTCGGCGCCCATCTCGAGCATGCAGTCGCTCATCTCGATGCAGTCTTCCATGCACTTCTCGAGCGCTTCTTCCTGCGTGCGGCGCGCCTCCGGGATCTTGCCGATCGGCATGAGGTCCGACGGGTTCTCGAACGAGCCGTCGGGCCGGTAGTACAGGCCCAGGTTGGGCATGAAGCCGTAGAACAGCGGGAAGATGGTGACTTCCTGGAGGATCTCCATGTGGAGCTGCTCCAGCGCCTTGAGGAAGCGCTGCGGCTTCACGGAGTAGTCGTTGTGCGCCACCTCCATGGAGTCGAAGCCGAGCATCGACTCGAAGAGGCGCACGCCCACCTCGCGGTTGACCGGCGCGGTGACGCCGCTCGACATGCGCGAGGAGTTGAGGGCGTTGACGCAGCCATCCTTGGTCATGACGACCTCGTGGCCGCGCTGCACGCCCCAGATACGCGTCGGCGCCGCGAACATGTCGACCAGGAAGTCGATCTCGTTCTCGGTGAGCGCCGGGATCTTGGCCTTCGTGGCGGCGAGCTCGGAGCCGGCGATGAACTCCTGGCGAAGCTCGTCCATCGTCAGCTCGACGTTGGAGCTGTCGCCCATTCTGGTGAGGACCTTCATTAAGGTACGGCCTCCCTCTGCCGTCGTTTCACGCCCGGCGCCCCCGGCGTGGGGACCCTCCGGGGAACGCCCGCTTGTGGGCGCCTCCCCGTCAGGGACGGCGGCGGCCCGGAAGGATCACCGGGCCGCCGCCCGCGCCTGCGTCTTCGTCTGCGTCGTTCGAGTTTCAGCCCACAGTCGCTCAGTGGCTTCGCCGCTTCGCGGCTTACTCGACCGGGATCTCCTTGGCGACCGCCTCGAGCGCCATGCCCTGGCCCTTGCGGACGAAGTACATGACGACCCAGATGACGATGGCCGACGCGTAGAGGACGCCCATGAAGATGAAGGACTGCCGGTTGTTCACTCCGTAGATGGCGTCTGTGGCGTACAGGTAGATGTTGAACACCAGGAACGCGCTGTAGATGGCGGCTATCACCGACATCCAAGGTATGCCGGCGAGACCACTCTTTGGCAGCGACGAGCTGTCCCAGATGCTCCTGGCTCGCCACTTCATGACCATGAAGGCGAGCCCCGAGAACATGAACATGATGATGATGCCGAACGTGGCATCCAGCGTGAACACTTTGACGATCGTGTAGCCCGTGGTCGCATCGGTCGGCGTGTACGCATAGAGCGCTGCCACGATGATGGACGGGATCGTCATGAGGAGCAGCGCGACGACCGGCACGCCGCCCGACGTCACCCGTGCGGCCCCCTCAGGCAGGATGCGGTCGAAGGCCGCGGCGAAGATCATGCGCGTCGACGAGAGGAACAGGGTGCCGAACCAGCCGAAGAGCAGCAGCGAGACGGCCGCGATGAGGATGACCTGGAAGGCCGCGTTGGGCACGATCCACGAGATCATCGCCGTCGGCGAGACGTAGTCGCCACCGAGCGGCGAGAGGTTCGAGCCCGTCGTCGCGTAGTACCAGAACGAGGCCATCATCCCCATGAACGCCTGGTAGCCTACCTTCCACGTCATCAGCCCGAGGAAGCTGAGGACGATGGCCGTGGGCACGAAGAGCCCGCCGAGCATCTGGTAGATGTTCTTGCGGTAGTCCTTGGCCCCTCGGACCTCACCGTAGAGCGTCGCCCCCCAGTTCGGCCAGGCGATCCAGAACAGCATGAACGGGATGAGTGTCCAGGTGGCCCAGCTGAAACCACCGGCGAACGTCGAGGTGGGCATGCCGGTACCCTTGCCGACTTCCTCGACCGCCGTGAACGCGTCGGGATAGGTCGCACCCTCCTCGGGCACGACGTAGATGTCCTCGTAGACGAAGTAGCCGGCCTCGTCCGTCTTGTACGCCTGGAGATTGAGCGTGCCGGCGTCGCCGTAGTACTTGTTGGCGGCCTCGTTGAACTTCTCCTTGAAGGAGTCGCCCGAGGTCACGAGCAGCAGGATCCCGCACACGATGACGCCGGCGATGCCGATCCAGAGCGCCCACTTCTGGAAGACGGCGTAGCTCTTCATGCCGATGGCCACGAGCGTCGAGGCGATCGCGATGACCACCAGGGCGCTGATGAAGATGCCGGTACGGCTGGTCATCCAGTCCGCCGCGCCGTTGAGGCCGAGGATGCGGAAGATGGGCTTCACCGTGGTCTGGACGCCCATGTCGGCGTAGATGGGGGTCCAGAGCCAGAGGATGAACCACCAGCCCACCGCCGCGACCACGAAGCCGACGGCGCTGTGGAAGATACGTGTCTGCCACACGTAGTCGCCACCGGCGCGCGGCATGGCCGAGATCAGGCCGGCGTACACGAGGATCTCGAGGGCGATGAAGATCGCCGCGATGACGATCGCCCAGAACATGCTGCCGCCCGGGATGAACGTCGCATAGGAGAACGACCAGATCGCCAGGAAGAGGTTGACGGACATGAACGAGTAGCGGAACCCGTCCCCGCCAGACCACCCCTTGACGAGGCCGCTCGCCTTGCGTACGAAGAGCGTCTGCTCCGGCGCGGGAGTTGATGAACTTGCCATAGACTACGCCTCCTGAGTCTCTTAAGCGGCCGACGGCGCGCCGCCGGCACCCCCAGTATCACGCCTGCGCGTGTTCACCCCATGGTCAGCCGGTAGTTCTTGACCTTGCTCTTGCCGTCGAGCTCGACGACGACGCCCGAGAGCGTCCCCTCAACGTAGGAGCTGCCCGGATTGATGGCCAGCGTGCGGCCGATGCGCTCCGCGGCGCGGCTCTCGTGGATGTGCCCATGCAGCGACAGGACCGGCTGGACCTCCTTGATGACCTCCTTGACCGCGCTCGATCCGACGTGCGCCGTGTCCTGCCCCTTGACCGTCAGGGTGTCCCAGTCGATCTTGGGCGCGACGTCGAGGTTGGTGTCGTAGGGCGGGCAGTGCAGCCCAAGGACAAGTCGGTCCGGCGACACGGTCGCCTGCGCGACGATGGCGTCGATGCGCTTCTTGAGCTCGGGCTCGTCCTCCTCGCGCGGCGTGTCCCATGGCGTGAGGTTCGTCCAGCCGCTCGAGGCCAGCTGATAGCCGTCGGGCAGGTCGAGGACGTTGCCCTCCCCGACCTGGATGAGCTGCGACTGCGCGAGGATGCCGTCGATGTCGTGGCGGTCGTCGTTGCCGGGGCAGACGATGCACTGCAGGCCCGAGCCGGCGAGCTTGGCGTCGGCCCACTCGACCCAGTCGGCCACGGTGCTGCGCATCTGCGCATGGAACAGTTCGTCGAACTTGTCCTGGTCGCGCGTGTACTCGTCGCGCTCATCGGCGGTCATCGTCACCGCGTAGTAGCCGTGGTCGCGGATGGCGCGGGTCTCCTTGGCCAGGGCCTCCTGCCCTTCGAACTCGTGACGCACGTCCTGCATGTGGTAGTAGTAGCGGCCCGACCCCTGGTCGATGATCGGCACCACCGCCTTGCCGGTCATGTCGCCACCGAGGATCAGGATGTTGGCGCCATAGTGCGGGCCGGAATTGATGAACTTGCGCCAGCAGACCTCAGACCCGTGCACGTCCGTGGCGAAGAACAAGCGTGTGCTCACACCAAGCCTCCTTTCGAAGAGTCGCAGTGAACGGGCATCGGTCGTCTGGACCGGTTCAGGACCGCCGCCGGCACACGGCTGAGCAGCCGGCGGCGGGTGTCGCCGAAGAAGAGGGCGCGAGCGGGGGACGCCGAGGCGGATGGACGTGGCCCACACGATGAGACTGGTCCGGACACTGCCCCTACGCTTCTCCCCAGATTGGCAGAATCGAACAGAAACAAAGCCCATCATAGGCACGACACGCGTGACGTCAAGTGCGAGTGTGTTTGATAACGTTCGCGAACGTGCTACTTTTGCACTCGCACACACGTCGACCCGACTCTACGCCAAACCGACACCGGCGGGTAGAGAGGAAGGAGCCCCACGCATGGCCACCATCTACGAAGAAGCAGCCCAGACCATCGTCGACGCCGACCGCGCCGCCGCCGAGGAGGTCGCGAAGCGCGCCCTCGGGCAGGGCCTCGCGCCCGCCGACATCATGCAGAACGGCTTCGTCAAGGGTATCCAGGAGGTCGGCGAGCTCTTCGAGAGCGGCGAGGTCTTCCTCCCCGAGCTGATGATGAGCGCCGACGCCATGGCCGGGGCCACCGAGGTCACCAACGCCGCCCTCGAGGGCGAGGCCGCCGCGGCCAAGGGCGTGATCGTGATCGGCACCGTGCAGGGCGACGTGCACGACATCGGCAAGGCCATCGTCATCGCCTACCTGAAGGCCAACGGCTACGAGGTCCACGACCTCGGCCGCGACGTGCCCGCCGACGCCTTCCTCACCAAGGCCGCCGAGGTCGGCGCGAACGTGATCGGCATGAGCGCCCTGCTCACCACCACGATGGAGGAGCAGAAGAAGGTCATCAAGCGCGTGCGCGAGGAGGGCCTCGCCTACAAGTGCGTCGTCGGCGGCGCCCCCGCGACGCAGCGCTGGGCCGACCAGATCGGCGCCGACGCCTACGCCGAGGACGCCTCCGACGGCGTCAAGAAGATCGACGAGCTGCTCGGCGTCTGAGCGTCCCGGGAAGCCCCTGAGGGGCCGGCCGCGAGGGGCCGGCCGGAGAAGCGTTCCGCCCAGGGGCGGGGCGCGCCCGCAGAGCGCCCCCGCCCCGACTTCGCTCCGTGATCCGGCTCCACCTGCCCGCTCGCAGCCTCGGCCGCCGCTTCATTCTGGCGCAGCGGGGACCTGCGGCCGGTACGTTTCGCCACACGCTGCGAGGGAAACGCGCGAGCGCGTGTCGATACAATGCCGGTGACGGGCACCGTCGAGGGGGGTGCTCGCCCTCGACCGCCGCCCCGCGAACCGCATGGAAGGAGTGGGTCCCGTGACGATGTCTTTCGGCCCCAGGCGCGCCGTCCACCTCTCCGTCGACGCCGCACTGGCAACGGCGCAGGCGCCGCTGGACGAAACGGAGGTCGCCCAGTTCGAGACCTTCGACCTGCTGTACCGCTCCCTCTGCGGCATCCTCTTCAACTACGTGCCCACGTCCGGTCACCCGGGCGGCTCCATCTCGTCTGGCCGTTTCGTGGAGGCCGTCCTCTTCGACGCCGCAGACTACAGACTCGACGACCCGGACAGGCAGGACGCCGACATCGTCAGCTACGCGGCCGGCCACAAGGCCATGGGCCTCTACGCGCTCTGGGCTCTGCGGGACGAGGTGGCCCGTGTGGGCGCGCCGGACCTGCTGCCGGCGGACGACGCCCGCAGGCTGCGCCTGGAGGACCTGCTCGGATTCCGCCGCAACCCGGTCACGTCGACGCCGCTCTTCCGGCTGTTCGACGCCAAGGCGCTCGACGGGCACCCGACGCCGGCGACGCCGTTCGTCAAGCTGTCCACCGGCGCCTCCGGCGTGGGCGTGGCCAGCTCCATCGGCCTCGCCATCGGGGCGCGCGACCGCTACGGCGCGAACGCGCCCCGCGTGCACATCGTCGAGGGCGAAGGCGGGCTCACCCCCGGCCGCGTGGCAGAGGCGCTGGCCGCGGCCGGCACCGCATCCCTCGGCAACGTCGTCATGCACGTGGACTTCAACCAGGCTTCCATCGACAGCAACCGGGTCTGCCGCGAGGGCGATCAGCCCGGAGAGTACGTGCAGTGGACGCCGGCCGAGCTGTTCTACCTGCACGACTGGAACGTGATCGAGGTGGCCGACGGCCGCGACCACCGCCAGGTCGTCGCGGCCCAGCGCCGCGCGGCGGAGCTGGACAACGGCCAGCCCACGGCCATCGTCTACCGCACGCTGAAGGGCTGGAAGTACGGCGTGGAGGGCAAGGCCTCGCACGGCGCCGGGCACAAGCTCTGCGCGCCCGGCTACTACGAGGCCCTGGCCGAGCTCACCGGAGGCGCACAGGACGTGCTGCCCACGTGCGACCCGGCCGACCCGCGCTGCACGGGTCCGGACGGCCCGGCGGAGCGCGAGAAGTGCTTCTGGGCCGCGCTCGAGGCCGTCAGGGCGCGGCTGGAGCAGGAGCACGACGTGGCGGCGGCCTTGGCCGAACGCCTGCGCGCCGCCGGCGAGCGCCTGGAGCGTCGCGCTCGCGCTCCCCGTGCCGGCGCGCCGCGCGTCGAGGCTGTCTGCGAGGTCGCCGCGCAAGAGCAGGCGCGCGTCCCGGACCAGCTTCGCCTCGTGCCGGGCTCATCCACCACCATCCGCGGCGCCTTGGGCGAGGCCCTGCGCTACCTGAACACGGCGTCCGGGGGCGCCGTGCTCACAGCCTCGGCCGACCTGTACGGTTCCACGAGCGTCAGCAACGTCGCCGCCGATTTCGCGCCCGGCTTCTTCAACGCCGTCACGAACCCGGACGCTCGCCTGCTCTCCGTCGGCGGCATCTGCGAGGACGCCATCGCCGGCACACTCTCCGGCATCTCGACCTTCGGGCATGCCATCGGCGTAGGCAGCTCCTACGGCGCTTTCATGGCGCCGCTCGGTCACATCGCCGCGCGCCTGCACTGCATCGGCGCTCAGGCGCGCCGCAGCGTGAGCGGCGAGCCGTACAAGCCGATGGTCCTGGTGTGCGCCCACGCCGGCCTCAAGACCGGCGAGGACGGCCCCACCCACGCCGACCCGCAGGCGCTGCAGCTGCTGCAGGAGGACTTCCCGAAGGGCACGTCCGTCACCCTCACACCCTGGGAACCTCAGGAAGTGTGGCCGCTGCTCGCGACGGCGCTGGCGCGGCGCCCCGCGGTGATCGCGCCGTTCGTGACCCGCCCCAGCGAGACCGTCCTCGACAGGCCGGGACTGGGCCTGGCTCCTGCGGAGGCGGCGGTGACCGGCGTCTACCTGCTGCGCGCACCCGAGGGTGAGGCGGATGTCACCGTCGTGGTGCAGGAGAGCGCCGTCGCCTACGCTCTCGTGGAGGAGGGTCTGCCGCTGCTCGCCGCGCACGGCGTCGACGCTCGTGTCTACTACGTCGCGAGCGCCGAGCTCTTCGACTCCCTGAGCCCCGCGGAGCAGGCGGCCCTGTTCCCCGACGCACACGCGCGCGAGGCCATGGGCATCACCGGCTTCACCCTGCCGACCATGATGCGCTGGATCACATCTCCGGAAGGGCGCAGCGCGACGCTGCACCCGTACGCACACGGCCACTACCTGGGCAGCGGCCAGGGCGAGGCGGTGCTCGCCGAGGCCGGCCTCGACGGCGCGTCGCAGGCTGAGGCCATCGTGCGGTACGCCGCCTCGCGGCCACGCTCCTGAGTCACGCCTGACGAAGCACGGCGGCGCGGACCGGGGGCCGGCTCTGCCGGCCCCCGGTCCGCGCCTGCGCTTGTCCCACAACCAGCCCTTTTCTCTCAGACTCGCACACCATGGATCAGCACGCGCGCACGACCCATTGACAGCGGACGGTACGAGCAGGCTATATGCACGAAACGTAGTCGTGGCAAGACGAGGTTCGAACAGGGGGGTCCTATGGCAGAACAACAAACCCAGCAGCACGATCAGGACGTGGCCGACCTGCACGCGATGGGGTACGCGCAGGAGCTCAACCGAAGCATGAGCAAGTTCTCGAACTTCGCCGTGTCCTTCACAATCATCTCCATCCTGTCGGGCTGCCTCACGCTCTACGGGTACGGCCTCACCCACGGCGGCCCGCCCGTCATGCTCTGGGGCTGGCTGCTTGTGGGCACTCTGGTGATCTTCGCCGGCATGTCCCTCGGTGAGATCTGCTCCGCCTTCCCGACTGCCGGCGGCCTGTACTACTGGTCGGCCAAGCTGGCCCCCGGCAAGAGCGGACCGATCTGGTCCTGGTTCACCGGCTGGTTCAACCTCCTGGGCCAGGTCGCCGTCACCGCCGGCATCAGCTTCGGCTGCGCCTTCTCGATCGCGGCCTTCCTCGCCATCCTGACCGGCGATTCCTACTGGCTGGACGAGAGGGTCTACGCGATCATCATCCTCGCCGTCGTCCTGTTCATCCAAGGCCTGCTGAACACATTCAGCGTGCGCCTCGTGGCCCTGCTCAACGACGTATCCGTGTACTGGCACCTGGTCGGCGTCGCTCTCATCTTCATCCTGCTCTTCTGGGCGCCGGAGTCTGGCAGCCACCAGACGGTGAGCTTCCTCTTCGGAAGTGAGGGTTGGCAGGCCTTCGAGGGCCTCTCAGGATTCGCGATCCCCTTCTATGTCTTCCTGATCGGGCTCCTCAACGCGCAGTACACGTTCACCGGGTATGACGCGTCTGCCCACGTCTCCGAGGAGACGATCCAGGCACGCATCTCCGCGCCGAAGGGCATCGTCAACTCCATCTGGATCTCCATGGTCGCAGGCTTCATCCTTCTGATTGCCGTCAGCTACGCCATCCCGCACACCTACCCCGTCACCATCGGCGGCGTCGAATACGCCAGCTACGCCGACATCGCCGTGGGTGTGCCATGGGCGACGATCTTCGAGTACGCCACCGGACGCACCATCGGGCTGATGCTGATCCTGGTCGTCATCGTGGCGCAGTTCTTCTGCGGCATGTCGTCGATCACCGCCAACTCGCGCATGGTCTACGCGTTCTCGCGCGACGGCGCCATGCCGTTCTCCAACTTCTGGCACCACGTGAGCAAGAAGGCCCACGTGCCCGTGCGCACCGCCTGGTTCGGCGCCGTCGGGGCGTTCATCCTGGCCTTCCCGTACCTGTTCAACGTGACCGCCTACTACGCCGTCACGTCGATCGCAGTGATCGGCCTCTACATCTCGTACCTCACGCCGGTCTTCCTGCGTCGCATCAACCCAGGCGCGTTCGTCGAAGGCCCCTGGAAGCTCAACAAGACGTGGGGACCGATCATCAACTGGGTCGCCATCATCTGGGTGGTCTTCATCGTCATCCTGCTCATGCTGCCGCAGACCGGACCGTTCAATGAGATAAACCGCGACACGTTCAACTACGCGCCCATCGCCGTGCTCGTCGTCGTCGGCGGGGCCGGACTGTGGTACGCGGTCTCGGCGCGCAAGTGGTTCAAGGGGCCCAAGGTCCAGGGTACCGCCGAGGAACTGGCCGAGATCGAGCGCGACCTGTCCCTCTGACAGCTACCCTGTCGCGCGACCTCGGGTCGCACGCATCGGGGGCGGCGGGCCATCCGGCCCGCCGCCCCTTTCACGTTGCACACATCACACTGCCGGGCACGTCCGGACCCCAGCTTGGTCCACCGGTGTTCGAACCGTGTGCGATTCATGGTAGACACCCGTGCGAACCTGAACTAGTATGCGCACTGGTGTGAAAGTGTGCGTTTCAGTGACGGATTGTGCGCTTTTCCCGGTGCAGCCGCACTCGAGCATCAGGCGCCCCCCGATCCCGGGGACGTCAGTCATCAGGAACCTCACCGTCTAGGGGGAAGCATGAAGGACCACAACCTCTTCGAAGACCTCGTCGCCGTCAGCCCCGGCATGGAGATCTGGTGGGATTCCTCGCCGGTCATCTTCAGCAACTGGGTGAAGAAGATGCTCGGTAAGGCCGACGAGAAGGACCGCGCCAACCTGGAGTGCCAGTTCGCGCGCATGTACGACGTCGGCCACCCCATGGACCAGCTGTTCCGCGGCGTCACCACCAACCCGCCGCTGTCGCTGGCCGCCTTCAAGGACGACCCCGCCCGTTGGCAGAAGGTCGCCGAGAAGGTCATGGCCGCCAACCCCGGCGTCGACACCGAGGGCCTCTTCTGGCTCCTCTACAAGGAAGTCGTGAAGTCCGGTTCGGACATGTTCCTGCCGCTCTTCGAGGCCTCCGGCTACAAGCAGGGCTTCCTCAGCGGCCAGGTCGACCCTCGCAGCGCCTTCGACGGCGAGGCCATGCTGGCCCAGGCCCTCGAGATCCACGCCGTGAACCCCAACGTCATGGTCAAGGTGCCGGGTACGGCCCAGGGCTATGACATCATCGAGGAGCTCACCTCCCGCGGCATCGCCACCAACAACACGCTGACGTTCGTCCTCTCGCAGCTGCTCGATTGCGCCAAGAGCGTGCAGCGCGGCCTCGAGAAGGCCAAGGCCAACGGCGTGGACCTGAGCAAGTGGCGCTCGGTCATCACGCACATGGAAGCTCGCTACGGCGACCTCGGCGGCCTCAAGGAGGCCGGCGCCGAGGTGGGCGTGGAGATCACCGAGGGCGACGTGCGCATGGCCGAGCTGGCCATCTTCAAGAAGGCCTACCGCACCGTCAAGGAGCGCGCGTGCCCCAGCAAGATGCTCTCCTGCTCGCTGCGCCTCGGCCCGACGATCGACGGCGTCACGCACCTGTGGCACCTCGAGGAGAAGGCCGGCGCCGACATCGTCGTCACCTGCCCGCCGTCGTTCATCGACGAGGTCATCAACTTCCCGCGCGCCGGCGAGGTCAAGTTCAAGCCCGGCCAGATCGACGTCGACCCGCCGGACGACGTCATGGAGAAGCTCATGAAGATCGAGTACTTCGCCCGCGCCTACGACGAGGACGGCTACACGCGCGAGGAGTACAACACGCACCCGGCTCTCGTGAAGACGCACGAGGCGTTCTCCAAGGCCACCAACGAGATGGTCGCGTTCGCCGACGGCTGCCTCAAGGACAAGTGCTGAGCTTCGGGACTTCCCGCTGACGGTCAGAGACTGACGAAAGGATCTCCGGCATGACGGACATCAAGGACAAGATCAACCCGTACGTGTGGACGGCCCCCGAGTACAACACGGCCATCCTCGACAAGGCGTGGGCGCAGCCGGAGTACGGCCGCATGATGCTCAACGAGAACCCCATGCCGCCGTCGGAGGCCGTCGTGAAGTCCATCACCGACATGGCCGAGAAGGGCAATCGCTATCCGGACCGCGCCTACCGACTGCGCGAGAAGCTCGGCAAGCTGCACGGCGTGGCGGCGGAGAACATCGCCCTCGCCAACGGCTCGTCCGAGACCATCGACGCGATGATGCGCATCTTCCTGCAGCCGGGCGACGAGTTCCTCTGCTCCAACCCCACGTTCGAGATGTTCCCGTCGCGCGCCGGCCTCTGCAACGCGAAGACCGTGCAGATCCCGCTGCGCGAGCCCGACCTGCAGTACGACGTGCCGGCCATGCTCGATGCCGTCACCGACAAGACGAAGCTGATCCTCATCATCAACCCCAACAACCCGACGGGCATCTTCATCGACGACGCCGACCTGCACAAGTTCGCGCAGCTGGGGATCCCGATGTGCATCGACGAGGCCTACCTGGACTACCACCCGGACGTCGAGGCCAAGATCGACTTCGTGAAGCAGTACGACCACGTGTTCCTGTCGCACACCTTCTCCAAGGCCTTCGGCCTCGCCGGCATCCGCATGGGCTACGTGGTGGGCTCGCCGACCGTCGTAGACGCCTTCAACCTCATGTACCTGCCCTGGAACCTCAGCCTCATGGCGATCGCCGCGGCCGAGGCCATCCTGGACACGGGCGAGGTCAAGGAGAAGGTCACCTACAACAACGACTGGATGGCCACGTTCGTCAAGGAGCTCGAGGCCAAGGGCCTCAAGCCGTTCCCGCCGCACGGCAACTACATGCTGATCGACGCGTCCGCGAGCGGCAAGACCAGCGCCGAGATCGTGCAGGCCGCCTACGACTCCAGGAAGATCTTCATCAAGACCATCAAGCCCATCAACGGCAAGGAAGGCTATTTCCGCGTCACGCCGGGCACGCCCGAGGAGAGCCAGCGCTTCGTGGAGTTCGTCCGCGAGTACTTCTGAGCCGACTCAAGGCTGTATGACGACCGGCCTCAGCCTCCGTTCTCCCGCCCCCGGCGGGAGGGCGGAGGCTGACGGCCCTGTAGCCCAGACGAAAGGACCCAGATGAGCACAGTCGCAAGCGAGGCGGAGCTGCAGCAGCGCTGCATCGAGACGATCCGCTTCCTCGCCGTCGACGGCGTCCAGAAGGCCAACTCCGGCCACCCCGGCATGCCCATGGGCGCGGCCGCCGTCGCCTACACGCTCTTCACGCGCCACCTGCGCTACGACCCGGCCGACCCGGCATGGCCGGACCGCGACCGCTTCGTGCTCTCCGCCGGGCACGCCAGCATGCTGCTCTACTCCATGCTGCACCTGACCGGCTACGACGTCACCATGGACGACCTCAAGGCCTTCCGGCAGTGGGGCAGCCGCACGCCGGGTCACCCCGAGTTCGGGCACACGCCCGGCGTGGAGACCACCACCGGCCCACTCGGCCAGGGCGTCGCCAACGGCGTGGGCATGGCCGTGGCCGAGCGCTTCCTCGCCGCCGGTTTCGGCGACGAAGTGGTGGACCACTTCACCTACGTGCTCGCCGGTGACGGCTGCATGATGGAGGGCATCAGCAGCGAGGCCGCCTCCTTCGCCGGTCACCAGAAGCTCGGCAAGCTGATCCTCATCTACGACGACAACCACATCACCATCGACGGCTCGACCGACCTCGCCTTCACCGAGGACGTGGTCGCCCGCTTCGCCGCCTACGGGTGGCACGTGCAGCGCGTGGCCGACGGCAACGACGTCGAGGCCATCGACGCGGCCCTGGCCGCGGCCAAGGCCGAGACGGGCAAGCCGTCGTTCATCGCCGTGCGCACCCACATCGGCTGCGGCTCGCCCAACAAGCAGGACAAGGCGGCGGCGCACGGCGCTCCGCTCGGTGCCGACGAGGTCAAGTTGACCAAGGAGGCCTGCGCCTGGCCGCTCGAGCCGGAGTTCACTGTGCCGGACGATGTGCGCGAGGCGTTCCTCGCCGCGGCCGCCAAGGCCGCTGAGGCGCACGCCGAGTGGACGAAGAAGTACGAGGCGTGGCGCGCGGCCGACGCCGCCCGCGCGCAGTCGTGGGACGACGCCTGGTCCGGGTCGCTGCCCGCCGGTTGGGACACCGATCTGCCCGTCTTCACCACCGACGACAAGATCGCGACCCGCGCCGCCTCGGGCAAGGTCATCAACGCCCTGGCGCCGCACGTCCCGAACCTCATGGGCGGCTCTGCCGACCTGGCGCCCTCCAACAACACCCTGATCGCCGGCTCCGACGACCAGCAGGCGGCGACGCCGGCCGGGCGCAACGTGCGCTGGGGCGTGCGCGAGCTCGGCATGGCGGCGATGGCCAACGGCCTCTCCACGCACGGCGGCATCCGGCCGTACGTGGCCACGTTCTTCGTGTTCGTCGACTACATGCGGCCGGCCATGCGCCTCTCGGCCCTCATGAAGCAGCCGGTGATCTACGTGCTCACGCACGACAGTGTCGGCGTCGGCGAGGACGGCCCCACGCACCAGCCGATCGAGCACCTCGCGATGCTGCGCGCCACGCCGGGCTTCCTCGACATCCGCCCGGCCGACGCCAACGAGACGGTGGAGGCCTGGAGGATCGCCATGCAGACCACCGACGCACCGGTGGGCCTCATGCTCACGCGGCAGAACCTGCCGACCATCGACCGCGAGAAGTACGCGGCGGCCGACGGCATCGCCAAGGGCGCCTACGTGCTGGCCGATGCCGTCCCCGGCCACGTGCCCGACGTGATCATCATCGCCAGCGGCAGCGAGGTGGCTCTGGCCCTCGAGGCCCACGAGCGCCTCATGGCCGACGGCGTCAAGTCGCGCGTCGTCAACATGGCGTCCATGCGCCTCTTCGAGCAGCAGAACGCCGACTACCGCGAGAGCGTGCTGCCGCCGGCCTGCAGCGCCCGCCTGGCCGTCGAGGCCGGTGTGACCTTCGGCTGGGACCGCTGGGTCGGCGACGGCGGTCAGGTGCTGGGCATCGACCACTTCGGCACGTCGGCCCCGGCCGGCACCATCTTCAAGGAGTGGGGCTTCACCGCGGACAACGTGTACGCGCGCGCCAAGGCGCTGGCCTGACGCCCCGCGCCCGCACGTTGCGCTGACGTGCGGCGGGCGCTGCCCGCATCCTGACCGCCCGGCAGAGGCCGGGGAGCCGCTTCGCGGCTCCCCGGCCTGTCCGCATCCGGGGCGACGCTGCCCCTCCATCCCGGCCGCACCACGGCCCCCTGTCCGGCCTCGCCCATGCGGCCGGTCCCGGTCCTTGACACCTCGCGAACCGGTCATAAGATGTGACCATTCATGAACGGTTCTGCACGATGATGACCGTTCGACCGCCAGGGGACTGACTGCGAGGATCGCTTGGTGACCGTGCCTGACGCGCCCGAGATGTTGCCTGCCGAGCGCCGCGCACGCATCGTCGAGGCGCTCGAACAGCAGCGCGTCGTCAAGGTCTCCACACTCAGCGACGTGCTCGGCGTCTCCGAGATCACCATCCGCCGCGACCTCAAGCTGCTCGACCGCGAGGGCGTGCTGCGGCGCACCCACGGTGGCGCGGTGCTGAAGCGTCGGCCCTCCGCCGAGCCGCAGTTCGAGGCGACCGCCGCGGCCGAAGCGCTCACCGAGGAGAAGGTCCGCATCGCCCGAGCCGCGGCGGCCATGATCGAGCCCAGGGACACGGTGTTCCTGGGCTCGGGCTCCACCGTCGCAGCCGTGGTCCGCTACGTGGACCCGGCCCTGGAGGCGCGCATCGTCACCCACAGCCTGGCAGCCGCCGCGGAGGCCAGGGACCCGAGTCTCGAGATCATCTTCCTCGGCGGCCTGTACCGGCCCGGCATCCAGGCGGTCGAGGGCACCTGGACCGTCGACATGATCGGCAGCTTTCACGCCGACAAGGCGTTTCTGGGCGCCGACGGCCTCGACGCCACCGCAGGTCTCACGACCCCCAGCATGGCCGTGGCCGGCATCGAGCTCGCCATGATCCGCCGCACGCGCGGCGAGGTCGTCGTGCTCGCGGACAGCAACAAGATCGGCCTCGTGCACCAGGTCGTCGTCTGCCCGCTCGACCAGATCGACGTCGTGCTCGCGGACGACGGGCTCTCCCCCGACATGCAGGTCAGGATCCAGCGGGCCGGACCCCGCTGCGAGATCGCGTGAGCTCGGGGCCGCACACCATGACACTCAACCGACGACTGAGGAGCGGCACATGACCGACGAAGAGCTCCAGCCCATCGATGAAGAAGTCGGCATGGGCACCGTGGACCCCGACATGGCCAGGCGGTTCGAGGACGAGGCCGTCAGGATCGTCGAGGCCGGCGGCGCCGCGGGCGTCACCCTTCGCGTGATCGGCGCTCTCGCCTTCCATCACCACTGCCCGCAGTTCGGCTACATCCAGGCGCAGCTGAACCGCGTGTACACCGACATCGACTTCGCCGGCTACGGCAAGCAGAGCAAGCAGATCCGCGAGCTCTTCGTCTCGCTCGGCTACGACGAGGACCTGGAGATCAATGCCTTCCACGCGGAGGGCGGCAGGCTCATCTTCAACCATCCTGAGACCCACCTGCACATCGACGTGTTCATGGACCGGCTCGACTTCTGCCATCCCATCCCGTGGAAGAACCGCCTCGAGGTCGACGACGTCACCATCCCGCTCGCGGAACTGTTCCTCGAGAAGATGCAGATCGTGAGGATCAACGAGAAGGACATCATCGACACCATCATGCTGCTGCGCGAGCACGAGATCGCGGCCAGCGACGAGGACTGCATCAACTCCAGCCACGTGGCCAGACTGTGCGCGGGCGAGTGGGGCCTGTACCGCACGACGACCATGAACATGGACAAGACGCGCGACTACCTGCCTCACCTGGACCTTCCCGAGGAGGACAAGGAGGTCGTCGTGCGGCGCATCGCGGAGCTGCGCACCGCCATCGACGACTTCCCCAAGGGCACCAAGTGGAAGCTTCGTGCCAGGGTGGGCGACAAGGTGAAGTGGTACCGCGAGATCGACTGACAGGAGACCGCAGCATGGGATTGTTCAAGAAGAAGGATGGCGGAGGCGACAAGAAGCGCACCCGCCTGTTCTACGCCACCGACGTCCACGGCTCGGAGCGCACGTTCCGCAAGTTCATCAACGGGGCGGCGTTCTACAAGGTCGACCACATCATCATGGGCGGCGACATCACGGGGAAGTTCCTCGTGCCCATCGTCCACGAGCACAACGACCACTATCGAGTGACCCTGCAGGGCACGACCGAGGCCATCGACGGCGGCGACGCCCTCGCGGCCGTCAAGGAGCGCATCGAGACGCTCGGCTTCTACTTCGTGATCCTCGAGGAGGACGAGCTCCACGCCATGCAGGAGGACGAGGGCGCCATCGACGCCCGCTTCCGCCAGTTGGGGCGCGAGCGGCTGGAGCGCTGGATCACCATGGCCGACGAGCGCCTGTCCGGCACGCCCGTGAAGTGGTACGTCACGGGCGGCAACGACGACCCGCCCGAGGTCCTCACCGTGCTCGACGACATCGCGAGCGAGCACGTCGTGAACTGCGAGGAGAAGGTCATCTACGTCGACGACAAGTACCCCATGGCCAACTGCGGGTACAGCAACCGGACCCCGTGGGACACCCCGCGGGAGGTCGAGGAGGAGGTGCTCGAACAACATCTGGAGAAGGCGGTCGAGGGCATCGAGGACTTTGAGAGCGCGATCTTCAACTTCCACGTCCCGCCCTACGACTGCACCCTCGACGATTGCCCCAAGCTCGATTGGTCCACCGACCCGCCGTCGCCCGTCGTGATCGCCGGCGTGCCGCAGTCGGCGCCGGCCGGCAGCACCGCCGTGCGCAAGGTCGTCGAGAAGTACCAGCCGCTCCTGCAGCTCACGGGGCACATCCACGAGTCGCGCGGCCTCGTCAAGCTGGGCCGCACCACCGTGATCAACCCCGGCAGCGAGTACGGCGAGGGCATCCTGAGGGGATGCATCTTCACCCTGGAGCCGGGCAAGGTGATCGGCTACCAGATGACGTCGGGGTGACCAGGGGTATGGGCGCCTCCGACAAGCAAGTCCCTTCCACCTGAGAACAGGGGGGTCAAGATGGCAACAGCGGCAAGACCTGAGGTCTTCAGCAGGAAGGCATCGGGGCTGTCCAGGGTGATGTCGCCCTGGTCGGCGTTCATGTACAACTTCCTCACCATGGGCGTCATCTTCCCGTGGACGTTCATCTGGGCGCCGGCGGCGTTCCCCGGCGTCTCCGTGTGGATGGCGTGCCTCTTCGCGATCCTGCTCGAGCTCCCCATCGCCCTCGCCTACATATGGATGGCGACCGCCATGCCACGCAGCGGCGGCGACTACGTGTTCCAGAGCCGCGTGCTCGGCGGCGCCATCGGCTTCCCGATCGTGATGAGCGGCTTCGTGATCTGGATCCTGCAGTGGGTCGCGCTCGCCGGCTGGCTTCTCGCCTGCCTCGGCCTGGCGCCGCTCTTCATGGGCCTCGGCGTGTACTACGAGAACACCGGCCTCATCGACGCCGCCATCTGGGTGCAGTCGGCGCAGGGCGTCGTCGTGACCAGCATCGTCGGTGCCGCGGCGATCGCCCTCCTGCTGGTGACCGGCTTCAAGAACTACGTGCGCCTGCAGTACTTCATGTTCGCGGCCACCGGCATCCTCGTCGTCATCCTGATCGTGCAGTTCCTGCGCACCACGCCGGCGGAGTTCGCGACGGCCATGAACCACTTCTCCAACGTGGTCGACGGCCGCACCGACTACTACAACTGGGTCCAGAAGGACGTCGCCGACGCCGGCATCAACCTGCTGCCCAAGTTCGCGCTCGGCGCCACACTGCTGGCCGCGCCGATCGTCTGGACGAGCCTTCAGTGGGCCACCTACAGCGTGCAGCAGGGCGGCGAGATCAAGGGCGCCCGCGTGTTCAAGAACCAGGCCTTCATCATCGTCGGCTCGATGGTCGCCGTGGGTCTCGTGCTCGCCCTCATCGCCTGGAGCCAGGAGAGGGCGGTGGGCACGGCCTTCTTCAACGCCGTGTCGCACTCGTACTACTACCTGGTGAGCGCCTCCGGGGAAGGCGCCGGAAGCGTGCGCCCCTTCCCCGGCGTGCTCGCGATCGTGATCTGGCCCAATCCGATCATCACGATCCTCGTGGCGGTCAGCTTCATCCTCGCGTCACTGCAGATCACCTGCAACTGCTACATCGGCATGACGCGCATCATGGTCGGCATGTCGCTCGACCGCACGTTGCCGTCGGTCGTCTCCAAGATCAGCCCGCGCTTCCGCTCGCCCGCGGTCGCCCACTGGGTCTACTTCGCCTTCAGCATCCCCGTGATCATCGGCTACAGCTACTGGGGACAGTGGGTCACCTTGACCTTGGGCGTGACTCTCGCGTGCGGCTACGTCTTCACGATCAGCTGCCTCGCGGCGGCGCTGCTGCCGTTCCGGGCCAAGGCCTTGTATGAGGCCTCCCCGGGGGCGAAGTACACCATCGGCGGGTTCCCGCTGGTGACCGTGTTCGGCATCATCGGCTTCGTCTTCGGGTGTGCCGCCTTGATCGCGTTCCTCACCCAGGCCGGCTACGGCCTCAAGGGCACGACGCCGTACATCGTCGTCGGCGGCATCTTCGTCATCTGCGTCGTCTGGTACTTCATCGGCGCCGCCTACAACAAGAGCAAGGGCATCGACGTCGGCTACGCCTTCCTCGAGGTGCCGCCGGAGTGAGCCGGCCGCACAGCTGAGGAGGTTCCGGAGGCGCCGGGCCGCGAGGCCCGGCGCCTCCACGTACGGGGTCGGCGGCCCACCCCGCAGCAGCCCGTCGTTGCTTGACACATCACCGCCACACGTCAATGATGTGTGCGGACTTGTTCGGTCTTGTCGAATCATGAGCGACCGGTGCGGGAGGCTTTGCGATGCCGTCTGACGGAGCGCCCGAAGCACACGAGATGATCCCCGCCGAGCGCCGCGCCCGCATCGTCGAGTCGCTTGAGCAGCGGCGCTCCGTGCGCGTCTCGATGCTCAGCGAGGAGCTCGGCGTCTCCGAGATGACGATCCGCCGCGACCTGGAGCGTCTCGAGCAGGAGGGCATGCTCTCGCGCATGCACGGCGGCGCCATCCTCAAGCGACGCATGGTGGAGGAGCCGTTCTACGTCGCCCAGGAGCGCGAGCAGCCGGAGGAGAAACGGCGCATCGCGAAGGCCGCGGCGGCTATGATCCAGCCCGGTGAGACGGTGTTCCTGAGCTCCGGCACCACAGCGGTGCAGGTGCTCAGCAACGTGGACCCGGAGCTCCGCGCCCGGGTGGTGACCCACAACGTCGGCGCGGTGTCTGCTGCGCAGCACACCAGCCTCGACATCGTGCTGCTCGGCGGCTCCTACAAGCCGCGCTCCAACATCGTCGCCGGCTCCCTCACGGTGCAGATGGTGGAGGGGTTCCACGCCTCGCGCTTCATCCTCGGCGCCGACGGCCTCTCCCTCGACGAGGGCGTGACCACGCCGAGCATGAGCCTGGCCGGCGTGGAGCGGGCCATGATCCGCCAGACGCGCGGAGAGATCGTCGTGCTGGCGGACAACAGCAAGGTCGGCGCCGTGGGCGACGTGGTCATCTGCCCGCTCGACACGGCGCACGTGGTGATCCTGGACGACGGCGTGAGCAGCGACGTGCGCGAGGAGATCGAGCTCCTTGGCCTGCAGCTCATCGTCGTGTGAAGACCGGCCGGGCGGCTCCCGGCGCAGACCGGCGCCGGCGAGACCCGGCCCGACCACCCCGTACATGAGGAGAGGCAGCAGTGACCGCGAACGATGAGACCCGTGTCGACGGCACGACGACGGAGGGCGCGACCTGCGGCCCTGTCGGCGCCGGCGACGGCACGATCGACGCGCGCGAGGCCGCGCTCCTGGCGCAGATCGCCGGCGTGGTGAACGACGACTGGGACCTGGGCGAGGTCGTGCGCGTCGAACGCATCTTCGGCGGCTACTGCAACGCCAGCTTCTCCGTGTGGACGCGCCGGGAGGACGGCGAGCACCTGTACTTCGTGCGCAAGTACAACCCGGCCATCACGGAGCGCGAGGTGCTCTTCGAGCACGCGCTCCTCACGCACATCGACCGCGAGGGCTTCGGCCTCGCCTCGCACGTCTACCCCACGCGCAGCGGCTCCACGTTCGTCACGCGTGACGAGATCGTGGACGGCGCCGACACGACGTTCTTCTTCGCGGTGTTCACCATGCTGACCGGCGAGGACAAGTACACGTGGCTCGAGAACCGCCTGACCGACAAGGAGTTCGACAGCGGCGCCCGCGTGCTCGCCCGCTACCACCACGCCGGCTTCGGCTTCGACCCCGGCGACCTGGCGCGCGTGCAGCCGCCCATCATGGAGTTCGTGCCCACGTGGGCGGAGGATTGGCCCAGGCTCATCGCCGGCGGCGGCGACACCGCCTGCGACAGGTATCTGCGCGAGAAGCTCCCGGAGATCCTCGACGTGGTCGCGAAGGGCGCGCAGATCGAGGCCGGCATCGAGGGCATGCCGACGTGCGCGACCCACTGCGACTACCACCCCGGCAACCTCAAGTGGGTGGACGAGCAGGGCGTAGGGCTGTTCGACTTCGACTGGGCGAAGCTGGACTACCGCCTCTTCGACGTCGCCCAGGGCATCTGCTACTTCTGCACCTCCTGGGAGGGCGCCGACAAGGGCACGCTGCGCCTCGACAAGGCGGAGGTCTTTCTGCGCGGCTATCAGGACGAGGCGGCACGCTGGGAGCACCCCGGCCGTATGGGCGCGGAGGAGCTGGCGCTGCTGCCGCGCATGATCGCCGACGCCAACCTCTACATCCTCAACTGGGACGTCACGTACTTCTACGGCTCGCCCGACTCCGACGTGGACGAGTACATGGGGTACTTCGTCGGCCAGGTGAGCTGCATGGAGTTCATCGAGGAGCACATGGACGAGCTCGCCGCCATGGCGGCGCGCTGCGTCTGAGGCGGCGTCAAGCCGGCTGACGGCCGGGCGCGGGGCTGCTCCGCAGCTCCGCGCCCGGCCGTCTCATACCTTCCAGTACGCCGCCTGCGTCTCTCGCGCCCGCTCCACCGCGGCCGTGCCCTTCGCCGTGCCCGGCCCGACCGCGGGCGCCGACTCATCGAGCACCGCCCGCAGGACCGCCTCGATGGCGGAGCTGGTAGCGCCGCGGTCGTAGCCGCCCTCGAGGATGAAGGCGAGCTTGCCGCCGCACTGCTCCTGCGCGAGGCGCAGGCAGCGCAGCGCCATGGCCGCGAAGCCGTCCTCGGTGACGGCCATGCTGCCCAGCGGGTCGAAGCGGTGGATGTCCTCTCCGGCCGAGACCAGGATCGCCTGCGGCCGGAACTGCCGGACGATGGGCTCCACGACGGCGTCGAAGGCGTGCACGTAGTCGCCGTCGGTGCAGCCCGCCGGCAGCGGGATGTTCACGGTGGTGCCCTCGGCCTCACCCTCGCCGCACTCGGTGAAGAACCCGCTCCCCGGGTAGTGCGGCCACTGGTGCAGGCTCACGAACAGCACGCGAGGCTCGCCGTAGAAGGCCGCCTGCGTGCCGTTGCCGTGGTGCACGTCCCAGTCGAGGATGGCCACACGTTCGTAGCCGTCCCCGAGCAGGCGCGCCACGGCGATGGCGATGTTGTCGAACAGGCAGAAGCCCATCGCCCTGTCGGGCGTGGCGTGGTGGCCGGGCGGGCGGATGAGGGCGAACGCGACGAGGCCGCGGTCCCAGAGCCTCGTCGCCTCGATCGCGCCGCCCACCGACAGCAGCGCGATCTCGTAGCTGCGCGGCGAGACGTAGGTATCGGGGTCGAGCCACTGCCCCCTGCCCTGCGCCGCGCGCCTCACCACGTTCAGGTGCGTGCGCGAGTGCACCAGCAGCACGTCGTCCTCCGTGGCCGGCTGGGGTTCCACTACCGTGAGGCGCGGCCACAGGTCGGTGCTCCGCAGATGCGCGACCACCGCCGCGACCCTGTCGGGCCCCTCGGGGTGGTCGGCGGTGTCGTGTTCCGCGTAGGCCTCGTGCCAGATGACGGCGGCGTCCATGCCCAGAGCCTAGACCATATGGCGCAGCGGGTCGATGCATCGGGACGCGTCCGGTCGGCCGCCGGCATGCGCGGGGATAGACTGAAGCCCCCTGCCACCCTCGAGGATGGTCGCCCGGTGACCGACGAACGACGGACCAGAGTGCTTCGCACGGCGTTGTGGCTGTACGCCCTCGGGTGCGTGCTCGTGGCCATCCCCGTCGCGTTCGCCCTGGGCAGGGCCGGGGACCTGGCGGGCACGACCTCGGGCAAGGCCCTCGCCGGAGCCCTCCTCGTGTTGAGCTACGGGGCGCTGCGGTCCTCGCGCGACCCCTGGCGCCACCGCGTGATCGTCCAGATGCTGATCCTCTTCGCAGCGTTCGCGGCGCTCGCCGTGTCGTACCGGCTCCTCTTCGAGGGGCAACACGAGCGAGGCCCTGCAGCAGTCGTCCTGGTGGTGTGTGTCGCCGCGGTGGCGCTCCTCACCGCTTTCTACCCGCGGCCGCCCAAGCCACCGGCCCGGCGCTCAGCGCCGGACCGCTGACGGCGCCGCCTGCGTCAGAGGACGCCGGCGTCACTGAGGAACGGCGCCGCAAGCCGCTCCCAAAGACCCGCCGCCGCGGCCACGTCGGCGCCGTCCGGGTCGAGGCCGTGCTGCAGCGCGAGGCCGTCGACGATGGCGATCATGAGCATGGCGAACGGCCGCAGCCGCTGCCGCTCCTGCTTGTCCCGGGCATCCAGACAGCGGAGCACCGTCTCGCGGTAGCCGTCGTACAGTGCCGCGACCCGCTCCCGCAGGTCAGGGTCGCGGAGCGCGTGCGGCAGTACTTCGAAGAACGACTGGAACGCCTCGGCGTCGCCGATGATGCGCGTCTCGCCGTCGATCAGCGCGCGCACGCGCGCCTCGCCCGCCGGGGCCGCCGCCGTCTCGGCGATGAGCCCGCGGTTGGCCTCGTGGGTCAGCGCGTCGACCAGGGCGGTGACCAGTCCCGCCTTGTTGCCGAAGTGATAGCCGATGCTGGCCTTGGACTCCCCCGCTTCGCGGGCGATGGCCGACAGCTTGAGCGCCTCGAAGCCGCCGCTGGCCAGGAGGCGCCGGGCCGCGGCCAGGATACGCTGCGCGGTGGGAGGCAGGGAGGCCATCGGGTCTTCGAGGAGGAGGGGCTGCGGCAGCCCTTCGCCACGCGCCAGACTGAGACGTCTCTCATCCGTCACGGTCACATCGCACCTCTCTCGCCGGTCCCCTGAGCTTCCTTGCCAGCGCTCACTCACACTGGTAGCATACATTCATCCGTCCGGACGGACAAACCACGTCTCCACCGGACGACAGACGACGCTCCCCGCCCAGGAGGTACCGACTTGGACACCACACTCCCCGCCCTCAAGAGGCTTCGCGGCCGTCACTTCCTCACCGACCTGGACTACACGCGCGAGGAGCTCGAGGACCTGCTCAAGCTCGCCGTGAACCTCAAGGAGCTCTGGCGGAGGCGGCCGCTGACCCCCTTCCTCCCCGGCAAGCACCTGGCGATGATCTTCGAGGCCGCCTCCACGCGCACGCGCGTGAGCTTCGAGAACGGCTTCGCCGAGCTCGGCGGCAACGCCCTGTACCTGCGGCCCGGCGAGATCCACCTGCCGGGGCGCGAGAGCATCGCCGACACGGCGCGCACGCTCTCGCAGTACAACGCGGCCATCGAGATCCGCAGCAAGAAGAACGAGACGGTCAACGAGCTGGCCGCTTGGTCGACGGTGCCGGTCATCAACGGCATGGATCACGACCGGCACCCCTGCCAGAGCATGAGCGACGCGCTCACGATCCTGGAGCACGCCGGCACGCTGGCCGGCGTCACGTTCGCCTACGTCGGTGACGCCGCCCACCCCTGCAACTCGCTCTCCACCACGCTCACCAAGCTCGGGCTCAACGTGCGCGTCGGCAACGCCGCCGGCTACGAGATGGCGCCCGAGCTCCAGGAGCTCGCGGCCGGATTCGCGGCGGAGAGCGGCGGGTCGTTCCTGCTCACCAACGACCCGCTCGAGGCCATCGCCGGCGCCGACTTCATCTACACCGACTGCTGGTGGTGGACCGGCCAGGAGGACGAGTACAAGGACCGCATCAGCGCCTTCAAGGCGTTCCAGGTCAACCCCGACCTCTGGAGCAACGCCAAGCCGGACACGAAGTTCATGCACTGCCTGCCGGCCATGCGCGGCGAGGAGGTCGTGGACGAGATCGCCGACGGCCCCATGAGCATCATCTTCCCGCAGGCCCAGAACCGGATGCACTTCCAGAAGGCCCTCATGCTCGCTCTGATCGGCATCGACGAGCTGCCCGCCGACCCGGACCTCCAGCCCATCGGCGAGGCCCTGCTCAACTGAGCGACACCCTCGGCATCGCAGCACCGAAAGGAACCGTCATGGCAACCGACCTGCAGCGCGGAGCGCCGGGAGAGGCGCCGAACGAACGACCGAAGGTCTTCGGCCTCTTCAGCATGGTGCTGTTCAGCGTGTCGGCGATCCTCGTCGCCGACACCGTGGGCAGCTCGGCGGCGATGGGGGTCCAGGGGCTCGGCTTCTGGATCGTCCTCGGCCTGCTCTTCTTCATCCCTTACGGCTTGGTCACCGCCGAGCTCGGCTCGGCGTGGCCGGACGAGGGCGGCATCTACGTGTGGGTCAAGACCGCCTTCGGCCCCGGCTGGGGCACGGTGACCTCGTGGATGTACTGGGTCAACGTCGCCCTGTGGGCTCCCTCGGTGTTCGTGCTCTTCCTCGGCGCGATCGAGGTCGCCTGGGGCGTCGACATCGCGCCTCTCTGGGAGGCCGTGATCGTCATCGCCATGGTGTGGGCGATCGTGCTCGTCGGCATCCTGCCGCTCGAGTGGAGCAAGTTCGTGCCCAACCTGAGCGCCGCGCTCAAGGTCATCGTGCTCGTGGGGCTGGGCGCTCTCGGCGTCGCCTACGTGGTCAAGAACGGCGCCGCCAACTCGTTCGCGCTGAGCGACTGGATCCCGCAGTGGAACACCGACAGCCTCTCCTTCCTGCCCATCATCATCTACTCGTATATGGGCTTCGAGCTCATGAGCTCGGCCGGCGGGGCGATCAAGGACCCCAAGCGCGACGTGCCCAAGATGATCATCCTCGCCGGCGCGGCGATCCTCGCCGTGTACATGTTCGCGACCTTCGGCATCCTCGCGTCGATCAGGACGGAGGACGTCAGCATCGTCACCGGCATCGTCGACGCGCTCAAGCTCATGGTCGAGGAGGTCGTGGGCGGCGCCACCTGGCTCTTCAATGTCGCCGTGGTCGCCCTCCTCTTCACGTTCTTCGGCAACATGGTCACGTGGTCGATCGGCGCCAACCAGACCATCAGCGCCACCGGCCTGGACGACACCGCCCCGGGCGTGTTCGGCCACGTCAACAAGCGCTTCGGCACGCCCGACTACGCGTTCGTGCTCATGGGCATCATCGCGACGGGCATCACGATCCTCGCCTACGTGCTCGACCCCAACCAGACGAGCGTGTTCTGGACGCTGTTCGCCCTGTCGTCCATCGTGTTCCTGATCCCGTACCTGCTGATGTTCCCGGCGCTGCTCGTGCTGCGCCACAAGCACCCGGACCAGCCGCGCCCCTACGTGATCCCAGGCGGCAAGGCCGGCGCGTGGATCGCCACGGTGCTCTGCGAGGCCGGCATCGTGCTCACGCTCTTCCTCTTCTTCTACTTCCCCGCCGAGGGCGTGTCGAAGGGCACCTTCTGGCTCATCACCGGCGGCGGCACGATCCTCTCGCTCCTCATCGGCTGGTGGCTCTACCGGCACGCCAGCCGCCGGGGACGCGGCGCGACGGCCACGCCCTCCCGCGACGCGTAAGGACCAAGGACAGGGATGTCAGCAGCAGGCAAGAAGAACGGCAAGACCGTCGTGGTCGCGCTCGGCGGCAACGCCATCCTCCAGCCCGGCCAGGTCGGGACCTTCGAGGAGCAGCTGTTCAACATCGACGGGGCGATGCGCCGCATCGCCCAGCTGGTCGAGGACGGCTGGCGCGTCGTGCTCACGCACGGCAACGGCCCCCAGGTCGGCAACCTGCTGATCCAGAACGCCCTCGCGGCCAAGACGGTGGCGCCGATGCCGATGGACGTCTGCGGCGCCGAGAGCCAGGGCCAGATCGGCTACATGGCCGCACAGGCCCTGGACAACCACCTGAAGAAGCGCCGCCTCGCCACGCCCGTGGTGACGATCGTCACCCAGGTCGCCGTGGACGCGAACGACAAGGCGTTCGCCAATCCCAGCAAGCCGGTCGGCCCCTTCTACTCGGAATCCGAGGCGCGAAAGATGATGCTCGAGGACGGCCTCGCCATGCGCGAGGACGCCGGGCGAGGCTGGCGCCGCGTGGTGCCCAGCCCGGAGCCGCGGGAGATCATCGAACTCGACGCCATCCGCGACCTGCTCGCGAGCGGCGTGCTCGTCATCTGCTCGGGCGGCGGCGGCGTGCCGGTGGTGAGAAGCCGGAGCGCGATCTCCGGCATCGACGCGGTCATCGACAAGGACCTCGCCGCCGCCCTGCTCGCCAAGGAGCTCGGCGCTGACGCTCTGCTCATCCTCACCGACGTGCCCAAGGTCTACGTGCACTACGGTACGCCTGAGCAGACGGCGCTCGACACGGTGACCGCCGGCCAGATGCGGGCCCACGCCGCCGACGGCCACTTCAAGGCGGGCTCCATGGGCCCCAAGGTGGAGGCCTGCCTGCGCTTCGTGGACGCCGGCGGCGAAGCCGTGATCGCCTCCCTCACGGAGGTCGGCCCGGCGTTGGCCGGCGAGGCCGGCACGCGCATCGTGCCGGACGCGGCCGCGAAGGGGGTGGCCGGAACGCGGGCCAAGGCCGGCTCCGACGCGGCCGGCCCGCCGGCGAAGGGCAGGCCGGCGAGCGCCGCCCGCACCGGGAAGACGGCGGCCGCGAAGAAGCCGGCGAGCAAGCCCCTCGGCACTACGTCCGACGACGGCGACGCGGAGGTCATCGACATCGCCACCGGCCGGCGCAGAGCAGCCGCCGAATGACGCTCCCGCGGCCGCCGGCGCACCGGTGCCGCGCGCTCGACGACAAGACCCCGGGCGTGTGGGTTCCCGGATGATCGCACGCGCCGCGGTCAACCCTCGACTGGAGGTACCGAGTTGGAAGCACTGCCCCCCACGCTGAAGATCGTAGTCGCCCTGGGCGGCAACGCGCTCCTCAGGCGCGGGCAACCGATGACCGCCGATGCTCAGCGCGAGAACGTCCGCGTCGCGTGCCGGCAGCTGGCTCCCGTGGCGGAGCAGCATCAGCTGGTGCTCAGCCACGGCAACGGGCCGCAAGTAGGCCTGCTCGCGCTGCAGGGGCAGGCCTACCCGGCCGTCGACCCCTATCCCCTGGATGTGCTCGACGCGCAGACAGAAGGCATGATCGGCTACATGATCGAGCAGGAGCTCGGCAATCTGCTGCCCTTCGAGCGCCCCTTCGCCACGCTGCTGACGATGATCGAGGTCGACCCGGACGACCCCGCGTTCGCCGACCCGACCAAGTTCGTCGGCCCGGTCTACGACAAGCAGGCTGCCGACGAGCTCGCCTCCGAGAAGGGCTGGGTCTTCAAGCAGGACGGCGACCAGTGGCGCCGCGTGGTGGCGTCCCCCATGCCCAAGCAGATCTTCGCGCTGGATCCCATCAAGTGGCTGCTCGAGAAGAACACCGTGGTGATCTGCTCCGGCGGCGGGGGAATCCCCACTGCCTACGCCCCCGACGGAACGCGCACGCTGCTCGGCATCGAGGCCGTCATCGACAAGGACTGGGCCAGCGAGCTTCTGGCGCGTGAGCTGGACGCGGACGTCTTCGTGATCGCCACGGACACCGACGGCGTGTACCTCGACTGGGGCACGCCGGAGGCGCGCAGACTCGAGAGGGCGACGCCGCCGGAACTGGCCCAGTACTCGTTCCCGGCCGGCTCCATGGGCCCCAAGGTCGCGGCGGCCTGCCACTTCGTCGGCGCCACCGGCCATCGCGCGGCCATCGGCGCCCTCAAAGACATAGGGCGGATCGTCGAGGGAGTCGCCGGCACGCAGATCGTGCCGGACTGAGCGCCTCGGGATCCCGGCATGGCCGACGCACCGCCCGAACACGACACAAGCCCCGATGGTCGCCACCACCGGTCGCCGGCTCGCCGTCCGTCGTCGAGCCGAACGGCGGGACGGCGGCAGGCCGCAAGGAGGTCCGCATGACCAAGCTCATAGACAGCACGCCCCGCGCGGACGGGTTCCGCATGCCTGGAGAGTTCGAAACCCACGCGCAGACCTGGATGCTCTGGCCGCAGCGACCGGACAACTGGCGCCTGGGGGCCAAGCCCGCCCAGCGGTCCTGGGTCGAGGTGGCGACGGCCATCTCGCGCTTCGAGCCCGTCACCGTGGGCGTCAACCACGACCAGTACGAGAACGCCGTCAACATGCTGCCCGACGCCGTGCGCGTCGTGGAGCTCTCCAGCAACGACGCGTGGATACGCGACTGCGGACCCACCTTCGTCGTCAACGACACGGGTGACGTCCGCCTGGTCGACTGGGACTTCAACGCCTGGGGCGGCCTGTACGACGGCCTCTACTTCCCCTGGGACAAGGACCAGCTGATCCCGCAGAAGGTCGCGCAGATCGAGGGCGTCGACCGCTACAAGGCGCACATCGTCATGGAGGGTGGCTCGTTCCACACCGACGGCGAGGGCACCGTCATCACCACCGAGGAGTGCCTGCTCAGCCCCGGCCGCAACCCGGACATGACGCGCGAGCAGATCGAGGAGCACCTGCGCGACTACCTGAACGTCGAGAAGACCATCTGGCTGGGCAGGGGCATCGACCCCGAGGAGACCAACGGTCACGTAGACGACGTGGCCTGCTTCGCGCGGCCGGGCGTCGTGCTCGCCGCCGTCACCGAAGACGAGGACGACTGGCGCTACGAGCTCCTGCAGGACAACCTCCGCGTGCTCCGCAAGACCACGGACGCGCAGGGCCGGCAGCTCGAGGTCGTCACGCTGCCCATGCCGGCCATCATGGAGATCACCGACGACGAGGCGTGGGGTGTCGACAGCGCCGAGGGCTCCATCCCGCGGCGGCCCGGCGACAAGACCGCCGCGTCGTACCTCAACTTCCTCATCGTCAACGGCGGGATCATCATGCCGACCTTCGACGACCCCAACGACGGAGTGGCTCGCGAGATCATCGCCGGCGCGTTCCCCGACCGCGAGGTCGTCACCGTGCCCGGCCGCGAGATCGTGCTGGGCGGCGGCAACGTGCACTGCATCACGCAGCAGCAGCCCCGCGGCTGAGGCCGATCCTCGCGGCGGCGGCGGCAGGCCCCAGCGGGCGGCCGCCGCCGTTTCGTCTGTGCAGCGGGCGCGGTCCTTCGTCAACCCGGCACCGCACTCGCGCCCCGCACGGGGGCGCCGCGTCTCATCACCTCGTCGGCGGCGCCCCGCCGGGTCCCAGCTCCTTGCCCCACGGCTCGCAGTCCGCCTCGAGCAGGTAGCCGCGCGCCGCGAAGAACGCCTTGGAGGCGTCGTTGCCGACGAGGATCTGCAGCTTGGCCTTCATCGCGCCGAGCGCCCGGAAGCGCGCCTCGAGCTCGTCCATGAGCGCGGCTCCGATGCCCCGGCGAGCGTGCTCCGGCAGCACAGCGAGGTGGTACACGTAGGCCCGGCGACCGTCCCAGCCGCCCATCACGGTGCCCACGATACCGGCCGTGGCATCACGCGCGACCAGGAAGAGCCCAGGGTCGCGCGCGAGCTTGAGCACCGTCTCCCGCGGCCCGTCGGACGGCCGCATCCAGAGGCCGCTGCGCTGCCACAGCACGTGGACGACGGCGTAGTCATCCATCGTGAACTCCGCGATCGTGACCCCTGTCCGTGGCGCTTCCACGGCCCTCCTCTCCGCCGGCCGATTCTATCGGACGGCCGGGACGCCGCTGGACCTCGTCGGCGGCGGCGCCCGGACCGGACCGGCCGCCGGGGCGGTAGAATCGGAGCAGCCCAGATCGGAGCCGGGGGAGGAACACACATGGCGGGCAGGTCCACCACGGAGCAGCGCGTCCAGGCCACCGCACGCGGCATCTTCGCCTCCATCCACCAGGAACGGCCCTCGCTGCTCTCGTCCGAGCGCTGGCAGGGGGAGATGATGGAGTGGGCGATGGCCGACGAGCGGCTCAAGGTGGAGCTGCTGCGCTTCGTCGACGTCTTCCCCACCCTGCGCAGCCGCCGTGAGGTGCACCGGCACCTCAAGGAGTACTTCGAACGCCAGGGCGTCGCGGTGCCTCGGGCCCTGCGCTGGGGCATCAACCTCACCGGCGGCCGCCAGCCGCTGGCGCCCATCGCCGGCGGTGTCGTACGACGCCAGATGCGCGGCTTCGCGAAGCGCTTCATCGTGGGCCGCGACGCGGCCGACGCCGTCCCGGCCCTCAAGGCCCTTCGCGACCGCGGCGTCGGCTTCACGCTGGACGTCCTCGGTGAGGCCTCCGTGAGCGAAGCCGAGGCGGAGGCCTACCAGCGCACGTACCTCAACCTCCTCGACGGACTGGCGGCCACCGCCGCCGCCTGGTCCCCAGAGCCCGCCGTGGACGAGGCCGCCTGGGGTCCGGTGCCGCGCGTGAACCTCAGCCTCAAGATCACGTCTCTCTTCTCCCAGATCGACCCTCTGGACTTCCAAGGGAGCCTCGAGACCGTCAAGGACCGCCTGCGCCCGGTCTTCCGCAAGGCCGTCGCCGACGGCGCCGCCCTCACCCTCGACCTGGAGCAGTTCCGCTGCCGGGACCTCACGTACAGCGTGTTCACGTCGCTGATGGACGAGGAGGAGTTCCACTCGTACGACAACGCGGGCGTCGTGGTGCAGGCCTACTTGCGCGACGCCGACCGCGACCTAGACGAGCTTCTCGCCTGGGCTCAGGACCGCGGCCGCGTGTTCAGCCTGCGCCTGGTCAAGGGCGCCTACTGGGACTACGAGACGGTGCTGGCCGCCCAGGAGGGCTGGCCGGTGCCGGTGTTCACGCACAAGCCCGATGCCGACACCATGTACGAGAAGCTGGCACGCGTCATGCTCGAGCACCCCGATCACGTGCGCCCCGCCTTCGCCAGCCACAACGTGCGCTCGCTGGCGGCGGCCATCGAAGCGGCGCGCGAGCTCGGCCTGCCCGACAACGCGTTCGAGATCCAGATGCTGCACGGCATGGGAGATCCCATCAAGCAGGCCGTCCGCGGCATGGGCCTGCGCCTGCGCGAGTACGCGCCCGTGGGCGAGCTGATCCCCGGCATGGCGTACCTCGTGCGGCGGCTCCTGGAGAACACGGCGAACGAATCGTTCCTGCGTCAGACGTTCGTGGAGGGCCATCAGGTCGATGAGCTCGTGCAGCCACCCGAGCCGTCGCCGGACTTCGGCGCGGCGTCGGCGCGCCTGCCGCACATCGCTCCCACCGACCCGGCGAAGCCCGCAGCCTTCGTGAACATGCCGCACGCCGACTTCTCCCGCCGGGAGAACCGCGGCGTCTACGACGAGGCGCTGCAGAAGGTGCGCGCCCGCCTGGGCGCGCACCACCCCCTGCGCATCGGCGGACGCGACACGGAGTCGGCGCGCACGCTCACGTCGGTGAACCCGTCGGCGCCGGACGAGGTGATCGGCACGGTCGCCTACGGCGGCCGTGCCGAGGCCGAGGCGGCCGTAGCGGCGGCCCGTGCCGCGCTGCCGGCGTGGCGCGACACCCCCGCCGTGGAGCGCGCCGCCGTGCTGTTCCGCGCCGCCGAGCTCATGCGCCGCGAAGCCGTGGAGCTGGCGGCACTCGAGACCCTCGAGGCCGGCAAGCCGCGGCGCGAGGCCGACGGGGACGTGGCCGAAGCCGTCGACTTCCTCGAGTACTACGGGCGCGAGACGCTGCGCCTGGCGCGCCCGCGCGTGCTGGGCCACGTGCCCGGCGAGCACAACGTGTACTTCTACGAGCCGCGCGGCGTGGCCCTCGCCGTAGCTCCGTGGAACTTCCCGCTGGCCATCCTCACCGGCATGACGAGCGCCGCGCTGGTGACCGGCAACCCGGTCATCGTGAAACCCGCCGGGCCCACGCCGGTCATCGCCGCGCAGCTGGTCCGCATCCTGGAGCAGGCCGGCGCTCCGCCCGGTACGGTGAACTACCTGCCGAGCCCCGGCGCCGAGGTCGGGGACTTCCTGGCGCGTCACCCCGGCGTCGACCTCATCGCCTTCACCGGGTCCATGGAGGTCGGCCTGCACCTCATGAGCCAGGCGGCGCAGAACCCCGCCCGGGACGCGGTGAAGAAGGTCATCGCCGAGATGGGCGGCAAGAACGCGGTCATCGTCGACGCCGACGCCGACCTCGATGTGGCCGTGAGCGAGGTCGTGGCCTCGGCGTTCCACTACGCCGGCCAGAAGTGCTCGGCGGCCTCGCGGGTCATCGTGCTCGAGGCCGCCCACGACGACTTCGTGCGCAGGCTCGCCGAGGCCACCCGCAGCCTGCGCGTGGGACCGGCCGAGGACCCGGCCACGCGCGTGCCGCCGGTCATCACCGGCGAGGCGCGCGACAGGATCCTCGGCTTCATCGAGACCGGCCGGCGCGAGAGCACGCTGGCCGCCACGGTGGAGCCGCCCTCAGGCGGCTGGCCGAGCGGCGGCTACTTCGTCGCGCCGCACGTGTTCACCGGCGTACGGCCCGACGCCACCATCGCTCAGGACGAGATCTTCGGGCCGGTGGTCGCCGTCATGAAGGCCGCCGACATGGACGAAGCGCTGGCCATCGCCAACGGCGTGCGCTTCGCCCTCACCGGCGGCCTCATCAGCCGCAGCCCGGCCTCCATCGAGCGCGTGCGCCGCGAGTTCCGCGTCGGCAACCTGTACATCAACCGTGGCATCACGGGCGCGCTCGTTGACCGCCAGCCGTTCGGCGGCTTCAAGATGAGCGGCGTCGGCTCCAAGGCCGGCGGCCCCGACTACCTGCTGCAATTCGTGGAGCCACGGGTCACCACGGAGAACACGATGCGCCGCGGCTTCGCGCCGCCGGAGGACCTCGTCGACGAGCTCTGAGACGCGGCGGGGCGGCCCGCCCTTCGTTGCGTCCCCCGCGCGGCCTACCGGATCGGGCTGCACGTCCCCGACCCCAGGAACCAGTCGTCGCCGGCGCGCCGCACGTAGGTGTGCTTCTGCTGCGTCACCTTGCCCTGGGCCGGGTTGAGATACTTGTAGGTGACCCACCCCGACCCCTTCGTGCGCGCGACCTTGCTCATCATACGGATGGGGTACTTGCCGTCCGGGTCCCTGCGGCTCCACAGGCTCTTGCCGACCTTGTCCGGCTCCGTCGGAAAGCACAGCACGGTGCCGTCGAACCGGTCGGCGAAGATGTACAGCTGACCCTGGAACCAGTCTCCGTCCCTCTTCATGAACGCCGCGAACGCCTTCTTCTTGCCGACCTTCTTGACGTGGGCGCAGGCCTCGTCGACGAACGCCTTCACCGCGGCCTTGCTGGGCGGCTCGACGGCCGCGGCGCCGTACGTGCCCGAGCCCAGGAACCAGGTGTCGTCCACCTTCTCCACGTACCCGAGCTTCGGCTCCTCGGCGTTGTCGTGTTGCGGGTTCGGCCAGGTGTAGTACAGCCAGCCTCCCCCTCCGCGAGCGAGACGCACGAGCTCCTGGATGACGTGCACGCCGTTGGGGTCGGTCATGTCGATGAGGTTCCTGCCGACCAGGCCGGCGTCGCCGCCGTGGGCGATGACCGTGCCGGTGAAGTCGTAGGCGTAGATGTACAGCTGGCCGTCGTGGAACTCGCCGCCCGGTGCGGTGAAGGCGGCGAGGGCGGCGTCCTTGCCGTGCTCCTTGGCGTAGGCCACGGCCTTCTTGACGAACGCCTGCACGTCGGCCTGCGTGGGGTCGCCGTCGGACGTCGGTGAAGGACTCGGCGTCACGGAGGACCGCGCGGTCAGGTCCTCCCGGTCGTCCACTGTCCTGGATACGGTATCGTCCAGGCTCGCAGAAGAAGTGAGCCCGCGCTGCCGTGCGCCAGACCTGCGGCCCTCTCCGCTCGACGAACGCCCTCCCCCCGCGCGGCGTCTCACCCGGTATCTAAGGCCGCATGGGGCGCGGCCACATGGGGAGGACAGTCAGATGGCACGGACACCCAGAGGCAGGATCGTCGTCATCGTCGTCGTCATCAGCCTCGTCGGCCTCGTCGGCCTCTTCGCCGGCGTGGGCCTGCTCAGCCGCGGCTCCATCGGCGGCGGGAGCGAGGACTCCGCAGGCTACGACCGCTCGGCGGCATCGCTCGGCGCAGCGGCCGACGAGGCACAGGTCGCCAAGGCCGAGGACGGAGCGGCCGGCGGCACGGCCGAGACGGACGTCGCACTGGCCGTGCCGCCGGCCTCCGCATACTCGGCACACCACCTCATCCGCACCGGCGACCTCTCGCTCCTTGTGGCCAGGGGGACGCTGCTCTCGACCGTCGACCGCGTCACGTCGCTGACGACCGCGGCCGGCGGCTACGTGCTCTCGAGCGCGATGGGCAGCGACTACGGGACGCCGGTGCCGCTGGCGGAGGGCTCAGGTGATCTCGCTCCGGTGGACGGGCTCTCCGTCACGAGCACGGCCCCCGAGGGTTCCGCCCCCTACGCCACCCTCACAGTGCGCGTCCCCGAGCGCGTGTTCGACGCCACGCTCAAGCGCTTCGCCCAGCTCGGCAAGGTCGAGAGCGTGTCGACCTCGAGCGAGGACGTCACGAGCCAGTTCGTCGACCTCCAGGCGCGCCTTCGCCACCTGCGTGCCGTAGAGGCCCGGCTCGTGAGCTTCCTCGACAAGGCCGACACCATCTCCCAGACGCTCGCCGTGCAGGACCGCATCGACAAGGTCCAGCTGGAGATCGAGCAGCTGGCCGCCCAGATGAAGTCGCTGCGGGAGCAGACCACCTACGGCACGCTGTCCGTGTTCCTGCACGAGAAGGGGACGGCTCCGGCCGTCGCAGCATCGCCGGGGTTCTGGGACACCCTGAAGGGCTCTCTGGAACTGCTCGGCCACGGGGCCCGCGTCACCGGCCTCGTCCTCACCGCCCTTTTCCCGTTCGTGCTGGTCTTCGGCGGGATCGGGCTGGCCGTCTGGTACGCGGCGCGCAGGGTGCGGCGCGCGCGCCGGCGCACGGCGCCGCCGACCGCGCCGGCGTGACCGGCGCGAGCGCTCCGCCGGCACGTCCGGAGTGACCGGCGCGGCGTCGGAGCCGCGCCGATACGGGGGCCGGCCGCCTGCGGCGGCCGGCCCCCGTATCACCTTCGGGTCTCCCGGGTACAGTCCCTGCCGAGCAGCGGACGACCACCTGTCAGGAGGCGGCGATATGAAGGCGGTACGCATCCACGAGTACGGCGGACCAGAAGTCCTCGTCTACGAGGAGGTCCCGGCGCCAGAGCCCAAGGAGGACCAGGTCCTCGTGCGCGTGACGGCTGCCACGGTCAACCCCATCGACGTGTCGGTCCGAGAAAACCGCTTCCCGACGCCCAAGCAGCCGCCCAAGATCATCGGCTCGGACGGCGCCGGCGTGGTGGAGAAGGTCGGCGAGGGCGTGACGTCGGTGAAGCTCGGTGACGAGGTGTTCTTCAGCGGGCTGGGCGTCGGCAGCGAGGGCAGCTACGCGGAGTACGCCGTCATCCACGAGACGCAGGCCGTGCCGGTGCCTCCCGGCCTCACGCCGACGGACGCGGCCGCCCTCGGCATGGTCTTCCCCACCGCGTACTACGCGCTCGTGCGGCGCGGAGCCTTGCAGCCGGGCGAGACGGTGCTCGTCCAGGGCGCCGCCGGCGGCGTCGGCTCCGCCTCGGTGCAGATCGCCGCCGCTCTCGGCGCCCGCGTCGTAGGCACGGTGTCGGGCGAGGAAGAGGCGGCCCTGGTCCGCAGCCTCGGCGCCGAGGACGTCATCGACTACAAGGCGGAGGACGTGGTCGCTCGCGGCCTGGCGCTCACGGACGGCAAGGGCTTCGACCTCGTCCACGAGCTCGTCATCAGCGTCAATCTGCCCGTCGACGTCAAGCTCGTGGCCAAGGGCGGCCGTATCGTGTGCACGGGGCAGGGCCCCGCGCCGGAGGCGTCGGTGCCCATCGGCGAGGCGCTCGCGAAGGACGCCAGTCTTCTGTTCATGAGCCTGAACAACGCGGGCCGCGCCGGAGTGGCCGCGATTGCCGCGGAGATCGGGGCCATGGCCGCGGCCGGTAAGGTGCGGCCGGTCATAGGTGAGACGCTGCCGCTTGCGGAGGCTCGCAGGGCTCACGAGCTACTGGCCGGCAGGCACCTCGGAAAGATCGTGCTGGTGCCCTGACCCTGCGACCGGTTGGGCCGAGCGCCGCGCGCCCTCCGCTAGTAGCCTTTGCCGTTGCCGCGGATGGCCTCTTCGCGCTCCTTGCGAAGCTGCAGGCGCGGCAGCAGCGTCTCCATCACGGTGAGGAGGGTCTGCAGGCGCTCGGCCTCGCTGCGCGACTCGAGCAGCTCCTGCTTGAGCGACGCGCCGAAGTCCACCGCGGCCGCCACGCGAAACGACAGCGGCTCTTCGCCCAACGGCTCGCGCGGCGACTCGACCTCCATGAGCAGGAGCATCTTGCGGAACGCCTCGAGCACCGCAGCGCGCAGCGCCTCGGGCGCCTCCGCGTCCTCGTCGTGGAAGTACTCCACGATCCCGCTGAGGTAGACGGCCTGGGGATCATCCGGCGGCCGCAGGTCGACGACGCGGAAGCGGCGGCCACCCTGGACCAGAACGTTCATGCGCCCGTCGTCGAGCTCCTCGAGCAGCTCGGCCACGCGCGCCGTGCAGCCGCACTCGCGGGCGCCTTCGTCATCGGTGAACACGATGCCGAACTCGCCGCCGTCGAGCCGCTCGTTGACCAGCAGCTTGTACCGCTCCTCGAAGATGTGCAGCGGCGCCACCTCGCCCGGAAGCAGCACGATGCCGAGCGGGAAGAGCCCGAGGAGGCCCTCGTCAGCGCTGGTCATTCCACGCCACCACGATGGCCTCCAGGATGGGTTCGCCGGCCGCCTCGGGGTCGTCCCCGAACCCGTCCAGGCCCACGATCATGCCGTGCAGGTCGACGAAGTTGAGGTCCAAGGGGTCCTGATCGGGATACGCGTCGATCAGGGCCCACGCGATCTCGCTCGGCTCGTTCCAGAAGAGCGCCACCCGGCCTCCTCGTGAAGGGACACACTGTGCCGTACCAGTCTACCTCGCCGGCGACCCGAGGCAGACGTACATCGTGTACTCGTGCCGGCGCCCGCGCACCACGTCGAACGCCGGCTCCGCCACGATGCGAGCGAAGACACGCGTCAGGACCTCCTCGAACGCCGGATACCGGTCCGGCGACCAGAACACGGCCGCGCCGCCCGAGCGAAGCGCGGCCGCCACCAGGCGAACGCCCTCCACGTCGTACAGTCCCGCATTGGCGTCGCGGACCAGCCAGGCCGGACCGTTGTCGGTGTCGAGCGATACGAGGTCGAAGCTCCCCGCGCCGCGGCGCAGCAGCTCGGCGACGTCGGCACAGTCGATGCGGGCGCGCCCGGCGCACTCGCCTGCGGCGGCGCGCTCCGCGCGCCCCGCCGCGTGCGCGCGGAACCAGCGCACCACGGTGGGCTCGAGCTCGGCCACCGTGACCCGCGCGACGCGCGGCTGCGCCAGCGCCTCGTCGAGGGCGTAGCCCAGGCCGAGACCGCCGATGAGCACTTCAAGGCGGTCGCCTTCGAGGTGCGGCAGCGCCGCCGTGACCATCGCCCGGCTGGACGCGTCGTTCTCCGTCGAGATGAGGAAGGCGCCGTTGAGGATGACCTCGAGGTGGCCGCGGCTGCGCCGCAGTACGAGCTCGCCGCTGCGGCCCTCGGTGCGCTCGATGACCTCGTCCACGCGCGCCTCAGTGAGCCTGCGCGGACTCGCGCCAGCGCACGCGTCGCTCCGGCGCGCCCACGGCGCGCGCGTACCTCTCGATGACCGCGTCGATCTCCGCGACCACGTCGTCCGGCAGCGGCGGCACCTCGTGCGTACGCAGCAGCTCGCGCGCCTGGTCGGCGGCGGCGTCCACCAGGCTGCGCCCGCCGTACGTCTCGAACGGCGCGCGCTGAAAGACCTTCGGTGACCACAGCTCGCCGGCGCGCATGAGCGCACGCGTGCTGCGCCGGCCGAGGTAGTGGCCGCCGACCCCCACCTCGCGGATATCGGTGGTCAGGGCGTGGGCGGCGTCGACGGGATCGTCGCGCAGCAGCCGCTCGATCATGGTGACCACGTCACGGTCCATGATGGTCTTCGCCAGCGTGACCGTCTCCGCCCCGTCGATGAGACCGAAGGCGAGCATGCTGTCGGCGCCGGCCAGACCGCAGGCGAGGCCGGTGAGCATGGCCTCCGCACCGGCCTGGAAGTTGCTCGCCTTGGAGTCGCCGGTGCCGGCCGTGCCGGTCACGGGGAGGCCGTAGAAGTGGCTCATCTCGACGCAGACGACGTTGATCAGGCCGACCTCGGGCGCGCCGCACAGATAGCCGCCGGTGCGCATGTCGGCCACGGCGGCCCCCACGCCCGAGATGAGAGAGCAGCCGGGCTGCACGAGCTGGAAGAGCACGACGGCGCTGAGCAGCTCGGCCAGGTCGATGATGCAGGTGCCCAGCACCGTGATGGGCGAAGTGGTGCCGGTGAGCGGCATGGGCAGCACGAGCACGGGCACGCCGGCCCGCACGAGCTGCATGGCCGCCTCGGTCATCTCGCGCTCGTGCTGCAGGGGAGCCACCGTGCAGTCGACGATGCTGAAGACCGGCTTCTGCCACAGCGAGCCCCCGGCCACCGCCTCGAAGATCTCGAGCAGGGGAGCCACGTGCGCCGGATCGCGCACCTCGTCCTGGATGTGGCGGCTGAAAGAGGCGAACGAGACGGCCTCGATCTCCAGGCCCGCGGTGAGCGGATGCAGGTCGCGGGCCGAGAGGGACGGCCAGGCGTAGTCCACTTCCGGCAGCGCGTCGAACAGCCGCATCACCTGGCGGAGTGCGGCCGCACTCCCCTCCGTGCGCACACCGCTCTCGTCGTCGTAGAGGTACGTGCCGGTGCCGTCGGTGCAGAACGTGAGCGAACCGTCGCCCAGCACGACGTCCGAGCCCGGCACACGCCCCGCGAGTCTCACCCGCGGCGGGCAGGTTTTCAGACACCGCTCCACGAGCTCCCACGGCAGCCGCGCCCGCAGGCGCTCGCGGTCGACCGGCGCCCCCGCCTCCTCGAGGACGTCGATGGCCGCCGCCGAGTTGTACCCGACGCCGACTTCCTCGAGCAGGAACACGACCTGTTCGTGGATGAAACGGCGGTCCTCTTCCGTGAGATACGTGACGCGGGCACGAGCCATCGCCGACCTCCTTCGACCCCCGCAAGCTACCACAGCACGGGGAGACGGCGCACGGTGGCGCAGCCAACGCGGTGCTGCTCGGATTGGATGAGCAGGCCCGGGCTCGTCAGGCACCTGGCCGAGCGGCAGTTGCTGTGGCCCCGACAACGACGAGAGCCCGGTGAACCGAAAGGTTCACCGGGCTCTGTCTGAAAGATCCGGCGGCGTCCTACTCTCCCGCGGGGCTGCCCCCGAAGTACCATCGGCGCTGGAGGGCTTAACTACTCTGTTCGGAATGGGAAGAGGTGTGACCCCTCCGCTATGACCGCCGAAAACCTGGCGCCGTCACACGGGCGCACAAACTTTCGTGCCGGCACACGGACACGGACCTGAAAACTGCAGAGCGGCAGGTGTAGTTCAAAGTCAAGCCCTCGGGCAATTAGTACTGGTCTGCTGAACACATTGCTGTGCGTACACATCCAGCCTATCAACCAGGTGGTCTACCTGGGCCCTTACCCATTCTAGATGGTGGGAGATCTCATCTCGAGGCGCGCTTCCCGCTTAGATGCTTTCAGCGGTTATCGCTTCCAGACGTAGCTAGCCAGCAGTGCCGTTGGCACGACAACTGATACACCAGAGGTCTGTTCACCCCGGTCCTCTCGTACTAGGGGCAACCCCTCTCAAATCTCCAACGCCCACAGAAGATAGGGACCGAACTGTCTCACGACGTTCTGAACCCAGCTCACGTACCGCTTTAATGGGCGAACAGCCCAACCCTTGGGACCTACTTCAGCCCCAGGATGCGATGAGCCGACATCGAGGTGCCAAACCCTCCCGTCGATGTGGACTCTTGGGGAGGATAAGCCTGTTATCCCCGGAGTACCTTTTATCCGTTGAGCGACCGCGATTCCACTCTCCACGGCCGGATCACTAAGCCCGACTTTCGTCCCTGCTCGACTTGTCAGTCTCGCAGTCAAGCTCCCTTGTGCCTTTACACTCTACGTACGGTTTCCAATCGTACTGAGGGAACCTTTGGGCGCCTCCGTTACATTTTAGGAGGCGACCGCCCCAGTCAAACTGCCCACCTGACACTGTCTGCCTGCCGGATCACGGCCAGGCGTTAGAAGCCCAGTACACGAAGGGTGGTATCCCAAAGTTGGCTCCACAAGGACTGGCGTCCCTGCTTCACAGCCTCCCACCTATTCTGGACGACGTGCACCAGACTCCAATATCAAGCTGCAGTAAAGGTTCACGGGGTCTTTCCGTCTTTCTGCGGGTAATCGGCATCTTCACCGATGCTACAATTTCACCGAGTCCCTCGTTGAGACAGCGCCCAAGTCGTTACGCCATTCGTGCAGGTCGGAACTTACCCGACAAGGAATTTCGCTACCTTAGGACCGTTATAGTTACGGCCGCCGTTTACCGGGGCTTCAATTCAATGCTTCGCCTTTCTT
>CAVPCT010000001.1:0-264544 GCA_963702475.1 uncultured Thermoleophilia bacterium | reverse complement strand
TACGTCATCTCCTAAGCCACGGCGAATTCGATGTGCTCTTCGTCAGCACGGCGCACGACCGGCGAGCCCTTTGGCGTGACCTCTTCCTCTATTGCTGGCCACGCGCGGGCCTGGCAAGACGCCGGATCGTGCAGTTCCACGGCAGTCTCTCGAATGAGCTGTCCATGCCCTGGCGCTTCGCGATGAAGGCGGCATCACGGTGGTTGGCGAGGAACCGCCGATGCGGTCCTTGTGCTCTCGAGCGAGGAGGCCAGAGAGTGGAGGGCCTTTGAGCCGCGCGGGCAAGTTTCACGTTGCGTCGCCAACACGTATGTGCACCAGCGTGGCTCTGGAGCGACCCCGCCATACGAATAGGGTCGACTTGGCTGAGGGGTTCGACCTCCGCTGATCCTTTTTGTTGGTCGCCTGATTGCGGCGAAGGGAGTCTTCGATTTGGTGGAAGCGGTAAGCCAGGGTGCAAGGCGAAGGGATTCGTGACCGCAGTCTCGTTTGCGGGGGACGGAGAGGAGCGCGCAAGCCTCTGGCTGGGTTCATCCGCTCCAAAGGACTCCAGGGATACGACGGTAGCCTGCTAGGGCCACTCTGCGACGGTCCCGAAGCTCGCGTGCGCCTACCGGGCGCGGACATCTTTGCTCTTCCGTCCTATGGCGAGGGTTTCCCCGCTGTCCTCGCCGAAGCAATGGATGCAGGATTGCCCACCATCACCGCAGGCATTCGAGGCGCCGCCGATCATCTGGTCGGGGGGCAGGAACCCGCTCTCTGTGCCCCCCGGGCGCACGGACCTGCTAGCTGACGCGCTCCGCCGCGTTTCTTGTCGACGGGGACCCTGCGCCGCGAGATGTCGGCGAAGCGGTCGCGAGAAGGTCAAGGCTTCGCGCCCAGACGTGTCGCGGCGCGAGTACCTACGGCCTCCTTCCATGAGGTACTTCTACGAAACGCGAAGAGGGTCCACAGCCATGAGGAGACGGCTGAGCTGTCGCTCCCCATCAGCCAGGCAGCTGTGTCGCCACCGGCGCCAGTTCTCACTTGGGCTCTTTGCCAAGGCCCCTCTTTCGGCTGGGCGATGGGCTAATAATGTGCGGTATCTGCGGAACAGCTGGCTATGTCGATCGGGACGCCCTCGAGCGCATGACCGAGCGCTCGTTCACCGCGGGCCCGACGACGGGGGGGTCTTCGTCGACGACTCGGCCAGATCGGTCTGGGAACCGCCGACTGGCGATCCTTGATCTGTCGCCCAAGGGGCACATGCCCATGACTTCGCCCAGACCGGTGTAACGATCACCTACAACGGCGAGGTGTACAACTACCGGGAGCTCAGGCGGGAATTGGAAGCCAACGGCCACCGGTTCCTCTCGGACACCGACACCGAGGTGGTTCTGCGCGGCTACGAGGAGTGGGGAAGGGGGTTCTTCCTCGCCTCAACGGCATCTTCGCCCTCGCGCTCTGGGATCCCCGCGCCGGGTTGACCTTTGCTCGCGACCGCTTCGGTGTGAAGCCGCTGTACTACACGCGAAGACGATGGGCTCTGTTCGCGTCAGAGGTTAAGGCACTGATCGCCGGTGGCTACCGTCTCGAAAGCCTCGATCCGGGGCGCTGCATCGCTATCTCGCGTATCTGTGGGTGCCGGCGCCGCGGACGATTTTTCCCGGGGTCAAGAAGCTTGAGCCAGCCAGTTGCCTGGTCTGGCGGGGGGGACGCCTGACGCACGAGACCTTCTGGGGGCCGAGTTCGCGCCGGATGACGCTCGTCCCTGCTTGGCAGGCGAACTCGTGAGCTACTTCTCGGCGCGGTGCGGCGCCAGCTTCGTAGCGACGTGCCCCTGGGAGTATTCTTGAGCGGCGGGCTGGACTCCACCGCGCTGCTCGCCCTGGCATCCTGCGTCTCCGACTCGCCGCCTCGCTGCTACACGATCGCCTTTCGCGCGCAGGACTCGGCTCTCGAGCAGTCAGCCGACGACGCCCGCTATGCCGCTGTCGCTGCGCCGCCTACGGCGCAGACCTCGAGCGCATCGAGGTTGCCCCCGATCGTCGACCTGCTCCCCAGGGTCGTCTGGCATCTCGACGAGCCGGTCGCAGACCCCGCCGCGATCGCCACGCTGCTCATCAGCGAGGCTGCACGATCCACGTCCACTGTACTGCTCAGCGGCCAGGGTGCCGACGAGATCTTCGCCGGGTACCGCGTGCACCAGATGCACCGCTGGGCCCAAGCTGCTTTGCGGCCTGCCGCCGGCTTCGCCGGCGAGGTCGTGCCCTGGGCTCTGACCTGCCTGCCCTCACGCTGGCAGATCCCGGTGTCCGCGAGGGTTTCGTCCTGGCCGTCGACCGCTACGTGCGCAAGCTGGCGGCCGGCGTGCCGCTCGAGCCAGACGCCCGCTTCGCCTTCTACCGCGCCTACTACGGCGACGACGAACTCCTCGGCCTGTACACTCCGGAGCTTCGCCGCGAGCTCGCCGGCGAGCACGCCTGGTCCGAGCACGAGGAGTACATGCGGACGCTCCCGCTGGCGACTTCCTGAACAAGATGCTCTACACGGACTGGAAGACGTTCTTGCCGGAACTCAACCTGGCGTACTGTGACAAGCTGAGCATGGCTGCATCCGTCGAGACACGGGTGCCGTACCTCGACAATGAGATCGTCGACTTCATGTGCACCGTTCCCGTCGACCTGAAGCTGCACGGCCTGACCTCCAAGTACCTGCTGAGGAAGGCCATGAGCGGTCTCGTTCCCGCGGCCATCCTTCACCGTCGCAAGGCCGGTTTTGGAGCGCCTATCCGCACGTGGCTCCGCCACGACCTTCGGGAGATGGTTGACGACCTCTTGAGCCCCGAGCGTATCGCTGCGCGAGGCTATTTCAGTGCGGCGGCCGTCCGCCGCATGATAGAAGATGACAGGCAAGGGCGCGCCGACAACACGTATCGCATCTGGGCACTCCTCACGCTGGAGGTGTGGCACCAGGTGTTCCTGGAGGGGAACAGGCAGTGAAGCAGGTCTCCCAATCGATGAAGGACGGCCGCATCGAGGTCCTCGACGTGCCTGTACCCGCGCTGCGGCCGCAAGGGGCGCTGGTCCGCACCGCCTGGTCGCTGATCAGCGCCGGGACCGAGGGGGCGAAGGTCGACCTCGGTCAGAAGAGCCTGCTCGCCAAGGCGCGCAGCCGGCCCGACCAGGTCAAGCAGGTGATGGACAAGGTGCGCAGCGAAGGCGTGCTGCGCACCTACCGCACCGTCAAGGCGCGGCTCGAAGAGCAGAGCCCCATCGGCTACAGCTCCGCCGGCGTGGTGGACGCAGCTCGGCGAGCTGGCTGCGGGGCTCACGGTCGGCGATCGCGTCGCCTGCGGTGGCGGCGAGTACGCGAACCACGCGGAGTTCGCCTATGTCCCGGCGACGCTGTGCGCGCGCGTGCCCGACGGCGTCGGCCTGGACGAGGCCGCGTTCGCGACCGTCGGCGCCGTCGCCTTGCAGGGCGTGCGCCAAAGCGGCGTCACGGTCGGCGACCGTGTCGCCGTCATCGGCCTCGGGCTGGTCGGCCAGATCACCGTGCAGCTCCTGCGCGCGGCGGGCTGCGAGGTCGCCGGCGCCGACCTCGACGGCGGCCGCTGCGCGGCCGTCGCGGCCTTCGGCGCCGTCGCCGCGACGTCGGCGACCGGGTCGGTCGCCGCCAAGGAACTGCTGGCGGCGACCGGCGGCGTAGGCTACGACGCCGTCATCATCACCGCCGGCACCAAGAGCGACGAGCCCATCGAGCTTGCCGGCCAGATCGCCCGCGACCGCGGCACCGTGGTCGTGGTGGGCGACGTGGGCATGCAGCGTGCCGCGCGCCCCCTTCTACGAGAAGGAGCTCACGCTCAAGCTCTCGCGCTCCTACGGGCCCGGGCGCTACGACCCGCTGTACGAGGAGATGGCCGTCGACTATCCGCTCGGCTACGTGCGCTGGACCGAGCAGCGCAACATGGCCGAGTTCCTGCGGCTCGTCGGCGAGGGCCGCGTGGACGTGAAGCCGCTGATCACGCACCGCTTCGCGGTGGACGATGCGGCGCAGGCCTACGCGGCCGTCACCGACCCGGGCGAGCGGCTCGCTGGGGGTGCTGCTCGAGTACCCGCAGAGCGAGCCGGAGCGGCCGCGGATCGTGGTCGGCCGGCCGGCCGCAGGCGAGCCGGCCCCGGGCGCCATCGGCGTCGGCTTTCTCGGCGCCGGCAACTTCGCCACGGCGACGCTCCTGCCGGCGCTGGCCGCCGACGCCCGCTTCGCACCTCGCGGAGTCTACACGCCCTCCGGGCTGAGCGCCCGTGACGTCGCCGAGCGCAGCGGCTTCGCCTTCTGCGCCGGGTCGCCGGACGAAGTCCTGAGCGACCCGGACACCAGCGCCATCGTCATCGCCACGAGGCACGCGTCGCACGCCGCGCTCGCCGCTCAGGCGCTCAGGGCCGGCAAGACCGTGTTCGTCGAGAAGCCGCTGGCGATGACCGAGACCGAGCTGGACGAAGTCGTGGCCGCGCAGCGACGAGTCGCACGGCCTGCTCACCGTCGGCTTCAATCGCCGCTTCGCGCCGCACGTGCGCAAGATGGTCGCGGCGCTTGGCCCGGCGGTCGTCCCCCGCCAACATCGTGATCCGCGTCAACGCCGGCGCCATCCCCGCGACGCACTGGATCCAGCGGCCCGAAGAAGGCGGCGGCCGCATCGTCGGCGAGGTCTGCCACTTCGTCGACCTCGCCGCCTGCCTCGCGGGGGCTCCGCCGTCGCGGGTCTTCGCCGTGAGCGCCGACCCGCACAAGTCACCGCTGCTCACCGACAACCTCAGCGTGTTGCTCAGCTTCGCCGACGGCTCCGTCGCCACGCTCATCTACACGGCCGGCGGCGACACCACCTACCCCAAGGAGCGCATCGAGGTGTTCTGCGAGGGCAAGGTCATGGTCAGCGACGACTTCAAGCGCCTCAGCCTCACGCAGGGCGGCCGCACGCACACCTCGCGGCCACAGCAGGCCGACAAGGGCCACCGCGCCGAGATGAAGGCGTTCCTCGACCTCGCTGCTGGCCTGCCGGTCCCTGAGCTCACATTCGCCGACTGCGTGTCGTCGACGGCCGCGACATTCAAGGTGGTGGAGTCCCTCACGACCGGCATGCCAGTCGCTGTGCCGGAAGTGACCGCGAGCTAGAGAGGTCGCAGCATGGGGAGACCTTCGAGCATCCTGGTCGTCTGGAACGGACCACTGGGTTGCGGGCATGGGATGTCGTGGGCGCGGGAGACGCGACGCTGATGCGGTCCGCGCCTGTCTTGCAGTCCCCGCAAGAGCTGCGCGCGGCGTTGGGCCGGCTCGACGCGTGGCTGCGCGCGCGCGACTTTGCGGGGTACGACCCCTACGACTCGCTGAATGCCTCGCGCCTGCCTGCCTTCTTCCGGGCCACGCCGCGACGTCGGCAGCTCGTCGTCCAGGTCGGCAAGCGGAGCCCGGTGAACTTGAGACCGCTCTTTGGCGTACCACCGCACCGCAACAGCAAGGCGCTGGCCCTGGTCGCAAGCGCCTACGCGCGGCTTCATCGGCTGGAGCGCGATCCTGCGCGGGAGTCGCTCGCGGGCTCCCTCCTCTCGGAACTCGAGGCGCGTGGCACCAAGGGCCGGGACACCATCGCCTGGGGCTACGAGTTCGACGTGCAGACGAGATGGGCGTTCTATCCGCGCGGGACGCCCAACATCATCGTCACGACCTTCGTCGCACACGCCTTCCTCGACTGGTTCGAGCTCACCGGCGATTCAGCCGCTCCTGGCGACCGCCACGGCGGCGGTGCGCTACTTGAACGACGAGCTTCTGCGCAGCGACTGGCGGAAGTCTACTACGCGTACGTGCCGGAGAGCCGCGTCCTCATCCACAACGCCAACGTGCTGGGTTGCGCGCTGACGTCCAGGGTCGCCCGGCTGACGGGGGACCTCGGCCTCCAGGCGACGGCCCGCCGTGCGGCCGAGGCCAGCCTGCAGGCGCAGCAGCGCGACGGCCTTTGGCCGTACGGACTCGGACCCGGCCTGGAATGGGTCGATGGGTTCCACACCGCCTACGTGCTGGACGGTCTCTGCGAGCTGGGTGAGGCCGGTCCAGACGAGGCCATCCGGGACGCTTTGCGCGCGGGGTTCGCGGCGTACTTCTCGACGCTGTTCGGGCCGCATGGAGAGCCACGCTACACACCCAGTTCCCTGTATCCACTCGACATCCACAGTGCCTCGACGGCCATCGATGTGCTGTGCCGGCGGGCAGAGGCTGGTGCGCATCGCTTGCCACTGGCCCGGCAGGTCTGCGCATGGACCATGGCCAACATGTGGGACCCGCGGGGGTTCTTCTACTTCCAGCGCAACCGTCTCTACACGAACCGGATCCCGTACGTGAGGTGGAGCCAGGCTCACATGCTCCGGGCGCTCAGCTCGCTCCTCGGCGCCATGGAGGCCGGCCCTGCGCAGGCGTAGCCTCGGCGACCTGTGGCACGAGAGCTACATCCGTCCGTCGACGGACCGTTGGCACGGTGAGATACTCTCCGGCGACGTCCACCGGCGATTGGAGAGCGCGTGACAGGGCGTCTCGATAGTCCGCGTTCCAAGAGGACGGTGGGCGCGCCGTGGGTCCGCTGGGTCCCGGTATCGTCCCCGACGACAGCAAGAGCGGCGACACAGGGGCCACGCAGGGTGGCGGTCGTGAACTGCGGCGTCGACGCATTGACCTTTCCCGAGACCCTCGCTGAGGTCGAACGCCTCATCCAAGCCCGTCGCCCCGTCCAGCACTGCGTGGTGAACGCATCGAAGACCGTGCTGATGGACAAGGATCCCCGCCTGCGGGAGATCGTCTCGTCGTGCGCGCTGGTCAACGCCGACGGCCAGTCCCTCGTCTGGGTGTCCCGGATCCTGGGCCGGCCACTGCCCGAACGCGTCACCGGCATAGACCTGTTCGAGGCGCTCCTTGGCTTGGCCGCGGAGCGTGGCTACGGAGTCTACCTTCTCGGAGCCCGGGTGGAGGTGCTGGAAGAGGCGGTGGCGCGAGCGCGCCGCGAGCACCCCGCGCTGCGCATCTGCGGCTTTCACGACGGCTACTGGGATGCCGCCGACAACGACGAGCTGGTCGCGCGTGTGCGTGGGTCGCAGCCCGACATCCTGTTCGTCGCCTTGCCCAGCCCCCGCAAGGAGTACTGGCTGGCGGAACATCTCGAGGAGCTCAACGTCCCCTTCTCGATGGGTGTCGGCGGCAGCTTCGACGTCTACGCCGGCAGAGTGAAACGGGCCCCGCGCTGGATGCAGCGCGCGGGGCTGGAATGGTCCTATCGGTTCTGGCAGGAGCCGCTGCGACTGTGGCAGCGATATCTGCTGGGCAATCTCCGTTTCGTCTACCTGGTGGCGAAGTGCAGCCGCCGCGGTGCCGCCGGAGTGCAGGCAGGCCACGGTCACCCATCGGACGAGCTGGGCGCTCTCTGACCAGGCCGTCGACCGTCAAGGTGCTCCACGTCGTCGGCGCGCGGCCGAACTTCGTGAAGATGGCGCCCGTCATCGCGGCGCTCGAGGCGTGGAATCCTGCGCAGCGAGCGAGCGATGTGTGCTTCGCGCAAGTCCTCGTCCACACCGGCCAGCACTACGCTGAGACGCTGAGCGGCGTCTTCTTCGAGCAGCTTGATCTGCCCGAACCGGATGAGTACCTTGGCGTCGGTTCCGGCTCGCAGGCTCAGCAGACCGCGCGCCTCCTCGAGGCGCTCGAACCGGTCGTGCTGCGCCATCAGCCTGACCTCGTCCTGGTGCCCGGAGACGTGAACTCCACGTGCGCCGGAGCGCTCGCGGCGGCGAAAATGAATGTGCCGGTCGCGCATCTCGAGGCCGGCATGCGAAGCGGCGACCGCAGCATGCCGGAGGAGATCAACCGCATCATCGCCGACCACGTCGCCGACCTGCTCCTCACGACGTGCGCGGACGCGGACGCCAACCTCCTGCGTGAGGGCATGCCGCACCAGAGCATCGTACGTGTCGGGAACACGATGATCGATTCGCTCTTCCGATTCCGTGACCGGGCGGAGGCCACGATCGGGGTGACGCGCGACAGATTGGGACTGGGCGACGGCCCCTTTGTGCTCGTGACCCTTCATCGCCCCAGCAATGTGGATGTCCCTGAGCAGCTCCGGCGGTTGCTGGACGACTTCGCGGAACTTGCCCGCGACCTGCCGGTGGTCTTTCCGATGCACCTTCGCACGCGAGATCGGCTCCTCAGGCTCCCCGGAAGAAGCGACTCCTCTGGAAACGCGCAGGGCCTGATACTCACAGACCCATTGAGCTACCTGGAGTTCCTCGGCCTGATGACGCAGGCCGCAGCCGTCGTGACGGACTCCGGCGGCGTCCAGGAGGAGACCACCGTCCTCGGTGTGCCCTGTGTCACGGTGCGCACGACCACCGAGCGGCCGATCACGGTGGCGCAGGGGACGAACCGCTTGGCCGACCCGCTCGATCACGCCGCCATCCTCTCGGCGACTCGAGCGGCGGTAGCACGGGGAATCGCAGCGACACCGCCGGTCATTCCCCTCTGGGACGGCAGGACCGGCGAGCGCGTGGCCGAAGCGCTGGCGTGCTGGGCCTCCAGGAGCACGAATGGGCCCGGCCACGTGCGGAGTTGATAGGATGACCCCGAGCACAACGTGACCATCGGAGCGCGCTCTTGGCCCAGCCTGACACTGCCTCGTCCGTGACGCTGCGCGACTACTTCAACGTCATCTGGCTGCGCAAGTGGCTGGTGGTCATTCTCGTCGTCGCCTGCACGGTGACGGCCTACCTCGTGGCCGACAGCAAGACGCGCATCTACGAGGCGACCGCCTTGATCATGTACCGGCAGCCTGCCAACATCGCCAACCCCCTCGGTACCGGCACGTCGACCGACGCCTACGGGACTCAGCCTGCAGGTCCAGAGCGTCGTGAACACGATCAACAGCCCGGCGGTGAGCAGCCAGGCGGGCGAGCTGCTCGCGCAAGCCGAGCCCGGCGCACGTGGCTACACCGTGACCGCGACCATCCTGCCGCCGGACGCGTCTACCGGCAGTACGGTGTCGGACGTCGTCGAGTGTGACCGCCACGAGCGCCCAGCCCGCCGTCTCCGCAGCCGCGGCCAACGCCTACGCGCAGGCCATCATCGACCTGCGTGCTCAGGACGAACTGGCGCAGCTTGCCAAGGCCAGGAGCGCCGTCGAGTCGCAGATGAGCGCCTATACGACGGCGGCCTCACGGCTCTCCACCGACTACCTGCTGCTCGCCCAGCGCCTGCAGGACCTCAAGATCGCGGAGGCCACGTCGACCGGGGACTTCACGATCATCCAGCCGGCCACGCCCCCGACTTCCCCCATCTCGCCGAAACCCATCCAGTCGGCCGCCGTGGGCTTCGGCGTGGGTCTCTTCGCCGGCATCGTCCTGGCTTTCGTCGTCGGCCAGTTCGACACGCGAGTCAGGACGCACACTCAGGCCGGTGAGATCCTCGGCCTCTCCGTGGTCGGCCGCGTGCCTCACCTGGGGCGGCGCCTGCTGCGCGATGAGACTCTCGTCACCCTGACCGATCCGGGGGGGAGTGTCGCAGAGGCGGTGCGCGTCCTGCGCAGCAACCTCGACTGGAAGAGCATCGATGACGGCTGGAAGTCCCTGCTGATCACCAGCAGCCTGAAGGGCGAGGGAAAGACGCTCACCCTGTGCAACCTCGCCGTCACGCTTGCGCTTGCCGGCAAGAAGGTCGTCGTCGTCGACGCCGACCTGCGTGACCCGCAGGTGCACAAGGCCTTCTCGATGCCGAACGAGACGGGGCTGACGACGGTCATCCAGGGGACCCTGTCGCTGGCCACGGCAGTACGGCCTTTCGATTTGGAGAAGTCCAACGGCTCCGATGGCGTAGCGGCACCCGGCGTCCTCGTCAGCCCCCGTCGCGCCGCCGGCATTCGAGAACGGCGCTTTGCGAGTCCTCACGTCGGGGCCGCTGCCACCCAATCCCGGGGAGGTCATCGCTTCGAGAAGGCTGGCGGAGACGCTGAGACGGCTGGCCAAGTCCGGGGCAGACTACGTCCTCGTCGACGCGCCTCCAGTTCTCGGTGTCGGCGACACGGGAGCGCTCGCCCCCGTCGTCGACGGTCTCCTCTTCGTGGCCAATCTAGACAAGACTCGACGCACGACTCTCGAGGAAGGGCGCGAGGCCCTCGACGCGCTGCCCTGCCGCAAGCTGGGGGTCGTCGTCGTCGGCGAGCGCCGAGACTCGGCGCACTACTACCGCCAAGGGTACGGCCGGCGTCAGGGAGCCTGATACGGCTGCGCAGCGCTCCCGCCTGCGGCGGCACAGGCCGACGACGTCCACTGGTCGGGTGGAGCTTCAGAACGACCTCGAGCGCCAGCGGCGCAGGCCGACGTCATACCCGCTGGGGAGACGTCGCAAGTGTTGCGGGGCATGCCCCCCGCCTCAGTCGAGAACGACCTCGAGCGCCTCGATCGCCGCCGCGCGGCCGCCCTCCACGGCGATGAGGGCGGCGTCGCCGTAGATCACCATCTCGCGGCCCTCGAGCATGGCCTTTATGAACTTGTGGAAGGCCATGTCAGGCCGCTGGCGCGGGCCATACACGGTGAAGAAGCGCAGCGACACCGTGTCGAGCCCAGGGTTGGCGTGGTAGAGCCCGCGGAGGTGCTCGCCGGCCAACTCGGTGACCCCGTAGGGCGAGCGCGGCCGCGGCACCGAGTCGACTCGACTGCAGTGCGCTTGATGCCCGTCCGACTCTGGTCGCCCCGTCTGCGCCCCACTCTTGCCCCGAGGTACCAGCGCGCCCGCGGCCTCCTGGGCCCATTCAGCTCCGAACCGATGGAGGGGCATCCGCTGATGCAACTAGGCCGCCAGTCTTGCTGCACAATCCTCACGGTCTCGCGAACGCAGTGAAATGGATTGTCTCTGAGCGACCGAGAAGCTTCACCGTGACTGTATACGCACGGCCACGTTCCACAGGGCCAACCTCCACCAATCTGGTGGCGGCTTCCCCGTTCTCTACGCCGATCGTCCCGCTGCCCACAGTGGATTCGCCCCGCGAGGAAGTGAGCGTTACGACGTAGGAGTAGGTACGGGCACGCCCTTCGTGGTTCACGATGGTGAAGCTGAATGCATCGGGTCTGGATACGTTCAAGTACACCGGGAGAGTTGGCGGATTAGTGAAGTAGAACTCGCTGTAGGCCGTGGGCGCGCTGGAAAACGCGATAGCCAGTTGCTGCCGGATTCCTGTCTGGTATGTGGTGCCCAGCAACACGAAGGTCACACACAGCGCCGCCACGATCGCCCAAGTCCATGCGTGCCGAACAGTGGGGAAACTGGCGCCGTCGTGGGGCTCGACGCGAGTGCCAACGTGCTGTTCGAGCGGTGCCGCGACTTCGTCAAGAGTGGCGCTCGGCCTGAGGCCTGTGCCTGCGGCCCTCGGTGGTGCGAGGGCAGACAGTGCACTCACTGGGGCGGGTACGCGCTCGCGCGATTCCCGCACCGTGGGGCCCGACGGCCTTGCCGGTGCACGCGTGCTGGATGCGTGTATCCCGGTCCCTGATGCCAAAGCGGCAGCTGCGGCTCGGGCTCTTGACCTGACGGCCTCGGCCTTCGTTTCCCGCAGCAGCGCTGACGCGGTTCTGAGCGCCCAATCGCGCACTGCAGGGTCAGTCCAAAGCATCTGATCGCGGTTGGCGAGATCGATCAGCTCCGAGTTCGTGGACTGGTGTTGACACGCGCTTCTGCGTCGCCTCCCGCAGGCTACGCAGGCCGAGGCCGCTCGCCCGGACCGTGGACCGCGCCTGCGCGGAGCACGGCGGATGAGGCGTGAGCGCAAGGCTGCGTCGGCTGAGCGATAATGGCCCTTGCGATGACGAAGCCACGTTGCCCCTACCTCGTCTGCGAGACGACGGCCATCCGGGAGACCCTCGACGTCAGGGAAGCGGCGCCGCTGAGCGTCACCGTGACGTGGTACTGCCGGCACCCGTTCCACGGCATACGTCTGGAGCTCGGGGACGGGCGCAGCGACATGGAGAAGCACTGCGCGGTCTGCTCGTTGCCTCGCGAACTGCCTGACGGTGACTCAGGCTGAGGCGCCGCGCACGGGTGCCGCACTGCACGCCCGCACCGGGGCCGGGCGCGGCGGGCGGTCACCCGCCGAGGACCACCCGCAGCGCGCCCTCCGCGAACCGCAGCAGCGGCCCGGGGAACAGGCCGACGGCGATCACGCCGAAGACGCACAGGCTCACAGCCCACACCACGCCCGCCTGACCGGGCTGGCGCTGCGCGGGCGGCTCGACGGGAGCGCCCGACGTGCCCGATGCCGAGGCTGCCCCGCCGGCAGCGGAGGCGAAGACGGCGCCCGGGACGGCGACCGCGCTCGGAGCGCCCACGGCCGCCGGGGAGACGTCGCCTGCGGCGGCCGGCTCGTTCGCCTCACGGAAGTACATGAACCACACCACCCGCAGGTAGTAGTAGGCGGACACGGCGCTCATGACGACGGCGATGATCGCCAGCCACGTGAGGTCGGCCCGGATGACGGCGGTGAACAGGTAGAACTTGCCCCAGAAGCCGGCCGTCGGCGGGATGCCCGTGAGTGAGACCATGAGCACGGCCAGCATCATCGCCGGCCACGGCATCGTGCGTCCCAGGCCGGCGATGCCGTCCAGCGAGTAGTCGAAGGCGCGCTTGTTACGGATCCAGACGAGCGCGCCGAAGGCGCCCAGGTTCATCAGCGCGTACGTGACCAGGTAGAACAGGATGGCGGTGACACCGTCCCAGACGCCCGCCGTACCGGCCGCGATGAGGCCCAGGGTGAGGTACCCCGCGTGGGCGACGCTGGAGTAGGCGAGCATGCGCTTGATGTTGCGCTGCGGCAGAGCGAGCACGTTCCCCACGACCATGGTGAGGATCGCGAGGATGGTCATGGTGTGCACCCACAGCTGCCACTGCACGGCGGCGGCGAGCACGAACAGCTTGGCGAAGCCGGCGAAGGCGGCGGCCTTGACGCCGGTGGACATGAAGGCGGTGACCGGCGTGGGCGCCCCCTCGTACACGTCTGGCGCCCAGCTGTGGAACGGCACGGCCGAGATCTTGAAGCCGAAGCCGGTGACCACGAGCACGAAGGCGACCACGAGGAAGCCGCGGGCGTCCAGCCCGCGCGCGTCGATGGCGGCCAGTCCCTGCGCGATGCCGGCGTAGCTGGTCTGCCCGGTGGCGCCGTACAACAGGGCCAGGCCGAAGGCCAGGATGGCCGACGAGAAGGCGCCGGTGACGAAGTACTTGATGGAGGCTTCGCCCGAGCGTACGTCGCGCCACAGGTAGCCGGCGAGCACGTACGTGGGCAGCGACATGAGCTCGAACGACACGAAGAAGGCGATGATGTCGGTGCTGACGACCATGCCGATCATGCCGGTGACGATGAGCATGAGCAGCACGTAGAACTCGCCGCGTGCGGCGCGGCGACGCGCCAGATACGAGTCCGACAGCATGACGGTGGCCACGCCGATGGCGCAGAACAGCACCACGCAGAACAGCGCGTACTTGTCCAGGGACACCATGCCGGCGAACCCGGTCTCGGGCTTGCGTGCGTTGAACAGCAGGCGACCGTCGGTGAAGCGGATCCACTGCCCCACGGCCACGGCCGCCGTCGCGACGAAACCGCCGGCCGCGAGCCACGCGAGCATGCCCTTGCGCTCCGTGAAGAGGTCGACGACCAGCACCAGGGCGGCGGCCACGGCCAGGACGACGCCGGGCAGGATCACGACGATGGCGTTGTTGGCGGCGCCCATCAGAAGAGACCTTTCGCGGTGTCGACCAGCTGGGCCAGCACGTTCGTGTGCTCGCTGCTGAGGGCGGGCGTGACGCGCAGCAGGATCATGTCCACGGGCACGTGCAGGTAGTCGAGCAGCGTGGCCGGGTAGACGCCGACCCAGATGACCAGCACCACCAGCGGGACGAGCGTGGTGATCTCACGCAGGTTGAGGTCGGCGAGCGGCGTGGACGGCCGCAGCTCGGCGTCGCCGCGATCGTTGAACATCGTGCGCTGGAACATCCAGAGCAGGTAGGCCGCCGCCAGGATGACGCCGGTGGCGGCGACGGCCGCCAGCCAGTGCGAGTACGCGAACAGCCCGAGCAGGCTCAGGAACTCCCCGACGAAACCGCTGAGCCCGGGCAGCCCCGCCGACCCGAACACGAAGAACAGGAAGAAGCCGGCCATGACCGGCATCGGCTTGGCCAGCTGGCCGAGGTCGGCGATCTGTCGCGTGTGCGTGCGCTCGTACATGTAGCCGACCATGAGGAACAGGGCGCCCGTGAGCAGGCCGTGGCTGAACATCACCAGGATGGCGCCCTCCATGCCGGCGGCGTTCCCCAGTACGGCGATGGCCGCGAAGATGCCCATGGTCACGAACCCCATGTGGCTCACGCTCGAGTAGGCGACCAGCTTCTTGAGGTCCTTCTGCACGAGCGACACCATCGCCCCGTACACGACGGCGATCACCGACAGCACGATGATGTACGGGATGAACGTGACGGCCGCGTCCGGGAAGAAGGGCAGGCAGAAGCGCAGGATGCCGTATCCACCCATCTTCAGGAGCACGCCGGCGAGGATCACGGAGCCGGCCGTGGGCGCCTCGACGTGCGCGTCCGGGAGCCAGGTGTGCACCGGGAACATCGGCACCTTGATGGCGAAGGCCACGAAGAAGGCGAGGAAGGCCCAGAACTGCAGGTCGTAGGTGAACACCATGCGGCCGAGCTCCTGGATGTCCCACGTGAGGTGACCGGCCTGGTCTTTGGCCGCGTACACGACCACGATGATGGCGACCAGCATGAGCAGGCTGCCGATCAGCGTGAACAGGAAGAACTTGATGGCCGCGTAGATGCGCCGCGGGCCACCCCAGATGCCGATGATGAAGTACATCGGCACCAGCATGGCCTCCCAGAACACGTAGAACAGGAAGAGGTCGGTGGCGCAGAACACGCCGGCCATGCCCACCTGCAGCAACAGGAGCGACACGAAGAAGCCGAGCTCCCTGTCCTTCACGTAGTGCCAGCTGCCGAGGACCACGATGACGCCGAGGAACGTGGTCAGGAAGAGCAGGACGGCGGCGATGCCGTCCACACCGAAGCGGTAGTGGATGTTGAACTGCTCGATCCACATGACGTCTTCGGTGAACTGCACGCCGGGCTCACCGGTGTTGAAGACGACCATCATCCAGATGCTCAGGGCGAAGGCGGCGAGCGTGGCGACGAGCGCGATGACCTTGTACACCTGCGGTCGCCCGCGACCGAGGAGCAGCATGAGCACGACGCCGGCGAGCGGCAGAAAGGTGATGACGCTGAGCACGGGGAAGCCCATCTGGTCTTGCCAGGTCACGTCACGCCCCCCAGATCCAGGCGAGGACGACGACCAGCGCGATCATGCCGGCGAACACGTACATCGCGTAGTTCTGCACGCGGCCGGTCTGGATGGGGCGCAGACCGGTGCCGACCCATCCCCAGACCTTGCCAACGCCGTTCACGGCGCCGTCGATGATCCTGGCGTCCACGACCTGCCACAGCCACACGGAGGCGCCGATGGTGGCGCGGATGGGCGCGACCTCGTAGATCTCGTCCATGTACATCTTGTTGAAGCTGGCCTTGTACAGGATCGGCACGCGCCCCGCGATGCGCGCCGGGGCGGCGGTGTCGCGCACGTAGTAGCGCCACGCGACGTAGATGCCGGCCAGGGCGGCGAGCAGCGAGACGCCCATGAGCGCGCCGCCCTCGCCGATCCACGTGAACACCTCGTGCTCGGTCTCGAAGAAGACGGGCTCGAGGAAGGAGTGCAGCCAGCCTCCCTCCGGCGGAAGGCCGACCAGGAGACCCAGGCCCACAGCCGGGATGGCGAGGAGGATGAGCGGTACGGTCATGACCGGCGGCGACTCGTGGATGTGGTGCTGCACCTCGGCGTCGGCACGGCTCTCGCCCCAGAAGGTCATGAAGATGAGGCGGAACACGTAGATGCCGGTGAGCACCACGGTGACCATGGCCACCGCCCACACCACGTAGTACCCGTGCACCCAGGCGGCGCCGATGATCTCGTCCTTCGCCCAGAACCCGGCGAACGGGATGATGCCGACCATGGCCAGGGCGCCGATGAGCATGGTCCAGAAGGTGATGGGGATCTTCTTGCGCAGCCCGCCCATCTTGCGCATGTCCTGCTCGCCGCCCATGGCGTGGATCACCGAGCCCGAACAGAGGAACATGAGGCCCTTGAAGAAGCCGTGTGCGAACAGGTAGAAGATGCCGGCCACCCAGGCGCCGGCCCCAAGGGCCAGGAACATGAAGCCCAGCGACGACAGCGTGGAGTAGGCGATGACCTTCTTGATGTCGTTCTGCGTGATGGCGATGTACGCCGCGTAGATCGCCGTGAAGGCGCCGATGCCCATCACCACCAGCATCGCCGTGTGCGTCTCCAGAAAGAGCGGATACGAGCGCGCGACCATGTACACGCCGGCGTTGACCATGGTGGCGGCGTGGATCAGGGCGCTGACCGGGGTGGGGCCCTCCATGGCATCCGGCAGCCACACGTGCAGCGGGAACTGCGCGCTCTTGCCGACGGCGCCGGTGAACAGCAGCAGGCAGATCCACAGGAGGGTACCCTGCGCGATCTCCGGCGCCTTCTCGAACACGCCCGTGAACTGCAGGGTGCCGGTCGCGGTGAAGATGAGGAACATGCCGAGCGTGAACCCGAAGTCGCCCACGCGGTTCACGAGGAACGCCTTCTTGCCCGCCTGGCTGGCGCTCTTCTTGGCGAACCAGAAAGAGATCAGCAGGTAGGAGCAGAGACCGACGCCCTCCCAGCCGAGGAAGAGCAGCACGTAGTTGTTCGCGAGGATGAGCACGAACATCGCGAACATGAAGAGATTGAGGTAGGCGAAGAACCGGTAGTAGCCCTCGTCGCCGTGCATGTACCCGATGGAGTAGTAGTGCACGAGCATGCCGATGATACCGACCACCAGCAGCATGACGCCGGTGAGCGAGTCCACCTGGAAGCCCCAGGCGATCTCGAAGCGCCCGGCCGCGATCCAGGTGAAGGCGTTCCATACGAACGTCTCCTCGGAGTGCCGGAACACCCACTCGAAGGCGTAGATGCTGAGGACGGCCGTGGCGGTCACCATGGCGACCGGCAGGATATGCGCCTTGGATCCCCAACGCTTGCCGAAGACGAGCGTCACGATGAAGCCCAGGAGCGGCAGAAGCACGATGAGGGCCACCGCGACCCGCAGGAACTGCGGGCCCTCCGTGATGATGTGCGTGGTGGCTTCTGCTTCCACGGACGCTCCAATCAGCCTTTGAGCTCGTCGAACCGGTCGGTCTGGACCGTGCGACGGTTGCGGTAGTTGGCGATGACGATGGCGAGACCCACGGTGACCTCGGCGGCGGCCAGCACGATGATGAACAACGCGAACAGCTGGCCGGCACCCTGGGCGCCGCTGCGGAAGTTGCTGGTCGCCACCAGGGCGATGTTCACGGCGTTGAGCATGAGCTCCAGGCACATGACCACCACGATGACGTTACGGCGCGCGAGCACGCCGAACGCGCCGATGCAGAAGAGACACACCGAGAGCGTGAGCCACCAGTAGAGAGGGTTCACGACTTCTTCTCCTCTTCACGGCGCGCCAGCACGATCGCGCCGATCATCGCGGCGACCAGCACCAGCGAGACCAGCTCGAACGGGAACACGTACGCGGCGAACAGGATGTGCGAGACGCCGCGCACGCCCGGGTTGAGCGCCTTCTCGCCGACGCCGCCGATCGTGGAGCCGGCGAGGACGGCGATGACCACGCCGGCCGCGACGATGGCCAGCGGCGCGGCGATGGCCGTCTGGCGGTTGAAGAAGAGGTCGAAGCCGCCGGACTGCACCTCGGTGAGCATGATCGCGAAGATGATCACGACGGAGATGGCGCCCACGTACACCAGAAGCTGGATGATCGCGACCAGCGAGGCGGCCAGCAGCGCGTAGGCGAAGGCGACGCCCAGGAAGCAGAAGACCATGGCCACGGCCGAGTACATGACCTTCTTGAAGACCACCACGCCGAGGGCGCAGATGAGGATCCACGCCGCCAGGATGAAGAACAGCCAGGGCTGGAAGTCGCCGCCCGGCATCAGTGGTGGCCTCCCGGCTCGTCGAGCACGATGGGGTCGTCCTTGATGGGCTCCCAGGTCCAGCCCTCGCCGCGCTCGGCGTCGAGCACGTGCGGCACGAGGTCCTTGAGCGTCTCGCGCAGCGGGTCGACCGGGCGCGGTTCGCGCACGTACAGCGACTGCGTGGCCAGCTTGGTGCGGCTGTAGTCGGCGAGCTCGAAGAAGTCGGTCTGTTCGAGCGCGTTGTAGGGGCAGACCTCCACGCACTCCCCGCAGAAGATGCAGCGGCTCTCGTCGAGGTCGTAGCTCTCCAGACGCCGCGGATTGGTCTCGATGGAGCCGGTGGGGCACGTCTCCGCGCACTTGCCGCAGCTCACGCAGCCGACGAGCTGCAAGGGCAGGTTGTCGGCGGTGGAGACGATGGAGTCGAAGCCGCGGCCCATGTTGTCGTAGCAGCTCGAGCCGACCTCCATGCGGCACACGCGCACGCAGCGCCCGCAGCTGATGCAGCGGTTGGGTTCGCGCATGATGAAGTCGTGACGGAAGTCGGCCGGGTAGTCGTGCGCCTCGCCGCCGTGGAAGCGGTTCTTGAAGACCTCGTACTCGATGGAGTACTTCTGCAGGTCGCAGGTGCCGCTGGCCGGGCAGTAGCACTGCAGGCACAGCTCGGCGCCGCGCACGGCCTCCTCCTCGGGGAAGCCCAGCTCGATCTGCTTGAAGTTGGTCTTGCGCTCGTCGGGCCCGAGCTTGGGCATCCCGGCCGGCGGGCTGGGGCGCGTGATGTCGGTGGTCATGTCGATGAACGTGGGCGGCACCTCGGCCATGCGCGCGACGGCCGGGTCCATGCCGGCCTTCACGGAGAGCGCGTCGAAGAACGGCGTGCGGCGCAGCTCGCCGAGTGACTCCGAGACCTCGTGCATGTCGAGGCCGCGCAGGTACGCGTCCATGCTCCACGCGGCCTTCTTGCCCTGGGCGATGGCCTGGATGACCGTCTGCGCGCCGAGCACGACGTCGCCTCCGGCGAACACGCGCGGATCCTCCGTCTGGAAGGTCCAGTCGTCCACCTCGATGGTGCGCCACTTGGTGCGCTTGACGCCCTGTTCCTCGCTGGTGCCGTCCAGCTTGGGGAACTGGCCGATGGCGGTGATGATCTGGTCGCACTCGATGATGAACTCGCTGCCCTCCACGGGGACCGGGCGCCGGCGGCCGGAGGCGTCGGGCTCGCCGAGCTCCATGCGCTGCATCTCGATGCCGGTGACCTTGTGGTCCGCATCGGTCACCACGCGCACCGGCGCGCAGAGCAGCTCGAGCTTGACGCCCTCCTCCTCGGCCTCGTCGACCTCGGTGTGATGGGCGGGCATCTCCTTGCGCGAGCGGCGGTAGAGGCAGGTGACCTGGGCGGCGCCCTTGCGGATGCTGGTGCGGCAGGCGTCCATGGCGGTGAAGCCGCCGCCGATCACGGTGACCTTGCGGCCCACGTGCACGTCGCCCGTGAGCTCGAGCTCGCCGAGGAAGTCCACGGCGGTGACGACGCCCTGGGCGTCCTCGCCGGGGACGCCCATGTCGTTGGAGTTGAAGGCCCCGAGCGCCAGGAACACCGCGTCGAAACCCTGCGCGAAGAGGTCCTCGATCTGGTAGTCCACACCCAGGCGGCTGTCGACCTGGAGCTCCACGCCCAGCCGCCAGAGGATGTTGGTCTCGGCGTCCAGGACGTCGCGCGGCATCCGGTAGCTGGGGATGCCGTAGCGCAGCATGCCGCCGATCTTGGGCAGCGCCTCGAAGATCTTCACGGAGTGGCCCTCGAGCCGCGCGTAGAACGCGGCGGCCATGCCGGCGGGGCCGCCGCCGACCACGGCGATGCGCTTGCCGGTGTCGGCCTTGGGCTCGACCGGCAGCAGCAGCTCGCCCTCCTGCTCCTCGTCCCTGGTCTCGTCGGCCATGAAGCGGTGGAGCTGGCAGATGGTGATGGGCTCCTCCACGAGCTGGCGGCGGCACGGGCCCTCACAGGGGCGCGGGCACACGCGGCCGAGCACGCCCGGGAAGGGCAGGTCCTCGCGCAGCTTGCGCACGCCGTTCTTGTAGTCGCGCTGCGAGATGTAGTCGAGGAACTGCGGGATCTTGATGTGCGTGGGGCAGGCGTCGCGGCAGGGCGGCGTGCAGAACGAGTTGTGGTCGCTCAGCAGCAGCTCCAGATACAGGTGCCGCATGGCGCGGATCTTCTCGGTGTCGGTGCGCACCACCATGCCGTCGGCGACGGCGGCGGAGCAGCTGGGCACCATCTTGCGCGCGCCCTCGACCTCGACGATGCACATGCGGCAGGCGGCGGTGGCCGGCAGCCGCGGCTCGTAGCACAGCGTCGGGATGCTGATGCCGACGCGGCGAGCGGCCTCCAGGATGGTCTCGCCGCGCTCGCACGCCACCTCCTGCCCGTCGATGGTGACGAGCACCTGGTCCGGTGCGGACCTCGGCCTGCGGGATGTTCTCGACCGTCGTCGCCATGACTCCTCTTACGCCCCCTGCCCCGCGGCCGCGATCTCGGCGACGCCCGAGTGGACCTTGACGGCGTCGAACTTGCAGACCTGGCGACAGGTGTCGCACTTGATGCAGGCGCTCACGTCGATCACGTGCGGCTGCTTCTTCTCGCCGGTGATGCACTCGGTGGGGCACTTCTTGGCGCAGAGCATGCAGCCCGTGCAGGCCTCAGCGTCGATGTAGTACTCGATGAGGTCCTTGCACTTGCCGGCCGGGCAGCGCTTCTCGTAGACGTGCGCCTCGTACTCCTCGCGGAAGTACTTGATGGTGGTGAGCACCGGGTTGGGCGCAGTGCCGCCGAGCGCGCACAGGCTGCCCTCGATGACGTAGCGGCTGAGCTCCTCGAGCAGCTCGATGTCGCCGTCCCTGCCACAACCGGCGATGATGCGGTCGAGCGTCTCGAGCATGCGCTTCGTGCCGAGGCGGCACGGCACGCACTTGCCGCACGACTCCTTCTGCGTGAAGTCGAGGAAGAAGCGCGCGAGGTCGACCATGCAGGTGTCCTCGTCCACCACGACCATGCCGCCGGAGCCGACGATGGCGCCGGTCGCGGCGAGGCTCTCGTAGTCGACCGGCGTGTCGAGCAGGCTCGCCGGCACGCAGCCGCCGGAGGGGCCGCCGAGCTGTACGGCCTTGAACGCCTTGCCGTCCTTGATGCCGCCGCCCACGTCGAAGATGACGTGGCGGAGGGTGGAGCCCATGGGAACCTCTGCGAGGCCACCGTTGACGATCTTGCCGGCCAGGCTGAAGGCCTTGGTGCCGCGGCTGGTCTCTACGCCGAGCGCAGCGTAGGCCTCGGCACCGTGCATGATGATCCAGGGGATGTTGCTGAAGGTCTCGACGTTGTTGATGTTCGTCGGCTTGCCCCAGAGACCGGAGACGGCCGGGAACGGCGGCCGCGTGCGCGGCATGCCGCGCTTGCCCTCGATGGAGGCGATGAGCGCCGTCTCTTCGCCGCACACGAAGGCGCCGGCGCCGAGCTTGAGGTGCAGGTCGAACTCCCAGCCGGTGCCGAAGATGTCCTTGCCGAGGAAGCCGCGCGCCTCGGCGTCGGCGACCGCCTTGGTGAGGCGCTTCACGGCCAGCGGGTACTCGGCGCGCACGTACACGTACCCCTCGTGCGCGCCGATGGCGTAGCTGCCGATGACCATGCCCTCGAGCACGGCGTGCGGGTCGCCCTCGAGGATGGAGCAGTCCATGAACGCGCCGGGGTCACCCTCGTCGGCGTTGCAGATGAGGTACTTCTGGTCGCTTTGCGACTGGTTGGCGAACTTCCACTTGACGCCCGTCGGGAAGCCGGCGCCGCCACGGCCGCGGATGCCCGAGTCGGTGACGTGCTGGATGATCCACTCGGGCGTCTTCTCGGAGAGCGACAGACGCGCGGCCTCGTAGCCGCCGCGCGCGACGTACTCGTCGATGCTCTCCGGGTCGATGACGCCCACGTCGCGCAGGGCGATGCGCGTCTGCTGCTTGTAGAAGCCGATCTCGTGCCAGTCGCGGATGCGTTCGCCGGTCTGCGCATCCTTGTAGAGGAAGCGCTCCACCGGCGTGCCGTCCACGAGGTGCTCCTGCACGACCTTGCCGACGTCCCGGGGACGCAGGTGCCCGTACAGCGTGTCGTCGCTGAGCACGACGACGGGGCTCATGGAGCAGAGGCCGTGGCAGCCGATGATGCTGACCTCCACGCGGTCGCCCAGGCCGGCCGTCTGGACCTCCTCCACGAACGCGTCGAACACGGCCATGGAGCCGGCGAACACGCAGGCGGTGCCGGCGCACACGGTGACCTTGTAGCCGCCGCCCGGCGCTGCCGCGACGCGCACGTTGCGTGCCTCGTTCTCAGGCGCCGCGGTCGCCGCCGCGGCCTGTGCTGCCTCGGCGACCTCGGTCGCGTCGTCTCTGATCTCGTCTGCCATGGTGTCTCTCGTCACCCCTTCTCCGCGCCCAGTTCGGCCATGAGGTCGCGGATGATGGTGCGCGTCTTGTCAGGGGTGAGGCCGCCGTAGGTCTTGTCGCCGATGCGCATCACGGGAGCCTGCGAACAGGCCCCCATGCAGGCCACGGACGACAGCGTGAACTTCATGTCCTTGGTGGTCTTGCCGTCGGGGATCCCGAGCTCCTCCTCCAGCGCCTCGGTGATCTGCACGGCCCCCGCCACGTGGCAGGCCGTGCCGTGGCACACGTCGATGATGTGCTCGCCCACGGGCGAGAGGCGGAACTGGTTGTAGAAGCTCGACACACCGTAGATCTGGCTGAGGGAGATGCCGGTCTGCAGCGAGATCTCCTGGATGACCAGGCGCGGCAGGTAACCGTACACCGCCTGCGCGTTCTGCAGCAGGGCGATGAGGCCGGTGCCGTGCTCGTAGTAGTCGTCCAGCACCGGCTGCAGCGCCTTGATGTCCACGTCGGCCTGGGCCTCCACGCGCACCTGCGCGATGCGCGCCGTGTTGGGCACAGGCACGTTGTACCTGCTGGTGTGGTTCACGCGGATGACCTGCACCGGGCAGTTGCTCTCGCAGAGCGTGCAGGAGCGGCAACGCGGGTCTCCCGTCACCGGATCGACGACCACGCGGAACAGGCCGCGGCTGCGCTCCGGGAGCTGCTCGCGCTGCTCCGGGTACTGCACCGTGATCTTGCGTTTGGGAAGGTGGCCGATCGTGGTGCGCATGGCCTTCAGCATGCCGAGCATCAGACGTTCACCACCGGCTGGCGCTCACGCTGCTTGCGCAGGCGCCGTTTGAGGATGGGGTCGAACAGGCCGGCGAAGGCGATCAGGGCGACCCAGCTGAAGGCGGCCATGGCCAGCTTCCACTGCGGCGCCCACAGCATGATGGCGGCCGTGCAGAGGATGTTGACGAGCCCCAGCGGGATGAGGATCTTCCAGGCGAACGCCATGAGCTGGTCGACCTGCAGTCGCGGCAGCGACAGGCGTATCCAGATGAGGGCGAACACCAGGATGTACGTCTTGATGAGGAAGTACACGATGCCGAGCCAGGACACGTTCCAGAACACGATGGCGTCGGAATAGGGGCCCTGCCACCCGCCGAAGAACAGCGTGACGGCGACCATGGACATGATGGTGAGGCCGCCGTACTCATTGAGGTAGAACATGCCGAAGCGCATGCCCGAGTACTCGGTGACGTAGCCGGCCACGAGCTCCGACTCGCCTTCGGGAAGGTCGAACGGGCCGCGGTTCAGCTCCGCGATGGAGGCGACGTAGAAGATGAAGAAGGTGAACGGCGCGTAGAAGGCGATCCACTGGTAGTCCGCCTGCGCCGCCACGACCGCGTTCAGATTGAGCGAGCCGACGACCATGGCCACGACGAGCAGGCCCAGGATCATGGGGATCTCGTACCGAGACCATCTGCGCGGCGGCGCGCAGGGCGCCGACGAGGGAGAACTTGTTGCGTGACGACCAGCCTCCGATGAGGATGGCCAGCGTCGTGAATCCGGTGATGGCGACGATGAAGATGATGCCGACGTCGAGGCTCGCGCCGGTGAGGCCGTTGGTGTACGGCAGCGCGAGCTGCACACCGACGGCGCCGATCATGACGATGATCGGCGCGAGGGTGAACAGGAAGGGGTCGGCCAGGGCCGGGCGGAAGTCCTCCTTGCCCATCATCTTGAAGGCGTCGGCGACGCTCTGCAGCGTGCCCTGCCAGCCGGTGCGGTTGGGACCGAGGCGGTCCTGCATGAAGGCCAGGGCGCGGCGCTCCAGCAGGATGTTGACGAGCGCCGCGACCATGAGCACCGAGTAGGCGATCACGACGAACAGGATCGCGCGGAGGATCGCGAGGATGACGTCGATCATCGGTCGATGCCTCCGAGCACGAGGTCGATGCTCCCGGACACGGCGATGGCGTCGGCGATCTTGATGCCGGTGAGCAGCTTGGGGAAGAGCTGCAGGTTGCAGAAGCAGGGGTCGCGGAACTTGAGACGGTACGGGTACCGCGAGCCGTCGCTCTCGATGTAGGTGCCGTACTCGCCGCGCGGGTTCTCCTGGCCCACGTACACGGCGCCCGGCGGCGGCGTGATGACGTAGGGGGCGCGCAGCGAGCCGAGCTGGACGGGGCCCTTCGGGCAGCATGTCGAGGCACTGCTCCACGATCTTGACGCACTCGCGCATCTCGCGGATGCGCACGAGGTACCGGTCGTACACGTCGCCGTGGCTCTCCACGCACAGCTCGAAGTCGAGCTCCGGATAGACCGAGTACGGCTTGGCGCGGCGCAGGTCGAGGGCGACGCCCGAGGCGCGCGCGTTGGGGCCCGTGATGCCGTAGTCCATGACGTCCTGCTGCGTGATCACGCCCTTGCCCATGGTGCGCTGCAAGAAGATGGCGTTGTCGCTGCACAGCGCCTCGTACTCGTCAATGAGCTTCGGCATCTTCTTCAGGAAGTCGCGGCACTGCTCTATCCAGCCGTCGGGCAGGTCGTAGCGCACACCCGCCGAAACGGAAGTAGTTGAACATCATGCGCGCGCCCGTGAGCGACTCGAGCAGGTCGAGGACGATCTCGCGGTCGCGGAACGTGTAGAAGCCCATGGCGGTGCCCAGCGGCGAGAGGTCGGCCACGAACGTGCCGACGGCCACGAGGTGGCTGGCGATGCGCATGAGCTCGCCGCTGATGACGCGGATGAACTCCACCCGCCGCGGCGGCGTGATGCCCATGAGCTTCTCGACCGCCAGCACGTAGCCCCACTCGCAGTTGATGCTGGCGAGGTACTCGGTGCGGTCGACGATGGGGATGTACTGGTAGTACGTGCGCTTCTCGGCGAGCTTCTCCTTGCAGCGATGCAGGTAGCCGATCACCGGGATGACATCCTTGATGAGCTCGCCGTCGAGGGTGCACACGAGACGCAGCACGCCGTGCGTGGAGGGGTGCTGCGGGCCCATGTTGACGACCACCTCGTCGAGGGCGATGCCCTCCAGGTTCGATCCCTCGCCGCGCGCGTTCGCTTCGTCGAGGCGTCGCAGCGCGAGCTTGACGGCCTCGTCCGGCTCGACGGTGGCGAACTGGTCAAACATGCGGGTGGTTCTCCGCGCTGTCGATGTAGTCCTTGCGCAACGGGTGCCCGACGAAGTCGTCCTTGAGCAGGATGCGGCGCAGGTCGGGGTGGCCGACATAGACGATGCCGACCATGTCCCACGCCTCGCGCTCGTGCCAGTCGGCGGCCGGCCACACGTCGGTGACGGTGTCGACCTCGGGCGTGCCGAACGGGACCTCGACGCTGAGCTGCAGCCACGTGTTGGTCTTCCACGAGTACACGTGGTACACGCTGTCGAAGTGCTTCATGCGGTCGACACCGGCGATGAAGTTGAGCGTCTGATAGCCGATCAGCGGGTGCTCCTTGAGACGCCGTGCCACCGACTTGAGCACGGCACGGTCGCAGCGCGCCACGATGGTGTCGGGCTCCTGCACGTGCACGTCGCCGACATCGCCGCCGAAGTCGGCCGCCAGCGTCTCCGCGATGGCGTCCATGCTCATGGGGTTGCTGCCGACCTCGAGCGCCACGTCAGCCCTTCTCGGCGACGTCGCCGCCGGCGCCCACTTCGGGCAGCTCGGCCACGAACTTGTGGCGCTGGATCTTGCCCTGAAGCTCCAGCAGCCCCTGGAACAGGGCCTCGGGACGCGGCGGGCAGCCGGGGATGTACACGTCGACCGGCACGATCTTGTCGACGCCGTTGACGACGTTGTAGCCGTCGTAGAAGGGCCCGCCGCTGGTGGCGCAGGCGCCCATGCTGATGACCCACTTGGGCTCGGCCATCTGGTCGTACAGGCGGCGGAGCACCGGTGCCATCTTCTCGTTGCACGTGCCGGCCACGATCATGAGGTCACACTGGCGCGGGGTCGGCCGGAAGACCTCCATGCCGTACCGCGCCACGTCGAAGCGGGCGAAGCCCGAGCTCAGCATCTCGATGGCGCAGCAGGCCAGACCGTAGGTGAACGGGAACACGGAATGCGAGCGCGCCCAGCTGAATACGAAGTCCGCGGTCGTGGTGATGACGTTGGGCTTGTTGAAGTTCTCGAGCTTCGGGTAGCGCAGGTCGCTCACGCCCACTCCAGCGCCCCCTTTCGCCACGCGTACAGCAGGCCGAGACCGAGGACGGCGATGAACAGCAGCATCTCGACGAAGCCCGCCGTGCCGAGCGAGCGGAACACGAGTGCCCACGGGAACAGGAACACGGCCTCCACGTCGAAGACCAGGAACAGCAGTGCGACCACGTAGTACCGCACCGCGAACGGCGCCCACGGGTTGCCGACCGGCGGGATGCCGCATTCGTACGTGGACAGCTTCTCGGGCGTGGGGTGGCTGGGGTTGATGACCTTGGAGAACAGCAGGATGGCGACCACCAGCGCCGCCCCGGCGACGATGAACAGCCAGACGTAGACCCAGTCTGTTAGGTATGTCGCGATCATCCCCATGAGCAGAAGCGCCAAGGCACCGACCCACCCCGGTGCGAGGCGCGTGGCGGACTATATCAAACGGGGTGCGCGCCGGGCAACTACGAGAAGAACCTCCGGGGGTATCCCCGCTTCATACGTCATTTGCAGGCGTTTCCCGCGTGTTTTTGAAACGCCGAGGCGCGGACGGAGCAGCAACGGCGGCGGGCGGAGGGGGCCGCGTTGAATCTGCGCAGCGGCCCCTCTAAGATTAGTGGCGCTCGATACCCTCCCGACTCGAGGTACCCCCCCGTGAGCGTCGGCCCCATGGAGATCATCCTTGTGCTCGTCATCGCCCTGCTGATCTTCGGGCCGAATCGCCTGCCCCAGGCCGGGCGCAGCCTGGGGCGCGCCGTCCGCGAGTTCCGGCGCGCCACCAACTCGGCCAAGTCAGAGCTGGGGCTGGACGAGGTCATCGACGAGTTCAAGGGCGTGCGGGACGGCATCACCAGCGACTACAACGGCGTCAAGGACGACGTCAAGAGCACCGGCGCCGGCGAGGCGCTCGGCGCGATCAAGGCCGGCATGTCCATCGACCTCAAGAGCCCGATGTCGGTGGCCAAGACGGTCATCGGCGCCGGCGCCGCGAAGAGCGCGGGCGCTGCGGCCGTCGACAAGCCCGTGCAGGTGGCCCCACCCGTCGACGATGACGACTCCTGGCCACAGGGCGCCGGCATCGCCATGAACGACGCCGTGCTCGAAGAGATGCTCGGCCAGAAGCCGTCGGGCAACGGCTCCTCGGCCACCGCGACCGGCGAGCGCGACACCGCCGCCGCCGACAAGGACGCCTGACGCCGCCATGCCCGTCGACCCCGAAGCACGCCTCAGCCTGTACGAACACCTCGACGAGCTGCGCAAGCGCATCGTCATGTGCGTCATCGCGCTCGCCGTCGGGCTGCTCATCGCCTCCATCTTCAGCGACCGCGTCTTCGACCTGCTCCTCTATCCCCTGAACCAGGTCCCGAACCTCGACCCCGCGGCCTACAAGATCGCCACCTTCAGCCCCACGGAGCCGTTCCTCATCAGCCTCAAGGTCTGGGTGGTGGCCGCCATCCTCATGGCCAGCCCCTTCCTCATCTGGCAGCTGTGGGCCTACGTGGGGCCGGCCTTCTCCTCCGGCGAGAAGAAGTACTTCTACCCCATCGTCGTGGCCACCAGCGCCCTCTTCCTCGGGGGCGTCGTCTTCGGCTACCTCGTGGTCCTGCCGCGCGGCCTGCAGTTCCTGCTGGGCTTCAACGCCGGCAGCTTCAACATCCAGAACCGGGCCACCGATTACTTCACCTTCGTGGCCCTCTTCATCCTCGCCTTCGGGGCGGTCTTCGAGATGCCGGTCATCCTCGTGCTGCTCGCCAAGGTCGGCGTCATCGACGACAGGTTCCTCAAGAAGAACCGTCGCTGGGCGATCGTCATCATGGCCATCGCCGCCGCCATCATCACGCCCAGCCAGGACCCCTTCTCCATGCTCGCCATGCTCGTGCCGCTCCTCGTCCTCTACGAGATCAGCATCCCGCTCGCGCGCCGGGTCGCGCCCAAGAAGGGGAGGGTCGTGCGCCACGAGGACCCGGGGGACGACGATCTCAGCCGCGCGCCGGCCTGAACGTGGCGCGCGGCTCCCGCGTCACCTCGTCCAGTAGAATGAACAGTCATGGCTGAGTACACCCGGTACCGCAGCGACCCGGCGAGCGTGGCGCGCCGCGGGCGCCAGCGGCGTCAGAAGCAGAAGCGGCGCGGCAAGCGCAAGTACCTGTGGCTGAAGGTCACGGGTATCGTTGTGCTGCTCGTCGCCATCGCCACGCTCTGCGCCGCGGCCGGCGCCATCTTCGCCGTCTCCCGCAACCTGCCGTCGCTGGACCAGCTCGAGAAGCGGCGCAACGCGGTCAACACCACCATCTACGACCGCCACGGCGAGCTCATCGCCGAGCTGCACGGGGCCGAGAACCGCGTCCTCGTGCCCAGCGAGCAGATCCCGCAGGTGATGAAGGACGCCACCGTGGCCGTCGAGGACGAGCGCTTCTACCAGCACCACGGCGTCGACTTCAAGAGCGTCATGCGCGCCATGGTGCTCAACCTCCGCGCCGGCACCGTGGTGCAGGGCGGGTCCACCATCACCGAGCAGTACGTCAAGAACGCCTACGTCGGCAACGAGCGCACCTACACGCGCAAGCTGCGCGAGGCCGTACTGGCGTGGCAGCTCGAGGACAAGTGGACCAAGGACCACATCCTCACCGCCTACCTCAACACGGTGTATTACGGCGCCGGCGCGTACGGCGTCGAGGCGGCGGCGCTCACGTACTTCCACAAGCACGCCAAGGACCTCAACCTGCAGGACGCCGCGCTGCTGGCCGCGCTCCCCAAGTTCCCCACCCAGTACGCGCCCACCACCGATCCCAAGCTCGCCAAGGAACGGCGCAGCATCGTGCTCCAGCTGATGGCCGATCAGGGCTACATCACGCAGGAGCGCGCCGACAAGACCACCACGAAGGCCCTTGGCGTGTTCAAGCACCCTCCCAACAAGAACAACAGCATGGCCGACTACTTCACCGACTACGTCACGCGCGTGCTCACCAAACGCTACGGTTCGCGCCAGGTGTTCGAGGGCGGGCTCAAGGTCTACACCAGCATCGACATGGCGTGGCAGCGCGAGGCCATCAAGGTCATCAAGAGCACCACCGGGCCGCTGGACTTCGGCTTCAAGCCGTCGGCGGCCCTGGTCGCCATCGACCCGCGCAACGGCTACATCCGCACCATGGTCGGCGGCCTCGACTACAAGAAGCAGAAGTTCAACCTCGCGTGGCAGGCGCGCCGCCAGGCGGGCTCCTCCATGAAGCCTTTCGTCCTCGCCACAGGCGTGATGCAGGGCATGAACCCCGACAGCACCTACTACTCGTCCCAGAGCCCCATCATCATCCCGATGGGCTACGGGGCCGAGCCGTGGGTGGTCAACGGCGACGGCCCCGGTGGGCCCGAGAGCGTGTCGGCCGCCACCACCATCTCTGACAACGTGGTCTTCGCCCAGCTGAGCGTGGATGTCGGCCCCGAGAACACCGTGGCCCTCGCGCACAAGTTGGGCATCAAGAGCCCGCTCGACGAGGTGCCGTCCATCACGCTGGGCACCTCCGGCGTCACGCCGCTCGAGATGGCGAGCGCCTACGCCACCCTGGCCGCCGGCGGCATCTATCGCAGACCGCAGGCCATCGTGAAGGTCGTGCTCACCAACGGGCGCGTGGACTGGAAGCCCAAGACCAAGGGCAAGCGCGCCATCCCCGCCGGTGTGGCCAGCGTGGTCACCACCTGCCTGGAACGCGTCGCCACCGGGGGCACCGGCTCGGCCACCGGGTCGTACTTCCCGTACCCGCGCGCCGGCAAGACAGGCACCACCGAGAACGGCTGGGACGTGTGGTACGTGGGCTACACGCCCAACCTCGCCGCCTCCGTGTGGATGGGCGACGCCGAGAAGAACTCACCCATGAGCGGCGCCTACGGCGGCACCTACTGCGCGCCGATGTGGGCCAAGTTCTTCGCCGCGGCGCTCGGAGACTCGAAGCACCCCGCCTTCGCGATAGTGCCGTGGACCTTCGGCTTCTGGCAGGGCAAGATGCAGGCCATGTCGCCGTCGGCCTCGCCGTCGGCCGCTTCGAGCGAGAGCGCCACTCCCGAGCCGGGCCCGACGAAGACGATCAAACCGACCGTGCAGCCCACCCCGTCGCCCAAGCCCACCACGCCCCAACCCACGCCCACGGCGCCGCAGCCAACGCCCACGGCGCCGGCGCCCACGGTCACGCCGACTGCGGGGCCGGACAAGCACTGAGCTCGACGGGCGCGCCTGCGCCCGCACTCGGGCGGCGCCGGCCGGACCGACGGGCATGCGGCCGGGCGGCCGGCCCCGGGTCATCCGACCGGCGTCTCCAGGCGGCCGGCAGGCGCATCGCCGCGGCGGCGCCACTCGCCCATCTGAAGATCGTACTCGGCGAGCTCTCCGCCGTAGCACCTCCTCATCCCTCGCGGCGCCAGGCCGAGCTTGCGCACGACGCGCACGGAGGCGGTGTTCTGCGGCCACGTCACCGCCACGACGCGCGGCAGGCGCAGCCCGGCGAAAGCCCAGCGCAGAACGGCGCGCGCGGCCTCGGTCGCGTAGCCGCGACCCCACACGGCGCGCGCCAGCGTGTACGTGAGCTCGACGTCGGGACCGTGCTCGAGCAGCTGCAGGCCCGCCTCGCCCACCACGCGGCCGGAGGCCCGCTCCACGAGGGTGAGCGGGCCGAACCCGTGTGCCCGCCAGTGCTCAAGCACACTCTCCTGGGATGCGGCAAGCCGGGCTGCGTCCAGCGGCTCCCGGCTCTCGCCGACGAACCGCATGACGTCGGGGTCGCCGAAGACCCGGGCGAGCCCTTCCAGGTCCCCGGGCACGAAGCGGCGCAGCTCCAGACGAGCGGTCGGAAGCGGCGGCGACACCACGGCGCGGCCGTCGCGCCACGCCTCCGCCGTGAGCCCGTACTCCAGCCACTCGCTGTCCCAGTGGGTGGCCGTGCCCCGGGGCCGCATCGCGAGCCGCTCGAGCACCCGGAGTGACCTCTCGTTCGCCTCGCGGGCGATGGCCACCACCCGCGGGAGTCCGGCCTCCAGAAACGCGTAGCGGAGCGCGGCCCGTCCGGCCTCCGCCGCGAAGCCGTGCCCCCAGGACCGGGGCTGCAGGGCGTAGAGGATCTCCACCTCGTCGCCGAGCGGCTGGAGGCCCAGGCACCCTACGAAGGCGCCGTCGTCGCGGCGGCTCACGTGCCACTGGGCGAAGCCGAGCGAGCGGTGCCGCTCGCCCTGTCTCGCCGCCCACGCCGCGGCCTCGTGCGGGTCGTCCAGGGGGGCGCTGTTCCAGTGCCGCAGTACCACCGGGTCGCCGTACACGGCGAGGACGTCGGCCGCGTCGCCGGCCCCGAGCGGCCGGATGGTCAGCCTCGAGGTGCGCAGCGGCAGCGGCATGGGAGACGCGACGGCGGCGGGAGCGGCTCGCCGCTCCCGCCGCCGTCGTCAGGTCGTCCTCAGAGCGCCGTGCGCCTGTCGACGACGCGCACTGCTTTGCCCTCGGAACGCTGGATGGTGCGCGGCTCCTTGAGCTTCACCGCCACCTGGATGTTGAGCACGTTGAAGACGCGCGCCTGCACGCCGCGCTGGAAGCGCTCCAGGTCGCCCATGGTCTCGGCGAAGATGTCCTCCCCGACCTCGACCCACACCTCGATGACGTCCAGGTACCCCTTGCGGTCCACCACGATCTGGTAGTGGGGCTCGATCTCCGGGATGCCCATGAGCACCTCTTCGATCTGGCTGGGGAACACGTTGACGCCGCGGATGATGAGCATGTCGTCGCTGCGCCCGATGGGCTTGTCCATGCGCACGGAGGTGCGCCCACAGGCACAGGGCTCGGCGATGAGCCGGCAGAGGTCGCGCGTACGGTAGCGGATGAGCGGCTGGGCCTCGCGGCTGAGCGTGGTGAAGACGAGCTCGCCGACCTCGCCGAACGGGAGCGGCCGAAGGGTGTCGGGATCGACGATCTCCGCCAGGTAGTGGTCCTCGTTGATGTGCATACCCGCCTTGCAGAGGCACTCGAAGGCGACGCCGGGGCCGCCCATCTCGGAGAGGCCGTAGATGTCCAGGGCGTCGGCGCCGAGACCGGCCTCGATCTGCACGCGCAGCTCGTTGGTCCAGGGCTCGGCCCCGAAGAAGCCGACCCTGATGGGGAGGTCGTCGGGGCGCAGGCCGCGGTCGCGGGCGGCGTCGGCGAGGTACATGGCGTACGACGGCGTGCAGCTCAGGGCGGTGGCGCCGAAGTCGCGCATGATCTTCAGCTGACGCTCGGTGTTGCCGCCGGAGATGGGCACGACGGTGCAGCCGAGCAGCTCGGCGCCGGTGTGCAGACCGAGGCCGCCGGTGAAGAGACCATAGCCGAAGGCGTTCTGAAGCAGGTCGCCGGGCTCGACGCCCCCTGCGGCGAGGGTGCGGGCGATCAGGTGACACCACGTGAGGATGTCCTCGCGCGTGTAGCCCACGGTGGTCGGGTTACCGGTAGTGCCGGAGCTGGCGTGCACGCGCACGATTTGATCGCGCGGGCGCGCGAACATGCCGAACGGGTAGTGATCGCGGAGGTCGACCTTGGTGGTGAAGGGTAGCCCGGCGACGTCGTCACGCGTCATCACGTCGCCGGGCAGGACGCCGGCCTCGTCCAGCTTCTTGCGGTAGAAGGGGACGTTGTCGTAGGCGTTCTGCAGCGACGCCCGCAGGCGGTCGAGCTGCAGCGCCTGCAGCTGCTCTCGCTGCATGGTCTCTGCGGCCGGCTGCCACCAGAGGCCGCCGGCCTGGTCGCGGACCAGGTGCTGTTCTTCGGACGTCGCGGTCACAGGGCGAGCACCTCCTCGTCGCTCAGCATCTCGACCTTGCCCTGGAGCAGCTCGACCGCGCGGTCCACGTCGCGCAGGGCGAAGCAGATGTACTGGAACGAGATGCTGTACAGATAGTCGATGGAGACGCCCGCGGCGGCGAGCTCGTCGAGCACGCGGGCCAGGCCGCCGGGCTCGTCCTCGACCTTGACGCACACCACCTGGGCGAAGTGTGTGGTGAAGCCCGCGTCGTGCAGCAGCCGGCGGGCCTTCTCCGGCTCGGTCACGATGAGGCGTACGATGCCGTACTCGGCGGCCTCGGTGGTGGAGAAGCCGCGGATGTTGATGCCGGCGTTGCCGAGGATATCGGCGACCTCGGCGAGCCGCCCGCTGCGGTTCTCGAGGAAAGCGGTGAGCTGCGTGACCTTCACGGCGCGACCTCCTGATGTGCGGCGTCACGCCCCAGGGCGAACGCCCGCTCGTTGACTGCGAGGATCCTGGCCGGCACGGCGGCGCTGAGCCCGGTGCGCCACGCCTCGGCGGAGAACGGAAGGACTGTGCTGGCGGCACCCAGCAACGCGACGTTGACCGCGCGCGCCGAGCCGGCCTCGAGCGCCAGCGCCTCAGCGTCGACGGCGAGCACGCGCACCTCGCGCGACGCGGCGAACGCCGCCAGATCCCCCGGGTACTCCTCCTCTCCGCGCAGCACGCTGCCGGGCAGGATGTGCGTGGTGGCCGCGAGCACGAGGGTGCCGCCCGGCACGATGGTCTCCAGGGCTCGGTACCCCTCGAGCTCCTCGATGGCGATGACCACATCGGCGTGCGGCGAGACCGGCGACCAGACCTGGGAGCCGAAGCGCACGGTGCTGCGCACGCTGCCGCCGCGCTGGGCCATACCCTTGACCTCACTGGCCTTGACGTCCAGACCCTCGGCGGCAGCCGTCTCGGCCAGGACGGCGGCGGCGAGCAGGATGCCCTGGCCGCCGACGCCGGCGAGCGCGACGGTGGTGATGCCGTTCACGCCTCGACCCCTGCCACGCTGAGGGCGCCGCGCCGGCAGACATCGACGCACAGCCCACACGCGGTGCAGCTCTCGGTGATGGTGACCGTGCCGTCGCCCGTGGCGATGGCGGGGCAGCCGATGGCCAGGCAGAGCCCGCAGAGGTTGCAGCGGTCTTCGTCCACGTCCACGCGGCCGGGCTCCGGCCGGTACGTGAGCACGCAGGGGGCGAGAGCCACTATGACCCCAAGGCCGGGAGCGTGCACCTCCTCCTTGACGGCCGCGTCGAGCGCAGGGAAATCGTTGGCGTCCACGGTGAGGCAGCGCACGCCGATGCCTTGGCACAGCGTCTGGAGGTCGACCGACCGGCCGGTGCTGCCGTCCGGCCGCCGGCCGGTGCCGGGGTGGCCCTGGTGGCCGGTCATGGCCGTGGTGCGATTGTCGAGGACGAGCACGAGCCCCGAGGCCTCGTTGTAGTGGGCATCGATCAGCGGCGTGATGCCCGAGTGGAAGAACGTCGAGTCGCCGATGACGGCCGCCGCCGCCTTGCGCCCGAGCGCCTTGTTGAAGCCGGCCATCATGCCGATCGCGGCGCCCATGCAGAGGCAACTGTCCATGGCGAGCAGCGGCGGCAGTGCGCCGAGTGTGTAGCACCCGATGTCGCCCATGGGGGCGAGCTTGTGTTTGCGCAGCGCCGTGAAGACCGAACGGTGCGAGCAGCCCGGGCAGAGCACGGGGGGCCGCACCGGCAAGTGGGCGGCCGGCGGCGCCGGTGTGCCGGGACGCAGCACCGGCGGCAGGACCGGCCGGCGGCGTCGCGGCGGACGGCGGGACACGAAGGGCTCGAGCGCCCTGAACACCAGCTCCTGGTCGAACTCCCCGTCGGCCGGAAGGGCCTCCTTGCCGATCACCGGCAGACCCAGGGCGCGGACCTGGTCCTCGATGAACGGGTCCAGCTCCTCGACAACGGCCACACGAGAGACCTGCTGGTACAGGCGCACCACTTTGCCGTAGGGCAGCGGGTAGGACATGCCGAGCTTGAGGAACCAGGCCTTAGGGAACGCCTCGCGCGCATAGTCGTACGCCACGCCGGAGGCGATGACCCCGAAGTCCGCGGTACCCGCCTCAAGTACGTTGAGCGGCGACTGCTCGGCGCGGTCACGGAGCAGGTGCAAGCGCTCGAGGACGCGCCGGTTACGCTCGCGGGCGTACTGCGGCACCATGACGTACTTGTCGATCTCGCGGGCGTACTCCCGCGGCTCCGGATCGACTGCCACCCGCGGGGTGACGCGCCCGCGGCCGTGCGAGAGTCGCGTGGTGGAACGCAGCAGTACGGGCGTGTCGAACTCCTCCGAGAGGGCGAAGGCCTCGGCCATGAAGTCGTAGGCCTCCTGGCTGTCGGAGGGCTCGAGCATGGGGACCTTGGCGAAGCGGGCGAAGTTGCGGTTGTCCTGCTCGTTCTGCGACGAGTGCATTCCGGGATCGTCGGCGCTGATGACCACGAGCCCCCCGTTGACGCCCGTGAGGGACAGCGTCATGAACGGGTCGGCGGCGACGTTCAGCCCGACGTGCTTCATGGTGACGATGGTGCGGACACCCGCGAGTGACGCACCCACGGCGGTCTCCACGGCGACCTTCTCGTTGATGCACCACTCGGCGAGGATGCCGGCGAGCCCTGAGGCGGTCTCCACGATCTCGGTGGAAGGCGTGCCGGGGTAACCGCAGGCGAATCGGGCGCCGGCGCGCACGGCGCCGTGCGCGATGGCCTCGTTGCCTGACAGGAAGAGGGCGCGTTCCACGGGGCAACGATTATATAGGAGGCGGCCGGCCGGGAAACCCAGCCGTGCGTCGTGAGTCCTCACGCACGCCCCGCCGGCACAGGTGTCGCCTGGAAAGGCGACAGTCAGGTCAAACCCTGTACTTGACCTTGAAGGATTGCCCGTGGGGGTGCAGAATAGGCCTCGCATGCTGCGCGTACCCTCATCGCCCTGCATGACCCGGACGGCGCGCTGGTGAGCCGTCCGTCTCGCAACCGCCGTCACCCGGCGCTGTTGCGAGGCCGCTACCGCACCCTCTTCTTCGCCGTCGTCGCGGTCGCCGCGCTGGCGCTGGGGTACGGCTACGCCTCGCTACCCGCCGCCGTCGGCGTCCTTCTCGGTCTCTGGTCGATCCAGGTCGCACGCTCGCGCAGCGCCCACCTCTCGTTCACGTTCGTCGCCTGCGACTGGCTCCTGCTCGGGTGCGTGCTCGTGTTCGCCGGCGGTGCTGACAGCTGGCTCCTCGCGGCGATCCCCGCGCTGGCCCTCGGCCAGCTCGCCGCCTCGCCGCGCAAGGAGTGGCCGTACCTGCTCGCCCCCACGCTCCTTCTGCTGGTCGTGCTCGCCATCGCCGATCCGTCGCTTGGGGGCAGCCGCCTCGGCGGCGTCGCCAAGGTGGCGGTCCTCGCCACCGGGGGCTGGATCGCGGCGACCCGCCTGCGCAGGGCGCCGGAGGTCCCGCGACGGCCGGCGCTCGTGGACGCCACCACCGGCCTCTACACGGGGGAGCGGCTGGACGACGTGCTCGAGCCGCGCATGGCAGAGGCACTCGAGAGCCACCGGCCGCTGAGCGTCGTCGTGCTGCGCATGGAGCACTTCCGCGACACGCGGGATTTCCTCGGGGCGGAGCGCACCGAGGAGCTGGGGCGCGGCGTCGCGCGGCGCATCCAACGCAAGCTGGACCCCGACGACACGGCCTTCCGCGTGCGCGCCGACGTCTTTCTGCTGGCGCTGCCCGGACGCTCGCTTGCAGAGGCGCGAGAGCTCGCTGCCGACATCGGTCACGACGTCAGCTCGAACCTCATCGGCGGGCGCCGGCAGACGCTGAGCATCGGCGCCTCGTCGTTCCCCACGGTGCGCGACCTGCACGCACTGCTGGCGGCCGCCCGCGACGAGGCATGCGCCCCGCCGGCGGTGGCCGAGCCGGCGCCCACCGTGGTCCCGCTCGCCGCCGCACAGTGACGCCGGGGGCGGCCGCCCCCGGCGCGCCGCGTCCTCTTCCGCACGGACTCCCGCCTCCCCCGTCTTGCCACGCCCACACGCCCTCGCTAGGCTTCGGCTGTGGAGATCGACATCGCCAAGGAGCTGGTACCGGACGGCGTGGCCGTGTGCGTGAAGGTGCGGCTGTCCGGACGCGAGGCGAGCAGGCTCTTCGTCAGCGGCGATACCCTCGTCGAGCTCCCTCTCGAGGGGTCGGTGCCCAGCGCGGGCGACGACGGCACGTCGCCCATCCCGCGCTCCACCATCTTCCTGAGCGAGCTCGCCGGCCTCGCCGGCGGTTTCACCCGTGTCTTCGCCGAGAAGACCTCTGCGGACGCGTTCGCCGCGGCCGTCGGCGCCGACCTTGACACCGCCCTGGAGCGCGGATGAACGGCCCCGCCGATGCCCTGGCCGCGCGCCTCGCGCCCTACCGCGTGAACGCGGGCGTCGTCGCCGCCCTGCTCATCTCGCGCGACGGTTTCGTGGTGGCCGCCGACGCCGACCCGGACATCGCGGTCGACGCCGTCGCCGCCCAGGCGGCCGGCGTCATCGACATCAGCTCCCGGCTGGCGACCGAGCTGGGGCAGCGCGAGGCCAAGTTCATCTCAGTCGAGTTCGACGGCCTCAACGTGGTGCTCGCGCCGTTCGGCGACGAGCTCATGCTGGCACTGGTCGGGCGGCCGGACACCCTGACCTGCGACTACCGCCTGGCCGACGGCGGAGGCTGACCCGCCGGCCCGGCGCGAGCGCGCCGGCGCCGGCTCATCCAGAGAGGAGACCCACCATGGAAGACGCGGTCGAACAACTGGACACGCTGGCGCGGAGCGTCGGAGAGTGCACGAAGTGCGACGAGCTCGTCGCCTGCCGCCTCCGCGCCGTCCCCGGCGGCGGCCACCCGCACTGCGCGGTGATGGTCGTCGCTCTCCACCCCGACCCGGCGGATGAAGAGGGCGCGAAGGAAGCGGGCGCAAGCGTCCTGGCCGGCCTCGCCGAGTTCATGCCGGCCCTCGCCGAGAACCCCGACAAGGTGTACGTGACCAGCCTGACCAAATGCGTGCCGCGTACCGCGTGCGACATCCGCGCACCCAAGACGGAGGAGCAGGACGACTGCTTCCCCTTCCTCTCGCGGGAGCTCACCATCACCACGCCGCACTACGTGCTCCCGGTCGGTGAGGCCACGGCCCGCTATCTTCTGAAGCGACTCTTCAAGGACCTGCCGTACGAGCCGGGCGACTCTCTGGAGCTGCGGCTCTTCGACAATCCCGCCTTCAAGATCGTGCCTGTGGCCACGCCGCAGGAGCTGGCCGGCCGCGACGAGAAGGCCCGCAAGGACTACGCCGAGCGCCTGCGCAGGCTCTCGCAGGTGATGGGACTGTGACCCGCCGCTGAGCGGGGCCCGCGGCGCTCAGCGGCCCATGAGCTCCCCGGCCGCAGCGGCGATGAGCTCCTCTATCCTCTGCTCAGCGCCTCGCGGCAGCGGTGCCGGCGCATGCCCGCTGAGAATACCGTCCACGGCCGCCCGGGCCCGCTCCACCTCGTCGCCGCGCGAGACGCTCCAGGTCTCGTAGGGCTCGCGCAGCAGCAGCTCGGGTACGTGCAGCTCGCCGGCGCGCAGATGCGTGCGCGTCTCGCGCGCCTTGAGGAAGTGCCCGCCGGGGCCCACGTCGTCGACGACGCGCGTCATGAGGCGTGCTTCGTCGACCACCATGCCTTCAAGCACCCGCTGGCACCGCCGGAAGAGCTCGCAGTCCAGGAGGATCTTGGGGAGTGACAGCATCTGGGCGCCATCGTGCATGCCGGCACCGCAGAGCAGGTCAGGGTCCATGAGCATGGCCGCCAGCGCCGTCATGCCGGCGTCGGCGCCGCTCATCACGCCGAAGTCGTTGGCGTCGCCGGTGAGGCCCGTCGCCATCACCGGCAGGCTGTACTTCCTGCCGAGCGCGGCCATGGCGTGCGTGATGACGATGGACTCGGGGGAAGCGGCCGAGTACATCCCGGTGCGCATGTCCAGCACGCCGGTGTCGGCCACGTAGATGCACGGCAGGCCCGGGCGCACGAGCTGGAACAACACCAGCGAGCTGAGGATCTCGGCGTTGGCCTGCATCACCGCGCCCGCCATGGTCACCGGCGCCGTCGCGCCGGCCAGGCCCATGGCGTAGATGCACATGGGGACGCCCTCGCGCGCCAGCGCGACCGCGGCCGCGCTCATGTGCGGCTCGTGCTGGAGGGGCGGCACCGGGCAGTAGACGATGGAGAAGAACGGGCGCGCAGGGTCCCAGCGTCCGTCGGCCGAGGCTGCCTCCAGCATCGCCATGACGTAGGGGACCTCCTCGGCGCGCTGCACCTCGCCCTGCACGTGCTTGCCGGTGTTGCGCAGGCAGGCGGAGAGCTCCTCCAGGACCTGGGTCGTGGGCTGCGCGTCCGACGCGGACACCACGTTCCAGACCACACCGATCTCGGGCGCGGCGTCGGCCACCCGGGCGGCGTCGGCGAGATCCTGCATGGTCGAGGCCCTGCGCGCGCCGGTGACGTGATCGAGCGTGTACGCGCCGGTGCCGTCGAGAGTCAGGACCGTCCGCGACCCGTCGCAGCGCACGTCGTGCGCCGGGTCGCGCCCGGCCAGGACCACCTCGCGCGGCGCCGCCGCCAGCGCGTCCTGCACGAGCCGCCGCGGGATGCGCACCACCCTGGTCGGCTCGTCGACGCGCGCCCCCGCGGACGCCAGCACGGCGCGTGCGGCGGGGTCCGGAAAGACGACCCCCGTCCGCTCGAGGACCTCGAGGCTCGCCTCGTGAAGGGCGTCGGTCTCTTCTGACGGCGGCGGCCCGATGCGTGGCCTCACGGCTGTGCCCTCTCGAGCCGGGTCACGGGACGATGACGCGGAGGGCGCGCGGGACCACCCGGCACGTGAGCGGAAGACAGCCGGCGACCTCGCCGTCCGTCTGCACCAGCACCTCCTTGTCGTCGTCCACCGTGGTCACTTCGGCGCTCTCGGTGCGGAAGTACTCCACCTTGGAGTGGCTGATGTGGGCGTTGAGCAGGGCCGCCGTCCAGTACCAGATGGTGCTCAGGAACGACTTGTCCTTGAGCACACACACGTCGAGGAGACCGTCGCGCATGTCTGCCAGAGGAGTGATACCGAAACCGCCGGCGTAGTTGGACGAGTTGCCGAAGACGGCGAAGTACCCCTCCACGGTGCGCTCGGCGCTGGCGACGCGGATGAGCGGGTCATCCTTGGTGAGGAAGTTGGCGAACCCCTGCACGGCGAAGGCGGCCTCTTTGAAGGCCTTCTTCATCACCGGGTTCAGCGAGGCGACGGCGGCCGCGTCCATGCCGACGCCGGCCATCAGCGCGAAGTGCCGCTCGCCGGCGAGGCCGAGGTCGATCCACGAGACGTTGCCCGTCTGCAGGAGCCTGACCGCGTCGGGAGGCTCGAAGGGGATGCCCAGCTCCATGGCGAGCACGTTGACGGTGCCCGTCGGGACGATGGCGAGCGGCACCTCGGTGCCGGCCAGACCGTTGAGCGTCTCGTTCACCGTGCCGTCGCCACCGATGGCACAGACCAGGTCGTACCCGCCCGCCACGGCTTCACGCGCGAGACGCGTGGCGTCGCCGACGCCCTCGGTCTCGCGCTCGTCGACGCGGTACCCCAGGCCCCTCATTGCGCCGAGGATGAGCGGCAGGTCGCGGCGGAACTCCCCGCCGCCGGAGTGCGCGTTGAAGACCGCCATCAGCCTGCTGCCGAAGGTGCGGAGCGGTGCTCCTGCGGCGCCCCCCTCGACAGTGTGCCTGCGGTGGCTGTTCACGGCAGCGGCTCCGGCGGCGCGCCGCTCAGGCGGCGGATCTCGCTGTAGCCGGCCGTGCGCGCCGCCTCCACGGCGCGCGCGAAGTCGGCCCCCACATCGTCGGGCCGGTGGGCGTCGGAGCCGATCACGAGCGGCACACCGAGCGCGCACGCTTCGGCGAGCAGCTCCGGCGCCGGGAACGGCCGCCCCGCCTTGCGCCAGCCGGCCGTGTTGAGCTCGAGCGTCATGCCGGCCGCGGCGACGGCCCGCAGGGCCCTGCCCGCCGCGGCGCGCACGGCGTCTTCGTCCGCCGGCGGCCCGAACTTGACGGCGTGGTCGAGGTGGCCGATGACGTCGAAGAGCCCGCTGGCGGCGGCACGCTCAGCCAGCGCGAGGCTCTCCAGGTGGATGCGGTCGAGGCCGTACGCGGTGAGCTCGTCACGCAGGTCGGGGTGGTCGAAGGCGAACCTGTCGCCGACGATGTGCACCGAGCCGACGACGTACTCGAAGGGGTACGCGGCGACGGCCGCGGCCGTCTGCTCCACGGAGTCGTCCAGATAGTCCACCTCGATGCCGAGCACGATGCGGACGTCGGCAGAGTACTCCCGGGCGAGATCCTGGACGGTCGCGCAGTACTCGTCCACCTGGTCCCACGACATGGCCCAGTCGTCGGTGACGTCGTGGCGAGGCCGCCACCCCGGCGGGAAGGGCAGGTGCTCGGCGAACCCGAGCTCGGTCATGCCGAGGGCGAGCGCACGTTCCACGCACGCCCGGGGTTCTCCCGTGGCATGAGGGCAGAATCCCGTATGGATGTGGTGGTCGGCGACCATGCCGACAGCTTACACGTTGCGGCCGCCGCGCAGGCCCGCGCGGCCGTAACGCCGCCTGCCGATGCGATCGAGCGGCACGGCGAGCGCCAGCCCGGCGACGAAGCCGCCGACGTGGGCGAAGAACGCCACGGCCACGGCGGGGTGCCCGAACGAGAGCACACCCTGCACCGCCTGCAGCCCGAACCACACGGCGAGCAGGATCCAGGCGGGCACGGAGACGACCGGGAGGACGATGCCCAGGCCGAACACCGTGAACGCCCTCGCCCGGGGGTGGAGGGCAAGGTAGGCGCCGAGCACCCCGGCGACGGCCCCGCCGGCGCCGATCACGGGGACCGTCGACTCGGGGGAGACGAGGACCTCGAGCGCCGTGGCGACGATGCCGCACACCAGGTAGAAGCCGAGAAAGCGCCAGCGCCCGAGCCTGTCCTCCACGTCGTTGCCGAAGACCCAGAGGTACAGCATGGTGAAGATGACGTGCAGCCAGCCGCCGTGGATGAACAACGCGGTGAACATGGTCGCCCACCACGGGACCAGATCGGCCGGCGGGACATCGTACCCGTGTGCCAGCTCGTAGGGGACGACCCCCATCTTGGCGAAGAGACCCTGCTGCGTGAGCCCGTAGCGCGGCAGGGTCAGCTCGAAGACGAACACGGCCGCGTTGACGGCGATGAGGATCGCCGTGACGGCCGGGAAGCGGCGCGTGGGGATGTCGTCGTGGAGAGTGGTCACGGCACGTGCGCGTCGGAAGTCACGACACGTCCCGATTGTACGTCGGCTACGACGGCGCGCTGGACGAACTAGTTCGGATACCTTATCATTCGGGTACCGAATGAACGAGCAGTCGAACAAAGAGGACGACGTCACCACCCGCCTCGCAAGGCTGCTGCCGGAGCTCGCCGTGGCGCTCTACGACTCGGCTCCGCACCACGCCGAGGCGAGGCCGGACCCAGCTCTGGCCCCCCTGACAGGCCGCCAGATGCAGGCCGTCATGTTCCTCGCGCACCGCGGCACCGTGACGATGAGCGAGTTCTCCTCCGGCCTCGAGATCTCGCGCGCGGCCGCCAGCGAGCTGGTCACGCGGCTGCTGGAGAAGGGCGTCGTGCGCCGCGAAGCGGATCCCGGTGACCGGCGTGTGGTGCGCGTGCGCCTGGCGGGCACGGCCGAGGCCATGGCCGAAGGCGCCCTGGAGATCTGGCGCGCGCGGCTGGCCTCCGTCTCCGCGCGCTTTCCCGACATCGCCCCCGAGACGCTCGTCGCCTTTCTGGGCGCCCTCATCGACGAGCTGAGAGGACCGGACACGCCATGAGCTCACCCGTCCCGACCGGCCACGACACGACCGGCGAGGTGAGGCCCGCCCGCAACCCGTGGGCCGTCCTCGCTGTGCTCTGCCTCGGCCTCTTCATGATCCTTCTCGACGGCACGATCGTGAACATCGCCCTCACCCACATCCAGTCCTCCTACGACACGACCTTCGGCAGCATCGAATGGGTGATGAACGCGTACATCCTGGCGTTCGCCGTGCTGCTCGTGACCCTGGGCCGCTTCGGCGACCTGTGGGGCCGGCGCAAGCTCTTCATCATCGGCATGGTCCTCTTCACCGCCGGCTCGCTCGCCTGCGGCCTGGCTCCCACCATCGAGCTGCTCATCGCCTTCCGCGTGGTGCAAGGCATCGGCGGAGCGGCCATGATGCCGGCCACCCTCAGCATCATCGCCGCCGTCTTCCCGGCGGGAAAGCGCGGCGCAGCCATGGGCGTGTGGGGCGGTGTGTCGGGTCTGGCCACCGCCATCGGTCCCACGCTCGGAGGCGTCATCGTCCAGTACGTCACCTGGCCGGATGCGGCCGACAGCTGGCGCTGGATCTTCCTCGTCAACATCCCCATCGGCGTGATCGGCGTGCTGCTCGCCTTGAGACTCGTCCCGGAGAGCAGGAACCCCACCGCCGTGAAGAGCCTCGACCTCCCCGGCGTGGGACTGGTGACGGCCTCGCTGTTCTGCCTGACGTTCGCGCTCATCGAGGGGCAGAGCTACGGCTGGACCTCGGCCACCATCATCGGGCTCTTCGCCGCCGCTGCCGTCGCCTTCGTCCTGTTCTTCCGGCGCGAGCACCGCGTGAGCCAGCCGCTCATCGACTTCTCGCTCTTCCGCCGCGTCACCTTCGCCGCCGGCAACGCGACGGGGCTCCTGCTCAGCGCCGCCATGATGGGCGCCTTCTTCATGATCCCGATCTTCCTGCAGTCGGTGCTGGGCTACAGCGCCATCAAAGCCGGCCTGGTCATGGTGCCGATGTCGCTGATCATCATCGTCGCGGCGCCGGCGGCGGGCATGCTGTCGGACAGGCTGGGCAGCACGTGGATCGTGGCGTTGGGCATGTTCCTGCTCGCCGCCGGCCTCGCGTGGATGGCCGGCCTGCTGCCCGGCATCGAGAAGATCTCGCCGGACACCACGCCGATGAGCCTGCTGGTGCCCTTCCTGATCTCGGGCATCGGCATCGGGCTGGCCGTGGCGCCCGTGACGTCGGCGGTGATGGCCACCGCCCCGCGCGAGCGCATCGGCAACGCCTCCGGGGTCCTCTCCACCATGCGCCAGGTCGGCAGCCTGCTGGGCATCGCCGTGCTCGGAGCCGTCCTGCAGAACCGCGTGACGGCCAACATCACGGCCGGCGTCGAGGCCCTCCAGGGCATCCCGGACGCCGTCAAGCAGAAGATCGTCGCGGCGGCCGCGGAGGGCGGCGCCATGAGCATGCCGTCCGGCGCTTCAGGCCTGTCTGAGACGGCCGCGGCGATGATGAAGACGACGTTCCAGGGCTGGTTCACCGACGCCGTCGCCAGCACGTTCATCGTCGCCGTCGTTCTCGCGGCGGCCGGAGGGCTCTGCGCCCTGGCGTTGCGCGCCGCAAAGCAGAGCGCGGTCACCGAGCAAGGAGATGAGTCCTCCGGCGGCGAATCACCTGCTGCAGCCGAGGGTACGATATGACTGTCTGGGGAGGAAGGATGGCCGGGACCATCGAGAGCGTGCAGCCGAGGGTCATCGTCATCCCGCGGCCCCTTGAGAGCCACTTCCACGAGCGGCTCTCAAGGAGATTCGCGGGACGTGACGACGTGATGGTCATCGTCGACCGCAGGGTCGGCGAGCGCCGGCACGACCGCTGGGTGACGGGGCCCGGGCCGTTCACAGAACGGCGCCGCGGCGACCGCCGCGGCCAGGTCAGCACCTGGTCGCTGCCCGACATGCCGTTTTCGGCTTCCTGATCGGCACGCGGATGGGGACGGCCGGTACGGCCGTCCCCATCCGCGTCGCGTACGTGACCGCCGCCCCGAGGCGGCGTCCCCTCAGATCCAGCCGTTCTCGCGACTCACGATGACCGCCTGGGCGCGGTCGACCACATTGAGCTTGTGGTAGACGTTGTGCAGGTGGTTGCGCACCGTGCTCTGAGAAAGGTCCAGGGCGCGTGCCACCTGTTTGTACGTCTTGCCGCTGGCAAGCAGGCCGAGCACCTCGAGCTCCCGGTCGGTGAGCGGGTTGTGGATATCCCCCTTGGGCGGTCCCAGCTCACCGAGGTGCACCTTGACCCGGGCGAGCAGTTCCTTGATGTGGAAGGGCTTGGTGATGTAGTCGGCGGCGCCCTTCTCGAAGCCCAGCAGCTTGTCGTCGATCTCCCGCCGCGCGGTGAGGAAGATGATGGGCGACTTCAGGTCGACGGGTTTGGCCCGCAGGCGCTCGTACACGGCGAAGCCGTCGAGATCGGGCATCATGATGTCCAGCAGCACGAGGTCCGGGAGGAACAGCGAGGCGGCACGTATGGCTTCGTCACCGTTGGCGGCGGATTGAACGTCGTATCCCGTCACCTCGAGGGCCTCGGCCACCAGTCTGCGGATGTCGGGCTCGTCGTCTACGACGAGGATGCGTTTGGTCATGTCCTCACTCTTTCACCGGGGCCCTGAGGCCCGGCGTCGACGTCCCTCAGGGCGGCAAGCGACCGCTTCGGCGAGGGCGCGCTCTCGCCGGCCGCCATTCTGACATGCGCGCCGCAATGCCGCTTTCCTGACCGCCGCTCACCGTATCGGCACGCTCCGGCCTGTGCATGAGCCGTCGGCCTCAGCGCAACAGACGGTCGCCCCACAGCACGAGGGCGACGACGACGCCGGCGGCCACGGCCACGGCCACGGCGACATCCACGTACTGACGGCGGCGGACCGCGTCCAGTGACAGCGTGACGAGACCGTAGCCCGCTACGGCGAGGCCGGCGATGCCGGCGATGAGGATGACGACGCTCACGGCGTCATGGTACACGCACCCCTCGCGAGGGGTGCGCGCCCGCGCTCAGCGGCTGAGGCTCCCGGCCAGGAAGGTCAACGGGTGCTCCGCCCGCCGGCCGGACAGATCGGCGAGCTGTGCGCGGCACGATGTGCCGGTGGCGAGCACGGCGGCGGCCGGCGGCGCGGCCCGCACCGCCGGCAGGAGCACGCGCTCCGCCATGGCGACGCTGAGGTCGTAGTGCTCGGCCTCGTAGCCGAAGACGCCGGACATGCCACAGCAGCCGGCGTCCAGCGCCTGCAGGGCCAGGCCGGGGACGGCGCGCAGGGCGCGCTCCGTGTCGGCCTGGAAGCCCAGGGCCTTCTCGTGGCAGTGCGCATGGAGGAGGGCTGGGCCGCCGGGGCGGAAGCGCAGGCGGCCCTTCTCCGCGAGATCGGCCACCAGGCCGAGCGCGGGGCGCGCGGCCGCGGCGACAGGGCCGAGGCGCGGGTCGCCCGGCAGCAGCCGATGCCAGTCGTCGAGCACCATGGAGAGGCAGCTCGGCTCGACGAAGAGGAGCTGCTCGCCGCGGGCGGCATGTTCCGCCAGCGCGCGCAAGGCACGGTCCGCAGCCCGGCGGGCCTTGTCGATCTGCCCCGTGGACAGCGCCGTACGGCCGCAGCAGCCGGCATCGACGAGGGCGAGCGGCACGCCGGCGGCGCGCAGCAGCGCGGCGAGCGCCTCGCCCACCTCAGGCTCCTGGTACTGCACGAAGCAGTCGACGAACAGGGCGGCGGAGGGCCGGCCGGCGGAGGGCGCCCTGCCGGCCTCGGCGCCGCAGGACGGCAGGCGGCGCGTGAGCGGCCGGCGCGCCAGCGGCGGGAGCGACCGGCGACCGGCGACACCCAAGCGGCCGGCGACGGCGCGTGCGGCGCGGGTGCCGGCGGCGGCGTTGACGAGGGGAGCGAACGGTGCCGCCAGAGCCGCCGCGCGACGGAAGCCGCCGGCCACACGTGCCAGAGGCGGCACGCCCTCACGGGCGCGCACTTCCGCCAACCACTCCGCCTTGAGGGCGGCGACGTCCACGCCGGCCGGGCACTCGGTCTTGCACGCCTTGCAGGCGACGCACGTGCCCAGGACCTCGCGGAACTCCTCGGTGGAGATGGCCGCCAGGGGAACGGCGCCGCACACCACGCCCTGCAGTGCATTGGCCCGCGCCCTGGTGGCCCGCGCCTCGCTGCCGGTGGCCGCGGCCGGCGGACACATGGTGCCGGTGGTCTTCTTGCACTGGCCGGCGCCGAAGCAGCGCTCCACGGCCGCGTCGAACCCCCCCTCGGCGGCGTACGACAGGCGCGGCGCCCAGGCGCGGCCCCCGCGGTAGTCGCCGCCGTACCGCAGGGCCTCGGTCACCCCTTGCCCGTCGACCACGATGCCCGGAGCGAGCAACCGGGCGGGGTCGAAGACGTCCTTCACGGCCACCATGGCGTCGTAGAGGCCCTGCCCCAGCACGCCGGGCAGGGCCCAGCTGCGCGCCCGCCCCACGCCGTGCTCGCCGGAGATGGCGCCGTGGTACTCCGCCACGAGACGCGCCACACCTGCGGCGAGCTCCTCCATCTGCCGCACGCCCGCCGCCGTCTTCAGGTCGAGCAGCGGCCGCACGTGCGTGCACCCCGCGGAAGCGTGACCGGTGAACGAGCCGCGTGCGCCGGCCGCGGCGACGAGCGCCTCGAAGGCGTCCAGGTAGTCTGGCAGGCGTTCGGGGGCCACCGCCGTGTCCTCCACGAAGGCCGTGGGCCGGGCGGCGCCGGGCGCCCCCATGAGCAGCGGCGTCACGGCACGGCGCAACGCGGCGGCCTCGGCCATGGCCGCCGCCTCCTCGAGCCACACCGCGCGGACCGCACCGAGCTCACCGGCGACGGCCCGCAGCCGCGCCAGCCCAGCCCGGGCATCCTCTTCCGTGCCCTGGTACTCCACCGTGAGCATGGCCCGCTCGTCACCGTCGAGCAGCGAGGCCACGCGCCGGTACGCGGCGAGGTTGGGAGCCGCCCGCAGCGGCACCAGGTCGACCATCTCCACCGCGGAAGGGCCGGTCTCGAGGATGACCAGGTTCGCCTCCAGGGCAGGCCGCAGCGCCGGAAAGGTGAGGGCCGCACCCACGCGCAGTTCCGGGCGCGGGTCCAGCCGTACCTCGATCCCGGTGAAGAGGCCCAAGGTGCCCTCTGACCCGGCCAGGAGCCGGGCCAGCCTCGGCCGCGGCTCCAGCAGCGCGCGCAGGTCGTAGCCCGTCGTGCAGCGGCGGGTGCGCGGATAGTCGTCTGCGATCGGGCGGCGGAACGCCTCGCGGACGGCCACGAGACCCGCCGCCACAGCGTCCGCCGCCGCCCCACGCAGCCCGCTGCGAAGATCCTCGCCGTCGCAGGCGCCCACGGTCAGCTCCGACCCATCCGCGAGGACGGCACGGACCTCCAGGACCTTGTCCCGGGTCTCCCCGTACACGATCGACCGCGAACCGGACGAGTTGTTGCCCACCATGCCGCCGATGGTGGCCTGGTCCACGGTGGACGTGTCGGGTCCGAACTCCAGGCCGTGGACGGCTGCGGCGCGGTTGAGGGCGGCCTGGACGACGCCCGGTTCGACCCGCGCCGTCCGCTCCCGCGGGTCGATGGCGAGCACCCGGTCAAGTCCAAAGCAGTCAACGGCGATGCCCGGACCGACGGCCTGGCCCGCGCAGCTGCTGGCCGCTCCGCGGGCCACCACGGGCACGCCGTAGCGGCGCGCCACGTCCATCACCGCGTGGAGGTCGTCGACCGAGCCGGCCACGAGGACGGCGTCGGGCACCACGCGGTAGCTGGAGGCGTCGGTGGAGTACAGCCAGCGCTGCAGCGGCGACAGGGAGATCTGGCCGGCGACCAGCGGTCGCAAGGCTTCGGCGGCGGCTCGAGCCTCGGGCGTGGGCTCGGCGATGCGGTGGCGGGGGCTCATCGCCCCAAGGATACCGCTCAGAGACCGCCCGGCGGGGCGACGTACGGCAGCCAGCGAGTGAGCCGGTCGAGCACGCCGAGCATCATGAGCACACCGAAGACGGCGAGCAGCACGCCGGCACCGATCTGGATGCCGCGGTAGTGGCGCTTGATGACCTTGAGGCGGGCGCTCACCCAGTCGAAGGCCAGGGCCGCGAGGACGAACGGCACGCCCAGGCCGAGCGAGTAGATGAGCAGGAGCAGCGACCCGGCCGCGGCGCTCTGGCTGGAGGCGGCCATGCTGAGGATGGCGCCGAGGACGTAGCCGACACACGGCGTCCAGCCCACCGCGAGAGCGGCGCCGGTGACGAACGCTCCGCCGGCGCCGCGATGCTTGGGCGAGACCCGCATCACCGGCTTGGGCAGAGGGATGACGCCGGCCACCACCAGGCCGCTGAAGGCCACGAAGGCGCCGGCCACGATGGTCAGCTCCTGGCGATACCGCACGAGGAGCCGGCCGACGCCGCCGGCGCCCGCCCCCATGACCATGAACACCACGGTGAAGCCGGCCACGAAGAGCAGCGACGTCCACAGCAGCCGGCGGCGCTCCCCGCCCAGCCGGTCCACCCCTACGCCGGAGATGAAGGAAAGATACACGGGGAGCAGCGGCAGGACGCAGGGCGAGATGAACGACAGCAGCCCGGCGACGAACGCCAGGGCGGCGGCCGAGAGGCTGAGGCTGGTGACGGTGACGGCGATCACGGCGCGGCGGTCAGCTGCGACGGGACACGCCGGCGCGGCTCAGGCGAAGGCTCGGCCGCGCCGGCTTCACTCGGAGGCCCTGGCGTAGCTCAGGTCGATCTGAGCCTCCGAGATGGCGCCGACGACGCGGTCGACCTCGTTGCCCTCGGCGTCGTAGAAGATCGTCGTGGGCACGCCGCTCACCCCGTTCTCGTTGGCGAGGTTCCAGCCCGGGTCGAGGACCACAGGATACGAGAGGTCGTGCTCGTCCATGAAACCGGTCACGCCGTCCTCAGTGTCGTCGACGGCGATGCCGACGAACTGCGCGCCGGGGTGGGACTGAAGCCAGGACGAGAGCGCCGGGGCCTCGAGGTTGCACGGAGGGCACCAGGAGCCGAAGTAGTTGACCACCAGCGGCTTGCCTGCATACGCCGCGATGTCGAAGTCGTCCGCCGGGATGAACGGCACCTCGGCCGAGGGCGAGCCTGAGGACGAGGCCGCGTCGGAGGACGAGGACCCGCAGGCGCCGGCGAGCCCCCCTGCGAGCGCCGCGGACACGATCAGCGCGAGTGCCGCGAACAAGTGGACGGTCCTGGTGCGCCTCATGGTCTCCCCTCTCGTTCCTCCGGCGCGAGCGCCGGTCACGCGTGACAGCGTACAATCCACGGCGGACGTTTGCGCGCCCTGCGATGCAAGGTATAATACCCCCCAGGGTATCAGGACACCAACCGCGTGGAGGGTCATGGCTTCCTACGATCTGGTCTGCGACGCCTGCGGCAACCGTTTCGAAGTGTTCCGCCAGGGATTCCTCAAGGACGAGGACCGCGTCTGCCCGGAGTGTGGCTCCGAGGACGTGCACCAGAAGTTCACGAGCTTCCTCAAGAGCCTGGGCGGTTCCAGCTCCGGCGGCGGCTGCTCGGCTCCGGCCGGCAGCCGCTTCGGCTGAGGCTGATCGCCGCGGCGCGGTCGCGCCGCTCGTGAGGTCCCGCGGGGCGGGGCGCAAAGGCGCCCCGCCCCGCGGCGTTTCTTGAGGGAAGAGGCGCGGATGCCGACCACTGACGGTGAAGGCCTGCGGCGCGTTCGCGCGCGTGGGAGCGGCACAGTACACTCGGACCGGCCGGCGGCGGGCACAGCCGCCGGCCGGTACCCGTGCCTGGGCGGACCAAGGGAGGGACCTGTGCGCAGACTCACCGTCGCGGCAGTGCTCGCGACTCTACTCGTGCTCGCCGTGGCGGCGCCGGCCGGGGCCGTGCCGCCGAACGAGGTCCTCATCGCGCGTAACCTCCAGCGCATCGGCGTCATCGCGCCCTGGGCCACCGGCCGCATGGCCGCCAGGGCGGTGCGTGCGCTGGACGCCACCGCTCCCCGGTACGAGCTCAAGTCGCCCCTCGTAGAGCGCACCTCGAGCGGGGGCGAGACCGCCCTGACGAGCTTTCTCCGGAAGAGCACCGGCGAGCGGGGTGCCGCACAGCCCTACACCACCAAGGCGCTGGTCCTCCTCGTGGAGTTCGGCGACCAGGCGTGGCCGTCCGGCTCCCCGGCGCCGACCGGACCCATGACGCCGGGACCGCTGCACGGGCAGATCCCCGCCCCGTCCGCCGACGATAACAACACGTTCTGGCCGGGCGACTTCTCCCCCCGGCACTACCAGCTCGAGCTGTTCGGCGACTCCTTCCCGATGTACGACGCCACCGGTTCCTACCGTGGTGACAACGACACCACCATGCGCACCTGGTTCCTGGAGCAGTCCAAGGGCGCCTTCACCGTCGCGGGCGAGATCCGCAACTGGGTCAAGCTCGACATGCCGGAGTCGTGGTACGGCGCCGACAGCACGCCGTGGGAGGTCACCGACGATCTCACCGGCCCTGCGTGGCGCGTGGCCCGCGACGCGGTGCTCAAGTTCGCCGCCGAGAACCCCGACTTCCCCTGGGCCGACTACGACCGTGAGAACCAGTTCGGCATCGCCGGCGACGACTTCGCCCAACCCGACGGGTACGTGGACCACCTCATCATCATCCACGCCGGAAGCGGGCAGAGCGCAGGCGGCGGAGCGCAGGGCTCCGACGCCATCTGGCCCCACTCCTCGGGCATCTACCACAGCGTCAACGGCGGCCCCGGCGACCTGCCCGGCATGATGGTGCCGGACACCGACGGACAGGGCCCGCAGGGCGAGGGCATCTGGGTCTTCCCGTACACCCTCGATCCCGAAGACGGCGATCCGGGCGTGTTCTGCCACGAGTTCTCCCACGACCTCGGGCTGCCCGACGAATACGACACGGCCGGCAGCCCCCAGGACGCGGCCGGCTTCTGGACGGTCATGGCGCAGGGGTCGTGGCTCGGCCGTGAGTGGGGCCTCGGCAGCGCGCCCGGTCCCATGAACGCGTGGGACAAGGCCGCGCTCGGGTTCACCACGCCCAAGGTGGTCAAGCGCGGTACGTCCGCCACCATCAGGCTGGAGCCAGCCGCCACGGGCGCCGAGGACTCCACGAGCTTCATCATCCAGCTGCCCAAACGCAGACACGTCGTCGAGCTCAGCGTCAAGGACGGAGCCAACGAGTGGTACTCGGACATGGGCGACGGCATCGACACCACGCTGACCACGGTCAGCCCGGTCACGGTCCCCGCCGCCGATCCCGCGCTCACGTTCCGCACCTGGTACGACATCGAGGACGGGTACGACTTCGGCTTCGTCCTCGTCTCCACCGACGGCGGCGCAAGCTGGACCACGGTCCGGAGCGACCGCCTCACCGAGGAGATCGCCGACGGCGTGTGGGCGCTCACCGGCTCCGACACCGGACAGTGGGCTCGCCCGGTGCGCTACGACCTGAGCCCCTGGGCGGGACAGAAGGTCCTGCTGCGTTTCCGCTACGTCACCGACGTCGGTGTCACCCAGCGCGGCTGGGAGGTCACCTCCATCGCCGTCGGGGGCATACCGCTGCCCGAGGCCGCGTTCACGAGCGACGGCTGGCTGCGCGTGGACGGCCAGAAGACCCTGTACACCGACAACTACTACATCGCCGAGTTCCGCACCCACGAGGGCAGCGACGCCGGCCTGCAGAACTGCTACGAGTTCGACCGCGACCTCACCTCCTGGGTCGACTGGTACTCGTACAACGAGGGCCTCCACCTCATCTATCGCGACACGTTCTGGACGGACAACAACGTCAGCGCGCACCCCGGTGAGGGCGGGTGGCTGGTGGTCGACGCCCGGCCCAACCCGGATGGGGTCGCCTACGATGACACGACGGGCTACTGGCGGCCGCGCATCCAGCTGCGGGACGCGGCCTTCGGTCTCGGGCACACACCCGCCCAATCCATCTACTTCCGGGACTACAGCGAAGGGGTGAACGTGGGCGCACGTGAGGCGCCCGGCAAGCTGCCGGCGCCGGCCTTCAACGACGACTGGCAGTACTGGTTCCCGGAGACTCCCGGAGCGGGAGTCGCCGTGCCGGCCGGACTCGGCGTGCGCATCCGCGTCAGGAGCGTGACCTCCGCGGGCATGACGGTCTTCGTGGACAACGTCAAGTAGATGGGCCGGCGGGACCGGGGACACCACATGAGGGTCATGGTCACCGGCGGGGCCGGCTACATCGGCAGCGTGATCACGCGCAGGCTGCTGCAGCGCGGCCACGACGTCACCGTGTACGACGACCTGTTCCGCGGCCACCGCGGCGCGGTGGCCGCGGGCGCGGCCTTCGAGCGGGGCGACGTGCGCGACCGCGTGCGCCTCACGGAGGCGCTGCGCGCGCACCGCTGCGAAGCCGTGGTGCACATGGCGGCGCTCGCCGAGGTGGGCGAGTCGGTGCGCGAGCCCGCCTGGTACCACGACGTCAACGTGAACGGCACGGCGGCCGTGAGCGCGGCCGCGTGCGCGGCCGGGGCCGGCCGCCTGGTGTTCTCTTCCACCGCCGCCGTGTACGGCGAGCCCGAGGGGGTCCCCATCGACGAGGAGGACCCCCTCACGCCCTCCAATCCCTACGGCGCCGGCAAGCTCGAAGGAGAACGCCTCCTCGGCGAGGCGCGGTCTCGCGGCGACCTCGCCTTCACGGCGCTCCGCTACTTCAACGCCTGCGGCGCCGACGGCCCGTGCGGTGAGGACCACGACCCCGAGTCGCACCTGGTACCTCTGGCGCTGCGCGCCGCCCGCGACGGCGGTACCCTGGACGTGTTCGGCGACGACTACCCCACGATGGACGGCACGTGTGTGCGCGACTACGTCCACGTGGCCGACCTCGCCGACGCCCACATCGCCGCCCTGGAGGCGCTGCCCGGCGTCCAGGGCGCGTTCAACCTGGGGACGGGGACCGGCGACTCGGTGCACACAGTGCTCGACGCCGTGCGGCGCGTCACCGGCCGGGAGTTGCGCGCCCGCGTCGCCGCGCGCCGCCCGGGCGACCCGCCCGCCCTGGTGGCAGGCAACCGACGCGCCGGGGAGCTACTGGGCTGGCGTCCGTCGCGTTCGCTGGAGGACGCCGTGCGCGACGCCTGGGCGTGGATGCAGACGCACCCGGAGGGGTACGGGTCCTGACGGGGCGGGCGGGAGCCCGCCCCCGGGGCCTCAGCCGACTGGGGTCGGGGCCAGGGTTCGCAGCGTGACCGTGTCGAGCACGTCCATGAGCTGCGCCTGCGCCCTGGCCCAGGCCTTGTGGGTCTCGCAATCGCCGCTTCGCTGGCAGTCCTCGGGCCACAGCACGCACTGATTGAGGGCCACCGGGCCGTCCACAGCCTCGATGACGTCCCGCATGGTGATATCGGAGGCCGGGCGCGCAAGGGCGAAGCCACCGTGCGCGCCGCGCTGCGACACGGCCAGCCCTCCGTGCACGAGACTCTGCAGGATCTTGGCGAGGAAGCTCTCCGGGATGTCCTGCGCCTGCCCGATGTCGTGCAGGGACGCCACATGCCCGTCGGGGAAACGTGCCAGATACGTCATGGCCCGGATGGCGTACTCGCCACCGCGCGTGAGCTGGAGTCCCATGCGTACCTCACCGTCGCTTCGAGACAGGACGAAAACGGTCTTCTTGAACTGTATCCTCGCCGCGGCGGCGCGTCAACACGGCCTCTCCAGGCCCGGCGGCGGCGGGTGAGAGACTCGACCGGCGACAGGTGTTAAGCGCCGGTTAAGGTTGGTTGGATGCGCTCCGCCACAGGCCCCAGGAGGCCTCCGGCGGTCGCGAGCGCCGGTGTGCCGGTGCTATCCTGCCTGAGCCTGTTCCACCGCCCGGAAAGGACCCGTTTGAGGAGACACTACCTGCTGACCGGCGTTGCGCTGGCGCTCGCCCTCGCCACGCTCGTCGTGGCGGTGGGGTTGCGCTCCGGCGATGAGTCCGGAACGGCGGGCGCGACCAGTCCCGACGGGCTCCCGTCCGGACACCCCAGCGTGGGCGACTCCGGGGCCGCGACCGTTTCGCCCGCCCCCAGCGCGAGCACGTCCATCCAGCAGACCATCGCCCGGCTCGAGGGCGAGGTGGCCGACGACCCCGACGACATCCAGACCCTCCTGAAGCTTGGTGACGCCCACTTCATGGCCCAGCACAACGCGCGCGCGGCGAACGTGTACGCCGACGTGCTGGCGCTGGACCCCGACAGCGCCGCCGCCAAGGTGAAGCTCGCGATGGTGTGGCACGCCGACGGACAGACCAAACGCGCCGAGAAGGCCATCACCAAGGTGCTGGCTGCCAGACCCGGCGACCAGGAGGCCCACTACTCGCTGGCCATCATCTACTTCTCGACCGACCGCTCCCGACAGGCGCGTGACCAGTGGAAGAAGGCCGCCCTGATCGACCCCACGACGGTCATCGGACGCCGCTCGCAGAGCTTCGTCGACCTGCTGGACGGCAAAGACGCCGTGAACGCCGAGGGCGAACACTGACGGTCACTCCACCGCCGCGCCCAGAACGTCGCGGATGTGCCCCAGAGCGAAGCGGTTGAACTCCTCGGCGTCGTGCCCGGGCGCGTCGTACGTCTCCACCAGGCTCTTGCGCACGACGACCTCGTAGCCCCGCACCTCGAGGTCGTACACGGTGTGCAGCACGCAGATGTCGGTGCACACGCCCGCGACCTCCACGCGCTTCGGCGCCAGTCGCGTGAGGACGTCGTCCAGCTCCGTACCCCTGAACCCCGAGAAGGTGTGCTTGCGCACCAGGGTGCCGCGTCGCACGAACTCGGCCAGCTCCGGCACGACCTCCTCCTCGCCCGAGCCCTCCACGCAGTGCGGCGGGAACATGCGGAACTCGGGGTCGTCCGGGGCATGCGTATCGGCCAGGAACACAAGGTGGGCGCCCTTCTCCTCGGCCCGCTTGAGGTGCGCGTACAGGCGCGGCACCAGCGGTTCGAAGCGAGGGCTGTGGAGGTTGCCGTGCCGGCAGAAGCCCACGAGCATGTCGATGACGACGACGGCGGTGGCGGGGTCGGGCGTGTACGTGTCCATGCGCAGAATCTGCCCCTCGAGGCTTGTCAGCGAACCCGCTCGAGCCGCGGGCTGGGGCGGTGCGCGCGGCCCACCTTGGCGCACGGCCTGCCGTCCAGCTGCACGACGTCGGCCGTGAAGTCGGTCGCGCCGCGCAGCAGGCTGCTGCCCACGCCGTAGGCATCGACAGGCACGCCCTGCGCCTCGAAACCGGCGATGCGGTCCGCGTCGAACCCTCCGCTCACCACGATGCGCACCCGCTGGAAGCCCTCGGCGTCCAGAGCGCGCCGGACCTCGCGCACGAGCTCCGGCGCGACACCGACGGGGCGGAAGCTGCCCATGGTATGCCAGAGCGAGCGGTCGACCATGGTCTCGCTGGTGTCCAGGCGCACGCCCCACAGGCGCTCGCCCAGGGCGCGCGCGCACGCCAGGCTGGTGCTCACGCTGTCGTTGTCGAAGTCGACCAACGCGACGACGTCGACCGCGGGATAGTGGACGTCGGCGAAGCGGCGCACGGCCTCCACGGTGTCGCCGCCGCAGCAGGCGATGAGGGCGTGCGGGACGGTGCCGATACCCCTGCCTCCCCACCAGGCCGCCTGAGCGTCGGTGCTGACGCCGGATGCGCCTCCCACGCGCGCCGCGTGGCCGTCGCCCGGCTGGACCGCCCAGTGGTCGAAGCGGGCCGGGAAGTACAGGACCGGCTTGCCGGAAGCGGCGCGCACCGCGCGGCGCACGTTGCTCGCGATGAGCGTGCGCCGGCTCAGCAGCCCGAGGTAGACGGTCTCGAGGTGTGCGAACAGGCCGTAGTCGCCCTCGATGGTCATCACCGTCTCCCACGAGGCCGGCTCGTCGCCGTCGCGCAGGGCGTGCACGACGAGCCGGTCCCAGCCTGGTTCCCAACGGCGGTGCTGCCCCTCACCCGCGTAGCGTCCGGCGCACAGGCGCAGCGCCGCCAACGCCTCGTCCATGCCGCAGAGAAGGGTGTCCTCGCGCTTCTGGAAGACCTGCATCGTGACGCGCGGGTGCAGCTTCTGCTCCTCCAGGACCCGGCGGGCGCCGTTGAAATAGGCGTCCGTGTAGAACCCCTCCCTGATGGCGTCGACGGGGAGGGCGAACAGGTCGGCAGAGAGGCGCTCAGGCGACATGAGCGGCAGTCTACACCAGCCTGCGCCGACGCCCGGCCGGCTCAGATCCCCAGCTTCTCGAGTGTCGTGTCCAGCACACGGCCCGGTGTGACGACGAAGCGCAGGACGTGGGGGCCGGAGGCGTCCAGACGCAGGCCGATGAAGCCCTCGTCGGGAGCGAGCTCCCCGCCTCCGCCCTCGAGTGACCAGTACGGCGACCATGAGAACTTCAGCTTGTACCGGCCCGGCGCGCCGACCCTGAAGTCGATCTCGCGGTGGCCGACACGGCGGATGTCCCCACTCCCGCCCTCCAGGCCGACGAGGAGCGGCTCGGGGCGCCGCAGGCGGTAGATCGTCCAGACGCCCGTCTTCTTCACCGGCTCGAACTGCGGCGACGTCCGCAGGATGCGGACCTCCCGCTGACTCCACGCGTCGAGCGGCGCATCCGCGAGGAAGACGTACTCCACGCCCATCGCCCTCAACCACGCCGCGTAGGCGGCGGCGTCGTAGGTGGTGTAGAAGAGCCCATTGTGCACGGCGTCCGCCTGGCGGTACCAGCCGCGGGTGATCGGGAAACCGGCCTTCGGGAAGTAAGCCGCCTCCCCGTGGCGGCGCAGCGCCACCACGTGGATGCGATAGTCGGGGTCGTAGTAGTCGCGCGCCGCGGCCAGTGCCGGGGCGAAGAACGCGGCGCGCGTCTGCGGCCACTCGTCCGTGCGCGTGAAGTGGCTGTACGGGGCGCTGACCTGCAGCAGTCCGAACAGGACGATCGGGATCATCGCCAGGTCGCCGTACGGGAACGGTCGCTTGAGCCGCGAGTGGCGGAGCAGGAACAGGAGCGGGAACCCGAACACGAAGAAGAACCGTCCGATGTTGTTGCCCAAGGGGCTCCCCGGCGTGACGAAGGACAGCACGCACAGGGCAGAGTACGTGAGAAAGAGGATGGTGAACGGGCGGCGGGGGTGGACGGCGTTCACACCCGCGAGGGCCAGCCCGGCGAGCGCGAACCCGAGGTACAACATGAGCTGCGAGGTCTCGTTGAGATAGTCGCCGGGCTCGCTGAACGCCGCCGCCAGACCCAGACGCACGAGCACGAACGGCGCCAGGGCGACGAAGAACCACAGATAGCGCCGGCGGCAGTCCGGGCGCCCGAGCACGTCGGCGACCATGAGCGGCCCGCACACCACGAACGCCATGGGGTTCGCGAACACGCCGAGCGCGACCGGCAGCGCCGCGAGGAGGGGATGGTCGCGGGCGAGCAGCGCGAGTCCGCCCAGTGTGAGCGCCAGGCCGAGCAGGAAGGGGTCCTGACCGTGTGCCAGGTAGACGCTCATCACCCCAGCGAAGGCCCAGGCGGGCCACACGTCGTCGCAGTGCCACAGATCCCGCTGGTAGACGTAGTAGAGCGGCGGTATGGCACCCGCGGCGAGCACGACGATCAGTTTGGCCGGCACGTACTGCGCCAGCCAGTAGAAGACGAACCCGTAGTTGACCGCCCCATAGGAGCCGCCGTACCAGTAGCTGTCCCAGAAGACCGAGTCGCCGCGACGCAGGAGGAAGACCTTGTAGGCGTGGGCGAAGTCGTCCCAGCCGGGGACGCCGTTCGACCACATGAGCACGGCCACGAGGGCGGCCGCGGCGGTGGCGGTCAGCCACAGCGCCAGGAGGCCGCCCCGCGATTTGAGGCGGTCCTCGACTCCGGCGAGCGTCACCGTCGCACCCCTCCGGCAGGTGTCACTGCATGAGCTCCGCCTGAGCGGTGCCGGCCACGTCGAAGCGCAGCGCGTAGACGCCCTCGGCGGGGGCGCGGAAGATGATGAAGCCGTGCGAGTCCTCGCTCAGAAGCTCGCGGGCGGGTTCCAGAGCGTCGGCCCGCCACCGCTGCCCGGCATGCCCGTCCCTGCCGCTCAAGGCCGGGCCGGACGGCGCCCTCGCCACCTGCCAGTACGGCGACCACGTCACCTTGACGAGATACGGCCCCGGGCGCGTGACCCCGAAGCGGATGCTGGTGTGGTCCATCGTGAACACCCGGGCGTCCGCCTGCGCCAGCGGCACCACGAGGGGCTCCGCGTCGAGGAGCCTGTAGACGGTCCACTGGTTGCCGCGATACACGAGCCGAAAATCGGGCGACGAGGCGAGGATAGCCGCCTCCCGCTTCGAGGTGGATACCAGAGGAGCGTGCGGCACGAACACGTACTCCACCGCCAGGCGCCGCAGCCAGAACGCGTAGGCGTCGGGCGTGAGCTGCTCATCGTACAGGTCCACGTTGTGCAGGGCGTCGGCCTGGCGGTACCAGCCACGGGTGATGGGAAACCCGGCGGCAGGGAAGTAGTACGACTCCCAGTGCATCTCGGGCGTCACCACGTGAAAGCGGAAGTCCGGGTCGTACACGGTGGCCGCGTAGCGCAGGGCCGAGGCGAAGAACGCCTCGCGGGTGGCCGTGAACGTCGGCGCCCTGGCGAGCATCCACACCGGGAAGGCGAGCTGGAACGCGAGAACCACGGCCACGGCGACGAGCGGCACGACCCGGGGGAGCCGGCTCGGCCACGCCACTGCCACCAGCAGCGGCCCGCCGAACACGTAGAAGAAACGCCCGGCGTTGTTGCCGATCTGCGTGTCCGGCAGCAGGTAGGCCGGCACGACGACGGCGAGGAGCGCCACGAACACCCACTGCAGGGCACGCAGCGAAGGCTCCTCCGAGGCACGCGCCAGCAGGATACCGATCACGGCGACGGCCGCCAGCCCCGCCAGCTCGGCCGTGTAGTGGAACTCCCACGCCGGCGCCGCGAAGACGGCGGCGAGGGCGACGCGGACGGCCACCACGGGGAGCATGGCGAGGACGAAGCGGAGTACGGGGCGCCTGGAGTCAGGCCGGCCCGCGAGCATGCCGAGGAGGAACACGCCAGCCGCCACAAGGGCCAGCGGGTTGGTGAAGACGCCCACGCCGCAGAGAAGCGCGGCCACGTACGGCCGGCCGCGCGCCAGCAGCGCCAGCCCACCCATCGTGAGGCACATCGCCAGCAGGAACGGCGACTGGCCCCACGCCAGGTACACCACCATGACGACCGCCAGCGTCCAGGCAGGGGCCCGTGATGTGACCCCCCAGCCGTCCCGCAGGTACAGGTGGAACAACAGCGGCAGAGCACCGCCGGCGAGCACCGTGATGGCGATGCCCGGTACGAACTGGGCGAGCCAGTAGTACACGAGGCCGTACGTGAGCGCCCCGTAGGAGCCGCCGTACCAGTAGTTGTCCCACAGCACCGACTGCCCGTCACGAAGAAGGGCGATCTTGTAGAGGTGAGCGGGGTCATCGCCCCCCGAGACGCCGAGGAGGTACATCGTGAGGCCGGCGAGGGTCAGCGCCGCCACCGGGGAGACGAAGAGCCAGACGAGCGAGCCGCGAGACGGCAAGCGGATGGCCCGCGGGACTGGCAGCGCGGTGGCCGGGGAGCTCACGCGGGCCGCTCCCACGCCTTCATCGCCGCCACGAACCCCGCGGCGAGCGCCGGACTCCCGGGCAGGGACGCCACGAGCGTGGTGGCGAGACAGCCGGGCAGGGCCAGACCGTCGGTCTCGCCCTGCCCGGCGGGCCCACTCACCTCATACGCGACGGCCTCCTGTTCGAGGAGCAGGAAGTCTTCGTCGAACAGGTCGTAGAACACGCCGTCTCCGCGGTCGTAAGGGTTGCCGGGCGCCGCCCTCACGGGCACGTAGCGGGGACGCTCGTACCACCCGAGCAGTTCGGCCTCTCCGGCGTAGGCGCCGGCGAGTTGGTGGACGACGCCTCGCGTGTCGGCCAGCCCGTCCAGCAGCAGGAGGCAGCCTCCACCCATGGCGAGCGTGGGTAGCCCGGCCGCGACCGCGGCCGCCAGGGCGGCGTTGAGCGGCTCGTTGGCGGCGAATCCGCTCAGGCCGCCTTCGTCCAGGCCGCCGCACAGCAGGAGTCCCGACGACCCGTCCGGAAGCGACTCGTCGCGGCCCAGGTCGAACCGCTCGATGCGCAACCCCACGGCTTGGAGCAGGTCGACGTTCTCGGGCGCGAACGGCTCGAGAGGCGACGCCACGGCCACGGCGAGCGTGAGGCCGGAGGCGCCGCGGTCCGGCGTGAGCACGCGCCGCGGCCGAGCCGGCACGAACCCTCGGCGGGCCGCGGCCGCGGACAGCTCGGCCGCGTCCAGGAAGGATGACGCCTCCGCGCACACCTGCTGCGCCCCCGCAGCGTCGCCCGGCCGACGCAAGCCATCGTAGAGACCGCTGAAGACCGCACTGAGGCGCGGCGGGACCCAGCCGAGCACCGGTAGAGCCGCGTCGGCGCCCAGCACCGCGCGGAGCTCCGCGACGCGCGCGTCGTCCGCCCCCACCACGATCACACCGGCGACCTCGGCGCGGCCGGCGAGGTCGCGCACCCCGCGCGCGGCGGCGGCGGCCGTGGCGCCGCGCCCACCGGCCTCGAGCACGAGCACGAGGGGCGCGTCGAGGCCCGCCGCGAGGTCCACGGCGCGCGACCCGCGGACACCTTGCCAGCGGTCGAGCGCCGGTTCGACGGCGACCACAAGCACCAGGTCCATCCCGGCACACCAGGAGTCGAACAGCTCGAGCATGGACTCGCCGTGCAACGCAGGGTCGAGCACACGGGGCCCCCGCCCGGGACTCGCCTGAAGGAGGCGCCACAGGGGCAGGTCGACGCCGACGGTCACGGCCCGGGCGGTGCGTCCACGCCCGGGGGACGCCAGCACGGCGCCGGCGGTGAGGGCGAGGGCCGGACCGGGCTCGAGGCCGCAGAGCACGAGCCTGGGCACCGACATCGAGATCCTCCTTTCGACCGGACGCGCCCCGCGCACGGCGGGCCGCCCGCCCGGGACGGACATCTGGTCCCGCGATAGAATACTTTACCCTCGGCCCCGTGGGTGCCGGGAGAGCAGGAAGGCGAGCGATGGATCTGCGCAGGCAACTTCACGAAGTCCTCTGGGCGCGGGTGCTGTTCAGCCTCGCGCTTCTCGTCGCCGTGCTCTGGGTCCAGGTCGGCGACGGCCACCTGGACGTGCTCTTCCTGGGCATGGCCGTAGCCGTCGTCGCTCTCGCCAACCTGCCGTTCTTCCTGTTCGAGGCGCGTACCGAGACGCACGCACTCTCCGGCGCGATGGTGGTGGTCGACCTGGCGCTGGTGACCGTCTCCGTGGCCTACAGCGGCGGCGCCCTCAGCCCGGCCGCGGTCTTCTACGTCTGGCCCATCATCCTCGCGACCGTGTTCCTGCCCGCCTGGGTGCCGTACGCCACGGCCGCGGCGGCGGGTCTGGCGTACGCGGGCGTGTGGGCCCTCGAGCAGGTCGACGTGCTCTCCCGTTCGGGGATAATCCGCGAGGCCGGCGTCGCCTCCACCTGGATGCTCATCACCGTGTGCCTCCACATCGCAGCCTACCTGCTGGTCGCGCTCCTGGCCGGGCGCCTCGCCAACGCGCTGGTGAAGAGCACCGTCCAGCTCTCCCACGCCAAAGCCGACACCGACGCGCAGCTGCGCCGCATGAAGGCCACCAACGAGCAGCTGAGCGTGTTGATCGAGAGCAGCAGAGTGTTCCTCAGGCACCAGGACGTGGACGCGCTGATGCCGGACGCCCTGCGCCAGGTGATGGGCGCCACCGGCACCAGCGCCGGCTTCGCGCTGGTGCTCAACCACAACACCGGAGAGCACGACGTCAAAGCGGTCCTCGGCACGGTCGACGAGGCTCTCATCCGCCGCCTCAAAGACCTCGGCCTGGTCGAACTGGCCGGCGGCGGAGCCGCCCGCTTCGACACCGCGAGCGACCAGGCGATGGCCCGCCTCCTCAGGGTCGTCGAGAAAGAGGGCTTCCACGGGTTCCTCGCGGCGCCACTGGAGGCCAAGAACGAGCAGCTCGGCGAGCTGTGCCTGTTCTACCGGCAGGGCGAGAACGTGGGCGACGCGGCCGTGGCCACCCTGCGCGCCCTGAGCGACCAGGTGGCGCTCGTGGTGCGCAACATCCAGTACAACGAGGAGCTCGCCCGCAAGAACCAGGAGCTCACGCACCTGGACGAGCTCAAGAGCGACTTCATGGCCACCATGAGCCACGAGCTGCGCACGCCGCTCACGTCGATCATCGGCTACAGCGACATGCTGCTCAGCGGCATGACCGGCGAGCTCAACGAGAAGCAGGCAGCCTTCGTGGAGAGCATCCTCAAGGGCGGAGAGGCGCTGCTCGGCCTCATCAACGACATCCTGGACCTCACCAAGATCGAGGCCGGCCGCCTGGAGCTCAACCGCGAGCCGGTGGACCTGCGCGCGGCGTTGCTCGGGGTGCTCCCTGTGGTCAAGCCGCGCGCCCAGGAGAAGCGCATCCGCATCTCGACCTTCCTCCCCACCGACCTGCCGCTCGTGTTCGCCGATCCGGCCAAGTTCAACCAGATCCTGCTCAACCTCCTTACGAACGGCGTCAAGTACACGCACGACAACGGCAGCGTGAGCGTCGAGGCCCGCACAGTGGACGGCATGGTGGAGATCTGGGTCAACGACACCGGAATGGGCATCGCTAAAGAGGACCAGGAGAAGGTCTTCCAGCGGTTCACGCAGATCGACTCGTCGGCCACGCGCTCACAGGGAGGCACCGGCCTCGGCCTCGCGATCGTGCGCGAACTCGTCGAGTTGCACGGCGGCGCCATCCGCCTGCAGAGCAAGCTTGGAAAGGGCTCCAGCTTCATCTTCACGATGCCGATAGCATCAGGGCAGGCCGATCCACTGGCCGCCGGCAAGATCAGCTGAGGAGGTGCTCCACGTGGCGAAGGCCATCCTTGTCGCAGACGACGACCCCGACATCCTGAGCATCGTCTCCATGTCCCTGGAGACGCAGGGTTACACGGTGTACAAGGCCACCAACGGGCGCGAGGCCGTCGATCTGTCGCACGAGCACCATCCGGACCTCATCCTCATGGACATGATGATGCCGGTCGTGAGCGGGTATGAGGCGGTCGGCGAGCTCAAGGCCGACGCTGCCACCAGGGACATCACCATCGTGGGGCTGTCTGCCAAGGCCATGGCCACCGACATGGAGCGCGCCACCGACGCGGGCATCGACGGCTACATCACCAAGCCGTTCCGTATCGCGCAGGTGCTGACCGTCGTGGAGAGCTACCTCCAGGGCTGAGCCGCGGTCCGGCCAGGCCACGGCGGGTGGGCAGGAAGCACCGGAGACGCGCCGAACTACGTGCGCGATGAACCAGGCCCGCAAAACGTTCCAGCCGCTGCTGTGCGTCGCCGATGTGGACACGCGTCTTCGCTGCAGCACCTACTGCGCCGCGTGCGCGTACTACGTGCGAGAACGACGTGTCGGCGAGCGACGTTCGTGCCCCCGTCCCACGCACGACCGGCGCATCCTCGGCCGGCTCTGAGCCCGCGCCGGGGCCCCGCGGGCGCGCCGGCCGCACGCCTCCTCTCCGCCTGCGCGGCCCTCATGGAAGCGGGCCTTCTGCCGATACCCCAAGAGACCGCCCAACCCAGTGAGGCCCGCCACGTCCGAGCAGCAGCCTGAACGGCGCCGGGGCGACAGTCTCGGCTACGACCGGGGGGTGAGCCTCGAGCTCAAGACCGTCGCCGTGGTGGCGGTCGTGCTCGGGGTCTTCTTCCTTGCGTCCTCGGTGTGGCTTCATGCCGCGCCGTTGTGGATGCTCGCCGTGGCGACGCTCGCCGCCTTCGTGTGTATCGCCCTTGTGCTGGACCTCTGGGTGTACCGCCCTGTGAACGGACTCATCCGCCGCGCCCGCGCCCGCCTGGGCGGCAACTACGAGCGCAGCGATCCCTACTACCGCGACGAGATCAGGGAGCTCGGCTACCTGGTCGGTACGCTCGTCGCCGTGTTCACCGCCAACGAGGACAAGGAGTGGGTGTCGCAGAGCATCAAAGACGACCTCGAGCGCGTGCAGGCCCTCAACCGCCAGCTCATGGACGTCGGCGAGCTGGGTCGCGAGATGAACGCGGCCCTGCCGTACAGCGAGACGGTGGACCGTGTGCTCTCGCGCTCCCGGCAGTTCCTGCACGCGGACTTCGCTGCCCTCCTGCTGCTGGACGCGGAGGCCCGCTCCTTCGCGATCGTGGAGAGTCCCCAAGGGGTGCAACTGCCGGACGCATCGGCCGACTGCTGCGCCTTCGTGCCCGACTGCCCCGTACGGCAGGCCATCAGCTCGGGGCGGATCGTGCGCGCCACCGGGCACGCCTGCACGCTGTTCCCACACACGATGCAGGGACAGGTCGTCGTCCCCGTGCAGGTCGAGAACGTCGGCGACATGGCTGTGCTGGCGACCTCCACGAGCGGCGACTACGTCTCGCTTCTCTCCCCGGAAATCCTCGAGACCTTGCAGAGTCACGTGCAGAGTGCCCTCGCCAACGCCTACAAGTACGACGCCATCCGTCGTCAGGTGGTCACAGACCACCTCACGCGCCTGTACAACCGGCGTTTCTTCATGAAGCGCGCCGGAGAGGAGATCGCGCGAAGCCTGCGCCACCAGGCGCCGCTGAGCGTGCTCATGATCGACATCGACCACTTCAAGGACTTCAACGACACCTACGGCCACGCGACCGGCGACCGCGTGCTGCAGACGGTCGCGCAGGCCATCCGCGACGCCCTGCGCACCACCGACACCTGCGCACGGCACGGCGGCGAGGAGTTCGCGGTGCTCCTCCCCAGCACGCCCGGCGAGAACGCCTTCTTCGTCGCCGAACGCGTGCGACGCACCCTCAGCGGCACACGCTACACGGGGCTGGGCCTGCCGGCCGACGTGAACATCACCATCAGCGTCGGGGTCGCCACCTGCCCGCGCGACGCCACGGACCTGGACGAGCTCATGGAACTGGCGGACAAGGCTCTCTACGCGGCCAAGGCCGGCGGCCGCGATCAGGTGGTGCTCCACGGCGCCGAGGAGCGGCGGCGTGTCAGGGCCTAGCGCCGGCCGGCGACGAGGCCGTCCGGGAAAGCCCGGACCCGCGGCCTTTCGGCGCTCCTGCTCCGGTCAGTGCCGCGGGTGCTGCAGGTAGTCGATGAGCGGCTCCGTACGGCCGCCCATGATCTTCTCGACCAGCGCGTCGAGGATGCCTCTGGCCACCTCTTCATCGCTGACCTTGGGCCGGTAGACGTACGCAGCCTTGGTCCGGTCCTGCTCGAGCAGGCCCTTGGCGGCGAGGTTGCGCAACACGCTCATGACCGTGGTGTAAGCGATGCGGCGCTGCTCGCGGAGCGCCTCGTACACGTCGCGCACGGTGACTTCGCCGTTGTCCCACACCACACGGAGCACGTCCGCCTCGAGCCAGCCGAGACCCGTGAGATCACGGCTCCGCTCACGTCGCTGCCACGCCGATGGTTTGGACTCAGACATGACCGGACCTCCGTCCGACTCAACTACCGTGTAGATACTGAGAGCGTTCCCGCCGGCAAACACGGGAGCCCTCTGTGCGAGCAGCCGGAGCGTGGCCCCACGGCTCTGGGGCCGCCTGGGAGTGACTCTACGCGGCGGGTGCACCCCGTGCAATCACCAGGAGGACACCGTGAGGTATACACTCCCCTTGACCAGTCAAGCAGTCGGGGGAGACATGACGCAGCCGACCCACAACGCCGCCCTGAGCGCCGCGGAGCTCGCGGCCTGGCGCGGCATGCTGCGCGTGCATGCCTACCTGCTGCGCACGATGGACACCGACCTCAGCACGGCCCACGGCATCGGCCTGCGCTCGTACGAGGTGCTGCTGCACCTCGGCGAGGCCTCCGGAGAACGCCTCCGCATGAGCGAGCTGAGCGCCTCCGTGCTGCTCAGCGCGAGCGGGGTGAGCCGCCTCGTGGACCGCCTGGAGCGCGACGGACTCGTGCGCCGCGAGCGGTGCGACGAGGACGGTCGCGGGTACTGGGCGGTCCTCACGGCCGGCGGACGGGAGAAGCTCGCGGTGGCGCGGCCCACCCACCTGGCCGGCGTCCGCCGGCTCTTTCTCAGCCACTTCGGCGCCGAGGACCTGGCCGGCCTCGCAGCGTACTGGGAGCGCGTGCTGCCGGGCGCCGCGGCCGCGGGTCCGGCCGCGACGCGGCTCGAGGCGGCACGGGAGGGAGCGCCGCTGTGAGCGACGTCGTCGTCGTCGGCGCCGGCCTGGCCGGCCTGAGCTGCGCCGTGGAGCTGGCGCGTCACGGCGCCGACGTGCTCGTGCTCGAGCGCTCCGGCGCTGCGGGAGGACGCGTGCGGACCGACGCCGCGGACGGGTTCCTGCTCGATCGCGGGTTCCAGGTGTTTCCCACCGCGTACCCCGAGGCGCGGCATGCCTTCGATTACGAAGCGCTCGGCCTGCGCCCGTTCTACGCCGGCGCCCTCGTCTGGCGCGAGGGACGGGTGAGCCGCTTCGCCGACCCGTTCCGGCACCCGATGGACGCCGCCAGGTCCCTGGGCCAGGGTCCCGGCTCCCTGCTCGACAAGCTCCGTGTGGCCCGCCTGCGCTCGCGTCTCATCGGCCACTCGCTGAACGAGCTCCTCGACGCTCCGCAGGTCACCACGGCACAGGCGCTCAGGCGCGAGGGTCTCTCCGCAGACATGATCGACGGGTTCTGGCGGCCGTACCTCGGCGGCATCTTCCTGGACCCGACGCTCGAGACATCCAGCCGCCTCTTCGCCTTCGTCTTCAAGATGTTCGCGGAGGGCGAAGCCACACTGCCGGCAGGCGGCATGCAGGCTTTGCCCCGGCAACTGGCCTCACGCCTGCCGGGGGGCGCGCTGCGCCTGAGCTGCACGGTCGAGGCCGTGGACGGCGGCGGTGTCACGCTCGCCGGAGGCGAGCGCGTTGAGGCCGCCGCCGTGGTCGTGGCCGCGGACGGACCCGAGGCGGCGCGGCTCACCGGCGCCCTGGAGGCGCCGGCCGGCCGTGCCACCACGTGCGTGTACTACGCGGCCGGACGCTCGCCGGTCAACGAGCCGGTGCTCGTGCTCAACGGCGAGCGTCAGGGCCCGGTCAACACGCTGTGCGTGCCCAGCGACGTGGCGCCCAGCTATGCGCCGTCGGGCGCGGCGCTCGTGTCGGCCAGCATCCTCGGCATACCGCCGCTGGACGACGAAGCGCTCGACGACGCCGTGCGCGATCAAGTGCGGCGCTGGTTCGGCGCCCAGGTCGACGCGTGGCGGCGCCTGGCCGTGCACCGCATCCCGTTCGCCCTTCCGGTGCAGACGCCGGCCGCCCTGCCGTCCGCCCAGCGCCCGGTGCGACTGCGCGAGGGGCTCTTCGTGTGCGGCGACCACCGCGACACCGGATCGCTGCAGGGCGCCCTGCAATCGGGGCGCCGCGCCGCGGCGGCGGTGCGCGGCCTGGACGCGCCGCCGTCCTGCGCGCTCTGAGACCGCGACCGGGCCGCGCGCCCGCTCCGGCGTTCGTTCCGCCGGGCTGCGCGCCCGGTCAGGCCGTCGTTCCGCCAGGCTGGCCCGCTCAGGCCTTTCCGAGGGCGACGCTCACGAACATCACCGCCAGCACGACCGCCGTCACCAGGGCGTAGCGCCGGTCGCGGAGCCGCATGAAGGCGAGCAGCGAGCCGGCCACGCGCACGAACGGCGTCGCGATCAGCGCGATCAGGCCGAGCGAGAGGTAGGCGGCGGAGTCGAGGGCGACCAGTCCGGCGCCGAGCTCACCGAGCGGCACCACGCGCGGGGCGAGACCCTGACCGCGGGCCACCGCCAGCACGATCCCCACCGCCATCAGCGCGAAGCTCACGGCGAGGCCGTCGCGCAGCACCCGCTGGACCGTGCGCTCGAGCGGGTCCATAACGTGCGCCGGCGGCGACGCGGACGCCGGCGCGCCGCCGGGCGTTTCCTCGCGAGCAGCGCTGTCGGCCGCGATCAGGCGCGGGTCCCGCGGCTCGTCGCCCATCACACCACCCCCGCCGCCTGCAGCGCCATCAGCAGCGCGAACGCGACCAGGACCACCTGGAAGGCGACGCCCAGGGCCCGGGCGGAGAGACGCACGGCCAGTCCCGGGCCGAAGCGCGCGCCCAGGAGGATGCCCAGGGCGGCGGGCACGGCGAACCGCGGGTCCATGTACCCGCGCCCGTAGAAGATCGCGGCGCTCGCCGCGGCGGTCACACCGATCATGAGGTTGCTGGTGGCGATGGTGGCCTTGAGCGGCACGCCCATCAGCAGGTTCATCACCGGGACCTTGAAGGCCCCGCCCCCGACGCCGAGCAGCCCAGAGACGTTGCCGGCGACCAGGCTGAGCACGAACCCGAGCGGCACGCGCCTGCACCCGTAGGTCACCTGCTCCCTCAGCGCGGGGTCGTAGTAGGAGTCCTCCAGCACCCCGGTGGGCTCCGGCACGGCGTCGCCACGGCGCCGGTTCATCATCCACGCCACGTAGACCAGGAGGACGGAGAAGGCGACCTGCAGGACGCTCCCCTGGATGAGGACGGCGGTCACGCCGCCGGCCACCGCGCCGACCGTCGTGGCGATCTCGAGGAGCATGCCGAGCCTCATGTTGGTCATGCCGCGACGAGCAAAGCTGGTCTGGGCGACGGTGGACGTGGCGATGACGCAGACGATGCTCGTGGCGATGGCGACCTTGATCGGCGCCCCGAACGCCAGCGAGAGCATCGGCACCATGATGATGCCGCCACCCACGCCCAGCATGCTGCCGAACACCCCCGCCACGACGGCGACCGCGAAGACCGCCAGGAGGGTGGTCACGCCGTCCTCACTCGGCGGTCCCGGGCGGGCGGCGCAGGCGCTTGAGGGCCGCCCGCCCGCGCTTCTCCGCAAGCCGCCTCTCGACCGCCGCGCGCGACGGCCGTGTGGCCTTGCGCGGCGGGGGCGGCGGCTCGTTCAGGCGCCGCAGCTTGAGGCGGAGCCGCCGCAGGGCGTCCATCTTGTTCAGGTATTGGCTGCGCTGCGCCCGGCACGTGACCGTGACGCCGCTCGGGCGGTGCCGCAGCCGCACGGCGCTGTCGGTGACGTTCTGGTGCTGGCCGCCGGGCCCGCCGGCACGGAACGTCTCCACGTCGCACTGGGCGAGGAGGTCGTCGTCGCTCTCGGGGATGTCGATGGGCTCGGTCATGACGGCGGCGCCGGGAGCGGCGCCCGTCAAGCCTACCACCGGCCGTGATAGCCTCCGGGCATGCTCGCCATCGCTCTCGCCCTCGGCGCCTCCCTCTGCTGGGGATCGGGCGACTTCCTGGGCGGCCTCACCGCGCGCCGCGCCAGCTTGTGGGCCGTCATCCTCGGGAGCCAGGCGGTGGGGCTCGCCGCAGCCGCAGCCGTCACGCTGGGTACCGGCCACGCCTGGCCCGGCCTCGGCGTGGTGTGGCCGGTCCTGCTCGGCGGGATGGCCAGCGTGGTCGCCATCTCGTCGTTCTACAAGGCCCTTGCCATCGGGACGATGAGCATCGTCGCCCCCATCAGCGCGACGAGTGCCGTGGTGCCGTTCGTGGCCGGCATCATCAGCGGGGAGCGGCCGGGCACGGTCCAGCTGGTGGGGGTCGCCCTGGCGGCCGTCGGCGTCGTGCTCGCCGCCGTCGAACCGGAGCGTCCCGGCGAGACGATCGGCGTAGCCGCGCTCCCCAACGAGCCGGCGGTGGAGCCGGAGGCGGTGCGCGGCGGTCTCGGCGTCGCGACCGCGGCGCGGCCGGCGCGGCGCGACCACCGTCTCGCCGTGGGCCTGGCGTTGCTCGCGGCGCTGTGCATCGGTCTCGTGCTCGTGGGCTACGACGTCACGGCCCGGCACGATCCCCTGTGGGCCATGCTGGGCGGACGCATGTCGTCTGCCACGTTGTTCGCGGTGCTGTTCCTGGTGCTGAGGCCGCGCGTCCGCATGACGCGCGCGGCCGTGCCGTACCTCATCGCCGTCGGCATCCTCGACACCAGCGCCAACGGCCTGTTCTCCGTGGCCACCACGCAGGGGTATCTGAGCCTGGTGGCCGTGCTGGGCTCGGTCTACCCCGTCGTGACGGTGCTTCTCGCCTACGTCGTGCTGCGCGAGCGCATCGCGAGGCATCAGGTGGCCGGCGTGGCCGTGGCGCTCGCCGGAGTGGCCCTCATCGCCGCCGGGTGAGCGCGTTCGCCGGACTCACCCTGCGCGGCCCGGCGGGAGAGCCCGTGGATCTGCGCCGTACCCTCCTCTCGCACGGGATCGCCTCGCTGCCGCCGGCGGCGGTGGACGCTCGCGGCCTGTCGTTCGCCGTGACGCTGGCCGCGCCCGGCGGCCCTCGGACCGTGCGCGTGGCTCCGGCGGCCGGCAGCGCGCCGGGCTGCTCCGTCGACGGCAGCTGCCCTCACGGCGCCCCGGACCAACACCGGGCTTTCCCCGTCGCTTACGTCGGCATCTCCACCGCCGACGCCGGCGCACCCGTGACACGGGCCGCGGCGACGGCCCTGACGGGGGCGGTGCGGCGCATGCTCTGCCTGGACGACGACCTCAGCGCCTTCTACGCCAAGGCGGCGGGCGACCCGGCGCTCGCCTGGGCGTGCTCCGGCGCCGGGCGCATGGTGCGCAGTCCGACGGTCTTCGAGGACGTGGTCAAGACCGTGTGCACCACCAACTGCGCCTGGGCGGCGACCGAGCGCATGGTCGCCGCCCTGGTGCGAGGACTGGGGGAGCGGGCGCCGGGTCCCTCGGGCGAACGTTGCGCCGGGCACGCCTTTCCCAGCCCCGTCGCCATGGCTGCGGCACCCGAGAGCTTCTACCGCGAGGTGGCGCGGGCCGGCTACCGCGGACCGCGCCTGCGCGCCCTCGCCGCCTCCGTCGCCGGCGGAGAGGTCGACCTCGAGGAGCTGTACGAGACGCCGGCCGACGGACTGCCCGACGACGAGGTGGAGCGGCGGCTGCTGGCACTCCCCGGCGTCGGACCCTACGCGGCCGCACACATCATGATGCTGCTCGGGCGCCACTCGCGTTTGGTGTTCGACTCCTGGACCAGGCCCAAGTACGCCCGCCTGGTCGGCAAGCACGCGGGCAGGCTGGTGCCCGACGCCACGATCCGCCGGCGGTTCCGGCCCTACGGGCCCTTCGCCGGGCTGGCCTTCTGGCTGTTCCTCACCCGCGACTGGATCACCGATGCCGGCGAGGTGCGGGCCTGGTGACCGCGGCCGGCCCGGCCTGACGCTGCTTGCGCAAGGAGCGTCCGGCCGGCGCCGTCCGCCACGGGCAGGCGACGCAGGAGAGCGCGCCCGGAGGCGCCGGGGACAGGCGCCGGGGCGCGCTTACGGCTGCTGCGGGATGCCCCAGTCCTGCTCGATGACGTCCAGCACGACCTGCGCCATGCGGTCGCCGCCGGCGCGCGTGAGATGGACGCCGTCGGGAGCGCGCATGATCACGAGGTCGCCGCCCTCGTCCTTCAGCGCCTCCGTGTACCCGCCCTTCTCGTTGGCGAAGAGCATCCACGTGGAGATGTACTGCACCCCGTCGTGCTTCTTGGCCTCGGCCGCGTAGATCTTGTCGATCATCGCCGTCTTGTCTCGATACACGGAGTTGCGCATGATGGGCTGCCCGACCCAGTACACGCGGCGGCCGCCTCTGGTGAGGATCTTCATCGCCTTGCCCACACGTCTCGCGTACTCCGCCTGCCAGGCCTTGGTGCCGACCTTGAGGACCCTGCCCTCGTGGTAGTAGTTCTGGCCGTCGTTGGCGCCGAACAGCACGGCGGTAGCGTCGGGGTTCCAGTCGACGATCTGGTCGATCATGTGCTGCGGCCAGTCGTAGAAGTCCGGACGGCTGAGACCGCTGGACACCTTGTACTCCATCTTGGCTTTGATCAGCCCCGTGTCCTCGGCGAGGTTCTCGAGCGACGAGCCGAAGACCTGGCCCATCGAGTCGCCGATGATCCACAGGCGCAGTGGCTTGGCCGCGGTGATCTCCCGCGGCCAGTGCGACTTCTTCTGCGTCTTCGTCTCGGCGAGCGTGTGGTGCTTCTCCTCGCCGCGGCCGAGGGCGGCGTTGAGCGCCTCGGCCGGGCGGTCGAGCTGCAGCCAGCCGCTCGCCGCGACGACCGGCTTGAGCAGGGCGAGCTGCAGGCTGCGCATGCCGCCGAGCTCCTCGCCCTCGACGCGCTTCTGGATGGCGGCGGCGTCGAGCAGGCCGGCGACCAGGAAGCCGAGCAACATGGCGGCGAGCACGGCGCCGGCGGAGGCCCGGCGGCGGCGTGGCCTGGCGCGCTCGGGCAACGGCCCGAGCGCGTCGGGCCCGAACGGGCCGCCGGGCCCTTCGCCGGGCACCGGCCGGCGGGACTGCGCTCCCTCTCCCGGATCGAGCCACTCCTGCCACTCGTCGTCGGCGCCGTACCGCGTGTCGCGGCGCACGTCGGCCGGGCGCGGCCGCCCGGTCGGCACCTCATACCCGCCGGTGTCGTCCTCGTCGGGCCGCGGCCGCGGCCGGGGCTCCGCCGGCCGGTACCGAGCCGTCCGGTCGAGATCGTCCCAAGCCGCCGGCACGGGTCCGGGCCTGTCCCGGCGCGGCCGTGGGGGCTCGCGCCCCGGCGACCGCGCCGGCGGCCGCAGCTCGCCCCACACGAACAGGTCCTCATCGTCCCCGTCCGGGAACGGCCTGTTGTCCCTGCCCTCGTCGTCCCAGTCCGCCATCAGGTCTCCGCAGCCGTCACCCGGCTCAGAACTTGAAGTAGAGGAACTCGGCCGCGCCCTGCGGCCCCAGCGTGTCGATCAGGAACAGACCCACCGCCAGCACCGCGGCCTGCCCGGCCCACCCGATGCGCGAGAGCCCTCCCTCCAGGCGCTCGATGAAGCCGCGCGGCACGTACTGGATGGCGACGCCCACCACGACGAGCCCGACCACCGGCCAGGTGACGGCCGTGCCGATGCTGCCCAGCCCCGCGATCAGGCGCCAGAGCACCGAGAAGGCGGCGCCGACGGAGTCGGCCCGGAAGAACACCCAGGCGATGCTGACGAACACGAACACGCCGGCGCGCTGCAGCGCCCGCGCGCCGGCCGTGCGACCCGGGTCCGGGATGCCGCGCCGCCGCCGCGTCTCGCCGCGGGCCCGCTCCAGCGCCATGCCTACGCCGTGCATGCCGCCCCAGAGGATGAAGTTCCACCCGGCGCCGTGCCAGAGGCCGCCGAGCAGCATCGTCACGATGAGGTTCACGTAGGTGCGCCCGGGTCCCTTGCGGTTCCCGCCCAGCGGGATGTAGAGGTAGTCGCGCAGCCAGCTGGAGAGGGTGATGTGCCAGCGGCGCCAGAAGTCCTGGACGGTGCGCGCCGTGTACGGGGCGTTGAAGTTCTCGGGCAGTTCGAACCCGAGCAACAGCGAGATGCCGATGGCGATGTCGCTGTAGGCGCTGAAGTCGCAGTAGATCTGCACGGAGTAGGCGGCGATGGCCCACGCCGTCTCCCAGGCCGAGTAGGACTGCGGCGACAGGAAGACCCCGTTGACGATGTGCGTGGACAGGTAGTCCGCTATCCAAAGCTTCTTGGCGAGGCCCCCGAGGATGAGCACGAAGGCGCGCCCGGCGTCCACGGAGTGCGGGTTCCTGGGCGAGGCCAGCTGCGGGAGGAAGTCGCGGGCCCGGGCGATGGGCCCCGCGAGGAGGTAAGGGAAGAAGGCGACGTACACGCCGAAGTCCAGGGTGGAGGCCGGCGCCAGCTGCCCGCGGTAGATGTCGATCGTGTAGGTGAGCACGCGGAACACGAGGAACGAGATGCCCACCGGGAGCAGCACGCGCAACAGCGGCAGCGGCGCCCCCAGACCGATGCTGCTGAGCAGGTGGTCGAGGTTCACGGCGAAGAAGTCGACGTACTTGAAGTAGCCGAGCAGGCCGAGGTTGAAGACGACTGAGAGGGTGAGCCAACCCTTCGCGGCGCGCGCCCCGCTGCGCCGGCCGCGCGCCCGCCGGATCTGCACCGCCAGCGCCTGGTTGGCGATGGTGGCGACCACGAGCAGCAGGACGAAGCGCCAGTCCCACCAGCCGTAGAACACGTAGCTCGCCGCGATGATGAACCACTTCCACAGCCGGAACCGCGGCATCAGCAGCCAGCTGAGCGCGTAGACGACGAGGAAGAAGACGGCGAAGGTGATGGTCGGGAACAGCATGGCCGGATGCTACTACAGCGACCGGGGTCGGCCCCATGCCGCCGCGCCCGGGCGGCGTCGGTGGACGGACCCGGCCGCCCGGGCGGTCCCGCAAGCGGGCCGGCGTCAGGGCGCCGGCGTGGCGCTCGCCTTGGGCGACGCCTTGGCCGAGGGTGAGGAGGAGACCCCGGCTCTGCTCCGGCCGGAGCCTTCCTTCTTGTCCTTCGTCAGCCAGTCGGCCTTGATGGCCGCCATGACCTCCCTGGCCAGGCGCATGCCGCCGGCATAGGTCAGATGCTCGCCGTCGGCCTCACGGACCTGCTGGGTCTCGCCCTGCTCGTCCTTGAGATACTGCGAGTACCCTCCGCTGCCGGTGGAGAGCACCGAGTACGCGTCGATGTACCGCACGCCCGCGTGCCCGGCCGCCACGCTCTCGAACAGGTCGTTCATCAGGCGGATCTGCCGGTCGTAGGACGCGTCCGGCATGATGGGCTGGCCGACCCAGTAGATGCGCCGCACGCCGCCGGCGAAGAGGATCGCGATGACGTCCTCGATGCGCTTGCGGTACTCCTTCTGCCAGCCCTTGCTCCCGAACTGGTACACCTTCCCGGTCGACGTCTCGACGCCCTGGTTGTCGTTGGCGCCCCACATCACCACGACGGCGCCGGGATCGAACGCCTTCACCTGCTGCTTCAGCTGCAGCGGCCAGTTGAAGAAGTCGGGACGCACCAGGCCGGTGGAGATACGGTAGTCGAGGAGTGGCTTGATGAGCCTGGTGTCCTTGGCCAGATTGACGAGGGCCATGCCGGGGATGCCGGCCATGGAGTCGCCGGCGATGTACAGGTGCATCGGGTGGCCGGCGTAGGGCTTGGGCAGCGGGCGCTCGCCGATGGGCGTCTTGCCGCCGTCCTTGTCGCCCTTGTCGCCCTTCTTCGTGGCCGATGGTTCGGGGGTCGGCGTCGGCACCTCCACCACCTGGACCTCGCGCGGTCCCGGGTCCGGCTTGCCGAGCAGCCCTGCGGCGAACCGTGCCGGGCGGTCCAGGTAGAACCAACCGCTGACCGCGGCGGCGGGGCCGACCAGCGCCAGGCGGAAGCTGCGGGCGCCGCCGAACGGCAGCTCCAGGGCGGTCTTCTTCATGGCCGGGGCGTTGAACAGCACCCCGAGGCCGAAGGCGATGAGGATCACCACGAGGGCGCTGGCCGCGGTGCGCCGGCGGCGGCCGAACGGGAGCTTGTCGCCGGGGTCGCCCATCAGAACTGGAAGTAGAGGAAGCTGGCCGGTCCCGTCGGGCCGAGCACGTCGAGCAGCATGAAGCCCACGGCCAGGGCGAGGCCCTGCAGCACAGGGTTCAGCACCGAGAACCCGGCCTGCACGCGCTGGTAGACCGTGTTCGGCACGTACTGCACGCCGACGCCGACGACGATGACCAGCAGCACGGCCGGGGTGACGGCGGCGCCCACACTGCCCCAGCCGCGGAACAACTGGGCGAGCACGTCGAGCGCGGCCGCGAACGTGGGCGAGCGGAAGAACACCCAGGCGAAGGTCACGAACGCGAACACGCCGAGACGCGGCAGCCAGCCGCCGCCCCAGGGGCGCCTGTCGTACTGGAGCGGCGCGGCCGGCACGGGGCCGGAGCGCGACGGCGCCGCCACGGCCGCCACCGGCGCCGCGAAGACCGGCCCGCTGGGACCCATGGCGGCCAGGGCGCGGGCGCTGCGCTCCAGGTCGGAGACGCCGGCGGCCGCCGGCGTCCCGGGAGCGAACGCCTCCGCGCCATCGTGAAGGGCGCCCGCCCCGGCGGACGGCACGGCCAGGGACCCTCCCACACGCTGCCGCCGGGCCGCCCTGGCCTTGCGTACGTCGAGGCGCCGGTGCTCGACTACGAGCGCGCCGCCGTACAGCAGACCCCAGAACATGAACGTCCATCCCGCGCCGTGCCAGAGGCCGCCCAACACCATGGTCAGCATCAGGTTCACGTACGTGCGCACCTGGCCCCTGCGACTGCCGCCCAGCGGGATGTACAGGTAGTCCCGCAGCCAGCGAGACAGGGTCATGTGCCAGCGGCGCCAGAAGTCCTGCACCGAGACGGCGGTGTACGGCCGGTCGAAGTTGTCCGGCAACTCGAAGCCGAGCAGCAGCGAGATGCCGATGGCGATGTCGGCGTACGCGCTGAAATCGCAGTAGATCTGCACCGAGTACCCGATGACGCCCACCAGGACCTCCAGCGACGAGTACTCGCCGGGCGTGGTGAACACGCCGTTGACGATGTGTGTGGCGAGGTAGTCGGCCAGCAGCATCTTCTTGGCCAGTCCGGCGAAGATCAGGAAGAACGCCCTCGACGTGTCCACGCGGCGGGGGTCGCGGGGCGCGTTGAGCTGCGGCAGGAACTCCGAGGCGCGGGCGATGGGTCCGGCGAGAGTGTACGGAAAGAAGGCGACGTACACGGCGAAGTCGAGCAGGGAGGCCGTGCGCAGGGTACCGCGGTACACGTCGATGACGTAGCTGAGCACACGGAACGTGAGGAAGGAGATGCCGATCGGCAACACGATGCGCAACAGCGGCAGGTCGGCGTTGAGGCCGAAGGCGCCGAGGAAGTTGACCACCGAGGTCACGAAGAAGCCGTAGTACTTGAACCAGCCCAGCACGCCCAGGTTGGCGGCCACGGCGCCGGCCAGCAGCCACTTCCTGCCGCTCCGCGTGCGGGCGCCCTGGATGGCGGACGCGAACAGCTGGTTGGCCACGGCGCTCACGGCGAGCAGCAGGACGAAGCGCCACTCCCACCAGCCGTAGAACACGGCACTGGCCACGAGGATGAACGGCTTCCACAGCCGCGGTCTGGGCATGAGCAGCCAGTTCCCGATGAAGACCAGCAGGAAGAAGACCGCGAATGTGATGGTGGGGAAGAGCATGCGTGTCCGGGCGTCAGTCTAGGGGGAGGGACGACGCGCTGCCAACCGGCGTTCTTCGGCCGGACCCTGAGGAGTCCGGCAGGGACCTCAGTGCGCCGCGGCCGCCGGGTCCCGTTCGACCTCGGGCAGAACACCCGCCTCCTGCGGGGCGACGGGCGCCACTGCGGCTGGCGCGCTTCTGCGCGCTTGCCCGTGGAGGTGCGGCAGGTGCAGGTGCGGCCGCCCGCCGATGAGGTCCCACACGTAGTGCTTGCGCTCCCGCCAGCGTCGGTTGAACCCCTCGTGCCGGCGGCGGGCGCGCTCCATCTTGATGGGGCTCCGCGCGTAGCGCAGGCGCGCCCACGGCGAGTTGGGTTTGGCCAGGCGCACGGCGCCGATCAGGGCGATCGGCGAGATGAAGATGCCGACCGTGCCCATGAAGAGCTTGCCCTTGAGGTAGCAGGCCATGACGAAGACGGCGCTGCACGACACGAAGGCGACCGCCGCCCACCGCGAGATGGTGAGGTAGTCACCGAATTCGGAGAGGCCGCCCGGCACGAGCCCCGTCAGCAGCAGGATCATGAACGTGAGCCCGAGGATCACCGCGTCGATCGACTGGCGGCCCTCGCCGGTCCAGTAGACGTCCTCGAGGTGCAGGATGAGGGCGAACTCGTCGAGCGTGAGAGCAGCGCCGACGCCGAACGCGCAGGCGATGATCTCCACGTATGGCGTGCGCGACTGCAGCGCGAACTCCAGGATGCCGGCCACCACCATCATGATGATGCCGAACACCGAGTGGTGGATGTGCAGTCCGCCGGGAGTGACGATACTGCCGGCGCCCGTGCCGGCGCCCCCCTTGGCCCGGACCCGGCGCGTGTTGATGCGCACCACCACGAACGTGAGAATGAACGCCAGGAGAAGGAAGAAGAGCGGCCGCTTGGCGGCGTCGAACACGTCGAGCGGGAGTGTGGCGAACAACGGTGGCATCATGGTCCCATTATGGCCCCCGGCGCGGGAAGCCGCTCCGGCATCAGATCGACGAGGCCTCGGGCATCGGGGTCGCCTCCGGCTCCGGCGACGGCACGCCGTTGGGCAGCCAGTCCTTCTTGATGGCCTTGAGCACGGCCTTGCCGACGAGCTTCTGACCCTCCACCGTGAAGTGCACGCCGTCGCCGAGGCGTAGCGAGGACACGTACTCGCCGTCGTCGTCCACGAAGAGCTCCCACGAGTCGATGTACCGCGCCCCCGGGATCTCGGCCACCGCCTTCTGCACGATCTTGTTGATGGACTTCATCCAGGGGTTGCGCCAGTCCTCCTGCATGATGGGCATGCCGACCCAGTAGACGCGGCGGGCGCCGCCCTTGATGGCGTCTTTCGTCATGTCGGCGACACGTTTCTGGTAGACGCGCTTCCAGTCGGGATCGCCGTGCGCGATCCAGTCGCCGTTCTGCCACACCGACTGCGTGTCGTTGGTGCCCATCATGAGCACCACGGCGTCGGGCTCGTCGTTGCGCATGACCGACTCGATCTTGTCGCCCCAGTGGTAGAAATCCCAGCGGCAGATGCCGGTGGAGTCTTTGTAGAAAAGGATGGGCTCGAGCACGCCCGTGTTCTCGAGCATGGGCGCGAGACTCCAGCCGAGCTCGCCTCCCATGGAGTCGCCACCGACCCACACGCGCACGGGCCTGGAAGCGCTCGCCTCCCAGACCTCGGGGGGCGGCACGGTCGGCCTGGGGGTCGGAGTGGCGGAGGCCGACGCGGCGCCGGAGGACGACGAGGGGGCGGCGGTCGTGCCGCCGCCGCCGTCACCGCCGCGAGTGACCACTACGAGGGCGGTCGCGACGGCGGCGACCACGAGGACGACCACGACGAGCCCTGTGAGACGCCGGCGCCTCAGCCGGCGCCGGCGGTAGCTACGGTCGCGCCGTGGGCCCGAGGTGTACCGCTGGTAGTCCATGCCCTCCTCGCAGTCGCTGTACGACGAGTGTAGACCACAGGGCTTCGGCGCGCGCTCCGGCAGCCCTGCCGACGGCTTCGGTGCAGCGGCCGCTGCGCGACCGCTCGCCGCCGGCGCCACCCGGCCCCGCGCTCGCAGTTGCACCACGGCGCGCCTGAGATACAGTTTCGCCGGGACCATGACCGCCGCCGACGACAACGCACGGCCGCCCCAGGGGCAGCCTCCCGGGATGCCGGGTCAGCCGGACCGGCCGCAGGGAGAGGCGGCCTCCACCGGAGCTCCGGCCGCCGCGACTCCGCCCGAGGTGACGCCCGGCGAGGCTCAGAAGCTCGAGGACCTGCTCGACACGATCGAGGGCCAGGAGGAGTCCGAGGACAAGGGCCTGAGGTTCACCGACAGCTTCGGCCTCGTGCTTCTGCTGCTGGTGTCGACCTTCTTCGTCACGGCCATCGGCGGCGACGACACCTGGGGCCGGGTGGCCTCGCTGGTGCTGCTCGCCGCCACCACCTGGCTGGCGCTGCGTGCCTCGCGCGTGCAGCGCCTCCTGCTGCGCTGGGCGATGGCGCTCATCCCCATCGCCACCGCGGCAGCCGTCGTCGCCACCGTCCTCGGCAGCGAAGAGACCGGGCGCGGCGTGGCCGCCGCGCTCACCGTGCTGCTGGTGGTGGTCGCTCCGGTCGCCATCGTGAGGCGCCTGGCCTCACACCCCACCGTGAGCCTCAATACCTTCTACGGCGCCGTCTGCATCTACCTGCTGCTGGCCATGTTCTTCGCCAGCGTCTACTCCCTGACGGCCTGGGTGGAGGGCGCGCCGTTCTTCGCGCAGCTCCAGCCGCCGGCGAGGGCCGGCACGATCGACTACCTGTACTTCAGCTTCATCACCATCACGACCGTGGGGTACGGCGACCTCACGGCGGCCGGCAGCGTGGGGCGCATGACGGCCGCGTGCGAAGCCGTGCTCGGCCAGCTCTACCTCATCACCGTGGTGGCGCTGGTCGTACAGAACCTCGGCCAGTCGCGTCACTACAGGAACATCCGCGAGCGGCTCCGGAACCGGTGAGGCCGGGCGAGCTGCTCAGCGGCCGGAGGGCCCAGGAACCACCGTTCCCGCACGGCGCCGCGAGTGGGCCCGGCCAGGTGGACGCTGCGTCAGTCGACTTCCGCGCCGCTCACCGGCCGGTACCGCACGATGAGCCAGTAGGCGAGCGCCATGGCAGCGACCACCGCCGCGGTAGCGTAGATGTACTGGGGCGATGTGGTCGAGTAGTCGAGGATGATCACTTTGCGGGCGATGGCCATGAGGGCCGTGGCGAGGACGATGCGAACGTGGATCACGTCCTCGCGCAGGTAGCTCACGATGTTCACGAAGATCTCGATGGCGATGAGGACGGCCATGAATGCACCGAACGTGGCGAGGATATCGCTGATCTCCAGGAACCAGGCCGGCTCGGCCATGAGTCGTTTGTACAGGACGTACACCACGTCGGCGACTCCGAAAGCGATCACCCCGGTCATGAGGATCGCGAGGACTCGTACTGCCATACGGATGACCCAGTGAAGACCTCTGACGAGCGGCTCGTCGTCGCCGTGAAACTGTGCCACCGGTGGACCTCCAGTACGCCCGCCCTGCGCGGCAGGCCGTCTCTCTCGCGTGCGTGCCGGTTTCGTCATGCACGGCGGGTTCCCTGCGAACAGACGCTCGAGGCAGGTGCCGGCCCCGGCCGGGGTACACTACCGCCATGGCAGCGTACGACACCCGTCTGCGTCGCCTCCTCGGCGGCATCTTCTGGCTGGCGCTCTACGTGACCCTCTCCCTCGTGCCTCTCGCTGTTGCGTTCCTCTACCGGGGGCACCCCGGACGCGACTTCTGGACCGAGCTCTCCGTGGCGCTGGGCTTTGTGGCGTTGGCCATGATCGGGCTGCAGTTCGCCATCACCGCGCGATTCAGCCACATCGCGGCGCCGTACGGCATCGACATCGTCCTGCGCTTCCACAAGCAGATCTCGATCCTCGCCATGTGTCTGGCTCTTGCGCACCCGTTCATCCTGTTCGCGACCCGGACGGACGCTCTCGGCCTGCTCAACGTGGCAGCCGCTCCTTGGCGAGCCCGCTTCGCGCTGGCGGCTACAGTCGCCCTCATCGCCCTGGTGGGCGTCTCCCTGCTCAGGCGCAGGCTGCGCCTCGCCTACGAGAGGTGGCGCACCATGCATGGTGTGCTCGCCGTCGCCGCCCTGGCGTTCGCGCTCGTCCACATCGAACTCGTCGGCTGGTACGTCGACCTTCCGTGGAAGCGCGCCCTTTGGGCGGCCATGGTGCTCGCCGTCATCGGGCTGCTCGTCTACGTGCGCTTCGTCGTCCCCCTTCGACTGCTCCACCGCCCATGGATGGTGGATGGGGTCATCGAGGAGCGTGGAAGGGCTACCACGCTGGTACTCCGCCCGGTGGGGCACCCCGGGATTCGTTTTCTCCCGGGCCAGTTCGCCTGGCTCACCCTGGGGAGCACGCCGTTCGCCATCGAGGATCACCCTTTCTCGTTCTCCTCCAGTGCCGAGACACGTGACCGCATCTCGTTCACCATCAAAGAGACCGGTGACTTCACTCGGAGCGTAGCCGCCGTGGCGCCAGGGACGACCGCCTTCGTCGAAGGCCCACACGGCGCGTTCACCGTGGACCGCTACGAGGGCGACGGGTGCGTCTTCGTCGCAGGCGGCACAGGCATCACGCCGATCATGAGCATGCTGCGCACGCTGGCCGACCGCGCAGACCCTCGGCCGCACCTGCTGCTCTACGGCGCCAGGGGCCCGGACGAGTTCACGTTCCACGAGGAGATCCAGGCGCTACGGTCGCGACTGGACCTGCGCGTGGTCGAGGTGGCGTCGAGTGCGCCTGCCGACTGGATGGGCGAGCGGGGCCGCATCGACCGCGCCATGCTGCAGGAATGGCTGCCTGCGACGAAGGAGCGATACGTCTACTTCGTCTGCGGTCCGAAACCCCTGATGGATCACGTCGAGGACTCGCTCAGGCGCGTGGGCGTGCCCTGGCCGAGCATCTACACCGAGCGCTTCGACCTGGTCTGAGGGAGCGTCCGCATGCGGCACATGTACACCACGCGCATCGTCCTGCTCATCGGCGCCATCGCCGTGGCGGCCTGCCTCCTGTTCGCGCTTCTGCGCTCGTAGGGGGGCCCCTCCCTACGCCTTTCTCAAGGCAAGGGCCTGGGCCACCGAGGCGATGCCGAACACGAGAGCGGCGATGCCCACCAGCGCCATCAAGATGGCGATGGTGGGGCCCGGCCAGGCGATGAACACGGCGCCGACGACGGCGAGCACGATACTGAAGCCCAGGGCCACGCCCCAGCCCTCGCCGCGGTCGACGAGCGCCGCGACGGCCCAGGCGACGCCCCAGATGAGGAACGCCAGGCCGACGAGCACCGCCACGGTCTTGACCGACGTGTCCGGCCAGACGATCAGCCCGATCCCGATGGCGAGCGCGATGACGCCGGAGATGATGCGTCCCGTCTTGCGCCGGTGCCCGCGCACACTCACGAACTGCATGACGCCGGCGAAGATGAGAAAGAGGCCGGCGAGGATGGCCACCAGTCGCACGCCGCCCCAGATGTTGAGCAGCACGATGACGCCGAACACGATGGCGACGATGCCGATGGCCAGCATCACCCCCCAGCTGCCCCTCACAAGGTCATCGCCGTCGCCGACGACCACGACCGATTGTCTGTCACTCATCGTGCATCCTCCCCGTTCACGCGAACCTGTCGCGGCTCACTTCGCCCTCACGTTGCCCGACTCCTCGCCGGTTGACGCCCAGGCACGTCACTCCCCCATCACCTTGATGATGAGGCGCTTGTCGCGCCGGCCGTCGAACTCGCAGTAGAAGACGGCCTGCCACGGCCCGAGATCCAGGCGGCCGTCCGTGACGGGGACGATGACCTGGTGGTGCACCAGCAGGTTCTTGAGGTGGGCGTCACCGTTGTCCTCGTAGCCGCCGCGGTGGTGGCGGTAGTCCCCGGGGCCTGGGAGCAACTCCCGGGCGACGTCGTTGGCCGGCTCCTTCCACGACGGCGGCGCCAGCTTGTCGAGCCACTCGAGGGCGTCGGCCTGGATGCCGGGCTCGTCGTCGTTGACCCACACGCCGGCGGTGATGTGCATCGCGGAGACCAGGGCCATGCCCTCGCGGATGCCGCTCTCGTCGACGGCCCGCTGCACGTCGTCGGTGATGCGCACGAACGCGCGGCGCTGGTCGACGTGGAACGTCTTGTACGCGGTGTGCGACTTCACGAGCACCTCCTGGGGGGAGTGTGACCGGGTGGGGCGGGGCGGCCGGCGGGGGCCGCCCGCGGCGCGGCCCCGGCCGCTGGGCCGCGGTCAGCCGGTGAGCGCCTCTGCGGAGCGCACCAGCGGCACGAAGCGGACACCGAGACCCGTGGACTCGAGCGTCACGACGGCGATGGTGGGGTCATCGTCCTCCTCGTGCGGCGAGGAGGCCGTGCCGGGGTTCAGGTACAGGGTGCCGTCCACCCACTCGACCGAGGGGATGTGGTCGTGCCCGAACACCACGAGGTCGGGCTCACGTCCGGTCGGCAGGCCGTCGATCTTGCCCGTGAGCAGCTTCTTGAGCAATCGCTTGCGCTTGTGCCCGACGACGAAGAGCACGCCGCCGACGGACCCGGCCACCTCGCGCGGCTGGCGCGCCAGCTTGCCCGTGTCGAGATTGCCGGGCACCACGGTGACGGGCGCTACCGTCTCCAGCGCGACGAGGGTGGCCGTGTCGATCACGTCGCCGGCGTGGATGATGTGGTCGACGCCGGCGAAGAGGTCCAGCACCAGCGGGTCGAAGTGCCCATGGGTGTCGGAGATCACGCCTATGCTGGTGCGGGTCTGCTCTGAAGGTGGCACTGCTCCCCCTCGCGCCGCGCGGCAGGTGTGCACATTCTATCGGCCGCGCGGCCTCCGGCGAAGAGTACCCCCGGCCACGTTTCCACGGGAAAACGCATGGGCATCCAGAAGCGTCCACCCGCGATCGAGGCGGGAGAGTCGGCACGGCCGGCGCTCAGGTGAAGCGCACCCGCTCCCTGGTACCCGCGCAACGGCCGAGTGCGAACGGCAGCACGCCGAGGCGCGCGTCGAACAGCCGCTTCGGCGACGGAGCGATGGGCGGGCCGGCGGTCAGACCGCGGCGCCGCCCCTGAGGAGGGAGAGGCATGGCAGACGAACCCGTATACCTGTTCCTGGCCGTGTACGACACCGAGGAGGCGGCGCGCGACGACTTCCGGGACGTGAAGCAGCTGCACCGCGACCACGAGCTGGGCACCTACGACGCGGCCGTGGTCGCCAAGAGCGACCGCGGCTGGGTGCACGTGTCCAAGTACGAGAAGCCCACACAGCATGCGGCGTGGACGGGCGTCGCCGCCGGTGCTGCCCTCGGCATCCTCTTCCCGCCGTCGGTGCCGGTCACGGCGGCGGTCGGCGGCGTCGTCGGCGGGCTGATCGGCCACTTCTGGAAGGGCATGTCGCGACACGACGTCAAGGAGCTCGGCGACCTGCTTGACGAAGGCCAGGCGGCGCTGCTCATCGTGGGCGAATCGGTGCTTCAGTCGTACATCGAGTCGGCGCTTTCGCGGGCGAAGCGTTACGCCTCGCTCGAGGTCGAGATGGACAAAGGCGTCCTCAAGGAGGCGATCGCCCAGGCGGCCGGGGAGCTGGAGGCGCAGGAACAGGCCTGAGAGACCTGCCCGCGCCTCGGGCGCCGACAGGTCGCGGGTGAGCGCAGCGAGAGGGGGCGGTGACCTCGCGGCCACCGCCCCCTCTCGCCTGCTCCACGGGTCGCAGGTTGTGAAAAGCGGCGCGACGTTTCCCCGTCTCCGGCGCCCGGGTACCTACGCGGCGTACCCTACAGGCAGGAAGGGGGCCTCAGATGGCAACGCTGCGTCGCCGCATAGAGGTCGAAGCACCACCCTCCGTGACCGAGGCCACCTGGTCGCATTTCGTCCGCTCCGTACGCCATGGTCAGCACCACCTGGCGTGCGACGAGCTCGTCTGCATCGACGCCGTCCAGGCCGGCATGGTCTCGTTCGCCCCCGGTGAAGGCGCGCACACCATCGTGGAGTTCGCCTTCGAGACCGACGGCGCAGGACAACCGTCTCCCGACATCGTGGAGCAGAACATGGCCCGGGACCTCGTCGTCTTCAAGGACTACGTCGAGCGCGGCGGACACGATTACGGCAAGCCCACGGCGAACGAGCTCCGTGAGATGAAGTCCCGCGAGGAACGCCGGCGCCACGAGCGACCCAGTGACCACCTCGCCAAGGGCTACGAGGACGCGGCCACCAAGGCCGACATGTTCCCGGCGTGAAGGCCGGCGGCAACGACACGGGGGGCGACGAGGGCGACGGTCTGCACCAAGGGACCGCCGCCCTCGTCGCCGCCAGCTTCAACCTCCGCCACGGCCTGGCTTGGGACGGGCGCCATTCGTGGCCCCTCCGGCGTCGCGCCGCGGCGGCCGCCGTCGACGCCCTGCACGCCGAGGTCGTGGGCCTGCAGGAGGTCCACGGCTTCCAGCAGCGCTACCTCACGCGCCGTCTGCACGGCTACGCGGCCGTGGGCGCGGGCCGCGACGACGGGCGTGGGCGCGGCGAGCGCTGCAGCGTGCTGTACAGGCCGGCGCGCCTGCGTGTGGACTCATGGACGGTACGCTGGCTCTCCGCTACGCCGGCCACCCCCGGGTCGCGCAGCTGGGGCAACCCGACGACGCGCATCGTCACCCTGTGCCGGTTCACCGACCTCGACAGCGGCCGGCGCTTCGGTGTGGCCGACACGCATTGGGACGGGGCATCGGCGGCATCGCGACTGCGCAGCGCCGGCGCCCTGCTCGATCGGCTCGACCCGCAGCTGCCGTGGATCGTGCTCGGCGACCTCAACGCGACGGCCGGCGACCCGGCCGTGAAGGCCCTGGTCGCCGGGGGGCTGCGCGACACGCTGGCCGGCGCCGGCGAGCGCGGGTCCGGCGCCGGCACGCACCACGGGTGGGACGGCGCCGCCGACGGCACGCGTATCGACTACGTGCTCGTCACGCCGGAATGGGAGGTGCTGGACGCGCGCGTGGTCCAGCGGACGCCGGCGGAAGGCCTGCCCTCGGACCACTGGCCGGTCGCGGCGACGCTTCGGCTGAGCGCGTAGGCTCGGAACGGCGGCCGGGGCGATCCGTCAGGGCGCGGATGCGTCCGGCGACCAGGTCGCGCGGCGCCGCGCCCAAGCCGCGTCGTCGCGCCACACGAAGGTGTCGTCCTGCAGGTCACGCAGTGCGAGCTGCAGCTCCTCCCGCGTGTTCATCACGAAGGGGCCGTAGCGCGCGATGGGCTCGCCGAGCGGACGGCCGCTGACAAGGAGGAACCGCAGCGGGCCGCCGTCGGCCTCCACGCGCACCTCGTCGCCGTCACCGAAGACGGCCAGGTGCGGGGCGGCGAGCAGCACGCCGTCCAGCTCGCCGCGGTAGCCCAGATCGGCGCTCACGCCGAAGGCGCCCTCGCCCTCGAACACGTAGGCGAAGGCGGCGTGACCACGCGGCACCGGCTGGACGAAGTGCGCGCCGGCGGGCAGCGTCACGTCGAGGTACTCGGGCTCGGCGAAGATCTCCGTGACGGCACCCCTGACCCCGTCCACCTCGCCGGCGATCACGCGCACCACAGTGCCGTCGTCGCGACGCACCTCAGGGATGCTCGCCGACGGCAGATCCTGGTAGCGCGGCTTCGTCATCTTCAGCGAGGCCGGCAGGTTCACCCAGAGCTGGAAGCCGCCCATCCGCCGATCGGCGCCCGGCCGCGGCATCTCCTCGTGCATGATGCCGCCGCCGGCGGTCATCCACTGCACGTCGCCCGGGCCGATGGCGCCGGCGTTGCCGATGCTGTCGCGGTGGTCGACCTCGCCGGCCAGCATGTACGTGACGGTCTCGATACCGCGATGCGGGTGCCACGGGAAACCCGCGAGGTAGTCGGACGGCTCGTCCGACTGGAAGTGATCGAGCAGCAGGAACGGGTCCAGGTAATCGAGTGCCGCGCCGGCGATGCTGCGCCGCAGGCGCACTCCGGCGCCCTCCAACACCGGCTGCGGTTCCACGACTCGCTCCACGCGGCGCGGCGACGTACTGCTCATGCGGCCTCCTCGGGGTGCGGCTCCTTCGAGCAGCCTTCCCGCGACACCTGCCGCGCGAACACCGTCCGCCGTCGTGGACCGGCGGCCCCGGCGGGTGAGGTGCGAGCCGGGGGACTGTAGAGTCCGCAGCGGAGGTGGGAGCACAACTGAGCGAGCACACGAGGACCGGGGTCCGCGCCCGGCGGCGCGGCCTGCCGCGCCAGTTCTGGTTGCTGACTGCGGGGGCGTGCGTCTTCCTGGTCGGGTACAACACGTGCTATCCCTTCCAGACCGTCTACCTGAACCAGCGTCTTGGCCTCTCCACCACGACCGTCGGTCTCGTCATCGGCCTGTCCCTGCTCGCCGGCCTGCCGCTGCAGATCGCCGGCGGCGCGGCCGTCGACCGCTTCGGACGCCGCCCCGTCCTCGCCCTCTCGATCTTCAGCGCCACCTGCCTCCTGATCGGACTCGGGCTCACCACGCAGCTGTGGCTGGTTGTCGCCCTCATCGCCTTCGAGGCGGCCTGCGGCTGGGCGCTGTTCATCACGTCCACGAACGCCATGGTCGCGGACCTCGCGCCCGTCGGCAGGCGCGACGAGGCCTACAGCATCCTTCGGGTAGCCATGAACGCCGGCATCACCGTCGGCCCACTCCTCGCGGCGCCGCTGCTCGCAGCCGATCCCAGCTTCCGCCTGGCCTTCCTCACGGGCGGCGTCATCATCGCCGCGTTCCTGGTGCTGATCCTGACCCGATTCACCGAGACGCGGCCGGGCGCCGGACACTCGGACTCTCTCGTGCGCTCGTTGCACGGGTACGGCAGGGTGCTGCGCGACCGGCGCCTGCTGTGGTTCTGCCTCGCGGCGCTGCTGCCGCTGTACGTCTTCGGGCAGATCTGGGTGACCATGCCCATCATGCTCGGTGACGTGCAGGGGGTCTCGGCCGAAGCCTGGGGCATGCTGCTCGTCGCATACGGCGTTGTCCTGACAGCGCTCCAGTACCCGTTGATCCGGGCCCTGAGAAAGCGGGATCGGCTCGTCTCTCTGGCGCTGGCGAGCCTCTGCCTGGGCGCCGGCGTCGGCACGGCCGCGTTCGTCCCGTGGCCGTGGACCTTTGCCTGCATGATCGCCGTGGCCGTGGGGCTGGTGCTGTTCATCCCCATCGCGGCCGCGGTGGTCGCCCACCTGGCGCCGGCGGACCTGCGTGGCCGGTACATGGGCGCCTGGACGCTGGTGTACATGGGCGGCTACGCCCTGGGGCCCCTCATCGGCGGCGCCGTGCTCGACGCCCTCGGCGGCCGCGTGGCCTTCGCGCTGGTCGGGGCCTGCGGACTCCTCGGCGCGGCACTGTTCCTGCTGCTGCGCCGCGCAACCGGTCCGAGCGTCCCCGACGACACGGGCGGACTCGAGCCGGAGCCGCCCCTGACGCCCGGGGCCTGAGCGCGCGGATTCAGTCCCGGTACTTCTCGATGCGCACGTAGGCCGAGGCTGCGTGCCCCGGCATGAGCTCAGCGTCGCTGAGCAGGCCGGCGTGCGGGGCGATGTCCAGGGCGCCGGGCCTGGTGCAGCGCTGGTACGTGACGGTCTTGAGGAACTTGCCGACCCAGAGGCCGCCGGTGTAGCGGGCGGCCCCGGCGGTCGGCAGGGTGTGATTGGTGCCGATGGCCTTGTCGCTGAACGCGATGGTGGCCTCCTCGCCCAGGCAGAGGGTGCCGTAGTTGCGCAGGCGCTCGCCGTACCAGTCAGGGTCGGCGGTCTGCACCTCCAGGTGCTCCGGCGCGTAGCGGTCGGCCAGCGCGACCGCCTCGTCGCCGTCTGACGCCACGATCACCTCGCCGAGCTGCCCCCACGACGTGCGGATGACCTCGGCGGACGGCAGCAGCGGCAGCTGGCGATCGAGCTCCGCGAGCGTCGCCTCAGCCAGCCCTCGAGAGGTGCTGACGAGCACGGCGGGCGAGGTGGGCCCGTGCTCCGCCTGGCCGAGAAGGTCCGCTGCGACGATCACCGGGTCGGCCGACCGGTCGGCGATGATGAGGATCTCGGTCGGTCCGGCCAGCAGGTCGATGCCCACCGTCCCGAACAGCTGCCGCTTGGCCTCGGCCACGTACATGTTGCCGGGCCCGGCGACGAGGTCGACGGGCTCCAGGCCCTCGATGCCGTAGGCGAGCATGGCGAGCGCCTGCACGCCGCCGACCGCCCAGATCTCGTCCGCACCGGCCAGGTGCATGGACCACAGCACCTCGGGGTAGATGCCCGCGCCGCCGTAAGGCGGAGCGCAGCCGACGACGCGCGGCACGCCGGCCACCTTGGCCGTGAGGATGCTCATCTGCGCGCTCATCAGCATCGGGTACTTGCCGCTGGGCACGTAGGCGCCCACGCTGCCCACGGGGATGTGCTTCTGGCCGAGAAAGACCCCCGGGCGCGTCTCCTCCTCGAACTCCAGCATGCTGGCGCGCTGCAGCTCGGCGAAGTGTCTCACCTGTGCGTGCGCGAACTCGAGGGATGCCAGGACCTCGGGGGCGAGCTTGTCGCGCGCCGCCGTGATCTCGGCCTCATCCACCCTGAACGAGGGCGGATCCCAGCCGTCGAAGCGGTGCGAGTAGTCGCGCACAGCCGCCAGGCCCTCCTCCCGCACGCGCCGCAGGATCTCGCTCACCGTGTCGCGCACGGCCTGCTCGTCGGCCGGGGCCGGCGGGGTCGCCTTCTTCAGGTAGTCGGCCACTGGTCCTCCTCTGGACGTCAAGGGCTCGGGGCGGGACGGCTCAGGCGCGGCGGGCAGCGCCCGCCGGGGCGGCGAGGCGGCGCGCCGGGCCGGCGCCGCCGGACGCCGGACCGCCGCTGCTGTTCCCGCGGCGGCGCGGCGGGCGCGAGTGCAGCCGCCAGGCGAAGCCGGCGAGGCGCGCCTCGTCGATGGGGTCGCCGTCGTTGTAGATGAAGAGCGCCGGCAGGCCGGCCTCGCGCCGAAGCTGGGCCTCGGCGACCAGCGCCGGCCCGCACCCGCGTGGCGCCACGGAGACGACGCCGTCCACGGGCTGCGTGCGCCAGGTCAGCAGCGCCCCGCCGACCGCCGGGATCGTCTCGCCGAACGGGTAGGGCGCGACCAGGCGGCGGCTCTCGCGGTCGACTTCGCGCACGTCGTTCCAGAAGACCCAGGGATGGTCCGCTCGCACCGCCTTGACCAGGCGCCCGACGACGTACCGCATGGTCAGGAGCGTGAGCTCCTTCTCAGGCAGCTTCCTGAGGCGCACGCCGTCCTGGATCTGGCGGAGCTGCAGCAGCTCGAAGAAGGCGCCGTAGGGCTCGAAGATGGGACGCAGGCCCTGGTCCGAGAGCTTGCGCTGCAGGTCGTCGTTGCCCCACTCGTCCACGCGCAGGTACAGGTCACCGCACAGGTACACGTCGCGCAGTTCGCGGGCGAGCGCCCGGTCGCCGGGCTCGCCCCCGAAGCGACGCGCGGCCTCGTGCAGCAGCTCCTCGACCTCGGCGCAGAAGGCGAAGGCCCCGGCGACGTTGCCTGCGGCCCCCTTGTCGGGGCGCGGCTGCTCCAGCATCGCCACCAGCCGCGCGGAGTACTGCTCGAACAGCGCGTCGGAGTCGCCGCGCACACGTTCCGTGGCGAGGTGGTAGAAGCGCAGCATGTTGAGCAGGTCGACCGCGACCAGGGCGATCCACACGACGGGCATCATGCGCACGTTGCCGGTGACCAGGCTGAAATCGGCGACCTCGACGCGGTCGCCAAGGCCGAGGCGCTCCAGCGACATCTGCACGGTGTACGGGAAGATGTTGGCGCGGCAGGCCTGGAAGCCGTTGCCGGCGCTCAGGAACAGGGCGCGCCGGCCCTCGAACCGCTGCGCCTCGCGGTCGAGGAAGCGGACGAAGCTGCCCCAGATGAGCTGGTACGGCAGGCACTCCTTGCCGGAACAGGCGGCGCCGGCGGCGCGCAGCGCCGCCGCATCCGGCTCCCCGACGTAGGAGGCGTCGAACCCGGCGCCGCGCATGGCCGCGGCGAGGTGCTCGCCCAGCCCGCCGCCGACGTGGCCGAAGTAGAAGCGGTCGTAGCCGGCGTCGAGACTGTGCGGCAACGGCCGGTCGAAGCGCTCCAGACGCGCCTCCGGGAGGGCGGCCGGGCCGCTGCCGCGCGGGTGCGCCGCCCGCCAGGCGCGCACGCTGTGCAGGAACGCCTGCACGCGCGTCACGTAGCCGGCCTTGCCACCGTGCCCGTCACTCTCGAGCACGGCGTGCGGCCAGTCGTCGACCAGGTCGGCGAACAGGTGCTCGATCATGGAGTTGGGGCCGCAGCCGTAGGCGCCGAGCAGCAGGGGGTACACATCGCCGGTCAGCGCGCCGGCCGCGGTCGCGCGGAGCGTCTGGCCGGCGCTGGCCCAGTGCACGCGACGCAGGCCCGGTACCTCCGCCGGCACCGGGTAGCAGTCCACCGGCAGCGGCAGGGCGCCGTTGGCCGCCGCGAGCTCGTGGATGCCGGCGTCCAGCACCTCGTCGTGGATGACGTGCGTCTCGCCGGCCACAAGCACCACGGGGTAGTCGTGCTCACGCGCCCACGCCAGAGCGCGCGAGCCGATGCTCCGCAACCCGGCCTCGAAGCGCCGTTGCGCGTGCAGTGCGGCGTCGTAGGCCCGCGCGAACGCACCGGCCGGTGCCGGCGCGCGCCCGGCCACTTCCGCCAGCGCATCGACCGCGTGCCGCAGTGCGCGGCGGGCACGGTCGCCCGCGAAGTCCTCGCCCTCCTTCTCGAAGAGCACCGGCCGCAGAACACGCACCGGCGAGCCCTCCGCGGCGAGGGCACGCGCCACCATGTCCGGGGCGCCCTGCGCCATCGGGCACGTGTACGTCACGTCGCCGGCGTTGGGCACGGGAAGGTGCACGAAGAGCGGCGTCACGAACACGTCCACCCCGGTCCCCGCCAAGCCGTGCAGCAGCTTGACCGGCGCGCAGGCGCCGGGCGCCGCGCAAAGCCGGTCGCCCTCGGCCAGGGTACCCGGACCCGGCCGAAGGACCCGTACGTCGTGACCCAGACGTCGCAGCAGCGTGTGGAAGAACGGCAGCGTGTCGATGAGGTAGTGCGCGTACGGAAGGCCGAGCACGAGGCCGGCCGGTACGGCCCGCCCCTTCTCTTCATCGAGGAGACCCCGAAGCAGCTCCTCGCGCTCGCGGTACGGGTTGGGCGCCTCGCGCGGCAGCTTCTCGGCGGCCGGCGAGACGTCATCGTACTTGGGACACTGGCCGCCGCTCACCACCTTGCGCCGTTCGCCGAGCACGTCGATCTCGGCCACTTCCAGATGGCACGCGTTGCTGCAGTCGCGGTCGCGGCACTGGAACTCACGGCGCCCCGCGACCGTTGCCTCGAGCAGGCGCCGCAGGTCGACGGCGGCGAGTGGCTCGCCGGCGACACCGTCAGCCACGTCCCGCTGCAGCGCGGCGGCCACCAGCAGAGCGATACCCACGGCGCCCATGGCGCCCGGGTCGGCCGGCACGTACACCTCGCGCTCGAGGACGGCGGCGACCGTCCGCGCCAGGGCCGGGTCGGTGGCCGGCTTGCCCTGGAAGAAGACCCGGTCCAGCAGGCGCCGCTGCCCCATCACCCTGCTGCGGTAGTTGCGCACCACCGAGTGCTGAAGGCCGGCGAAGATGTCCTCGCGCGAGTACCCGTCGTTCAGCGCCTCCGTGGCCACGTCGGCCACGAACACGGTACACGTCTGGCCCAGGTCCGGAGGTCCGTCACTCAGGGCGGCGAGGCGGCCGAACTCCACGATGTCGTCCACGCCGTGGGCCTGCGCCTGCTCCTCCAGGAACGAGCCGGTGCCGGCGCTGCACACGCGGTTCATGTCGGCGTCCACCACGCGGCCACCCTCGACGTTGATGAACTTGGCGTCCTGGCCGCCGATCTCGACGATGGACAGGCTGCGACCGCCGTCCGGGTCGAACCGGGCGGCGGCGACGGCGTGCGCGACGATCTCGTTCTCCACGGTGAGACGGTCTCCGAGATCGGGGAAGGCCGCGCGGAACACAGCCGCCGCCGCGTCGCGCCCCGAGCCGGTGACGCCGACGCCCACCACCGGTGCCGGGTGCCGCTCGCCGACCTCGGCGACCAGCGCCTGTGCCGCCTCCACCGGATTGCCCTCCGTGCGCCTGTAGACGCTGGCCAAGGTGGCGCCGGTCTCCAGGTCGAGCAGGGCCGCCTTCGACCCGGTCGAACCGAGGTCCAGGCCGAGCACGGCCGGCCGTGCGAGCGCCTCCTCGTCACCGGCCCCGGCCGCGACGGCGTCGTGGAGCCGGTGCACGCTGCCCGGCCCGGCGACGGCCGGCTCGAGACGCGCGATCCGCGACCGCGCCGGCCGCACGAGCGCGGCCGGGTCGGCCGGAAGTGTGACCGGCGCCGCCGCGGCGGCGAACGCCGCCGCCCCCAGCGCCTCGAACACGCCGGCCTCCGGCGCTACCGTCACCGGCGCCTCGCTCAGCTCGGCGATGCCGCTCGCGACGGGACCGATGAGGGCGCCGTGTCCCACGAGGACGACGGGGCCGTCGACCTTGCTCTTGTCGTACAGGCTGTGCACGTTGCGGGCCACGCCGGCGAACAGGCCCTTGAAGATGCGGCCGTGCGGCTCACCCTGGTTGGCGAAGTGCGTCAGCTCGCTCTTGGCGAACACGGCACAGCGGCTGGTCACGGTGACACCGTCGGGGCTGGCCTCGGCCGCCGCGACGGCCTCCTCGAGACCGCGGCCGAGCCGCGTGCAGAGACCCTCCACAGTCTCGCCCGTGCCGGCGGAGCAGCGCTCGTTGGCCTCGTAGCCCACGAGCCCGCGGGCGTCCCGGGTGAGCACCGAGTAGCCGCCGCCGCCCACGCGTACCACGTTGAGCGGCCCCTCCGGGTAGAACCAGGCGGCGGCGGTCTCCTGGGCGATCTCCTCCGGCACGCCCCCGAGGGCAGGCCCGCCCAGCCGGTCGCCGTAGACGCCGGTGGCCGCGAGACCGGCGAGCCGCCCGTGATCGAGCGTCCGGTACCAGCGCACGAAGGGCGCCAGCGGCTCACCCAGGTGCCGCTCGGCGTGGGTGGCGACGACCTCGAGCCCGCCCGCAGCCGTGCGCTCGACGAGCGCAAGGCAGGTCGTGACCTTGCCGATGTCGACGCCGGCGAACAGGGCGCCCGAGCCGGCGGCGCACGGCGCGCCGTCGCTCGTCTCGTTCCTGGGGGTGCGCGCGGGGACTGCCACGATGCTGCTTATATCAGAGGGCCGGACGGCGCGTCATTCCGGGCCGTGCGCCGGGCGCATGCCGCGGCGTGCGACCCGGTCATGACGAAGGGCGGACGCGGGCCCACAGCGACACCTTCCCGTGAAGGACACCACTTCCCGGCGCCTGCGGGTATAGTTGGGCCGTGGACGACGAGACACCCTTGGACCCTGAGACCCAACGGCACGTGGACGACGCCTGGGACGCCCTCGACGAGGGCGACCTCGACGCGGCTCAGCAAGCGCTCGAGTACGCGAAGGACGCCGCACCCGACGACCCGGCCGTCCTCGAGCTGGAGGCCGAGTACGCGTTGGCCGACGAGCGCCCGGACGACGCCCTCGAGGCCTTCAGGCGCTGGAGCGAAGCGGACCCGGACGACGCCGGCCCGTGGATCGGCAGCGCCGAGGTGTACCTGGACAACGGCGAACCGGCCGAGGCGGCGCGCCTGCTCCGCGAGCTGCTCGCCGACTTCGAGCTCGACCCGCTGGACGAGGCCGACGCCCGGCACCTGCTGGGCGAGGCCTGCGAGGAGAAGGGCGACCGCAAGGGCACGATCACCGAGTGGCTCGCCGTGCTCCGCCTGGACGCCGCCAACGACCCGCCGGAGCGGCTGCTGGACCCCGGCAGATTCTCGGAGGTGGCCGAGGACGCACTCGAGGAGCTTCCGCAGCAGGTGCTGAGGCGCCTGCGCAACGTGCCCATCTTCGTCGAGGACCGGCCCTCCGAGGCGCTCGTACTCGAGGGACTCGACCCGCGGACTCTGGGATTGTTCCACGGCATCGTCACCGGCGGCCGGGCCCAGGTCCCCGAGGGGGGGCCCGACGCCGGATTGATCCACCTGTTCCAGCGCAACCTCGAGCGCGAGGCCGAAGACGAAGAAGACCTGGCCGAACAGATCCGCAGCACCGTCCTGCAGGAGACGGCACGCTACTTCGGCGCCGACGAAGGCGAGCTCCTGCAGTTCGGGCTCAACTGACCCGGTGGCGACCGTGGACGACGAGACCACGCTCCCCGCAGCGATACGGAGGCACCTCCAGCGGGCATGGGAAGCCCTGGATGAGGACGACCTCGAGGTGGCTGAGCGAGCCCTCGAAAGCGCGCGGAACGCTGCGCCCGACCACCCGGACGTGCTCGAGCTGGCGGCCGAATACGCCCTGGCCGACGACCGCCCGGAGGACGCCCTCGAGGCGTACCGGCGCTGGAGCGAAGTGGAGCCGGACGACATCGAGCCGCAGCTGGGATGCGCCGAGGTGCACCTCGATCTCGGGGAGCCGCGCAGAGCCGTCCGTCTCCTGGAGGGGGTTCTGAAGGAGCGCGAGATGGAGCCTGAGGCGGAGGCCGACGCCAGGCACCTGCTGGGCGTCGCGTACGAAGAGCGGGGCGACTTCAAGCGCATGGTCGCGGAGTGGCTCGCGGTCCTGCGCCTCGACGCCTCGATCGACGGCGAGGACACGCTCATCAGCGCCGACCGTTTCCAGGAGATCGCCGACGCGGCGTTCGAAGAGCTGCCGGCGGAGGTGCGGCACCACCTGGCCAACGTGCCCATCCTCATGGAGGACCGGCCCACGGAGGACATGGTCCGTGACGGCCTGGACCCCAGGACCCTCGTCGGCCTCTTCGAGGGCACCGCGATGCCCGACCAGTCGCTGCTCGGGGCGCAGGGGCTCACGCTCATCCAGCTGTTCCAGCGGAACCTGGAGCGCGAGGCCGCGGACGAGCAGGACCTGGCCGAGCAGATCCGCATCACCGTCCTGCACGAGACGGCCCACTACTTCGGCGCCGACGAGGACGATCTGCGGCGCCTCGGTCTCGACTGACCGACGCGACGGGGCGGGCGGCTGGTCGACGACGACCAGCGCCCCCGTCCCCGGCGGCAGGCCCCGTGAACCTCAGCGTCGCCGTGCCGCCGTTGCCCTGCGTCCACTTCTGGCCGGCCCGCTTGACCGGCGCCGCGGATGAGGCGACTGGCCACCTCCGGCGGCGGCGTTCAGACGGGACGCGGCGGCAGGCCCAGCAGGTGCAACGCCCGTGCGCGCAGGACGGCGCCGATCTCGGCCTTGGCCGCTTCGTCGGCGCCGCCACCGATCAGAAAGGCGTAGCCCTCCTCGAGCGCCTTGAGCGTGACGGCGAGCTCGTGAGGGTCGTCGGCCGGCAGCAGCCCGGCGGCCATGCAGTCACCGACGGCGCGCTCGATGAGCCCGAGCGAGTCTTCGTAGACGCGGGCGAAGGCGCGCCGCACCGTCGGATGTGTGAGGCTCACGTAGAAGAGGGCGTAGAATGCCCGGTCGTCGAGGAGCTGGTGGTACTCGACGCTGAAGAGCTCTCCGACGATGGCGTACAGCCGCTCGAGCGGGTCGGTGATGCTCTCCAGCCCGGCGCCGCAGGCCTCGTGGTACCGCTCGAGCAGGTAGTCCACCAGCTCGATGGTCATCTGCTCCTTGGTGCCGAAGTAGTGGATGAGCAGGCTCGGAGGCGCGCCGGCGCAGGCGGCGACCTTGGCCACGGAGGCACCGGTCAGCCCCTCCTCCAGCAGGACCTCATAGTAGGCGACCAGCATCTCTCGCCGCCTGATCCGCGCCTTCTCCTCGCGCCGCATCGGCCTCCCGATCACCCGCCGCCCTCCGCCAGGAAGACTGACTGAACGTTCGTTCACGCAACCCTACAGGCTGGGGGTGAGACGGGCCAGGGTGCGGCTACTCGGCCTCGAACTCCACCGGCTTGTTCTCGCACGAGAGCGTGGAGTAGCGGCACAGGGCACTGGGCGGCAGCAGGAGGTCTTCGCCGACGCCGTGCCTGGCGGCGTCCCGGACCGCCTCCGGCGCCTCGAGCCCGTAGTAGTCGTAGAGTCGCCCCTCGCGGTGCGCGGCGTAGTCCTTGTCCTTCATGCAGTTGGGCGCCCCGGTGAGCTTCTCCATGCCGTAGTGGACCTCCAGGCCGCGGTCGGTCACGAGGACGTCGGTGACCGGGATCACGCTGCGAAAGCCCGGAAAGAAGCCCGTGTCGACGAGAAGCCAATGCGGCCTGCCGTCGCCGTCCACGTACAGGTCGGCGATCGGGCCGATGTCCCGGCCCGTCTCGTCCAGAAGCCTGCGGCCGTTGAGCTCTTCAGCGGTGAGCGAGATCGTACCCATGGTTCCTCCCTGCCAGACGCGATGCACCCCCTCACGTGCGGCGTCCTACCCCGCCCGCTGCGTCGTCAAGCCGTGGGCGCGTCCGGAACCCGTTTGGCGACCGGGCCGTCTCCCCGGCAGCTGCCCGCAGGGGCGAGACGCTTTGCCGGGCGCCAGGTTTAGAGCACCCCCACGCACCAGAGGCGACAAGCCCATGCCACCGCGCTACACTGGACGGCAAAGGCGCACGGAGGATCGGAGGGCAACGCATGAGGATCGGGCAGGTGGCGGCGCTCGTGGCAGCGACCGCCACGCTCCTCGGTGCCGCCCCGGCGGCGCTCGCCGGCGCGCAGGACGTGCCGCAGCCGGCGCCGCCCGACCGGGCGTTCGTGCAGTCGTTCCACGACCCGCTGGCCGGCGTGCTCGGCCGCCGCCCCGCGCCCGTGGTCGTGCAGATCGACGAGGCGGCGCGCGCCCGGCTGAGCGCCCGCCGCGCCGTCCTCCCCGCCTCCTTCGACCTCCGCGCTCTCGGGCGCCTCACCGCCGTCCGCGACCAGGGAGACCTCGGCACCTGCTGGGCCTTCGCCAACCTCGCCGCGATCGAGTCCCGCCTCCTCCCCGGCAAGCAGTGGGACTTCAGCGAAGACAACGTCGTGCTGCGCAGCGGCTACGGCCCCTTCCCCGGCGGCGCCTACGAGTGGGGCGGGTGGGACTTCATGGCCGTCGCCTACCTGGCCCGCTGGGCAGGCCCAGTCGACGAGAAGAGCGACAAGTACGGCGACTCCAGGACCAAGGCAGCCAAGGTGCTCAAGCACGTCCAGGCGGCCGTGATGCTTCCCGGCCGCACTGGGGTCGCCGACAACGATCTCATCAAGCAACTCGTCATCGACAGCGGCGCCATGAGCGTCGGCATGTACTACTCGGGACGGTTCGACACGTCGGTGAACGACGCCGGGTCCCGGTGGCCGGTGTACTACTCCGGCAAGGTGCTGGACAACGGCGACGCCGTGGAGGATGCGGACGAGGTCCCCGAGAACCACGGCGTCAACGTGGTGGGCTGGGACGACGCGTTTCCGCGCACCAGGTTCGCCGCCGCGTCCGGCCAGCCGCCGGGCGACGGAGCCTTCCTCGTCCGCAACAGCTACGGCGCCTCGTACGGCGACGACGGGTACTTCTGGGTCTCCTACCACGACCGCGCCTTCGCCTTCGGCCCGCTCACCAGCTACACGCGCGTGGAGAGCGTGAGCAACTACGCGCGCAACTACCAGTACGACACGCTCGGCTGGACCCAGTCTCTCGGGTACGCGGACGGAGAGGCGCCGAACGAGGCATGGGGCGCCAACAGGTTCGTCGCCAAGGCTACCGAACGCATCGCCGCCGCGGGGTTCTACGTGCCGGCGGCAGGGGCCAGGTACGAGGTGTGGGCAGGGCCCTCGCTGGCCAGGCTGAGCGTGCGCGCCCAGGGGACGCAGACCCTGCCCGGCTTCACGACGGTCGCGTTCACCACGCCGTTCGCTGTGCGCAAGGGCGCGTCGTTCGTCGTCGCGCTCCGCATGGTCACCCCGGACGGCACCGAGCCCATCGCCGTGGAGAGCCGGGCGTGGGACGGCGAGGTGCAGGCCTGGCTGTCGCACGCCGGAGCGAAGGCCGGGCAGAGCTACATGAGGAACACCGGCGGCGGCGCGTGGCTGGACCTCGCCCTCGACGGCGAGACCGCCGGCGTCAACGTCTGCCTCAAGGCCTACGCGCGCAAGTGAGCGCCGGCGGCCGGGAGGCGCACGCGACCCGCGGACCCTGGTGACCGCCCACACCCCCAGACCCTTCCGCCTGCGGGCCGTGTTGTTCGACTTCGACGGCACCCTCACTCGCCCCGGCGCGCTCGACTTCGCCGCCTTCAAGCGTGAGATCGGGTGCCCGCCGGACCGCTTCGTCCTCGAGTGGATCGAGGCGCTGGCCGAAGGACCTCAGCGCCGGGAAGCGCTCGCGTCGCTCGAGCGGTTCGAGCTGGCCGGCGCCGCCGGATCCGAACCCAACGCCGGCGCCGAGGAGCTTGTTCTCCGCCTGCGCGGCGCCGGCCTCAGGATCGGGGTGCTCACACGCAACGGCAGGGCCGCTGTGGACGCCGCACTGGCGCGGTTCGCACGACTTGACGCCTCCGCTTTCGACGTCGTCGTCACGCGCGACGACGAGCCCGCGCCCAAGCCGGCGCCCGACGGCGTGCTGCACGCCGCCGAGGCCATGGGCGTCGCGCCGGAAGAGCTGCTCGTGGTCGGCGATTACGTGCTGGACGTGCTCGCCGGGCAGGCGGCCGGGGCCGTGACGGCGTACCTCACGAACGGCGACGACGCCGACGCGGCCGGAGAGACGGGGGCTACGGCACTGGCGCACGCCGCCACCACCGGCGCGACGGCCGGTGTGGACGAAGCGGGTCGCGCCGACCGGCACGACGGCTCCCCCGACTTCGTCGTGCACGGCCTCGCCGGACTCGACGAGGTGGTACGGCTCGGCCTGCCTCTCTCACCCGGCAAGCTCCCCAACGACCTGCTGGCCGGGCACCTCGAGTCCGTGCAGGGGCCGGCAGACCCTGCCGTCCTCGTGCCGGCCGGGGTCGGCGAGGACGTCGTCGCCCTGGACATCGCGGAGCACTCCACCCTCGTCGCACATGGCGACCCCATCACGCTCACCGGCGAGCACCTGGGCCACTTCGCGGCCCTCGTCAACGCCAACGACGTGGCCACCGCGGGCGCCGAACCGCGCTGGCTGCTGACCACCGTCCTGCTGCCACCGGGCACCACCGCGTCGCAGGCGCTGCACCTGCTCGCCGACGTCGCCGCCTCGGCCGCCGCCGTCGGGGCCCCGGTCGTCGGCGGCCACACCGAGGTCACCGACGCCGTCACCCGGCCCGTCGTGTCGGTGACCGCGCTCGGCACCGTCGCGCGCGAGCGACTCCGCGACAAGCGCAGCATCCGCCCCGGCGACCGGGTGGTCCTCACCAAGGCGCTGGCGGTCGAGGGCACTGCCATCCTCGCCACCGAGGCGGCCGGCAGGCTGCACGATCTGGGCATGTCCGAGGCCGAGCTGGCCGACTGCGCGGCCCTCCTGCCTCTCATGAGCATCGTCCCCGAGGCGCGCGTGGCCGCAGGCTTCGACGGCGTGCACGCCATGCACGACGTCACCGAAGGTGGCCTGGCCACGGCTGTGCGCGAGGTCGCCCACGCCGGAGGGCACGGCATCCGCATGGACCGCGACGTCGTCCCCGTGCTGCCCCAGACCGCACGCGTGTGCACCCTGCTCGGGGCCGACCCGCTCGGGCTGATCGCCTCAGGAAGCCTGCTGGTGTGCTGCGACCCCGGGCAGACCGCGGCCCTCATCGAAGCCCTCACGGCCGCGGGCGTGCCGGCGACGATCGTCGGAGAGGTCGGAGCGCCGGGCGACGACGTCTCGGCCCGGCGGGACGGCACGGAGGTGCCTTGGCCGGCGTTCGCCACGGACGAGGTCGCGCGGCTGCTCGCAGAGCCGTGAGCGCAGGCGTATGCGCCCCGTGACGGAAGCCCGCAGGCCGGCCTCAGAGCGGCGCCAGACTCCAGTCGATGTTGAGCTCGTCGCAGAGCCTTCCGAGCTCCTCACGGACCCGGGAGACCTGCGTGGTGGCCGGCACCGACACCAGCAGTTGCATGGTGAAGAGCGGGGTACCGGTGTGCGGCGCCGAGCTCAGCGACGTCTCGGCGCTCTCGATGTTGACGTCGAGACCCGCCAGCAGATGCGACAGCGACTGCATGAGCCCGGGGTGGTCCATGGCCCAGGCGGTGATGCGCAGCGGCAGGGCAGCGGCCGCCTGCGGCGCCGCGGCCGCCGGCTGCAGCTGGGCGTGAACGCCGGCATCGTCCTGCAGCCCGGGCAGGCCGGCCTGGAGCTTCTCCACCGTCGCGGTCGTACCCGCCACCAGCAGCATCATCGCGAACTGGCCGTGCAGGTTGACCATGCGGCTGTCCTCGAGGTTGCCGCCGCTGTCGCGCACGAAGCGTGTGACGGCGTCCACCAGCCCGGGGTGGTCCGGGCCGACGGCGGTGAGCACGACGTACGAGAGCGCGGTCATGCCCGGATGGTACCGGGCCGCCCCCGGCCGCACAACACGCGGTGCGCATGACCGCGCCAGGGCCGCGCGAACGCGGCCGCGGGCCATCCGGTAGAGTGGACGCGTGGACGGTGCAACGAACACCTTCAGGGCCGACCTCCACGTGCACTCGGCGTGCTCGGACAGCCCCACGGCCAAAGCCATCCGGCTCTTCCGCAGCAGAGAGTCCTTCACCGCCCCCGAGGACGTATATGCGTCGGCGCGCGCGCGGGGCATGGACTTCGTCACGGTCACCGACCACAACACGCTCGACGGGGCGCTGGCCATCGCGCACCTGCCGGGCACGTTCCTGAGCTGCGAGCTCGACACCTGGTTCCCCGAGGACGGCAGCCGCGTGCACGTGGTGGCCCTGGGCATCGACGAGCCGACGTTCGCGGAGGCCATGAGCGTCAAGTCGTCCATCTACGACCTGGTCGGGCTGCTCCGCGGAGCCGGTGTGCCCCACTACCTCGCCCACCCGCTCTTCGACATGACCGGCAGGCTCACCCCCGACACCGTCGAGAAGATGCTTCTGCTCTTCAACGTGCTGGAAGGGCGCAACGGGGCACGCGTGGTCCGCTGCAACGGGTTGCTGCGCGACATCGTCGCGCAGCTCACGCCCGGGGCCATCTGGGACATGGCCGAGCGGCAGAGCATCGAGCCGTACGGCGACACGCCGTGGCGCAAGGCGCTCACGGGCGGCTCCGACGACCACAGCGGGCTGTTCACCGCCGGCGCGTACACCGTGGCCGGCGGCGACGGCACCCCGCAGGGTTTCCTGGACGCCGTGGCGCGCGGCGCCTGCGAAGCTGAGGGCGAGGACGGCGACGCTCGCCTGCTCGCCCACAACATCTACACCACGTCGTTCTGGCGTCTGCGCGAGATGCTTCGCATGGACACCGACCAGCCGCGGCAGCGTGCCCTCGGCTGGATCAGGCAGGGCTTCGGGAGGATCGGCCGCGACGTGCCCGTCCTCGACAAGACCGTGCGCGGCGTGAGGAGCGTGGCCCCCGGCCTGTACCGCCCCGACGACGGCCGGGGACCGGCCTGGGAGGATCTGCTCGAGAGGGAGATCGGGGCGCTGGCGCGGGCCCCGGGCGGCATCCACACGGTCGGCAGCCGCGAGTTCAACAGACGCATCTTCACTGTGACGTCCACGCTCGCGGACGACGTCCTCAACCTCCACCTGGAGCCTCTGCTCGACCCGGCGAAGCGACGGCCCGAGTGGCGGTTCCGCGACTCGCTGTTCGCCGTCGCCATGGTCCACTTCCTGGAGACGGGCTACTTCATCGCCTACGGCTTCCAGACGCGTGACCGTGCGGACCAGGAGGCCATAAGGGAGCACTTCCTCGGACCTCCCACCGCCGGACCACGGATCGCGCTGTTCACCGACGCCCCGGCAGCCGGTGCCGGGTGCACGGGCGTCGTGCGGCGGCTCACGGCGGAGGCCGGGCGGCTCGGCGCCTCCCTCGAGGTCCTCACGGCGTCACGGCACCCGGCCGGCGCCTACCCCGGAGGCATGGACTTCGCGGCCGGCGCGGCATGGCCCTCGCGCCTGCAGCCCGGACAAACGCTCGTGGCGCCGCCCCTTCTCGATGTGCTCGACCATCTCTACGAGCGGGACTGCACCGCCATCCACGTGGACAGCGCCGGCGGCATGGGGCTGGCCGGGCTGCTGGCGGCCAAGGTGCTGCACCTGCCGGTGACCGGCACCGTCCACAGCGACGTGCTTACGGCGGTGGAGCGGCTCTCGTCGGGTTCGAGGGTATCGCGCGAGGCGTGGCGGTACGTGCGCTGGTTCGCGGGGATGCTCGACGAGGTGTTCACGCAGACGCGGAGCGACGCGCGCCGCCTCGTGGCCCTCGGCCTCGACCCGCAGCGCGTGCACGCGCTGCCCGAGACCGCCGGATCCACGACGGCGCCCGCCGGCGCCGTCGCCCAAGCCGGCACCCGGGCGATCGCCCCTGACGAGACGCCGGATCCCGGCGGCGCCTGCATCTGGACGCCCGACCCCCGCGTCGTGGAACTCATCGCGCGGCGCGGGCGCCCCTCTCCGGCGCCCGGCTGGCGCCACGCCGCCGACCTGCGCGGCGCCGTGTCCAGGCGCAACGGGCGGCGCCGCGTCCTGCCGGCCCCCCAAGCTCCCGGGCGCCGGCCGGCCTGAGAGCGCACGGCCGGGACCGTGGTCCCGGCCGGTCCCTCACTCCTCGCCCTCGGCGAGCATCGCGTAGATGCGCTTGCGCGCTTCGGTCAGGATCTCGAGGGTCTGCTCGACCTGGGCAGCGGTGCCGGCGGTGCCGACCTGCCTCACGGCGGCGCCGAGCTGGAACACCGAGCGCCGCAGCCTGAACCGCGGCGACGCCTCCCGGTCCTCGCCCTGCTCCCACGGGGTGCCGTGCCGCTCCCTGCTCTCGGCGGCGGCCATCTTGCCGGCCTCGGTCAGCTCGTAGACGCGCTTGCCGTCGGCCTCCACTCCCTTGACGAGACCCTCGTCCTCGAGCATCTGCAGCGTCGGGTAGACCGAGCCGGGGCTGGGCCGCCACATGCCGCCGCTGCGCTCTTCGAGGCGCTGCATGATCTCGTAGCCGTGCATCGACCCGTCGCCCAGCACCGAGAGGATGGCGGCGCGCACGTGGCCGCGACGGGCGCGTGACCACGGGCCGCGCTCGTGCCCGTGAGGTCCGTGGCCGAACTTGCAGCGCTGGTCCGCACCGCGCTCCGCCACCTGTGTCCAGAACGTCATCATGCATTCTCCTTGCATCGCTGTAACGCGATATATCGTAACGCATCGTGAGCGAGTGTCAACCCCGAGTCGCAGGAGCGGATCCCGGCGGCGAGGCGCCGCGCCCGCCGGAGGAGCCGGGCGACCGGGATGGGATACAATCCCCGGGCCATGACCGTCATCGCCTACCAGGACACGCGCGGGCTGTGCGACCGACCGCGGCTCTTCACTGAGGCCATCCTCGAGGGCATCGCGCCCGGCGGCGGGCTCTTCGTGCCCGAGGAGCTGCCCCTGGTCACGGTGGACGACCTGCTCAGGCTGGCCGGTCTGCCCTACTTCGAGCGGGCCGCCTGGGTCTATCAGGCCTTCGGCCTCGACGTGGACCACGCCGAGACGCTGCGTATCGCCGCGTCCGCCTACGGCGCCAACTTCGACGACCCGCACGTGGCGCCGGTGCGCAGAGTCACCCCGGGGCGCTTCGTGCTCGAGCTGTGGCACGGCCCCACCCTGGCGTTCAAGGACATGGCGCTGCAGTGCATGCCGCTGTTCTTCACCCAGGCGCTTGGACAGGCACGCGCCCACGACCCGAAGACGCTCGACTTCCTGATCCTCGTGGCGACGAGCGGCGACACCGGCGTCGCCGCCCTGAACGGCTTCGCCGACAGGGCTCACACGAGGATCGTGGTCTTCTACCCCGACGCCGGCGTGAGCGCGCTCCAGGAGCTGCAGATGGTCACCCAGCCGGGTGACAATCTGTCGGTCTTCCGCCTGGGCGGGGACTTCGACGACTGCCAGAGCTCGGTGAAGGCCGTGTTCGACGACGGCGCCTTCGCCGAGGAGCTGGCCGCGAGACACGGCCTGGCGCTGTCGTCGGCCAACTCCATCAACTGGGGCCGGCTCATGCCGCAGATCGCCTACTACGTGAGCGCCTACGCCGACATGGCAGCCTTCGGCTACCTGCGCCCCGGCGACCCGCTCGACGTATGCGTACCCACCGGCAACTTCGGCAACATCCTCGCCGCCTACTACGCGCAGCGCATGGGCGTGCCTATCGGCCGCCTGCTGTGCGCCAGCAACACCAACAACGTGCTCACCGACTTCATCGATACCGGGGTGTACGACATCTCGGCCAGAGGCCTGGTGAAGACGCCGTCGCCGTCCATGGACATCCTCATCTCGTCCAACCTCGAGCGTCTGCTGTACGACCTCCGCGGCGACCCGGCCGTCGTCCGCGGCTGGATGCAGGACCTCAAGCAGGGCGGTCGCTTCGAGGTCGACGTGGCCACGCGCGCACAGCTGACGAGCATGCTCGTCGGCGCATGGGTCGACAACGACACCTGCCTACGGACCATCGGCGAGGTGCACGAGCGCCACGGCTACCTGATGGACCCGCACACGGCCGTGGCGTGGAAGGTCGCCGAGGAGCTCGGCGGCGAAGGGGCTCCGGTGCTCGTCGTGAGCACCGCGCACTGGAGCAAGTTCGCCGCCGACGTCGTCCGCGGCCTGCGCGGCGTCGCCGCCGGCGAGCCTATCCCGGGTGAGGAGGACGACATCGCCCTGCTCGACCGCGTCGTGGAGCTCGCCCCGAACGCCGCGGTACCCGCCCAGCTGCGCGAGGCGCGCACCCGGCCGCGGCGCTTCGACGCACGCGTGGAGCGCGGCCGCGAGCCGGTCGAGGCCGCCTTGCGCGCCTGGCTCGGCGCCTGACGCGCCGGTCCGCCGCCTGGGCCGGCGCCGCGCCGGCCGTTGGCCCGGGCGCCTCTCTCGCGGCAGGTCCCTCGGCGGCGCTTCAGAGCCCGGACGGGTCCCGCTCGCTGAGGATACCCTGCGCAGCCGCCGCGCCCGCCTTCGTGGCCTTGCCCCGCAGGATGTACTCGAAGAGCACGGCGACCATGGCGCCGAGGACCGGCCCGGCGAGGTAGATCCAGTAGTGGCTCAGGTCGCCGCCCACGAGGTCCGGCGCGATCGAGCGCATCGGGTTCATGGACGCCCCGGTCACAGGGGCGCCCCACACCGACACCAGGCCGATGTAGGAGCCGACCGCGACGGCGCCGGCCACTCCGATGTTGCGGGCCCCGGTGGCCGTGCCGAGGATGACGCTCACCAGGCCGAGCGTGAGAAGAGCTTCGGTGAGCACGGCCACGGGCGGGCTGACCCCCTGAGCCGGCTCGGTGGCGCCGTTCATGATCCCACCGAACAGCCACTGCAGCACCAGCGCCGCGAGCACGGCCCCCGCGAACTGGGCCAGGACGTAGCCGGGCACGCGTCTCCAGGGGAAGTTGCCGCGCACGGCGAAGGCGAGCGTGACGGCGGGGTTCAGATGGGCGCCGCTGATGGTGCCCATGAAGAAGATGATGCCCATCACCATCATGCCCGGCGCCAGCGCCTTGGTTGCCAACGTGAGGCTCGAGCCGTACGGCAGCGCGCCCACCACGCCGCCGCCGGCGGCTACGAGGACCAGCAGGAACGTGCCCCAGGCCTCGCTGAAGAGCCGCCGGTACTCCAGGCGCTCGTTCTCGAAGTCGACGTCGCTCTGGCGTCTGGCGCGCGTGGAGCGCTCCAGCCAGTCGGTCCAGAGCACGTCGCCGGGGCTCGCGCCGCGGCGCGGCGTGAGCTCGCCCATCCCCAACCTCCCTGCCGTGGTCCAGCGGCCGCCCTCGGACCGTCGCCGTAGGGTTCTACCTCCGGCGGTCCGTCGCCTGCCGGGAGCGGCGTGAAGCCTGACCGCGGGAACGTACTGACGGACAGGCAGGGCACGAGGGAGAGGCGGTCATGTCTTGAGACCAAGAGAGAGGGCGGCCGGAGGTCCGGGGCCGCCCTCTCTCCACCGCCCGCGGAAGAGCGGGACGGGTCAGACGCCGCGCCGGCGCGCGCGCCGGTTCATGCCGGCGAGCGACACCGGCGAGAGCGGCCGCCCGAACGGGTCTATGAACACGGAGACGTGCTCGCCGCTCGGCGGGACGGCGCCCTCGAGCACCTCGTAGCCGTAGGTGATCGCGTCGCCCTCGAGCTGCGGGTCCTTGAGCACGACGATAGCGTCCTCCGGGGCCTCGTCGCCCTCCTCGAGGAAGCTGATCACGGCGTTGGGCGGGTCGACGGCGAAGCTGTTCTCGCCCTTGCCCCATTCCTCCACGAACTGCTTCGCCGTGAGATGGCCGACCACGCGCTGGGGGCGGTCGGAGAAGAACAGGGTGGCGGGGGAAAGGCCGTGGAAGGTGACCTTCTCGTCCACGGCGGTCATCGACTTCGCGACCTGCACGAACATGGCCTCGATGTCTTCGAGCTCCTTCTGGATATCGTCGGGCATGCGGATTCCCTCCGTTGACGCTGGGGCAGTGGACTGTCCCTAGGTTTCCACTCGGTAACACGTTTCGAAACCACCTGTCCTTCCTCGACGGACGGCGCGGACCCGTCAGCCGGCGCGGACCCGTCAGCCGGCCGTCCCCCCTGTCGTCCCCTCGTCGTCCCGCCCCCGGCTCTCCGTCCTCGCCGGCTCCGACGCCCTCGCCTGCGCCTCCTCGGCCTGCGCCTCCTCCGGCGCCGCCGCCCGGCCGGCCTCCTTCTCCACCCCACCGGCCTCCGCCGGCAGCCGCCCCATCTCCCTCACTGCCCGTACGGCGACCTTGAGGGAGGGGTAGAAGTGGCCCCGGTCCAGCGTCTCCAGCAGCCCGTACTGCAGGACGAGCTCCTGCAGGCGCGAGCGCAGCTCGGCGAAGGCCAGATGCACGCCCTGGCGGTTCAGCTCCTTGTCCAGCTGCTCCAGCATCTCCGCCGCCGTCACGTCGATGTCGGTGACGGCCTCGCACTGGAGGACGACCCAGGACGGCTGCCGCTCCCTGACCAGAGCCCGGACGCGGTCGCGGAACATCCCCGCATTGGCGAAGAAGAGCGGCGCCTCCCAGCGGAAGACCACGATGCCGGGCACCTCGTGTGCCTCCGGGAAGTCCTCGACGCTGTGCCAGGTGTGGTCGTCCTGCGACTTGCCCAGAACGGCGCCGTGCGGCCACCAGTTGCGCTTGAAGAACACGAAGATGGCGAGGATCACCGCCACGAGGATGCCCCACAACACCCCGAAAAGGACCACGCCGAGCGTGGCGGCCAGGGCGATCAGCAGGGCGCTCTTGCGCACGCGCGCGTAGCGCACGAGGACGCCCCAATCCATCAGGGAGATCGCCGCGACGATCACGACCGCGGCGAGCGTGGCCTGCGGCAGGTCCGCAAGCAGCCCGTTGAAGAACAGCAGCAGCGCCGCGACGATGCCTGCGCCGATGAGGCCGGTCACCTGCGACTTGGCGCCCGACTGCTCCGCGACCGCCGTGCGCGAGCTGCTCGTCGACACGGCGAACCCCTGGAAGAAACCGGCGGCGATGTTGGACACGCCGACGCCGATCATCTCCTGGTTCGGGTACACCTCGTCGCCGCGCCGCGCCGCGAAGGTCGTCGAGTTGGCGATGGTGTCGGTGAGCGAGACGAGCGTGATGCCGACGGCGGCGATGAGCAGCGGGCCGACGTCGGCGATGCTCGTCCACGGAAAGCTCGGCGCCGGTACCCCCTGCGGGAGGACGCCGACGGTCTTGACCGCGTAGCCCGCCGAGAGGTCCAGCACGGCGGACACCACGGTGGCGCCGATGACGGCGACCAGCACCGCGGGGACCTTGCGCGTCAGACGTGGAAGGCCGAAGAGCACGGCCAGGCAGGCGAGGCCCGTGAGCAGGGTGGCCGCGTTGGTCTGGTCCAGGCCGTCGACAAAGGCCTGCACCTCGGGGATGAAGCCGTCGGCGTCGGTGGAGAAGCCGAAGAGCTTGGGCAGCTGACCCACGATGATGGTGATGCCGAGGCCGTTCATGTAGCCGACCTGGACCTCTTTGGACAGCAGGTCGGCGACGAACCCGAGCTTGCCGAGCCCGAGCCCGACCTCGATGAGGCCGACGAAGATGGCCATCATCCCGGCCAGCACGATGGCCGTGGCCGGGTCGCCGCCGGCAACCAACGGGGCGATGGCCGTCAGGATGAGGGGGGAGACCGAGGAGTCCGGCCCGAGCACGAGCACGCGCGAGGGGCCGAAGACGGCGTAGGCGACCAGGCAGGCGACGGTGGTGTACAGGCCGGTGACCGCAGGCAGCCCGGCCAGCTCGGCGTACGCCATCCCCTGCGGGACGAGGATGGCGGCGAGCACGATGCCCGCCACGAGGTCCGCGCGCAACCACTGCCGCTTGTAGGAGCGCACCACGCGGACCCCGGGCACCCACGTCTCGACGCCCCCTGGACGCACGGCCACGCGTTCAGTCCGGTGAGGTGGGCTCGGCCATCGTCCCGCAACGATACACGCGCGCGGCCGCCGGGGGGAGCGCCGGCGGCCCGGCCCATCGCGTCCGGGCGCAGCGGAGGCATACAGGCGGCCGTGGCGAAAGACCCGATGCCTGTGGAGCAAAACGGCAGCTGCCGATAGTATTGGCGTCGGGCGCCCCTTGTGGGCCCCGCCGGAGGGAGGCCGAGTGGCGCGCAGGGACTCGAAGTCGCATCTTCAGCTGCACTTCCGCGTGCGGCCGTTCCTCATGCGCTGGCTCGTCAGCGCCATCACGCTGGCCCTCACGGTGCTGCTGGTGCCCCATGTGTTCTTCGCCGGCGCCTACCCCATCATCTCCTACGTCGTCATCAGCGGCGTGTTCGGTCTGCTCAACGCCTTCATCAAGCCGCTCTTCCAGTTGCTGCTGCTGCCGCTGATCTTCGTCTCCTACGGGCTCGTCATCGTGGTGATCAACACGGTGATGCTCTGGCTGCTCAGCGCCATCTTCCCCGACCGCTTCCACGTGGAGCACATCCTCTGGGCGATCGTGGCCGGCATCGTCAGCGGCATTGTCTACACCCTGCTGGAGAACCTGCTCGGACTGTCGCCGCCCATCATGCTCTCGGCGCCGCCGGACGTTGAGAACGAGATCGCGGAGGCCGGTCCCGGACTCGTGGAATCGGGCATCCTCAAGGTCGCGAGGCACGGCACCACAGCACCCATCGTGCCGGCGACAGAGCTTCCCGGTCAGACCGAGGTCGCCGCCGCCATCCTGGATACCGTCGGGACGGGTGACGCGCCGGTCGCGTCCGCCGCTCCCGACGCCGCCGGCGCCGACGCCGCCGCAGAGACAGCCCCCGCCGAGGCCGCCGCACCCACCGCGGACTCCTCCGGTGTCGACGAGGAGGCCCCACGGTGAGGCGCTCGTCCCTGGACAAGGTCCGCGAGGACATCCGCCTGCAGCTCGTCTACAAGACGCTCATGCGCTACGGGCTGGACGCCGTGCTCGATCACAACGCCTGGGTCGGCGGCTTCCGCCACAAGATGCAGACCTGGGTCTGGCGGCTCCCCCGAGAATGGGAGGAGCCGCCCGCCGCGGTCAAGATCCGCCTGATGCTGGAGGAGCTCGGCCCCACCTACGTCAAGATCGGGCAGATCGTCTCCAGCCAGGCGTCCATGCTGCCGGCGGATTGGGCCACGGAGCTGACGAAGCTGCAGAGCGACGTGCCGCCCTTCCCGCCCGACCAGGTCCGCGAGACCATCGTCGAGGAGCTGGGGGCGCCCCCGGAGGAGCTCTACGCCTCTTTCGAGCCCTACGCCTTCGCAGCCGCCTCCACGGCTCAGGTCCACCGCGCCACCCTGCTCGACGGCACCGCAGTGGCCGTCAAGGTCCAGCGTCCCAACATCACCACCATGGTCCGCGCCGACCTCGGCATCATGCTCAACGCCGCCAGGGTCACCTCGAAGCGCTCCGAGACGGCGCGGTCGCTCGACATCTACGGCATGATCGACCAGTTCTCGGCCGGCGTGCTCGAGGAGCTCGACTACCGTGGGGAGACGTACAACGCCCTGAAGCTCACCGAGAACATGGCCGGGCTGCCCGGCATCCACGTCCCCACCATCTACACCGACCTCTCCACGTCGAAGATCATCACCCAGGAGTTCATCAAGGGCGTCAAGGTCAGCGACGTGCGGGCCATCGAGCAAGCCGGCCTGGACAAGGAGGAGATCGCCCGCAACGCCCTGCGCGCCCTCATCAAGCAACTGATCCTCGACGGGTTCTTTCACGCCGACCCACACCCCGGGAACCTGCTCATCGACCTCGACACCGGCAGGATGACGTTCATCGACCTGGGCATGATGGGAGAGCTCGACCTGCAGAAGCGACTGCGGCTCGCCCAGCTCATGGTCGTCGCCCAGGAGGGCAGCGTTGAGGGCATGGCCTCGGCCATGGAGGGCATGAGCGTGCCGTTCCGCGGCGAGGTGGACAGCCGCGCCTTCCAGCGCGACTTCGCGCGCCGCGTCGGCCGGTACATGGGTCACGGGCGCAAGGTGTCGTTCGGGCAGATCGCCAACGAGGGGTTCGAGCTGCTGCGCGTCCACGGCTTGCGGCTGGACGCCGACCTCACCCTCGCGGTCAAGGCGCTCGTGCAGACGGAGAGCGTCGCGCGAGCGCTGTCCACCAGCAGCGGACTCCTTCAGGAGGGCGTGCCCATGCTGCGCGACATGGCGCTCGACATGGTCACCGGCGAGAGGATCGTCGCCGAGGCCAAGAAGCAGCTCATCGGCATCGGCGGCCAGGTCATCGAGCGCATCCCGACGCTCAGCGAGGCGACCATGAAGTGGCTCGACCAGTACCAGAAGGGCCGCTTCGAGATCACCGTGGACACGTCGCAGCTGTCCAAGGAGGTCAGCCGGCTGACCCGCCTCGGGCGCGAGATCGTCATCGCCATCATGCTCGTCGGCATCATCATCGGCTCGGCCGTGGGCTCCTACGGCATCGCCGCCGCCGGCCCCGAAGGCTCCATCTGGGACATGCTCTCGCGGCTGATCCCGCTCATGCTCATCCTGGCGCTGATCATCGCCTTCCTCATCGTGCTGCGCCTCACGTGGAGGTGGCTGCGCGGGGCGGCAGCGGACGAAGACTAGCGCGGGCGGGACCGCGCAGGACGACGAGGAGGCGCCGCGTGGCGCCCCCTCTCTTCAGACCCCCTCCACCGCCTCCAGGCGCCCGCTCTCGACTGCCTGGCGGAACGCCTCGTAATCCTGCTCGTTCTGGTCGGCGTACCGCTTGGAGAAGTCGACGATCGCCTTGTCGAACGTATCGCTCTTCCCGAGACTCGCGCTGATGGCGATGGGGTCTCCGGAACGAGCGTGTGCCCGGGCAAGCGACCAGCCGCAGACGCCGGCGTAGTACTCCATGCCCATCGGGATCATGTTCTCGACCTCGACGGAGACCTTCATGTCGCGCAGCTGCCGCCAGTAGAAGTAGCGGCCCGCCTGCGCGCCCTTGGTCCAGCCAAGGTAGATATCGCTGGCCGCCTGCATGAGCCGCTGGCCCTGCACCACGCGCTCACCGTGCTGCGCGTAGCGGCTCCGGGGCAGGTGCTCCTCGAGCACGGAGGCGGTGGCCTCCTTGACCTGCAGGAAGAGCGGGTCGCTCTCGTCGCGACCCTGCAGCAGCACGATGAAGGCGCGGGTACCGACGCTGCCGACGCCCACCACCTTGCGCGCCACGTCGACCACCTGGAACTGCTCGAGCAGGTGACGGCGATCCGGCTGCAAGGTGCTCCGGTAGTCCCTGAACTGCCGGTGGACGACGCGCTCGATCTCCTCGTGGGAGAAGCCGTAGATGGCATCGAACTCTCGAAGGGGGACCACCACCGGCGGCTGGCTCACGATGCGGTACCTGCCGTCGACCAGTTCACCCAGCTTCGAGAGCGCCTGGAGGCTGTCGCGGGTGTGGGCCTTGGCGATGAGCGTGGCGAGCCTGTCGATCCTGCGCCCGACGTCGGCCTTCTCGCTCGCCGTCTTGTTCTGGGCGCGCTCTATCTTACGCAGGCCTGAGACGAGGTCGTCCTCAGAGACGTGCGAGTACCACACCTCCATGACGCCCATCTGCGCGAACTCGGCCATGGCCTCCCGGTACGCCCTGACCGAGGCGAGGGTCACGGCCTTCACGTCGGCCTTGCGGAACCCGTTGTTGCGGGCGGCGATCGTGAAGCTGGCCGCCAGGCGCTTGACGTCGTACTCGAACGGGCCCGGCAGCGTCTCGTCGAAGTCGTTGAGGTCGAAGACCAGGGTGCGCTCCGGCGAGGCGAAGCCGCCGAAGTTGGAGAGGTGCGCGTCGCCGCAGAGCTGGACATTCAGGCCGGTCCTCGGCGTGTCCTTGAGGTCGTCGGCCATGATGCGCGCCGCGCCGCGGTAGAAGGTGAACGGCGACACCATCATGCGCCCGTGCCGGACGGGCACGAGGTCGGGCTCGCGCGTCGCCTCCTGCGCCTCCAGGAGCACGACCGGGTCGGGACGGCCCACTGCCGGCTGCCAGCCTGCGTGACTCGCCGGCGGCGTCTCCCTCCTGCACTTCTTGCCGAGCGCACGACGCTCGTCGACGCTGAGGTGCACGATCTTCCTGAGCTGTACGGACCTCTCGTCCACGACCTCACCTCTCATCCGGGCACGGCCGCCGGGCCGCGCGTCACAGCGGGGCGTCAGGAACGGCGCGCTGCCGCTCCGGGCACAGCCTACGGCGCGGCGCGCGTGTTGTCTCGGGCGACCGGCGTTGGCGCGGCCAAGATCGCCCCCGTCGCACCGCCCTGTCCTCGCTCCCTTCCCGCCGCCGGCGCGGCCGCACTGTGCGGCGGGGGAGGGGCCGGCTTCGCCCCTCCCCCGCCTCCTCAAGCTCGTTGCCGCCGCGCCCGCCGTCCGGCTCAGCCCGCGGCGCCGGCCCCGACCTCCTGCTCCGCGTGGTGGGCGTGCAGCGCCAGCTCGTCCGCGTGCGGGTGGGGCTGCAGGTCGAAGGTGACCTTCCTGAGGGTGCCCGTGAACGCGTAGGGCGCCCTGTCCTCGTAGGCCAGGTCCACGACGCCGCCGTTGTCGCGGCCCATGTCCATGCCCGCGTACGTGGTGAAGATGAGCGAGATGGTCTTGTCGATGCGGCCCTCGCCGATCTGCTTCTCCCCGGCCCACAGGGTGGCCTTGCCGCCCGTGCCCGGCGTGGGCGCGTCGGCCTCGAACAGCATCTTCAGCTTCACGTCGCCGGTCGGGATGGGCTCGGTCGAGGTCTGCTTGTAGGTCTCCACACCGAGGAACTGGTACGTGTGGTTCAAGAGCCCCTTCTCATCGACCCAGAGCGCGAAGCCGCCGATGAAGTCGGCGAACGCGCACAGCACGCCCTCGGCGCCGCCCTCCGGCACCGTCACCTCCGCCTCGATGGCGTACGACCGGCCGATGACGCGCGGGATCATCGTCGTCTGGATGTTCTGGACGTCGCCGGCGAAGTCGAGACGGGTCATCGTCGGCATCGGAGGCAGCATGCCGAAGAACACCGCATAGCCGCCGAGCAGCGGCAGCACGCGGTTGCGCTCGGCCTCCTGCCAGAAGAGCTGCTTGAGCTCGATGAGCCTCTCCGGATGCGCGGCCGCGAGGTCGTGCGCCTGGCTGAAATCGTCCGGCAGGTAGTAGAGCTCCCACCGGTCGTGCTCGGGATCCCAGCTCCCGCCCGGGCCGAACTTCTGGAGCGTCGCCGGCGAGAAGTCCCACGGGATCTTGTCGAGCTTGGCGCAGGCCCACCAGCCGTCCTTGTAGATGGCGCGGCTGCCGTACATCTCGAAGTACTGGACGGTGTGCTGTTCCGCCGCCGTGGCGTCGTCGAGCGTGTAGGCGAAGCTGGTGCCGTCCATCGGTTCCTGCTCGATGCCGTCCACGTTCGCCGGCTCGGGGATACCGGCGAGCTCCAGGACGGTCGGGACGATGTCGATGCAGTGTGTGAACTGGGAGCGCACGGCCGCGTCGGGCTTGATGCGGCTCGGCCAGGCGACGACCATCGGATCCACGTCACCGCCCAGATGACTCGCCATCTGCTTGCCCCACTGGAAGGGAGTGTTGTTGGCGTGCGCCCACGCGGCAGCGAAGTGCGGGGCCGTGTGGAAGCCGCCCAGCTCCTCGACGCCGCCGTACCGGTCGATGATCTCGAGCTGCTCGTCGGCTTCGAGCACGACGCCGTTGAAGAAGGTCGTCTCGTTGAACGAGCCGGTGAGCGTGCCTTCCATGCTGGCGCCGTTGTCGCCCCAGATGTAGATGACGAGCGTGTTGTCGAGCTCACCGAGCTCATCGACGGCGTCGAGCAGGCGGCCGACGTTCCAGTCCGCGTTCTCTGAGTAGCCTGCGAAGACCTCCATCTGGCGCGCGTACAGCTCCTTCTGCGCGTCGCTCAGGCTGTCCCAGGCGGGGAAGAGGTCGGGACGCTCGGTGAGCTCGGTGTCGGCCGGCACGATGCCGAGCTTCTTCTGGCGCTCGAGCGTCTGTTCGCGGTACACGTCCCAGCCCTCGTCGAACCTGCCCTTGTACTTGTCCGCCCAGGCCTTGTCGACGTGGTGCGGAGCGTGGCTGCAGCCGGTGGAGTAGTAGAGGAACCACGGCTTGTGGGGGTCGTGGGCGCGGACGGCGTGGAGCCACTCGACGGACTTGTCGGTGATGTCATCGGGGAAATAGTAGAGCTTGCCGTCGTCGCCCTCGGGCACGCCCAGGGTGGAGTTGTCCTGGGTGATGATCGGGTCGTACTGGCCGGCGGCGCCGGTAAGGAAGCCCCACCAGTGGTCGAAGCCCCAGCCCAGCGGCCAGTGGTCGAAGGTCCCCGCCGCGCCCATCTCGCGCCCAGGCGTCATGTGCCACTTGCCGAAGCCGCCGGTGACGTAGCCGTTCTCCTTGAGGATGCGCGGCAAGGCCGTGCAGCTGCGCGGCCTGGTGCCCGTGTACCCGGGGAACGGCGCCGGGAACTCGGCGATGCCGCCCATGCCGACGCGGTGGTGGTTACGACCCGTGAGCAGGGCGGCGCGCGTCGGGGAGCACACGGCGGTCACGTGGAAGCTGTTGTACGTGACCCCCATCTCCTGGACGCGGCTGAGGTTGGGCGTGGAGATGCCGCCGCCGAACGTGTCGGGACCGCCGAAGCCCGCGTCGTCGATGAGCACGATGAGCACATTGGGCGCGCCCTCGGGGGCGGAGGGGCCGGGGATGAAGGACCAGTCCGGAGCTGACTCGGCGATCGTGTGACCGCAGGCCCCGCCGTAGGTGCGGTCCGGGATGGGCAGTACGGTGCGGTCCGGCGTGAACTTGCCGGCGGCTTCGTTGAGCGCGTCCTTGAGCCCGCGCACGCCCTTCTTGTCCATGGGAGCGACCGACTTGGCCGGCGAGCCGGCGAGAGCCATCTCGGCGGGGAGGCGGTCGTCGGCGTCGATCATCGCGATGATGGCGGCCGTGCCGGGCTTGAGCTTGTCGGCCATGCCGGCTTCGAGGCCGCTGTCCGCCTTGTGCTTGGCGAACCTGCCGGCGATACCGCCGGCCGCGGCGCCGACGGCGACGGCGCCCAGCAGGGGCGGCGCGGCCAGGCCGACGAGCACGCCCACGCCGCCGCCCCACCCGGCGCCCTTGCGGCCGAGGTGGTTGCCGGTGTCGGTGACGTGCACCTCGCCGGCGTCGTCGCGGCGGACCATGATCATGCCGTCGCTCCGGGCCTTCTTGTCCTTCACGAGCGCGACGAGCGCGTCGAAGTCCTTCTGGGCCGCGTCCAGCGACGGGTAAGCGGCGAGGACGAGATCATAGGTGTCGCTCAAGAGTGTGCCTCCTTGTGGCCGCAGCCATCCGCACATCGGGTGTCGAACGCGGCGAGTTACCTGCAGGTAACTGTTCGGCAGCATACCGGAGCGCGGGCCGCCCCGACAGGGCCGACCCATCAATCCCTCAGGCTGCCGCCGTGAAGGGGCCGTGCGGGTGGCGCGGGCCTGGCGCGGCGCCGCCGAGTGAGCGACGCCCCTGGAACGGCTCAGCTCAGCCCGGCTGAGCCGGGCCGTCGCCGGCCGCGCGCGCCGCCTGGCGCGCCGCCATGCGGCGCTGCAGCGGCGGCGTGACGATCATCACCGTGGCCAGTGCCAGCACGATGAGGGCCACGAGCGTGGCGTCGGCGGCCAGCATGAACCCCGTGAGCAGGACGACCATGAGCGGGGTCCTGAACAGCGGGTAGATCGCGCCCGTCATGATGCCGGCCACCAAGATCGTCACGGGGATGCTCGGAATGGCCAGGTTCAGTGCCAGCGCCACGCTGGTGGAGGCGAAGATGAGCGGGAAGGTGGGCCCGCCGAGGAACCCGCTCCTGAAGCCCACGGCGAGCAGCGCGAGCTTGGCGACGGCCATGACGAGCAGCAGGGCGATGCCGTAGCCGGCGGCGTCCTTGATGACCGTCTGCACCTGCGTCTCGCCGGAGAACATCATGACCGGCGCGAACACGCCCACCACGCTGAAGATCACGCCGGCGATCAGGGCGCGCAGGACGACGCGCTCCTTGAGACGCCCGAAGAACCGTTCGGCCGCCTTCATGAGGAGCCCGGTGAGCACTGCAAGAACCAGGCCGACCAGCGCCAGCGGCACCATGACGACGGCGTCGACGATCCGGTAGTCGGTCACCGCCGGCAGGTGCAGGAAGTTCACGAACCCGGTGTTATGGAGGGCGAGGAACACGCCGTAGCCCACACCGCCGCCGATGAGGTTGGCAGGCAGCACCGCGAGGCCGCTCTGCCGGGTGCCCGCGACCTCGGTGCCGAGCACGGCGGCGAAGATGGGATTCTCGAGCAGGCCGTTGTAGCCGGCGGCAACGCTGCCGTAGACGAGCTTCGCGCGGTGCTCGGCCGGGATCCTGAACAGGTCGCAGTAGAGCGCCGCGAGGCGGCTCGAGATGTTGCCGATGGCGCCTTCGGGCCCGAGGACGGCGCCCGACCAGAGCGACGCCAGCGATGTGGCGATCGTCGCCGGCAGAAGCCTCCACTTGATGTCGTCGACGTCGCCGGTGAGGCTGTCCAACAGCGACCCGTCCAGGTTGCTGGGGGCCTTCGCGTACTTGACGAGCAGCCCGACCGCCAGCGCCAGCGGCAGGCAGACGACCGGGAACATCCAGGCGTGGTCCGCGACGAACGACCCGCTCCAGATGAGCTCGTTGACGACCTCGAACAGGATGAACCACAGGGCGACGACCACCGCCGCGATGAGCGACACGACGACGACGTGGACGTACAGCAGCCGCATCCAGCCGGCGTCCTCCTGCGGAGCTGCGTCGCCGGGCGGTGTCGAGCCCGCTCCGGAGGCGCCCTCCTGTGCGTCTGCGGCCACTCACGACCCCTCTCTCCAACCCTTTTCGGGAACCCACCCTACCCGGGCGAGGCCGAACACATGCGGCCCGTGATGATACGGTTCGCGCGCGGAAGCTGGGGGCCCCGAGGACCAGGAGACGGGAGGAACAGACCGTGCAAGGCCAGGAGACCCCAGGGCCGGGGCCGCCCGAGACGCACAGCCGTCACGAAGAGGTCAGGGCGCTCGTCCTCGACGCCGCCGCCATGCTGTTCGCCGACAAGGGCATCCGCAGAACGACGGTGCGCGACATCGCCGCCGCGGCCGGCGTCGAGGACTCTCTCGCGGTGGTGGACTGCGCCCTCACCGCGCACATCCCCGCGTGAAAGACGCCACGGGCCGGGCAGCGTCTTGCGCCGCCCGGCCCGCCGAGCCTCACGTGCCGCGTCCGGCCTCAGAGGCGTGCGACTGCGGAGAACGCCTCGTCCAGCCGGATCCGTCGTTCAATCGTCGGTGACGTCGCGGCCGATCTCCATGCCCGCGGCCACGAGGTCCTCCGGGTGTACCCAGCGGTCGAGCAGCGGTACGCCGTCGTTCTCGCGGATGGCGTTGCGCAGCGGGATCGCCCAGCGGTGCTCGAGGATCACGACCGCGGCGGCCATGCCCACCGGCAAGGCGTCCGCCAGGTACCACACGTCACTGTCCTCGAACACCGTACCCTCGGCGCCGAGCTCGGCGCCGAGCTCGGCGCCCGCCACGGCTCCCTCTTCACCGGCGGCGCCGAGGCCGAGCAGCGCTCCGGCCAGGGCGCCCAGCTCGGCGATCTCGGCCGCGTCGCTGATCTCCAGCTTCTCCACGGTGCCGTCGTCGAGCTTACGCACCACGAGCAGGTCGATGAGGCGCACGATGTCGTGCTCCTGGAGCTTCCGCAGCTCCTCGAGGGCGGCGCCCTTGAACTTGGCGTCCTCGCCGAACCCCACGACCAGGATCTGTACCGGACCCATAGTGTGTTCCTTTCTCCTGAAGGCAGGTCCGGCCTCAGCCGCCCGCCAGGACCTTCTGCTTGGCCGCCGCGAACTCCTCCTGCGTGAGCACGCCCGAGTCCAGCAGGCCCTTGAGCTGGGTGAGCTGCTCGGTCACGCCTCCGCCCGCCGCCGGGGCGGCGGCGGCCGGCGCCGGCGGAGCCTGCTGCTGCTGCGCCTGCTGCGACTGCAGGTCGGCGATCTGCTGATTCTGCTGGTCCTCCTGGTACGCGGCCTCCGTGCGCTTCTTGCCGGCGTGGTACGCGACTCCGCCGACGACGGCGGCGCCGAGCAGCGGCCTTCTCCTCATGAACATCTGACGTCCTCCTCGAGCCGGGTGATGATGGTAGCGACGGGTACTCGCGACGGTTGCGAGTAGCGACCGGACCGTGTCCCTGTCGGTTCTGCCCGGAGCTGCATGCTACCGAAACAGTGACCTGCCGGTAACGTCCTGTGCTGTACAGTACTTCACCTAGGGTGACGACGCCGACCGAGATGTGAGACGCGAGATGGGCGACGAGACGCGAACGGGGCGGGGCGCCGCAGGGGAGAGCGGCGGTCGCGCCGCGCCCAAAGGAGGCCGGGAGGCGGTCGTCGCGCGCGTGCTCGACGCCGCAGAGCGGCTGTTCGCCGATCACCCGTACTCGGACGTGAGCGTGCGCGCCATCGCCGATGCGGCCGGCGTGAGCCACGCGCTGGTACACCGCTACGCGGGCGCCAAGGCCGACATCCTGCGCGCCGTGCTGGCCCGCCACGAGGGCGTCCTCGCCCGAGCGGCGGCCGGTGCCACGACCGTGCGAGAGGCTGCGGCGCTCATGCTGGCCGGCGACATGCGCGCCACGCAGCGCTACTTCCGCCTCGTCCTCCGCGTGACCATGGACAGCGTGCTGCGCGAGGTCACGGGCGTCGGTTTCGCGGCGACGCGCCTGCTCACGGCCGTGGCCCAGGGACAGTCCGCTGCGGCCGGCGGCCAGGCAGGCGTCGACCCCAGGGTCGCCGTCGCCGCCGTCGTGTCGCTCGTCGTCGGCTTCGCCGGCCTCCGGGACAATCTGCTGCCTGAAGTGGAGCTCGAGGAGCTCTCCGACCGCGAGCTCGACGCGCAGATCGCACTCGTCGTCGACCTGCTGTTCGCGGCCACGGTCCCCGAGCCGCCCGACGCAAGCTGAAGGCGGCGGGGGAGGAATCATACGCGTAACCTGCGGGTAACGTGCAGTGCAGCCGGCGGACGGACCGCTGCTCGGCATCGCGGCGCCAGACGTCCGTGACGGCCTGCGCCAATCACAGGAACGGGAGAGTGCGTATGAGCGAGATGATGGTCCTGGGCTTCGAGAACGAGCTGGAGGCCGACCGCTTCGGCCTCAAGCTCGCGGAGCTGCAGCAGCAGATGATCGTGCAGCTCGGCGACGCCGCCGAGGTGATCCGCGACCCCGACGGCAAGCCGCACGTCAAGCACGGCGACCACATCGTCGGGGCCGGGGCCATGGGCGGCGCCTTCTGGGGCATGCTCTTCGGCCTGCTCTTCTTCATGCCCTTCCTCGGTCTCGCCATCGGCGCCGGCATGGGCGCCCTCTTCGGCAAGATGGGCAAGACCGGCATCGACAAGCAGATCCTCGAGCAGATGGGCGACGCCATCCCCCCCGGCAAGGCCGGCTGGTTCCTCATCATCGACCAGATGACCGAGGACAAGTTCCTCGCCGCCGTCGAGGGCACCAACGCCAAGCTGGTGCGCTCCAACCTCACGGCCGAGCAGGAGGAGCAGCTCAAGCACGCCTTCGGCGCCAAGCACCACAAGAAGGACAAGGCGGCTCCGGCGGAGAGCGCCTGAGCTTCGGCGGCTGCGCGCGGCGGGGCGGGCCGCCGGCAGGGCCGCCCGCTCCGCCTCGCTTACGACACGAGTAGCTGCCCACTGGAGGAACAAGCATGGCCCTGATGCACCCGGAGGCACCACCGGAGACGAAGAAAGACCTGGCCGTCGACCCGCTGTTCACCGCCGAGGGTAGCCGTGTGCCGCGGCACGAGCTGCCGGCGGGCGAGATGCAGCCGGCGCTCGCCTACCAGATCATCCACGACGAGCTGATGCTGGACGGCAATTCGCGCCTCAACCTCGCCACGTTCGTGACCACGTGGATGGAGCCCCAGGCGCGCGTCCTCATGGACGAGTGCGCCGACAAGAACATGATCGACAAGGACGAGTACCCGCAGACGGCGGAGCTCGAACTGCGCTGCGTCAACATGCTCAGCCGCCTCTGGCACGCGCCGGACCCCGACAGGGCCACCGGGTGCTCGACGATCGGCTCGAGTGAGGCCGCCATGCTCGGCGGCCTCGCGCTCAAGCGACGCTGGCAGCAGCGCCGCAAGGCCGAGGGCAAGCCCGCCGACAAGCCCAACCTGGTGATGGGCATCAACGTCCAGGTGTGCTGGGAGAAGTTCGCCAACTACTGGGACGTGGAGATGCGCCTCGTGCCGATGGAGGGCGACCGTCTGCACCTGAACGGCGAGGAGGCGGTCAAGCTGTGCGACGAGGACACGATCGGCGTGGTGGCCGTGCTCGGCTCGACCTTCGACGGGTCGTTCGAGCCGGTCAAGGAGATCTGCGACGCCCTGGACGACCTGCAGCAGCGCACGGGACTGGACGTCCCGGTGCACGTGGACGGCGCCTCTGGCGGCTTCATCGCGCCGTTTCTCGACCCGGGGCTGCTGTGGGACTTCCGTCTGCCGCGGGTGCAGTCCATCAACACGTCCGGGCACAAGTACGGCCTGGTGTACCCCGGCGTCGGCTGGGCGGTGTGGCGCGACGCCGACGCCCTGCCGAAGGACCTCATCTTCTGGGTCAACTACCTTGGCGACGAGATGCCCACGTTCGCCCTGAGCTTCTCCCGTCCGGGCGCCCAGATCGTGGGCCAGTACTACAACTTCCTGCGACTGGGCTTCGAGGGCTACCGGCGGGTCCACAAGTACGCCCGCGAGGTGGCCGCCTACACGGCCGACGCCATCGGTGCGCTGGGCCCGTTCAAGCTCCTCACGCGCGGTGACGAACTGCCCGTGTTCGCGTTCACCCTGGCCGACGGGGTCGACAACTACTCCGTGTTCGACGTCTCCAACGCCCTTCGCGAGCGCGGCTGGCTGGTGCCGGCCTACACGTTCCCCAAAGACCGGGAGGACCTCGCGGCGCTGCGCGTCGTGGTGCGCCGCGGGTTCACGTACGACGTGGCCGACATGCTGCTGCGCGACCTCAAACGCCAGCTGCCTCGCCTGCAGAAGCAGGCGGAGCCCGCGCACGACGAGAAGACGGCCTCGGGCTTCAGGCACTGACCGCCGGCCGCTGCTCCGTCCGCGCGTCCTTTCTCCGGGGCGCCTGGCGCGGTACGCTGCGTGCATGACGGACGTCCGCGCCATGCCGTCCCAACCCCTGTCGAGAGGTCCGGCACGCTGATGGCGGCGACCTCGAAGGCCGCGCCGCCGCGCCGTCGTTTGCCGTCCCCGCTGTTCGAAGGCCTCCTGCCTATCGGGAAGAAGCGCGCCGTGCCCGACGTGCTCGCCGGCGCCACGCTTGCCGCACTCGCCATCCCGGAGGTCCTCGGCTATTCGCGCATCGCCGGCATGCCGGTCGTCACCGGGCTGTACACGCTCATCGTCCCGGCCGTGCTGTTCGCCCTGCTCGGCTCGTCGCGCCACCTCGTGGTGGGCGCCGACTCGGCCACCGCGGCCATCACCTTCGCCGCCCTCACGCCGCTCGCCCTGGCGGGGTCGCCGCAGTACGTGGGGATGGCCTGCATGTTGGCACTCATCGCCGGCGTCCTGCTGCTGCTCGCCCGCCTGCTGCGTCTCGGGTTCCTCGCCAACTTCCTCTCGCGCACCGTGCTCATCGGCTTCCTCACCGGCGTCGGCATCTCCGTCGCGGCGGGGCAGCTGGCCGGCATGTTCGGCCTCCACAAGGAGGGGGGCTCCACGGCCGCCCACGTGTACAGCTGGGCCAGGGACCTGACGCACACCAGCCCCGCGGCTGTCCTGATCGCCGTGAGCGTCATCGTCGTGATCGTGCTCGGCGAGCGGTGGGCGCGGCGCGTGCCCTGGGCGCTCATCGCCGTGGTGGGCACCATGGTCCTGAGCTACGCTTTTTCCTTCGCCGACCACGGCATCCTTACGATCGGCGCGATCCCCCGCGGCCTGCCAGGCCTGGACTGGCCCGCGGTCCCGTTCCGCGACATGATCCCTCTGGCCGGCACCGCCGCATCGCTCTTCATCGTCATCGTCGCGCAGAGCGCGGCCACGTCCCGGGCCTACGCCTCCAAGTACGAGGACAGGCTCGACGACAACGTGGACCTGGTCGGGCTGGGGCTGGCCAACGTGGGCGCCGCGTTCACGGGCACCTACGTCGTCAACGGCAGCCCCACCAAGACCGCCATCGTCGACGAGGCCGGCGGCCGCAGCCAGCTCTCCCAGCTCACGGCCGCAGCCATCGCCGTCCTTGTCCTGCTCTTCGCGACCGGGGCCATGGGGTACCTGCCCGAGGCCGTCCTCTCGGCCGTCGTGTTTCTGATCGGCGTCAAGCTCGTCGACTGGCGCGGCATGCGCACTGTGTGGCGGCAGCGTCCGGTGGAGTTCTGGGTCGCGGTGCTCACCACGGCGACGGTGGTCCTGGTGGGCGTGGAGGAGGGCATCTTCGTGGCCATCGCCGTGTCGATCATCGCCCACCTGCGGCACAGCTATCACCCCTACGACCGGCTGCTGGCGCGCTTCGAAGGCAAGGTGTGGAAGAACCTGCCGCTCGACAGCGGCGTGCAGGCGCGCAAGGGCCTCCTCATCTACCGCTTCGGCGCGAGCCTCTACTACGCCAACGCATCCCGCTTCCACGAGGAGGTCGACCGCCTGTTGCACGACGCGCCGCTCCCCGTCCGCTGGTTCTGCGTGGCCATGGAGTCGGTGATCGACGTCGACTTCACGGCCACGCTCTGGCTCGAGCGCACCGTACGCGACCTGCACGCGCGCGGGATCACCGTGGTGCTGTGCGACGTGGCCGATCCCGTGCGTGCGGAACTCAAGCGGGACGGTCTGCTCGACCTCATCGGTCCCCAGCGCGTGTTCGGGGACACCGATGACGTCATCCGCGCGTACAAGCTCGAGACGGGGATCACGGACCCGCCGGACGACTCCCTCGCCCAGCAGCCTGAGCGCGACACGATCGAGCCGGCCTGGTGGCTGCCCGGGGCCAGCCGGCGTGCGATAGAGTGACGCCTCAGCAGAGCGCCGACGTCACGGGGACCGGCGCGCCGACGAGGAGGGCATGTCCATGACGAGGGCACACGCGCACGGCGAGGGCCGCGGCTGGGTCGAGTTCGCCGGCATCTTCTACCTCATCGCCGGCGCCTTCAACGTCATCGCCGGCATCGCGGCGCTGTACCGCGACGAGGTGTTCCACGCCGAGCAGACGCTACTGGACAACCTCTCGGCGTGGGCCGTGATCTTCCTCGTCCTCGGCGTCGCGCAGCTGGGCATCGGCCTGTTCGTGCTGCGCCGCTCGCGCGCCGCCCGCGCCTGGGGCCTGGCGTTCGGCATCGCCGGGCTCATCATCTGGTTCGTCGGCTTCCTGGTGCTGCCCTGGTGGGGCATCATCATGTTCGTGTTGTACTTCATGATCCTGTACGCGCTCACGGCGTACCGGGAGTACTTTCACTGAGGTGACAGCGGGCGCCGCGCAGCAGCGCCCGCCGCGGAGCGGATGACGAGGGGCGGCTCCCCGTGGGGCGAGCCGCCCCTCGCACGTCGCCGGAGGTCCCGCCTCACCGCGGCCATCGACGCCCGCCGAGGCTCACGCACCCGCCTGACTGCATGCGGCGGCGGCGCGCGGCCGGTTGTTCCGTGGCCCGCACTCGCGATTGGTTGTGTTCTACAACGAACCGCGAGGACGGCAACAGGGTCACAAGCCCGCGGAGCGGTAGACGTTGGGATCGCGCCGCGCCCGGCGCGTCAGCCGGCCGCTGAGCCTTCGGCCGCCGGCCCGCCCGGCGGGCCGTCGCCACCCGGCGGGTGCTGCGCCGCGTCCGCGGCGAGGTCCCCCGGCAGCGCGGCCCCGTCCGTCGCGGACGCCCCGAACAGCCCGACGGCCTTCAGCTGGCGGTGCGCGTCCATCACGATCTTGAGGAAGGGCGCCGCGACGATGCCGCCCAGCGCCCCGAACATGATCATCCCAGCGGTGGTCACGAACAGCACGGCGAGCGGGTGCAGCTTGAGCGCCGCGCCGAGGGCGAACTGCGAGACCACCGTCTGCAGCGGCCCGTTGGCGATGAGGATCACGACGAGCATGAGGATGCCCGTGGTCACCCCGCCCGACGCCAGCGCGATGAGCACCGCGAACGCCCCGCCGATGATGGCACCGAACGTGGGGATGTAGTTCGTGAACCAGCCGACGATACCGATGGTCGCGGCCAGCGGCACGCCCAGCACCAGCGCTCCCACGAACATGATCACGCCGTTGAAGATGCCGATCAGCGTGCTCCCCCAGATGTACCCACGAAGGAAGCGGGCCGCGTTGGCGATGATGCGATAGGCGGTGGGCTGCGGCACCGGGCCGAGGTGGTGCGAGACCCAGCGACCGATGCCGCGCCCGTCGGCGAGGAAGTAGGCCAGGATGTTGATGCCGATGAACACGCCGAAGATGAACACCGAGATGCTGTTCACGCCCTTGAGGAGGACGTTGACGGCGCCGGAGATCACCGACGGCCCGATCCTCTCGAACGCCGCCTCGATCTGGTCGCGGGAGATCTCCACGTGATGGCTCTGGAGCCAGGATGAGATGTCGACGGCGGCCGTGGTGAGGTTCGCCTGCACGGTCGGGAACTCGCTGAACACCCCGTAGACCACGATGACGATCACTGCCAGGAAGATCACGGCGATGACGCACATGGTCAGCAGCGTGGCCAGCCAGCGCTTCATGTGATGCCGCTCGAACCAGTCGCAGAGGGGCAGGAACGTGGCCCCGAGCAGGGCGGCGAACAGCGTGGGGACGAACAGCGTCATCAGCCAGCCGGTGAGGAGGATCAGCGCGACCACGATGATGGCGATGCCGATGACGAGCCAGCTGGCGAGGCCGAACTGGCGCAGCCACTGCGGCGCGGAGAACGTGGTCTGAGAACGGCCGCCGGAGCCTTCGTCGGCGGCCGCCGGGGCGGTCTCCCCGGTCGCGGCGGCGTGCTCGTCGCGGTATCTGAAGATGCTCACCTTACCCCCGGCGTCCCTTGGACTCGCAGTGGGCCAATGCTATCCCACTCCGCGGAGCCGACGCGGGCGTCGCACGCCGGGAGGCGGGCGGGAGAGCCGGGCGGCCAAGAAGACGACGAACGGGCGGCGGGCGGCCGGAAGAGCCGCCCGCCGCCCTGCATCGCCTCAGCCGCCGCAGGCGACGCCTGCCTCAGATGGATCGCTGGTACAAGCGGAAGGCCCGTGTGGCCAGCCAGGTGCAGATGACGGTGAACAGGGCGAGGAGCCCCATGCGCGTGAGCACGACGCCCCAGTCGGGACTCGCGGCGAGCCCCTCCCGGCCGGCGTTGACCGCCCACTCCACCGGGTTGTACGTGGCGATGCTCTGCATCCAGGCCGGCATGAGCGCCCGAGCCATGAACACGGAGCTCAGAAAGGTGAGCGGGAGCAGGACGAAGTTGCTGACGGCCACCATGGTCTCGACACGTCGCGAAAGGACGCCGACGGCGTTGCTCAGGGCGCCGACCCCCGTGCCGAGGAGCACCGCGCAGATCGTGAGCGCCACGATACCCGGCAGCCCGCCCGGATACTCGGCGCCGACGATCAGGCCGAGCACGACGATGATGACCGACTGGATCACGCCCACGAGGGCGCCCTGCACGAGCCGCCCGGCGATGAGCGAACTGCGACTCGCCGGGCTCACCAGGAAGCGGTCGATCACGCCACGGTCGATGTCCTCGATGAGGTCCATGCCGCTCCACCCCGCGCTGAAGAGGCAGGTCATGACCACGATGCCGGGGGTGAGGAAGTCGATGTAGCTGCCGGTCCCGAAGCCCGGGATCTCCACGATCTTGCGGAACAGGGCGCCGTAGAGGAGCAGCCACACCACGGGCTGCACCAGGGAGATGAGGATCCAGGCCGGCTGCCGCAGCAGGTTGCGGAAGTGCCGCTGGGTCATGAAGTACGTGTCGGCGATCGCGTGGATCATGGCCGCTTCACCTCCGTGTCGTCCTCACAGAACCTCCTGCCGGCGTGACGCAGGTAGACGTCGTCCAGGGATGGACGCGCCACCGTGACGGCGGACACTCCCACCCCCGCGCTCTCGAGGGCGTTGAGCACGAGCGGCACCATGCGCGCGCCGCTGTCGGCCCGCGCCCGCAGCGAACGGGCCTCCACGACCAGGTCGCGCAGGTCGGCCAGGCTCGCGAGCGCGCGCCTGACGTCGCCGTCCTGCGGCGCCCGCTCGAGCTCCACGACGATGGTGTCGCCACGCAGCTCGCCCTTGAGCTCGTCCGGCGTGCCCTCCGCCACGACCTTGCCGTGGTCGACGATGGCGAGCCGCCGCGCGAGGCTGTCGGCCTCTTCCAGATAGTGCGTGGTCATGAGGATCGTGAGACCGTCGCTGCCCGCGAGTCGCGCGATCTCCGCCCACATGTCCACGCGCGCCTCGGGGTCGAGTCCGGTCGTCGGCTCGTCAAGAAAGAGGACCTCCGGCCGGTGCATCAGTCCCACGGCCACGTCCAGCTTGCGCTGCATGCCGCCGGAGTACGTGCGCACCGTGCGGTCGGCCGAGTCCGTCAGGCCGAAGCGGTCGAGCAGCTCCTGGGCGCGGCGCTTGAGCTCGCGGCCGCGCATGCCGTACACGCGGCCCTGGAGCATGAGGTTCTCGCGACCCGTCGCCTGGAGGTCGAGCCCCGACTTCTGCGCCACGCAGCCGATGGCCAGGCGCACCTTGGCGGCCTGGCGCACGACGTCGAACCCCGCGACGCGGGCCTCACCGGCATCCGGACGCGAGAGTGTTGTCAGGATCTTCACGGCGGTCGACTTGCCGGCGCCGTTCGGACCCAGAAGGCCGAACACCGAGCCGGTCTCCGCGACCAGGCTCACGCCGTCGAGGGCGCGCACGCCGCCGCGGTAGGACTTCACCAGCCCGGCGGCCTCTATCGATGTGTGCATAGCGCTTCCTTCCTGCCTCTCACAGCCGGGGGTGTTCCCGCCATCCGCGGCTGCGACAACGATGGAGACACTCTAGGAGTCATAACGTTAGATTGTCAAATGATTCGTGTATGGTACTATCACAGCGACGAAGAGACTGGGGCTCCCGAGCGGCGCACAGGCGCGCGGTCCGGCGGCCCCTTAGGACGGGAGGAACGATGGTCACCGACGACTCGGCCCGCACAAGGCTGATCGGCGAGGTCACCGCGGAGTTCGAGGCGCTGCGCCAGGCGGCCGACCTGCTCGACGAGGCGGTCGCCGCGCAGGTCGGCCTCAACCGCACCGATCTGCGCTGTCTGGGCATCATCTACCGGCGCGGCCGGCTCACGGCCGGCGAGCTGGCCGAGGAGAGCAGCCTGACCCCCGGCGCGATCACCACGGTCCTCGACCGCATGGAGCGCGCCGGGTTTGCCAACCGCGTGGCAGATCCGGCCGACAGACGCCGCGTGCTGGTCGTGTCCACGGCCGCGGCCCGCGAGGTCGGCGGCCGGCTCTACGGCGAGGTGGAGGTCGCGAGCAGCGCCGGGGTGGCCGGCCACAGCGCCGAGGAGCTCACGGTGATCCGCGACTACCTGCGCCGCCTGCATGACGTCTACGTGAGCCAGGCGGCCCACGTCACGGGACTCGCCGGGGGGGATGCAGCCGCCGGCGCCGCCGGCTTCGCCGAAGGTGGCGGGGAGACGCCCGAGGCGTCGACGCCTCTCGCCGGCGTGCAGGCCGGCCGCCTCGACTTCACCAAAGGGGCGGCCAAGGTGGATATCCGCGGCGACGCCGCCGCAGACGAGCTCTATCGCGCCCGCTTCGAAGGCCCGCCGCCGGACGTCAGCGTCCACGGCGGCTCCGTCACGATCGCCCAGAAACGCCGCTTCCGGCCCTTCGACTGGCGCGGCCAGTCGTGCGACGTGTCGCTCAACCCGGGCATCCCCTGGACCATCGCCCTGAAGGGCGGCATGTGGAAGCTCGCCGCCGACCTGCGCGCCCTGCGCCTCGCTTCGCTCACGGTGAGTGGCGGCGCCAGCGACGTGGAGATCTGGCTGCCCGCGCCTGTCGGGGTGGTCGGGGTCGTCGTGTCCGGCGGTGCCAGCAGCGTCAGGGTGCACCGGCCGGCGGGCGCCGCCGTGCGCGCCGCCATCAGCGGCGGCGCGAGCCAGCTCGTCTTCGACGAGCAGAAGCTCGGCGCCGTGGGCGGCCGCAACGTCCTCTCCACGCCCGGCTTCGGCGAGGCGACCGACCGCTACGAGGTCCGTTTCTCCGGCGGCGCCAGCCAGCTCACCCTCGACGTGGCCTGACCTCGCGGCGACGCTTGCGGTGGCCGCTTCGCTCTCGCAGACTCGCGGAGAGACCGGACGGGAGGGACATGGACACCGATGCACTGTGGGCGGCCGTCACGGCCGCGTGTACCGAGGCCGGCTGGACGGTGCGGGCCGTCGGTATCGAGGCGCTCGGCGAAGCTGCAACGACGGTCCGGCTGGCCGTCACCGAGGGCGGGTTCTCGCCCGAGGCGGCCGCACGCATCGCCGACGACCTCGTCGCGACGGCCCCGGACGGCTTCGGGGGCGCCGCGACCGTGGTGGTCGGCGCCGTCGCGCGTCCGCTGACGCAGGCTACGCTCGCGGTGAACGGCGAGGAGCACACCGTGGTCGTCCCGCCGCACTACGCCGGCTACGGCACCGTCCCGGACGGGCTGGCGGCGGCCGTGGGGGCGGCGGTCGCGCCCTTCGGGCGCCGCGCCGCCCGCATCGAACCGCCGCTCAAGACGCTCGCCGCGGGTACATGCCTCGCGCGCTACGGCCGCAACAACATCGCCTACGTGCCCGGCCTCGGCAGCTACCTCCAGCTCGCCGCGTGCGTGACCGACGCTCCTCCGCCGGCCGACGCCGTCTGGTCGGCGCCGCAGCCGCTGGCCCACTGCGAAGGCTGCAGCGTCTGCCTGCGTGCCTGTCCCACAGCGGCCATACGCGCCGACCGTTTTCTGCTCGACACCGAGCGCTGCCTCACCTGGGTCAACGAGGACCGGGACCCGTTCCCCGACTGGGTCGAGCCGGCCTGGCACACGTGTGCCGTGGGCTGCCTCCGCTGCCAGCAGGCGTGCCCGGAGAACGCCACCGTCCAGCTGAGCGTGGCCCCCGCCGAGGTGTTCGACGACGAGGAGGCGGCGGCGATCCTGGCCGCGACCCCCGCCGACGAGCTGGCTGCGGCAACGCGAGTCAAGCTGCGCCGCTGCGGCCTTGACTACGACCCAGGCCTCATCGCCCGGAATCTCAAAGCGCTGATGCAGCGCTGACACGCCCGCCGCCGAACGGTGGCCTTCCCCTCCGCGCCGGGAACCATCTACCTGGGGTAGGTCAGCGGAGAGGAGGAGTCATGCGCCATCCCATCGTCCTTGGGTACGACGGGTCCGAGTGCTCCGTAGCGGCCCTCGACGAGGCCCTCCTGCTGGCGCGCGACGAGCTCGACGCCGCCATCGTCGTCGTCTACTGCCACGAGCCCCCTCCCGGCCTGGCTTGCGCGCTCGACCCCTCCTGCGACGCCGCCCGGGTCCTCCAGGAGTACGAGGACGACATCGCCCGGGACGTGCGGCCGCTGCTCGATGCCGCCGAGGAGAGGATCCGTGAGGCGGGCGTGGACAGCGAGGTCGTCATGGTGTGGGACCAGCCGGCCACGGCACTGCCGCGCATCGCCATGTCGCGCCACTCGCACGTCATCGTGGTCGGATCCCACGGAGAAGGACCCCTGAGCGCGGCCATCCGGCACTCGACCTGCTACGAGCTGCTCCACCGCAGCGACGTACCGGTGCTGGTCGTGCCGCACCGGCGCCACCCGGCGCACGTGCGGCACTGACCGGCGGCCGACGCGCGACCCGGCCACGATCCGGCAGCGCGCGGCCCACCGTGCGGCCCGCGGCGCGACCGACCTCCTAAGCGCCGCGGGCCGCCATCTCGCGCACGCAGGCGACGGCGGACGCCCAGCCGTCGAGCAAAGCTCGACGGTCGACCGTCGCGTCCGGCGCGAACGCGCGTGCGGCCCCCCAGATGGCCGCGGCCTCGTCCGGGCCGGCCCACACGCCGGTGGCCAGGCCGGCCAACAGAGCCGCGCCCAGAGCGGTGGACTCCGTCTGCGCGGCGCGGACCACCGGCACGTCGAGCACATCGGCCTGGAACTGCAACAGCAGATCGCTGCGCGCGGCTCCGCCGTCCACGCGGATCTCGGGCGGCTCGGCGTCGGCGTCGGCGATCACGGCGCCGAGCAGGTCCGCGACCTGGAAGGCGATGCCCTCGAGCGTCGCCCGGGCGATGTGCGCGGCCGTGGAGCCGCGCGTGAGCCCCAGGATCGCGCCGCGGGCGCGCGGCTCCCACCAGGGCGCGCCCATGCCGGCCAAGGCCGGCACGAAGTACACGCCGCCGCTGTCGGGCACCTCGGCGGCGAGCTTGTCGGCCTCCGACGCGTCGCCGATGACCCCGAGCCCATCGCGCAGCCACTGCACGGCGGCGCCGCCGATGAACACGCTGCCCTCCAGCGCGTAGGTGCGGCGCCCTCCGATCTGGGCGGCCACGGTGCTCAGCAGGCCGCCCGGCGAGGCCACCGGCTCGTCGCCGGTGTGCATGAGCAGGAAGCAGCCGGTGCCGTACGTGACCTTGGTCATGCCTCGCGCCGTGCAGGCCTGGCCGAAGAGGGCGGCCTGCTGGTCGCCGACCATGCCGGCCAGCGGTACCGGCGCGCCGAGCACGTCGGCGTCGGACTCTCCCACCACCCCGCTGGTGTCGACGATCTCCGGCAGCAGCGCGGCCGGGACGCCGAAGAGCTCGAGCAGCTCGGCGTCCCATGAGCCGGCGTGCAGGTCGTAGAGCAGGGTCCGCGACGCGTTGGTCGCATCCGTCACGTGCAGCCGCCCGCCGGTGAGGCGCCAGGCCAGCCAGCTGTCCACGGTGCCGAAGGCGAGCTCGCCGCGCTCCGCGCGCTCTCGGGCCCCCGGCACCGAATCCAGCAGCCAGGCGATCTTGGTGGCCGAGAAGTACGGATCCAGCAGCAGGCCCGTCTTGCCCCGCACCAGGTCGAGGTGACCGGCGGCGCGCAGCGCGTCGCAGCGCGCGGCCGTCCGTCTGTCCTGCCACACGATGGCCGGCGCGATGGGCTTCGAGGTCGCGCGGTCCCAGATGACCGTGGTCTCGCGCTGGTTGGTGATGCCGATGCCGGCCACGTCGGGGGCCTGCGTCCCGGCCTTGCGCAGCGCCTCCACCGCGGTGGCGCGCTGCGTCGCCCAGATCTCCTCCGGGTCCATCTCCACCCAGCCCGGCTGCGGGAACGAGAGCTGCAGCTCCTGCTGCGAGACGCCGCGCACGGAGCCGTCGGGCGCGAACGCGATGGTGCGCGAGCTCGTGGTCCCCTGGTCGAACGCCAGGATCACCCTGCGGTCGTCGCCACCCATGGCGCCCTCCCCGATCAGCGGCCGGCGGCCTCCGGCGGGCCCGCCGTGGCCCATCATACCGGCCCGGCCGCGGCGCCGGCCCGGGCGCGGCCGCGGTGGGTGCCCGTCACAACGGCGGCCGCGGCCTTCCCGGGGGTACCAAGGAGGTGAGGGACGCGCGGCGCGTCCGGAGCTCACGGAAGGAGGGAGCCATGAGCTGGAGGAGCATCCTCGAAACGGAGCACCGGCTTATGCTGGAGGTGGCGGAGGCCGCGGAGGCCGAGTGCGCCCATATCGAGCAGACGAGGCGCGTGCGCGGGGACCTCGTCGACGCCATCCTCGGCTTCTTCCGCTACTTCACCGAGGGACTGCATGACCCCAAAGAGGACGGCCTGCTCTTCGCGCGCTGCCACAAGAGAGGCATGACCGAGCAGGACGAGCCGCTCGAACAGCTGATCGGCGAACACGAGTGGGTGGCCGGCCGTCTGGACGCCCTGCAGCGCGAGCTGTATGACCTCGCGCCCGACGACCGCGACGGTTCGCTGCGGTTCGCCGCAGAGCTGCGTGAGTTCGTCGAGGTGGTGCGCTGCCACATGGAGGTAGAGGAGACCCAGTTCTTCGACCTGGCCGAGCACTACCTGACGGCGAGCGACCGCGAGCAGCTCTCGGAGGAGTTCGAGTCCGTGCACTACGACGAGGTCGAAGAGGGCGTGCAGGCCTACTGGGAGGACCTGGCACACCGCCTGTCGCTCGCAGAGAAGGCGCGCGCCGTCGACGCGGCCTGACCTTCACTGGAGCTTCGGACTCAGGCGGCGCCGGCCACGGCCGGCGCCGCCGCCCACGGCCCGCCCCCGCCGCTGAGCACCGCGTGGATGTCCTCGGCCGCGCGTCGCGCCGCACCCATCGCCAGGATCACCGTCGCCGCGCCGGTCACGATATCGCCCCCGGCCCACACGCTCGGCAGGCTCGTGCGCCCCGAGGCGGCGAACGTGCGGATGTAGCCGCGCTCGTTTCGCTCCAGCCCGGGCGCCCCCTCGAACAGGGCCCTGTTCGGCCCGGCGCCCACGGCGACGACCACCATGTCCACGTCAAGAAGGAAGGTGGAGTCCAGCATGGGGATCGGGCTGCGCCGCCCTGTCCCGTCGGGCTCGCCCAGCTTCATGCGCACGCACTGCATCTGCCGCACCCAGCGCTGCTGGTCGCCGATGTAGCGTACCGGGCTCGCCAGGTAGTGGAACCGCACGCCCTCCTGCTCCGCGTGCTCGATCTCCGCCTCGCGCGCCGGCATCTCCGCGCGCGTGCGCCGGTACACGACGGTGGCCTCCAGCGCGCCCATGCGCAGCGCCGTACGCGCGCAGTCCATGGCCACGTTGCCCCCGCCGACGACAGCGACGCGCGAGCCCTTCGGCGCCGGCGTGTCGTACTCGGGGAACAGGTACGCCTTCATGAGGTTGATGCGCGTGAGGTACTCGTTCGCAGAGACGACGTTGCAGAGGTTCTCCCCGGGCAGCCCCATGAAACCCGGAAGCCCGGCGCCGGTGCCGACGTAGACCGCGTCGAAGCCGAGCGCGAACAGTTCGTTCAGATCGTACAGTTTGCCGATGATGCTGTTGACCTCGAACTTGACGCCGAGACGCCGCAGGTTGCCGGTCTCGGCTTCGACGATCGCCTTCGGCAGACGGAACTCGGGAATGCCGTACACCAGCACCCCACCGGGCTTGTGCAGCGACTCGAACACGGTGACGCCGTGCCCGAGCACGACGAGGTCGGCGGCCAGCGTGAGCCCGGCCGGGCCGCTCCCGACCACGGCCACGCGCTTGCCGGTCCGCGCCGCCCGGCGTGGCAGCACGACCTGGTCGGTCTCGCGCTCGAAATCGGCGGCGAACCGTTCGAGGGCGCCGATGGCCAGCGGCTCGCCGGTCTGGCCGAGCAGGCACTCCTTCTCGCACTGGTCGCCCTGCGGGCAGACGCGGCCGCACACCGCCGGCAGCGCGTTGCGCCGCCGGATGAGCCGCGCGGCCGCCGCGAACTCGCGCCGCGCGATGAGCGCGACGAAGCCGGGAATGTCCACATCGACCGGGCAGCCGGCGACGCAGGCAGGCTTCTTGCACTGCCTGCAGCGCTCGGCCTCGGCCACGGCCTGGTCGCCGTCGAACCCGTAGCTCACCTCGGAGAAGTTGCGCACGCGCAGCACCGGGTCCTGCTCGGGCAGCCTCTGGCGCGCCGCCACCGACCTGATCTTGGCCGCGGCCTGCGTGGACACGCCGTGCCACCGGCAGCCCGCGCGGGCGCAGACCCACAGCGGTGCGACGCGGGACCGCACCGACACCTCGAAGCCGAAGACCGGCGCGGCGCAGGCATCGCAGACGCGCCCGGGCTCGAACAGTGACGAGCCACAATGCGGGCACGACACGTCCTCGGCCACGTCGCCGTCCTGCACGACCACGGAGCAGACCCGCTCGCACACCTCGAGACGGGGGTTCAGCAGCAGCTCGTGATCCCGACCGTCCTTGCGCACCAGCAGGCGGATCCAGACCCGCCGGGTGGCGCCGTCGTAGACGTCCAACCCGGCCCTGCAGCGCGGGCAGAAGCTCGCGAGGTCGCCCTCGTGCTCCAGCACCGACAGCTCCGCGTCGGCGCCCACGGCCCCTCCTACGCCGCCCGCACCGAGGTCAGCAAGGCGGTGCGCTCGTCGCGCTCGTACATCCGACCTCGCTGGATCAGCTCGTCGAAGTCCACCCCGAAGGCGTCGAAGTGCGGGCCGTCCACGCAGGCGAAGCGCGTCTTGCCGTCCACCGTGCAGCGGCAGCCCCCGCACATGCCGCTGCCGTCCACCATGATCGGGTTGAGGCTCACCTCGGTCGGCAACCCGTACACGCGCGTCATCTCGGCGACCGCGCGCATCATGACGAGCGGCCCGATGGCGATCACCCGATCGATGCGCTGCTGCCGCTCCACGAGCGCCTTCAGCGCCTCGGTCACCTTGCCGTGCATGCCGTAGCTGCCGTCGTCGGTGGTCACGAGCATCTCGTCGCACAGGGAGCGCATGTCCTCCTCCATGATCAGGAGGTCCTTGTCACGCGCCCCGATGACGCCGACGATGCGGTTGCCGGCCTCGCGGTGCCCCCCGAGCAGGTGGTGCAGCACGGCGATGCCCGACCCGCCGCCGATGCCGACCACCGTGCCGACCTTCTCGATGGGCGCCGGCTTCCCCAGAGGCCCGCACAGGTCCTTGACGGCGTCGCCGGCGCGCAGCGAAGCGAGCAGCGCGGTGCTCTTGCCGACGACCTGGATGATGAGCGTGATGGTGCCGGCGGCCGGGTCCTTCTGCGCCACCGTGAGGGGCACGCGCTCGCCGGTCTCGTTCACCCGGACGACCACGAACTGCCCGGGCCGGATCCTGCGTGCGATCTGGGGGGCCTCGATGGTGAGGCTCACGGTGTCGCGCTTGGTGAGCTGCTGCCGGTCGGCGATCGTGTACATGACCCGCCCCCCCCTGCGCCGCGCGGCCCGGCGAACGTCCGACCTCCGCGCAGCCTCGTCCACACCCGGGTTATTCCCAGCAGGACCGCCGCCGGCCGCCGTTGCCCCGGGACGATCCGCCCATGGCATCAGGCAGATTTCCCCGGCGGCCGCGCGAGCTCCGCGTCCACGACCTGCTCCCGGACGTCAGACCGACGTGTTCTCCGTGCGCGGCAATGGAGTAGGGTTCGACATGCAGTGCGCGCACAAGCTGTTCGGCGTGTTCCAGCGCCTGCAGAGCGGCAGGGAGTTGGAGGGTACCGGCATCGGGCTCGCCAACGTGCAGCGCATCGTCACAAGGCTCGGAGGCCGTGCTTGGGCCGTGGGAGCCACCGGAGAGGGAGCGACCTTCTTCTTCTCTCTCCCTCGAAGAAAGGGGACGCACGCGTGATGGAAACCTACCCCGACATCCTGCTCGCCGAGGACGACCCCAACGACGTCGAGCTGACCCTTGAGGCCCTGAGCCAGCACGACCTCGCCGACCGGGTGACCGCGGTCGGGGACGGCGTGGAGGCCATGGAGTACCTGCGCCGCGAGTGGGCCTTCGCCGCTCGCATCTCGCGCGCCCCGGCAGTGGTGGTCCTCGACATCAAGATGCCGCGCGAGGACGGCCTCGAGGTGCTGCGGGAGATCCGCAGCGACCCCGGCCCGAAACGGGCCCCGGTGGTCATCCTCACGTCGTCGCGCGTGGAGCAGGACATCCTCACGAGCTACGATCTCGGTGTGCACGCGCACGTGGTCAAGCCGGTCGCCTTCCAGGAGTCCATCGAGGCGGTGGAGAGTCTCGGTGTGTTCTGGGCGCCGATCGACGAACGGCCGGCCGCACCGCGACCCCGAGGCGACTCACGCGGGCACAAGCGAAGGGACGGGCGGACGAAATCGGAGGCGGGCAGATGAACAGCGACGTCGAGACGTACCGGCACACGCAGCTGGGCTACCCCATGTACGTGGGCCTCGCCTTCGGTCTCTGGGCACAGGGAGGCGCCCTTCTGCGCGACCGGCGCGCGAGAAAGCCGCGGCTGTGGCTGTACGCGCCCGGCATGCTGGCCTTCACCGCGCTCATGCTGGCGTTCTCGCGGCTCACCGTGAGCATCGCAGGGCCCACGCTCAGCGTCGGCTTCGCGTGCGGCGCGGCGCGCCGCCGTTTCGACCTGCGCACCGTCGAGAAGGCGAGCCTCACGAAGACGTCGTGGCTCACCGGCTGGGGCATCCGGCTCACGCCGTCCGGCTGGGTCTACAACGCCTCGGGCCGCAAGGCCGTGCGCCTGCGGTTCGCCTCCGGCAAGCAATTCACCATCGGGACGAACGAGCCCGAGGCGCTGCTGGCGGCGATCGAGGCGGCGCGCGGCTGACGACGAGAGGCCCGGCCCCCGGACGAGGGGCCGGGCCTCTCGTCGTCGGGGGACTGCCTGACGCCGGCGGACGGAACGCGCGGCCGGTAGGTACAGCCCTGTGCATACCGCCGTTGCCGCGGGTACACACTCAGCTATACCGCGGCCGGCGGTTGAGAGGCGCGCTCGAAAACGAAGGGGGACACCATGCCACTGTACGTGGGGCTGTTGAAGTTCACGGCCAAAGGGGCGGCCGACATGAAAGGCTGGCCCAAGCGAGTCGACGAAGCCAAGGCGGCGTGGGAGGCGATGGGCGGCACGACCATCGCCGTCGTCGCCACCATGGGAGAGTACGACATGGTCACCGTGGGCGAGGCGCCCAGCGATGAGATCGCCGTCACGTGGGCTGCAGGAGTGACGGCGAACGGCTACATGACCACCACGACCCTCAAAGGCTTCGGCATGGAGGAGATGGGCGCGCTGCTCGCCCGGCTTCCGTGACGCCGAAGCCTCATCCAGGACGATGAGGGCGCCCGCCGGCCGCGGCGCGCTGCGATGATCCCCAAGGACCGCCGGTGCATGTCCGCGCCGCGCCGTCCTCAGCCGGTCGGGACCTCAAGTTCCTCGCCGGCGCCGCTCGTCCAGCTGGCGCCGGCGGCCGCGACCATCACGGCGAGCATCGCGCCGATCTCCAGCCAGGCCAGGGTCTGCCCCAGGATCAGGAAGCCGGTGAGACCCGCGACCGCCGGCTCCACGCTCAGCAGCACACCCCACGTCGACGCCTTCACCAGGCGCAGCCCCACGAGTTCGAGCACGTAGGGGAAGGCCGAGGAGAGGACGGCGACACAGGCGCCGAGGAGGATGGCGGTGCCGTGCCCGCTGACGACCGGCCCCGTCAGGAGCAGCAGCGGCGTGATGAGGACCGCCGAACCGATGAGCATGAGCGTGGTCACCGAGAGCGGGTCCATGTCGCTGACGGCGCGTTTCGCCAGCACGAGGTAGAGGCCCCAGAAGAACGCGGCCAGCAGGGAGAGGCCGAGGCCGAGCGCGCTGACGGAGCTCGTGGGACCGGCCAGCACCACCACGCCGGCGCCGGCCAGCGCGATCCACAGGTAGTCGAGCCTGCGCCGGCTGCCGAGCACGGCCACGACCAGCGGCCCCGTGAACTCGATGGCGACCACGAGGCCCACGGGCGCGTGACTGATGGCCAGGTAGAAGCTGCCGTTCATGCCCAGCAGCGCCAGGGTGAGCGCGACCAGCCGCAGGCGCCGGCCGCGCGGAGGCAGGCGCAGCGTCCGCGGGCGGATGCAGGCGAGGATCGCGGCGGCGATGGCTGTGCGCAGCCACAGAGCCTCCACGGCGCCGACCGACTCGATGACCTTGACCGCCAGCGCCGAGCCCAGCTGGAACGACAGGGCGATGACGACGACGATGAGAACGGCGCGTCCCGAGGCGCCGCGCGCGCCGGCTGCGGGGACACTCACCGGGCGCGACCCGTCACCGTGGGTCGAACGAGCCGGTGCCCCAGGGCGAGGCCGCCACCGCATCGGCCACTGCCTGGGCGTCGTTGCCACGGCTGAGCGCCTCGAGGATGCCGCCGTAGTAGCCGTTGTGCAGCGTGATCACGGTGGCCTTGAGGCCCTGCTCCCAGCTGGTGTACGCCTTGACGCCGACCGAGTTGAAGATGGTCGCCCCCGGCATGGACTGGGTGGTGTTCAGCGGGTTGTAGTACGCGGTGTTGTACCAGTGCCCGCCCTCGGCCATCTCCCAGGCCACCACGGCGGCCACGTTGTCGGCCGTGATGGGCATGCCCAGGCTCTTGAGCACGGCCTGGGCCCAGGTGACCTGGGTCACCTTGCCGCCGGCCTTCATGAGAAGCAGCGGCGCGGACAGGATCTTCTTGATGCGCGTCACCAGGTCCTTGAGGACGGTGGCGCGCTGGGCGATCTTGGCCTCCAGCTGGGCGCGCTGGTCGTCGAGGTCCACCTGGGCCGTGACCGCCTTCTTGCGGTCGGCCTCCACGTCGTGCTCGAGCTTGCGCGCCTGGCCGGTGAGCCTCTGCAGCTCGGTCTCCTCGTGCCTGTCCAGGAGGGAGATCCTGCGCAGGAAGTCCATCACCGTCTCGGCCTCGGCGAGGCTGGACGCCGAGGTCGCGATGTCCAGCCAGGTGTACTGGCCGGCCTTGTACATCGTCTTCATGCGGCCGGCCACCAACGTGCGCTGCTCGTCCAGCTCCTTGCGCTTGCGCGCCAGGTCGCGGCGCGCCGTCACGAGCTCGGCGCTCACCTCGTCGAGACGCTGCTGCGCCTCGTTGCACCTCTGGATGATGGCCTCCTGCTCGGCGCCCAGCCGCTGCATCTGGGCGCGCGTGGCCTTGGCCTCGTTCTGCAGCTTCTGCAGCGACGGGACGGCGTCCACGCGGACGCCGACGCCGGAGCCGGCGGCCCGCAGGGCCGCCCCCGCCGGCGCGGCGCGCCCGAGGGCCAGCACGCCCCCGGCCAGGCAAGCGAGCACGACGAACGTCGTAAGGGTCTGCAGCTTGTGTCCGCGCACATCCATCCCCGAAGTGTATCGACGGGCCGCCGCGATGCCTGAGCGTGCCCGCGGCGGCGCACCCGCCGCGACGACGGGCCGCTACGGCTTCGCGCCGCGGCCCGCGAACCCTGCCCGCGCCGGAGCCAGGCCCGCCGCGGGGGGCGCGCCGGTTCCTGGTTCAGCCGTCCGGACGTCCCACGCGGCGCGGCGGCCGCCCTCAGCCGGCGCACCGCGCCCCGGCACAGGTATCGACTGGGGGTCCGGTGGGAATACCGACTCCGGTGGTTGGGTATCTACATCCCCGAAGGAGCACGGCATGAGCGATCAGACGCCCGTACAGACCCTCGACTGCCTCGGGCTGTACTGCCCCGAGCCGCTGTTCCAGACGAGGGAGGCAGTGGACTCAGTCGCGATCGGGGAGGTCCTCGAGGTGTTCGCCGACGACCCCGCCGCCGAGGAGGACCTCACGCGGTTCGCCAAACGCGCCGGGCACGAGGTCGTGGGCGTCGAGCACGAGGGCGATCAGCTCCGCATCCTCATCCGCAGACTCAAGTGACCACGTGAAAGGGAGCCGACCATGAAGAACGAGAACATGATCCTCTACGTGCAGACGAGCAACGCCCCCGAACGGCAGTACTCCCCGCTCGTCCTCGCGCAGAGCGCCAGGGCCATGGGCCTGGACGCCGCGGTGTACTACCTCGGGATGGGCCTCACGGTGCTCAAGCCGGGCGCCGCCGAGGAGATGCAGCTGGGCAGCTTCCCGAGCGTCGCCGAGATGCTCCAGAAGACCATCGAGATGGGCGTCACCATCTACGTGTGCGAGGCCTCCAAGCAGATGCTCGGGTGGGAGGCCGTCGAGCTCATCGACGGCGTCAAGATCGTCGGAGCGGCAACGCTCAACGACCTGGTGCTCGACGCCGGCGCGACCATGTACTTCTGATGGACGTCGCGTACGCCGACTACCAGTCGTCGCGTCCGGTCGACCCGCGCGTCGTGGACGCCATGCTGCCGTACTTCGGCGGCTCGGCGTTCGGCAACGCCGCCTCGCTGCACGCCGTCGGCGACGAGGCCACGTCCGCGCTGGAGGACGCGCGCGGCCGCGTCGCCGCGTACTTCGGCGCGGAGCCGCGCGAGATCGTCTTCACGTCCGGGGCCACGGAGGCGACCAACATCGCGCTGATCGGCTACGCCCAGCGCAACCGCCGCAAGGGCGATCACGTGATCATCACCGAGGCCGAGCACATCTCGGTGCTGAACATCGCCAAGTACCTCGAGAAGAGCGGCTTCAAGGTCACCCGCGCGCCCATCGACCTGTACGGGCGCGTGTCGTGCAAGAAGCTGCGCGCGCGCATCACCGACGAGACCATCCTCGTCAGCGTCGGCTGGGCGAGCAACGAGATCGGCACCGTGCAGCCCATCCGCGAGATCGCCGAGATGCTCGACGGCACCGGCGTGGCGCTGCACACCGACGCGGTCGCCGCGGAGGGTCTCGTGCCCATCGACATGCGGGCCGTGCCCGTCAGTTTGATGAGCCTGTCGGCCAACGAGCTCTACGGCCCGCGCGGCGTCGGCGCCCTGTACGTGCGCTCGGGCGTGCAAGTCGCCCCCGTGCTGCTCGGCGGAGGCCAGGAGCGCGGCCTGCGCTCGGGCACTGAGGACCTGGCGTCCATCGCAGGCTTCGCCGCCGCCGCGGACATCATGACGGCGGAGCAGCCGGCCGAGGTCGAGCGCATCCGCGCCATCCGCGACCGCCTCGTGCAGCGCGTGCTCGCCGAGATACCTGACTCGCACCTCAACGGCGCCCCCCTCGACCCGCCGGACGGGCGCCTGCCCAACAACGCCCACTTCCGCTTCGAGGGCGTGGAGGGCGAGGCCATGGTGCTGTCGCTGCGCGACCTCGGCGTCGCGGCGGCGACCGGCTCGGCCTGCAGCTCCAAGACCCTGGAGCCGTCGCACACCCTCATCTCCTGCGGCTTGCTGCACGAGGAGGCGCACGGCTCCCTGGAGTTCACCTTCGGGCGCTTCAGCACCGACGCGGACGTGGAGCGCATCATGGAGGCGCTCCCGCCGGTCATCCAGCGGCTGCGCGCCCTGAGCCCCCTGTACCACACGACGTCCCCGGTGTGACCGGCGGCGTCCCCACCGTATCCGGCGAGAGGCACGACTGATGAAATCGACCCAGTACAGCGAGAAGACACTCGAGCACTTCCGCAACCCGCGCAACGTCGGCACGCTGGAGGGCGAGAACGTCGCCGTCGGCCGCGTCGGCAACCCCGTGTGCGGCGACATGATGGACATCTACATCAAGGTCACCCCCGACGACCGCATCGAGGACATCAAGTTCCAGACCTTCGGCTGCGGGTCTGCGGTCGCGACCTCGAGCATGGTCACCGAGCTCGTGGTGGGCATGAAGCTCGACGAAGCGCTCAAGGTGTCGCGCGGCGACGTGGCCGACGCGCTCGACGGCCTGCCGCCCATCAAGATGCACTGCAGCAACCTGGCAGCCGACGCCCTGCACGAGGCCATCAAGAACTGGCGCGAGGGCGTCAAGCCCGAGGACGCCACCACGACGCCCGTCGAGAAGAGCTGCCACCCCAGGCCCGCCGCGGTCGTCGAGGTCGAGATCAGCAATCTCGCCGACTACGAGGGCAAGGGCGTGTACACGAAGCTGGCCGACCTCTCCGAGCTGGCCGGCCAACGCGTGGTGGTGCTGGACACCGGCGACGCGTCTGCGCAGGTCGCCATCGACCTCACCGACCACACCGGCCGCGTGGTGCTCATGACCACCGGCAAGGAGCCGAGCGTGAGCAGCGCCGTGCGCTCGGCCCTGCGTCTCTCCGACGTGAAGCTGCTCACGGAGGCGCAGCCGCTCGAGCTCAAGGGCGAGGGCGAGCTCGAGCGCATCCGTGTGCACGACCTCAACGAGGACGAGGAGTACGAGCTCACGGCCGACGCCCTCGTGGTGCTCGAGTAGCCTACCGCCGAGGCGCGCCGCCCGGCCGGCGGCCGGCGCGCCGACCGAGCCGCTCGGCTGGAACGTGGCGAGCCCTCAGGACCTCCGGGGGCTCGCCGCCTCGTTCAATGGGCACGCCGCCTGCCGCGCTCGACGCATGCGTACTCACGTTGTCCTGCCGACGGCCGAGTCAGGCCCTGCCGTCCCACCGCCGCTTCCACCCCCCCGCCGCCTCCACCGTCCCGCCGTGGCGCCCGAACGGTGCCGCGGGGGCCACGCGGGGAACCCCGAGGTAACGCGGCACGGGGACCGTCGGGGAGGCGCGCCGTGGGCGGCTGGAGGGACGTCACACGCGGAACGGCAGGGAGGGCGCCGATCCGGTCGCGCGGGAGCGCGGCGCTGGGGGCGCTCTGCGCGCTCGTGCTCATGGCGACGGTTCTCGGCGCCTGCAGCGTCAACCCTTTCGCCGGCGGGCCCGCCGCACACGGGCGTGCCGTTGCCGGCTCAGTAGTTCTCGGCGTACACCTCGAAGTAGGCCTGCGGGTGCTGGCAGGCGGGGCACACCTTGGGCGCCTTCGTTCCCTGGTGCACGTAACCGCACTTGCGGCAGACCCAGCTGACCGGGTCGGCCTTCTCAAACACGTGGCCGCGCTCGATGTTGGCCAGCAGCTTGCGGTAGCGCTGCTCGTGCTTGGCCTCGACCTTGGCGATCTGCCGGAACGAGGTCGCGACGGCCGTGAAGCCTTCGGCCTCGGCCACGTCGGCGAACGCCGGGTACAGCTGCGTCCACTCCTCGTTCTCCCCGTCGGCCGCGGCCGCCAGGTTCTCCGTCGTCGCCCCGATGACCCCGGCCGGATAGGTGGCGGTGATCTCCACCGGCCCGCCCTCGAGGTGCTTGAAGAACACCTTGGCGTGCTGGGCCTCGTTCTCGGCCGTCTCGAGGAAGAGGGCGCCGATCTGCTCGTACCCCTCCTTGACGGCCGCCTTGGCGAAGAATGTATACCGGTTGCGCGCCTGGCTCTCGCCGGCGAACGCCTTCAGCAGGTTCTTCTCGGTCTCGCTGCCCTTCAAGCTCGGCATGGTCGGCTCCTCTCCTGTCGGGGGGCTGATGCTGAGGTCAAGTCTACAGGCCAGGAGCGCGTCCCCGTTCGGCGCCGTCGAGCGCCGCTTCCCACTGTGGCGATCCCCATCTGGCTGCCCGTTCGACCGAAGCCGTACGCACCAGCCGGGTTGCAGTGCGGACGCGAACACGGTTGACTGGGCCACGGATCTCAGAGATCGCGACGCCCCGCGCGTCCCTCCCCCCGCAGATTCGTCCCCCTTCTTGTGTGTGACGGTCACGCCGTACGGGCGAGGCGCGCCCGCGTGTCGCGCCAGCCCGCCGGGTACAGGCCGAGCCGCTGCCCGCTGGGGAACCCCGTCGAAGGGACACCGTGTATCGCAGGACAGCTCTCACCCTCACCGCCCTGGCCGTCGTCGCCTTGACGGCCGCCGCCACCCTCGCCCCAGCGGCCTCCGCCGCCACCGTCACCGCCCCCACCACCGCACAGCTCCGACAGGAGCGGGCCAGCGTCCGCAGCCACCTCTCCCAGGCGCGAGAACGCGCCCGCGACGCGGCTGCCGACCTCGCCGCCGCCCGCGAGATCGCGGCCCGTCAAGGCGCCGGCTCTTCGCCCGAGGCGAGCGCCGCACCCTCAGCGCCGGCCGCCACGCCGACGCCTTCCGCTACCCCACCTGCTCCGTCAGCCACGCCCACTCCGTCCGCAGGTGCACCCGCAGCGCCGGCCGGCGTGGTGCCGGCGGGCATGGATCCGGCGCTCGCCGAGCGCCTGCTCGCCGACGGCGTGGTCACATCCGACGAACTGTCCGCCCTGCAGACGCGTGTCGCGACGACCAGACGTCAGGTGCAACGCTGGACGGACAAGCTCGAGCGCCTGACGGACCGCATCCACCGTCGCGAGCAGATCGCGCGCTGGGCGAGGACCCACACCTGGCGCCCGCTCATCCGTATCGCCGGCGAGAAGTACGGCGTGGACCCCGGCGGCTTGTATCGCATGATGATGCTGGAATCCGGCGGGAACCCCCGAGTCGTGGGCGGCATCTACAACGGCCTCTTCCAGTACACGCACAGCGAGTGGGCACGCCACTGGAACCCGTGGCGGCACGAGAGCATCTACGACGGCTGGGCGCAGATCCGCGCCACCGCGCTGGCGCTGAGCAAGGGCATGGGCCCGGGCCAGTGGCCCAACACCTACCGCATGGCGTTCTGAGTCGGCGGCCGGCCCGGGCCGTCGTCACGGCGCCCGGGCCGGCCGTCCCCCGCGGGGACGACGCGTACCCCCGCGGGGGTCAGAACGGCCGCCGCAAGATGCCCCCTGCGGCCGACACGGGTTCCTCCGCCGGTGTGACGACGCCCGCCGGCCCCTCCTCTAGGCTCACACCAGATAGACGACCGACAGGAGGACATCATGAGCACCGTCGTCACCACCACAGATGCAGGAAGACCGAGTTTCGACTTCGGCGTCGCCTTCAAGCAGGGCTGGCGCCTGTTCGTGAAGGACCTCGGGGTCCTGATCATCGGCACCATCGTCGCGACAGTCCTGAGCATACTGACCATCGGCATCCTCGCCGGGCCCCTGATCGGCGGCCTCTACGGCATGGTCGTGGGGCGCGTCCGCGACGGGCGCACGCCGCACGTCGGCGATGTGTTCGGCCAGTTCAACCGGTTCTGGTCCTTCTTCGGAGCCTTCTGGGTGCTGGCCATCCTGATCGGCCTGGCTTCGCTGACCATCGTCGGCGGGATCCTGCTCGCGGCGATCTGGCTCTACGTGTTCCCGGTCATGGTCGACCGCAAGATGGGCTTCGGCGACGCCATGGGCGAGAGCTACCGCGTCGTGAAGGGCGCCTTCTGGGAGCACGTCGCCCTGGTGATCATCGGCGTGGTCATCGGCTCTCTGGCGAACGGCGCGCTCATGCTGCTGGCCACCCCGTTCCTCGTGGCGCTCATCGTGGCGGCCTACTACGTCGCCGCCGGCCGCGCCGCCGAGGTGGAGCGCAGCTGACGATCAGAACGAGACCGCCCCGGCCGCCCCGCCCCACCCCCCAGGCGGGGCGGCCGGGGCACCAGGCGGGCGGGGAAGGCTCCTTCGGCCTTCCCCGCCCGCCGCGCGTACGGAGGCCGGGGCACTCAGGACCAGGCGAGCCAGGCGGCGGGGTTCTCGGTCATGACGCGACGCAGCTCGTCCCGGCTCACGCCGTCCTCCTCGAACCATGGCGCCAGGCCCCGAAGCAGGTGCACGTACCCCCCGCCGCCGAAGCTCGTGCACTGGATACGGGTGACCACGTCCTGCGACAGGAGCACCTGCCCGGCCGCGCCGCTGCGGATGAGTGCGGCGGCGGCGGCCACCCGCTCGCGGTCACCCTCGCCGTTGACGTCTGGACCGGCGACGCGGTGCCAGCCGAAGTAGTCGAACTCCACGAACACGCCGCGTGCGGCGAGCTCGCGTTCGTAGCCGCGATCGACGAGCGAGTCGGCGTGGCTCACGGCCACGCGCCCCGGTGGAACGCCCTCCGCGGCGAGAAGGTCGAGTGCCGCGAACGCCGTCTCGGGCAGCACGGCGTGCAGTGAGACGGGCGCCCCGCTCGCGCCGTGGGCGCGTGCGGCCGCCAGCAGAGCGACGCGCTCCGCCGGCCCCGGCCGCGCCGACACGGCGATCTCGCCGATCACCCCGCAGGGGACGCCGCCCGCGGCGAGGTCGGCGGTCAGCTGCTCCACCCATGCGGCCGCCAGGGAGTCCGGGTCGCCCCCCTCCAGCCCTTCTGCGAGCAACGGCTGGTAGACGCCGCAGGCGGCGACCACACTGAGGCCTGTCGCCGATGCGATGCGTCTGAGCGCAGAAAGGTCGCGCCCCAGGTCCGGCGCCGTCTGGTCGACCACTGCGGCGCCGCCCTCAGCCACGAACGCCGCGAGCTCTCGCGCCGCGAGCGCCTCGTCCATCGTCAGGTTGTCTCGGCTGGAGAACGGCGCCGCCCGCACGGCGGCGACCAGCTCCGCCGTGACCGGCTGGTCGCACAGCGGCCACGACGGGTCGTCCTCCGGCGAAGCCAGCTTGCTCACGAGCGAACTCACCAGGTGCTCGTGCGGCAGGGTCAGTCCCAGCGCAGCCGGGTCGACGTCGCCCTGCACGGTGCGCACCCGACCTGACGCGAGGAGACCGCTCATGGCGCCGATGATACTGCGCGGAGCGGCTCAGCCGGGCGCGCTCCATGTCCATGGGCCGTCCACCTGCCCGTGAAGACCCGCCCCCGAAACTACCGCACGCTCAAAGCGCGCCGGGTCACGCGGTGTTCACGACGCCTCCTCGAGCGCCTCCTCGAACTGGCTTGCGTAGAGGTCATGGTAGAAGCCGTCGGCGGCCATGAGCTCGGCGTGCGTGCCCTGCTCGATGATGCGGCCCTTGTCCATCACCAGGATCGTGTCGGCCCCGCGGATGGTGCTCAGGCGGTGGGCGATGACGAAGCTCGTCCTGTCCTTCATGAGCTCGCTCATGGCCTGCTGGATGAGCACCTCGGTCCGCGTGTCCACCGAGCTCGTTGCCTCGTCAAGGATGAGGATATCGGGGTCGGCCAGGAAGGCTCGGGCGATGGTGAGCAGCTGCTTCTCCCCCTGCGACACGTTGGTGGCGTCGTCGTCCAGCAGCGTGTCGTAGCCGTCGGGCAGGGCGCGCACGAAGTGGTCGACGCGGGCGGCGCGCGCGGCGGCGCGGACGTCGTCCTCGCTCGCCCCCTCGCGCCCGTAAGCGATGTTGTCGCGGATGGTGCCGCTGAACAGCCAGGTGTCCTGGAGCACCATGCCGAACAGCCGCCGCAGGTCGCTGCGCGTCATGCAGCGCGTGTCCGTGCCGTCGACGAGGATGCGCCCGGCGGCGATCTCGTAGAAGCGCAGCAGCAGGTTGACGAGTGTGGTCTTGCCGGCGCCGGTGGGGCCGACGATGGCCACCGTCTCGCCCTGCCGCACGTTGAGCGTGAGGTCTTCGATCAGGGGGGTGTCCGGCACGTACCGGAACGAGACGTCCTGCAGCTCGATGTGGCCGCGCGCGTGCTCCAGCATCACGCACTCCTGCGCGTCCGGGGATTCCTCGGCCTCGTCGAGGAGCTCGAAGACGCGCTCGGCCGAGGCGGCCGTGCTCTGCAACACGTTCATGATGCCGGCCACCTGCCCGATGGGCATCGTGAACTGGCGCGAGTACTGGATGAAAGCCTGCACGTCGCCGAGAGAGATGCGGCCGGTGGCGACCATGAGGCCGCCGACCACGGCGACCGCCACGTAGTTGAGGTTGGTGACGAAGTTCATGACCGGCATGATGATCCCCGAGATGAACTGGGCCTTGAAGCTCGCCTGGTAGAGCTCGTCGTTCTGCTGGTCGAACGTCTCGATGGCGGCCTGCTGGCGGCCGAACACCTTGACCACGTTGTGGCCGGTGAACATCTCCTCCACGTGGCCGTTGAGGTCGCCTGTCTTCTCCCACTGCAGGGCGAACTGCTTCTGCGAGCGCTTGGCGATGAGCACGGTGATGACCACTGAGAGCGGCACCACCAGCACCGAGATGAGCGCGAGCAGCCAGCTGATGGTGAACATCATGATGAGCACGCCGACGATGGTGAGCGCGGCAGTGATGAGCTGCGTCATGGTCTGCTGCAACGACTGCGAGATGTTGTCGATGTCGTTGGTCACGCGGCTGAGCACGTCGCCACGGGGGTGGTCGTCGAAGTACTTGAGCGGCAGGCGCGCGAGCTTCTCGTCCACGTCGCGCCGCAGCTTGTACATGGTGCGCTGCGTGACGCCCGCGACGATGTAGCCCTGCAGCCAGGCGAACACGGCGCTCAGCAGGTACACGAGCACGAGCAGCAGGAGTGCGCGCCCGAACGCGGAGAGATCGACTCCCTGCCCGGGGTTCAGGGTCATCGCCGAAAGCATGTCGGCGAGGCTGTCCTGGCCATCCGCGCGCAGGCCGGCGACGGCCTGGGCCTGCGTCACGCCGGCGGGGATCTGCTTGCTGACGATGCCCTCGAACAGGATGTTGGTGGCGTTGCCGAGGATCTTCGGCCCGACGACGCCGAACGCCACGCTGACCACCGCCAGCGCGACGACGAGGGCGAGCAGGAGGCGCTCGCGCCGCATCAAGCCGCCGAGCCGGCGCATGGTGCCCTTGAAGTCCTCGGCCTTGCTCACGGGTATGGACAACCCGTGTGGACCGCCGCCGGGGCCGCCGCCGGGCGGCCCGCCCGGGCCGCGACGCGGCCCTGCCGGGCCGCCGGAGCCTTGCGGCCGCGCACTCATGCCACGCTCTCCTCGCCGAGCTGCGAGGCGACGATCTCGCGGTACGTCTCGCTGCTCTGCAGCAGCTCGTCGTGGGTGCCGATGCCGGCGACGGTGCCGTCCTCGAGCACGACGATCTGGTCGGCGTGCATGATGGTGCCGACCCGCTGCGCGACGATGATCACCGTCGCCTCGCCCGTATGTTTGCGCAGCGCGGCGCGGAGCTTCGCGTCGGTGGTGAAGTCGAGCGCCGAGAAGCTGTCGTCGTAGACCTGGATAGGCGCCTGCTTGGCCAGCGCCCGGGCGATGGCGAGGCGCTGCCGCTGGCCGCCCGACACGTTGGCGCCACCCTGGGCGATGTGTTCGTCCAGGCGTTCGGGCATCTCCTCCACGAACTCGCGCCCCTGGGCGACCTCGAGGAAGTGCCAGAGGCGCTCATCCGCGGCTTGGTCGTCTCCGTGGCGCAGGTTCTCGGCCACCGTGCCGCTGAAGAGGAACGATTTCTGCGGCACCAGGCCGATGCGGCTCCACACGTCCTGCTGCGTCATGTCGCGCACGTCCACACCGTCGACAAGCACCGAGCCTGCGGTGACGTCGTAGAAGCGCGGGATGAGGCTGATGAGCGTGGTCTTGCCGCTACCGGTGCCGCCGACGATGGCGGTGGTCTCGCCCGGCCGAGCCGTGAAGCTGATGCCGCTGAGCACCGGCTCCTCGGCACCGGGGTAGCGGAACTCGACGTCACGGAACTCGACCAGGCCGGCCGCCTCGGCGGCGGCGGCCGGCTCCGGCGGGTCGACGATGCTGGGCTGCGTGTCCAGCACCTCCTGGATGCGCTTCGCCGACACCGCGGCACGCGGCACCATCACGAACATGAAGGTGGCCATGAGCACCGCGATGAGGATCTGGATGATGTAGGTGAGAAAGGCGGTGAGGTCGCCGATGGGCATGCTGCCGTCGGCGACCAACTGCCCGCCGAACCACATGATGGCCACGGTGGCGAGGTTCAGGATCACCATGAGCATCGGCATCATGAGGGCGAACAGCCGGCCCACCCTGAGCCCGGTGTCGGTGAGGTCGGCGTTCGCCACGTCGAAGCGCTGCTCCTCGTAACGCACACGGTCGAAGGCGCGGATGACGCGCACGCCGCTCAGGACCTCGCGCGTGAGCTGGTTGATGCGGTCGATCTTCTTCTGCATGGACGTGAACAGCGGGATGGCCCGCGTCATGACGAGGCCGATGAAGACGCCCATGACGGGGATGGCGACGAGGATGACGGCGCTGAGCGGCACGTTCAGCCGCAGCGCCATGATGATGCCGCCGATGGCCATCATCGGCGCGGAGATGACCACGTTGAGCATCATGAGCACGACCATCTGCACCTGTTGCACGTCGTTGGTCGTGCGCGTGATGAGAGACGGGGTACCGAAGCGGTTCACCTCGGCCTGGGAGAAGCTCTGCACGCGGCGGAACAAGGCTCCGCGCACGTCGCGTCCGAAGCCCATCGACACCTTGGAGCCCCAGTACACGGCGATGATGGAGGCGACCACGTAGGCCAGAGTCACGAGGAGCATGAGGCCGCCGATACGCAGGATGTAGGCGGTGTCGCCCTTGACCACTCCCTCGTTGATGATGTCGGCGTTGAGCGTGGGCAGATACAGGTTGGCGAGGGCCTGCACGAGCAGCAGCGCCAGCACGACGACGATCTGCCTCCAGTACGGGCGCAGACCCGAGCGCAACAGGGCGATCACCGACCGTCCTCCGGGCCGGAGCTGTGCCCCACACCGGCGTCGGCGGCCGGCACACGCGGGTGCGCCGCACCCGCGGGGCAGGCGTCGAGGTCCGCGGCGTCCTTCACCGGGGCGACCTCGGCGATGCGATCGGCCAGCTTGTCCAACAGGCGGGCGAGCTCGCGGCGCTCGCCCACGGCGAGCGCCGCGAAGGTCCGCTCGACGTACTCGCCGGCGGCGACCCGCATCTCCTCTTCCTGGGCGCGGCCCGCGTCGGTGAGCTCGACGCGCACGAGCCGCGCGTCGGCCTGGTCCGGGTACCGCCGCACGAGGCCGGTGCGCTCCATGGACGTGACCATCTTCGTCACCGTCGGCGAGGACACGTGCAACTCGCCGGCGAGGTCACGCTGGGTGATCTCGCCGCCGCCGGCGAGCAGCCGCAGGCACATGGCCTGCCCGTGGTGGATGCCGCGCGCCGCGAACGCCTGCATCAGCGCGCGGCGATGCAGCCGCAACGCGCGATGGAACGCGCGAAAGGCGTCGGCAGACGTCTCGTCGGCGCCGACAGGGCCGTCTGCCTCGAGGTGTCGTACGGGTGGGATCACCGAGCTCCTCAGGCGGGTCGTCGGAGAATGGTAGCAGGCTAACGATTAGCAGACAACGAACCTTTCGGCGCAAGGCTTTCTCTCGGGCGCGCCGAATCCCGTGACGCGGTGGATCTGCACCTCCTCACGCTGGCCGCGCTGACGCTGTACGGAGTGACGGCGGCCCTGCTGATCGGCATGCTCGCGCGGCGCGCGCTCGTCGTGCGACGCGCACGCGCGCACGCGGCGCTCGTGGAATCACTGCGTGGGCCGTTCGAGGCATGGATCCTCAACGGAACGCAGATGCGCAGGCTCGACGAGCGCAGCAAGGCCGCGTTGCTCGACCTCGCCGTGCGCTACGCCGCGTCGATGCGCGGCGCCGAGGCCCGGCGTATCACGCGCTGCGTCGAGACCACCGGGCTGGCCGCGCGGATGCTCGACGATCTGAGGGGAAGGGACGAGTGGCGCCGCGCCCGGGCCGCGGACCTGCTGGGCCGGCTCGCAGTGCGAAGCGCGGTGCCCGCGCTGATCGCCGCCCTCAAGGACGAGAGCGAGGACGTGCGTACAGTCGCCGCGCGCTCGCTGGCGATGATCGGCGATCCGGCCGCCGTGCCGGCTCTGGCCGGCGCCCTGGCGGATCCGTCGCGCTGGACCGTCTCTCTCATCGCCGAGAACCTGATGCGCATGGGGCCCAGGGCCGTGCCGCCGCTCATCTTCCTGCTCGGAGCGCCTGACCACAACGTGCGCGTGGCCGTGGTGCAGATCCTCGGCGAGATCCGTGATCCGCTCGCCATCGACCCGCTGGTGGCGGTGGTCAGCGGCGACAACGACCTTGACCTGCGCGCCCAGGCCGCCGCCGCCCTCGGCAAGCTCGGCGGCCCCAAGGCCGAACGGGCGCTGGAACACGCCCTCGCGGACGACGCCTGGCAGGTGCGCGCCCAGGCCGCCAAGGCCCTGGGGCGCCTCGGGCGCCCCGAGGTGGCGCCCCTGCTCGCGGAAGCCATGCCGGACGTCAACTGGTGGGTACGCCTCAACTGCGCGGAGGCGCTGGCCCGGCTGGGCGCGGACGGCCGCCGCCAGCTCGAGAAGCTCCGCGATCACCCCGACCGCTACGTGAGCGAGCGCGCCGCCGCCGTCCTGACCACCTGGTCGCTGCAGTCGGTGACGCCGTGAGCCACGCACTGCTCGTCTTCAACTACGCCGTGCTGGCCTTCTTCCTCTTGGTCAACACCGTGTACACGGTGCTGCTTGTGATCGCCTTCCCCGAGGCCGGCAGGCACACCCGCCGGCTCTCGTTCGGTGGGTACGACGCCATCCTGCGCTCACCTCTCACGCTGCCCATCAGCGTCCTCATGCCCGCGTACAACGAAGAGGAGACCATCGTCGAGGCGGTCAACTCGCTGCGGCTGCTCGAGTACGGGGAGTACGAGATCGTGGTCATCGACGACGGCTCGACCGACGGCACGCTGCAGCGGCTCCGGGACGCGTTCGCCCTGGAGCAGATCGAGCGGCCGCTGCGACTCACCGTCCCGTGCAACCAGGTACGAGGCATCTACGTGTCCAGGCAGGCGCCCAACCTCACCGTGCTGTCCAAAGCGAACGGCGGCAAGGCCGACGCACTCAACGCCGGGCTCAACGCGGCCAGGTACCCGCTGTTCTGCGCCATTGACGCGGACGCCCTGCTGGCACGCGACGCCCTGCTGCGCGTGGTGAAGCCGTTCATGGAGCGCCCGCGCGAGACACTCGCCTCGAGCGGCATCGTGCGCGTGGCCAACGGGTGCGAGATCCTGGATGGCCGCGTGGTCCGCGTGCACCTGCCGTCCAACCGTCTGGCGCGGCTGCAGGTCGTGGAGTACCTCCGCGCCTTTCTCGGCACACGCACCGCCTGGAGCCGGCTGCACTCGCTCTTCGTGATCTCCGGCGCGTTCGGCGTGTTCAAGAAGCAGGCGGTCCTCGACGCGGGCGGCTACCGTACCGACACCGTCGGCGAAGACATGGACCTCGTCCTCCGGCTGCACCGCCAGGCCCGCGAGCGAGGGGAGCGCTACCGTATCGTCTTCATCCCCGACCCTGTGGTGTGGACGGAGGTCCCTGAGAGCCTCCGCGTCCTGCGACGCCAGCGGAACCGCTGGCATCGCGGACTGCTGGAGTGCCTCGCGTACAACCGCGGTATGCTCTTCAGGCCCAGATGCGGCCCGATCGGGATGCTCGGTCTGCCGTACAACCTCCTCATCGAGGTCGCCGGCCCCTTGATCGAGGTCTCCGGCTACGTGGCGCTCGTGGTCGCCGTGGCGACGGGAGGCGTGAACGGGTGGTACTTCGCCCTCTTCTTCCTGCTCGCCGTCGGGTACGGCATGCTGCTCTCGGTGGCCTCGCTCCTGCTGGACGACCTGCAGGCGGCCGACCCGTCACGGCGCCGCGACATTCTCGCCCTTCTGGCTGCGGCGATCGTCGAGAACCTGGGGTACCGGCAGCTCCAGGCGTTCTGGCGCGTGCAGGCCTCGGTCGACTTCCTGCGCAAGAAGGGTGGCTGGGGCGAGATGCGGCGCACCGGCTTCCACGTAGCGGACAGCGGCACGAAGATGGGCGCGGACTGACCCTCCCGGCCGTACGGCGTGGGCGTCTCGGCCGGGCGCGCCAGGCCTCGCTCGAGCCTCGCCGGCAGTCTCAGCCGAGCGGCGCGCTACCGCTCGAGGCGCGCGCCAGCAGGAGCTTCACGCGGGCACGGAGCTCGCTGAGGATGAACGGCTTGGTCATGTAGTCGGCCGCTCCCAGATCGAACCCGGCGAGCACGTCGCCCTCGGACGACCTCGCCGTCAGCACGAGCACCGGCGACTCCGCGCGCAGCTGGCCGGACTCGCGCAGTTCCCGCAGCACCTCAAAGCCGCTCAGGCGCGGCATCATCACGTCGAGCACCAGCAGGTCCGGCGCGGCGAGCCGGTAGATCTCGAGCGCATCCCTCCCGTTCGCGGCCGTCACCACGGTATGTCCGTCCGATTCGAGCGCGTGCTGCAACAGGCTGCGCAGGTCCTCATCGTCTTCGGCGACGAGAATGCTGGATCCCATGCCCTCATCTCCATGCGTCCGCGCAGACGCCGGCATGTCCGGAACAGACAGGCCGTGTCGTCGCAGGCGCCTCTCCGGGTGCCGCCCAAATGTTCGCGGCCCGAGGCCACATGCCTCCGCGTGGTGGAACAAGCGGCACGCCGGCAGTCCGGCTTCAGCCGGTCAGCGCAGAGAGGATCTCCTGGAAGGCGGCCAGGTAGGTGGCCACGTCGGCCTCCGTCGCCGCCACCGACATGGCGGGGCCGGCCGTACTGATGGCCTCCCACACGCCGCGGTAGGCGAGGCCGAGCCGGATGAGCGCGTTGAGCTCGGGCTGCTCGTCCGCATCCGCCTCGGAGGCGTTGCGCGCGAACCGGCCGCTCAGGGAGAGCCCCGAGCGCGGGTACAGGCGCTGCACCTTCCAGGGCAGGCTCGCGGCAGCCACGGCGGCCTCCAGGCCGTCGGCCAGGAGGCCGCCGAGCCGGGCCGCCCGGTCGTACGCCTCGGCCGTCAGCACCTCTTCCAGAGAGGCGCGAGCCGCGGCCATCGAGAGGGCGTTGCCGAACAGGGTGCCGCCGGTGGCCAGCTCGCCGCGGTCACCGGCGAGGCTCTCGCCGCGCTCGAACGCCGTCATGAGCGCGGCGCTCATGCCGTAGGCGCCGAACGGCAGCCCTCCGCCGATGCCCTTTCCGACCACCACGAGATCGGGCTCGAGGCGCCAGCGACCGGCCAGACCGCCCGGCCCGCAGATGAGCGTGTGCGTCTCGTCGAGCATGAGCAGCGTGCCCGTCTCGCGAGTGAGACGCCGCAGGCCCTCGTGGAAGCCGGGCTCGGGCAGCACGACCCCGCAGTTGGTCAGCGCCGGCTCGGTGAACACGCAGGCGTACCGCTCCGAGCCGAGCGCGTCTCCCAGCGCCTCGAGGTCGTTGAACTCCACCACGTCCACGTCGCGCTCGGCCCCAGGAGGCAGCCCCAGGTACGTCATGTCGCGGCGGCTGGACCAGGCCACGAGAAGCTCGTCGCCGTGTCCGCCGTAGTTGCCGACGAAGCTGAGCACCTTGCGCCGGCCCGTGGCGTGTCGGGCCAGGCGCAGGGCCTCCGTGCTGGCCTGCGACGCCGACAGCGTGAACTGCCAGCCGGGCAGGCGCCAGCGCCGGGCCAGCTCCTCCGCCACAGCGAGGGCGTCCTCGGTGGGCAGCATGAACTGGGAGCCGGCGGCCACGCGCCGTTGCACGGCGCGCACGACCGGCGCAGGGTCGATGCCGCAGAAGGTGCTCTTGTCGCCGACGTTGGTGTCGAGGAAGCGGCGCCCGTCGGCGCAGTGGAAGTGGGCGCCGTGCCCCTCCGTGACCCAGACCGGCGGGTGCGCGAAATAGCTCACCATCCAGCTCATGGGCACGCCGTGCGGCATGCTGCCCCGGGCCTGCTCGCGCAGGGCCAGACAGCGCGGGTGGTCACTCTCGTAGCGCGCGAGCTCGCGCCGCCACAATCCGGCGACCCGTCCGGCATCCACTCCCGCGCGCGCGTCCACGGCGGCGATGATAGCAGGGGGCGCCCGTTCACCGCCCGAGCGGCCGGGGAACACAGGGTCTGAGTCGCCGGGACCTCCGGAGGCCGGCACTGAAGGAGATGCCGTGGACACATCGCCGTGGGCTCCGTCCCGACAGCCCGCCCCTGATGAGCTCGAGCGCGCCGCAACGGACGTGGCGGCGACCGCCGCGCAGGGCCTTGCCGCCGGCCGCATGCCGGCCGTCTACCTCGGCCACGGAGCGCCGCCTCTCGTGGACGACGCCCTGTGGGTCACGCAGCTCAGGGCCTGGGCGGACGCGCTGCCGCGGCCGCGGGCCGTCCTGATGGTCTCCGCGCACTGGGAGACCGCCGGCGTCACGGCCGGCGCCACAAGCGGTGAGGCCACGCTCGTCTACGACTTCTACGGGTTCCCGGCGCGCTACTACCGGGCGGCGTACGCGGCGCCGGGGGCGCCGTGGCTGGCCGCCCGGGTACGGGAGGTGCTCGAGGCGGCCGAGCCGGTCGCCGCCGACCCGGTGCGGGGGCTGGACCACGGCGCGTACGTACCGCTCCTCGTGATGTATCCGGACGCCGACGTACCCGTCCTTCAGCTCTCGTTGCCCTCGCTCGAGCCGCATCGGCTGCTGGCGCTCGGCGCCCATCTGCGGCCGCTCCGCGATGAGGAGGTGCTGATCGTGGGCAGCGGCTTCCTGACGCACGGCCTGCCGTTCCTCGCCGACTGGCGCAGCGACGCACCGCCGCCGGCGTGGTCGGCGGAGTTCGACGCCTGGGCGGCGGAGACGCTCGCGAGCGGTGACGCCGAGGCGCTCGCCTCGTTCTGCTCGGTCCCATCGGCACGCTACGCCCACCCGCGCGCCGAGCACTTCGCGCCCCTGTTCGTGACCGTCGGGGCCGGCGAGCCCGGAGCGGCGCCGGTCACGCCGGTGGACGGCTACTTCCTGGGCCTCTCCAAGCGCTCCGTGCAGTACCCCTGACACAGCGCCGACGCGACCGTCTGAGCGGCACCGCCACCGGGCCGCGCGGCGACCGGGACCGCGTGAGGCCAGTGATGCCGGCCCCCACGACGATCATGCCGCGCTCACTCATGTGCCCACCCCTTCCGAGTGACACCGTCCGGCCGGACGGCACGAGCTTGCACCCGCGCCGCGAGAGGCCGCCCTGGCCGGCGGAGGAGAACTGCGGGCGCGGAGGAAGGGACGGGCCGGTCGCGCCCGAACCCCTGCCTCGGTGAGACGCGCCGCCCGGTCGGGGCCCGGCGCGGCGGGCGACGCGGGGAGGCGCACCGATGTTCTGTGAGATCGCGAGACAGCTCGACGACGACCAGTTGGCGCAGATCGCCACCCTTGAGGACGAGGTCGGCCTGACCGTCGTGGCCTTCTCCTGCCGCGAGATGGGGGCCGAGCGTGAAGCGAAGCTGCGCGCCATCATGGAGCAGTTCGGACCCGTGCTCGAGGCGGAGCCGGCCATACCCGACGACGCGCAGCTCGCCCGTATCCGCGAGACCGAGGAGGCCCTCGGCCTCTCGCTCGTTGCCGTCCGGTTCTGACTGGTACTCGGCACCGTCCGGGACGCCCGGGAAGAGCAGCCCGAGAGGCCGCGGCGGCACCGTCCTGCCGCGGCCTCTCTTCGTGCGAGCACCCGCCGGCTCCGGGCCCGACCTCGTGCGCCGGTTGGCGACCCTCATACCGGAGTAGTATGCTCCGATATCATGTCGCTGTGAGATCGGAGGAGGACCCAGGTGAGCACGGCACGCACGTCCGGACGACCGAAGCGGTCCTGGCTCAGGACCGCCCTGTGGGTGATCGGAACCCTCGTGGCGGTCTTCATCGTGATCCAGTTCATCCCCTACGGGAAGGACCACGACAATCCGCCGGTCACAGCCGCCTTCGTTTGGGCCGACCCCGCCGCCGAGGCCGTGGCCCGGGAGTCCTGCTACGACTGTCACAGCAACGAGACCAAGTGGTGGTGGGCCACCAGCATCGCCCCGGCCTCGTGGCTGGTGTGGCGGGATGTCAGCGAGGGCCGCAGCCGGCTGAACTTCTCCGAGTGGAACGGGTCGGTGACGGCGGAGCAGGTCCGCGACGCCGTCGACGGCGAGATGCCACCGCTGCAGTACACGCTCATCCACCCCGGCGCCAAGCTCAACGACGCGGAGAGGCAGACGCTGGCCGACGGGTTCGGCGCCTCGCTCGCCGGCGACCAGAACGCGCCGTCCGGGTCCACGCCCAGCCCGTCGCCGACGTCCTCCGCCGCGAGCGACGCGGTCACAGTCATCGACCAGCGCTGCAGCCGCTGTCACTCCGCCGACCAGGCGCTCGCATTCCGCGCCGGCGACGCCGCCGAGGCCCAGGCGCTCATCGACTCGATGAAGCAGCGCGGCGCCCAGCTCGCCGAGGCGGAGGAGCAGGCCCTCGTCGAGTACTTCACGCGGTGAGCGCGCGGAGACGGGCACATGAGGGACGTGGGTGCAGGGCGACAGGACCCGGTAACGGGCGCCGGCACGCGGGGCGCACGGATGCGCGTACCCGCGCTCGGGCCGCACGGCGAAGGCTGGGTCGCCCTCCAGACAGTGCTGTTCCTCGCCGAGGCCGCCTGTGGCCTGCGCGGCCCGCGGTGGCCGCGGTCCGGGACGCCACCGCGACTGCTGGCAGGAGGCTTGCTGCTGGCCGCCGGCCTGGCGCTCTTCGCCGGCGGCTCCGTGCGCCTCGGGCGCCTGCTGACGCCGTTCCCGCGCCCCGTCACCGGCGGCGAACTACGGCGCGGCGGCGTCTACGGCCTGGTCAGGCACCCTCTCTACGGCGGTGTCTTCCTGATCAGCTTCGCGTGGGCGCTCCTGACCTCACCGCGCGCCTTGCTGCCGGCTGCGCTCACGCTGCCCCTCTTCGAACTGAAGCGCCGCCGCGAAGAGGCCTGGCTGCGCGAGGCGCACGCGGAGTACGAGGCGTACAGCCGCGACGTGCGCAGGCGCTTTCTGCCGTTCATCTGGTAGCCCGGGGACGCCGGACCCGCGGCCGTCGCCGGCGGCCTCGCTCACCGTCGCACGACGGCGCCGCACCGGTCGGCGGGCGGGCTCAGGCCTTGGCTTCGTCCCCGCCGGCGCCCGCCGACGGCTGCGCCTCGTCCGCGGCGGGGGTCCAGGTGGGGCGCCCGAGCAGGTCGGTGATCCAGCGCGATTCGTCGTAGGCCTCGAGCAGCACGCGCCGCACGAGCAGCGTCATGGGCACCGCCAGCAGGCCGCCCATGATCCCCAGCACCCAGCCCCACAGGATGATGGAGAGCAGGATCACGATCGGCGCGAGGTTCAGGCGCCTGCCTACGAAGCGCCCGCTGCGCAGAGTACCGGTGACGGCCCAGATGACGAGGAACCCGATGAACACGAGCAGCGCCGTCCGCCACCCCTGATCGAGCAGGGCGAAGAAGCACGGGGGCAGCACGGCGAGGAAGAAGCCCAGCGTGGGGATGAACGTCATCAAGAAGGCGAACAGGCCCCACATGAGCGCGAGCTCGATGCCCAGCAGATAGAGGAAGACGCCGACGGCCACGCCGTTGACGATGCCGATGATGGCCGTTGCCTGGACGAAGGCACGCATGTCACGGGTGAACAGTTCGAGACGCTGGATGAGCGGGCTCACGCGCGGGGGGGTCCGCAGGACCTTGAGCCGCAGCGTGATGGACTCAGCCAGCATGAAGAAGACGATGAGCAGTGTGAGGCTGACCGCGCCGAAGAGCTTCTGCAGCAGCTGCAGGATCCGGACGCTGAACGAGATGATGCGATGTGGCGGCAACAGGCCGTCACGCTCGAACAGGCCCTCCAGGTGGATCCCGATGTTGCCCAGGAACCCCGTCGCGTCACTCAGCTGGACGGTGAGCTCGGTGAGGTAGCCGTTCAGCTCACCGATCAGCCGGGCGATGCCTATGCCGCCCAGCACGAACACGAACACCACGGCGGCGGTGGTGAGGACCACGGTGATGAGCCACGCCACGATGGGCGGGATGTGGTGGCGCATCAGCCAATCCAGAAACGGTGAGACCGCCATCGTCACGACCAGCGCCAGCAACACCGGCACGATGATGCCGGCCGTGATGCGCATGAAGAGCAGGGTGACGGCGATGGCGGCGGTGGTGATGAGGAGCCGCTGGATGGGAGAGAACTGGCCGAGGACGGTCGAGAGCGGCGTGGCGGCCGGCGGAGCCTGCGGCTCCGGCCGCCCCTCGTCACACGTCGCCGCCGCGTCTCCCGCCGTCCGCGGCTCCTCCCGCTCGACATCGTCGTCCATGGCGGCACCCTACTGCACACGGCCCCCGCTTGTCTCGTCGCCGGAGCTTCGGCGGGAAGGCGACGCGAAGCCGGCGCCGAATCAGAAGGGACCGCTTTCGATGGAGGCAGCATGGGCAGGAAAGACCACGCCTACGACGACTGGTACGACAATGCCGGGACCTGGCGGGACGACGCCGGCGAGTCCCGTCCGCCTTGACCTGGTGCGCACCCCCGACGTGCGCGTCGAGCTCTTGACCCCGCACGAGTTCGGGGACGCCCAGACCATCGCCGACCGCATCCGCCGCGACGAGCTCGTGCTCGTCGACCTGCGCGAGTGCAGCCCCACCCTGGCCGCCCGCCTCACCGACTTCTGCAGCGGCCTGGCCTACGCCGTGGACGGCGGGCTCCAGCTCGTCGCCGACGGCGTGCTGCTCGTCGCCCCCGGCTACGTCGACGTGTCCGGCGACGAGGCCGCCGCGGTCCGCGAACCCGGCTTCTACAACCGGCTCTGACGGGGCCGGGCCCGCCCTCAGGGTACCCAGACTGAGAGCCGGCCGGCGCGGCGGGCTGCAGCCCGCCGCGCCGGCCGGCAGTCTTCAGTCCGTGCCGTGCAGCCGCGCCAGCGCCGGCGGGTGCAGGGCGTGCCGGTACGCGGAGTCGTCCGGCTCCTGGCCGCGTCTGAGCGTGGGCGCCACGGGCCCTCCTTTCGCTGAGCGGTCCTACTTCTCCGGCGTGATGTCCTCGATCTGACCCGTCACGGCCTGCAGCACGCCGGTGAGCGCGGTCAGGCGAGTCTCGATGTCCTGCTGCTCCGCGGCGATCTTCGTGCGCAGTGAGGCGATGGCTGCCGTCGGTGTCGCCTTGGCCGCCTGCGCCGCGACGATCATGTCGTAGTCGGGCATCACGTCGAGCGTCATGGCCATGTGGCCCAGGTCGGCCATGTTGGCGTGCACGTAGCCCGGCACCCGCTGCAGCAGGTTGGTGTGGTAGACGTCGTAGCTGAAGTTGATGCCGTAATAGGCCAGGTTGACGCCGGCCAGCGCCTGCAGCGCCTTCTTGTACTGCACCGGGGACTTCTGCAGGAGCGCGACCGTGGTCTGCATGCCCGTGAGATCGGTCATCGGCTGCACGAACGGGTACACGGTGTCGTCCCACACGTCGAGCGCCGTGAGATTGGAGTGCACGGACTTCTGCACCGCCAGGAGGCCGGCGTTGATGACGGCCACGTCGCCGGCCGCCACCTTGGCACGGCGAGCGTCGAACGTCTTGGCGGCCGCCGCATAGGACCTGGTGGCCGCCAGATAGGCCGTCGCCACGGCGGAGTCGATGCCGGCGTCGGCGAATGCCGCCGACTTGGACGCCGACGCCAGCGCGGCGGCGCCGCCCGACAGACGGTACGGCAGGAGCCCGTCGTCGATGCTCCGCGCCAGCTCCAGGTGGAACTTGATGTTCTTCCTGAAGAAGTCCCAGTCGAGCTTGGCGACCTCGTCGTACTGCGTGTGGTAGTAGTCCGCCGAGTAGCGCTCGTCGGGCGTCCACATGCAGGTGGACGGGATGCCGGACGCGGTGAGCGGCCACTGGTCGTTGTAGCTGAACCACAACGACCCCTCGGGTGCGTACACCTTGCCTGCCTTGCCGACCAGCTTGGGGTGCGCCTTCATCTCTGCCTCGACCCACGGCTTGAGGTCGCGGGTCGCGGTGAACCACAGGGAGCCGCCCTTGTAGCCCATGATCTCAAGGTTGAGCATGGCCTTGACGGTGCCCGGCCAGTCCTGGTGCGTGTGCTGGATGGAGTACGTGGAGCCGACCAGCCAGTCGTAGTTGCAGTCGGTGTAGCCCCACTCCTCGGCGGTGGTGTTGAAGAAGACGACGGTGCTCGCGGGCTGGTAGCCGCACATCTTCATGGCCTTGGCGATGACGAGCTCGGCGACGCAGGACGTGGCGTTGTCCAGGGCGCCGCTGAAGTGGGCGTCGTGGTGACCGCCGAACACGATACGCGTGCCGTCGTCGCTGCTGCCCGGCAGAGAGCCGACCACGTTGTAGCCCACCCCGCCGTCCTCGGCGAGAGTGTGCTCGGAGATCAGGGTGACGGTGGCAGTGGTCGGTCCCTTGGCCAGCTGCTTCTTGAGCCAGGCGGCCGAGGTGCTGGGCAGCCACACCAGCGGGGGCGACGTGTACGTGTAGCCGGGGTCGTTGGAGTTGAAGGCGCCGGGGGCGCCGGCGTAACCGGGGTACTCCTTATCGTAGATGAGGATGACGGCCTTGGCGCCGCGCAGACCCGCCTCGGCGCAGGGAAAGTTCATCCACCAGTAGTCCGAGGCGAAGTTGATCAGGGCGATCTTGCCGGTGAGGTCGCCGACTTTGTCGAAGTCGGCCTTGGAGGCGGCACCGGGGATGCGGACGACCTGGCCCGTGACGCCTTCGGGACCCGTGGCGGGGACGCCCGGGTAGCTCGAGGCGGGCATCACCTTGTCTCCGACCGTGACGTGCGCGTCCTTGAGGGTCCAGGCGTCCACGGGGACAGCCTCGAGCTTGACGTCGGTGAGGCCGATGGCCTCCATCTCGGCGGCGATGAACTGAGCAGCTTGCGTGTCTGCGTCGGAGCCGGTCCAGCGGAAGCCCAACGGGACCGCCGTGAAGCCGATGATCGTCTGCTCGAGGCGCTGCGGGTAGCCCTCCTCGAAGAGCTGGTCGACCGCCTCGTTGAACGTGAGTGCCTGGGCCGCGGCGGGCCACAGCCCGAGCAGGGTGAGAGCACAGGCGAGCGTGAACAGGGACCGTCTCATGAGCGACCTCCACACGTGGCGACGGCACCCTTGAGGCGAGCAGGCGACCGGGCCACTCGCACCGCCGTCGGACTTCGCCCGACTCTACCAAGACGGTAGTGGCGCTGTGAACAGCTGCGTCAGGGCCCGCAAGGAGCGTCTTGCGTGCGGCCCGGGACGAAACGGAGAGTCGCGGCCGAGTGACGGGGCACGCCCGGCCGCAGGCCCCGGGCCGGTCAGGCCAGACGCCGCTGGTGCAGGCCTTCGGCGAACTCCTCCACGAGCTTCGCGGTGAAGGCCGGGAGGTCGGCGACGCGCCTGCTGGTCACCAGGCCGCCGTCGTTGTGGACCTCCTCGTCGACCCAGCGGGCGCCGGCGTTCTCGAGGTCGGTGCGCAGCGTGGGATACGAGGTCACGGTGCGGCCTTTGAGCATGCCGGTCTCGATGAGGACCCACAGCCCGTGGCAGATCGCGCCGACCGGGGTACCGAAGCTCAGCACGCCGCCCGTGAAGGTCACAGCGCCGGCGTCGATGCGCAGCTTGTCGGCGTTCACGACGCCGCCCGGCAGCACCAGGCCGTCGTAGTCGGCCGGCGCCGCTTCGCCGACCGGCCGGTCCACCACGTAGCTCCGGCTCTTGTCCAGGTGGTCCATGGCGAGGATCGAGCCGGCCCTCGGCGCCAGCAGCTCCACCGTGGCACCGGCCTCCTCAAGCACGCGCCTGGGCTCCGTGAGCTCAAGCTCCTCGACCCCGTCGGTGGCGAGGATCGCGATCCTGCGCCCTGCGAGCACATCCGTCATGACCGTCAGCCTCCCTTGCGTGCCGGGGACATACACGGGGGACGTTCCCGGCCCCGGCATCGGGAAACGTGCGGCGGGCGCAGAGACACGCCGGCTGACGGCTGTCGCGGTCGGAGTGCGACGCGTGACACGACCGGCAGTCCCCGAGGTCGACACCGGGGGAGGGCTACGCCGGCTCGCTCCTCACGCGCTCCCGCAACCCGGCGAGGCGCGCCTCCGTCCGCCTTGACCAGGGTCAAGGGGGCGCGGGCGACGTCAACGCGTGCGGAATCAGGCGCGGATGGGCACACTTGCTCGCACACACTCGACGGGCCGGCGACGAGGAGCCCCCGCGCCGGCGAGCGGAGGAGGATACGTGGACCAGTCCAGCAGATACGCCGACCTGAGCCTCGACGAGGCCGACCTCATCGCCCAGGGCCGCCACGTCCTGTGCGCCTACACGTTCAAGCCCAAGGCCGGCAACGGCTTCCTCGCCACGGCCGCGCACTTCGCCGCCGAGTCGTCCACCGGCACCAACGTGGAGGTCTCCACCACCGACGACTTCACGCGCTCGGTGGATGCCATCGTCTACGAAGCCGACGAGGCCGGCGGACTGATGAAGATCGCGTACCCCCTCGACCTGTTCGACCGCAACATCACCGATGGCAAGGCGATGATCGTGTCGTTCCTCACGCTGACGATCGGCAACAACCAGGGCATGGGCGACGTGGAGTATGCCAAGATGCACGACTTCTACGTGCCGCCCGCGTACCTGGAGATGTTCGACGGCCCGCGGCGCAACATCGCCGACTTCTGGCGCGTGCTGGGACGGCCGGAAGCCGACGGGGGCATGATCGTGGGCACCATCATCAAGCCCAAGCTGGGCCTCCGGCCGGAGCTCTTCGCCAAGGCCTGCTACGACTTCTGGCTCGGCGGCGACTTCGTCAAGAACGACGAGCCCCAGGGCAACCAGCCGTTCGCGCCGTACGCCGAGACCATGCGCCTGGTGGCCGACGCCATGCGCCGCGCGCAGAACGAGACCGGCGGCGCCAAGCTCTTCTCAGCCAACATCACCGCCGACGACCCGTGGGAGATGGTGGCGCGCGGCGAGGCCGTGCTGGAGGCGTTCGCCGGGCTCGAGGACCACGTCGCGTTCCTCGTGGACGGGTATGTCGGCGGGCCGGCGGCGGTCACGGCGGCGCGCCGCCGCTTCCCTGACACCTTCCTGCACTACCACCGCGCCGGGCACGGCGCCGTCACGTCGCCCCAGTCCCAGCGCGGCTACACGGCCTTCGTGCTCTCCAAGATGGCGCGCCTGCAGGGAGCCTCCGGCATCCACACCGGCACCATGGGCTTCGGCAAGATGGAGGGCGACAAGTCCGACCGGGCCATCGCCTACATGATCGAGCAGGACTCGGCCGACGGCCCGTACTACCACCAGGAGTGGTACGGCATGAAGGCCACGACGCCGATGATCTCCGGCGGCATGAACGCCCTGCGCCTGCCGGGCTTCTTCGACAACCTCGGTCACGCCAACGTGGTGCAGACGTCCGGAGGCGGCGCCTTCGGGCACCTCGACGGCCCGGTCGCCGGCGCCCTCAGCCTGCGGCAGTCGGTGGAGGCGTGGACGGCCGGGGTCGACCTCGTCACCGCCGCCCGCGCGCACCGCGAGCTCGCCCGCGCCTTCGAGTCCTTCCCTGCCGACGCCGACGCCTTCTACCCCGGGTGGCGCGAGGCCCTCGGCGTCGCCTGAGCCGCGCGAGAGGAGACAACGACGATGTCCGCCAAACACCCCGTCATCGCCGTCACCGGATCGAGCGGCGCCGGCACCACCACCGTCAAACGCTCGTTCGAGCACATCTTCCATCGCGAGAGCATCCGTCCCGTGGTGGTCGAGGGTGACAGCTTCCACCGGTACGACCGCGAGGGCATGCGCCTGGCGATCGAGGAGGCGGACGCCAGGGGGGACCGCCCGCCCAGCCACTTCGGCCCGGAGGGCAACCTCTTCGAGGAACTCGAGAAGCTGTTCAGGGCCTACGGCGACTCGGGGACGGGCAAGCGCCGCTTCTACGTCCACAACACGGAGGAGTCGGCCGCCCTGGGCTACGAGAGCGGCACGTTCACGCCGTGGGAGGACCTGCCCGAGGACAGCGACCTGCTGTTCTATGAGGGCCTGCACGGCGGCGTGCAGCACGGCGACGTGAACGTGGCGCGCTGGGTGGACCTGCTCATCGGCGTCGTGCCCATCGTCAACCTCGAGTGGATCCAGAAGATCCACCGCGACACGCGCCTCCGCAGCTACTCCATCGAGGCCGTCACCGACACCATCCTGCGGCGCATGCACGACTACGTGCACTACATCACGCCGCAGTTCGCCTACACCCACGTGAACTTCCAGCGCGTGCCGGTGGTGGACACGTCCAACCCCTTCATGGCGAGGGACATCCCCACCCTGGACGAGTCGCTCGTCATCATCCGCTTCCGTGACCCGAAAGGCGTGGACTTCCCCTACCTGCTCACCATGATCCACGACTCGTTCATGTCGCGGCCCAACTGCATCGTGGTGCCGGGCGGCAAGATGGAGATGGCCATACGACTGGTGGTCACGCCGATGCTCCACACCATCGTGGAGCAGCGCAAGAGCGCGGTGCGCGCCGACCGGCAGTATTAGAACGCGGCGGCGCCGGCCATCCGCCGGCGCCGCCGCGTCACCGCGTCACTCGTCCGCGAGCGTCAGTGAGACCTCGTACTCGGGCCCGGTGGAGACAAGCAGGAAGACCGCGTACGTCTGCGGGAGCCGCCTGCCCGCCTCCGGCAGCTGGTCCATCACGAGGTCCTCGGCATACTCCTCGCTCGGCTGCCGGACCACGTAAGACTCCAGCCCCAGCTCCTCCAGCTCCTCCTCGGCATCCTTCACCGTCATGCCGGTGAGGTCGGGCACCTTGACGTAGTCGACCCCCACGTCGGGCGGCGGCTCGATCTCGGGCGGCCAAGCGGTGGGCTTGGGTGAAGGCGTGGCCGAGGAGGTCGGTGTCGCCGTCTTCGTAGGCTCCGGCGTCGGAGTGGGCGAGGCCGAAGGGGTCTTCGACGGCGACGGGCTCGGGCTCGGCGACGGGCCGAGCGAGACGAGCAGCCCGACGCTCGACCCCGGCTCGACCTCCACGCCCGCGCGCGGCTCCTGACCCATCACCACGTCCTTCTTCGCGTCCGGGCTGTACGCCTGGGCGATCTCGGCGGACAGGCCGAGCGCCTCGAGCTCGTCGGCGGCGTCCGACCTGGTGAGGCCCACGAGATCGGGCACCGTGACGGTCGCGGTGCCCTCTCCGAGCGACACCTCGATAAGCACGTCTGAAAGCGGGGAAACGACCTCCCCGGCGGCCGGGTCCTGATGGGCGACGACGCCTTCGGCGACGGTGTCGCTGTAGGCCTCGGCCGGCACTGCTCTCAGCCCGGCCTCGGCGAGCTTGCGCGTGGCCTGCGCCTCGCTCAGACCGGTGACCTCGGGCACGGTGGTCTCGGTGGGCACTCCCTTGGACACGAGCAGGCCGATGCTCGACCCTGGTGCGGCCTGCGCGCCCGGCGCGGGCAGCTGCCCCAGGACCTGGTCGGCAGGAGCCCTGAGGTCGTACTCGTAGGCGGTCTCGGAGGCGAGGCCGGCGTCGGCGAGCATCTCCTCCGCCTCGACGACGCCAAGGCCCATGACATTGGGCACCTCGACGGTCTCGGCCCCCGCGGACACGGTGAGCGCGACGGCGGCGCCCTCGTCGGCCGTCACGCCGCCCGCCGGGTCCTGGCTCACGACCGAGCCCGCCGGGACGGCGTCGTCGGCGGCCTCCGTGACGTCGCCGACCACGAAACCGGCCGCCTCGAGCGCCGCGGCCGCCTCTTCCTGCGTCTGGCCGGTCACGTCCGGGACGGCCGCCCCGCCACCGGCGGTGGCGAGCAGGACCCCCACGAGGGCCGCCGCGACGACCGCCAGAACGATGATGACGACGATCCAGCCCCTGCGCGACATGCCGACCTCCCCGATGACCATCAAGCGACGTAGCGGGCTCAACGAGGGGTGTTGCGAAGCGGCCCCCTCGTTGATCGCATCCTTATAGCAGGAGTGGGGGCTTACTTACCACAGGGGCACCGGACGAGGCCGGCGCCGGCGCCGCGCCGCCGGTTCCCGGACGACCGGACTCAGGCGGAACGCCGGAAGAGCCTGCGCACGGTGCTGACGGGGACCGCGAGATACACGGCCACCAGCAGGTACAGGACGAGGCTGAGATAGGGGAAGATGAAGCCGAGACCGAGGGCCACGGCGTAGAAGATGAGGCTCGGCGCCAGCTGGTACCTGAGCCGCGACTCCTCATTCTCCTCGTCCGCCAGGTCCGAGCCGTAGAGCCCCTCTTTCTCCGCGTGGCGCGCGAGGACGTACAGCATCACGGTCTGCATGAGCAGGACGATGCCGAAGAAGACGACCGCCACGCGCTCGCCCGGCTTGTCGCCGGCGTACTCACCCATGAGCCTGGTGGGGAACGGGAGCAGCGCGCAGAAGAGCAGAAGGAGAAGGTTGAGGCGCATGAAGACGCTGTCCACCTTCTCCAGCCCGTCCACCAGGGCGCTGTGCTCGATCCACACGGCGCCGATGGTCATGAACGCGACGAAGTAGGCGAGGATCATCTGGCGCTCGTGCCACAGCTCGCCGAGCAGCTTGTCGCCGGTGACGTGTGGCACGGTGATCTCGAGCACGAGGAGCGTGATGGCGATGGCGAACACGCCGTCGCTGAACGCCTCCAGGCGTCCCTTCTTGTGCTCCTTCCTGTGGCGGCGCGGACTCACTGGTGACCCTCCGGATGGAGAGACGCGGCGGGGAGGCCGGGGAGGGCCGCCCCGCCGCGTCCATGTGGTGAAGCTCAGCCGCCGAAGCTCAGGCGGTCTCCGCCGGAGCCGCCTTGTCCTTCTTGTGGTGCTTGGCGCCGAAGGCGTGCTTGAGCTGCTCCTCCTGCTCGGCCGTGAGGTTGGAGCGCACCAGCTTGGCGTTGGTGCCCTCGACGGCGGCGAGGAACTTGTCCTCGGTCATCTGGTCGATGATGAGGAACCAGCCGGCCTTGCCGGGGGGGATGGCGTCGCCCATCTGCTCGAGGATCTGCTTGTCGATGCCGGTCTTGCCCATCTTGCCGAAGAGGGCGCCCATGCCGGCGCCGATGGCGAGACCGAGGAAGGGCATGAAGAAGAGCAGGCCGAAGAGCATGCCCCAGAAGGCGCCGCCCATGGCCCCGGCCCCGACGATGTGGTCGCCGTGCTTGACGTGCGGCTTGCCGTCGGGGTCGCGGATCACCTCGGCGGCGTCGCCGAGCTGCACGATCATCTGCTGCTGCAGCTCCGCGAGCTTGAGGCCGAAGCGGTCGGCCTCCAGCTCGTTCTCGAAGCCCAGGACCATCATCTCGCTCATACGCACTCTCCGATTCTGTCGACTGCCTGTGGGCGGACTCTACTACGCCCGCGCTGCGCACACGCACCTCGCCGCCTGACCCCACACGATGATGGCGTCGACGACGGCTGCCGCCCTTGCCGGGCGGTCAGGATGATAGCATCCCGGGGGGGCCCGGTAGAGGAGGCGTGTGTGGGAACGGTGGAGTGGACCGTCGTGGTGCTGGTGATCGGCGCACGCCTGCTCCTGCCCCTCCTGATCCCGTACTACCCGGTGCCCGCCCTGGTCGCCTGTATGGTCCTCGACTCCGCGGACCAGAGCATCTTCCAGAAGTTCCCGGCCATCCCGCTGGAGGGGTACCAGTCATACGACAAAGCGCTGGACGTCTACTACCTGTCCGTCGCCTACCTCTCGACGCTGCGCAACTGGACCAACCAGATCGCCTTCCGCACGGCCCAGTTCCTCTTCTACTACCGCATGGTCGGCGTGGTCTCGTTCGAGCTCACGCAGTGGCGCCCGATCCTGTTCATCTTCCCCAACACGTTCGAGTACTTCTGGCTGTTCGTGGAGGCCGTGCGCCTGGGCTGGAACTGGAGCCACATGGGCAAGTGGACGGTGATCCTGGCCGCCGCCGGCATCTGGATCTTCATCAAGCTCCCGCAGGAGTGGTGGATCCACATCGCCCAGCTCGACGTGACCGACTTCATGAAGGAGACCTTGTTCGGCGTGACCGCCGACTCGAGCTGGGGCGAGGCCATCGCCAACCGGCCGTGGGTGCTCGTGGCGATGATCGCCTTCTTCGCGGCCCTCGGCTTCATCGCCTACTGGATCGTCACGCGCAAGGCGCCGAAGTTCGACCACGGCCCCCACCTCGCGGCCGATGCGTTGCCCCCCGAGCTGCACGGCGCCGAGCCGTTCCGCCTGGTCAAAGCCGGCTCGCGCCTTCTCGACTGGGCGCTCTGGGAGAAGATCGCCCTCACGGCGATCCTCAGCATCATCTTCGCCAGCATGCTCAGCGGCGGCTCCGCGCACCCGGTGCGCATCACCATCGGCGTCGCGGTGTTCACCGTGGTCAACGCCGCCGTGAGTCACTGGATGGCCACGCGCGGCCGCAGCTGGAGGCGTACGGCCGGCGAGCTCGTGACGATGCTCGTGGTGAACCTCGGCATCATGCTCGTGCTGGAGTTCCTGGACCGCGTGCTCGGCGTCCGCGACGCACGCACGCCGTTCGTGCAGACGCTGTTCTTCGCGTACCTGCTGACGCTCATCATCGTGCTGTACGACCGCTACCGCGTGGTGTACAAGGCACGCCGGCTGCACAAGCACCCGGAGCAGCAGAAGGCCGCATCCGAGGCGGAGCCCGGTCAGGCCGGGCCGCAGGCTTCGCCGGGCCCGGCCTGACACGACGCGGTCGCGGCCCCGGCCGGACCGCGTCATACTCGGCAGGACCGGCGCGGGTGACAGCAGAGTAGCCCGCGCCCTCCGAACTGCAACGCCCGCGCGCACGTCACCCTGACAGTGGACCAGCTCCTGCACTACATCCTCGAATTCGACCAGTACCTGGCACAGCTCATCGGCGTGCTGGGTCCGTGGTCGTACGTGTCCATCGCCGCCGTCATCTTCTGCGAGACCGGCCTCGTGGTGGCGCCGTTCCTCCCCGGCGAGTCCCTGCTGCTGGCCAGCGGCACGCTCGCCGGCGCCGGGGTGCTGGACGTGGTCGTCCTCGGGCCGTTGCTCTTCGCCGCGGCCTTCCTCGGCGACATGGTCAACTACCTGATCGGTCGCTGGATCGGCGGACGGATCCTCAACAAGCCGCGCAAGCATCTGAAGCCGGAGCACATCGCGCGGGCCCACGAGTTCTACGAGCGCCACGGCGGGCTGGCCATCGTGCTGGCGCGGTACCTGCCGATCGTGCGAACCCTGGCCCCCTTCGTGGCGGGCGTGGCCGGTCTCGAGATGCACAAGATGGTGCTGTACGCGGCGGTCGCCGCCGCCTCATGGGTGACCATCTTCTTCGGCGCCGGCGTCCTGTTCGGCAACGTCCCCTGGGTACAGGACTACCTCGCGGTCGCCCTGGTCGTGGCCGTGTGCCTCTCGGCCGCCCCCGGCGCGATCGTGTGGGCGGTGCGCTACCTGCGCCGCCGGCAGGTGGCCGCGGACTGATCCCGGCCCGGCGGGGGCTTCGCCCTGCCGCCTCGAACGACCCGCCGAGGGTGCGCTCTGGACCGCCGACGCCCTGGGGGCGAAGATGACCCCCGGAGACAGCGTCCCGCCGGCCGCGTGAGAGGAGTGACCATGCTCGTCGCCACCTTCGGGCCCACGACCGGGTGGGCAGGCAGGACCATCACGTACTACGAAGGGCGCTTCACGCTCGAGGGCCACGGTCTCGTGACCGCCCACGACGTGCTCGAGTACGACCGGCAAGGCCACCTGACATGGGCCTACGACGGTCTTCGGGAGTGGGCGTACTCGCTGGCGCCGCCGCCCGCTGCTGCACCCGCGGTCACGATGCAGGCGCCGTCCCCGCAGGCGACGACTCCCCTGCCGGTGGCGGCCGGTGAAGCCCAGACGCCCGCGGCGGCGTCCGCCACCGCGGGCCCGCCGGGTGCGGAGGCCGGCTCCCTCACAGCCGGCCCGGCCGCGGTGGCGCAGGAGGCGATGGCGCAGGAGGCGGAGCCGGCGGCGACCATGGTCCAGGACATGTGGCGCGCCCGGTACCTGGACTTCGATGCGCGGGTGCTTGCCGTGCTCGGCGCCGCGGGCGACCCGGGCGCAGACACCCTCGCCCGCGCGGCGCGCTGCATCTGCTGGGACTTCCCGGCTGCCTCGTCCGAGCAGACTCGCCGCGCCCTGACGCTCTACGGCCGCGACGGCCGGCAGGTCCACACCGTCTGGACCGGCCCCGACGCCGCCCTGCTCGAAGACGGAGCTGCCGCGGCCCCTCCGCCGCCCCCGGGATGGGATCCGGTCGACGCTCCCTGGGCGACCATGGCGGTACCCCAGGGCTGGATGGGCGGCGCCCCCGAGACCGCCGGCGCAGCTGCGGCGGCGGCCTTGCAGGTACGCGGCCCCGACTGGGCGGCGTGGGCCGGAGAGTGGCTCGCACCGCTGACGACCATGTACGCCAGCAGCCGCGGGCAGCTGGCCGCGCTCCTGTTCGCCGTGGATGCCGGAGCAGCCACCCTCGACGATGCGGCGTACGGGGTGCTCCTCCGCCAGGAGCTCGACGCGGCGCACAGCGCGATCACGCTGCAGGGGCGCACCGACGACCTGGCGCGCCGTCTGGGCGAGACAGGGCTCATCGAGTCGGTCGCCTACGGCCGACTTGCCGGCAGGCCTGCGTCGCGCATCGTCGCCGAGACGCGCGCCGGCTTCCCGCACGGGCCTCGCGGCATCCACATCGTGCAGTACGTCTTCATGCAGCCGCCGTACACCTGCTCGCTCGACTTCACCGTCCCGTCCGCGGCGCCCGACAGTCTGGGTCTGGCCGACCGCTGCGCCGCCACCTTCGTGTTCAAGGGCTGAGCGGACGCCCCGGCCGGGGCTACGCCGCCGGACGCGGCAGCCGGAGCCGCCGCGGAGCGAGGAGACGGCCGGCCGCGCCCGCGCCTCCCTCGACCGTACGCTGCCTGGGCGACCCTGCCGCCTCGCTGGGTCGCCTTTCGGTGAGCCGAGTGGACGCGCGTCCGCCGGACGTGCGAGAGTATGCGCTCGGCGAAGCAAGGAGACTCGATGACGACACTCGGCAGCACGCTGGAGGCGATGAGCACCGTCGCCCTCCTCAACAGCAGCATCTTCAATCTCGGCTTCTGGGTGATCGACATCCTCCTGCTGCTGGCCATCGCCGGTGTGGTCGTCGTGCTCGCCACCGACGACAGGGACCCCAGCACGGTGCTGGCGTGGATGTTCGTCGTCCTGCTCTTCCCCGTGCTCGGCCTCGTCGCCTACTTCTTCATCGGGCGCAACTACCGGCGCGACTCCAAGAAGCGCCGGGCCATGCTCGCCCGCACGCAGCAGCTGCGGGCGGTCTCGCTGACCCCGGTGGAGGAGGCCAACGCGGCCTTCACCGAGGCGGCGGTCGCGGCCACCACCGGCACCGCCGCGCACCGCGTGCAGTCCACCGCCCTGCGCGAGGAGGGCTCCGCCGTCCTCCCCTCCGCCTCCGTCGACATCTACACCGCCGGCTCGCAGAAGTTCCCCGCCCTGCTCGCCGAGATGGCCACGGCCGAGAAGTACATCCACCTCATGTACCTCATCTGGGAGCAGGACGAGCTCACGGCCAAGGTCACCGAGGTGCTGCTCGAGCGCATGAGGGCCGGGGTCGAGGTGCACATCATCTACGACTGGCTCTCCTGCATCAGCTACAAGAAGGACGAGCTCAAGAAGCTGGCCGCCGCCGGCGCCACCGTCGTGCCCTGCTACAAGCGTCTGCCGCAGTTCAACTACCGCAACCACATGAAGATGGTGATCATCGACGGCAAGAGCGTGTACTCCGGCGGGATGAACATGGGCCAGGAGTACATCGACGGGGGGCCGCGCTTCGCGGTGTGGAGGGACACCTCGTTCCGGCTGAGCGGGGCGGCGGTGATCCCGTACCTGCTCCTCTACGGCGCCGTCTGGATCCTCAACGGGGGCACGGAGGACCTCGTCAGCGGCTACTTGCCTCCGGTGCACTCGTGCGCCCCCGGCGAGGGCACGCCGGTGCAGGTGCTGCATTCCAGCGTGGGCACCACGTTCAAGGCCATCCGCGACGTGTTCATCACGTCGCTGCTGGGCGCCCGCGAGCGCATCTGGATCCAGTCGCCCTATTTCGTCCCCGACGAACCGCTGATCACGGCCATGTGCGCGGCCGCCGCATCCGGCATCGACGTGCGCTTCATGATGACCGGCGTGCCCGACAAGAAGATCCCCTTCTACGCCGCCCACGCCTACTACCCTCAGCTCCTGCGCGCCGGCGTCAAGGTCTACCTCTACAAGGCCGGCTTCCTGCACGCCAAGACGGTGACCGTGGACGAGGAGTTCGCGCTCATGGGCACCTGCAACTGGGACATCCGCAGCATCATCCTTCACGACGAGGTCGTGTCGATCTTCTACGACAAGAAGATCGCGCGGGACTACGCGGCGCAGTACGAGAAGGACATCGGGGACTGCGAGGAGGTCACCTGGCAGTACCTCGACAGCTTCACCGGCGGCCAGAAGTTCCGCAACTCCGTGTACCGGCTGTTCTCGCGGCTGCTGTGAGGCGCCGCCGCTCCGGCCGGGCTGCACCTGCAAGTCACGGCCCCCGTGCGAGTCACCGGCCTCACCGGTCACCGGCCGTGGTAGTCTGCTGGCTTCAGCGACACGGAGGTCCGGGGCGCCCATGACACGTGACGAGATCCGCGACAGGCTCGCGGGCATCATAGGGAAAGAGACAGCCTACCGCGGCGACGTGACCGACGACCTGCGTCTCATCGAGGACATCGGCGCCGACTCGCTCCAGCTCATGGCGATCGTCACAAGCGCCGAGACGGCGTTCAAGGTGACGATCTCGGACGAGGCACTCTTCGGCATCCAGCGCGTCGGCGACGCGGTGGACGTGATCGAGGCCGGGCTGGCCGGCCCGCCGGCCTGAGGCTGCTCCCGCGCCTGCGGGGCCCTGCGGGCCAGGCGCGGCTCAGCAGCGCTGCGGCGACTGAGCCGTCTGCGGGCGTCAGCCCTCGAAGAGGGCTTCGATCTCGGCGGAGTACAGGCGCGAGAACTCCTGCCGCCGCAGCTTGAGGGTCTGCGACAGCTCGCGGCCGATGCGGAACTCCTCGAGCCACAGCCGCACGCGCTGCACGCGCTCGTAGCTCGCGAAGCGCCGCGCGTCGGCGCTGATGCCGTTGACGAGCGCGGCGTAGTGCGCCTTGATGCGCTCGTCCTCGACCAGCTCTTCGGGCTCGGCCGCCGGCAGGCCCAGCTTGCGGCCGAGCTCCATCAGGTGGGAGCGGCTGGGCGCCACGAAGGCAGCCACGTAGGGCCGGCCGGCGCCCACGACGACCGCCCGCTCCACCCACTCGCTGGCGCGCAACTCGTTCTCCAGGTACGGCGCGTTGACGTTCTTGCCGTTCGACAGCACGACCGTGTCGTCGAGGCGGCCGAGCACGCGGATGCCGCCGTCGGTGTACACGCGCGCGAGGTCGCCGGTGTCGAGCCAGCCGTCGGCGTCGACGACCTCGCCTGTGAGGGCAGGATCCTTGTAGTAGCCCTGCATGATGTTGGGGCCGCGCACGTACAGGCGTCCCGTCTCGCCCGGCCGGCAAGGCCGCCCGCCTTCGCCGACCAGGCGGTGCTCCATGCCGTGGATGATGCGCCCGGTGGACTTGAGCACCCGGTGCTGTGGCTCGCGGAGGGCCATGACGACGATGGCCTCCGTCATGCCGTACCCCTCGAGCAAAGGCAGGCGCGCGGCGTCGAAGAACTCGTCCACGGCGTCCGGGAGCGGGCCGCCCCCGACCACGGGATAGCGCAGGCGGCCGCCGAAGCCGGCGCGGACCTCGCGGAAGACGAGCCGGTCGGCGAGCGCGTGGACCGGCCAGAGCACCGCGGCCTTGACCAAAGCGGCGACGGTCTCCGCGGCGCGACCGCCGGCGCCGACCTCGCGCAGCCGCGGCTCGCGGCCGGACAGGATGCGGCGCGCCCGCGCCGAGCTGAGCGACCGTGCGATGAGCCAGCGGGCCAGGCGGCGCCGCGAGTCCTTCTCGGCGTCGATCCTCTGCAAGACGCCCTTGTACACGTTCACCCACAGCTCGGGGACGGTGGCCAGGGCGACCGGACGGACGGCCTTGAGGTCTCCGCGCAGCGAGAGGATGCCGCCGTAGTGCAGACAGCAGCCGAGGCTGAGGCACATGAGCTGGACCTGACGCTCGTAGGCGTGCCAGGGCTGCAGGATGGAGAGCACAGGCTCACGCTCGATCTGCGTGAGCTTGGGGATCTCGCGGATGTTGAGCAGGTAGTTGGCGTGCGTGAGCGCGACGCCCTTGGGCGTGCCGGTGGTGCCGGACGTGTAGATGACGGTCGCCAGGTCGTCCGGCCCGAGCTGCGCGCGCAACCGCTCCACCTCGTCGGGTCGCTCGCCCAGGAGCGCTTCGCCGCGGGCGAGCAGGCCGGCCAGGGTGTGCAGCGCGCACGACCCGCCGGCTGCGCCGACGTCCCCCACGCCGCCCGGAGGGACGTCGATGAGGACCGCCGCGCGCAGCGCGGGCAGGGCACCCTGTGCCTTCTCCAGCTGCGCGGGGTTCTCGAGGATGGCCACCGCCGGCTCCGCGTGCCGAAGGATGGCGTCGAGGATATCGGGCGGCGTGTCCGAGGCGCGCGGCACGTCCACCGCCCCGGCCAGGTGGATGGCGAGGCTGCACACCATCCACTCGGGGCGGTTGTTGCAGATGAGGGCCGCGAGCTCGCCCTTGCGCAGGCCGAGGACCTCTGTGAAGGCGAGCGCCAGCGCTTGCGCGCGCCGGTCGAGCTCACGGTAGGTGATCGGCGTGAAGACACCGCCGGTCTTGCTGCTGAGCGCCGGCTCGTCCGCGTAGGCGGCCGCCCACCCGGCGAACAGCCGCGGCAGGGTCGTGACGCCGTCGGCGGGAGCGCCGCCGCCCATCGTCGCTTCGCCCACGTCCGTCCCTCCTCGTCCGCATCTCCCTGCCGGTGTGCGCCATTGTCCACGGGGGGGGCGCCGTGTCAACGCTCCGCCGCGGGTCCCTCTGCAGTGTCCCACCGTCGGCATGCGGCCGCGGCGCCGCTGAGGGCGGCACTCGCCGCGGTGCCGACATGCATACCCTATGGGGTACACTGCCAGACTGTGACCGTCGGCCGCCGTCGGGCCGGCCAAGAAAAAGGAGAGCCCGTGAAGATCATCGGCTGCAGCGTCTTTCGCGCGGAGCTCGAGCACGTGCTCGACGACACCCTCGAGGTGGAGTGGCTGCCGAGCCGGCTCGATGTCGTGCCCGGCGGGCTGGACGAGGCCCTGTCCGAGGCGCTGGACGGAGAGTCCGGCACCGCCTGCCTGTACGGGGCCTGCTCTCCCGATATCGATGCGCTGCTGGCACGGCACGGCGGCCGCAGGCTGTCCGTGCGGAACTGCGTGGAGGCCTTCCTCTCGCCCGAGGAGCGGGCTGCCTTCGGCGACCGCGCCTTCATCATCACCCCCACGCTCCTGCGCGACTGGCGCGCGGTCTACGTCGACACGCTCGGCTGGGACGAGATCGACGGGCGTATCAACTTCGGCAGGTACGATGTCATCGTGGTGCTGGATTTCGGCCTCGAGCCCATCGACGACATCGCCGTGCTGGAGCTCTTCGACTTCACGCAGACGCCGGTCGAGATCGTACCGGCCTCCCTCGACAGGTTCCGCGAGCTGGTGCTGGAGCTGCTCGCCGGCTGAGGGCACGGGACGGACCAAGGGGCGAGGGCGCCGGCAACGCGGGCAGGACTCCGGAGCCGCGGGCAGAAGGTCGTCGGCGTCAACTGCTGAGGAGGCGCCATGCCGGTCGAGATCGCGTGGTGGTACTACGTCATCTGGCTCATCGTCGACATCCTCTGCGCCTGGCTGTGCGCCACGCTGGCCATGCGCAAGGGCTACAGCCCAGTCCTGTTCGGGATCCTGGGGTTCTTCTTCTTCTTCATCACCCTGATCGTCGTGCTGGTACTCCCGGACAAGAACCTGCGGCGCACGTACTGACGCGCCGGGCGGGGCTGCGGACCGACTGCCCGGCAGGTGCTGCGGGGCGACCGGAAGGGCCGCCCCGCGACACCCGTGTTAGCAGCGGCCGTGCCGCGGGCACCTGTCTCTCATGGCCCGGCCACTCTGGAAAGGCGCGATCAGCTTCGGACTGGTGACGATCCCCGTCCAGCTCTACTCGGCCACGCGCCGCGACGAGCTCCGCTTCCGCCAGCTCGACCGCCGCGACAACTCCGTGGTCCGCGAGAAGCGCGTGAGCGAGAAGAGCGGACGGGAGGTCCCGTGGGAGGACGTGGTCAGGGGCTACGAGTACGAGGAGGGGGCCTTCGTCGTCCTGGAGCCAGACGACTTCACCCGCGCCAACGTCAAGGCCAGCGAGACCATCGACATCGCCCTGGCCGTGCCGCGCGAGATCATCCCGCCCGAGTACTTCGACAGACCGCTGTACGTGGTGCCGACGAAGACCGGCGTCAAGCCGTACCACATCCTGCGCGAGGTGCTGCAGCGCACCGGACGCGCCGCCGTGGCGACGATCGTGATGCACGGCAGGCAGCATCTGGCGGCCCTGCTCGCGGACGAGCGCGTCATCCTGCTGGAGCTGCTGCACTTCGCCCACGAGATCAAGACGATCGACGCGCTCGAGACCGGCGCCGCGCTCGAGGCCCCCGAGATCAGGTCCAAGGAGCTCGAGCTGGCGGAACAGCTCGTGGCCGCGCTGGACGGGCCGTGGCGGCCGGAGGAGTTCCACGACGACTACCGTGACGACCTGCTCGCCCTCATTGGGGAGAAGGCGCGCACCGGCCGCTCCCCGGAGCGCGCGGCGGAGCCGGCCGGGGCGGAGGCCGAGGTCATCGACATGATGGAGCTGCTCAAGAAGAGCGTGGGCCAGGCCCGGGAGCGCAAGGCGAAGGGCCGCAAACGAAGGGCGAGCTGACGGCCCAGCCGGGCCGCGAGGCTTCACCGCCCGCGTCGCGGCCTCCGGAAGGCGGAGGTGACGTGATGGCCGGCCTGCGCGAGTACCGCCGCAAGCGCGACTTCACGAAGACGGACGAACCGCAAGGGGCCGCAGGGTCGCGGCGGCGCGCCGCCGAGAAGGGCGGCCTGCTCTGCGTGCAGAAGCACGCCGCGCGGCAGGTGCACTGGGACTTCAGACTGGAGCTCGACGGCGCGCTCAAGAGCTGGGCGGTCCCCAAGGGCCCGAGCTACGATCCCCGAGTCCGCCGCCTGGCCGTGGAGGTCGAGGACCACCCGCTCGAGTACGGCACCTTCGAAGGCACGATCCCGCGAGGCGAGTACGGCGGCGGCACCGTCATGCTGTGGGACACCGGCTCCTGGGAGCCGGTGGGGGAGCCGCGCCAGGGGCTGGAGAAGGGCGAGCTGAAAGTCCGCCTCTCCGGTAAGCGGCTGCGCGGCGGCTGGGTGCTGGTGCGCACCGGGCGCCCTGGTGACGAGCCGGACCGGGCTCGCCAGTGGCTGCTCATCAAGGAGCGCGACGACGAGGCGCGTCCCGGCGCGGCGGATCCCTGGGGGCCTGACGACCGCAGCGTGGCCAGCGGACGGACCATGGCGGAGATAGCCGACGGCGCCGCGACCGCCCTGCCGGCCACCGTAGCGCTCGCCGCCGCGACCCTCGTCCGCGAGCCGCCGGACGGCGACGACTGGCTCCACGAGGTCAAGTACGACGGCTACCGCATCGCGGCACGCGTGGACGGTGGCGACGTGCGCCTGCAGTCACGCACCGGCAAGGACTGGACCGAGCGGTTCGCGCCCGTCGCCGAGGCCGTAGCGGAGCTCGGTCTCGGCGGGACGTGGCTGGACGGCGAGGTGGTCGTCTTCGACGGGCGGGGCGTCAGCGACTTCCACGCCCTGCAGCAGTCTTCTGCGGCCTCCTCATCGCGCCTCACCTACGTCGTCTTCGACCTCCTCTTCGAAGACGGCGATGACCTCAGGGAGCTGCCGCTGCGCGAGCGCAAGGCGCGTCTGCAGCGACTGCTGGACGGTCGCCGACGGCCGCCCGGAGGCGTCGTGCGCTTCGGCGACCACATCGAAGGCGGCGGCGCGGAGGTGGTCGAGGAGGCCTGCCGTCGCGGCCTCGAGGGCGTGGTCTCCAAGCGCGCCGGCGACCGCTACGCCGGACGGCGCAGCACCTCCTGGCAGAAGATCAAGTGCGGACGCCGCCAGGAACTCGTGATCGGCGGCTTCACCGAGCCTTCCGGGTCACGCGCCGGCTTCGGCGCGCTGCTGCTGGGCGTGTACGACGGCCGGGCGCTGCGCTTCGCGGGTCGCGTCGGGTCGGGCTTCGACGACGCGACGCTGCGGCGGCTGGCCGGGCGCCTGGCCGCTCTGGAGCGCGCCGACCCGCCCTTCGTCGATGCGCCCCGGGGCGCGGACGCCCGCGGCGTGCATTGGGTGGAGCCGGAGCTCGTCGCCGAGGTCTCGTTCACGGAGTGGACCGCCGACGGGCGGCTGAGGCAGCCGGTGTTCCGGGGGCTGCGCGAGGACAAGGCGGCGAGCGAGGTCGTGAGGGAAGAGCCGGCGACTGCCGGCGACGGGCGACGGGCGGGGGGCCGGCTCACGCGAACGGGAGGCCGCGGCGGCGATGCCGAGATCCGCGGCGTCGGGATCACGCACCCGGAGCGCCCGGTCTTCCCCGACGCGGGACTCACGAAGCTCGATGTGGCGCGGTATTACGACACCGTCGCCGAGCTCATGGTGCCCTACCTGGCCCGGCGCCCGCTCACGCTGATCCGCTGCCCGGATGGCGTGACCGAGGGCTGCTTCTTCCAGAAACACGTGACCCCGTCGGTGCCACGCAACGTGTCGCGGGTCACCGTGCGGGGCGCCGACGGCAAACTGATCGTCTACCCCGTGGTCGACACCCCCGAAGCGCTCCTCGCCCTGGTGCAGAACGGGGTGATCGAGTTCCACGTGTGGGGTTCGCGGACGGAGACGCTGGAGCGCCCCGACGTCCTGGTCTTCGACCTGGACCCCGGGCCGGACGTCCCGTGGCTTCGGGTGCGGGAGGCGGCGCGCACCCTGCGCGACGAGCTCGCGCGTCGCGGCCTGACGAGCTACCTGAAGACGTCCGGCGGCAAGGGGCTGCACGTTGTGGTCCCGGTCCGCCCCGGCCCGTCCTGGCCGCGCGTGGGCGCGTGGACGCGCGAGGTGGTCGAGGCACTCGTCGAGCGCGAGCCGGACAGGTACACCGCGACCATGGCGAAGGCCGGGCGCGGCGGCAAGGTGTTCATCGACCACTTCCGCAACGGGCGCGGGGCGACGTCTGCCGCGCCGTACTCGCTACGCGCCCGGCCCGGCGCCCCGGTCGCCCTGCCCATCGGCTGGAACGTGCTGACGCGGACCTCCGGCGGAGGCGTCTGGACGCTGGAACGCGTGGCGCGGCGGGCGACCCGCGGCCGCGCCGACCCGTGGACGGGCTTCTGGGAGACCGGCGCCCGTCAGGAGGTGCCGGATCCTACCCCCGGTCCCAGCCCATGACGGCCTTGACCTCGAGGAACTCCTCGACCCCGAAGCGGCCCCACTCGCGGCCGTTGCCGGACTGCTTGTAGCCCCCGAACGGCGCGTGCCAATCAGGCGGAGCACCGTTGAGGTGCACCATGCCGGTACGCATGCGCAGGGCCACGCGGCGGGCGCGCTCCAGGTCGCTGGAGCTCACGTAGCCTGAGAGCCCGTAATCGGAGTCGTTAGCGAGCATCACGGCCTCGTCCTCGCCGGCGAACGGGGTCATGCACAGTACAGGTCCGAAGATCTCCTCCCGGAAGATGCGCATCTCGGGACGCACGTCGGCGAAGACCGTGGGCTTCACGTAGAACCCCCGCGCGAGGCCGTCCGGGCGCCCGGGGCCGCCGGCCACGAGCCGGGCGCCCTCCGCGACGCCGTGTTCGATGAAGCCGGTGACCGTGTCGAACTGTCTGCGCCCTGCAACGGGACCCATCACGGTGTCGGGATCGCGCGGGTCGCCCACGCGCACACCGGCCGCGACCTCGGCGGCGATGGCCACGGCCTCGTCGTAGATCTCCCGGTCCACAAGCATCCGTGTGGGCGCGTTGCACGACTGCCCCGAGTTGCGCATCACGCCCATCACGCCGGCCCTGACCGCCTTGGCGACCACGGCGTCGGCGAAGATGATGTTGGCCGACTTGCCGCCGAGCTCCAGCGAGACGCGCTTGATGGTGGGAGCCGCGGCGCGGGCGACCTGGGCGCCGACCGCTGTGGAGCCCGTGAGCGACACCATGTCGACCAGCGGGTGGGTCGAGAAAGCGTCGCCCAGCTCGGCGCCGGCGCCGTTCACCATGTTGAACACACCGGCGGGGACGCCGGCCTCCTCGACGCACTCGGCCAGCAGCAGCGCCGAGAGCGGCGCGTACTGGCTGGGCTTGAGCACCATGGTGCAGCCGGCGGCCAGCGCCGGGGCGACCTTGGCGATGGACTGGTTCATCGGCCAGTTCCACGGCGCCAGCAGGGCGCAGACGCCGACGGGCTCGCGCACGACGCGGGTCGAGCCCCACTCCTGCAGGAACGGATAGTCGCGCAGCACCTCGATCGCCGCCTCCAGGTGGCGCTCACCGATGGGCGCCTGCGCCGCCTGCACGAAGGCGCGCGGGATGCCGACCTCGGTGGTCATGGCGTCCTCGATCTCGGGGCGGCGCCGGCGGTACGCCTCGAGGACGGCCGTCAGCAGCTCGAGGCGCTCCTGCGGCGACGTGACGCTGAACGACGGGAACGCCGCGTGCGCGGCGCGCACGGCCGCGTCGACGTCCACGGGGGACGCGGCCGCGACCTGCGCGACCTCCTCCTCCGTGGATGGATCGACCACGACGATGGACCGGCCAGGCTGCGCCGGGCCGGTCCATCGTCCGTCGATGTAGAGCTCGGACTCGTGACTCATGCCGTTCCTCTCGTGTCAGGCCCCCGGCGGCCGGAAGTACATCTTGGTCCGCGCGGACTGGTCGACGTCCTCCGGGGTGAGCAGCACCGTCACCCTGGTCTTGACCATGCCCCCGGCGGAGATGTGCATGGCCATCGCCGCGGCGGTCGTGTTGTCGGGCAGGTCGACGATGCTGTACACGTCGTCGGAGCCGAACGCGTAGTAGAAGGACTCGAGCTCGCCGCCGAGGTTGCCGGCGATGTCGGCGATCATCTTGCGCCGCTCGCTGCCGCCCTCCCGCAACAGGCCTCTCATACCCTCCGCGCTGTACGTGGCGACGAACAGGAACTTCGGCATGGCTCCTCCCTCACCCGCAGGACGTTTGTCGTAGCCTACATCCCCCGGCGCAGCGTGGCCCGTGCTTCCGGTAGGCTTGCAGACGCGATGTCCCGCCACCCCCGCCCCTGACCGTGCTCGCCGCCCTTCTCGCCCTGGCCGCGAGCTTCACCTGGGGCTCGTCGAACTACCTTGCAGGCATCGAGAGCCGGCGCCGCTCGGTGTGGCAGGTGACGGCCCTGAGCCAGCTGTTCGCGGCGATCGTGGCCGGTGCAGCCGTGCTGATCGCCCGCCAGAGCCCTCCCGGCCTCGCCGACACGCTGATCCTGCTGCTCGCCGGCGTGGCCACCACCGTGGGGATCGTCGCCTTCTACCGTGCCCTGGCCATCGGCACCATGAGCGTGGTCTCGCCGATCATCGCCGCCAACGTGCTGGTGCCGGTCACGTACGGCCTGCTGACCGGTGAGCGGCCCGGCCTGACCGCGTACCTCGGCATGGTCTGCACGATAGGCGGCGTGGTGCTCGTGGCCTGGGCGAAGCGCAGCGCCAGGGACCACGCCCACAGGTCGGCCGTCCTCCTGGCCGTGCTCGCCACCGGCTGCTGGGGGTTCATGCTGCTGGCCCTGGGCACGAGCGGCAAGGACCACCCGTACTGGGCCGTGTTCGACGTGCGCCTCACGTCGATCTGCGTCGTGCTCGTCTTCCTCGTCGTCACCCGGCGTGGGGTGCGGTTGCGCGGGCAGAACCTGCCCGCCATGGTCGCGATCGGCGGGCTGCTCACGGTGGCCAACATCCTCTTCACGCTGGCCACCGGCATCGGCTACCTGAGCGTGGTCGCCATCCTGGGGTCGCTGTCGCCGGTCGTGGTCACCGCGTACGCCCACGCCCTTTTGGGCGAGCGGCTGGCCCCGCACCAGTGGGCGGGCTACCTCGCCGTGTTCGCCGGTATCGTGCTGCTGTCGGCGTAGACCGCCCGCTCACAGCACCCACACGGAGAGGTGCCCGCTGCCGAGATCTGTGAGCTTGCCCAGGTCGCTCGCGTCGATCACGAGCACGCGGAGCTCGTCGTCGACGGTGCTCGCGCTCTGGTCCACCGCGTCGACCACGAACCGGTCGCCGTCGGACCAGGCGATGTCCATCGCCCAGAAGGCGGCTGCCTTGTTGATGAGCTCCGGACCGGTGCGCAGCAACATCCCTGCGGCGACGTCGGCGACGTAGACGCAGGTGGTACTCGAATCGAGGCCGGTGACCGCCCCGCCGAACGCCACCCTCTGGCCGTCGGGAGACCACGCCATCGCCATGGGCGTGGGCTGGAGCGTCGTCAGCCACGGCGTCCAGTAGTCCGGGTCGACGTAGGAGATGGTGTAGGTGACGCGCACGTCGCTGCCGAGCTCGCCGGCGATGATCCACCTGCCACCGGGGGCGAGCTGCGGCGCCGCCCAGGCGCGGTAGTAGGCCAGCGGCCGGTACTCACGGGAGCCGAGCGTCCGCCCGGAGCCGCTCCCCGTCAGCGCGGTCAGCTTGAGGCTCTCGCGGTACCTCGGCGTGTGATCGTTCTTCACGCTCCCGTTGTCGAGCTTCTTGAACTGCACGTAGACGATCTGGCCGGTGTCCGAGGCGGCGCTGGGCTGGGTCCCGGCGAGGTTGCGGAAGGGGGCGACGGCGCCGCTCTTCACGTCCACGGTGTAGAGACGGTCGTTGTAGCCGCCTCCGTCGTTCGCCTTCTTCGATCCCGAGACCAGCAGCTCGTCGTCGGAGACCCAGGTCATGCTCGTGACGGTCTTGATGCCCGCCGCCTGCAGCGAGATCGTCTTGGGGGCCAGAGGCCCGTGGCCGATCCACACGAACGGCTTGCCCAGGGCAGGCAGGTACGCGGCGGTGGCCCCGTCGGGGGAGACGGCCACCTGCCCGGCGACGCCGGGCAGCACGCCGGCCGCGGTGGCCTCGCCGCCGCCCGGCGGCAGCAGCCACAGCCCGTCGTGGTCGCCGTCCGTGCGCAGCGTCAGCACCGACTGCGTCGCGCCGGCGCTCGCGAGCGCGGCGCCGGCGACGGTCAGCAGCATCGCGACTACGGCGAGAACGACTGCGACGGCCGCGGCACCGCTCCCGGCTCCTGTATGGTGTCTCACGCGCTGCTGCATGTCCAAGTCTCCTCGGTCGGCCGGATACCCGGGAGCGCCACCCTCCGGCCATCGCCGGCCGTGACCGCCCCGGACGTTCAGTACCAGTATCGTCACATGGACACGCAGAGGTGAGCGGGCGATGGCTTCTGCAGCTTCGCCCGAAGGCTCCGAGCGTGACCGCGGCGCACCGGCGGCCACCCGCCCCGGCACGGTAGACTCCGCGGCCGGTCCGGACTCAGGGCTCGGCCCGTGGGACCGCCGCAGGGCCGTCCCGCAGGACGCGGCCCAGGCGCCAGTCGGGGTGCGTCTCGGCGCCGGCGCCCGCAGGGTCGTCCGGCGCCACGTGCCGCACCTCCCTGATGAGGAGCGCGCAGACCAGGGCGCCGCCGGAGGCGATCGCCGAGACCAGCATCGCGACCGTGTAGCTGCCGGTGGCGTCGAAGACCACGCCGCCCATGTAGGCCCAGAAGCCGCCGCCGATGTGGTGCACGGTGGTGATGAACCCGCTCAGCACGCCGATGCTGGCGAAGCCGTACATCCTCCCCATGAGCGTGGTGGTGAGCGGCGCCGTGATGAGGAAGGTGAAGCCGAACCCCAGGGCCAGGGCCCAGAACGACACCACCGACTGCGACCAGAACACCAGCAGGAAGAGGACGACGCGCAGGGCGAAGGCGCCGGCGATGGGGATCTTGTCGCCGACAGCGTCGGACATGGGCCCGGCGAGCAGCACGCCGCCCAGGCTGAGCAGGCCGAACCAGGCCAGCATCGACACGGCCGTGGTCGTCGGCACGCCGTGGTCGGTGGCCATGGCGACGAGGTGGGTGGTGAGCAGGAAGTCGCCGGCGCCGCACACGAACATGGCCCCCGTGAAGAGCCAGAACGACCACGTGCGCATGGCCTCGCGGAGGTTCAGCGAGCGCGGCTCGAGCCGAAGCGGCGAGGCGGCGGACGCAGTCCGGTGGTCTGCCGTGGCCGCCGTCCCTGTGGATCCCGCGGCCACGGGTCCCGCGCCCGGCTCGACGTGCCCGTAGGGCGTCTTGCCGAGCGCCTCGGGGTCGCCGCGCAGGACGAACCAGGCGAGCAGGACGTTGACGACGAGGCACAGCAGGCCCACGACCACCATCGTGGCGCGCCACCCGTCGGCGAGCAGCAGGCTGCTGAACAGCGGCACCAGGGCGAACTGCCCGAGGGAGTTGCCGGCGATCGCCAGACTGATCGCCGTACCCCGGCGCCGCTCGAACCACTTCGCCAGCAGTGCGCCGAACAGGGCGCTGGTGAGCCCGCCCAGCCCGGCGGCGGAGACCACGCCGTAGAACAGGATGAACTGCCACAGCGTGGTCATGCCCGTCATCAGGAGCAGTCCCCCCGAGAACACCACGCCGGAGACGAGGACGGTCCAGCGCGGGCCGTAGCGGTCGAGGAGGCGGCCGGCGACGAGGATCGACACGGAGAACACCACCATGTTGACGAACACAGCGGCCGAGACCTGGGCGCGGCTCCACCCGAAGTCGGCGATGATGGGCTTGACCATCACGCCGATCATCAGGCGGGCGCCGCTGTTCAGGAACAGGATCGTGAAGGAGGCGGCGAGCACCCACCAGGCGTATGAGACGCGTCGGGACACGGGACTCCAGGAGACGCCGAACAGCACCGGCCCGCGAAGCATACGGTTTCCCGCTGGCTGGTGCGCGGGCGCCGGCGGGCTGGTGCGCGGGCGCCGGCGGGACCGGTGCGCCCCTACTCGCGCACCTCGTCCGGCGCCAGCCTCCGGTTGAGGGCGGCGAGCTCGCCGCGGACCGCCGCCAGCTCGGCCTTGACCTGTCGCAGCTCCGACGAGGGGTCGACCGCCCGGCTGGGCTGCGGGATGAGCACGCTGGCCAGGATGCTGGCCAGCGCACCGATGATGCCCACGCCGGCGAACATCACGAAGACGCCGACGACGCGCCCCATCGCGGTCACGGGGTACTGGTCGCCGTAGCCCACGGTGGTGATCGTGACGATCGCCCACCACACGGCGTCGCCCCCGGTGGTGATGTTGGCCGCGGCCACCCTGCTCTCGCTCTGGAGCACGAGCACGCTGGACACGCCGAGCACGGTGGCAGCCAGGACGATGGTGATGAAGCCGGCGTACCGCCCGCGGTTGGCCAGCACGTCCTTCCACAGCCCTTCCTTCTTCTGCTGCTTGAGCATGCGGATGGCCCGGACGACGCGGCTGATCCGGGCCAGGCGGAACAGGGCGGTGAACCTGAAGAACCCCAGACTGGGCACCGACCCCAGCAGGTCGAAGATGCCACCCTGACGGAGGAAGTAGCGACGGCGCGACGGGGCACGCTTCAGGCGCAGGCCGAAGTCGCACAGGAACACGAGGCAGAAGATGAGGTCGTACGTCTGCAGCAGCTGCTCGGTCTCAGACGAGATGCGGGGCAGGACGAGCAGCACCATGTCCGCCAGCGACAGGAAGGTGAGCAACAGGATGAACAGCTCGTAGGCGTTGCTGAGCTGGGGCTGCTGCTTGTGCCTGGGCGGTGCGTCGGGGGTGCTCTGGGCCACCCGTCAGAGTTCACCCTCGGGCGCCGCTCACCTGCCGGTCGTGAGCGGCCGGCGCCCGCCCGGAGGCGTCAGGCGAAGATGACCCGGCCGTACAGCACGATGACGATGCCCGCCATAGCGACCACCGCGCCTGTCACATCGAAGCGGTCCGGCGTGGCGCCGTCGAGCAGCCAGCCCCAGAGCATGGCCCCCACGAGGAACACGCCGGCGTAGGCGGCGTACACGCGCCCGTACTTGACCTCGGGCTGGTATGTCTGGATCACCGCGTAGCCGACCAGCGCGGCGATGCCGAGGATCGCCAGACCCCACGGGCCGTGACCCTTGAGCCACCGCCAGTAGCAGTATGTACCTCCCAGCTCGCCGATCGCCGCGACGATGTAGATGGCGAAGGTCTTGACCACGTCCATGCGCGCTCCTTTGCAGCCGGTCCTGCGACATGATGGAGGCGCCGCGCGACGCCTGGCAAGGATGCGGCGCGCCGGCGGGGCGTGAAGCGCGCGCGCCGGCGCAGTACAGTCAGGGCAGAAGAGTCCCGCGACCGGGTGAGGAGGTTCGGCTGTGCGCATCCTGTACGGCGTTGCCGGCGAAGGCATGGGCCACGCCACCCGCTCTCACGCGTTCCTGGCGGACCTGGTCGGCGAGCACGACGTGCTCATCGTGGCCTCCGGGCGCGCCCACGACTATCTCGCGCAGCGCTTTCCCCACGTGCGCGAGATCCTCGGCTTCTCGCTCGCCTACGGGGACAACGCCATCCGCCGCTGGGAGACGGTCGCTCAGAACCTGCGCGGCGCCGTGAGCCGCTGGCCCGCGCAGGTGCGGTCGTTCTACGAAGTGGCCAGCGACTTCGAGCCCGACGTGGTGATCAGCGACTTCGAGTCGTTCGTGCTCACCGTGGCGCGCCGGCGGCGGGTGCCGGCCATCAGCGTGGACAACATCATGATGCTCGACCGCTGCGTGCACGACGCGGAGCTCATCGGCGACGATATCCTGGACTTCGAGCTGGCCCGGCAGATCGCCCGCACAAAGGCGCCCGGCCTGCACTGGGCCATCGTGCCGACCTTCTTCCGGCCCCCTCTGCGACGCAGGAACACCACGCTCGTGGCGCCGGTGCTGCGGGAGGCGGTGCTCGCCGCCGCGGCGGAGCAGGGCGAGCACCTGCTCGTCTACCAGACGGCGCAGGGGAGCGAGACGCTGGTGGCGGCTCTACACGCGACCGGCCTTTCGTGCCGCCTGTACGGCGTGCGCCGCGACCTGACGGAGGACCTCGTCGATGGCGCGCTCGTGTACCGTCCCTTCAGCGAGACCGTGTTCCTGGACGACCTGCGCACGGCCCGGGCCGTGATCGCCGGCGGCGGCTTCTCGCTGCTGTCGGAGTGCGTGTACCTGCACAAACCCGTGCTCTCGATCCCCGTGACCGGGCAGTTCGAGCAGGTGCTGAACGCGCGGTACCTGCAGGAGCTGGGGTACGGCGAGTACGCGGAGGCGCCGACGCCGGAGGCGATCGGCGCGTTCCTCCAGCACCTCCCGGCCCACGAGCGCGCCCTGGCGGGGTACCGGCAGGACGGTAACAACGAGGCGCTCGCGGCGCTGCGCGAACAGCTTTCGCTGGTGGCGCTCGAGCGCGCGGGCACGCGGCGCGGCCGCCGCGCCCTGGCGGCCGCGGCCACGGCCGCCGTCGAGGCGCGGGAGGCGGCCGGGCCGGGCGCGGAGCCGGGCACCGCGGCAGACCCGCCCGAGTCGGTCGAGTCGGGTGAGAGGCCGGGAGCAGCGGAGCCCAGCGACGGCGAGCCGGCATGACCCTCGCCGTCGCCGCACCGCTTCTCTGCGTTTTCGCCTTCCTGCTCGCGGCGGTGGAGATCGAGATCGAGGGGCCCTATGGCTGGGCCGAGAAGCTGCCCACCCCGTACCGGGTCAGCGGCCCCGTGGCCCGGGTCTTCGGCACCGTCCTGGGCGGCAAGCCGCTCACGGGCTACAACCTGCTCATGTTCGCCTCCACACTCGTCGCCTTCCATCTGCCCTTCGCCTTCGGGACGCCGTGGACGGCCGTTGCCGAGCTCACCGTGCTGGCCGCCTGGGTGGCGTGGAGCGCGCTGTGGGACTTCCTCTGGTTCCTGCTGAACCCGGCCTACGGATGGCGCCGGTTCCGTCCGGGGGCGGTGTGGTGGCACTCGCGCTGGCGCTGGCGCCTGCCGCTCGACTACTCGGTGGCCGCAGCCGCCTCACTCGTACTGGCGTTCATCGCGCAGACGCTGGTGTGGGGCGGCGCGGAGGCCGGGGCGTCCAGCCCCGGGCCGCTCGCCGCCCAGGCGCTCCTCCTCGCGTGTTTCGTCGCGTGGGCCGTCGTCGTCGGTCTGCTCTCCCCGCTCTACGCGCGCCTTCACCGGCACACGCACGCGGCGGCGTTCGACGAGCGCGACCGCGTCCCCATCACCCCGCCGCCCGGCGAGGCCCGGACGCAGGACCCTGTCGGCGGCGCGGCCGAGCCGCTGCCTTGGGAGGAGTGAGAGCGGGGGATCCGACGCGGCACCGGGCCAAGACGTTGCGGCCCGCGACCGGGGCGTCGAGCGCGGACCGCAGGCGCCTCAGCACACCGGCATGTCGGCGCAGGTCCCGGCCCGCAACTCGCACGAGCGCCGACGGCCCCGGTCGAGCCACGCGACGACGCCGTACGTCGACAGCGCCAGCACGCCGGCGGCGGCGATGACGAGGCCCATGGACACGCCGTCCAGCCCGCCGCCCAGGCCGACGAGGGGCGTCGCCAGGGCGCCGAGCCCGATCCGCAGAGTACCGAAGTAGGCGGACGCCTTGCCGGCCAGGTCCGGGTGCAGGGAGAGGGCCAGCGCGGTGGAGTTGGGGATGACGAGACCGATGCTCGCGACGAGCACGAACAGCGGCACGGCCAGCGCCCACAGGCCGAGATCGCCGGCGAGCAGCACCAGCAGGACGGCGACGCCGGCGAGCGCACCGATCACGAGCGCCGCCGCCAGCAGCTGCGCCGGCGTGAAGCGAGCGAGAAGCCGGTGGCTCAGCTCGCTCGCCCCCAGCATGCCGACGGCGTTCACCGCGAAGAGCGCGCTGAACGCGGCGGGAGACACACCGTAGACCTCCTGGTAGACGAACGACGAGCCGGCGAGATAGGCGAAGAAGCCCGCGAAGCTGAACGCGCCGGTGAGCGCGAGGCCGACGAAGCGCACGTCGTGGGAGAGGACCAGCACGCTCCCGAGCAGGGCGCCGAGGCCGGCGGAGGAACGGCGCTCGCGCGGCAGGCTCTCCGGGAGCCCGAAGAGCACAGCGAGGAACAGCGCGATCCCGACCACCGCGAGCACGACGAAGAGACCTCTCCAGGACATGACGCCCAGCAGCTGGGCGCCGGCCAGCGGGGCGAGGATGGGCGCCACGCCGCCGATCATGGCGAGGCGCGACAGCAGGCGCGCGGCCTCCCGGCCGCGGGCGTAGTCCGTCACGGCCGCGTTGGAGATGGCCATGCCCGCCGCGCCGCCCAGGCCCTGCAGGAACCTGGCGACGACCAGGAGCTGGATGGTCGGCGCGAGCGCGCAGCCCAGGCTCGCGAGCGCGTAGAGCAGCAGGCCGGCCAGCAGCGGCCGGCGGCGGCCGTACGTGTCGCTGAGGGCGCCGGCCTGCACCTGGCCGAACGCCAGGCCGAGGAAGAAGGCCGTCACGGTGACCGCTACCTGCTGCTGTGAGGCGCCCAGGTCGCCGCCCAGGGTCGGCAGGGCGGGCAGGTACAGGTCGATGGAGAACGGGCCGATGGTCCAGAGGCCGCCGAGGGTCGCGACGAGCGCCGTCCGCCGGCCGCGTGTGAGGTCGCTCAGGGTGGACTGGTCCGCCATCCCTTGCACCCTACCGGCTCGAGCAGGGCCCGGCCACCGACCCTCAGGCGACCGCCCCGAAGCCGCAGGCGCCTTCCACACTCTGGGACTCGGCGACAGGCGCACTCCTCCGGGGTCGACGCGGCGCATACACTGTGGCGGCCTTCAGCCGCTGCTCACGGGGGAGTCCAGATCCGGTGTCACGCAAAGGGTGGATCATGTTCGTCGCGCTGTGCCTCATCTGGGGCATGCCGTACCTGATGGTCAGGATCGCCGTGCGCGAGCTCGAGCCGTCCACCCTGGTCTTCTTCCGCACGCTGCTCGCGGCCGTGACGCTGACCCCGTTCGTCCTGCGGGCCGGCGGCGTCCGCGACCTGCTCACGCACTGGCCGTGGGTGCTCGCCTTCACGTTCCTCGAGATGTCGCTCCCCTGGCTGCTCATCGCCACCGCGGAACAGCGGCTCACGAGCTCGCTCGCAGGACTGCTCATCGGCGCGATGCCGCTCATCGGCGTCGGCCTCTACCGGGTGATGGGCGAGAGGTACGACTTCGATGCGCGCCACGTGGCCGGCCTCGCCTGCGGCCTCGCCGGCATCGTGGCGCTCGTCGGCGTGAACGTGGGCAATGGGGATCTGGTCGGCGTCGTCATGCTCCTCATCGTCGACCTCTGCTGGGCGATCGCGCCCATCGTCGTCGTGAAGCGCCTCGGCGGCCTCTCCGGTGTGAGCGTCGCCATGGTGGCGCTGTGGGTCAACACCATCGCGTTCGCCCCGCTGGCCGCCGCCGGCTGGCCGGAGTCGGTCTCGCGCGACACCGTCATCGCGGTGGTCATCCTCGCGGTGCTGTGCACGGCGCTCGCCATGGTCATCTATATGGCCCTCCTGCGGGAGGTCGGGCCGTCGCGGAGCGCCATCATCACCTACGTGAACCCGCTGGTCGCCGTGCTGCTCGGCGTGGTCATCCTGAGCGAGCCGATCACACTGGGCATCGCCATCGCCACGCCGCTGATCCTCATCGGCTCCGTGCTGGCCACAGCCCCGTCGATGAAGCCGAAGGAGGACGGGGAGGGAGAGAACGCCGCGGAGGCCGGCGGGAAGGATGGCCTGGAGCACGGCGGGTAGGCCGCCGGTCAGACCGCCGGCGGGCCATCGAACGCCGGCACGGACGCCGGCAACGGGGCCGCCCCGTGCCGTTTCAGCGGAGCCAGAAGTGGGCGATCACGCCCAGCGCCCAGACCGACCCGGCCAGACACACCATCGTGAACTCCACGAGGATGCCGATCCCCGTCGCCTTGAGGGCCGCGGCGCTGGCCGTGAGCGCGGCCTTCAGGTCGCGCCGCCTGACGAGCTCGCTCACCAGCAGTCCGACGGCGAACCCCACGAACACGCCGACCACCGGGATGAAGTACATGCCGATGAGCGCGCCCACGACAGCCACCAGGATGGAACGTCCGGGGACCTCGTGCCGCTTGAGCTGGCGTCCCGTGAGCACGGCGCTTGCGGACCAGCCGACCGCGGCGAGCAGCGCTCCGACGATGCCGGCCGTCCAGCTGATGGCCGAGCCCAGGATCCACGCCCAGGCGATCAGGGTGACAATGGCGACCGGGCTGCCGGGCAGCACGGGATAGACGGTGCCGACGGCGGCCACGACGAGGAGGATTCCCGCGATGACGGTGACGACGACGTCGAGGTCCATGCGCCCATCCTCCCACGGGCGGCGCGGTGCGGCACCCCGACAGGGCGCAGAGCCCGCTGTGGCCGTCCGCGCCGGCAGCGTTCCGGCGCGCCGCGATGCGGGTGATAGGCTGCCGTGCAGCCACAAAGGAGCCGTGATGACCTTCGAGACCGCCTTCACCATGGACACCTCGAGCATCAAGTACGGGGCCGGCGTGACCCGCGAGCTGGGGTGGGACATGCGCCGCTTCGGCGGCACGCGGGTGATGGTCGTCACCGACGTGCGCCTGGCGGAGAGCCGTCCCGTCGCCGTGACCCTGGAGGCGCTCCGCCAAGCGGGTATCGAGGCCGTGCTGTACGATCGCGCCCGCGTCGAGCCCACGGACGTCTCCCTGCACGACGCCATAGGGTTCGCGCAGGACGGCGGCTTCGACGGCTACGTGGCCGTCGGCGGCGGCTCCGTGATGGACACGGCCAAGGCCGCCGACCTGTACGCCTCCTGCCCGGCCGGGTTCATGGCCTACGTGAACCCGCCCATCGGCGAGGGCAGGCCGGTGCAGGGCCGGATGGCGCCGCTCATCGCCGTCCCCACCACCGCGGGGACGGGCAGTGAGTGCACCGGCGTCATCGTGTTCGACCTGGAGGAGATGCGCGCCAAGACGGCCATCCGGCAGCGCGCGGCGCGCCCTTCTCTGGCCATCGTCGACCCATTGAACACCCTGACCATGCCGCCCATGGTCGCCGTGTGCAGCGGCCTGGATGTGTTCTGCCATGCGCTTGAGTCGCTCACGGCTCTCCCCTACCACCGCCGGCCGGCCCCGGAGGACCCCGACCACCGGCCGGCCTACCAGGGTTCCAACCCCATCAGCGACATCTGGGCGGCGCGCGCCGCGCAGCTCGGCTCGGCCAACCTCGAGAAGGTGCTCGCCGACCCGGGCGACGAAGCGGCGAGCGGCCAGATGATGCTGGCCGCCACGTTCGCCGGGATCGGCTTCGCCAACGCCGGCACGCACCTCTGCCACGCCATGTCCTACCCCGTGTCCGGCATGGTGCGCGAGTATCGCGTTGAGGGCTATCCGGAAGACCACCCTCTCGTCCCGCACGGCATGTCGGTGGCGCTCAACGCGCCCGCCGTGTTCCGCTTCACGGCCGCCGCCGATCCCGTCCGGCACCGCCACGCGGCCGAGCTGGTCGGCGTCGACATGAGCGGCGTGCCGGACGACGAGGTGGGCGGGGCGCTCGCCGGCCACCTGGTCGGCCTCATGCGCCGGATCGGCGCGCCCAACGGCCTCTCCGCCGTCGGCTACGGCCCCGAAGACCTCGACGACCTCGTGGCCGGCACTCTGCCCCAGCACACCGTCACCAAGCTCTCGCCGCGGCCGGCGAGCACAGAGGACCTGCGACGCCTCTTCACGGAGTCTCTGACGCTCTGGTGAGGGCTGGAGAACGGCCGAAGGCGGGACGCGCCGGACACGGAGCCCGGCACAGCAACGCCCGTCCCGCCCGTCAGGCGCCGGAGGCCGCAGGCCCGCCGGCGCGCCTCCACCTGAGCCGCGTCCGGACCAGCAACCCCGCCGAGAGCGAGGGCTCGACGCCGCTCAGCTGCAGCACGACGCCATCCAGCTGCGCCACGCGCTCCTGGTCCTGGCCCACCCAGCCCGGGAACAGCGACAGTCGCACGCCGTGCGTGACCACCCCGCGGACCTCGTCGACCTTGTAGGTACCGGCGTAGGCGAAGTACGTCCGGGCCTCGCGCGCGTAGTCGTCGCCCGTGCGGCCGTACGGGTCGTCCGCCGCCCGGCCGGCGTGCCCCTCCTGCATGATCTGCACCGACATGTGGCCGTCGGCGGTGTACACGATGAGGCCGCAGGGATGCTCGCCGAGCGGGTGGCGCAGCGGGGACCCGTCCACCGGCTCCTCCACAACGTCGATCAGCTCCCAGGCGCCGATGAGGCGCTCGCGCAGGCTCCCAGTCATCACACCCTCCCCGTCGCGGCTCCGCACCGAGAGGATACCGCCTGCCCGCGCGCGGGCTCATCCCGCTGCCGACCCGGCACGCGTGCGCGCCGGCGGCCGGCCCTCAGGAGGGCATGCCCTCGTAGCCGGCCACACGCTCGGGCCTGCCGGCGAAGCGGAAGCTGGCGTTCATGTGGTCGCGCTCGTCCAAGCCTATGCGACGGAACACGTCGGCCCAGCAGCCGAACGACCCGTACTGCTGCACCACGGGACTCGTCACCGGCTGGTCCTCCCATTCGGGGTGCGCGTCCACCAGTTCCGCGTAGGTGTGCTCGGCGTGGTCCTCGAACTCGGCGTTCAGCAGAAAAGCCCTGCGGATGCCGACGCGGGCCATCGTCCACGCGAGCGAGGCGTAGGACGCGACCATGAGAGAAGGCAGTGGCTCCGTCAGGTACCTGGGTTCGGGCTCACCCTCTTCCCTGAGCTTCTCGTTGACGACGAGCAGGTGCCAGTACTCGTTGTCCTGGGCCGCCCGCGACCACTCCACGAGCGCGCGGGCCTCGGCGACCCGCGACTGGTCGTCGTAGTGCCGGGTCAGGAGACCGTACTGGCGATTCTCCCAGGCCCGGTAAGGCACGGGCGCCAGCGCCTCGATGAGCTTCACCTTGTGGAGTGTGGTGCGCTCGCCGGCGAGGGCATCCATGGAGCCGAAGAAGCCGCGGGCGGCCGCGGAGTACTCGTAGCGCGGCCGCTCCCTCGTGGCCCGCTGCTCTCTGCCGAGGTCGATCGTCGACTGTTCCACCGAGGCACCTCCCTGTATAGCGTGACCGCCGACAGCGGCGACGTGCTCAGCCTGCCCGGCCGGAGGCGCCGGCGAACCGTTCGCCGGCGAGGGCAGGCGACACGGGAGCGGCACGGAGCGGTAGACTGAGCTACGCAGCGGGCTGAGCGACGGGGGCGCCCCGCAAGGGCACTCGTCACCGGACCGCGCCAGAGGCGGCGCGCAGGGCGCGGCCGGCACACACCAGGAGGGGCGGAGATGAAGATCAGGGGCAGCGCCCTGGAATTGGCGTTCAGGATCGTGCTGAGCTGTCCGTGCGCAGTGACGCACGAGGAAGAAGTGGCCGTGTTCGCCTACCTCCGCGACCTGGAGGGCGGCGACATCGCCGACTACGCGCCGGTGCTGGCCACGTTCAGCTCCGACGACACGCCGTTCCACGGCCTGGCCGCGTTCACGGAGTGGATGGCGCCGGACCCGTCGGACCCGACCATCGAGCGCCACCACGTGCTGCGCTGCAACGCGTCGGGGTATCACTGGGGGCTCGCCGCCGAGACGCTGCCGCACAAGTCGCGACAGGTCTCGTCGATCTCCCGCTACCTGCTCGCGCACATGATCCTGCCGGCGACGGTGACGGCGGGTCCCGGCGGCGTGGCCGGGGCCGAGCACCGGTACGAGGGCGGCGCCGTGACGTTCGACAACGTCTTCGTCCCGCCCGAGTTCGACGCCGGCGCCGCGGAGCTGTGGGCTGTGCACCTCGGCGCCGTGGTCAGCCCGCTCAGCGGCGAAGAGGCCGAACTGGTGCGCCGCCTCAACGAGGCGAACCCCCAGCTCGTCAAGCACCGCCGGGCCGTGGACCGCATCGACTTCGCCGACTTCGAGTTCCTGGGCGACTGGCGCGCGTTCTGCCGGAGCCGGCACGCGCCCTTCTTCGCGGGCGTCTGAGACCGCCGCGGGCGCAGGAGGCGGCGATCCGGCCCGCTCGGCTGGGCCGGCTCAGGGCGAGGCCAGCTCCGCCCCGAGCCGGACGACCTCGCGGGCCAGCAGGTCGAAGTCCTCGCGCCGGCTGCGGTGGTTGGTCACGGCGACGTGCAGCCACGTGCGGCCGCGCAGGCTCACCACCGAGGGCACGGCTATGCCGCACTCCTGCAGCTCGACCTCGATGGCCTTGGTGAGCTCGTCGAGCGCGGCATCGCCCAGCCCCGCGCGCACGTAGCGGAAGCAGACGACGTTGAGCGACACCGGGAGCGCCAACTCGAGGTCGGTCGACGCCTCGACCAGGCCGGCCAGGTAACGGGCCTGGTCGATGTTCTGCTGGATCAGGCGGCCGTACTTGTCGGCGCCGTGCTCCTTGAGCGACATCCACGCCTTGAGCGCGTGGAAGCCGCGGGAGAGCTCGAAGCCGTAGTCGGAGAGCCAGGGTGCGTCGACGGCCGTGAGGCCGCGGTCGCCCTCCCCGTGGGCCAGGTATTGCGGCGTGAGCGAGAAGGTCCGGCGATGCTCCTCCGCATCCTTCACCAGCACGCAGCCCACAGGGTAGGTGAGGTACATCCACTTGTGGAGGTCGAACGCGAGGGAGTCGGCGCGCTCGATGCCGGAGACGAGGTGGGCCGAGCGCGGAGCGATCGCCGCCCAGATGCCGAAGGCGCCGTCCACGTGGAACCACAGGCGCTCCTCGGCGCAGAGGTCGGCCAACGCGTGCAGGTCGTCCACGGCGCCGGTGGCGGTGGTGCCGGCGACCCCGACGACGCAGATGGGGAGCAGGCCGTCCCGCCGGTCGCGCGCCACGGCCTCACGGAGCGCGGCCACGTCGATGCGGCGCGTCTCGTCGGCCGGGACCCTGCGCAGGGAGTCCCGGCCCAGCCCCAGCAGCTCGACGGCCTTGGTGAGCGACGAGTGCGCCTCCTCGGAGCAGTACACCGTCATCCGGGCGCCGGCCGCCGTCAGGCCCTCCTTGCGTACGTCGAAGCCCGCCTTGGCGTGGCGTGCGACGGCGAGGGCGATAAGGTTGGAGGCGGAGCACCCGCTCGTCAGCAGGCCGCTCGCGCTCCGCGGGTAGCCCAGCAGCTCCTTGCACCAATCCAGCACCTGGAGCTCGACGTAGTTGTTGCTGACGAACGAGTAGATGCCGCTCACCGCGTCGGTGGTCGCGGCCAGCATCTCGGCCAGGACCCCCATGGTCGTCCCGCAGCCGACCACCCACCCCCAGAACCGCGGGTGGGCGTTGCCGAGCTGGTACGGCTGCACCAGGTCGACGTACTCGCGGTAGATGTCCTCCGCCGGCTGGGGGGCGCGCGGGACGCCGCCGGAGAAGCGCGCCTTCACCGCAGCCGGCGCGTGCTCCCACGCCGGGCGCTGCGGGAGAGACTCGAGGTAGTCCAGGGCGTCGTCCAGCATGCGATGGCCCAGCGCCCGCATCGAGGCCCAGTCGGCGGGGTCGAGCGTCTCCTCCCCCGCTGCGCCCGGCGCCAGCGGCTCCGGCACCGGGCCCTGCTCGTCGTCCACGTCGGTCCCTCCGTTCGTCGGCCGCCCGATTCTACCGTCCGGCGGCCGCGCGCATGGCCACATAAACAGGACTACCACGGTACTGATTCAACGCGCGTGGGAACATCGAACCATGACCTCGCGAGGCATCATCCGGACCTACCTCGGCATCGCGGCGAGCACGACGCTGGCGCAGTCACTCATCTGGGGCGTCAACACCCTGTTCCTGCTGTCCGTCGGGCTCGACATCTACCAGGTGATGCTGGTGAACGCCGCGTACACGGTCTCGCAGGCCTTTTTCGAGGTGCCGACCGGGGTCGTGGCCGACACGGTCGGCCGGCGCGTCTCGTACCTGCTCGCCGTCGGCATCATCATGGTGTCGACGCTGCTGTACCTGTGGTTCGGGCTGGCGGGGCTGGGAGTGTGGCCGTTCGCGCTGGCCTCGGCGCTGCTCGGTCTCGGCTACACCTTCTACACCGGCGCCGTGGACGCCTGGATGGTCGACGCCCTGCACTCGGTGGACTACCGGGGCAAGCTTGAGCCGGTCTTCGCCCGGTACGGCATGGTGTTCGGGATCTTCATGCTGATCGGCACCACGGCCGGCGGATTCCTCGGACAGGTGGACCTGTGGATCCCCTACGCCCTGCGCGCCGCGATCCTGGTGCCGGCGTTCCTGCTCGGCCTGCTGGTGATGCGTGACCTCGGCTTCAAAGGACGGCCGCTGACGGCCTCCAGCTTCGCGCACGAGACCAGGCGCATCGCCCGGGCGGGCGTCATCTTCGGCCTGGGGGACCGCACGGTGCGTTTCATCATGTTCGCCTCGCTCGTGCAGGGCGTGTTCTTCATGTACGGCTTCTACTCGTGGCAGAAGTACTTCCTCGACCTGCTCGGGCAGGACCTGGTGTGGGTGACCGGTGTCATCGCCGCCCTCGTGGGGCTCACCCAGATCCTCGGGAACGCGCTGGTGGGGCGCATCACGGCGCGGTGGCCCGACCGCGGCCGCATCCTGATGGTCAGCGCCGGCGTCTCGACCGCGGCGATCGTGGGCGCCGCGCTGGTGCAGGACTTCTGGATCGCCGTGCCGCTGTACCTCGTCTCCGCGCTGGCCTTCGGCGTCTCCTTCCCCGTCAAGCAGGGCTGGCTGAACGCGCGCATCCCGTCCCAGCAGCGCGCGACCATCATCTCCCTGGACGCGCTGTTCGGCGACGCCGGCTCGACGGTGGGGCAGGTCGGGCTCGGCTGGCTGTCGCAGACCTTCTCGATCCCACTCGCCTGGCTGGTCGGCGGCGCGGCGCAGATCGTCCAGGTGCCGCTGTACGGGGCGGCGCGGCGGGCGGAACGGGCGAAGCCCGCGGCGCCCGCCGAGACGTCGGCCGGCCCCCGCGACCCGGCCGAGTCCCGCGGTAAGGCGAACGCCGCGTGACACGCGGCCGGCGCCCGAGCCGGGCCGTACGACGCTGTGTGCTACGCCGCGACCGTGGCATATCCTTGCGCGCACGGGCCTGAGGTCGTCGGCCGGGAAAGGGGGTGCCGGTGTCGCAGGTGCAGTGGCCGCTGTTCGTGGCGGCCTCGCTGGTGCTCATCATCACGCCGGGACAGGACATGCTGCTCGTGATGTCGCGGTCCATCGCGCACGGCGCGCGGGCCGGCGTGGCGACGGCCGCCGGCGTCAGCACCGGCCTCGTGGGCCACACGTTCCTCTCGGCCCTCGGCCTCGGCGCGCTCCTCCGCGCCTCCGAGCCGCTGTTCCTCGCCGTCAAGCTCGCCGGTGCCGCCTACCTCGTCTACCTCGGCATCACCATGCTCCGCGCGCGCGGGGTGACGCTGCCCACAGGCCGCCGGCCGGAGCGCTCGCTGGGCAGGCTGTTCGTCGACGGCGCGCTGTCCAACATCTCGAATCCCAAGATCACCATCTTCTACTTCGCCTTCCTGCCCCAGTTCATCGACCCCGCAGCCGGGCGGCCGGGACTCATCGTCCTGGTGCTGGGACTGACGTTCGCCGCGCTCACGTTCATGGTCAAAGGGCCGGTCGGCCTCGGCGCCGGCCTGCTCTCCACATGGCTGCGCGCCCGGCCGGCAGTGCAGCGCTGGATCCAGCGTTGCGGCGGCATCGTGCTCATCGGCCTCGGCGTGAAGCTGGCACTCGAGCGGCGCTCGTAGGGCCGCCCCCCGTCACTCGACCCGCGCGTCCCTTGCCCGCCGCCACAGGTAGTCGGCGGCCACGACCCCGATGGCCACGATGGCGAACAGCAGCGTGCCGAAGAACGCCTCCCTGTACGCGCTCAGCCACAGCGTCGTGGAGTGCCGGTCGCGGGGGTGGTCCTCCACGTTGCCGTCCAGGTCGAGGTCCACGTACGTGATGCCGCCCACGCGCCTGTCGGCGAAGACCTCGGTCTGCTGCGTCCCGTGCTTCGAGATCCCGAGACTGAGCGTGATGGGGTACTTCACCTCGGCGGGCCAGACTGAGTGGTCGAGCAGGTCCTCGCCGACGAGGATGCACCCGAGCTGCAGCCGCACGGACCCTGGTCGAGGTCCACGCTGACCGTCTTCAGGAGGACGTTCAGGTGATAGTCGCCGGCCCGAGTCGGATCGCTGACCTCGGAGATGTCCGCGCGCAGCGTCTTCTGGTGCAGCGAACCCATGGCCGGCCCCAGAGCGATCGCGCGCGCGATCGCTCTCGCCGCCACGAGGGCGACGATGACGAGAAGCTTCAGCGGTGTCTTCGGGGCGTGTGCGGACATGTGGGATCCGGGCCGGCTCGGGTGGTTATCGACACGGGCGTGCCGAATCGCGAGCGACGGGCGCCGGTCTCCGACGCCGGGCCGGGCCGCCGGCCGCCCGGCCTCAGGCTCTCGCGTCGGCCCGTACGCCGTACAGCGCCAGGCAGGCGCGCACGCGGCCGCGGCCGGCGCGCGCGGCGCGCCGGACCTCGCGGCGCAGGGCGTTCACGGCGGCGACGTCGTGAGGTGTGGCGTCGCGCCCGCCGAAGAGCACGGCCTGAGCCCGGCCGAGCACGGCCGCGGCGTCCACGCCGTAGCAGCCGTGCAGGAGCCGGGCCGTCTCGTCGAGGGTCAGCGACGCCGGCACCGCCACGCCGCGGTCGTGGAGCTCTGCGCGAAGGAGCTCGAGGGACGTGCGCAGCTGCCGGCCGCACGTTCCGCGCCGCACGGCCACGGCGCGGCGGACGAGGCGAGCGACCGGCCATGCGACCAGCGCGAGCGTGAGCGTGACGGCGAGCGGCAGCCAGGGGACGGTCCCGGACGGGACGGCCGCCGGCCCCGCCCCCGGGAGCGGCTCGCGCCGGGCGCCCGGAGACGCCCCACCCGGGTCGGCGCCGCGCGCCGTGGGGCCCGGGCTCGCCACGGCGCCGTCGGCGGTGCTCGTCGTCTCCTCGGGGTCGACGAAGCCGGCGCTCGCCGACGACCCGCCGGGCTGTGGGAGCGTCCTCCCCGGCGTGGGGTCGAACGGTACCCAGCCCACGCCGGGGAAGTACGCCTCCACCCAGGCGTGCGCGTCTTTTCTGGTAACCACGAATCTCCCGTCGGCACCCTTGTCGCCGGCCGTGAAACCCAGGGCCACCCGGGAGGGGACCCCGTTGAAGCGCAGCAGCGCGGCCATGGCGCCGGCGAAGTGCTGGCAGAACCCCGTCCGCGTGTCGAAGAGGAAGGCGGCGTAGGGCGACTCCATGAAGCTGGCCGGCGGGTCCAGCGAGTACGTGTACCGCGTACGCAGGAAGTCCTCGATGCGCAGGGCGATCCGGTAGGGATCGTCGGCGCCGTCCACGATCTCCTCGTTCAGCCGGTACAGACCGAGCCACTGCCTGTTCTGGGCGCTCCCGGCCACCCATCGCTCCCAGTCAGCCTCCGCCATGCGTCCGGCGGGCTGCGACACAGCGGGGAAGGGAAGGCCGGTCGAGCCGAGGGCCACGTCCGCGGGGTACTCGCGGCCGCGGCCGACGAGGTCGGCGGGCTTGACCTGCGGCACGACGGCAGTCACAGCGTAGCGCAGCGTGGGCCCCAGCGGGCGGCTCAGCTGCAGTGCCTGCGCGTCCGTGACCCAGAGATACGTCTCCGATGCCTCCAGCAGCACGGTGCGCGGCGCGCCCCCGGTGAAGAGGTGGTCGGTGTAGGTGGAGACGATCTCGAAGGACTGGGTGACGAGCCGGCCACTGGGTTCCGGCGGCCGCGACGGTACCACGAAGGCCACGGACCCGGGCTCCGTGGCCGGCGTGAGCTCCATGTAGGACGACCCGTTGAACCAGGTGTCCCCATCGAACGCCGTCAGAGCGTTGGCCCGCCAGTACGAGGCGAGCGGCGAGCGCACGCGCAGCACCTCGGCGTCGGAGGGCTCGTCGAGCAGCCGCAGGTAGCTCTGCATCCAGTCGAAGCCGACGTGAGCGTCGCCCGGGCCGGCGATCCCCCACTTCGTCCAGTCCCAGAGCGGCGCTCCGGCCGCGACCGAGGTCGCCCCCAGCAGTGAGAGGGCCAGCACGGCGGCCACCGTCCCGGTGACGGCTCCGGCGAGCGCGTCGGTGGCGCGCCACCGTTCACGGCGCAGGGAGCGTGAGAGGACGAGCGTGCACCCCGCGAGCACGAGGAAGGCCAGCGGCGCCCAGACCAGGCGGTCGATGTTGTCGGTGGTGAGGGCGAAACCCAGGGCGACGAGCAGGACGGCGATCGCCGGGACCGCAAGGCGCAGGCTCAGCGCAAGGAAGGCCGCCAGGCCCGTGAGCGCGTACACGGCCAGCGAGAGCAGGACGGCGAGGCCGTCTCCGGGGCGGTGGTCGAGGGGAAAGCGCTCGTGGGCGTACGTGCGTGCGCCCTCGCGCAACTCGTCGAGCAGCGCGGCGAGGTGGCCGCCCACGCCGTGCGCGTCCCCCGGCACGTCGATCTGGACGCGCACGAGCAGGTAGGCGCCGAGCGGCAGCAGGACGAGCGCCAGGGGCCACGCGCGCCGGCGGACGAGCCCGGGGGCGCCGGCGAAGCAGGCCATCAGGGCGGCGAGCAGAAAAACGCCGGCGAGGCCCGGCTGCGCGATGCGCGAGAGCGCCAGGGCGACCGCGGCCGCCAGCGCGGTGAAGCCGGTGAAGTACAGGGCGGTGCGCGCGCCGCACGCCCGGCCTGCGCGCGCGCCGCCCGGCACGCCCGCGCGCGTTTCGCCGGCGGTCCCGGCGGCCGCTCCGCCCGCGGTGTCCACCGCGGTACTCACCGCGCCAGCGCCCTCCGCGGCGCGGACGGCGAGGCGAGCGCCCGGCCGAGGTCCTCGCCCGCGCGCACGGCGACCACGCGCACGCCGGCCGCGGCGAGCGCGCGCCTGCGATCGCCGTCGTCTTCGGTCTCGACGGGTCCGCAGACGTGCACCACGCACACCGGCAGCCCTTCGTCGCGCAGGGCCGCGACGGCGCGCGCGAGGGCGGCGTCCAGGGAGAGCACCACCAGCGTGAGGCTGCGGAAGCGGGCACGCGTGCGCGGACCGGCGACGAGCGTCCGCAGCGACGGTCCGAGCTGCAGCAGCCCGCCGGGCTGCAGCCCGGCCAGCAGCGCAAGAAGACGACGCCGGTCGGCGGCCGCCGGCGACAGGCGGAGCGGCCGCCAGCCCTCGGCGGCTACCAGCAGCGTCACGCCGCGCCCGCCACGCAGGGCGCAGTCGGCGATGGACCCGGCGACCTCCACGCCGAGTTCGAAGACGTCGCCGGACCGTCCGTCCGCAGCGCCGCGGACCGGCCCGTTGAACAGCACGGCCACGTCGCCGTCGCTGGCGTCCTCGAGCTCGCGCAACATCAGGCTGCCGGTCTTGGCCGTGGCCTTCCAGTCCACGCGGTTGAGCGGCTCGCCCGGGCTGTGCGGCCGGATGCCGCGGAGCTCGGTGGCATCGACCGTCGGGGGACGGCGCCTGCGGCCGGCGCCGCGCGTGCCCGCGCCGGCCGTGACCTCCCACGTCGCCAGGTGCGCCAGGCGCGGCGGGACGGTGAGCGTGAGAGGCTCGCCGGCGGTGCGCCGCGCACGCACGAGGCCGAGCGGGTCCTCCGCCACCACGGTCATGGCCGGCAGGTGGTGCACGCCGCGCCGTGCGGGCCACGGCCCCGAGACGACCCGGCGCTCGCCTCGCGGCCCCAGGGTCTCCACGTCCAGGAGCCCCTCGGGCGCCGCGAGCGTGCCGACGGCGCCGTCCAGCGAGACCTGCAGCCCGGGCAGCAGGGAGCCGTTCTTCACGTGCAGGGTGAGCGTCAGCGGGTCTCCGCCGACGGGCGTGCCGGGATCCACGGTACGGCTCACCTCCACGCGCCCGGCCGACGCCGCCACCAGCACCCAGCACACGCCCAGAGCGGCGGCGAAGGCCACCGCCAGGAAGTACAGCTCCCACGTACCCAGGGTCCGCGCCGCCACGTACGTGAGCACGGCGACGCAGAGCAGCGACACACCGCGGGCCGTGGGGCGCGCCGCGCTCACGAGGACGGCACCGGCAGGGTCGCGAGGATCCGGGTGACGGCCGCCTGCTCGGCGTCGCCGCCCAGAGGGGCGTCGGGCGACAGGATGATGCGGTGCCCGAGCACGCGGGCGGCAAGGTCCTTGACGTCCTGCGGGACCACATAGTCCCGCCCGCGGAGCACGGCCAGGGCCTTGGCCGCGCGCACCAGGGCGATGCCGGCGCGCGGGCTGGCGCCAAGGTAGATCTCCCTGCTCGTGCGCGTCGCCGCGAGCAGGTCGAGGACATACCCCCGCAGCGAAGCGGTCACGACGACGCGAGTGACCGCGTCCTGCATGGCCAGCACCTCAGCCGCATCTACGACCGGGACGAGGTCGGCGAGCGGGTCGCGCGAGGTCTGGGCCTCCAGCAGCGCGTCCTCGGCCGCGCGATCGGGATAGCCCAGACTGAGCCGCATCATGAAGCGATCCAGCTGGGCCTCGGGCAGCGGGTACGTGCCCTCGTACTCGATGGGGTTCTGCGTGGCGACGACCATGAACGGGGCGACGATCGTGTGGGTGACGTTGTCGATCGTCACCTGCCGCTCCTCCATGCACTCCAGCAGGCTGGCCTGGGTCTTGGGCGACGAGCGGTTGATCTCGTCGGCGAGCACGATGTTGGCGAACACGGGGCCGGGGCGGAACTCGAACCGCGCCGCCTTCTGGTCGAACACGCTCACCCCGGTGACGTCGCTGGGCAGCAGGTCGGGCGTGAACTGGATGCGTGCGAAACGACAGTTGACAGAGCGCGCGAGGGCCTTGGCGAGAAGCGTCTTACCCACGCCGGGGTAGTCCTCGATGATGACGTGCCCGGCAGCGAGAAGCGCCACGACGCACGCCTCCACGCTCTCGTCCTTGCCGACGATGACCGAGGAGACGTTGGCGGCGATGCGGCGCGCGCGCTCGGCCACCTCCCTCATCTCGCCGTCCTGGGATGCGGGGTCAGGGGTGCCTGTCTGCATCTGCTCCTCGCGCTGCTCGGGGGCTGTGGGTTCCGCGGCCCTGGGGGACCGCGGTCGCGGGAAGGGACACGCCGTGTACTGCACGCCCGGCGGCCGGGCTGGGGTGACTGCTTCGAATGAGAGTAGCGCGGTGGCCGGACGGCGGCAAACCGCCTGGCGCGGGCCGGGCCGGCGTGCGGGGCGTGCGCCGGCCTCCGCCGCGGGCGTGCCGGCGCCGGCCGTCAGGGCGCGTACAGCTCGTCGATCTCGCAGGAGTAGCGGCGCAGGAACTCCTGCCGCCGCAACTTGAGCGTCTGCGAGAGCTCGCGGCCGATGCGGAACTCCTCCAGCCACAGGCGCACCCTGTGCACGCGCTCGTACGGCGCGAAGCGGCGCAGGTCGCCGCTGATCATGCTCGCGAGGTGACGGTAGTGCTTGACGATGCGGTCGTCGGCGATCAGCGCTGCCGGCTGGTCCACCGGGAGCCCCAGACTGCGCGCCAGGTTCTCCAGATGGGACCGGCTGGGCACTACGAAGGCGGCCACGTAGGGCCGTCCCTCACCCACCACCACGGCCCTGTCGATCCACTCGCTGGCGCAGAGCTCGTTCTCCAGGTACGGCGCGTTGACGTTCTCGCCGTTGGTGAGGACCAGGGTGTCGTCCAGGCGGCCGAGCACGCGCAGGCTGCCGTCGGCGTGGACGAGCGCGAGGTCGTGGGTGTCGAGCCAGCCCTCGTCGTCGATCACGCGGGAGGTGAGCTCCGGATCCTTGTGGTAGCCGCGCATGATGTTGGGCCCCCGCACCCGCAGGCGGCCCACGTCGCCGGGCCCGCACGGCCGCCCGGCCTCGTTCGTCAGGCGATACTCCATCCCCCCGATGATGTGGCCGGCCGTGCGCAGCCGGCGCCGGAACGGGTCGCGCATGGCCATCACCACGATGGCCTCGGTCATCCCGTAGCCCTCGAGCAGCGGCAGGCCGGCGGCGTCGAAGAACTCGTCCACGGCATCGGGCAGGGGGCCGCCGCCGACACAGGGAAAGCGCAGCCGCCCTCCCAGCCCTGCGCGCACCTCGCGGAAGACGAGGCGGTCGGCCAGGGCGTGGAACGGCGCGAGGACGGCGGCCACGGTGCGCGCCCACACTCGCGAGGCGGCACGACGCACAGGGCCGCGCGGGCGCAGCTCCGGCTCGCGGCCGTCGAGCACGCGTCGCGCGCGCGCCGACGTCAGAGCGCGCGCCACCAGCCAGCGCACCAGACTGCGCCGGGCCGGCTTCTGGCCGTCGATGCGCAGCATGACCCCCTTGTACAGCTTCACCCAGAGCTCCGGCACCGTGGCCATGACGACGGGCCGCACCTCCGGCAGGTCGCCGCGCAGGTGCAGGACGGTGCTGTAGTGGATGCAGCATCCCTTGCTCAAGTACATGAGCTGCATCTGACGCTCGTAGGCGTGCCAGGGCTGCAGGACGCTGAGCACCGGCACGCGCTCGACCTTGAGCAGACGCGGCAGCTCCCGCAGGTTGAGCTCGTAGTTGCCGTGCGTCAGAGCCACGCCCTTGGGCGCGCCGGTGGTGCCCGACGTGTAGATGATGGTCGCGAGATCGTCGGGGGCGACCGCCTCACGGCGGCGCGCGACGTCTGCGCCGGCCTGTGGCCAGGCCTCCTCGCCGAGCGCCAGGAGCTCGTCCAGCCGGTACACGTCGCACACGCCGTCCGCTTGCGCGCCGGCGGCGGCGCCCGCGGCCGCCGGCCCGCCGCCGTTCCGCGGCGGCTCGATGACGACCGCCGCGCGCAGGCCGGGCAGCGCCTCACGCACCAGCGGAAGCAGCCCGGCGCGCTCCACGATCACCACCGCCGGCTCGGCGTGCCGCAGGATCGCCTCAAGGATGTCGTGCGGCGTGTCTGCGGCCCGCGGCACGTCCGCGGCGCCGAGAAAGTGGATCGCCAGGCTGCAGACCATCCACTCCGGCCGGTTGTCGCAGACGAGGGCGACGAGCTCTCCGTGACGCACGCCGAGGGTGCGCGCGAGCGCCAGCGCCAGCAGGCTCGCGCGCCGGTCGAGCTCCTCGTACGTGATGGCGCTGAACGCCCCGCCGGCGCGGGCACTGAGGGCGAGCTCGTCGCGGTACTCCGCGACCCAGCCCGCGAAGAGCCGCGGCAGGGTCGCGCCCGCCGTCACGGTCTCGACTCCCGGCGATGTGCCCGTCACGCGCCCCCTTCGGCCATCAGGCGCTGCTCTCCAGCCTGCGGTCATTGTCCATGGGCGCCGGACAGTGTCAACCGGATCTGCCGCCCTTGTCCCACGAGAGGAAGGCCCAGCGCACGGCGATGGCCGGCTCCAGCGTCCACACACGCCGGCCGTCGCCCGCGATCGTCTGCACGAGCTGCCCGGCGACGTAGCGCTCGAGCGCCCGCTCCTCCTCCCCCTCGAGCGGGGCGATCACGCGGCGCAGGGACTCCAGCGCGGCCTCGGGGCTCTCGAAGTGACTCACGCTGGCGTGCGCGAGGCAGTCGACCTCGGCGCGGATCCCCATGTCCGCCAGCACGCGCGCCGCGAGAGTGCCGTCGCCCCGCCTGCGGTACGGGCGTCCGACCGCCGCGTGCGCCAGCAGTCCCGGGTACAGCAGTCCGTCCGCCGGGACCGTCACGCACACGCGGCGGCGCGCGAGGGCGTCGAGCTTGGCGAACGCGGCGCGCAGGTCGCGCACGTCCAGGGAGCGCGACGCGACCACCACGTCCGCCGGCGCGACGCCGCAGGCGGACCAGTCGTCGTCCCAGCTCGCCAGCACCGTGCACACGCCGCTCAGGCCCTCCGCCGCGGCCCGCTCGCGCAGCACGGCCAGCATGCCCTGCGAGAAGTCGAGGGCGCAGACGGGGTGGCCGGCGCGCGCCAGCGGCAGCGCGAGCGTGCCGGAGCCGCTGCCGGCATCGAGCACGCTCTCGCCGGGCAGCAGGCGCATGCGCGCGATGAAGCCGGCGACGTACGGCGAGGACTCGTCCCCGCCGCGGAAGTCCGCGGCGCGGCGGTCCCAGAACGCGGCGTCGTGCGGCGTCTCGCGCTCGTCGCTCAGTCGCATCCACTCCGCGTTCCAGTCCTTGCCGGTCCCCGTCATCTTGCGCTCCTTTCGCGCGGTCCGCCGCTCCTGGAACCCGGGCCTACGTGCGACGATGTCCGCCCCTCCGGTTCGGCGGTCGGCCAGCGCCACGGCGCCCGCGAGCACGTCCTCCGCCAGGATGCGGCGCATCTTCTGCGGCTCCTCGAACAGGGGGCTGTGGGCCGACCCCGCGAACGTGTAGAAGCCCTTGACCGGCGCCGCGATCTTCTGGAAGTAGGACCTCGCCTCGCTGTAGGAGGCGGTGAGATCGTACCTGCCCTGGCAGATGTACACCGGCAGGTCGAGCTCCGTGACCCGGGCCGTCAGGTCGGTAGTGAGGAAGCTGTTCCAGAGCAGGCGACGAGAGCGCGCCTTGCCGCGCCACATGTCGGCCCTCTCGCGCAACCTGTACTCCCGCGTCCTCCAGGAGCACCGGCTTGCGCGCGTCCCCTCCGGCCACGAGCATGCCCTGCTGCGTGCCGTTGACGGTCAGCCGGGTCTTCTCGACGACGCCCACCGGAGAGCGCACGTCCCGCCGCCTCGGCTTCGCGCTCACTCCCCCGCCTGCTGGGAGGCCGGCTCGCCGAGCAGGGCCTCGTCGAAGAACCCGAAGGACGCGGTCACGGTACTCGTCCGGCTGCGCGGCGAGCCCGCCGGTGTGCCCTGCGCCGCGCACCCTCCAGAGCTGTTTGGGCTGACCTGCGGCGGCGTAGTACTCGGGGGTGAGCTCCTCGCCGCCGCCGCCGTTCTCCGCGTGGATGAGGAAGACCGGGCGCGGCGCGATGCGCGCCACCAGGTCGCGCAGCGACGGCGGTGGCGCGTGCCCGCTGAGCACCGCCACGGCGGCGGTCTGGACGGCCATGCTCGGGAGCGCCGGCCATCCCCGCACGCCGCGCACGAGCGCCTCGCGCACCGAGCGCTCGCCCGCGCCCTCGGACACGACCGCTTTGAGGCGCGGGTCGGCGGCGGCGGCCTCGATGAGCTGCTCGCCGCCAACAGAGAGGCCCAGCCCGCCGAGGCGACCTTCGTGCACGTCGGGCTGCCGCTCCAGGAAGTCGAGGCCGGCGCGCACGTCCGCGACCGACCCCCACCCGTAGGCGTTGGGGTCGCCCTCGCTGTCGCCGTACCCGCGTGGGTCGAGCAGCAGCACACCGTAGCCGTGCTCGACGAGCACGCGGGCCTGGTCCGCCGTCCACTCGCGAGGGAACGTCAGCACCGCTGCGCCGTTCTGCGAGGGCACGTACCAGCCGCGCAGCGTGAGGCCGTCGGCGGTGTGCACCGCGACTGCCCGCGCCGGCCTGCCCAGGTCGACGGCGGCGATGTCGGGCACCGCCCTGGCCGGGCGCTGCGTGGCCACGATGGCCATGGCGATCGGCAGCACGACGATGTAGGCGCCGAGGACCACCGCCACGACCAGCAGCGCGCCGCGGAGAAGCCGGCGGCCGCCGCGGCGCCTGGCCGTCCAGAGCAGCCAGACCCCGAGGCCGACCAGCACGAGCCCCGCCGGCACCAGCAGGACGCCCGTCACGGCGTTGCCGCTCAGGCCGCCGAGCAGGCTCTGCAGGGTGACCGCGCCTCCCACGAGCGTCACCGCGCCGAGGACCAGCGACAGGGCGGCCCGCCACCCCGGGCGCAGGCGCGGGAACACGAGCGCGGACGCAGCCAGGAGGGCGAGCGGGACGAGCACCGGCACGAGGTGGTCGAGCGGCCCGGTCCCCGGCCGCGGAGCGACAAAGCCGTCCACCACGATGTGCAGCGCGAGGAAGGCACAGGCGATGGTGAAGACGAGAATGGCACCCCGGCCGGCCGGGAGCTTCGACCCGGTGTCGCCGGGAGTCACTGTACGCATCACCTACGCTCCGTCACCGCCGCTGTCTCCGCCGGTCCCCGACACTACCATGGGGCCGCGGTCGTCACGACCGCACCGCCGCGGTCGGGCGCTGCTGCACGGGCGGCGGTGTGGACCACGCCGCCGCCCGTGCTCATGACGCCTCAAGCGGCGTTCATGGTCCGCAGAGCGCGCTCGTCGGATTGTACGCGCAGAAGGTGTCGAGCGACGGGACGTCGCTCGCGGCGGCCGCCGGCGCACGCCGCCGCCGGCCGCGGAGGACCGCCCAGGCACCAACGAGCGCCGCAGCGGCGGCGATCGCGGCCACGACGATCCACCCGGTGACCGACAGCGCGCTCGACGAGCCCGCCGCCGGCACCGCGGTCACGGGGCCGACCGAGCCGCCGGCCCCCTCGAGGACGGCTGCAAACGCCGTCTGGACACCGGCGGCGAGCACGAGCAGTGCTACGCCGGCGAGACTCGCGAGATGCGCGAGCCATTTCACTACCGTGGTCTTCATCGTCTCACCTCTGGGCGCGGCGTGGCCGGCGGACGCTCGTGCCGGCACCGTCCCGGCGCCCTCGACAGACGAGGAGCAGTCCCGCCTCCCCGCCGATGGATGCACACCATGACCTTGCCCGCGGAGAGCGCTGGAGAGCACCGTTGCGCGTTGCGCGTCGCGTGGCGGCGCGGCGGCGAGATGCCGTGTCGCCGGCGACGGGCTGTCCCCGTGGTAGGCTCCGCACGGCGGTCAACGGGGTCGAACCAGAGGGGGGCACACATGCTACGGGTCATCGTCCTTGGCGTGGTGGTCATCGTCGGAGCGCTAGCGGCCGTCGGCTGCGGCTCGTCCGAGGAGAGCAGCGACACGTCGGCGGCGGCGGCCGACGCAGAGTCCTCTGCGGTCATCACGCTTGCGGACGGCTGGACGCTCGAGGACGCTCTCACACCGGCGGACGTCGGCGCCGTCACCGGCAAGACCATGGAGGCCTTTCCCGAGGCGTCCTCGGCGGCCCAGGACGGCAAACCGGCCGGCGGCTTCATCGCCTCGGGCGTCGACGGCTCGAAGATCTACTTCGGCGTGAACGTGGCCGGCGGGCAGGCCGGCTACGACGACATGCTCTCCTACGCAGAGGCCGGCTCCGTCCAGGAGGTGAGCGGCGTCGGCGACCAGGCCGCGATAGTCAAGTTCTCGGACGGGCGCGCAGGCATCATCGTGCGCAAGGGCGACGCCGTGATCCGCGTGGATTGGGACCCTGCGGTGTACCCGGACGACCCGGCCGATCTCGGCGCGCGGCTGGCGAACGCCCTCCTGGAGCGCATGTACCAGTAACGACTGGGCGCGAAGGGAGGACTCATGCCGCGGCCGGCGCGCGCGGAGTACGTCGCCCGCATCAACCGGGTGATGGACCATGTCGACGAGCACCTCGGCGACCAGTTGACGCTGGAGGAACTGGCCCGGGTGGCGGCCTTCTCGCCGTTCTACTTCCACCGCATCTTCGCCGCCATGGTCGGCGAGACGCCCGCACAGTACGTGCGCAGACTGCGCGTGGAGCGGGCGGCCCGGCAGCTCGTGGCCTCGCCACGCAGGCCGATCACGGCCGTGGCCCTGGACTGCGGGTTCTCGGGCTCGGCTCCTTTCGCCCGCGCCTTCAAGGAGACCTTCGGCGTGAGCGCAAGCGAGTGGCGGCGCACGATGGGCCGGGCCGGCGCGCAAGACCGCAAGGATCGTCAAGCACTCGGCAAGCTGCGCAAAGACTGGCAGGTCACACCGATCCACAGTGAAGCCGCACGGCAACGGTCCACGTGGAGGGTGACGATGACGGAGCAGCACGCACGCGAGGAGCAGGCAGGCGGCCCAGGCAAAGGCGACATCGAGGCGCGGGTGGAGGTCAGGGAGATGCCGGCGTTCACGCTGGCTTACGTCCGGCACACCGGCCCGTACGCGGGCGACGCCGAACTCTTCGGAAGGCTCTTTGGCAAGATCATGCTGTGGGCGGGAGCGCGCGGACTCCTGGGACCCCAGTCCAGGGTCGTGGCGGTGTACCACGACGACCCCGGGCTCACGGAACCCGACAAGTTGCGCGTGAGCGTCGGGGTAAGCGTTCCGGACGACACGCAGGTGGACGGCGAGATCGGCACGATGGTGATCCCCGGAGGGACCTGGGCGGTCGCCGGGTTCGAGCTGACGGACGACGACTACGCGGCGGCGTGGGACGCCGTGTTCTGCGGCTGGCTGCCCGACAGCGGCTACCAGCCGGCGGACGGCGTGTGCTACGAGCAGTATCTGAACGACCCGGCGCAGCACCCCGAGCACAAGTCCGTGGTGGACATCTGCGTACCGGTCAAGCCGCTCTGAGGTCGCGAACGGCGAGGGGCCCGCGACGGGGCAGGCGCGACCCCGGCCGGCCCCCCTACTCCAGCGGAGTAACGACGGGAGTCTCGTCCTGACACTCCACCTCGCGCCGCCACGCCACGCGCCTGCCGACGCGCGCCCGCAGCCGCCAGCCGAGCGGCTTGTCCTCGTCCTCGATGGCCTCGAGGGCCGCGGTGACACGGCCGTACACGCGCGCCTTCTCCCGTTCGGTGAGGCCGAAATCGTCCAGCCAGTCGAGCACGATCCTGAGGTTGGCCGTGAGGTCGGTGTAGAGGCCCCAGTCCCACGCGCACGTCTCGGCGAGGTACGGGACGCAGATCGAGAGGTCGTCGTCGGTCTCGCGCAGCGGCAGATCCTTGCACAGGGCGATGATGTCGTGCACGTCCTTCTGGTTGATCGTCCCGATCTGGGCCTTGGCGATGAGCGTGTCGACGGGCGAGATGGCGTAGTCGTCGAGCGTGAGGCGGTCGCGGACGTCGACGTCGTGATCCATGCGCATCACGTCGAGAAAGACGTCGACGTGGTCGACGAGAGGGCGGGCGTGGACGCCCTCCTTCTTGACGAACTGGAGCTGCCGCCCGCCGGTGGCCTGGCTCACGTAGAGGTTCTCGGCGTAGCCGAGGCCGGCGAAGACCTCGCGCAGCGCCTCGCCCTGGGACGAGAGGCCGACGAGGTCGACGTCGGAGTACTCGCGGTCCGCGAACCGCAGGTCGATGCAGTGGCGGCGCACCGCGAGGCCGCCGACCAGCCGCACGTCCACCCCGGCGCTGCGCGCCACGTCGACCATGGCCATGGCCTCGGTCATGAGGCGGTCGGCCAGGCGCCGCGGGCGCCTGTCCCAGCCGAGCAGCGACTTGAGCGGCTCGCCCTCCGGAGCCTCACCCGCTTCACCCACAAGGGCGTCGATGGGCTCCTCGACGGCGTCGAGGATGGGCTGTGCCACCCAGACGCGCGGGCGGGTCGTGCCCTCCCGGGGCACGAGGAGCCCGCGCCTCTCGAGGTCGAGCACGGCGCGGCGCGCGGTCCCGTCGCTCACCGCCAGCGTGCGCCGCACCTCGCGCACGGCCACGAACGGCGAGATGAAGAGCTCATCCACCAGCCGCAGGCCAGTGCCCTCCGCCTGTCCGCGGTACAGGGCGCGCTGGCGCAGCAGCTCGCGCGCCTGCACGTGGGCGTGCTCCGCCGTCTCGCGCACGCCCTCTGCGAAGAAGAGGAGCCACGGCCGCCACTCACCGCGGGTACGCACGCGCTGCAGCAGCGTGTAGTACTCGCGGCGGTGCGCCTCGAGGTACGCGGAGAGATACAGCAGCGGCCGGGAGAGCCGGCCGCGCCCGACGAGGAACAGCAAGATGAGGATGCGGCCGAGGCGCCCGTTGCCGCCGACGAACGGGTGCAGGGATTCGAACTGCGCGTGGGCGATGGCACACTGCACGAGGTCGGGCAGCCGGTCGCGCTCCGCCACGAAGGCCTCGAGCTGCTCGAGCAGGCCGAGCATCTCCGGCACCGGCGGCGGGACGTACGTGGCCTCCGCAGGCGTCACACCGGGCGGTCCGATCCAGTTCTGGGTGGTCCGGAACTCACCGGGCGCCCGCGCCGTGGCGGGTTCGCCGCGGAGCAGGCGAGCGTGCAGGCTGCGGACCAGCGCGAGGTCCAGCGGCCACCGCACGACGGCCTCGACACCGTAGGTGAGCGTCGCCAGGGCGTTGCGCACCTCGGCGAGCTGGTCGGCGCGGGAGCCCGGCGGCGCCGCGGCGATCTCATCGAGCAGCACCTCCGTGAGGCTCACGTCCGCGCCCTCGATGCGCGACGAGCAGAGCGCCTCCTGCCGGAGGAACGGCGCCGCCAGCGCCGCCGGGTCGGGCAGCTCGCCGCCGAGGCCGGAGAGCACGCCGAGGGCGGCGTCGGCGCGCGAGAGGGCGACGGCCAGCTCGCGCGTGAACGCCAGCCGCGGAGGCAGCGGCGCCGGTACGAAGGCTGCGTAGCCCTCCGGGCAGGTGACCACGCGCCCCGAGGCCGATGTCTTGAAGTCGCTCGCGTCCATCGTCAGGACGGAGTGTATCGCGCGCGGCCGTCCAGCCAGGCGACGGTGTCGGCCAGCGTCTCGGGCAGCGGCCGCGGCGCGTAGCCGAGCTCGGCGCCCGCCTTGGCGCGGCTCACGAGGCGGCAGTGACGTGTGGCCTCCACGGCCTCGGGCGTGATCGGCGTGACCCTCCCGACCAGCCGGTTCGCGGACGCGTACGGGCGGGCCAGCGCCTGCGCCCACCCCACCGGGAGCGTGATGTTGCGCAGGGTCCGGCCCGTAGCCCGAGCGACCAGGGCCGCCATGTCGGGCAGTGAGCACCAGTGGCCGGAGAGCAGATAGCGCTCCCCGGCCCGGCCGAGCCGCTCGGCGGCCCGCGCCCCTGCGGCCACGTCGCGCGCGTCCACCCAGTCGAAGCCCGCGTCCATCAGCACCGGCTGGCGGCCGTGAGCCAGCCGGAGGAGGAACCGGCCGATCCACGAGGGCTTGAAATCGCAGGGGCCGACGATGGCAGTCGGGTTGACGATGACCGCGTGCAGTCCCTGCCGGACGGCGCCGAGCACGACGCGCTCCGCGGTGGCCTTGGAGAAGTCGTAGGTCGAGCAGTGCCGGTCGTCGGTCCACAGCGGGCGCTGCTCGTCGACAGGCACCTCGTCCGGCCGGTGGTCGAGAGCGTGGACGGAGCTGCAGTAGACCAGCCGCCCCACGCCCCACGCCGTGCAAGCCCGGACGACGTTCTCCGTGCCGCCGACGTTGACGGCGTGCACGTACGCCGGCGGGAGCTGCCCGACGCTGATGGAACCGGCCATGTGGTACACCGCGTCGGCTCCGGCCACCGCCTTCGACACGGCCGCCGCGTCACGCAGGTCGCCTCGCGCCAGCTCGACCGGGAGCCCATCCACGGCGCGCGTGTCGGCGCGCACCAGCACGCGGACCTGCCTCCCCTCACGCACGAGGTCCCGCACCAGATTGGCCCCCACGAGCCCGGAAGCACCGGTCACGACGACGAGCGACACAGAGCGGCCCTCCTCCGACGAACGCCTGCGCCGGCGAGTCCGCCGCTACCTCTTCACCCGCAGGCTCTTGGCGTTGCTCGTGCCGGAGGCAGTGGTCACCGTGACCTTGACGGCGCCGATGGCAGCCTTGCCAGGCACCTTGCAGCGGATCGCCGAGACGCTCCACGAGACGTACGCCGTGCACACGGCGGCGCCGAAGCGCACCGTGCCGGCGCCGCGCGCGGCGCCGAAGTCCCGGCCCTTCACGGTGACCACGGCGCCGCGCCTGGCCGAGGACGGGCTGAGGCCGGTGATGACCGGCGCGGCTGACGGCTGCGGCTCCTGACCCCCGCTCGCGGTAGCGAGAACAGTGCCGTTCCAGCCGCAGACCCAGCCGCGCGACGCGTCGGCGACGCACACGCCGGTGAGGTTGTCGCTGCTCCCCGAGCTCTGCGCCGACCAGGTATCGCCGGCGTTGCCGGTGGCGAGGATGGAGCCCCAGTTGCCCACCGCCCAGGCGCGCGAGGCGCCCGCGGTGGCGATGCCGGTGAGCCACGCGACCTTGTACGAGGCGCCCAGACTCTGGGGCGCCCAGGTGGCTCCGCCGTCCTTCGTGGCGAGGATGACGCCGCCGACCCCGTCGTTGCCGACGGCCCAGCCGTGCGACGCGTCTGCGAACGCGACCGCCCGCAGGTCCGCCGTGCTCCCCGAGGCCTGCGGGGTCCAGCGGACTCCGCCGTCGGAGGTAGCGAGGATCGCACCTCCGGAGCCCACGGCCCACCCGCGAGACGTGTCGACGAAGGCGACGGCGCTCAGGGGCACGTTCGTGCCCGACGTCTGGGCCGCCCAGTGGTCTCCGCCGTCGGTCGTCGCGACGATCGTGCCGCCGAGTCCGACGGCCCAGGCGTGGGCCGCGTCGGTCGCCGCCGCACCGAACAGCGCGTTCTGCGCCGCAGACATCTGCGGCGCCCACGACGCGCCGCCGTCCGCTGTGGCGACGAGGATGCCACCCTCGCCGACCGCCCACCCGTGCTTCGCGTCGCCGAACGCTACGCCGTAGAGCTCCTGATCGGTCCCGGAGGCCTGTGCCTTCCAGGTCGAACCGCCATCACCGGTCGCACGGATGGCCCCCACCTCTCCCACGACCCAGCCGTGCGTCGCATCCGCGAAGGCGACAGCCTTCAGCGACCGCGTCGTACCCGAGGCCTGACTCTCCCAGCCCCCCGCGGCGGCGACCGCCGGCACGAGTGAGCACAGCACGACGAGAAGTCCCACGAGAACCGACACGCTTGCAGCCTTGCGCACGGAACACCTCCACAGACGCGGACGCGACGCCGGGCGTCGCGAGGATCCCGGCCCCGGCACGCCCCGCCGGGACCCGGCCGACGCTGCCATCGTACCCTCGACCCGGCCTCAGGGGCAGTCCGGACCAAACGTGCCGTCGACAGACGGCCGCGCCGCCAGCAACCGCCGGGCGCGCCGGACCGACGCGGCGCCGTCTTCAGCGGCGGTGGACCTCCACCGCGACGTGCCCGAGACCGAGGGCGGCGGGAAGCATCGCCTTGTAGGCGTCGGGCGCGAGCGGCTCGGGCGACACGACGACCAGCTCCGCGGCGTAGATGCCCGGCGCGATCGACCACAGGTGAAGGTCGGCGACGTCGGCGACGTCACCCTCCTCGATGCAGCGCACGAGACGGCGTCGCAGCTCCTCCGGCGCCTCCCTGTCGAGCAGCACACGGCCAGATGCGCGCATCAGGCCGAACGACCAGCGCCCGACCAGCACGGCGCCGACGATGCCCATGAGCGGGTCCATCCAGGTGAGGCCGACGTACTTGGCCGTGAGCAATGCCACGATCGCCAGCAGGGAGGTGAGCGCGTCCGCGAGCACGTGCAGGTGGGCCGAGCGGAGGTTGTGGTCGTGATGGTCGTGGTGGGGGTCCTTCACGTTGAGGATCACGGCGCAGGCGCCGTTGACGACCAGTCCGACCACGGCGACCAGGATAGCGGAGTCGTAGCGGATCGCGGCCGGATGCACGAAGCGCTCGACGCTTCCCGCGGCCATGAACGCGGCGAACGACGCCAGCAGTACGGCCCCGGTGAACCCGCCGAGCGCGTTCACCTTGCCGCTCCCGAAGCTGAACCTGCGGTCGTGGGCGTGACGGCGCGCGTAGATGTAGGCGAAGGCCGCGATGCTCAGCGCGACGGTGTGCGAGGCCATGTGCAGGCCGTCCGCCAGAAGGGCCATCGACGAGAACGCCAGGCCGGCGACGACCTCCACGACCATCATGGCGGCGGTGATCGCTATGACGACGAGCGTCCGCCGCTCGCCGGGCCGCCGCAGCTCCTGCCCGAAGGAGTGGTCGTGCTCCCACACGGGGGAGCTCGCCTGGTTCATCGGTCTCGCCCGGTGGCGAAGGTGTGGTCGTGGTCGGGAAGCGCCGCGGGAGTCCCGTCCTCGCTGGGTGCGTGCAGCGCGCGGAGGAACGCCCTGAGGCCGACGAGCAACGAGGCCGTCTCCTCCTCGGACATGCGAAGGAGCACGGTGGAGACGAGCTCCTCGGCCTCGCGATGGATGGCCCTGAGCGCCCCCCGGCCCTCAGGGGTAAGGCGCACGACGACCCGGCGCCGGTCGCGGGGGTCTCCGCCGCGAAGCGCCAGCCCTCGATCAACGAGTTCGTCCGCGACCCGGGTCGCCAGCGGGGACGGCAGCTCGAGCCGGCGGGCGAGCTCGCCCATCGAGCAGCCGTCCTCGGCGTCGAGAGCATCCATGGCGATGACCCGCGCGTTGGTCAGACCGAGCGCCCTGCCGGTCGTCGTCTGCTCGACGCCGAGATGCGCGATGGCGTGCCGCAGCAGCGGCATCAGGCGGCTGAGATCCTCGGTACGCTGCGACACAAGGTGTCTCTCACTCGCAAACAGTTATCTCACGATAACTACCGCACACCAGCGGCACTGTCAAGTGAGAGGGAGGTGAGCCGGCGACGCGAGGAGGAGCGCCGGACCGGCGACGCGAAGAGGCCCGCCACCCCTTCCGGGCGGCGGGCCTCTTCGCAACCGTTGCGCCTCGGTCAGACCGGTGGCCTGGCTTTGGACGGGATGATCAGCAGCACGATGATGGTGATCAGCGGGAAGAAGATCGCCAGGATCACCCAGAGGAACGGACTGCGCCCCTTGCTCGCGGCGAGCAGGAACGTGAAGTAGATGAAGAGCACCCAGACGACGACTGCGATGATCCACCAAAGGAACGTCCAGAACGTCGCCGCAATGAGCACATCCGGCATACACACCCTCCTGTCTCGGACCGTTTCGACACGCGACACATGCTCACAGTGTGCCCGTCCTGGCAAGACCAGAGCCGCCCCGCTCCGGTCTTCGCCCCCGGCTGCGCGCACGCTGTCCGCTATGACGGCTTGATCCCGGCCGCCTATGACACCGAGGTCGCCCAGGAGGCGCTGGCGGACGAGCTCGCGCGTATCAAGCCGTGGTCCGGCGCGGCGGCCTGAGGCTTCGCGATCTCGCGCGCAGCCGCGACGACCTCGTGGCCCGCGCGGACGTCCGATAGGCCGGCGCCCGGCCCCGCGGTCGAACCCGGGAGCCGGGCGCGAGCTGACGGCACCCGCCGCCCGGCCTAGAGCGTCACGAGGTCAAACCAGAACCCGAAGTGGCCGAGCAGGCCCTCGAGCTCGGCCAGCTTGCCGGGGTCGCCGTGCATGGTCACCTCGGCATGACCTCGCCCCTCACGGACGCGCCTCGTCCTCCCGCGAACGTAGGGCCGACTCGAGCGCCAGCAGATCGCGGGACCGGCGAAAAAGCCGGCGCACGGGAGCTCCGGCGCAGGTCGTCCACGACTGCAGGCTCTCCGTCACGAGGCTCAGAGCGGCGACGGCCGCGCCCTCCCCGATGGTGACCCCCGGCAGCAGCACGGTCCCGGCGCCGATAACGACGTGGTGACCCACGACGACCCGCTCGCGCACCACACCCGTGTAGTCCTCGGGCACCGTGGGATTGGCCGTGACCGCGCCGCCGCAGTCGTCGGACGTGGAGTAGATCGAGACCCTGCCGGAGAGCGTCGCGAAGTCCTGGATGACGATGCCGCCGCCGCTGAACAGGGCGGCGCTCGGGGGGCGCACCCGGGCCGTGATGCCTTTTCCGAGCGGTCTCCCCGGCGAGCCGGAGCGGCCGATGGAGGCGGAGTTCCCGCGACGGGGTCCGAAGAAGGTCCGCCTCCGGTGAGCGCACCGGTACACTGACGATGCCGGCTCATCGCGAAGGGAGACGCAGACGTGACGACGGAGCGGCGGAGTGTGGAGCCCGGCCGGGTGCGCGTCACCCTGCTGGTCGACAACGAGCGGGCCGTGCCCGGGGTCCGCGCGCAGTGGGGCTTCGCCGCGTGGGTCGAGAAGGCGGGTGCCCGGGTGCTGCTCGACAGTGGGGCGAACACGCTGGTGGCGCGCAATGCGGCGGCGCTGGGCGTGCCGCTCGCCGCCGCGAACGCCGTCGTGCTGAGCCACGGGCACGGCGACCACGGCGGCGGTCTGCCGCAGGTCACCGCCGCCGCGCCGGACGCCAGGCTGGTGCTCCACCCCGGCGCCCTCGTGCCGCGCTACTGGCTCGGGCGGACCGGCAAGGTCGATCCCATCGGCCTGCCCGGGCCGGCGCTCGCGGCGCTGCGCGCCGCGGCCGCGCGGGCCACGTGGGCGGTCGGCCCCGTTGAGGTCGCTCCCGGCGTGTGGGCGAGCGGGCCGGTCGCACGCCGCGAGCACCTCGAGGAGCCGGAGCGCAACTTCTTCCTGGACCGCGACTGCACCGTCCGCGACCACGTCGTGGACGACCAGGCGCTGTGGACGAGCACTGCGTCCGGCCTGGTGATCGTGCTCGGCTGCGCCCACGCCGGCGTGGTGAACACGCTGGCTGCGGTGCGGGAGGCCGCCGCGGACGTGGCCGCGAATGCTGCCGCAGCGGCGGCCGGACGACGCTTGCCGCTCGCCGTCGACGGTCTGCCGCGCGTGCGCGCCGTCATCGGCGGCATGCACCTGCTGCACGCCGGTCCTGCCAGGCTCGACGCCACCTGCGACGCCCTCGAACGCGCCGGCGTCGGTCTCGTCGCTCCCGTCCACTGCACGGGCAAACGCGGCAAGGACCGGCTGCGCGACCGTTTCGGCGATGCCTTCGTGACAGCCGGCGCCGGCAGCGTCCTCGACCTGGACTAAGGTGATCGCATGAGGATCGGTCAGATAGGGTTCGGCCGGCATGACGCGCCGCCAGTGTGAAGCAGGGCGACGGAACGCGTCTCAATCGCTGGGACCTGTGGGAGCGCATTCCGTCGCGCCCCCGTTGACAGAGGAGATCGCCATGACGCCAGGCGCGAAGCCGACGAAGGACCCGCCGGGGCCCGGCAGGTACGGACCCCTGACGGCCTATCTCAAGGGCCAGGATGCGAGCAGTGTGACGCTGACGTTCGACCAGCTCGCAGACATCCTCGGATTCCGGCTGCCGGCCGCGGCGTCGAACCACGCCGAATGGTGGCGGGAGGCAAGCGGCCATCCTCAAGCCCGCGGCTGGCGCGACGCCGGCTGGTCGTTCGTCAGGACCGACCGGCGGGCGCAGACCGTGACCTTTCGCAGGGACACGCCCGCCAAGAGCGCCCGCGGCGGTGTGAAGACGAAGCCGCGCGCGGCCGCCGCGAAGCCGGCTGCCGCGCGGAAGACGCCGGCGAAGACCCCGGGCCGCGGCCCCGGGAGAGGCCTCGTGTCTGGTCTCATCCTCATCCCGGACTCCGCTCAGATGAGACAAGGTGGCGACCCCACGTGGCGGCGGCAGTCGACGGCGCTCGCGCTGCTGGGCGATGCCGGAGCGCGGCTCGGCGAGGCCCGCAGGACCCTCGCCGAGCTCGTGGGTGAGGCGGCCGGCCCCGATCTGGGCGGCGACGGCAACCGGCGCGCCTACCTGCCGGCGCTCGAGCGCTACACAGGCTCGCTCTACGCGGCCGCCGAGGTGGGCTCCTGGAGCGCGGCCGACCGCGAGACGATGCGCCGGTGCTGCCTCGTCGTCTCGGGGCTCTACGGGCTGCTGACGGCCACGGAGCCGGTCCGCGAGCACGGCGTGACCATGCAGACCCGGCTGCCCGACGGGCAGCCGGTCAGCCGCTGGTGGCGCGAGCACGGCCTCGGCGATGTGCTTCGTTCCTACGTGTCCGGCAGCGGGGTGGCGGCTGTCTACAGCTTTCTGCCCGCCGAGCACATCGACGCCCTCGGCGGGCTCGAGCTCGAGGGCGTCGAGGTGCACCGGATCGCCCGCCCGGAAGAGAGCGACGATCCGGAGGAGCAGGGCCAGGCGCTGGCCCGGCTGGTGCGAGAGGGCGCCTGAGGCGTAGCGCCGCGCGCCGCCGCGCGTCGTCAGAACGAGGTCAGGCGACGCCGAGCGTGAGCCTCGCCTCCAGCGCCGGGAACGCCGCCAGCACCATGTCGACCAGGCGGCCGGCCGGCCGCGTGAGCGCGTCCGTGGCCGGGATGCCGAGCTCGAGCTCGTACAGGATGATCGCCGCGCTGACCTCGGCGTCGGTCATGTCCTCGTGGTTGATGGCCAGGCCGATGACCGGCGTGCCGGCGAACGCCCGCAGCAGGGCGATCTCACTGGCGGGCGTCGGAGTGCGCACGTCCGGAAAGTCGCCCAGCATGCGGCGTGCGGGCGCGTGCTGCAGGATGACGGCGTCGGGCCGCGCGCCTCTGAGGATGAAGGTCGACGACAAGTAGGCGGGATGGCTCAGCGCGCCCTGCCCCTCGATGACGATGACGTCCGGATGCTCGCCCTCGAACGCCTCCATGACGGCTGCCTCCATCTCGCCCGAGCAGAACTGGCAGGGGATGGCGTCGAGCGCGATGCCGTAGCGCGCGCCCTGGATGAGACCGGTCTGTCCGGTGCCGACCATCACCGCCTTGATGCCTCTCTCGACAAGCGCGCGAGTGAGGATGACCGCGGTCGTCCGCTTGCCGATGGCACCGTCTGTGCCCAGAACGGCGATGCGAGGGCAGGTCACCTCATCGATGCCGCCCGTGAACATACGCAGGTCCTTCTTGGCGCGCGGACGGCGCACGTCGTCGATCAGGACGCCGTACTTCGCCGCGGCCACCGTGAACTCCGGGTCCTCGTTCAGGAACTCGTGCAGGCCGTTGACGATGGACATGCCGCGGCGCATCGCGTCGAGCACCACGCCGCGCTGGTGCGGAGAGAGCAGGCCGCTGAGGGGCGCCACGCCGATGATGAAGACGTCGGGCACGCGGCCCGCGAGAGCGATGGCGTCCGCGAGGTCGGCGCAGATCGGGATGCCGTTGGGGACGTCGTCCAGATAGGCGCCGGCGTCGACTCCCGTCTTCGTGCTGTCGATCACCGAGAGCACCTCGTACTTCTCCGAGTGCCGCACCAGGCCGTTGGCGGTCTTGCCGTCGGGGGTGCCGAAGAACGCCTCGGAGTACACGACCGCGGACTTGCCCATCATGATGAACCTCCCGGCTCTGGTCGTCTGCCGCCGTCGAAGCGCGGCGTGTGCCCGAGGAGCCCGGAGACGTCGAGGCCCTGGTGGAACGTGCCGACGTCCTGGCGCTCGAACAGCCGCCCGCGGCCGGTGACCACCGCGGACTCGCCACTGACACGCAGCCAGGAGCCCTCGTACAGCGCCAGCACGGCGCAGTCGTTCTCCTCGAGAAACTCCGCGATACGCTCCTCCCGTGTCTCGCCCATGAAGGTCGAGGCCGGGTCGGCGTCGATGTAGTGCAGGTTGATCTGGAACGGCACCAGCCCGAGCGCCGCGAAGCTGGGGGGCCGGCAGATCGGCATGTCGTTGGTGGTGCGGATCGTCGGGCAGGCGACGTTGGTGCCGGCGGAGGCGCCCACGTAGCGGGTGGCGCCGGCGCGCACCCGGGCGCCGAGCCCCTCGACCACGCCGAGGCGATACAGCGAGTCGAGCAGCCGGAACGTGTTGCCGCCGCCCATCATCACGACCTCGGCCTCGAGGATCGCCCGGTCCGGAGCGCCGGAACGGTGAGCCGACACGGCATCGATGCCGAAGGATCCGAGCGCCGAAATGGCTCTGTCTGCGTAGTCGTCCCAGTCCGCGAGCGTGTACGGGATGAACGTCACGACGCTACCGGCCGAGACGGCGGAGAATGCCTGCGCGGCATGGGAGAACATGGTGCCGCCGTAGTTGGTGGAGTTCGAGAGCAGGAGCAGCTCCATGTCCGCCAATCTGGTCGGCCGGCCCGTCTGGCGACCGGGAGGGTGCGCGTCGTGTGAGCAAGCGGGCCGGGCGGCATCGACAGCCGCCCGGCGCCTTGCGTCTGCGTGAGCGCTCTTAGAGCGGGGTCACCTGCGTCGCCTCAGGCTTGCCCTTCTGGCCGGTGGCTTCCGTGAAGGACACGGCCTGACCCTCGACGAGGTTCTTCACGCCGTCGCCCTGGATCTCGGAGATGTGCACGAACAGGTCGTCGCCGCCCTCGCGCTCGATGAACCCGTACCCCTTGTCTGCGTTGAACCACTTGACTTTGCCCTCTGCCATTTCAGTCTCATCCTCTCGCCCCACGGGGCCACAAACCGAAAAAGCGACGTGAGCCTCACCGCCAGAATGCGGTGCGTCACGTCGCAGTCCCACGAGCCGGGATGGCCCGCGCTCCGAGAGCATAGCACGTTTCGTCCCATCGGGTCCGTTGCCTGAGGCGGCGAGACCGGGGTGCGCTGGGTGGAGATGGGGTCATGGACCAAGGCCGAGAGGCGCCGTGGGCGAGCAGTGTCGCTCCGATGGAGCAGGCCGACGGCGGTGCGCTTCGGCATCGGAGCCCGACCCGCCTGCGCCCGAAGACCTGACGCATGCTCGCGGCCCTGCTCGCCATCGGCACGATGAGCGTCGTCTCCGCGGTCCTCGCCGTCCAGGTGGTCATCCCGGTGGCTGCCGGGCTGCTGAGACCGCAGGGGGCCCGCCAGCTCAACGGTGCGCCCATTGCGTCGCGCCACCACTGTGGCCCGATGCGGTTCCGGTCCGAGCTCGGCCATCGCGAACAGGTAGCGCAGCTCCAGCTCCATCGTGCGCTCGGCCCCGACCCTGAAAAAGCACTCGTCGAGGCGCTCCTCCACGATGGGCTGCACCGGCCTCGTGTCGTCCTCGGAGATGGGCGAGTCCGAGGATTCGTCCCACACGATGTGTCCGTACTCCTGGAGGAAGTACGGGTAACCCTGCGTGCAGGTCACGATGTGGCTGACCGCGCCCGGCTCGTAGGCGACGCCAAGGGCGTCGGCGGGAAGTTCCGATCCAGGACACTAGACGTTCGTCCCAGAATCAGCCTCGCCCGTGTGCCGATAAACATGATGGAAGCCCGGCTACGGCGCCGAAAGGCGCGAGTGGAAGGGGCAGGCGTGCGGGAGATGCCGACAGTGCGTGAAGGGGGTCCGCGAGTCGCGCGGTGCCGAAACGAGCAGATGGCGGAGGTCTACCCATCGCGCCGCGCGGCCGCCGCCCGGATGCGCGCGGCGCTTCGCGCGTACCTTGCGCGACAGGCCGTCGACGCGGCCGTCGCTTATCAGGTGGTGCTCGCAGCAGACGAGGCGTTCAGCAACGCCGTCACGCACGCCGGCAGCGACGGCCGGATCCGCGTCTCGGCGTGCGTGTCGGAGAGCGCGGCCGCCGTGGAGGTGCGCGATGGCGGCACCGGCTTCACCCTGCCCGGGACGGGCCGGCGGCCGATGCCCGACCTGCGCCGGGTGCACGGCCGCGGGGTGTTCCTCATCGAGACCATGATGGACTCGGTCAGCGTCGAGTCCGGCCGCCGCGGCACGACGGTGCGCATGGTCAAGAGCCTCTCCGGGTAGAGGCGCCGCGCCCCGGAGGCAGATCGCCACGGGTCGCGAACGCGCCCGGCCGGACCTCCGCGCTACGCCTCCTGCCGCGACAGCCGCCACCACAGCAGGGCGTAGACTCCCACCCCCCACGCTACGAGCACGGCGTACGACAGCACCTCGTCCGGGTACAGCGTGCGGCCGGCGAAGGCGTTGGCCATCAGGCGGAAGCTCTGGGCGGTGGGGATGAAGGCCAGGGCCTGGTTCACGGCGTCGGGCGCCGGCATACCGACCACGATCGCCGGGGCCAGGAGCGGCAGCAGCAGGGCGCCGCTCCACGTGTTGATCTGCTGCTGGTTCTTCATCAGGCCGGCGAAGAGCAGCCCGATGCCGACGAGCACGACGGCCGACACGACGACCGCGGCGGCCAGGGCCACGAGGTCGGCGGGCCGGCCGCGCGTGATCGCCAGCAGGATCGGCACCGAGACCACACTCAGGGTGATGCCGAACAGGGCCTTCGCGCCGATCACCTCGGCGGCCGAGGCGATGAGGCTGAGCGCCTCCATCGTCTTCTTCTCGAACTCCTCGACGAGCACCGCAGGCACGGCGTAGACGGCGACCATGCACAACAGCAGGACGATGGAGATGATGATGAAGTCCTTGCGCGCCCCGAGCACGTCGATCGCCGCTGTGCTGCCACCCGCCTCCGGCGGCAGCGTGCGCACGACGATCGTCGCCGGCGGCGCGCGCCCCGCCATGGCGGCGACGCTGCGGTCGATGACCGCCCGCACGTAGCCGGTGTCGTACCTGGGCGAAGTCGGAAGGACGATGGTGAGCGTCGGCGCCTCACCCATCGCGACCGCCTCGTCGAACCCTTCGGGTACGATGAGGCCGACGTCGATCTCCTCCTGCCGCACCTGCCGCTGCAGAGCGGCGACGTCGGAGAACCTGACGAAGCTCAAGCGCAGCAGACTCCCCTTCACCTGCTGCGAGATGGCCTGCTGGAGCTGCGTCGGACCCGCGGCGACGATGCCGACCGTGCCCTTCTGCACCTGCACGCTCTCGTCGGAGAACATGAAGGAGTACAGCAGACCCAGGGCCAGGGGCATGAGGAGCGCCGTGAGCACCCGGCTGTCACGGATCGCGTCACGCATGTCCTTGCGGTAGATGGCGCGCAGGCGGCGCCAGGTGAGACCCGCCATCACAGCGGCCTCCCGGCGAGATTGACGAACACGTCCTCGAGCGTGCCCTCCTGGGAGTGCACAGTGAGGACCTTGCCCTCGGCCATCCACGCCTCGAGGCGGGCGCCGTCCGCGGGGTCGTCGAGGCGCAGACGGACCTCCTCACGCGTGTCGAGCAGCACCAGCGCCGTGCGCTCGCCGTAGCGCAGCTTGAGCTCGCGCGGCGTGTCGAGGGCGACGATCCTGCCGGCCGAGAGAAAGGCGACGCGGTCGCAGAGCTCGTCGGCCTCCTCCATGTAGTGCGTGGTGAGGAACACGGTGGTGCCGCGTGCGGCCTGCTCGCGGACCATCTCGCGGACCTCACGCGCCGAGGTCGGGTCGAGGCCGCGCGTAGGCTCGTCGAGGAAGAGGACGCGCGGCTCGTTGAGCAGAGCACGCGCCACCAGCAGGCGCTGCTTCATGCCGCTGGAGTAGGTCTTGACCTTGCGCCTGGCGGCTTCGCTGAGGCGCACGGCCGTGAGGAGCTCGTCGACGCGCGCGCGAGGCACGTCGTAGAGCTCGGCGAACAGCTGCAGGTTCTCGCGCCCCGTGAGCCGTTCGTAGAGGTTCTGCTCCTCGAACACGAGGTTGATGAGTGGCTTCATGTGCTCGCGCTGCTCGACCACGTCGTAGCCGGCGACGCGCGCGCGGCCGCCGGTCGGGCGCGCGCGACCGGTCAGCATCCTGATGGTCGTGGTCTTGCCGGCGCCGTTGTGGCCCAGCAAGCCCAGGACCTCGCCGGCCCGCGCCGTGAAGGAGATGCCGTCGACGGCGCGCACTTCGCCGTAGTGCTTGCTGAGGTCCTGGACCTCGATGGCGAGGTCCCCGGTGCCGACGCCGTCACCGTCGGTCCGGAGTCCCGGCTCAGCCGTGCCCCCTGCCCCGATGGTCAGCTCGTCCCCGCCTGCGACCATGTCCGCTCCCGGATCCTCGTGGGCTCCATGTGACCGGCCGTTCCACCACCCACATCATACGACCGCACGTACGCCGACGGCCTCCGAGACGCATGGCCGGCCGGGGCGGGTCGCGGAACCGCCGGCCCGCCCCGGCCGCTCGCGCCGGCTCGCGACGGCCGCGAGCCGGCGCGTGTCACTTCACCACGAGCTTCGCGCGCGCCACGTTCTTCTGGGTGTTGCCGGCCAGGTCGGTAGCGTAGACGTACCAGGTGTACCTGCCCTTGGCGAGCGAGCACGTGAAGCTCTTCGTCAGATCGGTGTTCACGGACACGGCATCCACGGTGAAGCTCTTGACCGTCGAGCCGCTGCTCCGCTCGATCTTGATGGACACGTCGGCCTTGGGGCTGAGCCCGGCCGGTTCGGTGACGCGGTACCGGAGCCGCGCCGTCTTGCCCTTCTTCACCGTCACGTTGCCGAGCGTCTCGGTGCCCGGCTCGGTAGTGTCGATGTACACGGTGGCGGTCGCGGTGCCAGCCCTGTTGCACCAGTCCAGCGCCTGCACGTTCACGGTGACGGCACCTTGGGCGCTGGTCGGCACCGTGTACGACGTCCCGTCGGTCCACGAGGGCACCGTCGGAGCGGACATGTACACCACCCTCTGCACGCCCGACTGCGTGTCGGACGCCGCGAACGTCAGCGTCACCGACGTGTTGTGCCAGGCACTGTCCGCCCCGGCGATGGTCACCGTCGGGTAGGTGGTCTCCGGCTGGATCGTGAGCGGAAGGCTGCCGGCGCTCGCCGCCCCCCCCGGGAACGGCGGGTTCTTCACGCTGATCGTCAAGCTCGTGACCGGCAACGCCATGTCTGCCGCTGTCAGCGGGACCGAGAGTTGCGTCGCAGTGACGAAGGCTGTGTTGGTCTTCTCCCCGCCGTTGATCACGATGCGCGATCCGGAGACGAAGTTGCTGCCCGTCACCGTGAGGACGAGGTCGGTGCGCACGCAACCACCCCACACGAACGTGGGGCTGAGGGATGACACGACCGGCGCAGCGGCGACCACGGAGAAGGTGACCGAGTTCGACACCGGCGCCCAGAGCCCAGAGCCGTTACGCACGGAGACGGTCGCCGTTCCGGAGGTCGCCACCAGCGACGCAGGCACCGCGGCGGTCAGCGTCGTCGATGAGATGCGGGTCGTGCTCAGGTCGCTGGAGTTCCAGCGCACCACCGCCCCGTCGGAGCCGGTGGCGAAGTTCGTCCCGGAGACGCTCAGGGTGAATGCGGGACTCCCGGCCGTGACGGACGCAGGGTTGATGCCGGTCACGGCCGGTGTGACGGCGGTGACGCTGAAGGCGCCGGGCCGTGAGGCGCCGTACGCGTACAGGTCCCACCACTGGTTGGCAACGACATCGTAGGCACCGCTGGGAGCCGCAGAGGGGATGGCGAAGCTCACACGCGCCCAGGCGCCCTGCTGTTCGTCGAATGACAGAGGCGTGCCGGAGATGTCGTACCCGCCCGGGCCCACGAGGTTGAAGTAGGGCTCGAACTCGTAGACGGCCGGGTTCGTGGGGCAGAAGAAGAACCCATACACCGTGCACGAGACGGTGGTGCCGGGCGCGCCGGAGTTGGGACTGATCCCGGTCACCAGGATCTGGTCGGCGGCCGCGGCCGGCGCCAGGATGAGCAGTATCGCCAGTACACAGATGAACGGCGACAGACGACGCGGATGCATGGGCCCTCCTCGACCACGATCCATCGCCCCTCCGGCGACGTGCGGCAAGCCAAGGCGGCCCGAGGGGCCTGACGACGTGCACGCCCGATGCTACTGCGGGGTCCAGGGCGCGACAACGGGACAAGGGTGGAGATGGGGTGTTCGCCTGACGCATTGCCGGCGAGTCCCCAGCAGGGGAAGCCCCTGCACCGCGTGTTCGGGCGGGCTGCCGTCGGCTTCAGGCGGTCAGGGGTGTGACCCGGCTACCGGAGCCGCTTCCTGAGGTGCAACGCACCTGTCGGGGCCACACGGCTGGGCTCGCGCTCCTGACGGCCGTGCTCTACGGCTTCATGCTGGTCGCCCTCGACCAAGCGGGGAGCGGGAACGCATACCTGGGCCGGCGGAGCGGGTCATATGCATCAATCATCCGGCCTCTCGCTGCCTCTTGAATGTGGTCGAGACAGACCTGGGCAGGAGTACACAAACCTCCCCGCCCACGGCGTGCCTGCCCAAGCCGGTCTGCCACGCACCGCGCTCGTGTACCATGACGGCGTGGCCGGCACGCCAGCAAGGAGGAGCATCTTGGACGTTCTCGAGACCATCGCCGCGCGCTTCAGCGTGCGCGCCTACAGTCCCGATCCGGTCGACGACGAGACGCTGCACAGCGTGCTCGAGGCGGCGCGCCTGGCGCCCACCGCCGACAACAAGCAGCCGTTCCAGGTGATCGTGATGCACACTGAAGGCCGCAAGGCGGACCTCGCCCGGATCTACTCGCGGCGCTGGTTCTCGCGGCCTCCCCTCGTGCTGGCGGTGGTCTCCATCCCCGGCGCCGCGTGGCGAAGGGTCGACGACAAGCCCTACGACGAGGTCGACGCGACGATCGCGATGGATCACATCATCCTGGCGGCCACCAGCCTGGGACTGGGCACGTGCTGGGTGGCCGACTTCGACCCGGTCGCCGCGCGCGAGGTGCTCGGGCTGCCGGACGACGTGGAGCCCATCGCCTTCACCCCGCTCGGTCACCCTGCCCGCGAGGCTCCGCGCAAGCGCCGCCGGCCCCTCGAGCAGCTCGTGCGCTACGAGCGCTGGTAAGACGCGGCTCAGCCGGGGTCGATCTCTTCCAGGTGCCGCTCCCCGGGTTCGCCGCCCAGCATGGGGGCCAGCATGTCCATGAACCCGGTCTCGGTGCGCCAGGCGTCGTAGACGAGGTAGTGCTCGAGCGTCTCCCAGCGCTCCACGATCGAGACCATCGCGGCCTCATCGTGGTCGCTGCACAGAGTGGCTCCGCGGCAGCCCGCGAACGCGCGCGTGTCCGTGAGCGCCGTGCGCAGCGTGGCGACGAGCTCGTCCTTGCTCTCCGGCTTCGCCGGCAGATCGACGATCACGATCGCAGTCATGGCGCACCTCCAGGCCGGACAGCCGTCCCGCCGGGCCACTGCCCAGCGCCGACGGCGTCCCTCTCGTGGTCGAAGTGGTGCGATTGTAGACACGCGCGCAGCGCGGGTACAGGGCGAGGCCGACCCGGCAGGACGAGGTCCTCCGCACGCCGAAGCAGAGGACGCCCATGCGGACCGAGACTGGCAGATGAGCACGACCGGGACCACGCAGGCGACCCCGGGCGCGCAGTCGCGCCGCGCCCGAGGCTACGTGATGGTGGGCAGCGGCGCGGTGATGTTCGCCTCCATCGGGGCGTGGCTGGGGCTCACGGGTCTGCCCACCAGCACCGTGCTCTGCATGCGCATGGGCCTAGCCGCCGTCGTCCTGGTCCTCCTCGGCGGCGGGCGGCGCTGGAGGCGGCAGGCGCTGGGGACGGGCGTGCTGCGGCGCCTCATCGTGCTCGGCCTCATCGACGCCGCGCAGATCTACACGTTCATGCTCGCCCTGCGGGAGCTCGACGTCGCGCTGGCCGTCTTCCTCTCGTACCTGTCGCCCATCTACGTCGCGCTCGTGGCGCCCCGGCTGCTCCGGCAGCGCACCGAGCGGGTCGTGGTGTGGGCCCTCGTGCTCGCCGTGGCGGGCATCGCCGTCATGCTGGCCCCCGGCCTGCTCGACCCGGGGCTGCGGGTGTCGGCCCTCGGCCTGGCGCTGGCGCTGGCCTCGGGCTTGTTGCTCGCCGCCTTCTTTCTGCTCGCCAAGACGCTCTCCGCCAAGGTCGACGGTACCGCCATGCTCGTCTCGGACGGGGTCCTCGTCACCGTGGTCATGCTGCCGCCGGCCCTGGTCCAGTGGTCCGCCCAGGGGTGGGTCTTCACGCGGACCGACCTGTGGGTGGTGCTGGGGCTCTCGCTGTTCAGCACCGCCCTCGCCGGCACCGTCTTCCTGCACGGCATGCGCCACATCCCGATCCAGCACACGTCCATCGTGGGCCTGCTCGAGCCGGCGTGCGCGCCGCTGTTCGCCTTCGTGTTCCTCGCCCAGCGGCCGTCCGTCTGGACCCTCCTCGGCGGCGCGCTCATCGTGGCCGGCGCGGTGCTCGTCGTGCTGCTCAGCGGAGCGGAGGAGGGCCTCGCGGGGACCCCGGAGGAGGTCGTGGGGGAGGCGGTGGGGCCGGGGTGAGCTCAGCCGGCGCCGAAGCTCATCGCGTCGCTCAGGTGAGCATCCACCAGGCACGCACTTGATGCCCCCGGCGCTCGTAGGACTCGTCACCGCCGTAGACCAGCACGCCGGCCGCGCCTGAGAGCGAGCAGTAGGCGTCGAGCCCTCGGAACGCGTCGGCGGCGACCGTCAGCCCCGACTTCGCCTCCACCGCCACTTTGCTCACGGCGAAGTCGAGAAGAGCGTCGATCTCGCGGCCGTGGCTGGCGCGCCAGAAGAAGAGCGGCGCCGGCTCACCGTGGTGCAGGAACACCTTGACCAGCTCGGCCACGACAAAGCTCTCGAAGACGGCGCCGCGGAGGGGATGCACAGCAAGGTCCGACGCCCGGCGCAATCCAAGGAGCCGGCAGAGCAGTCCGGTATCGAGGAAGACGAGCTTGGGCGTTCTGACGATGCGCTTGTTGAAGTTGGCGTGATGCGGCCTGAGCAGCGTCACCAGGTAGCTCGCTTCGAGCACTGAAATCCACGAACGCGCCGTCGTGTGGCTGACGCCCGCGTCGGCGCCCAGCGCCGACAGGTTCAGCAGCTGCCCGCTGCGTCCCGCACAGAGCGCGACGAAGCGTGTGAACGCCGCCAGGTCGCCTATGGACCCGACCTGGCGTGCATCGCGCTCTACGTAGGTGCGCACGTAGCCGTCGAGCCACTGCGCGGGGTCGAGCCCGCGGTCGTGGATTCGCGGGTAGAAGCCCGCGAACAGCGCCTCGTCGAGACTGGACGCCGGCGGGACGAGGACGCCGGCCGCGTCCCGGCCGCGCAGACCCGCCTCCCAGGCGGTCGGATCGAGCGCCGGCCGGCGTGTCAGCTCGGCCACAGAGAACGGCAGGAGCTCGAGCACCGCCACCCTCCCGGCCAACGTCTGCCCGATGTGCTGGTTCAGCAGGAACTGCTGAGAACCGGTGAGCACGAACGGCCCGTGAGTCCCCTCGTCGGCGGCGCCCTGCAGATACGAGAACAAGTCGGGCACGCGCTGCACCTCGTCGAGGATCGCGCCCGGCCGGCCGCGTAGGCGGGCGAGGAACCCGCGCGGGTCTTCCTGGGCTTCCTCGCGATTCTGGAGAACCTCCAGAGAGACTGTACGCGAACTCGGGGAACGTGGCGCGCGCCAGCGTCGTCTTGCCCGACTGTCGAGGGCCGGTGAGGAAGACGACAGGGTAGGAGCCGGCGGACGCCAGCAACCGGGTGGTGAGCGTGCGCTCGATCAGTGCGGCCATGAGACCATTCTGCACACTCACGGACCTGCGTCAATTGCAACCCTCAGTTGCAATCTACACGTCCGAGTGGCTGCCGCCTGCTTCGCGGAGACTCGCCCGCTACGACGCCGTCGATCGCCGGTGGCGTGACGGAAGACCCGCAGGATCGCCCTCTCGCCGTCGGTGCGCTCGCTCAGTCGCAGACGGAACTCGACAGGCCGCCGCTGAGGCGCGGTAGCGTCAAGTGATTCCCAAGGGGTAGCGTCAGGTAATACCCCACCCCCCGCGTCAGACGATTCCCCACCCTTCGGTCCCCGGGGTCCGCACCCGAGTGTGCCTGCCATCGCAGAGACGATGGGGGGCACGGAGGGCCAGTAGCACTGCAGAGGGGCGTGTCGCGGGGTTAGCGTCGCGGGTCTCGCCGAGGGCTCGCAGGACACGGTGTGCCTGCGAGTCATCGGCGCGCAGGAAGCAGAACCGTGCACAGACGTGCCGGGCGGTGGGCTGGTGGACCGCAGCGGGTTCGAACCGCTGACCTCCGCCGTGCAAACGCAGCTGCGATAATGCTAGTAACAGCCACTGAATGCTGGACAGGGTCGCGCTATTCGTGAAGTCCCCGACCCCATAGCCACAGAGTGACGCCTCTCAACGTCGACTGACCTGCGTTCGTTTGCCGTCCGTTAGCTCCTGTCTGAGGGGAGGATGGGAGTCAGGGGCCGCAACGGTCGGTTTCCGCGAAGCTGTAGACCCATGCACCTGAGGCGGTTGATGTCGGCGTGGAGGACGCCGACGGAGGGTTCATCCCCTGTGGAAGCCGCGCTACCCCGCTCTTTGGGCCAGGTTGATGATCCACCCTGTACTGGGTCAGAAGACGTAAGAGTGGGCGGCCTCACACCCGCGGCGTGGTGGGGGGGAGGCCGCCCTGGCTCTTCGTGTCAGGCCGCCTTCCGATCTTGCTCTTCAGTATCGGATGACGAGTCGCGGGTCAGACTCACGACTGATGGCTCGCCCTCTATTGCCCTCATGGGCCGTTCGGCAGTCAACGCGTACGCCAATGAAGCGGCCGCCAGCACGCCGAAAACCGCTAGTCCCCACCATGGGGAACCTGCAGTCCCATCGCCAGGGGATACTGGCATCGGTGCCGCAAGCGCGGCAGACGCCCCGAGCGCCCCAAGGACAAGGAGCGAGGCGACCGACATGGCCAGCCTCGCCACGAATCTCCGGAAGTTCGCCTTCATCTCACTCACCTCCCCTCTGAATTGCACACACGGGGTCTGCAAGTGGACCGCGTCAGCCCTGATTCAACCCCGCACTAGGAAGATACCCGCTCGAGGGATGTGAAGCGCGCTGGGTGTTCTGGAGGCTCCAAGTTTCCAGGAGGAGCCAATGCCCAGAGGAACTCCCTACCCGCCGGAGCTGCGTGAAAGAGCCGTGCGCATGGTCGCCGAGATCGGTGAGCCTGGCGCCGTGCGTCGCGTCGCCGAGAAGCTCGGGTGAGCCCCGATGCCGTGCGCTACTGGATCAAGCACGCGCCGGCGGAGATCGGCGGCAAGAGCGGCCTCTCGAGCGAGCAGCTCGAGGAACAGGCGAGGCTCCGCAAGGAGAACGCCGAGCTCAGGCGCGCGAACGAGATCCTCAAGGCGACGAGCGCCTATTTCGCCAAGGAGCTCGACCGTCCCCGCACGAGATGACCGCCTTCATCGAGCACCACCGCGATCGTTTCGGGGTCGAGCCGATCTGTCGGGTCATGGACCTTGCCCCCTCCACCTACTACGCCGCACGCGACCGCGCGCCCTCGGCCCGAGCCCTGCGCGACGAGCACCTCAGGACCAAGATCGCGCGCGTACACATGGAGAACTACGGCGTCTACGGCGTGCGCAAGGTGTGGCGGCAGCTGAACCGCAAGGGCATCCGCGTGGCACGCTGCACCGTGGCGCCTCATGCGCGAGCTGGGGCTGCGCGGCGTGCGGCGCGGCAAGGCCGTGCGCACGACGACGCCTGACGCCGACACCCCGCGACCGGCCGACCTCGTGGAGCGCGACTGGGCGTCTCATCGGCATTTCGTCGGGGCGCGGGCGTCAGGTCCGCCCTCGCTGCTCTGCGAGAACGCCGGGCGGACGGACGGCTGGTGAGCTGGGGGCCGAGCCGTCCGCCCGCACCGTTGGTCCCCAGGGGGGTGGCGGGGACACTTCAGGCGTTCACCTCGAACCTCAGTCGCTCGTACTTCGTCAGGACGCTGACAAGTCGCTCGGGGTCTAGAGCATGCGCCGTGACACCGTCACGTCCGACCATGGTTTGGGCCGCCAATTGGGCGTTGAGGATCGCCTCCTGCGTCGCCTCCACCACAGCATCGTAGAGAGGGTCCACGAAGTTGTTCGCCAAGACTTGGATCTGAGTGGTCAGGGGAGCCCGCCATGTCATATTGGACCCGGGCAGGCGGTTTGCCGTGGAGAAGGCCACGAAGATGTCTCCACTCCAGTGATCTCCAGAGTTCCCGGTACGGGATACGCCCAGGCCCACGCGCTGCGCCAGGCTGTCGCACTGATGGGGAAGTAGCGGAGCGTCAGTGGCCGCGATGCCGACAATCGAGCCACCGCCGCGAGGCGTGAACGAGCCGGCGGGAGGATGCTGCTCATACTCCGGCGGCATGGGCGCAGGATCTCCTCCTCGCCCAGATGCTGCCCAACGGGCGCGCCGTTGACAATGAAGTCCCTGCGAGTTCCGAAATTGGCCTGAACGAGGACGCCTACGGTGTAGCCGCCGAACTCCCGTGGAAGGACGCGCGAGGAAGTCCCTATGCCGCCTTTGAACATGTAGCAGATCATCCCTGTGCCGCCACCAACACTGCCCTCCTCCACCGGGCCGTCGGTGGCGTTCTCGTATGCGCGGAGAACGTGTTCTGGCTTCACGTGGAAGCCGTTGATGTCGTTCAACATCCCGTCCCAGGTCTCGCCGGTCACGGGCAAGCTCCAGAAGAGGTGCTCGGGCTGTCGCCCTTGAGTATCGATCACCGCCAGAGTGTCCCGGACCACTCCGACGCTGTGGCTGTTGGTGAGGCCAATAGCAGAGGTCAGCTGCCCTGACTGCTTGAGCCAGAGCAGGCCTGTGACCTCGCCGTTACCGTTCAGACTGTGACACCCGGCGAAGAGGGGTTCCTCCGCCAGATGGCCTTCGTGAGGCCTGATGACAGTCACGCCCGTGCGGATCGGGCCCTCCCCGACAACAAGTGGGCCTTCGCCCTCGATTATTGTGGAGTGACCGACCCTGATTCCGGCAACGTCCGTAATGGCGTTGTGGGCTCCAGGGATCCCAAAACCAATCTCGATGCCGAGTTCACGTGCCCTCACAATCGTCCTCCCGTTCAACTCCGACAAGTACGCACCTTGATTCCCGTGGTCTACTCTGGCCTCTCCTTGAGGCCGACAAGTCGAGCCGCCTCCAATGTCTCCTTGGGAGGCTCCCGGTCAGGCATGGGAGAACTGGACTCGAGCCCCGCGAGGAGCCTCTCGTCTCGCGGAGGCTTGGTGCCTTCTGCGCATCATCCGCCGGCCAACGGGGTCATGAAATGGATCCTGTCCCCCTCCATGACCTGGGTCGTGAGGTCTCGCCTGCGGCCATTGACAATCATGATGATGCCCTCAGTCGTCCCCACTCCCATCGCGCAAAGCACGTCCAGCCCATTTGAACCATCACCAACTTCCATGGGACCTTCCGATGCCCGTATCAAGCCGGAAAGAATCTTGATCTCGACCTGCATATACCTCGCCTTCCCCTCGACCCAGTGACAAGAGAGCAACTCGCCCTTTGAGTGACTTCAAGTCATGAGATGTATGCATGTGAATACGCCGTATGCTGCTTCGGCTGCGCGGCAGGACCTTCGACAGCGGTGACTCAACTCAGAGCCTTGAGGACGGGCTCAGCCCTCGGTCTCAAGGCACACGGCGAAGGCCGCGCGAAGAACGCCTTGTGGTCACATCAGGCCACGGACAACTGCGAGTCCTCCTCGGAGATGACAACCAGGGGATTCCGCTCTCTCCTCGATTGGTTCAGCTTCAGAAGACCGGCGAGGAGCTCGTCCCTTCGAGCCACCATATCCTCGTAGCGCTCGTCACCCACCATCTCACAAACCCCTGCCGTCAGAGCGTCCCGCGCCTGAGCGGGGAGTTCGCACCACCCCGCCATGTCGGCCCACCAGGACTCGAACGCAGGCTTCAAATGGTCAATGAAGTACTCGATTCCGTCTGGCCCACCACCCAGGTGATACGTGAGATGCACACCCATCAGCGCCCAGCGCAGGCCGGGTCCGGACCGGACCGCCTTGTCCACGTCCTCCACACTGGCTACCCCACTGACGACGAGGTCGATCGCCTCACGCCACAACGCCGCCGCCAGGCGATTGCCGACATGACCCGGGATCTCCTTGTTGACGAGGATTGCATCCATCCCGAGGCCTTCGTACACCCCGCGTGCCGCCTCCACCATCGGAGGTGGCGTATGAGGACCGGGAACGATCTCCACGAGGGGAACCAGGTAGGGCGGGTTCCACGGGTGACCGATTAGAAAGCGCTCCGGGTGTCGTCTGCCCTCCTGCAGCTTGCTGATGAGCAACCCCGAACTGCTGGAAGCCACCGGGGTCGATGCGGGGATGAAAGCCTCAAGCTGGTCGTAGAGCGCGGACTTCCTGGCGTAGTCCTCAATGATGGACTCCTGGACGAAGTCCACCCCGAGGAGAGAATCTCCCAGCTTTTCGCACGCCACCAGTCGGCCTTTGGCCTCCTCGGCGCCCTCTGGTCCCACCGACCCGCGACCGAGTCCATGAGCGAACAGGAAGGAGAGTGACGAATGCACCAGCGCCAGTGATCGTTGCAGGTACTCGCTGTTCTCATCGAACAGCGTCACCCGGTACCCGTTTGCGGCGAAGAGGGTGGCCCACCCCGCGCCGATCGTGCCCACACCGACTATTGCTGCTCGCTTCATGTCCGCACTCCGCACGCAGCGATCATTCTGCTCACGATGATTCGAAGTCGAGGACGGTGTCGAGGTCTTGCTCAGGGATGGGGAACACGACGTTGTGCGGAGGCAGTTGCTCGGTGAGGAAGAAGTCAGGGAGTCTGTCGTCGGCAGCGGTGAATCCGGCCGCCCTGTTGAACTCCCTTTCCACGCTGAGCACCTTCCGGCCCGTGGAGACCAGGTCCGCTGGCGTCAGAGTCGTGCCGAGCTTTGCGTTGACCATCGCTGCAATCAACGCCATACCCTCCTGCCTGCTGTCGGCAAGCGGGAACGCTTCGAACTGACAGAAGCCGAGCGCGTCCAACATCGCGGCGTCGACCTGCAGCGCCCGAGCGTACTCGATCTGTCCCTCTGGCTGAAGAGGATCGACGTAGTCACTCACTCCGAAGACACTCTGCGCCGGGGCGAAGCAGGCGGTGTGGTCAGCGCCCATGGGCGATGTCGCGTAGCCCACGCCTTGGCCAAGGATGCCTCGCGGGTCATAACCGGCCATCGCCTGGTTTTTCACGACGGGTACCCTTCTCACGCCGAATTCCTTGCCGACCATCGCCGCGCCATTGCCGATGATGCGGCCCAGCCGCGTGCCCTCGCGCACCTCCTGCAACAACTTCATCACGCCGGCGGCGTCGCCAAACGCCTTGACTCCGGCTTCCATCGCAACGGCTATGGCACAGCCGGTCTCCATGCTGTCCAGGCCGCAGTCATCGAGCATCCAGTCAATGCGGGCAAGCGCGTCGATGTCGTCGATGCCGCAATTTGCGCCGTTGGCCCAGATGGTCTCGTACTCGAAGGCCGAAGTGACGTAGTCGCCCTTCTCGTCCACGAACTCGTTGGAGCACTGGATGACGCAGTTGCTGCACCCCGCGTGGGTGACCTTCCCGCCGCGCTCCTTGATGATGTCGTGCACCGCCTGGCCATTGATCTTGTCGACACCCTCGAAGGTCCCAGCCGAGAAGTTCCTCGTGGGATAGGCGCCCACAGCATCGATGGCGCCGGCCGTGTTCGGTGTGCCGAACTCGCGCAGCGCTTCACTGATGACGTGGTCTCTGACCAGGTCCCGCCAGGCTTCGCTCGCGTTGAGGAAGGCATCGTAGTCGGCGGCCCCGGTCCGAGCTCCCTTGGGGTCGCCGAAGACGATGGCCTTGAGCCCCGTGGACGCCATTACCGCGCCGAGGCCTCCGCGCCCGGCGTGCCGGGACGGATATCCGTTGGTGCTGGTCGCCGCGATTCCCGCTGAGCGCATGAGCATCTCGCCCGCGGGACCGATGGACAAGCAGCTCAGCCGTCCCGGGGCAGATGCGCGCAGACGCTCGACCACCTCGTAGTTGCCAAGACCCCGGAGGTCGTCGGCCGGTTGAAGTGCTGCTCCGTCTAGGTCGAATCACAGCGTGTGGGTTCCGGAGGGCGCGCATCCTTCGACTATCACCGCTGCCACGCCCAGCCTCGCCAGCCGCTGCGAGACGTTGCCGCCGACGTTGCTCTCCTTGATCCCGCCGGTGAGGGGGCTCTTGGCTCCGATGGAGAGACGACCTGAATTGACGGCGACCGTGCCGGAAAGGATTCCTGGAGCGATGACCAACTTGTTCTCAGGGCCGAGCGGGTCGCAATTGGGAGGGACTTCCCTGGCAACCAATTCAGATGTCAGGGCCCGTCCTCCCAAGGCATGGAGGTCCTCGGGCAGAATCTCCATCTGCCGTGCCAATCGCCTGACCATGAAGGCCCAGGTTGGAATCAGCAACGAGACACGGCCGGCCCGCGAGTACTCTGGCGCCGACGGTTGGTGTACCGATGCAGCTGCAGGCGTGCGCCTCATCCGCGAACTCCTGAAGACAGAGTCCGGCAGTCTGCACTCGAGGGAGTGAATGCGGCTCCTCGTCTTCACCGCTTCTTGGGCTCTGGAAAGACGACACTTATCGTCGCGTTGGCCAAGCGTCTGGCCATGGCCGGTCACAAGACGTGCTTCATCGTCAACGAGGTCAGTGAGATCGGGATCGATCAAGCGGTCATGCGCGACAATGACCTTGATGTCTGGGAGATCACCGCCGGATGCATCTGTTGCCAGTTGGGCGTGGATCTCGTCGCGACGCTCCAGGAGATCAGCGAGCGCTATCGGCCCGCGATGGTGATTGTAGAGGCGTCCGGTGTGGCTACACCCTCGGGCATCCTTGACGCTTTGACCCACTACCGTGGGCGACCGTTCGTGGACCAGCGTCTCGTAACCGTCGTGGACCCGACACGGCTGCCGCTGCTGTGGGAGGTCATGACACCTCTGATCGAAGCGCAGATCACACAGGCCGATGAGATAGTGCTGTCCAAGCTGGCTGTGGCCAGTATCGAAGAGGTGGATTTCGCTGAGGCAATCGTTCAGAAGGTCGATTCGAGGGCCACAACCTGGAGAATCGATGTCAGTGATGAAGACCGTCTGCGGCCGCTGCTGGCACACCTGACTGACAGCATCAGATGAGACGCGTCGACGACATCGAGCCGTACACCCTGAGACTGACGATAGAAGGTGAGGTCCCCGACCCGAAGGGATCGTCGCCGCCTTGCTGACAGACGTGGCCGAACGCTGCGAAGACGCTAGCGGCCCCCTCGTAGGACATATCAAGTGCTATGCGAGTACTGCGGTCGGCAGCTTTCACTGCAGCCTGACGTCTTTGCGGATAGGTGCCCAGTGCAGCTCTCTCCCTTCGGCCTCCAAGCGGTCATCGGGGCGCATCGATGTCGACCTCGCGATCCCTCGTGTATGGCTTGGAGCGAGAGACCATCGACGGCCTCATGAGAGCATCCGTCGATGCGCTTTGTGGCGCGGGAGGAGTCACCTGGGCGCTGGCATCCCCGTCCGCCGCCCACAGCCACCCCGACCCTGCGTGCAGCCGAACCTTCGTCATGGGCCGACCAGAAGAGGAGAGAACGATGCCCAAAGTCGCAGCTATCGTCTCTTGCGTCATGATCGTCGACGAGGTCCTGCATGCGCTCGAGCTAGCCTACCCGGCTGGGAACCGACCGCCGATGATATGGATCGAGAGCTCCTGCACGAACACCCGCAGAAGCTGAAGGCGGCACTTCAGGAGACCGTCGACCAGCTCGATGAGGGAGTGAAGACGCGCCGGTGTGTGGCCGTCCACAGTATCGGGCCCGGCGAGCATCCGGTTGACGACCTGGTCGAGGTGGGGCCAGTCGGTGATCTCATCCTCTGCTTTGGCTACTGCGGTGGTGGACTCGAAGGACTGGCATCACGCCGAACGTGGGCTGGCCTGCCTCAGAGCCCATGACTGCATCGAAGCACTGCTGTGCCGCGACTGTGAGACCGGGGCTATCGACCGTGATGCTCATTCGTACTACTTGACGAAGGGCTGGCTCTGCCACCCCGGATTCATCAGCCACGTCGACGACTGGATGAGGCAGCACAGCGGCGAAGACGCGAAGAGGATGCTAAGGCTGATGTTCGCCGGCTATGAGCATGTCACTCATAGACACTGGCGCCTATGATGTTGCGGAATGGCTGCCTCGCAGCCTGTCTCGCGCAACAGAATGGGAACTCGAACACCAGGTAGTGCCAGGCACCGTGGACGCGTATGCCCGGCTCTTCGCGGGAAGTTGGGACGAGACCGACATCATCGTGACAAGACCGGGTGAGCCCCTAGGGTTCGACGATTTGCTGTGGGGCGCCGACAAGGATACCGACCGGGGGGTGCGGCTCGGTGATACAGGAAAGCGAGATAGCCTCGGCCGCGACCTCGTCAACCACCACCGGTCGCTTGTCTGACCTAGGCAGATAGGCACCATGCATCACGGAAAGGGGAACTGACGATGGCGCTCAAAGACCTGGAGCATTGGTGTGATCGCGCCGTGGCGCTCGGCGCAGATGCAGCGACGCCAATGCGCACAGTGGATGTTGTAGTGGCGGAGTGGGCACGCATGAAGTGCCTGTTCGGCTGCGAAGATGTCGGCAAACACAGACGTGTCCGCCGAATGCGCCGCCAGTGGACCAGATCCGGCGCGTGGTAAGTGAATTCCGACAGGCCATCCTGCTCGAGGTGGGGCCAACCGTTGGCGCTGACAAGAGCGACGACAGTCCCGGCGCCTCAATGAGGTCGGGTTGGCACTAGAGCGAAGCTCTTTCTGGCTGGTTTTCACAAGGCGTGGGTCATGGGCGCGGCCCCTTGCGATTCCTGCGGCGGCTGCACTCCCGGCGAAGACTGTCCGTCGCCGGAACGCGCGCGACCGTCAATGGAGGCGTGTGGCCTTGATGTGTACACCACGGCACGCAACGCTGGGCGCGACATCGAGCCTGTCCAGACAAGGAAGAGGCCTACCGTTTCTTTGCGTTGGTCCTCGTCGATTGAAGCTCCACATCACTGGAGGTCCGGCTGCCAAGTTCGACCGACGGCTCCTAGTCTTCACCCATGACGAGCCACTCGAGCAGCGGCCTCCTGCCTTCCCTAGGCCGAGGCTTCTCGGCATCGGTGACCTCCGTCCTCTGAGTGGACTCCAGTCGGCCCCCAGCCGGGGTGCTCGCGCCGCAGCTCGACGATGCGCTCCTCGAGGTGGGGCGGCAGCTGGTGGGGGCACTTCGCGGGTCGACTGGAGGCGTCGGCAAGGCCGGCGAGCCCTGAGGCCTCGTAGCGGCGCAGCCAGCGGTGCACGGTCTGGCGCGTGACCCCGTACCTGAGGGCGACCTCGCTCACGGCGAGGCCGTCGAGCACCTCCAGCACGGCCTTGTGGCGCTGTTCCACGACTCCCAGCCCTGTGAGCACCGCAGCTGCCCTCCCCCGTCGACGACCTCGGCTGGTCGTCTATTCGAGGGCGGGCTGGCCCCATCTTCAGGAGCGAGGGGTGTAACACAGGTACCGGAACCGCGTCCTGAGGTGTAACGCACCTACCGGAGCCACGGTGGAAAGGATGTACCGGAACTGCACAATATCTGAGCGTGAACCAGGTGGTGGACCGCAGGGGAGTCGAACCCCTGACCTCCGCCGTGCAAAGGCGGCGCTCTCCCAACTGAGCTAGCGGCCCACGAAGGGGTCAAGTATAGCGGTGAAGGTGCCAGAGAGACCCGCCCAAGGTCATCCAGTCACGAGCATCTCGGTTGCAGAATGGTTGCAGATGCGGCCGTGAAGACCGCGTCGAAGATGCCCACCGGGTGACTGTGACGCAGCCCGTCCTGCGCGTCGTCGAAGTAGCCGAGGTCGGTGACGACGATGTCGGCCGTGGGCTTGAACTCCCAGCCGTTGGTGCTCGGCGAGAAGCCCGCATTCGTGCCCTCCTGGGCGGGGAAGGTAGCAGCGGCGACCGGGACGGGGACGACGCGGAACTTGAAGTTCGGGGTGAGATACAGGCGGTTGTAGGGCGTCGTGGGGTACTGGAGCTTGGTGGCGTCGACGTAGATGTTGGTCCCTACCTCGATCTCCGACGCCCAGGTGAGGCCGTCGGGGTCCGCGACCTCCGGGTCGAAGGGCGGCATGGCGTAGGCTGCCACGATGTAGGTCCTGCCCGCCTTCAGCGTCAACGGCTTGATCTTCACCCAGCGGAACGACGACTCCAGCGGACCGGCCCGCCGCACCACGGCGTGGGCGAGCAGCCTCTTCGTCTGTCGTCATAGATGCCGGCCGGGTGTTCGTGGAGCAGGCCGTCACCGCCATCATCGTAGTAGCCCAGGTGAGTGACCTGGATGTCGGTCTGCGGTTCGAACCACCAGCCGGTGGACGCCTCCCCGACGTCAGTGGAGCCCGCCTGCGCGGGGAAGGTGGCGGCGGGGATCGGCTTGGCGCCCGGCGTGTAGCTGTACGTCGGCGGCGGCGTGGCACTGACCACGACCGCCGGGGTGGGCGAGCCGGGCGCCGACGGTGACTCCTCTGGCGACCCTGACGGCGGTGAGCTCGCGCCGCCGCAGGCGGCGAGGGAGAGCACGGCGATGATCAGCGCGCAGCCCGGCGGACACAGGAGCTTCTTCATGACGCCCTCCCCCCACGGGTTCCCTGTGAGTCACATCGTAGGAGGGCGCACGGCGGGCTGTTTTCACCAGAATCCGGTGATTCTGCGCTGGGCGCGAGCATCCACGGCAACGCGGGCACGGCGGACACAAGGGCGTCAGATCCGCGGGCGACCAGCGACGCACGAGACCGAGGCGAGTGAGCCTTCTGTACAGAAGCGGCAAAATACCTGCGCGGATCGCCTGTGACTCTGGCACACTGACCGTCGGGTGAGCGAGGCTACCGCACGCCGCTGAAGGACCCCCTCACCGAGCGGACGGGAGCATGCTCGCCGACCACGGCGGTGTCCGACCGTACGCCACAAGATCGACGACAGAGCGGCACGGAACGAGACCCGCCCGGCGCAGGTCTTCGGTCATGTCCGAGGGCTCCGTGTCGCCGTCCACAATGGCGTTCAGCTTGCCCCCGACGTAGATGGTGCAGCGCGGACCGTCATCCCTGAGGAGCTCGGCGAGCCTGACGCCGAAGGTGAGACACTGACCGTTGTGAGCGCTCACCGCGATGTTCTCGACCCCCTCTCTTCGAGCCAGTCCCGCGAGCGCTTCAGGCCCGCACTCCGAACCCGCATCGAGCACGTCCGCCCCAAGCGCCCTTAGGACGGTCCTCACCGCGAATGCGCCGTACCAGTGGGTGTCGGCCGAGGCGACGATGATGCGCTTCCCTCTCATGCTTCCATCCAGCCCCCTCGCCTTGATGGCCGCGAGTTCTGCGGCCGCCATCTCCTGAGCCATCGAAAGGAGCTCGGTCGGGACCACCGGCACGACGTCGGCTGTCGGGTCATCGGCCACACTCGGGTGACAGAGCGACTCCAGGCGGTGGGCGCCGATGCGCCGAAGAGCGAGCAGCACCTGGAGCGGATCGAGGACGTCCACGCCGTTCGCTCTCAGCAGGTCGATCGCGTTCGCAAAGAAGGCCCTGCCGTGCCGAACGAGCGCGTCACGCGTGCGCTCGATGCCGGGCCAGTCCAGGAGTCGAGCAAGTTCGGCGCCTCGCTCGGAGGCCTTTCCTGCGACCACACGGGCGTCGAAGATGGCCTGCGGCGTCGGGACCTCGATCCTCTCTGTGATGGGCGTCGGCAGGAGCGAGACGCCTGTGCGCATGCGGGACTCCACGGCCGCGAAGACGGCCATCTCGGGTCCGATGACGCCGTAGTTCTGCTCCACCTCGGTCTCGGAGGGCGAGATGGTATTGCCGTACAGATAGGAGAGGCCGGGGTGCTCCGCGTTAAGAACCTCATGCAGCGCCAGCCAAACGCCCACCTTGGTCGGGATGTCGCTGATGAGGCCGCCGAAGCCGGTGGCGTAGCGCGCCCCACAGAGGTCGTCCACGACGTACTTCTCGAGCAGCGCGTACCCCACGAGCGAAGCGTTGTCGACGAAGTGACTGGGCATGCCGTCGTCCATGTACGAATCGACGAACAGCCACTCATCGCGCCGGGCCGCCACCATGCCGATGGCAGTGACGTTCTCCACGATCCCGGGGACGTCGTCGTGGACCAAGGGAAGGTCCCACGCGAACTGGGCGAGTACGCCGTGTGACGAGGCGCCTGCAGCGATGGCTGCCGCAGTGTTGTCCACGCAGAAAGGCGACCCGATGTGCCAGTCGCAGAAGGCGGGGGAGATCGGAGCCGCCTGGGCGATCCGCTTGTGGTCCTCCTCCCCACTCAGCAGGAAGCTGGTGCCCTTGAGAGCATCTCCCCGAAGCGCCGGCGGAAGGCCCGATGTCCAGTCGGGGATCACCATGCCGCGATCGATGACGAAACCTGACTCAGCACCACGTGCGTCCAGATACCGGAGAGCATCGACCTGCTCGTCGATGGTGGCCCGGCCCATGATCATCGACCAGGTCAGCTCCCCGGCCCTCGCCCGTTCGGCCTTGAGGTGAGCTTCGCTGCGCACGCCGCGGACCGCGGTGAACGCGGAGGGAGTCACCTCGATCCTCTCTCCCCGGTGACGCCCCACCGCCACGAGCTCGGACCCGGACGGCAGCCCGATCGGGAGCTCCACGACGTCGCCGCGAGGTGCCCTTGTCGTGTCAGTGCTCATCGCGCTCACTCCCCCCTGGAGCCTGCATCATCGGAGGCTTCACTCGATACCGCCTGTCATGGCGGACGGTGGCCATCCCGTCGAGGCGCTTGACCCCTCCCCAGTGTCGATGGTACGGCGGACCCGTGATCGCGCCTAGTCCTGTCGATGCCGGATTCGGCCGTCACGAAGCACAAGTCAGCGCGCCCTCGGGCACCTCGACGCAGACGTCGACCTGGATCAGGTCGGGGTTGCCCGGCGAATGCTGGACAGCGTCGGTCACTACTCGAGCCCGGACCTCTTCCGCTTTCACGTCAACACCGGACAAAGCCCGCGGGTTGCAGCGGGGCTGCGGGCGGCGGCGCACGCTTCGCGCCACTGGAGACCGTGAAGACGATACGGACGAAGGCGATGGCCAGTCGGTCACCACGAGTCCCCAGAGCCGCTTCACCCTCGAGCGCGAAGGGCGTCTCATCAGTCTGGTGCGATGCGCCCTTAGGCGACGGAGCCGCCGGTCGAGGCGTTGATCTCGTCGGCCAGCGCCAGGATCTCCTCGTTCTCCGGGATGTCGCTCATGTCGTGTCCGTAGTGCACGAAGCGCGCGACCCCGGCCTTGTCGATCAGCACCTGGGCCGGCATCCGTCCGAGCCTGAAGATGTTCACCTCCTGCCCGTAGAGCTTGAGCACGCTGTGTGTCGCGTCGGGCAGACCGACGAAGGGCAGGGACTCCTTGTGCCAGTAGTCGGCAAACCCACGCGCGTTCTCGGGGCCGACGACCACGACCTCGACGTCGCGGGCCACGAACTGGGGATAGTCACGGCGCAACTGCGCCATATGCCGGCGGCAGAACGGTCAGGTGAAGCCGCGGTTGAAGACGAGCAGCACGTTCTTCTCGCCCCGGTAGTCCGAGAGGCTGACGGGGACGCCGGAGAAGTCGGGCAGGCTGAACTCAGGAGCGTTCTGATTCAGGGACACGCGTGGCATCGTGATCTCCTTCTGCCGCGACGGGATGTCGCCATGCGACTCACTCTTATCACGCCAGGTCGGCGGCGCCTATGGCGGAACGGAGCTCACGGAGGCGTCAGGCGTCACTCGCCGCACAGTCTGTCCGCACACTCAACGGACGGAAGCCAGGCGACGTCACTTCGTGGGTACTACTCCGGGCGACCGCGCAATGACGGCGGCCGGGAACCGATGCGCTGACGACTGCCGCGCGCACGACGCGGCGCTTTCCACGCCGACAAGGGAGCATGAGCGATGTCGACTGAGCAGAACAAGGCGCTGGTGCGTCAGATGGTGGAGGAGATCTTCAACCAGGGGAGCATCGATAGGGCGGACGACTTCCTGGCGCCCGACTTCGCCGAACGCGAGGAGGTCCCACCCGGACTTGCGGATGGTCGTGAGGGTGTCAAGCAGTTGACCATGATGTGGCGCCGTGCATTCCCCGATCTCAAGGCCACAGTGGAGGACATCGTGGCCGAGGGCGACAAGGTGGTGATCCGCCAGACCTGGACCGGTACCCACACGGGCAGCGACTTCATGGGCGTTCCGCCCACCGGCAAGAGAGTGTCCGTCGGTGTGATAGACATCATCCGAATCGCCGGGGGCAAGCTCGTCGAGCACTGGGGGCTGATGGACAGCATGGCCATGATGCAGCAGCTCGGGGCGATTCCAGCGCCCGCTGAGGGCTGAAGTCCCGACTGCCCGGCACCGCCCGGCAGCGGCAGCGCCGACCTTCGAGCGCCGGACTGCGGCCGCGTGCCGCTGCTCTCTCCTCCACGTCGATTGCGCGGCGCAGCGCGCGGCCGGCTACGACGACGAGGACCTGCGCGGTCACGACGCGACGACACGACCGCCCTCCGCAGCCGCCGTGGCGTCGCGCTGCTCGCCCGGCAGCGGCTCAAGGAGAGACGCCGGCGGGTCGTCAGGCCTACGCTGGGTTCCAGGAGTGCAGGATCTTCAGGTAGTTGGCACGCTCGAACGCCGACGGGTCGTCGCTGGCGGCGTAGCTCACACTGCCCCGGAGCTCCTCGACCGAGGCGTACTCGTTGACGTCCATCCACCGCACCAACTCCTGTTCCACCGTCGCGAAGTGCTCGCGGCCGTGGCGGAGGACCGCGGACGTCATCATGGCGACGTCCGCGCCCACGAGCAGCGCCTTCGCCGCGTCGATGCCGGTGCTGACCCCACTCGACGCGGCGAGCGAGGCGCGTCCGACGAGGTGCGGGCGCAGGATCGCGATCCAGCGGAGCGGCAGCCGAAGCTCCCACGGCTGGCTGAGCTCGAGCCGCGGTACGACTTCGCGGGCATCGGCGTCGAGGTCCGGCTGGTAGAAGCGGTTGAAGAGCACCAGGCCGTTCGCGCCCGTCCCGGCCACGGTGAGGGCGAAGTTGGCCAGCGCCGAGTAGTACGGCGAGATCTTCACCGCCAGCGGCAGTCCGGTCGACTCCCTGACGCGACGGATCACCTCGAGGTCGCCGGCCTCCATGTCCGACCCGGAGCGGGCAGGGTCGGCCGCCAGCCGGTAGAGATTCAGCTCGAGCGCGTCGGCGCCCGCCTCCTCGATCAGCCTCGCGTAGCGCACCCACCCGCCGCTCGAGGTCGCATTGAGGCTGGCGATGACGGGCACGTCCAGCTGCTCCTTCGCCTTGCCTATGGCCGCGAGGTAGCGGTCGGCGATGCTCTCGAAGGTGTCCACCGCCGGGAAGTAGTCGAGCGCCTCGGCGAAGTTCTCGGCGCCCTGCTCGAGCGCCCGGCTGAGCTCGACCTCCTCGCTCACGACCTCCTCCTCGAAGAGCGAAGGCAGGACGATGGCCGCAGCGCCGGCCTCCTGAAGCCGCAGGGCGCTCTCCGGCTGCCGCGTGAAGGGGCTCGCGGAGGCGACGAGCGGGCTGCGCAGCTCGAGGCCGAGGTAGCTCGTGGACAACCGGCTCATGAGGGGTCCTCCTGGTCCTGCACGCCGTCGTCGCGGTCGTCGACGCGAGCGCCGCCCGCGGACGCGCGCGTGGTCCGCGACATCGAGGACAGCTGTTCGTAGTAGCGCCAGCGCTCGTCGATGTCGGCCTGGATCTGCTCGATCAGGTGCTCGGAGCGCTCCGGGTGCGTGCGGCTGAGGATGCCGAAGCGCGCCTCTGCGGCGATGAACTCGCGCACCGGCAGCGACGGCGCCCGAGAGTCGAGCTTGAACGGCTGGCCGTCCCTGGTCCGGGTGGGCTGGAAGCGGTACAGGGGCCAGTAGCCGCTGCGGACCGCGTCCTTCATGTGGTCCATCGACTTCGCCATGTCGATCCCGTGAGCCGTGCAGGTGCAGTAGGCGATCACGAGGGACGGTCCCGGCCAGGCGTCGGCCTCGAGGAGCGCCTTGACCGTCTGGGCGTCGTTGGCCCCCATGGCGATCTGCGCGACGTAGGCGGTGCCGTAGGCCATGGCCAGGGCGCCGAGGTCCTTCTTCGCCGTCGACTTTCCTGAGGCGGCGAACTTGGCCACCGCTCCACGCGGCGTCGCCTTGGATGCCTGTCCGCCGGTGTTGGAGTAGACCTCGGTGTCCAGCACGAGGATGTTGACGTTCCGCGTGCCGGCGAGCACGTGGTCGAGGCCGCCAAAGCCGATATCGTAGGCCCAGCCGTCGCCGCCGATGATCCAGACGCCCTTGTGCACGAGGTCGTCGGCGAGCCTCAGCAGGTGACGGACCTCGGGGTCCTCGTCGTCCAGACCCTCCAGGGCTCTCACCAGCTCGGCCACCCTCCGGCGCTGTTCGCGCAGCTCCAGCTCGGTGTCCTGGCGTGCCTCGAGGATCCCCGTGACGAGGGCGCCGTCAAGACGCGGGGCGAGGCGCTCGAGGAGCACCCGCGCCCGCGCCAGGCGCGCCTCGGAGCCCATGCGCATCCCCATGCCGAACTCCGCCGTGTCTTCGAACAGGGAGTTGTTCCACGCCGGCCCGCGTCCCTCGCGGTCCACGGTCCACGGAGTCGTGGGCAGGTTGCCGCCGTAGATGGACGAGCAGCCGGTGGAGTTGGCGACCACGATGCGGTCGCCGAAGAGCTGCGAGACCAGTTTGACGTAGGGCGTCTCACCGCAGCCCGTGCAGGCCCCGGAGAACTCGAACAGCGGTTCCAGCACCTGCGAGCCCTTGACGGTGTCGCGTGGGAGCAGGTCCCTGGCCAGCGGAGGGATGGTGTTGAAGAACCGCCAATTGACGCGCTCCGCGACACGGTGCTCGGCCGCCGGCTCCATGCCGATGGCCCGGCGCTTCACCTCGGTCTTGCTCTTGGCGGGGCAGACGTTGACGCAGACGACGCAGCCGGTGCAGTCGTCGGGCGACACCTGGATGGTCAGCCTATGACCAGGCAACTCCTTGGAGCGGAACTCCTTGCTGCGGAACCCCTCGGGCGCGCCCTCGAGGTGCGAAGGCTCGTAGACCTTCATGCGGATCACGCCGTGAGGGCAGACCAGGGCGCACTTGCCGCAGTCGATGCAGAGTTCCGGGTCCCAGATCGGGATCTCCCGGGCGATGACCCGCTTCTCGTACTTCGAGGTGCCGGTGATGTACGAGCCGTCCACCGGGAAGGCGCTCACCGGCAGCAGGTCGCCCTCGCCGGCCAGCAGGGGCACGGTGACGCGCTTCACGAACTCCGGAGCGTCGTCGGGCACGGTGATCAGCGGCGAACCGCTGCAGGTCACCGACTCGGGCACCTTGACCTCGGTGAGCTCCTGCAACGATCGGTCGATGGCGGCGAAGTTCCGCTCCACGATGACGGGGCCGCGTTTGCCGTAGGTCTTCTCGACGGACTCCTTGATGCGCGCCACGGCGTCGTCGACGGGCAGGACGCCGGAGAGCGCGAAGAAGCAGGGCTGCATCACGGTGTTGATGCGGTTGCCCATGCCGGTCTCTGCGGCGACTCTGTCGGCGTCGATCACCCAGAAGCGCAGGTGCTTCTCGATGAGCTGCTCCTGGATGCACTCGGGGAGGTTGTCCCAGACCTCGTCGGCCGGATACGGGCTGTTGAGCAGGAACGTCGCGCCGTCCCGGGCGTGCCCGAGCACCTTGAGCTTGCCGAGCAAGCCGAAGCGGTGGCAGGCGATGAAGTCGGCGCGTTCGATCAGGTAGCCGGAGCGGATCGGATTGGGGCCGAAGCGCAGGTGGGAGACCGTGACGGAGCCGGCCTTCTTCGAGTCGTAGACGAAGTAGCCCTGGGCCCACAGGTCGGTGCCCTCGCCGATGATCTTGACGGTGTTCTTGTTGGCTCCGACCGTGCCGTCCGAACCGGTGCCGAAGAACATCGCCTGCACTTCGCCGGCGGGGCGCGGGTAGCGGAACTCCGCGTCGGGCGAGAGGCTCAGGTGCGTGACGTCGTCGGTGATGCCGACGGTGAAGTGGCGCTTGGGGGTCGCGGCCGAGAGCTCGTCGAAGACCACCTTGGCCATGCCGGGGGTGAACTCCTTCGACGACAGGCCGTAGCGGCCGCCGATGACCCGCGGCATACGCTCGAAGCGCGGCTCCGTGGAGTCCATATGCTCGGCCAGCGCGGTCACGACGTCGAGGTAGAGCGGCTCGCCCGTCGCACCCGGCTCCTTGGTCCTGTCGAGGACCGCGATCGCGCACACCGACTCGGGCAGAGCGGCGACGAACTGCTCCGCCGGGAACGGCCGGTACAGGCGGACCTTCACCAGGCCTACCTTCTCGCCGGCCGCGATCAGCGTGTCCACGGTCTGCTCGGTCGCGCCGATGCCGGACCCCATGAGGACGACGACCCGCTCCGCGTCGGGCGCGCCCTCGTACTCCACGAGCCCGTAGTGACGCCCGGTGCGCGCACCGAACGCCGCCATGGCCCCGGCGACGATGCCGGGTGTGGCGAGGTGGAAGGGGTTGCACGCTTCACGGCCCTGGAAGTAGGCGTCGGGGTTCTGGGACGTGCCGCGCACGAGCGGAGCGTCCGGGGTCAGGGCCCGGGCGCGGAAGGCGAGGATCTCCTCCTCGGGCACCAGGGCCCTCAGGTCATCGTCGTTCAGGAGGGCGATGCTGTCGATCTCGTGCGAGGTGCGGAAGCCGTCGAAGAAGTGGATGAACGGGACGCGGGCGCGCAGCGTGGCGACGTGCGCGACGAGCGCCAGGTCCTGAGCCTCCTGCACCGAGGCGGAGGCGAGCATCGCCCACCCCGTGGTGCGCGCGTGCATGACGTCGCTGTGGTCGCCGAAGATCGAGAGGGCGTGCGTGGCCACCGTGCGCGCCGACACGTGGATCACGGCGGGCGTCAGCTCGCCCGCGATCTTGAACATGTTGGGGATCATCAGCAGGAGGCCTTGCGAGGCCGTGAAGCTCCCTGAGAGCGCACCTCTCTGCAGGGCTCCGTGCAGCGCTCCGGCCGCGCCCGCCTCAGACTGCATCTCGACGACGTCGGGCACGACGCCCCAGAGGTTCGGCCTGCCGGCGGCCGCCCAGCCGTCGGCCGCCTCACCCATGGGCGAGGACGGCGTGATCGGGTAGATGGCCAGTACCTCGCTGAGGGCGTAGGCGACCCGCGCAGCCGCCTCGTTGCCGTCGATGCAGGTCCACTTCGGGTCCAAGGGCACCTCCCAGATGACCGTGTGCGGCCGCGGCCGGCGAAGCGCCGTCCGGTGCCGGTAGGCATGTGTTCCCTTCGGGCCCGCCGGCGATGCCAGTGGCGTTGAGACCCGAGCGCGAACACGTCGCGCAGGCGTGCGAGGAGCACAGCCGGACTGCGTCCTTCATGGGTTTCCGCGTGGATCGACAGGATCGCTTACCTCGGACAACGACTGAGGCGACCGACGATGCGAAGTGTCGGATAGCATGGCGACATGGCCGAGGCCCAGCAGCACCGTACGGGTCACCTGGGCGTCCTCGCCCTCGCGGGGATCGCGCCGATCTGGGGCTACAGCTGGGTGGTCAGCAAGATCGCGCTCGACTACGCCGAGCCACTCACGTTCATCGCCCTCATCACGGCGCTGGGCACCGGGTGCCTCTTCCTGGTGCTCATGGGGACGGGGCGGCCGCTGCGCCCGCCGCCGTTCCGATGGACGGTACCGATCGGCCTGCTGCAGACGGCGCTGTTCAACATCCTCGCCACCCTCGCGCTCAGCGTGGGCGGAGCCGGCAGGGTCTCGGTGCTGGTGTACACGATGCCGTTCTGGCTGCTGCTTCTTGCCTGGCCGTTCCTGGGCGAGCGACTGCGCGGCCTCCAGTGGCCAGCCGTGTCGCTCGCGTTCGCCGGCCTCATCCTCGTCGTGCGTCCGTGGGACAGCGGCGGCGCGCTCGGCGGTATCCTCGCCGTCGCCGCCGGACTCGCTTGGGCGGGAGGTGCACTCCTGGTCAAGCTGATGCAGTGCCGGGCCCAAGCTGACGTACTCTCGCTGACCACCTGGCAGCTGGCGGTCGGAGCAGTCGCTCTGAGCGCCCTCGCCTTGCTGGCGCAGAGCGGCCGGCCGGAGTGGACCGGCATCTTCTGGCTGTGCCTGGCGTACTCGGCAGTCCTCGCCACGGCCCTGTGCGTAGGCCTCTGGATCGTGGCTCTGCGCTCGCTGCCGGCCAGCGCGGCCGGCCTGGGCACGCTCGCCGTACCCGTCGTCGGGGTCGTGACTTCGTGGCTCCAGCTTGGTGAGCAGCCCACGGCGGTGGAGGCCACGGGCATGGTCCTCATCATCGCGGCGCTCGCGCTGCTCGCGGCATACGGCGTGCTCGGCGGCAGTCGCGATCGGGGTTCCGCTGAGGACTTCTGCCTGCCGCCGATCATTGACTGACGACCGCGCCCGTGAGGTCGGAGTCCCGCGGCTTCAGGCGGCGCTCTCCCGACTGAGCTGGCGGCCCACGAGGGGGACACGTATGCCGCGGGAGCTCGGACGCACCCGTCCTGCTCCAGCAGGAACAGGGGGTCCGGGTTGCGGGCTGGGTGTAGAGCCGTGCCCGAGGATGCTGACTCCCGCCTACCCCCCGACAGCCTTCTCGAAGACCTCGAAGCGGCGCTCGACCGTCATGCCGGCCCTCAGGTAGAGCTCAAGTGCCCCGGTGGCGTTCTGGGCGTCGACGAACAACCGCACGAAGGGGTAGCGCCGCTCCACCAGCAGGGCGAACGCGTTGAGCAGCAGCGCCAGACCGAGGCCGCGTCCTCGCCACGACTTGGCCACCGACAGACTCTCGACGTAGACCTCCTCGCCCCGAGGCAGCACCCACACCTGACCGGCCACCTGGCTCCCGTGCCAGGCTACGAGCCACAAGCTGGGGTCTGTGGCGTCGCGCAGCACCGTGCGCATGCGCCACTCGTCGATGGGAGTCGGCTCGTACAGGAAGTGCTCCTTGAAGGCCTCTTCTGATGCCGCGTGGAGAGCGCGGTCGTCGTCGCCAGGCCGCGCCATGCGCACTGCAACGCCTGCGGGTAACCTCGCCGGCGACAGCGGCTCGGTGAGATCGAGGCGCATCTGGTAGAGCTCGCGCACGACGTGGAAACCGCGCGCGGCCAGCAGCCGGCGACGGCTCTCCAACAGCGGCTCACAGAAGGAGAGCAGCCGCATGGCTCCGGCAACTCGCCCTTGATGCCCATACCATGTGGCGCGCTCCTCGATGAGGTCGAGAAACACGTCGTCCAGGCCGATGTCCCTGAGGTCCGGCCGCACGTAGTGGTCCGAAGTGATGGTGCCGTCGTGCTCCGGCCTGTGGACCCAGCCGGCTCCGGCGAGCCGTCCACCGGGAGCGACGACCACCCAGGCTCCGTGCTCAAGGTCGAACCAATGACTGCGGACCTCGACCGCGATGTCCAGCTCATGCACGCACGGCTCGCCGGTGTCGGCCGACTCACACTCGTCCAGGAGTGCCTGGACCGCGGCCAGATCGCCGATGGTCAGCGTTCGCAGGACGTAGCCTTCGGAGAGCGGGTGCATGTCGCCCCTCGTGCGTCCGTAGCGCTCGTGCCGTTCTTCTCGTCCCATGAGCCGAGCGTGGCCTTCCGGCATCGCGCTCGGCTTCCGGATGACAGGCTATCAGGTCCCGTCGGGTAGGCGGGGCACGCGACAGGGGCCTGAGGGCAGCGCGGTTGAGGCAGTGCCTCAGAGCCCGCCGGCGCCGGCCGACTCGCTGGAACATGCGTCTAGCGAGCCGGCGTGCGACGACTGCAGATGCGCCGTGGCCTGCGTACATCCGTCTAAGGGGCCTTGCAGCGAGGGCGGGTCTATCCGATGGTGCTGCTGAAGAGGGTGAGCTGCACACGACCGACCGGGAGCACAGGTGGCGCACGTGGTGGGCAGAAGGAACGCGAGTCGAGGCGACGGGTGAAGCGCTGGCCGACATTCGTCACGGTCTCCTGCGCGGCCGTCGTCGCCGCGGCAGTGTGGTTCGCCCCGCCCGCCACCCAGGGCGTGCTCGGTGTGCTGCTCTTCGCCCTCGTGGTGCTGACGGCGCTCTCACAGCGCCATGCACTGCTGGCGACGATCGCGGCCCTGAGGGCGGCGCACGACCAGCAGATCGCCACCGAGCGCCGCTACCGGGCGCTCTTCGATGCGTGCAGCGACAGCATCCTCGTCTTCTCGTTGGACGAGATCGGCGAGCCCGGGGCGCTCGTGGAGGTCAACGGTGCCGCCTGCGCGTCGCTCGGGTACCCGCGCAGGCGGCTTCTGGAGCTGACCCTCGTGGACATCGTGGCGCCCGAGGCGTGGCGGCAGTTCACCGATGATGTGCGGACGATGATGACCGGGGGCAAGCGCGTGTTCGAGACGGTGGAGTTCACGGTCCGGGGCGCGCGACTGCCTGTGGAGCTCAGCATGCGCAGGGTCGAGATCGGCGGCCGCGCACTCTGCCTGGCGGTCGCGCGCGACATCGCCGTACGCAAGGAAGAGGCCGAGCGGCTGCTGGGCATGGTCAACGAGGACAAGCTCACGGGACTGCTCAACCGCCGCGGCTTCTTCGACATGGTCGAGAGCGTCGCCTCGCGCGCGCGCCTGCTCAACGCGCGCGTCCTCGTCATGTACGTCGACGTCGACGGGCTCAAGGTGGTCAACGACACGCTCGGCCACAAGGCGGGAGACGCTCTCCTCGCGGCTGCCGCCGACACGCTGCGCGCCACCTTCCGTCAGGACGACGTGGTGGCGCGCATCGGCGGCGACGAGTTCGTGGCCATGGCGGTCCTCGGCAGGGACGAGCGCCTCGAGCAGCAGTCGATCGCGGCAAGGTTCGAGCGGGCCGTGGCCTCAGTGCGCGCCGTCCTCGGCGACGAGTTCCAGTTCTCACTGAGTTGCGGGACCGTGGTCGCGACCTGGTCGGACCTCGACCGCATGGAGGAGCTCCTGGCGCGCTGCGACCAGCGCATGTACGAGACCAGACGCGTGCGCCGCTTCGCCGGGGCTCACCAACGGCGGTCGAAGGACGGGCACCTGCGACCTGTAGGACGAGCCTGACGTCGACCCGGCACGCGGCGGTCACCCCTCGGATTCCGACGGTTGCACACGGTCGCCGCGCATCGCGATCCTCCCTGCGACGACCGTAGAGTCCTCGCCAACGTTCAGGAGGAGCTGCGTCTCCGTCGACTCGTCCCGCACAAGGGAGAGGCCCTGACCCACGGAGGCACCGGGCCGCCGGGATGCGAGCTCAGGTATGCGACGGGACGCCGTGGCCGAAACGACGGCGGCCCGGCGGGTCTCGCGAGAGACCCGCCGGGCCGCCTGCCGTGCGGTTCGATCAGTTGGCGGGCGGGATGAGGACCGCGTCGATGACATGGATGACGCCGTTGGACGTCTCGATGTCGGCGGTCGTCACGGTAGCGTCGTTGATCTGCACCGTCCCGTCGTCATTGACCGTGATCATGATGGTCGCTCCGTTCACGGTCTCGACCTCCATGCCGTCCGAGAGATCGGTGGACATGACCTTGCCGGGGACCACGTGATACGTGAGCACGTCGGCGAGGGCACCCGTGGGGTCGGCGAGCAGCGAATCGAGCGTCTCCTTGGGCACGGCAGCGAACGCGTCGTCCGTCGGGGCGAAGACGGTGAACGGGCCCTCACCTCTCAGGGTCTCTTCGAGGCCGGCCGCCTGCACGGAAGAGACGAGCGTCGTGAAGCTGCCGGCTTCGACGGCGGTGTCGACGATGTCCTTCTGCGCGGCCGTCGGCGTGGGTGACGGCGAGGAGGCCTCGTCCGAGTTGCCACACGCCGCGATGACGGCGGGCAGTGCCAGGAGCGCCACCACCGCGATGATGATCCAAACGCGTCTCATGTTGCTGCTACCTCCTGCTCTGCCGCACTCCCACCCTTGGGTTCTTCAGGAGGCGGCGCTCATGCTGGCTTGCTTCACCAGGTCGCAGTATAATTACCCCTTGGTTGTTCAACTCAATCATCAAGTTACTCTAGTATGGAGTGAAAATGGCAGAAGACGACGTGGCAGAGAGCAGGGACGCCGCCAGTTTCGAGTACGAGCCCGACGATCTCGCTCAAGCCGTGCGTCGGCTCGATATGGCGCTGGCGGGCATGCACCTCGAGATCTCGAGCCGCATGAGCATGACTCAGGCCGAGCTTCTCGCCATCTCGTGGCTCGCCATGGACGGCGACCTCGGGCCCACCGAGCTCGCTCACCGCCTGCACCTGCGGACCGGCGCGGTGACCGCGCTGCTCGACAGGCTGGAGCAGCGCGGTCACGTGGTCCGCGAACCTCATCCGAGTGACAGACGCAGGCTCCTCGTGCGTCTCACCGATGAGGCCCGCTCAGAGACCATGGCTCAACTGCGCCCGATGGTGGACGACATGATGGAGCTTACGCGTGGGCTGACTGCCGAGGACCGGCGGCGCATCGGCCGGTACCTGGATGCGGTCGCGGCGGTCGTCGCGACCTACGCGACGGACCGCCCGCCTGCTGACGGACGGTCCGACGGTGTCAGTCCGTGAATCCTGATTGACCGGCGTCTTCACCTGAATCCGATTCTCGTGCCATGACCGGGTCGCGGGACGCGCGCGCAGCCGAGTATTCGGCTCCAGGATGAGCACCTCCAGCGGCGAGCCCCCCGGGTCGGTGTGCCGGCTCACTTCCAGGCGATCCTCCCCTTGTACGTGGCGCTCGAGTCCACGCCGGAGCTGACCCACGTGCCACTCCCACGAAGGTTCGCCAGCCCCTCCGTACCGCACATGATGACCCAGTGCCCGACCATGACCGGGTCGTCTGCGGGCTCCTCGATGGTGAAGAACACCACCATGCTGCCCTTCTTGCCGGCCACCGTGCCGGTGTAGTAGGACATCAGCGTGCCCCAGGCAGGCCCGTAGTCGTTGTTGTCCCAGTCGAACGGCGGCGTCAGCGTCATCGCGAAGGTGTCGTACGACGTACCCTTGAAGGTGCCCGTCCAGGTGCCGATCTCGTCACCCGCGAACAGCTTGTTACCGCCGGTCAGCGTCGTCTCCGTGGAACTGACGTTGACCCACGACCAGCCGCCCGACACCCGCGTCGTTGCGCGGTGCGAACCGGCCCAAGCCACAGGCGCCATCGTGACGGCGACTGCCACGACGACACCCAGGAAAATCAGTCTCGCCTTCATGAGAACTCCCTCCTCACCCATCATTCGGTCGTTCCCGCCGGGTACTGGTCACGGTCATAGGCCCCTCGCTCGCCGGTGGACGGGCTTGATGACGCACGCCGCGCGTCTCGATTGCATGATAGGAGGGCGCTCGGAGGGTTGTCTTCACCGGAATCAGGTGATTCTCGGACGAACGGGGACGGGCACGACTCACGGTGGCTGCGTCACGTTCCGGTAGCACCACGAGACGGGCCGACGCGCCCCGGGGCGAGGCGCGTCGGCCCGTCTCGCACTCGTCCATGGCTGTCGCGGCCCTGGGCGAAGGGTCCCTGAGCACCTCGGAGGAGGCAGGTGCGACTGCAGGATCGTGTTGCGTCCGCCACGCTTCACGCGCAAACGCCGCACGCAGGTCGCGAGGATGAGACTCACCCCGGGCTTCACCCGAAGCCTGTGTGGGTTGGCGTCCAGCACCTTGGTTGACGCGAAGCGTTCTGTCGCGGCCACGGGATCGCCGCGGACTCCTGCCCGCACCGCGGAGGTCAGGCGCTTCGCCCCATCCACCTCACGGGTCCGGCCCCGCGCCCCCCTTGCCCGCTCGGGGGGCGTCCTGGCCGACCCGCATGCCGTGGCTCGAGCTCATGCCCCCGGTGCTCGGTAGGTGACGGTCTTCCTGGTCGCCTCGTCGACCTCGTCCGGCGTCAACAGGACGACGACCTCGGAGCGCGTGGCTCCACTGGCGCTGACCGCGAGGCTCGCCGCCGCGACCGTGACCTTGTCGTCGGCGTCGATGACCGCGTAGACGTCGCGGTCGCCGAACGCGAAGTAGAAGGACTCGAGCGTACCCCCGAGCGACTCGACGAGAGCGGCTACCGCGTCGCGGCGTCCCGTGCCTCCGTCTCTGAGCAGACCGCGCACGCCTTCGGCGCTGTACGTGGCGCGAACAAGGAACTTGGCCATCATGACCCTCCTGATTGGGTTCCCGGAGGTTTCCCCTGAGCAGCGAGTGTCAACCGCCGGACCACGTGACGCGCGGCACCACGTCACCGTCGGCGTGGAGGCCCGGTCACCCTGAGCAGGCCCGCCCGCTCGACGGCCTGCTCCCCGCCTCGGCCTCGGCCGCCGGATCGCGCACCGCCTGCCGTCAGTCGCCGGCCTCCGGCGTCACAAGCACCCGCCTACACGACCCAGCGAGCGCGCGTCCTCCAGCTGGTCCAACGTCGGGATGCCGGTGTTGCCGCGCCGGGTGACCTTCAGCGCCGCGGACCATACAGCGAGGTCGAAGCACTCGGCGCTCGACGACCGCCTCCTCCGCTCGGTGCCCCGTTGCGTTCAGCACGTACTTCTCGGGGGCGAGCATGTGATGGACCCGGTCCAGCAGGCTCGACGTCCACGGCCGTCCGGACCCTGTGTCGATGACCGTGGTGATGCCCCTCCGCTCGCTTTCGTCGAGCGCCGCCACGGCCAGCCTCCGATCTGTGAAGTCCAGGCGCACGACGTCGACGCCCTCGAGGAATCCCGGGAGCCGCGCGCGCATGCGCGCGTCCGCCTTCGGCTGCGGCAGCCAGCTGATCGTCCGCGTCGCGTCCTCGCGCGCGACGACGACCGCGGAGTGCTGCGAAGGCTGGTCGTAGGCGACCCGGGTGCAGTCGATGCCCTCAGCCTCCACGAGCTCCCTGAGGCCTTGCTCGGCGACTGGAACTGGTACCTGCCGCGGTGGCTCGAGTGGCTGCCGCACGTGACGCTCGACGAAGGGGCGGCGCCCGCAGGAACGAAGGGCCTCCGTCGCTCCGCGATGACGCCGCTCCACGGTCCCCAGCCCGATGAGCAAGTGGCGAAGGCCGAGCCAAGGGGAGGTCACGCGTCGACTTCGCAAGGTGCTCCTTGTCTCTGGCCCGCGGGTGGGCGCAGAGGCTCGGGAGCGCCCGTCCGGTGGTCGGTCCGCCGAGCGCGGACCGGGCGCACGGGGTACACTCGCGCCGTCATCCGAAGGAGAGGCGGCGATGAAGGACCAGGGAGCCCTTGCGACGGGCCGCGTGCCGGACGCGCTGCTGCGCCGGATGATACGCCGGCGCCTGCGGGAGCTCCTGCAGCGGCTCGAGGCCGCGGCGGACGGCGATGACACGGCGGCGCTACGCAGCTACGCCGCCGAGCTGTCCGCCGGTCCCCTGGTGATCCACCAGGAGGCGGCGAACCGGCAACACTACGAGCTGCCCACGGCCTTCTTCACCGAGTTCCTGGGGCCGCGGCTCAAGTACAGCTGCTGCCTGTGGCCGCCGGAGGTCGATGACCTGGCGGCCGCCGAGGAGGCGATGCTGGCGCTCACCTGCGAGCGCGCCGGCCTCGAGGACGGCATGGACGTGCTGGACCTGGGCTGCGGTTGGGGATCGCTGGCGCTGTTCATCGCCGAGCGATACCCGCACTGCCGGGTGACGGCGATGTCCAACTCGCGCAGCCAAGCCGAGCACATCGCCGCGGCGAGCGCGCGCGCCGGAAGCGGCGACGTGACGCCGCTCACGGCCGACATCGCGACCTTCGATCCGCGCCGGCGCTTCGACCGCATCCTCTCAGTGGAGATGTTCGAGCATGTGCGCGACTACGGTGAGCTCTTTGCCCGGCTGCGGCGCTGGCTGCAACCCGACGGGCGCGTCTTCGTGCACGTCTTCAGTCACGTACGCTTCGCCTACACGTTCAGCGCCGAGGACCCTCGCGACTGGATGGGCTCGCGGTTCTTCAGCGGCGGGCAGATGCCCGCGCACGACCTCTTCCTCCAGTTCGACGACGACCTCGTCACAGAGGAACGGTGGTGGCTGAGCGGCGAGCACTACGCCCGCACGCTCGAGCACTGGCTGCGCAGCTACGACGCGCGTACGGAGGCGATCCGGCCGATCCTGGCCCGGACGTACGGCCCCGACGCGGAGGCCCGGTGGTGGTCCGACTGGCGGCTCTTCCTGCTGGCCTGCGCCGAGACGTTCGCGTTCGGCGAGGGGCGGGACTGGGGGGTGTCACACTACCTGCTGGCCCCGAGGTCCGAGCGGGCGAGCGGCGCCGGGGAGAGAGCGGCGAAGCCGTGACGGAGAGACAGGATAGGGATGACGGACCGCGCCGCGTCGTGGTCACCGGGATGGGCATCGTCTGCCCCCTGGGCAACGACGTGGATACCGCCTGGGGCCGGTTGATCGCCGGCCAGAGCGGCATCGAGGCGATCACGCGCTTCGACGCTTCGCGCGTCGAGACCCGCATAGCGGGCGAGGTCAAGGACTTCGACCCCGAGGACGTGGTCGACCGG